>NZ_CP080034.1:0-3747438 GCF_019395145.1 Brevundimonas nasdae
GTGAGCACGGGGTTCAAGATCGGGATCGTCTGCGCCAGTTCGCGTTTCGCGCCTGAGCGGGCCGAGGCGATCAAGGCCTGGATGGCCGAGCATTATCCCGACGGCGAGGTGGCGGTGGTCTTCCACCCCGCCTGCTTCCTGAAGCACGGTCATTTCGCAGGCGACGACCGGGCGCGCGCCGACGCCTTCGTCGAATACGCCAATGATCCCCGCATCGACGCCGTCTGGTTTGCGCGTGGCGGCTATGGCTCGTGCCGCATCACTGAAGCCGTCATTCCGCGCCTGAACGATGTGGCGCGCGGCAAACGCTATCTCGGCTATTCCGACGCGGGCAGCCTGCTGGCGGGCATGTACAAGGCCGGGTTCAAGCATCTGGCGCACGGGCCGATGGCTTCGGATTCGGTGCGGCATGACGAAACGGCTGAAGGCGCCATCGCCTGGCTGACGACGGGCCGCAGCGACTGGATCGAACCGTCGCTGGCCGAGGACCCGCGACCCGCCGTCGCCTTCAACCTGACCATTATCGACCAGTTGCTGGGCACGGTCCTGGAGCCGGATCTTAGCGGTCATGTTCTGATGCTGGAGGAGGTCGCCGAGGCCGCCTACCGCGTCGACCGGATGATGTTTCATTTGACGGGGCAGGACAGCATCAAACGGGTGGCCGGAATTCGCCTGGGACGGGTATCTGAAATCCCGGAAAATGATCCCGATTTTGGTCTGACCCCGGAAGAAATCGTTCGTTACTGGTGCGTGAGAACGGGAATAGAATACCTGGGATCAGCCGACATCGGGCATGACGGCGCCAACAAAATCGTTCCTTTCGGCCCTCGTTGAGTCAAACCGTGCGCGGCGCAAAAGACACAGTCTCGCCTTGATCGTTACGGTTAAGCTTGCACCCCTCTCGACAGCCGCGCGGTCTCAACGTCAGATGGGGGTCCGCGAGGCGTTAGGACTTCGTTAAGCCAAGGCGTTGGGGGACGCTGCGGCTTACGCCTTCTGCGATGCGGCGGTTCATCTGGAATTCGGGGGATGCCTGGATGAACCGCCTGATCGTCCCTTGGTCTCCATCGACGTGAAGGGCCTGAGGGCCTAAGGATCGCGCGGTGCGTTTCGACGAAAGATTTATTGACGAACTGAAGGCCCGCCTTCGACCGTCCGACGTGATCGGGCGGACGGTGAAGCTGAAACGTCAGGGCCGCGAATATGTCGGTCTGTCGCCCTTCTCCAAGGAGAAGTCGCCGTCCTTCTTCGTCAACGACGACAAGGGGTTTTTCCACGACTTCTCGTCCGGCAAGCACGGCGACATCATCAGCTTCCTGCAGGAGACCGAGCGGCTGAGCTTTGTCGAGGCGGTGCAGCGCCTGGCGGGCGAGGCGGGGATGCAGTTGCCGGCCGAAGACCCCAAGGAGGCCGAGCGCGAGCAGAAACGGCAGGGCCTGTCCGACTGGATGGACCTGGCTCAGAAATGGTTCGCCGCGAACCTGCGCCGTACGCCGGGCAAGGCGGCGCGCGAATATCTGGAAAAACGCGGCCTGCCGGAGGATCAGTGGGAGCGGTTCGGTCTGGGCTATGCGCCCAATGACCGCGAGGGGCTGAAACAGGCGCTGGTGCAGCGTGGGGCGCGGCCTGCGGAACTGGTCGAGGCGGGGCTGCTGATCTCGCCCGAAAGCGGCGGCCAACCCTATGACCGATTCCGCGACCGGCTGATGTTCCCGATCCTGGATGCGCGCGGGCGGATCGTCAGCTTCGGCGGGCGGGCCATGAACCCCGACGACCGGGCCAAATATCTGAACGGCCCGGAAAGCCCGCTGTTTCACAAGGGGGCCACGCTCTACGGCCTGCCGGAAGCGCGGCGGATTCTGGGGGCTGAAAGCCGCAACGATCAGGCCATCATCGTGGTCGAAGGCTATATGGACGTCATCGCCTGCCAGCGCGCGGGCCTGCCGGCCGTGGCGCCGATGGGCACGGCCCTGACCGAAGAACAGATGGAGCGGCTGTGGCGCGTGTCGCATGAGCCGGTTCTGTGTTTCGACGGCGATGCGGCGGGCCTCCGCGCCGCCTATCGCGCCATTGAACGCTCGCTGCCGCTGCTGAAGGCCGGACGGTCGTTCCGGTTCTCGCTGCTGGGCGCAGGCCAGGACCCAGACGACATCCTGCGCGACAAGGGCGCGCCTGCGTTGCGGCAGGCTTTGGCCGAGACGTATGGGTTCGCAGAGGTGCTGTTCCGCCGTGAGCAGGAGCTGGAGCCGCTGGACACGCCCGAGCGCAAGGCCGGGTTCAAGGCGCGGCTGCGCAACACCGCCTCGGCCATTCAGGACAAGGATCTGGCCGAACAGTACAGACGCGATCTGTTCGAGCGGTTCGACGCCCTGTTCCCCCGCGCGCCCCAACGCGCGCCCTGGACGCCGGGGCAGGGCAAGGGGCGTTTCGGCGGGCCGCCGCCCAAGCTGGGCCAGACGGCGGAGGGGGCGCAGGCGATGCAGTCCCTGTTCCGCGCCATAGAGCCGGTGCCCGCCGCCCTGGCCCATGGCGCGATCGACGATCCTGAACGGATGGACGACCATCTGGAGGAGATCGCGGCGCACGGATTCGGCGACAAGGGGCTGGATGGACTGGCCCAGGAACTGGTTCGTCTGCGTCTGTCGGGTCAGAGCCTTGACTCTGCCGCCCTGCGACGCCATCTGGCGCAATCGGGTCATGATGCCTTAGTGCGCGAGGTCGAGAAGGCGGCGGCAAAGTCCGGCGCGCCATTCCTGGCCGCAAATGCGCCCCTCGCCGAGGCAAGGGTCCGATGGTCGCAGGCGTTCGACGCTTCAACCCGCGTAGCGGCGTTGGAGGACGCCTTGTCCCAGGCGCGCAATGTGCCTGGGCAGGATGAAGCTTTCCGTCGGCTGAAGGCCGAGCGGGATGCGCTTCGCCGTGCGATCAAAGCCGGAACGATTTGGGAAGACAGCGCGGGCGCGTAACCTTACGGCTCGCCAGGCATTATATTTTTCGTCGGGGCGGATTGATCACCCCCTCGGCTGGAGACTGACTGAATATGAACGCACAGACCGAGACGCAGGACGCCGAGGTTTCGACCGACGGCCCCCTGCTCGATCTGACCGACGCCGGCGTCAAGAAGTTCATCAAGCAGGCGAAAGCCCGCGGCTATGTGACGATGGAGGAGCTGAACAAGGTTCTTCCGTCCGAAGAGGTGACCCCCGACGCGATCGAGGACACCCTGGCCATGCTGTCGGAGATGGGCGTCAACGTCGTCGAGGCCGAGGAGGACGCGCAGGAGCAGCAGTCCACCGACGTCGCCGCCGCCGCCTCCACCGGCGTTGCTGAAACGCCCGCCAAGGCCGCCTATGACCGCACCGATGACCCGGTGCGCATGTACCTGCGCGAAATGGGCTCGGTCGAACTGCTGAGCCGCGAGGGCGAAATCGCCATCGCCAAGCGGATCGAAGCCGGTCGCGATGCGATGATCTCGGGCCTGTGCGAAAGCGCCCTGACGTTCGAAGCCATCATGGTGTGGCGCGACGAGCTTGAGAACAACCGCATCCTGCTGCGCGAGGTCATCGACCTTGACGCCACCTACGGCGTTCTGAACCCGTCCTCTCTGCCGGGCGCCGCCCAGCCGGAGAGCGAAGAGGAAGACGCCGAGGACAAGCCGGCGGCTGAAGAAAAGCCTGAGTCCGACGACGACGACGACGATGATTTCGACGACGGCGGCGGCATGTCCATCTCGGCGCTGGAAGCCGAACTGCGCGACGGCGTGATGGAGGTGCTGAACCTCATCGCCGCCGACTTCGGCGAGTTCCGCGGCCTGCAGGACAAGCTGGTTCAGACCCGCCTGAAGGGCGAGGTGCTGAGCGCCAAGGACGAGAAGGCCTATCGGGCGCTGACGCTGTCCATCTCGGACCGTCTGAAGACGATGAAGCTGAACAACAACCGCATCGAGGCGCTGGTCGAGCAGCTCTATGCGATCAACAAGCGCCTGATCGGTCTGGAAGGCCGTCTGCTGCGCCTGGCCGACAGCTACGGCATTTCGCGCCCCGAATTCCTGAAGGCCTATTTCGGCGCCGAACTGGACCCGACCTGGACCGAGCGGATCAAGGAGCAGGGCGTGCGCTGGACCAAGTTCAGCGAGAACGAAGCCAGCCAGATCGCCACCATCCGTAACGATGTTGCGGCTGTTGCGCTGGAAGCCGGTCTGCCGATCGACGACTATCGCCGCATCGTCCAGACGGTGCAGAAGGGCGAACGCGAAGCCCGCCAGGCCAAGAAGGAAATGGTCGAGGCCAACCTGCGCCTGGTGATCTCCATCGCCAAGAAATACACCAACCGCGGCCTGCAGTTCCTGGACCTGATCCAGGAGGGCAACATCGGTCTGATGAAGGCGGTCGACAAGTTCGAGTACCGTCGCGGCTACAAGTTCTCGACCTACGCCACCTGGTGGATCCGTCAGGCGATCACCCGCTCGATCGCCGACCAGGCGCGCACCATCCGCATCCCGGTGCACATGATCGAGACGATCAACAAGATCGTCCGCACGTCGCGCCAGATGCTGCACGAGATCGGCCGCGAGCCGACGCCGGAGGAACTGGCCGAAAAGCTGGCCATGCCGCTGGAGAAGGTGCGCAAGGTCCTGAAGATCGCCAAGGAGCCGATCAGCCTCGAAACCCCAATTGGCGACGAAGAAGACAGCCACCTGGGCGACTTCATCGAGGACAAGAACGCCGTCCTGCCAATCGACGCCGCCATCCAGTCGAACCTGCGCGAAACCACGACGCGGGTTCTGGCGTCGCTGACGCCGCGTGAGGAACGCGTCCTGCGGATGCGTTTCGGCATCGGCATGAACACCGACCACACGCTGGAAGAAGTCGGCCAGCAGTTCTCGGTGACGCGCGAACGGATCCGTCAGATCGAGGCCAAGGCGCTTCGCAAGCTGAAGCACCCGTCGCGGTCGCGTAAGCTGCGGTCCTTCCTGGACAGCTGAGCCAGAGCGACTGAGAGTGACAAGGGGCGGCTCCGACGGGGCCGCCCATTTTTCTATGGGTGCGGCCGGGCGCCGCCCTTTCGCCGCCACGGAATCAGTTAGGCTGGCGTCCATGATCCAGGCCGTCCGTTCCCATTGGCCGCGAGCGGCGCTGCTCGTGGCGCTGGCCGTCTTGACCGGCTGCGGGCGCGCGGCGCCGCCGCCGACCACCCCCTATCCGGGCCGTCCCAGCCGTTATGAGGCGCCTCTGGTCGGCGCTTTGATCGACCAGCGCGTCACCGACCAGACCCGCGCCGCCGTGAGCCGCGAGGGGGCCAGCTATGGCCAGTGTCTGGCGCAACTCAGCGCCTCGCGTGTGACCTTCAGCCCCGTGCCGAACCGCACCAACTCGGCCGTCTGCGGTCTGAAGGAAGGCGGCGTGCTGGGGCCGGACATGGGCACGGTGGCGCGCATGGCGCCCGGCGATGTGGAGATGACCTGCCAGACGGCCCTCGCGCTCAGCATCTGGCGGCGTCAGGTGCTGGAGCCTGCGGCGCGCGAAATCCTGGGCTCCGACGTGGTGCAGATCGACCATTTCGGCGCCTACGCCTGTCGCAATGTGAACAATGGCGGCGTCAGCAACCGCGTCAGCGCCCATGCCCAGGCGGCGGCGTTCGACTTCTCAGGCGTGCGCCTGCGCGACGGCCGCCGCATCACCGTTCTGGCCGACTGGAACGGCGACGGTCCGGGCGGGGCGGCAGGGGGGCGGTTCATGCGCCGCATCCGGGATGACGCCTGCCGCATCTTCGGCACGACGCTGAGCCCGGACTACAACGCCGTCCACCGCGACCACCTGCATCTGGAGGCGACCAACACCCAGTTCTGCCGCTGAGGATCAGCCGTCGATCAGGGTTTCAAACCCGCCGAAGATCATCCGCTTGCCGTCAAAGGGCATTTCCGCACCGGCTAAGCGCTCGTCCTGCATCATCTTCTCCCAGGCGGCGTCGCGGGTCGCCTTGTCGGGCCAGGTGATCCAGCCGACGGCGACGGTTTCGCCGTCCTTCAGCGCCACGGCGCGGCGGAAGTCGGTCTGTTTGCCTTCCGGCACGTCCTCGCCCCAGGTCTCGGTGACCTTCAGGGCGCCGTGCTCCTTGAAGACGACGGTGCTGGTGCGCGAATGCTCCAGATAGGCGGCCTTGTTCTCGGTCGGCACGGCGATGACGGTGATGTCGAGGAAGCTCATGGTCGTTTCCTTCTCCAGTGCGGGATCGTTCAGCGATCCGCTTGTTCGGCCAGTTCGGCCAGTTGATCGGCGACGGCGCCCCAGCCCTGGACGAAGCCCATGGCCTTGTGCGTCTCCATCGCCTTTTCCTCCCAATGACGGGCGGTGGAGGTGTAGCGCGTGCCGCCCGCTTCGGCCTCGAAGGTGTCGATGCGGACGAAGTTCAAGTCGCCCGCCTGCGGAACCCAGCCTTCGGTCATGGCGCCGGTCGACACCAGTTTGCGGCCGGGCTCGACCTCCAGGAAGACGCCGGAATAGGGATGGCGTTCACCCTCGGGCGACTGAAGGACGATATTGGCCCGGCCGCCGACCCGCAGGTCCCAGTCGACCACCGGCGTGGTCCAGGGGCGGGGACAGAACCATTCGCCGGTCTGCTCGACATAGACTTTCCAGACCGTCTCGGGCGAGGCCTTGATCAGGCGGCTGACGCTGAGTTCGTAGAGTTCGGACATGGATCAGACTTTCGACTGTGCGGCGTCGGCGGCGGCGTCCAGGGCGGCGATGTCGATCTTCTTCATCGTCATCATGGCCTCGAAGGCGGCGCGGGTGCGGGTGGGGTCAGGGTCGTCATAGAAGGCCAGCAGGCGGCGCGGGGTGATCTGCCAATTGACGCCCCAGCGGTCCTTGCACCAGCCGCAGTCGCTTTCCTTGCCGCCGTTTCCGACGATGGCGCCCCACAGGCGGTCGGTCTCGGCCTGGTCTTCGGTCACGATCACAAAGGACACGGCCTCGGTGTGGGGGAAGATCGGACCGCCGTTCAGCCCCAGATAGCGCCGACCCGCCAGCGTAAACTCCACCATCAGCTCAGAGCCCGCCGGCGCCGATGGATTGTCGGCGGGGCTGTCGACCACGCGGTCGACATGGCTGTCGGGCAGGCCCAGCGACACATAGAACTCCGCCGCCAGCCGCGCCTGCCCCAGGTCGTACCAGAGGCAGGGAATGATCTTGTCGGTCATTGCATCGTCTCCTCAGTTTGATCCTGGATGGATTGATCGGTTCAGGTCGCGGCCGCCTCAGCGGCGAAGGCTTCGGGCCCGGCCTCGGCGGCCGCGGCGTCCATCCACATGACTTCCCAGATATGGCCGTCAGGGTCTGCGTAGCTGCGGCCGTACATGAAGCCGTAGTCCTGGACAGGGTTGGGATCGATCCGGCCGCCCGCCGTTCCGGCCCGCGCCACCACCTGATCGACGGATTCGCGGCTGTCGTGCGACAGGCACAGCATCACCTGGGCTGAGATTTTGGCGTCGGGAATCTGGCGATCCGTGAACTGACGCCATTTGTCGTGGGTCAGCAGCATGACGTGGATCGCGTCGGTGATCACCATGCCCGATGCGGTGTCGTCGCTGAACCTGGGGTTCTTGGTCGCGCCTACCGCTTCATAGAAGGCGGTGGAGCGGTCGAGGTCAGTGACAGGCAGGTTGACGAAGATCATCTGAGGCACGGCGTTTCTCCTCTGCTTGGGTTTGCGAAACCTGCGCTCGGTGATTACCATAGTCAACTATGAAGTTAGAAAAGATAACTGCTAAGCCAGGTCGCAGATATCACGACGCCTGTGGGGCGGCCCACGGCCTTGATCTGGTGGGTGAACGCTGGGCGCTGCTGGTGGTTCGCGAACTGATGATGGGGCCGCGTCGGTTCGGGGATCTGAGGAAGGATCTGCACGGCATATCGGCCAACGTCCTGACCCAGCGGCTGGAAGGGCTGGAGGCGTCGGGCATCGTCCAGCGGCGCAAACTGCCGCCGCCCGCCTCGGTTCAGGTCTATGAACTGACGGACTGGGGCTATGAGATCGAGCCGGTCTTCATGGTGCTGGGGCGCTGGGCGGCGCGGTCGCCGCAGCACGACCCGACCTTGCCGATCAGCGCTGTCTCGATCATGCAATCCTTCATGACGATGTTCGACCCGTCCCTGGCGGGCGACGCCGACATGACCCTGGGCTTTGTCTTCGGCGACGAGAGTTTCCGGGTGACGGTGGGCGAGGGCGTCCTGAAGGCGCGGCGTGACGCCGTTGACGACGCCGACGTGGTGGTGACGACGGCTCCCCAGGTCACGGCGGCGGCGGTCTATGGCAAGGCGCCGCTGGCGGTTCTGGAGGCCGAGGGCGCGATGGCGATCAGCGGCGACCGCGCGGTGTTTGAGCGTTATGTCAGCTTCTTCCACCTGCCGGAGAAGGCAGGCGGCTGAACGGGGCGGTCAGCGCGCGGTCGCGCCGACCGGCATGGGCTGAAGATCCAGCAGGGCGAACAGGCGGGCGTCCTCGTCTTCTTCCGGGTTGGGCGTGGTCAAAAGCTTGCCGCCGACGAAGATGGAGTTGGCGCCCGCCAGGAAGCACAGGGCCTGCATCTCCGGGGGCATGGTCTCGCGCCCCGCCGACAGGCGCACCATGGCGCGCGGGCAGACCAGACGGGCGACAGCGACGGTGCGGACGAACTCGATCGGATCAATCTCGCCCGCCTTCAGAACCCGTTCGCCCAGCGGGGTGCCCGTCACCGGGACCAGGGCGTTGACCGGCAGGCTGTCGGGATGGGCGGGCAGGGTGGCCAGGGCGTGCAGCAGGCCCGCGCGGTCGCGCCGCGCCTCGCCCATGCCGACAATGCCGCCGCAGCAGGTGTTCATGCCCGCGTCGCGCACATGCTCCAGCGTGTCCAGCCGGTCCTGATAGGTGCGGGTGGTGACGACCTCGGCGTAATAGTCGGGGCCGGTGTCGAGGTTATGGTTGTAATAGTCCAGGCCGGCGTCCTTCAGTTGACGGGCCTGATCGGCGGTCAACATGCCCAGGGTGGCGCAGGTCTCAAGGCCCAGGGCCTTCACGCCCGAGATCATCTTCGCCAGGCGCGGCGTGTCGCGGTCCTTCAGCTCGCGCCAGGCGGCGCCCATGCAGAAGCGGCTGGCCCCGCCTGCCTTGGCGGCGGCGGCCTCGGCGATGACGACGTCGGCGTCCAGAAGCTTTTCGGCCTTCAATCCGGTCTTGAAACTGGCCGACTGGGAGCAGTAGCCGCAGTTCTCGGCGCAGCCGCCGGTCTTGATCGAAAGAAGCTGCGACTTCTGGATCTGGCTGGGATCGAACCAGGTCCGGTGGACGGATGCGGCCTCGAACACCAGCTCCATGAAGGGGCGGGCGAACAGGGCCTCGACCTCCTCCAGTGTCCAGTCATGGCGGGGCTGCGCCATATCGGGGCGAGCGTTCAGGGTGCGGGACAGATCATCAGCCATGTCCGCAAATTAGCAGCCGTCCAACTTGCCGCAAAGCTGGGACTTGAAGACGCTGTTACCTGAGTGGAAAGGCCCGTGGTACGGATTCAGGGCGTGACGGGCTGGAACACCCGCACATAATCGACCTCCATGGTCTGGGGCAGGGCGTCGTCGTCAATGCCCTGGGCGCCGCCCCAGTCGCCGCCGACGGCGATGTTCAGGATCAGGCGGAACGGCTTGTCGAACGGCCAGGTTTCCGGGCGGCCTTCGCCGTCGTTGGCGAAGCTGTAATAGGGTTGGTCGTCGACCATGAAGGTCACCGCCTCAGGCCGCCACTGCACCTGATAGCGGTGGAAGGTCTGGCAGGCGTCGTCGATCTGGACCGCGCCGCCGCGTTCGGTCTTGGCGACGTGGTTATAGGCCTGGGTGTGGACCGTGCCGTGGATCGCACCTGGCGCATGGCCGACATGCTCCATGATGTCGATCTCGCCGCCCAGCGGCCAGCCTGACGGCTGTGTCGGCAGCATCCAGATCGCGGGCCATGTGCCGCGTCCGCACGGCAGTTTGGCGCGGACCTCGATCAGCCCGTAGGTCCAGCCGGGAGCGGTGCTGAGCAGGCGGGCGGATGTATAGGCCTGGCCGCCCCAGTCGGGCGCGTCGGACAGGGTTTCGCGCCGCGCGGTCAGGATCAGCCTGCCGTTCTCGACCCGCGCATTCTCCAGCCGTTCGACGGCGTAATACTGGGCTTCATTGTTGTGCCAGCCTTCGCGGTTGCGGCTGGCGTCATAGGTCCAGCGCGAAGGGTCCGGCAGGCCGTCCTGATCGAACTCGTCCGCCCAGACCAGGACATGGCCCGCGGGCGCCGTCGCCTGTGCGGGCGCGCCAGCCAGCATCAGACTCGCAATCAGCCCTGTAATCATCGACGGTCCCTCCAGCGTCCCCTGTCAGGGATAGGACAGGACAGGTGCGGCGCCAAACCGGCGATATGCCGCGCGCCTGCCGAACCGCCGATCCGGTCAGTTCAGGCCAGGATGTCCAGCAGGGCGCCGGTCATGTCATCGGCGGTCTTCAATGCGGCGGCGTTTGCGCGAAAGGCGATCTTGGCCTGGACCTGCTCGACGATTTCTTCGGCCAGATGATCCGGCTGCGTCTGCGCTGTGCGACGCGCGCTGTTCTCGAAACGCGTCTGGGCGTCCAGCATTCCGGCGGCGGCGATGGGCAGGACCCGCATGACGATCCTCCGGGGCGATATCCGGCCAAGGGTGGGTTCAGCGTCATAAGTGCGCTTTTCAGGTCAACATCGCCTGAAGGAACAAGGTGAACGGCGTTTTCCGCCCCGCTTAGGCCTTTATCCGTGTATAGGGCGCTTCTCATTCGCCCGGCCTGAGGTCTGTCCTCGGCCGGGCGCGGTCGTTTCGACGCCCGCCTTGTCCGTTGTCCCAGGTATCCGATGCCCTTTCCCGCCGTCCACCCCGCGCTCGACCGCGCCCTCATCAACAAGGGCTATGCCGAGCCGACCCCGGTTCAAGCTGCAGTTCTGGAAGGCGAGCACGCCGAGCGCGACCTGCTGGTCTCGGCCCAGACGGGTTCGGGCAAGACGGTGGCCTTTGGTCTGGCCGCTGCGCCGACCCTGCTCGGCGATAAGCCGATCTTCGGCCCCGGCGGCGCGCCGTTGTGCCTGGCCATCGCCCCGACCCGTGAACTGGCCATGCAGGTCGCGTCCGAGCTTCAGTGGCTGTACGCCGACTCCGGCGCCAAGATCGCCACCTGCGTCGGCGGCATGGATGCGCGTCGTGAAGCGCGCGCCCTGGGCTTCGGCGTCCACATCGTCGTCGGCACGCCGGGCCGCCTGAAGGACCACATCGACCGGGGCAACCTGGACCTGTCGGAGCTGAAGGTCGCCGTCCTGGACGAAGCCGACGAGATGCTGGACATGGGCTTCCGCGAGGACCTGGAGTTCATTCTGGACCAGGCCCCGGCCGAACGCCGCACCCTGCTGTTCTCGGCGACCATCGCGCGCGACATCGCGACCCTGGCCAAGCGCTACCAGAAGGACGCGGTGCGCATCGACGCCACCGACAAGACGCGCCAGCACGCCGACATCGAATACCGCGCCTATCGCATCGCGCCGAACGAGATCGAACACGCGGTGGTCAACACCCTGCGCTGGTTCGAGGCGCCGCGCGCCATGGTCTTCTGCTCGACGCGCGACAGCGTGCGTCACCTGCAATCCTCGCTGCTGGAGCGTGGTTTCTCGACCGTGTCGCTATCGGGCGAAATGGGCCAGCGCGAGCGCACGGATGCGCTGCAGTCGCTGCGTGACGGACGCGCCCGCGTCTGCGTCGCCACCGACGTCGCCGCGCGCGGTCTGGACCTGCCGGACCTGGGTCTGGTCATCCACGCCGAACTGCCGATGAACCGCGCAGGCCTGCTGCACCGTTCGGGCCGTACAGGCCGAGCGGGCAAGAAGGGCGTCTCCGTGATGCTGGTGCCGCATTCGCGTCGCCGCAAGGCCGAGCGCCTGATGGACGAGGCGGGCGTCGACGCCGTCTGGTCCGGCGCCCCGACCTTCGACGAAATCCGCAAGGCCGACGAAGGCCGTCTGCTGTCGCCCGAGTTCTTCGAGGCCGACGTCACCGACGAGGACATGATCGTCGCCAAGCGCATGATCGCCGAGCGCACGCCCGACGAGATCGCCGCCGCCCTGGTGCGTCTGCTGCGCAAGGAGCAGCCTGCACCGGAAGAACTGTCCGATCCGGGCGCTGACCGCGGCCCTGCAAAGCGCGACCGCATGGTCCGCAGCGACGACGGCACGGCGGCTCAGCCCTGGCCGGGCGAACGCTTGGGCGCCGACGACGTGGTCTGGTTCCGCATGGATGTGGGCCGCAACAAGAACGCCGACCCCAAGTGGCTGATCCCGCTGATCTGCCGCGTCGGCGGCATCTCCAAGCCCCAGATCGGCGCCATCCGCACCTTCCCGGAGGAAACCCGCTTCGAAATCGCCAAGACGCACGAGAAGGCGTTCCGCGAGGCCGTCGCCGCTTCCAATGATGAAGTGAAGATCACGCCTTCGGAAGCCCCGACGCCGGGTTCGATGAAGGCCGGTCGTTTCGCCGGCCAGAAATCGAACGGGCCGCGTCGTGAAGACGGCGACCGTCCGTTCAAGAAGACCCCTTACAAGCGCGCCGACGGCGGCGAGGGCGACGCCCGTCCACCGTTCAAGAAGAAGCCCTGGGCTCCCAAGGCGGCTGAGGGCGGCAGGCCTTCCGGCGACAAACCCTTCGCCAAGAAGCCCTTCAAGCCCAAGCCCGGCTTCAAGGGCGGCAAGTCCAAGTCGAACGGTTGATTTTTCAAACCCCTCCTTCGCACACGCGGGGGAGGGGTTCTTGCAACCGGCCGCATACCGGCGCAACCTGACGGCATGTCCAGTCCGTCCGCGCCAGAGGGTCGGTTCGCCTCGTTCGAGGCCTTCTACCCCTATTACATCCACGAGCATTCCAATCGGACCTGCCGCCGCATCCATGTGGTCGGGACATCGCTTGTGATTGCGGCCTTTGCGGCCTTTCTCGTGACGCGGAACCCGTGGTGGCTGCTGGCCATGCCTCTGGTCGGATACGGCTTCGCCTGGGTGGGGCATTTCTTCTTCGAGAAGAACCGGCCCGCGACCTTCAAATATCCGCTGTGGAGCTTGATGGGCGATTTCCGACTTTTCTTTGAAACCATAAGCGGAAAGCGCCGTTTCTGACGCCGGCGAACAGCTGTGCTTCGGCCCTGCACGGCGGCGCAAAACAGGATATGGTCGCCTGCGACCTGGGGTCGCAATCGGAGGACCATCTATGAAGACTATCGCCATCGTGACAGCGGCGGCCATGCTGCTGACGCCGGGGGTGAGCCTGGCTCAAAAAAGCGGCGGGCGTCCCGACGCCTCGCTGGAGCCGAACTATGGGACCGTGACCCTGCGGAACGGGTTCACGCCGGACCCCTACACCAAGGAAATGCTGGCGGGAGGTTCGGTTCAGGCGTCTTCGGTCAAGTCCGGCTGTGAAGGCCTGGTCAGCGCCGCGCCCGACCTTCAGGTCAACTACCGCGCCGGTTCTTCGGACCTGACGTTCAAACTGACGGCGTCGGAAGACACGACCCTGCTGATCAGCAGCCCGAACGGCCGCTGGTACTGCGACGACGATTCCGGCGGCGATCTTGATCCGCTTATCACGATCAGCAGCCCCACCAGCGGGCGCTACAACGTCTGGGTCGGCACCTATAACGACAGCATGGTTCAATCGACCCTGATGGTCAGCGAACTGGGCGCCGACGCCCTCGTCAGCGGGGGTGAAGATCACAGCGATTCTGACGGCCCGGATGTCGACCTTACGCCCAACTATGGTTCTGTGAACCTGCGCGCGGGCTTCACGCCGGACCCCTACACCAAACAGATCCTGGCGGGCGGCTCCATCCCGGCGGCGCGCGCCAAGTCGGGCTGTGTCGGCAATGTCAGCGCGGCGCCGGACTTCCAGGTCTTTTATGACCGTGCAGGCGATGCTGACCTGACGTTCAAGAACATTTCCGACAGCGACACGACCCTGTTGGTCAATACGCCGAACGGCCGGTTCTATTGCGATGACGACTCGGGCGGTGATCTGAATCCCAAGGTGACTATCACCAACCCCCAGAACGGCCGGTATGACATCTGGGTCGGCACCTATGGCGACGACATGGTTCAGTCGACGCTGCAGGTCACCGAACTGGACGACTGATCCCGTTCCTCAAGGCCTGAATTGAAGACGCCGGCGACCCTGCGGTCGCCGGCGTTCTGCATTCTGGAATGACGCCCGGCTTAGCGCGAAGCGCTTTCCCAGGCCGGCGGGCAACCATCGAAGGTGCCAGCATCAGCGATGGTAAGGGTGCGCATGTTCAGACGTTGCGCCTGGGCCATCGAACCACGACCATGGCCGGTGAAGAGGTCGATCTTCTGGCCCTTGATCGCGCCGCCGGTGTCGGAGGCGTACCAGTATCCGTCGTGGATCGAACCATCGGCCAGACGCAGGCCTACTGTCTCGCGAATGAACAGCTTGGTGCGGCGCGGAATTATGCGGGGGTCGGTCGCGACCGTACGCATGGCCACCGGGCGGCAGCCCAGGGAGTCATTGCCCGAAGCCCCGCCGCCGCCTGCGTGATAAAGGCGCGCCGACGCGGTCCAGTCGGGATCGCCGTCCATCAGCTCGGCCTGTTCTTCGTTCAGCGCCAGATCGTCCGGGGACGAAACTGTGGAACCGACGTCGGCTGCAGGGGTTTCAACCCTGAACTCATCCGCCGCAACAGCGACATTGTAGGGCACGGGTCCACTCGTAACTGAGGACAGGGCAGCCCAAAACATGGCGAAGGCAGCGGTTGCGCCGATCATACGTCTGGCTCGCGGAGACACTGGCTCCCAACGCTGCCAGCGCGGGTTTTTTCGCGTTAACTTGTGGCCAGAAATGGGCGCGGCCTGGCCGCATGCCCCTTCGTACGCGCCGTTTGGCGCCTAGTCGCTTGATTGCAAAGCGATGTTTTTCGGACTTACGCGGCCTCTGAACGGCGGGATTCCGCCTCGCGAACGGCCTCTACGGCCCGGTCCACCACCTCGATCCCAGCATTTGGACCGATTGATTCCACCGTCAGGATGCGACGGAAGGCGCGCGCGCCAGGGAGGCCGTGCATCAGGCCCAGCATATGCCTCGCCATGGCGGGCAGGGCGACGCCCTCGGCCAGCCGTGCGACCAGATAGGGCCGATAGCGTTCGATGGCGGCATAGGCGTCCACGTCCTCGACCGCTTCTCCAAAGATGCGGCGGTCCGCCTGACCCAGCAGGGCCGGTTCGTGATAGGCGGCGCGGCCCAGCATGACCCCATCCAGTTGCACCCCGTCGGCGTCGTCCAGATGGGCCTCGGCCTCGTCCAGCGAGCCAATCCCGCCATTGATCGAGATGCTGAGGTGCGGACGCTCGCGCTTCAAGCGGCGCACCAGCCCATAGTCTAGCGGCGGCACGTCCCGGTTCTCCTTGGGCGACAGGCCCTTCAGCCAGGCCTTGCGGGCATGGATGATGAAGGTGTCGACGCCCGCTGCTGCGCTGGCGTCCACGGTGGCGAACAGGCTGGTTTCCGGGTCCTGATCGTCGACGCCGATGCGGCATTTGACGGTGGCGGGAATATCGACGGCCTCGATGATGGCCGCCATGCAGTCCGCCACCAGCTCCGGCTCGCGCATCAGACAGGCGCCGAACTTGCCCGACTGCACCCGGTCGGACGGACAGCCGACATTCAGGTTGATCTCGTCATAGCCATAGGCCGCGCCGATCCGCGCCGCCTCGGCCAGCTGCGCGGGATCCGACCCGCCCAACTGCAGCGCCACCGGATGCTCGACCGCATCAAAACCCAGCAGCCGATCCCGATCCCCATGCACCACCGCCGGAGCCGTCACCATCTCCGTATAGAGCAGCGCCCGCGACGACAGCGCCCGATGAAACGCCCGACAGTGCCTGTCGGTCCAGTCCATCATCGGGGCCACGGACAATCTACGTGCTTGATTTATAGACATTTTTTAGCAATATCAGGGCGTTGGTGATCAGCGAGAGTGTCTGAACGTGCGGTGTTGGGGTGTTTTGTAGGCGTGCGTAGGCTGAGGCAAGCCATGTGCAAAGGGCCGCTTACGCGAAACTCCTGTCAGGATCGGGGCGGACGGGCTGCAAGAAGAGGGCGGTTGATGGATGGGCCCTCATCGAGGGCGATGATGGCTGAGATTGTTGATCTCGTCTGGCTTTCAGGGTCGAGCCTGTAGGGGACGTTTACAAGATTGGATCGTTTGAACGTGTGGCGGCGAGTGTAACGATGCGCTGAGACAATGGTGATTTACGCACCTATGGACGGATGATGAGTGTAAGGTAATAAATATATTCTATTTAGTTATTATTGTTCATCTTTAGATTGATTGCCTCTCTCATCAGAGATTGTGACGTGCTGTTTCGCAGCGTCCCTATAGTTTGCAGTGACGTGACTGGGGGTTGCGTCTGAACTTCGGGGGTGATTGTGCGGGCGTTAAGGCGAGGGGCCGTTGCGGCCTTGCTGTTGGTTTCTTCGATTTCCGCCGGAGCATCCGGCGCAGCGGCGGCGCAGGAGCGGGAAGACCGGACACTGCTTCCATGGGATCAGCTGCACGCCATCATCAATGAGGCGTCAGGCGACAGGGCTCTGCATACGGTTCTGGAGCTGACGCCTTACCCGCGCATCCGTTCGCGCAGCGAGTATCTGGGTCATTTCCGTGAGAACGAGGTCGTGGCCACTCTTGCGCAGGATTACGGCTTCTCGGATGTGAAGATCGAGTCCTTTCCGTCCGCCCGGCCGTCCTGGCAGCCGTGGCGGGGCGAGCTTTGGCTGACGGCGCCGGAGACACGCAAGCTCTATGACATCCATGATGTGGTCGTGTCGCTGGCGCCCAACAGCGACAGCGGCGAAGTGACCGCTGAGGTGATCGATGTGGGCGGTGGCGCGCGTCCCGAGGATTATGCGGGCAAGGATATCGCCGGAAAGGTGGTTCTGGGCACGGCGCCGCCCGCCACCCTGCAGCGTCTCGCCGTGTTTGAGCGCGGCGCTGTGGGCGTCATCAGCGCCAATGTTCTGCGCATTGAAAACCCGGACGTCATTCTGGAAGGCAGTATCGCCACCGCGCCCGCGGGCAAGAAGGCGGGTTTCGCCTGGGTGATTTCGGCCACCGCCGGGCGTGAACTGACCGATCTGATCAATCGCGGACAGACGCTCAGGATCAAGTCGATTGTCGACGCGGAGACGTTCCCGGGCGAGATCGAAACTGTTCACGCCACCATCCCGGGCGATGGAACCTCCGATCAGGCGATCATCTATTCGGCCCACCTGCACGAGGGCTACATAAAGCAGGGCGCCAACGACAATACATCGGGCAGCGCCTCCATTCTTGAAATGGGGCGGACCTATATTCGGCTGATCAACGAGGGGAAGCTGCCCCGGCCGAAGCGGACGATACATTTCCTCTGGGTGCCTGAAATCATCGGGACAAATGCGTGGCTGGACGCGCACCCGGACGTCGAGAAGACCCTGATCGCGGACCTGAACTTCGACATGGAGGGGCTGGGCCTGTCGCGCGGCGGTGCGCGCTGGGTGCTGTACAGGACGCCGGACAGTTTCCCGACCTATCTGAACGATGTCGGTCAGAGCGTGACGGAATGGTTGTCCGACGTGAACCAGGAGCGGGTCCGCTTCAGGGACAATGGCTATCGTTTCACCCTGCCGGTGCTGTCGCCTAACGGCAGCCGCGATCCCTTCTATGTGGCGACGGAGAAGCACTACGGCTCCAGCGATCATTCGCTGTATCTGTCGCGCAATGTGCCGGCCCTGATCTTCGCGACCTGGCCGGACCCCTGGTATCATTCGTCTCAGGATACGCCTGACAAGCTGGACGCCACCCAGCTGCGCCGTGTCGCTGTGGTCGGCGCCGGGGTCATGAGCCTGCTGGCGTCGGCTGATGATGCGGCGGCGCTGAAGATCGTCGCGGAATCACTGGCGCGCGGCGTGGAGCGTCTGGGCGCCTCTCAAAGAAAAGGGCTGGGCTATCTGGCGGACGTCACCGAAGGCCCTGCGCTGGTTGAGGCTTTCCGCGAGGCGTCGAACGCGGTGCGCCACCAGCAGGATGTCGAGAAGGCGGTGATCGCCTCGGCGGGTGTGCTGTTCGCGAATCCCGAAGCCGCGTCGGGCCAACTGGCTGACCTGTCCAGCCTGATTGAGCGTCGAAGCGCTGTTCTGCAGCAGGAGGTGGCGGCCTTCTATCAACTGCGCGCGAGGCAGTTGGGCGTCGAGGCGGTCGCCTATGTCCCGTCTTCGGCGGACAACGAGGCCGCCAATACGACCGTTCAGCGTGTTCCGGGCGGCCGGTTCTTCGGCAGGAAGGGGCGCAACGACGTCCTGTTCGCCAGCCTGCCTGCGCGTGACCGTCCGGCCATTGTCGCGGCCTATGAAAGGCTGCCGCAGCATATGGCGGCGGAGCTGTCGGTTCTGATTTCTCAGGGCAAGACCGTCTTGGAGATACGGGACTTCCTGGCGGGAGAGTTTGACCCGATTTCATCAGCCGACCTTCTGGAATACCTGCGCGCGACCGAGAAGATTGGCGGCGTGAAATTGATTATATCCAAATAACCATAAATGCCGATCAGGTGCCTGGTCGGCATTTTTGTCATCTTATCTGTATGATGTTTAGATAATTGCGTTCTTGTTGAAGTAAATCTTCTGCGACGTTCTCAAAGATTGCCGATATGTATTTTCCGCAACTTCAGTTTGCGAATAGCGGATCTTTCGGCTGTGGGGGCTGTCGGATTTGCGTGTCTGTCTCTCGGGAATCTTTCAGAAAGAACGCGAATGAAATCTTCAGTAAGGACGCATGCGCCGCGAATAAGTCGGGCGCGTCTTATGATTACGACGGTGATCGGTGGGGCCGTCATTGCTTCAGCGGCGCCGGTTTTCGCTCAGGTTCAGGCGCCAGAGACCGCGCCTGGCGCGGCGGCTGTCGATGATATCGTCGTCACCGGCTCCATCATCCGGCGTCGGAACGCGGATTCCACCTCGCCCCTGACGGTGCTGGGATCGGAGGATCTGGAGAAGCGCGGCGCGACCACGGTGGCCAGTGCGATTCAGTCTCTGGCGGGCAACAATGCGGGCGCCCTGCCGGATACGTTCAGCGGCGCGTTCGCGGCCGGGGCGTCGGGCGCCTCGTTGCGCGGCCTGCTGGTCAACTCGACGCTGGTTCTGGTGGATGGTCTTCGGGGGCCGTTCTATCCGCTGGCCGACGATGGTCAGAGAAACTTCGTCGATCTGAACTCGATCCCGGCCAGCACCATCGACCGCATCGAAGTGCTGCAGGACGGCGCGTCCTCGACCTATGGCGCCGACGCCATCGCCGGGGTCATCAACATCATCACGCGCAAGAATTTCCAGGGCCTGACCGTAAAGAGCGAATACGGCGTCTCGGAATACGGCGACGGTGAATCCCCCAGCTTCTCCGCCATCTGGGGCAAGGGGAACCTGAACACCGACGGCTGGAACTTCTACCTGAGCGGCGAATACAAGCGCGACGAGTTCATCTGGAACCGCGACCGGGATTATCCCTACAACACCGCCAATCTGACCCCGACCACGGGCTATGACGCCAATGGAAAACTGGTCTATCGCACCAACGGCGTCATCAACGGGATCCAGGGCAATGGCGCCTTCCGCGGCGTTTCGACGGCGACGCAGTTCGGCGCACTGGTTCGTCCCTATGACCCGACCAACACGACGGCCCAGGGGCCGTGGCAGCTGCTGGCCACGAACTGCCCGTCACCGGCGACGCCCCATACGCTGACGGCTGAGGAACTGAGGCTGGGCGGGGTGACGAACATCGCGCCGGGCACGGTCATCTGCCAGCTGGACGCGGTCAAGGAGTTCCGCACGATCCAGCCGCAGAACGAGCGGTTCAGCCTGTCGGGCCGTTTCACCAAACGCTTCTCGAACGGCGCTGAGGCCTATGTGTCGGCCAGCTATTATCAGAACGAAACCGACCGGGTGGCGACCCCCAATCAGGTCGCGCTGAGCGCGCCGCCTGCCGTGGGGGTTTCGCGCTACATCGGCACGGCCCTGACCCTGCCGGTCCGCCTTAAGAACGGCGACCTGAACCCGCAGAACCCCTTCGCCAGCCAGGGACAGGTCGCGCGCATTCTGGCCTCGCTTTACGACATTCCCAGCACCAGCAACCTCAAGAACGAGAACATCCGCGTCGCGGCCGGACTGCAGGGAACGTTTGCGAGCGATTGGGACTATAATCTGCGCTTCACCGCGGGTCGGTCGTCGCTTGATTTCACACGTCGCGGCCAGATCCACATCCAGCATCTTTTGGACGTGATCGCGGACGGCAGCTACAACTTCATCGACCAGACCAAGAACTCGCAGCAGGTCCGCGACTATGTTTCGCCGGACAATGTGCAGACGTCGGTTTCAGAGATCGTGCAGGGTGAAGCCAGTGTCTCGCGGGCGCTTTGGACCCTGCCGGGCGGTCCGCTGTCGGTCGGTCTGGGCGCCTCGTGGCGTTGGGAAAGCATCGATAATCCGAGCGCGAACCCGTTCAAGGGCGGCCCGACCGATGGCTGGTTGGGGATCAACTCCTTCTATTCCAAGGGCGACCGCAGCGTGACGGCGGCCTATTTCGAGATCGACGCGCCGTTGTTGAGCAACCTGAACCTGGACGTCGCGGGTCGCTATGACGACTATTCGACGGGGCAGAGCGCCTTTTCGCCCAAGGTCGGCGTCCGGTATCGTCCATTCGAGGCCCTGACCTTCCGCGCCACCTATTCGGAAGGCTTCCGCATTCCCAGTATTGCGGAGGGGAACTCTCAGGTCACCGGCTATGCCGGACGCGCGGCGCCCGCCAGCTTCCAGACGCTGCACGGCAATGACGGTTATGGGCAGAGCTATCAGCTCGGCCTGACGACCGTCGGCAATCCCGATCTGAAGCCGGAAACCTCGGACAGTGTGAACCTCGGCTTTGTCTTCACGCCGACCCGCAATCTGACCTTCAGTGTCGATCACTTCCGCATCAACAAGAACGGCGTCATCGCCGGCGGGGATTCGATCCCGGCGCTGAACGCCTATTTCAGCGGCCAGCCCATTCCGGCGGGCTACACCGTCATTCCTGGCGTGCCCAATCCCAACAAGCCGGACCTGCTGCCTCTGCCCGGCTTCATCCTGTCGCCGTTCCAGAACCTGAACTCGCTGGAGACGTCGGGCTTTGATTTCGCGGCGACGGCTGATTTCCAGCTGACGCCGGATATCCGCTGGAGCAGCAGCTTCTCGGCGACCTATATCGACAAGTTCAACCAGAGCTTCCCTCTGCCAGGCGGCGAGGTGCAGGTGCAGCACTATGCGGGTTCGCTGGGCCCCTGCAACGTCGGCGGCTGCCTCGGCACGCCGCAATGGCGCGGCAACTGGCAGAACAGCCTGGACTTCGGGCGTACGGTCCTGACCGCCACGGCCTACTATACCGACGGCTATCAGTTGCAGGCTGAAGACTATGGCGATGTCATCGGTCGCTGCGTCGACGCCAACGGAAAGAGCGCGGCTTCGGCCAACGGCACCTATGCCGACGGCGTGACGCCGATACTGTGCAAGACGGACTCGTTCATCAAGGTCGACCTGAACGCGACCTTCCAGATCAACGACGGCTATCAGCTGTTCGCCACCGTCCTGAACGCCTTCGGCGCCGACGCCCCCTTGGATCCGGCGACTTACGGCGGATACCAGTACCAGACCGCATGGGCGCAATCGGGCGCGATCGGCCGCTACTTCAAGGTGGGTTTCAAGGCGACCTTCTAGTCGCGGCTTGAAGCCGGTGATCCTGTCCGGCGCGTGTCGCGGCCTTGGCTACGATGCGCGTCGGGCAGGCTCGTTCGCCTGTACGCAGGCGGTATTCTTCTAAATCATGTTTGGGGTTGAGTGGTCTGATGGGGATTGAAGAGGGGACGCGTCCGCGCGGCGTCGGTGTTCGCAGCCGGGCAGGGCGCCGGGCGATGCGATGGGCGAGGCTGTTGCCCTTGCTGGTTCAGATCGGGGCCGCCCCCGTTCTGGCGCAAAGCCTCAATCCTGCGCTTGTCACCGAGGCGGAGCGGTCCGGCTTCACCCATACCGGCCGTTATGCCGAGGTCGCGTCGCTGAACGCCGCCTTTGCTGCGGCCTATCCGGACGCCGTGCGGGCCTTCACCTTCGGCACGACGGCGGAAGGACGACCCCTCCATGCGCTGGCGGTTTCGCGCAGCGGCGCCCTGACGCCAGAGGCGGCGCGTGAACGCGGTCTGCCGGTCATTCTGATCCAGGGCGGCATTCACGCCGGCGAAATCGATGGCAAGGACGCGGGCTATCTGGCCCTGCGCCAATTGCTGGAGGGTGAAGCCGCCGCAGGCGCGCTGGAGAAACAGGTGGTCCTGTTCGTCCCGGTCTATAATGCGGACGGTCACGAACGTTTCGGCCGCTGGAACCGGCCCAATCAGCGCGGACCGGTGGAGAGCGGCGTCCGCGCCACGGCCCAGAACTACAATCTGAACCGCGACTATGTGAAGGCCGACGCGCCTGAGACACGCGCCCTGCTGGGGCTGATCAACACCTGGGATCCGATCATCTATACGGACCTGCATGTGACGAACGGCGCCCAGTTCGAACATGATGTCGCGATCCAGCTGGAGCCCTTGACGGCGGGGGATGCGACGCTGGCGGGGCTGGGGTTGTCGCTGCGGGATGCGCTCATCGCCCGACAGACCCGTCATGGGGCCTTGCCGCTGCCCTTCTATCCGACGCTGGCCCGGCGCGATGATCCCACGTCCGGCTTCGTCAACACCGTCTATTCGCCGCGATACTCCACGGGCTATTCCGTGCTCAGGAACCGCTTCTCCATCCTGCTCGAAACCCATTCGTGGAAAGAATATCCGGTCCGGGTCAACATCACGCGCAATTTCATCGTCGATCTGGTCGAGGAGACGGCGGCGCACGGAAAAGCCTGGCTGCGTGAAGCCCATGCGGCGGACGAACGCGCCGTCCGTCTGGCCGGACAGCCGGTCGTTCTGGACTGGAAGGCGACCGATCAGGCGCGTCTGATCGATTTTCGCGGCTATGCCTACACCCTGACCCCATCGGCTGTGACGGGCGGCCTGCTGGTTCGCTATGACGAGACGCAGCCCCAGATATGGCGTGTGCCGCTGCGTGATCAGATGCAGCCGTCGATCACCGCCCGCCTGCCGCGCGGCGGCTATGTGGTCCAGCCCGCCTATGCCGATGCTGTGGCGGCGCTTTTGGACCTGCACGGCGTCACCTATCGGCGGCTTGATCGTCCGGCTCCAACGGCTGCGCTGGAGACTTTCCGCGCGCAGACAGTGACCCTGGCGCCGGTCCCCAACGAAGGGCGTCAACGCGCCGAGGTGACCGGCGAATGGAAGCCCGAGGTGCGCGACCTGCCTGTCGGATCGCTCTTCGTCCCAAGCGCACAGTCCGGGGCGCGGCTGGTCGCGGCCCTGTTCGAACCGGCTGGACCGGATTCTCTGCTGTCATGGGGCCAGTTCAACGGCGCGCTGCAATCCGGCGCCTATCTGGAGCCCTATGTCGCCGAAGACATCGCTTTGGAGCAACTGCGCGACCCGGCCGTCGCCGCCGAGTTCGCCCGTCGTCTGGCCCGCGAGCCGGAGTTCGCCCGTGACCCCCGCGCCCGCATCGAGTTCTTCGCCCGCCGACATTCCTCGTGGGATCCCGACACCCGCCTGTATCCGGTGTTCCGATCTTCAGCCGTATTCTAGGGGACGACCTCGTCAAAATGTTACGGGCGATTATGTAACTGTTACTAACCGTAAATCTACATGACACCGCCGTTTTCTGCCTGTTCTGGAGGGTAGGAAACGGGGGTGAGGGTGTTTGATTTCGTTGGGTGTTCTGCACGGTCGAGGCGGCGATGAGTCCGGTTCGCCTCGCGTACAAGGTCCATTCGTGGGCTGGTCTTTTGACGGGTTGGCTGCTGTTCGTTCTGTGTCTGACCGGCACGATCGTCGTCTATAAATACCCGCTGAAGGCATTCTCCAATGCGTCGATGTCGCCTGCATCGGCGAGGGCGGATATTGGCCCGGATCGAGTCCTTGCAGCGTTTCGCGCGCAATACCCTGATCACCGGGTGTCCGTCGTGGCCTTCCCGTCTGACACATACAGCATTCATCAGTACTCGATCCTGGCCTTCTCGCCGCAGAACAAGCGTGATCGGTACTGGATAGCCCGTCGAACGGCGCAGTTCGCGATGATCTGGAATCGGATTTCGCTGATTTTGTCCAGCGTTCGCGATAGACGCTGCGATGCGCCAGGAAGAGATCTTCAAAGTGGTCTGAGGCGATTACGCAACCCGGACCAAGATGCTGACCATTCGCGATCGAAATCTGGTCGCGCGCACGCGCGCCTGCGCGCACCAGACCGGAGCGCTTTCACCCGGTCCCGCGGCGGGGTCCAAGCGGTTTACGGACTGGCTGTTGGCGTCAATTGCAGCCCTATAGCTAAGCTCAATAAATCGTACTCGAATACGATCATAACGGTGCGGCGCCGGTGGCCTTGTAGTGGTCTCACCTGATCGACCCCGGCCGCCCGGGGGCGGGCTGGCCCAGGCCGAGTTTCGCCTGCTCAACTCCTTCGCGGCTAACGAGGATGAGCCCCGATCGCGCGACGGCATATTCCTTAGAGCCGGGACAGACTCGGTCTTCGACCACCTTCTCGGCGGCTCTAGTTACCTCCTCCTCAGGACGGCTCCAGTCTGGTCTGAGCCGCCGCCGTCCTCGATGTCCTCGCCGGTTGGGCGATTAGCCTGGTGGGCGCAGCCACGTTCAGCGCCGCGCGCTCTGTGTATGGCGATTTCGCCTAGAGCGGTCGCTGACGCTGGGGTTCTCGACATCCTCCTTGCCTCGCTCCAGCGGCGAATCGAACGCGACTCGAACGTCGAAGGGGGCGCTCAGGATCAGGGCGAGAGCACAATCAGCGAGCTTGCATGAGCAGTCGTCAACGGCGGTCAATGAGGCGCGGTCTCCATGGGCCGCCGATGTCATTAAGGTGGAAATTCGTGCGCGGTGCAAGAACGGAAAGGAAAGAAGCAGAACGCGTGTGCAAATTTGCACAGCCACATCAACCTACTGATTACACTGCGGAATTATCACGATCATCATCGGGCCACGGAGAGTTTGCGGGATCGGTTCAGGGGTATTGTTTGAGCAATATCTCAGCGCACACGAAAATGGCGACTTAGTCGAAGCTCCCGTCCGGAACATGGCGGCGCCAGGTCGGGCATGAGGGGCGCTATATAGGCGAGACCTGTCTCAAAGGCGACGATGTGCTACGTGGAGCGCGCCATCCACTCGGATCGGAGGAGGGCGTAGATGAACTCATCGCCCCAGACGCCGTTGAAGCAGTCGTTCTGGATCAGGTGCGCCTCACGCCGAAACCTGAGGCGCTGCATCAAGGCGACCGAGCCTGAGTTCGCCGCATCGAGACGTGCGAAGATCCGATGCAGGCCGGCCTGTTCAAACCCGATACGGACCAGGGCCTCTACCGCTTCGACGGCATAACCGTGTCCGGCCCAGGCGCGATTGAAGATGTAGCCGACTTCCCCCTGAGCGGCCGACTGATTGGCCAGCTTGAGCAGAACTTCGCCGATCATTTCGTCTTTGCCCGTCAATGTGACGGCTAAGCGGAAGACGTCTCCGTCTGCGGCGAATTTCGGCTGTGCAGCGTTCATGAACTGGTCTTCAAGCGCCTCGTTCTGCGGCGGCGACGCATAGAGATAACGATAGACGTCCGCGCGGCCGTGATAGGCGGCGTAGGCGGGGAAATCGGCGGCTCTGATCGGTCTAAGTGTCAGGCGGTCAGTGACCAGAGGGAAGTAATCTAGGCTAGGCATGGCCGCCATCTGGTCATCGCCACGGCCTGTGTCCATGCTCCGGGCGGGCGCTTGTTGTCGCAGGCGGCGGGCTGGGCACCCGCCGCGCCAGAGGTCTGTTCAGTCCCCTTGTTTGAGCAGTTCGCCCAAGTTGAAGATTCTGCCATTGCTGATGACCGTTCGGACGTTGACGGTATTGGCGATGTCGTCGCGTGGATCACCTCGGACCAGGACGATGTCGGCCAGTTTTCCGGGCGCAATCACACCGGCGTCCAGACCAAGCAGTTCGGCGGGTGTGGATGTCGCGGTCTGCAAGGCCTGGAACGGCGTCAGGCCGGCATCGACGTAGGAGGCGATCTCGGCATGCAGATTGATGGCGATCTGCGAGTCTGTGCCCGCCACAACCCGTGCCCCTGCGTCGAACAGATCCTTGATCCCCTCGGCGTTCCCGGCGCGCGCAGCGATCGACTGAGGCGTGGCAGGGCGCACGGTACGAACTGAAGCCTGCGCCCATGTTGGATAGAGGCCGATCCGCGGATCGTTTCGCAATGTCGGATGGGCCTCAAGATAGGGCGATAGGGCGCCGAAATTTGTCGGCGTGATCCAGCGTCCGCTGTGGCCGAACAGACCGATCACATCACCATAGGATCGCGCCAGAGGCCCTTGTTTGGGCGAATAGCCGCGCCGACTGGTGGCCCCCAGATGTTCAGTGCCGTCCACGCCGACGAAAGCCGCCGGGAAGATTTCGTGCGTCGATACGGGCACGCCCAGTTCGTTGTGGGCGAACTCGACGACCCGCCTCTGCTGCAGATCGGGCAGGCGGACATAGCTCTTGAGCAGGTCGAACTGCAGCGCGCGCGCCCGTTCCAGTTCCAGCTCCAGATGGGCTGGGCCCGAGATCGCGACGCCCATCTTGTAATAGACGCGCTGCCACTCCAGCAGATTGCCGGTCGTGTAGATGCGCGGCCCGATGCGGACACCCGCCTCGCTGGCTTCTCGGTCTTCGATGCCATGATAGGGCTGGTTGCCAGGATCGCGAACCGTGGTGACGCCGAACGCCAGCCAGGCGCGGTGAACATCGGCACCAAAGTCTTTCTGGACGTGGGCATGATAATCGATCAGGCCGGGGATGGCGGTCAGACCTGAGCCATCGACCACCCGATCCGCCTGTGCGTGAAGGGCGGGGTCATGAGGTCGGACATCGACGATGCGATTGCCTTCAATGACGATGTCCCTGTCGTGTTGGGTCTCGTCATGAATGGCATCGACCAGGCGTCCGGCATGGACAACGGTGCGTCCCGCAGGCTTTGCGAGAGTGTAGGTCAGGTCCAGCGGGGTGTCAGTGACGACGCCCGTTTCTATGTCGACCCGTTTCAGTCGGTCGTTCGATTGGTACAGGATTGTGCGTGAATCACCTGCCCAGCTTGGCGAGTGGGCGATCTCCGTTGTGATGCTGCGTGGCGGTCCCAGTGGCGAGCCGTCTGGCGATACGGGCCAGACGCGCAGGACCCCTTCGTAGATTGCCGCCATCTTGGTGCCGTCGGGCGACCAGACGGGGCCGCCGCCGCCGCGCGTGTCGATGGACAGATTGGGTATGGGGATTTGCCATTTCGGCGTGCCCTGACCGTCGGCCTGAGCGACATAGATCTGGTTGGTGCCTTCCCGGAAACTGCCCGAGAAGGGAAGGGACAGGCTGACCGCGACCTGCTTGCCGTCCCCGGACCACGTCGGACGTCCCGGCTGGCCCAAAGTCGGAGATAGGCGCGTGATCTGCCCTGTTTCCACATCCACGACCGCCAGTCCGGCGACGCCCCACTGACCGTTTGCATCAATGAAGGCGATCCGGGTTCCGTCCGGTGACCAGACGGGTTCAATGGGTTGGGTGTCCAGCGTGGTCAGGCGGCGATCCTGGCCTGTCGCAAGGTCGCGGATCCAGAGTTGCGGCAGGCCACTGCCCTTGTCGGATGAATAGACGAGACGGCCGCCGTCGGGTGACCAGGCCGGGTCCGTGTCGAGGAAACGGTCGCGCGTCAGGTTGACAGGGGTACCGCCTGTGGTCGGCACCACATACAGATCGCCTAGAGCAGCGAAGGCAATGCGGCTCCCATCAGGCGAAATACTGGGGCGAACAATGCCCAGCGCACGTCTTGGCTCGGTGGAATCGAAATCGCGCCTTGTGTGGACATAGGCTGGACGCGCCACCTGCAGATTGGCGACGAACTCGACGGTGCTCACCCTGTCGGTTCGGTTGGAACGCCGCCTGATCTTGCCATCCGAAACATAGTAGAAGCCGTCGTCCGGTCGCCACGAAGCGCGGAAGGGGAAGACGTTCTCGCTTCCGGAGACGGGGGCCCCGTCGATTTCCAGACGGCTTTCGGCGCCCTCTTGCACGACGTAGGCAAGACGTCCGTCCGGGCTCCAGGAGGGCGCGTCGATACGGCCTGTAGAGCGACGAAGCTCGCGCTCCCTGTGGTCGCTGGTTTGTGTCGCCCAGATGCCGGATATGCCATCGCGCGTGCTGGAATAGGCGATCTGACGCCCGTCTGGCGACCAGGTGGGCAGACGGTTTTCATAGACGTTGGCCGTAACCTGTTCCAGACGACCGCTCGACAGTTCCAGAGTCCAGATATTGTAGCTGCTCTTGCCCGGCTCGCCCCTGTCCGAGGCGAAGGCGATCCGGGACCCGTCGGGCGACCAGACCGGATCGCGGTCATCGAAAGGACCGGTTGTCAACTTCTTCTGGCCAGAACCGTCGGGCGCGATGGACCAGAGATCATAGCCCCCGTCGCGATAGGCGAAGAAGGCGATGGTCTTTCCATCCGGGGACCAGACCGGCTGCCTGGCGTCGTTGAAGACATCTGTGATCCGTCGCGCGCGGCCGCCTTCGCTCGGAACGATCCAGATGCTGCCCTGAAGGTCGATCGCCAGGAACCGCCCGTCCGGCGACGCCGACACCGCCATCGACGTGCCTTCACTGACATCGAAGCTGACGATGGTGTCAGAGGCGGAGACCCCAGGGCCTTGCTCTGACAGGGCCATTGCGTTGCTGGCCGTGGCCTGAACGAGAAGGGTCGCCACGGCCGTGGTCAGGGCCACTGAGGTCAGAAGGGTGGAGCGTTTCATCGTGTATCCCTTCGGCTCAGAAAGACTTGCTGAGGTTGACGTAGATGAACCGGCCCAGCGGCTGGTACAGCGTGGGCAGATAGGCACCGCTGGCGTTGAGCGGCGGGTCCTTGTCAAAGAGGTTTCTTGCGCCGATTTCCGCTTCAAGGCCGGCCAGCCGGGTGCTGTCGGGGAAGACGTAACGAACGGATGCATTGTACAGGGTCGTGCCGCCCACGATGAAGTCCGAGCCATCAGGCCAGACGCCGCTTTGGACATCATCTACATACTGCGCCGAGCCGCGGACGCTGAAGTTGGCGTAGTTCCATACGGCGGTGCTGGTGACCTTCCATTCGGGCTTGGCCCCGTTTCTGGCCACCTGTTCAGAACCGCCTGCGCCGATGATGATGGCGGGATTGATCTTGCCGTTCTGCTGGGCCGTCAGGGCGTCCGCCAGGATCGGCAGCAGGTTCTGTTTGAACGAGCTGAGCTGGCTGGCATTGACCGACAGCGAGAAATCTCCAAACCGCGTGCCACGCAGCCCCCAACGGGCGGACAGATCGACGCCCTTGGCCTTGACCGGGTTCAGGTTCTGATAGCGGTCCTGAACCCCGACCACCTCGCCCACAGGTGTCAGGCCCGTGCCCTCGAACAGGTCGTAGTCTTCCTGGATCAGCGGCTTGCGGACCACCGCGTCATAGGGTTTGCCCTGGCGGAACCAGCCCGACACCGGACTCCAGCGGATCGCGATCGGTCTCCTCGGCCTTCGCCGAACTTGCCATCCCCCTGATTTCGCCGGAATTCAACATCCCGCTTGTGCGGTCGTTCGACCTTCAGCTTGCGGGACGGGTGGAGAACTACAGCGACGTCGGCTCTGTCGCCAAACCCAAGATCGCGGCGGCCTGGAGTGTGTTCGATGGCCTGACCGTTCGCGGCTCATGGTCCGGCGGGTTCAAGGCCCCCAATCTGGAGCTGGTCAATTCTCCGGGCTCGATACGCCGCAGTGCGGCGACGGACTGGATCCGATGCGAAGCTCAGGTCCGCTCCAAGAACCCCCAGTACGCCAATGTCACCCGCTATGCCGACTGCAGCAACATCAGCTACGCAACGGAATCCTATCGGGGAGGCAACAGCGAGCTGAAGCCCGAGGAATCGGAAAGCACGTCGCTGGGCTTCATCTTCCGCCCCCTGTTCATTCCCGAAAAGCTGGGCGACTTCTCCTTCTCGGCCGACTGGTGGCAGATCGAGCAGGAGAATGTGATCGGCATTCTGGGCCAGGATAACGGCCTCGTCCTCGACGCCTTCTACCGCATCACCCAAGGTCAGTGTCATTGACCAGGCCGGTGTACCATTCGGTGTATTTTCTTCCGCCGTTGATGCTGGGGTCGCGCTCGTCCTTGTAGGCTTCACGGCGCACTTCGACCCCGAGGGCGATCCCGAGATCGCCAGCCCAGAGCCGTATCAGATCAGGCTTGCTGACTTTAAGGTCCCAGAGCGCCAGGCTGGTTCTGGTCTTGCGCTCGCCCCAGAAGAAGAACTCGTCCGAGTTCCCTGGCGTGTCGTCCCCGACGCCATAGTTGGAGAAGGAGCCGCCGTTGAAGGGGTTATAGGCATCTGGCGTACTGCGCGAGATGGCTGCCGATAGCTTGGTCGGGCTGACATATTTGCCCCAGTCATCCGCCGTAGCCCAGGAATAGACCAGGGCCGAATCCCAATCGAAGCCGCGGTATTCGCCCTTCAATCCCGCCAGAAGGCGGCCTTGGTCGTTCGTGACCTTCGAGACGCCCAGGCCATTGTCAGCAAAGCGATAGTTGCGGATTTCAATCGGCAGGCCTTCGGCGGGCACGCCTGACAGGCCGGGCAGACGGTTCGGATTGAGCGAGCCGTCCGGCAGGTAGATGGCACCCAGCGGGTTCCAATAAGCCGTGGCGGGGATGACGATGGGTTGGGTGGACGAGACGCCCGAACTGGGAACCGCCATTCGTGACGACGCCCAATAGTAACCCACTTCGCCATAGGCCTGAATGTTGTCGTTGAGGTCGTAGCGCGCGGTGGTGAAGACGCTCAGCCGCTGAGTGTAGGGACGCTCGATTTGGCGATCTGCGAACCGACGACGACGATGGAATCCACCTCCGAGGCCGTCTGTGCGAACGCCTGCGACAGAGGGACCATCGTCAAGGCCGTCGCTAGAGCGACCAGGCTGGTGGTTCCAAGGCCGCGTCGGTTCGTCTCGCGTCTGTTCGTCTTGGGTTGCTCAAGGTTTGGACGTGTATTGGCCTGACTGAGTTCGGCCGAGTTGTCTGATTTCATGGTTTGCCCGCCTGACAGGGGTGCCTCTCTGCGAGGTGCCCGAGATGAGTGGGGTACTGCCGTCTTGGAAAAACGACGTCACATGAGAAAATCTTAGAAGAATAGTAGATTTTATTTTAAGTCTGATTTTATCATTGGTTTTCAGAGTGGGGAGGATCTTCTAATTTTGATGCAAATATAGTTATTTCTATAAGTTATGAACTTATGGATGTTCGATATCTTTATATGTGTTTTGGTTATTTTGGATTCTTGACGTGCCTGGGCCAAGTATCTGGCCCTGCATGCATCCATCAGTTGAACCGATTTGGTTGCAAGGCCATGAAATCGTAGGGCTTGTTGATATTGCTCAGGCGGTGTGTGATGCCTTGGCGGGGCGCATGCAGCGACATGGGGGTGTCATGAAAGCCAAGTCTTCATCCGGCGTAAGTCGTAGATTTTTGGGCAATTTGTTGGGTGGCGCCAGCCTGGCGGCCTTTGTGTCCGGGCAGGCTTCGGCATCCGCGATCCAGACAACAGTGCGCACGACAGACCAGGCCCCGGTGGAGCCCACGCGCCTGGTCAGCAGGGAAACCCTGCGGCCCGAGATACTGGGCACGACCGGGATCGTGGCGGCGGGGCGTCACTATGCCGTGGCGGCAGGTACGCGGATCCTGCAGGCGGGCGGCAATGCTTTCGATGCGGGCGTAGCGGCCGTGTTCGCGGCTGCGGTGACGGAGATCTCGCATTTCGGCCTGGGGGGAGAAGCCCCGGCCATCGTCTATTCCGCGTCCGATCAGACCGTGAAGGTCATCAGCGGTCAGGGACCGGCGCCCAAGGCGGCGACGCCGGACTATTTCCGCCCGGCTGGCGTCATACCGGGCAATGGGCCGAATGGCGGAACCGTGCCTGCCGTCGTCGACGCCATGGCGCTGACGCTGGCGCGCTATGGCACGATGAGCCTTGAGACCGTGCTTCAGCCTGCGATTGAGCTGGCTGATGGTTTCCCCATGTACGGGATGCTGCGCGACGTTTTGGCCAGCCAGCAGCGGTCAAGCAGCCGCTGGGCCGGATCGCGCCGCGCCTATTATCCCGAAGGCCGTATCCCGGATGTCGGCGAAGTCTTCAAACAGCCCGACCTGGCGCGCACCCTGAGGGCGCTGGCGACGGGGGAGCGAGAAGCCCTGTCGCGCGGTCTGGGGCGTGACGCGGCCATCGCCGCCGGGCGCGACGTCTTCTACAAGGGGGACATCGCACGTCGCATCGCGGCCTCGGTTCAGGCGGATGGCGGCCTGCTGTCCTATGAGGATCTGGCCAGTTACAGCGGCCGGATCGAGGAGCCCAAGACAACCCGCTTCTATGGCTATGACGTCTATAAATGCGGGTTCTGGAGCCAGGGGCCGGCCCTGCTGATGGCGCTGAACATCCTGCAGGCGCGCGATATCAAACAATATCCCAACCTGTCCGATCCGTATCTGCATACGGTGACGGAGGCGATCAAACTGGCCTTTGACGACCGCAACGCCTATTTCGGCGACCCGCTGTTTGCCTCGGTGCCGGAGGAAGGTCTGCTGTCGTCGGCATACGCCGCATCGCGCGCGGCCCAGATCGGCGAGACGGCGTCACGCGTCCACAATATCGGCGACCCTTACGCCTTCCAGCGCGGTCCGGCGCGACAGCCGCCCCGTTTCACACCCCACGAACTGACCGCCACGCCGACGCCCACCGCCGACACCACGGCGATTGAAGTGGTCGACAGGCAGGGCAATCTGTTCAGCTGCACCCCCAGTTCCGGCTGGCTGCTGGGCGGCGCCTATGTGGCGGGCGATACGGGCGTGCCGCTCAGCAACCGCATGTCGGTCTTTGATCTGGATGCCGACAGTCCCAATGTTCTGGTCGGCGGAAAACGACCGCGCACCACCCTGACGCCGACCATCGTGCTGAAGGACGGCAAGCCCTTCCTGGCGATCGGCACACCGGGCGGCGACAATCAGGATCAGCAGATTCTGGTGGTGCTGTTGAACATCCTCGTCCACGGCCTGCCCATCCAGCAGGCCATCGAGGCCCCGCGCATCAACTCGGAGCATTTCCATAGTTCGTTCGCCATCAAGCGCGCGCGCCCGGGCCTGCTGGAGGTCGAGGATCGTGTGACGCCAGAGGTGCGCGCGGCCCTGGCGGCGCGCGGACATGAACTGAATGTCGTTGGTCCCTATGCGGTCTCCACCGGCATTGTTGCTGCGGGTGTCGATCCCGTCCACGGCACGTTGAGGGGCGGGGCCGACGTCAGAAGAGAACGCTACGTCTTCGGCTGGTGAATGGCCGTCATTCAGACTGTGTTTGATCCGGATTCTGTAGATCACGTCCGGCACGGGGGCATTTTAGGCCGTAATGAGCGCGTTCTCGCGTGTAACGTTACGGAACAAAAATAACATATAAATAACAAGACACTTTAGGTTGCTTCGATGTTTCTCTCCGTTTGTTCAACGGGGGTTACATCAATGAAATCGGGATGCGCCGCAGTTGCGGTGAACATGTTGTTGCTGGCATCGGCTGGATCGGCGCTGGCCCAGGCTCAGGGGGCGCCGCAAGGAGCGTCTCAGGCGGACGGGGGCCGGTCGGAGACGGTCGATGATGTCGTGGTCTATGGCCGGGGCGAGCGCAAGATCGGCATTGCGGTGGCGGCGAGCGAGGGCGCGGTCGCTGGGGCCGATCTATCGGTTCGCCCGATCCTGCGGACCGCCGAACTTATCGAGGCGGTGCCGGGCATGATCGCCACCAGCATTCCGGCAGCGGCAAGGCCAACCAATACTTTCTGCGCGGCTTCAATCTGGATCACGGCACGGATTTCAGCCTGACCATCGACGACGTGCCGATGAATTTCCGCACCCACGGTCATGGTCAGGGCTATCTGGATGTCGGCGGCCTGATCCCGGATGTGATCCGCCGTATCGACTATCGCAAAGGCCCCTATCGGGCAGACGTCGGGGATTTCGCCCTGGTCGGCATTGCGCAGCTGACGACGGTGGATCGGTTTGATGCGCCCTATATTTCCGCCGAGGTCGGCAGTTTCGACTGGAAGCGGATCGGTGCGGGCGGTTCGATCAAGGCGGGTGGCGGTGATCTGCTGGCCGCCGCAGAGTTCAAGACCTATGACGGGCCGTGGGAACTGCCCGAGGCGCATGCGTCATGCCTCCGCCTACGGAAAATACACCCGCGACACCGGCTGGGGCGTGCTGCGCGCCAGCCTGTCGATCTATGACGCGACCTGGCGACCGACCGAGCAGATCCCGGAGCGGGCCATCGGCAATGAGGTCAAGGACGCCTATGGTGCGATCGACAAATCCCTGACCGGCAGCACCCAGCGCCAGATCCTTTCGGTGCGACTGGACGGGGACAACTGGCGCGCCACCGCCTACGCCCAACACTACGAATGGGCGATGATCTCCAACTTCACCTTCTTCCTGGAGGATCCGGTCAACGGTGACGAACTGGAGCAGTCGGAGAAGCTGAACACCTATGGCGGGCGGCTGGAACGCACCTTCCACCTTGGCGACCGGCTGTCCAGCGTGGTCGGGGTCGAGGGCCGTTATGACGACATCGCGCGCGTCGGCTTGTTCCAGGCGGTCGATGGCCAGCGGTTCGCCAACAAGGGGGAGTTTGCCGTCGATGAGGCCTCGGCCGCCCTCTATGCCGAAGCGACCTGGAGGCCGGTGGACCGACTGGCCCTGTTCGCGGGGGCGCGGAGCGACGCCTACCGTTTCCGGACGCGCGCACTGGGACCAGAGGCCTGGAGCGGCAAGGTCAGCGAGACGCTGGTTTCACCCAAACTGGGCGCGAACTATGAAGTGTCGCCGGGTCTGGCCCTCTATGGCAACTGGGGGCGCGGCTTCCATTCGAATGATGCGCGTGGGGTGACCGCACCTGGCGATCCCGCTCCGGGGCTGGTCGTCGGCGACGGCAGCGAGGCCGGGGTTCGGCTGGAGCGGGGTGGTCTGGTGGCCACGGCCAACTACTGGCGCATGAAGGTGGATTCCGAACTGATCTATGTCGGGGATGCCGGATCGGTGGAGCCGTCCAGTGCTTCGCGCCGCCACGGCTATGAACTGACCGCCTTCTGGCGTCCGTCATCGTGGCTGGCTGTCGATGGGGTCTGGACCTGGAGCCATGCCCGCTTCACCGACAGCCCGGGCGAAGACTATATCCCCGGGGCCCTGGAAAACGCCGGCGAACTGGGTGTTTCAGCGATCTTCCCGTCGTGGAATGCGGCGGTGAGAGTACGCCATCTGGGGCCGCATGCGCTGGTCGAGGACAACAGCCTGCGCACCTCATCGGCCACGGTGGTCAATCTGCGCGCCGCCTGGACGCCCAAGCCGTTCGAGGTGTTCGTGGATCTGCTGAACATCTTCGACACCGACAAGAAGGACATCGAATACTACTACGCCTCGCGTTTGCAGGGCGAACCGCTGGACGGTGTCGAGGGAATCCACAGCCGTGCGATGGAGCCTCGCATGATCCGCGTCGGCATCAAGGCGACCTTCTGACCCTGAGCGAGACGAGGGCGCGGTGCGCTCTCGTCTCTGATGGCGCGCCGTTTCAGTAGCCTACGGCATAGCCCATGCGGCGGGGGTCGCCGCCCGCCATCGGCTGTCCGTCGGCGGAGATCAGAATTCCCTGGATGCTGCCGATGGAATAGGGGCCGACGGGCTCGACCTTGTGTCCCATCGCCGTCAGGCCTGCGAAGGTCGCCAGCGGGAAACGGGCCTCCATCTGCAGGCGGATGGCCGCGCCGGGCGTGTAGAAGCCGGGTTCAGCATCCAGGGCGATGCGCGGCGCCTCGATAGCCTCCTGGATCGACATGCCCCGGTCGATCACATTGACCAGGGTCTGGAACTGGGTCTGGCCGATGGTCTCGCCGCCGGGCGAGCCGAACAGCATCCGCAGCCGTCCGTCCTGCTTCACGATCACCGGACCATTGCCCAGCAGAGGGATGCGGCCGGGTGCGACGAAGTTCGGGTGATCGCGATAGGGGGCGGTCGAGCCGACCCGCAGGCCGTTATTGCAGATCAGGCCGGTGTCACCCATCACCAACAGGGTTCCGAACCCGCCGCCCAGGGTGGTGGTGCAGGCGATTGCATTGCCCTCGCTGTCGATCACCGACAGGCTGGTCGTGTCGCCCGGCACGCTGGACGCGCGGGGGCGCCGACGCGGGGCAGGGCGGCTGGTGCTCAGGTCGGCGCCGGTCGGATAGGCGATGGCGGCCTGCGGATTGATCAGGCGACGCCGCTGGTCGGCGAAAGCCTTGGAGATCAGGATGTCGGTGGGAACGACGGCAGAGGCGGGGGCGGCGGCGTAGCGATAGACATCGGACTTGGCGACCTTGATCGTCTCGGCGATCAGGTGAAGCGCCTGGGGGCTGTCGGACGGCAGGCTGGCGAAGTCGAAGCCTTCCAGCAGATTCAACTGCTCGCACATCTCCAGCCCGGTGCGCGAGGTGACCGGGCTGCAATAGATGTCGACGCCGCGATAGTTGGCGCCGACAGGCGCGCTCCAGCGGGGCCGATAGTCCTGCATGTCCTTCAGCCGCAGCCAGCCGCCGCCTGCTTCGGAAAAGCGGCTCATCTCGCGGGCGACAGGGCCGCTGTAGAAATAGTCATAGGCGGCCTGAAGGGCGGTGTTGCGGTCTGCGCCTGTCGCCAGGGCCGCAGTCTCGGCATCGGCCAGGGCCTGGAAGGTGTTGGCCAGCGGCAGATTACGGAACAGCGAGCGGGCCGCGGGCGGCTGTCCGCCGGGCAGATAGATCGCTGCCGTGGTTGGGTAACGGGCCAGGGCCGCCTGCTGGCGGCGGATGGTGTCGGCGATGGAGGCGTCCATCGGATGGCCGTCGCGCGCATAGCCTATGGCCGGCTCCAGCAGCGTGGATAGGGGCAGACGGCCGAATCGGCGGGCCAGTTCGATCCACCCGCCAAAGGCGCCTGGTGTGACCACGGCCTTGTGCCCGGCGACCAGTTCCGCCGGATCGACCTGATTATCCAGCAGGCCGGGCGCCGCGCCGGTGAAGGCCAGTGAGGTGACCTCGCCAGTCTTCTTGTCCAGGCAGGTGGCGAAACCATTGCCCGCAGCGCCGGACGCCCAGGGTTCGACGACGTTCAGGACCGCCATGGCTGCAACGGCGGCGTCGGCCGCCGATCCGCCCTGCATCAGCATCCTGACCCCGGCCATGGAGGCAAGGGGATGGCCCGCCGCGACACCGCCGTGAGGCATGGGCACTTCGACGCGGTGGGCGGAAACCGTGGCGGCGCCGCTGGCGGGCGCATCAGGGGCCTGGCGACCGACCCCGGTCTGGACTACGGGCCGCGCAGACGCGGTTTGGGTGGAAGCCAGGGCGAAGGCTGCACCGCTCATCGTGCCGAGGAGCAGTTCGCGGCGTCTCATTGAGGCGCCGCTCAACCGCCTTGCCTCGGTCGTTTGAATAGGCTCGCTCATGGATCACCCCTCCCCAGGATCAGGGTCGCGCAGGTGCTGCAGTGTGCAGCGGGTGCCGCATGACGCCGATCTCAGGTAAGCGTGAAAGTCGCGGAATTTCCAGAGTTTTCGCTACTACAATCAGAGGCGGTGTTGACGAACGCGCCGCTTGTTCACGCTCGGCTGCGCGCCGTGTCATAGAGGCCCAGGTTCACGAAAGCGGCCGTCATCAAGGGGGCGGGCAGGCTGGCGGCCTTTGCGCGAAGGACCAGATCGCCGATGATCGCATCCGCCTCGACCGCAAGTCCTGCCTGCATGTCACGGAACATCGAGGACGAAAGCGGGGCCTCTGTGTTGGTCAGCTGCGCCCGCGTGGCGGCCACATAGTCGGGGCGTGGTGCGATCCCGACGGCGGATATGATGGCGGCCGCTTCGTCGATGATGGCATGGACCGCATCCGTGCCTGATGGGGCGGCATTGATCTGGCCCGTATCGCCGCGCAACAGACAGGTCGAGCCAGCCAGCGAGGACAGGAAGAACCACTTCTCCCACATCTCCAGCGCGATATCGGATGACAGGCGCGCATTGAAGCCTGCCCCCTTCATGAAGCCATCCAGACGCTGGATGCGGTCTGACTGCGACCCATCCAGTTCGCCATAGGTCAGGTCCTGCATCGGGTTGAGTTGCAGGATCTCGCCCGCCTCGCCCAGGGTGGTCGAACATTTGCACAGCCCGCCGATGACAGCCTGCGTCCCGAACCGCTCGGTCAGGCGGTCGATGTGGCCCATCCCGTTCAGGATCGGCAGGATCATCGTCCCTGGCCCCACCGCAGGCGCGATATCGGCCAGGGCGGCGTCCAGGGCATAGGCCTTCACCGTCAGGAAGATGGCGTCATAGGCCTGATCCAGCCCGTCAGCCTGAACCAGCTTGGGCGCCAGATCCACGTCGCCATGCGGGCTGCGGATCTGCAGGCCGGTGGCGCGAAGCTGTTCTGCGCGTCGAGGTCGGACCAGAAAGGTCACGTCCCGCCCCGCCTGCTGCAGACGTCCGCCGAAATATCCGCCTGTTGAGCCTGCGCCAACCACCAGAAGTTTCATGCTGATTTCCTCTCCGGCCTGGGCGCGGTTCAGTCGATTTTCACAAGACGGTCCAGGCTGACGGCACCGGGGCCACGTGCGATCAGATAGGCAAGCGGTCCGGCCCAGAGAAGATGGGTAGGCCAGCCGGTCGGGATCACGAACACCTCGATCACGATGGTCATGATCAGCAATCCGAGCGCGGCCGGGCGTGTCATCAACCCCAGCACTAGCAGGATCGGCAGCAGGTGTTCGGCATAGGTCGTCACATAGGCGGCTGCGTCGGGCGACAGCAGCGGCACATGATATTCCTCGGCGAACAGATAATGGGTCGAGGGCGACAGCGTCAGAAAGCCTTCCACCTTGGTGCGACCGGACAGGAAGAAGGGCGCGGCGATCCCGACGCGCAACAACAGGGCCAGCGACCACTCGGGCACGGCGGCAGTGATGCGCTGATGAATGCGGGCGATGGGGTTCATGGGCGTGCGCTCTTGATGCTGGTGGAATCGAAGACGCCCAGGCCGATCAGGTCTGCGAACAGGCCAGAGACATCCAGATGCGCTTGGGTCGATTGGGCGGCGAGGGCGGCAGCGCCGAAGGACAATCCTTTTCGGCCGGCATCCAGAAAGGCCCATTCGGCGCGGGTCAGGCGTCGCGCATGCACTTCAGCATCGGGTCGGTGGATCAGCAGACCCTGGGCCTCGGCCCGCCAGGACAGATCTGTCTCGGCCTGCGGGTCTCGATGCGCCAACCATAGTGATGGCACGGTCCAGTCGAACCAGAACAGCCGCGCTGACGCGTGCAGACGGGCTGGAATCCCGGCCAGGGCCAACCCCGCATCTGCCGCTTGGCCGGGGTTCAGTGGGGTAGCATTCGGGGCCAGATGCGCCTCGGTCCAGGCGCGGTCCAGACGCGCGGTTGGGGCCAGATAGGGCATGACCCGCGCGGGTTCGAAACGCGCCAGCCATTCAGGAAAGCCTTCGCCATAGGCGGCCAGCACCGGATCATCGCCCGGCTCTGCCTCCACGAACTCACGCGCGGCGGCGCGAAACCATTCGCTTCCGACCATTTGGGCCACGGTCGGATAGTTGGCCTCCAGGGCGTCGATCCGTGCCTTGATCGCGGTGTTGCGATAGACGGCCAGGGCGGCCTGGGTATGCGCACTCGGCCCGGCCCCGTTCGTCGTCAGGTGGGGCCACAGCGGCTCAGACTGTCCCTCCAAAGCCTGGGCGAAGGCGGCGTGGAAGGCGGTCATGCGGCCATCTCCAAGCCGCTCAGCACATCTGCGGCGCGGGCCTGTTCCGTCAGCAGTTCGGAAAACTCGGGCACGTCGCCGTCACGCTCGATCAGGGTCGGGCGAGCACCGATACGGGCGACCAGGCGCTCATGCAGTCGCCAGACCGTGTCTGCGACCGGGGCGTCATGACTGTCGATCAGCAGGGCCTCGCCCAGGGCGGCGTCGGGCCGGTGCCCCGCCAGATGGATCTCTCCGACCAGATCAGCCGGGATGCGGTCGATCCAGTTCTCAGCCGAAAATCCCATGTTAGCGGCGCTGACGTGGACATTGTTGACGTCGACCAGCAGGCCGCAGTCGGTGCGGCGGGCGATCTCGACCAGAAACTCGACCTCATCCCATTCATGACCGGCCAACGGCAGATAGGCGCTAGGGTTTTCGATCAACAACGGGCGTCCCAGGGCGATCTGGGCCTCGTCGATATGATCGCACACCAGCCCCAGGACCTCGCGGCTGCGCGGCACCGGCAGCAGGTCGGGATGATAGATGTTCCCGCGCCGTGACCAGGCCAGATGCTCGGACACGATGAAGGGCTCATACTGGTCGATAAGGGCGCGGAACCGGCCCAGGTGTGTGCGGTCGGGCCGCTCATCTCCGGCCAGAGACAGGCCCACGCCATGCAGCGACAAGTGGCGGCGGCAGCGGATTCGCTCAAGCCAGCTCAGGCGCGGTCCGCCTTCGACCATGTAGTTTTCCGGATGAACCTCGAACCACAGGCCCTGTTGTGCGCCGACCGCCGGACAGGCTTCGGCCTCGGCATAGTGTTGGGCCTTCAGGCCTACCCCGGCGGTCGGGCGGACGGACATCAGCGGTTCGGGATCGCGGTCAGCGAACCATTGCCCTTGGGCGTCTGGATCGCGGTGCAGGTGCCCTTGGGCGCCAGCTTCCAGGCATTGCCCTGATAGTCGCGCACCGATGTACCGGCGCAGGTCGTGCCGGGCCCGGCGGCGCAATCGTTTTGACCAGCCTTGGCGATGCCGAAGCATTTCTCCATGCCCTGTTCCTGCTGGGCGGTCGGGCGGTTCTGGGCGGCGGCGACGTTGGCACTGAGGGCAAGCAGTGCGCTGGCACCGGCCAGAATCCGGGTGGAGGTGTTCATGGGTCGTCTCCTGCAAAGGGGGCCGGTCCGGGACGGAGCGGCCTGACAGGAGGGGGTTCGGACCACCCGCAACAAAGGTTACGCGAACCACCAGAAAAGATTTCGTCGCGGCGGGCTGCGCGCCGTGTAACCTTTCAGCCGTTCGCGACGAACGAGTTGATGCGTGGTCGACAAGGAAACCGAGCTCAAGCGTCTGATGTTACGGGGTCTCGATGGAGACGCCGTGGCGTGGCGCGCGCTGTTGACCGAAATGCGCGGCTTGCTGACCCCGTTCTTCAAGCGGCGCCTGATCGGATGTGAGGCCGATACGGAGGATCTCGTGCAGGACAGCCTGATCGCCATCCACGCCAAACGGGCGACCTATGACCGATCGCTGCCCTTCACCGCCTGGGCCTATGCGATCGCGCGCTACAAGCTGATCGATCATTTCCGTCGTCAGGGCCGACGCCAGACCGTCCCGCTGGAGGAGGCGTCCGTGCTTCTGGCCGAACACACGGTGGAGGAGGGCGTGGTCAGGGGCGATCTGAAACGGGTCCTGTCCATCCTGCCCCTGCGCCAACGCCGACTGATCGAGGATGTGCGCATCAGCGGTTACAGCCTGGCCGAAGCCGCCGCGCGCAACGGTTTCTCTGAGGGCGCAGCCAAGGTGAGCGTCCACCGCTCCATGAAGACCCTGACCGCCAGCGTGATCCCCGATGAAGACTGACGACCTGATCGACGCCCTGGCCGTGGGTCTGGAGCCGACAAGGCCCGCGCGGTTGTCCATCGCCTTGCTGGCGGCGGCAGGTGTCGCGGCCGTGGCGGCGGTCTTGCTTCTCCTGGGCTTACGGCCTGACCTGGTTGATGCCATGCAGGCGCCGACACCCTGGCTGAAGGGCGCCTATACCGCCGCCCTGGCGTTGACGGCGATCTGGCTGACCGCGCGGTTGGGACGGCCCGGCGTCGATCCGCGACCGGCGATTATCGCCCTTGGGGCTGTGGTCGCCGCCGCTCTGTCATGGGGGGCGATCGAGATGATCATGACCCCGCCTGGCGAGCGTCTGGCCGACTGGTTGGGCCGGACCTGGACGATCTGCGGGCGCAACATCCTTATCGTCTCTGCCGTCGCCGCCCCTTTCGTCTTCCTGTCAGCGCGGCGCCTTGCCCCCACGCGACCGTCGTTGGCTGGATCGGCGCTGGGCATGGCGACGGGCGGCATCGCGGCGACAGTCTATGGCCTGCTTCATTGCCCTGAAGCGAGCGCAGCCTTTGTCGCTACCTGGTACACCCTGGGCGTGGCGGCGGCTGGCGCAATCGGCGCCGTCATCGGACGCGTTGCGCTGCGCTGGTGAAGTCCTGCTCCACTTGGCTCGAAGCCGCGCAGTCGAAATCGGCCAGCCCGGATCCCCGACGCCCCAGACCTGAGGTTCGGGCGCAGGGCAGGGGCTGATCGCCGCCTGGGGCCGGGCTTCTGATCGTTCGGAAGTCGTGCTCGCCTATGGTTTCCAGCAGGCGGAACAGGAATTGGTTTCAGCGGGCGCTGTCGGCGCCGTGATGGCGAGGGCATGATGCGTCACGCCGTGATCTTGAAGTGTTGTAGGTGTTTAGTCCGGTCATCTGGCGGATCGGACTGCGGCTTATCGGCCCGCCGCCGGTTGCGCATCGCCTGATGCGGCATATGTCGAATGCTCCCCCCGATAGGAGCCTTCGATGACCACACTGAACCAACGACCGCTTGGAGACAGCGGACTTGAGATCGCCCCGCTGGTGTTCGGCGGCAATGTCTTCGGCTGGACGGCGGATGAACAGGCGTCCTTCGCCCTGTTGGACGGGTTCGTGGAGGCGGGGTTCGACGCCATCGACACCGCCGATGTCTATTCCCGCTGGGTTCCCGATCATGTCGGCGGCGAGAGCGAGACGATCATCGGCAAATGGCTCAAGGCGCGCGGCTGGCGCGACAAGGTCAAGATCTTCACCAAGGTCGGCGCCGATATGGGCCAGGGCCGCAACGACCTGACGGCGAGCTGGATCGAAAAGGCGGTCGAGGACAGCCTGCGTCGGCTGCAGACCGACTACATCGACCTGTACCAAACCCACTGGGCCGATCCGTTGACGCCGCAGGAGGAGACGCTGAGGGCGCTGGACCGGCTGGTGAAGGCGGGCAAGGTGCGGGCCATCGGCACGTCCAACCACACCGCCGAACAGGTCGCCGAGGCGCTGGCGATATCCGAGCGCGAAGGGCTGGCCGCCTATGCGTCGATCCAGCCGCACTACAACCTCTACAGCCGCGACACCTTCGAAGGGCCGTTGCAGGACCTGGCGGTGGAGAAGGGGCTGGGCGTCATCACCTATTACAGCCTGGAAAGCGGCTTCCTGACCGGCAAGTACAAGACGGTCGAACAGATCGCCGGGACCAGCCGCGAGCACGCCCTGAAGGACAGGTTCGACGAACGCGGCGTGCGGATTCTGGCGGTGCTGGACGGCGTGGCCCAGCGCAATGAGGCGACTTCGGCCCAGACGGCTTTGGCCTGGCTGCTGGCCCAGCCGGGGGTGACGGCCCCGATCGTCAGCGCCACCTCGACCGAACAATTGGCCGATATCGTCAAGGCAGGGACGCTGAGCCTGTCGCCTGAAGATGTCGCGGAACTGACCGAGGCGAGCGCGTACTAGGGCCAATCGACATTCAGTCAGTCGAGGTTTTAGATCGTCATTCCGGGGCTGAGCGAAGCGAAGAACCCGGAACCCAGGAGGTTCGCACCCCGGCGCCGAACACCTTCAGCAACGGCATCGCGGACCTGGATTCCGGGTTCGTCCTACGGACGCCCCGGAAGGACGGTTTGGATCTGAACGTTAATCGAACCTGGGTCAAAGCGGCTTCTCCCTCCCCGTCGCGCGGAGGGAGAAGTCGCAAATCACCAGACCCCGATCTTCTCGGCCTCGGCGTGGCTGATCGGGTGATTGGCCTTGGCGTGGTCTTCCTCGGCCAGGAAGCGGGCGGCCTCCAGCGCGGCCATGCAGCCCATGCCGGCGGCGGTGACGGCCTGACGATAGACGTCGTCGGTGACGTCGCCGGCGGCCCAGACGCCTTCGATGGCGGTGGAGGCCGTGCCCGGCTTCACGCGCAGATAACCGCCCGAGTTGGTCTCAAGCTGGCCCTTGAACAGTTCCGACGACGGGGCGTGGCCGATGGCGATGAAGACGCCGTCGGCGGGGATTTCGCGGGTCGAGCCGTCCTGCACATTCTTCAGGCGCACGCCGGTGACGTTCTTGCCCATGCCGTCGACGACGCCGACGATCTCCTCGATGGCCACGTTCCAGATCACCTCGATCTTGGGATTGGCGAACAAGCGGTCCTGCAGGATCTTCTCGGCGCGGAACTCGTTCTTGCGGTGGATGACCGTGACCTTTGAGGCGAAGTTGGTCAGGAACAGCGCCTCTTCGACGGCGGTGTTGCCGCCGCCGACCACGACCACCTCCTTGCCGCGATAGAAGAAGCCGTCGCAGGTGGCGCAGGCCGAGACGCCGAAGCCCTGATAGGCCGCCTCAGACTCCAGGCCCAGCCACTTGGCCTGGGCGCCGGTGGAGATGATGACCGTCTCGGCCAGGATGTCCTCGCCGCTGTCCAGCGTCAGGCGGAACGGTCGCTGCGACAGGTCTGCCGAGGTGACGATGTCGTGGATGACCTCTGTGCCGACGTGCAGGGCCTGGGCCTGCATCTGCTCCATCAGCCACGGACCCTGAATCGTTTCGGCGAAACCGGGATAGTTCTCGACATCGGTGGTGATGGTCAGCTGGCCGCCGGGCTGGATGCCGGCGATGACGACGGGGTTCAGCGAGGCGCGCGCGGCATAGATGGCGGCGGTCCAACCGGCGGGACCGGATCCGATGATGGCGACGCGGACGGTTCTGGGAGTGCTCATGACGCCTATTTAGGCGCTGATTCCTTTCTGTGCGATGCTCGTCTTCGGGTCTGACGGATCGGAAGCGGAAATGAAGAACAAGGGTGCGGCGTTTTTCAGCGGCGGCATAGGCATGGGCGTCGCCATCGGCGTGGCGCTGGGTGTGGCGATGGACAATCTGGCGCTGGGGATCGCTCTGGGCGTGGCCATCGGTTCCGGCCTCGGATCCGCCGGAATGGCGGCGATCAACAAGAAGGCCGAAGACGGCAAGGACGACGACGACAAGTCGCCGGATTAGGCGGTCGCGCGGGTGCTCATCGCCTCCAGCACCGCGCGTGCTGCCCGGTCGGTTTCGGCCAGCGGCTCATAGGTCCAGGCGTCCAGCGTCCCGTCGAACGCGCGGGTCGCGCCGCGTGATTGCAGGTCGTCGTGCAGGCGGGCGAACTTGCCGCCGGACTTCAGCGGGACCATCGGCAGGACATGGACAGGTTTGCCGGTCGATGCGGCCTCGGCCGCCATGTTGGCGCTGTCTTCGGTGACCAGGATGTGGTCGGCGTGATGCAGAAAGGCGAACAGGGGGTTGTCGCCGGTCCCGTCCCAGATCCAGCCGGGCAGGTCCGACAGACGCGCGGTCATCGCCGCCTTGGCTGCGTCCGGCGTCCGGCGCGAGAAGGTCAGCATCAGCGATCCGCCCGAGGCTTTCACCGCCGCCGCGATCCGGTCCGCGAGGTCGGCCGCATGGTCGGGGGGCAGGTCGAACGCCTTGGACTTGCCGCCGATCAGGACGGCGACGCGCGGATGGGGCAGGGGGACGATGCGCTCAGCGAAGGCGGGCGCGGCCCCGGCGATCCGTTGCGGCGTGATGCGGTGAGGCGAGCCGGTGATTTCAAAGACATTGTCGCCCGACAGGCCGTCGTGGGCGGGGGCGACGATCATGTCGTAGCGGGTGTTGGCCCAGCGCGGGTCCTGGGTCTGGACGACGAAGGTCCTGCCGCCGCTCCGTTCCTTGATCCGGGTCGAAAGCGGAAGGGTGGCGCGGCCGGTGGCGATCCACACATCGGGCCACAGATCGGGCTGTGCGGCGTCCAGCGGATCAGACGCCGGGTCCAGCATGGCCCGCGTCTTCAAGGCTGAGGGCCAGCGGTCAAACAGAGGCCGCCAGCGAATGTGTTTGATCGTGATGTCGGCAGGCGTCAGGCGCTGGACGGCCTCTGCGAGGCCCAGCGCCTGATTTTCAATGCCGGTGCGGCCGTCAGAGACGACCCAGATGGCAAGAGGGCCGGACGAGCGGGGACGAGCGAACGCCCCCGCCATCGGGCTTATTTCCACTCGACCTTGAGGATTTCGTAGGCCTTGACGCCGCCGGGAGTGTTGACCTCGACCACGTCGCCGACCTCCTTGGAGATCAGGGCGCGGGCGATCGGCGAGGCGATGGAGATCTTGCCCTGCTTCACGTCGGCTTCGTGTTCGCCGACGATCTGATAGCGGCTCTCTTCCTCGGTGTCCTCGTCGACGACCGTGACGGTCGCGCCGAATTTGACCTGGCTGCCCGACAGTTTGGACACGTCGATGACCTGAGCGCGGCTGATCTTGTCCTCGATCTCGGCGATCTGGCCTTCGATCCAGCCCTGGCGTTCCTTGGCCGCATGATACTCGGCGTTTTCAGACAGGTCGCCGTGCTCGCGGGCTTCAGAGATGGCCGCGATGACACTGGGCCTTTCGACCGACTTCAGTTGTTTCAGTTGATCGTCGAGGACGCGATAGCCCTCGCCCGTCATCGGCACTTTTTCCATTGGTGTCGTGATTTTTCTGGTTCGCCCGGAGATAGGAAAGACGCGAATTAAGCACACAAAAGGCCGCGGGGCGGGCGCGGCCGGGCATCGAAAATAGGCCTGATCGCCCTTTAATTCAAGGGCGAGGCCGATCTCGCGGCTGTGGATGGATCAGGCGCGGGCCGAAGGTTCGGCTTTCCGGTCGCGTTTCAGCACGGTTTTGATCAGGCTGTACGCCAGCCAGCCCAGGCCCGCGAGGCCCAGCAGCATGAACAGGCCAGAGGCCAGGGCCGCCCCTGCAGCCATGAAGGCGAGGACGAAAGCGAGGGCGGAGGCCAGCCCCGCGACGATCTGAATGGTTTGAAGGCGCATGGCGTATTAACGCCTTGGCAAGTTTCTGGTTGCGTCAAACAGCCCCACCCAGGTCAGGCATAGGCGTAGGGGCCGCCGCGCTCCAGCGCACGCTGATAGGCGGGGCGCGCATGGATGCGCTGCAGAAACGCCTTCAGCCGGGGTTGATCCGCCACGTCGAAGGCGCGCGTGGCGCCCGCCTCGACAGGAAAGCTCATGATGATGTCGGCGGCGGTGAACTGATCGCCTGCAAACCACTCCGAGCGGGTCAGCTCCGCCTCCCAGAAGCCGACGGCGGCGCGCAGTTGCGGGGCGACCAGGGTGGCGATGGTCTTGTCGGAGACGGCCTTGATAAGGGGGCGGATCAGGCCGGGCACGCGTTTGGGCAGGACGCTGAAGACCAGTGAGAGCAACAGGGGCGGCATGGCCGAACCCTCGGCATAATGCAGCCAGTAGGTGAAGCGGCGGGCGTTCTCGGTGCGCGGGGCCGGGCGCAGGCGGCCTTCGCCATAGGCGTCCAGCAGATATTCGAAGATGGCCCCGGTCTCGGCCACCTTGATGTCGCCGTCCTCGATCACCGGCGATTTGCCCAGCGGATGAATGGCGATCAGTTCAGGCGGGGCCAGGCGGGTGGCGGCGTTTCGCTGATAGCGCACCACCTCATAGGGCAGGCCCAGTTCTTCCAGCAGCCACAACACCCGCTGCGAGCGGCTGTCGTTCAGATGGTGGACCTTGATCATTGAAAGCGCTCCGACGGCATGACGCGACTATCCGCACGCCCGCCGCCGGAGTCGAGCCTTCATCGTGCCGCGCGGCCGCTCCAGCGGGTGCGGGCCGTGGGACGGCCCACAGGGCGAACCGGCGCCTTGGAGCCCTCGCGGTGATTGCGCCAGACCTCATAGGCCAAGGTGGCCAGGGCCAGCTTGCCGGCGTGGCGACCGGCGAGACGGCGTCCACCCTTGGACAGCAGAAGACCGCCGAGAATGGGAACAAGCTTGTGCAGACGAGCCATGGAAATCTCCTTCGGCAGGGATAACGCGCGGAGAGGCTTCGCGTTCGGATCGGCATTGATGTGGGGTGCAGGGGGCGCGGTGAAAAGGTTTCGCGCGCGCACCGTGAAAACCAGTGCTAGCCCTAGGGGATGGCACGCTCACGCTTCACCGCATTCGTCACATCGCTCAGCTTCTTCGTCATTGTGGCGCTGGTGGCGGGCGTCGGCGTGGGGGCGTTCGCGCAGTCGACGGACCTGCCCTGGCTGACCGGGACGCTAGGGGTGATCGAAAGCCTGGGTCAGGTCTGGCTGAATGCGCTGCGGATCACGGTGATGCCGCTGGTGTTCAGCCTGTTGGTCACCGGCATCGTCTCCATCGCGGATGCGGCGGCGACCGGGCGGATCGCGGGGCGGGCGCTGATGGTGTTCGCCGTGCTGCTAGTCGGGGCGACGGTCTATGCGATCCTGGCGGGGCTGGGCCTGCTGGCGATCTGGCCGATAGACCCTGAGGCCGGGCGTGATCTGCTGGCCGGTGTTTCAGCGGATACGGCGGCGACGGTGGGGGCGGCGGCCCATACGGACGGCCTGCGCGCCTTTTTGAACAGTCTGGCGCCGTCCAACCTGATCAAGGCGGCGGCCGATGACGGGGTGCTGGCGGTGGTGGTCTTCGCCGTGGCCTTCGGGTTTGCGGCGACACGGATCAGGACGGACCTGCGTCGTCCGCTGGCGGGCTTCTTCGAGGCGGTGGCCGAGACGATGGTGGTGATCGTCCACTGGGTGCTGCTGGCCGCGCCCTTCGGGGTGTTTGCGCTTGCGCTGGGTGTCGGTCTGCGCGCCGGTCTGGGGGTGGCGGGGACGCTGGCCCATTATGTCGCCATCCTGTGCCTGAGCCAGTTGGGCCTGATCCTGCTGACCTATGTGGTGGCGGTGGTCTGGGGGCGGGTGTCGCTGGGCCGGTTCGCCCGCGCGGTGGCCCCGGCCCAGGTGGTGGCGGTTTCGACCCAGTCGTCGCTGGCCAGCCTGCCGGTGATGATCGAGCGGGCCCGCGACTGGCTGGGCGTGCCCCAGGCGACCGGCGGGCTGGTCCTGCCGCTGGCGGTGGCGGTGTTCCGCATCACCAGCCCGGTCGCCAATCTGGGCGTCTGTCTATACGTGGCCCAGCTGCATGGCATTGAGCTGAGCCTTGGGGTGCTGGTCGGGGGCGGTCTGACGGCCCTGGCCGTGTCCATCGCCTCGGTCGGTCTGCCGGGCCAGGTCAGCTTCTTCGCCAGCGTGGGGCCGATCGCCCTGGCCATGGGCCTGCCGCTGGAGATGCTGCCGCTGCTGCTGGCGGTCGAGGTCATCCCCGACATCTTCCGCACCGTCGGCAATGTCACCGCCGATCTGGCCGTGACGCGCATCGTGCAGGGGCGCGAGACTATAGCCGAAGAATGACGACCAGGGCGGCGGCCAGAAACAGGCCGATGTGCAGCATCAGGACGACCCTCATCCAGGTACGGAACGGCTCCTTGCGCGTCTTGTGACGAACCAGATGCGCGCCGATCCAGGCACCGATGCCGCCGATCAGGACAAACGTCAGAAGTTGGCGCTCAGGAATGCGGCGATACCCCCCGCGCGCCAGCAGTTTGTCCCAGACGAAGGCGGCGAAACCGAGCACTTCGGCCAGCAGAACAACCGTCAGGAGCCAGCGCGGGTCAAAGGACGTCATGTCACTGGCTTCCGTGTCGATCGCAATCGATCAGTGCCGCAAGCCAGTGACGTCATGATTGTCAGGCGTATTCCTGGATCGCCTTCACATCCAGATCACCGGCCTTGATGGCGCCGATGGCCTGGGCCGCCGCAAGCGCGCCTGCGGTGGTGGTGTAATAGGGCATCTTCATCATCAAGGCGGTACGGCGCAGGCTGAAGCTGTCCTGCAGCGACTGCTTGCCCGAGGTGGTATTGAAGACCAGCTGGACCTCGCCGTTCTTCATGGCGTCCACGATGTGCGGGCGGCCTTCCAGCACCTTCTTGACCAGTTTCACCTCAAGCCCCTGTTCGACCAGATAGGCGTGGGTGCCGCCGGTTGCGATCAGGCTGAAGCCTTCGGCCAGCAGGGTCTTGGCCGCATCGACGATGAAGGGCTTGTCCTCGTCCTTGACCGAGATGAAGGCGCAGCCCGAGGTCGGCAGGGTGACGCCGCCGCCGATCTGGGACTTGGCGAAGGCGCGGGCGAAGGCGGGGGCCATGTCGGCCTCGCCCTCACGCTTCCAGTCCAGACCCATGACCTCGCCGGTCGAACGCATTTCCGGGCCCAGGATGGTGTCGACCCCGGCGAAGCGCGCGAACGGGAAGACGGCTTCCTTGACCGCGATATGGTCGTACGGCTTGTCCGTCAGGCCAAAGGACTTCAGCGGCACGCCCGCCATGACCTTGGCGGCGATGGCGGCGATGGGCTGGCCGATGGTCTTGGCCACGAAGGGCGCCGTGCGCGAGGCGCGCGGGTTCACCTCCAGCACGAAGATGCGCGGGTTCTCGCTGTGCGGTTCTTCAATCGCGAACTGCACGTTCATCAGGCCGCGCACCTTCAGGGCCTTGGCCATTTCGGTCGTCTGGCGCTTCAGCTCCGCCACCGTCTCGGCGGACAGCGAATAGGGCGGCATGGAGCAGGCGCTGTCGCCCGAGTGAACCCCGGCTTCCTCGATATGCTCCAGCACGCCCGCCACGAAGACCGTCTCGTCGTCGCACAGGGCGTCCACGTCCACCTCGGTGGCGCGGTTCAGGTAATGGTCGATCAGGACGGGATCATCGCCCGAGACTCGCATGGCCTCATGGACGTAGCGGTCCAGCTGTTCGCGGTCGTGGACGATCATCATGCCGCGTCCGCCCAGGACGTAGGAGGGGCGCAGGACGACCGGATAGCCGACCTCTTCCGCCTTCTGCGCGGCTTCTTCGGCGCTGCGGGCCAGGCCGTTCGGCGGCTGGCGCAGGCCGATGCCCTCCAGCATCTGCTGGAAGCGCTCGCGGTCCTCAGCCAGGTCGATGGAGTCGACGCTGGTGCCCAGCACGGGGATGTTGTCGTCCTGCAGGGCGTGGGCCAGCTTCAGCGGGGTCTGGCCGCCGAACTGCACGACGCAGCCGATCAGTTCGCCCTTGGAGCGTTCGACCTCGATCAGCTCCAGCACATCCTCGGCCGTCAGCGGCTCGAAATACAGGCGGTCGGAGGTGTCGTAGTCGGTCGAGACCGTCTCGGGGTTGCAGTTGACCATGATCGACTCGACGCCGATCTGATCGAAGGCGAAGGCCGCGTGGCAGCAGCAGTAGTCGAATTCGATCCCCTGGCCGATCCGGTTCGGACCGCCGCCCAGGATGATGGCCTTCTTCTTGTCCGACGGCTCGGCTTCGCACTCGGGGATCTGGCCCAGCGCGCCCGTCTCATAGGTCGAATACATATAGGCGGTGGCCGAGGCGAACTCGGCGGCGCAGGTGTCGATGCGCTTGAACACCGGGCGCACGTTCAGGCCGCGACGGGCCAGACGCACGGCCTTCTCGGTCGTGCCGGTCAGTTGCGCCAGACGGGCGTCTGAGAAGCCCTTGGCCTTCAGGCGGCGGAACTCGGTCGGGTCGGACGGCAGGCCCTTGACGCGGACATGGCCTTCCTCGCGCACGATGTCGGCGATCTGGCGCAGGAACCACGGCTCATAGGCGCAGGCCGCGTTGACCTCCTCGACCGTCAGGCCGTGACGGAAGGCCTGGGCGATGACGCGGATGCGGTCGGGCGTGGGAATGCCCAAAGCGCGGACCACGGCGGCGCGGGCGGTCGCATCGTCCGCGGCGCCGGCGACGCCCTCGATCTCGATCTCGTCAAAGCCGGACAGGCCGGTCTCCAGACCGCGCAGGGCCTTCTGCATCGATTCCTGGAAGGTGCGGCCGATGGCCATGACCTCGCCCACCGACTTCATCGAGGTGCCCAGCAGGGGCTCGGAACCCGGATATTTCTCGAAGGCGAAGCGCGGGATCTTGGTGACGACATAGTCGATCGACGGCTCGAACGAAGCGGGCGTGACCTGGGTGATGTCGTTCTGCAGTTCGTCCAGGGTGTAGCCGACCGCCAGGCGCGCCGCGACCTTGGCGATGGGGAAGCCGGTGGCCTTGGACGCCAGGGCGGACGAACGCGACACGCGCGGGTTCATCTCGATCACGACCATGCGGCCGTCGGCAGGGTTGATCGCCCACTGCACGTTCGATCCGCCCGTCTCGACGCCGATCTCGCGCAGGACGTTGATCGAGCCCGTGCGCATCCGCTGGTATTCTTTATCCGTCAGCGTCAGGGCCGGTGCCACGGTGATGCTGTCGCCCGTGTGCACGCCCATCGGATCGACGTTCTCGATCGAGCAGATGATGATGCAGTTGTCCGCCGTGTCGCGGACGACCTCCATCTCGTATTCCTTCCAGCCCAGCACCGACTCTTCGATCAGGACTTCGGTGGTCGGCGACAGGTCCAGACCGCGCGCGACGATCTCGTCGAACTCCTCGCGGTTGAAGGCGATGCCGCCGCCGGTTCCGGCCAGGGTGAAGGATGGGCGGATCACGGCGGGCAGGCCGACGAACTCCAGCCCCTCCAGCGCCTCTTCCATCGAATGGGCGGCCTTGGAGCGCGGGCTTTCCAGACCCAGCTTGTCCATGGCGTCGCGGAACTTCTGGCGGTCCTCGGCCTTGTCGATGACCTCGGCCTTGGCGCCGATCATCTCGACGCCGTGGCGGGTCAGGGCGCCCGATTCATGCAGGGCCAGGGCCGTGTTCAGCGCCGTCTGGCCGCCCATGGTCGGCAGCAGGGCGTCGGGTTTTTCCTTGATGATGATCTTCTCGACCATCTCGGGCGTGATCGGCTCGATATAGGTGGCGTCGGCCACCTCCGGGTCGGTCATGATGGTGGCGGGGTTCGAGTTGACCAGGATGACCCGGTAGCCCTCGGCCTTCAGCGCCTTGCACGCCTGAACGCCGGAATAGTCGAACTCGCACGCCTGGCCGATGACGATCGGGCCTGCGCCGATGATGAGGATGGACTTGATGTCTGTGCGCTTGGGCATCGCCAGCTCTTCTTCTTATTGAACGCTAATGGGTCACGACCGCGCAGTCCCAGCCGTCATAGTCCAGCTGGAAGGCCGCGGCCCAGGTCTGCATCATGGCGGAGGTCGCCGAAAACGACGCTTCGTCCACCGCCATGGTGGTCTCGAGTGTGGTGGAATCGTCGGCGCCGCTGGTCAGGAAGCCCGCGCGTCGCGCGACCTCGTTCAGGTCGCCGTGGTCGCCTTCGCCATAGAAGTAGAAACGCGTGTGACGCGGGGTCACGCCGCTGTCGCCCTGTTCGGCCAGCGCCGCGCGCACCATGGCGTCGCGTTCGTCATGACTGATGTCCGGGGCGAACAAGGGCGGCTTCTTCCTTCGTTGATTACGCGCGCGAGAAGCCCCCGCACAGCATGGCCGTGCGACGTTCGCGTCGGGTTGTCGGTTAAGCGGTCCGTTTAGAGAGGGAGGGGGTAGTCGGCAAGCCTTTATCCGTCGATCGCCTTGATCCAGTCGGGCAGTTCGCCGATGCGGGACAGGGAGACGTAGCGGGGCTCGTTCTCGGGGGCGTCGGCCAGTTCGTGGGCCCAGGTGACGTGGTAGGGGATGTGGACGGCGAAGGCGCCGGCGGCGATGGCGGGCAGGACGTCGGATTTCATCGAGTTTCCGGCCATGACCGCCTCGGCGGCGCCGGTGCCATGTCGGGTGAAGGCGCGCTGATAGGTGGCGCGGTCTTTCTCGGAGACGATCTCGACCGCGCTGAACCGTTCGCCCAGGCCGGAGGCCGCCAGCTTGCGCTCCTGATCCATCAAGTCGCCCTTGGTGATCAGGACCAGACGGTATTTTTCGGACAGTTCGGCGATCACCTCGTCCACGCCGGGCAGGGTCTCGACCGGGTGGGCCAGCATTTCACGACCGGCGGCCAGGATTTCGCGTATGACATGGGGCGGGGCGGCGCCGTTGGTCAACTCCATCGCCGTTTCGATCATCGACAGGGTGAAGCCCTTCACCCCGTAGCCATAGAGGCGAAGATTGCGCTGTTCCGTCTCGGCCAGGCGCGCCTCGATGGTCGCCTCATCGCCATGATCGGCCAGCAGGTCGACGAACCGCGCGTGGGTCAGGCGAAAGATCGTCTCATTGTGCCAGAGGGTGTCGTCGGCATCGAGGCCGACCGTCGTGATGGGCATGATCGTGGTCCGTGATTTCGGCGCCGCTCTTGGCGCGGCCTTGCGGCGAAGGCAAGGCGCGCCCGGCATCGTGACTTGCGGCCCGTTCGGGGTTCGGACAAGGATCGCGGCATGGACGGTCGCCGCTTCCTGAAGGTTTCATGCCTCCTGTCGCTGGCCTTGCTGCTGGCGGCGGGCGGTGTGTCTGCGTCGCCGCAGATGACGGGGGACGACGCGGCCCCTGCGCTTCTCCGACATCGTCCAGCCGCCGCCCAATCGCGATCGCACCCGCATGAACGAGCGGGTGTTCGACCGGGTCTGGAGCGAGGTCCAGCGCGGCTATTACGACCCCGGTCTGCACGGGGTGGACTGGGATGCGGCTAGGGCGCGGTTCCGGCCGCTGGCGGTGGCGGCGACCGATGATCGGACCCTGTACCGGGTCGTCAACGACATGTTGGACCTGCTGGACGACGGCCACGCCGCGGCCAGTCCGCCCGCCGCCGTGCGTCGCCAGGAGGCCATGTTCGAGCGTCGGGCGGTCATGGGGCTGACCCTGATGGCGGGCGAAGACCGCAATGTCTGGACGGTGGAGCGGGTGCGGGCGGGATCACCGGCGGAGACGGCGGGGGTCGAGGTCGGCTGGGTCCTGAACACCGTCGATGGCCGACCGTGGGGGCCGGATGTCGAGGTCTTCGACGGCCGCCCCGTGCAGCTTGTCCTGACTGACGAGACGGGCGCGCGTCGCGAGACGACCCTGACGCCGCGCCTGATGGACGGCCCGCAACCCTTCGTGGCCGACTATTCGCGGCCCGGCGTTCTGGTGCTGAGGATCGAGCAGTTCGATCCGGGGCTGGGCCGCTGGATCGGGCATGAGCTGGATGGCCTGCCTGCCGATGTGAATGTGGTGCTGGACCTGCGCGCCAATCCGGGCGGACGGCTGTGGGAGGCGGAATCGGTGCTGACCTGTTTCCTGCCGCGCGGTCAGGTCTGGGCGACGCGGACGGGGCGGCGCGGCCGGGCGGTGGCTTTGAAGGCGGCGGGCGACTGCGGCGATCACGAGGCCCCGGTCGCCAACCCCGTCGCCGTGCTGGTGGACAAGGGCAGCCGCAGCGCCGCCGAACTGACGCCCGCCGCCCTGCAGGAGGCGGGCCGGGGGATCGTGGTGGGGGAACAGACAATCGGCTCGGTCCTGATCGCCCAGGACACCAATCTGCCGGACGGCGGGCGCTTGACGCTGAGCCGTTCGGACTATGTGACGGCGGGCGGCGTGCGGCTGGAGAAGCGCGGGGTCACGCCGGACATCCTGGCGCCCCGCACGGTGGCGGAACGACGGGCGGGGGAAGACCCGACGCTGGAGGCGGCGATTGCGGCGCTTCAGTCAGCGGATCGGGCGCGCGCCGAAAGCCAGTCCTCGGGCCTCTAGATCAGCAGCATTTGAACGAACCGGAGCCGCCGAAGCGGCGCTGCTCGTGCAGGCGGAAGAAGGCGACCTTGTCCAGCGGGGGCTGGTCCGGGTGGTTGGCCGCCGTATGGGCGACATAGGCGTCATAGTCGGGCTGGCCGATCATGGCGCTGGCGGTCTGGCGGATGCCGCGACCCCAGCGCAGGGCCGTGTCGCGGCACAGGCACAGCAGGTCGTCCTGCGCGGGGGTTTGTGCGGGATCAGGCACGGGCGATGTCCGCGGCTTCATCCGCCGGGGTCAGGTCGTGGGCCTCGGGATACTCACGCGCGGTGGGGCGGTTGTTGCGCCAGGCCTTGCGGCAGGCCAGCACGCCATAGACCACCATCGTGATGACCACGAACAGGAAGCCCGCCGTCAGGGTCGAGTTGACGTAGTCGTTGACGATGATGCGGTGCATGTCGCCTGCGCTCTTGGCCGGGGCGATCAGTTCGCCAGCGCCCAGCGCCTCCTGATATTTTCTGGCGTGGGCCAGGAAGCCGATGCGGACGTCCGGGTGGAACAGCTTCTGGAAGCCGGCGGTCAGTGTGCAGACCAGCAGCCAGGTCGCGGGCAGGATCATGACCCAGGCGAACTTCTCGCGCTTCATCTTGAACAGGACGACCGTGCCCAGGATCAGGGCCACGGCGGCCAGCATCTGGTTGGCGATGCCGAACAGGGGCCACAGGCTGTTGATGCCGCCCAGCGGGTCGATGACGCCGGTGTAGAGGAAATAGCCCCACAGACCGACCGTCAGGGCCGTGGCGACCACATTGGCGCCCCAGGACTTGGTCTCGCGCATCTTGGGCACGGCGACGCCCAGCAGGTCCTGGATCATGAAGCGGCAGACGCGGGTTCCGGCGTCCACTGTGGTCAGGATGAACAGGGCCTCGAACAGGATGGCGAAATGATACCAGAAGCCCATCATCGCCTTGCCGCCGATGACGTTGGACAGGATGTGGGCCATGCCGACGGCCAGGGTCGGGGCGCCGCCCGCGCGTGACAGGATCGAATGCTCGCCCACGTCGCGGGCCAGCTGCTCAAGCTCTCCCGGCGTGATGTGGAAGCCCCACTGGGCCACGGCGGCGGCGGCGGATGCGGCGTCCGTGCCGATGATCGAGGCCGGGCTGTTCATGGCGAAATAGACCGCCGGATCCAGAACCGTGGCGGCGATCAGGGCCATGACGGCGACGAAGCTTTCGCACAGCATGGCGCCATAGCCGATCAACGGGATCTGGTTCTCGTTCTCCAGCAGCTTGGGCGTGGTGCCGGACGAGATCAGGGCGTGGAAGCCGGACACGGCGCCACAGGCGATGGTGATGAACAGGAAGGGGAACAGGGCGCCCGCGAAGACCGGGCCTGTGCCGTCGATGAAGGGGGTGATGGCGGGCATCTGCAGATGCGGCCGGACGATCAGGATGCCGATGGCCAGGGCGACGATGGCGCCGATCTTCAGGAAGGTGGACAGGTAGTCGCGCGGCGCCAGCAGCAGCCAGACCGGAATGACCGAGGCGATGAAGCCATAGACCATCATCAGGATGGCTAGGGTCGGACCCGTCAGTGTGAAGGCCGGACCCCAGTAGGGATCAGCCGCCACATGGCCGCCGCCGACGATGGCCAGCATCAGCAGGACCACGCCGATGACCGACACTTCACCCACGCGGCCGGGCCGCAGAAAGCGGGTGTACAGGCCCATGAAGATGGCGATGGGAATGGTGGCGGCGACGGTGAACGTGCCCCACGGGCTCTCGGCCAGGGCCTTGACCACCACCAGCGCCAGCACCGCCAGAATGATGACCATGATCATCAGGACGCCGACCTGGGCGATGATGCCGGGGATGTTTCCCATCTCGGTGCGGATCATGTCGCCCAGCGACTTGCCGTCGCGGCGGGTGGACATGAACAGGACCATCATGTCCTGAACCGCGCCGGCCAGCACCGCGCCAACCAGGATCCACAGCACGCCGGGCAGATAGCCCATCTGGGCGGCCAGCACCGGCCCGACCAGCGGTCCGGCCCCGGCGATGGCGGCGAAATGGTGCCCGAACAGGACGTTCCTGGGCGTCGGCACATAGTCGAGGCCGTCGTTGCGCCGAACGGCGGGCGTCATCCGCGCCGGGTTCAGCTGCATGACTTTGTTGGCCAGATACCGGGCGTAGAACCGATAGGCGATGGCGTAGGTGCAGACGGCGGCGACCACCATCCAGACCGCACTGATGCTCTCGCCCTTGTGCAGGGCGATAACGCCCAGGGACACCGCACCCAATATGGCGATGGCCCCGAAGATGAGGGGTGTCTTCAACTTGCCCACGTCAGTTCCTCCCGGCCGTCTGGCTGGCGGCCCTGAGCGACTGTGTGAACCATAAGCGGGCGTCGCGCCAATCGACTAAAGTCGAAAAACCTCAGACCCTGACCACCTTCACGCGGCTGGCGGCTTCGCGGGCGCGTTCGCGGGCTTCGTCGGTGCCGGCGCCGCGCGCGGTGGCGACGCCCATGCGGCGGCGCTCGAACGCCTCGGGCTTGCCGAAAAGGCGCAGGTCGGCGGTGGGTACGGACAAGGCTTCGGCGACACCTTCAAAGGCCACGCCCTGGGCCTCCATCCCGCCATAGATGACGGCGCTGGCGGCGGGTTCGCGCAGGGTCACATCGACCGGCAGGCCCAGGATGGCGCGTGCGTGCAGGGCGAACTCGATCTGGGTCTGGCTGGCCAGGGTGACCAGGCCGGTGTCGTGCGGGCGGGGCGAGACCTCGGAGAACCAGACCTGATCGCCCTTGACGAACAACTCCACCCCAAAGACGCCAAGACCGCCCAGCGCTTCCGTCACCTTGCCCGCGATGTCCTGCGCGGCGGCCAGTGCGGCGGGCGTCATCGCCTGCGGCTGCCAGCTTTCGACATAGTCGCCCTTGACCTGGCGATGGCCGATGGGGGCGCAGAAGTCGGTGACGACCGTGCCATCGCGCAGCGAACGCACGGTCAGCAGGGTGATCTCGAAGTCGAAATCGATCCGGCCCTCGACGATGACGCGGGCGCCAGCGACGCGTCCGCCTTCCTGGGCATAGGTCCAGGCGTCGGCGATTTCGTCGGGGTTTTCGACGAAGGACTGGCCCTTGCCCGACGACGACATGACCGGCTTGACGAAGTTGGGATAGCCGACGGCCTCGGCGCCCGCCGCCAGTTCCTCAGCCGAGCCAGCAAAGGCGTAGGGGCTGGTCGGCAAGCCCAGGGTCTCGGCGGCCAGCTTGCGGATGCCCTCGCGGTTCATGGTCAGCTGCACCGCGCGGGCGGTGGGGATGACCACGGCCATGCCGGCGGCTTCGATGTCGGCCAGGACCTCGGTGGCGATGGCTTCGATCTCCGGCACGATGATGTGCGGGGCCTCGGCCATGATGACGCCGTTCAGCACCTGGGGATCGGTCATCGGGATGACGTGGCTGCGGTGGGCCACCTGCATGGCCGGGGCGTTGGGATAGCGGTCCACGGCGATCACCTCGGCGCCCAGCCGCTGCAGCTCGATGGCGACCTCCTTGCCCAGTTCGCCCGAGCCGAGCAGCATCACGCGCACGGCGGTGTCGGAAAGCGGGGTGCCGAGTTTCATGGCGTCAGGCTCCGGGTCGGTTTGAAAGTGCGGCTCATTGCGGGTCCACCGCATAGAGCTGGCGGAAGGCGTCCAGCGCCGCTCCATGATAGATGGTGGCGTGTGTTTCCGTCGGGCGAGGCGTGAAGCTCCAGTGCTCATTCGGCAGGGCGTACTGGCGCAGATTGGCGGTCAGAACATCCATCGGCGCCTGCATCATCTCGCCCTCGTCGCCCAGCGTCAGGATCAGGGTGCGCGGGTCGCCCGAATGGTCACGCAGGTGGGCGCCCGCCTGTCGCGCCAACCGGCCGCCGTCCCACCACAGGCTGGGGCTGACGGCGACATAGGCGTCGAACATCTGCGGCTCTTTCAGGAAGGTCTCGACCACGAACAGGCCTGCCAGAGACTCGCCCATCAGGGCCGTTTCGCCGCTGGTGCGGTAACGGGCGTTGATGAAGGGCTGGACCTCTTCGGACAGGAAGCGGCGGAAACGGTCTGACTGGCCCTGCGTCGGATAGCGGGCGATCAGTTCGGGGTCTTCGGTGGGCAGGGCCAGCTCGTTGCGGCGGTCCACCGAGGCGACGCCTACCACGATGACATCCCGCGTGGTCCCGACGATGGTCCCCAACTGGGCGATGCCCGAGATGTGGTGAAAGTCCTGATCCTGACCGCCGTCCAGGACATAGAGGATGGGATATCGCTCGCGCGACTGGTCATAACCGGGCGGCAGCCAGACGTTGATCTCCCGCGCTGCGCCCATGATGGCCGAGGGCAGGGCGAAGGACTGGCCGATGACGATGGGTGTTTCGACGACCTCGGGTGGTTGAGGCGGGGTATGGGCTGGGGTCTGGGCTTGGGCGGCAGGGGCGAAGTTCGCCGCCATGCCAACAGACAGAAGAAGACCAAGAGCGCCGAATTTCATCGTCTGTTCCACCGTCCCTTCTCCCCTTGCGGGAGAAGGTGGCCCGAAGGGCCGGATGAGGGGTTGGCTGATGCGAATATCGCGGTCGGCGTGACCCCTCACCCGACCGCGCAAGAACGACGGCTTTCGCCGCCGTGCGCGGTCTCCCTCTCCCGCAAGGGGAGAGGGAGACGTGTTTTACAGTCGCGCCTTGACGGCTGCGACCACGGCGTCGGAGGTGATGCCGAACTTCTCGTACAGGACTTCCGCCGGGGCCGAGGCGCCGAAGCTGGACATGCCGATGAAGGCACCGTCTTCGCCGATGAAGCGTTCCCAGCCCTGCTTGATCGCCGCTTCGATGGCGACGCGCACAGTGCCGCGGCCGATGACGGCGGCCTGATAGGCGGCGTCCTGTTGCTCGAACAGTTCGAAACAGGGGACCGAGACGACGCGGGTCGGCGTGCCTTCGGCCTCCAGAACCGATGCGGCGTCTAGCGCCAGGGCCAGTTCCGTGCCGGTGCCGAACAGGGTGACCTTGGCCTCGCCATTGGCGGCCTTGATCTCATAGGCACCCTTGGCCGTCAGATTTTCAGACGAGGCGACCGTGCGGACGGCAGGCGTCTTCTGGCGCGACAGGGCCAGGGCCGACGGGGCGGTCTTGGTCTCCAGCGCAATCTTCCACGCCTCCATCGCCTCGACCGTGTCGGCGGGGCGGAAGACCAGCAGGTTCGGAATGGCGCGCAGGGCGGCCAGATGTTCGACCGGCTGGTGGGTCGGGCCATCTTCGCCCAGACCGATGCTGTCGTGCGTCAGGACGTGGAGGGCGCGCACGCCCATCAGGGCACCCAGGCGGATGGCCGGACGGCTGTAGTCCGAGAAGACCATGAAGGTGCCGCCGTAGGGAATGACGCCCCCGTGCAACGCCAGACCGTTCAGGGCGGCGGCCATGCCGAATTCGCGGATGCCCCAGTTGACGTAGCGGCCTTCATATTTCGGCGCGTCGAGGATCGGCGTGCCCGCGACGAAGGTGTTGTTCGAGCCGGTCAGGTCGGCCGAGCCGCCGATCAGTTCGGGGATGGCGGCGAAGACCTGATCCAGGGCCGCGCCTGACGACTGGCGCGTGGCCTGTGCGGGCTTGGTCTCGATCAGTTCCGCGATCTTGGCGTTCAGCGCATCGAAGGCGCCTTCCGGCAGGTCGCCCTTGATGGCGCGGGTGAAGTCGGCGGCCTTGTCCGAAGCGGCGAGGCGGGCCTCCCACTTCTTGCGGTCCTTGGCGCCGCGACGACCGACCTTGTGCCAGGCGTCGGCGATGTCGGCGGGGATTTCGAACGGGGCGGCGGTCCAGCCCAGCGCCTTGCGCGTGGCTTCGATCTCGGTCGCGCCCAGGGCCGCGCCGTGGGTCTTGTGGCTGCCTTCCATGGTGGCGGCGCCGCGGCCGATCTTGGTCTTGCAGGCGATCAGGGTCGGCTTGTCCTGACGGGTGGCCCACTTCAACGCGGCCTTGATCGCGTCCAGGTCATGGCCGTCGATGGCCTTGACCGCCCAGCCAGCGGCCTTGAAACGGGCCTTCTGGTCGGTGGCGTCGGACAGGCCGACCTTGCCGTCGATGGTGATTTCGTTGTCGTCCCACAGTACGGTCAGCTTGTTCAGCTGATAGCGGCCGGCCAGGGTGATGGCCTCCTGCGACACGCCTTCCATCAGGCAGCCGTCGCCGGCGAAGACCCAGGTGCGGTGGTCGACCAGATCGTCGCCGTATTTGGCGGCCAGGTGACGTTCAGCCAGCGCGAAACCGATCGAGGTGGCCAGACCCTGACCCAGCGGGCCGGTGGTGACCTCGACGCCCGGCATGTGGCCGAACTCCGGGTGGCCAGCGGTCTTCGATCCCCACTGGCGGAAGTTCTCAAGCTCCTGCTTCGTCGCGGCCTTGTAGCCGGTCAGGTGCAGCAGGGCGTAGATCAGCATCGAGCCGTGGCCCGCCGACAGAATGAAGCGGTCGCGGTCGGCCCAGTCGGGGCGCGAGGCGTCAAACTTCAGGAATTTCGAAAACAGCACCGTCGCCACATCGGCCATGCCCATCGGCATGCCGGGGTGACCGGACTTGGCCTTCTCCACGCCGTCCATGGCGAGGACGCGGATGGCGTTCGCCATCTGCTCAGGAGTGGCCTTGGATGCGGCTTTGGCGTCGGTCACTGTGGAGACCTTTCGTCGTGATGCAGAAAATAAGGGGCGCGCCGCTTTACCCCGACGCGTCCTCGGGTTCTATACGCAATTTGTAAGGAGCGACCGATGGCAGACGCCACAACGGCCGCACGGGCCCGCATCGACCGGGCCCTGGCCGGCCTTGAACGCAAAATCCTGGAGTTGAAGGCTCGCACCGCCTCGACCTCGCCCGTCAGCGACGACGACCTTTTCGCGCCACGGGCCGATGGCGCGCGGGTGGCGGAGCTGGAGGCGGCGGGCCGCGAGGCGTCCGACGCCCTGGCGCGCGCCGCTGACGCCGTGCGCGACGTGCTGGCTGAATCCGAAGGGGAGGCCCGCTGATGGCGACCGTGACGGTGGACGTGAACGGCCGCCCCTATGCCGTGGGCTGCGCCGACGGGCAGGAGGAGCGGGTCCGCATCCTGGCCAAACAGTTCGACAACCAGGTGCGCCAGGTGGCCCAGGACGTGGGCCATGTCGGCGATCTGCGGCTGTTTCTGATGTCGGCCCTGATCCTGGCCGACGAACTGCATGAGGCGCGTCTGAACAGCGGCAAGCCGGGCCTTGTTCCGCCTGCCCAACCCGCGCCCTCGACCGATGGCGTGGCCGAGGCCCTGAACGCCGTCGCCGCGCGGATCGAGAAGATCGTCCAGGGAATCTAAGCCCCGTCGATCCCGCTTGTGCGCAGGCGTGATTTGTCATGACGGTGCTGGCGAAAGCCGTCGCGAAGGACTATCTATCGCGACGGCGGGTCATGCTGCGGCTCACGTCGAAGACAACATATCCTTCTGACCTTAATTCACTCTACGGGATCTGTCCCTGTCCGGGCTCGAGGGCCTGGGCATATGGAGCCCACCTGGCTACCCAGGTCGAGAGGATTTAAACGTTCCTCACGGTTCGCGCGGCGCCGCCAACTTTTGTTCTTTTAGTGCGCTAACGCTCGCGACGCGGTCGCTTGCTGCTTGAGCGCGAGCGCGCCACGCGCGCGTTCTTTTTCAGTGCGCTAATGCTCTCGACGCGGTCGCTTGGTGCTTGAGCGCGGCGCGCAACGCGCGCGTTTTTTACTGCCATGACGTTCGTGATGCGGTCGCGCGCTGTTTGAGCGCGGCGGGTTGGAACGTGCGCGGCTGCTCGTCGGGGCGGCGTCGGCGGTGTAAGACGCAAGCCATGAGCCTGGACAAACACGAGCAACGGTCGGCCATGCGGGCGCTGCGCAAGCGGTTGGCGCAGGTTGATCCTTCCGCCGCCGGGCGCGCCGCCGATCATGCGGACCGGCTGCCGGACGGCGCGTTCGTGGCCCTGTACCGCGCGATGGGATCAGAACTGGACGCCGACGCCCTGGCCGTCGCGCTGGAGGCCGCAGGGCGTCATCTGTGCCTGCCGGTGGTTCTGCAGCGGGATGCGCCGATGATCTTTCGCGCCTGGTCGCCGGGCGAGCCGCTGGAGCTGGACGCCGCCGGATGTCCCGCGCCCCTGCCTCTGGCCGAGACGGTCGATCCTGATCTGATCCTGACGCCGCTGTTGGCCTTCGACCCTTTCGGCGGGCGGCTGGGACAGGGCGGGGGCTATTATGACCGCACCTTCGCGGCGCGGCCTGACGCGATCCGGGTCGGTTTCGCCTATGCCGGACAGGCGGTCGAGCGGCTGGCGCTGGAAGATCACGACGTCCGACTGCATGGCGTTCTGACCGAGACCGGCTATACGGCTTTCCCATGAGAGATTTTGTATGAGACTGGCGTTTTTCGGCGACGTCATCGGCAAGTCCGGCCGTGATGGCGTCAGCGACTATCTTCCGGGCCTGAAGCGTGACCTGAAGCTGGACTTCGTGGTCATCAACGCCGAGAACGCCGCAGGCGGGTTCGGCATCACCGAGAACACGGCGCGCGAGCTGTTCATGGCGGGCGCCGACTGCCTGACGCTGGGCAATCATTCGTGGGACCAGCGCGAGGCCCTGACCTATATCGTGCGCGAGCCGCGTCTGATCCGACCCGCCAACTATCCGCGCCTGATGGATGCGCCGGGCGCGGGCGCCAATCTGTTCGAGACCCATTCAGGCCGCACGGTTCTGGTCATGAACGTGCTGGGCCGGGTGCATATGGACCCGATGGATGATCCGTTCGGCGCGGTCGAGCGCGAGCTGGCCGCCGCCCCGCTGGGCGCCGTCGCCGACGCCGTCATCGTCGATGTTCATGCCGAGGCGACCTCGGAAAAGATGGCCATGGGCCATTTCTGCGACGGGCGCGCGTCTCTGGTCGTGGGCACCCACACCCACGTCCCGACCGCCGACTGTCAGATCCTGCCCGGCGGCACGGCCTATCAGACGGACGCGGGCGGCTGCTGCGACTATGACAGCGTCATCGGCAACGAAAAGGACGAGCCGCTGCGCCGCTTCACCACCCGCATTTCGGGCGGGCGCTACACTCCGGCTTCGGGCCCGGCGACCATCTGCGGCGTCTTTGTCGAGACGGACGACAAGACCGGCCTGGCCGTCCGCGTCGAGCCGATCCGCGTCGGCGGGCGTCTGTCGCAGGCGATCCCGGTCGTCTGACGCCCGTCAGGCCGGAACCAGCACCGGCTTGCGCATCGCCAGCAGTTTCAGCCGCAGCGCGTCCAGATCGCGCGACCGGCGCTCGGGCAGGTGGTTGCTCAGCACATAGCGCTGTCCGGCCCGCGCCATGGCGGTGCGGCGTTCGGGGTCGAGGACCAGCGTCTCCATCGCATCGGTCAGGCTGGCGGGCGTCACCTCGTCCACATAGAGGGCGTGCGGGCCGCTGGCTTCGCGCAGGCCCCCGCGCCCGGAGGATATCAGGGCCGCGCCCGCCGCATGGGCCTCCAGCGCGGTCAGGCCCAGGGGCTCGGCCCAGACGGACGGGGTCACGGCGATGGCGACGGTCTTCATGATCTCGCGCACCTCGCCCAGAGAGGCCGAGCGCAGAATGGCCACCCGGTCGCCGAACCGCTCCAAGGGCGCGACGTGCGGCGCGGCCCAGGCCTGATGATCGTCCCAGTCGTTCAGCATCAGCACCGCGCGCCAGTTCGGATGGCGCTCCAGCACGGCCGGCAGGGCGGCGCACAGCACGTCCAGACCCTTTTCCGGCATGGCGCGGCCAGCGAAGGCGATGATCTGATCGCGATCTTCGGGTGCCGCCAGCCAGGGCTCGGCCTGAATGGGGTTGGGGATGCCGAAGCTCTTGTCCGCCAGACCGGGGTGCTGGGCGACGAAGCGGTCGCGCTCGGACTTGCTGACGAAGATCAGCCCGTCCTGAACCCCATAACGCGCCTGATAGCGCCAGCGGTCCAGCAGGGTCCTGGGCGTCTTCAGCGCATGGTGGCGGTACAGCAGGTTGGTCGCCCGGGGGAAACGGCGGGCCAGACGCGTGGCGTCCACCACCTTCTGATGCACCTCGATCAGGTCGGGGTCATAGGCGCGGATGTGCCGGGTCAGGGCCTCGATACGGATGTTGCGCCCTTCCGGCACGGTCTGAACGTCAAAATTCCCGTGGTCGTCGGCGCCCTCCGGGCAGAAGATGCGGATCGACGACCGATAGCGGCTGACCCCGGCCAGGGTCCGCACCACCGTCTCCATCGAGTTGGGGCGCGATTGCGAAAAACGGCTTCCGGGCGGAAGGACGATGGCGATCTTCACGGGGGCGTCCTGAACGACGTTGGCGTTGATCCCTAGACGCCGCCGACCGCGAAAAGCCTTCCGCCTAGCTGTTAGGAAAACCCAGTTCCGGCTCCATCCGCTCGAAGGTGCGGTTCATCGCATAGGCGTCGAGGTTGGGCAGGGCGATATGGCCGTAACGCAGCGACAACTGCGCCTCGGCCCTGTTCTCTCCGCCCTTCGACACGGCCGCGACATAGAAGGCGGAGGCCAGGCCCGTGCGGTCCGATCCGCCCGCGCAATGGATCAGCAGGGGCTTGGGCGCATCGCGCATGATGCCGATCAGGGTGCGGACTTCCTCGGGCGTCAGCTCTTCCTTGGCCGACATGCGGAAGTTGATGTGACGAATGCCCAGTCGCATGCTGTCGGCGACCTCATTGTCGTACCAGGGCGTGCCCGGATTGGGGCCGCGCAGGTTCAGAACCGTGCGGATGCCGTGCTGCTGCTCCATCCGGTCCAGCAGGCCGGGGCGCGGCTGGCCCGCGCGATAGATCTCGCCCGGAATGACCGTGTGGACATTCCCGGTCAGGTTCACCCCGACGATATAGATGGTCAGACAGCCTGCGACGGCGCCCAGTCCCATCAGGGCGATGCGAAGGGGCGAACGACGGCGGCTCATGCAGATCAGGCTCCAGCGAGATCACGGCCATAGGGGCGTATTGCGACGATCCGTTGACGCGCCGGGGACATTGGCGGTCAGACGGTCTTTCGCCGCGCCCGGAGACGAAGCCGCATCGGCTGGCTGCTGCGCAGGGTGATCTGGTGCACAGGGCGGGGCTCGACGGCGGTGACGGCCTCGACTTCGGCGACACGCAGGATGGCGGCCAGGGCGATCATGGCCTCCTGAATGGCGAAGGCGGCGCCGATGCAGACGCGCGGCCCGGCGCTGAACGGGATATAGGCGTAACGGTCCACGGCCTTGCGGTTTTCCGGCAGGAAGCGCTCGGGCTTGAAGGCGTCGGGCTGATCCCACAGCAGTTTGTGACGCTGCAGAATCCACGGCGAGATGATGACGGTGGCGCCCGCCTTGATCTTCTGCCCCCCGACCTCGTCGTCGGCCAGGGCGGTGCGGGCCATGGTCGGGGCGGGCGGGAACAGGCGCATCGTCTCCTCCAGCACGGCGCGGGTCCACGGCAGGTTGTCGGCCCATCTGGGCTGGCTGACGTCGAAGGCGTCGGCCTCGGCCTGAAGCCGGGCCAGATATTCCGGCTGGCGCGACAGCAGATGCAGGGTCCAGCCCAGGGCGCGGGCGGTCGTCTCATGTCCGGCCAGGATGAAGGTCAGGATGTTGGCGGCGACCTCTTCATCCGACAGACCGGGCCCGCCGTTCTCGTCGCGCGCCAGCAGCAGGGCGCTGAGCAGGTCGTCATGGGCCTCGCCGCCCGCCTCGATATGGGCGCGGCGCGCCTCGACCAGACGGGTCACCCGTCGCTCGAAGAAACGGGCCGAGCGGAAACTGGCCAGCCGTCCCAGGCGCGGGGCCCAGTCCGGCGCGCCCAGCACGTCCAGCGGATCAATCCGCGCCCCATTGGCCAGAAACTGGTTCAGGGCGCGCTCGAACCCGCGCGCCTCGCCGCCCAGTTCGTCAGAGAACATGGTCGCCGACAGGATGTCGAAGGTCAGGCCGGACATCTCGCTGTCGATGTCCAGCACACGCCCATGCGCTGACAGGGACCATGAGGCGACGCGGGCGTGGCAGACCTCGGCCATGCGGGCGTTCAGGGTGGCCATCTTGGCGGGCGTGAACAGGGGGGCCAGGATGCGCCGTGCGCGCCGCCAGGTGTCGCCCTCGGTCAGCAGCAGCCCCTCGGCCAGCATCGGCCCCAGAACCCGGCGCTGCAGGTCGCCCTTCACATAGTTTGATGCGTTTTCCGTCAGGACATGGCGAACGCCCTCGGGGTGGCTGACCACCAGGATTTCACCCAGGACGCTGTGCCCGTGCAGTTGCGGCTCGTTGAAATGCCGTTCCGACCACATGCGGATCGGGTCGCGCCAACTGATCCAGAGGAAGGGCAGCAGCGACAGCGGCTGCGTCCGGCGCGCCGGAGTGCGAGGAACGAAAGGCGTATCGACGACCGTCATCAGCGTGTCTGCTCCGCATGGCCCCGGCTGGAAGATAGGGTTGGACGCGAGGATGCGCCATGTTTCAGGTCCGTGCGCGGGTCTTTCGGGCCTCTACCAGCCGGGCGCGCAGGGCGTCCAACTGGGCCGCGCGGCGCTGGGGCGTATGTTCGGTCTGAACGTGCTGCTGGCCGCTGCGCGCCATCGCCAGCCGCAGTTCGGGATCGGCGATCAGTTGTTCGATCCGGTCGGCCAGGGTGGGCGCGTCCAGCGGCTCGACATAGAGGGCGTGCGGACCGCTGCCTTCGCGCAAGCCCCCGCGACCGGACGAGATGACCGCCGCGCCCGCCGCATGGGCCTCCAGCGCCGCCAAAGGGAAGGGATCAGGAAAGGCCGACGGGACCAGGGCGATGGCGGCGCCTTGCAGGGTGTTACGCACAGCGGCCCACGGCTGCTGCTTGCGCAGGGAGACACGGTCGCCGAAGCGGGCCAGCCGGTCGATCTGGGCCTGGGCCCAGTCGGCATGGGTGTGCCAGTCGATCACCAGCAGGTCCGCGCGCCAGTCGGGATGGCGCTCCAGCACCGGCTCCAGCGCGGCGCAGATCAGGTCGAAACCCTTCTCCGGCACGGCGCGGCCGGTATAGGCGATGACCGGCCCGCGCCCTTCGACCGGGGCGGCCCACAGGTCGGCGTCTATCGGATTGTGGACGGTGAAGCCGCGCGCGGCCAGGGCCGGGAAACAGTCGGCGAAGGCGCCGCGCAGATAGTCGCTGACGAAGACATGGCCGTCGAAGGCGCGGAAACGGTGCTCATAACGCATCCGCGCCAGCGGGCCGCGGCCGCCGCTGGCCTGATTGTGGCGGTAAAGGACGCTGGGGATATGCGGAAAGGCGCGGGCGATGGCGGCGGCGCTGGGACCGTGCTGGTGCAACTCCAGAAACTGCGGCGGATCACGGCGCAGGGCGCGGATGATGCGTCCGGTCCGCCCCAGGCCGGGCGCGACGGCGACCGTCCGCAGGTCGCCGCGATCCACAGCCCCCGCATCGCAATAGACGGTCACCTGATCCCGGTTGGCGCTGTAGCGCGACAGGGTGCGCGCCACCGTCTCGATCGAGTTCGGCTGGGTGCTGCAGAAGATCGAGCCGGGGCCCATGACGACGGCGGTTTTCATGCCTGCAGCCTGCTCATGAGCCCTCGGTCAAGGGAAGCGGTTCAGGCGGCGCTTCCCAGCCAGCCGGGCATCCAGCCTTCATGCCATTCGCGCAGGTGGGCGACGGGGATGCTGAACAGATCGCCCTTGTCGCCGCGAGAGGCGAAGGCGTCGCCCCCCGCATGGCCGACGACCGAAGCGTGCAGGCCGGCGTCACGTGCCTTGGCGATCAGGGCGTCTGCGTCCGGCACGGCGACCAGATAGCGGGCCTGATCCTCGCCAAACAGGAAGATATGGGCGTGAGCGGCGCTGGAGGCGTCCAGGGTCACGCCGACGTCAGACGCCAGCGCCAGATCCGCCGCCGCGCCGATCAGGCCGCCGTCGGACAGGTCGTGGACCACGGTCAGTTCGCCGCCTTCGATCAGGTCGCGCACGAAGTCGCCGGTCTTCTTTTCCAGCTTCAGGTCGACGGGCGGCGGGGCACCGTCCTCGCGGCCCAGAACCTCGCGCAGATAGATCGACGCGCCCAACTCCCCGTGCGTCTGGCCGATCAGGACCAGGGTATCGCCCTCGGCCATGCCGCTGAAGCCGGTCACCACGTCATAGTTGGGCAGCAGGCCCACCGCGCCGACGGTCGGGGTCGGCGGAATGGCGACGCCGTTCGTCTCGTTATACAGGCTGACGTTTCCGCTCACGACCGGGAAGACCAGTTCGCGGCAGGCCTCGGCCATGCCGTCGATGGCGCGCACGATCTGGCCCATGATCTCGGGGCGTTGCGGATTGCCGAAGTTCAGATTGTCGGTGATGGCGATGGGACGGCTGCCCACGGCGGTCAGGTTGCGCCAGGCCTCGGCCACCGCCTGTTTTCCGCCCTCATAGGGGTCGTTCTGGACATAGCGCGGGGTGCAGTCGGAGGTGACCGCCAGACCCTTGTCCGTGCCATGGACGCGCACCACGCCGGCGTCGGCGCCGGTCGATGAGTCCTGCAGGGTGTCGGCCATGACGTGGCGGTCGTACTGCTCCCAGATCCAGCGCTTTGACGCCATGTCGGGGCAGGCGACGACCTTCATCACCGCATCGGCCCAGTTCTGGGGGGCGGGGATGTCCGAATGGTTCAGCTTGGGCTGAAGCTCCGGCTGGACCCACGGGCGGTCGTACAGGGGGGCGTCGTCGAACAGGGGCGCCAGCGGCACGTCGCAGACCGTCTCGCCATGGTGCGTCAGCACCAGATGGCCGGTGTTCGTGGTCTTGCCGATGACAGCGAAGTCCAGGCCCCACTTCTGGAAAATGCGGTAGCCGACGTCTTCATAGCCGGGCTTCAGGACCGCCAGCATCCGTTCCTGGCTTTCCGACAGCATCATCTCATAGGCGGTCATGCCGGTTTCGCGCTGGGGCACCCTGTCGAGATTCAACTCGATGCCGACGCCGCCCTTGCCCGCCATTTCGACGGATGAAGAGGTCAGGCCCGCGGCCCCCATGTCCTGAATGGCGGCGACGGCGCCCGAGGCCATCAGCTCCAGCGTGGCCTCGATCAGCAGCTTCTCGGCGAAGGGATCGCCGACCTGGACGGTGGGGCGCTTGGCGTCCGACTCATCGTCGAACTCGGCCGAGGACATGGTGGCGCCGTGGATGCCGTCGCGGCCGGTCTTGGAGCCGAAATAGACCACGTCATGGCCCGCTTCCGGCGCGGCCGAGTAATAGATCTCATCGGCGCGGGCCAGGCCGACGCACATGGCGTTGACCAGGATGTTGCCGTTGTAACCGGCGTGGAAGTTGGTCTCGCCCGCAACGGTCGGCACGCCGACGCAGTTGCCATAGCCGCCGATGCCGGAGACGACGCCCTTGACCAGGCGTTTGGTCTTCTCGTGCGACGGATCGCCGAAACGCAGGGCGTTCAGCAGGGCCACCGGGCGCGCGCCCATGGTGAAGACGTCGCGCATGATGCCGCCCACGCCCGTCGCCGCACCCTGATAGGGTTCGATGTAGGAGGGGTGGTTGTGGCTCTCCATCTTGAAGATGCAGGCGTCGCCGTCGTCGATGTCGATCACGCCTGCGTTCTCGCCCGGACCGCAGATGACGCGCTCGCCGGTGGTCGGGAACTTGCCCAGGTGGATCTTGGAGGATTTGTAGGAGCAGTGCTCGGACCACATGACTGAGAAGACGCCCAGTTCGACATGGTTCGGCTCGCGCCCCAGCCGGTCGAGGACGACCTGATACTCGTTCGGGGCCAGGCCGTATTCAGCGGCCAATTCGGACATCGTCTTTTCAGGAGCGCTCATGGGCGGGGCTTCTAGCCGCAGACGGGGCAAATGTCAGCCCGCACGGCGCAAGATCGGGGAACATCGTTGAGGCCGGGCGGTTGATTCAGGCGAAAGCCGCAGGAGCCTTGCATGACCGACCGCCCAATCGACCCCGCCGCCACGCCGCAGGACGAGGATCTGCCCGAAATCGCCGCCGATGACGCGGGCGCCTCTGCTCTGGCTGAGCAGCCGCAACCCCACGCCGACGACGCCGATGAGGAGGACAAGTGATGACCGACAAGACCCGCCTTCCCGCCGCCGACCATCAGCAGATGGATCGCTCGAATGACCCGAAGATCACCAGGGCGCTGGACGAGGCGGCGCCGGAACTGGCTCTGCACAGCCGCCAGAGGCTGACCGGCTCGGCCGTTGGCGTGGGCAGCGTCGGCTTTGACGAAAGCGGCGCCTTTGACGTGGGCGCCGACGATCATGACCCCGAGGATGGCGCGATCACCGACGATCCGCCCAAGCCCTGACTTCGGCTCTGACTTCAGCCGCGCTCTACGCCCGGCCGCAGACGGAAGGTCAGCAGAACCCCCGCCAGCAGCACCAGTATGGCGGCGGCCAGGGCCGTGAAGGCCAGGGCGGGATTGTCAGGCTGTTCCGCCACAAAGGCGCCCAGCAGGCCCCAGGCGACGGGCAGGGGATAGGCCAGGGTCCGCAGGCGGGCGGTGACCCCTATCGCGATCAAGGCTGTGATCACCACCGCCGCCACGGCCCATCCGGTCGGCGTGAGCGTGGTCGGCAAGGCGTCGAAGGCCGTCGCCGTGGTGATCAGGTTCAGCGGCGCCGCCACCGTCAGCCAGCCCGCCAGGCCTGCCAAAGGCCAGACCGTCAGCATCCGGTCCCGATCAAACCGACCCAGCGCCTGGATCGTGCCGCCAAAGACTAGCAGCGGAACCAGCAAGGCGATCAGACTGGCGAAGATGATGATGACGCTGGCCGCCTTCAGGTTCATCGCCGCGACAATGATCCAGAAGCCGATGCCGAACAGGGTCACGACGGATGGCCAGCCCAGGCGGTTGATCAGGGTGCTCTCGCCCGTCTGCGGCAGCACCTGCCGCACCGCATAGGCCAGCAGGCCCAGATACAGCAGGCCCCAGATCGAGAAGGCGTAGCCTGCGACCCTGAGCGTCGTATTGCCGTCGGCTGCAAACTCGGCCTGGGTCAGGCCCAAGCCGGCCAGGTTCTGGATGATGGGCGCAGCGATGGCGAACAGGGCGGCCAGCAGGACGATCATGCGTCGAGTGCGCTGGGCGGGCGTGGGGCGAATGATCGAGGACATGACGGCTCCAACAGTGAAGGTCGAACCAGGATTACGCATCGGAAGGGCGGATGGTTCATTCGCCCGGCCATCTATGTCGCACTGTTCTGTCAGTCGGTGTAGTGGGGAGGGTGCGTCCCGGCCTGACGCGGTCGTTCCGAGCCCCCTCGCGTGTCCTGCAGAATTCTCGCCATCCGCGCGCTTCTGGCCGTCGCCCTGACGGCGGGTGGTTCCGGCGCGACGGTCCTGGCGCAGGAGCGGACGACGCCTTCCGTCAGCGTCAACGCCCAGCAGCTTCAGACCGCCTGGGCCCGGCTCCAGCAGGCCTTCACGCCTGAGCAGCAGGCCAATGAGGCGCGCGGCATCGCCCGCCTTCTGGCCTCGTCCGGCGTGCGGGTCGGATCATTGGAGATGGACGTCAAGAACATCGCCACAGGCCGTATTGTGCCGCGCGACGACCCCTCCATCCTGCAACGTCCCCAGGCGCATGAGGTGACGATCGTGGTCGACGGCCGTTTCTACACCTTCCGCCCCCTGTCCCGCGCCAGCCTGGAGGCGTTCAGCGGACGCTGAGGGAACCGGCGTGTCGGCTGTCCGCTAGTCCTGTCTGACCACAGGAGACACCGACATGGCCGAACGCCCTGAAGACAACGCCCCGCACTTCGAAACCGACGAAGTCGAAGCCAACCGCGCCATTGAAAACGGCCAGGGCGTCGGCGCACGCGAACTGGCGGCCCAGCGCGAACCGGGCGGCGTCATCACACCGGATGAAGACGAGGCGTCGGAAGACGGCGTGTCGCAGAGAAAGGACGACTGAAGCGTCGGCCCAGGCGTCAGGCTGCGGCGTAGATGCTCTGGAACAGGACGGCGCCGTCGGCTGAGCCCAGTTCGGCCTCGAAGGCGCGGTCGGGGTGGGGCATCATGCCCAGCACATTGCCGCGCGCGTTCTGCAGGCCGGCGATGTCGTTCACCGAGCCGTTGGGATTGTCGACATAGCGGAACACGACCTGGCCCTCGCCCTCGATCCGGGCCAGGGTTTCGGCGTCGGCGAAGAAGTTTCCGTCGGCGTTGCCCTGGGTCATGACAACCTCGGCCTGATCGGCATAGCCGGTGGTGAAGCGGGTCTGGGCGTTGGCGACCGTCAGGGCGATGGGCTTGCAGATGTATTTCAGGCCCTTGTTGCGCAGCAGGGCGCCGGGCAGCATTCCTGCTTCGCACAGGATCTGGAAGCCGTTGCAGATGCCGACCACGGTGACGCCGTCATCCGCCGCCTTCTTGACCGCCTGCATCACCGGCGACTGGGCCGCCATGGACCCGCAGCGCAGATAGTCGCCATAGGAGAAGCCGCCGGGAATGACGATCAGGTCCAGCCCCTTGGGCAGTTCCGTCTCGGCGTGCCAGACCATCGAGACGGGCTCGCGGGTGGAGCGTTCAATGGCGACCTTGCAGTCGCGATCGCAGTTGGAACCGGGGAAGACGATGACGGCGGCGCTCATGGCGCGGGCCTTTAGCAGGCTTCTTTCGACTTGTCAGGCCGTCGCGTGCTTGCGGCCCGTCAGCCAGGCGATGACGAAGATGACGAAGCCGCCCAGCGACAGGGCCACGCCGACCCAGGCGGTGGAGGTCCAGCCGTATCCCGCCGCGATGGCCATGCCGCCCAGCAGGGGGCCGATGGCGTTGGCGGTGTTAAAGGCCGAGTGGTTCAGCGCTGCAGCCAGGGTCTGGGCGTCGCCCGCCACATCCATGAGGCGCGTCTGCAGGATGGACCCCAGACCGCCGCCGCCTCCGATCAGGAAGATCACCACCATCAGCGCCCAAAGATTGGTCGCCGCGAACGGATAGAGGGCCAGGGCGATCGCGCTCCAGATCAGCAGGCCCCCCGCTGCGGGAAAACCGATATGGTCGGCGGCCCAGGCACCCAGGATATTGCCCAGGAACATGCCCACGCCGAACACGGCGAAGACCCAGGGCAGGACTTCAGGCCCGATGCCGGTGACCGCCTGAAGGGTCGAGGCCAGATAGGCATAGACTGCGAACATGCCGCCGAAACCGATGGCGCCGACGCCCAGCGTCAGCCAGACCTGCCCGCGCTTCAGAGCACCCAGCTCACGCAGAGGACTGGCGTCGGCGTGGGCCGGGTCGCGCGGCGCGAACAGGGCGACCAGGGCCATGGTGATGACGGCCAGCACGCCGACGATGGCGAAGGTCCAGCGCCAGCCGTAGGTGTGGCTGATGATATTGGCGAAGGGCACGCCGATGACCGTGGCCACGGTCAGACCCATCAGGATCGTCGATACGGCGCGTGTTCTGTAGGCCAGCGGCACGACCGAGGCCGCGACCAGGGCCGCCACACCGAAATAGGCCCCGTGCGGCAGGCCGCTGAGGAAGCGGAAGACCAGCATCCAGTGATAGGTGGGGGCCAGCGCGCTGGCGACATTGGCGACGGCGAACAGGGCCATGAAGCCGATCAGCAGCAGCCAGCGCGGCAGGCGCGCGCCCAGCACCGCCAGGATGGGCGCCCCGACCACCACGCCCGCGGCATAGGCGCTGATGACGTGGCCGGCGGTGGGGGCGTCGACGCCCAGACCTGCCGCAAAGTCCGGCAGGATGCTCATGGCCGCGAACTCGGTCACGCCGATGGCGAAGCCGCCCATGGCCAGGGCGATCAGGACAAGGGCCACCTGCCCTCCGGCAAGGGGCGGGTTGACGGATTCGCGGGGCGCCGCGACGTCGCAGGTGGTCATGAAGATCGTCCGGGGGAGGGGTGTTGCGCTGCAACATAGGTCGCCGCCCCCGTCGATCAAGCCGGGTCAGTGCTTGTTTTCGTAGGTCGCGGTTATGCTGGCCTTGGCCAGGGTGTGGAAATGCAGATTGAAGCCGTAGATGGCGCCCGAATTGTCGGCGTTCACATCCAGGCTTTCGACGTCCACGGCGAAGACGGTGAAGATGTAGCGGTGCGGGCCGTGGCCTGCGGGCGGGGCGGCGCCGCCAAAGCCGGGCTGGCCATAGTCCGTGCGCCCCTGAATGGCGCCCTTGGGCAGATCGCCGCCCGGCGATCCTGCGCCCGCCGGCAGTTCGGTCACTTCGGCGGGGATGTTGGCCACGGTCCAGTGCCAGAAGCCCGAGCCGGTCGGCGCGTCTGGATCAAAACAGGTGATGGCGTAACTCTTGGTCCCCTCCGGCGCGCCGGACCACGCCAACTGGGGCGAGGTGTTCCCCTTGGACTGGACCTGGGCGTCCGGCAGGACGCCGCCATCGCGGATATCGGTGGAGGTCAGGGTGAAGCTCATGGGCGTTGTCTCCGAAAAACTGGGCCGCATCTTAATGGAAAAGGCGGGTCGTTGTTGCGCGACGGAAATCCGTCACTAGCTTTGAAGCAGTTAGGAGGATGGGGCCATGTTGCAATCTCTTCTGGACAGAACCTTCCGCACCCGCGCGATCGCGGTGCGGCTGCCCGGCGGTCAAACCCTGAGGGCGGGACCAGGAGAGCCTGAACTGACGGCGGTGATCGAGGACCGCAAGACCGCCCTGGCCATCGCCGGCAATCCAGAATTGAAGCTGGGCGAGGCCTTCATGGATGGCGGGTTCCGCATCGAAGGCGGCGACATCTATGACTTCGTGGCGCTGGCGGCGTCGCAATTGTCCAGCCTGACGCGCCCGCAGCCCTTCGGCTGGCGCATCCGCCGCGCGATGGAGCAGGCCAACGACCGCCGCCACGCCCGGGCCAATGTGCATCACCACTATGATCTGACGGTGGATTTCTACCGGCTCTTTCTGGATGCGGACCTGCAGTATTCCTGCGCCTATTTCGAAACGCCCGATGCGACGCTGGAACAGGCGCAGGCCGCCAAGAAGCAACGGCTGATCGACAAGCTGGTGCTGTCGCCGGGACAGAGGGCGTTGGACATCGGCTGCGGCTGGGGCGGGTTGGGTCTGTCGCTGGCCAAGGCCGGGGCGCAGGTCACGGGCGTCACCCTGTCCACCGAACAGCACCGCACGGCCAACGAACGGGCGGCGGCGCAGGGCCTGGCCGACCGCGCCGATTTCCGGCTTCAGGACTATCGCGATCTGAACCAGCCGTTCGACCGCATCGTCTCGGTCGGCATGTTCGAACACGTCGGGGCGCCGAACTATCAGGAGTATTTCGACCATGTGGCGCGGCTGCTGACCGATGACGGGGTGGCGGTGATCCACTCCATCGGCCGCAAGGGACCGCCCAGCCGCACCCAGCCGTGGATCAGGAAATACATCTTCCCCGGCGGCTATATTCCGGCCCTGTCAGAGGTGCTGCCCGCCATCGAACGCGCGGGCCTGTGGGTCACCGACATGGAGGTGCTGCGCCTGCACTACGCCGAGACGCTGAAGGCGTGGCGCGAACGGTTCCTGGCCCGCCGCGACGAGGCCCTGGCCATGTATGACGAACGCTTCTGCCGGATGTGGGAGTTCTATCTCGCCGTCAGCGAAGTCGCCTTCCGCGAACTGGGCCAGATGGTGTTCCAGCTGCAGCTGACGAAGAAGCCGGACGCCGTGCCGCTCACGCGGGACTATCTGTGTCGAAACTGATCAGGCCTGTTCGATAGCAAAAGAGCCGCCCCGATGATCAGGGCGGCTCTCATGTCTTATGCGACCTCGATGCGGTAGCTTTCGATGACCGTGTTGGCCAGAAGCTGTTCGCACATCTTCTTGGCCTCGGCCTGCGGGTCTTCGACGCCGTCCAGATCGAACTCGATCAGCTTGCCGACGCGGGCGCCTGAGACGCCGGGCCAGCCCAGGCCCTGCAGTGCGCCTTCGACGGCCTTGCCCTGAACGTCCAGGACGCCGGGCTTGAGGAAGACGTGAACCTTGACCTTGGCCATCAGTGCAGCCCTCCTTGAATCACAGTCGGCATGCCCTTCATGATGCCCAGGCGGCGCGCGACTTCAGTATAGCTTTCAATGACATCGCCCAGGTCGCGGCGGAAGCGGTCCTTGTCCAGCTTCTCGCCCGAGGCGGTGTCCCACAGGCGGCAGCTGTCGGGGCTGATCTCGTCGGCCAGGATCACGCGGCTGAAGTCGTTCTCCCAGACGCGGCCGAACTCGATCTTGAAGTCGACCAGGGTGATGCCGACGGCGCTGAACAGGCCCGACAGATAGTCGTTCACGCGGACGGTCATCGCCAGGATGTCGTCCAGCTCCTGGGTCGAGGCCCAGTTGAAGGCCGTGATGTGCTCTTCGGTGACCATCGGGTCGTTGAGCTCGTCCTTCTTGTAGTAGAATTCGATGATCGAGCGGGGCAGGGGGGTGCCTTCCTCGATGCCCAGGCGCTGGCTCATCGAACCGGCGACGATGTTGCGGCAGACGACTTCCAGCGGGATGATCTCGACTTCGCGGATCAGCTGTTCGCGCAGGTTCAGGCGCTTGATGAAGTGGTTGGTCACGCCGATGCCGTTCAGGCGCGACATGATGAATTCGCTGATCTGGTTGTTGATCACGCCCTTGCCTTCAAGCACGGCCTTCTTCTGCGCATTGAACGCAGTGGCGTCGTCCTTGAAATACTGGATCAGGGTGCCGGGCTCCGGTCCTTCATAAAGGATCTTGGCCTTGCCCTCGTAGAGCTTCTTGCGCTTGCTGTTCATCGTCCGTCCCGCTTACGGGCGCCCTCAGAAACAAAAATCGCGCGGCCATGATGCAGGGCAAGTCCCGATCCTGGCGGCGCGTTTCGGAATCGTTCAGGCAGTCAATCTCGTTCGGCGTCTCCTTAGCCGAACGCGGCCCTCTATACAAATGAGGATGGACCGCAACGGTGCATGCAAAACCATGGGGACATTGCGACCCTGCGATGCAAGTCTGGTTGCGTTCGGGCGCGGGGGGGCTATAGACGGCGGATGTCCCGAGGTGATCGGGGTTCACGGAGCTATGCTGAGCGAGATGACGACCTTCGACGATCGGGAAAAGGCCTTTGAGGCCAAGTTCGCACTCGATCAGGAGCAGGAATTCAAGGCCATCGCCCGGCGCAACAAGATGCTGGGCCTGTGGGCGGCCGAGAAGATGGGCCTGTCGTCCGAGAGCGCGGATCAATATGCGCAGGCCGTCGTGCGCGCCGACTTTGAACAGCCGGGCGACGAGGACGTGTTCCGCAAGGTCGCCGGCGACCTGAAGGGCTCGGGCCTGACCGTTCCGGACAGCGAAATCTATTCCAAGATGGACGAACTGGCCTCCATTGCGCGCGAGCAGATCCGCGCAGGCGAGTAAGTCTTTGGTCTAAGGGCCAATCAGAGAACCGAAAGGGCCGCATCCGGGGGAAAATGCGGCCCTTTCTTTTTGCCGGGGACGTTGGGGGAAGTCTCGCCCGGCTTAGTGTGCGTCTCTCGCGCCCTTGAAGAACACGGCGCGCGCTATTTGGTTTCAGCTCAATCGGCTTGAGCCGAAAATTATTTTTACGGCATCAGCACCGTGTCCACGACGTGGACGACGCCGTTGGATTGACCCACGTCCGCCTGGGTGATCGTGGACTTGCCGCCCTTGGCGTCGGTGATGACCCAGGTGTTGTTCGGACCTGCCGAAACCTTGAGCTCTTCGCCCTGCACCGTCTTCAGCGTGGCCGTGCCGCCGTCGGCCTGGGCCTGGGCGGCGATGTCGGCTGCGGTCAGACGGCCAGCGACGACATGATAGGTCAGGATCTTGGTCAGATCGGCCTTCTTGGCCGGCTGCATCAGGGCGGTGCGCGTCGCTTCGGGGATCTTGTCGAAGGCGGCGTTGTCAGGCGCAAAGACCGTGAAGGGACCGGCGCCGTTCAGAGTGTCGACAAGGCCTGCGGCCTGAACGGCGGCGACCAGGGTCGACAGGTTCGAGGCCTTGGAGGCGTTGGCGACGATCGTCTGGGCCGGATCCATGGCCGCGCCGCCGACCATGGGCATCGGGGTTTCGGGCGTCATCGCCGTGGTCTCCACCGGGGCGGGCGCGGCGGTGTCCGCCGGGGTGCTGTTCTGGTTGCCGCAGGCCGCCACCGCCAGAAGAGCGGCGCCGGATACAGCGATGAGCATCGTATTGCGAAGGTTGGTCATAATGTTTCCATCCATTTTATCCGCTCTGAAGGCGGTCACGGAAACGTTACGCGCGGTGAGGCATAAAGGATGCACTGCAGACCATAAGAATTCGCAGCTTAAGCATTCAGTCTTCGAAAACCACCGTCTTTTTTCCGTGCAGCAAAACGCGGTCTTCCAGATGGCGACGAACAGCGCGCGCTAGAACACGGCGCTCGATATCTCGACCTTTGCGAATGAGATCTTCGGGCGTGTCACGGTGACTGATGCGCTCGACGTCCTGTTCGATGATCGGGCCTTCGTCCAGATCGGCGGTGACATAGTGGGCGGTGGCGCCGATCACCTTCACCCCGCGCGCATGGGCCTGATGATAGGGTTTGGCGCCCTTGAAGCCCGGCAGGAAGGAGTGGTGGATGTTGATGCAGCGTCCCTCCAGCGCGCGGCTGAGGTCGTCGGACAGAATCTGCATGTAGCGCGCCAGCACCACCAGTTCCGTGTCTGTCTCCTCGATCAGCCGCAGCAGGGTCTTTTCCTGTTCGGCCTTGGCGGCGGCGTCCCCCGCCTTCAGCGGCAGGTGGTGGAAGGGCAGGTCGCCCAGATCGACATGGCCGATCAGTTCGCGCGGATGGTTCGACACGATGGCCGTCACCTGCATGGGCAGTTCGTCGATGCGCCAGCGGTACAGCAGGTCCGCCAGGCAGTGATCGAACCTGGACGTCAGGATCATCACCTTGCGCGGTTCGCCGCCGCGCAGGGTCCAGTCCATCTCGAAACGCGCGGCCAGCGGCGCAAAGGCGTCGCGGATGGCGGGTTGGGCGTCGCCGTCGGCGGGTTCGAACACCACCCGCATGAAGAAGGTGTTGCTGGAGGCGTCGCCGAACTGCTGGGCGTCGGAGATGTTGGCGTCGCGCGCCAGCAGAAATGAGGAAACCGCCGCGACAATGCCGTGGCGGTCAGGGCAGGAAAGGGTCAGGATCATCAGGCGGCAGGCTTATCTGGGAGAAACTTCCCCAGTATGGCCCAGGTTTGCGCTTTTGCCGACAAGGATATTGCATGGGCGGGGCTGGATGACGGCAGATCGACCAGTTCGATCGCGTCCAGGCCGCCCAGAATCCGCCGCCCCATCCTGGCGGCCAGCCCGCCGTTGAAGGCGACGGCTTTCAGACGGGGCAGGCTTTCGACCAATCCACGCAGGTCCGCGGCCTCGGGCGATCGGATGGCCGCATCCAGACTGCCCGCCCGTTCCGCCGAGGCGATGACATCCCACAAGCCGACCCCGCGCCCCCTCAGGCGCGCCAGCCGCTGTTCATAGGGCAGGGCGGGCAGGTCTTCGCCCAGCACCCCGCCGATCAGCGGCCAGAAGCCATTGCGCGGATGGGCGTAATACTGCGCCGCCTTCAGTGATGCGTCTCCCGGCAGACTGCCCAGGATCAGCAGGCGCGTGTCCGCATCGACCATGGGTTCAAAGCCGATGCGGCGCGGATCGGACACTCAGTCCCCGAAGACCCGCTTGAACACCACGTCCACGTTCTTGGTGTGGTAGCCCAGATCGAACAGGGCTTCGAGTTGGTCGTGGGGCAGGGTGACGCGTTCGTCGGCCTTCAGGAAGTCGAGGAAGGCGCCTTCGCCGCGCCAGACCTTCATGGCGTTTTCCTGAACAGCGGCATAGGCCGCCTCGCGCGAAATGCCGGCCTGGGTCAGGGCCAGCATGACCCGCTGCGAGTGAACCAGACCGCCCAGGCGGTCGATGTTCTTCTGCATGTTCTCAGGATAGACGTTCAGCCGCTCGACCACGTTCGCCAGACGATGCAGGGCGAAGTCCAGGTGGATGGTGGCGTCCGGGCCGATGCCGCGTTCGACCGACGAATGGCTGATGTCCCGCTCGTGCCACAGGGCGACGTTCTCCATCGCCGGGGTCACGGCCGAGCGGACCAGACGGGCCAGGCCGGTCAGGTTCTCGGTCAGGATCGGGTTGCGCTTGTGCGGCATGGCCGACGAGCCCTTCTGACCCTTGTCGAAGAACTCTTCGGCTTCCAGCACCTCGGTGCGCTGCAGGTGGCGGATTTCCACGGCCAGACGCTCGACCGAGCTTGCGACGACGCCCAGGGCGGCGAAGAAGGCGGCGTGGCGGTCGCGCGGGATCACCTGGGTCGAGACGGGTTCGACAGCCAGACCCATCTGGTCGGCGACATATTGCTCAACCGCCGGATCGACGTTGGCGAAGGTGCCCACGGCGCCCGAGATGGCGCAGGTGGCGATCTCTTCCTTGGCGGTGATCAGGCGGCGTTTGGCGCGCTGGAACTCGGCGTGATAGCCGGCCAGCTTCAGGCCGAAGGTCACCGGCTCGGCGTGGATGCCGTGCGAACGGCCCACGGTCGGCGTGTATTTGTGCTCCTTGGCGCGGGTCTCCAGCGCGGCCAGAACCCGGTCGACGCCCTCGATCAGCAGGTCCGACGACCGCGCCAGTTGAACGGCGAAACAGGTGTCCAGCACGTCGGATGACGTCATGCCCTGGTGCAGGAAGCGGGCTTCCTCGCCGACGATTTCCGCCACATGGGTCAGGAAGGCGATGACGTCGTGCTTGGTGGTGCGTTCGATCTCGTCGATGCGGTCGGCGTCGAAGGTCGCGTCCTTGCCCTTGGCCCAGATGGCGTCAGCCGATTCTTTGGGGATCACGCCCAGTTCCGCCATCTTGGTGGCGGCGTGGGCCTCGATCTCGAACCAGATCTTGTACTTGGTTTCTTGCGACCAGATGGCGGCGGCGACGGGGCGGGAATAGCGCGTGATCATGGACGGGTCGTGTCGGTCTCAAGGGGCGTCGAGTCAAGGTTCGCCCGACCCCCAAGGTTGACTTTGGCCGCCAATGTCCCAGATTAGCCGCGCTTTCAGTGAGGACGACCTCCCCCTTTTCGGGTTTTGAATGCCGGGACGACCCGGCAATCAAGTTGGAAAGTGATTGTCATGGCCTGGGTTTATCTGCTCGCCGCTGGGGTTCTCGAAATCGTCTGGGCCTATCTGATGAAGGCCTCTGCCGGCTTCACCAAGCCGTGGCCGACCATCGGCATGGTCGTCTTCATGATCGGCAGTTTCGGCCTGTTGTCTCTGGCGATGAAGACCCTGCCGCTGGGCACGGCCTACGCCATCTGGACCGGCATCGGCGCGGTCGGCGCCTTTGCGGTCGGGGCCTTTATTCTGGGCGAGCCGCTGACGCCGCTCAGGATCGCGGGCGTGACCCTGGTGGTGTCGGGTCTGGTTGTGCTGAAACTCGCATCCAGCCATTGATGGCCGCGCAACAGGAGGCGCGCGTCATGGAATTGCTGATCGGACCCCGGACCTATTCGACCTGGTCGCTGCGCGGCTGGCTGGTGATGAAGGCGACGGGCGCAGATTTTGCGGTGCGTGACGCGCGCTATGACACGCCAGAGGCCAAGGCCGCGCTTCTGGCGGTGTCGCCATCCGGCTTCGTCCCCGCGCTGACGGTTGACGGCGAACTGATCTGGGACACCCTGGCCATCGCCGAATGGGCGGCGGAGCATTATCCGCAGGCGGGTCTGTGGCCAGCCGATCCGGTCGCGCGCGCCCTGGCCCGATCAGTGACAGCGGAAATGCACTCTGGCTTCAGCGCCCTGCGGACCTTCTGCGGCATGGGGCCGGATCATCCGATCTTTGGGGATGCGCGGGCTGAGACCCCGTCCGATCCGGCGCTGGACCGCGATCTGGCGCGGATCGTGGCGCTGTTGCGTCAGATGCGGAACCGGTTCGGCGACGACGGCCCCTGGCTGTTCGGCGCGCGCTCCATCGCCGACATCTTCTACACCCCGGTCGCTGCCCGGATTCGTCATTATCAGATCGACCTCAGCGGCCATGGCGACGACGGCGTGGCCCAGACCTATGTCGAGGCCCTGCTGGCCCATCCCGACTTCCGCCAGTGGGAAATGGAGGCGGCGCAACTTTAACGGGCGAAAACCAAGCGCGCTGACGTTCGATTAAGCGCCCGCTGCTATTCATGGCGGTGCACGGACCTGGCTGTTCGTGGGAGGCCGCAGAATGATGTCTTCGTCCGTGCAGACCCGTGCGGCGCCTGTGCAGGCCCCGCGCCCGCGTCGGCGGCTGCATCCCGTGGCGGGTTATATGCTGGCGCTTCTGCTCAGCAGCGCCCTGTGGGCCTTGCTGCTGGCTGCGGTCTTCTAGCGGTCGTCGCTGACGGCGGTGGTCTGGGCGACCATGATCTCATCTGCGACGGGCGGGGGCGGCACGTAATCCAGCGAGATCGGCACCAGGGTGGCGCCCGAGGCCACCGCATCCAGCGTGTTCAGCGGGCCGCCGAACATCCGCTGATAGATCCAGTAGGCGGCGACGACCTTTTCGACATATTCCCGCGCCTGGGGCACGTCGATCGTTTCGATCAGCAGCAGCGGGTCGGCGTCCGGCCCCAGTTTGCGCACTGCGGCCAGCATGGGGCCGGGCCCGGCGTTGTAGCTGGCCACGGCCCGCAGGATGTCGCCCTGGAACTCGGACCGCTGCAGCATCCGGTTCACATAGGTCTGGCCCAGCCGCATGTTGACGGCGGGCGTCAGCAGCTTGTTCGGGGTCGAGACGAAGCTGCGGTCGCCGGACAGTTCGGCGGCCGTCGTCGGCATCACCTGCATGATGCCATAGGCGCCGACGCTGGAGCGGGCGTTGGGGTTGAAGTCGCTTTCCTTGCGCGCCACCGCATAGACCAGCGCGCGTTCGATGGTGAAGCCGCCCTCGGGCTGCAGGTCCGGGATCGGATAGCGGTTGGCGTCGATGCGCGAGGCGTCGGTCTCGCGGGCGGGCGAGACGATGCGGGCCAGGGCGGCCCACATGCGCGAGGCGTCGCCTGCGGCGGTGCGCAGGCCGGAACGCATTTCACTGTCGCCGTCGGCGCGGCGCCCGACTTCGTAATAGGCCAGGGCGCGACGGGCGCGGGGCTCGTTCTGGACGAAGGCCTCCAGCGAGGCGGCGTCCACGGCGGCGTCGGGCGTATGGAAGGCGCGGCGCAGGCGCGGCTCGGCCGCATAGGGGCGCGGGCCCAGGTTCTCGATGACCGGCTCCTCGCCCAGCTGACGCAGGGCGATCTGGCCATAGAAGGTGGCGGGCCATTGGGCGGCGAGACGCAGATAGTCGGTCACGACATTCTGGCGAGCGGATTTGCCGGCGGCGCGTGCGGCCCACAGGGCGCCGCCAGAGCGGACCCAAGGGTCCTCGGTCGGGTCCTGGGCCACCCGGTCAAAGGCGTTGAAGGCCTCGTTGAACTCGCCCATGCGCCATTCGGCCAGACCCACCGTCCACCAGTCGCCGATCTCGCGGCCCATGGCGGAGGCGCCGGTCAGATCGTCGTTGTTATAGGCGATCCGCGCGGTCTTCATCGGATCTGCGGCGGCCCCGCCGCCTGACACGGCGTTGACGACGCTGTTCCAGGTGCGGCCCAGGAAACCTGCAGGCTTGATCGGTTCGATTGCGCCGTCAGGGCGGCGGCGCATGGCCAGATCATAGACGCGGCCGGCGATGGGCAGGTCGGAATATTCCTGCAGCCACTCGGTCAGTTCTTCGTAGGTGGCGTTGTAGTTGGGGTGGAACAGGCGTTCGAACTCGACCTGGCCCAGCAGGACGCGGTCCTGGGCCTGACGGGCGGCGACGCGGGCCGCCTCAAGGTCGCCGCGCCGCAGGGCGTCGAAGGCGGTGGTGTAGGACAGGCGGTCAGCAGAGCTCAGGGCCGTCGGGCGCGTATTGGCCGTGTTCGAAGCAGAGGCGGACGCCGCCATCGTCGCATAGGGCGTCTCGGCCTGCGCCGCGGCGGCGACGGCGGACAGGGTGAGCGCCAGCGTCGGCGCGATCATCGCGCGGCTGAATCTGAACAATGCGGCGGCCCCCTCGTTGGCGGCGGCCCCGTCCGTCTCGACTCAGGCGGGGTCCGTATGGCGATCGGTCGTCAGCATGGAAACATGCCGCAATCAGCCGTGATCCTCAACCGAGTCCGTTTCAAGGCGAACCGCCAGTGAAAGCAGATCGGCCCAGACCAGTCGTTTGACCTGCGGCTGCCGCAGCAGGAAGGCGGGATGCAGGGTCGGCATGACGGGGGCGGAAATCGCGCCTTCGTGCAGACGCCATTCCTTCCACTGGCCGCGCAGCTTCATGATCCCTTCGTCCGCCTGCAGAACGGACTTGGCCGTCGCCCCGCCCAGCAGCAGGACCGCCTTGGGCTTCAGCAGGGCGAAGGTCCGTTCCAGGAAGGGGGCGCAGACGGCCTGTTCCTGCGGCGCAGGGGGGCGATTGCCGGGCGGACGCCAGAAGACGGTGTTGGTCATGAAGACCTTGCCGGTCAGGCCCGCCGCCTCGATCATCCGGTCCAGCAGATGCCCCGCCTGACCCACGAAGGGCTGGCCGATTTGGTCCTCCTCGGCGCCGGGGGCTTCGCCGATCACCAGGACCGGGGCGTTGGCGTCGCCGCGGCCGAACACCGACTGGGTCGCGCCCATCTGGCGCAGGGGGCAGCCGTCGAAGGCGGCGACGGCGGCGGCCAGATCCTGCAGGGTCGCCGCCCCGGCGGCCAGACTGCGCGCCTGATCGATGGCGTCGGATGCATTGCGCCCGGCCAGGGGCGTGGCGACCGAGGCGGTCGCGCGCTGCACGGCCTGGACCATCGGCGGCGGGGCGATGTGGGTGTGGTCGACGGGCGCGTCCAGATAGCAGGCGTCGACGCCCGCATCCCGCCAGAAGGCGAGCAGGCTTTCCGTCGCAGCAATGTCATAGGGTTGCGCGTTCATGGTTCTGAGACACCGATAAGCCTTGACCGCCCTCGCGTCACCTTCCGATAAGCGGCATAACCACACCAAGAACCGGGATTTCAGGGGAAAATCATGGCCGAAGACGCCATCGAAGGCGGCGCAGAGAACGCCCGCCAGGAAGCGATCATCGACAATCTGCCGCCCATCGAGGCGCTGCAGGCGGTCGAACGCGAGGTCATGGAATATGATGTCGTCATCGTCGGCGGCGGTCCTGCGGGCCTGTCGGCGGCCATCCGCCTGAAACAGCGGGCGGAGAAAGACGGCAAGGAAATCAACGTCGCGGTGCTGGAGAAGGCGGCCGAGGTCGGCGGCCATATCCTTTCGGGCGCCGTGATCGACCCCAAGGCGCTGAACGAACTGTTCCCCGACTGGAAGGAACGCGGCGCGCCGCTGGAGACCCCGGTCACCAAGGACAAGTTCCTGCTGCTGGGTCCGCAGGGCGAAGTGTCGCTGCCCATGCCGCTGATGCCGCCCTTCATGCATAATCACGGCTGCTACATCGCCTCGCTGGGCAATGTGACGCGCTGGCTGGGTGAACAGGCCGAGGCGCTGGGCGTCGAAGTCTATCCCGGCATGGCCGCCAGCCACGTCGTCTGGGACCATGAGACGGGCCGGGTGAAGGGCGTCGTCGCCGGCGTCTTCGGCATCGACCGCGAGGGCAAGCCGACCGACGACTTCCAGCCGGGCATCGAACTGCACGGCAAATATGTCTTCATCGCCGAGGGCGTGCGCGGCTCGCTGGCCAAGACCATCATCGCCAAGCACAAGCTGCAGGACGGCAAGTCGCCGCAGAAATACGGCATCGGCCTGAAGGAGCTGTGGCAGGTGCCTGCCGAACAGCACCAGCCGGGTCTGGCTCAGCATTCGACCGGCTGGCCGCTGGACGAGCATACGGGCGGCGGCAGCTTCCTGTACCACTTCGGCGATCGCTACGTCGCCGTCGGCTATGTGGTGCACCTGAACTACAAGAACCCGTTCCTGTCGCCGTTCGACGAGTTCCAGCGCTTCAAGCATCACCCATCGGTCGCGCCGCATCTGGAAGGCGGCACGCGCATCTCGTACGGCGCGCGCGCCATTACCGAGGGCGGTCTGCAGTCGATCCCGAAGCTGGCCTTCCCCGGCGGCGTTCTGATCGGCTGTTCGGCGGGCTTCGTGAACGTGCCGCGCATCAAGGGCAGCCACAACGCCATGAAGACCGGCATGCTGGCCGCCGACGCCGCCTATGACGCGGTGCAAGCCGGACGCGAAGGCGACGTGCTGAACGAATACCAGACCGCCTTCGAGCGTAGCTGGGTCTATAAGGAGCTGGCGCTGGTGCGTAACGCCAAGCCGCTGCTCAGCAAGTTCGGCACGACCCTGGGCGGGGCGCTGGGCATGTTCGACATGTGGTGCCGCACTCTGCTGGGCGGCTGGTCGCCGATCCCGACGCTGAAGCACGAGAAGACGGACGCCGCCTCGACCGAGCCTGCGGCTAAGCACAAGGTCATCAAATACCCGAAGCCGGACGGCAAACTGTCGTTTGACAAGCTGTCGTCGGTGTTCATCTCGAACACCAACCACGCCGAGGAACAGCCCGCGCACCTGAAGCTGCTGGACCCGTCCAAGCCGATCAACGTCAACCTGCCCAAATACGGCGAACCGGCGCGGCTGTACTGCCCGGCGGGCGTCTATGAGGTGCTGTACGACGAGGACGGCCGGTCCAATCCGCGCTTCCAGATCAACGCCCAGAACTGCGTCCACTGCAAAACCTGCGACATCAAGGATCCGTCGCAGAACATCGTCTGGACCACGCCCGAAGGCGGCGGCGGCCCCAACTACCCGAACATGTGAGAAAACAAGGGCAGGGGGCGAGCGATCCGCCCCTTGCCCGTCGCATGAAAACCGTGAAGGGTCGGCGGATGACCACCTGCCGTTCGCGCCTGTTCGCCGCCTCCCTCACCGTTCTCGCCCTGGCGCTCGCCGGGCAGGCTGTGGCGCAGGAAACGCCTGCATCGGCCCCCGCCGTTCCGGTGCAGGCTGAGCCGACGCAGACCGAACCTGCCGATCCGGCTGCGGCCCCGGCAGAGGGGGAGGAGCCGGTCCCCCACATCATCATCGCCGAAACCACGCCGCCGATCCCCGAGGTCTGGTCGCCGATCCCGACGGATGCGATGGGCCGCAGCGCCTATGGCCTGTATCTGGCCGGTCGCCTGGCCTTGATGCGGGGTGACGGCGACATCGGCTCCGGCCTGCTGGCGCGCGCCAATGAGCTGGCGCCGGAACAGCCGCGCGTGCGCGAACAGGCCTTCACCTCGGCCCTGCTGACCGGGGACATGGATGTCGCGGCGCGTCTGGCCCCGGCCGCCGGGTCGGCCTCCGCCGCCTTTGTCGAGGGCGGACGTCTGGTGCGGGCGGTGCAGGACTTCGTCCACGGCCATCCGGCGGCGGCCAATGCGGCGCTGGAGATGCAGCCCATCGGATCGCCCCACGCGCGCGCCGGGCTGATGGTGGCGCCCTGGATCGCGGCGGCGGCGGGCGACTGGACCCGCGCCCTGGCCCCGGCCCCGACCGCAGGCGACGCCCTGACCCTGTCCTTCGCGCGCCAGAACCGGGCCATGCTGCTGGAGCGGCGGCGCGACTACGCCGTGGCCGAGGTCGAACTGAAGACCCTGTCCGAGATCCCGTCGGTCGGCATCCTGTTCAAACGCCCCTATGGCGAGTTTCTTGAGCGGCGCGGGCGGCTGGATGAGGCCAAGGCCGTCTATGAGGCCGCCGCCGCTGGCCCCAACGCTGATTTCGGCGCGCTGCGGGCGCTGGAGCGGATGCGCAATCGCGGACGCGCCCCGGCCCTGCCGACCCTGCGCGAAGGCGCGGCCGAAGCCCTGACCGCCGCCGCCGCGCAGGCCGCCGCCGAGCGCGGCAACGAGTTCGCCGCCGTCTATCTGCGTCTGGCCCTGAACCTGAACGACAGCGGCTCGACCCGGCTGCAGCTGGCCGGCGTGCTGGACCGCGCGGGTCTGAAGGCGGCCTCGCGCGCCGTGCTGTCCCAGGTCGGACCGCAGGATCCGGCTCTGTACGCTGCCGCCCGCGCGCAACTGGCGTTGAATCTTGAAGACAACAGCCAGCCGGACGAAGCCCTGGCCGCCCTGCGTCAGGCGGCCGCCGCTGCGCCGGAAGATCCCCGGATCACCCTGATCCTGTCCAGCCAGCTGACGCAGCTGAAACAGTATGACGAGGCCTTGAGCCTGCTGAACGGCCCGCTGCTGAACACGGCGGACCAGGGGGCGCAGATCCACTTCCTGCGCGGCGCGGTTCTGGAGGCGATGGGCCGCATTCCAGAAGCTGAGGCCGAGCTGTGGGCCGCCCTGCAACAGGACGGCGAGAACGCCAACACGTTGAACTATCTGGGCTATCTGTGGGTCGACAAGGGGCTGCGGGTTCAGGAAGGCGCCGAACTGATCGCCCGCGCGCACGCCCTCGATCCCGAAAACGGCAACATCCAGGACAGTCTGGGCTGGGCCCAGTTCAAACAGGGCCAGTTCGACACCGCCGTCGCCACTTTGGAAGAGGCGGTCGACAAGGAGCCGGCCAACGCCGAGATCAATGATCACCTCGGCGACGCCTATTGGCGGGTGGGGCGCGAGCGCGAGGCGCGCTGGCTGTGGAGCCGCGTCCTGACCCTGGACCCCGATGCCGAGCGCAAGGCCGAGGTCGAGCGCAAGCTTGAGGACGGCCTGAACGGCGTCGTCTCCGGCGCGTCGCAATAGGCCATGTCGATCCAGGCTCTGGCTCCGGCCAAGATCAATCTGTTCCTGCACGTCGGGGCGGTGGACGCCGAGAACTATCATCCGCTGTCCAGCCTGGTCGCCTTCGCTGAGGTCGGCGATCTGCTCACGGTGGAGCGGGCCGACCGGCTGTCGCTGAGCGTCGTCGGCCCGTTCGGCGCAGGCCTGGCGGCCGAGCCTGACAATCTGATCCTGCGCGCCCTGCGCCACCTGGGCCAGGCGACGGGCGCGGGCGAGCCGCCTCTGAAGGTCACGCTGGACAAGCGCCTTCCCATCGCGGCCGGACTGGGGGGCGGGTCGTCCGACGCCGGCGCCGCTCTCAATCTGGCCCGGCAAGCCCTGTCGCTGGATGTGTCGGACGAAGCGCTGGAAGCCGTCGCGGGCGTCATCGGCGCTGACGGCCCCATGTGTCTGCGCGCCCGCACCGCCTGGGCCGAGGGCAGGGGGGAGGTGCTGACCGACGAGCCGCGCCTGCCGCCGCTGCCGGTGGTGCTGTTCAATCCGGGTGTTCCGTCGCCGACGGGCGCCGTCTATCGCGCCTATGATGCGGGTCTGGTTCAGAGCGCAGACCGCCCGGTGCGGCCGCTGGATTGGTCAACGGCCTCCGTCATCGCCTGGCTGGCTCAACAGAGAAACGACCTGCAGCCCCCCGCCATCGCCCTGACGCCAGAGATCGGCGAGGCCCTGGCTGCCGTCGCTGCTGCGGATGGCGTGGCTCTGGCGCGGATGTCCGGATCGGGGGCGACCATCTTCGGTCTGTGCCAGACGCAGACGGAGGCGGATGCCGCCGCCGCAACCCTGGCTGATGCGCATCCGAACGCCTGGGTTCAGTCCAGTATTCTGGCGCTCAAGTAACCTTCAGACTTTGTGGCCAAACATCGGCCATATGGGCGTTTGACGGCGTGTTTCGCCCAGTTCTCGCCTAGATCATCACGAAAGTTTCAGGTTGTTTCACTTTCTCGGAACCGTATCGCCGGTCACCGATTGGGTTGGGCAGTTCCGATGACTGGAACGGGTCGTCTCCTCCCCGGACAACGATCCTCAAACAGAAAAAGGATACCCAGCCATGCTTCGTGCAAAACTGCTTGCCGCAACCGCTGTCGCTACCCTGATTGCTGCTCCGGCATTCGCTCAGGAAGCCGCCCAACCCGCCCCGGCTGAAGCCGCCGCCCCGGCCCAGGCTGCTGAAGCCGCCGCCCCGGCCCAGGCTGCTGAAGCCGCCGCCACCCCCGCCGCCGAAGGCACCGTCGTGGACGTGCTGAAGTCCAGCGGCCAGTTCACCACCCTGCTGTCCGCGCTGGATCAGGCGCAACTGACCGACACCCTGCAGTCGCGTCCGGCCATCTCCATCTTCGCCCCGACGGACGCAGCCTTCGCCGCCATGCCGGAAGCCGAGCGCACCCGCCTGCTGGACCCGGCCAACGCCAATGAGCTGCGTCAGGTGCTGCTGTACCACGTGATCGTCGCCGATGTTTCGCCCGACCAGATCCAGGGCAAGAAGGGCGGCGTTCCGACTGCATCCGAAGCTCAGATCCTGCTGGACGGCACGGGCTCGGCCATCAAGGCTGACAACGCCATCGTGGTCAGCGCCGAACTTGACGCGTCGAACGGCGCCGTCTTCCCGATCGACGCCGTGCTGAACCCGGCCAACTCGATGGCCGCCATGGGTGACGAAGAAGCCGTCCCTGCGGCTGAAGCGGCCCCGACCGACGCGGCGCCTGCTGCGACCGAGGCGACCGATCCGTCGGCCACCCCGCCGGTCGAATCGACTGATCCGGCCACGGAACAGACCGACCCTGCCCCGCAATAATCGCGGTTGATTGAAACACGCTCGCTTGGGTGTGTTGAAGCGGAAGGCGGCGGGCCCTATGGTCCGCCGTCTTTTTTGCAGCCCTTCCCCGAGCCCGATTTGAGCACCTCGACTGAACCGCTCGCGTTTCAGGACCTGATCCTGACGCTCCACCGCTATTGGGGCGAGCAGGGCTGCGCCATCCTGCAACCCTATGACATCGAGGTTGGAGCGGGCACGCTCCACCCCGCCACCGTGCTGCGCGCCCTGGGGCCCAAGCCCTGGAAGGCCGCCTATGTGCAGCCCAGCCGCCGCCCCGGCGACGGCCGCTATGGCGAGAACCCCAACCGGCTCCAGCATTATTATCAGTATCAAGTGATCCTGAAGCCGAACCCGGACAATCTGCAGGAGCTGTACTTGGGATCGCTGGCCGCGATCGGCATTGATCCCAAGCTGCACGACATCCGCTTTGTCGAGGACGACTGGGAGAACCCCACGGTCGGCGCCTGGGGTCTGGGCTGGGAGGTGTGGTGCGACGGGATGGAGGTGACGCAGTTCACCTATTTCCAGGGCGTCGGCGGCATCGAGGTGGACGTGGTCTCGGGCGAGCTGACCTACGGGCTGGAGCGTCTGGCCATGTATGTTCAGGGCGTCGACAATGTGTACGACCTGAAGTTCACCAAGGAGGGCCTGACCTATGGCGAGGTCTTCCTGGAGAACGAGCGCCAGCAGTCGGAAGCCAATTTCCACGGCTATGACGTCGATGGGCTGAAGCGCCGGTTCGAGGACATGGCAGCCGAGGTTTCGCGCCTGCTGGACATGCGCGGCCCGCAAGGCCAGCCGCTGGTCCTGCCCGCCTATGACCAGGTGCTGAAGGCCAGCCACCTGTTCAACCTGATGGATGCGCGCGGCGCCATCGCCGTGGCGGAGCGCCAAAGCTACATCGGCCGCATCCGCGAACTCTGCAAAGCCTGCGCCCTCGCTTACGTCGAACAAGAGCGGAAAACCGCCTGATGCCCCAGCTTCTCCTCGAAATCTTCTCCGAAGAAATCCCCGCCCGCATGCAGCAGGGCGCCGCGCGCGATCTGGAGCGTATGGCGACCGAGCGTCTGAAGGCCGCTGGCCTGACCTGGGATGCACTGACCACCTATGCCGGACCGCGCCGCCTGACGCTGGTGGTGGACGGCCTGCCTGCCGCCACGCCTGACCGCGAGGACGAGGTGAAGGGGCCGAAAGCCTCGGCGCCCGAACAGGCGCTGGAGGGCTTTCTTCGCAAGACCGGCCTGACGCGCGATCAACTGGTCGAGCGTGACGGCGTCCTGTTCGCCGTCATCAGCCAGCAGGGTCAGGCCACGCCCGGCCTGATCCCCGGCATGGTCGATCAGATCATCCGCAACTTCCCCTGGCCCAAGTCGATGCGCTGGGGTTCCGGCACGCTGCGCTGGGTGCGGCCGATCAAACGCATCCTGTGCATCTTCGACGGCCATGTCGTGCCGTTTGAGATCGACGGCATCCCGTCGGACGCGATCACCGAGGGGCATCGCTTCCTGGGATCAGGCGCGCCGTTCGCGGTCAGCGATTTCGTCGACTACCGCCACAAGCTGGAGCGCGAGCACGTCCTGATCGACGTGGCCGACCGCAAGCTGCGGATTCTGGAACAGGCCAAGGCCGCCTGCGCCGCGAAGGGTCTGTCGCTGGTCGACGACGACGGTCTGCTGGACGAGGTGGCGGGTCTGGCCGAATGGCCGACCCCGATCCTGGGCGACATGGACCCGCAGTTCCTGTCGCTGCCGCCCGAGGTGGTGCGCCTGTCGATGAAGGTGCACCAGAAGTATTTCGCCGTGCGCGATCCGTCGCATGAAGGTCTGGCGCCCAACTTCCTTGTCGTCGCCAATGTCGAGGCGACCGACGGCGGCAAGGCCCTGGCCGCCGGCAACAGCCGCGTCCTGTCCGCCCGTCTGAACGACGCCCGCTTCTTCTGGGACGAAGACCAGAAGGTCGGCTTCGACGCCTGGAACGCCAAACTGTCCGGCGTCACCTTCCACGCCAAGCTCGGGACGCTGGCGGAGCGGGTCGAGCGCATCGCCGCCCTGGCGCGCGAGATCGCCCCGCTGGTCGGCGCCGACGCCGATCAGGCGGAAACCGCCGCGCGCCTGTCCAAGGCCGATCTGGCCAGCGGCATGGTGGGCGAGTTCCCGGAACTGCAGGGCGTCATGGGCGGATACTACGCCCGTCTGGCGGGCCAGCCCGACGCCGCCGCCGACGCCATCCGCGACCACTATAAGCCGCAAGGCCCCGCCGACACGGTCCCGACCGCCCCGGTGACGGTCGCCGTGGCCCTGGCCGACAAGCTGGACACCCTGGTCGGCTTCTTCGCGATTGATGAGAAGCCCACGGGATCGAAAGACCCGTTCGCCCTGCGTCGCGCGGCGCTGGGCGTGATCCGGTTGGTGCTGGAGAATGGGGTGCGCGGCTCGTTGGTCGAGATGATGAAGCCAGCCGGAACGATGATCATCGCCGGCCGCAAGATGAGTGCGGATACGAAATACTCTGCTGATCTTCTCGCGTTCTTCGTTGATCGCCTGACCGTTCTCCTGCGCGATCGGGGCCAGCGCCACGACCTCGTGGCCGCCGTCTTCGCGCTGGGTGATGACGACCTCGTCCGCATCGTGCGTCGGGTGGAGGCGCTGGCGGCCTTCCTGGCGACGGACGACGGGGCGAACCTGTTGGCGGGGTACAAGCGCGCCTCCAACATCCTGCGCGCCGAAGAGAAGAAGGGGCCTTTGCCGACTGGCATGGTCCGCACCGGCCTGCCGAATCAGCCCGAGCCGGAAACGGCCTTGGCCTTCGCCGTCGGCGCGGCCCAGACCGCCGTGGACATCGCCCTTGACGCCGAGGACTTCGCCGCCGCCATGACGGCCCTGGCGGCCCTGCGCGCCCCGGTGGACGCCTTCTTCACCGATGTTCTGGTCAACTCCGACGTCGCCGAAGAGCGTGAAAACCGCCTGAAGCTGCTGGGTCAGGTCCGCAACGTCATGGGCAAGGTCGCCGACTTCGGCCAGATCGCGGGGTAGGTCTTTAGGGGCTTCATCCCAACACCGTCATTCCGGGGCGCCCATTGGGCGAACCCGGAACCCAGGAGGCTGGCATCAAGCGTCGAGTGCGTTCGGCGGAGCGCCTGTAGCCCTGGGTTCCGGGTTCTTCGCTGCGCTCAGCCCCGGAATGACGAGCTGAGAAGTTAACATAGGGCGTTTTGCTTCCCCTTCCTTCCCGCCCGGCCTAAAGCCCGGCCATGTCTTCCAGCCTGTTCACCACCCGTAGTTCGGTCTTCGCTCTGGCGACCCTGTGCTGCGCCCTGTGGGGCAGCGCGTTTCCGGCGATCAAGGCGGGGTTCGCCCTGCTGGCCGTGGCGCCGTCCGACATCGCCAGCCAGATGCTGTTCGCCGGTTGGCGGTTCGCGCTGGCGGGGTTGATCCTGCTGGTGCTGGCGGCGGCCATGAAGAAGACGGTGTTGCGCCTGTCGCTGGCGCAATTTCGGCAGGTGGGCCTGCTGGGCCTGACCCAGACCACGATCCAGTATGTCTTCTTCTATACGGGCGTGGCCCATGCGACGGGGGCCAAGGCGTCGATCACCAACGCCACCTCGACCTTCTTCAGCGTGATGCTGGCCCATTTCATCTATGCCAACGACCGGCTGAACGGGCGCAAGGCCCTGGGCTGCCTGATCGGGTTCGTCGGGGTCATGCTGGTCAATCTGGACCGGGCGGGGCCGAACGGCCTGGGTCTGGACTTCACCCTGCTGGGCGAGGGTTTCATCGTCATCGCCGCCTTCGTGCTGGCCGCCGCCTCCATCTACGGCAAGCGGGTGTCGCGCACCCTGGACCCGATGGTGATGACCGGCTGGCAGTTGACCATCGGCGGGGTGGTGCTGACGGTGATCGGGCTGGCGGGCGGCGGGCATCTGGCGGCGTTCGGCTGGGAGGCCACGCTGCTGCTGGCCTATATGGCGCTGCTGTCCTCGGCCGCCTTTGCGATCTGGAGCCTGCTGCTGAAGCATAATCCGGTGGGCATGATCGCGGCCTTCAACTTCCTGATTCCGGTGTTCGGGGTGGTGCTGTCGGGCCTGTTCCTGGGCGAGACGATCCTGAAATGGAGCTATCTGGGCGCGCTGATTCTGGTGTGCGCGGGCATCTGGCTGGTGACCCGGACGCCGCGCGCGCGACCGTTAGCGCTCTCAAAGACCGGATGAATTTGATCCTGCGGCGGAATGGCGAAGTTTGGTCACGTTTTGTTACGTGCGGCCTCGCCTTCGCGTTCGCAGCATTGTAGTCAGGGCCACCGCGAGCGGGGACAACCCGCCGCATCTTTACACGCGGGTGAAGGCCCGCCTGACCACGGCTCAGGGACTGCAAGATGACCAAGTGGGTGTACGGCTTCGGCGGAGGCTCCGCTGACGGTGATGCTTCGATGAAGAACCTTCTGGGCGGCAAGGGCGCGAACCTGGCCGAAATGTCCGCCCTGGGTCTGCCGGTGCCGCCGGGCTTCACCGTGACCACCGAGGTCTGCACCCACTATTACGCCAATGGCGAGACCTATCCCGCCGACCTGCAGGCGCAGGTTCAGACGGCGCTGGAGAAGGTTCAGGGCGTCGTCGGCAAGACGTTCGGCGATGTCGAGAACCCGCTGCTGGTCTCGGTGCGCTCGGGCGCGCGCGCCTCTATGCCGGGCATGATGGACACGGTGCTGAACCTGGGTCTGAACGACCAGACAGTCGAAGGCCTGGCCAAGCTGTCGGGTGACCGCCGCTTCGCCTTCGACAGCTACCGCCGCTTCATCACCATGTATTCCAACGTGGTGCTGGGCCTCAGCCACGACGACTTCGAAGAGGTGCTGGACCAGCACAAGGATCGTCTGGGCGTCACTGTCGACACCGACCTGAGCGCCGCCGACTGGGAGAAGGTCGTCGCGGACTACAAGGCCGTGGTCGAACGCGAGCTGGGTCACGCCTTCCCGCAGGACCCCAAGGACCAGCTGTGGGGCGCTGTCGGCGCCGTGTTCGAAAGCTGGATGAACGACCGGGCGAAATTCTATCGCCGCATGCACGACATTCCCGAAAGCTGGGGCACCGCCGTCAACATCCAGTCGATGGTGTTCGGCAATATGGGCGAGACCTCGGCGACGGGCGTGGCCTTCACCCGCAACCCCTCGACCGGCGAGGCGCGTCTGTACGGCGAGTTCCTGATCAACGCCCAGGGCGAGGACGTGGTCGCGGGCATCCGCACGCCCCAGTCCCTGACCAAGATCGGCCGCGAGGAGATGGGCGAAAAGGCCCCCTCGATGGAAGAGGCCATGCCGGAAGTGTTCGGCCAGTTCGTCGAGGTCGTCGGCAAGCTGGAAAGCCACTACCGCGACATGCAGGACATCGAGTTCACGGTCGAACAGGGCCGTCTGTGGATGCTGCAGACCCGCAACGGCAAGCGCACGGCCAAGTCGGCGCTGAAGATCGCCGTCGACCTGGCCGCCGAGGGCGTGATCTCGGAAGAAGAAGCCATCAGCCGCGTCGAACCTGCGTCTCTGGACCAACTGCTGCACCCGACGCTGGATCCCAATGCGGAACGTCGCGTGGTGGCGGCGGGCCTGCCGGCCTCGCCCGGCGCGGCGACCGGCAAGATCGTCTTTGACGCCGACGAGGCTGAACGTCTGGCCGGTCTGGGCGAGGCGGTCATTCTGGTGCGTGAGGAAACCAGCCCGGAAGACATCCACGGCATGCACGCGGCGCGCGGCATCGTGACGGCGCGCGGCGGCATGACCAGCCACGCGGCGGTCGTGGCGCGCGGCATGGGCCGGGCCTGCGTCTCGGGCGCCGGTGAAATCCACATCGACGAGGCCAAGGGCGTCTTCACCGCGCGCGGCCGCAGCTTCTCCGCCGGTGAAGTCATCACCATCGACGGGTCGAAGGGCGAGGTGCTGGACGGCGCCGTGCGCATGATCGAGCCGGAGCTGACCGGCGACTTCCAGACCCTGATGGCCTGGGCCGACAAGGCGCGCCGCCTGAAGGTCCGCGCCAACGCCGAAACCCCGCTGGACGCCAAGACCGCGCGCGGCTTCGGCGCCGAGGGCATCGGCCTGTGCCGCACCGAACATATGTTCTTCGACGACACCCGGATCGCCGCCGTGCGCGAGATGATTCTGGCTGACGACGAGGCGGGTCGCCGCACGGCCCTGGCCAAGATCGCCCCGTTCCAGAAGTCGGACTTCGCCGAACTGTTCGAGATCATGGCGGGCCTGCCGGTGACGGTGCGCCTGCTGGACCCGCCGCTGCACGAGTTCATCCCGCACACGGATGAGGACATCGACGCCCTGGCCGCCACCTCGGGCATCGACGCCGACAAGCTGAAGCGCCGGGCCAAGGAACTGCACGAAACCAACCCCATGCTGGGCCACCGCGGCTGCCGCTTGGGCGTCGCCTATCCTGAAATCTATGAGATGCAGGTCCGCGCCGTTCTGGAGGCCGCTCTGGACGTGAAGGCCAAGTCGGGACAGGCGCCGATCGTGGAGATCATGCATCCGCTGGTGGCGACCGGGCTGGAGATGAAATATCTCCGCGAACTGACCGATCGCACCGCCAAGGCTGTGTTCGACGAAGCGGGCCAGCAGGTCGATTATCTGGTCGGCGCCATGGTCGAACTGCCGCGCGCCGCCATCCGTGCGGGCGATCTGGCCGAATACGCCCAGTTCTTCAGCTTCGGCACCAACGACCTGACCCAGACCACCTTCGGCATCAGCCGCGACGACTCGGGCCGCTTCCTGCAGGCCTATCTGGACAAGGGCATCTTCGAGACGGACCCGTTCGTGCGTCTGGATCAGGACGGCGTCGGCGGCCTGATCGAGATCGCGACCGAGCGCGGCCGCGCCGCCCGCCCGGACGTCAAGCTGGGCATCTGCGGCGAGCATGGCGGCGATCCCGCCTCCATCGCCTTCTGTGAGAAGACCGGCCTGGACTACGTCTCCTGCTCGCCCTACCGCGTGCCGATCGCCCGTCTGGCGGCGGCCCAGGCCGCGCTGGACATCGAGCGTGAAAAGGACCGCTGAGATCTGATCTAGCCAGAGACTGAAGGGCGGCTTCTGTGGAGGCCGCCCTTTTTGCTTGAGGTCACAAAGTCGCCGTTCTTAGCAAAACGCTGTGTGTGGCTTTGTGCCAACAGGCATAGACTGCTTCGGTCTGGCTCTGGAACAGATCAGGCGGTCACCTATTTAAGCACTCGCTGGATGGGGCTGATGTTCCTTCGGTTCATCACATCTAGGAGTTAATAAGAAACAATGCGTAACATTCTTCTCGCCGCTGTCGCCGTTTCCGCAATCGCTGCGCCTGCCTTTGCTCAAACCAATCCTGAGCCGCGTGGTTACGGTTCGCTGGGTTACACTTATCTTGATGGCGATACCGCCACGACTGGCGCCGTCACAGGCCGCCTGGGCGTGAACATCAACCGTTACATCGGCGTCGAGACCGAAGCCTCGGTCGGCGTGAAAAAGGACGATGTGACGATCAACGGCGTTGATGGCCGGATCAAGCAGAACTGGGACGCCGCGGGCTATGTGGTTGGCCGCGTGCCGGTGTCCAATAACCTGGAACTGTTTGCGCGTGGTGGTTACGGCCACACCGAACTGAAGCAGGACGTTGTGGGCGCGCCGACTGACATCGGCGGCGACAGCTGGAACTATGGCGCTGGCGCCAACTACTTCCTCGACGGCGTGAACGGCGTCCGCGCCGACTGGACCCGTCGCGACTACCGCGATGATGGCGGCAAGGCCGACGCCTACTCGGTCAGCTACATCCGTCGCTTCTGATCTTCAGCTTCCGCTGAACAGAAAAAGGGCGCGCTCCGAAAGGGGCGCGCCTTTTGCATTTTCCAGGTGACTGTCGTCAGGCCCCCGTTTTCAGGCCCCGTCGTCAGGTCATGTCGCCGGCGAGGGCCCAACGTTGCGAGCCTTCGCCGAACGGGCGCACGAACATATCGCGATACTGTTCGAAGGCTTCGATGATCTTCTGGCGCAGGTCCGTGGGATTCACGGCTTCGCCACGCTGGCGTTTCATCGCCGTCACGCAGTCGACCACCAGATTCTGGTGCGCCGATCCGCCCATGCTTCGCAGCACGGCGGCGATGTCCTTGGCCAGGCTTTCCAGGACATGTTTCGGTGTTGTCTGAGCCATCTGGGCGCTCCCCTGTTCTCGACAGCAGAAGCCGTGACAAAAACGGGCCGGAGTTTCAAGCTTGGCCGCGCATTTGTGATCATGAAAGCGAATTAACCTGACATAACGCCGGTCACGCGTTCTGGTTCTCTGGAGGGAGGACGATATGAACAGTTTTGATCCGGCGGCGGCGACCGCCCATTGGCTGGCGACCCTGTCGCCGCAGGAGACGGCGCGGGCTGTGGCCTATACGCAGGGCTCGCACTGGCTGATCCTGTGGGGTTTTCTGGTTTCGGCCCTGGTCGCCTGGATCATCGTGCGGACGAACTGGCTTGTGGCGATCCGGGAGCGGGTCGAACGCAAGAAGCCTCGGCCCAATCTGGCGACCCTGGCGGTTGCGGCTGCCTATTTCGCGCTCAGCACCCTTATGGCCCTGCCGTGGGCCGTCTATGAGAGCTGGTGGCGCGAGAAGGCCTATGGCCTGACCAGCCAAGCGTTCAGGGGCTGGCTCAGCGAAGCGCTGATCGGAGCGGCCGTGTCGGTCGTGCTGTCGTCGCTGCTGCTGGTTGTCATCTACGCCCTGATCCGGCGGGCGCGGCGCCTGTGGTGGGCGTGGGGCGCGGTGGTGACTGCGGTGTTCATCGTCATCGGCCTGGTCGCGTCGCCGATCCTGATCGAGCCGATCTTCAACACCTATACGCCCGCGCCAAACGGCCCCGTCCGTGACGCCGTGGTCGAACTGGCCAAACAGACCGGCACGCCGTCGGACAAGATCTTCATCTACAACGGCTCCAAACAGTCGGACCGCTACACCGCCAATGTGTCCGGCCTGTTCGGCACGGCGCGCGTGGCCATGAGCGACACCATGTTCCAGCAGGGCGCCGACCTGTCAGAGGTGCGCGGCGTGGTAGGTCATGAGATGGGGCATTACGTCCACGCCCATGTGCTGTGGATGGTGGGTGTTCTGGTCATTCTGGCGGGGCTGGCCTTCTGGCTGACCGACCGGCTGTATCCCTTCGCGCGGCGTCTGTTGGGCGCGAAGCGGGTGGGGGACATCTCCGACCCGGCGGGCCTGCCGGTGCTGGGGCTGGTGCTGGCCTTCCTGGGTGTGCTGGCGACCCCGGTCTTCGCGACCATGACGCGTACCATCGAGCAAGACGCCGACCACTTCTCGCTCGTTCACGCCAATGAGCCGGATGGCCTGGCCAAGGCGCTGGTGAAGACGGCCGAATACCGCGCGCCCTCGCCCTCGGCCATTGAGGAGTTCCTGTTCTACGATCACCCCAGCGTCGAAAACCGCGTGCGCCGCGCGATGGAGTGGAAGAAGGCTCACCCCGAGACGGGCAAGCCTGTCTCCTAGGCCAGTCTCTCAGGCCCGTTTGCGAACGAAGACGGCGCCGGCGGAATAGCCGGCGCCGAAGCTGCAGATCAGCCCCGTGTCGCCCGGCTGGAACCCGTCGTTGTGCAGATGGAAGGCGATGATCGAGCCTGCCGACGAGGTGTTGGCGTAGTCGTCCAGGATGATGACGTTCTCATCTTCCGACGGTTCGCGGCCCAGCACCTTCTTGCCGATCAGGGTGTTCATGTTGATGTTGGCCTGGTGCAACCACAGGCGCTTCAGACCGTGCGGGTCCAAGCCCAGTTCGTCGGCGTAGTCGACGATCATGTCCGACACCATCGGCACCACGTCACGGAAGACCTTGCGGCCCTGCTGGACGAACAGCTTGTCGTTCTGCTGTCTGTCGTCGGCGACGGTGGCGTCCAGATGTTCGGTGTCGCGCGCCGCCCGGTTCAGGAAGCCGAAGTTGTTGCGGATGTTGTTGGAGAAGACCGTCTTCAGCCGTGCGCCCAACACGTCCCAGCCGCCGGGACCGGCCGTGTCCGACGATTCCACGATCACAGCCGTGGCCACGTCGCCGAAGATGAAATGGCTGTCGCGGTCGGTGAAGTTCAGGTGGGCCGAACAGACCTCGGGATTGACCATCAGCACCGCCTTGGCCGAGCCGGAAGCGATGAAGTCCGCCGCCGTCTTGATGCCGAAGGTCGCCGACGAACAGGCCACGTTCATGTCAAAGGCGAAGCCCTCGATGCCCAGGGCCTGTTGCACCTCGATCGACAGGGCGGGATAGGCGCGCTCCATATTGGAGGCGGCGCACAGGACGGCGCCGATCTCGCTGACCGGCTTGCCCCATGCGGCGATGGCCTGCTGGGCGGCCTTGACCGCGATCTCGGCCAGGATCGACAGGTCTTCGTTCGAGCGTTCCGGCAGGCGAGGGGCCATGCGCTGCGGGTCGATGATGCCGGTCTTGTCCAGCACGAAGCGACTCTTGATGCCCGACGCCTTCTCGATGAAGGCCGATGAGGAATGGGTCTTGGCCTCTAGTTCGCCGGCCTCGATCTCGGCGGCGTGACGCGCGTTCCACCCGTCGGCCCAGGCGTTGTAGCTGGCGACCAGTTCGTCGTTCGAGACGGATTGCTCGGGGGTGAAGAGGCCGGTGGCGGCGATGACGGCGTGGGGCATCTTTTGTTTCTTTGTTCCTATCGCTCAGCCCGCGGGGCCTCGCTGCTTGAGGAGCCTGTTCCTGTCGCGCGGCCTCGGTGGTTCGAAGCAGAGCGTTTCATATCTAAACCCGTCAATAGGATGGCGGAGGCTTTCGGTCGAGACTGGCGATCACGCCGGTGGCCCAACGTTGTATTTGTCCACGCGGCGCCCTGGGAGTCGGCTGGTCGCGGGCGGCGATCAGGATATTGACCAGATCCTCGGCCTCGCAAGGCCAGCCCTCGGGCGTGACATAGATCGGATAGGCGATCAGGGCGGCGTGGATCAGGTGGTCGATGCTGGCCCGGCGATGGCGGCGCGCGAATGTCATCCGGTCGTCGGTCAGACCCCAGCCCGCATAGAAGGGGCGGCCATAGACGGACACGGCCTTGCCTCTCATCAGGGCCTCGAACCCGGTCAGGGAAGTCAGGGTGGCGACCCGCTGGCAGGCCGCCAGACAGTCGATGATGTCCAGCCCATCCCCCGTCGCATCCACCGACGCCATGGCCGAGGCGTCCAGTTTGCCGGGACGGTTGCCCGCCAGCACATCCGGGTGGTTGCGATAGACCAGGAAGGCGTCCGGGTGATCGGCGCGCGCCGCCTCGACTAGGGCCGAGTTGGTGTTCAGGTCGGGGCCGCAGCCCAGCAGGATCGACTTGTCGTTCTCGACCTGGCCCACCACCAGCAGGATGTCGCGGTCCGTGGGCCAGCCGGTCGGGGCCTGACCCTTCAGATTATATTTCGACAGGCCCGCATCGACGACCCGCATCCGCAGTTTTGCGGCCCGCGCCAGTTGAGTGGGCGACAGGTCGTCAGTCTCGATCAGGGTTTCCAGCCGCGACGGGCGGGACGGGTCGTAATAGACGCCCTGATCATCCAGGGCGACCGACAGGGCGCCGACGAAGTCCGATCCCAGGCCGCGTGAGCGGATGAAGCCGTCCTCCATCCGCACGGTCGGACCGTGGAAGGCGGCGGCCGCCTGGCGCGTCGCCTCGCTCTCCTTGCCCGCCCACCAGATCAGGCGACCGTGCGTCGTCTGGGCATGGGCGGCGGCGCGGCGGGGCGACATGAAATAGCGCAGCGACGCCTTGGGCGAGTTCAGCAGGCGGCGCACCGGCGGACGCTTGGCCGGGGCGAAACCGACCGCTGCCCATGATCCCGCCAGCCGATCGGCCCTGTCGCGCAGAGCGATCAGTCGTTCCAGCGCCTGTTCCGCCTCGCACCTCTGGCCCGTGACCGGATCGACATAGCGGCTGTAGGCGATCAGGGCAGCGGCGGCGATCTGTTCGATGCTGCACCCCACGCCGCGACGGCCGGTCTCCACTGCATCCGTCGTCAGGCCCCAGCCGGAATAGAAGGGCGCGCCGAAACAGCGGACGGGCAGGCCGCGCAGCAGGGCCTCGAACCCCAGGGCCGAGGTCACGCAATAGACGGCGTCCACCGCATCCAGCAGGTCGGCGGGCCGCACATCGGCGTCAATCAGCGTCAGGCCTTTCAGGTCGGTGACACAGCCCTGTTTACGGCCAGCCGCGACGGCGGGGTGGCGTTTCAGGATCAGCTGGGCGTCCGGTTCATCCCGGCGCGCGGCGGCGACCATGTCCGCGAAGCTCTGCTGTGAAGCCAATCCATAGCCGATGGAGGCATCGCCGAACGTCTGATCCACGATCAGCACACGCCGTCCGGGCTTCAGCAGGCCGGGGTCCAGCGGCCCGCCCATATTGGTCTTGGACACCCGTGCGCCGACGATCCGGTCGATCAGGATGCGGGCGCGGGCGGTCATGGCCGCATCGCACCAGACGTCGGCGGTCTGGATCAACTGCTCCAGACGGCTGGGCCGGGTCGCATCGTAATAGACGCCCAGATCATCGACGATCAGGCTGAGGCTGGCCGCGCCCGCCTCTCCGATGCCGACCGAACGCAGGAAGCCGTCCTCCAGCGCGACATAGGGGCGGTCATTCTTTTGCGCCCAGCGCCGCCCGGTTGCGGCGGTCGGCTTCATGCCCCAGCCCAGCACGGCCTGTACGTCGGCACCGGGCAGGGCGCGCAGGTCGTAGTCAGGCAGGAAGGTCGCCAGGAAGGGCAACTTCAGCACGCCCGGCGCACAGACCCAGGCCGGCGTTCTGGCGGAATTTTCAGCAGTTGTGGGCAAGGATGATCCGACGTGGTGGAACATCAAGCTTTAGGGCGGTTGGTTGGGGGCGGCTAGGGCGCAGCCCGATCCTTTTTATCCCGCCCGCACCAGCAGAGCCTGGGCCTGCTCCAGATGCAACCGTTCGACCATCGCGCCATTGACGCGGATGGCGCCCAGACCCTCGGCCTCAGGCGCGGCGAAGGCGGCGATGACGGCGCGGGCCTGTTCGACCTCAGCCTCGGACGGCGAGAAGGCGGCGTTGGCGGGCGCGATCTGCGACGGGTGGATCAGGCTCTTGCCGTCGAACCCGTACAGGCGCCCTTGGGCGGCCTCGGCGGCGAGACCATCCGTGTCGTCGATGTGGTTGTACACCCCGTCGATGGCCAGAAGATTGTGGGTGCGGGCGGCGGCGACCAGCAGGGCCAGCCACGGTTTGAACGGTTCGCGATCCGGCGACGGGCCGGTCCCTAGCGCCTTGGCCAGATCATTGACGCCCAGCATCAGCCCGTCCAACGCGCCGCCTGCCTCGGCGATTTCGGTCAGGGTCAGCAGGGCGCGCGGCGTCTCGATCATGGCCCACAGGGCGGCGCCCTTGGGCAGCCAGGCGGTGATGGCGTGAACCGTCTCGGGCGTTTCGACCTTGGGCGCGACGATCAGGGCGGCGCCTGCCGCCTTCAGCGCCGCCAGGTCATCCAGACCCCAGGGCGTGTCCAGCCCATTGATCCGAACGCCCAGGCGCGGGCCGAAGCCGCCTGCCTGAACGGCGGCGGCCGCGGTGGCTCGGGCCTCTGCCTTGGCCTCGGGCGCAACGGCGTCCTCAAGGTCCAGAATGGCGACATCGCAGTCCAGGGTGCGGGCCTTCTCGACCGCGCGGGCGTTGGAGGCGGGCAGATAGAGAACGCTGCGGACGCGGTCGGCGCGCATCAGACGCGCCCCGTCACAGGCACCAGGGCGCCGGTCATCGCCCGGCTCTCAGGCGAGGCCAGAAACAGGATGACGGCCGCCAGGTCAGCGGGGGCCACCCATGCGGCGGGATCGGCGTCCGGCATGTCCTTGCGGTTGGCGGGCGTGTCGATGATCGAGGGCAGGACGGCGTTCACGGTGACGCGCGTGGACTTCAACTCGTCAGCCAGCGCCTGGGTCAGGGCATGGACCCCGGCCTTGGCCGCGCCATAGGCCCCCATGCCCGCGTCGGGCTTCAGCGCCGCCGCCGATCCGATGTTGATGATCCGCCCTTCATCGGACGCCTTCAGATAGGGCAGGGCGGCGCGGCTGGCGTTCAGGGCGGTGGCGACGTTCAGCGCGTGCATCCGGTCCCAGGCGGGTGCGGCGTCATCGGTGGTCTGCCAGACGAAACCGCCCGCGATGTTCAGCAGGACATCCAGCCTTCCGAAGCGGCTGATCACGCCGGTAATGGCGGCTTCGGCCTGTTTGGGGTCGGTCAGGTCCACCCCGCCCAGCGCCAGCACGCCCTGCGGAACAGGATTGCCCATGGCGTGGTCTATGACGGCGATCTTCAGCCCGGCCCCGCCGCCTGCGTCGCGCGCCGCCGACAAGACGGCCTGGCCCAGGGCGCCGTGTCCGCCCGTGATCGCGATCACCCGTTCCGACATTTCGTTCTCCATCACCGCCGGACCATAGAGGCAGATCAGTCGGCGGCGAAGACCCGGGACATGAGGCGTTCCAGCGCGGTCCGATCCTCGGCGTCGAAGGCGGCTTTCACTGTGGCGTCCACGTCGAACACGGCGATCAGGGCGCCGGACGCGTTCAGCACCGGCACGACGATCTCGCTCTCGGAACGGCTGTCGCAGGCGATGTGGCCGGGGAAGGCGTGAACATCCTCGACGATCTGGGTCGCCCGCGTCGCCGCCGCCGCGCCGCACACCCCGCGCCCAAAGGCGATCCGCAGACAGCCCAGCGTGCCCTGATAGGGACCGACCACCAGTTCGTCCGCCTTGTCCGGATCCACGACGTAGAAGCCGGTCCAGAAGAAGTGCTCAAACGCGTCCGCCAGCATGGACGACACCGTGGCCATCCGCGCCGTCAGATTCGGCTCGCCATCCAGCACGGCCAGAATTTCGGCCTCGACCTCGGCATAGCGGGCGGCCTTGTCGGCGGGGCGGTCGTCGCGGGCGACATAGGCCATCAGAACTCTCCTTCAACGGGCGGCGATATAGGGTGCTGGCGCGCGTGATGCGAGAGTGCAGGCGAGCGGTCTGCGTCCATTTCAGTCGCGCGGATGTGAAGCCACTCAAACCGCCGATACGCGTTGATCTTCGGGAGGACAGGCAGATGAAACCTGACCGCAGAGATCAAGTCGGCGCATCCGAAAGAATCGATCTGGTCCAACTGGCCGCCGAACTGGCGAGCCGGGGCTTCTATGTGATCGGCGAACTGCACGCCTCGCCGCCGACAGACAGGCCTGAACCCGACGCGCGAATGCCGCGCTCACCCTAAAGGGGCGGCCGCTTTTCCTGAACGAAAACCAGATCAGCGACCGTCAGCAGATCGCCAGTCGTGTCGAGAAACAGATCGGGAAAGGAGTGGTAGGCCCGGAGGGAGTGTTTCTCCACAGGAAATACAACGCGCTAGCAGGTCTAACCGGGGCTACTAGCCTTCAATCAATTCAAGCGGTTATGGCGCAGTGTCTAACCTGAAAGCCTCATTTCCGCTTCTCTATGTTCTCGTTGTGTTCTGGCTTGGTCGGCGCCATATGTCTTTCCCGGTCGGTGGCGCGACGGAGGACATCATGGGCCAGCCCCTATCAACCGAAGAACTGATGCGCCTGGACGCCGAACTGGCAGCGCGCACCGCACCCTTGCCAGGCGTCCCGCATCCAGCACCTCACCCCAGCCTGCCGCCGACTTTGGGGGCTGGATCGAACGTCGCCTATGTGTCGAAGGAAGAGAATGACCGCCTGGTCAGCGCCGCTCTCGCGCTGGGCATGGGCCAGTTCGCCAAGATGACGGCGGACGAGACGCACAGGTTCGCGGCCCGCCTTTCGCGGCGATGACCCACGAGACCGTTTCCGCGATGATAGAGCGCGGGGCCAAAATCCGATGGGAGTGCGAGATCAGTCCGCTTGCTCACTGTGGGGCGGCGGACCTGAACGCCATCGCGCAAGCCAAGGGCGGCGACTTCACCCTGGCTAACCGTCGCCCGGCCTGCCGCATCCCAGGCTGCCCCGGCCGCGTCCGGTTCATGGACAAGTCCCATGCATGGCCTCGACAGGTGGACACCATCACCGAAAACAACGGCGCATGGTGGGATTACAGCGCGGCCGAAAAAGAGCGGCTCTATGCTCTGGGCTGGTGGCTTGAAATGGGGAAATGGCAGCCACCGCCTGCGCCGGTCTATGGGGCCGGCGCTACTGCTTCGCCGCCTCGCGACGTTTGATCTCAGCTTCGACGGCGGCTTTCAGGAAATCAGATCGGTTTTCGCCTTCACGGCGCACGGCGTCGATCCGCGCGAACGTCCCCTCGGGGAAACGCCCCGGCATGTTTTCAAAGTTCAGCTTCGGACGCCCCATGCGCGGCGCGATAGCTGATATCTCCTGTGCCGACAAACTGATATCTCCTATTGCGCCGTAACTGATATCTGCTATTCGTAAGTGATATCAACTACGGAGGCAAGGCGATGAACGATGTAGTGCACCTCGGCGGGCGTCTCGCGGTGAGCGAGTTGGCCCCGACAGTGATCGTGCGACACGACCCGATGAATGACGAAATGGTGGTGAACGTGGCTCAGGTGATGACCGGCACGGAGCCGCTAGGCTCGCAAGCGGGCAAAGAAGCTGTCCGGTTGGCGCGCGTCATGGCCGCATCCGACGATCTGCTGGAAGCCCTGGTGCAGGCAAAGAAGGCTCTGTGGATCGACGCTCGCGCTCAGTGGACCATGGCCGACTTCAAGGCGTGGCCTGTTGTCCAGCAGATTGACGCGGCGCTGACGAAAGCGACCGGGGTGCCTCGATGACCGCTCAACCTTCCACGGTCTGTCGTGGATGCGATCAGCCGATCATCGCTGGACAGCTACGACGCGGCGACAACTGGCATGCCGCGTGCCATTCATCGGCTTTCAGCGAGATCGACCTCGCGAACCGCGCTCCGCGCCTATCGCGAATGCCGCGCGTCAAAGGGCTGACGCCGACACAGGTTCTGATCCTGACAGCAGCAGCCCGGTCCTCCGGCGGCACTGTCGGCTTCGGCGCAGGAGATAGGCGCGGCTCGCGCGTCGCGAAATACGACGACATGGGCCGCCCATGGATCGTCGCCTACAGCAGCCCGCAGTATTTCCTGAAGTGCCGGGGTCTCCTCGTTCAGGCGAACGAGCCGCACATCTACCGCATCACCGACGCGGGCCGCGCGATGCTTGCGCCCGCTAACTACGAGAAGTGCATTTGCGGCGCGCTGAGCCATGTGCAGGAAGCGGCGTGCGTCACCTGTGGTGAGGCCAAGGAATGGGACGCCAAGGCTACCGGGGAGGCGGGGCAATGAGAACGGTTCGTCAATGCGTCGAGCGCGACGGAGTTGGCATAGTCCCGCTGTCTCGTGGACTGGAAGCCGTCGTCGATTTAGTCGATCTGCCCCTCGTCGAACCGTTCAACTGGGCGGCGCTCTGCACCAAGACGGGTCATGCCTACGCACAGAGATCGAGGACGATCGAAGGCCGGGTAACGCACATTCTGATGCACCGGGCGATCATTGAACCGCCTCCTGGGATGGTGATCGACCATATTAATGGAAATGGTCTGGACAACCGACGCAGCAATCTCCGCATCTGTTCCCACAACGACAACATGAAGAATCAGGTCGTGCATCGGATCAATAAACTGCAGGCCAAGGGCGTGTACCTTCCAAAGGGCAAGCAGCGTTACCGAGCGACCATCACCTTCAATGGTCGGAAAATCCGCCTCGGCAGCTACGCGACCGTTCAGGAGGCGGCCGCCGCCTACAAGGGCGCGGCAATTGCTTTGGGCGGCGAGTTCGCAAACGACACCTAAACGTAAAAAGAGGCCGCCACCCTTTCGGATGACGGGCCTGTAGCGGAGCCTTGGGGCTCGACGCTGGATATGGGAATTCTACAGGTCCAGCCTAACCCGGCCACAGCTTACGCCACCAAGGCGGCTCGATCTGTCGAACCGCCGCTGCGTCCCGCGCCTCGCACCGTCTGATGGTCTCCAGCGCATCGGCCTTGTCGCGGTTGGCGATGTTCAGCTGACCGGTTTGTGCGACGCCGAACAACTGCCAGTCCAGCGCCGCGTCGCCGCTGTCGTCTAGCACCGCGCTCCGCACTGGCTCGGCCCAACGCGAGGCGATCAGGGTCGAGCAGCCGTCACGAGGGGCAAGCACCTGGATTGAGCTTGCACAGCCGCTCGCGAGCAAGACGGTCGCGAGCATCAGGATCGGTTTCACGGCGTATCGCATCTTGGTCCTCCTTGACCTGTTCGCGAGTGGATTGGGTTGCGGCGTCGTTGGCGTCACGGACGGCGCTGGCGTCCTGCGCGGCGGCTGTGCGCCCTTCGGCTAAGGTCTGGCCTGCGCGGGCCTCCTGACGGCCCTGAACGCCCCTGTATGAGCAGAAGGCGCCAAACAGCAGGAAGGCGACGAGGACGCCGACGATTAACCAGGCGGTCGGGGTCAGAGTGCGGATGACGGTCTGGATCATTTCGCCAACTCGAAATGCGGGCCATCCAGCAGGGCCGTTCCCCCGGCCGCCTTGCGACGGGCTTTGTAGGCTTCGACCGCCGCCTTCATCGCCGCAGGTCCGGGCGGCAGGTCGTTCAGCCTGCGGTCCCACACCCCGCCCCAGGTGATCTTGACGCCAAGAGCGACGGCGACCTCCCGCATTACGGCCGCGATCTCATAGAAGGGCTCGATGACCGCCCCGGCCTCAGTCCTCACCCGCCATTGATTGTCACCCCAGGTGAAAACGCCGTCGACGTAAGGAACCAGATCCAACGCCGTCGAGAACTCACCACCCTGCGGAATGATGTGTTTTGAGTTCATCGTCCTGGACACGCCGCGCCGCACCTTCTCGGCCTGCTCGGCCCAGGTGCGCGACTGTTCCTCGGTCAGCCCGAAATCGACGCTGGATCGCGCCAACGCCGCTGTGGCGACAGCCATCAGTCGCGGATCGACCGACCGCGCACGGTCCATCGACCGCTTGGAAAAGCGGAAGCTCATGTTCAATCTCCAGATTGTAAGGGGGAGTGCGTAGGCCTAGATTTCAGCAGTCGCGGATTGTGCTCGAACCGCTTCAGGCGGCTGGCTGGGCGAGGACAGACAAGCGGTCAGCCGCCTATCTCCTGATCTAGCCGCGAACCCGGTTCGTCAGCCCAGCCCCGCCAGTGCAGAAATCGCCGCCTTCAGCCCGGCGGCCAGTTCGGGTGTGATCGCGCCCACGGCAGACAAGACGACCGGGATACTGGCCAGAATCCACGGCCCGCGCCGCCGGATGAACTGACACAGCCGGTCCAGACGACCAGCCAAATCATGAACCACATCAGCAGCGGGCTTTAACTCGTCCAAGCCGTCAGCGATCCGGTTCATGGCCATCGCGATATGCTCGAGGCTCTCCGCCTCGGTGCAACGATTAGGCAGGCGCACAGGTTTAGCCCCGCGAGCAGGTGTATCAGCCATGATGGCCCCTCTCAGGTTTTGGGATGATGGCACGGCGGCGCGCTTGCTCGACGCTTCGTCAGGCATCCGCCCCTCCGAAATGTCAGAGCATGGTGGAAAGGGTCGGCTGACAGCTCAGCAAGACCGTCTCGATTTACGGATAGGTCGCCGGGTCGGTGAATGTGTCGCCGAAATATCGGCCGCCAGGACCGAAGGCCTGGTCAAAGAGCGCCTTGTCGATGGCGTCGACTTCCCCGAACGTCCTGCCCGAAACCGTCAGGTCTTCGAGATAGCTACGATAGAGAACCGCCGAACGGGATTTGTTGGCGCCGAACCCTGCATAAGGCGAAGGCATCTGCCCTATAGCCATAAGTGACACCCCGATTTGGTTTGCACCGGAGGGATTTCCTGAAGGGAGAGCCCACTTGCCGGCCACGTTTCGGAATGTGTTTCCTGTAGCCGAAACAGGCAGGGCCGGAACGGACCGGGAACCCTGTTGAGCCGATCCCGATCTGTTAACTGTCCGATCTTCTAGGATCAGGTTGTTGACGGTGGCCGAGCCACTATTGGACCAGATCAGGGCTTCGCTTGCTTCAGGTGAGCTTGCCAAGGCCAGCCGGGTCTTTCGCTCCCACGACGAGAAGTAGAAGACATGATCCAGATGGTTGAACAGATACACCCTAAGTTTCGTGTCAAAACCTCCCGCAGTCCTGCCGATGTAGGCACCCTTGCCAATACCTGTTTGAGTTGCCTGAGACATGACGACGTGAACACCGCCCTTGGTTGAGCGCTCGACAAACCCATCTCCGCCTGGAGACTGAGCCAGAACTCGACTGAACATCATAGCCCAGTCGGTTTTTGAACCGCTTCCGTGCAGTTCCGCCGCTTCCTTCCATGCGATGTTCGGGATCAGCGCGCCTTCTGCGGGTACGCCAACTAAAGGGTCTGCCGAGTGGGCGAAATCGATCAGAACAAGCGACCCACGGGTCAGCAGATAGTCGTCTCTGAGGACAGGGAGTTCATTGGTCGGATCGCTGAAGTTGGTCGTTACATTGAGGCGAAGTCCAGTCATCGGATCACCATCCTTTCGATTGCAAGAGCGTGGCCATTCGGCGGGCAATGACGCCATAACCTGCCGTGTTCAGATGAAGGCCGTCCGATAGGAGGGCTGTCGGGATGCAGTCCTGGGCGATGTCTTCGATATCGCGCGTAGTGGGCGTCAGGCCCGCGTCGGCAAGGCCGTAATCGATCAGGTGTCGGCGGATATCGACGAAGCGGCTGCCGTAACGAGCGGCCTGATCGTTGTTGTAGGCCACGATCTGCTGATAGGCCGGGGTGCCGACGCCTTCGGTGTAGCTGGTGTCCGAACCGGCCTTGGTCTTATTGATGACACCTAGGACGAAATATCGGTCGTGCCCCAGAAAGGCGACAGCCGACGCAACCTTCGCCTTTGTCGTCGTGGCGAGGTTTCCCGTGCCATCGTTCCGACCGATCCAGATCGACCAGACTTCATCTTGCCGCTCGACGCCCTGTGCGGGGATGAACGGGGTCGATGGCGCACAGTACCGGACGGCGCCTGCCGCCTTCCGGGTGAAGCTGTAGGTGTCGTCCGAAGCCCGTGTCAGAGCGCCCGATACGCCCGCCAGGGTTCCGTCGATGGTCTGCGCGCCCTGGTTGGTCAGAAGAGAGATTGTGCGCACCGTCACCGCCAGAGGCGTCACTGCAGCCGGTATCTCGTTAGCTGTCACGGTCAACAGGGTGGGATCACCACCTTGACGCGCGACGATAGCGCCAGACCCTTGACCGCCGATACCCATGTTGACCACGGCCCGACCGATGATCAGAGCAAGCTGCGTCGGGTATGGCGTTCCACCAGCGCCAGCCGTGAGGCTGTCGCCCAGGCAAACAATGATGCGCAGAGCGACATTTCCGGCGCGGTCCGCGTAGTCGGCACGCGCGGCGTGGGCGGCGGAACGGCCTGTGAGCGGCAGATTTGCGAGCGGAACGCCGAAGCCGATTTTCTTGTCCGGCCCTACGACCGCGAAGGCGTAGCCGCTTTCGGGCGGCAAGGGAGCCAGCATGCCGCCAATAGCGCCTGACAGCAGCCGATCTTTCAACAGCACATCAGGTTGATCGGCCATCCTGGTCGAGGCGGACAGCAGCACCTTGAATAAGGAAAGCAGGCCCGTTCCATCGACACGGGCCGTCACTCGACCCGCCTCATCAGTGATAGCGAGCCCGCCACCCTGTTCCGGCGTCAGGGCCGTAAACAGACCCCCCAGACCGTCCGATCCAAACATGCGGCCTCGCACCGCCTGCGCCAAAGCATCCAGATCAATCGCGCCTGCAGGTGACTTGAACTTGATCGGCTCAAACGTCCCATCGACGCGCCAACCGCCCGCGTGTTTGCTGGCTGTATCGACGGCCAAGATCGCCCAGCCGCTCTCAGTTGACATAGGCGCAAGCCGAAGGGCGACGAAATCCCGCGCCGCCGTCGCCTCATCGGCAATCGGCTGCAGCAAGGCCATCGCCGCCTCCAGATCGCCGACCGACGCCGCCGCCAGCCACACGTCAAGCGCCGCGCCGATCGCGCGGATCGCCGCCTTCTCCGGCTCATTGGCGCCCGACGCTGGAACGCCGTCCAGATTGAAGTCGCGATACACGCGCGCGAAGCGCTGCGCGAATGACGGATTGTCAGCCATGACACCCCCGATGATTAAAAGATGCGCACGCCGTGCGCGGGTCAGCCGCCCTCTCCGGGCGGCCCAGCCTGCCGCGTCAGTCCTCGCGGACGACAGCGCCGGGGAAATGCAGAACAGTCTCAGCCGCCACGTCGCCCACTGTGCGGATGACGGCCAGCGCCTGAGGCTGTTCCAAAGGCTGAACCGGCGTGACCGTCACGGTCAGACCGTCCTCGACCGCGCGGATGATCAGGAAAAGACGGCGCTCGATCATACGACAATCACCGCCTCGCCCGAGCCGCCCCAACCGCCGGGCGGCGTGGGGCCTTCAGGGTAATCACCCGTCGCGCTGGACGTGCTGATCCAGCCAAGAAACAGCCAGCCGCCATTCTGCATATGCGTCATCGCAGGCGACACCTCGACTTCCACACCATCCGCAGCGCGCCAGAAGACCCCGAAACTTGTCAGAGGCGGCAATCCGCCGATCGTCTGGGCCTCGATCTTCACCGTCGCGCCTCCGCGCGTGACACCGTTGACTTCCTGCACGCTGACAGAGTCGGCCGTTGAACTGATGGGATAGACCACATCACGGGTCATGAAGTCGGTCGCGACACCTGCCGTCACGATGGTGGCGTCAACGCCAAATGTGTCGGACCAGGGCGAGAGGCTTCCGCCGCCTGTCAAATATGCGGCCTGAACATCCAGATTGGCCGAAGAGACAAAGCCTGTTTCCAACAGGGCCGCCGCGCTTGGATCAAGATCCGCATAGTTGCCTTCGACCCAGCTGACCGCTCCGCGCACACGCCAGCGCGCGGACCATGTCAGGTCGTTCCGGCTCGGCCCTGCCGCCGCGATCCGCAGGCGGACGCCGGTCGCACCGCCGACACTGTCCTCAAAGACCAGCACCTCGCTGATCGTCGGCGCCGCCAGAACCGGCTGAACCGGCCTAGGCGAAGTTTGTGGTCCATCACCTTCTTCTGTGGCCGGATTCCAAGCGTCGATGTTGGGATCGGCTTCGATGAACGGCATTTCCACCACCCCGCGCGAGAATGCGGTTTTCACCCCTTTTTGCAGTTCGACGATGCGGGTCTCGTCCAGATCCTCGAACTCGACCGCCACCCAGCGCTCGCCCAGAACACGCACGCACGACAGTCGGCCGTCCAGTCGGCCGCGCAGAGATGCCCGCTCCCGGCTCATGTCCCGTTTGACCAGGCGCCGCACCTGACTGTTGATATTCACCACCTCAAAGGTGTCGGGCCGTGAGCGGCCGCCGCCATAAAGCGAGGCGTCCGTTTCGTCCGTCCAGGGATCGGTCGCGACCAGGGACCATTTATGGGCCTCGCTGACAAAGCTCGGAACAATCTCCGTGACCGCCTCTTGCGAAGCGACGTCGCCCGCCAGAACCATGTCCAGGATGTCGTCACGGGTCAGCGTCACGGATGGCGGGCGATATTTCCCGACCCACAGCTTCCAGACCCCGGCTTCCGTCTTGCTCAACCGGCCGTCGCAACCCTTGAGCAGCTTGTCCAGCGTGTCCTGCGGATCGTCGGTCAGTCCATAGTCGATCGAACCCCAGTAGCGTTTCGTCGTCCCGCCTGAGCGCAACGGCACCACCTCGTCGCAGATGTCGATCTCGCCCTTCCAATGCGCGATCTCGGGCGCGACCGTTGTTTCGTAATCCTCGCCCATGCCTTCCTGGTGGCAAAGGAAGTCCAGGATCATCAGCGCCAGATTGCCTCGACCCATCGCATCGACCGCGCGATGATTGACCGGATTGGTTCTGATCTGTGCAGGGTCTCGCGGGTCCCACACCGGCGACAGTGGCGCGACAACGGACCATTTGGGATCGCCGTTCGGGAAGTCGGTGAGCAGATTCTCCTTCTTCGCGTGACGATAGTCCGCGCCCAGGGTCGCCAGACCATCGCCTCTGTGGGCGTTGGTCCATTCTCCAGACGCCCCGAGGGCGGCGACCAAGGCGGGATAGGCCGTTTCAGTCTCGCGGCCCAGCCGGGTTTCGAGATGGATCAGGTCGTTGTTTCCAGCGCCATAGCCATGACCGCCCTCCACCCAGCCATCCGGCCGGACGACAAGGATGTCATCATGGCTCCAGACCTGCTCAACAGGCCCCTGAACCCTGCCGTGATGCCAGGCGATCACATCGTAGGCGTAGTTCGCTCGCGCCGTCCAAAGCAGATAGAAGCCGCCGATCCTTCTTCGTCCATATCCGCGACGTCGCGGCGGGATCGCCTGCCGCAAGCTGGTCTTGCCCGAATCCATGTCGGGCGCGCCGCCCATCAGGGCCTGGGATGCGGCATTCAGGGCGACAGCAGTTGCAACATAGGTCGCGGCGTAGGCGGCGGCGTAGATCGCCTTTGCCGCCACCAGGGACTTGATGCCCGCCGCCGCGATGACTTTTGCCGTCACGGCCTTGGCCGCCCACGCCGCTACCATCGCCATTGATCACTCCATCGCCATATCCGCGCGGCCTCGACCCGCAGGCCGAGCGCAACTCCGCGCCGTGCACGCGCCGCCCACCGTCGGCCCGTGTGGACCGCGCCAACCGTGACCGAACAGCCATCTTCACCAATCGCGCGAACCAGACCGACATCACCGGCCATCGGGGCGGCGACCTCGACCCCGCCCGCATTCGCCATCGCTTTTTCGGTCAGCCGCTCTATGCCGCCGGCGGCGGCGATGATGGCCTCGGCCTCGGTTTCCGTGTGATAGGTTCCGCGATAGTCGGCAGCGGGATCACGCCCGGAAATCAGCAGCCACCAGTCCGACGCGAACAAAAGGCAATCACTGCGGCCATAGATCAGAGGCTTGCCGATTTCCGCGCGCAGGAAGCTCTTCAGTTCGGCCATTTCCGCGTACTCTCGGGCGTCAGTTGTCCGACGCCGTCGCAGGCCGCATCCGTCGGCGAACGGCGCCGTTGATCCGCACCAACAAGCAGGCTGAACTTCGGACGCCTGCGACTGGCAGCGCCTGCCAGCAGAACCACGGATACAGACCGCTGCATGACGGTGGCGGATTTACGCTGACGGATGATCTGTGGTTGGCTCAGATGACCCCGCACCGGCCACCGCACGGGGCCAGCCGGACGGTAGCGATCATCCAGCACACACCAGCCCAGGGCGGCTGGCGCCCCCACCACCAGGCTGCGGTCGAGAAGATAGTTTTTCGCGGTTTCACGATCCACGCCGGACAATGTCAGGGACAGGGCCTGGGCTTCACCATTGATAAGGTGATCGACGTCCGGCATGCCCTCGCCCCAGCGGCCGACGCAGCTGTAGGTGGCCCCCGATGGGTCCAGCACGTTTGGCGCCATCGGGAAGTCGCCCGCGCCCGCATACAGCCGGATGATGTCGGGACCAATCTCGGCACGCAGGAAGAAGGCCAGATTGACCCGGTCCTGCCGCAACAGCCAAAGTTCAGTTTCGGACATGGCCATCAGGGCGCCTCGCCGGGATACATCTTCTCGACAAACAGCGCATCGGCCCGCGCGATCCAGTTACGCTCGAACGTGGGCCAAAGACCGCCGTTCGGGTCCTGCAACTTCATGGCGCACTTGGGATCGGAAAAGTTCACGGGCGTTCCCGCTGGATGCGAACGCCGGAACTGCGGGCCGATGCGCACGCGCCAGCGGCCGTCACCCAAGGCCTCGACCTGGTCCGTTCCGTGCAGTTCGTCCCCCATCAAAGGGCCTCGGTCGATCGAGAACATATCCCCGCCGATCAGCTGATGCGGCGTCAGGATGCGAATGGTCGCCTCATCATCACGAAACCGGACGGGCTCAGCCAGTTCAGCCACGCACGCCTGCCCGACAAAGCGCGAGCCGTCATCGAACGACGCACCATCGCTGAACCTGACTGGGGGAGGGGGCGTGCCGATACGCGCCAACTCGACCCAAGGCACATTGACAGCCCGCCCCCCGCGCAGCCGCAACGCCATCGCGCGCAAGGTACGATGGTGATAGCCGGTCCCCCCCTGCATTCTCAGCAGTGAAGCGGTCCACCATCCGCCGCCATCGACTGAAACGTCGATAGTCGGCAGTCCGTAGGGAGCGGCGCCCTCTTCCACCGCGTCCATCAGCCGCCAACGCAGCGACGCCGGCAAGAACGGACGCTCGGGGGGGAAGGTCTCGATCATCATGTCCCCCCGGTTCAGTCTTTGAGCATATGTTGCTGTCGCTGTTCCGCCGCCGCTGAAGACCGCACGACCCCGACGGCGATGTCCGCGCCGCCGACGGCCCCGCGTTGCGCCGCCGCCGCGTCGCCGCGCTCGATACGGCCCCACAACTCATCAGTCGTGACCGCGCCCTGCAGATAGTAATGCTGCGTCACGACCTGCCCGCCGCCGCCCGCCGCCTTCCGCACCATGTCCAGGGACCGGGCGTTCTCGATGACGCGCGATCCGCGCGGCAGGTCCAACAGTTCCGGGCCGCGTTCGCCGACCCAGGTCGGACCGCCCGTCCAGAAGTCCGTCCCCTCGGCGTTGCGGCCAAACAGGAAGTTGACGCCCTTTGAGAACCAACTGCCGACGCCGCCCGGACCGCCTTTCATCATGGCGGACCAGTCGAGGTCGATCACCATGTCGATCAACCTGTCACGCAAGCGGTCAGATGCCCGGTCAAACTGGCGGGCCAGCGCGTCCCCGATCCTGCCGCTGCGGTCCAGATCATCAGCGAAGCTCTTGATGCCGTCGCGCATGGCCCCTGTCGTCTCCGCGCGCATCAGCTGGCCATATTCAGCGACGGCCTGGTTGCGGCCCTCGCCGAAGTTCAGCGGCTTGTTGGGGTCGCGCTCGATCTCCCTCGCGCGGTTCTCGATCCAGTCTGAACGGTTCAGCCCGCGCAGGGCGGTGGCGTTGCCCGATGCTTGCGCAAGCACCATCTTCCATTCGCGTTCACGCACCGCTGCGCTGCGTTCCAGTGCTTGGGCGCGGGCTTCGTCGAAATCCTTGATTTGGGACTCTACCAGGTTGCGCGCTGTCGCTGTGTCGAGCCCCTTCTTTTCATAGTCGAGGATGCGCGCGGCAATATCCAAGGCTCGTTCGCGCGACTGCACGAAGCGGTCCTCGCCGGCCATCCGCATGATCTCCAGGTCGCGCTGCTGGCCCATTGCTCGGATTTCGCGGGCGTCCTGAACCGCCCGCGCTTCGATCAGGCGCTGCTGTTCTTCCAGCGCTTTTGTCCGCGCCTTTTCCGCCGACGTGCCGTCGTCGATCAACTGGCGCTCCCGCGTGCGAGCGGCGTTCGCATCCTCCAGTCGCTGCACCTCGGCATAGTCCTGCCTGGCACGCGCGATCTCCAGGTCGATGGTTGCGGTCCGATCTTCTTCGCGTCGGCTGCGCTGAAGCGCCTCCTTGCGTTCGCGCTCAGCTTCGCGCGCCGCCCGGTCGGCGGCGGCCTTTGCTTTTCGACCTTCCTGTTCGGTTTTCTTCTCGCGAGCCTCGCGTGCAACGCGGTCGCGTTCTGCCTGCGCTTTTGCGGCAGCCGCTTCGTTGACCCCGGCATCCAGCATCTCCCGGATGCCCTTTTGCCGTTCCTCGACCCACAGTTGGCTTTCAAACCCTTGCCGTTCCGCCGGGTTGTTAGACCAGTATGCGCGCGCCCGAAGCTTATCTATTCGCTCGTCCTGCGTCGTGTGCAGAAACTCGCCCAACTTATCGAGCGCGTCTGAAATGGATCGGCCGATATCATTCCAGACCTCTGTGATCTCACGTGCCCGATCTGCATGCCCTGAAACAGCGCTGGTCAGTTCATCCATCAACTTGATCTGGGCGCCTCGCAGGTCGCCTTGCTCGATCATGTTGTCGATGTCCCGAAGCTGCGCCTGGCTAAGCAGGCCGAACTGCTCCGTCATGGCGTGCGCGGCCTTCTTTGGGTCCTCCATCGCCTTCGCCAGGGATTTGGTCGCCTGCTCGGCGTCGAGCCCGGTAAAAGACGCATAATCCCGCGTGATGGAGATCAGACCGCTCAGCGTCTCTTTGCCGATGACGCCTGTCGCCAGATATTCGGTCGCCATCTCACGTGCGGCCTTGCGGGATATCTCCCCACTTTCAGCTGCGGCGACGGTCAAGTCCCTCAACTGCCCTGCAGTCAGCCCTGCGGTCCGACCTATGCCTGTCGCGGCGCTCTCATAGTCTGCGGCGGCCTGTTCAGCCTTCAGCCAGGCAACGCCCAGCAGGACGACGCCCGCCGCCGCCGCCGACAGACCGGCGCCTGCGGCGATCATGGCCGCATTGACCTTGTAGCCGCTGGTCGCCAGAGCATCCAGGATTTGCGGCCCCTGCTGAACCGCGATCATCGCGGGGTTCATGCCCATGGCGGCCGTCGTGAAGACATCCGCGCCCTGACGTGCAAGATTCAGGCGCGACGCCATGGCGAGACGGGTCAAGCCCTTCTCATTCCGCGCAATCGCTGCCGCTGTTTCGTCGAACCGGACGCGGGCCTGACCTTGAAGCTGGGCCAGTTCGCCTGTGGTGATCTTTCCGGCCTTCGCCAGAGTGTCATACTCCCTCAGCTCGTGGTTCAGCTTGTTCTGCGCCGCCGTCAGGGGATCGATCGCCGCACGAAGCGCCTCAACCCGCCGCAGATCAGTATCGTCCTGCATGAACACGCTGGCGGACGCCGCAGCCGATCCTCGCGCGTCGCGGTTCAGGCCGGGCGCATAACCGGCGTTGACGGCGAACTGCGACCGCTGCGCCTGGGCCGAGTCCTGCGCCGCCTGCGCCATGGCGCGATACTTCTTCTCCAGACGGTCGGCCGCTGCTGTCGCCTGGGCCGCCCCCTGTTCTGCAGCGGCGTAGGTTTCCTTGAAACCCTGCGCCACCTCCTGCTGGTCGCGTCGCAGTTCTGTCTTGCCTTCCGCTTTCAGGCGATAGGCGATTTGGCGCGTCGTCATTCGTCAGACTCCTTGCGCAGGCCTTTCAGCACAGCGCCTTCGATGTCAGGCAGGCAGGCCGACAGCAGGTCGGCTGTCGCCGCATCCATCGGCGTCAATCCGGCGAAGGCGATCCAGGCCGGGTAATCCAGCCCGATCACCCCGTTCATCCCAACCCTCAGTTGGCCGGCGCAGCTTTCGACGATTGACCAGACCTTTTGCCCCGCTTCGGTGCGCGGGTCGTTTTCGCGATAGGGGCACTCGGCGCAGTCCCCGCAGGCGTCGCAGAAGGCGGGACCTCCGTCGAAGTGCCAGTCGGCGAGCGCCCCGATCCTTTTTTTTCGGCGGCGGCGTCCACGATCGACTGGACATAGGTCCGGTCCAGCTTGTCGTAGATGTCTGGGCGCTGCTTCAACAAAGCGACGATATTATCCGCCGTCAGATCAGCGACGCCTTCTGCTGGCGGATTGGCTTCAATCCAGGCTGCAAGGGCCTCAGGCGATCCATGCGCAACGTCGGCCGACGGAACAGGAGCGGGATGACCAACGCCCTCCCATTCGACCAGACCCCAGATGGCGCAGCCGGTGATGAAGGCGAACTCGGGATCGCTACGATCGTCGCCCTCCATCACCATCCGCGCATGGCGCCGGGCTGATACGATGGCCTCCGATGGGCCATAGCGGAACAGCCCCCTGATGCCGGGAGCCAGATCGATCCACTTCGGCGGGATCGTCGCTGCAATCTGGAACATCAAGCGGCCGCCGGCACGACGTATTCTTCGACGTCGTTGTCCAGAATGAACGTGACCAGGCGGCCTGTGACCGGGTCCTGCGCCCCCTGCCAGTTATAGTCCGCCTGGATAGCGCCAGGCCCTGTGATCGGCCGTTTCGCCTTCGGCAGATAGACGGCGTGGGCGATGTGGCGCAGGGCGAAGGTCGAACCGGGGATGGCCCAGCTGAAAGCCAGTTCACAGGCCTCGCCGTTTTCCGCTTGCGCCTGCATTTCTGTGGAATCGTATCGGATGCCGACGGCGCCGCTGACCCCCGCCATGCCGTCGTCCACGCCGCCGATTCGACCGTCGCCGCGCCCGACCGTCGGAACCGGATCAGCGCCGTTCGTATAGTTGAACTGGCCGCTGACCAGAGAAGGACCGAACGGCAGGCCGTTGCGGCGCGCCGTGCCGGAAAAGGCGGAGAACTTGCGCATCGCCAGCGTCGTCGGAGCACCCTGGACCGAGACAGCCGCGATCGGCGTCTCTCCCTGTGCAATCGTGCCGATCGTCGCGTTCAGATTGCCGCTGCGCTGCAGCGGCACCCCGTAGGTGTTGGCCTTCAGCCCATAGTTGACGCTGTAGGCGGGCACTTCGGGCATGCCGACCTCGACCGAAGCGGATGGCGTTGTCAGGGACGTGACATCAACCTTCCACACATGGCGATACCCGCCCGTCGCAGCGCCGCCCGACAGCGTCGCGCCCGAAACGGTCACCGCTGCCGAACTCGCCGCCAAAGTGAAGCTGTTGCCTGCGACGCCGACAGCATCGTGCAACACATAGATCTTGCTGGCGTCTGGATCGCCCCAATAGGTCGCAGCGGCCACACCGACGATGGCGCTGGCGTTCAGGATGCGCACGGCGTTCGCAAGGGTTTGCTTCAGGTTCGGCCCGATCTTGATCTGATTGGTCCCGGCTGTGCCGGTCGTGAAAGTGAAAGCCTGACCGCCGACAGTGATCGTCGCATTGTTCGCGGGCTGCGAGTTGAAGGTCAGGGCTCCCGTCGCCGCCACGCCGGTCGCGGTCGTGGGCGAACCGAACAGCAGCGTGTACCAGAGACCGATATTGCGCGCGCATAGCGGCGCGACGATATCGCCCGCATTGTTGACTGCGTCACGACCCGGCTCTTGCGGCATCCGGCCGAAACCCAAAACGTCGCTTTCGATCAAGCCCTGTTCGTCACCAATATTGGCGCTGACAAAGGGCGTCATAAAATAAGCCAGTACGGAGGTCATGGCCCCGTAGGAAGCCTCCATGCCCAGCAAAAGGCGCGCATTGGCGCCGCGTGCGCGACCACCAGCCATATCCGTTCTCCATGAATGAGGTCGCTAGGATCAGCCCAAGCGACGCGTTGTGGTGTATTCGGCCGTCAACGTCAGGATGGCCGCACGAACCGGCCCCGCCGCCGCTGAGGCGACGTCGTCGGGAGAAGGGGCGTCTATCTCCGACCAGTTGCACAGCCCGTTCAGGCTGATGTCCGAGGCGTGCCTGTCGGCGAGCGCAGTAAGCATGGCGTCCAGCGCCGCAAAACGATCCGCGGCGCCCTCCGGCGCGAACACCTCGATCGGGATGGTATGCCGATAGGTGAAGGCGTGCGGCGAGAAACACTCCTCCGGCTCACCCGGATCGCCGTCCTGAACGATGACCTTTCCGCCGCTGCCGACGCGCTCCGGCCATGGCGCGCCGCGCTCAGGCTTGGAGGCCGGCAGGGCCGCTACCGCCATGGCGACCACGGCCTGCACCACCATTTCGCCGTGACGGGCCATCCTACCTCCAGTGCTTGTTCAGCAGATTGGGGAAGCGCGCCTCTGACGCCGCGCGGATCGCGTCGAGATCCAGCAGCTTCTTCTTCTTCACCATCGGCACGAGGGTGAACATGATGACGAACTGGCGCGTGGTCTCGCGATAGGACCGATGGCCCTTGTTCAGCTGGTTCGGCGTGGCATTGCGCCACCGACCACTGGACTTGCGGATCACCAGGCCGTCGAAGCCCGCATAGGCGACGCCGCGCTTCATCGCCGTCGTCGTGGTTTTCGTGCGCCAGTGTCCGGGATTGATCACCACCATCTTGCGACCGAACCGGGCCTCGACCTCTTGGGGATCCAGGGCGCGCCCGTTCCGCTTCTTCAGCACCTCGTCGGTCGGTATCCAGAGATAACGCCCGCCATTCGCCGGACGGATTGTGGCTCCCAGCCCGTAGCTCTCGATGATGCCCGGCGCCTTGGTCCAGATCAGCGCCGCCGCGTCCAGACTGGCCTGGGCGCGGGGATAGACCTCGTTTCGGATGGTCAGGGCCAACTTCTGGCCCAGACCCGCATCCAGGATGGCGTCGCGCCAATCTTCCTTCAGTTCGTCCGCACCGTCCTTGATGGCGGCGGTCATGAAACCGGCGATCTCGTCTTCCAGGCCGCGCTCCAGCCCATCCAGACTGTCTCGACCGCCGACGGAATGCCGCATCAGACCGTCAGCAGCTGCACGACGCAGCGCCACTCCAAGCCTTCGGGCTCCAGCCTCGGATCGGACAGGACGCGGTAGGAAGACAACGCTCCGCTCGGGCGTGTCACCTCGACCAGATCACCTTGTCCGGGGTCGGTAGGTCTCTGCTCATCCGACGCGCGCCAGAACAGCACCTCAGATCGCATCAGGATTTCGCTCTGGCCAAGGCCGGCGACGTCATCCTGGGTCTGATAACGGACCACGGGCGTGGTGACCGGACCCGCAGCTGCCGGCGTCCAGAGGGCTTGCAGCCCATAGACCCGGTAGATGGCGTCCAGCATCCGCGCCTCGCGGTCCGCCATCGTCATTGGACGGTCGGGATCAGCTTGACCAGGGACACGGCGTCCCCCGAGGCCTTGCCCAGCGGTCCGCTGTGACCGCACTTCGTGTTGCTGGTCGCCGTGGTGGTGAACACCTTGGCGGTGTCGTCCCAATAGACGGTGACCAGGGGACCCCAGGCCTGACCGGTGGCGGCGGCGACATTCCACACGCCAGTGGTCTTGGCCGAGAAAACCGCGCCTTCGGCGGCCGATACCTGCGGCACCACGACCTGGGTGCCGATCTTGACCGGCTTGCCCGAGACGACGCCGCCCGCCGGGGCGATGCAGTCCAGGGTGTCGCCGTGCTGTTCGTAGTTCTTGGACATGATGATGATCCTTCAGAACGCCGCTGGCCGGGCGACGAAAAGAGACGGGGCCGCATCAGTGGACGCGGCCCCGTCAGGCCGGGAGAGGGGGATCAGTCGCCCGCGTTGCGGTAACCGAAGCGGAAGTCCTGGGCGCCACAGCCGAAGTCATGCTCCAGCGAGATCTTGACGCCCTGCTGACCGAACACGTTCTCGACGCGCAGGCGCGGAGCGGTGAAGCCATCCAGCAGGCCCCAGGTCCAGTTCGCCCCGAACGCCTGGTCGGCGTACAGTTCCCAGCTGTTGCCGGTCAGCTGGCCCGCCACGACGGTCCGCAGTTTGCCTTCAAACGGGTTGTATTCACCGTTCGGACGGGCGGCGACCGCCTTGTCCGCCTCTGTTTCCTTGTCAGGCGACACCAGCAGGATCGAGGGCGGCGTGCCCATGACCGCGCCCGCCGGGGTCTTCTGCTTGCGTATCCCCGCGCGACCGGCTGACAGTGCCGCTTCGGTGATCGCCGTGCCCGTGCCGGCCTTGTTGCCGTGATCGGCATGGAAGACGGTCTTGTTGTCCTCCAGCAACTTCGGACCGTCGCCAGAGTTGACGGCCTTCATGGCGAAGAACGTCAGTTCCTCGAACAGAGCGATCATATTGCCCTGGCTGGCCAGGACCCGATCAATGGCGCCGATGTGGTCGTTGATCATCAGCTGACGCGACAGACCGAACTGGATGCCATAGGCGCCGACCGCGACGCGCTCATGCCCCTCGCCAAAGGTGCCGAACTTGATCTCGCCGGCTTCGGTGACAGGCTTCAGGGTCGGGAAATCGCCCGGCCGCAGCACTTCGTGCGGACGGAAGTCCACGAAGGTCATCTGCTGGGCGATGCTGCGATAGATCGGCTGGGCGACCCGGTACTGTTCCGCCAGGCGCTGATTGAGGGCGCCGGAGAGCAGCAACGGGAAGTCCGACGTGGTGTGGAACGCCCGCTCATACAGTTCAATACGCTCGGCCGTCGAACGGGGCGCGGTGCGCTCGCCCAGGCAGACCATGGCAAGGTCCGACAGATTATGCCGCGCATAGGGTTGCGCCTCGGCCGGCATTTCGGCCTGACCGCCGTTGCCGGTGCGCAGACCGTGCAGGATGGCGGCGCGGATGCCGCTGCGCTGCGTATCGACTTCGTCGGTTACGATCGAGGCGCGCGATCCGCCGGTCGGCAGGTTCTGGGTGTTGGCAGCCTGACGCGCGGCAGCGGCCTCAAGGATGGCGCGCGAGACCGATCCATAGTCCGCGCCCGTCGCTTCGAAGGCGGCGCGAACATTGCTCTCGACGCCCAGGCTGCGGGCCTGGTCCTGAAGCTGTAGCATTTCGGCAGGCGACAGGCTGCGGGCGGCCTCGGGAACGGCCGGCGCGGCGGGAGCGGCCGGTGCTGCGGGCGCCGGGGGAGTCGGAGCCGCACGGGCTTCCGGCGTCGCCGGGGGCGTGGGCGCGGCAGGCGCGGCAGGCGCACCGCCCCCTTGATCGGTATTGGGTTGGAACAAAGCGCGCGCTGCGCCGAAGGCGGCCAGCACGCCGCCCGCCAGAAGGGATCGTCTCATGTCATCCTCGGAGGGTTGGGGAGCGGCGGAACCGCTGGGATTGCCGGGGTTTAGGGACCGAACCCCGGCGTTCGGATCGGCAGGCACCGAGACGAGGGAGGCTTCCAGAAGCTCCCATTCCGTGGCCCGCCAGATTTCGTGGTCGTTCTCAAGGACCTCGACCAGCTTCCAGTTTCGCACCTGGTAGCCGATGGAGATCCCGGTCAGTTCGCTGCGCTGGACCATGCCCGCGAACTCTCGGCCGCGTGACGTATCGGCGAACCGGATGACGGCGCACAAGGCGGCGCCTTCCATCCAGATTCGTTCGACGACGCCGATGACATCGTTCGAGTTATGATTGAACAGGAACCGCACCTGGTTCTGGTTGACGCGGGCGAGGTCGATCGCCCCGGCGCCCATGTCCAGTTCCTCGGACCACCACAACCGCTGAACCCGCGCGCCGGTCGCCAGGACGGCCTCGACCGTGCGGGTTTCGGCGTTGTAGCTGCCGCCCGTGAAGGCGACGTAGCGGCTTTGCTGGGCGGCCGGCGCGCCACCGCGACGTTCCTGGACCGGCGCGGGCTGGTCGCGGAAAAGGGTGCGCGGCCCGCCGACGCGGGATGCCAAAACATTGTGCATGTCGGGTTCCTCTCAGTCCTCGATCAGGCCGAGGGCTTGGCTCAACAGGGATCGAAGGGCTTGGTCGCCGTCGCCCTTGGGTCTCAGATATCCGGCCGCCGGTTGCAGCGATCCGCTGCCGTTCACACGTCTGGGATCGGTGTCGATGGCGATGCCATACTTGTCGATCAGGGCGTTGATCTCAGCCTGAGCCTTCATGGCCCCCTCCATGTCCAGACCGTAGGCCGACAAGAGGCGGGCCATGGCGCCAGGGATGGCGCGGGCCTCGATCACCTTGGCCATGATCTCTTTAAGCGGATCGGTCAGGGCGCGCGGCGGCGCCAGGACTTCGTATCGAACCTTGGCGAGTTCGGCGTCGCCCTCCAGCACGCCCAGTCGCATCACGCGCCGGAACGCCGGCCCGATGAACGACGGGTCCAAGGTGTGCTGGGTCCAGTCGTCGAGCCGCGCGTGATAAGCGATGTTTTCGCTGCGCATGCTGGTGAAGTTCGACTGGCTGTAGTCGCCGGTGCCCAGATGGTAGGGGACCCCGATACCGGCGCAGACCTGCATGGCCTCCGTGCGCAGGAATCCATCACCATCGCCAGATGACGACGGCGCGATGGCCGTGGGCGCCTCTTCGCCCGGCTGACCGTAGATGATCATGCCGGGGCGCAGTTGCTCCTGATACTGGCCGCTGGCGCGCTTTTCCTGTTCGCCCCACGCAAACGCCTCGCCTCCATCGCCGGGTCGGCGGAACAGGGCCAGACAGGCTTCGATCCGCTTCTTGACGCGGATGGCGCGCTTCGTCTCCGACCTTTCGTGTTCGGTCTCAAGACTGGCGTGCATCAAAGGCACGCCGCGTGTCATGCCCGGCTCCAACCGTTCATAGACCAGGTCCACATCGCGGGCATCGACCCGGCGGCGCTTGCCTGCATTGACCATGATCAGGTCGCCGGGATGATCCTCCCAGATGTGATAGGCGACGACGCGATTGCTGCGGTCGAACTCGACGCCCATGACGATCTTGGCCCCGCCGTTCAGGGTCTGGGTCAGGGTGTGATCTAGATAGTCGCCCGAGATGACCATGACGCGCTGATCGGGCTTGCCGTCCTCCGGCATCCAAACCAGCAGGCAGTCGGCGTCGATCAGACCCGACGCGGCCTGACGCTGGATCCCGTAGAAATCGTCTCGACCATCCAGCGGTCGGGCGCAAAACTCATCCCAACGACGTTGAGCCCGCTCCCGAACGGCCGGATCGTCGTGCAGCACCCGAACCGTGATCCCGTCGCCGATCAGGCCGACGATCAGGTTCCGCTTTAGCGCCGCCAGCAGCGGATTGCTGCGGACCATGCGGCGTTGCCGCCCGCGCATCAGACCCAGATCGCCCGAAATGGCGGCGTCCGGCGACCGGGCGTCTCCGCGCCAATCGCGGTTCAACCGGCCTCGGTCGCCTGCGGCATAGGACCTCTGACGACGCAGATCATCCAGCCCGACCCGATAGGCTTCCCGCTGGTAGCCAAGGCGCGGCGAGACGGCGGAGATCAGACGATCAAACATCAGTCGTCTCCGAAGGTGGCGACCGTGGCGCCATATCGACGCAGGCCGGTGACGCCCGACGCCGCCTGCGCCCGTGTCAGGATCGCGATACGCTTCTCGATCTCTTCCGCCGTGTGGAAGGTCGTATCCTTGTCGCCGACCTTCACACGCAGCGTGTCGTTGGCTAGGGCGGCGTAGAGGGCCGCGATCTCGGCCGAATAGTCGGTCATGCGATCCAGTCCTCTCCGGCGCCTACGCCGATCCAGTCGTTGTCGTCACCGCCGCTGGTCCCAGCCTCGGTGCTGGACTGAGCAGGCGGATTGGCCGGTGTTTCCTCGGCCGTGCGAGCGGCGCTCGCGTCGGCGGAAGCCGTCGCCATCATCAAGTCTTCCAGGTCCAACTGACCGGTCTCGGGCGGACAATCCCGCTCGGCCTCCAGCTGATCCCAAGTCCGATCCGGCAGGCTGCGGACCCCTAAGCGGATTGCAGCGGCCTCGGCTTGAAGGTGGGTGTCCAGGCCTTCGTTCGCCTGCGAGGGGTCCTTGACCCATTGGTACACGGTGAAGCCGTCGCGGCGCTTGATCGGCTTGCGCCGCTCGGCCGTCAGTTGACGGAAGAACTCGTCATCCAACCCTTTCGGCAGGCCGATGAACCCACGCCCTTGCGGGTCCAGGCGGCCCAGGTTGCGATACAGCGCCATCTTCAGCGTGGACGTGCCGAAGTTGTAGAACCGGCGGCTATACTTCAGCAGCTTGCCCGCCCGGTTCCGTTCCTTGCGGACCCGTTCCAGCAGCGGCGCATTCTCTGAGTTGGCGCCCCGCACCATGATGACGCGGCCCGCCGGATGGCGTTTCGCGAAGCCCCAGACATCCTCGGTCCAAGCGTTGCCGTCGATGGCCAGCAGATCGACGCCCAGACGCCGCCCGTGAGCGTTCAACCAGGTCTGATCCAGCAGGCCGTCCAGCAACTTCTGGCATTTGGCGTCGCTGATGTGTCCGGGGAACACGCCGACATCCACGATCCAACGGCGGAAGTCCCGTCCGAACGCCACCACCTGCCACTCGACCCGGTCGCCCTGACAGTCGACCCCGATGGTGATCAGCAGGCCGCCGGCTGGAATGCGACCGCGTACGTAGTCGCTCTCGGATGCCCGATCCCGCAGGACCTCCCAATCCACGGCTTCGTCGGCCGACCGATACGGCAGGCCGGCGACATCGTTCATGAACACCTGCTCGCCAGCGGCGTCGCCCTTGGCGGCGAACCAGCGGCGCGCGATGCCTTCCCAACTCTGGAGCGGGAAGTAGGCGCACCACAGCCAGAACGACCGGTGCTGGCGCATCATGTGCGGACGCCGCGCAACCCAGCGAACCCGCGCGACCATGGCGGCGCGGTGATGCTCGTGAATCTCGCACCCGCATTCGATGCAGGTGAAGTGCGCCTTCTCTGGCGCGGCCTCGTCCAGCTGGGCCAGCATATTGGCCCATTCCAGCACCTGGTAGGCGTCACAATGGGGGCAGGGCACCTCCGGGTATTCCTGGCTCCCCGCCTCCAGATTCTTCGTGATCCGGCATCCCGGCATCACCAGAGGCGTCGAGACCTTGAAGATCTTGGCGAACTCGAAGCCCCAGGACCGGGTGTCGCCCTGCGTCTCGGGATCACCAGCCGAGTTCATCTCCCACTTGGCCAAGTCGTCCTGCACCTGGCGGGGCATGGACACCTGCGACAGCCCGGCCGGGGAGTTGGCCCCAGCGATCTGGATGGCGCCCTTACGGTCGATCCGTTCCTTGAACAGGACCGAGTTTGCGCCGTCGCGCGACTTCTCCGGGAACAACTTCCGCGCCGCCGCTAGCCCCCGGATCATCGGAGACAGCTTCATCTTCGACCAGCGTGACCCGTTCTCTTCGGTCGGGTGGATGTAGAGGAAGTCACCCGTGTCCAGGATCATCGACCCCAGCGTGAAGATATTCGCCAGAACCGTGCCGCCGACCTGCGCCGACTTGGATAGACTGACGATCCGGCAAGGATCGTCAGGGCCAAACGCCCCCAGGATGGCGTCGAACAAAGGGAACTGCGCCCGGCTGTAGGGGCCGGGAAGGGGGCTCTCCCGCTTGGAGAACACGATGTTCTCTTCCGCGAACGCCAAATAGTCGATGACCGGCGGCGGCTCCAAGGCGTCGCCTATCGCCGTCCAGGCCAGCGCGGCCGTGTTGGCGACATGGATGTTCATCACGCCGCCTCGGTCGAGGCGTTGGCGTCGTCCTCGATCGCCGCCGGCAACTCCGAACCGGCCCGCCGTGCGGCCTGCGCCGCACTGGCGCGCACCTTACGAAACTCGCCGCGCAACAGATGCAGCACGTCGCGCTGCGGGACCTCGAACCGGGCGGCAATGGCTTGGGCGAAATCGGTTAGCGCGCCCTCGAACACGTTGACCATGCCCAAGGCGACTTGGTCGTACCCGACGCGGACGTCGATCGTGCGGCAATACTCGCCCCGGCTGGCGAGTTCCTTTTTCAGGGCCTCTCGGTTCTTGAACTCTATCTCGCGCAGCTTTTCGCGCTTGATCTGCTCCTCGACCGTATCGACCACCGGCGCCATCGGAGCCTGCGTTGCCCCGGCGGGTTCGTTAGCGTGCCGCGCGAGCGGCGCTCGCAGCCGGGTCTTCAGTCCGTTGCCGAACCGCTGCCCGACATCGATCCGGGATCGCAGCTGGGCTTGGGCGATGTCCACTCGAACCCTGGCGCGCGGCCCGACGCCGTCCAGCGCCTCCTCGGTCATCTTGCCTTCCGAGATCCACTGGGACACCCGCCCCGGCGAAACTCCGCAAAGCGCTGCGAACTCGCCCTTAGAGACGGTTTCGGTGGCCGCCCCTTGAGCGTCGGTCAAAGCTAAACCTCCGTCCTTTAGGGTGGGCTTGAGTTTTAGGCTTTCGAAAGTGGCCCAGGCTGCTGAATGATTGCGCTCAGCCTCACCGCATAGGGGTGGCCCCGGGGAGGACCCGCGACCCCGACCCTAAGTCATTGATCGGGCACGAAAAACCCGCCGAACCGGAAGGGCTGGCGGGTCAAAGGCGCAACATTGAGCGCATCCCTTTAGTGCCTCAATCCGTGCCCGATTCGCAAGTGGGTCGGGGCTTGCGTTCGACGATAAGCACCGGCCGGGCCGCATCCAGCGCGACCACAAGGGCGGCCGCGTTGGCCTTGCGGGGGTTGCTCCCCGCCCCGAGGGAACGCAGCGTCCGACCCTCGCCAGCGACAGCCCGCAGCACCCGCAGCGCCCGCTGGGTCGGGTCGGCCCTCAACACCAGGGCCTCGGCCGTGGTCAATCGCACCCCGGCATAGGCGCGGAACAGACCCCGGGCGGCAGCCCCGTCCGATGACGACGCCTTGATCGAGGCCTCATTCACCCGTCCCAGCTGCGATCCCAGCTGCGACGCGCCGACGATTTCGAACAGCACGCGATAGGCCAAACCCGTGGCGGCCTGATCGTCGTTGATGTCCTCCGCCTGCTGAGCGGACCACAAGCCGTCACGCGATCCAAGCCGCAGTGCGCCGGCATCGTTGTAGGTGGCCACGTCCTCGCCGACGGCATGGGCTTGATCGACGATCTCATCCATCCCGGCCCGCAGTTCGCGGTTCACGGCGTCAGCGATGCGGCCTGCATCGATACGATCCTGGCGGCCCTCGACCGTGGCGCTGTGCGGCGCCTGGTGACCGCGAACGCAGAGGGCGGCGGCATGGCGCAGGCGACGACGTTGGCTGACGTCGCAGCCGATCACGTCGGCGTTCCGATAGAGGTGCAGGGCGAGTGGTTCGCCCTGTTCTCTTTCGATGAAGTTTTCTGGATTGTTTCTCATTTCACCAAATCCAAACCCAAAGGGATCAGCACACCGACCCCGCAAATCCCGCTCACAGCAGACGGACGATCGCTCACCCGTTCACGCCGCTCCGCCCGCACACCCGGCTTATGGAAGCCAACCCCGCCGCATCGTCCGTATCGTCCGTCATCGTCCGTTCTCCCCGCCACGACTGGCTTTGCGGGCCGGAGGATGGACGGACGGACAGAGGTTCGAAGGTCCGGCGAGGTCGCTCGCGGTGACCAGACCCAGACCTTGATCGTCCGTTCGTCCGTCATCGTCCGTCATCGTCGCCCTCCCAATCCGTGTCGGGAGGCAGGAACGCGCCGTCGTCCGGCTCGCTGGAGACGCCGCCAGATTCGTACCCGCCGGGGCCAGACCCGGTATCGGCCGCGCGCGCGGGCGAGGCCTCGGAACCGGACTGGGTCGGGCCGCCTGCCGGGGCGTCCTGCGGCGTGCGCAGACGGGCACCCATGCGGGTGATCTTGCCGTCGGTATCCTTGGACCCCAGCCCGATCTGAAGGTCGCTCAGCGTGCCCCCGAACGCCTTCTGGCTCATGGCCTTGTCGTGACCGTTCTCGGTCATCCACGCCTGGTAATCCTTGAACAGCACGGTCGCCCCGATGCGCGCGCCGTCCTCCCGGATCACCCGATCCTCGAACCACTGGACGAAGGGATTGGCCCCCTTGCGATAGTCTTCCAGCGCCTCTTTCAGGTCCGGCACATCCTTCAGACCTTCGTCCATCCAGGCCAGCACCCCCTCGATCAGCCAGTTCAGGATGCCGTCCGCTTCCCGCTTCAGCTTCTTGGGCAGGTCATGGTCGATCTGGTCTTCGGGCACGACCTTCAGCCAGCGCATGATCTTCAGGCGCCGCCAGATGCCGTTGTCCGTGTCGTTGATCGTCGGCTTGCGGTTGCACTCGATCACCACCTTGCCGACGGGTTCGAACTCGAACAGCGCCTCGCGCAGTTCCCGCGCCTTGATCTTCCCGCCGCCAGTGAACCGCTTGATCTCGCCGGTGGCCAGCTTGGACCCGCTGGGCGGCTCTCCGGCGCACAGCATGCGGCTATCCCCGGCCAGAGCGGCGATATCGGGCGAGGCCTCGGACCCGCGCTTGACGCCCGTGTCCAGGAAGGTCTCCACCCCGACGGTCGTGGCGTAGGTGCCAAGCGCATGGGCCGTGGCGTTCACCACGGTCGATTTCCCGTCGCCGCCCTTGCCCTGGTACACGATGAAGACCTGCTCGCCGGTCTCGCCCGTGGCCATGTAGCCGTGCGCCTTCTGTATCCAGCGGCGGTTCTCGGCCTTCGGGATCGCGTACTTCAGCACCCCGTCGAACAATGGTCGCGTGGCTTCGGGGCGATAGGCCGCCTCGCACAGCCGCGTCATCCGATCGGCGGCGCGGTGCCCCTCGGTCCAGACCACATGAGGCCCGACCACATCATCACCCTTGGCGTTGCGATGCGGACCGTTGCGGAAGCGGATCACCCCGTTCTGGACGTTCAGCGCCAGCGGGTCGGGATCGAAGGCGTCCATGTCGACGTCCATGTACGAGGCTGCCAGGTTCAGCATATTGCCGATCCGGCTGGCGTTCCCGGCCGACACGCCGAAGTCGCGCACCGCCTGGATCGACTTGGAGGCGTAGTTCTTGGCCTCCATTTCGGCGGCCCGGATTTCCATCTGGGCATGCATCGACCGCGCAACCTTGATGGCGTGCCGCTTGGCGCGGGCCTCGCCGGTCTCCAGATCCCAGAACGTGCCGTTGAAGACGATCCAGCCGCGCTTGCGCAGGTACAGCACCGTCGCCTCGCTCAGGTCGATCTCGCCGTCGGGCTGGATGATCCCTCCGGCCATGCGGATGAACCGCAACGCGTTGCCGTCGTCGTTCAGGTCGAACCGCGACATTTCATCGGTCGAAGGGGCCGCCGGCGCTGGACGTCCCCCGACGTCGTCGAAACCACTCACTGACGCACTCCATTGTCGGCCGCGCCCGCTGCAGCCCTCTGCTGTTGATCGTGGAAGCTGACGCCCATGGTCGCCGTCAGCGGCCTAAGCCGCAGCGACACGCCCTCGGGCAGCGCCAGCCGCTCCCAGGCCTGGACGGTCAGGCTGGTGAAATAGGCGGCGGCTTCGTCACCCCTGAGACGCGTCTCGGCCGTGCCGCCGACAACGCCTCGGAACTTCAGCGGAGCGGTGATCAGGTCGCGCCGGATGGCGAACCCGACCTCGGTCACGCCCTGATCGAGAAAGGCGAGCGGAATGCGCCACGGCACGCGCTCCGGGTCGGCACGAGGCGACACGGGATCGACCCGTCCGAACCGGTCCATCATCACCCCGCCGCTGAATGCGGTCAGGTTCAGGCAAGCGACGGCGCGCACCGGGCCGCTGCGGGCCATGCTGCTGGCCACCACCCACGCATCGGCGAAATCCAGACCCACGACGATCGGTCCCGACCCGTCCAGGGCGGTCAGCGCCAGGGCGCGGCCGTGCAGCGCCTGACCCATGAAGCCGCTGACGCGCGTCTCGCTCTGCGTCAGGTCGAACAGCGCCAGGACCTCGATCGGTCCGCCGCCGTCCACCGTCATCGGGGCCAGCAACATGGGCTTCAGTTCGCCGTCGCGGTCCGGCGCCTCGGGGTGAAACCGCAACCGGCCCAGCGCGCCGGGCACGCCATCGGGGTCCAGTGCGAGACCGCGCATCCACCGCCGCACCACGCCGTTGTCGGCCGAGGTCGCCTCGCGCCAATAGGCGGCGGCGTCCAGGGCGCGCTGGGCCGCATGGTGGCCGCGCACAGGCATGTCCGCCCTGCGCTCTTGCGCCCCGCCTGTCCGCCGCGATGGGTCCGCCTTGCGGGGGTACTGCGCACCCCACGCCATGGCCCGGTCCACCTGGCGGATCAGCTGCGCCTCGGTCATGGCGTCCGGCACATGTACCCGTCCGGCGTTCTCCAGCGCCGCACGGCCATAGGCGTCCTCGATCTCGCCGCCGGCCACCAGGGCGCCGATCCCGACCGACTCGCGGAACAGCACCGTGTCCCGTGTCCCGACGCGCGCCGAGGCGATGGTGGCGCAGACACGGTCCAGGATGATCTCCCCGAACCGCGACGCACGACCAGCCGCCGGCGCACGGGGCGTCATCGGCTTCACGGGCGCGGGCGGCGCGGGCTTCACCAGCAGGATCAGCCAGTCGGGCGCAACCGCGAACGGCAGGTCCTCGGGCGACCGTCCCTCGGCCCAGCGATAGACATAGCCGGGCGCCACGCCCTTCTCTGCATCGCCGGGATGGATGCTGGGCGGGGCCAGGATGTATCCGTCCTGCCCGCGCACATCGACCGGCGCCTTGTCCAGGCGCGAACGGTTGCGGATGATCGGTTCCGACGACGATTTGGGGCACCAGGCGAAGCACCGATGCTCGCCCCGCGCCGTCAGCGACGTCGGCGTGGCGGGCAATGGTCCGTGTTCGGCCTCTTTTGCCACCAACCAAGCCATGGCCTCCGGCCCATCAAGGTCCAGCACCCAAAAACCCGCCAAGGCTCCAGTCGCGATCGCCACATTCGACTGCGCCCCGGCCGTCACGGGCCGCAGCAGTTCGGCGTCCGTCGGCGTCCGCCCGCCCTTACGGGCATCCTCTCGCAACGCCTCGATCGGCTTCAGCGGCAGTTGCGCCGTCCCGGCCCAGCGCGAGGCGGTCAGCACGGAGTCGTGCGACGCCATGTGCAGCCCCACGGTGCGGCCATAGGGCGCCTTGGACTTCGCCCGCAGCGGGAAGACCGCGATCCTCGCCTTGGCATAGGCCTGGGCGGCACCGGACAACGACAGGCCGCGAACGGTCATGACTGACCTGCTGGCGGCGCAATGCCGGGCCGCATGGCGGTGTCCTGATCGCTCAGTGCTGCATGCCAGTTTGCGAGCGCTGCGGCTGTGCTGATCGTGTGATGCAGCGCCTTGTCGCGATCACCGGCCAAAGCGGCAAACGCCGCTTTCTGCGCGAGATAGCCGATCAGCCAGAACCAGTCCAAAGGCGACTTTCCGGCGTCATGATCTGATGAAAAGCGCGCGCGCTGATGCTGGGCTTCAGCAACGACACCGCGCGCGAAGTCCTCGACTTCTGGCGTGTTCAGTCGAGCCTTCAGCGCTGCATTCTCGTCCAGCAGGCAGGCTCTGCATCGGCAATCAGGCGGGCTGCAGATCATGGCCGACGCCCCCCAAATGGCACGACAACGTCCTGCCCGGCCGCATCATCCTCGGCCGCTTCCACGTCCGGCAGATCGGCCGCCAGGGGGAGGGGCCACGGCATGACCGTCAGCGCGGGGTCCTTAGCCCCCAGCGACCACAGGCGCGGCGTGCCGAGATCCGGGTGGGGATGGACGCTGGTCAGGATGCGGGCGAACACCGCCTCCCGGCCCATGTCCGACCCGAGGCGGGGACCGATGACGATTTGCCGCTTGATGTTCTCGCACACGGTTTTCATCAAAGCGGGCGAGGCGGAAGAGAAGGCCTCAGCCAGTCGCGCGAGAGCAAGGGCAGGCAGGCCGAACGGCGAGAGATAGCGCGCTAAGATGCGCTCGCGCTCTTCCTGCCCCGGCAGATCGACCGTGATGTGCATGTCGAACCGACGCCAGATCGCCTGGTCGATCCAGTCGGCATGGTTGGTCGCCGCGATCAGGAAACCTTCGTACTGCTCCAGACGCTGCAACAGGGTGCCGACGTACTCATTGCGGTCGTTGTCGGCCGCCTGGCCTGCCTTGCGGCGGTCGCTGGCCAAGGTGTCGAACTCGTCCATGAACAGGACGATGGGCGAACCATCGAACTGCGCCCGCGCCGCTTCGAACAGTGCGCCGATCGTCTGGCTGGTCTCGCCCATGTATTTGCCGATCATACGATCCGGCCGGACCGCCAGCATGGGCAGGCCCAGCCGCGCGGCCATGTGGTGCGCCAGCGTCGTCTTGCCGGTTCCTGGCGGCCCTTCGAACATGGCCCGGCGGCGCGGCTTGATGCCGACCGCCAGCAGTTCCTTGTCCGCCCAGATCTCGGTCAGCCATTCCAGCAGCGCTGCGCGTACAGGCGGCGGCAGGATCGGCTCATCCGCCTGGTCGGGCATGAACAGATCGCCGAACTCGCTTAGGTCTCTCTTGGAATGACGTGACATGATCAGCCTTGGCCCGTTCCCGGACCCATGCCGTCAGACCCGCTCTCCAGCCGCCAGCCCAGGTCCCAGCGCGGGCGCCGGTCGTCGCCGAAGGGGAAAGGATTGCGGATGACGGGCTCGTTTGCGCGGAACGCCTCACGGCCCAAGGCTTCGGCGCCGTCGCCATCGACATCGGGCGCCTCGGCCGGTTTCGCCGTCGGCCGCGTGGGTCGCCCCGGAGCGGGCGCTTGTCCGCCCGTCGCGGCTGGCCAAGGTGTCGAAAGATCGTGCGTCTCGACGTGCCCATCCTTGTCACGCGTCAGCTTCACGCCCTTGCCGCCAGCCTCAACGATGATCGACCCGTTGCTGGGGACCAGGGATTTCAGCGCTTCGGCGACTTCTTCCCGCGACGTGACGTCCACGGCCATCTGATTGACGTGCCGGAACAGCGGCGACTCGGCCTCGTCCCCCAGCGCATGCAGATAGGTGGCGATGATCGCTTCGGACTCTTGCCGATCATGCGGTTTCATCGCCCGCACCTTGATGACGTGGCGGATGGCCTTGGGCACGTATCCACGATGCTTGGCCTCAGCCAGGATCGCGGCGATGTCGTCGGTCATGGTCTGTTTGGCGGCGATCACCGACTCCACGCGTTCGACGATGGACATCAGCTCCTTGCCGGCGGCGGTGTTGCGTCCGGTCATGGCCGGGTTCCTTTCAGGTCAGAGGAGGGGGCAGGAAGACGCAGCGCGGCGCCGAAGCGGGCGGCGTCGTCGGGCCGGGTCAGGCGCGCCTGTGTGCCCGGCGGAATGTCGAAGATGATCGCCCGGCGGCGACCCAGGACGACGGGCAGGCGGGGCCCGACCCCGGGCTTGCACCAGATGAACCAGGCATAGTCGGTCGCGGTCGTACGGGTCGGGTCCCAGAAGCCCCGGTGCATCGGCAGGCGTTCGCTGAACGGCGCGAACACCGTCAGCTGCATCCCGTCGGGACCTTCGCCGTGCAGCAGGCGATGCCGCGCCTGCCCCGACAGGCAGACCAGCCGCAGCAGCATGGCCACGCCCCGACGCGCCCGCGCCCAGGCCTGCTGGATGAAGACCTCGACGTCGTCGAACGGCGGGTTGGTGATGATCCAGTCGGCCCCGCCTACGGAAGCGAACGGATCGGGATCGCCCGCCGTGAAATCGTGCGCGACCCAACCCCGTTCGGCGTACAGCGCCGGGTCATAGATGCAGATGTCGGACCCGTGGACGACGGGGAAATAATCGTCCAGGCCGTGCGCCATCATGCCGACGCCGACCGCGCATTCCCAAGCGCTGCGCGCGCGTGGGTCGATTTGCCGGATGATTTCGCCGCCCGCGCGTGATCCCCACGGACGGGTCGGGAAGAAATCGACGTCGTCGCCCGCTTCGGTTTCGCGCGTGTTCATCACCGCACGGGCGTTGGACGGCAGCATGTGGGGGGCGTTGCCGCGCGTCATCGCACCCCCCCCCGATGTCGGTTGGGATGCGAGCGCCGCTCGCAAGATCCGTTCGGCACTCACTTGTCGTCCCCCAGCATGGAGAGTTGAACCGTTCGAGCAGGCGGCTCGGCGAAAAGCCGGGGCTGGCGATAGGCTTCTTCGAGACGCCGGCACGCGATGTCGAAATATCCGGGATCTCGCTCGACCCCGACAAAGTTCATGCCGAGCCGAACGGCGGCGATGCCCGTCGTTCCAGATCCGGCAAACGGATCGATGATCGATCCGCACCCTTTAGGAAGCTGCCCGATGCACCATTCCATCACCGCCAACGCCTTTTGCGTCGGATGTTCCTTGCCGTCCTGCAGGGCGCGCGACCGGCTACAGGTCTTGCGTCGGATCGCCCCTTCGAACGAGCACCAGGCGAACTCGCAATCCGCGAGCGAGAAACCTTCCTGCCCCTTGTCCCAGACCAGCCACTTCGAAAGCGGGGTCGCGGGCAGCATGTCCGTGAAGTAGTTTCCGCCCCAAACGACGGCGTGCTTAGCAGCCTTCAGGACCAGCGCCATTACCTCTGGACTAGGGCGCTCATTGTCCCAACCGCCGTTGCCGTAATCGACCCAGCCCCAGCGTTCGCTGTTACGATTTCGATCGGCCTTGATGCCATAGGGCGGGTCCGTGACGACGGCGTCGGCCATGGCGAGCGTCGGCAGCACATCCAGGCAATCGCCCAGATGCATGACCGCCCCGCCGATGACTTCGACGCGGCTCATGCCCCCCCCCCCTGGGATGACCGCAAAAAGGATGACCAAGACGCCGATCACGCCGCGCGCTCCACGCGCAGCAAGGCTTCGGCCTCACCGAACTCCACATCGGCGAAGGCGCGGAAGGCGTCGGCCCGCGCCTGCGCCATGGTGGCGTCCTGACGCGTGATGGGGACGCCGCGCGGAATGCGCCGTGCGCAGAAGGCGGCTGTGGCGGACCGCATCTGTTCGTCGCGCGGCCTCATCCGAAGATGTCCTTGCGCGGCTCGACCGATCGCACGTCCGAGACGGGCATGGTCTGGAACAGGGGACGACAGGCCACGACCAGACGCGGGATGTCCCGCGCGGCGTCGCGCCGCTGATCCGGCGACTGTGCGGCAAACGCCTTGCCCAGGCGGATCAAGGTGATCAGATCCGCGCCGTTGTCGGTCTGGCTGGCGGGCAGGGGCTGTTTGCCCGCCTTGTGCGCGGCGCGCGCGAATGACGCGCCATGCCCTTCGGGGTCACGCGCGGCCTTTTCGGCATGACGCAGGAAACGCAACCAGCCCCCGACCTGGTCGGGCGTCAGCGCACGGTGACGACGCGGTCCACGCGGAGAAGCGAAGGGGGCGGTCGCCCTGTTTGCGTCTGCCATGTTACGAGGCTCCCGTAATGGAGGGTGAGATGGCGAAGGCATTGAAGGCTGTAGCGGCCGAGTTGACGGACACGGGCGTGCGCTTCGGCTTCGAACGGCTGGGCGAAAAGTTCACCTGGGATGCGAACGTCACCGCGCTCGAAGGGCTGGCGCAGGTCGCCATGCGCGGCATGATCGCCAAGGGGGCGGCGCTGCGACGGCCTGTCGAAGCAATCCAGTTTGCGGACAAACCCGATCGCGATGGCCAGCCGCCGGTCCTGACGGTCGAGACGGAAGACGGGGTCATCGCCCTGGACCTGACTTGGCAGCAGGTGACGGCGTTGTCGAAGCTGGCGGAGGGAATGCTCCACCACGCACCCACGACCGGCCGTCCCACCTGACCCAACCCAGCGAATGAAGGTCGAGCAGGCGCGCCCCGCGCGATGCATCGAAGGGGGCGGTCATCCGCGCTCTCCCTCGATTACGGCCCGCAGGTTGCCGAAGTTCGCCACAAGGCGGGTCAGGGCCGGATCGGCAAGCGCCGCCAGCGGGCCGTCCATCCACGTCACGAACCGGGTGTCGAACCCCCCGTAGGCGGGGGGCATGGGCTTCATCGGCGGCGCGGTTTCCCGCCCCGCCGACTCGCCTTCTCCTGCAGGTTCCACGCACACAGGAGAAACTTGATGGCCGCTCGCGACATAGACGGCGTATTCACACTCAGAATCCCGCAGGCCGGCGAAGCCAGGGTGGAGGTCTTTCCTGAGGGTCGTCCGCCCGTTCGCGTCGCGTTCACACGCCGCGTCAGGATACACCACGTCCATGCCCACGAGACCTTCGAGGCGAGCTTCGAAGTCCCCGCCGTCCGAGGCGAGGCGGACGTGGACATAGCCCGGCGCGCAATGACCGAACTGGAACTGCGCGTCCGCCGCTTTAAGGCCGGCTCCATCGTCCGGTGAGATAAAGGGGATGACGCGAATGCCTTCGCGTGGTGCGTGGCCCATCCAGCGCTGGAACAATCGTCCCACGACCGCATGGCCGAAGGTCAGGTCAAGCGTCCGTCCCTCGGCCGTGAACCGCAGGGTGAAAGCCGCGTTTTCGCGGGCGTACAAGGTCTCGATGTCGGCGCTCTCGCGCGACGCTGCGAAGGGCGCGCTCATTGCGCATCCTCGCGCGCCGGAGCGGCGTCGAGGTACGCTTCGCCATTGATCGGCTCGAAATCCGCATAGGCCAAATCGACGTTCAGGTCGTCTTTCGCGCCTTGGATGATCGCCGGTCGCACGGGATGCGGCACCACTCCACCAGTTCCACCACGCGACTTTGGCCACGTCCAAGCATGAACCCGCGACCGATCTCGACGTGTCCATCGGGCAAGGGTCTGGATCGAGAAGCGCTCGATCAGACGAGCAGCTGGTGTTTGGGTATTATGAGAGGTCATGGCTAAGGTTCTTGCCAGTGTCGCGATTATCGCGATACATGTCGCGAGTGATTCGCGTAGAAAGACAATCCCCGAGCGTCGCATTTTACGCGACACCTTCGCGCATGAAGCCCGAAGAGATCCGCTCACGTCTGCGTGCCACCGGCCGAAGCCAGGCCGCTCTGGGCCGTCATATCGGCGCCAGCAAGGATTCCATGTCCCGCCTCATGACCGGACAGCGCCGGTTGCAGGCGGTCGAGGTCGAGCGGATCAAGGAGTTCTTCGCCGAGGACGCTCCAGCGGGTCCTGCTTACGACACCCTGGATGTTTACGGGTATGTGCAGGCTGGCGGGGACGATCTCGTGTCGCTGGCTGACGGGCAGGTGATCGACCGAATCGAAGTGCCGGCCGGCCTCGTGCGAGGGTCGGCGATTGGAATCCGGGTAGTGGGGGACAGCATGGAGCCCCGGCTATTCTCGGGTGAGACCGTGATCGTGGGGCTGAACATGCCGCCCCAGAGGGACCGCGACTGCGTCGTGGAGTTTCGCGACGGCTCAGCGATCGTCAAACAGTACAAAGGACAGCGCGACGGCACTGTCTTCCTTCACCAATATAATCCCGACAAAGAGGTTAGGATCGACGCCTCCAAGGTGAAGGCGATCCATGCGGTGCTTTACCGCCGGTAGGTTTCTTCTCGGAGATTGATCAGCGCATCGTAATCCCTGCGGCGCCAAGCGTCACAGACTTTATGATCGCCCTCCGGTCCTAGCCAATGCATCTGGCAGTCAAACTGCCAGCGCTCCGGGAAGGCGCATCCGTCCTCAAGTCTTTGGTAGGCGCTCCGACCGGCCTCGCCTTCACTATTTCGGCTCCACGTCGCGTAGTCATTGATCGATGGCGCGTCATGGAATAGCGCCACACGCCCTCCATCCCGAGGCGCGATGAAAGCCGTCTCGCCGACATACGCGCCCATTCGATTCTTGGCGTTCACCACGCCACACACCGCCTTTGGCGTCGTCGCCAGATACCGAAGCTTTGCCGAGTAGGGGTCGAACAGCGACGCCGTGACCGCGTCCCGCGCGGCGTTCGTCGGGGTTCCCGGAATCCTGTCGCATGCAGAAATCCCAAGCCCCAGCGCAACCACCAATATTACCCGGTCGTGCATGCAACACCCCCCCCCAGCGCGAGACGTGACACACCTAAACCCTCTTGACGTGTCGCGATGAACGCGACAGTGTCGCGATCATATCGCGGCATACGCGATGTTGGAGCGCGACATGCACAACTCGTTTGGATCGACTTACCGCGACTCGCTCCCCTCAGCGAGAGGGGCCTCCATCCTTCCCTTCCGTCGTCCCGCCCCCACGGACGACGCCGATGCGATTGCAAGCATCATCCTGGCCATGGAGGCCGCCCCGGCCGCGCCGATTATCATGGCGGCCAAGGGCTTGGACGGCGCCCATTATGTGGGGGCCTCTATCCTTCCGTTCCGCCGTCGCCGACACTGGTCGCCGTTTGAAATCTGGTTGGTTGAGCGGGTCGATTTCGATGCGGACGCCGTCGTCGAAACCCAGGCCCTTTACGACGATTACTGCGCTTGGATGACTCGCCGCAGTCGGGTGCGCAACGCCACGACCCTCCGGCTGTTCGCGCGCTTGCTGACGGACCACGGCGTGCTTCACGCCGGACGGTCGCGGAACGGCTCTACGCTTCGGGAAGGCCTGTCCCTTCGAGCGCTTCCTGAACCAGGTCCACAGCCCGGCCTAAGGCGCGCATTTCGGGGTCTGACCAAATCTCTCCGATTCTGGGCCGCTCGGCCCTCAGACGCCGCTGCAAGGGCGTCAGGTCTTCGCTCAGCGCGCGCCGCTGATCGTCGGAGAGACGCCCGATGACCAACGTGATTGCATATCCCGCGCCCTCGACTGCCGCTTCCAGCGCCTCGATCCGCTCCAGCATCCGTTCGGCTTCCGACATGGTTCTCTCCTTTGCTGGCAGCAAAGACCATGGCGCGCGGCGCGGCAAGCACGCCGCCGCCAGTCCCGACGCTGTCGCCAGCGTCATCCTGGCGATGGAAGCCGGACCAGCCGCGCCGATCATCGTGGCGGCCAAGGGGCTGGACGGCGCCCATTATGTGGGTGTCTCTGTCGCGGCCCAGGCGCATCGGCTAACCCCGTCCGAGGCTTGCCTCGCGGCCGACTGCCTGATGTGCGATCCTTCGGTCCTGGGCTTCGCTGACATCGCCCAGCGCCTTCGTGACGCGGCCTATGCCGCCAGTCGCGCCTATCTGCGGAGCGGCCGCGGATGACGGGCTCGACCGCCCATGCGAGCGCCGCTCGTCCGATTCCGGTCACCGCTCAAGCAGCGGGCGACCGCGTCGTCCGCGATAGCGCACCAAAAAGCCTGCCGGACACCCTGTTCGAGATCGCCTACCGTCAGCTGACGCCCGTCCCGGCGGACTTCCCGCTGCGTCAGACCATGGCCGGTTACACCGAGACACAGGCCGTCGCCGTCATGGTCGAGACCCTGGCGATCAAGCCGGGCCTTCTGACCGCCCTGGAAGAGCCGGACGCTCGCCGCTGCTGGATCGCCCTGGCCCCCAATGGCCGCCGCCTCGCGCGCTTCGCCGGCCTCGACGCCGCCGCCGTCAACCTCGCCCTCGCCAGCCTGGATGCAGGCGGCTTTCAAAGGACCGCCGCATGAGCGCCCCCCTGACCCTCGCGCATGGCCTCAGCAACGCCGCACTGAATGGCGAGGACCTGCTGCGCGCCCTGGCGGCCCGCCCGATGGGCTCGCCTTTCGCCAGCCAGACCGAGATCGCCAAGGCGACGGACAGGGCGCCCAAGAACATCGGCCGCGACCTGTCGCAGCTGGAGGCGGCGAAACTGATCCAGGCGCCCGGCCCGGACTATGGCGAATGGTCGGCCGCCGCCCTGACGGATGCCGGTTGGGACGCCCTGTCGGCGCTGGACCGCGCCGCCGGCGTTTCGGACGGCGGCGGGCTGATCTTCTGGTCGCCCAGCCTGCTGGACGACAATCCGCTGAACCCGCGCAAGACCTATGACCCAAACTCGCTGGGGACGTTGGCCGACACGGTCGAAGCGGACGGCCAGATCATCGAACCCCTGTCGGTCTCGCCGGTCCGTGCAAACGGTCGGCGGGTCGTCTGGGCCGGGCACAGGCGCAAGCGCGCCGCCCTGATCGTCGAGGCGCGGTTCGCCGCGCGCGGCGAGGCTCTGCCGCCCGGCCTGGTCAATGGCGTGCCCTGCGTCGAACGCGACGCCACCCCGGCCGAAAGCCTGTTTATCGCCGTGGTCGAAAATGGTGCGCGCGAGAACCTTCCCCCGTGGGAAGACGCTCAGGCCTTGGCCGCCTTGGCGGCCGAGACTGGATGGTCGGGCCGCGAACTGGCCCGCCGCACCGGACGCGCGCCCAAGCTGGATCAAGGCGACGAAGAGGGCGTCCGCGACGTCCAGGAAAAGATCAAGGTTGTGAAAACCGCGCCAGCCGAACTGGTCGAGGCGCATGAAGCCGGGGCCATCACCTGGGAGCAGCTGCGCAGCGCCATGCGCAACGGCGGCCTGCCGACCCCAGCGCGGCCCGGTCCGCAAGCCGAGGACGTCTTTCCGCCTTCGGCCGGTGAACTGCGACAGGACGACAATCGCACGCCCGATGACCAGGTCGCCGGCCACGCGCCCGCGCATGAACCCACCATCGAACTGAACGCCGTTCAGCGCCTGACGCTGCTGGAGATCCTGCATGCGGCGCGGCATGCCCCGGACCGTCTGGTGGTCGGCGACGAAGGCGAGGGCGTCGCCTATGCCCCAACCGGCAAGTACTGGCTCGATCTGGTCGCCTCGACGCTCCAGACGCTTCGGCTGATCGATTTCAAGCACCATGGCCGTCCCTATGTCCGGGCAACCCCTGCGGGCCATCGCTGGCTGCAAGACGCCTATGGCCCCGACATCCACAGCGCCGATGCTGACACGGCCCGACGCTCGCTTATCAAGGCTCTTGCCCAGGCGAATGCGGCCTTCGGCGATGCCGCCTTCGTTCAGGGCTACACCACGGCCTGGCTGAACCCGCCCGCCCAGCCGGAACCGGCCGCACAGCCGACCCCGGCCGCCGCAACGGATGATGCGCCCCAAGTGGACGTCGAAGACGCCGTCGCCGCCCAGCTGCTGAACGACGCGCGCGCCCTGGTCGATCTCGACGACCCCGGCTCGACCTCGGTGCGCAACATCCTGGCGCGCGCGGGCCTGTGCGGCCCGTTCATGGCCTCGGACGGCGACCCTGGCGTGGTCCTGGACGGCGACGGCGCCACCACCCTGGTCACGGACGTCGACAACCAGCTGACCGACGACGTGGCCAAGGCCCGCGCCCTGGTGATGGCCGCCGCTCTCAACCGCTTCTGCGCCATCGACCCCAAGGAGGTCCTGTGATGGCCATGTCGCTAACCACGCGCCAGGCTGAATGCCTGGCCTTCATCCGCGCCACCATTGCCTCCCACGGTCGCGCACCCTCGCTTCAGGACATCTGCGACGAGATGGACCTGTCCTCAAAGAGCCAGGCCCACGTCCTGCTTACCGCGCTGGAAGAGCGCGGGGCCATACGGCGCCTGCCCAATCGCGCCCGCGCCATCGAACTATTGTCCGCCACGCCGCCCGCCGATCTTCGCGCCCTTGCCGACACGGCGTTGGACAGTCTGATCACCAACGCCCTGGGTGAACGCCTGCGGCGCCGGTGGGCCAAGGATGACGCCGGGACGGATGACAAGGCGATCCAGCCGCCTGCCGCGCCGCGCATCAGCCCGACCGCTCCGCCACGCCCCCGCACGCCGGAAGACGGCCGCACGATTCAGACCCCCGAGGACGGCCATCCCGTCCACACACGCTGAGGATCATCGCCATGGAACACCGCGTCCGCGCCGTCCTGCATTCCGGCCCCGTCGAACAGGATTGCCCCGACCAAGCGTCGGCCGCCGACCTGTTCGACCGCCTCCGCCAGATCGCCCCGACCATCCGCATCGAACGCCTTCTGGGCACCCGCGTCGTCGAAGTGGCGGGCGTGTCGTGAGGGGCGCGAACCCCTGTCCCTTTTGCGCCGCGCACAAGATCGGCGTCAGTCGCCGAGGCGGCGTCCGGTTCTGGGCGCGCTGCTTATCCTGCGAGGCTGAAGGGCCAACCAGCCGAACGCCCGAAGAAGCGATCGCGCGATGGAATGCCCGACACCGGGAAGAGGCTCAGCAGAAGGCGATCACCGCGATCCATAGAATCGTCACGCCGGACCAGGGCGAAAACCTCTCCGACGATGAACGCGCCATTTTCGCCGTGACGTCCTCGATCCTCTTCCCGCCGGACCGTTCCGGCCTTCGTCCGCATCGCAGGATCGACGCATGAACCGCCCCTGGTTCGAAGCCGCCCCCGCCCTCGCGGCCGCTGGCGTCCCCGACGACCGCATCCCCGTCACCCCTCTGAAGGCCAACCTGATGTCTGCCGACTACGCCCTGTTGCCCCGCATCGACACGGTCGCCAAGCCCCGCGTCTTCCCCGACCTCGCCGCGCTCGCCGCCTCGATCGAGCGCCAGCGCCAGGGGCAGGGCCTGTTCCTGGAAGAGGTCCAGGACCTCCAACCGCTCGGCGCGCCGGATCATGTCCGCGCCGTCAAGGTCTGGACGACCGACATCGACGGCCGCCAGGACCGCATGATCGGCTTCGCCTACCTCAAGGGCGCAGGCCGTGAACTGCTGGAATGGGCGCTGCGCCTCGCGCGGCGGCGGGCCGCCGCCTGATGACCCTTCTCCGTCTGCATCGGCTGGTTTTCTGGCTGATCGGCCGGGATCGCCTTCTCTGACCACCACCAACCCAAAGGCTACCGCATGACCCACGCCCTGTCCGCCGACATCGACCCGACCGACATCGCCATCGGCGCGCGCATCCGCACCCGGCGCGAGACCCTGCGCATCACCCAGGCCCAGCTGGCCGCCGGCTGCGCCGTCACCTTCCAGCAGGTCCAGAAGTACGAACGCGGCGTCAACCGCGTCTCGGCCGCCCGCCTGCTCCAGATCGCGGCCGTGCTGAAGACGACCGGCGCCGACCTGCTGGGCGAACTGGAAAACGCCGCCGACGACCTGGCGCTGGCCACCCCCGGCGCCATGGCGTTGCTGACCGCCTTCCGCCGGATCGAGGGCGGCGAGACCCGCGATGCGGTGCTGGCCATCGTTCAGTCGCTCGCCGCCGCCGATGCGCCCGCGCTGGGCCGCATCCCGTTCGACGACGTCCGCGACGGACCGAGCATGGTCGCCAACTGATGCGCGCGACCGATCACATGCGCCTGGAAAACCAGACCCGCGACGCCGCCAAGCGGCTGACCCGCACGGCCGCGCTCCCGTCCCTGACGGCGGTTCTGAACGCCCAGGAAGGCCTGGGCGTCGGCGTAGCATGGGCGGCCGAGGATATGACCCTCGGCGAGATCGAGTTCGTCGCCTACATCCCGCTCAAACAGCTGTCCGAGAACCGGGCCGAGGGCGCGCAAAACGGCTGCGAAGACTGCGCCGCCGCGAAAGGCCGCATCGATCTCGCGGTCGCGGCCCTGCTGCCGGGCTTCGTGCCGGGCGTGCCCGCGACGGGGCGCTGCTGATGCCCAAGGTCGCGACTATCAACTACGGCTTCGGCATCGCCCGGCTCTGGGGAGACTTTACGGCAGAGACCGTCGAACGGGTCTTCTACGAACACGCCAACCAGTGCTTTGGCATTAGAAAATCCATCAGCTGCTGCACCGTCACCTCGATCAAGGATGACGAGTTCCCCAAAGTGTTCGGCGTCAAGCCTGACCGCATCGCCGTCGTGCTGATGCACAGCGGCGACACGATCGTCTGGGGTCGCAGCGGCAAGAAGATCAAATCGGAGTTCGATTGATGGTCGCCTATTCGTTCAAAGGCCGGTTCGAACCCCGCATCCAGGCGCGCACGAAGCAACAGACGATCCGCGCCGTCGGCAGGAAGCGCCACACGCGGCCGGGCGAGCGCATGACGCTGACAACGGGCGACCGCTTCCATCCGCGCCTGATCGGCGAGGCGGTCTGCCAGTCGGTCGTTCCGATCCAGATGCACCTCGCCGTCGGGTCGATCATGCTCGCTTCGGTCGCGCAGCCGGCGCGCCTGATCACGGCTGTGGCCGATCTCGACGCCTTCGCCGTTCTGGACGGCTTCGACGACTGGGCCGACCTGATCGCGTTCTGGAAACAGACGCATCCGACCGCGCATCACAGCTTCGCCGGCCTGTGCATCAGCTGGGGCGACACCTTCAAGGTGGCGTCATGATCGGCCTATCGACCCATCCAGTCATGCGGGCCGGTTCGCCGCCGCGTGGGAGCCGGAACGCGAGGCCGATCCTCCGGGATTTCGTTCACCATCTGATGCAGACGGGGTCCAGTCGCGGTCAGGCTCATCATATACAGCTGCTTGCAGTTGTCGCATTTGCCGTAATGAGCGGTGTATCCGCGCATGTCGCGGGTCTCGGTAAGGCCCACCCGGCCCTTGCCGCAGGTCGGGCAGCGCGGCCGGACATCACTGTCCAGCCATTTGCGTACGGCCTTCATGATGCCGCCCCAGGCTGTGCGGACGGGGTTGAAAAGGGATGTGGGCTCCATAGACCTGACGTTGCCATAACGGCGGCAGTCGCGCCATGACCCAGCAGGATCGAACGACAACGCGCGGCGCCTATGACCGCATGGTCAGGGCCTGGTCACCGCCCAAGGCCAAGCGCGCCTGCGCCCGCGACCCCAAGGCCGGACCGGGATCGTGCGGCCATTGGTGGGAGGGATGCCCCAAGGCGGAAGAACGTGGGTGTTTCCTCGCCCATATGAAGGCCTGGGCCGCCGGTCCACGTCGAGGGGCGGCGTCATGAGCAAGATCGAATGGACCGAGCGGTCCTGGAACCCGATCATTGGTTGCGCCATCGTCTCGCCGGGCTGCACCAACTGCTACGCCATGCGGATGGCGCATCGTCTCGGCCAGAACCCGATGACGCCGAACTACGCAGGCCTGACCCACGTCGTGAACGACAAGCCAGTCTGGACGGGCGAGATCCGCCTCGCGAGTCATGACGCCATCACGGCGCCGATGAGGCGCAGGACGCCGACCACCTGGTTCGTCAACTCCATGTCCGACCTGTTCGCGGATGGGGTTGAAGACGACTGGATCGACGCCGTCTTCGCCGTCATGGCCCTGACGCCCCAGCATACCTATCAGGTCCTGACCAAGCGGCCTGACCGGATGCGGGACTATGCCTCACACGTCAGCCTGGAGCGGCTGGCCACGGCCTTCGGGCAGGGGGCGCTGCCGATCACGCGGAACGACGTTTATCGGGCCTTTGGCATGGCCGAAAAGTTCTCTTACGATCCGCCGACCCCGCGCCTGCCGCTCCGCAACGTCTGGCTGGGCGTGTCCGCCGAAGACCAGCGCCGCGCGGATGAACGCATTCCGATCCTGCTGGACACCCCCGCCCAGACCCGGTTCGTCTCGATCGAGCCGATGCTGGGGCGGATCAGCCTGGTCAGCGACCTGGGCGGCATCCAGTGGATGGGAGGGCAACGCGGCTGTGGAGGAACGCACGTCGGCAGGGGCGCGCCAGGTTGCCCCCGAACCCCGCACCACCATCACGACGCCCGCTGCCGACCCGGTCTCGACTGGGTCATCGTGGGCGGCGAGAGCGGACCAGGCGCTCGGCCCATGCACCCCGACTGGGCGCGTCAGCTCCGCAACGAATGCCACGCCGCCGACGTGCCCCTCTTCTTCAAACAGTGGGGTGAATGGGCTGTCCATCTTGATCGCGACATCGACGATGACGACTGGCGCGCGGACTACGGCCGGATGGAAAGAGGTCGCTATCGCTGGCTCAATCTGGAGGGCGGAATCGGCTTCCATGGCGAGCGGTTCCACGTCATGCGTCGTGTGGGCAAGAAGGCCGCCGGCCGCCTTCTGGATGGCGTTCAGCACGACGGCATGCCGGGATGACAAGCCGTGTCGCCTTCACCGCAGCGGACATCAAACGCGCCATGGGCGTGATGGAGAAGTGCGGCCATCAGGTCGCCGCCGTTGACTTCCCGAAAGAAGGCGGCTTTCGCTTGGTGTTGGGCGACCGGATGGAGGTCGCCGCAGCAAGGGCGACCGGGCGGAACGAGTGGGATGACGTTCTGCCCCAATGAACGGCATGGCGACCATCGAACTGGCCTATGTCCAGCGGTTCAAGGATCGCCATGGACGAATCCGCCACTATTACCGGCGCAAGGGGTACGCGACCGTCGGCTTGCCCGGTGATCCAGGCTCGGTCGAGTTCATGGCCGCCTATGCCCAGGCCCATGGCCGAGCGCCAAAGACCGATCCCGCGACGAAGGTCCAGCCGCGTTCGATCAATCATCTGATGGTCGAATACTATCGCTCGGCCGACTTCCTTGATCTGGAGCCCCAGACCCAGAAAACCTATCGCCAGATCCTTGACCGTTTCCGGGCCGGGGCCTGGGGCGGGCGGTCCGCCGTCTCGATCGAGCCGCAGCACCTCAACGGCATCTTTCACCAGATGGCCGATAGACCCGGCGCCCAGCGCAATCTGCGCAAGCGGCTGATGAAGGCTTTCGCCGTCGCCGTCGAACTGGGCTGGCGCAAGGATAACCCCGTGCGCGAGACCAAGGCCAGAAAGCGGAAGTCCAAGGGGTTCATTCCGTGGTCCGAGGCCGAGATCGCCACGTTCGAGGCCAAGTGGGGGGAGGGGACGCGGGAACGGCTGGCGCTCTATCTGCTGCTTTACACCGGCGTTCGTCGGTCCGACGTCGTCGGCATGGGCCAGCAGCACGTCAAGAACGGCCGGATCGCCGTGACCCAGGACAAGACCGATGTCCCGATCTGGATTCCGGTCCATCCACGCCTGAAAGCCGAGATCGCCCGTCACGGCGCCGGGATGACCTTCATCCTGACCCAGTACGGCAAACCCTTCTCCCCCGCCGGCTTCACCAGCTGGTTCGTGGAGCGAGCGGCGCTCGCAGGCGTGCAGGGCCGAACCCCTCACGGCCTGCGAAAGGCGGCAGGCCGTCGGCTGGCCGAGGCAGGCGCAACAACCAAGGAAATCGCCGCTGTTCTGGGCCACACCAGCCTGGATGAGGTCGAAACCTACACCCGCTCGGCCGACCAGGCGAAGCTGGCCGACATGGCCATCGCCAAGCTGGAAAAGGCCGAAAAGAGAACACCCCGTGTCAAACCCTGAGTGTCAAACCTCCTAACCTCTTTGTTTTTATTGCCGAAAACATAGGGGGTGGTAGGCCCGGAGGGACTCGAACCCCCAACCAGACCGTTATGAGCGGTCGGCTCTAACCATTGAGCTACAGGCCCCCGGGCGATTTGCGTCGCGGGACACCTCGCCTAGCAGGGGCGGGTGCGGCTTGCCAAGACAGTGTGTGCCCAACAGATGTCTTTCCGCGATGTCATGAAGATGAACGAAATCTGCCAATCGGGCGTTGGCGTACATTCAGGCTGGAAAGGCGAAGGTTGTCGCCATAACGGATGACGACCTCGTCAACCGCGATCGCCCCCACGGAGAGAATGATCACATGACCCGCACGTTCAAGGCCCTGGCTATGGGTGGCGCAATGGCCGCTGCTGTCGCCCTGACCGCCGCCGCTTCGCCGACCCTGGCGCAGACTGTCCAAACCGGAGTCCAGACCGTGCAAGCCGCACCCGCCCTGAATCTGTCGGCCTATGGCGAAGTGAAGATCAAGCCGGACATGGCCACCATCAGCTTCGGCGTTCAGACCGAGGCGACGACCGCCGCCGCCGCCCTGCGCGACAACGCGACCCAGATGACGCAGGTCATGGCCGCCCTGCGTCGTGCAGGCATCGCCGAGCGCGACATCCAGACCTCTGGCCTGAACGTCCAGGCCCAGTACGACTATGTGCAGAACGAACCGCCCAAGCTGCGCGGCTATCAGGCCATCAACCGCGTGACGGTGACCATCAATGACCTGAACAAGGTCGGCACGACGGCCGACGCCGTGGTCGCCGCAGGCGTCAATCAGGTCGACGGCATCAGCTTTGGTCTGAAGGATGCTTCGGCGGCTGAAAACCAGGCCCGCCAACTGGCCGTCCGCGCCCTGCAGTCCAAGGCGCAACTGTATGCCCAGGCCCTGGGCGTGCAACTGGGCGGCATCCGCTCGCTGAACGAAGGCGGCGGTTATTCGCCCCAGCCGCCTATGCCGATGCCGGCCCCCATGTTCGCTCGTGCGGCCATGGCGGACTCCACCCCCGTCTCGGCTGGCGAACTGACCGTTCGGATCGACATCAACGGCGTGTACGACATCGTCCGCTGATCGTCAGATCGCCCAAGAAGAAAGGCCCGCCGTCACCGGCGGGCCTTTTTGATTCTGGCAGGGCGCTGAATGATCAGGCCGAGCGTTTGATGTTGTTGTCGTCGTCCAGCAGGACGACGTTGGGCGTCCACTGGCGGGCTTCGGCGTCGGGCAGCTGGCCGTAGGTGACCACGATCACCTTGTCGTTCTTCTGCACCAGACGGGCGGCGGCCCCGTTGACGCCGATGACCTTGGACCCGCGCGGGGCCTGGATGGCGTAGGTGGTGAAGCGTGCGCCGTTGGTGATGTTCAGCACATCGACCTGCTCGTTCGCATAGATGCCCGCAGCATCCAGCAGGTCCATGTCGATGGCGATGGAGCCCTCATAGTCCAGATCGGCCTGGGTCACCGTGGCGCGGTGCAGCTTGGACTTCATCAGGGTGACCAGCATGGGTGCGGTCTCCGAATACACGCGGGGCGATAGGCCCCCGCTCGCAGGCGGCTGATATAAGGATTTCAGGGGCGGTCATCAATCGTCTCGTTGCGATGCAGCGAGAACGGCGCCGTGGTTGCGAATCCTGCACGCAGATTGCCTGACGTTCATTTGACCGCAGCCCCCGTCCCACTATGTTGGACGCTCGGTCGCTTCTGACCTGCGCGGGCCTGCCTTTCTTCATGAAACAGTTCTTCCTGACGGTTCTCGGCGTCTTCACCGGGCTGATCCTCTTCCTGGTCGTGGTGCCGGTGGTTCTGTTGACGATGGCTGTGGCAAGCTCGTCCAAGCCCACGACGCCCGCTGCGGCGGTGCTGGAGTTGGACCTGCGCGCAGGCGTGTCAGACCAGCCCTCGACCAATCCCTTCGCGGCCTTCAGCGGCTCTGGCCTGTCGGCGACCCAGGTGGTCGATGTTCTGGCCCAGGCGGGCGAGGACCGCAGCGTCAAGGGGCTGCTGATCCGCCTGCCGGAAGCGGGCATGACCCCGGCGACGGCGGATGAGCTGCGTCAGGCGATCCACCGCTTCCGCAAGTCGGGCAAGCCGGTCATCGCCCACAGCCAGGGCTTCGCGCCGGCGGGCGCGGTGATGTCCACCTATATGGTCGGAACCTCGGCGGATGAGCTGTGGATGCAGAACACCTCGGGCTTCCAGGCGACGGGCTTCTCGGCCGACAGCGTGTTCTTGGGACGCGCCTTCGCTAAATACGGCGTTAAGGCCGATTTCGAGCAGCGCTACGAGTACAAGAACGCCGTCAACGAATACACCCAGAGCGACTACACCGGTCCGCATCGTGAGGCGATGACGGCCTGGATGGACGCCATGTACGGCTCGGCCTTGGCCGGAGCGGCGCAGGACCGCAAGACTACGCCTGAAGCTTTGAAGGCGGTCATCGAGGGTGGTCCCTATACGGCCAAGCAGGCGCTGGAGAACAAGCTGATCGACAAGATCGGCCAGGCCGAAGAGGCCGAGGCCGCAATCAAGCAACGCGCGGGCAAGGGGGCGGAGATCATCCCCTTCAACAAATACGCCTCTGACAAGGGCGACCGTCTGGGTTCAGGCAAGAACGCCATCGCCATCGTCGGGGGCGAAGGCGCGATCGTGACCGGGCGCGGCGGTTCGGGCGGCGGCTTCGGCGGCGGATCCTCGATCCGGTCGGACGACACGGCCAAGGCCATCTACGACGCCATCGAGGACAAGGATGTGAAGGCCATCGTCTTCCGCGTCTCTTCGCCCGGCGGGTCGCCGGATGCGTCGGAACAGATTCTGGCGGCGGTGCGTGCGGCGCGGGCGGCAGGCAAGCCGGTGGTCGTGTCCATGGGCGCCTATGCGGCCTCGGGCGGTTACTGGATCAGTTCCGAGGCTGACTGGATCGTGGCCCAGCCCACGACCCTGACCGGCTCCATCGGCGTGTTCGGCGGCAAGTTCGTTCTGGCGGACGCTCTGGGCCGGTTCGGCGTGGACATGCGCCAGTTGTCGGTCGGCGGCGAATATGCCGACGCCTTCTCTCCGACCCAGACCTTCACGCCGCAGCAACGGGCCGCCTTCTCGACCTCGATGGACCGCATCTACGACGACTTCATCCAGCGCGTCGCCACGGGCCGCAAACTGCCGCCCGAGCGGGTGCGTGAAATCGCCAAGGGCCGCGTCTGGACCGGCGCCCAGGCCCTGCCGCTGGGGCTGGTCGATCAATTAGGCGGTCTGACCGAAGCCGTGGCCAAGGCCAAAGAACTGGCCAAGATCCCGGCGGACGAATCTGTGCGCTTCAAACACTTCCCCAAGTCGAAATCGACGTTTGAGGCCCTGTCGGAAATGTTCGGCGTCCAGACGGAAGGCGCCAAGGCGCTGGTCATGCTGGGCGGCGTCATGTCGGACCCGCAGGCCCAGGCCGTCATGCGCCGCATCGAGGGCGACCGGATGCGCAGCCAGGGCGCGGTGGTTCTGGCCGACCAGCCGCAGTTCTGATCGCGCGATCCCGCCCCGATCTGGTCACGGGGACGTGCGACGACACGCGCGTCCCTGTTCCGCCGGTTTCCATTGACGGGAAACCATGTTGGACCGACATTGGCTCTTCGGCGTTCTTCGGAGCGCCTGAAAGGATTATCCATGTTCCAGCCTGAACGTTTCGCCACAGTCGGCTTCGCCGCACGACGCCGACCCAATGGTTTCGTCGCCTCGGTGATGTGGGTGTTCGGCCTTGTCGCAGGCGCTGCGGCGGTCGCCGTCGGCGCGATCCTGGCCATCTTTACAGCGGTGACCGTGGCGGTGATCGCCCTGTTCGCGGGGGTGCTGGTCTTCCTGGCGGGTCTGGCCATGAAGGCGCGCCGCAACATGACGCAGCGCCGCCGTTCAAGCGATGCTGACGTGATCGAGGCCCACAAGGTCGGCGAGACGTGGGTCGCTTATGGCTGGGAGCGCGACGGCCGCTAGGGCTGGTTTCCGATGGTTCAGATCATCGCGGCCCCGTCGCCGAACTTCGATGAACGTCGGGCCCCGCCCGACATGCTGGTGCTCCACTACACCGGAATGCCGTCGGGCGAGGCCGCGCTGGCGCGTCTGCGTGACGCCGAGGCCCAGGTGTCGGCCCACTATCTGATCGAGGAAGACGGCCGCATCTTCGGCCTGGTGCCGGAAGAACGCCGCGCCTGGCACGCCGGTCGCGGCGTCTGGCAGGGGCAGGACGACTGCAACGCCGCCTCCATCGGCATCGAGATCGTCAATCCGGGGCATGAGTTCGGCTATCGCGCCTTCCCGGAGGCGCAGATTGCGTCGGTCATCGCCCTGATCGGCGACATCCGCGAACGCTGGACCGTGCCTGACAGCCGCATCATCGGCCATTCCGACCTGGCGCCGGAACGCAAGGATGATCCCGGCGAACTGTTTCCGTGGAAGCGCCTGGCCGAGGCGGGCCACGGCCTCTGGTTCGAACCGGCGGTTGAACGGATCAAGGCCCTGGGCGGCCTGCTGCAAAAGGGCGATGACGGCATCGGCGTGGTCGTGCTGCGCGCAGGCCTGCATCGACTGGGATACGGCATCAAACCGGGCGGCGACTATGACGCCGAAACTGAAGGCGCCGTTCGCGCCTTCCAGCGCCACTGGCGCCAGAGCCGCGTTGACGGCGTGGCCGACGGCGAGACTCGCGCCCGTCTGGTGGGCCTGCTGCAGCTGGCCAGCGCCGAGAGCGTGACGGGCGTGCTGGATTGACCTTCGCGCCGGTTGCGCGCATCTAGCGCGCGCCAGACGGCTGGGCGGTCGCGGCAGGGTTCGCCCCTGTCGAGGAAAGTCCGGGCTCCACGGTGAAAAGGCGGCGGATAACTTCCGCCCGGGGTGACCCGAGGGATAGCGCCACAGAAAGCAAACCTCCGGCCTTGCGAGGCCGGTAAGGGTGAAAGGGTGGGGTAAGAGCCCACCGCGTAGGCGGCAACGTCGACGGCATGGCAAGCCCCGCCTGGAGCAAGACCAAATAGGGACATCGCGCGGGTTCGCTCGCGGGGTTCACCGCCTCAGATGTCCGGGTAGGTCGCGAGAACCGATCAGCAATGGTCGGTCCAGAGGAATGATCGTCGCCGCTTTTCGGAGCGGAACAAAACCCGGCTTACAGGCCGTCTGGCATATTTTTTCGACAGGCTGCGCCGTGCGCGGCGTGCGGTCAGCCGCCCCGTGTGCGGCAGAGGCCGATCGCGGCCTGATTCACCGCCCGGCGTTAAGCTTTGCCGTATTTTACAATCGGACCCGCAGCAATCGACACGGCGTTCATAGAGCAATGATCTTGTTGTTCTTTCGCGGGCTTCGGACGGGGCAGATCTTATCCCCCGGTTTGCCGATAGGGGCGTGGCTCCACAGGTCCCAGCTCGTTAACCTTTTGTCGCATCAGCAAGATTAGAGTCATGCACAGGCTGTGAATACTTTGAATGTTCTTTTTATGTTCACGGTATTTGAGTGTGTTTCCCGCGCCGCAAGCCGGGAACATGGTTAAGAGTCAGCTTCAATCCCATTGAGGCCCATTTCATCCCATGCTATCCCAATTTTCATGATTGGGGCTGTGAGGCTGCGCGGCGGGCGCAAGTCAGGCATCTAGGGACGGGTCGAAAGGCTCGATTGGACAGGCGTGTTTCTCTCGACTTACGAGAAACAATTGGACGGCAAGCGTCGTCTCCTGATCCCCAACGACTTCCGCACGACCGAAAACGGCGCAGCTGGCGGCGTCTTCATCTTCCCCTCCATCGAAGCGGACTGCCTGGAAGCGGGCGGCGATCGCCTGTTCGCCGTCTATGCCGAGATGATCGAATCCCTGCCGTTCGGATCTGAAGAACGTTCGGCGCTGGAGTGGCAGGTGATGGGCGAGCAGGTGCGCCTGTCCTATGACGCAGGCGGCCGCATCACCCTGCCGGAGGCCCTGTGCGCCGAGGCGGGGCTGGAGGACACGGTCGTCATCGTCGGCCTGAACGATCGTTTCCAGATTTGGTCGCGTGAGAAGTGGACGGCCCGACGGGCCGAACAGCGCGCCCTGGCCAAGGCGGGCATGGCCCAGATCGGCGCGCTGAAGCTGGCGGCGCAGATGAAGCTGGCGGGAGGCGGTTCGTGACTGATGCTCCCCACGCTCCTGTCCTGTTGACCGAGGTGATCGAGGCGTTGAAGCCCGGTCCCGGTGATGTGGTCATCGACGCCACCTTTGGCGCAGGCGGCTATACGCGCGCCATTCTGGCGACCGGCGCTGCGGTGATCGCCCTGGACCGCGACCCCACGGTCCAGCCGCACGCCGATTCGGTCGCGCGCGACTTCCCTGATCGTTTCCAGCTGATCCGCACGCCCTTCTCGGGCCTGGCTGGCGCCTTCGCCGACAGCGGTAAGGCGACGCTGGACGGCGCCGTCTTCGACATCGGCGTCTCGTCGATGCAGTTGGATCAGGCCGAGCGCGGCTTCTCCTTCATGCGCGACGGGCCGCTGGACATGCGCATGTCCGATGACGGCGCGACGGCTGCCGACATCGTCAACACCTGGGATCACGGGCCGCTGGCCCACATCTTCAAACTGTATGGCGAAGAGCGTCAGTCGGGCCGGGTGGCCACTGCCATCCTGCGCCGCCGCGCCGAACAGCCTTTCACCCGCACGCTGGATCTGGCTGAGGTGGTCGAGAAGGCTTTGGGCGGACGTCGCGGCGCGCCGATCCATCCGGCGACGCGGGTGTTTCAGGCGCTGCGGATCGCGGTGAATGACGAACTGGGCGAACTGGAGCGCGGGCTGGAAGCCGCCGAGGCGACGCTGGCGCCGGGCGGACGTCTGGCGGTCGTCACCTTCCATTCGCTGGAAGACCGCATCGTCAAAGCCTTCCTGACCGAACGCACAGGCAACGCCCCCGCCGGTTCGCGTCATGCCCCGATGGCCGTTGATCCGCGCAAGCCCAGCTTCACCCTGCAGTTCAAGGGCGCGCGCGAGGCGGGTGATGAGGAGCGTTCGATCAATCCGCGCGCCCGTTCGGCCAAGCTGCGCGCGGCGATCCGCACGGATGCCCCTGCCTGGGCGCCGGGCAAGGGGAGGGCGGCATGACGGCCAGTCCCTTCGCCTATCGCAAGAGCGTGCTCCAGCGTCTGTTCGACTGGAAGGTGCGCGGCGTCCGCTGGATCGAGATCATCGGCGTGGTGCTGGTCGCCGTCATGATCATGTCGGTCTATGTGGCCAAGGCGGCGGCGGCGCGCGAAAGCGCCAAGATCGCGGAACTGGAACGCGACATCCGCGAAACCAACCAGCGTGTGCGTCTGTTGCGCGCCGAGGCGGCCCGGCTGGAGCAGCCTGCGCGGCTTGAGGCCCTGTCGCGTCAGGCCGGCCTGGGGCCGGTCGATGTGCACAAACAGGGCGGCGAAGGCACTTTGACGGCGCTTGCGCCCGAGCCCGCCAAACCGGCTGAACCCTCTGCGACCCCGGCTGCGGAGAGCGCGCAATGAGCGTTCAGGACCACCGCGGCTATCCGCCTCAACGGCCTGCGCCGTCTCTGGATGTCCAGGGACGGCTTGCGCCCTTCTGGCGCTGGGTGTCGGAGCTGGTCTGGCGTCTGGAGCATGGGTTCGAGCGCGCCCGCGCCGACGCCCGCCCGGAAGAAGACACCCGCGTCCGCATCTTCCTGATCATGATCGTTTTCTCGGTCGTGTTCGCCGGTCTGGCGGCAGGCGCATCCTACAAGGCCCTGTTCGCCGATACGGGCGGACGTTGGTCGGCGGGCAATCCGAACGCACTGAGCCGCGGCGACCTGACGGACCGCAATGGCGAGCTGCTGGCCACCAACGTCATCCACTACGGCCTCTACATCAATCCGAACGAGATCTGGGACCGCGACCTGGCCTATCGTCAGATCCGCCGCGCCCTGCCGCGCATCCCGTCCGAACGCCTGCGTCGGGTGCTGGCCGGTGATCGCCGTCTGATCGTGATGAACGGCCTGACGCCGGCCGACAAGGCGGCGGTGCATAATCTGGCGCTGGGCGGCGTGACCTTCGAGGCCGAGGATCGTCGCGCCTATCCGCTGGGCACATCGGCGGTGCACATCGTCGGGGACGCCGACACGGGCGGCCGCGGCATCTCAGGCGCCGAACTGGCCTTCAACGACGAAATCCGCGCGGCGGGCCAGCGGGGGGAAAGCTTCCCCCTGTCCATCGACCTGCGCGTTCAGGGCGTGCTGGAGAACGAACTGGCCGCCGCCGCCATCAAGGCCCAGGCCAAGGGCGCGGTGGGCATCGTCACCGACGTCCAGACCGGCGAAGTCCTGGGCATGGCCAGCTGGCCGAACTTCAGCCAGGCCAACCGTAATGCAGCGCCGGACGGCGCGACCCTGAACCGGGCGGTTTCGGGCCACTATGAAATGGGGTCGGTGTTCAAGACCTTCACCGTGGCGGCGGGTCTGGACCTGGGCCTGGCGGACATGAACACCCAGTTCGACGCCTCGCAGGCCCTGCGGATCGGCAACCGCAGCATCAAGGACTTCCACGCCCAGAACCGTGTGATGTCGCTGGAGGAAGTCTATCTGCACTCGTCCAACATCGGCACCTCGCAGTTGGCGGTGCAGATGGGGGCGAACCGGATGCGCGACTATTTCGACCGTCTGGGCCTGCTGCGCGCCTCATCGGTGGAGCTGAGAGAATCGGCCAAGCCGGTCGTGCCGCGCCGTTGGGATGACTCCACCCTGGCGTCCCTGTCGTTCGGTTATGGCATCATGGTCACCCCGGCCCAGGTCATTCAGGCCATGGGCGCCCTGACCAACGGCGGGCGGATGGTTCCGCTGAGCCTGCGCAAGGGCGGGGCGGTGGGCGCCCAGACGCCGCAGATCGTCACCGAGGAAACCTCGCGCACCATTCTGGACCTGATGCGCCGCAACGTGGTCAAGGGGTCGGGCGGCTTCGCCGATGCGCCGGGCCTGCGGGTCGGGGGCAAGACCGGCTCGGCCAACAAGCTGGTCAATGGCCGCTATGAAGCCAACCACGCGGTCGGTTCGTTCGCGGCGGTCTTCCCTGTCGACGGGCCGCTGAACGCCAAACGCTACGCCATCCTGATCGTCGTCGATGAGCCGGGCTCCTATCCCAAGACGGGCGCCTATGTGGCGGCGCCTGCGGTGCGCAACACGGCCGACCGGATCGCGGGCTTCCTGGGCGTCGAACGCCGCGAAGACCGCTGGCGCACGGCGACGGGCGAAAAGGTCCCGGCCTATCAGGATGTCGCGGGGGACGGGCTGTGAGCGCGCTGCACCTGTCAGACCTGCTGCGCCGCGACGTGGCCTCCGATCCGGTGATCACCGGCGTCACCGCCGACAGCCGCAAGGTCGCGCCCGGCGCCCTGTTTGTGGCCCTGCCCGGATCGGCGGCGGACGGCCGCGCCTTCATTCCACAAGCCCTGGCGCAGGGGGCGGCGGCGGTGCTGGCGCCCAGCGACACGCCGGATAATGCGGCCCCGGTTCTGGTCACCTCTGGGGACGTGCGCCGGGCCTACGCCATCGCCGCGCGCAGCTTCTATGGCGCACAGCCCAAGACCTGCGTCGCCATCACCGGCACCAACGGCAAGACCTCGGTCGCCACCTTCTGTCGCGAAATCTGGGCCGACATCGGCCACAAGTCCGCCAGCATGGGCACCCTGGGCGTCATCGGTCAGAAGGGCGACAAGACCTACGCCCTGACTGGCCCCGGCCTGACCAGTCCCGACGCCGCCGAGGCCGCGCGTCTGCTGGCCGAATTGGCGCGCAAGGAGGTCACCCATCTGGCGCTGGAGGCCTCGTCCCACGGCATCGACCAGCGGCGTCTGGACGGCGTGGCGCTGAAGGCGGCGGGCTTCACCAACCTGACCCAGGATCACCTGGATTATCACGGTACGATGGAGAACTATCGCACCGCCAAGCTGCGCCTGTTCGAGGCCCTGCTGCCGCGCGGACGCACCGCAGTGCTGAACGCCGATTCCGACGCCTATTCCGCCTTCGCCTCGGCCTCGATCATGGCGGGACTGGGCGTATTCGGCGTGGGTGAGCGCGGGCGCGACCTGACGCTGATCGGACGCAAGGCGACGCCCGAGGGACAGCGCCTGACGCTGGATGTGCGCGGTTCGGTGCGCGAGATCCTTCTGCCGCTGGCGGGCGCCTTCCAGGCCTCGAACGCCTTGGTGGCGGCGGGTCTGTGCATCGCGGCGGGTGACGCGCCGGACGCCGTCGTCGGCGCTCTGGAGAACCTGACCGGGGCGCAGGGCCGTCTGCAGCGCATCGGCGCGCGCGCGGCGGGGGCCAAGGGCGAGGTTTATGTCGACTACGCCCACACGCCGGATGGTCTGGAGACGGTGCTGAACGCCCTGCGTCCCCATGCGACGGGCCGCCTGATCGTCGTCTTTGGCGCGGGCGGCGATCGCGACCGGGGCAAGCGTCCGCTGATGGGCGGGATTGCAGGCCGCCTGGCCGATGTCGCCATCGTCACCGACGACAATCCCCGTTCCGAAGACCCCGCCTCAATCCGCGCTCAGGTTCTGGCTGGCTATCCTGACGCCCTGGAGATCGGCGATCGCCGCACGGCCATCGAAACCGCCATTGAAATGATGGGCGACGGGGATGTGGTGGTCATCGCCGGAAAAGGGCATGAACAGGGTCAGATCGTCGGCGGGGTGACCCATCCCTTTGACGACGCCACTGTCGCGTCCGAGGCCCTGTCCCTTAATGCCTGATACCTCCGCCCGCCCGCTCTGGACGGCCGCCGAAGTCGCCGCCGCCACGGGCGGCGTGCTGCATGGCGACGACCGCCCGATCACGGGCGTCACCTACAACAGCCGCGAGATCGTCTCCGGCGACCTGTTCCTGGCCCTGAAGGGCGCGCGCGACGGACATGAGTTCGCCGCCAGCGCCTTCGCCGCCGGGGCCGCCGCCGCACTGGTCGAACATCAGGTCGAAGGCGGGCCGCACGTCGTGGTCGCCGACACCCTGCACGGGCTCGAGGCGCTGGGCGTCGCCGCGCGCAACCGAGCGCCCCATGTGAAGCGCGGCGCCGTCACCGGCAGCGTCGGCAAGACCAGCGTGACCCAGGCTATCAAGGCGGGCCTTGATCTGGCGGGGCCGTCGCATGGTTCGATCAAGAGCTACAACAACCATATCGGCGTGCCGCTGACCCTGGCGCGGATGCCGGTGGAGACCGAGCGCGCCATCTTCGAGATCGGCATGAACGCGCCGGGCGAGATCGCGCCGCTATCGAAGTTCGTCGCGCCCCACGCCGCCTGCGTCACCACGGTTGGCCCGGTCCATATCGAAGCCTTCGCCGACGGCGAGGCGGGGGTGGCGCGCGAAAAGGCGACGATCTTCCAGGGTCTGGTTCCCGGCGGAACGGCTGTGGCCAACGGCGACGTGGCCTATGCCGACGTGCTGGCCGAGGCGGCGCGGGCGGTCGGCGCGCGACTGGTGACTTTCGGCGGCGATGCGGCGCATGACGCCCGCCTGATCGACTTCCGCCCGGATGCGGAAGGGGCGGCTGTGACGGCGGACCTGTTCGGCCAGCGGATCGAATATCGTCTGGCCCAGTCCGGCGTGCATTGGGGGCTGAACAGCCTGTGCGTCCTGGCGATGCTGGATGCGCTGGACGTGCCGCTGGAGACGGGACTGCAGGCCCTGGCCGGGTTCCAGCCGCTGTCGGGGCGGGGACAGACGCGGATCGTAAGCCTGCCGGGCGGCGGCTTCACCCTGATCGACGAAAGCTATAACGCCAATCCGCTGTCGATGACGGCGGGCTTCAAGAGCCTGGGCGCGCGGGCGATCGCGCCCGGCGGGCGCCGCATCGTCGTTTTGACCGACATGCTGGAGTTGGGCGAACAGAGCCGCGCCCTGCATGAAGGCCTGGCTGCGCCCATCGAGGCGGCGGGGGTGGATGTGGTTCACGCCGCGGGGCCTGAAATGCGCCATCTATACGATGCACTGCCCGCCTCGCGTCGCGGCCTGTGGCGCCCGACGGCGGCGGAGCTGGCGGCTGAAGCGTCCGCGCTGGCGGCGCCCGGCGATATTGTCATGGTCAAGGGATCGAACGGGTCGAAGGCGTCGCTGGTCGCCAGAGCCCTGGCCGATCTGAACAGCGCCGAAGGGGGCTTGCCCTCAGGCGGCGACGCGCCCGGCGCGGCGCGGTAGGGGAACCGAATGTTTTATCTGCTGTATCTCTATTACGCCGATGTGGCGCACCAGTATCCCCTGCTGAACCTGCTTCAGTATCAGACGGTGCGCGGCGCCCTGGCCCTGGCCACGGCGGCCGTGGTGGCGGTGGCCATGGGCAGCCGCTTCATCAACTGGATCCGCGCCAAACAGGGCCGGGGCCAGCCGATCCGCGACGACGGCCCGGTTTCGCACCTGTCCAAGGTCGGCACCCCGACCATGGGCGGCCTGATGATCCTGGCGGGCATCGGCGTCGCCGTGCTGCTGTGGGGCGACCTGACCAACCCCTATATCTGGATCGTGTCCGGCGTGACGGCGGCGTTTGGCGTGCTGGGCTTCATCGACGACTACGCCAAGGTGACGAAACAGACCTCGGCGGGCCTGACGTCCAAGCAGAAGCTGTTGGCCCAGACGGTCGTCGCCGTGGTCGCGGGCGTGCTGACGGTGCTGTGGATGACCCACTCGCCGACCTCGCCGGGGCTTGAGACCTCGATCGCCTTCCCCTTCTTCAAGGCCGTTCTGCTGAACATCGGCTGGTTCTATGTGGCGTTTGCGGCCTTCACCATCGTCGGCTTCTCCAACGCGGTGAACCTGACGGACGGGCTGGACGGTCTGGCCACCGTGCCGGTGATGATGGCTGCCGCCGCGTTCGGCGTGATCGCCTATCTGGCCGGCAACTTCGTCTTTTCTCAGTATCTGCAGATCCACCACGTGCCGGGCGCGGGTGAACTGGCCATCTTCTGCACGGCCATGATCGGCGGGGGCGCGGGCTTCCTCTGGTACAATGCGCCGCCCGCCAAGATCTTCATGGGCGACACCGGTTCGCTGGCCCTGGGCGGGGCGCTGGGCGCCATCGCCGTCACCACCAAGCACGAGCTTGTTCTGGGCATCATCGGCGGCCTGTTCGTGATCGAGGCCGCCTCGGTCATGATACAGGTCGGCTATTACAAGCTGACCAAGAAGCGCATCTTCCTGATGGCGCCGATCCACCACCATTTCGAAAAGATGGGTTGGCCGGAATCGACCGTGGTCATCCGGTTCTGGATCATCGCCGGGGCGCTGGCGCTGATCGGCCTGTCCACGCTGAAGCTGCGCTGATCCCATGATCCCCGTTCCCGGCTATGAGGGCAGACGTGTTGCGGTCTTCGGCCTGGGACGGTCGGGGATCACGGCGGCGCGCGCTCTGTTGGCCGGGGGCGCGATCCCGATCTTGTGGGACGACAGTGTTTCGGGCCGAATGCAGGCCCAGGCTGAAGGTTTCGAAGTCGAAGACCTGACCGCCGCCGACTGGACGGGCTTCGCCGCCCTGGTCCTGTCGCCCGGCGCGCCCCTGACCCATCCGAAACCGCACTGGACGGTCGACCGCGCGCATGAAGCGGGCGTGCCGGTTATCGGCGATGGCGAACTGTTCGCCCGCGCCCTGGCGGTTCTGTCGCCGGACCAGCGGCCCCGCGTGGTCGCCGTCACCGGCACCAACGGCAAGTCCACGACCACGGCCCTGATCGGCTGGGTGCTGAAACAGGCGGGGCTGACGGTCCATGTCGGCGGCAACATCGGCATCGGGGTTCTGGCCCTGCCGGAACCAACGCCGGACGCGGTCTATGTGATCGAGGTGTCCAGCTATCAACTGGACCTGACGACCAGCTTCACGCCTGACGTGGCGATCCTGACCAATGTGTCGCCGGACCATCTGGATCGCCATGGCGGGATGGAAGGCTATGTCGCGGCCAAGCGGCGGATATTTGCGGCGCAGGGACCTGACGCCGTCGCGTTGGTCGGCGTCGACGAAACCTGGGGGCAGGGCGTTTTCGACGCGCTGCACGCCGCCGGACGCCATACGGTCAGCATCAGCACGGATCCGTCGGCCGCAGGACAGGAAGGATATGCGGCGCGCGCCGGGGCTGTTCTGAAGGATGGCGAAGTCATCGCCGACCTGTCCGCAGCCCGCTCGCTGCCTGGTCGCCACAACGCCCAGAACGCCGCCTTCGCCTATGCCGCCGCGCGGGCGCTGGGCGTGTCGCACGAAGCCGCTGTCGAAGGCCTCCTGACCTTCCCCGGTCTGGCGCACCGGATGGAGGCCGTCGGCCATATCGGACCGGTGCGGTTCATCAATGATTCCAAGGCCACCAACGCCGACGCCGCGCGTCAGGCGCTGTCCAGCTATCCTAAGGTCTTCTGGATCGCCGGCGGCGTGCCAAAGGCGGGCGGCATCGCTGATCTGGCCGATCTGTTCCCCCGCGTGACCAAGGCCTATCTGATCGGTGAGGCGGCGGACGCTTTCGCCGTTACGCTGGGCGCCACACCGCATGTGGTGTCGAAGACGCTGGACGCTGCGGTGGCGGCTGCGACGACAGACGCCCGACAAGCAGGAGATGAGCAGATCGTGCTGCTGTCGCCCGCCTGCGCCAGTTTCGACCAGTATCCCGACTTCGAGGCGCGGGGCGAGGCGTTCCGCGCCGCCGTGCTCAACCTTGGCGCCGCGCCGGAGGCGACCGCATGACCGCGCCCTATACGCCGACCTTCTCGCGCAATGATCAGAGCCATGTGGCCCAGTGGTTCTGGACCGTGGATCGTGGACTGCTGAGCGCGGCCCTGGCGCTGATGGGGCTGGGCGTGGCGCTCAGCTTCGCCTCCAGCCCGGCGGCGATCCTGGCCGATGAATCGATCACCGATCCCTTCCACTATTCGTGGCGGATGATGGCGTTCGCGGGCATGGGGCTGACGGTCATGCTGGCCACCTCGCTGATGTCGCCGCGCGGCGTGCGGCGTGTGGCGGTGCTGGCCCTGTTCAGCGCCATCATCGTCATGGCGGCCCTGCCGTTCATCGGCGACACGGTGAAGGGGGCCGCGCGCTGGGTGAACCTGGGCCCGTTCAGCCTGCAGCCGTCCGAGTTCGCCAAGCCCGGCCTGATCGTCTTCGCCGCCTGGATGTTCGCCGAGGCGCAGAAGGGGCAGGGGGTGCCGGGCGTGACTATTGCGTTCGGCTTCTACGCCCTGACGGTCTGTCTGCTGTTGATCCAGCCGGACATCGGCCAGACCCTGCTGATCACCACCACCTTCATGGCCGTCTTCTTCATGGCCGGGGTGCCGTTCAAGTGGATGGCGGTGCTGGCCAGCGCGGGCATGGCGGGACTGGTGTCGCTGTATTTCGTCTTCGGTCACATGCGTGACCGTCTGAGCCGCTTCACCTCGCCCGAGACCACCGACACCCACCAGATCGACAGCGCATCCGAGGCTATCCGCGCGGGCGGACTGGTCGGGCGCGGCATCGGCGAGGGGGTGATGAAGCGCCGGGTGCCGGACCTGCACACCGACTTCATCTATTCGGTCGGCGCTGAAGAGTTCGGCCTGGTGCTGAGCCTGATCATGATCGGCCTCTACGCCTTCATCGTGGTGCGCGGGATGCGCCGGGCGATGAAGCTGACCGATCCGTTCGAGCAGACGGCGGCGGCGGGCCTGTTCATGCTGATCGGGCTTCAGGCCTGCATCAATGTGGCGGTGAACCTGAACCTGATCCCCACCAAGGGCATGACCCTGCCCTTCATCAGCTATGGCGGATCGTCCATGCTGGCCATGTGCGTGACCATGGGCTTTGCGCTGGCCCTGACGCGTCGTCGTCCCGGAGCGTATGAGCCGGGGGCGAGCCTGCCCGGTTCGCGTCGCCGTCTGCTGTAAAAACGAGGCCTGAATGTCCAAGCTCTGCGTCGTCGCCGCCGGTGGAACCGGCGGGCATATGTTCCCGGCCGAGGCCCTGGCGCGTGAACTGTCGGCGCGCGGCTGGCGCGTGGTTCTGGCGACCGATCACCGGGGCGAGCAATACGCCCATGCTTTTCCGGCCGAGGAACGTCTGGCGCTGGATGCGGCGACGGGATCGGGACCTCTGGGCTTGGTCAAGGCGGGCGTGGCCATCTTCAAGGGCGTGATGCAGGCGCGCACGGCCTTCGACCGTCTGGGCGCCGATGTCGTGGTGGGATTCGGCGGCTATCCGTCGGCGCCGGCGCTGGTGGCGGCGGTGACGTCGCAGCGTCCGACGGTGATCCACGAACAGAACGCCGTGCTGGGCCGCACCAACCGCATCCTTGCCCCCTATGTGAACGAAGTCGCTTCGTCCTTCCCGACCCTGGAGCGCGCGCCAGCCAAGGTGCAGGGACGATCGCACGTCGTCGGCAGCCCCGTGCGCGCCGATATCCGCGCCCTGTTCGACAGGGCTTATGTCGCGCCCGCCGCAGACGGCCCGATCCGCGTGCTGGTGACGGGCGGCAGTCAGGGCGCGCGCATCCTGTCGGAGACGACGCCCCGCGCCCTGGCGGCCCTGCCTGAGGCCATCCGACGTCGCCTGAAGGTGCAGCAGCAGTCCCGCCCCGAGACGCTGGAAACCGCCCAGCAGATCTATCTGGAGGCCGGGATCGAGGCTGAGGTCGCGCCCTTCTTCCGCGACATGGCTTCGCGCCTGTCGGCGGCGCATCTGGTGGTGGGGCGGTCCGGCGCCTCGACCTGCGCCGAACTGGCGGTGGCGGCCCTGCCGTCCATCCTGATCCCGCTGAAGATCGCCACCGACGATCACCAGCGCCTGAACGCCAAGGCTCTGGGCGATGCGGGGGCCGCCGAAGTCATTCTGGAAGACGATCTGACGGTTGAGCGTCTGACGGCAGCGCTCGAAGATGTGCTGGCCGATCCGGCGCGTCTGGCGGTCATGTCAGCGGCGGCGAAATCAGTCGCCATTCCCGACGCGGCGCAGCGTCTGGCGGACTTGGTCGAGGCGACCGCGAAACGCTGATCCGGCGTTCGCCCGCCCCTGCGTCGATCCACCTCTCCAGGAAATGGGCGAGAGAAGGAAAACCGTAAAGCTTGTGATGCGTTAGAGAGGCATGCCTCCCGAAATCATCGCCCTGACCCGCCAAGTCCGCGCCCTGTGGCACCAGTTCGACTGGCTGCCGGAATGGGCTGTGATCCTGATCGTTCTGCTGGTCTTCGTCGGCGGCGGCTGGATCGTGCACAAGATCGCCTTCGAAATCCTGCGCCGGGTCGTGCGCAACAAGGATGTCTTCTGGCGCGGGGTGGTCGAGCGGGCGCGGATCAAGCTGCGCATCCTGACCATCATCATCGGCATAGGGATCGGGGTCACGGTGTCGCCGATGCATCCGGAGCCATCCGCCGACATCCGTTCGATCCTGCTGTTCCTGTCGATCCTGATCATGGGCTGGCTGGCGTCCGGGGTGCTGGACATGTGGACGGTGATGCACCTGAAGCGGTTCAACGTCGCCACGGAAGACAACCTGGTCGCCCGCAAACACCTGACGCAGACCCGCATCCTGCAGCGTGTGGCCAAGGTGGTTCTGTTCATCGTCACGGTCGGCCTGGCCCTGATGACCATCGCCGGGTTCCGACAGTGGGGCGTCAGCCTGCTGGCTTCGGCAGGCGTCGTCGGCATCATCGCCGGCCTGGCGCTTCAGCCCATCCTGACCAACATGGTGGCGGGCATCCAGATCGCCCTGACCCAGCCGATCCGCATCGACGACGCCGTGATCGTCGAGGGCGAGTGGGGCAATGTGGAGGAGATCACCTCGACCTATGTGGTGGTCAAGCTGTGGGATTGGCGCCGGATGGTGCTGCCCCTGTCCTATTTCATCACCAAGCCCTTCCAGAATTGGACGCGCGAGAACTCGCGCCTGCTGGGCGTGGCCTTCTTCTATGTGGACTATGAGGCGCCGGTCGACAAACTGCGCGTCGCCTATGAGGGCATCGTTCAGGCGTCGAAACACTGGGACGGCGAGGTGCAGGTGATGCAGGTGACCGACATCACCGAGCGGGTGCTGCAGCTTCGGTGCCTGGCCAGCGCGCGGTCCGCCGGGGTGGCCTTCGATCTGCGCTGCGAAATCCGCGAGAAGCTGATGGCCTATATGCGCGATCATTGCCGCGAGGCCCTGCCGCGGGATCGTCTGGAATGGCCGCAAGGGGAGGCGGTGGCGCGCCCGCCTATTCCGCCAGCGCCTGCTGACCCAGCCTGACGGCATCATCCAGCGACATTGTGTCGGTCGGCTTCTGGCTCGCACAGGCCACGGCCAGAAGCTCGGCGGCATCCCCGCCCGGCGCCGCAGGATAGGCGGGGGCGGCGTCCGGCGTCGCGGGGCCTTCGGTCCCGTCGGCGCGCAGGGAGGAAAAGTCTAGCCGGTCCGCCGTCATGGCCCGGCAGTCGAACGCCCACCGTGACCAGCCCCCGACATAGAGAACGTGGCCGACCTTGAACCCCGTTTCGGTCACCTGAAGCTCGCGCATCCGGGCGATGTCGCCGTCGCGTGCGATAGAGTTCACATCGGCATAGATGGCGAAACGGCCGACGCCGACGGGCGCCAAAGCAGGACTGGGATCGGCCAGCAAGGCCAGCATCAGGGTGATCATGCGACCAGGGTCTCGGCTTGATTCAGGTCCACGCTGACCAGCTGGCTCATGCCGCGTTCGGGCATGGTGACGCCGTACAGGCGGTCCATCCGGCTCATGGTCACCGGATTGTGGGTGATGACGATGAAGCGGGTGTCGGTGCGCGAGCGCATTTCGTGCAGCATCCGGCAGAAGCGGTCGACGTTGGCGTCGTCCAGCGGGGCGTCCACCTCGTCCAGCACGCAGACGGGCGCCGGGTTGGCCAGGAAGACGCCGAAGATCAGGGCCGCCGCCGTCAGGGCCTGCTCGCCGCCGCTCATCAGCGACATGACCGACAGGCGCTTGCCGGGCGGGCAGGCGTAAATCTCCAGACCCGCCTCCAGCGGATCGTCGCTTTCGACCAGTTTCAGTTCGGCCTGGCCGCCGCCGAACAGGGCCTCGAACAGGGTCTTGAAGTTGGTGTTGATGACATCGAAGGCGGCGACCAGACGTTCGCGGCCCTCGGCGTTCAGCTCGTCGATGCCGTCGCGCAGCTTGGCGATCGCCTGGGTCAGGTCGATGCGCTCGGACTTCATGCTCTGCAGGCGGTCGCCGTATTCCACGGCCTCGTCCTCGGCGCGCAGGTTGACGGCGCCCAGGGCTTCCCGCTCGCGCTCCAGTCCGTAAAGCAGGTTCTCGGCCCCCGCCGCATCCGGCGGGCGGGCGATGGCGTCGTCGGTCAGCTTCTGGCCCAGCTCCTCCGGCGACATCTGGGCGGTGTCTCGGACGGTGGCTTCCGCTTCGGTCAGTTTTTCGGCGGCGGCCTCGGCGCGGGCGGCCAGTCCGGCGCGGGCCTCGCGGGCCTGCGACGCAGCGGTGTCGGCGGCGCGTGAGGCGCGGTCTGCGTCGCCCGCCGTCGTGTCGGCCAGGGCCATCGCGTCGGATGAGGCCTGCTTGCGCTGCTCGGCCGCAGTCAGCGTGTCCAGCAGCTTGCCGCGCTGTTCGGCGAAGCCCTGCGGCGCCACCTCAGCCTGTTTCAGCAGGGCGGTGGTCTTTTCGGCGTCTTTCGCTAGGGCAGATATGCGGGTGGTGCTGTCCTTGGAGCGACTGACCCAGCCGTCGCGCGCGCGGGTCAGGCTGCCGTGACGTTGCTCGCGGCCCTGCCGGTCGCGGGCCTCTGAGTCGCGGTCGGAGCGGGCGGTCTGGGCTGCGGTGCGGGCCGCATCGGCGGCGGATCGGGCGGCGGTCAACTCGTCACGCAGACCGGCGACGGTTTCGGACGGAGCGTCGACGCCCTGCGCGGCTTCCAGCGCGGCGCGGGCCTCGGCCACCTCGGCGTCGAGGCGGGTCACGGTGTCGTCCAGCGCCTGCGCCCGGGCTTCGCGGCGCGTCTGTTCGCGGGCCAGGTTCTCGACGCGGTCGCGGGCGGCGGTCACGGCCTTGTCGGCGGCGAAGGGTTTCAGGCGGGCGGCCTTCACCGCTTCCTCGGCGGCGCGGAAGGCGTCGGTGGCGGATTTCTGGGCCGCTTGGGCCTGATCCAGCGCCGGCTTGCCCTTGTCGATCTCGGCTTCCAGTTCGGCCAGCCGCGTGCGCTGCGCCAGACGGACGGCGGCGGGGCGCGGCGCCTCGGCGCGGCTGACGAAACCATCCCAGCGATAGAGGTCGCCCTCGGTCGTCACCAGACGGGCGCCGGGCGGCAGAGCCTGCGCCAACTGCGCGGCCTCAGCCCTGGCCGCGACGCCGCACAGGGCGAGGCGGGCGGTCAGCTGATCCGGCGCCTGCACATGGGCCGACAGAGGCCTGACGCCTGCAGGCCATGTCGGAACTGGCGCATCCGCCCCGCCCCAGTAGGCGGCGGCGCGGGCGTCCAGCGCGGCGTCCAGATCGTCGCCCAGGGCGGCGGCGAGGGCGGCCTCATACCCCCTGTCGGCGCGCACCCTGTCCAGCGCAGGCGGGTGGTCGCGCTTGCCGGTGACCAGCAGTTGGGCCAGACCCCGCGCCTCGGTCTGCAGGCGGCCCAGACGGTCCTCGGCCGCGCGGGCGGCGGTGCGGGCGTCCTGCTCCGTGCGGGCCAGTTCGCCGCGTCGAGCCTCGGCGGCCTCGACGGCTTCGCGGGCGGCGGACAGATCGGCCTGCGCCGTCTCCAGCGCCTGACGGGCCGTCTCCAGTTCCGGCGTCTCCAGCGGACCCAGGGCCTCACGTTCGCGCCTGGCCTGTTCGAACTGGCCGGTCACGCGCGACAGGCGGGCCTCGGCGTCGCGTTTGCGCGCGGCCTCGGCGTTGGCGCGGGCCTCGACGGCGGCCAGGGTTCCGGCCAGACGTTCGACCTCGGCGTCGGCGGCCTTGCGCGCGTCCTCTGCGGCGGCCAGCGCCTTGTCCAGTTCGGGGCCGCGCTCGGGTGCTGCGGCGATCTCGGCCTTCAATCGGGTCAGTTCATGATCCAGCCGGTCCAGTTCACGCCTGGCGTCGGCGGCCATATTGTCTTCGCGTTCAGCGTCGGCGGCGATGCGGGCGGCCTCGGCCTTCAGCCGGTCCACCTCGGCGCGGGCGGCCTGTTCGGCCATGTCCAGCCGGTCGCGTTCCAGACTGGCGCGGTGCAGCAAGGCGGAGGCGACGGCTTCCTCCTCCCGCGCGGGCTTCAGGGCTTCCTGAGCGGCCAGCGCAGCGGTTTGGGCCGCGGCGGCGGCGGTCGTGGTTTCGGCAACGGCGCGGTCGGCGTCGCGCAGTTCGGCGGCGGCGGCCTCGGCAGCCAGCCTGGCGTCGTTCCAGCGGACGTACAGCAAGGCGGCCTGCAGGGCGCGGATCTCGGCGGAGATCTTCTTGTATTTCTCGGCCTGCCGCGCTTCGCGCTTCAGGCGGTTCAATGCCGTCTCCAGTTCGCGGCCGATGTCGTCCAGGCGCTCCAGATTGGTCTCGGCGGCTTTCAGACGCAGTTCGGCCTCGTGCCTGCGGGTGTGTAGACCGGCGACCCCGCCCGCCTCTTCCAGAATGCGACGACGGTTCTGGGGCTTGGCGGCGATCAGTTCTGAAATCTGGCCCTGACGCACCAGGGCGGGCGAGTTGGCGCCGGTCGAGGCGTCGGCGAACAGCAGCTGGACGTCGCGGGCGCGAACCTCCTTGCCGTTGATGCGATAGGTCGAGCCCTGGCCCCGGTCGATGCGGCGCGACACCTCCAGAATTGGGCTGTCGGTGAAGGGCTGGGGCGCGCGGCGCTGGGCGTTGTCGATGGTCAGCTGAACTTCGGCATGACTGCGCGGCGGTCTGCCTGCGGCGCCTGCGAAGATGACGTCGTCCATGCCCTGGCCGCGCATGGCCTTGGCCGAGTTGGCGCCCATGACCCAGCGCAGGCTTTCAAGGACGTTGGATTTGCCGCAGCCGTTCGGCCCGACGATCCCGGTCAGGCCGGATTCAATATGCACTTCCGCCGGGTCGACGAACGACTTGAAGCCGACGAGCCGGAGGCGCTGGAACTGCATGGACCTAGAGCGTCACCGACGCAGCAGCGGGTCGATGGCGGCGGACAGGCCCGCAAAGGACACGTCCGTGACACGGCGGCCGTTGACGAACAGGGCCGGGGTGCCGTCGACGCCAGCCGCGACGGCGCCGTTCACCTGGGCCTCCAGTGCGGCGGCAGTGGCCGGCTCGTTGAGGCAGGCGCTGATCTCGTCCCGCGTGCGGCCCGACGCCGCCACCCCGCGTTCGAAATAAGGGCCGGTTCCCGTCGTCGGCAGGGCCGATTGGGCGGCGAAGAAGGCGTCGATGGTGGCGAAGAACTTGCCCGGCGCCGCGCACTGGGCCACGGCCGCCGCCGCCTGGGCGACGTTGACCGGCGGCGTCGGCAGGGTGCGATAGACGAAACGCACCTCGCCCCGGTCGATGTAGCGGGTCTTCAGCGCAGGCAGGACCTCGTCATGCCAGTCCGCGCAGTGCGAACAGGTCAGGGAGGCGTATTCGATGACCGTGACCTTGGCCGTGGACTGGCCCAGGACATGGTCCGCCGCCGTCACCGGCGGCGGAGGCGCGTCGGCGGCAAGGGCAGGCGCCGCCACAAGGGCGAGAGCAACCGACAGTCCCGTCAACGCGCGCTTCATCATCTTACTTGGCCAGGGCTGCGTCGATGGCGGCCGACAGGTCGGCCAGGCTGGCGCCTTCGCCGCCCGGCGAGATCACCTGGGTGTCGTTGACGTAGAAGGCCGGGGTGCCGGTCACGCCCTGGGCGCGGGCGGCCTGAACGCGCTTCTCCATCGCGGCGACGGCGTTCTTGTCCGTGACGCACTGGTTGAACTGCTCTTCCGACAGGCCAGCCGCCTGGGCGGTGCGCAGCAGCCATTCGCGCGGCGAGGTGGTGATCATCTCCTGCTGAGTCTTCATCAGCTGGTGGACGACGTCGAAATACTTGTCCGGGCCGGCGCAGCGCGCGACCAGGAAGCCGGCGGTGGCGGCGTCGACCGGCGGGGTCGGCAGTTCGCGGAAGATGTAGCGGACCTTGCCCGTGTCGACGTATTTGGCCTTGAACGCCGGGTAGGTGTTCTCTTGCCAGATGGCGCAGTGCGGGCAGGTGACCGAGGCGTATTCGACCACGGTGACCTTGGCGCCTTCAGCCGCGCCCTGGGCCATGTCGCCTTCAGCCGCGCCCTTGGCGCCGCCGCCGCAGGCGGCCAGGGCCATGGTCGCCATGGCGGCGCCGGTGATGGCCGCGCGGCGGCTCATGCGGGCGAGGCGGGATTCAGTCTGGGCCATGTGACTTCCTTGATCGGAGCGTTGCCGGATGATCGCGCGATTCCCCTGGAACCACGCAATCCATGATTAGTCGAGAACAGGTGCGGCGAAGTTTTGTCAATCTTGACTGTTTGGGCGCGACATCGCCGCGCGGCCCAACTTGGCCAGGGCCGCCTTCAGTTCGTCAGGCGCGGAGGCGATGGAGGCGGCCAGGTCGGCCTCTGCTGCGGCTGACAGGGGCGGGGGCTTGGGCGCACGTTTGGGGCGTTCGACCGCCTTGACCGGCGGCTTGACCGGCCCCTGGGCGATGCGCAGCTTGCCCACGGTTCCTTCGCCCAGGAACAGGTTCACCTTGGCCAGAATCTCCTCGGACTGGTGCTGGACCAGCAGGGCGGCGGCGCTGACGACGCGAAGCTCCAGAATGCCGGGCTGGCCCGCGCGGCCCTTGATGATGTTCTTGGGCGAGGTGATCCGCGCCAGCCGTTCGCCGACAATCTCGATCCACAACGGCTCCAAGGCGCTGGCGCTGCGTCCGAACTGGGCGTCCAGCTTCTTGATCAGGGGCGTCAGGGTCTTGCCTGCGCGGGGGGCGGCGCGCGGGGCCGGGCGGGTGCGGCGGCGAGACAGAATCTCGCGAACCTCGGCGTCTGTGGGCAGGGTGCGGCGCATAGGCCTATATAGCCCGACCTATGCCTGACGTCTCCCTGATCCGATCTGAACTGCTCGCCTGGTACGACGCCCACGCGCGAAGCCTGCAGTGGCGCGCGCCGCCGGGGGCGGGGACGCGGACCGAACCTTATCGCGTCTGGCTGTCCGAGGTGATGCTGCAGCAGACGACGGTGCCGCACGCCACGCCCTATTTCCATGATTTCACCCGCCGCTGGCCGACGGTTTCGGACCTGGCCGCCGCGCCGGATGCAGAGGTGATGGCGGCGTGGGCGGGGCTTGGCTATTACGCCCGCGCTCGAAACCTGCTGGCCTGCGCGCGGGCGGTGGCCAGCGACCACGGCGGGGTGTTCCCGGATACGGAGGCCGGGCTGCTGGCCCTGCCCGGCGTGGGCGCCTACACCGCCGCCGCCGTGGCCTCGATCGCCTTCGACCGCGCGGCCAATGTGGTGGACGGCAATGTCGAGCGGGTGATGGCGCGGCTGTTTGCGGTCGAGACGCCGCTGCCCGCCGCAAGGCCGGAACTGAAACGGCTGGCGGCCCAGTTCATCACCGATGATCGGCCCGGCGACTGGGCGCAGGCGCTGATGGATCTGGGGGCGACGGTGTGTCGTCCCAAGTCGCCGACGTGCGGCCTCTGTCCTCTGACCGATCAGTGTCTGGGTTTTGCGGGCGGGACGCCGGAGCGATTTCCGATCAAGACGAAGAAGGCCGAGCGGCCGCATCGTCTGGGCGTGGTCTATGTTATGATCGACGCCGAGGGGCGGGTGGCGCTGGAGCGACGGCCGGACAAGGGGCTGCTGGGCGGCATGATGGGCCTGCCCACCAGCGATTGGGCCGTTGGAGCGGTGGACGCGGCGGCGCCCATCGCCGCGGACTGGCGCGAGGCCGGGGCGGTGGAGCACGTCTTCACCCATTTCAGCCTGACCCTGAGCGTGCGGACGGCGCGGGTAGAAGGCGGCGGCGACTATGAATGGATGACCGTCGAGGCGGCGCGCGCCGCCTTGCCGACCGTCTTCGCCAAGGCGCTGGACCGGGCGGGCGAACCGGCCCTGATCTGAACGGACCTCAGCGCAGGGTCCGCACCGACAGATTGCCGCGCTTGTGCCTGGGCACGACCACGGCCCGACCGTCCACATGGCGGAAGTTCAGATCGACGATGGCGTCGCCGATCTCCAGGCCTGTGATGTCCAGCCGCTCCAGCCCTGACGGCAGGACCGGATCGGTCATGTTGATGGTTCCGTTCCAGGCGTCGATGGACAGGCCCAGCGAGGCCTGCAGCATCAGGAAGACGGACCCCGCCGCCCAGGCTTGCGGCAGACAGGCGACCGGATAGGCGATGGGCGGCTCGCCCGGCTCACGCGGGAAGCCGCAGAACAGTTCGGGCAGGCGCAGGTGGAAATGGGCGGCTGCGGCGTAGATTTCGGCCAGAATCTCGGCCACGGCGGCGCGCTCGCCGTAACCGGCCATGCCGGCCGCCGCCATGGCCGTGTCGTGAGGCCAGACCGAGCCGTTGTGATAGCTCATCGGGTTGAACCGCGCCTGGCCCAACTCCAGCGTGCGGATGCCCCAGCCGGTGCGGAACTCGGCGGTCAGCAGGCGTTTGGTGACGCGCCGTGCGCGCTCCACCGACGGCAGGCCGGTGAACAGCAGATGTCCCGCGTTCGAGGCGATGGCGCGGCACTGCTGGCCGTCGCCGTCCAGGGCGATGGCGTAGAAGCCTTCGTCCTCCATCCAGAACTGATCCTCGACCAGTTGGCGGACCTGTTCGGCGCGGGCGCGCCACTCGGCGGTGCGGTCGTCACCCAGCCGCTCGCCCAGATCACCCAGCGCCTTCCAGGCGGCGAAAGCGTAGCCCTGGACTTCCAGCAGGGCGATGGGACCCTTGGGGAAATGACCGTCGGCGTGGAAGATCGAGTCCTCTGAGTCCTTCCACCCCTGGTTCGACAGGCCCGTGTCGGCGCCGCGCTGATAGTCGATCAGGCCGTCGCCATTGCTGTCGCCATAGTCGCGCATCCATTCGGACGCGGCGATCAGGTTGGGCCAGAGCTTGCGGATCAGGTCCAGGTCGCCCGTGCGGTTGGCGTAGGCGCCCGCCAGGGCCACGAACAGGCAGGTGGTGTCCACGCCGCCGTAATAGAGGGCGAACGGCACCTCGTGCAGGGCGCTCATCTCGCCGCCGCGCGTCTCGTGCATGATCTTGCCGGGCTGGCCGTCCTGATAGAGCGAGGTTTCGGTCGCCTGTCGGCTGGCCAGATAGGTCAGGACCCCCTTGGCCAGGGACGGGTCCAGCCACAGCATCTGCCAGGCGGCGATGATGCCGTCGCGCCCGAAGGGGGTCGAGAACCAGGGCGTGCCTGCATAGGGATAGGGGCCTGTCGGCAGGTCGGTGGTCAACAGGGCCATGTCGGCGCGCGATTGGTCCAGCCAGTCGTTGAAGCGGGGGCTGCGTGGACCGCGCACCGAGGCGCCGCGTCGACGCTTCGCCCGCATGGCGATCCGGGCGTGGACGGCGTTGAGCCGCCAGCGTTGGGCGTCCGGCGCCTCGCAGGCGTCCAGGCCGCACTCAACATAGAGGTCCACGGTCTTGCCCTTGGGCAGGCTGAACATGAACTCGGCGCGCTGGCCGGTCAGGCGCGCGGGCGGTTCGGAGAAGGACAGGCAGCTGTGGCGCTCGACCTTGTCCAGGCCGGTGTAGCGGAAGGTGACGCGGCGCCCGTCCATGGTCGGCGCATGGACCGTTCCCCGCCTGGCCCGAGGCGTGCCGCGCACCTGGAAGATGTCGGCGAAGTCGACGCCGAAATCGAAGGCCAGCGGCAGCAGGACGTCCTCCATGCCGTGATTGACCATCTGGATGCGCTCGAACATCCGCTCGTCCCACAGGAAGCGCCGCCGCTCGATATGCAGCACGCCCGCGGGCGCAGAGCGCCCGCCCATCGGGGGCAGGGGGCGGTTGGTCGAATGGCAGGAGAAGAAGACATTGTCCTGACTGACGCCCGAGGACAGGCGCGACGGCCGCGCCAGACCGACTGTCATGACCCAGCGCGACAGGACCCGGGTGTCGTGAGCGAACAGGCCGTCCGCCCCGCCCTTCATGTCGCCCCAGCCGTCGGCGACCAGAAAGACATCGCCTTCCTTCAGGGCCATCAGCTGTTCGAGGCCAGAGGCCTCAACGGTTTCACCCGCCGTCATCTGGGTGGAATAGGCGTCGTCCATCAGGTCTCTCCGCCGTTATTGAGGCCTTGGCCGAGCGTTTCATCCAAATGCGGCGCTGACGGGCCGCTTGACCATTCAAATGAAACAGGCGGCTGAGGGTTCATCCTCGCCGCCTGATTTTCGAGCTTCACGCGCGGGTGGTGAAACTGCGCTCTTCCTTCAGGGGGCGGATAGGGCGCACGACATCCGGCAGGGGCGGCTCTGCAAATGGACGTCGGGCCAGCAGGTCGCCGTAAACATCCAGATAGCTGCGCGCCATGGCGGTGGACGAAAAGCGCAGGTCAAAGCGCGCGCGCACCGTCTCGCGGTCCAGCAGGCGGGTCCGGTCCGTGGCGGCGACGGCCTGTTCCAGCGTATCCACCAGGAAGCCGGTCCGTCCGTCTTCGATGATCTCGGGCGTCGAGCCGCAGCGGAAGGCGACCACCGGGGTGCCGCAGGCCATGGCCTCGATCATGACCAGACCAAAGGGCTCGGGCCAGTCGATGGGGAACAACAGGGCGTCCGCGCCGCCCAGGAAGGCCGACTTCTGGTGGTCGCCGATTTCGCCGATGAATTCGATCAGGGGGTTGTCCTGGATCAATGGGCGGATCGTCTCCTCCCAATACAGCTTGTCAGCGGCGTCGACCTTGGCGGCGATCTTCAGACGGCGGCCCAGCTTGGTGGCGATCTCGATGGCGCGGTCGGGGCGTTTCTCGGGCGAGATGCGGCCCAGGAAGGCCAGATAGCCCTGGGACTTGGCCGAAAACTGATAGTGGTCGGCGGGCATGCCGTGGTGGACGGTCGCTTTCCAGTTGGCGAAATGCAGCGGCTGTCTCTGGTTGTCGGAGATGGAGACCAGTCCGAAATCACTCCAGCGCGCATAGACGGCGGGCAGGTCCTTCATGTCCAGGCGCCCGTGCAGGGTGGTTATGGTCTTGTCCGCCCACGGCTGGAAAACCGGGAAGTGGATCATGTCGGTGTGGAAATGGATGACGTCGAACTCATCGACGCGGTCCAACACCTCGCCCAGCATCGACAGGTGCGCGGCCAAATCGGACTTCAGCGGGGCGGGGTCCAGGCGGATGGCCTGATCGCGAACGGGGACCAGCCGCGCCCGTGTCTGGGCATCGGCGCTGGCGAACAGGGTCACGTCGTGACCCAGATCGACAAGGGCGTCCGTCAGGTGCGCGACGACGCGCTCGGTCCCTCCGTAAAGCTTGGGAGGGACAGCCTCATACAGCGGCGTGACCTGGGCGATCTTCATGATGTGGTGCTCCGGCCTGCGGGAGCAGACCGTTGGCATCAACGAAGATCAGACTGTCACGTTCCTCCGCATCCCGGTGAATTGCGGAAGTAGGGTTTTCAGTTTTTCTGTCGCGGGCGGGGCGCCGTCACTGCATTCCGGCGCGAATTTCGGCGCGCAGGGCGTCAATGGATTTCAGGCCCTGATCGGTCTTGAAGCGCCAGTAGGTCCAGCCGTTGCAGGCCGGGGCGTTCTCCATCAGGGCGCCCAGCTTGTGGATCGAGCCGGTCAGGTCGCCGTGGATCAGCGAGCCGTCGGCGCGGACGCGGGCCTCGCGGTCGCCCTTGGGCGTATAGAGGCGGTCGCCGGGCTGCAGCAGGCCGGCCTCGACCAGGGCTCCGAACGGCACCTTGGGCTCGTCGCGCTTGGAGCCCATGACCTTCAGGTCTTCCAGGGCGGCGGGAATGACGGCGGCGATGCGTTTTTCAGCCACGTCGGCATAGGTTTCATCACGCTCGATGCCGATGAAATGACGACCCAGACGCTTGGCCGCAGCGCCGGTGGTGCCGGTGCCGAAGAAGGGGTCCAGAACCACGTCGCCGGGGCGGGTCGCCGACATCAGCACGCGGTGGAGCAGGGCCTCGGGCTTTTGCGTCGGATGGGCCTTCTTGCCGTCGGCGTCCTTGATCCGCTCTTCGCCGGTGCACAGGGCGAAGGTCCAGTCCGAACGCATCTGGGTGTCTTCGTTGAAGGCTTTCAGCGCGTCATAGTTGAAGGTGTAGCGCTTCTGCTCACGCGACCGCGCCGCCCAGATCAGGGTCTCGTGGGCGTTGGTGAAACGGGTGCCCTTGAAGTTCGGCATCGGGTTGGACTTGCGCCAGATGATGTCGTTCAGCACCCAGAAGCCCAGGTCCTGGATCGCCGCGCCAAGGCGGAAGACGTTGTGATATGAGCCGATCACCCAGATCGAACCTTCCGGCTTCAGCACGCGGCGGCATTCCGCCAGCCAGCCGCGGGTGAAGGCGTCGTATTCGGCGAAGCTGCCGAACTTGTCCCAGTCGTCATCGACCGCATCGACCTTGGAGTTGTCGGGGCGCAGCAGGTCGCCGCCCAGCTGCAGATTATAGGGCGGGTCGGCGAAGACCATGTCCACCGAGGCGTCCGGCAGGCTTTTCAGCACTTCGATGCAGTCGCCGCGGTGAACGACGTCGGTCTTCAGATCGGACATGGAAAGGCGGCCCCGAAACAAACAGAGCCATCATGGTGAATCGTTACGGTTAAGGCGGAGTAACCGACGCGAAAGATCGCGTCGGTTTCCGTTCTGTCAGGCCAGCATCCGCACCTTGGGCTCGCGATCCCACTGCCGGGTACGGGCCGGTTCGATGAAGGCCTTCGCCGATTGGGCGATGTCCACGACGCCGTCGTCAGGCTCTACCCCCGCCTTGTCCAGCAGCGGTTGGGCCTGGGGCGTGAAGCCGACGGCCTTCAGGTGACCGAAGGCGTCCTTGGCGAAGTCGACGGCGGCCCCTTCCTTCAGCAACTGCGCGCAGCCGTCGTCGGACAGGATGATGGCCACCGCGTCGAACAGGACCGAGGGACTGCCGGCCAACTGGCCATCGGCCGCCAGGGTCGACCCGTCCGCCAGCTTGGCCCCGCCGATCTTGGGCGCGACGATGAAGACAGAGCCGCCGTCGCCCTCAACCGCCTTGCGCACTGACGACACGACGGCGCCGTCCGAGCCGTCCGCGACCAGTATGGCGACCTTTCGGCCCTTCAGCGTGTCCGGGTACTTGCCCAGGATGCGCAGGGCAGGCGACGGCTCCAGATCGACCGGCGCGACCGCGGGGGACGACGCCTTGGGCAGCGGCAGGTTCAGGCCGTTGGCGACACGTTTGGCCAGGTCTTCATCGACGTTCCTCAGATTGCCCAGGATGCGCTGACGCACATGGTCCAGCGACACCTTGGACAGTTCGAACACGATCGCGCTGGCCAGGTGGGCCTGTTCCGGCGCGGTCTGTGAGCGGAAGAACAGACGCGCCTGGCTGTAGTGGTCGGCGAAGGTTTCGGCGCGCAGGCGGACCTTCTCACCCTCGACCGCAATGGGGGCGGTGCGGAAGCCGCCCTTGGGGTCTTCGCGCGGCCCGCCGTCCTCGCCGTTTTCGGCCAGACTGTTCGGTTCATAATTGGCGCGGCCCTTGAAGACCTGGGTCTGCATATGACCGTCGCGCTGGAAGTTCTGGAACGGACAACCCTTGGCCTGATTGATCGGGATCTGGTGGAAGTTGACCGTGCCCAGACGCGACAGCTGGGTGTCCTGATAGGAGAACAGCCGCCCCTGCAGCAGCGGGTCTTCGGAGAAGTCGATGCCCGGCACGATATTGGTCGGCAGGAAGGCCGCCTGTTCCGTCTCGGCGAAGAAGTTGTCCGGGTTGCGGTTCAGCACCATGCGGCCGATGACGCGGATCGGGTGATCCTCTTCCGGGACCAGCTTGGTGGGGTCCAGGATGTCAAAGGGCAGGGCGTCGGCTTCGGCCTGACTGAACAACTGGACGCCGAACTCCCATTCGGGGAAGTCGCCCTGGGCGATGGCTTCATAGAGATCGCGGCGGTGGTAGTCGGGATCGGCGCCCGCGATCTTGACCGCCTCGTCCCAGCAGGTCGACTGGGTCCCCAGCTTGGGCCGCCAGTGGAATTTGACGAAGGTCGGCGTCCCCTCGGCGTTGATCAGGCGGAAGGTGTTGACGCCGAAGCCTTCCATCATTCGCAAACTGCGGGGAATGCCCCGGTCGGACATGGCCCACATCAGCATATGGGTGCTTTCCGGCATCAGGCCGATGAAGTCCCAGAAGGTGTCATGGGCGCTGGCGGCCTGGGGATAGCCCTTGTCCGCCTCCATCTTCACCGAATGGATCAGGTCGGGGAATTTGATCGCGTCCTGAATGAAGAAGACGGGGATGTTGTTGCCGACCAGATCCCAGTTGCCTTCGACCGTGTAGAATTTGACCGCGAAGCCGCGCACGTCGCGCGGCGTGTCCACCGATCCGGCGCCGCCTGCGACGGTGGAGAAGCGGGTGAACAGTTCGGTCTTCTTGCCCACCTCGGTCAGGATTTTCGCCGTCGTGAACTCGGCCAGGCTGTCGGTCAGTTCAAAAAAGCCATGGGCGGCCGAACCGCGGGCGTGGACGATGCGCTCGGGAATACGCTCATGGTCGAAATGCTGGATTTTTTCGCGGAGGATGAAGTCCTCAAGCAGGGTCGAGCCGCGCGTCCCCGCCTTCAGGGAATTCTGATTGTCGCTGATCGGCGCCCCATGATTGGTGGTGGTGCGGGCCTCAGGCGCAGAGGCGGTTTGATGCAGTTCACCACCATCTCCCGCGGTCGCTTCCGTGATCTTCCTGGTCGTCATGCAAACCTCCCTGTCATCATGGATATGTGCAGAGCGAACGCGGCTGGGCCGCAATGGTCCCAGCGTCACGGAAGAAACTTCGGGGGACATGGACCAACAGAAAAGTTCGCGCCTAAGGCGTCGCGCCCTTCGCAGGGGCCGAGACGGCGTCTAAGAGGCTTGGATGATCGCACGCCTACGCCCCGTCCCCTTTGATCTCGGCCCAGTCCATTTTGTCGGCATCGGCGGCATAGGCATGAGCGGCATCGCCGAGATCATGTTGAAGATCGGCTATTCGGTTCAGGGGTCTGACGCCAAGGCCAGCGCCAACACCGAGCGGCTGGAGCAGTTGGGCGCGAAAATCTTCATCGGCCATGACGCCGCCCATGTGGGCGAGGGCGTGTCGGCGGTGGTCTATTCCACGGCGGTCAAGGCGACCAACCCGGAGATGATGGCGGCGCGCGAGCGTCGGATCCCACTGGTGCGGCGCGCCGAGATGCTGGCCGAGCTGATGCGGCTGCAGTTCTCGGTGGCGGTCGGCGGCACGCACGGCAAGACCACGACGACCTCGATGGTCGCGGCCTTGCTGGATGCGGGCGGGCTGGACCCCACCATCGTCAACGGGGGCATCATCAACGCCTATGGCACCAATGCGAAAGTCGGCGACGGCGACTGGATCGTGGTTGAGGCGGATGAATCGGACGGCAGCTTCCTGCGTCTGAAGTCGACGGTGGCCATCGTCACCAACATCGACCCCGAGCATCTGGACCATTACGGCGACTTCGAAGGGGTGCGGAAAGCCTTCATCGATTTCGTCGAGAACATCCCCTTCTACGGTTTCGCCGCCGTCTGTCTGGACCACCCGGAGGTGCAGCGTCTGGTCGCCGCAATCGATAACCGGCGTCTGGTGACCTACGGCGTCAATCCGCAGGCCATGGTGCGGGCCGAGAATATCGACATGGGGCCGGACGGCTGCCGGTTCGATGTGGTCTTCCAGGGCGCGGGCGCCGAAGCCGACGAGACGCGGATCGAGGGCCTGCACCTGCCGATGGCGGGCGGTCACAACGTCGCCAACGCCCTGGCCGCCATCGCTGTGGCGCGCGAGCTGGATGTGGCTGATGACGCCATCAAGGCCGGTCTGGCCGGCTTCGGCGGGGTCAAGCGCCGCTTCACCACCACGGGCGTGGTCAACGGCGTGCGGATCGTCGACGACTACGGCCACCACCCGGTCGAGATCGCCGCTGTTCTGAAGGCCGCGCGTCAAGTGGCCCAGAACGCCGATGGTTCGGGCCGCGTCATCGCCGTCGTCCAGCCGCACCGGTACACCCGCCTGCGCGACCTGATGGAAGAGTTCTCCACCTGCTTTTCCGACGCGGATTCCGTGATCGTCGCCGACGTCTATCCGGCAGGCGAAGCGCCGCTGGAGGGCGTGGACAAACATGCGCTGGTCGAGGGCGCGCGCCGCTTCGGCCACCGCTCGGTCCAGCCGCTGGAAAGCGTGCAGGCACTGCCGGGCGTGATCGCTGAAGAAGCCAAGCCGGGCGATCTGGTCGTGCTGCTGGGTGCAGGCGACATCACCGCCTGGGCCTATGCCCTGCCGGGGCAGCTTGAGGCGCTGAAGGGCTGAGCGGTCTGCGCGCTGTCTTAACTCATGCCAGGAACCGCAGGATCATGTGTCCGGCGATGAAGGTCAGGAAGCCGACGCAGACATAGGCTGTGGCGAACGAGAACAGCCATTCCTGACGATCCTGCAGGCGCAGGATTTCATCGGCGTCGGCGCCGCCCTTCTGGATCAGCTTCTTGTCCGCATCGACGAAGGGGAAGATCAGCGCCAGGGTGATCGCCATCGGCAGATAGATGATGACCAGCGTGGCCAGGGTGGTGAATGAACTGCGCCCTGCGCTGAATCGGGAGAGAAAGGCGTTCAGCCCCTCCTGATGGCCGATCGGCACATAGATCGCGAGCAAGGACGCGATGCCGATCACATAGAAGACGGCGTAGAGGGCGATCTGCCCCCGCGTCTTGGCGGTGCGCGGCGGCGGGGCGTGGGGTTCAGAGCCGATGACCGGCATTCTGTCGCCGATCTGCATCTCGCCCGACGCCAGCTTGCGCCGGATGGCCCAGAAATAGCGGTAGAAGGCGCGGTGCAGGATCGGCAGGCCGACGAAGGCCAGCAGCGCGGCTAGCATGAAATTCAGCACCGCATTGGACGATATGGCCCCAGCGCCGTGATTGTAGGCCAGGACCGAAAGGCCGATCCAGCCCAGCAGCAACACGGCCGTCAGCGCCATGCTGAGCGCGATGATCTTGAGCGCGGAGAGCAGTTTCATCCCGCGTCTTTAGGCGACGCCGCGCGGTGCAGGCCAGTGTGCAGGACGCGGCCTCTTTGATTTCCATGCCGACGCCGCTATCGGAGCAGACATGACCTGGCGTGATGATCTCCCTTCCGTGCGTGGCAAGCTGTTGCGCGATGAGCCTCTGGCGCCCTTCACCTGGTTTCGCGTGGGCGGGACGGCGGAACTGCTGTTCATTCCCGCCGACGCCGATGATCTGGTCGACTTCCTGAAGGGGCTGGACGCGTCCGTGCCGGTGACGGTGCTGGGGGTCGGGTCCAACGTCATCGTGCGTGACGGCGGGGTCGAGGGCGTGGTGATCCGTCTGGCGGGGCGTCCGTTCGCGGGCGTGACGGCGGAAGGCGACACCATCACGGCGGGCGCAGGCGCGCTGGATTCCATGGTGGCCAGGGCCTCGGCCAAGGCGGGGATCGCGGGGCTGGAGTTCTATGCCGGTATACCCGGCACCATCGGCGGCGCACTGACCATGAACGCGGGCTGCTACGGCGCCGAGACTAAGGATGTGCTGGTGTCGGCCTGGGGTCTGACGCGAACGGGGGAACGGGTCGATTATACGCTGGCCGACTTCGGCTACACCTACCGCCACTCTGAAGCGCCCGCCGACATCATCTGGATCGAGGCCGTCTATCGCGGAACGCCCGATGCGCCCGACGCTGTCGCCGCCCGCATCAGCGAGATCACCAGCCGTCGCGAAACCACCCAGCCGATCCGTGAAAAGACCGGCGGTTCTACCTTCAAGAACCCGCCCGGCCATTCGTCGTGGAAGCTGGTCGACGAGGCGGGCTGGCGCGGCAAGCTGCATACGGAAACCGGGGGAGGGGCCATGTTCAGCGACCTGCACTCCAACTTCATGATCAACCCCGGCGAAGCCACCGCTGCCGATATCGAAGGCCTGGGCGAAACCGTCCGCGCCGATGTGCTGCTGAAGACCGGCGTTCAACTGGACTGGGAGATCAAACGCATCGGCCGCAGGGTCGTCTGACGTCGCTGCGCGTTCCTTTTCGCGAACATCGAATTTGAGCGACAGGGCGATAAGGTTGATGACCTGTTAAGGACATTTGTTGCATCGGTTCCTGCTGGAGCCACGCATGACCCGTCCTTTCCAAGATCTGCATGTCGCCGTCCTGATGGGCGGTCTTTCCGCCGAGCGCGAAGTGTCGCTGTCGTCTGGCGAACAGTGCGCCCGGGCGCTGGAGCGGCAGGGCGTGCGCGTCAGCCGCGTGGACGCGGGGCGTGATCTGGCCAATGTGCTGGCCGGCCTGATTAAGCCTGACGTGGTGCTGAACTGCCTGCACGGCGCCTGGGGCGAGGACGGCTGTGTTCAGGGCGTTCTGGAAACGCTGAAAATCCCCTACACCCATTCCGGCGTGCTGGCCTCGGCCCTGGCGATGGACAAGGACAAGTCCAAGGCCGTGCTGCGGGCCGCAGGCGTCAAGGTGCCGGGCGGTGGTCTGTTTGACCGTCATGAGGTCGCCAGCCGCCACGTCATCGACCCGCCCTATGTCATCAAGCCGAACGCCGAGGGCTCTTCCGTCGGCGTCTTCCTGGTGCCCGAAGGCGCCAACCGCCCTCAGGCTGAGGTCGGCGCCCCCGACTGGGCTTATGGCGAACAGGTGATGGTCGAGCCCTATATCGCGGGCAAGGAGCTGTGCGTCACCGTGATCGGAGAGGCGACGGGACCGCGCGCCCTGACCGTGACCGACATCACCCCGACCAAGGGCTTCTATGATTATGAAGCCAAATATGCGCCCGGGGGCTCGGTCCATGTGCTGCCTGCAGTGCTGCCCGCCCATGTGTTCGAGACGGCGCTGCGCCAGGCCGAGCTGGCCCACACCGCAATGGGTTGCCGAGGGGTTTCCCGGTCCGACTTCCGTTATGACGATGTTAAGGACGATCTCGTTCTACTGGAGGTCAACACTCAGCCCGGCATGACCCCGACCTCGCTCGCGCCAGAGCAGGCCGCCTATTCCGGAATGAGCTACGAAGACCTGGTTCGGTGGATGGTGGAGGACGCCTCATGCCCGCGGTAGTTCGCGGCGGTCGGCGACAGAATTCTCAAGGCCCCAAGGGCGCAGGCTCCGGCGGGGGCGGGCGTTCGCGCGGCGGCTCTCAGAATGCGTCCGCCATCCCCGGAAAGATGGCCGCCATCGGCCGGATCGACGTTTCGCCTCGCACCATGATCATCGCCCTCGCGAGCGGCGCCGTGTTGTTGGGCGTGGTTCTGGCGACGGGCGCACGGGCCGAACGGATCGGCGCCTCCTTCTCGCACGGCGTCGATAATCTGACGGCCAGCATGGGCCTGACGCTGAACCGGGTGCATATCACCGGCGCCACGGCCGAGGCCGAACCCGACATCCGCCGCGCGTTGGACCTGCACGCAGGACAGCCGATCACCAGTCTGGATCTGGATGCGATCCGCGATCGAGTCCAGGCGGTGGGCTGGGTCAAGGAGGCGCGTGTCGTTCGCCTGCTGCCCGACACCCTGATTGTCGAGATCAAGGAGCATGACCGCCTGGCCGTCTGGCAGGAGGCTGGTCAGATCAAGGTGATCGACTCCCGTGGCCAGGTGATCACCGGCGCAGACGCGCGTCGTTATCCCAATCTGCCGCTGGTGGTGGGCAAGGGCGCCGACGTGGCCGCCGGGGACATCCTGCCGCTGTTGAACCAGCGTCCGCGCCTGATGGGCCGGATCGACGCCCTGGTCCGCGTGGACGAACGCCGCTGGGACCTGCGGCTTAAGGACGGCAGCCTGATCCAACTGCCTGCAACTGAACAGGAGGCGGCCCTGATCCGTCTCGATGCGCTGGATCAGCGCGAACGTCTGCTCGACCTGGGCTTCGCCCGCGTCGATTTGAGAACTCCCGACGAGGTCGCCGTGCGACCCGCCGGCGCCTGAGACGAGACTGGGATGAAGACGACGATGGCGGGCAAGCAGGGCGGCAAGGGCGGCAAAGGTGGTGATCGCGGGGCGTCTCTGGACCCGCGAGCCGGACGCGCGCCTGTAGTGGCGGCGCTGGACCTGGGCCAGTCCAAGGTCTCCTGCTTCATCATGAAGCCCGACGGCGTGCGTCACGCCGACCGCACCATCCGCGTTGCGGGCGCCAGCCACGTCCAGTCCAAGGGCATCCGGGGCGGAGCCATCATCAATATGGACGAGGCCGCCCAGGCCATCGGCCATGCCGTCGAACGCGCCGAACGCGCGGCGCAAAGCCCTGTGTCCGGCGTCGTCGTCACGACGGCCATCGGCCAGATGGCCAGTCACCGGGTGCAGGCCCGTGTCTCTTTGGGCGCAAACCCCGTAGGCGATGCCGATCTGGCGCGCGCCATCGGCATGGCCCTGGCCCAGATCCGCCTGCCCAATCGCCGACCGATCCACGTCCTGCCGATCGGGTGGTCCGTGGATGGCGCGCGTGGCGTGCATGATCCGCGCTCGATGCGGGGCGGCTCGCTGGGTCTGGACCTGCTGGTCGTTTCGATGGCCGAGAATGTGTTCACGACCCTGAGCCATTGCCTCGAACTGGCGCACCTGGACCTGCAGGGCGTCGCCGCGGCGCCGGTCGTTTCATCCCTGGCCGCGCTGGAAGAGGATGAGATGGATCTGGGCGCCGTCTGCATCGACATGGGCGGCGGATCCACCAGCGCCGCCGTCTGGGGCGGACGCTCTCTGCTGCACATCGAAAGCCTGAATGTGGGCGGGGATCATGTCACCTCCGACATCGCGCGCGGCCTGTCGACGTCCAAGGTCGGCGCTGAACGCCTGAAGACCCTGCACGGCTCGGCCATGGCCAGCGCCAACGAAGACCGCGAAATGCTGGAGGCCCCGCCGCGCGGCGAAGACGCCTCGGCTGGCCCGGTCATCGTGCCGCGCGCCATGCTAAAGACTGTGATCGCTCCACGCGTCGAGGAAACGCTCGAACTGCTTCGCGACCGCCTCAAGAACGCAGGTGTCGGCCTGGAGCCTGGCGCGGGCCTAGTCCTGACCGGCGGTGCCAGCCAGTTGAACGGTGTACGTGAACTGGCCGTGCGCGTGTTCGACCGCCCGGTGCGCCTCGGAAAACCCCAACGCGCACCCCACCTGGCCGACGCCGCCTCCGGTCCCGCCTTCTGCGCCACCGCCGGCGTCCTCCTCCGCGCCGCCTACGGCCCGCGCGAAGCCGTCTCCGCCCGCAAACTGATGGCGAGGCAGATTACGGCGGCGGATGCGCCGCGCGTCCACCGCGGCAATGTCGTGGGACGTGTCGCGGGCTGGTTGCGGGATAATCTGTAAAACTAACGGAGATGCTGACCCTGTCAGCAACATATGCGCTACGCAAAATCGCGGCGCAGATGCCGCATATAGTAGATATATGATAGGGACAGATTTCCGATAATCTGAGTTCAAGGTCTGAATATTGACGAGCACTATATAGTGCCAAGTCTGTTAATTTAGGTTCAGGACTCATTGATCCAGAAGATGAAGACGGCCATGAAAGTATGGGCGCCGGTCGTCGCAGGCCTTGTGCAGCTGGGAGTTCGGGCCGTCTTTGTTTGGCCGATACGCCTGGAAACATCGCTAGGCGGTCCAGTGCATGAAATGATCGTGGACAGCTTGTGCCGCACATAGACTGCCAGCAGTTCTCCGTTGTCGTGCATTCTCCCGCACTAAGTGGGCCTGTATTTGGCGGATTTGGTGGAAAAAATGTCAAGCTTGGTCTGCGGACCCTGCGGTGGGGAATCGAGACTTTCAAGCCCTCCGGCGCGGGGTGTTTGTGGCGTTTTGGCGACAGACTGAACACAATTTGCCTCACTAGGAGCTGTTTCACCTTGTGGCGGCCCCCCAATCTGGGCGACATAACGGCTGAACTTGAAACGTCGCGTCTGCGCGACTCGTGGGGCTGTTTTATATGCATAAGCGGAATTATTTGTTCGGGACGACTGTCCTTGCTGGGCTGTTGGCGGCCGCAGCGCCAGCCTTCGCTCAAACAACGGCGCCGTCATCACAGGATGCCGTGCTCGACGAAGTCCTTGTCACTGGTTCGCGTATCCGCCGTGATCCGACAACATCGCCTACGCCGCTGATCACCATTTCTCAAGAACAGCTGTTGAGCACGGGTCAGACCTCGGTCATCAACTATCTGGCGAATATTCCCGCCCTGTCGTCGTCGCAAATCCCGTCTGACACGACCGGCAGCGGTTTGAATGATGGCGGCTTGTCATTCGCCAACCTTCGCGCGCTGGGTTCAAACCGCACGCTGACTCTGGTAAATGGCCGTCGTCACGTTGGTTCATCTGCCGGCTCTCTGGCCGTTGATGTCGATACCATCCCGCGTCTGTTGATCAAGAACATCGAAATCGTCACCGGTGGCGCATCCTCTGTGTATGGCGCTGACGCTGTCTCGGGCGTTGTGAACTTCATCACGCGCGATGATTTCGAGGGGCTGGAGATCGACGCCAACTACGGCCAGATTAACTCCGGCGGCCAAACCAACCAGCGTATTTCAGCGTTGGCGGGTAAGAACTTCTTCAATGACCGCCTGAATGTCTACGTTCACGGCGAGTACGAAAACATTGAGGAAGTTAAGCCGCTTGACTTGCGCTGGATGCGTCGTGCGCCGACCTTGGTTGCGGTGGATGCCGACCCGACCAACGCCGCTAACGGCCCTGTGTATGATGGCGTCACTGATACTCAACTGTTCACAGGGCTGAGCCGGATTGATCGTCCGCGTTGGGGTGTGACTGTTCTCGCAAACGGCCAAGGCGGCTCCCCTCTGAGCAACCCGCTCATTCCGAACTCGCCTTGCACCACCTACAACAGCACGAACTGCTATGGCGTTAATCCGGGCAAGACCTTCTGGTATGATGGCGAATCCGCTCGTCAGGCCAACTTTGGGCAACGCATCGGCAATGTGGGCGTCAATCGTCCGCTGAACATTGGTGGTGACGGCGAAAACCCTGCCTTGTTCTCGACGGAATCGGCCCAGCCGCGTTCAGAATCCTCTCGTTTCCAGACTGGCGCTAAATTCGCGATTACTTCTAACATCTCGGCCTACGCTGAGGCGAAGTACATCAAGGAAAACACGTTCGACGTCAGCCAGCCGTCATTCTTTGATATCAACCTGATCGACTCCTACGACGCTAACGAAACCAATACTATCGTGAGTGCGTCGCAGTTCGATCTGCGCTGGTCGGACAACGCCTTCCTTCCGCAGAATGTAAAAGATGCCATCCGCACCAACATGGTGCAGAACTACTCGGCGCCTACCCGTGATGCTCCTGGCGTTCCAACCACAACGACGCTTCGCCAGTGGGCGCGCCACCAGATGTTCGGCCCCCAGCGGTCTCAAGACAACACTCGTGAATTGCAGCGCTATGTCGCTGGTGTCCGGGGGACGTTTGACCAAGTCGCCTTTGCCAAGAATGTCGATTTCGACATCGGCTACACCTACGGCAAAGTCGATAACGTCAATATCGAAGCTGGCTTGGATATCCTTCGCTTCAACTTAGCCGCCGACTCCGTTGTCGATACGGCAGGGGTCGTGTCTGGGCGCGCCGGTCAAATCGTCTGTCGCGTGCAACTTCTTCAAGCCCAAGGCGTCGCCGATATTATCGATAATGCTATCACCGGCGAAGATCTGCGTAATACGCCATACGGCCAGAAGAGCATCAACGACTGTAAGCCGTTGAATGTGTTTGGCTTGGGCAACCAAAGCCAAGAAGCGCTCGATTACATCGCGGCGTCTGTTTCTGTTCGCGAATTGAATGAGCAACATCAAGGTCTGGCGACCGTTTCCGGCCAGTTCTGGGACTTCTGGGGCGCTGGTCCCATCGGTGCTTCGCTGGGCTATGAGTACCGTCGTGAGTACACTGAAGGTCTGGGACGTGACCGCGATACGGCAGGTCGTCTGCTCTTCCTGAACGAAAGCCCAGACTTCCCTGGGGCGCATTACACCAGCAACGAAGTGTTCGGCGAACTGTCGATCCCTCTGATCAAGGACTCTTTCCTTGGCGAGTATGCTGAACTGAGCGGTTCGTACCGCTACGCTGACTACAGCACGGTGGGCAGCCTGGACGTTTATGGTGTGAACTTGGTCTATCGCCCGGTTTGCGACATCACGTTTAAGGCCAGCTACAATACCTCTGCTCGTGTGCCTGATCTGGATGAAAACTTCTCGCCCTTGGGCCAGACCTTCATCAACCTTGTCGATCCTTGCGCGACTGCTGTGATCAATGGTCCGTTCTCGGCGACCTATACGGCTGAAAACAAGGCGAACCGCATCGCCAACTGTACAGCCCTGGCTGCGGCTAAGGGGCTGAGCTATGACTTCGCCAGTGCGACGGCGACGCCGGAAGATGACTACACTCCGGATTACAGCGGTGGCGGCACCGCCGGCGTCATGGGCGGAAACCCGTTCCTGAAGCCTGAAGAGTCTAACTCCTTCACCTTCTCGGTCGTTTATCAGCCGCGCTTCATTCCGCGCCTGACGATCGCGCTGGACTACTTCCAGATCGAGATTGAACAGGTGATTTCGGCTGTCTCTGCGCAGACTGCGGCTAACAACTGCGTCAACGGCTCGGGCCTCAATAACGCCGCTTGCGACACCATCTTCCGTAAGTTTGATCCAGCGACGAACCCGCAGACTGTTCAAGAACGGTCACAGGCCTTCAAGATCGGCGCACCCCTTGGTGACCCGCTTGGTGGCTTCGTCCAAGGTTCGATCAACTACGCGGCTCTGAAGACGAGCGGGCTGGACTTTGATGCTCGTTATCGCTTCGACTTCGACGAAATGCTCGGCCGCAACTGGGGACGTCTGGACTATTCGATCGGAGGCACGTGGCTGATTGATCAGCAGGAGTACTTGGACTCCACCAATGCTGCGAATTACACAGAGTGGGCTGGCAACCTGCGTGCGGGCGGTTCTTACCCGCGCGTTCGTTTCAGTTCTTCGTTGACCTACACGCCTAATACGACGTGGAGCATTAACTGGACGGCTGATTGGCAGTCGGCACAAAATATCATCCGGCCGCGTGACTTCATCAATAATGCTGACAGCCGCCCGCAAGACTATATCGCAACCACTAACTTTGCGCGGCACGACTTTACGGTCTTGTGGAATGTCCGTCCTGATCTGACAGTTCGTGCAGGTGTGGTGAACGCGTTCGACGCGGAGCAAAATCCGTGGTTGGGCACGACCCTGTACAGCAACTTCGATCCCTACGGTCGTCGCTTCTTCCTGGGTGTGAACTTCCGCCCCTGGTAAGCTTCCGTTCAAAGAACGACGTGAGGGCGGCTCGTCGGAGCCGCCCTTTTCGTTCTGGTCGGTAATTCTGCAGCTAAGCTAGAGGTTTATGCTGTTCTTGGGCCCGACTCATATTACCGACGTAACCTTCTCTTAACCCTCATGGGCGCAATCCTTAACGCGCTCATAACCAATGTGATTCGGCGGGGTGGTCGCATTGGAGTGCAGGGGCAGGGTCGCAAGGTCGGAAAACAGATATGTCGCTTTCATTGGTCAAGCCGCAGAACACTGAACTGAAGCCCCGCATCGTCGTGTTCGGCGTTGGCGGCGCCGGCGGGAACGCCGTGAACAACATGATCGACGCCGGCCTTGAAGGGGTCGAGTTCGTCGTCGCAAACACGGATGCGCAGCATCTGTCGTTCGCCAAGACCGACCGTCGCATCCAACTGGGCGAAACCATCACCCAAGGCCTGGGCGCAGGCGCCCATCCTGAGGTCGGCATGAACGCCGCCGAGGAGTCCGCTGACGAGATCCACGCGCACCTGGAAGGCGCGCACATGGTCTTCATCACCTGCGGCATGGGCGGCGGCACCGGCACGGGCGCAGCGCCCGTCATCGCCAAGTGCGCGCGTGATCGCGGCATCCTGACCGTCGGCGTCGTGACCAAGCCCTTCACCTTCGAAGGCCGCCACCGCATGCGCCTGGCGGACTCGGGCGTCGCCGAGCTGCAGCGTTATGTTGACACCCTGATCGTCATTCCGAACCAGAACCTGTTCCGCGTCGCCAACGAGCGCACGACCTTCGCCGACGCCTTCGGCATGGCCGACCAGGTGCTGCACTCGGGCGTGCGTTCGATCACCGATCTGATGATCCTGCCGGGTCTGATCAACCTAGACTTCGCCGACGTCCGCGCCGTCATGTCCGAAATGGGCAAGGCGATGATGGGGACGGGCGAGGCCACGGGCGACGACCGCGCCCTGCTGGCGGCCCAGAACGCCATCGCCAACCCGCTGCTGGACGAGACCTCACTGAAGGGCGCCAAGGCCGTGCTGGTGAACATCACCGGCGGCCTGGACATGACTCTGCTGGAAGTCGATGAAGCCGCCAACGCCATCTCGGCTGAAGTCGACGGCGACGCCAACATCATCTTCGGCGCGGCATTCGATCCCGCGCTGGAAGGCAAGATCCGCGTGTCGGTCGTGGCGACCGGCATGGACGAAGGCGAGATCAAGCGCGTCGATCCGGTTGCCCCGTCCGCGCCGTTGGCCAGCCACGAAGCGCGCCGTTCGGCGGGTGGTCTGTATGGCACGCAGGCGCCGCGCGCCCCCGAGCCGACCCGTGACGTCTATCGCGAGCCGACCCGCGCCGAGGCCCCCCGTGCGCCTGAGCCCCGCATCGAGGCGGCTCCGGTCGTTCCGACCTTCATGGCCCCGCCTGCGCGCGAGCCGGAGCCCCGCCCTGAACCCGTGATCCGCGTCGCCGAGGCGCCGCGTAATCTGGAGCCGATCGTCGATCCCTGGGTCGAGGAATATGAGACCCGCGCTCCGGCGGCCCGCGCCCCGGAACCGCAGCCCGATCTGTACTCGCGCGCGCCGCAGCAACCGGCCATCGAAGATGATTACGATGATCGTGATCACCGTCGCAGCGGCTGGAGCCTGTTCGGTCGCGGCAAACGCACCCAGCCGCAGCCGGAGCCGACCTATGGCCGCGGTGCGCCGCAGATGCGCCAGACCAGCCAACCCTCGCACCAGCCCGAGCAGGAAATGGGTCAGGCCGACGACGACCTGGAGATTCCCTCATTTCTCCGCCGACTGGCCAACTAGGCGCTAAGCCCTGAAACAATGAACGCCCCGGAGCCTCCCGCTCCGGGGCGTTCTGCCTTTAGGGGGCTGTTTCGTATCGAAACAATCCGAAACCCGACTTTCATTTCGTGCTTGCAGCCCTGCCGCTAAATGGAGCGCAGGTCGCAATCCGCACGCAGCGGTGCGCGCAGTTAAGAAGCGAGTTTGAGTTTGTCGTTCAGACAAGATCACCACGAACGCACCATCATCGCGCCGGCCATCATCGCCGGTGTCGGGGTGCACACCGGCCGCCGGGTGCGGCTGGCGGTTCGTCCTGCGCCTACGGGCACGGGCATCGTCTTCGTGCGCACGGATGTAACCGACCGCGACAACCGCATCCCTGTTTCGGGCGAGGCCGTGGTGGATGCGCGCCTGAACACCATGATCGAGAATGCGGCGGGCGTCCGCCTGTCGACCATCGAACATTTGATGGCCGCCTTCTGCGCCCTGGGCGTGTCCAACGCCGTGGTCGAGGTGGATGGACCGGAGCTGCCGATCCTGGACGGTTCGGCGCTGGAGTTTGTCAAGCTGCTGGACCGCGCGGGTTTCCGGCCGCAGCCCCAGCCGCAGCGCTACATCGAGATTCTGGAGACGGTTCACGTCACCGAAGGCGACAAACACGCCGCCCTGATGCCGTGCGACCGTTATGAAATGCGGTTCGAGATCGACTTCCCGTCGGCGGCGATCGGCAATCAGGTCGTCGATTTTGTCGTGGATGAACCGACTTTCCGCGAAGAGATCATGGCTTGCCGCACCTTTGGGTTCGCCCATGAGGTCGAGGCGCTGCGTCAGGCGGGTCTGGCGCGCGGCGGTTCGCTGGAGAACGCCGTGGTCATCGACGGCGACGAAATCCTGAACCCCGGCGGCCTGCGCATGGAGCGCGAGTTCGTTCGGCACAAGGCGCTGGACGCCATCGGCGACCTGTACGTGCTGGGCGCGCCGCTGCTGGGCCGTTACGAAGGCTACAAGGCGGGTCACGCCCTGAACAACAAGCTGGTTCGCGCGCTGCTGGCGGCGCCCCATGCGTGGCGCGAAGTGACGCGTGTGCCGGAGTTGGCGCGGGCGGGATAGGTTCGCACTGACCTCTCCCTCCCACGCAGGGGAGGGCGGCTGAGCGCAGCGAAGCCGGGTGGGGCGACTGGGCCACGCCCCACAGACCTGTATGATATCCACCGTGCGTCCCTGCCGGGCCGCCCCCACCCCGTCGCTGCGCGACGACCCTCCCCGGGACGGGGAGGGAGACGGGATGTTGGTCGCTAAACCCCGATCACGCTGATCAGGCGTCCGAAATCCTGGTCTCCGCGCTGGAAGGCGCGGCGGTTGGAGAAGAACCGGGCTTCGTCAGCGCAGGTGTCGTGCCCGGTCCAGACGGCCTGGCCTACGCCTGCCTGCTGCAAGCGCCACAGGACGAAGCCGGGCAGGTCGAACTGGCGTTTGTCGGGCGCGACGCCAGGGTGGAAAAAGCGTTCGCTGCCCCGGTCGTGATGGGCGAAACGTTCTTCGAAATCGACGCCCACCTCATAGCTGGCCTGGGCGATGCACGGGCCGACGACGGCGAGGATGCGGCGCGGATCGGCGCCCAGGGCCTCCATCGCCGCGACGGCGGAGTGAACGACGCCGCCCAGGGCGCCCTTCCATCCGGCATGGACGGCGGACACGATGCGGGTCTCGGGATCGGCCATCAGGATCGGGGCGCAGTCGGCGGTCAGCACCGAGCACAGCAGGCCGGGATTGGCGGTGACGACGGCGTCGCCTTCTGGTCGGTCGCCATGCCAGGGACCGTCGGCGACTCGCGCGACGGCGGAATGAATCTGGTAGCAGCCGTTCAGGTGATCGGCGTCTGCGCCCATTGATTCTGCGACGCGACGGCGGTTCTCGGCGACGGCGGCGGGGTCGTCTTTTGAGCCGACGCCAGCGTTCAGCCCCTCATAGATGCCGGTCGAGACGCCGCCCGCGCGGGTGAAGAAGCCGTGCTTGACGCCAGCGGCGGTCAGCAGCGGGTGGGTGATGGGGGCAAGGTCGGTCATGGTCGTCTTCTACTCGGCATCCCATCCCGGCACGATCAGCGATCGGGGCGAGAAGATCGCGGCGGCCTTGAACAGGCTTCCCATCTGGTCGTCGGCGGTGAGGCGGTTCAGTTGGCGGTCGATGACGGGCGCCGCATCGGGCCGTCCCGACTTCAAGCGTTCAGCGCGGGCTTCGATCCCCAGGCGGCGCAGAAACTCGCCTTGTGGCAGGCAGCCGGTGACGTCGGCGCCGGTGCGAAGGGCGGCCTCCAGCACAAGGGGGAAGTCGGCCCATTGGGTCAGGTCGGCCTCGCCCGGATTGTCCAGCGGCGACACCTTCTGGTGGCGACGCAGGGCCTGAAGCGTATCGCCCGCCTCTGGCCGCGCACGGCCATAGTCGATCAGCAGGGCGGCGCCTGAGGCGGCCTTCATCAACAGGCCCAGATCGCGGCCGAAGACGGGCTGCTGCTCCGAAATCTCGAACACCTGACCGGGTTCGATGTCGAAGGAGGGCTTGTCGAAACCGCCAGAGATGGCGGTCAGGCCGAAGGTCAGGTCGTTGTCGTCTGTGACGCCGATGCGCCGCTCGGCCCAGCCGCCCTCGGTGCGGACGAACTGACGCGCGGGCATGCAGTCCAGCACCTCGTTGGCGATCAGGATGACAGGCGCGTCCGTCTCGATCCGCGTCAGGTCGCGCACCCAGCGCGGCGACAGATCGGCGCCCGCCAGAGCCCGGGCCTGCAAGTCACGCAAGGGGGCGCTGGGCTCGATCAGGATCAGGTCGCAGGCTTCCAGGAAGCCGGGCGCCAGACGCGCGGCCCGCAGGGCGTCGCTGATGAGCGTGCCGTCGCCGGGACCGACTTCGACCAGGCGGAACCGCTCGGGCGCGCCCAGGCGATGCCAGGTCTCGACCGCCCACAGGCCGATCAGTTCGCCGAACATCTGGCTGACCAGAGGGGCGGTGATGAAGTCGCCGCGTTCGCCCAGCGACGGGCGCGAGGCGTAATAGCCGCCTCTGGGGTCATGCAGGCAGCGGGTGACGTAGTCGGCGACCGTCATGGGCCCGGTCAGGGCGATCTCTCGCGCCAACCTGGACTTCAGGGTTTCGACCGGCGCGCTCATGCCGCGGCGGGCGGGCGATTCCAGGCCCGCCAGATCAGCCAGCCGCCGACCAGGATCATCGGGATCGACAGCATCATGCCCATGGTCAGGCCGAGCGGGAAGTGGGGCATGCCGTAGTCAGGCTCGCGCACATTCTCCAGTGCGGCGCGGCAGATGCCGTAACCGACGAGGAACAGGCCGGTGATATAGCCCGGCTTCTGCAGCAGCTTGAACTTCCAGATCGCCAGCGACAGCACTGAGAACAGCAGCAGGCCCTCAAGCCCGGCTTCATAAAGCTGGCTGGGGTGACGCGGGACGTCGCCGGCGGGGCAGAAGCCGTACATCTGTTCGATGCGGGCGTTGCAGAAGCGGATGGCCCAGGGAACGGTCGTTTCGCGACCCCACAACTCGCCATTGATGAAGTTGGCGATGCGGCCGAAGAACAGGCCCAGCGGCACGACGGGGGCGACCAGATCGCCCAGGCTGAGCATATTTATCTTCTGACGGCGGGCGAAAAGGATGATGGCGATGGCCACGCCCAAGAAGCCGCCGTGGAAGCTCATGCCGCCGGTCCAGAGTTGCAGCAGCTCGAACCGTTCGCCTAGCGTATGACCGGTGAACAGTTGGGCGAACATGACGGGCTTGTAGAAGAGGGCATAGCCGAACCGGCCGCCCAGGATGATGCCGAGCGTGATCCACAGGACCAGATCATCCAGTTGGGTGTTGTTGATCGGCGGGCGGCCTGGCGCCCACAGGCTTTCGCGGCGCGCCAGACGTGACGCGTACCACCAGCCCAAGACAATGCCGGCCACATAGGCCAGGGCGTACCAGCGGATCGGCAACGGACCCAGATGGATCAGGACCGGGTCGAATTCAGGAAAAGGCAAGGCGGGGATCCTCGTCGGTTCAGTCTTGGAAGCTTTAGCAAGCGACGGCGCCTGCGTCGCCTGTGAAGGCGATATGGCAGTGATGGGTGAACACGACGCCTTGATGGCGCCTCCGAAGCAGCAGAAAGAAAGGTTTCGTTCACCCTATTGGGTCAGATTTCGTTAACGACGTCAGGTCGGAGCCCGCCATGCAGACCCGCAACCCCCTTTTGGATGAGTTCGCCAAGCTGACCACGGGCGCCATGGGGCTGGCGCAGGCGGCGGGCGAAGAGGCCAAGACGGCCTGGCGCGCGCAGGCTGACCGGATCGCCGCCGAGATGGATTTGGTCCGCCGCGACGAATTCGACGTTCTGAAAGATGAAATCGCCGCCCTGCGCGCCGAGATCGCGACGCTGAAGGCGGCTGAAAAGCCCGCGAATAAGCCTCGCAAGGGAACGTCCACAGATGGAACTCCCGCAACGGACGCAGACAGTTGAGCCGAATCCGCGAACAGGCTTACCGTCCCGTTAACGCCCCCGACTCGTGGGGCCGCCGCCTGAATCGAGACGCTTGATGGACATCGCCCGGCCAGAGGAAACGGACGTGCCTTTCGACCCGCTGGAAGTGGTCGAACACGTTCTGACGGCCGAAAACCTGCCGTTCGACCGCACCAACGACGGTGATCTGGCGTTCGCGCTGGCCGGCGATTGGAAGGATTATGAGCTGTGGTTCGCCTGGCGTCCTGAAGGGGACTGCCTGCAGCTGTGCTGTGCGCTTGATCTGAAGGTGGCCAAGAGCCGCAAGGCCGCCGCCTATGAACTGGTCGGCATGATCAATCAGCGCACCTGGATGGGGCATTTCGAGGTCTGGGCTGAGGATGGCGAGATCGTCTTCCGTCACTCGCTCGCCCTGCCGATGGGCGAGCGTCCGACCCTGGCCCAGGCTGCGTCAATGATTGATGCGGCGGTTGAGGCTGCGGATCGCTATTATCCCGCCTTCGACTTCATGGTTCGGGGCAACAAGAAGCCGCAGGAGGCGATCGACGCCTGCCTGTTCGAGACCGTCGGCACCGCCTGATGGCTGTGAACGAAACCGTCGTTCTGATCGGGTGCGGCCGTCTGGGGTCTTCCATTCTGGAAGGCTGGCTGCTGACTGAAACAGTTGCGGCTGAAAACCTGATCATTCTCAGCCCGTCCGAGAAGCCTGTCGCCGAGGCTGCGCGGGCCAAGGGAGCACGGATCAATCCGCGGCTGGAGGCCCTGACCGAGGCCCAGGTCATCGTGCTGGCGGTGAAGCCGGCCAAATGGCGCGAGGTCGTGACGCCGCTGCTGCCGTTCCTGGGGGACCGGGCGGTGATCCTGTCTGTCATGGCGGGCGTGACGGCGCCGACGCTGGCTGAAGGCATCGGCGGATGGCCCATCGTGCGGGTCATGCCGACCACGGGCGTCTCACGCGGACGGGGCGTGGCCTCCGTCTGGTCGGCGGATGCGGATGCGCGCGCACTGGGACGAGCCCTGTTCGAGCCGATGGCGGAGACAGTCGATCTGAACGAAGAAGCTCTGATGGACGCGGCCACCGCCGTCGCCGGATCGGGCGCGGCCTATTTCTACGCCTTCACCGAAGCCCTGGCGCGGGCCGGGGAGGCGGCGGGTCTGGACGCGGCGACAGCCGATGTTCTGGCGCGAGCCACCCTGCGGTCCGCTGCGGATGCGATGGGCGATGATCCGCTGGAGGTTCTGATCGACCGCATCGCCTCGCCGGGCGGTTCGACCCGCGCCGGTCTGGACGCTCTGTCGCGAGACGGCCGCCTGACGGCCATGACCCACGACACGGTTGCAGCGGCGGTCCGCCGCAACCGCGAGATGGGCTGAACCCTAGAAACGACCGCGTTGCAGATAGGCGCTGAACCGCTCGAACGCGCGGTCGGCGTCCTGCCAGACGCCGTAACCCCAGACATCACGGATCGACGGCGAGAAGTATGAGAACTTCACCGCCCGGGTCTGGCCGTCCGCCGTCGTCAGCTGACCTTCGATCGCCGCGCCGCCGATGGAGATGCTGCGGATCGGGTCCAGTCCCGGCGTATCGCGCATCTGCTGCATGGTCGGGCGGTTGGGCTTGAGGTCGGTCAGCACCAGTTGAGCGCTGGCGCCGGGATAGGATTCCTCCAGCACGCGCACGACGTTGGACTGCAGGTTTGCAATCTGGTCATTGACCTCTCGCACGCCCAGCTTCTCGACCCTGGTCTGCAGATCGCGTCCGATGGTCACCGTGACATTGGACGGCGCCTGATTTTCGGACTGAACCTGTGTGGTGGCCTGAATTTGAGCCTGAGGCTGCGCCTGAGCCATGGCGGCGACCGCCAGGGTCGCGGCCAAGGGGGCGAAGAAAGCAAGTTTACGCATCTGTTCCATCTCCAACCCTGTCGGGATCGTAGATGCGCCTTGGCGTAGGTTTTCGCTAGTGGGGGTATCAGATTTGAAACGACACGGGTCGTTGGAGGCTCAGTCGGCCGCCGCTTCCGCTGGCGCTAGGGACACTGGGCCTGGAATCCGGATCACAGCCTTCAGTCCGCCCAGATCGCTGCGTTCCAGGGTGATGTCTCCGCCATGACTGCGCGCCACGTCGCGGGCGATGGCCAGACCCAGTCCCACCCCCTTGCGGTTCTGGTTTCGTGAATCGTCCAACCGCGAGAAGGGGCGGAAGGCCTCTTCGTGCATCTCGTCGGGAATGCCGGGGCCGTCGTCCTCAATGGCGATCTCGACGCCGCCGGATGTCAGGACGCGAGCCGACAGCCGAACATGGTCGCCGTGAGAAGCGGCGTTGCCGGCCAGGTTCACCAGGGCGCGCTTGAAGGCGAGGGGGCGCAAGATGGCGGTCAGGCCCTCTGGCGCTGACAACTCGACCTCGGCGCCGGCGCGCCGGGCGTCATCGGCGGCGGCGCCCAGCAGGTCGGGCACGGACACCGGCTGCGGCGTTTCTCCAGCCTCGCCGCGAGCGAAGGCCAGATATTCGTCGATCATATGCTCCATCTCGTCCAGGTCGCCGCGCATGGCGGCCTGGCGCTTGAAGGGCGGCGCCAGCGCCAGCTCCAGACGCAGGCGCGTCAGCGGCGTGCGCAGGTCGTGGCTGACCGAGGCGAGCAGGGCGGTGCGTTGGTCGATATGGCGCTGGATCCGGTCGCGCATGGCCATGAAGGCGGTGGCGGCGGCGCGGACCTCACGCGCGCCATGCGGTTTGAAGCGCGGCACCGTCTCGCCCCGGCCAAAGGCTTCGGCGGCGTCGGCCAGGCGCTCGATGGCGCGCACCTGATTGCGGATGAACAGGATGGCCACGCCCATCAGCAGCACGGTCGCAATCGTCAGCCACAGCACGAAGATATGGGCCTGCGTCGCCACGGCCCGTTCACGCGGGGCGATGATGCGTAAGACCCCCTGCGGCTCCTGCACCTGAATATCGACATAGGAGGGATAGCGGGTGGTGTCGAACCAGTAGGGACGGTCCAGGCGCGATTCCAGCGCATGATCCAGAACCCGGTCGACGACCCCGATGGGGCCACGCCGTTTCTCTGTCGGCAGGACGCGATCTTCCTGCAGGGCGATGGACAGGGACATCGACCGCTCGGCCCGGTCGGCCAGCCGCTGCAGTCCCTGCGGGCTGGGGTCGTCCTCATAGGACTCGACCGCCCAGGCGATGTCGCCGGCCAGGCCTTCGGACAGGCGCGCCGTCACCGTCTGCCAGTGGGCGTCGAAGAAGATCCATGTCACCGCCACCTGCATCACCAGCACCGGCAGCACGATGATCAGCAGTGAACGCCCCCACAGCGAGGTGGGCAGGCGCCGCTTCAGGAAACGCGGCCACAGATAGGCGGGCAGAAGCCGCATGTTTCCTCAGCCGGTCCGCTCGGAGCCTCAGTCGGGCGCCAGCATATAGCCGACGCCGCGCACGGTCTGCAGATAGCGCGGGTTTTTGGGGTCGCTTTCCAGCTTGCGGCGCAGTCGGGTGACCTGAACATCGACGGCGCGGCCGGTGATGTCGGCGGTGTCGGGCGACAGGCTCATACGTTCGACCGGCGCATGGGCATGAAGCGCGAGCGTCTTCAGCAGTTGCGCCTCGGCCTCGGTCAGACGCTGGGGCTTGCCCTCGCGGGTCAACTCCAGCCGCTCCATGTCGAAGACGGCGGCGCCCAGCTTGATCTCGCGCGGACCAATGGGCTTGCCCCCGGTGCGACGCAGAATGGCCTCGATCCGCAGCGCCAGTTCGCGCGGTTCGAACGGCTTGGACATATAGTCGTCGGCGCCGCGCGCCAGACCCTCGATCCGGTCCTCGGGATCGCCGCGTGCGGTCAGCAGCAGAACCGGCGTCTTGGACAGTTCCGCCTTGCCGCGAACCCAGGTGGTCAGATCGAACCCGCTCTCGCCCGGCATCATGACATCCAGCACCACCAGATCGAACTCTATAAGCTCCATCATGCGCTTGGCGGCGGCGGCGTGCGCGGCCCCGGTGACGCGATAACCCTCGCGCGCCAGGAACTCCTTGAGCAGTTCGCGGATGCGGTCGTCGTCGTCGACGATCAGCAGATGGCGGCCGACGCCGGGCCCGGCGATGGGGCCGGAGCGACCATAAGGGCGTGATTCCGTCATGCTCATGCGTCTTTCCTCCCGCTCAGGGCGTTGACCTGAACGATTCGGGCGGCTCTAACACCGTCAGTTTCGCGGGAGATGTGTTCCAATGGCCTTCGTTCCTTTCGACGATCGTGACGGCTGGATCTGGATGAATGGCGAGTTTGTACCCTGGCGGGAAGCAAAAACGCACGTTCTGACCCATGCTCTGCACTACGGCTCGTCGGTTTTCGAGGGTGAGCGTATGTATGGCGGCGAAATCTTCAAGCTGACCGCGCACTCGGAGCGGCTGAAACGCTCCGCCAACCTGCTCGATTTCGAGATCCCGTACAGCGTGGCTGAAATCGACGCGCTCTGCAATGAAACCTGCGCCAAGAATGGGCTGACGGACTGTTATGTTCGCCCGGTCGCCTATCTGGGCGCCGAACAGACCAGCGTCTCGGCCCTGAACAACAAGGTCCATCTGGCGATCGCCGTGTGGGACTGGCCCAGCTATTTCGATCCCGAAGTGAAGGCGAGGGGGCTGCGCCTGGAATGGTCCAAGTGGCGCCGTCCCGATCCGCAGACTGCCCCGACCACGGCCAAGGCGGCAGGTCTGTATATGATCTGCACCATGTCCAAGAATGCGGCCGAGCGTAATGGCTATGCCGACGCCCTGATGCTGGACTGGCGCGGCTATGTCGCCGAGGCGACGGGGGCCAATGTCTTCTTCGTTAAGGACGGCGTCATCCATACGCCCAAGGTCGACCATATCCTGGATGGCATCACCCGCCAGACGGTGATCGAGATCGCCAAGGCCAAGGGGATCGAAGTCGTGGTTCGCGACATCCTGCCGGAAGAACTGTCCGGCTTCTCGGAATGCTTCCTGACCGGAACCGCAGTCGAAGTGACGCCGGTGGCGGAGGTGGGCGACTATCGCTTCACGCCGGGCGCCCTTTCACTGGATCTGATGGATCACTACGGAAAACTGGTGCGTCGCCAGTTGTAATCCAGGCGCAGCAGGGACGGTGAAGCTTGAGCGATCCGGGGTCTGCCAGAATCTTCGCAAAAGCGTCAGATTCCGGTTGCGGACAAAAGGGGCGGTCCGTATAGAGCCGCCTCGCTCGGAAACGAGCTGGCCGACGGGGTCGCGGGGACAGCAGTTTCCACGGTTTCACGAAGGAAAGAGGTTGAAAAACTTCTTGCTTTCATCGGTTGGCTTCATTAGGTTCCGCGCTTCATTCGAAACGTCGAGCTACGGTTTCAGGGGTCAGCCTCGCAGCTTACTCCCGGCGATTTTTTGCGGTTTGAAGGGTTCGCTCTTCGGTCTGCAAAATCTCTGAAAAGAGCGATTGACATGAGGATCGGGCTTCACTAGATACCCGCCTCCGCCGACGACACCGGCGCTAAACAAGTCGGGCCGCTGGAGCGGTTTAGGTCTTTGACATTGTTGATTTGGAAAGAGAAACGCAGGCGGCGGTGTTCTTGCGATGGCCCTTCGAGGTCATCATACGACACTGACTATCTGCGGTCTTTTTGAAAAGATACCATGCGTCGGTCTTCGGATCGATGACGTGGGAACTCGTCAATAAAATACGTAGAACTAATGCCAAGCTTACTTCGGTAAGCTTCAAGCTTAGGTCAGAAGTCAACTCAACCTGAGAGTTTGATCCTGGCTCAGAGCGAACGCTGGCGGCAGGCCTAACACATGCAAGTCGAACGAACTCTTCGGAGTTAGTGGCGGACGGGTGAGTAACACGTGGGAACGTGCCTTTAGGTTCGGAATAACTCAGGGAAACTTGTGCTAATACCGAATGTGCCCTTCGGGGGAAAGATTTATCGCCTTTAGAGCGGCCCGCGTCTGATTAGCTAGTTGGTGAGGTAAAGGCTCACCAAGGCGACGATCAGTAGCTGGTCTGAGAGGATGATCAGCCACATTGGGACTGAGACACGGCCCAAACTCCTACGGGAGGCAGCAGTGGGGAATCTTGCGCAATGGGCGAAAGCCTGACGCAGCCATGCCACGTGAATGATGAAGGTCTTAGGATTGTAAAATTCTTTCACCGGGGACGATAATGACGGTACCCGGAGAAGAAGCCCCGGCTAACTTCGTGCCAGCAGCCGCGGTAATACGAAGGGGGCTAGCGTTGCTCGGAATTACTGGGCGTAAAGGGAGCGTAGGCGGACATTTAAGTCAGGGGTGAAATCCCGGGGCTCAACCTCGGAATTGCCTTTGATACTGGGTGTCTTGAGTATGAGAGAGGTGTGTGGAACTCCGAGTGTAGAGGTGAAATTCGTAGATATTCGGAAGAACACCAGTGGCGAAGGCGACACACTGGCTCATTACTGACGCTGAGGCTCGAAAGCGTGGGGAGCAAACAGGATTAGATACCCTGGTAGTCCACGCCGTAAACGATGATTGCTAGTTGTCGGGATGCATGCATTTCGGTGACGCAGCTAACGCATTAAGCAATCCGCCTGGGGAGTACGGTCGCAAGATTAAAACTCAAAGGAATTGACGGGGGCCCGCACAAGCGGTGGAGCATGTGGTTTAATTCGAAGCAACGCGCAGAACCTTACCACCTTTTGACATGCCTGGACCGCCAGAGAGATCTGGCTTTCCCTTCGGGGACTAGGACACAGGTGCTGCATGGCTGTCGTCAGCTCGTGTCGTGAGATGTTGGGTTAAGTCCCGCAACGAGCGCAACCCTCGCCATTAGTTGCCATCATTTAGTTGGGAACTCTAATGGGACTGCCGGTGCTAAGCCGGAGGAAGGTGGGGATGACGTCAAGTCCTCATGGCCCTTACAGGGTGGGCTACACACGTGCTACAATGGCGACTACAGAGGGTTAATCCTTAAAAGTCGTCTCAGTTCGGATTGTCCTCTGCAACTCGAGGGCATGAAGTTGGAATCGCTAGTAATCGCGGATCAGCATGCCGCGGTGAATACGTTCCCGGGCCTTGTACACACCGCCCGTCACACCATGGGAGTTGGTTCTACCCGAAGGCGCTGCGCTGACCGCAAGGAGGCAGGCGACCACGGTAGGGTCAGCGACTGGGGTGAAGTCGTAACAAGGTAGCCGTAGGGGAACCTGCGGCTGGATCACCTCCTTTCTAAGGATGCTTCTCCAGGCCGTCTCTCACGAGACTGTCTATTGAGGCTCCAATAAACGGCGGAACGCCGCCGTCTCCGTTTCTCTTTCCTCTTTCGTCACTGAGACATCAGCCATACGGGTTGTTGTATTGGTGACGCGATCGCGAGCCTGGGTCATTCGACCTGGCTGTCGCTGCCATAGGCCCGTAGCTCAGGTGGTTAGAGCGTACGCCTGATAAGCGTAAGGTCGGCAGTTCGAGTCTGCCCGGGCCTACCAGGTCATTCTGGTTTGCTGGGGCTGGTCTCCAGCCTAGGCAGTATCGATGACAGCTCTTCTGGCAGCGCACCCTGAGATGGGGCCATAGCTCAGTTGGTAGAGCGCCTGCTTTGCAAGCAGGATGTCGTCGGTTCGACTCCGTCTGGCTCCACCAGGCCGCCCCGCGGCCCTGGAAACGACCCGAGGTCCCCGCTTTGAAAGCGTTAGCGCACCCGTCGTTAAGCTCGCATGATCGCATCAAGTATTGCCCGTCGGCGCTCGCCGACAGGCATTGATATCGTAAAGGAAGAACGTGACCGGCTCCCCTGAGCTTTTAGGTCTTGTTCGAGAAGAAGACATTGTCTGACAAAAATCAGGCTTGGTCCCCCGGCAACTTTCCAGTCGGGCGGAATAAACCAAGCATGAGTTTTGCTGAGAAACGATCAAACGTTGAAGGGCTTCTGACGGATGCCTTGGCGTAGAGAGGCGATGAAGGACGTGGCAAGCTGCGATAAGAACCGGGGAGGCGCTAGCACCCTTTGATCCGGTTATTTCCGAATGGGGAAACCCACCTTTACAGTCTTCCAACTCTGCTCTTCGGGGCAGCGATTGGCGGATTGTTGAAAGGTATAATGAGCTGAATACATAGGCTTCATTAAGCGAACCCGGGGAACTGAAACATCTCAGTACCCGGAGGAAAGGACATCAACCGAGACTCCCGTAGTAGTGGCGAGCGAACCGGGACCAGGCCAGTGCTCTTGTGAAATAAAGACGAACGATCTGGAAAGGTCGGCCATAGTGGGTGAAAGCCCCGTAGTCATCAAACAGCAAGAGACTCGAGTAGGGCGGGACACGTGAAATCCTGTCTGAACATGGGGGGACCACCCTCCAAGCCTAAGTACTCCTCTACGACCGATAGTGAACAAGTACCGTGAGGGAAAGGTGAAAAGCACCCCGACAAGGGGAGTGAAACAGATCCTGAAATCGGAAGCCTACAAGCAGTCGGAGCCGCCAAGCGCGGTGACGGCGTACCTTTTGTATAATGGGTCAGCGACTTCATGTGTCGAGCAAGCTTAAGCCGTTAGGTGTAGGCGCAGCGAAAGCGAGTCTGAATAGGGCGCTAAGTTCGACGTATGACGACCCGAAACCAGGTGATCTATCCATGAGCAGGTTGAAGGTTAGGTAACACTAACTGGAGGACCGAACCCGTGAATGTTGAAAAATTCTGGGATGACTTGTGGATAGGGGTGAAAGGCCAATCAAACCTGGACATAGCTGGTTCTCCGCGAAATCTATTTAGGTAGAGCGTCCGACGAATTCCTTTGGGGGGTAGAGCACTGGATGGTTGCGGGCTGCGCGAGCGGTACCAATACTAACCAAACTCCGAATACCCAAGAGAACTATCGGGCAGACACACGGCGGGTGCTAACGTCCGTCGTGAAAAGGGAAACAACCCTAACCATCATCTAAGGCCCCCAAGTCACGGCTAAGTGGGAAACGATGTGGGATTGCTTTGACAATCAGGAGGTTGGCTTAGAAGCAGCCATCCTTTAAAGAAAGCGTAACAGCTCACTGATCAAGCGATCCTGCGCGGAAAATGTAACGGGGCTCAAGCCGTGCGCCGAAGATATGGGTTTGCAGTTTACTGCAAGCGGTAGCGGAGCGTTCCGTAAGCCGGTGAAGGTCAGGCGTGAGCCTGGCTGGAGGTATCGGAAGTGAGAATGCTGACATGAGTAACGATAAGAGTGTGAGAGACACTCTCGCCGAAAGACCAAGGGTTCCTGCGTAAAGCTAATCTGCGCAGGGTTAGTCGGCCCCTAAGGCGAGGCTGAAAAGCGTAGTCGATGGGAAGCAGGTAAATATTCCTGCACCAGCTGGAAGTGACGGATGGCTTAACTCGTACCCACTTATTGGATTGTGTGTGCGGGGGCGTTGTCCCAGGAAATAACTCCAGCAGAGACCGTACCCGAAACCGACACAGGTGGTCAGGTAGAGCATACCAAGGCGTTTGAGAGAACTGTGCTGAAGGAACTCGGCAAATTGCACGCGTAACTTCGGAATAAGCGTGACTCACCTTGCGCAAGCAGGAATGAGTGGCACAAGCCAGGGGGTAGCGACTGTTTAGCAAAAACACAGGGCTCTGCGAAGCAGCAATGCGACGTATAGGGTCTGACGCCTGCCCGGTGCCTGAAGGTTAAAGGGAGGAGTGAAAGCTCCGAACTGAAGCCCAGGTAAACGGCGGCCGTAACTATAACGGTCCTAAGGTAGCGAAATTCCTTGTCGGGTAAGTTCCGACCTGCACGAATGGCGTAACGACTTCCCCACTGTCTCCAGCACAGGCTCAGTGAAATTGAATTCCCCGTGAAGATGCGGGGTTCCCGCGGTCAGACGGAAAGACCCTATGAACCTTTACTATAGCTTCGCCTTGGCGTTAGCGACCGTATGTGTAGGATAGGTGGGAGACTATGAAACCGGGGCGCCAGCTCTGGTGGAGTCGTCCTTGAAATACCACCCTTACTGTCGTTGACGTCTAACCGAGGGCCGTTATCCGGTCCCGGGACATGGCGTGGTGGGTAGTTTGACTGGGGCGGTCGCCTCCCAAAGTGTAACGGAGGCGCGCGATGGTGAGCTCAGAGCGGTCGGAAATCGCTCGTCGAGTGCAATGGCATAAGCTCGCCTGACTGCGAGACTGACAAGTCGAGCAGAGACGAAAGTCGGCCATAGTGATCCGGTGGTCCCGAGTGGAAGGGCCATCGCTCAACGGATAAAAGGTACTCTAGGGATAACAGGCTGATTTTGCCCAAGAGTCCATATCGACGGCAAAGTTTGGCACCTCGATGTCGGCTCATCACATCCTGGGGCTGGAGCAGGTCCCAAGGGTATGGCTGTTCGCCATTTAAAGTGGTACGTGAGCTGGGTTCAGAACGTCGTGAGACAGTTTGGTCCCTATCTGCCGTGGGTGTTCGAAGCTTGAGAGGATCTGTCCCTAGTACGAGAGGACCGGGATGGACATACCTCTGGTGTACCTGTCATGGCGCCAGCTGTGCAGCAGGGTAGCTAAGTATGGAATAGATAACCGCTGAAAGCATCTAAGCGGGAAACTAACCTCAAAACAAGGCTTCGCTGAGGATCGTGGAAGACTACCACGTTGATAGGCCAGGTGTGGAAGCGCGGCGACGCGTGAAGCTTACTGGTACTAATAATCCGATCGGTTTGATCGTTTCTCAGCAAAACTCATTCGATGATCATCCTTGACCAGATGATCGTCACGACAATGTCTTCTTCGCAATCCTTCTGTCCGCCTCGTTGACCTGGTGGCTATGTCGGAGGTTCCCCACCCGATCCCATTCCGAACTCGGTCGTTAAGCCCTCCAGAGCCAATGGTACTTCGTCTTAAGGCGCGGGAGAGTAGGTCGCCGCCGGGTCTACCAGGCGGACAGAATGATTGCGCAGCCCCAAAAGGCTCTTCTCGAACCGTTCTTCCTTAACGACACTACCGTTTGCCGCGGGATGGAGCAGCCCGGTAGCTCGTCAGGCTCATAACCTGAAGGTCGTAGGTTCAAATCCTACTCCCGCACCCAAGATTTTAACCCGCTATATCCAATAGGATAGCGGGTTTTTCTTTGACCAAATTCCCCACCTCGAATCCACCCGTGGAAGCCACGCGGAAGCACCCAGCGCGCAAACCTAGGCGGGGAAGTGGAAATGACCACTTCTTCGCGAAAGCGCTGTGACCCTACGCGCTCAGATTGGGCCGATGTCACGCATCGACTACGAGATTGCCTTCCTCAAAAGGCCACAGACCAATCTGTTTTGCGAAATACTCTCCCAAAGTGGTCAGCTTCGGTGGGGTTTTGCCTACCGTCACGTTTCTGGGAATACTGTCCGCCGAGAAGTCGCTGGTGCCGATTCCGTAGGAGAAGCCGAGAAGTCCGAAACTGACCAGCTTTGGGACGCTCAGGTTCTTCAAAGTGAGAGCTAAGCGATAATCGGCTTGCTCTTCGTGAGTGAGCGCATTGAAGGTGCCCACGCTCATCGTTGGAGATCTGGTGGCGTCGTATCCGCGTCGGTTGGCAAAACCTGCTAGAACAATGATGCGTTGTCACCCAGGCTCGAAAGCAAGTCTAGGATCTCTCGCTTCCTGCTCGCGGTTGCTGCGGACGCCGCGCTGGCGGCTACGATGTCGGAGATGCGCCCAGTCTTGGCTTTCTGGGTAGCGCGCGCGGATGCGCGGAGGCCGTCCTCGATCAACGCGAGTTGTTCCGCGTCAGGGTTGTGAAGCAAGGCGCCCAATTGGACTGAAAGTGCCTTGAGGCGCAGGTCCAACTTAGTGACAAGCTGAGCCATGCGCTCCCCGCGATTAGCGGTGAGCACCACGTTCACGAGTTCGCCGAACACGCTACCTAAGCCAGGGGCGGCCACATCGACGATGCTGGTGATCGTGCGCAGGCTCATTTGCGCCCGATCCACCGCTGTCTCTTGGAGTGCGGGATTCACTGCTGCCACCGTCCGTCCCCCGTTGGTCCAGGGTTTGATGGCGGCGGCTCGTTCGTCGGATGAGGCGCAGGGTCTGGCATAGGCCCATTCGCGCAGGGTGGTCTGGATGAAGCGTTCGGCCTTTCCGTTGGTGCGCGGGGTGTAACGACGGGTTCGGACGTGGCGGGCTCCGGTCTGGCGCAGGTCTCGGCGAACAGGCCGGAGCGATAGGCCGATCCGTTGTCGGTCATGACCCGCTCGACGGCGACGCCGTGGCATCCCAGCCAGTCGAGGGCGCGCTGGGGAAAGTGGCGGTGCCTTCCTTGCGCTCCGAGGCCAGCAGTTCGGTGTAGGCCAGGCGCGAGGCGGCATCGATGCAGACGTGCAGGAAGTCCCAGCCGCCCTTGTGTGAGCGACCGGCGGTGCGATCGCCGGTGGCGCGATGACCCGCCCGTTCGAAGCGGCCCAGCTTCTTGATGTCCAGGTGGATCATCTCTCCGGGCCGGTCGCGTTCATAGCGGATGATCACAGGCTTCGGATCCAGCGACGACAGTCGTCCCAACACCAAGCCGACGCAGCGCCGCCCCTACCGTCGAACGGGCCAATGCCCAGCGTCCGCGCGATCCGGGGACCGGTCATGCGCTCGCGTCTGAGCCGTTCGATCTCGGCGACGCGAGCCGACGGGGTCCGATGCGGACGACGGACCGGCGCAGAGCTGCGGTCCGCATGGCCCGCGCCCAGACGATGGCGCTTCAGCCGTTTGCGAGCGGTCCGTCAGCAGGCTCGACCCGACGGCGTCAGCCGGGCATTCTTGTGCATGTTCATCCGAGAGGCTCCACTGACGGCTGGTTGGCTTCGCAACCCCAGCTGCTCAGCACCCCCTCGGGTGAACAACCTTCATAGCTTCGACATCTAGGTGTTTGGTCTCGAGCACAGATTAGGCTTTGATTGGCAGCGATGCCTGCATCTGTAAGCTCCGGCAGCTTGTACCCTCGTGTCGGAGAGCGTCCCCGACACGAGGGCGAGTGACTGGGGTTAAACCCTGTCCAACACAAATCCGGCGGCCTGGAAGTCGCCGCGGAGCGGGCTGTCGACGCCGTGCTCCATCCAGTAGGCGCCGCTGGCGCGGACGGGGTTGAGAGCAGTGGCGTCGGCGGCGGCCTGTGGGCCGGCGTAGGCGCGCAGGGCGTAGGTCGCCCGAGGATCCAGACCACGGAGCTGGATCAGCGATTGCGGGTCCAACTTGGTTGAGGAATGAACGAAGGCAAACAGGGCGGCCTGTGACTTGTCGGGCGAGACAGACAGGGTGACTGAGCGGTTCGAGCCCTTCTGCGGCGAGATCAGGCGGTAGAGGTCGCCGCGCTGCACCGTGCGCCGGATGGTCTTATATTCGGCGATCAGGCGTTTGGCGGTGGCGAAGTCAGCGTCCTGCCAGTGGTTCAGATTGGCACCGACGCCCAGTCCGCCCTGCATCGACGACAGGAAGCGATACTCCAGCGAAGTCGTGCGCTGGTTCACCCAGTTGGGCGAATCCGTCACCCACGCCATCATGACGCTGGGGGCATAGGCGTGACTGAAACCGTCCTGCATGGTCAGGCGGTCATAGGGGTCGGTGTTGTCCGACGGCCAGGCCTGATCGGTCATGGTCAGGATGCCAAGATCGACACGGCCGCCGCCACCCGCACAGGTTTCGATCTCCAGCTTGGGATGGCGACGGCGCAGTTCGGTGATGATCCAGTAGAGGTTCTTGGTGAAGGCGACATAGACCTGTTGCTGGTCTTCGACCGCGCGCTGGTCCCAGCCGGGTTCGGACCAGTTGCGGTTATGGTCCCATTTCAGGAAGGCGATGTCGTTCTGGCTGACCAGATCGTCCAGCACCTTCAGCAGGTAGTCGCGAACATCGCGGCGGGCCAGGTTGAGCACCATCTGGTTGCGGCCCTCGGTGCGCGGGCGCCCCGGCATGCTGAGAACCCAGTCGGGATGGGCGCGATAGAGGTCGCTGTCGGCATTGACCATCTCAGGCTCGACCCATAGGCCGAAGTCCATGCCCAGGCCTTTGACGCGGTCGATCAGCGGCTTCAGACCATTGGGAAATTTGTTGCGGTTGACGGTCCAGTCGCCAAGGCCGGCACGGTCGTTGTTGCGGGCACCAAACCAGCCGTCATCCATGACGAAACGCTCGACGCCGATGGTGGCGGCCTTTTCAGCCAGGGCGACCTGGCCGGGTTCGTCCACGTGGAATTCTGTCGCTTCCCACGAGTTGTAAAGCACGGGTCGCAGGGGCGCGTTTTCGCCGCCCGGCAGGATGGCGCGGCGCTGGAAACGGTGCATCAGGCGCGAGGCACCGCCCATGCCGTGGCCGGAATAGCCCGCGTAGAAGATGGGGCTTTCCAGCGTGTCGCCCGGCATCAGGCGATAGGCGAAGTCGAACGGGTTATAGCCGCCAACGATCCTGACGACGCCCAGCGGGTCCTGGTCCAGGGTAATGCGCCAGGATCCGCTCCACGCCAGGGCCCCGAACCAGACGGGGCCGTTTTCTTCGCCGGACACGCCCTTGCGGTCTATGGCGAACCACGGATTGTTCTGGTGGCCCGTGTCGCCCCTGCGGCTTTCCAGCACGGTCGAGCCGGCGGTCAGCGGGCGCGATTGCAACGTCCATTCGGCCGCCCAACGTCCGGTCAGATAATGAAGCTGGTAGTCTTCCTCGATCGGCAGGTTCAGGGCGGCGGCGGCCAGCTGGTCAATACGGATCGGCTTGCGCGTACGGTTTTCCACGACGGCAGAGCGGCCCAGGATGCCGGTCTCGGCATCCATGACGTAGCGCAGTTCGACATAGACGGCCTGGTTGATGTCCTTCAGGCGAACGGTGATGCCCTGGTCGGTGATACGGTGCGATTCATAACGTAGCACCAGGTCGCGTGCGCCGTCGGTGAAGGCGACCTTCAGGGCGGGTTCGACGAACATGCCGCCCCCGAAGGCGGGGAACTCCTGTGGGGTGACCGAGGTCGACAGGTCGACCGATGAATGATCGCGTATGCTGATCGGCGTGCCGGGCGTATCGCCATCCGCCAAGCGCCCTCCCCAATAGAGCGCTTGCACCTGACCCTGATTGTTGACGCCGAAGGCATAGGTGGTTTCACCCCCGTCGAGCCGGAACACCTTGGTGCTGGAATCATAGCGGGCAAAGGCGCTGGCCTGGGTGGTCCAGGCCGCCGAGGCGCCCAGCATGGAGAGGCAGACCAGCCTCCGGTTCATTGGTAGAGCAGTCATCAGGCGTTCCTCCCAGGATTCTTATTTATCTGATAAATCAGGCGTGGCTCGGGCTTGTCAACCGTGCGCGGCTCATCGCGGCCTGCGTTGCCATAATGCCGCAGGGTAAGGCCTGAAGCCGAAAAAACGCCGTCTTCGAAATTTTAGTTCCGATTTATCATATTTATGAGATATTGCTTTTATCGACGCTCGGAAAGGGCGCGGTTCGGCACTTCAAATGCATGTCTCTGGGGAGAGAAATGAAAGATAGTCATCGTCGCGGCGGCGCTGTCCTGCTGCATGGCGCAAGCGCCCTTGCTCTTTTTGTCGCGGCTCCGGCTCTCGCACAGACGGCTCCGTCTGGTGCCGCAGCGCAGCCATCAACCGTGGACGAGATCGTCGTAACCGGCACCCGCGCCAGCCTTGCGCGCGCTCTGGATGTGAAGCGCAACACGGTCGGCGTGGTCGACTCCATCGCCGCTGAGGACATCGGCAAATTCCCTGATCAGAACGTGGCTGAATCCCTGCAGCGGATCACCGGCGTGTCCATCGACCGCAGCGGCGGCGAAGGCAAGTTCATCACGGTTCGCGGCTTTGGGCCCGAGTTCAATACGGTACTGCTGAACAACCGTCTGCTGGCCACCGAGAATGCGGGCCGCGAGTTCAGCTTCGACATTCTGGCTTCTGAACTGATCAGCGGTGCCGAGGTCTATAAGTCGTCGGACGCGGTGCAGCAGGAAGGCGGCATCGGCTCGACCGTCATCGTGCGCACGGCGCGTCCGCTGGATCGTCCCGGCTATCATTTCGCCGGCAGCGCCGCTGCCAAGACCGACAGCACGGCGGATCGCACCACGCCGACCTTCTCGATGGTCGCCAGCGGCAGCAACGCGGCGCGTGATTTCGGTGCCCTGTTCAGCCTGGCCTATGATGAGCGTGACTCGCGCGCCACCAACATCAACACTGGCGGCTGGATTGCGGGCCAAAACCTGGACTTCAATGGTGACAAGACGATTGATCTGGCCAATGTCGCCCTGCCGCGTACGCTGAACTACACGGTGGAGAACAGCCACCGCGAGCGTATCGGCGGCACCCTGGCTCTGGACTGGGTGGTCAATGACAAGCTGAAGCTGACGGCGGACGCCCTCTACACGCAGCTACGCGTGAACTCGCGCTCGAACCAGCTTGGCTATTACACCGATCCAAGCGACATCGTTTCGGCGACGGCTAATGGAAATGGCACCGTCACCCATTTCGTGCGCTCGGCCAGTGGCGGTCTGGCGACCGACCAGATCGTCTTCGACTCGCCGCGTGACGCCAAGACCTATCAACTGGCCCTGCACGCTCGCTATACGCCCGACGATCGCTCGGTCCTGGATGTCGACCTGTCCCATTCGCAGGCGACGGACCAGAACAAGTCGGTCTTCTACGTCATCGGTTCGCGCAACACCGGCTTCAACCCGACGTTCGACCTGAACGCGGGCGGTCTGCCGACCATGACGAATGTGCTGTCGCCGACGGATCCATCGCGTCTGGTCCTGCACTGCTGCTCCGAGCGGGGCGGGGAGGTGACGGATGCGGTCACCCAGCTGAACCTGGATTATCGTCGTGACTTCGAAGGCGTGCTGCAGACCATCAAGGTCGGTGGCCTGGCGACCTATCGCAAGAAGGACATCACCTCGCTGCTGACGCCCGATCCGCTGGGTTGCTTCTACTGCGGGTATTACGCCTCCATGCCTGCGGACATCACCAGCGTCTTCCACGCCGGCAATATTCTGGGCAGCGGCGACATGAGCTGGCTGGACTACGACCTGGCCAAGCTGGTCGCCTACTACGGCAGCGACGCCGCAATCAGCCAGCGCAATGACCCGGCCGCAGAGGCTGCATTCCGCGCTGTCTATCAGGCCAACAACAACAGCCTGGCACCTCAGTATGATGCTCTGGGTTCGGGGTCGGTAGCTGAAACCTCGGGCGCTATATACGCCCAGGCTGAGTTCGGCGGCTATCACAACGACCACCGTTGGTCCGCCATTGCGGGTCTGCGTTACGTCTATACGGATCTGACGGCCGAGGGTAACTCGCGGCAACTGTTGTCGATCAAGCCGCGTCCGGGTGACCCGACCTCGGCCGATCCGACCTATTCTCCGCCGGTGCCGGTGTCTGCAAACAGCACCTATGGCTATCTGCTGCCGTCGATTTCGGCCCGATACAACATCACCGACGACATCGTGCTGCGGGGGGCTGCGTCGCGCACCCTGACCCGCCCGACCCTGACTAATCTGCGCCTGTCGCAGTCGTTCGACTTCCGACCGCCGCAATCCAGCACAGTCAGCGGCGGCAACCCCTATCTGAAGCCCTATCTGGCCTGGAACGGCGATGTGGGTCTGGACTGGTTCATCAACCGCGCCTCCTACGCCAGCATCGCGGTCTTCTATAAGGACGTGTCGAACTTCGTGTCGCTGGTCACGACGCCAACCGAGTTCTTTGGTTATCCGTTCCTGCAGACCCAGCCGACCAATGCGGAATCGGCAGAGGTCTATGGCTTCGAAGCGGCCGTCCAGTACACCTTCGACCAACTGCCAGCGCCGTTCGACGGTCTGGGCGTGTCGGCCAACTACACCAAGGTTGAGAGCAGCATTGGTTTCGACCCGTCGCTGAGCAGCCAGACCTTCAACGTCGAAGGTCTGTCGGACACGGCCAACCTGGTTGGCTTCTACGAAAAGGGTCCGATCCAGTTCCGTGTCGCCTACAACTGGCGTGACAAGTTCCTGCGTCGCACCTTCGGCGCCAACGGTCAGCCCGAGAATGTCGGCGCTTACGGTCAGTATGACCTGAGCGGCAGCTACAAGGTGACCGACAATATCTCGGTCTTCGCCGAGGCCATCAACCTGACCAACAAGCATAACCGCAGCTACTCGATCTACGAGGAGCGCCTGATCCAGCTGGAGGATACAGGCCGCCGCGTGACTGTGGGCGTGCGGGCTACCTTCTAACGCTCCAAGTCCCCCTTCTTGAGCGCACTTCGGCCGGACGAGCGATCGTCCGGCCTTTCTTTTTTGAGTATGGTGATGGGGGTGCGACAGCAGGTACGCCGTCCGCAGATATGCCTATTCGGCCGACAGGGCTGTCGCTTCCTGGATCAGCACCAGAACATCATTGATCAGGCCGTGCATGGTCGTGGCGGCCAGTTCGGCGTCACGCGCAACGATGGCGTCAAGGACGGCCTTGTGCGCAGGCAGGCTGGCATTGGAGCCGCGATAGCGGTTGGTGAACTGGATAGAGGTCTGCAGCGCCGTCGCCACGACTTCGCGGAACTGGGCGTAGAAGGGGTTTCCGGATGCCTCCAGGATGGAGACGTGGAAGGCGATATCTGACCACAGGGCGTTGTCGTCGCCGCGTTCAGCGGCCTCCATCCGGGCGAAGGCGCGGCGGATCAGTTCATGGCCCTCGTCGCTACCGGCCTGGGCGGCCAGGCGCGCGGCGCCCGGCTCGATGTTGACGCGCAGTTCGGTGAACTGGCGCAGCAGGGACAGCGAGAATTTCCGCTCCAACAACCAGCGCAGCACATCGGTGTCGAACAGGTTCCACGCCTCCTGCGGCGTGATGATGGTGCCCTGGCGTGGGCGCGCGCTGAGCAGGCCCTTGGCCGTCAGCATCTTGACCGCTTCACGCGTCACCGAACGGCTGACGCCGTGCTGTTTGGCCAGTTCGGCCTCGATCGGGAAGGGGCGGTCGTTGAACGCGCCGGTGACGATCATCTTCCCCAATGAGTCCAGCAGGCCGTAAGTCAGGTTACGACCCAAAGATGTGCGGATTTCCTTGGGGTCAGGGGCGTTCATGCATCACTGCTGGCAAATATGGCGGAGGTTCGCAACTGATTGTTGTTCGGCCAGATGTCGGGTGGGGTTCAATCGACAAGACGACGCAGCCCGGCCAATGAGGCCGCGTCGCCATCCATTTGCGCCGCCTGACGACCCAGTGTCTGGAGAGCTTGGACATAGCGCGTCGTCAGGGTCTCCGCACCGATCAGTGTGATCGGCAGATCCCCAAAGGCGGTCAACGCCTCAGCGGCTTCGGTGCCGATGATCAGGCCGGACAGATAGGCTTCGGCCCGGGCGGTGCTCCAGTTGGACCGCAGGCGATGACTGCGGACGGCGAACAAGGCGCTGGCTAGATCGCCCTGGGCGCCCCGCGTCAGTCCGTCAGCGAAACCAGCGCGGGCTTCGTCTGCGGCGATGTCGGCAGCCGTCGGCTGGGCCCCCATCAACAGGGTCGAGCGGTCCTTCAACAGAGCAAACAGTTCGCCGGTCAGGAAGGTCTGGAAGGCGACGATGCGGCCATCCACGATCTGCGCCCATTTGCCGTGCGTGCCGGGCAGGGCCAACAGATGTTCGCCCCTGGCAAGATCGGGTGACAGACTGAGCGCGCCGAAGATCTGTGTCTCTTCCCCCCGCATCACATCGGGGGTGCCGTCTGGCGTCGAACCGGCGACGCCTGGTGCGATGCGGATGTCATAGTCTTCCAGCGGGGCCTGAACCGCACCATGCGCCCAATCCTCGACGCCAGCGGGGCAGGGAGCATAGGGGGCTTCGACCAGACCGTTCACTGAGCCTGCCATGCCGCACAGGCGCACGCGCGAGACGCCGTGCGCGCCCCGCCACGGTTTGAGCGCGCGGCTCAGGGTTTCGGCGGGCGTGGCTTCGCGGTCGCCGATGCCGGCGCCCTCTGCACGGTCCACAAGGCGGCCCTCGGCATCGAACAGGCTCAGGCGCAAGCGTGTGGTGCCCCAGTCGCCCAGAACGGTCAGATCATTCGCCGCCATGATCAGGCGCCGCCACGCCAACCGGCGACGAAGGCGTTAGCGGCGGCGCGCACCTCGGCGACTGTGCGACCCGGTTTGAACAGGGCGCTGCCGATGCCGAAGCCGTCCGCACCGGCGTCGCGCCAGGTGTTCATGTTCCCAGGATCGACCCCGCCGACCGGGAAGACCGGCGTGGTCTTGGGCAGGACCGCCTTCAACGCCTTCAGTGTCGAGGGGCCTGCGGTCTCGGCCGGAAACAGCTTCAGCGCATCCGCGCCCGCGTCGATGGCGGTGAAGGCCTCGGAGGCGGTGTAGAAGGCGGGGAAGGAGATCAGGCCCGCTGCCTTGGCCGTGCGGATCACATCGACATTGGTGTTGGGCGAGATGATGATCTGGCCGCCCGCATCAGCGACGTCACGCACCGCCTGTGCGTTCAGCACTGTGCCTGCGCCAACGATGGCCCGGTCGCCCAGGGCGTCGGCCAGACGTCGGATGCTGTCCAGCGGCGAGGGCGAGTTCAGTGGCACCTCCAGGCATCTGAACCCGGCTTCATAGAGGGCTTCGCCAACCGGTACGGCCTCGTCCGGCGTCAGGCCGCGCAGGATCGCCACCAGCGGCAGGGTATCAAGGACTTCGGTCCACTGGATCATGAGGTGCAGGCTCCTTCAGCCGCCAAAGGCGTAGGGCGCAAGGCCGCGTACGCCGGGATCAATTTCAAACAGAGCGCCCGCCAGAGCCTCATCCTCACACCCGATGGCAGCGGAGGTTACGAACATCCGATCCAGATCCGGCCCGGCGAAAGTGCAGCTGGTGATCTGGCGAGCGGGCAGGGGGATGGAGCGGTCCAGGACGCCCTCAGGGCTGTAGCGGCTGACGCGCGCACCGTCCCATATGGCAATCCAGACGCCGCCTTCAGCGTCAGTGGTCATGCCGTCCGGGCTTTCTCCATCGCCCAGCGTGACGAAGGTCTGGCGGTTTTGCAGCGTGCCCTCTTCGGTGACATCGAAGCGATAGACGACGCCTGCCGCACTGTCGGTATGATAGAGGGTCTGGCCGTCCGGGCTGAAAGTCGGGCCGTTGGCGATGCGATAGCCGCTGTCGGCGGTGCGCCAGGTCAGGTCCGTGTCCAGACGATAGAGAGACCCTTGCGGCTGCGGACCGCTGCGCTGGTCCATTGTGCCCGCCCAGATGCGTCCATGACGGTCCGCCTTGGCGTCGTTCATGCGGTTGTCGGGCAGGTGAGGTTCCGGCGCGCCGATGGGGGTGATCGACAGGGGCTCCAGCGTCAGTTGGGCGAAGCCGCTCTTGAAGCCCGCGATGAAGCCGGGCGTCTCGCGTCGTTCAATCAGCCAGCCGATCTGCTCGGGCATGGACCAGGTCTGGACCGCACCGCTCGCCAGCGACAGCCGGTTCACGCGCGGGGCCTTGATGTCCACCCAATAGAGGGCGTTCTCGCGGGCCGACCACAGCGGTCCTTCGCCCAGAAGGTCGCGGTCCGGGCGGGCGATCACGGCATAGTCGGCGCGCGTCTGGGCGGCGGTGGTCATGGCGGGCGGCTCCGGGTGCGCGTCACTTGAGGGCTGAGAAACTAGGCGAACGGGCCGGTGAATGTCCATATTGCATATTTATATGATAAAAGATTGACGACCTCTGTTTTGGCATTCTACCCATAGGCTTCAGGGGCGGCGTGGCGTCGCCCGGCGAGATTGAGCGAGGCCCTGATGCGGGATGTCCTGTCCCCCGTCCCAGTCGGACAACGTGACCATGACTGAGGATTTTGGAGACCTGACCGTCGGCGCGACACGGTCGCGCGAGATCGTGCGCATCGAGACATTCGCTGTGGCACCGCGCTGGCTGTTCGTGCGTGTCGAAACGCGTGATGGCGCCGTGGGTTGGGGCGAGGCCAGTCTTGAAGGCCATGCCGAGGCGGTGGACGGCGCTTTCGCGTCCCTGCGGGACCGGTTCATCGGCGCGGATGCCGAGCGGATCGAGGACGTGTGGCAGATCGCCTATCGCGGCGGCTTTTATCGTGGCGGTGCGGTGCTGATGTCGGCCCTGTCGGGGCTGGATCAGGCGCTGTGGGATTTGAAGGGCCGCCGGTTCGGCGTGCCGGTCTGGCAGTTGCTGGGCGGACGGGTGCGCGACCGCGTGCCGGTCTATGCCTGGATTGGCGGCGACCGGCCCAATGACGTGGTCGAGGCCGCCCAGGCCCGGCTGGCGCAGGGCTTCAAGGCCGTGAAGATGAACGCCACCGAGGAGATCGGCTGGCTGGACGGTGCCCATGCGTTCGATGCGGCGCTGGAACGGGTCGCCGCGGTTCGTGCGCTGGACATGGATGTGGCGCTGGACTTCCACGGCCGGGTCCACAAGCCCATGGCAAAGCAATTGGCGGCGGCGCTGGAGCCGCACCGTCCGCTGTTCATCGAAGAGCCGCTGCTGTCCGAAAACATCGAAGGGCTGATCCAGTTGTCACGCCTGACGACCCTGCCCATTGCCCTGGGCGAGCGTCTCTACAGCCGGTGGGAATACAAGCCCTTCTTCGAATCCGGGGCGGTGGATGTGATCCAGCCGGATCTTAGCCACGCCGGTGGCCTGTCGGAGTGCCGACGCATCGCCACCATGGCCGAGGCCTATGATGTGGCGGTCGCGCCGCACTGTCCGCTGGGACCGATTGCTCTGGGCGCCTGCATGCAACTGGCCCTGACGACGCCGAATTTCGTCATTCAGGAAATGTCGCTGGGCATCCACTACAACGTCGGTCACGATCTGCTCAGTTATATGCGTAACCCCGAGGTCTTCGACGTGAAGGACGGCATGGTTGAGGCTCTGGCTGGAGCCGGGCTGGGCGTCGAGATCAACGAGGAGCTTGTGCGTGAAGTGGCGGCCCAGCCGCACAACTGGCGCAACCCGATCTGGCGCGGTGCCGACGGGAGTTTCCGCGAATGGTGATCGGTCGTCGTCATCTGTTGCTGGGTGCAGCGGCCGGCGGTGCGGCCTCCCTGTTGGGGGCCTGTCAGCCGCGTGACGAGCGCGTCCGCATCGGCTTCATCGTCAAACAGCCCGAGGAGCAGTGGTTCCAGGATGAATGGCGCTATGCCGGACAGGCAGCGGTCGCACGCGGCTTCAACCTGATCCGCATCGGTGCGACCGATGGCGACCGGGTGCTGACAGCGATCGACAATCTGGCGGCCAAGAACGCAGGCGGCTTTGTCATCTGCGCGCCGGACCCCAGACTTGGCACGGCCATCTTCCAGCGCGCCAAGGTCAACAACCTGAAGCTCATGTCCGTGGACGACCGCCTGGTCGGCCCGACAGGTCAGCCGATCGAAGACATCCCGCACGTCGGCATCTCGGCCTTCAAGATCGGCGAATTGGCCGGAACGTCCGCGCTGGATGAAGCCCACCGGCGTGGCTGGAAGACGGATCAGATCGGCGTGCTGCGCATCGCCTTCGATAGTCTGGAAACGGCGCGCGAACGCACCTTCGGCGCCCGCAGCGCGCTGCTGAAGGCCGGCGTGCCTGCCGCCAATATCGTCGATGCACCTCAGCGCACGACGGACACCGAAGGCGGTTTCACGGCGGCATCACCAGTGCTGACGCGTCGCCCGGATCTGCGCAACTGGATCATGGTCGGCCTGAACGACGAGGCGGTTCTGGGCGGCGTGCGCGCCGCCGAAGGGCTGAAACTGGGCGCCGACAGTGTCATCGGCGTGGGCATCGGCGGATCGGGCACGGCGGAGGCCGAGTTCGTCAAGGCCAGGCCGACCGGCTTCTTCGGCTCGGTTCTGCTCAGTCCACGCAAGCATGGCTATGACACGGCGTCGGCCATGTACGACTGGATCACACGAGATATTCGGCCCGCGCCACTGACCCTGACAACAGGGACGATGATGACGCGGGAAAACTTTAGACAGTTGCTTGCGGCGGAGAAGGCGTAATGACCCCAAGGGAGGAAGGGGCGCTGCTTTCATATTCCGGCGTCGGCAAGGTTTTTCCCGGCGTCGTGGCGCTGGACGGGGTCAGTTTCTCGGTGCGTCCGGGCGAGATCCGCGCCCTGATGGGCGAGAACGGGGCGGGCAAGTCCACCCTGTTGAAGATTCTGGCGGGCGAGTATCGGCCTGACAGCGGCGGCCTGACGGTCGCGGGCGAACCGGTCGCCTTTGCGTCCCCGCGCGACAGCGCTGCGGCGGGTGTGTCGATCATCCACCAGGAACTGCATCTGGCGCCGGACATGAGCGTCGCGGAAAACCTGCTGCTGGGTGCCTATCCCACCAGGGGCGGCCTGCTGGACAAGGCTGCCATCCGAGCAAAAGCCGCTGAAATCCTGAAGCGGCTGGGCGAAGACATCGACCCCGACACGCCGGTCAGCGCCCTGTCTATCGGCAAGCGTCAGATGATCGAGATCGGCAAGGCGCTGCTGCGCGACGCCCGCATCATCGCCTTTGACGAACCGACCAGTTCGCTCAGCGCGCGCGAGACCCAAACCCTGATGCGGATCATCCGCGACCTCGCCGCCGAGGGGCGCGCCATCCTCTATGTCAGCCATCGGATGGAGGAGGTCTTCGCCCTGTGCGACAGCGTCACGGTCCTGCGTGACGGGCGCCATGTGGTCGACTATCCGCGCATGGCGGATCTGCCTGAGGCGCAGTTGATTTCCGATATGGCGGGGCGCGCCATCGCCGACATCTACGACTATCGCGCCCGTCCCCTGGGCGATGAGGTGATCGCGGCTGAAGGCCTGCTGGGGCCGGGGCTAAGCCGTCCGGTCGATGTCACCGCGCGTAAGGGCGAGATTCTGGGCTTCTTCGGCCTGGTCGGTGCCGGGCGGTCTGAGCTGTTCAAGCTGCTGTACGGTGCCGTGGCCCCGACAGCTGGCCGGGTGCGTCTGCACGGCGCGGCTGCAGCGGTTAACAGCCCGCGTGACGGCATCGCCGCCGGTATGGCCCTGTGTCCTGAGGACCGGAAAGGGGAGGCCATCTTCCCGCTGGGTTCAGTACGTGAAAACATCGTCGTTGCGCCGCGTAATCTGGGCGGGCGCATCAAGGCCTTCCTGAATATGGGCGCAGAGGCGAAACAGGCCGATGACCTGATCGCCCTGATGCGGGTCAAGACCGCCTCGGCGGCGACCGCCATCGGCTCCCTGTCAGGCGGTAATCAACAAAAGGCGGTCATCGCCCGCTGGCTGGCGGCTGAGTCCGACATCCTGCTGATGGATGAGCCGACACGGGGCATCGACGTCGGCGCCCGCAGCGAAATCTATGGCCACATCTATCGTCTGGCCGAAAGCGGCAAGACGGTCCTGTTCGCCTCCAGCGACATGCCCGAGGTGATGGGTGTTGCCGACCGTATCGTGGTCATGTGCGAAGGCGCAGTCGCAGGCATCGTGTCGCGCGACGAGGCCACGCCCGATTTTCTTCTCAGGCTGGCGCTGCCCGACGCCGCCGGTTCCGTCTGATTGTCCGAAAGTCCGATGATGTCGAACCCTCTGTCCTCAATTCGTCGCTTCAGCGCCGCCGGACCTCTGGTGATGCTGGCGGTTCTGTTTGTCCTGCTTTCTGTCTTCGTGCCTGATTTCCTGGGCGTGCGGAACATGCGGGGTCTGATCCTGTCCGTGACCCTGGTCGGCACCATCGCCCCGACCATGATGCTGGTTCTGGCGCTGCGAGAGGTTGACCTGTCGGTCGGCTCGACAACCGCGCTGGCGGGCGTGCTCTGTGCGGTGGTCATGGCCTCGACCAACAGCATCCTGCTGGGCGTCGGCGCGGGGCTGACGGCGGGAGCGCTGGTCGGGCTGATGAACGGTTTCGTCGTGGCCAAGTTCAAGCTGAACTCCCTGATCGTCACCCTGGCGACCATGGAGATCGTGCGTGGTCTGGCCTTCCTGGTGTCGGGCGGTGAAGCGGTCTCGATCCCGGTCGAGCGGTTCTATGTGCTGGGTTCCGGGTCGTTCCTGGGCATCAACTATCCGATCTGGATTGCGCTGATCTGTTTCGTGGTTTTCGCCATCGTCCTGAACCGCACAGTGTTCGGCCGCAATGTCCTGGCCATCGGCGGTAACCCCGAAGCCGCGCGTCTGGCCGGGGTTCCCGTGAATCGCGTCCGGGTTCTGGTCTTCGTGCTGCAGGGTCTGGCGGCGGGCGTGGCAGGCATCGTCCTAGCCTCGCGCATCACCAGTGGTCAGCCGAATACCAGTCAGGGGCTGGAGCTTGCGGTCATCTCGGCCTGCGTGCTGGGCGGGGTTTCGCTGTCTGGCGGCATCGCCACCATCACCGGCGTCATTGTCGGGGTTCTGATCATGGGCGCGGCCCAGAATGCGCTGAACCTGCTGGACGTGCCGACCTTCTACCAGTTCGTGGTGCGGGGCGGCATTCTGCTGGCGGCGGTGATGTTTGACCGCCTGCGCCAGTCGCCGGGTCTGTTGAGCACCGGTTTGCTGCGCCGCCGCGCTTCTGCCTCCACGCCTTCCAAAGCCTGAGTCCGCGTCCATGAAGCCTCGTTTCGAAAACCGCGCCGTCATCATCACCGGTGCCCTGGGCGGCATCGGTCTGGCCGTTGCCCGCCGCTTTGCCGCCGAAGGCGCGCGTCTGACGCTGCTGGATCTGAATGCCGATCAGGGCGGGGAGGTCGTGGCGGAACTGAAGATCTTGGGCGCGGCTGACGTCCTGTCTCTGGCCTGCGACATCGGTGATGAGGCGGCAGTTGCAGCAGCGGTGCAGGCTTCGGTTGATCGTCACGGCAGTCTGGATGTCGTGGTCAATGTCGCGGGCCAGATGATCTATCGCCCCATTGCCGAACTGACCGGCGACGACTGGCGTCGGCTGTTGAACGTCAACCTGATCGGCGCGGCCCTGCTGACCGGCCATGCCCTACGTCTGATGCAGCCGGGCGGATCGGTGGTGAACATCGCCTCGATCCACGCGCGTCAGACCAGCCCGGATGTCGCCCCCTACGCCGCGGCCAAGGCGGGCTTGCTCAGCCTGACCCGCACAGCCTCCATTGAAGGTCGCGCCAAGGGCATTCGCGTCAACGCTATCCTTCCCGGGGCCATCGACACCCCCATGCTGTGGGACAGTCCCAATATCGCATCGGGCGCAGAGGTGCTGGCGCCCGGTGATGTGGGCCAGCCGGATGATGTCGCCGGACCAGTCCTTTTCCTGGCCTCGGACGACGCCCGGTTCGTCACCGGCGTGTCGATGGAGGTCGACGGCGGTCGCCTGGCCAAGCTCTGATGGGCGTCGAGATCAAGCCCTGGGGGCGGCTGGATGACGGTCGCCCGGTCCAGTTGGCGACCCTGAGCAATGGTCGCGGCTTCGAGGCGAAGATCAGCGACTATGGCGCTCGCATCGTCTCCATCCTGGCGCCGGATCGTGACGGAACGCCCGGTGAGACCGTGCTGGGGTTCGCGGCGCTGGAAGATTATCTGACCGACGCCTATCGCGCGGCGGGCCCTTACTTCGGCGCCACTGTTGGCCGCTACGCCAATCGCATCGGCGGCGCGCGTTTCACGCTGGACGGGCAGGAATATCGGCTGGCCGCCAACGAAGGTGACAACCAACTGCACGGCGGACCTGTGGGGTTCAATCAGGCGGTCTGGACCATGACGCCTTTGGTCGGTGAGATCGGCGTGCGCCTGATCCATCACAGTCCTGACGGCGATCAGGGCTTCCCTGGCGCCGTCTCCGTCTCGCTTGAGGTCGTGGTTTCGTCAGATGCGAACACCCTGATCCTGCGCTACTGCGCCACAACGGATCGCCCGACCCATATCAACCTGACGACCCACCCCTATTTCAATCTCGCGGCCGGAGTGGAACGAACCATCCAAGAGCATGAAATAACGGTCTTGGCCGACCGCTATACCCCAGCCGATGACGCCTGCATTCCGACGGGTGAAATCGCGCCAGTCCGCGATGGTGCGCTGGACCTGACGGCTCCGCGTCGATTGGGCTCTGTCATCCAACAGGGCGCACTGGCCGGAACACGGGGGCTGAACCACAACTATGTGCTGAGCGATCAACCCGCAGAGGCTCCTCGACACGCCGCCACCCTGTCTCACGCCGCGACGGGGCGTCGCCTTGAGGTCTGGACTACGGAGCCGGGGCTGCAGGTCTATTCAGGCGGTTACCTGCCCGAATTGGAGGGCCGAAACGGCGAGCAGATCAATCCAGCTGCGGGCGTCTGTCTGGAGACCCAACATTTCCCGGACACGCCCAACCAGCCGCACTTCCCAACGACGCAGATCTATCCGGGCATGACTTTTCACTCAAGGACCGAGCTGAGATTCTCGATAGTTTGAGGTTGCCTGCCATGGACGATGCTTCGGCCCGCCAGCCATTGTCGTGGACTAATAGCCGGCAAGACCTTCAGTTCCAAAAGGCCGTGGTCAAATATGTGCGGAAAGGGCGTCTGCAGGGGACGTCGTCCCAGCCTCATAGCTCTCGCCGCAGCCCTGCGTGACCATGTGGTCTGAGCCTGACCAGCATGGAGCTTGAGGCTAGGGATCGGCCTTGAAGTCACGATGACCGGCACGCGACTCAGCTGTCCGTCGACGGCCTTGGCGAGCTTGGTCAAAGCCGTTGGCGCGACGGTTAGACGACACACGACCTGCGAGAGCATCGCGGAGTTAAGGGGCGGGTCTTGCGGTGCGGACGTTCGAGTGTTGCGGAATTCTCCGCCCAACTAAAAGCATCGAGACATCTCCGATGAATGATAAGCACGATCGAAACCGTCAGGCCTCCGGCCCTGACGGCTTGCGACTTTGCCGGCATCCGCCAAGAATTGGCCGCGCTGTTGGCTGGCGAAGGTTTCGACATCGCGGTTGCAGCCGATCCGCCGTTTGCAGAAGGTCCAACAGGACTACCAACGCATGGGTGCGAAGTCGAAAGCCAGCAGGCTGACCTCTCCATCAAACGGACTGCTCGCCACGAACGCCCGTATAAGACGGACGGGATTTCCTGAACTCGAGCCCTCAACACATCCCTGACTGGTTCAAGTTAACTCAGGTGCAGGGGCTCTCTAGGGGCGCCGATTGGCTGACCGTCGCCGATGGCGGATGCCCGTCCCAGGGCGCGAGTCGGGTGCGCGACATAGGAACGAACGCCGGTGGCTGGTCTTGTTTGGGCTGACATTCCGGAGACACACATGTCCATCATCGACAAGATCGCCGCCGCCGTGACCCCCCAGCCCGATGACGAAAAGCGCGCGCAGGCGACCGCCGAAGCGAGGTCAGCGGCGACCCCCGGCGACTGGCTCAGCCTTGTCCTCGATCATCATGATCTGATCCGCGAAGGCTTCGCTGTGGGCAGGGTCGCGAGGAGCGCCGCTGACCGCAAGGAGGCGATGAAGGCGCTGGCCATCATCCTGAACGGCCACTCCCTGGCGGAGGAATTGGTCCTCTATCCCGCGCTCGGTCAGGCCGATCACAAGGCCCATGCGGCGCAAGCCTATCTCGAGCAGACGGTCGCCAAGAACCAGATGGCTGAGCTGGAGAATATCCCGCCGTCGCAGGCAGCCTGGCTCGACAAGTGGGAGCACATTGAAGGCGCGGTCCTGACCCACATGTATCAAGAGGAGTCCGGCTGGTTCCTGGACTTAAAGAAGAACGCCCCGGATGAGGCGCGTCTGACCTCCCGCTACGCCGAAGAATACGAGCGGTACGTAGCGTGAGCGCGCCTATGCACCTTGTCATCGGGGTGTGGCGATGACGAGCTGCGGGATTTTAGTCACGGGTGGCGCTGGCTACATAGGCTCGCATACCTGCAAGGCCTTGGCCCAGACCGGCTACGCGCCCGTGGTCTACGACGATTTGAGCAACGGGCATGAAGAGGCGGTGCTGTGGGGGCCGCTCGTGCGCGGGGACATCCGCGACACGGCGCGTCTCACCAAGGCCATGGCCGACCACGACGTGTTCGGTGTGATCCATTTCGCAGGGCTGATCGAGGTAGGCCAGTCTGTGCACCGCCCGGACCTCTACTGGGACTGCAATGTGAACGGCGTCGCGGCCGTGCTCGAGGCGATGCGCTCGGCCGAGGTCGGGCGGCTGATCTTCTCCTCAACCGCCGCCTGTTACGGGACGCCGCCAAACGACTCGCCCCTGTCCGAAGATGATTCCCTCAATCCCATCAACCCCTATGGTGACAGCAAGCTGGCCGGAGAGCGGATGATAGCCGCCTACTGCGCCGCCTTTGGGTTGACGGCGGTCGCGCTGCGCTACTTCAACGCCAGCGGCGTGGATGCGGAGGGTCAGGTCGGAGAGGCGCACTATCCCGAAACTCACCTGATCCCGCTCGCCATCGAGGCCGCGCTTGATGCCACCCAGCCCCTGACGGTGTTTGGCGACGATTTCCCGACAGACGATGGGTTCTGCATTCGAGACTATGTCCATGTCACCGATCTGGCCCAGGCGCATGTGCTGGCTCTCGAGGTTGAGTTGGGCGCGTCAGGATTCGAGGCCATGAACCTGGGCCGGGGCAGGGGCTCATCAGTGATGGAGGTCATCGACGCCGTCGCCAAGGCCTGCGGTCGGAGACCCGCCTATTCCCTAGGGCCGAGGCGCGCGGGAGATCCTCCGATGCTGGTCGCCGAACCGTCCCGAGCGATGGCTCGATTGGGGTGGACGCCAGCCTTCACGGATCTGCAGGCGATCGTCGACTCGGCCGTCGCCTGGCGCCGCCATCGCCGGTTCGGTGCGCCGGCCTCTCTGAAGAGCGTTGCGTGACGGGGGCAGGTCCCGCGCTGTGGGGCGGGCATGAGTGCACGGTCAACCGTATTGGCGATATCTGGAGCGATCAAACCCTTTTGACGGGGCATGAGCATCGGATCGAAGACCTTGATGCGTTCGCCGCACTCGGATTGTCGGCCGTGCGCTATCCCGTGCTCTGGGAGCGGACTGAGACGACGCGAGGCGTACGTGACTGGACGTGGCCAGATGTGCGGCTGCAGCGTCTTCGAGAGCTCGGACTTCAGCCAATCGTCGGCCTGATTCATCATGGCTCCGGTCCGGCCTTGGACCAATCTGCTGGACCCGGAATTCGCCAAGGGATTGGCGGAGCACGCGGCACGAACGGCGGAGCGCTATTCTTGGGTCATGGACTGGACGCCAGTCAACGAGCCGCTGACGACCGCCCGGTTCAGCGCGCTGTACGGCCACTGGCACCCTCACCGACGCGACGAACGGGATTTTTGGGTCGCGTTGCTGAACCAGATCGACGCCACGCGGCTGTCGATGCAGGCCATCCGGGCCGTGATCCCGCAGGCTCGCCTGATTCAGACCGAGGACTTCGGCGTAACCTTTGGCACCGAGGTCTGGGCGTCGCAAATCCGGTTCGAAAACGACCGTCGCCTGATGACCTGGGACCTTTTGTTCGGTCGCGTCGTCGAGGGGCATTCATTGTATGACCACCTGTTCAGGTTAAGCCTCGGCGACCGCCTGGATGAGATTGCGAACGACCCGTGTCGGCCCGATGTCATCGGCCTTAACCACTACGTCACGTCCGATCGTTTTCTCGATCACCGCCTGGAGCGCTATCCGCAGGCCTCGCACGGCGGCAACGGATCGCTCGCTTACGCGGATGTCGAGGCGGTGCGCGCCCTGCACGGTGGACAGGGCGGGTGGCGGGAGCGCCTGCGGTCGCTCTGGGACCGGTATGGCGCGACGCTGGCCGTAACGGAGTGCCATCTCGGGGCGGATCCCGCCGATCAGGTGCTGTGGTTCGAAGCCTGTTGGAGGGATGCCCAGACGCTGATCGAGGAGGGTCTCGACATCGAGGCGGTGACCGCTTGGTCGCTGCTGGGCGCGGTGGACTGGGATAGTTTGCTGACGCGCCGCGAGGGTCGATACGAACCCGGCGTGTTCGACGTGTCGACCGGCCAGCCGGTCGCGGGTTTGCTGGCAGAGCGGCTGAGGGCCGTTTCCTGCGAAGGGGCGGGCACCGTCTCGACCCCGGGGGGGGGGGGGTCGCGCGACGACCGACGTTGCTTCTTCCCGGAGGTGGACGACCCACCGCGCGGGTGGGCCGCATGACCCCATCGCCAAGCCGCCCAGTTTGCAAATTCAATCCGCATAATAATGCCTCGGGACGCGCGCCACATTGGGTCGCCTCCCAGGTCGAGTGGGAGTAACGCCTAATGTCGCCTATCGCCGCCGAAGACCGCACCCTGGCCCAGGCCGAAGTCATCGATCTCACCTCGGGGCAGGGGCGCCGCGATCCGGTCGTTTGTTTCTCGCACTTGCGCTGGGACTTCGTGTTTCAGCGCCCGCAGCATCTGATGACCCGGTTCGCCCGAACGCGGCCTGTCATTTATGTCGAGGAAGCGCTGCCGGATGAAGGGTCTATGCCGTGGGTCCAGGTGCGTACCTGTGAGGCCAGCGGCGTTGTCGTGGCGATTCCCCGGCTGCCTGTCGGGCTTTCCGAGAGCGAAGTCACGGCGACGCTCCAGACGCTGATCGCGGGTCTGCTGGCCCAGCGTAAGATCGAGCGGCCGGTCCTCTGGTACTATACGCCGATGATGCTGTTGTTCACCCGCGGGATCGAAGCGGCGGCGGTGGTTTATGACATGGACGAGCTGGCTGACGTGGATGGCAAACTGGTGCCGATGCCGATCAACCGGACGACGTTGAACCTCCTGTACGGTCTCGATTTGCATGACGACGACGCTGCCGAGGCCTGGCTGGCGTCGCGGGCCGAGCCGGTTGAGGTCGTGAAGACCAGCGAGGACGTCGTCGTCTCCGCCGTAGGCCGCGAGCTCTACGAGACCTTTTTCCAAGGCTATACACGCAAGCAGTGGGGGCTTGATCCCTCCGAACTCGACAAGTCGGTGACCGCTCGCGTACCGACGCGCACCAATACCGATGACCGCTATTTCACCGACATCTTCCAGGCCATGCCGCTGGAAGGCTACACTAGAATGTTCGAGCGGATGCTGGATCACGAGAACATCCGCGTTGAGACCGGGCTCGATTATCGCGATATCGTCGATGGGGTGTCGTTTGACAAGCTGGTCTACACAGGGCCGATCGACGAATTCTTCGATCATTGCTACGGGCCGCTGCCCTACCGCTCGCTGCGGTTCCAGCACGAGACGCTGGACAGGCCCTGGTTCCAGTCGGTAGCGACGGTGAACTCGCCCGCCGAAGCGACGCCTTACACGCGGGTGACCGAGTACAAACACCTAACGGGCCAGAGCCACCCGATGACCAGCGTGACCTTCGAGTATCCGACCTCGGAGGGCGACCCCTATTATCCGATCCCGCGCGCGGAAAACCAGGCGCTGTTCAAACGCTATGAGAAACTCGCGCAAGCTAGACCGGACGTCATCTTTTCGGGGCGGTTGGCGACCTACCGATACTATAACATGGACCAGGTTGTCGGCCAGGCGCTCGCCACTTATCGCAAGATGGATCGCATTCAGCCTGTCATAGCGACCGAGCTGCCAGATATCGCGGCCTCCGCCCGTAGTTAAGCGGCCGCAACCATGAGCACCCGCGAGGCCTGCCTGCATTCAGATCCTCGCGGAGACCGTCGGAAGCGAGGTGACGCGATAATGCACGCCGCCCCCTTTCGCCGCTCATGTGGGGCCCATCTGTCAGGCGGCGGTGTCTTGGAGTTGCGTGTCGCGCGACTCATCGCCTGCCGGGCGAACCTTGTGATCGCCGCAGCCGCAGGAGGCTGCGCGCAGCCCGGCCAGGTCCAGGATCTGAACCTTGCCCCGGCCAAATCGGACCAGACCCTTTTCCTGAAGGCGCCCAGCAGCGGCGTTGACGCTGGTTCTCTGTACGCCAAGCATGCCGCCGAAATCGGCCTGGGTCAGGCGCAGCGGAGCGCCATTGGCCCCGCAATACAGTCGGACCAGCCATTTCGCCAATCGCTCCTGAACAAGGTGAGAGGCGTTGCAGGCCGCTTCCGCCGCCAGGTTGCTCAATCGACCCGATGACTGCCGGGCCACCAGACGGGTCAGCCAGTCGCGGCCAAGACTTTCGACAAGGCAAGCGGCCGGGATCCGGCAAAGGGTGGTGTCGATCAGCGCCCTGGCCTCCGGCTGGTCGCCTGTGGGGTCCAGGGCCTGATCCCATCCGTGGACGGATCCGGCGACAATCGTCGCGACGCAGATCCGGTCCCCATGGGGGAAAAGGCCGAGAACCCCGGCCAGGACAAAGGACAGAAAACCCTTTTCGACAAGGGGTTCGCCCGCAGGGATTGACGCCAGACTGCTGTGCGCCTGAGCTGTTGATTGAACGCCAAGCGGAAGCGCCTGGAAAACGGGATGGTCGCTGAGGTCAAGACGCGGGCGATGAATCCCTCCGCCTGTATTGATGAGGCTGATCATAGTTTGCATGTCGGACTCCTCAGCACAGAGTGACGCACCAGGGCTCAAACGCACTTACATGGGTTAGGAAGACAGGCAAGAGCCCGATAATCCCCCTGATGACCGCCCATTCCTCCATTCTGGGTCCGGTATTGTGCAGAGGGAACGTGGCTCCAGGTGCTGAATTTCAGCTCCAGACCAAGGAGGTTCCATGACCCGTTACACAATCTGCTACAGCGCTCACGGCACCGACGTGCTGAGAACTGAATCCGTCACCGCAGAAGAGGCCCATCTGGCGATCGCCCAGGTGCAACGGCGTCTTGGCGCGAGCCAGATTTTTCGAGAAGCCAAGGTATTTGAGGACGGGCAGCTGCGCTTCAATGTTTCGGCGGACCCCAAGGGCGTCGCCGCGATAGGGGCGAGGTAAGGCCGGGCGGTCCGTGGCGGCAGGGCGATCTGGCCGAAACGCGTTACCTGCGGCCCAGGGGCCAGGGTCGCCTCAGGACCAGGCGACCCTGGCCTCGGTCAGAAATGCGCATCCGGGGCGTCCGACCGAAGACAAAATCCAGCACACGACCCAAAAGGCCTTTTGCGCGGCTCAGTCTGTATCCGGCTTTCGACATGAACCTATCCTGCCCCTTTACTGAGGCGCTCCCCACAACATGGGTTAGGAAGTCGTCGATCGGTTCTGATCGCTACGTCTGATCCGGACGACAGCTTAAGCCCAGTTCGCATTCCGCGATCAAAGTGCGGCGTCGGCCCGAGCCTGGGAAGCCTGATCGGACTGTCCCGCGGCAGGTTCTACAGCCTCCTCGGTTTCGCCCGGTGCAGAGGTGAAGACGTAGAAGCCGCGATTGGCCAGCGCGGCCAGAAGTTCATGATCATAGGGACTATCCGACGACACGGGACCTGGCTTTCTTTTGGCCTTTATTCGGCGGGCGTAACGGCGATCACGCGCCCCATGTTGCCAAAGTCCGGTGTGCGACTTTTTGACCTTGAAAGGGCCGTTCAGGTTCAGCGCATGGGCGGGATCGGAACACGCCGGTGATCGGCACGCTGTCTCTGACGGCTTCCTACCAGCCCACATCTCTTGGAGGAATGGACATGAAATTCTACGAGATCCTAGTCGCGGACGTTCAGGGCGCAGAGCGTAGCCTGAAGGTGGCTTCGCCCACTGACGTGCAGGCAGCCGACGCCGCTGCGCCCCTGATGAAACGAGGCGAATTCATTCTTTCGATCCATGAGGCGCCGGATGACGGCCTTCAAAGAACGGACGGGCCGCCCCAAAGACCCAGGCTGAGGAACTCGCCCCAAAAACGCCCGGCATGGCGGCCCGCAGGGATGTAACGTGATGGCGGTGGGCCGGCGGCGTCATCGCGCTATACAGGCTGGGCAGCAGGGGGACACGGGCCTTAAGAGGGGCACGCGGCGCACATGCTGGAAACTGGAACAGAGTTCGACGCGCTTGTGTGGTCACACCAATCCAATCTGGAGTTCATGGCTATGCGCTATGCCCTGACTATGGTCGCCGCCACCGCAGCCCTGATGGCGGCCTGCAGCCCGCAAGGCGGGAATAAAGCCGTCGATAAGGCCCAGGATGCGGTGTCCGCACCGGTCGGCCGGACCTCCGCCGCCACAATGGGGAGCAATATGGTCAGCGCCTATGTGCCCGCGGCGGCCATGGGCGACATGTACGAAATCCAGGCGGCTGACATCGCCCTAGAACGCGCCACCCACACGGACGTCAAGGCGCTCGCCCGGATGATCAAGGCTGATCACACAGCAGCCAGCGCCGACCTGAAGGCCGCAGCGGCGACGGGAGCGCCCGATGTGACCCTGCCTGCGCAACTAGATCAGCGCCGCCAGGGCCTTCTCGACAATCTGAAATCCGCGAGCGCGGCGGACTTCGACAAGGTCTATACTGACCAGCAGGTCGCCGCTCACAAAGAGGCCGTGACCCTGCATCGCGGCTCATCCGACAATACCGACGCCCCCGATCTGGCCCGCCATGCCCAGACTGTTCTGCCCAAGATCGAGGCGCACCTTCAAAAGGCGCAGGACATCCAGGCGGCGATTTCAGGTTGATCGCCATGCCTCCAGGCTGAAGGACTTTGAAGGGCGGATGGCTTTCACCAGGTCACGGTGGCGGCTTCCGCCCGGTCTTAAGCCCTGCAGCCTGGGGCGTCCAGCAAGGACTGAGTCCGTCGCAGGCAGCAGTCTGTATGTCGCGCTTGCGACACAGCGAGGCGGCGGGCCGATGCGGGCGTTTATCGAACGAGGCAGGAGCCGAGAGCGATCAATGCCCTATCTGGTCAGCTACGAAATCAAGAGCCGGGACATCGCGACCTGCGTGTCGGACGACCGGGCCGCCTTGCGGCTCGCGGCGGTCTTTGAGGCCCAAGGGCTGATCGGTGTGACGATCCAGGACGCCAAGAGCGGGGAGGTGTTTTCGCCCCTGGCGTTCCGTCTTCAGTGTGAGGCTGACGGGGCCAGCCAGAGAGCAGACTGACGACGGCAACTGATCCGCGGGGGCGACGGTCAGGAATAGGACAGCTCAGCGCGTTCTGCGCCGTGCCGCGCCACAAGGCTGGCTGGCCGATCTCTTACCCAAACCCTCTCAATCCTGATCGCCTCCCAACCGGCAGGCAGGGTGACCGGCCGACGCGCCCAGTCCTGCGGCGCGCCCTCGTCGACTTCCAGACCGGTCAGGCCGTAGCAGAGGCCCAGCAGCATGCCGCCGAGGTTGGCGAAGAACGGGCCCGCCGCAGGCCCGTCAGCCCTGTCCGCGCGATATTCAAGGCATTGATGGAACCGGGGGCTGTCATAGGCGGTGAAACCTTCTTCGAAGAGTTTAAGCGCAAGCTCGCGATCTCCCGCCATCGTCGCCCAGACGCAATAGAGCGCAGGCAGCATCGGTGATCCCACATAGTCGGGCCAGAGCTTGAGGTAGAAGGCCAGCGTCTTGCGACGCACGGACGGCGAAGCCGGATAGGCATAGGGAAACAGGCCTGCGAGGGGAGAGGGTGTGGCGCCCTTATCTTCACGCACATCATAGTCCTCATGAGCGGCGATGACCCCATCGGCGCGAACCGGCAGGTAAAGCTCGGCCAGCACCGCCCTCCAGGCTTCGGGCACGGCCCGCTGCAACTGTTCGGCGACCCGCACAGCACGCCTTAGGACATCGGACCCCGCCATCAGGGTGAAAGCGTCGTTGTCCGGGGGAGACGGAACCTCTGCCGGACCCATCGAACGGGGCAGTTCATAACCCCTCGCCGTGCGGCTCACGCGACTGACGAACCAGTCGGCGACCCCGCTGAGAACGGGCCAGGCGTCCTCTTCCAGAAACCTCCGGTCGCCGGTGGCGTCGGCAAAGAGGGAGAAAGCGCGGGCGACATGCAGGGAGACATGGTCCTCGTGATGGGCGGCGTCGCCTGCGCCCGGCGTCGCTTCCTGACCGGCCCCAGGCGCGGCTTCCCATGGATACTGCAGCCCCTGACGGTCCGAAAGACGCGCATTGGCCGCCGCCGCCGCGCGCCCACGGCTTCTGAAGTCCAGCATGGCGCGCGCTGCGTCCGGCTGCATCAGAACCAGGGGCGGCAGGCAAAAGGCGTCCACATCCCACATCACATGCCCGTAATAGTAGTGATAGTCGCGCCAGGTCGCGAGACCGAAGATCGAGGTGGAGGCGGGCGAGGCGGGGTGGGCTGAAGCGTTCAGATAATAGAAGGCGGCGTCGATCAGGGCTTGGTGATGATCGCTGGCGCCGACCACGACGATGCGGCCTTTCCAGATATCCGCCCAGGCCAGACGGTTGCAGCGTCTCAAGGCGGTGAAGCCGTCCCGGCCTGCGCGCGCCACACGCCGGACGGCTTCCTCATCGGGCCGCGCATGCAGGGTGGAGGGGACAAGGGCTGCCAGCTGGCGGAAACGCGCTGACCGGCCCGACGCCAGCCGGAGCGTGTATTCCGTACAAAGGGGACCGTCATCGCTCCAGGCCAGAACCTGACGTTGGGAGGCCTTGGGGCCTTCAGTGATGAGGGCGGCACCGCATTGGCTAAGGCCCTCCGACGTCTCCCACAGGAGACTGCCGTCACAGGCGGGTTGGGGCTCGCCCGGCGTGTCCGTGCGCCGATGGGCGATCTGTCCGGTAAGTCCGTCTACGGACGTCAAGGCTCGAAAAATCAGGTCGCACGGCCCCTCTGCCGTCACCCGTACTTCCTGGGCGACGATCGAGGGGGCGGTTCGGCTGGCGAAGGTGATGATCTTCACCGTGAGGCGGTGAGCGCCGACCCGGTAGGTGAAGTCAGAGTGAAGCTCACCCGTGGCGAAGTCATAGGTCTGGGCAAGATCACCGATCGCCCAGGGTTGGTCGCTCATCCAGACTCCGTTGATCGCGAGATCGCCGGCGAGAGGATAGGGTGCGGCGGCAGCGGCTTCGATCCTGCGCTCGGGGTGGGCGCCGACCAGGCCGCTGACCAGCACCATCCCGGCAACGAGCGGAACCTCGCGCACCCGCAAGCCGATCAGGCCGTTGCTGACGTAGGCGGGCAGGTCCCCATCGCGAGGGCCGGAAGCTGTGAGCGGGCGAAGGGGCGGCGCATCGCCGTCGACAGCCGATCCGGGGGGCGGGGCGGAGACTTTCGCCGTTGCTGGCGATTTCACTGTCGGTTTTCCGACTTGGGCTGCGACTGGCCCTGAGGTCGCTCCTCGCCGGCATGATGTTCCATCCGACCGCTTTCGACTTCGGTGCGGGAGAAGACCTCCTCCTGCCCGTCGACAAGCAACTCCTCGGCAGAGTCATTCAAGGCCTAGGCCTCGTCATTCGCGCCCGTTTCCGGGGGTGAGGGAAGCAGATCGGGTCGGTTCTCCTGCACGGAGGAGGAAGCCTCTTTCGGGGTGGTCGTCTCTGATCGGGTCATCTGTCGTCTCCACTGGAAATCCAGCACCACAAGATGAAACATCTCCGATCTGGAAGGTTCAGCCGGGCGGGGTTTGAGGGCATTTCAAGAGTAAATGTCGTCTTCTCGACCCAAGATGTGAAAGGGAACCTGAGAGCGGGACCACAGCTTCCCTCCGCATGTCTCATCCCCTCCAGGAGAAGGACGCCCACTGGCGTCGTCGCGGCCATGGCGCCAGGCCGATCTTCGATCCGGGTCTTTCTGAGCCTGTGATGGCCGAGGCTGGAGCCGACAAATGATGATGATCTCAAAGGTGCAGCCCTAGATGCAGACCTTCATATTCGAGACCGATGCCGGGCCCGGCGATACTCGATTTCGATGGGAGGCGAGCTTGGCCTCCGTTCGAGACGCCCAGGTGGAAGCGGTTCGCACCCTGGGAGAAATGTTGCGGGATGACGGGCCCGAGTTCTGGAAGTCGGAAGAGACGGGGATGACCGTCTTCTCGGCCAATGGCGAAATCCTCTTCAGGCTTCTCCTGAGTTCGGTGGTTTCGCCGACGCTGACAGACCCCACAGCCGACATCACGCGCGACGACCCGGACGCCTGCCGCAAGGCTCTGTGGGAAATGCGGGAGATCGCCGCCGCTGCATCGCTTCAGGACAGTCCCATGACCGATCAGGAGGCGCTCCGCACGCTCACCGCCATAGCGGGCTGGGTGCAGGCCGAGGCGCCGACGGACGGATCGGCTTGCGGGGACGTGGTCGGCTTCGTGACTGACGTGACCGCCGGGGTCGATATTGACGCCCTGGACCGTCATCAGGCGATGGAGCTGTTTCGACAGGTCGAAGACAGGCTGGCTCGCCCGACCTGATCCGGCGTCAGGAGGCTTCGCAGGGCAGCCTGTGTCAGTCGCCTGTGGCGATCCGCAGCTTGCCGCCCGACCCGATGTCGCGTTGCAGATAGGCGGCATCAAAATCGGCCTGACGGACCAACTCGGTCCAATCATGGACCTGGACGCTGCGTCCGGCGAGGGTCACCACGGACCGAAGCGTTTTCAGGGTTCGGTTGACGTGAACAGAGGTCATGCCCGTCGCGTCGGCGATCTGGTTCTGGGTGAGGGGGAAATCGAACGACACCGCCCCAATCTGGCGGACCCCCTGGCGCATCGCCGTTTCACACAGCAGATGAGCGATGCGGCCTGCCGCATCCCGGCGCCCGATGTTTACGACCCACTGCGACAGGATGGCGGCGTCGACCATGCAGTCCCGCCACAGCGCCTCCGCAAGGGCAGGATGCCGGGCCGACGCAGATTGAAGCGCTTGATGAGGGATTTTGAGAATCTTCGTCCGAGAAAGGGCTTGCAGGGCCGATGTCGCCTTCGGCTCCACGACAGACTGCAGATTGGCCATGTCGCCTGGCACATGAAGCGCCGTGATCTGTCGGTCACCCTGGGCGTTCTGACCAAAGCGACCCAGGACACCCGTAACCACAAGGCTGGCGAACTCCGTCATCTCACCCAGAGCGACGTGGTCTGCGTTCGCATCGACCTGGGCTGCATAGGCGGGCAGATTGAGCACGGCCTGCTGTTCATCCAGGCGAAGCCGCGAGCGCAGATTGAGACGGTCCAGGAAGACCTGAAGGTCGGCGCGGTTCTGGTGGGGCAATCGGTCTCTCCGCTGTGCAGCGGGAGCAACAGCCCACGACCGCAGAGGCCTGCAGGCACATCTCGACGGTTTATGGACCATGGGCTTGAGACGAAGCGACCGCACTAACCTATGATAGGAAACGAAATTTCGGGCTCTGACTGTTCAGCTTGAGGGAGACGTCAGAGTGTGGCGGAGCCGATCTGATCGGTAAGCGGGAGCCTGAGCGTGAAGCGCAGACCGTCCTGTTCGAACGCCAGATGAGGTTCGCCGCCCACCTCACGAGGAAGCGCTTTGAAACCGAAGCCGCGTGGTCTTTCTCCGGACGGCAGGGGCGGGCCCCTCTCTTTCCAGGTCAGGAGCAGGATCGCGTTCTGGGCCTGGTTTTTGATGGTCCAGTCGATATGGATGCGACCTTTTTCGCTCCTGAGCGCGCCGTGTTCCAGCGCGTTGACCGCCAGCTCGTGGATCGCTAGGCTCAGCACCTGGGCAGGTCGGGGCAACAGCAGGACCTGCGGACCCGAGAGATGGGCCTGATGGCCCTCCCGGGCGGTATAACGCAGCAGCTCATCGGACAGCAGATCGTGAAGCTGCATCACGCCCGTCACGTCCGCCGCCGCCTGAGCGCGCGCCAAGGCGTCGAGGCGATCTTGCAGATGGGCGACATAGGACGACAGGTCGCGCGGGGTCTCGGCGGTCTTGCGAATGATGACGCGGAGCAGGGCCAGGGTGTCGCGCAGACGATGTCGCAGCTCCCTGGGACCCTCCCTTTGCTCAAGCAGACGACGAAGGCGCAGATTGTCAGCCTCCAGGCGGGCGACATAGCAGGCATCGATCTCGGTCATTGCGCGCTCCACTGGATTTCAGGGGATGACGACGATCTCGCCGTGTCGGCGTGAAGATAGTTGGGGTCGAAAAAGGAGAAATCCCGCAGTTCCGTGAGATCGTGAATGATGAGCTGACGGTTGCGAAGACTAACCAGGCCCCGGCTTCTCATATCCTGAAGGGACCGATTGACGTGCACGGCGGACAGGCCGAGCAGATCCGCCAGCTCCGACTGCGTAAGCAGCAGATCGCATCTCGAATGGTCGCATAGGCCGACAATCTGCTGACGAAGATGCAGTTCGCAAAAGAGGTGTCCGAGCCGTTCGGACGCCGTGCGCCTGCCCAGGCTGACGGTGTGTTCTCGCTCGATGGCGATCGCAACCAGCAAATCCCACCACAGGGCCTGTTCGATCCTTGGGCTGACCCGCGCCGTCGCTCTGATGGCATGCGGCGGAATCTGGGCCAGGGTCACCTGTGTGACGGCGCCTATGGAATGATCGGCGAATGCGGGAAGTATGCCGAACGGCTCAACGAGATCGCCGGGCAGGAGGACTGACAGAATCTGGCGCTGGCCGTTCTCGAGGTCCCTGTATGTGCAGGCCCATCCTTCGAGCACCAGGGTCAGGAACTGGGGGCTGGCGCCCTCGCGCTGGATGTCGCCCCGCGCGTGAACCTGACGAACCCCGCCAGCGAGTGCGTGCAGCAAGGCCTCGTCGCCCTTCTCCAGAAGGGCGCCATGCCTCAGTTTGCGGATGAAGATGTCCAGTGGGTGGTCTCCGGATGGCTTGGGGTGCCTGGAGAAAAAGACAACCAGAACCGGACGGTTCCGCTTCAGGATGAGGTCGCCGCCGTGCGCGCCCCGGCGGCGTGACGGCGTTGATCCGTCTAGAGTCGGGTACCGGTCTCTAGTCCAGCTGTTCGCTGGCCTCAGGGTGTGAACTGGATTGTTCGTGCGAACTGGAAATCCTGTGGGCTGGGGTCCACCGTCGCGTCTTGCATCAGGGCGACGGCCGCCTCTCCAAACCCCAGGCCGGGATGGGTTTCGCCCAGCACGCGGCAGTCCTCCACCCTGCCGTTCGCCCGCGCCGTGCATTCCAGAGTGACGGCGACGCTGAGGCTGGGCGCGGGATGGTTTTCCAGCCGCTCGGCTTCACGCGGCGGGGCCAACACGGTCAGGTCCAGCTTCGGCGATGCGTCCAGCATCAATGCGACGGACAAGGCGATGATGATCATGCTGAAACCCTCCGCGCTCTTAACATTCCAGGCCGCGCCACGTTCCCTCGTCTTGTGGGAGGACGACCGTCCACTTGAGCGGGAACGGCCCCGTGAGGGCCGAGTTGTCTAAACACCCTCAGCCCAAGGAGACGTCATGGCCGATCGCCTGATTTTACAGGATCCGCGCAAGCAGTATCCGAAGCCGCCTTTTCCGAAACAGCCACAGTCCGCGCCGGGCCTTGTCGCGCGGATGGACCCCGCGCCGGACCATGGCGAGACCAGCTACAAGGGTTCCGGCAGGCTGGCCGGTCGCAAGGCGCTCATTACCGGAGGGGACAGCGGCATCGGCCGCGCCGCCGCTATCGCCTATGCGCGGGAGGGGGCGGACGTGGCGATCAGCTACCTGCCCGCTGAAGAAAAGGACGCCGTCGAAGTGATCGCTCTGATCGAAGCCGAAGGCCGCAAGGCGGCGGCCCTGCCGGGCGATGTTTCTGAAGAGGCCTGGTCGCGCGAACTGGTGGCGAAGGCCGTCACGGCCCTGGGCGGACTGGATATTCTGGTCATCAATGCGGGGCGCCAGCAATATCGGGACAGCATCGCCGAGGTGTCGAGCGAAGACTTCGACAAGACGTTGAAGACCAACCTTTATGCCCTGCACTGGATCGCGCAGGCGGCGGTCCCTCATCTGCCGCCGGGCGCCTCAGTGATCACGACGGCCTCAATCCAGGCCTATGAGCCGTCGGCCATCCTGCTGGATTACGCTACGACCAAGGCGGGTATCGTCGCCTACACCAAGGCTCTGGCCAAGCAGTTGATCGACAAGGGCATCCGCGTCAACGCCGTCGCCCCCGGGCCCTTCTGGACCGTGCTGCAGCCGTCGGGCGGTCAACCGGATGAAAAGGTCGAACAGTTCGGCGAGCACAGCGCTTTTGGCCGACCGGGCCAGCCCGTCGAGATCGCCCCCGTCTATGTTCTTCTGGCGTCACAGGAAGGCAGCTACATCACTGGAGAAGTCTATGGCGTGACCGGGGGCGCCGGAATCGCCTGATCCCTGAGGTTGGGGGAGCGGCTGTCAGCCTCCGCCTCGGATATAGGCGATTGCGACGGCGGCCAGCACGGTTACGATCGTAATGCCGATGACGAACATGACCGCAGATATCCTGAAGGCCGCCTTGGCGGGGCGGCTTAAGGGGCGATCATATTCGATGGGAGCCTGACGGGGCGCCTTGGGGGCATTGTCTTCCATAGGGGTGCAACGTCTGCCGGTGAGCGGGGTTCAATCGATCAACTGAGCCCCGCCTCAGTCATCGCGCGGGTCGATCTGAAAACACACGACGCCAGGCGCCGCCTGGAGCTGTTGCGCCAAGGTTTTGAGACAGCGGTCTCGGGTGGTCTGCACGCGCCAGGTTCGACGGATACGGCTTCCCCCATGGGTCAGGTCGATGCGGCCCTGGCGAGCATGGGCGTCCAGCGACAGCAAGGCTTTTTCGATCTCGTCCTCGCAGGTCGCATCCTTGGCCCAACTCACCGCCACATCCACAGTCAGGCGGACAGGAAGTCTGCGCCTGACCAGCCGCAGGCCGATCAGGATGAAGGCGGTGGCCAGCGTCCCCGCCAGACCCAGCGAGAACAGGCCCGCGCCAAAAAGAAGGCCCAGCGCCGAAGTCATCCAAAGCGAGGCTGCCGTCGTCAGTCCGTGGATGGAGAAGCCGGAGCGGAAGATGACGCCGGCGCAGAGGAAGCCGACGCCGGTCAACACGCCATGCGCCATGCGTGTGGGATCGGTGACGATGTTCTCGTCGGGCAGGGCGCGGAAGGCCCAGTCTCCCTGAGACATGGCGGCCAGCATCAGAAGCGCCGAGGCCAGGCTGACCAGAATATGGGTCCGCAACCCGGCGGCGCGCCCCCGCCATTCGCGCTCGAATCCGATCAGACTGCCGGCGGCGATCGCACCCACAATCGGGAGAATGGCGTTCTCGAGGCTCATCATGACAGGGACAACGGCAGGGGGCGCAGCCCGTTCCGGGCGGCAGGCTCCGTGCGGCGCAAGGCCGCCTGCGGGTCACCGTCAGACTTCAAACACCCGATAGGGCGTGTCCCCCAGCGTCTTCAGCACGGGCAGGGCGACGTTATAGACGGGAACCCCCTTGTTGGTCCGGCCTTCAGGCCCGCCGCGATGCGCGTGACCATGTACGACCAGGCTGACATTGTCATAACGGTCGATGGTTTCCGCCAGACGGGACGAGCCGAGAAAGGCATGGATTTCGGGCGGCTCGCCCAACACGGTCTCCACAACTGGGGCGTAATGCAGCAGCACGACGGACCGTTCGGTACGCAGCAGGCGGATGGAGTTTTCGATGGCGTTGGCGTCGTCCACCGCTTCTTGCACGAAATGCTTGATCGAGGCCTCGCCAAAGGAGCTGAGCATGTAACGGCCGAAACCGCCGACGAACCCCTTTCCGCCCGCAAAGCCGACGCCGTTGATCTCAAAGGCATGGCCGGTCAGCATTCTGACGCCGGCGTCCGACAGCATCTGTGTGACCTGCTCGGGCTGGCCGCATTCGTGTTCGTGGTTGCCCAGAACCCCGACGATGGGAATCTTGCACAGCCGCAGGTCCTCCAGCAGCCGTTCGACTTCTGCGGTCTTGCCGTAGTTGGTCAGGTCGCCGCACAGGCACAGGACGTCGGCGTCATCCGATACCCGTTCGAACAGGTCCCGATAGGCGCGGTCAGAGGTTTCGCCGACATGCAGATCGCCGACGGCGGCCACGCGAAGCCGGGCCTTTGGTCCCGGTTCCAGGCCCGGTTGCGGGGTCTGGGGATCGAGCGGTGCTGAGGTCATGGTTCGCTCCTTCAGGGCACAGGATCGTGGCGTTCTTCCAGGCCTTTGCCGACCACGTCTCCAAAGCCCCATTCGGCGACATCGGCCACATAGTCGCGCGGGCTGAACAGACGACCGCGACACACCCTGACGCGTGGCGCCGGCAGATTGATCTGCGCAGTCAGCCTTTCGGTCAGCTCCTCCATCAACCAGCGCGGCACCCGGTCACGTTCGGTCGGATAGGCGAATCGGAAGTTCAGCAGATGCGAGGCCAGCACCTCCCAGTAGAGGTCCATCTGGTCCAGCAGGCTTTTCCAGTCGATGGCGTCCGCCTGTTTGAGGATGACGTGGTTCACGTCGGCGCCGTCGTAACGATATCGGTCCTGAATAAAGACCTTCGACAGGATCAGGGCGGTTGGCGGCGTGATCTGCACCTCCTGCCCGTAGACGGTGATGGTGTCCTGGCTGAACCAGCTGTCCGAGACGGCGATGGTCCCGTTGGACATGGCGAAGATGACGTCGAAGAAATGCTTGTCGTCCTTCCAGACCTTGGCGATCCAGCGTTCATCCTCGACGTCAGTGCGATAGCCCCGCGCCTGGAAGAAGGCGAGGATGCGGGGATAGTCTCCAGGCTTGCAGAAGACGTCCAGATCCTTGGTCGGGCGGCGGATGCCGGTGTAGGCGGTCACGGCGTAGGTGCCGGACAGCAGGAAGGGGATGCCCGATGTCTTCAAAAGCCTGAGGCTCTCCTCGTAGAAGGCCTGGGCGTCGGGCGGTGGTTCGAAACTGGGATCAGGGACCGTGTCTGACATGGCGCGCTCCTGCCGGCGAGGGCAGGGAAACGGTGCGGGCGCGCGCCAGTTCCTCCGGCGTGGCTGTATGCTCGGAAGGGGGCGGGGTTTTCGACCGGCTCAGACCGGGGCGGAATGCAGTCTCAAATAGGTGGGGTTGAACTCCGCGATCTTCTCCAGCGCGGGCTTGTCCAGAAGGCTCACACGGCCCGCGCGCCACTCGACCAATTGGCGGTCACGAAGCTCTTTGAGCACCCGGTTCACATGGACCGCCGACAGGCCGATGCAGTTGGCCAAGTCGTTTTGGGTCAAGGTCAGGCTGAAGCCGGTTTCGTCGGCGAGGCCGACAATCTCCAGTCGGGCCTGAAGTTCGCAAAACAGGTGGGCCATGCGCGGCAAGGCCCCCTGCCGCCCCAGGCGATGAAACCATTCGCGCTGGATCGCCCCGTCAATAGCGGTTTCCAGCCACAGCAGCCGCCCCAGATGGGGATAGTCGTCCAGCAGGTCGACCAGTCGGTTATGGGGCAGGGCGGCTGTGACACAGTCGCTGATGGCGACGACGCCATAATCGATCTGTTTCATGACCAGGCTGTGCAGGTCCAGAAAATCGCCCGCGATGCTAAGCTGGGTTATGGATCGCCCGCCGGCTTCCAGCCCGCTGAGGCGCGCCGCGAGGCCGGAGATCAGCAAGGTCGATGTCTCGGGCCAGATCCCGGGATGCAGGATTTCCGAGCCGGCCAGATAAAGGCGAGGGGAGTCAAGAAGCGCGGTCAGGGCCAATCGTTCGTCCGACGACAGACTGTCACGGCGTTCCAGTTTGGCGATCAGGGCTTGGGCAGGTTTCTGGCCTGGGCCTGTCATCCTTCGCCTCGCAACGTCCTGGCCCCTTTCATCATCAGGTTCTGCATTCGATCTCATGCGCCTCGCCGAAATGCGGGTCGGAAAACGCGATCACAGCCGCGATTCCAGCTGCTTAGCTTGCTCGTAAGCGTCGGAGAATGTGACTTTGTTCCCGGCCGTTCGAGGGGCAGGCGGCGTCGTCTCGTCGCGGCGTTCTGAACCTGCAACCCCTCTTTCGATAAGTCCGCTTTCGAACTTTGCGAACGCGCGCGGGAGCAGAGGATTGGATTTCGATGACCCGCTATCTAGAAAGCCTGCAGCGGCGCAGCTCGGTTCATAATGTTGAAGTCACCGAGGGCGGATTTGTGATCGTCAGGAAGGCGCCGGACTGTCGGGCCTTCGACGGATTGGCGCGTGAGGTGATCAAGAGTGCGGGGCGGGACTATGTTGCCCTGCCTTTTACCGATGGGGCCGTGGGTTATGCCCGCATCATCATCCTGCTTTTCAACTGAGGCCGGGTTTAAACGGCACGCCGACGCAGCACGCCATCCTCGTTTATTGAACCCGGGCCAACCGAGGTTGGCGTGGCACCGCCGAGGTCGGGCCATCACGGGGGACGCCGAGATCTGCATTGGGCCCCGTCATGTTTGTCTGTTTTCTCGACACCCGCACAAGCCGCGTTGCTCATCTTGAGGTCCGGCCGTTTTGCGCATGATGCAGCATGAGGCCGTCGTGAACGCCCGCATCTATGAGGGCGACCGATTGGTTGGTTCAGCGCCTAGTCCCCAGGCTGAGCCCTAGATCTCAAAAGCCGACTCTGGCTGCCCGCTGGCGCTTGTGTCGCCGCTTTAAGAACAGGGTGAGGCCGAACTCTCTATGCGCCACACAGGCCTGCCGCCTACTCTCTGGGCTATCACACTGAGTTTGAAGGGCGCCGTTTCGAGGGCGGATTTTTCCTGCATCAACTCCGACAGGAATTGAACGGCTTCGCTATAGGCGTCTTGGTCGGACGTCGCTGCACCCGCCAAAGGCGTCTCTGATCCGTAGCCCATCACGATGTATTCGTAGGTCGCCATGACGTTCTTCTACGCTTTTCGGCAGTCTTTGGGTGATGATGAAGGGCGCGGCATTGGATGGTGAAGTCCGATTTGTCCTGAGCTGAGCCATTTTTAACCGAGTAGAATCCCTCAAATTCGATCTGCGTCTTTATCCGGAAGCTCATCAGCGGAGGCGGAGACGCTTTTGATCTGTGCGCAGGGCGTCCCGGATGCCGCCTATGACCAGGCTTCGCATACCTCGGAACACACGGCGGTTTCGATCTGTTGACTGTATCGGTCGTGGTACAGGGCCAGCAGGCGATCGTGATCGTGTCTGATCCACTGCAAAGCGCGTCTGTGACGACCACGACGCGATAGCCCAGGTCAACGGCGCCGAGTACGGCGGCCAGAACACAGACATCCGTTTCGCCCCCGGTCACCACCAGAGTATCGACACCCGCGCGGTCAAAGTCTGCGTGCAGCGGGGTGCCGAGCCAGGGGGAGTAAACCCGCTTGTCCAGCACCTGGGCGGGCGGCACGAACCGCGCTAAGGCTGGAACCAGATCGATTTTGGACGGCTCCAGGCGGTCCTGGGTCATGTCCGCCCAGCGTCGCCAATAGCGCCGCCAGGTTCCAGAACAGTCGTCAGCGCGTCTGGCGGGAATGAACCGGGTGAAATAGATCCGGTCCGGCCGGTGCGCGCACAGGGCCTCTATGGTGGGAAGCACCTTGTCCATCCATGGGGTGCGCCAGGCCGTGTCTTCGGCGAACAACCGCTGCATGTCTATGCAGAGATGGACCGCCGAAGACGGGATGGGGGAGTGAAGCCCTGCGCCCATCCCGGATCAGCCGCCGGGCTTGTCCGAACCCTGGGCCTTGGGATTGGCGCGGGCGTCGGCGAGGGCGGTCAGGCTCTCATCGGTGCGGGCTTCTTCTTGCAGGGTTTCATCCAGCAAATCCGCCGCTGCATCCAGACCCAGCACCAGAGCCCAACGCTTCAGCGTGCCGTAGCGGGTGATTTCATAATGTTCGACGGCTTGGGCTGCGGCGATCAGGCCTGCATCAAGGGCGTCTGCGCCCTTGTATTCCTCAAGGATCTCATCGCCCTCCGCGAGAATGCCTTCGATCGCCTCGCAGGTCTTGCCCATGGGGCGCTTGCCCAGGATTTCGAAGACCTGCTGGAGACGTTCGATCTGGCCCTGTGTTTCCTCGCGGTGTTTCTCGAAGGCGGCCTTCAACTCGGGGGACTGGGCGCCACGAGCCATGCGCGGCAAGGCCTTCAGGATTTTGCGCTCCGCGTAATAGATGTCCTTCAACGTATCGTAGAACAGGTTGTCGAGGGTTTTCTCGGTCATGTGAAACTCCGTCTGATGGACTGCAAAAACCCAAGGCGACGGTTCGATGTTCCGACTGTCGGACAGGCGACTCTCGGCAAAGGCCTGAAGACGAAGCCGACCGTCTCAAGCTCCTGCGTCGGGCTTTCTCTTGAAGGTCTCGCCGATGACGCCTGCATCTGGCCCGTCCGGTCCTGCGGCCTGCCTGGCCTTCCTGCCGGTTTTTACAATCTCTGCATCAGGTGTCGTGGCGTCGGGCCGACCGCCAGGGATGGCGCCGTTCTTTTCCCGACCTCGGGTCTGTTTTCGGTCGTTCATGGTTGAATTCGCCTATGTCTATGGAAGTCCTGCTTCGGCGGCCGAAGTCGTCGGCAACTGCGCCGGGAGGGGTCCTGTAGGACGCGCCGGCGGGCAAGTTCAGCAAGGGACGACCGCCAGCCCTCAGGCTGGCGGTCGATTTTGGATCAGCGGTAAAGCCCGCGCTCACGGGTGATGTCGTCGGTCGAATAGGGAGCGGCTTGCGGATCGAAACCGGACCAGCCCGCGTCACGATAGGCCTGGCCCCGAACCGCAGCATCGAAGCCGCGTTGGCCATCCAGAATTGCGCCGATGGCGCCTTCATCATCGGTTTCCGCCTTGACGCTGACGAGGGTTCCGCCTCGACGCACGCCTTCGGCATAGACGTTCGCCTCCTCGTCGCTGTGGCCCGCTTCCTTGAGTGCGCCAAGCAGGCCGCCTGCCGCGCCACCGGCGGCGGCGCCGACCACGGCGCCGATCGCTGTCGAGGCCAGCCAACCCGCCGCCACGACCGGACCAAGACCCGGAATGGCCAGCATGCCCAGACCAGCCAAAACACCCGCACCTGCGCCGACGGCGCCGCCGGTCGCCGCGCCCTTGCCTGCACCGGTGGCGACGCTGCTGTCGCGATTATCGTGGTCGGACAGAGGGCCGTCTGCGGCGTTGTCAGGGTGGGAATGCCCATCGTGCCAGTTGTCGGCATTGTTCGAGACGAGGCTGATCTTGTCCGATGAAATGCCTGCCGCCTCAAGGTCGCTGACGGCGTTGAGGGCTTCGTGGTGGCTGTCGAAAAGTCGTGTGACGGTCGCCATGGGACGTCTCCTGAAGTTATGAAATTGAGGTGAGGCGGTCGCAGCCCTAGCGGGCGGTCACGACGCCTTTGTAATCGACCGAAACGGTCGCGCTCTCGCCGTTGCGGACGCCCGTCGCGGACCAGACGCCCTGCGTGTCCTGGCTCAAGGGGCCGACGTCGGCGTAGCCCGCCTTTTCGATCGCGCTGCGAGCCTGGTTCTCGGTGAAGGAGCTCGCGCCCGGCGTGAGTGTGTTTGCTGGCGCGCTTTCGTCGGAACGGATGGCCGAGTTCATCGGCGCCTCGGCCGTCGACACCGCAGGGCCTTCAACAGGCGCTTCAGCTTCATGCCGGTTGCCGCAGGCCGCCAACAGACCTGAGATCGCCAACAGGGTGAGACTGGTTCTGATCATGTGTTTTCCTTTCGCGATGAGAAAAGGAAAACACCGGCAAGGGCCGCCGTTCCGTGTGTCCAGTCGGACACTTGGGGAACCTTCGTCGTCGATGTGCCGACGAGATCGCTCCATAGACGCCACTCGCTCACGGATTTCGCGTCGAAGCGTTCGCTGACGAGGAGGTCGATCAGGCCGACGGCGGCGGAGCGGGGCCCGATGTGATTGTCGAACGGACGCGGGCCCGCCTTCCAGCCCATAGCGGATCAGCGGCGATCGGCGGGAGCGCACTCGCAGCGTTGCGCAGCCGTATGGGATCGGCGAAGGACGGAGATGCTTTTGAGAGTTCGCTTTTGTCGGGTTGTTGTGGCGGTCGTCTTGGCCGCCGCGTCGGGGGCTTCTGTTCAGGCGCAAGGAACTGAGCGGCGGTTCGAGATTCCGAGCCAGCCCCTGGCGCAGGCGCTTTCAGAGTTTGCTGGGCAGACCGGGCTGCAGATGTTGTACGACGCGCCCTTGGCTGCGGGGCGACAGTCGGCGCCGGTGTCCGGGACCATGAGCCCGCGTTCAGGGCTGGCGTTGATGCTTCAGGGGACGGGGCTGTCGGCGCGGTTCACCAGTGCGGGGGCGGTCGTAATCTATGCTTCGACGACCTCGACGGTGACGCTGAATCCGCTGACGGCGGTGGCGGCGCCGATGGTGGGGCGCAGTCAGACCGATCCTGTCTTCATCGCCTATGCTGATACCGTGCGGCGAACGGTGTCGGAGGCGGTGCGCGCAGATGATGCGCTGACAGATGCGGGCTATCGGTTGAGCATTCGTCTGTGGGTGGCAGCGAATGGCGCACCGGATCGGGCGGAGATCCTGGGCGGTTCAGGGGATGCATCGCGAGATGCGCGGTTTGTCGAACGCACGCGTGCGACGATGCTGCCGCCGCCGCCGGAACAGTTGCCACAGCCTATGCGGATCGAGTTTTCGGTGCGTGCGCGAAACTGACGCCATCGATGTCACTGTTCTGTCGCCGTCGCCGCGCTAGAGGGCCAATCGGTCCACGGCAAGCGAGACCGATTCCGCGCAATGGCGAAACAGTGGTTGATAGGCAGTCTGATCTCTGCGGCCCTGCACGGCGGCATGGCGGCGGCAATTCTGGTGTCTGCACCGCCTGTCATGTCCGGCGCCCAGACCGAGCCTGAACCCGCCATCATGGTGGATCTGTTTCGACCCGGCGATATGGCTTCGGGAGGCGCGCCTGCGAAAGCCGAGCGGAAACCTGATGTGTCTGCTGCAAGCAATGCGGCGGTTTCCAGCATCACGCCGTCCTCAAAATCCTCTGCGGAGAAGGGTGCTGGCGCGTCATTGGCGAGTGGAGAGCCGATTTCGGCCTCGCCCAGTCCGGCGGCGCTGTCTGACTATTATCGCAGGCTGGAGACGCATCTGGCGCGGTTCCACACCTATCCGGTGCTGGAGCGAAGGCGGCCGCAGGGGCTGGCTCGGGTCGGGCTGATCGTCAATCGCGACGGTCATGTTCTGGACGCCTGGATCGAGAGCAGTTCGGGTTCGCGGGAGTTGGATGAGGCCGCCTTGCAGACCGTGCGCCGGTCCGATCCCTTGCCCTCGTTGCCCGGCAATCTGCCGGGCTCCATCGATCTGATCGTGCCGTTGAACTTCGACGCCGGTCTTCGAGTTGCGTCATAGGCCAGGCGTGACCGACACCAGCCAGATGCGACTGCGTGGGCACCTTGTGACCCACTATGACAGCCTGTTGTCGCGCGTGGCTGCGCGACTTGGGTCCAGAGAGCGCGCGCGCGACGCCCTGCAGGACGCCTTTGTCAAACTGTCCGGCGATGGGGTGCTGGAGGAAGTGCGGCACCCGACGACCTATCTGTTTCGCATGGCGCTGAACATCGCCGCAAACAGCCGCCGCAAGGACAGTCGGTTGCTGGGGTTCGACGAGGTGGCCAGTCTTCTGGACGTGCCGGACGATGCAGCGGACCCTTCGCGTGTGCTTGAGGCGCGCTCTGAGGTTCAGATCGTCGAACAGGTCATGGCCGCGATGTCGCCGCGCCGTTTCGAGATTTGTTCAGCGGCCTGGCTGGAGGGAGAAAGCACGCTGGACATCGCTCAGAAGCGCAAGATGCCGTTACGCACTGTCCAGCACGAATTGCGTCAAGCGTCGCTCGAGATTCAGAAGGCGTTGGCGCGTCCGAAGATTGTGAACTTGCGCCAATCCGGATCTGGCGTGTCATGACTGAGAGGGGACGCGAAATAGGCCAGCAGGATGCAGACGCCCGGATGATCGAAGACGGCCTCGCAGAAGAAGCACGCGCCTGGGTGACCTTGCTTCAGTCGGGCGAGGCGACGCAGGCGGATGCGCGTGCGCTGGCCGGTTGGCGCATGACGTCGCTGGAGCATGAGCGGGCCTTCGTGCTGGCGGCGCGTGCGCACCAGATCACACGTGAAGCCATTCGCAGCCTGAAGGGCGAACGGGCGCCGCGCGTTGAACGAACTGTCGGCAGGGCGCCGGTCAACCGACGTGTTCTAATCGGCGGTGGTGCGGCGCTGGCCGCGGGTCTGGCGACAATCGCCGTCTTGCGTCCCGACACCTTTACGTCCGGCCGCATGGAGGAAATCCAGACGGTGAAGGGCGAACGGCGCACCGTCGACATGGGGCACGGCGTCAGCGTCGAACTGAACACCCTGTCGCGGGTCGCTTTGCGCGATGATCTGGGGCAGGGCGGATTTGAGCTGTTGCGCGGCGAGGCGCTGGTGTCGATCGCCTCATCGGCCAACCCGGTTCAAATCATGGCGGGGGCGGCCCGGATCATCGCGGGCGGGGCGCGTCTGGGGCTGCGCAATCTGTCGGGTGACCTTTCGGCCGTCTGTCTGGAGGGGCAGGCGCGTGTCCTGTTGAAGGGGCGCGAAGCGCTGCTTTCAGCGGGTCAGAAAGTCGTCTGGAGCGCGGGTGAACTGGGCGCGGTGACGCAACTTGCGCAGGCGGCCGGCAGCGAATGGTGGCGCGGCGTCCTGGTGTTCAATAACGCGCGTCTGGGCGATGTGATCGGCGAACTGAACCGTTATCGCGAGGGACGGATCGTCGTCGCCAACCCCGCCATCGCAGACCGGCGCATCAGCGGCGCCTTCTATATCAACCGACTGGACCAAGTGGTTGAGCAACTGCGTCTGGCCTATGGCGTAAAGATCGTCCGTATGCCGGGTAATATCCTGATCGTGTCCTGATTAGGTGCGCCGCGGCGCCGAATAATGTCGTGAAAACTTCACCTTAAATCTTTGCGCGGGTCGTGGCCCGCTGTGTCTCTCCCCTGACGACCAGTAGCGAAACGCCCTGTCCTTGTGATGGGCGCGTCTCACCGGGGGATAGATGTTTCGAACGACCAGACACCACGCCCTTGCGGCGTCAGTGGCGCTTGCGGCCATGGTCGCCGCCGCGCCCGCACTGGCGCAGGACACTGGTCCTACTTTCGATATTCGCGCCTTTCAGGTGAAGGGCAACACCGTCCTGTCGCCGGAAGCGGTCGAACGGGCGGTCTATCCATACATGGGGCCGGGGCGGACGGCGGACGATGTCGAATCCGCCCGCGCGGCCCTGCAGTCGGCGTTCGAGGACGCAGGCTATATCGCCGTTTCGGTCTATACGCCCGAGCAGTCGGTCGAGGGCGGCATCCTTCAGTTGGAGGTCGCCGAACAGGCCATCGGCCAGGTGCTGGTCGCGGGGACGCGCAAGCCGGACGCCATCCGCGCCCAGGCGCCGTCGCTGACGCCTGGCCACACGCCCAATCTGCCAGACTTCCAGCGCGATGTGATCGCTCTGAACCAGATCGCCACCCGTCGTGTGACGCCGGAACTGCGCGCAGGCGAGGCGCCCGGCACGCTGGATGTCGTGCTGACGGTCGAGGAAAGCGCGCCCTACGGCGCCTCCATCGAGGCCAATAATTTCCGTTCGGCAGCGACCACTCCGTATCGTGTTGCGGCCAGCCTGCGTCACGACAACCTGTTCGGACGCGGCGACAGTCTGTCGGTTTCGGCCCAGGTGGCGCCGGAACGGATCGGTGACGGCAAGGTCTTTTCGGCCAACTATCTGCACCGTCTGGGCGCGGGCGCGCAGTTGCTGTTCTACGGCGTCTCATCCGACAGCGACATCGCTGTGGTCGGCGGCACCAGCGTGATCGGCAAGGGCACGATGCTGGGCGCGCGCTACATCCGGTCGCTGGGATCAAGCGACGGCTTCTATCATTCGATGACCGTCGGCATCGACTGGAAGGATTTCTCCGAGGACGTGATCCTGGGGGCCGACCGGGCGTCGGCGCCGATCGAATATTTCCCGCTAATGGCCTCGTGGCGCGGCGACTGGACCGGTGAAGGCCGAAAGAGCGACCTGACGATTTCGACCACCTTCGGTCTGCGCGGACTGGGTGAGGCCTGGGAGGCGTTCGACGCCAAACGCTACAACGCACGTCAGAGCTTCTTCGCCGTCAAGGTCGATGCTCAGCATACGGAAGAACTGCTCCACGGCCTGCAACTGAACACGCGCCTGACCGGGCAGTGGTCGCCTGCGCCGTTGATCTCCAATGAGGGTTTCTCGGTCGGCGGATCATCGACCGTGCGCGGCTATTTCGAGTCTGAAGCCCTGGGCGATTACGGTGTCGCCTTCCAGAACGAGCTTCGCAGCCCCAGCCTGTTCAACGGTTTGCCCGGGCTGACCGAACTGCGGCTCCATGCCTTCTGGGACGCGGGCTACGTCAACCTGCATGACCCGCTGCCAGGCCAGGGGCCTGACCTTTTGATGAGTGCAGGCCTGGGCGGCCGCATCCGTCTCTTCGAACACATCAACGGCGCGCTGGATGTCGGCGCGCCTCTGATCTCCGGCACGAACAGCGTCGCCGGCAACGTCTTCTTGCGCTTCCGCATCTTTGGGGAATTCTGATGTTTCTGACGGCACGTTTCAAGAAGGGCGTCGCAGCTGGCGCGCTCGCGGTCATGGTGCTGGGCGCGGCGACGCCCGCCTTGGCTTCGGGCTGGTGGCAGGGTGATTATTCGTATCGGACGAAGATCAATGTGAACGCTCAGGGTGCGGGCGTGACGGCGGATGTGAACCGGGCGCCGGTTCTGGTGCGTCTTCACACCGGCAACTTCGACTTCGCCGATGTGAAGAAGGACGGATCGGACCTGCGGTTCGTGGCGGCGACGACCGCACGCCCCTGGCCTTCCACATCGAGAAGTGGGCGCCGGATGAGCAGCAGGCCCTGGTCTGGGTCGATGTGTCGGGTCTGAAGCCCGGCGCGGCCCAGGCGATCTACGCCTACTACGGAAACGAAAAGGCTCAGAGCGGCCAGCACGTCTCTGGAACCTATGGCCCGGACTATCGTCTGGTCTGGCATTTCGATGCGGCGGGCGCCCCGCGCGACGCCACCGCCAACGGCCTGAACGGTGCGGGCGGCGAAGGTCGCAACGCACGCGGCCTGATCGGCTCCAGCCTGTCGCTGGACGGCGGCGCAGGCGTGTCGGTTCCGGCCCAGGCCTTCACCGGCGGCCCTGTCTCGGTCAGCTTCTGGGTCAAGCCCGCTGCTGACGGCCAACTGTTCGCCGCGCCGGGCCTGAGCCTGGTTTCGGACGGAGCGACCCTGTTCCTGGACGCCAACGGCCAGCGCAGCGCGGGCGCCGCCCTGCCGACCGGAACCTGGGCCCATGTCGCCGTGGTCAACGACGGCGCTAAGTCGACGCTGTACGTCAATGGTCAGGCGGCGGGCGAGGTCGCGGGCGTGATCGGCGCCGGGCCCGCCGTCCTGGGCGCGGGCTTGCGCGGCGAGGTGGACGAATTCCGGGTGGCGGGCGCGGCCCTGCCGCAGTCCGTCTTCCAACTGGCGGCGGCGTCGGAAGGGCAGGGGGCGAAGCTTCTGAGCTTCGACACGGCCGAACAGACAGAGAGCGGGGGCCACAACTATTTCGGCATCCTGTTCAAGGCCCTGACGGTCGACGCCTGGGTGGTGATCATCATCCTGGGCTTCATGCTGGGCCTGGCCATCTGGGTCATGATCTCCAAGGGTCTGCTGCTGGGCCGCACCGCGCGCGCCAACGAAGACTTCCTGAACGCCTATCGCCAGTCGGCCCGCGCCTCGAACGGCCATGACGGTCTGGGCGTCCTGCCGCCGACCCTGGCCGAGCATTCACCTCTGGCGCGCCTGTATCAGATCGGCCGTCAGGAGCTGGGCGTGCGTCTGGCCGAGGGACAGGCGTCGGGCAGCCGCTTCGCCATCCGCCCGCAATCCATCGCTGCCATCCGTTCGGCCCTGGACGCCGGCCAGGTGCGCGAGAGTCAGAAGCTGAACAAGTGGATGGTGCTGCTGACCATCGCCATCTCGGGCGGACCTTTCATCGGCCTGCTGGGCACGGTTCTGGGCGTCATGATCACCTTCGCCTCGGTGGCGGCGGCGGGCGAGGTCAACATCAACGCCATCGCCCCCGGCATCGCCGCGGCCCTGCTGGCCACGGTGGCGGGTCTGGCCGTCGCGATCCCGGCCCTGTTCGGCTACAACTATCTGCTGAGCCGGGTCGAGGACATCTCGGCCGACAACCAGATCTTCGTCGATGAGCTGGAGAAGCGCATCGCCGAGACCTGGCAGGACGCCCCTGCCGCTCCTTTGGCCGCCGAATAGGAGGCGGCCATGCAGGTCCAGGGCAAGAAGCCGTACAACGAGATCAACATCACGCCGCTGGTCGACCTGACCTTCGTGCTGCTGATCATCTTCATTCTGCTGACGACGGCGGCGGTGCAGGGGATCAAGGTCGACCTGCCGTCGGCCTCGGCGTCCCAGTCGCTGAACGAGCCCAAGTCGCGGGTCATCGCCGTGGCCAATGACGGCACGGTGTCGATCGACGCCGTGCCGGTGTCGATGGCCGAGCTGGAGGGCGAACTGCGCACCTCCATCGCCTCGGAGCCGGAGACGGCGGTGATCCTGCGCGGCGACCGGGCGGTCCAGTACGATCAGATCATGCAGGTGCTGGACCTGTGCTCCAAGGTGGGCGTCGCCAGCCTGGGCATGGCCTCCACCCGTCCGCCGGGCGAGGGCTGAGAGCCATGACCTACGCCTTCATGGCCGACGAGCCGCCGCCCCCGCGCCGCCGCTCGAAGATCAGCTGGCCGGTCGTAATCGTCGTCGGGGTTCTGGCGGTGATCGTGGCGGTCACCTTCCTGCGTCCCTCCACGGTCAGCGAGCGTCAGCGCGAGGACAAGACGGTGCGGGTGGTTCTGCCGCCCCCGCCGCCTCCGCCGCCGCCAGAGGTCAAGCCGCAGGAGCAGCCGCCCGAGCCCAAGCCCACGCCAATGGACCAGCCGGTCGATCAGGCTCCGCCCCCGCCTGACGCTCCGGCCCAACCGACCCTCGGCGACAGCGCCCTGACCGCCCGCGAAGGCGCCGGACCCTCCAACTACGGCCTCGCCGTCGGCGACGGCTCCGGCACGCGCATCGGCGGAAGACCCGGCGGCGGTGACGGCGGCTTCGGCGCCTACGCCAATCTGGCGCATGGGGCGATCCGTCAGTGGGTTCAGGCGGACGCCGTGCTGGCGCGGGGCAGCTACACCGCGCGGCTGATGGTGACGGTGTCGCCTGAAGGTCGGATCGTTTCGGCCCGTCTGCTGAACTCAACCGGCGACGCTGCGCGCGATGCGCGGCTGCAGGAGCGGGTTGTCGGACTGCAACTGCCGCAAAAACCGCCTGCCGGACTGCCGGTGATGCGGATCGAACTCAACGCCCGCGCGGGCGGCTGACGGCCATGCCGCGCCAGCCCGCCGAACCCAGAATGCTCAAGGGAACGCCCATGAACCGCCTGTCTCGTCTGAAACCCGCCCTTCTGGCCTGCACCGCCGGGCTGTCGCTGATGGCGGCCAACCCCGTCATCGCCGGAGAGGTGGATTCGACCCGTCTGCTGGAGCTGATGGTGGCCAAGGGCCTGGTCACGCGTGAAGAGGCCGACGGCCTGATCGCCGAAGCCTCCACGCGTCCTGCACCTCTTCCGCCCGTCCCCGCTGGCGGCGTCGTCAACGGCGTCCAGACCATCCCCTATGTGCCGTTGGTCGTGCGTGAGCAGTTGAAGGCGGAACTGCGCGCCGAACTGGGAACCCAGGCTCAGGCCCAGGGCTGGTCGGCGCCCGGCCAGACGCCGGAATGGACCCAGCGCATCACCCTGAGCGGCGATGTCCGCGTGCGCGCCGAGGGCCTGTTCATGGACAAGGCCAACAGCGACATCTTCGAGGACTTCGGCGCCATCAACGCGGGCGGCGGTCAGAACATCAATGACAAGACGCCGGGCTATATTGCTCCGCCCTACCTCAACACCCTGGAAGACCGGCAACGCGCTCGGGTCCGCGCGCGTCTGGGCATCAATGTCCGCATCGACGACTGGATCTCGGCCGAGGTGCGGATCGCGACCGGTAACGACAGCTCACCCGTCTCGACCAACCAGACCCTGGGCGGCAATGGCGAGTTCGGCAAATACGCCCTGTGGCTGGACCGCGCCGCCATCCATATGACGCCCGTCGAGAATGTCGATCTGAGCCTTGGCCGGTTCGCCAATCCATTCTGGACTTCGGACCTTCTGTTTGACGACGATCTCAACTTTGACGGCGTCGCGGTTTCGGCCCGCCACGGGTTCGGCGAGAATCTGAACCTTTTCGGCACGGTCGGCGCCTTCCCGATCTTCAACACCAGCCTGAACTACGGCACGCGCAATGCGGCGGTGGGCCAGGGCAGGTCGTTCAAGAGCCAGGACAAGTACATGGGCGCCGTTCAGTTCGGCGTCGACTACCGCCCGATGGACCGGGTGCAGGTCAAGGCGGCGGCGGGCTACTTCTACTTCGACGGCGTCGAGGGCGAAGTCTCCAGCCCCTGCTACTGGTACGAGCAGACCTGCGACACTGACGCGACGCGTCCGGCCTTCCAGCAGTTCGGCAACACCCTGTTCCCGATCCGCAGCGTGATCGCCGACCCGAACAATCCGGTCGGCAGCCCGGAGGTGCAGTATTTCGGTCTGGCTTCGGCCTATGAGGTGCTGAACCTGCGCGCCCAGATCGACTATGCGCTGGACCAACGCACCACGGTTCGTTTCGAGGGCGATTACGTCAACAACCTGGGTCTGGATCGGGCGCTGGTCGCAGCGCGCGCCGTCAACAACCTGGGCCCGATGGTCAACGCCACGACCTTCGGTCCGTGGGACGGCGGCGACACCGGCTGGTCGGCGCGCCTGAGCGTGGGGCAACTGGACATCGTCCAGCGCGGCGACTGGAACCTGACGGTCGGCTATCGCTATCTGGAATCCGACGCGGTTCTGGACGCCCTGGCCGAAAGCGATTTCCACATCGGCGGCACCAACAACCGCGGCTGGACGGTCGGCGGAAACTATGGCCTGGGGCGCAACACCTCGGCCGGGTTCCGCTGGATATCGGCAGAGGAAATCGCTGACGCGCCCTTCTCGGTTGATCGCCTGCTGATCGACCTGGCGACCCGGTTCTAAGAGACCGGCCGTGGCGATGATGTTCCTGACCAGAACGGCGGCGGCCCTGTATCCCCACAGGGCTGATCGTCCCATCGCCGCGACCCAGACGGCGCACGGCGTTTCCGGTTCCCGCCGGTTCCTGCGACCCGCTTCGTCGTCTTTCCCGTCCGGTATGCGATGTGCCGGACGGGAGCTCATTCGCGTCGTGCTGATCGGTGTGGCTCTGTCCGCGCCGGTCGGTGCGTCGGCCCAGTCGCCGCGCTCGTCGGCCCCAACGCAGATGAGCCCGGTGGTCGTGCCGCCTTCGACCGAAGGGCCTTGTGTTCAGGTGGATGTCGGGGGCTATCGCGCGGGTCATCTGGATTGCGCGGTTCAGCGGCTTCAGGCAGCCGCGCGGCAAAGTCAGGCTCAGGCCCGAACAGGGATCGATGTTCCGACCGCCGGTGCGCCTGATGTCCAGGTCGGCGTCGCCAGCCAGTCGGGCGTGAGCCTGCGGTTGGGGCCGAACCTTGGCGTCTCGGCGCAGGCCTGGCGTCCCGACCGTCCAGCAGCGCCGCCACGCCGATGAGCATCCCGAGTTTCATTTCGATTTTTCACGCCCGCCGCATGGCGCCTGGCGTCCTTCTCAATCCTGCCCGCGCCGCCGTGATCCTGGCTGTTGCGCACCTGGAGTTCGTCCGATGATGTTCCAAGCTCAATCGCTGCGTAATCGTCTGTTGATCGGCGCGTCGCTCGGCTCAATGCTTCTGGCGGGCGTCGCAGAGGCGCAGAATGGCCGCATCTCGGGCGGCCGAAGCGCAGGTGTTGATCCGGCGGCCGCCGCTGCACGCGCGGCCCAGACCGAGGCTTTGCGTCAGGGCGACGCCAACGCGGCCACACGTCGCGCGCTGGAGAGTTTCACGCGCGCCGCCGCAACCCGCCAGGCCATGACGGATGCGCAGACGGCGGCCCGCGCCGCCGCCTTCGCCGCACAGAGCACTGTCCCCAATGGTCTGGGGCAAGGTGGTTTGCAGGTCGCCGAGGGCGTCACTCTGGACCCCAGTCTCTGGGTCGGGGCCAACGGTCCGAAACAGACGATCGGCGCCGATGGCCGCACTCTGGTCACCGTCGACCAGACCCGCGAAAAGGCGATCCTGACGTGGGACAGCTTCAACGTCGGGCGTGAAACCGATCTGGTCTTTGCGCAGGACGCCTCCAACTGGGTCGTGCTGAACCGGGTGACCGACGTGTCGGCGGACCCGACCCGGATCCTGGGCAACATCAAGGCCAACGGATCGGTCTTCATCATCAACCGCAACGGTGTGATCTTCGGCGGGTCGTCGCAGGTCAATGTTCGCAATCTCGTCGCCTCGACGGCGGATATCTCGAACATTCAGTTCATGGAGCGGGGCATCCACTCCAACGTGGTGATGCCGCCGGAGTTCTGGCTGCCGCCGATCACTCTGCCCGCCTTCACCAATGCGGGCGGCGATGTGATGGTCGAGGCCGGCGCCCGCATCCAGACCATCGCCCCCGCGACTGTGGTCGAGGGTGGCGGCTATGTCATGCTGATGGGCAAGGCGGTCGAGAACCGCGGGACGATCGTGACGGATCGCGGCCAGACCATTCTGTCGGCGGGTGACAACTTCCAGGTTCGCGGCGGTTACGGCACTCTGGCCAACCAGGCCTCGACCACCCGTGGGCAGGAAATCGCCATCACCCTGGATGCGGGCAGCACCAACGGGCGTGTTGTCAACACCGGCGTGATCGAAGCCCGCGAAGGTGACATCACCCTGGCCGGTCATACTGTCGTTCAGGGCGGCGTGGCGGTGTCCACCACCTCGGTGAACACGCGCGGCACGATTCACCTGCTGACTGACCTGTCCGATGCGACCAGCAGCATCACCCTGACCGGAAACAGCCTGACGCTGATCCTGCCGGAGCTGGACAGCAAGACGACGGCGACGAACGCCCAGCGCGATGCTCTGATCACGGAATCCCTGACCGCCACGGGCCGCCCCTCGCTGCTGAACAACCAGGGCATCGGCCGTCTCATCTATCTCCAGCCTGACCGCAAGGACCTGTCGCGAGTCGAGATCAGCACCGGCGGCGAGGCCATCTTCGAGGGCGGATCACAGACCATCGCCCAGGGCGGGCAGATCGCGGTCGTGGCGATGAAGCGCACCACCATCGACAGCGGCGCGCTGCTGGACGTTTCGGGCGTCCAGGATGTCATGATGGACATGGCGTCCAACAATCTGAAGATAAACGTCCGGCCCTTCGACATGCGCGATTCCGCGCTGAACCGTGAAGGCGACGGCATCCGCAGCACCGACGTCTGGATCGATGTGCGCGATCTGGTCCTGATGCCCAGCGGCACGGGCGGCCATGTCGGGGATCGTTATTATACGCCGGGCGGTCTGCTGGAAGTCGGCGGTCACCTGGGCAACACCGCGCATGGCATCGGCGAATGGACCTCCGTCGGCGGTGTCATCAACATCAACTCCAACGAGATCATCATCAAGGACGGCGCCGTCCTCGATATCTCGGGCGGGTCGATGCGCTATGCAGGCGGCTATATGCAGTCCACCCGGATGATGGGTTCGGACGGCCGGATGTATGACATCGGCCAAGCCCCTGCGGGCGTGAAGATGCTGTCTATCGGCGACGCCTTCGTTCGCAGCCATGACCGTTGGGGCGACGCCTATACGCAGGTCTATGGCCGCCCGCTGTTCAGCGGTGGACGCAGTGCGCGTTGGGAGGACGGCTACACCGTCGGACGTGATGCGGGCGTCATCACCCTGTCGGCGCCGACGGTGCTGATGCAGGGACAGATCATGGCCGACGTGATCGTCGGTGAACGTCAGATCAATGCGCGGCCGCAGACCTCTCCGACGCTGAACGAGAACGGCGTCGTCAATGGAATGCCTAACCGCCTGGATGGTTACGGCCTGCCGCAGAACGTCTCGCCTCTGGCGGGCGGTCTCTATATCGGCGCGGGCCTGGCCCAGAACTATTCGCCTGCGGCCCAGACGGTTACGCCGTTCGACAACAAAGTGGTCATCGGCGACGCGGCGACCGTGGCGGGCGGCGTCAAGCAGAACCAGGTCTTGATCTCTGCGGACACCATCAATGATGCGGGGCTCGGCGCCCTGCGCATCGCGGGCGGCAAGATCACGGTCCAAAACGACGTGATCCTGGCCAATGGCGGGCAACTGGCCTTCGCCGCGACGGAGATCGCGGTCAACGCCGATCTGACCGCGCGCAGCGGCTCGATTTCTCTGGCGGCGATCCAGCCCTGTTCGTCGGGCTGTTCGACGGTGACGGATCTGAGCGTGGGCGAGGGCGTGCGGCTGGATACGCGCGGGCTGTGGGTCAATCTGGCGACGGGCACCGACCGGGCCGACATGGCGCATCTGGATGGCGGCGCCATCGTGCTGGACAGCCGACAGGGCGATCTGCGCCTGGGCAAGGGCAGTGTCGTCGACGCCTCAGCGGGCGGCGCGATCCGCGAGGATGGTTCGTTCGTCAGCGCCAATGGCGGCGACGTGGGACTGGGTGTCGGTTTCCTGGTTCGCGAGAACGCCAACGAAATGGTTCTGGGCGGTGAAGTCCGTTCCTATGGTTCCGGCGACGGCAAGGGCGGACGCCTTACGCTGTCGGCGGCTGGGCGACCGATCACGATTGGCGAATCCGTTCTGGGCGGCGGCGATGTCCTGCATGCAGGTCAGCCGCTGCCAATGGACCTGCAACTGAGCGAGGCTCTGGTTCTGGGCGCGGGTTCGGAAATGCCCTTCGACTACAACTACGTCGTCGATCGCGTTGGGCCGGGCGAAGCCTTCCCGACAGACACGGACTTCAGTTTCGATGGGCTGGAGCTGACCCGGGACTGGGAAGTGCCGCCAGGCATGGTGATCTACGACAACGACTGGATGGAGTATTACGAAGGCGACATCCTGCCTGCAGGTTCGTCACTGGCCTTCGGATACGGCACTGTGCCAGCCGGCTACATCCTGCCTGCCGACCTCTTCCCAAATGGCGTGCCGATCGCACCGCTCTCGTTCAACTACACCAAGGGATCGGTGCTGGACGTCGAGCTGAAACTGCCCAAGGGCTTCACGCTGGCGGCAGGGACCATCCTGCCGGTGGATGCGTCGGTGGCCAAGCCGCTGCATCTGGATGCGGGCTTCTTCCAGAGCGGTTTCTCCAACTACGACATTCGCGCGGGCGGCGACCTGCAGGTTCGCGGCGTCATCGATGTGACCGCGCCAGTGCGTCGCTACACCACGACCAGCGCCGACATCGCCAGTGGCGCAGCGCCCGAAGACGCCATGGAGTTGTGGCTGCCCGAGATGTTCCGCGAAGATGCGGTCAACGGGCGCTTCATTCAGCGCCGTGGCGCAGGCCTGACCCTGACGGCGAACGGTGTCGGACCCCGCAACTGGATCAGCCCCTTTGGCGGCGTGATCAGCGATCCTTTGAGCACGGGTAATGTCACCGTCAGCGCCGACAGCGTGATCCGTGTCGATGACGGACAGTCCGTCAACCTCAACGCCGCCCAGAGCATACTGATGGACGGACGGATCGTGGCGCGCGGCGGCTCGGTCAGCATGACCGCCGGACCTAAGGAAAACACCAACCGAGACTATGCGGGCAATGTGATCCACTACGACGCCTCGCGCGCCATCTGGCTGGGTGAGAACAGCGTCGTTGACGTTTCCGGCCAGGCCCGCACGGCGATCGACGCACGCGGTCTGCGCTACGCCAATGTCTCCAGGGGCGGTTCGATCACGATTGGCGGCGAGACGTCCGCCTATGTGGTCGTGCGTCCGGGCGCGGTGCTGGACGCCTCGGGTGCTGCGGCCGAAATCGACTATCTGTCGACCACCCTGCCAGAGACGCGCAACACGCTGAAACTGGCGACGGATGGCGGTTCGATCGCCTTCTGGTCGCAATATGGCGCCTTCCTTGACGGCGACATGCGGGCCCATGCAGGCGGCGAGGGGGCTTCGGGCGGGTTGCTGTCCGTCACCCTGACCACGCCCTACCTGCCTGCGTTGGGTTCGCCGACGCGCGACATGCCTGACTATATGCGCCAGTTGCGCAGCATCTATCTGGATCAGACGCACGAGACCTCGTTGCGCTCCGACATCCGCTTCGGCGACTGCATCACCGGCTGCTGGACGCCGGGGCAGACCAGTGCTGAGGCGGAACTGAGCAATGAAGGCGTCGCCAACTTCGTCGGACAGGCCCGTGTGGGCGTGGATCAGATCAAGAAGGGCGGTTTCGGCAGCCTGGCGCTGGTCTCGGATGACGTCATCCTGCTGAACGGCGCAATCGATCTGAACCTGTCACGAAACCTGACGCTGACAGGCACGATCGCCAATCTGGATGGAGACGCAGATGCACGCCTGAGCGCCGCCTATGTGAAACTGGCCGGCGCCGGTCGAATGCTGGGCAACGAGCAGGTGTTCCGCCAGACAGGGGCTCTGGCCCTGATCAAGCGTCCTGAAATCGGCCGGGGTGATCTGACAATCACGGGCGGACTTGTTGACATCGGCAGCGCGCAGTTCGGGGTCAATGGCAGCATTGGCTTGAGCAACGGGCGGATGCGCGACTACGAATATGCTGCGCCAAGTGTCGTCAATATCACGAGCCGTAGCGACATCCGCATGATCGGCGGCGACCTGAACGCGCTGAGCAATATCGCGCTGACGGCGGCCCAGATCTATCCGCTGACCAATGCGAACGCAGGCATCTACGCGGGCAAGTTCTCGTATCGGATTCCGGGCAATACCAGCATCTGGAACACCCTGATGGCGGGGGGGACAGTCAGTTTCCACAAGCTGGAGGGCGTGACGCCGTCGGCCCCGTTGTCCCTTTACGGCTCGCTGACCGTGGGCGCTGACATCATCAACCAGGGCGGGGTGCTGCGTGCGCCTCTCGGATCGATCCAACTGGGTGTCGGCGGCTATTCCTTCGTGCCCGGCCCCGAAGCGCTTGAGCCCGGCCAGACCAGCTGGAGCCAGGTGGCGATGACCACGTCCGAGATCAATCTGCTGAACGGCAGCCTGACGTCGGTCAGCGCACGCGATCTGGTCATTCCATTCGGCGCCACGACTGATGGCCTGACGTGGCTGCTGAACGGTGTCGAGAAGGCGGCGACCAATCTGGTGCAGGGCGTCACGGTTCTGGGTTCGCTGCGCGCCGACGAAGGTTCGGTGCTGGACCTGTCCGGCGGCGGCACGCCTGCGGGGGGCGCCTTCATCAACGGGCGCGGTGGTTCAGTCGATATCCTGACCACGGCCTTGGCCAACGTTAACCCCGCCTTCCAGGGGCTGAGCCACGCCGACAACAAGGTTTACGCCATCGTCCCCGACTACAAGGGGTCGGTGACGCCCACGGCGCTGGCGGGTCATGCCCAGCCGGGCGTGGGCCAGCAGATCGTGATCCCGGACGGCGTGCCGGGTCTGCCTGCCGGAGCCTATATGCTGCTGCCGGCCGAGTTCGCCCTGATGGAAGGGGCGTTCCGTGTCGAACTGGGTTCCAGCCTGCGTGCGGGCGCAGGGGGACTGAACACCCTGGCGGATGGCTCCGTGCATCTGGGCGTAAAGACCACTTTCGCGCATACGACGGCCGAGAACGCCTTGCCGGTCGAGGCCATCCTGACCTCGTCCAAGACGGTGCGGACCTATTCCCAGTATAATGAAACCAGCTTCGGCGACTTCCTGATCGCGGCGCCGGCAAAGGCGCAGTTCGACAATCCGCTGTCGTTGTTGCCGCAGGATGGCAAGGCCTTCATCCTGGCCCTGACCCCGCCCCGTGATGACAGCGACCGCCCCGTCTTCTCGTTCAAGGGCAAGGGGCTGTTCGATGCGGCAAAGGGCGGCATCGGCGGCTCGCTGGCCGTGATCGGCGGCAATCCCTATAGCATGGGGAACCTGACGCTTGAGATCCTGGGTGCAGGCGGCGTGGCCGCGCCGGGCGCATTGTCACTGTATGCGGCCGATCTGAACGCTGTCGGCGCCAAGGTCATGACCATCGGCGGCGTGGCGCAACGGTCGCTGGGCGCCAACATCAACGACATCCTGGTCACGGCGGGCGGCGGCTTGCCGAACGGCATCGGATTCAGCTCGGGCTTCGGCGGCGTGACGATGCGGGAAGGTGCCGAGCTGATCGCGCCGCAGGTCCTGCTGATTACGAACGGCGAGGGTAATATTTTGGTCGAGAAGGGTGCGCGGATCAGCACCCTGGGCAAAGGCGATCCAGCCTTCTCGTCGGCGATGGGCTATACGTTGCGGGCGGACAACATCAACCTGTTGTCGGTCTCCAACGGGCTGCTGGAATACACCTCGGTGGCAGGTTCTTCTGGCTCTGGCGCCGTCACGGTTGAGGATGGCGCCTCCATCTACACCGACGGCACGCTCAGCTTCGTCAGCCCCGGTGCGGTGCGCCTGGGCGAGAACGTCAACTATGGCGCGCGCTACCTCGGTTTCTCGACCGGCTCGGTCAATCTGGGCGCGACGGAAGCGCTTGCCGAGGCGGCGGCGCAAGGCATTCTGCCAGGCGGCATCGCGCTGAACCAGACCGTGCTGGACCGCCTGATGCGCGGCGATGCGGCCAGTGGCGCACCGCGTCTGGAGCGCCTGATGCTCAGCGCCAACCAGTCGATCAACTTCTATGGTTCGATCAGTCTGGACACGCGTGACGCGGCGACCGGCAAGTCCAGCCTGCAACTGGTGCTGAATACGCCTGCCCTCTATGGCCACGGCACGGCGGACGATGTTGCGCGCATCACCACCGGAACCCTGGTGTGGAACGGCCTGCTCGGCAATCACGGCACACCCATCAACCCCATCCCCACGGTCGCCTTGCCGGGCGCAGTCATCGCCAATGGTCCCGGCACGGGTCTGGGCAAACTTGATCTAGTCGCTGAGCGGATTGTGCTGGGCTATCAGGACGGCGTTCTGATTGATGCAACACTTCCGCTGAACCGCCTGGCGCTGGGCTTCAGCTCGGTGAATCTGACGGCCTCGGATCGGATCGAAGCCAACCATTATGGCGATCTTGCCGTCTATCAGTCTCAGCCTGTCTATGGTCAGGCGGGGCAGGGCGGGGTTCTGAACCTGACGACGCCGCTGCTGACCGGGCAGGCGGGTTCGCGTCTGCACTACAAGGCGGGCGAGACGATCAATGTCCGCCGCCCCGAAGGGCTGGCCGCATCAACCGGCAAGGTTGAGGCTGCTCTGGGCGCTGAAATCCGCCTGACAGCGGGCACGGTTCTGGCCGACACCACCATCGCCCTGCCCAGCGGCAAGCTGGTGATGACGGCGACGACGGGCGATATCCAGCTTCTGGACGGCGCCCGCCTTGATCTGGCCGGACGCGATACGAAGTTCTTCGATGAGACCCGCTACAGCTGGGGCGGTGATGTGGAGCTGGAAAGCACCCATAGCTCGGTTCAGCAGGCCGCCGGTTCGACCATCGACATCAGCGCCGACTACAATCATGCAGGCTTGCTGAAGGTCACGGCGCTGCAAGGCGCGGTGGCGCTGAACGGCTCCATCAATGGGCGCGCCCGCAACGGCGACAAGCCTGCCGATCCGGCAATGCGCAATGGTTCGATTGATGTGCGTGCTGGAAGCCTGAACGACTTCGCCACCCTGAACCGTCGTCTGACGGAAAACGGCGTCACGGAATCGCGCAGCTTCGTCATCAAGACCGGCGACCTGACCATCGGCGACGAGGTTCAGGCCCGCCATGTCTCCATCTCGGCGGATGGCGGCGACCTGACGGTGACGGGAACAATCAACGCCAGCGGTTATCGTCCCGGCTCGATCCGGCTGTCGGCGCGCGACGATCTGACGTTGGCTTCAACTGCGGTTCTGGATGCCAGCGGCAAGACCCTCATTGTGGATGGGTATGGCGCCGTGATCGACGCCTCCAACCGCGCCACGGTCGAGCTGACCTCGGCGGGCGGTCTGTTGACCCTGAACTCCGGTGCGACGCTGGACCTGTCGGCGGCAGACGGCGTCAAGCGCGGTCAGGTCGAGTTGAACGCCCGGCGTCTGGGCGCCGACGATGTGGCTATCGACGCCCGTGGCCCGCTGACGATCAAGGGCGCGAACAGCCTGTCGGTGAACGGCTTCCGCACCTACCAACCAACAGGCGGGGTCATTGATCAGGCCCTGATGGACGGCGTGCATGTCGACAGCACCGCCTTCATCAACGCGGCCCTCGGCAATGCCGCCCTGCTCAGCCGAATGTCTGGCCTGACGACCTATGCCGACGCCTTCCATCTGCGTCCGGGCGTCGAACTGCGCAGCGCGCCCGGCGACAGCCTGCGCGTGTCCGGCGATTTGAACATGGCGGGTTACCGCTACGCCAGCCTGAACGCAGCGACGCCCCTGACCCAGGTTTACGGTTCGGGTGAAGCGGGCGTGCTGTTGATCCGCGCCGCCGACAAGCTGGATGTCTACGGCAGCATCACGGACGGCTTCGCCGAACCGGCGCGCACGCCTGATGACAACGGCTGGGTCCTTTATCCCGGAACGCAGGGCATAACGACGGAGTGGGTGGCCGATCACCAACTGTCGGCTCCGCTCAAGCTGGCTGAGGGGGCGCAACTGCCGATGGGGGTCAGCCTGACATTCGACGCCCCGGTCAAGGGCTTCAGCGTCAAGCGCAACACCCTGATCGGCGCCGAGGTGCAACTGGCCCAGTCCTACACCCTGAGCCAGGACTGGGTGGCGACATCGACGATCCGCCTGCCGGACGGCAGCGTCATCGCCAAAGGCGCGATCATGACGGCGGGAACGGTTCTACCCGCCCAGTGCACTCTGGGGGCGGGCGCCGTCCTGCCGATGGACGTTGATCTGATGGCCACGACCTGGCCCAAGGGCACGCCCTTGCCCAGCGTGGTGACACTGTCCGCCTCGACCCAACTGCAGATCGGCGACATCCTGCCGCGTGACAGCAAGATCGAGATCGATGGTCCGTTCGGTCTCATCAGCAAGCCACTGGTTCTGACGTCGCCCTACACCCTTGTCGGCGATCCCACGCTTTCGACCGCCAGCACCATTCCGGGCGGCGCCAACTCGACCGCTGTGCTGACGTTTGATGTCATGATCCGGTCAGGCACGGCCCTGCGTCGCGACAGCGGGGTGATCCCGTTCGGCTTTGAGTCGAACTCGAGCATGTCCGCCCCGACCGGCGGCTGGGTTCCCACGGCGCCCATCTGGGCCAGCAAGGCTGCCTTCACTGCGGGAGCGGCGCCGATCTGGACCCCAGGTCAGACCGTGACCACGAGCCTGGCGGCGGGCGTCTGGTTCGGCGCGGGCACCGTCCTGCCACGCCAAAGCGCGGGCACGGCGGGTAACCTGTCGATCCGCGCCACCCTGGTTCCGGCGGGCACGCCGTTCAACCTGTTCAACACCGCCAACGTCTTCCTGAACGCAAACGTCGTCGTGCCTGCGGGCGCCGTCATCCCCGTCGGCGTCAACATGCAGCCGGTCGGCGGCGTCATGCAGAACACCCGTCCGATCCAGGCGGACGGAACCCAGGGACGCATCTGGGCCGTGGCTCCGATGCTGGAGCGGGGCTCGCAGTCCTGGTCGATGCGCCTGGTCGCCGGCGCTGATCTCGGCTCTGCGGATAGTCGCGCCCTTCGCGCCGCCAGTGAAATGGCCCCAGCCGGTCAGACCGGTAATCTGACGCTGTCCGACCGCCACTTCTTCAATCCGCAGGCGACAACTGAATCAGGCCTGCCTGCCGCCCAACTTACGGCGCTGAAGCGGATGCAGAACTTCAGCGTCATCCGCACCGGAACCGGATCTCTGGATCTGCTGGCCGGTGGTTCCTACGAACAGTTGTCACTGTACGGGGTCTATACGGCGGGCACGCCGTCTGAGGACATCGGCGGGCTGACGCTGGACGGCTACAACGTCTTCAATCAGCCTCGCGCCATTCTTGCGGGCGGTGCGAACCTGGCGAATCCATGGATCGGTGCGGGCTTCGACGGCTATGCCGCCTCCATTCAGGACTACCGCGCCTGGTATCCTGAAAACGGCGGCGATGTTCTACTGGCCGTACAGGGGCGGATGATTGGTTACGCCACCGGCCGTTCAGGCGGTTCTCAGCGCGTTGGCAGCGGCTCGGTCGGCAACTGGCTGTGGCGTCAAGGCGGCTATGGGGTGAGTGAGGGTATGACGCCCCAGATGGGCGAGGACATGCCTACCGCCTGGTGGATCAACTTCGGCGGCTATGTTCCGAATAATTCGGCCAGCATCACCACCACGGTCAACTTCAACGCCCCCATGCTGGAAGGTTTCATGGGCGTCGGTGCCCTGGGCGGAGGAAACCTGACGGTTCGCTCCGGCGGCGACGCCGGGGTGGTTGCTGACTGGTCGCGTGTCGGCCATAGCACTCCAGACAGCAATCGCGCGGCGATCGCCAGCACGGGTCTGAACTTCGCCGTCGGCGGCACAGGGCGCGTGACCTCTGTCACCCGCACCTCCGGCGTGGTCACAAATGGAACCCTGGTCCAGACGGGCGGCGGCGACATCAATATCCTGATCGGCGGTCGTCTGAACGGCGGCGCGGATATGCTGGGGCAGGACCTGGCGGGATCGGTCGTCAGCCTGCGTGGCGACATCAATCTGATCGCGGGTGCTGTCGGGCGGATGTACTATTCCTCCGCTCAGATCGCCATTGATCCACGCAAGCAGGACCTGACCAGCACGGTCATGCAAACTCCGGTGGGCGGATTGACGGTCGTCATCGGTGACGGCGCTGTCCGATTGGATGCGCGCGGGGATCTGGTGTTGGCCGGCGTTGGCGATCCGGGCTCGATATTGCCTTCTGTGGCAGGGGCTTCGCTGGGCTATCTGAACGACCAGGGCGTCTTCGTGCGGCCTGACGGCTTCATGATGAACTCCAGCTTCTCGCTGTGGCATGACGACACCAGCATCAATCTGTTCAGCGCAGGCGGCAATGTGACGCCGGTGACGCTGGCTGGGGGCAACGCCAAGGCGCGCGATGGCCGCTACTGGTATCCGCCGATCCTGAAAGTGGTCTCGGCCAGCGGCGACATCTTCTGGGATGGCGAGCGTTGCGACGATTACACCTGCAACCTCAATCCGCTCGAACTGGCGCCTTCGCCTGTAGGACAGGTTCAGTTTCTGGCCAGACGCGCGATTGCTGCGGGTGGTTACCGAACGGCTGACGGACAGGGCATCCATGCTGCGGGCCTGCCGATCGCCCTGTCGGGCATGTCGAATGCACTGGACCTTTTGCCCAACCCATTCCGTCCGGCGTTTGTCACGGGCTTCGAGCGCACGCCTAGTTTCAACATCAACACGCCGTCGCCGTTTACGGGAAACAATCCGAACGCTATCGGATCCCTGCTCAGTTTCCAGGATGATACGGCCACCGGCACGCTGTTGCAGGCCAGCAAGCCGCCTGCGCTCTTCTATGCGGCAGGCGGTGACATCAGCAATCTGAACGTCGGTTTCGTCACCTACATCGGGCAAAACACATTTTATGTGAACTCGGGCGCAGCCAAGATTCGGGCCGGTCGGGACATCGTCAATCTGGGCACCGGGCCGGCGATTGGTTGTGGTCTGTACGCCGGTATCGATTGTCGCAGCGTGATGAGCATTCCAGGCGTCTTCGGTGCCGGTGGTCTGGTGGTGCATAATGATCAGTCCGACATCACCCTGATCTCGGCGGGTCGTGACATCATCTATGGCAACATGACCGTCGCCGGACCGGGCAATCTGGTCGTGGAGGCGGGGCGCAATATCTATCAGTCCGACAAGGGGCGTTTCACCTCGGTCGGTCCGCTGTTCAACCTGTCGCCATCGACCCGCAATGGCGGTGCGGGCATCAGCGTCATGACCGGCGTTGGCGCAGGAGGCCCTCAGTATGACGCCTTCAACGCCCTCTATCTGGACCCGGCGAACAAGGCCGAGATCGGTCGTCCTCTGGCCGATCAACCGGGCAAGGTGGTTAAGACCTATGAGGTCGAACTGGCCAAGTGGTTGTCGGATCGCTTCGGCTACAAGTCCACCGACAGCACCGACGCCCTGGCCTATTTCGGCAAGCTGGACGAGGGACAACGCGCGGTCTTCGCCCGACTGGTCTATTTCGACGAGCTGAAGGCCGGTGGTCGCGAATACAACAACACCGACAGCAGCCGCTTCGGCTCCTATCTGCGCGGTCGTAACGCCATTGCGGTCCTGTTCCCCGACAAGGACGCGCAAGGACACGACATCTCCTATGCTGGCGATCTGACCATGGTCGGCGGCTCGGCCATCCGCACCCTGTTCGGCGGCAATATCGAGGTGCTGGTCGCCGGTGGTCAGGCCATCGTCGGCGTAGGGGGCGCGATACCGCCATCGACCGCGGGCATCCTGTCCATGGGTTCTGGCGACATCGACATCTATGCCCAGGGATCAGTGCTGCTGGGCCAGAGCAGGGTCTTCACCACCTTCGGCGGCGACCTGTTCATGTGGTCGGCGACGGGCGACATCAACGCCGGTCGCGGCTCGACATCGACCGCCGTCTATCAGCCGCCGCGCCGGGTCTATGACAATCTGGGCAACGTGACCCTGTCGCCGCCGACCCAGAACACCGGCGCCGGCATCGCCACCCTGGCGCCCATCCCGGAAATCCCGGCGGGCGACATCGATCTGATCGCACCCCTGGGCACGATCGATGCGGGCGAGGCGGGCATCCGCGTCTCCGGTGACGTCAACCTGGCGGCGCTGCAGGTGTTGAACGCGGCCAATATCGAGGTGAAGGGCAGCGCGGTCGGCATCCCGGTGGTGGCTGCGGTCAACACTAGCGCGCTGACGGCGGCGTCCAACGCCACCAGCACTGTCGCCGCAGAGGCCACGCGCCTGGCCGAGCGCGCCCGCCCGATCACCCGCGACATGCCGGCGATCATCACCAGCCGCTTCCTCGGCTTCGGCGAAGGCTGATCGTTCGTAACGAAGGGCGTGTTCGATCGACGCGCCCTTCTCGATTTTTCTGGAGTAACCCGATGACCACCCTGACCCCGGAGGCCTCTGCGCTTCCGCTGTTCTATCGTGATCCCCAGCCGCTTTCGTCGGCGGCCCATTCAGAATGGCGCCTGCGGGACGGCGACGTCAGTTTCGCCGCCGACACCGCCTATGCGCCCATCGTCGTGGGTGAAATGGCGGCGGCCAGCGCGGCCTATCCCGTGCTGTTCTCCGGCGACACGGCCCAGCCCATCGTCGTCCTGGGCATGCAGCAGTCCAACCTGTTCGTGACCGACGGGCGTTGGGACGCCGCCGCATACGTTCCGGCTTATGTGCGGCGCTATCCGTTCGGCTTCATCGCCACGGTCAATCCTGAGGGCTTCGCTCTGGCCATCGACGCCGGGTCTGATCGGGTGGTGAAGACGGGCGGGCAGGGCGCGCCGCTGTTCGAGGATGGCCAGCCCACGGAACTGACCCGTCAGGCCCTGTCCTTCTGCGACGCCTTCCAGGGCGAGGCTGCGGCGACGCAGGCCTTTGGCCGGGCGCTGAAGGCGCAGGGCCTGCTGATCGACCGGCGCGCCGCCGCCACGCTGAAGGACGGCCGAAAATTGGGTCTGGACGGGTTCCAGATTGTCGATGTCGAGCGTTTCAACGCCCTGCCGGATGATGTGGTGATCGACTGGCACCGCAAGGGTTGGCTGGCGATGGTGCATTTCCATCTCGCCTCGCTGGATCGGTTCCGCAACCTGCTCGACCGGATGAACGACAGCAAATCCGGCGTCATCGGCGTGTCACCCGAAGATGCTTCTGCTCCCGTCGTACGGCCTCAGGCCGCCGCTTCGAAAACCAAGTCTGCGAAAGCCTGACCATGATTTCCCGTATTCTTCTGTCCGCTGCGGTCATCGTCGCGATGCCTGCCGTCGCCTCTGCCCAGACTATCGGCGGCGCCCGCCAGGCCGTCACGCCTGCGCCTGCGCAAAGCCAGTCGCTGGGCGGACCGGTCATTCCCGGCGTCTGTCTTCTGTCGCGTGAAGCCGTCTTCGCCAACGCCGCCGTCGGTCGTGTCGCCACTGCCCGTCTGGCGGAACTGACCCAGGCCGCCCAGGCCGAGATCGACGCCGAGCGCGCGCCCATAGAAGCCGCCGCACGCGCGCTTGAAGGTCAACCGGAAACCGACCAGCTTCGCGCCCAGGCTCAAACCCTTTCACAGCAATGGCAGGCGCTTCAGCAGAAGGCCACCCACAATGGCCAGGAGATCGAAGCCACCCGCATGGTTGTGATGGAACGCATCGCTAACGAAGCCCAGCCGATCATCGCCCAGGTCTATGCCGAGCATCAGTGCGGCCTGCTGTTCGACCGCGCCTCTGCTCTTGGCGGCAATTTCGCCAATGACCTGACGGCAGGTGTGGTGACGGCTCTGGACGCGCGGATCTCCACGATCAGCTTTGACCGCGAGCCCCTGTCGACGGCGCCAGCCGCCGCCGCATCCTCGGCGCCCGCAACTCAAGCCCCGGCCCGCCGCCGATGATCACCACCGCGTCCATAGGCAAACGCCTTCTGGCTCTGACAGCGGCGCTGGGCTCGGTGTTCACCGTGGGCGCGGCCTCCGCCCAGACCGAGCCAGGCGCCGCTCAGCCCCCGCCGGCGGAATGGCTCGCCTATGCTGAGAACGTTACGGAGGCGGTGACCTCCTGGCTCGAAGCCGATACGGACGCGGCAGCCCGCATGCGTGTTCGTCTCGACTCGCTGCGCCGCTCTACCGATACGCCAACAGCCTTGATGGAAGTTCGCATCTGGCTCGCACCTGACGGTCGTGTCGCCCGCATTTTCGGCCCCCTGCCTGACGACGCAGAGGCCGCAGCCGACATGACCTTGATCGCCGCATCAGCATTGCTCCCGGCTCCGCCTGCAGACATGCAGCAGCCGCTTCGCGTGGGTGTTCAACTGGAGCCCGACTTCGTCCATTAAACGCTGGAACCTGGCCGATCTGAAACCAGCGGCTCGTCAGCGCTCGAGCGCAACCAGTTCGTCGGTCATGCGCACCAGATCGGTCAGTGAGGCGGCGCCCATTTTCTTCATGGATTTTGCGCGGCGGACTTTGACGGTGATTTCCTTGACGTCCAGTTCAGCGGCGATCTGCTTGTTCAACTGGCCCCGCACGACCAGACGCACGACCTCGCGTTCACCAGGGGTCAGGCTGCGCCAGCGGTCTTGAAGGGACGAGGTCGAGACGGCTTGCGCCAGTCGCTGGCGGTCACGCTCTAGGGCGACCTGAACCGCGTCCAGCAGGTCCTGATCGCGGAAGGGCTTGGTCAGGAAGTCGACGGCGCCGTCCTTGATCGCCTTGACGCCCATGGCGATGTCGCCGTGACCGGTGATGAATATGACCGGCAGGCGCACGCCCAGCCGCTCCATCTGCTGATGAAAGTCCGTTCCGCTCTGGCCCGGCATCCGCACGTCCAGGATCAGGCAGGCGGGGCCCTCGCCGCGCGGCGCGGCCAGAAAGTCCTGCACTGAGGCGAAGACGCGGGTGTGCAGGGACACGGAATCCAGCAGATCCGCAAGGCTGGCGCGCAGCGAGGCGTCGTCGTCGATCACATAGACGGTGGGCGCTGGCTGATCCGGGGTCATGGCTTGTCTCCGGCGACGGGCAGGTCGAAGGCGAAACGGGCGCCGCCCAGAGGCGAGGTCTCGGTCCAGATGCGCCCGCCATTGGCCTCGACGATGGTGCGGCAGATGGTCAGGCCCAGGCCGAAACCGCCGGTCTTGGTGGTCCAGAAGGCGTCGTAAAGATGCTCCGCCGCCTCGGCTGACAGCCCCGGGCCGTTATCGGCGACGGCGACCGTCAGGCGGTCTTGGACCAGACGGGTGGTGACGGTCAGTCGGGGGCTGAGTTTCGGGACGGCGGATGCGGCCTCGATCCCGTTCAGCAGCAGGTTGCTGACCACCTGCTGCACCTGCACCCGGTCGGCGAAGGCGGCAGGCAGGCTCTCAGACAGGTCCGCATTGATCACCGCACCGCTGGCGCCCGCCGCTGACGACGACAGGGCGATGATCTCGGTCACGGCGGCGTTCAGATCAAAGATGGACGAGGCGGGCGCCTCGTTGCGGGCCAGACGCCGCACGCGATCCAGGATCTCGCTGGCGCGATCGGCGTCGCGGGTGATGCGGTCGACGGCGGCCAGGGCCTTTTCGGTGTTGGGCTGGGGCTGGGTCAGCCAGCGGCGTCCGGCTCCGGCGCTGGCTGCGATGGCGGCCAGGGGTTGGCTGACCTCATGGGCGATGGAGGCGGTCAACTGGCCCAGCGTCGTCAGACGGGCGATGCGGGTGATGCGTTCGCGGGCCTCGTGTATCTGGGCTTCGGCGCCCTTCAGCTTCAGGCCCAGATAGGCGGTGACGCCGATGGCGACCACGCTGATGCCGGTGTTGATCAGGCCGATCTTGTAGTCGCCGGACGGCGTCAGCACGAAGCTGAGGCAGGTCAGGACCACGCAGGCGACGGCCAGCGCCGCCACCGCCCGCACGCCTAGAAACCGCGTCGCCACCAGCATGACCGCCGTGTGGAAAATGGCCACGGCGACGGCGTAGTCGGTCAGGGTGTCGGCGATGAAGATGGCCGCGACGGCGAACACCAGGGCGGCCAACACGACGGCGTAATTCGATCTGATCCGTGCGGCGCTTGGCAAGCCCGTCATCTCCGTTGCTGCGCCCAGCTTAGGTCAAGGCGCAGGTCTTGTCGCCCGCCTGTCAGGCTTCGGCGATGCGCCAGCGGGCGGCGGTGATGCGGGGCTCCAGGCTGAGGCGACCGACGATCTGTTCGACCAGACGGTCCTGCCGATTCTCGGCGTGGATGGCGGCGCGCACCTCGACATTGGTTGAACCTTCCAGATCGGCGCTGACCAGTTCGCGGATGTGAAGCGTCTCGCCCAGTCCGCCCAGCAGCAGGGCGCGGACATGGGCCTCGGCGTCGCTGCGGCAGACCACGCTGACGGCGTAGCAGCTTTCCAGTTCGGTGTGGCGGGCGGGCTGGCGGTCCAGCAGGCGCACCAACGGGCGCAGCAGGGCGTTGACCGCGATGATGAAGGCGGTGGCGACGGCGGCGTGGAAGAAGAAGGCGGCCCCGCACATGGCCCCCACCGCCGCCGAACACCACAGGGTCGCCGCCGTGTTCAGGCCGCGTACGTTCAGCCCTTCCTTGAAGATGATGCCGCCGCCCAGAAAACCGATGCCTGACACGATCTGGGCCGCCACGCGGGTCGGGCTGGCGTCGCCGTCGAACTGCGCCGAGAACTGCACGAAGGTGGCGGCGCCCAGGGCGACCAGAGTGTTGGTCCTGAGGCCCGCCAGTCGTTGCCGCCATTGCCGCTCGAACCCGATCAGGCCGCCCAGCAGGAAGGCGCCGCCCAGCGCCAGGACCGCCTGTCCCAGTGTGTTGAAATCGGTCATGTCTCGTCCTTTCGTCTCAGTTCCAGCCAGGACCGGCGCCCCGGAAGGTCAGCCCCAGCGTCAGCGTCGTCTCGCGCCCCCCGTCCGGCAGGCCGACCAGCAGGTCGACGTCCACCGGCCCCCGGCGCGGGGTCCATCGCAGCCCCGTCTGGACGCCTAGGGGCTCTGCGTGACGTTGATACGTCTCCGCCATCAGCAGCAGGCCGGGGCGCAGGTCGTATTCGATCTGGGCGCCATAGAAGGCGGCGTTGCGATGCTGGGCTGACGGATCGTGGTCCCAGGCCAGGTTGGCGTTGAAGCGGGCGCGGTCGCTGATCCTGATCGTAACTGGCAGAGTGACGGCGGCGCCCTCCAGCGCGCCGGTGCGGAGGCTGTAATGAGCGGCGGCGCCGACGGCCCAGTCGACGCGCGCGCCTTCGGTCCCAAGGTTCAGCTTCAGCGCCGGTCCGACGGTCGTGTTCCAGCGGCCGTCTTCGCGCACGCCGATCAGGTCGCCGCCGACCTCCAGACGCGGCAGGGCCTCCAAGGTGCAGGCGGGCGAGGCGTTGACCAGTCGGCTGTTGCGGCTCCAGGTCGTCCAGCTTTCGACATGGCACTGACCGGGCGTCTCGACCCCGGCGTCGTCGATGACGTGCGGCCCGGCGCCCGCATTGGCCCGGGGAACCCCGATCAGGAAGAAGGCGCCCAGCAGGGCCAGATAGACGCCAAGCGCGATCAGCCGACGCCAGACGAGGCGCAGGATGGACAGGGAGGTGTAGCGGGTGAAAACCGTCTTTCGAACGAGGGAAGGACGGGCGAAGGAAGGCAAGATGAAGGACATGAGAAACGCTTTCGGCAGGGCGACGGCAGGCAGCCGTCATCGGGCCGAAACCGCGCTCAGTCGGTGTCGGCCGGGTTTAACGGGACGGCCTTTCGGCCGCCGCGACTGGATGGGTCGTCCATCGGATCTGGCTCCGTGTTCAGCGAGGGAGGATCAGTCTGGACAGGGCCAGATGATTGAGGCGGCGGACCGCACGAAGCAGGGCCGCCGTCTCTGCGGCGTTGAGGGCATTGGCCCGCGTCAGGATCAGGACGACCCTTAGCAGCAGGCGGGCGGCGACCGCAGAGGGCCAGCCGATGCGACGGGACAGGTCCAGCCGCTCAGTCACCCTTTGCAGCAGCGACGGGGTGAAGTTGACGGGCAGGGCGGTGGGGCGGTGACGGGCAAGATCACGCATGGGCGCATCTCCTGTCGGTGAAAGGGGCGGTCGGGGTGAAGCCGCGACCGCCCGCCTGTTCAGCTCAGGTCAGAACCACTGACCAAAGCGGCGCACATAGAGGGTCTTCATACCCTGCGTCAGGACGCAGTAGGCCAGCAGGGTTCCGACCAGCCATGGGAAATAGGCCAGCGGCAAGGGCGTCAGTCCGACCATCGCACCGACCGGCGAGAAGGGCAGGTAGATGCCCAGCGCACAGACCAGACCCGTCGCCAGCAGCACCGGCAGGGCCGCCGTGCTTTGAACGAAGGGGATCTTCTGGGTGCGCAGCATGTGCACCACCAACGTCTGCGACAGCAGGCCCTCGACGAACCAGCCCGACTGGAACAGCGACTGCATTTCCACCGAGTTGGCCGCGAACACGAACCACATGACCGCAAAGGTCGTGATGTCGAAGATCGACGACGTCGGCCCCATCCAAACCATGAAGCGGCCGATGTTCTTGGCGTCCCACTTGCGGGGCGTCTTCAGGAAGGCCTTGTCCATGCGGTCCCACGGCAGGGCCAACTGCGAGAAGTCGTACATCAGGTTCTGGATCAGCAGATGGATGGCCAGCATCGGCAGGAAGGGAATGAAGGCGCTGGCGACCAGAACCGAGAAGACGTTCCCGAAGTTCGAGCTGGCCGTCATGTTCAGGTATTTGATGATGTTGCCGAAGGTCTCGCGCCCCTTGATGACGCCTTCCTCCAGAACCATCAGGCTCTTTTCCAACAGGATGATGTCGGCGGATTCCTTGGCGATGTCCGTGCCGCTGTCGACCGAGATGCCGACATCGGCGTCGCGCAGGGCCGGGGCGTCGTTGATGCCGTCGCCCAGGAAGCCGACCGTGTGGCCATTGGCCTGAAGGCTTTTCAGCACGCGGGATTTCTGCAGCGGCGTCAGCTTGGCGAAGACGGTGCGTTCTTCGACCATGCGGGCCAGGGTTGCGTCGTCCATCACCTCAATGTCGCGCCCCAGAACCGGCTCGCCCGGCTCCAGGCCCACCTCGCGGCAGATCTTGGCGGTGACCACCTCGTTGTCGCCGGTCAGCACCTTCACCGCCACCCCATGTTCAGCCAGGGCGGCGATGGCGGGTCGGGCCGTCTCCTTGGGCGGGTCGAGGAAGGTCAGGAAGCCCTCGATCACCAGATCAGCCTCGTCCTCGACCACATAACGGATGCGGGCCTGATCGGCGGGCACGGCGCGGGTGGCCACGACCAACACGCGGAATCCGTCGGCGTTGTAGCCGCGCGCCGTCTGTTGCAAGCGTTGGCGCTCGGCGTCGTCCAGCGGGCGGGTCGCCTGACCGTCGCGCACGGCGGTGGAGATGGTCAGCATCTCTTCGACCGCGCCCTTGCAGATCAGCATCTGGCCGCCGCCGTCATTGTTCTCGACCACGATGGACAGGCGGCGACGCACGAAGTCGAACGGCAGTTCGTCGATCTTGCGATAGGCGATCGCGGCGGCCAGAGCGTCGGGCCGGCGGTCGGCGAAATCGACGACGGCCCGGTCCATCAGGTTCTTGACCCCGCTTTGATGACGGCTGTTCAGCCAGGCCAGTTGCAGCACGCGGTCATCGGCTCCGCCCGACAGGTCGAAGTGATGCGCCAGGATGATCCGGTCCTGGGTCAATGTGCCGGTCTTGTCCGTGCACAGAACATCCATGGCGCCGAAGTTCTGAATGGCGTTCAGGCGTTTCACCACCACCTTGCGGCGCGACATGGCCATGGCGCCCTTGGCCAGATTGGACGACACGATCATCGGCAGCATTTCCGGGGTCAGCCCGACCGCGACGGCCAGGGCGAACAGGAAGGCGTTCATCCAGTCGCCCTTGGTGAATCCGTTCACCAGCAGCACGATGGGAACCATCACCAGCATGAAGCGGATCAGCAGCCAACTGACGCTGTTGACCCCCCGGTCGAACGCCGTCTCGGCGCGCGACCCGACGATGGCCTTGGCCAGTGATCCGAAATAGGTGCGCGGACCGGTCGCGAAGACCAGGGCCGTCGCCGTGCCGCTGACGACATTGGTGCCCATGAAACAGGCGTTGGGGTGATCCAGAGGGTCGCTGTCGGCGGTCGCCACGGCCTCGGCGGACTTGGCCGAGACGGCGCCCAAGGTGTCGTATTTCTCGACCGGAATGGCCTCGCCGGTCAGGGCGGCCTGACTGATGAACAGGTCGCGGGAATCGAGCAGACGCACGTCCGCCGGGACCATGTCGCCCGCCGACAGATAGACCACGTCGCCGACGACGATCTCGGCCATAGGGATTTCGCGCAGTGCGCCGGGCGTCGCGGCGTCGGCGCGGCGCATGACAGTGGCGGAGTTGCCGACCATCGCCTTCAGCGCCTCGGCCGCCTTGGCCGAGCGGAACTCCTGCCAGAAGCGCAGCACGGCGCTGAGGCCGACCATCACCAGGATGATGACCACGCCGATATAGTCCGGCGCCTCGCCCGCCCGCATCGGCAGGATGATGTCGGTGACGCTGCTGATGGCGGCCAGCGCCAGCAGCACGCCGATGAAGGGGTTCTTGAAGGCCAGCACGAACTGAACCAGCGCCGACAGGCGGCGTTCGCGCGCAACGACGTTCGCCCCGTCCTGCGCCAGACGGCGCGCGGCGTCCTCGTCGGTCAGGCCCTCGGAGGAAATCGCCATGACGCTGATGTCTGTCGGGGTCCAGGCAGGGGGCAGTCTGCTCGCGTCGATCGGACGGGCTTTCGAGCCAGTGAGGTTCACATTGATGTTCATGATGCAGATCTCCTGCTGTCGAGGCGACAGGCAGCGGCGACCCGCCACACGCCACAGACGTGCAGACGGGCTGGACCGTGCAGGCACGGTCAGGGTCGGGGGAATGGGTTGGCTCAGGCCCGCGCAGGGCCGACGCAGGCCGTTAGGGCGCGCGATCTCGAGGCGGGTGCAGGACCGGATGCAGTGCGGGGATCAACCGGTTCACGGTCACCGCGCCCCGTCGACGCCGCGCGCCTGATAGGCGGCCAGCAAAAGCCCGGTCCGTACGAACCACGGGCGGGCCAGGGGAAGGGCGCGCGCCCGCGCACGTGCCTTGTCCGCAAGATCGGAATTTCGGGCGAATGCGGCAGTCCGCCGCGCATGGATTGCGAGGTTCATGTCTCTACTCCTTGACGGCCGCACAGCCATCAAGACGAGACCGATCCCTCAGCCTCGTCTCACAACCCTGTGCGTCGCCATCTGTCGACTACTGTCGTCTGGCATTTCGGGTTTCCTGTTTGCGTCCAGCCGATGGTCACCGACTGAACAGCTTCTATTTAGCAAATCCGGGCGTTTAAGCCATGCCGCACAGGTTTACGGCGGCGACTCTTTGGGATGTTATGCTTATACTTTGGTATAGGGCTGAGCCCGCCATGGCCCGCGCGCCCTATTCAGCCGGTGATGCAGCCCGCGCTGCGTCGAGTTCCGCTCTTGCGACCTCCAGATCACGTTTGAACGCCGGGTCGGCCTGCAGGCGGGCGACGATGGCAGCGCCGACCAGGCGGCCGGCTTCGACGTCGCTGGCGTAGTGGACGCCGCAGATGACGCGGCTTTCGCCATAGGCCAGGCCGCGCGTCAGTATCGCGTCGGCGCGGTCGGGGGCCAGTTCGGCCAGCACCAGCGCCCAGGCCCAGCCCAACGCCGAATGGCCGGACGGATAGGAGCCGCTGCGGCCCAGCCACGGCTCGGGCGCGATACAGGTCTTCATCGGTTCGGCGACGAAGGGGCGGGGGCGGAAATATCCCTGTTTGGCCGGGGTCTGGATTGTCTCCAGATCGCCCAGCATCCGTCCCAGCAACAGGGCCAGGGTCGGCATGCGGACGGGGTCGAAATCGAGGCCCAGGGCCGCGCTGAAGATGCGGGGCGCCGACGGGGTCTCGATCTCGTTGTCGGCGGCGGCCTGACGCCAACGGTCCGAACCCTCCAGCGCGCGGGTGGCGTGATAGATGGCGACATCATCCTGTTGCCGCAGCGACCCGGCCTCTGGCGGCGGGGGCAGGAAGGCCGAGGCGTCGGGCGCGTCATCCTTGGCCAGATAGCCGTGGGGGTGGTCGCGGAATCCTTCCCACAAGGTCGGCACGCTGGTGGTCCCGGCGGGCGCAGAGGCGCAACCGGCCGCCGTCAGCAGGACGGCGACCGCGCAAACGGTCTTGATATGCATGGTGTTGTTTCCGTTCGGGCGTCGGCTCAGGCGAGCTGGGCGCCGGGGCGGCCGTCTTCGACGACCCAGGTGTTCAGGGTGGACAGGGCGGCCCGTGGGTCGCGCACGTCGCTGATCGCCTGATAGCGGGTGGTGGTCCGGCCCGGCGTGATCTCCATCGACATATAGCCGCGCACCCGGCTGTCGAAGAATTTGATGTGCGGGTTGCTGGGCATGGCCGACATCAGCCCCTCATAGCTGGGGCCGGTCGAGGTGATGGAGGTGCCGACGAACTCGGTCGCCACGGTGGGGGAGGCCGGGTCGTTGCTGTCCAGTTTCACATCCGCCGTCCAGAACGAGTGATAATCGCCGCTGAGCACCACCGGGTTGCGCGGCTTCAGGGTGTTCAGCGTCTGGGTCAGGCGGTCGCGGGCGACGGGGAAGCCGTCCCAGGTGTCGGTCCAGTATCTGGTGTCGGGCCCGCCGTCGCCGAACCGCATCCCGGCCATCAGCAGGTCCTGGCCCAGAATGGTCCAGCGAGCGTCGGCGGTCTTCAGCCCGTCGTACAGCCAGCCTTCCTGATCAAAGCCCAGGAAGGTGCGCGACGGGTCCAGCCGGTCGGTGCAGACGGCGTCGGTGACGATCTGACCCTTGCCGCCATTCGGTCCGTCGCTGCAGGGTTGGCGCGAGCGGTACTGGCGTCCGTCCAGCATGAAGAACTCGGCCAGCTTGCCATAGCGGACGCGGCGATAGATCGGCATCTGCAGCCGCGCGTCCAGACGGGTGCGGCGGATCGGCATGGCTTCGTAAAAGGCCTGATATCCGGCGGCGCGGCGGCGCAGGAAGTCGTTCGGCGAAACGCCTGCCGTCTTGGACCAGACGCCGGAATAGTCGTCCTGGACCTCATGATCGTCCCAGATGGCCAGGCAGGGGGCGACGGCGTGCAGGCGTTGCAGGTCGGCGTCGGTGCGGTGCAGGGCGTAGCGGTTGCGATAGCCCGCCAGGGTCGTCGCTTCCTCGAACCCATAGGGGCGAACCACCTCGGCGGCGCGTTCGGGTCCGCGTGTGTATTCGTAGATGTAGTCGCCCAGGAACAGGGTCAGGTCCGGGGCCTCGTCGGCCATGTGGCCATAGGCGGCGAAATAGCCGGATTCCCAGTTCGAGCAGGAGGCCACGGCCAGTTTCAGCGCCGCCACATCGGCATTGGCGGCGGGCGTGGTGTGGGCGCGGCCGATGGGGCTTTGCTGGCCTGCGGCGGTGAAGCGATACCAGTAGGGGCGGCCGGGCCGCAGGCCCGCGACCTCGACATGGATGCTGTGGGCGGCAGATCGGTCGGCGGTTTCGACCCCGCTGGCGACGATGTGACGGAAGCCTTCATCGGCGGCGATGTCCCAGCGCACGGCGACCGGCCCGCCCATGCCGCCCAGACCGTCGGGCGCCACCGGATCGACGGCCAGACGCGTCCAGATGACGAAGCCGTCCGGCGCGGGATCGCCGCTGGCGACACCCAGCGGGAAGACATAGGCGCCGCCGGACCCCATGCCTGCATAGGCGCGTCCGAACTGGAGCACGGCAGGGGCGGCGACCAGACCGCCCAGCAGGGCGCGGCGATGAAGGCGGAAGGCGGCGTCGGTCATGATGCAGGCTTACTTGGAAACGGCGGCAGGCGCGCCGAACCGGGCGCGGAAATCGGTCAGGGGGATGGTGAATTCGTCGCGGCTGAGGAAGTCTTCGTCGCTCAGGTGCGGCTGTTCGTTGGGCTTGTACCAACGGGCGTAGTTCGGCTCATCCGAGGCGAAGCGGCGATAGTGGGTGGAATATGTCCGCACCCGCACCGTCGGGGTGGCGGCGTCCATGTCGAACTGCATCAACCGCATCCAGCCGTCGCCCAGGGCGGGCGCCTTATCGGCGGCGACGCCTGCGTCCAGCGCGGCCTGATTGCGGTCCTGATAGTCGGACAGGATCTGATAGACGGCGCCGCCCTGACGGTTCTGGTCGACGCGGAAAGACTGGCCGTTGTGATGGCCGCTCAGCACCATGAAGACCTGCGGATTGCGCGCGACCAGCTTGTCCCAGATGGCCTGCGGGCTGTTGTCGAAGGGATCAACCACGGTCTGGTTGACGACCGGGTGGGGCAGGCGCTCGCCGTCCTTGTTCAGGAAGTCGTGGGTGGTGATGATCGTCGGCAGACCCGGATGGGCGTGGATCACCGTCTCGGCCCATTTCAGGCTGGCGTCGGTGGGCGAGAACTGCAGCCCGATGTGCAGGAAACGATAGCCGCCCGCCTCGAAGATCTGGGCGCTGTCGGCGCCGTTCTGGTGCGCGGCGACGTACCAGGGGCGGTCCTTGAAGAAGGCGCTGTCGACGCCGAAGGCGCGGGTCCATTCCGTCAGGCCGCCGACGTGGATCATGCCCAGGCGGCGCAGGTCGCCCTGCGGCGCGGTCAGGTCGCGCGGCCAGGATTCCTCCCACCACTGGGCGTCATAGTCGTGATTGCCCGACACGATCGAAAAGGGCAGGGCCCCGTCCAGCAGACGGTAGGCGGCGATGGAGGCCGGAATCTCGACCTCGCGCACGCCGCGCGTCCTGCGGTCGGGGTTCATGCCAGATTGGGGGCCGTCCGGCAGGGGGCGGGCGGAAAAGCCGCGCGCCGCGTGTTCGGGATCAATGGCGATGGTCGGGTGCTGCCACACGTCGCCCAGGCCCGTGGCGAAGACGATCTCGCCCCCGCGTGAGACGGCGTTGTCGGCGATGTAGCGCATCTGCTCGACCATCATGTCGCGGGCGTCGAAGGCGAAACCCTCTGCGCGCTGATGGGTGAAATCGACGTAGTTCTGGGTGTCCGGGATCACGGCGATGGTGAAGCGCCCGTCCGCCGCCTGCACCGGCCCATGGGCCGCGCTCAGCAGCAGGCTGAAGCCCAGGGCCAGGGTTCTGGCGGTCTTTGCAATCATCGTCATGCCGTAAGTCCTTTGGCCCGAAATCCTTGAGGAGGAAGGCGGGGCTTTGATCCGCAGACCAAAGCCCCGTTCGTCAGGTCTCAGTAGCGATAGCTGACCCGCACGCCCCAGGTGCGGGGCGGGTTGGGCGAGCCGGTCGAGGCCGAGATGAAGCGGTTGCGCGATTCTTCGGAATAGGAGTCCGTCAGGTTGTTGACGTACAGGCCCACCGCATAGTTCGCATTCGCCGGACGCAGCGTCAGGTTGGCGTTGACCAGCCAGTAGGAGGCGATGATCGAGTTGGACGAAGTGCTGAACTTCTCGTCGCGATAGGCGTAGTTGCTCTCCGCCTCGACGCCCCAGCCGCCGATCTGCCAGTCATAGGCCACCGAACCCTTGTAGTCCCACTTGGGGAAGGGCAGGCGTTCGCCCGCGCGGTCGCTGTAGACGATGGTGTTGTACTCGCCGGTCACCGGGTCCTTGGCGGCTTCGGTCGCGGTGGCGTTGACGAAGAAGAACTCGTCATATTCGCCGTATTTGTAGCCGATCGACTGGGTGATGGTCAGGTTGTTCAGCGGACGCCAGCGCAGCTCCAGCTCCGCGCCCTGGATGTGCGACTTGGGCACATTGATCATCCGACCGACGCGGCCCGTCTGGGTGTAGAGCACGCCCTGAAGCTGCTGGTCGCGATAGTCATAATAGAAGGCGGCGGCGTTCAGCTGCAGCTTGCGGTCGAAGAAGCTGGACTTCACGCCTGCCTCATAGGCGATCAGTTCTTCGAACTTGAACGGGTCCAACTGCTCCGGCAGGCCGCTGTTGTAGGTGGTGAACCCGCCCGACTTCACGCCGCGCGAGACGTTGGCGTAGGTCAGGATGTCGTCACTGACGGTGTATTCCAGACCGACCTTGCCGCTCCATTCGCCCATGCTCTGGGACTTGGAGGTGGTGGCGTTGACGCGCGGGACGGGGGCCAGAACCTGGGTCTTGAAGTCGTTCAGGTCGCGGCTTTCGTCCTCATAGCGCAGGCCGCCGATCAGGGTCAGGCGGTCGGTCAGCTTGTAGTCGATATTGCCGAAGACGCCGGTGGTCTGAACCTTCTGGCCGTAGGTGGTGCTCATGAAGAAGCCCAGGCCCTTGGCTTCCGAGAAGTCCGAGTGGAAGCCGCCGTCGACGGTTTCATTGGCGTGATAGAAACCGGCCAGCCACTGGAACCGCCCGCCCGTCGGCGAGGACAGACGCACCTCCTGCGAAGTCGTCTCGATGTCGTTGAAGAAATAGGTGCCGGCTTCGTTCGAGGCGGTCGCGTCCCAGTCGTTGAACTCGCGGCGGTCGAAGGATTCGTAGCTGGCGATGGCCGTCAGCGTGGCCCAGCCCAGGTTCTGGTTCAGGCGCAGGCTCAGGCCCTTGCCTTCGTTGTCGCGGAAGGGTTTGGCGTTCGGTGACACGCCGATCAACTGGGCGAAGTAGGGGCTGATGCCCCAGCCCGTGATCCGGTGCGCGGTGTCGATCGGATAGACCCGGCCGCCGCCTGCGGTGAAGGGCGTGGTGATCAGGCGCAGGCCGCGACCGTCGGATTCGTCGCGGCTGTAGTGCAGGTTCAGGTCGATGTCGGTCTGGGCGGTCGGGCGCCAGTTGACGCGCAGGCGGGCGGCCTTGGTGTCCTTGTCGCCCAGGCTCTCGCCGGTGTCGCGGTGGTACTGCCAGGCGCCGCCCGATTCCGCCGCCAGCGACAGGCGGGCGGTCAGGTTTTCGGCCACCGGGCCGGACAGGAAGCCCTCGAACTTGGCGGCGTCATAGCTGCCGTAGCTGGCCGAGAAACCGGCCTGGACCGTGTCGGTCGGGGCGTTGGTGACCACGCTGACGGCGCCGCCCGTGGTGTTGCGGCCATACAGGGTGCCCTGCGGTCCGCGCAGCACCTCGATGCGGGCGATGTCGTACAACAGGCCTTGGGTCATCACGCCGTAAGGATAGGCGACCTCATCGACATAGATGCCGACGGTGGAGGTGTTGTTGGCGGCGTAGTCGGTCAGGCCGACGCCGCGCACGCGGAACTGCGGCTGGCCGCCGCCCAGCTGGCTGTCGACCTCAAGGCTGGGGACCGAGTTCTCCAGGTCGTTGACGTTGCCGATGTTGCGGTTGTCCAGGTCGTCGCCGGAGATGACGGTCAGGGCCAGACCAACCTTCTGCGAGGATTCCTGACGACGTTGGGCGGTGACGACGATGTCGTCCACGGCCTGGGCTGCGGACGGACTGCCGGACGGGGCGCCGGTGTTGGATTGGGCGGCGGCGGGCAAGGCGGCGGCCAGGGCGAGTACGGCGCTGGACGCGCCGAGAAGCAGACGTTTCATGTGTCGATCCATCGGGCGGCGCCGACGAGATTCCCCCTCTCGCGCGGGCCGAAATGTTGAAGGGCGTTCGCGGATCAGGACCGCGCCCCGCGTCAGAGCGGGGGCTGTCGAACAGGCGTCGGTCCGGGACGGCGGAAGGACGGCTAGGGAGGCGGGGAGAGCGACATTCGCCGCGCTTCCGCGTCACAAGAAAAACATCTGTTCGACAGCATTGCCGCTCTAGGCTTCTGCCGTGATGCTTTGATGACGCTTATTTGAAGTGTTCCTGTCCATTGGCGTGAGATGGAAAAGAACAATCGTTCTGTTCAACCTTGACGGTGTGCGACCAGGATTTCGGCGACGTCCTGAAGTTGTGCGGCGCTGGCCGGACGACCGATGGCGGCCCCGACGATGGCGCTTCCCTTGATCCACAGGGCGAAGCGGGTTGCGGCCAGCCGCGTCAGGTCGAACTGGGCGGGCCACAGTTCGGCGCGGTTGACGTGGGTGCCGCCGCCCTCTGGGCCGCGCAGGATCATGGCCAGGTCCTGGTAGGCAGGATCGCGCCGCGCCTGACGGCAGACCTGGGCGATCAGGCGGGCGTAGATGACATAGAAGCCGTCTCGCTCGCCGCCGCCGATCTGCAGGGTGCGCGCCATCAGATCGCCCCAGCCCGGCAGGTCGGGCGGCCCCTTTCGTGTCGGATGGCGGAAGTCGAGATAGCCGGGGATTTCCCGAAACACCGCGTGCCACACCGCATCGATGATGAACCGGCGCATGTCGGCCCAGTGATAGGCGATGGTCGAGGTCGAGGTGCCGACCGCCGTGCTGACCAACCGATTGGTCACGCTGGCCGCCCCGCCGATCAGGATCTGGTCCGCCGCCGCCTCCAGCAGGCGAAGTTTCGAGGATTCAGGCTCCAACCCGTCCGTCGGGGCCTTGGGGATCACCATGGCGGCGACATAGCTTTCGGTGACGCGGGCCTCGTCGTCCTCGCAGCCGAAGACGTGATCGACCAGACCGCCCAGCCCCTCGGCGGCGATCATCTCGTAGTCCGCCCGCCCGCCCAAGGCGCCGATGTAGAATTGTTCGATGACCAGATAGGTCGCCAGCACTTCGCCATAGGCCGCAAGATCAAGCGTTCGGTGCAGATAGGCGCTCCAGGCGTCGCGCCGCATCGCCTCCCACCGCGTCAGCAGGGGGGCGACGAAACCGCCCGGCTCGTGGGCGATCAACAGGTCTTCCCAGACGCGGACGAAGCTGGCCGATGGTCCCGCCCGTTCGCGCAGATAGCGCTGGATCAGGGCGATCAGGCCGTCGCGGCTGAGGGCCAGTCCCTGCACATCCGCAAAGAAAGTCTCGTGATAGGCGCAGTCCTGCTCGAACGCCGCCGCCGCGATGGCCTCGATCAGGCCCGCCCGAGCACCGAACAGATTGACGATGACGGTGGTGCTCTTGCCGACCGACTGCGCCAGATCACGCAGCGTCAGACCATCCAGCCCCGCATCGGCGACCAAGGCCATGGCCGCCGCGACAATACGGTCAGCCTCAAGCGATCGCGATGAAACGGGGCTGGTCATGCGGCCTCTGAATGGCCGGGTTGGAGCGGCGTGTCGAGGGCGTTCCGCCGAGGTCATCGCGTCGCAGGCGGTGAGGGGGCGAGCTGTAGCGTCGTTGTTACGGAGGAGTCGTAAGGGGCCTTTCCCCACGCGCGGCGCAGTCCCCAAACGGAGCCCCTCATGTCCAGTCTTGTCGCCGCGCTGGTGTTCAGCGCCCTGGCCTGTGATCCCAACGCAGCCGATCTGATTGCGGCGGGCGGCGACGCCTGTGCACGGCCCTGGATGGACCAGACCCTGCGCCTGAACGACCTGACGGCCGCGGGGACGCACAACTCCTACAAGCTGGCCATTCCAGAGGCGGAGCTTCAGGCGATGATCGCGGCCAATCCGGCGGCGGTCGGTCTGGACTACGGCCACCGTTCGCTGGCGGACCAACTGAATGCGGGCGCGCGGCAGCTGGAGATCGACGTCCTGAACGACCCGCAGGGCGGACGTTACGCCCATCCGCGCTCGGTCTTCGGCGGGGCGGCGCCGGTCAGCCCGGCCTACGTCCAGACCATGTCCCAGCCTGGCCTGAAGACGCTGCACATGCCGGACGTGGATTACCGCAGTCGTTGCCTGACCTTCGTCGCCTGCCTGCAGCAGATCCGCGACTGGTCGCAGGCCCATCCCGATCATGCGCCGATCCTGATCCTGCTGAACGCCAAGACGGGCGCCGCCTCCCTGCCGGGCGGCGTGGCGCTGCTGGATTTCGATGCGGCGGCCTGGGACGCGCTGGATGCGGAGATCCGTTCGGTCTTTGATGTCGGCCATCTGATCACGCCCGATCAGGTGCGGGGGCGCCACGCCACCCTGCGCGAAGGCGTGCTGGCGGGCGGCTGGCCGACGCTGGGCCAAGCGCGGGGCAAGGTCTTCTTTGCGCTGGACGAAGGGCCGGACAAGGTCGCCGCCTATGCCGCAGGCCGACCATCGCTGCAGGGCCGCGCCGTCTTCGTCAACACGGATGAGGCCAGTCCCGCCGCCGCCTATCTGACCCTGAACGACCCTGTGGCGGATCAGGCGCGCATCCGCGCCGCCGTGGCCCAGGGCTTCATCGTCCGCACACGCGCCGACGCCGATACGAAAGAGGCCAGAACCGGGGATGTGATCCGCCGCAGCGCCGCCTTCGCCAGCGGCGCGCAATATGTCTCGACCGACTATCTGTGGGCCGATCCGCGTTTCCCGGCCTATCAGGTGCGTCTGGTCGGGGGGGCGGCCAGCGTCTGCAACCCGGTGCGGACGGCCAACCGCTGTGATGATCTGGCGGTGGAGTTGACGGAGGAGGCGACGCCGCGCGGCTATCTGGCCGCCAGCGCCCGTCCGGACCTGACCAAGGTGCTGGCCCCGCCGCCTGAGCCAAGTTCGGCGCGCGACCGGGCCAATGCTGAAATCTTCCGCGAGACACGCGCCCTGCAGGGCACGCCGCGCTGGGCGCTGGCGACGCGCGACGTGACCGGCGACATGTACGACCATTTCGCCGAGGCTCTGGGCGTGCGTCTGACCGAGGCCGAGGCGCCGGTCCTGACCGCCATCCTGCGTCGTGCGGGCTATGACCGCTGGGTTGTCGGCGACGCCAAGACCTATTGGGCGACCAAGCGCCCCTACATCGGCACGGACCTGCCGATCTGCGAGGCCAAGACCGACCATCTGGCGGGCAACCCGGATTATCCGTCAGGCCATTCGGCGCACGGGGTTCATGTCGCCATGCTGCTGGCGGAACTGGCGCCCCAGCGGGCCGACACCCTGTATGAACGGGGGCGGGAATATGCCGAAAGCCGCTTCATCTGCGGTTCGCACTCCTACAGCGCGGTCGAGGCGGGCATCCTGTCGGGCATGGTCATCTATGGGGCGGAACAGCGCTCCGACGTCTTCCAGCGCGACATGCAGGCGGCCCGCGCCGAGGTGCAGGCGGCGCTGGCCAAGCGTGGAATTCCGGCCCGTTCAGCCGCGAACGCGACAGCGCCGTGAAGTTTGAATGAAGATCGCTGTCACACATTGAGGGGTCCCTTCCGGGCGTCGTTGAAGCGCCTAGAACCGGTTGGGGACTATCCAAAATGAAGAACAGAATTCTTGGCACGACGGCCTTCGCCCTGGTGGCGGCGTCGCCCTTTGCAGCCTTTGCTCAAACGGCGGCGCCCGCTGATGCAGGCGTGTCGAATGTCGATGAGATCATTGTCACGGGCAGCTATCGCCGCAGCCTGGAACAGGCGGTCGATCTGAAGCGCAAGAACGTGGGCTTCTCGGACTCCATCGTCGCCACGGACGTCGCCAACTTCCCCGAGCAGAACCTGGCCGAGGCGCTGCAGCGGATGCCTGGCGTGACCATCGAGCGCAACAAGGGCCTGGGCCAGCGCGTCATGGTGCGCGGTCTGCCCAGCGAGTTCACCTTCGTCAGCATCAACGGCCTGGCCACGGCCTCGGGCAGCGGCGGCCGCGATGTCGAGTTCGACATCTTCGCCTCGGAAATCATCCAGCAGGTCACCGTCCAGAAGTCGCCGACGGCGGCGCACGAGGAAGGCGGCATCGCCGGCAGCGTCAACATCTCGACCGCCCGCCCGTTCGACTATGAGGGCCGCCGCGTCGTCGCCGCCGTCGAGGGCGCCTACAACTCGATCTCGGAAAAGGTCGACCCGAAGGTCTCCTTCCTGGCCAGCGACACCTGGGGCGACTGGGGCGCGCTGGTGTCCTTCTCGACCGCGCGCCGCACCAATCGCACGGACTCGGAATCGGGCATCAACTTCCGCCCCCTGACCCGCTTTCTGAACCAGGGCAGCGGTCGGGGAGCCCAGGCCGTGGACGTGCTGGCGCGCGACGCGGGGGTCGTCGTCAAGGACCGGATGAACGCCAAGGAAACCGACCTGATCATCTTTCAGGACAAGGTCGGCGACCGCGCCTATCTGAACACCCAGGACCAGTGGGGGGGCACGATCTCGCTGCAGTACCGCCCGTCGTCGAACTTCAGCCTGGCCTTCGACGCCATGGTCGGCGCCTATGACACCACCGAGGACGAATACGACGCCGCCGCCTATTCGGCCTCCAGCCGTTCGACGCTGGAAACCATCCACGAGTACGACAAGACCACCCTGGGCGAGTACGGCATGGTGGTGCTGCGCGACGTCTCCTACACCGCGACCCAGCACGAGATGCTGAGCAAGGAGCGGATCAACAAGACCGACTATCGCCAGTTCGGAACCGAGCTGAACTGGAGCGGTGACAGCTGGCGCCTGCACGCCCTGGCCGGCTATTCCGGTGCGGACAAGACGCTGGACAGCTCGAACCTGAAACATGTCGCCTATGCGCCGTCGCGGACGCGCTGGACCAATCGCGGCGGCGAGACGATCCCCAGCACCACGACTGGCGGGTTCGACATGTACAACTCGCCCGACAAATATCTGTTCGAGGCCTATGAGACGACGCTCGAACACATCACCGACGACAAGTACGCAGCCCAGGTCGACTTCACCAAATACCTGAGCCTGGACTTCTTTCCGGCCCTGACCAGCGTCCAGTTCGGCGCCCGCTACACCGACAAGACCAAGCAGCGTGACTATGGCGCCCTGAACATCCAGGGCTCCGGCGCAGGCAAGGTCGATTACGTCGGCCGCCCGATGTCGCAGAGCCAGCTGACCCCGATCGGCGATCTGGTCCCCGGCGGCGCCTTCAATGTGCGCGACCTGAACTGGAGCCAGGTGTCGAACGATTATGCGCGCCGCACCTTCCGCTATGACGGCTTCTACACCCCGTTCAACGTGGGAGATTACTACGAGGTCTCGGAGCAGGTGACGGCCGCCTATGCCATGGCGGACTTCAACTTCGACATCGGTTCGGTGCCGGTGATGATCAACGGCGGCGCCCGTTACGTCGACACCTCCATCACCTCGTCGGGCTATCACCAGATCCAGAACCCGAACGGCTCGACCGGCTATACGCCTGAGCCGGTGTCTAACGACGGCGGCTATGACAAGCTGCTGCCCAGCCTCAACATCACCGCCGAGCTGACCGACAGCATTCTGTTCCGCGCTGCTGCATCGGAAACATTGATCCGTCCGGCCCTGACCGATCTGGCCTATAAGCGCACGGCCAGCTGGAACTCGTACCGCTTCACCGACGGCAACCCGAACCTGCGTCCGACCTACGCCAAGCAATGGGAAGTCGGTCTGGAGAAATACCTGCCGCAGGGCGGTCTGCTGTCCGTCTCCTATTTCTCGAAACAGATCGAGGGCGTGGTGCGTCAGGCCCTGACCGGCGTGGTCAAGGGCGTGACCAAATACAACGCCAACGGCACCGTCGACGGCGTCTATGACTTCGACGTCTATCAGCCGATCAACCAGCCGGGTTCGTATGACGTCACCGGCGTGGAGTTGGTGGCCATCGTGCCGCTGGGCCTGATCTACAGCCCGCTGGAAGGCTTCGGGATCAACGCCAACTATACGGCGCTGGACAGTTCCCTGGCCGGTCAGTCGAAGATCGGCGTGCCGACCCCGCCGATCGGTCTGGCCGACAGCACCTACAACTTCACCCTGTTCTACGAGAAGGACAGCTTCCAGGCGCGCGTGTCCTATAACTACAAGGACAAGTACGTCGAAGGCATCGGCTATGAGATGTACCCGATCTGGCGTGACGGCTACGGCCAGGTCGATTTCTCGGCCAGCTACAAGCTGAACGACCGCTTCCAGGTCAGCCTGGAAGGCATCAACATCACGGATGAAGCGACGACGGGCTACACGATGGATCCGTCATTCCCGACGACCTACGAACTGTCGGGACGGCGCATCAACCTTGGCCTGCGGATGGAGTTCTGACCCCGCCGTGGACGCCATGCGACGCGCGCCCTTAATCCCCGAGAGCACGCTCGACGCGGCCGCCCCCTCCATCGGAGGGGGCGGTTTTGTCCGTTCTGAAGTCCTGCGTCCGCCGCCTGGGGCAGAGGCGGATTTCGCCCGGCTGCGCCTGGACCTGATCGGCTATCTTCAGCGAAAGGGGCAGCCGCTGGAGGACGCAGAGGACGTGATCCAGGAGGCTTTCGTGCGCTTTCATCGGGCAGGGCATGATCTGGCGACGCCTGACGCGCGGCCCCTTCTGTTCGTCATCGCCCGCAATATCCAGAACGACCGCTGGAAGGCGGCAGGCCGCGAAACCCGCCGCCGTGCTTCGGAGGATATTCACGACATGGACGCCGGTCCGCGCGCCGTCGCGGGCGATGAACGCCCCGCCGACGAACGGATCATCACCCGCCAGAATCTGGCCGCCGCCGCCGGGGTGATCCGCGCCCTGCCGCCGCGCACGCGTGACGCCTTCCTGCTGCATCGGTTCGAAGACCTGACCTATCGCCAGATCGCCGCACGGTTGGGCGTATCGGTCAGCATGGTCGAAAAACACATCGCGGAAGCCCTCCGCCAACTGAAGAAATCACGCGATGACTGAGGTGTCGCACGCCTGGATCGTTGTGAAGAGTGAAGGTCCGGAGCGCGAGGGTTCGCGGCCCGCCTGCACGGAGAGATTGACCCGCCCATGATGGAGCGACGGACCGCCCTGTTCGACCGACAGCCCAGGACGGCTGAAGCCTGGCTCGCGCGCATGAGCAGGCCGCGCATCGGCGCGCGCGATCAGGCGGCCTTCCTGAAATGGCTGGAGCAGGATGCGGCTCATCTGGAGCAGTATCAGGCGGCCAAGGCCGATCTGGCGGCGCTGGAGAGCCTGCGCGGCGCCTTTGCGGTCGATCTGGCGCAGTTGCGTCGCGGGCCGTCGCGTCGTGCAGGCGGGCGCCGGGTGATGGCGGGGGGACTGGTTGCTGCAGGTCTGACGGCGGTGGTCTTTGCTGCGCCCTTTCTCACGACCGCGCCGGTCGAGGTTCGCCGCTATGAAAGCGCGCCGGGACAGATTCTGGATGTGGTTCTGGCCGATGGATCAAAGGCCACGCTGGACGCCGGATCGGCCATAGAGGTGGCGATGGCGGGGGATGCGCGGCGGGTGACTCTGACGCGCGGCGCGGCCTATTTCGACGTGGTGCATGACAGCGCCCATCCGTTCCAGGTGGCGGTGGGGGATCGCAACGTCATCGTCACCGGCACCCGTTTCACCACCGCCCTGCGTCGTGACCGGGCCGAGGTCTCGCTGCTGGAAGGCCATGTCGCCATCGGTCGCCGCGACGTGCGCCAGCCCCATGCGTTGGATGACGCCGTGCGGATGACGGCGGGCCAGAGCGCCGATTTCTCGCTCGGTCAGCCGCTGGTCACGCTGGCCAAGGCGGATGTGGAGGCGACGACGGCCTGGCGCGAACGGCGTCTGGTCTTCCATGACGCGCCGCTGTCCACGGTGGCGGGCGAGGTCGAACGTTATGTCGGCCAGCCGTTGGTCATCGCCGATCCACGTCTTGCGCGTCTGCGGGTTACGGCCGTCCTGCCGCTGGAGGGCGACGGCGCCCTGATCGACCGCATGGGCCAGCTTCTGCCCGTCAGGGCCGAGAAACAGGCTGATGGCCGCATCCTGATCCGCGCGGAATAGAGGGCGTATCGCAGAGCTGTCACGCCAGCGCGGTAAGGCGGCCTCACGAACCTTCCTCTCCAGCCACAGGGCCTGCCGCGCTTGAAACCGTTCGCACAGTCGCGGCCGACCGGTTTCTTGTGCGGCCTGCTTGTCGCCACCGCCATCGCTGGTGCGCCGACTGTGGTGTGGGCGCAGGACGGCCCGGTTCAGACCTTTGACATTCCGGCTCAGGACGCCCGCCGCGCCCTGGTCGACCTGTGTCTTTCCGCCGGATGCGAACTGGCCTTCGTCGCCCCGCCGGGCCGCACGCTGCCAAGCCATGCGGTGCGTGGGCGGATGGGTTGGCGCGCTGCGGTCGCCGAATTGTTGCGCGACACGCCGCTGCGCTATCGGTTCGTGGGCGCGCGCGGATTGCGGGTCTGGGTCGAACCGGCAAGGACAGCGCCTGTCGCCCCGGTGGTCGTCGAACCGTCCGAACTGGCGCCGGTCGAGGTGGTCGGGCGGTTTGCGGGTCAGGTTGAGGAATCCCTGCGGCGAAAACGTCAGACCGATGTGATCTCCGACAGCGCCTCAGCCGCGCGGATAGGCGAACTGCCCGCCGCCAATCTGGCCGAGGCCCTGCAACGCGTCCCCGGCGTCGCTATCGAACGCGAGGTGGGCGAGGGCCAGTTCGTCAGCGTGCGCGGTCTGGGGCCTCTGTTCCAGTCGGTGACCCTGAACGGGGCGCCGGTCGCCTTCAACGAGAACATCCGCAACTCGACCCAGAGCGGACGCCAGTTCCGTTTCCGCGCCCTGTCCGCCGAACTTCTGGCGGGCGCCCAGCTCACCAAGTCCGCCACGCCCGACCTGATCGAGGGCGGCATCGGCTCCAACATCAATATCGAGACCATCAGTGGCCTGGGCGGTGATCCCTTCCTCAGCCTGCGCGCGGGCGGGGCGGTCGAGGACCGGGCGCGCGCCGTCCGCCCCGATGTCTCGGTCGCCGGGCGGATGGTGTCGAAGAATGGCGATTGGGGCCTGGTCGGCGGGCTGGCGCAGGAAGAACATTCGGTCGTCTATGACCGTTTTCAGATTCAGCGATACGCCAATCTGGTTCTGGATGGTCAGGCGGTCGCCGCGCCCAGCGATGTCCGCACCACGGTGGAGCAGGAGGATCGCCGTCGACGCAGCCTGTTTCTGGGCGGCGACTGGGCCGCCTCGCCGACAACCCGGTTCAGCTTCAACAGCCTGATCTCCGCCTTCGATAACGCCATTCGCGAAGATCGGCTTGTCTATGGTCTGGGCGAGCGGCTGATGGAGCCGGGCGCCACGGCGACGGTGCGCGACGGCGTCGTGGTTGGGGGCGTCATCCCTGCGGCCCGCATCGACAACAACACCGAGTTTTCGCAGCAGTCGCACCTGAACCTGATCGTCTCGGCCAGCGTCGAGTTCGCCTTGGGCGACTGGCTGGTGACGCCGCGCGTATCGGCCTCCAGCGCCCGGTCGCGGCTGGATACGCCGCTGGAGCGCATTTACGCCCAGTCCGCCCAGAAGGTCGCCTACGCCGTCGATCTGGACGGCGCGGTGGACAATCGCCGGGCGCCCAGCATCACGACGAGCTTGAACCTGTTGGACCCCGCCGCCCTGCGTAGCCAGAAGATGGGCGTTCGCGCCATCGAGTCCGTCGATGACGACCTGACCCTGATGGCCGACGCGCGGCGGGGGCTGAACATCGACGCAGGGCCAATCCGCCTGTCGGAGTTGCGGCTGGGCGTGCAGTTCAGCGACCGTAGTCGTGATTATCAGCGTCGCGACCGCGAGGCGATCCTGCGACCGGGCGCGGTCTTCACCCCCGACTTCATGGGAATGCAGACGCCCAAGGGCGTGTTCGACGGCCTGATCGGTCAGCATCCGGGGGGCTGGGCGACGGCGGATTTCGCCCGGTTCCGCGACGCCTTCATCATTCCGAACGAGCATGATGGGATCATGGTTCTGCCGCGCGATCTGACGCCGGCGGGCGCCGATCTGCAGAACTCCTACGCCGTGTCTGAACGCGTCGGGGCGGCCTATGTAAGGCTGGATTTCGACGGATCGGCAGGCGCCGCGCCCTTTTTCGGCAACTTCGGTCTGCGCGCAGTGAGCACCCGCACCGGCGTGGACGGCGCGTTGCTGGAGGCTGGCCCCCAAGGGGCGCTGGCCATCCGGCCTGTTTCCCATGCGGGGGAGGCGACCCTGTTGCTGCCCAGCGCCAACATCGCCTTTGATCTGGACCCGCACAGGCGCCTGCGTCTGGCCGCGTCGCGCACCATGACCCGGCCTTCGCTGGCCGACCTGCGCCTGGCGACCGCGCCGGCCAGCATGCTGGTCTCCAGCATCTATGAGCGCGGGCAGGCCGAGATCGACGATCCGTCGCCGGGGACCATCTTCAGCGGCATCGGCGGCAATCCGGCGCTGAAACCCTATGTTTCGACCAATCTGGACCTGTCCTATGAATGGAGCTTCACGGGCGGCGCGCTCAGCGTGGCGGTGTTTCACAAGCGGATCGACGACTTCATCGCCCTGGCCGCCGCGCCCGAGGTTTTGATCTTTGAAACACGCGCCGGACCTCTGGTTCAGGCGCAGGTGTCGATGCTGCGCCCGCGCAATCTGGGCCGGGCCGAGAGCCGCGGGCTTGAACTGGGGCTGCACAAGAAACTGACGTCCGGCTTCGGCCTGTGGGCCAGCGCGACCTGGACCGACAGTCGAGGCCCGAATGGCGAGACGCGGCTGACGGGCGTGTCCGATCTTGCCTATTCAATCAATCCGTTCTTTGAGCGTGGGGCGGTGTCGGCGGGCCTGTCGTGGTCGTGGCGCTCGGCCTTCAAGTCCGAGGCTGATATGCAGGGTGGCGGCGTGTCGAACTTCATCATCGCCTCAGCCGGGTATCTGGACGCCCAGGCCAGCTATGACCTTACGCCCGGCGCCCAGATCGTGGTGGCAGCCTCGAACCTGACCGACACGACCGATCTGGCCTATGAGGGCGACAAGTCGCGCCTGCTGCAATTGGGCCGGGTCGGCCGCAGCCTGACCGTCAGCCTGCGCTGGTCGATGTAGCGCCTGGAGAGCGAGTGACCGCAGGCCAGGACGTTGGCGATTTTTCCTGCCAGTCCCGCCACGGATGATGATTTGCGGCAGGCGCCATAGTCGCCGACAGGCTGTGCTGAATCATCAACCAACCTGCGTGCGTCATGAGTGAAGCCTTGCCCGCCGATGCGCCGTCGCTGACGACGCTGGACCTGTCGGACTTCCATGCCGGGCCGCAACGGCGCGATGCGTTTCTGACTGACCTGCTGGAGGTGTTGTATCAGCAGGGCTTCCTGTATCTGACCCGGCACGGCGTTGATCAGGTCTTGATTGATCAGGTTCTGGCGGCGTCGAAACGGTTCTTCGCCCTGCCGCTGGACGACAAGCTGCAGATCGAGATGGTCAGGTCGCCGCATTTCCGTGGCTACAACCGTGCAGGGCTGGAGCTGACGCGGGGCCAGCAGGACTGGCGCGAGCAGCTGGACATCAACACCGAGGCCGCGCCCTATCCCGTTGGTCCAGACACGCCCGCATGGCGGCGTCTGCAAGGGCCGAACCTGTGGCCGGACGCCATGCCGGAGCTGAGGCCGGTCCTGCTGGCCTATCAGGCCGAGGTGACGCGGGTGGGGATCGAACTGCTGAAAGCCATCGCTGTCGCTCTGGGGCAGCCGGAAAACGCGTTCGCCGAAATCTATGAACCCGGTCCGTCGCAACTGATGAAGATCATCCGCTATCCGGGGCGGGATGTGGCTGAAACCGACCAGGGCGTCGGCGCCCATCGCGACGGCGGTTTCGTCACCGTCCTGTTGCAGGACACGACGCCGGGTCTGCGGGTTCAGGCGGATGATGGATCGTGGATCGCGGCGCCGCCTGTGCCGGGGACATTCGTCATCAATGCGGGCGAACTGCTGGAGTTGGCGACCAACGGTCTGGTTCGCGCCGCCATCCATGATGTGGTCGCGCCGCCTGCGGGGAATGAGCGATTCTCCGTCGCCTTCTTTCTGGGCTCGCGGCCTGACGCCGTGGTGCCGGTCATGCCCCTGTCCGATGACCTGAAGCAGGCCGAACGGGGCCTGTCGGTCGATCCGCTGAATCCCATCTTCCGCGAGGTCGGTCAGAACCAGCTGAAAAGCCGCCTGCGTTCACACCCTGACGTCGCCGCCGCCCACTATGCGGATGTCCTGGACCTGATCGAACGACCGGCGGGCGGTTAGGGGGCGGCTGCGGGCCGTCGTCGCACGCAATGATTTCGCATAGGCGGACGGCGTGGTTCCGGTGGTCTGGCGGAACAGCTTGTGGAAGTGCGAGCGGCTCAGCCCGACCGCGCTGGCCACCTTCTGCGATGAGGGCGCGCGGCCCTCAGCACCCAGCATCTCGCAGGCGGTCTGGATCAGGACGTCGTGCTTCTGCGCCAGGGACGCACCTTCGGGATCGCAGCGTCGGCAGGGTCGAAAGCCCGTGGCGCGGGCTTCGGCCAGCGTCTCATGCAGCCGGATGTTCTCGGGCAGGGCGTGGCGGGCCGGGCAGGTCGGACGGCAATAGACCCCGGTGGTGATGACCGAATACCAGAACTGGCCTTCGGCGCTCGGGTCGCGGCGCATCAACTGGGCCAGACGGCGGCCCCGCAGGCTCATGTCGGAGACGGCGTCGAAACGGCGGGTGACTTGGTCCATGGCGAAAATCCCTATGGGCGCGGTTACATGAACCAAGGACGCCGACGGGGGCGGACAGCCTTACGGCTGGACCATTTTTTCTTCAGAAGGCGGCCTCGAAACCCAGCCGAACGGTCAGCGGGCGCAGCGGCACGGCCTGGGGCTGGGACAGCTGATACGGCGAGCCGATGCCGTAACGAATGCCCGTCACATCCATGGGATTGGAGACGCGCAGGGTGAAGGCGCGGCGGTCGTCGCCCAGCCGCGCCGTCAGGGCCGACAGCAGATAACCGCCCTGCGGCACGTCCAACCCCACGCCGACGCCCAGCCGCGACCGGCCCACATAGCGGAAGTCGGCGCCCAGCCGCAGCGGCAGACCCGCAACCTGTCCGGGCTGATAGTCGAAACTCACTTGTCCGCCGATCGGCGCGACGTTGGGAATATCGCCCTTGCCCCCGCCGATGACGCCGATGCGCGTCGGCGTCAGCTGGCTGTCGTTCAGGAACAGGCCGCCGGAGATGTCCAGTCCGTCCGTGGGCCGCCAGGCGGCCTTCACCGACACGAATTTGATCACGCCGTCGCCGACGTTGTCGGTGACCATGTCGCCGCCCGGCGTGATGATGTCGGCCTGGACATCGCGCCAGTCCATCCACCCGGCGGAGACTTCGCCCGTCAGCCCATGCCAGGCCTCATAGGTCCGCGCCCCCAGCTCCAGCAGGGTGACCCGGTCGCCCTGATAGCGTTCGAAGGCGCCGTTCGCCTCATTGACCCCGGCGGGCCGCACCGCCTGCTCCAGCCGGGCGAAGACGGTGGTTTCCGGCGTCACGTCCCAGCGTGCGGACAGGCTGGGGCTGAGGCGATAGTTGATGCCGTGGTGGTCGCGCTCCTTGCCGCGGAAGTCTGCTGCGACCACCAGAATGTCGTTGTCGATGCGGGTGCCGGACAGGCGCGCGCCGACCGCAAACCGCCAGTTCGGGGCTGGCGCGACCGAGGCTTCTCCAAAGGCCGTGACTTCGGCGAAGGTGCGTTTCAGGTCCGCGCCATAGGCCGGGGTCAGCGTCGTCATGACGGTCTGACGGCGACGTTCGACCGTGGTTTCTCCAAAGGCGATGGCGGCCCCGCCAGACCAGGTCAGGCCCCGCGACGGCGCCATGTCGATCCGCAGTTCGGATGAGGCGCTGGAGGCGGTCTGGGTGCGATCAACGGCGGCGGGATAGATGTCGCCGGTCAGGGTGGCGTCGAACCTTTCATCCAGCCTGTGACGCGACACGCTGGTCGCCGAGGTCAGGCGCGCCGAGCCCAGCCACCGACGCGCGGTGACGCCCGCCAGGGCGATGGTGCTGGAATAGGGTTCGCGCACCCGGCCTGTCTTGAGCAGGCGCGCGCTGTCGACGGCGATCGTCTGGGCGTCTCCGGCCTGAACCTTCTGAGCCACGCCGACCACATCGACGGTCCAGTCGCCATTGGTCCAGCGCAGGGTCCCGCGCGCGCCCGTCGTATCCACGTAATCGGCGTTGCGCAGGCCCAGGGTCGGATTGTCCAGAAAGCCGCCGTCGCGACGGGCATAGGCCACCAGACGTCCCGCCGCCTGTTCCCCAATGGGCTGATTGAGAACGACCGCGACGTCACTGCTGTCGGCGCCGCCCGATGTCGCGCCGCCGCCCAGGATCAGACGGCCTGACGCCTCTTCCAGTTCCGGCGCCGCCGGTTCGATGCGCAGCACGCCGCCGATGGCGCCGACGCCGAAACGGGTGCCTTGCGGGCCTTCAAACACCTCGATGCGGCGGATGTCGACCAGGGCCAGATCCGGGTCGGGCGAGCCGAAGCTGAGGCGCAGATCACCCAGATACTGTCCCACCGTCGCCTGCAGCGGACCGTTCATGGCCGAGTCCGCCAGGCCGCGCACGAACAGCTTGTTGCGGCCTGTGCCCTGGCGCGTGGAATCGACGGTGGCGGTCAGGTCGGCGACCGCATCGCTGGTCGCGGCGCCCTCGAACCTTTCCAGCGCGCCATTGTCGACCGGGGTGCGTCCCGACGCCTGGGACAGGCCGACCGGAGGCGCGGCGGTGACGACGATTTCGCTGAGCTGGGTCGTGACCGGCGTCGGCGTCGGCGTCGGGGTTGAGGGCGGCGGCGTCCGACGGGGCGCGGCCTCGATGCGGTAGGCGTCCTCGCCGATCAGCACAGCGCGCGCGCCCAACGGCTGCAGCAGGCGTTCGAACGCCGCATCGAGCGTCATGCGGCCCCGCAGCTCCGGCGTCCTGCGTCCGCTAAGGTCGATGGCGATGGCCACGTCGACGCCCGCCTGCGCCGCCAGCCGGTTGATGGACTGCGTGGCGGGGCCTGCGCCGACCGAAAAGGTCTGCGGCGCGCCGGCCTGTGCGGCCAGCATTCCTGCAACCACGACAGCCGCGACGCTCACGAGCCCGGTCTCGGCTCCAGCCTCCAGCCCGCGCCTTCATCGACGACAGAGACGTCGAGCAGACGCGACAGACGCCCCCTCTGATCTTCAGGCGCGGCGCGGGTGGTCAGGCTGCCGCTGAACCGGCGGCCCGACAGGGCGGGGGAGACGGTGATGGGCCGGTTCAGCGCTCGCGCCAGATCTTGGGCCACGACGCCCAGGGCCTCGTCGGCATAGGTCAGCCGCCCCTCGCGCCAAGCGGCGACGTCATCGGGCGACAGTGTGCGCCGATCCAGACCGCGCGGGGTCGCGATCACGCTGTCGCCGGGGTTCAGGGTCGCGGTGTCGGCGGGGGCGTCGACGCGCACGCTGCCTTCGGACACCGACACGCGCACCCCGTCCTGCAACTGGGTCACGTCGAAGACGGTGCCCAGGTCGGTCAGGGTGGTCTGGCCCACGACCACCACGAACGGATGGGCGTCGTCATGCACGACGGTGAACAGGGCGCGTCCGCCCTCAAGCCGCACGGCGCGCGGCTTGCGCCGGTCCATCGCCAATCTCGTGCCGCCGTCCAGCGAAACGACCGAGCCGTCGGCCAGGGTCAGGGTATGCTGTTCGCCGGGCGCCGTCTCGACCGTCCACGGCTGGGCGCGCTGGCTGTTTGCGAACCAGACGCCGCCGATGGCCACAGCGGCCAGTGCCGCCGCGACCGCCGCCAGCGATCGACGCGGCAGGCGGCCGATCCCGCCCGGGCGCGGGGCGACGATACGCACGGTCGCGCTCTTCAACGCCTCGACGGCGTCGGCCTCGGCCCCCGCCAGCCGCCAATAGGCCTCGGCGTTTCGACCATCGGCCGCCATCCAGGCGTCCCACGCGTCCCATTGATCGAAGCCGGGATCATTGACCTGAACCAGCCAGTCCAGAGCCTCCCGGTCGACATTTCTTTCTGAAATGGTCATCCCCATGCCCCTAGGACGCCGCGCCTTGCGATTTGCCTCACGGTCTGTCCCCCTCAAGGTCCAGAATTGCCGCATAGGCTCGGCGAAGATGCTTTTCGACGGTGCTCAGACCCATGCCGAACTCCTCGGCGATGCGGCGCTGGGTCAGGCCGTCGATGCGGTGACGACGAAAGATGGCCGCCGCCGGATCCCCCAGATCGGACAGCCGCGCCTCGACCTTGGCCAGCAGTTGCACAGCCATCAGACGGCGTTCGGCCTCGGCGGATGCGACGCTGTCCTGCGGCAGGTTGGCGGGCGTCGACCATTCGGCGTCGCGCGCCGCGGCCCGCCTGGCGCCGCGCTTGCGGTCCAGCACCGCCGTATAGACCATGCGCAGCAGATAGGCGTGGGGACTGGCGACCGGACCGGTGGTTGTTTGCAGTTTCAGCCAGACGTCCTGAACCACATCCTCGGCGTCGCCCCCCACACCCATCCCCTGGGCGCGACGGATCAGGGCCGGGCGCATCTCGTTGAAGACAGCCTCTAACCCAGCAGCCGGAATGTCAGGCGACCCGCTCATCACCTCCGCCATAGCCCTGGCCCGTATCGGGTGGCAACCGTAGCGATCCGTCCGTCCGCCGCCCAGGCTGGCGGCGGACGGTGTTTCACCGCCTCATTGCGCGTAGGGCGGCACGCGCAGGTTCAGACTGATGTCGGCGTTGCGTTCGGCGTACAGGGCGGCCTTCGCCGCATAGGACGGATCGTCCCACGCCCAGGCGGCGCGTTGCAGCACTTCATACATGCCGTCAGTTTCGGCCTTGTTCAGCTCGGGCCAGAGCCACTCCTGTTCGCGACCGGCGTAAGCCGCGACAAAGTCGGCGGCGCCGTGCAGCGACCGCCCGTCCTCGGAGCGATAGTTCCACAGGTCCACGCCGACGCAGCGCGCCTCGTCCGCCAGATCGAAGGCGGCCGTCAGGGTCCAGGTCGTATAGTGCAGCGACCGGGTCCGGGTCAGTTCCTTGGGCAGGCTGCCGTCCGGGTCGATCTGGGCCGCCAGACGCCGGGTCTTGGCGCGTTCGGCCACGGCCTGGGCCGCATCATCCATGCCCGCGAACAGGGCGAAGTGGGTGATCAGGGTGTCGTAGTAGAGGCCGTGGTTGTTCTCTGCGGCCCGCTCCTGACGGCCGATGGTGCTGGTCGCCATCCACTGCACCAGTTCGCCGAACCAGTCCTGAAGCGCCTCGTTCTCTTCCCGCGTCAGGGCGTCGGTGGGCAGCAAAAGGCCCGCCGCCTCGACCACGCGGACCAGGCGGTGGGCGTCGATGACGCCCTCGGCGCGGCCAGACACGCGGCCCGGCACGGCCTGGCCGTGGTTGAAGTTGGGGTTCATCTTGGTGGCGGGATCAAGGAACCACACGCGGATCATCTCGCCCGCCTTGGCGGCGTAGCGGGGATCGCCGGTGAAATAGTGGGCCAGGGCCAGGGCCTGAACATCCTGGCTCATGCCCTCCAGGCTGGAGACGTCGAAGGCCTTGGTGTCCTTCTCGGGGTTGAACTGGCCGTCGCGGCGCACATAGGGCAGGCCGTGCGGCTTGGAGCGATCTGGCCACCAGTAGGGGCCCATGCTCATATAGTCGTGCTTGTCGCCGCTGGCGGGCGTCATGGTCTTGGTGACGACCGTATAGGGTTCGCGCGTCAGGGCAGCGTCGGCGCGGGCTTTCAATGCTGTCCACGCGGGCTGAAGCGAGGCGTCGTCGGAAAGGCGCGACTTGATGGTGGTCAGCCAGTCCGGACGCCACAGAAAGGTGCGGCGGCCGTCGAACGCGGCCGAATATCCGGCCGATCCGTCGCAGACGGGCGCAACAGGGCTCTGGGCGACGGCGGGCAGGGAGGTGCAGGCGACGCCGATGGCCGCAAGCGAGGAGATCAGACGGTTCATGCTGGCAATCCTGGCCGGCCGTCGCGCTGACTGCACGACGGCCGGGCGTTAGGGTCAGTAACGGAAGCGTACGCCGAAGTAATACTGGGTGTTGCCCTCGCTCACCTCGGTGACGGCGTCGTAGCCGGGCTTGTACATGATGTCGCGGGCGTTGGTGACGTTCAGCGCCTGCAGCTTCAGCTGCACATTGCGGTTGATGTTGTAGTTGGCCGACAGGTTCAGGATGCCCGAGCCGCGAACGCTGCGGTTGGTGTTGCTGTTCGGCTTGGAATACTCCGACCGATAGCGGTAGGCGGCGCGCAGTTGCAGGCCCGCGCCCTCCCAGAACACCGAGGCGTTGGCGTTGTGACGTGACAGGCCGCGCAGGCCGGCTGTATCCACATAGGGGCCGACGGCGGACGGGTCGGGGAACTCGAAGTCGGCGTCGGCATAGTTGTAGCCGCCGCTGACGCCCAGGCCTGACCACAGACCGGGCAGCTGGCTGAAGACGGTGCTGCCGGTGATCTCGAACCCGGTCAGCTGGCGCTGCGTCGGATCGTTTGCGGGGGCGACGGCGTTGAAGGTCGTCTCCACGCCATTGGCGATGATCGAGGTGGTGAAGGGCTGGACCGCGTCGAACGAGGCGTTCTTGATCCACTTGTGATAGACTGCGAACGAGAAGGCCGTGTCGCGGTTCAGATAGTATTCGAACGACGCGTCCAGGTTCCAGCTGTCCAGCGGCTTCAGGTTGGGGTTGCCGGTCTGGGAGTTGGCCAGAACGCCCTGCACCGTGGTCGCGGTCGTGTCAGGCTGCGGGTTGATGCCGACATTGAAGTCTTCGATCCCTGCGCGGGCGATGGAGCGCGATGCGCCGAACCGCAGCCGGGTCCTGTCGTTGAGGTCGAAGTTCACGTTGGCGCTGGGCAGCCAGTAGTCATAGTCGCCCGTGCCGCGGATTTCGCTCAGCGTGCCCGGAACGGTGACGATGGTCGCCGCAGAGCCGCCGACGGACGGGGTGACCAGCACCTCTGACCGGTAGCCGCGCGAGTCCACTTCGGTCTTCACATAGCGGACGCCGAAGTTGCCGGTGAAGGGCGTGTTGCGCAGCTCGCCGCCGAAGGTGGTCATCAGATAGACGGCGCTGATCGTCTCCTTGACGTTGATGTCCTCAGGACCGCGCGAGTCCTCCATCAGCGGGTTGGTGTCGCGCCCCGTATAGGCGCGGAACAGGCAGTCGTTGTCGAACGTCGCCCATTTGCGGATGTTCGTCGAGGACTGGGTCATGAACTCCGAAGCCGGGAAGGCCAGGCGGCAGTTCTGGTTGGCCTGGGCCACGATCTGGGCGGCGGTCATGCCGTCACGGGCGATCGGGATGTTGACGTCGCCGTTGTTGGCCAGGTCGGTCTTGCGGGTGTGTTCCGAATAACGGACGCCCGCGTTCAGGCTGCGGAAGAAGCCGGTCTGCGACAGGTCATAGACGCCGTCGAAACGGACCGCCGCCAGTTGATCCTTACGGTCGGTCGCGCGGCGGTAACGGGCGTAGTTGGTGTTGGCTGCTACAGTCGTCGTCAGGAAGGACGATGGATCGGTGATGTCGAAGTTGCCGAAATCAACGGTCGGGACCACGTCGTCAGACGCGTCCAGCGTATAGACCACACGCGTCGGTGACCGCATGTTGGTCGACTTCTGCGTCTCGACACGGTGCGATTCCGAATAGGAGACATCGCCCGACAGGCGCAGCCGGTCACCGTTCCAGCGGGCCGAAAGACCTGCCGCCTTGTACTCTTCTTCGCGCAGGCGGTCCTCGTTCTGGACCTCCACGTTTGAGTTGCCGCGATACGAAATCAGGGCGCCTTCGCTGTATCGACCGCCGTCGCCGATGATGATCGGATCAATGCCGCGCGCCGCCTCGGTGATGGCCAGTTGGTTGCGGTTTTCGAGGCTGGAGCGCTTGGAGTATTGACTGTCGAACAGGAAGTCGAGGCGCTCGGACGGACGCCATTGCAGCGAACCCATGAAGCCGTCGCGCGTCTCCTTGGTCGCGATCTGGCGGAAGGTGCGCGAGGTGGTGGCGAAATACAGCGGCGATTCCGTCGTGCCCGCACGTTGGGCCGCCGTCAGTCTGTCGCGCAGGCCGCAGTTGAAGCTGGTCCCAGCCGCGGTCTGGACAGCCGAGGTGCCGGTGATCACCGTTGGGTTCACCGCATCCGTGTTGCACGGGATGAAGGCCGAGTTTGTGGTGTAGTAGTCTTCCGGCGACGCTTGGTCCTGGTGCTGATAGCCGACGCTCAGGCCGAAGTCGCCCGCGCGGGTGTTCAGCCAGCGGTTGGTCCAGGACAGGTTGGCGCGGTAGCCCATGCCGTCGCGGCCGTGGATGGCGTCATCCTTTTCCTGATAGACGCCGCGATATTCGAACTGCAGGCGGGGTTTGGCTTCCAGCGGTCGGATGGAGCGCAGCTCGATCACGCCGGCGATGCCGCCGTCGACGAAGTCGGCCTGCTGGGTCTTGTACACCAGCACGCCGTTGACCAGTTCGGACGGGAACTGCTGGAACGCCACCGAACGGTCGGGACCAGCGGTGGAGACCTCACGTCCGTTGAAGGTGGAGAAGCTGAGGGTCGGGCCAAGGCCGCGCACCGACAGTTCGTTGGCGTTGCCCTTGAAACGGTCGGCGGTGACCCCTGTCACGCGCTCAAGCGTGTCGCCGACCGAGTTGTCGGGCAGGGAGCCGATCTCGTCATTGATGATGGCGTCGACGATGACCGCCGAGCTGCGTTTGAACTCGATAGAGCTGCGTTGCGTGGCGCGCAGGCCGGTGACGACGACGTCCCCAACGTCGGTCTGATCCTCCTGCGGCGCGGGTTGAGCGGTGGCTGCGGTTTCCTGCGCCAGTGCAGGCGCTGCGACGACTGCGAGCGCCGCGGAGGCCAGCAACACAGTGCGCAGGCGTCTCGTGTGGTTGAACATGGGATCCCCAATCTTGAGCGTTTCCGGTCCGCGCTCGTGGATCGAGCGTCGTATCGTCGCGTAGGCTAGACCGGAAATGACACCGGTGGCAAGATTGGTCGAGCCAGAATCTTTCAGGGCTTTCGGTGCGACGAAAAAGTGAGGCGAAACGAATGGTTAGGAGAATTATTCAGTGTCCGCCACGATCAGCTGCGGCGTCGCCAAGCATCTTGGGAGGTGAGGCGTTCGGGTCTGCCTGGCCGAGTGTGAACGCTATCAGATGGACGCCGGGGAATGCGATTCAGACCTTCGAAAACCGCTTTTCTCTTTCGAGTTTCTTCACGGCGCGCCGCAGTCGTTTCGCATCCCCCGCCACCGGCCTGAACGCTCAGATCCGTCGCTCCGCTGCTTTCAACCGATCAGTCTCTTTTCCTCTGTTCCAAGGACTTCCTATGTCTCGTTCGCCTTTGATGGGTTGCGTGTTCGGTCTGGCGATGGGGGCTGTTCTCGCGGGGGCCGCCAGCGCCCAGGTCGAGCGCGGCGTCCTGTATCAGACAGCTCCGGCCATGAACGCCACCATCGTCAACCGCGTCTCGCCGCAGATGGACGCCCTGCTGGATCAACTGATGACCGAGGGCCGCAGCATGACGCTGGACGGGGTTCGGGTGTTTGAGGCGAACGACAAGTTCCTGCCGGGCAAGATCGCCATCGGTCTGGCCCATGCGGTGATCGAGGCGCCGGAAGGCGACCCGCGCCGCGCCCGCTTTCTGGATGGATTCCGGCGCCTGTCGGAACTGACGCTGGAGGATGCGAACGACAGCTGGGGCATCTATTACTACATGTCCGCCCTGCATCAGCTGAACGAAGCCGGGCTGCTGGGTCAGGCCGTGTCGCCCCAGACGCTGGCGCAATTGCGTCAGAACTTGGATTGGCGGCGGTTCGTGCGTCAGGACGATCTGACCCTGATCAACCTGCCCAACAACTATTACGGCGTAGCCTACAGCATCGCGCGCCTGCGCTATCTGATGGGTTGGGAGGACACGTCCGCCAGCGAAGCCCTGCTGGCCAAGACGCTGGAGCATTTCCGTCAGTACTCTGGTGAGTTCGGCTTCGCCGACGAAACCACGGGAGAGGGGCGTTTCGACCGCTACAGCGTGCTTCTGATCGGAGAAATCGCCCAGCGTTTCATCGAAACCGGTGTCGCCCCGCCGCAGGAGGTCAAGGATTGGCTGCGGCGTTCGGTCGACCTGCTGCTGCCCCGCTTCAACCTGCGTGGCGAGGGATTTGAATATGGCCGCAGCATCGGCGCCTATGGCGAGACCGCCTTCCTTGAGGTGCTGACCGCCGCCGCCTCACTGGACCTGCTGACCGACGAAGAAGAGCGGATGGCCTATGCCTTCTCGTCCCGCATCGCCGCCCGCTATGTCGATTTCTGGCAGGACAGCGGAACGGGCTCGGTGAACCTGTGGGATCATGGGCGGAAGACCGACGACTATCGCGGCAAGCACCGGATTCTGGGTGAGAACATCAGCCTGTCGCACCAGTTGTTCTACACCAACACCCTGTGGAACCAGCGTGGCTATCGCGACCGGGCGCCGGATGCGGGCTATGCGGACTGGCTGAAGACCCTGCCGCGTTCGACGACGACCTGGTTCTCCAAGGGGGCTGAGGACCGGTTGCTGATCACCTATCGCGATGGCGACCGGGTCATCGGCCTGCCGTTGATCAACGGCGGCCCCGGTCAGCATATGAACAACCCATACTTCCCCGTTCCTTATTCGCCGGGCGTTCTGGCTGGGACGGCGAACGAGACCTATCCGCAGTTGCTGCCGCGCGTGACCCTGTCGGACGGAAGCGTGCTTCAGCCCCTGTCGTGGTTCACGAATGTGAAGGTCGAGGTCGTCGGCCAGACCACACGCCTGACCTACACTCTGCCGGCCATGGACAGGATGGGGCGGGATGCGCCGGTCCGCGACGATCGGGTCAGCGCCCGAACTGTCTATGAACTGTCGCCCGGCCGGATCACGCGCCGCGACGAGATCACGGCGCGTCGGGGCGTGACGATACAAAAGGTCGATCTGGAGCTGGGGACCTTCTCGTCCAGCGCCCAGTCGGCGGATCAGGGCGTCGTTTTTGCGCTGGGTGATGTCGCCGCGTTCCAGGGGCAGGGGGTGAGCTGTGAGCCCGCTGCGGCGGACGGCGGCGTCTATCGCACGCCGGTCGGGCCGTTGCGGACAGTCGTGCGGTGTCAGGCGGACAATCCGGGCCGCACATGGACAGGCGGCTGGAGCGTTCAATTTCGCGATAGATGAGGCGGCGGGCAGGGCGGCCTTCTCAGCAGAGAGGCCGCCCAAGCCTTGGATTCATCATGCCTTTCATAACTGCCACATCGATTGAACATTTCCACCCCGCGCCAAGGCGTCGCTTTGACCTGATGGACATGAGACCGTAAGTCTGGGTGAGTCGGACGTGCGGCTTCGCCCGCGTTCGCCGTTCCCATGTTTCCTTTTCGGAGAAGACGACCCGCCACATGTCCGTCAGTCTTCTGCTGTTTGTCATCCTCGCCCTGCCGTTCATCGGCGCCCTGATCGCGTCCGGTCTGCCCCGACATGCGCGGACGTCTGCGGCGATCCTGTCGTGGGTCATCGCCCTGGTCAGCCTGATCTGTCTGGCGGCGCTGTGGCCCCGCTTCCAGGACGGAGAGACGCTGCGGCACGAGATTGAATGGCTGCCGTCTCTGGGCATCAATCTGGTGGTGCGGCTGGACGGGCTGTCGTGGCTGTTCAGCTGTCTGATCCTGGGGATCGGGGCGCTGGTGGTGCTTTATGCGCGCTATTACATGTCGCCGAAGGATCCGGTGCCGCGCTTCTTCTCCTTCCTGCTGGCCTTCATGGGCGCGATGCAGGGGGTCGTGCTGGCGGGCAACATCATCCAGCTGGTGGTGTTCTGGGAGCTGACCAGCCTCTTCTCCTTCCTGCTGATCGGATACTGGCACCAGAACCCGTCGGCGCGCGAAGGTTCGCGCATGGCTCTGACGGTGACGGCGACGGGCGGTCTGGCCCTGCTGGTGTCGATGATCCTGATCGGAAATATCGTCGGCAGCTATGATCTGGACGTGGTTCTGGCCTCACGCGACCTGATCCAGGCCAGCCCCATGTACACGCCCGCCCTTGTGCTGTTGCTGCTGGGGGCCTTCACGAAGAGCGCGCAGTTCCCGTTCCACTTCTGGCTGCCGCGCGCCATGGCCGCGCCCACGCCGGTCAGCGCCTATCTGCACTCGGCGACGATGGTGAAGGCGGGGGTCTTCTTGTTGATCCGCTTCTGGCCGGTCTTTGCGGGCACCGATATCTGGTATCTGCTGGTCGGGGGCGCCGGTCTGGCGACCCTGCTGATCGGGGCCTGGTGCGCCATTTTCCAGCATGATCTGAAGGGGCTGCTGGCCTATTCGACCATCAGCCATCTGGGTCTGATCGTGCTGCTGGTCGGGTTCGGCACGCCGCTGGCCCTGATCGCGGCCATCTTCCATACGGTCAACCACGCCACCTTCAAGGCGTCGCTGTTCATGGCGGCCGGCATCATCGACCATGAGGCCGGGACGCGCGACATGCGCAAGCTGAGCGGCCTGTTCAAATTCATGCCCTTCACCGCGACCCTGGCCATGGTGGCGGCGGCGGCGATGGCGGGCGTCCCGCTGCTGAACGGCTTCCTGTCCAAGGAGATGTTCCTGGCCGAGGCCGTGGCCAACTCGAACGCCAACGCCCTGAGCACGGCCTTGCCCTTCCTGGCGACCCTGGCCAGCGCGTTCAGCGTTCTCTATTCGCTGCGCTTCATTCACAACACCTTCTTCGGTCCGCCGCCGACCGAGCTGGACCGCGTCCCGCATGAGCCGCCCGCATGGATGCGGCGCCCGGTCGAGATTCTGGTCGGCCTGTGTCTGCTGGTCGGGGTTCTGCCCGCCATCACCGTCGGCCCTTTCCTGAGAAGCGCCGCCGTGTCGGTGTTGGGCTTCGAGCTGCCCTATTACAGCCTGGCCCTGTGGCACGGCTTCAACCTGCCGCTGTTTCTCAGCTTGACGGCGCTGGCGGGCGGGGTGCTGCTGTATGTGATCTTCGGCAAGCGCATCAACAACAACCCCCGCGGCGCGCCGTGGGGCTGGCAGAAGCTGAACGGCGGCTGGATGTTCGAGCGCGCCATGACGGGCCTGGCCAAGGGCGCGGCCATGCTGGTGCGGGTGTTCGGCACCGAGCGTCTGCAGCCGCAGTTGCGCGGCATCGTCCTGGTCGCCCTGCTTGCGGGCGCGGTCGCGGGCGTCAGCGCGGGGATCGGCGTCCTGCCAATGGTCGCCGCGCCGGATCTGGCCGATCTGGCCTTTGCAGGCATCTGGCTGGTGGGCGCAGGCTGTGCGGTGGCGGCGGCCTGGCAGGCCAAATATCACCGGCTGGCGGCGGTCGTCCTGATGGGCGGCGCGGGTCTGGCCAGCTGTATTTCATTCGTCTGGCTGTCGGCGCCCGACCTGGCCCTGACCCAGTTGCTGGTCGAGGTGGTGACGACGGTTCTGCTGTTGCTGGGCCTGCGCTGGCTGCCAAAGCGGCTGGAGACCATCCCGGTGCCCGCCGGTCTGGAGCGCCGTTCGCGCCTGCGCCGACGGGTGGACCTGATCATCGCCGGCGCAGTCGGTCTGTCGCTGGCGGTCGTCGCCTATGCGATCATGACCCGCCCGGCGGTCGAGGGGATTTCTCGCTTCTTTGTCGAGCACGCCTACAAGGATGCGGGCGGGCGCAACATCGTCAATGTGATCCTGGTCGACTTCCGCGCCTTCGACACCTTCGGCGAGATCACGGTGCTGGGCATCGTGGGCCTGACCATCTTCGCCCTGCTGCGCCGGTTCCGTCCGGCCAGCGACAGCCTGCCCGAACCCAGCCAGAAGCGGGTGCAGAACAAGTCGGACCGCGACCGCGACAATCGCACCGAGGGCGACACCCTGAAGGAGACCATGCTGATCCCGCGCGTGGTCATGCGCTGGATGTTCCCCTTCATCCTGCTGCTGGCGGCGCATCTGTTCCTGCGCGGGCATGACCTGCCGGGCGGCGGGTTCGCGGCGGGGATCGCCGTCGCCATCGCCTTCGTGCTGCAATACATGGCCTCCGGCGCCCGCTGGGTTGAAGAGCGCCTGACCATCCGACCCATTGTCTGGATCGGTCTGGGCCTGTTGATCTCGGTGGCCAGCGGCGTGGGCGCCTGGGTGTTCGGCCAGCCGTTCCTGACCACATGGTTCCAGTACGCCGACCTGCCGATCCTGGGGCGGGTGCCTCTGGCCAGCGCGGTGGTGTTCGACCTGGGCGTGGTCGTCCTGGTCGTGGGCGCGACGGTGCTGATGCTGGTCGCCCTGGCGCACCAGTCGCTGCGCAAGTCACGACCGCAGGATGAGGAGGGCGCACAATGATGGAGCTTGTGCTCGCGCTGGCGATTGGCGTGCTGGCGGCGTCCGGCGTGTGGCTGCTGCTGCGCCCGCGCACCTTCCAAGTCATCATGGGACTGGCGCTGCTGTCCTATGCGGTCAATCTGTTCATCGTGGCGATGGGACGGCTGCGCACGGGCGCGCCGCCGGTGCTCAAGGGCGATAATATCGACCCAAGCCACTATACCGACCCGACGCCGCAGGCCCTGGTCCTGACCGCCATCGTCATCGGGTTCGCCCTGACGGCCCTGTTCCTGGTGGTGATCCTGGCGGCGCGCGGCATCACCGGCAGCGACCATGTCGACGGCAAGGAGCCTGAGGCATGAGCATCTGGCAGACCCATCTGATCATCGGACCCATCGTCCTGCCCATGGCGGTGGCGGCGGCCATGCTGCTGTTTGACGAGCGCCGCCGCGTGCTCAAGGGCGCGCTCAGCCTGGGGGCCATGGCCGCCATTCTGGTGATGGCGCTGGTGTTGCTGCAGGAAAGCGCGACGGGCGCCACCGGCGGCGGGGACACCGCGCGCGTCTATCGTCTGGCCGACTGGATGGCGCCCTTCGGCATCGTGCTGGTCGCGGACCGGCTGTCGACGCTGATGGTGGCCCTGACCAGCGTGCTGGGAGCCTGTTCGCTGATCTTCGCCCTAGCGCGCTGGGACCGGGCGGGGCCGCGTTTCCACGCCCTGTTCCTGCTGCTGATCATGGGGGTTAACGGCGCCTTCCTGACCGGCGACCTGTTCAACCTGTTCGTCTTCTTCGAGATCATGCTGGCGGCCTCTTACGGCCTGGTGCTGCATGGGTCGGGTGAGCGGCGCATCCGGGCGGGGCTGACCTATATCGCCGTCAACATCACCGCATCCTCACTGTTCCTGATCGGGGTCAGCCTGATCTATGGTGTGACCGGCACGCTGAACATGGCCGATCTGGCTGTGCGCATCCCGCAGATCGCCGCCGACAGCCGGGGCCTGTTCCACATCGGCGCGGCGGTGCTGGGCGTCGCCTTCCTGATCAAGTGCGCCATGTGGCCGTTGGGCTTCTGGCTGACGCCCGCCTATTCGGCGGCCAGCGCGCCCACGGCCGCCGTCTTCGCCATCCTGTCCAAGGTCGGGGTCTATGTGATCATCCGCCTCAGCCTGCTGTTGTTCGGCGAGGGGGCGGGCGTGTCCCACGGCTTCGGCCAGACCTGGATCATGGTCGGGGGACTGGCCACGGTCGCCTTCGGCACGGCGGGTCTGATCGGCTCGCACGACCTGTCCAAGGGGGCGGGGTTCGGCGTCATGGTGTCGTCCGGCACGGTTCTGACCATCGTGGGCCTGGGCGGAACCGAGGCGCTGGGCGGGGCCATCTTCTATCTGGTCGGCTCGACCCTGGCCTGCGGGGCGCTGTTCCTACTGGGCGAGGTGCTGCAGCGGGGCAGGGAGGAGGACGGCCTGCAACTGCGGGCGGTGTTCGATGACGAATACCGCGACCCCTTCCATGACGAGGAGCGCAACGAGCCCGGTCTGGTCATCCCCGGCGCCGTGGCGGCGCTGGGCGGTCTGTTCCTGATCTGCACCCTGATGGTGGCGGGCCTGCCGCCTCTGGCCGGCTTCATCGGCAAGCTGGCCATGATCGACGCCCTGATCAGGGCGGGCGGGACCGCCTCGTGGGTGGTGATCGCCTTCCTGTCCCTGTCCAGTCTGGGCGCGCTGATTGGTCTGACGCGGCTTGGCGTGGGCGCCATCTGGGTGCGTGAAGAAGATGCGCCGCCGCCGGTCGTGGGCGCGGCCGAGTTCACCGCCATCACCGGGCTTCTGGGCGCCTGCGTCCTGCTGGCCGTGTTCGGCGGTTCGGGCCTGCTCTACACCCAGCATACGGCGGAATGGCTGGCCCAGCCGCAGGCCTATGTGCAGGCCGTGTTGGGAGACGGACAATGAGGGCCGTCTTCCCCCATCCCATCCTGTCGCTGGGTCTGTTTGCGGCCTCGCTGCTGATGAGCGCTTCGGTGGCGCCGCCATCCCTGGCCCTGGCGGCCCTGGCGGCGGTCCTGGCCCCGCAGGTGATGCGGGTGCTGAGCGTGGACCGGGTGCGGATCCGCTCGCCCAAGGCTGTTCTGCAGCTTGCCACAGTGGTGGCCGTCGATGTGATCCGCTCGAACTGGGAGGTGGCTTGGGTGATCCTGGGCCGTCGCCGCCATGAGCGTAAGGCCGGCTTCATCCATATTCCGCTGCAGATGCGTGACCGGCATGGTCTGGCGGTTCTGGCCATCATCATCACCAGCACGCCCGGCACCCTGTGGGTCGAATATGAGGCGGCGACCGGCCAACTGCTGCTGCATGTGCTTGATCTGGTTGACGAAGACGAATGGATCGAACTGATCAAGACCCGGTATGAGCGCCGCCTGATGGAGATTTTCGAATGAGCGCGCTGGTGCTCGCCTGGGGTCTGGGGCTGGCCCAGTTGATGCTGGTCGCGGCCATGGCGCTGACGGCATGGCGGATCGCGCGCGGCCCGCGCGCGCAGGACCGCATCCTGGGCATGGACGCGCTTTATCTGAACGCCATGCTGCTGATCGTCGTGTTCGGCATCCGCACCGGCAGCCCGCTCTATTTCGAGGCGGCCCTGATCATCGGCATGCTGGGCTTTGCGGCGACCGTGGCCCTGGCGAAGTTCCTGATGCGCGGCGAGGTGATCGAATGACGGGCGCAGACCTGCCGCTGTGGGCGGCCATTCTGATCGTGACGCTGGCGATCCTGGGGGCGGGGCTGTCGCTGCTGGGCGCTGTGGGCCTGACGACCTTCAGGACCTTTTATGAGCGGGTGCACGCCCCGACGCTGGGCGCGACCCTGGGCATGGTTCTGGTGCTGATCGCCTCCACCGTCTTCTTCACGATCATCGACGGGCGCTTCATGCCGCGCGAGATCCTGATCGGCCTGTTCCTGACCGTGACGACGCCGGTGACCCTGACCCTTCTGGCCCGCGCCGCCATCTTCCGCGACCGCACCGAGGGCAAGAAGAAGGTCCCGGCGACCAAGGAGAAGTCGGCGCAATCCTGAAAGCGTTGCGATGAAAGATGATCGACAGCCGCCGTCGGTCAGCCTAGGTCGGAAACGACCTCTTTTTCATCAGGACGCCCGATGCCCTCCGGATTGATCGCCTTGCTCGATGACGTGGCGGGCATCGCCAAACTGGCGGCGGCGTCGATTGACGATGTCGGGGCGGCGGCTGGCAAGGCCTCGACCAAGGCGGCGGGCGTGGTGGTCGATGATGCGGCGGTGACGCCCCGCTATGTCACCGGCCTGGCCCCCAGTCGCGAACTGCCGATCATCGCCAAGATCGCGATGGGGTCGTTCCGCAACAAGCTGATCATCATCCTGCCGATCGCCCTGCTGCTGACAGCCTTTGCGCCCTGGGCCATCACGCCGATCCTGATGTGCGGCGGGACCTATCTGTGTTTCGAGGGTGCGGAGAAACTGCTGGAGGCGTTTGGCCATGGCGGCCATGCCGAGGCGGCGGTGGTCCAGGGCGACGCCGCCCTGATCGAAAAGACGACCGTGGCGGGGGCGGTGCGGACCGACCTGATCCTGTCCGCCGAGATCATGGCCATTTCCCTGGCCGATGTGGCGCACCAGCCGATCCTGACCCAGGCGGCGGTGCTGGTGGTTGTCGGGGTGCTGATGACCGTCGCCGTCTATGGCGTGGTCGGTCTGATCGTGAAGATGGACGATATCGGCCTGCACCTGGCCAAGCGTGCAGGCGGCGGCGGAATGCGGGCGTTTGGACGCGGTCTGGTCAAGGGCATGCCGGTGGTGCTCAGCGCCCTGTCCGGCATCGGCACGGCGGCCATGCTGTGGGTCGGCGGCGGCATTCTGGTGCACGGCACGCATACGCTGGGTCTGCACTGGCCAGCAGAGCCGCTGGAACACATCGCACATGTCGTCGGCCAGGTATTCGGGCCCCTGCATGGCGTCGTCAGCTGGCTGGTCACCGCCCTGGGTTCGGCGATCATCGGCCTGATCGTGGGCGGGGTCATCGTGCTTCTTGTCCATCAGCTTGGGCGTTTGCGCTCCAAGGAATCGCACTAGGACGGATCGTCACGGGGGGAGGGGGCTGTCACGCGACTGCAATCCCGACCCGCTAAAGCCCGCTGGTCCTTGTCGGAGTTGCTGATGTCCTTGCCGCGTATCGCCGCCCTTGCGGTTCTGGCCGCTGTAGTCTTCGGGGGCGCGGCCAATGCCCAGACAGCGCCCGCGCCGCAGGCTGCGCCTCAGGTTTCGGCGGCGGCCCTGGCCCCGCCCAAGCTGATCGTGACCATCGTCGTCGATCAGTTCAGCGCCAATCTGTTCAACCAGTACCGCAGCCAATACACGGGCGGCCTGCGCCGCATGGCCGATCAGGGGCTGGTGTCCACCAACGGCTATCAGACCCACGGCCTGACCGAGACCTGCCCGGGCCACTCCACCGTATTGACGGGCATGCATCCGACCGAGACGGGCATTCCGGCCAACGACTGGATCGACACCAGGACGGGCAAGGAAATCTACTGTCTGGCCGCGCCGCAAAACCATCTGGCGCATGGTCGTGACGACACCGACAACGGCCCCGTTGGCCCGGACCAACTGCGCGCCACCACCGTCGGCGACTGGCTGAAGGCTGTCAGCCCCAACAGCAAGGTCATGGCCGTGTCAGGCAAGGATCGCGGCGCGATCAATCTGGCCGGTCATCAGGGGCAGGCCTTCTGGTTCACCGACGGCTTCGGCCTGACCACCTTTGTCGAGCCGGGCCAGACGGCGCAGGCCAAACTGGTGCCCGTCGCCGCCTTCAACACCGGCTTCAAGGCCTGGATGGAAGCAAACCCGGTGACCTGGGACTATCAGCGCGATGAGTGCCGCGCTCGGGCCGGCGACTGGACCATTCGCGGCCAGACCTTCCATTCGGTGCTGCCGCCCGCGGGTCTGAAGTTCGACACCTCGCCCCTGCTGGACGAACAGACGCTGAAGGCCGCCGAATACCTGCTGGAGACCCAGCGACTGGGGCAGGGCGCGGCCACGGACATGCTGGGTGTCAGCCTGTCCGGCACCGACCGCATCGGCCATATGTACGGCACCCAGGGGCCGGAGATGTGCGAGCAGATGTATCGTCTGGACACCGCTCTGGGCGCCTTCCTCGACAAGCTGTCTCAGGTTCCGGGCGGGGCTCTGGTGGTGCTGACGGCGGACCATGGCGGTTCGGACTTTGTCGAGCGTCTGCACCAGAACGGCTATCCCGAGGCGCACCGCGTCGACCTGGCGCCGATCGCCGCGATCAACGCCACCCTGCGCCAACGCTTCAATCTGGACGCCAATCCCCTGCAGATGGGCGGCAGCGGCCTGATGGTGGCGGACAAGGAGCGCCGCTCTCTGGCCGATCCGCTACGGACGCAAGTGGCCGAGGCCGCCGTGGAGCTGCTGCGGGCGGTGCCGGACGTGGCCTTCGTCGAGACGCGCGACCGCCTGCTGACCGACCCCCTGCCCGACAGCCGCCAGCCCGAGATGATGACGGTGCGCGAGCGGATGCGTCTGTCGACCCTGCCGGAGCGTTCGCCCGACATCCTGATCGCCTTCGCCCAGGCCGCCAATCTGGGCGGACGGGTCGGCGGCACCCTGGCCGGTCACGGCACCCCGTGGGAGTACGACCGCCGCGTGCCGATCATCTTCTGGTGGCCTGGCGCGCATGGCGAGGAGCGGTTCCTGCCGATCCGCACCATCGACATCGCCCCGACCCTGGCCCATGTCATGGGCGTGCCCGCGCCCAAGGTCGAAGGCCGCTGCATGGACCTGAACGGCTTCGCCGTTTCGGACTGTCCGGCGACGGAATTGACGCCCGCCAGATAAACTCCTGTTTCGGGGTCATAAACTCGTGTTTCCCGGCGGGGTGGCGGCCTTACGCTAAGGAAGTTTCAAAGGCACAAGGGGGCAAATCGCCCATGTCGTCCGCAAGGGTGACACTTGAGAGCTGACAGGAAACGTCCATGAACAGAGCCCGCCGCGCCCGCATCGTCGCGACACTGGGGCCCGCAAGCCGTGCGCCCGGCACCGTCAAAGCCCTGGCCCAGGCCGGGGTGGACGTGTTTCGCCTGAACTTCAGCCACGGCTCGCACGAAGATCACGCCGCCGCCTTCAAGGCGGTGCGCGGGGCCGAAATGGCGTTGCAGCGTCCGCTGGGCATCCTGGCTGACCTGCAGGGGCCGAAACTGCGCCTGGGCCGGTTCAAGGACGTCGAGATCTCGGTCAAGCCGGGCCATCAGATGCGGTTCGACCTGAACCCCGAGCCGGGCGACGAGACGCGGGTGCAGATGCCGCACCCCGAAATCTTCAAGGCCCTGCGCAAGGGCATGCTGCTGCTGCTGGATGACGGCCGGGTGCGTCTGCGCGTCGGCGAACGCACCGACGAATGGGCAGATGTGACGGTCGAAAGCGGCTCCAAACTGTCAGACCGCAAGGGCGTGGCCGTGCCGGAAGCCGTCATTCCGGTGTCGGCTCTGACCCCCAAGGACCGCGAAGACCTGGCCTTTGCATTGCGCCTCGGCGTCGACTGGGTGGCCCTCAGCTTCGTGCAGAAGCCCGAGGACATGGCCGAACTGAAGCGGATCGTGAACGGTCAGGCCGCCTGTCTGGCCAAGATCGAGAAGCCGGCGGCCCTGGCGGATCTGGAAGCCATCCTCGACTATTGCGACGGCGTCATGGTCGCGCGCGGCGATCTGGGCGTCGAACTGGACCCTGAAGACGTGCCGGTGGCGCAGAAACAGATCGTCCGCGCCGCCCGCAATCGCGGCGTGCCGGTGATCGTGGCCACTCAGATGCTGGAATCCATGACCAGCGCCCCGGCCCCGACCCGCGCCGAAGCCACCGACGTGGCCAACGCCGTTTACGAGGGCGCGGACGCCCTGATGCTGTCGGCGGAAACCGCGTCCGGCGACTATCCGCTGGAATCCGTCGGCATCATGAGCCGCATCATCGAACGCGTCGAACGCGACCCGAACTGGCCCAGCCTGATGGGCGCCGAACACGCCGGCATGGATGAGCAGGACGTGGACGCCCTGGTCGGGGCGGCCGCCATGGCCGCCAGCGCCCCGTCGACCGGATGTCTGGTGGTATTCACCACCCTGGGCGGCACGGCGCGACGCATGGCGCGCGAACGTCCGCTGAAGCCGATTCTGGTGCTGACGCCCAATGCGAACACGGCGCGCCGTCTGGCCCTGGTCTGGGGTCTGGAGACGCGGCTGGGCGACCAGCCGGACTCGCTGGAGAACGTCACCGACGACGCGGTGAACAGCGCCATCAAATACGGTCTGGCCGAGCCGGGCCAACGCATTCTGATCCTGGCCGGGACGCCGTTCGGCGCGCCGGGCGCGGCCAACCTGCTGCGTCTGGCCCATGCCCCCGCCGCCAAGTCGAGCGCCCGCAAGAAGTAAGACCGTCACGCCGCTTCAGCCCTCTCCCTCTCGCGACGGGAGAGGGCTAAGATGCGGAATGACTCGGGTTCGCGCATGATCAAATACATCGGCTCCAAGCGCGCCCTGCTGGGGCACGTGACCGGCGCCGTATCCAGCGTCCTGCCGCAGGGCGGACTGGTCTGCGATCTGTTCTCCGGCACCGCGCGGGTCGGTCATGCGTTGAAGAAGCAGGGCTTTCGCGTCTGGTCCAACGACTACAACGCCTATGCCCACATGCTGGCCACCGCCTATGTGCAGGCGGACCGCGAGGTCTGGATCGAGCGGGTCGAGGCGGTGCTGGCGGAACTGCGCACGGTGCAGCCGCAGGCGGGCTGGTTCACCCAGGCCTTCTGCCACGACGCCCGTTTCTTTCACCCCGACAACGGCGCCCGGATCGACGCCATCCGCCAGCGGATCGAGGCGCTGGACCTGGAGCCGGAACTGAAGGCCATCGTCCTGGTCAGTCTGATGGAGGCCGCCGACCGGGTGGATTCCACGGCAGGCGTCCAGATGGCCTATATGAAACAGTGGGCGCCGCGCGCGCTGAAGACGCTGGAGCTGCGCACGCCCGACATCGTTCCCGCCGTCGATGGGCCCTGCCGCGCCACCCAGGGCGACGCGCTGGAAATGGCCGAGCAGGTCGATGCGGACCTCGTCTATCTGGACCCGCCTTATAACCAGCACTCCTACCTGGCCAACTATCACTGCTGGGAAAGTCTGGTCCTGTGGGACAAGCCCGAAACCTATGGCGTGGCCAACAAGCGCATCGACGTGAAGACGCGAAAGAGCGCCTTCAACAGCCGGCCCGGCATCGGCCCGGCGCTGCAGTCGGTGATTGAGCGGATCAGGACGCCGAATCTGATCGTCAGTTTCAACGACGAAGGCTATCTGAGCCGCGCGGACCTGGAGGCCATGCTGGCCTCACGCGGTCATGTCCAGGTCGTCGAGATCGCTCACCCGCGCTACGTCGGCGCGCGCATCGGCATCCATAACCCCAAGGGCGAGAAGGTGGGCCGGATTGGGCGCCTGCGAAATGTCGAGTACCTGTTCGTGGTGACTGACCGGCCGGTAGCTCTGCCGGTCGCGGCCTGAATTAAAAGCGGTTTTTCACCTTGCCGTAGCGGAACCCGAATCAGGGCTTGCCGTTCTCCGCCTATGGAACCGCCCCTCTCATCGCCCCGATTACGCCATCGCGAAAAGTACGATGGTCGATCCTTGACGACGGAATCCAAATCCTGGGCTCCGGTGGAAAAGGGGAAGACGGCGCGCTGCTACACCCATAACACCCGGCACTTCATCCCACGCGACGCCGAGCCGGCGGTTGCGGTGGAGGAGGAGGCCGAGCCTGCGCTGCGTCCGCCGCCGACCTGGATGCTGCTTTTGGCCGGGGCGGCGATCGCGGCCCTGTTGAGCATTCTGGTCGGCGGTCTCTATCTGGAATTCTAGGCGCCTCAGGCGTCCGCCAGCAGGGCCCTGATCGGCGCCCAGCTGCGGCGGTGGGCGGGGCAGGGGCCCAGCGTGCGCAGACCCTCCGTGTGCGAGGGCGCATTATACCCCTTGTGGCTGGCGAAGCCGTAGCCGGGGTGTTCGGCGTCCAGTTCGATCATCAGCCGATCCCGCGCCGTCTTGGCCAGGATCGAGGCCGCGGCGATGGACAACGAAAGACTGTCGCCCTTGACCACCGTCTGGATTTCGCACGGCAGTTTGAAGCGGTAGTTGCCGTCCACCAGGGCCGCCACCGGCTGCACCGACAGGGCCTCGATGGCGCGGCACATGGCCAGGCCTGTGGCGTGCAGGATGTTCAGGTCGTCGATCTCCTCTACCGACGCAAACCCGACGCCCCAGGCGATGGCGCGGGCCTTGATCTCGGTCTCCAGCACCGCGCGGCGTTTCTCGGTCAGGGCCTTGGAGTCGTCGATGCCCGGCGGCAGATCGTCCGGGTTCAGGATCACCGCTGCCGCCGACACCGGCCCCGCCCACGGCCCGCGCCCCGCTTCATCCACACCGCAGACATGCCCTTTGACCCGCCGGATCAGCACGGTTTCCAGATGCAGCGTCGGGAAGGTTTTGGGGTTAGTAGGTGTCTTGGCCATGCCCCGCCATCGCACGAAGCGCGGCGTGGCGGAAGCGGGTGTCGTGGGCTAAGCTCGCAGTTGGCTTGAAGAGCCGGATGTTCGACATTGTCACGCTTCAGGCAGTCCGCGTTGTTTCTGTTCAATCACTCGGAGGGTGAGTTGCATGGTGCGTATTCGACTTTACAGCCTCGTCCTCTCCGCACCGATTATTCTGTTTCTGTGTGGAATGGCTGTTTTCGTTGTCAATCCACTGTGGGCTATCTGGGAGATGCCTGCTGGCTGGTTGGCTTGCATCTCAGCCTGTGTGTTGCAGGCTCTCTTCTTAGCTATGATCGCCTGCCCTGAATGCGCGAAATCCCCCTACCTGTTGGGGCGAACAGGATCTTTTGGCGGTTTCTTTGGCAAGCCGTTCCCGGACGTGATTTGTTCCTCCTGCGGCTTTGATCTGCGAAAAGGACGTGGTGAAGAGCATCACGGCGCAACTCAAGATCATGAGCAAATTCTGAATGCTCTGGACGCCGACTAAAGCCCGCTGAAGCTAGGTTCAATCGCCATTCAGTTGGTTCACCCCTCAACTCGTCATTCCGGGGCTGAGCGGAGCGAAGAACCCGGAACCCAGGAGACGTGCATCCGGCGTCGAATGCATCCAACGGTGCGATTGTGGCCGTGGGTTCCGGGTTCGTCCTTCGGACGCCCCGGAATGACGATTCTAGGGTGAATGTCGATTGAAGCTAGTCTTCCGCAACGGGTCGATGCAGCAGGACGACCACAGGTCGAAGGTCAGGCCCCTTCTTTCCTTGATGGCCCCGCCATCCCCCGCACCTGAGCATGGCGGAAGCAGGTGTTCTGGTGGTCATTGACCATGCCGACGGCCTGCATGAAGGCATAGACGATCACCGGGCCGCAGAAGTTGAAGCCGCGCTTCTTCATGGCCTTGGCCATGGCTTCGGACTGTGCGGTCTTGACCGGCGCCTGTCGGAAATCGCTCCAGTTGGTCTGGATCGGCTCGCCCCCGACGAAGGACCACAGCCATTCGGAGAAGTCCTCTCCATTCTCGCGCATCTCCAGCCAGATCTGCGCGCCGCGGATGGCGGCGTTGATCTTGGCGCGTGAGCGGATGATGCGGGCGTCGCCCAGCAGGCGCTGGATGTCGTCTTCGCCATAGCGGGCGACGATTTCGGGATCTAAATTGTCGAAGGCGTCGCGAATGCCCTCGCGCTTCCTCAGGATGGTGATCCAGGCCAGACCCGCCTGAAACCCGTCCAGAATCAGCTTCTCCCACAGGGCGCGCGCATCACGCTCCGGCACGCCCCATTCGGTGTCGTGATAGGCGATGTAGAGCGGGTCCGTGGTTCCGCACCACCCGCAACGGCCCTCGGCGTTTGAATCGGTCATGGGATGATGTTGCCAGTTTGTTCTGAGGGGCGAAAGATGTTTTGTCTTTTCGCTTCCAACCCCGCGAACGCAGCTGGAATTGAATAGGGGCCGGTCATCGAGTGAGCGGCCCCCTTTCAGTGTCATTACGCCAGATGCCTTCCCCGCGAAGGGAGAAGGAACCCGTCAGGCGTGCGTCTGGTCCCAGAACTTCACGGCGTCAGCGTCGCGGGCCGAGAGGTCGGGGTAGGCGGGGTCGGAGCCGACGTCGGGGACGCGGCGCCAGGAGCGGGCGCATTTGGGATAGTCGGCGGTGGCGATGGTGGCGGTGATGGTGTCACCCTCGACCAGCTCTGCGCCTGAGGTGCGGAAGATTTCGGCTGCGTCCAGACCCTCGAACGGCGCGAAGGCCGAGGCGGGGCCGGTGACGGTCGGCCAGGCGTCGAGAGCGCCGCCGATCAGCTTTTGACGGCGGGCGGCTTCCAGCGCTTCATTCACGACCTCGAGGACCGTGTTGATCGCGGCCCAACGCTCGGCCTCGGCTGGATTGCTCCATTCCGCCGGGGTGTCGGGGATGACGCGGGCGCAGTTGGTGCCTGCATCGGGGAAGCGGGTGGTCCAGGCTTCTTCCATGGTGAAGGGGGTCAGCGGGGCCAGCCAGGCGGTCAGGCGGCTGAACACCTCGTCCATCACGGTGCGGGCGGCGCGACGGCGGATGCTGTCGGGACGGTCGCAGTAAAGGGCGTCCTTGCGGATGTCGAAATACAGGGCCGACAGATCGCCCGAGCAGAACTCCAGCACCGGGCGAACCACGTCCTGGAACCGATATTCGGCGTAAGCCTGACGCACCTGAGCGTCCAGTTCGTGCAGGCGGTGAAGGATGAACTTCTCCAGCGGCGGGAACTGGTCGTAGTCGGTCAGGCGCTCGGCCTCGTCGAAACCGGCCAGGGCGCCCAGCAGATAGCGGACGGTGTTGCGCAGTTTGCGATAGGCGTCGACCGTGGTCTGCAGGATCTGTTTGCCGATGCGCTGGTCGTCGGAATAGTCGACCAGGGCCACCCACAGACGCAGGATGTCGGCGCCGGATTCCTTGATGACCACCAGGGGGTCGGTGGTGTTGCCACGCGACTTGGACTGTTTCTCGCCGTTCTCGTCCAGGGTGAAGCCGTGGGTCAGGACGGCCTTGAACGGGGCGCGGCCGCGCGTGCCGCAGCCCTCAAGCAGGGACGACTGGAACCAGCCGCGGTGCTGGTCCGACCCTTCCAGATAGAGGTCGGCGGGCCAGTGCGAGGGGCGGTCGCCGGTGTAGCCATGCTCGGGCAGGCGCGGGTCCAGGGTGAAGGCGTGGGTCGAGCCAGAGTCGAACCAGACATCCAGGATGTCCTCGATCTTCTCGTAACGGTCGGCGTCGTGTCCGCCCAGGAAGTCGCTGTCCGGCGCGGTGAACCAGATGTCGGCGCCGTGTTCGGCGATTGCGGCGACGATGCGGGCGTCGACCTCGTCGTCATGCAGGGGCTGGCCTGTCTGCTTGTCCATATACATGGCAAGCGGCGTGCCCCAGGCGCGCTGGCGGCTGACCAGCCAGTCAGGGCGGCCCTCGACCATTGAACGGATGCGGTTGCGGCCCGAGGCGGGGTGGAAGGCGGTGTCGTCGATGGCCTTCAGCGCCGTGTCGCGCAGGGTTTCGCCCGTCTTCAGCGGCTCGTCCATGCGGATGAACCATTGGGGCGTATTGCGGAAGATGATCGGGGCCTTGGAGCGCCACGAGTGGGGATAGGAGTGCTCCATCCGGCCGCGCGCCAGAAGGTTGCCCGCTTCGATCAGCTTTTCCATCACCGCGCCGTTGGCGGGGCCGAACTTGCCGGTCTTCTTGCCCTCGGTCTCCAGCACCTTGAGGCCGGCGAACAGGGGAACATGCTCGTAATAGGCGCCGTCGGGATCGACGGTGTCGGGCACCTCGTGATGACCGTGCGCCTTCCAGACCTCGAAGTCGTCAGCGCCGTGGCCCGGCGCGGTGTGGACAAAGCCGGTGCCGGCGTCGTCGGTGACGTGGTCGCCCGCCAGCAGGGGCACGGAGAAGCCGTAGCCGCTGTCCAGCGCCGCCAGCGGGTGGGCGGCGACGAGGCCGGACGGATTGATGTCATAGACCCGCGTCCAGGCGGCGATCTTGGCGGCCTTGAAGACGTCTTCGGCCAGCTTGTCGGCCAGGATCAGGCGGTCGCCCGGCTTGGCCCAGGGCGCGAACTCAAGACCTTCCTCCATGGCCGTGACCTCGTACAGGCCATAGGCGATCTCGGGGCCGTAGGAGATGGCGCGGTTGGCTGGGATGGTCCAGGGCGTGGTCGTCCAGATGACGATGGCCGGATTGGAATTGCGGAAGGCCAGCAGGTCGTCGGGATGGTCGTCCGAGGCGCCGGTGACCGGGAACTTGACCCAGATCGTGGGGCTGACGTGGTCGTGGTATTCGATCTCGGCGTCAGCCAGGGCCGTGCGCTCGACCGGCGACCACATGACGGGCTTGGAGCCGCGATACAGCTGGCCCGAGTTCTTGAACTTGTGGAACTCGGCGACGATGGCCGCCTCGGACTTGAAGTCCATGGTGGCGTAGCGGTTTTCGAAGTCGCCGGTGATGCCCAGGCGTTTGAACTGGTCGCGCTGGGTGTCGATGTATTTGCCGGCGTATTCACGGCAGGCTTTGCGGAATTCTTCCTTGGAGACCTCGTCCTTACGGCGGCCCTTGGCGCGGAACTGCTCCTCGATCTTCCACTCGATCGGCAGGCCGTGGCAGTCCCAGCCGGGGACGTAGTCGACGTCGTAGCCCAGCAGAAAACGGCTGCGGACCACGAAATCCTTCAGCGTCTTGTTCAAGGAGTGGCCGATGTGGATGTCGCCGTTCGCATAGGGCGGGCCGTCGTGCAGCACGTACAGGGGGGCGTTCTGCTTCTGACGCTCGGCGCGCAGGGTGCCATAGAGGTCGCCCCACTGCTCAAGGATCAAAGGCTCCTTTTGAGGCAGGCCGCCGCGCATGGGGAAGGGCGTCTCCGGCAGGAAGACGGTGTCGCGATAGTCGCGGCCGGAAGCGGTGTCGGTGTCGGTCTGGGGGGCGTCAGCCATCAAAAGTCTCGGCGTCGTGGGTTGTCGGTCGCTGTCTTCGTTCGCCCTGGGGCGGTCAATCCCGGCGTGCACGGGGCCAGAGGGCCCAGAAGCGCTACGCCGGGCGGCTAATCGAAATCAGGCGAATGGAGACGCGGACGATCATTATGCGGTCGGTCTAGCAGACAGATGCGGCATCGCGCCATCCCGAACCCCGCGATGCATCAACGGAAACGAAAGGCTTTTGATGTTTTGGTGAACGCTGGATCGGTCGGCGCTCGCCGCATCGACGAGAATTTCGTTCAGGAGTCCCGCCAATGCGGCTGCGGATGAGAAGTTGGATGCTGGGTCTGGCGGCAGGCGTGTTCCTGTCGGCGACGGCAGGCGCGGCGTTTGCGCAATGCACGACCGGCTGCACGCCCCCGCCGCCTCCCGGCTGCGGCAGCGGCGGCGGCGCAGGTTGCGGCGGTGGCGGTGGAAACGGCGGCGGCAATGGATGCGGCGGCGGTGGCGGCGGTGGAGGCTGTAATCCCGGCACGCCTGGCGGCCCCGGCGGTCCGGGCGGACCCGGTGGTCCCGGCTGCGGCAATGGCGGCGGCGGTTGCGGTCCCGGAGGCCCCGGCAAGCCGGGCTGGCCCGGTCACGGCGGCAATTGGAACAACAATAACAACTGGAATAACAACAACAATTGGAACCAGAACAATAACTGGAACCAGAACCAGAACATCAACGTCAATGTGAACGTCAACAACAACGGCAACTCGAATTCCAACACCAGCTCCAACTATCTGCGCGCCGGTTCGCGCAGCGCCGTAAATGCGCACAGCTGGATGGGTTCGAACGGTCTGGGCGGCGGTGGCGGGTCGGCCTATGTGTCGGTGGATCAGCCCTATCCGACGACGATCCAGGGGCTGGCCGTCGAGGGCGTGATCGCCCAGACGGTGCGCACGCCCTTCACCGCCTTCCGCCGCGAAATGCGGCGCGTGGTGATCCAGGCCGTCTGCATCGACGACCGTCAAAGTCCGCACCCGGCGTCGCAGGTGCGCCCGGATCGCGAGATCGGTGAAGACTATAATGGCGAACTGTATCGCTGCCTGGCGGGGACGTGGCTGCAGGCCACGATCGCCGACTATGATGGCAACATCAGCTTCGACAACGGCACGACCCTGACCTGCCGCAAGCATGAATCCCTGTGGTTCGGCGAGGGCGGCCAGCTGGTCTGCCGTCCCGAAAAGCCGGAGCGCGACTGCAACGAGCGTTCCCTGCTGCGCCGCTATGGCGCGGGCGTGAAGATCCTGACGATGTATCGTGAGGAGGAATACACCGAATACCGCGAGGAACAGGTTCAGAGCGCTGGCGTCATCACCGGCACGATCACCCTGGACGGCGGCGTCGGCGGCCGGGTGTTCTGAACGAAAGCCTGACAGGCTCGTTCAGGCGCCGATCAGGCGCGGGATGAGAAGATAAGACCATCGGCTCTCCGTCGATGATCCTGAAGACTGGCCCCGGTTCACGATTGAACCGGGGCCTTTTTCTTTTGGGGCGATGTTTACTGAGCGGTGGCCTTGTCGGAGACGATCTCGGCGCGCCAGGCGGTCGTGGGCTTCAGGTATTCATTGGCCAGGCGTTGCAGATCGGCGGCGGTGACCGCCTCGACCGTGGCGATCTGGCTGCGGGTCTGGTCCAGTGACGCGGGATTGGACTGGGCCTCGGACAGCTGGATCAGCCAGTAGGTGTTGTCGGCCATGCTGCGGCGCAGACGTTCGACCGCCGGGCGGCGGGCGCGATTCAGTTCGTCTTCGCTGACCGGCTTGTCACGCAGATCGGCGGCGATGGCGTCGACGGCCGTGAACAGCTTGCTCAGGTTTTCCGGGGCGACCTCGGCCGACACAGACACATAGCCATAGCCGGGGAAGACGTCCGAGGTGGTCGAGCTGGAGCCCGGCGAATAGGCCAGACCCTGTTTCTCGCGGATGTCCTCGTTCAGACGCAGCTGCAGCACGTCGGACAGGATGCTCAGTTGACGCGCGGTGGTGCGGTCGTTGATCTGGTCCGTCGTGGGCCAGGCGATGAAGGCCAGGGCCTGCTCCGCAGGACCGCTGTGGGTCAGACGCACGGGGGTTGCGGTCGGCGCGGGGAAGCGGCGTTCAGCCGAACCGGGCAGGGGCGCAGGCGCCGGTCCGCGATCCGGCAGGGCCGCGAAGGTCGAGCCGACGGCGGCGATCACCTGGTCCACATCGACGTCGCCGACGACGGTGATCTCGACCGGGCCGTGGGCCAGGGCGGCGTGGACGCCCGTGCGGATGTCCTCGATCTTCATGGCCGCGATCTCGGCTGCGGTCGGGGTGACCTCGCGCTTGTCGCCTGAGGCCAGCAGGCCCGAACCATCACGCTGGAAGACGCCGCGGGGGGTGGCGTCCAGCTGGGCCAGGATCTGCGGGAACATGGCCTTGGTCTGTTCGAACGGGGCGGCGCGCAGGCCGGGATCGGTCAGATAGGCGGCGAGAAGCTGCATCTGCAGTTGCAGGTCTTCGGGGCGGGTGGCGCCGGTGAAGGTGTAGGAATCGCCGCCTTGAGCGACATTGGCGCTGAAGACCTTGCCGCTGAGCACGCGGGTCAGTTCATCGACGCTGAGCTTGCCCGTGCCGCCCGGACCCATGACGGTTGAGGCCATCGAAAGGGGCGAGAGGCGATCGGCGGGCAGACCCAGTTCGCCAATGCCGGTCGAGGCGCTGATGACGATCTGGTTCTCGCGGAACTTGGTCGGCTTGATGTTCAGCAGCGTGCCGTTCGGGAAGCGGACCAGGGTTGCACCCAGACCGGCGACCTCGGTGCGCGACGCCGGGACGGCGGCGGCGCCGAAGTTGGTGTAGGGCCATTCCAGCGCGGCCTGTTCGGCGCGGGCGGTGACCGGAACCTGACGCGACGCCTGAAGCGCGGCGGTGACGGCGGCCTCACCGCCCTCGACCTCGACGGGGCTGGAGAAGAGCAGCAGCGGACCCTGGCCTTCGAAGACGGGGCGCACGGCGGCGTTGACCTGATCGGCGGTCAGGCCGCGCACGGCCTGTTCGAACAGATCAAGCGAGGTCTGGGGCGAGTTGAACACGCGGTCGTCGTTGACGGCGCCCAGCAGGCTATTGGCCAGGGCGGGGGTCGAACGGGTGGCGGCGGTGGCGACGGCGTTCTGCAGGCCGGTGCGAGCGTCGGTGATCTCGCGCTGAAGCTCCGCCTCGGTGACGCCGAACTGGGCCAGACGGCGGCTTTCCTGCTCGGCGGCGTCCAGGGCGCGCTTCCATTCGCCGGGGTTGAAGGCGACGGCCAGGGTTCCTGCGTCCAGACTGCGGAACAGGGACTGGTAGCTGGCGCCCGCGCCGACGAAGGGCGGGTTGTCCTCGCGCGCCATCTCGCCCAGACGGCGGTTCAGCACGGCCAGACCCAGGTTGCGGCGCAGGGCCTCGGAACGTTTGGCGGCGGTGTCGGGCGACAGGTCGGGCGTCTTGATCCAGTTCAGCTGGATCGAGGACTGGATGCCCGGCTCGACGATGATGCTGGTTTCCGGCTGGCGCGGGGCGACCACGCCCAGGTCGGGCTGGGGACCATCCGGCGCCTTGGGCGTCCAGGAGGCGAACGCGTTGCGAATCTTGCCTTCCATCGCGTCCAGATCAAAGTCGCCGACGGCGATGAAGGTGGCGCGCGAGGGGCGGTAATAGGCGTCGTAGAAGTCGACGAACAACTGGCGCGGCGCGGTGCGGATGATATTCAGGTCGCCGATCGGCAGGCGCTGCGAAAGGCGCTGGCCGGGCGCCAGCAGGCCCAGCTGGGTCTTCAGCACGCGCAGCTGCGGCGAGTTGCGGGTGCGCTCTTCTCCGACGATGACGCCACGCTCGGAATCGATGTCGGCCTCGTTCATCAGGGCGTCGGACATCATTTCGCGCATCACATGCAGCGAGGTGTCGACCGTTTCATCCTGGGTGTTGGGCAGCTCCAGCACATAGGCGGTCTGGTCGAAGCTGGTGAAGGCGTTGGTGTCGGCGCCGAAGGCCAGGCCCAGCCGCTCCAGGATGCGCAGCATCTCGGTTTCGGGGATGTCCTTGGTGCCGTTGAAGGCCATGTGCTCCATGAAGTGGGCCAGACCCTGTTGGTCGTCGCGCTCCATCAGCGAACCGGCCGCGATGCGCAGCCGGAACGAGGCCTGATTGGGCGGGGTGGCGTTCTTCAGAAGGGCGTAGCGCATGCCGTTGGGCAGTTGGCCGAAGCGGACGGCGGCGTCGGCGGGAATGTCGCTGGCGGCCTGGGCCCAGGGCGAGGACGGCTGGACTGCGGCTGCGGAAGAGGCGGCGGGGGCGCGCGTCGACTGGGCGAAGGCGTGACCGGCTCCGGCCCCAGCCGCCAGTCCCGTGGCGAGAGCGACGCTGGACGCCGCAACAAGTAGAAGATGACGCGCAGAAAGCATGAGCCGCTCCAGAATCTGCAACCTCAGATGAGGCGATGAATCCGCACTAGGGCAGGGGCGGGGGCGGAGCAAGGCGGATCGCGCGTTCGTCCCTTTTGACGCAAGGGGCTTTGGCGGGCGTCAGGCCATAAGGCCAAGCGTGGCCGCAACCCCTGTGATAGGGTCGCCGGACGGTCGGCGAGACGGCCGGTGTTGCTGGCTTGCAGGAGACCGACGTGCAGATCGCGGTTCTGACCTTTGACGGATTCAATGAGCTGGATTCCTTCATTGCGGCAGGGATTCTGAACCGGATGAAGGCCAAGGGCTGGCAGGCGCAGATCACGTCTCCGACGCCGGAAGTGACCTCCATGAACGGCGTCACGATCAAGCGTCAGCAGCCGCTGGAGTTCGCAGCCACCGCCGATGCGGTGCTGATCGGCAGCGGGATCAAGACGCGTGAACTGGCGGCGGATGCGGACCTGATGGCCCAGATCCGGCTGGACCCGACGCGTCAGATCATAGGGGCGCAATGTTCCGGCACGCTGACGCTGGCCAGGCTGGGTCTGGTCGGGAACCTACCCGCCTGCACGGACCTGACGACGAAGCCGTGGGTTATCGAGGCCGGGGTGGATGTGCTGGACGCGCCGTTCGTGGCGCACGGCAATGTGGCGACGGCGGGCGGCTGCATGGCGTCGCAATATCTGGCCGCCTGGATCATCGCGCGGCTGGCCTCAGTCAAGGACGCCGAGGAGGCCATCCATTATGTCGCGCCGGTGGGCGAGAAGGCCGCCTATGTCGAAGCGGCGCTGGGGGCGGTGACGCCGTTTCTGCCGGTCAGGTCGCCCGTCGCGGCCTGACCGGGTCTGGCCCTAGTTGCCTGAGCCGGAGATGAAGAAGGTCGCCGAGTTGCCGATGGCGTTGGCGCCGACGGCGACGTTGCGGTTCGGCTGGGCGATGTTGACGTTGGTGGTCGCCGTCACCGCGCCGTTGTTGACCTGATTGTTGTTGAAGTTGATCTCGCCGCCGCAGTTGGAGCAGGCGTAGCCGGTGACGCTGTTGCCGATGGCGTCTGAGCTGACATAGCTGTCGTAGCCCTTGACGCCAATGTAGGTCGCCGTGGCCTCGACGCCGCCTGAGTTGATCTGGGTGTTGTCCAGCTTCAGGTAGATGTCGTTGTTGCCGGCGATGACTTCGTTGGCGACGGCGCGGGCATGGACGGCGGTCTGGCCCTGCAGATTGGTCTGGGCGCGGGCGTCGGCGATGACGCGGCCTTCGTTGGTCTGGTTGGTGCGGGCCAGCATGGAGCCGCCGGCGTTATAAAGCGCGGCGCGGTTGGCGTTGGCCTGGGCGCGGGCCGCCAGGTTCCAGCCGTTGTCGACATAGATGTCGGTGCGGGCTTCGACGGTCGAGGGATTGTTGACCTGATTGACCGCGATGTCCTGGTGCGAGGCACCCGTGGTGTTGGTCTGGACCGCGTTGGCCGCCGCCTGAGAGCCAAAGGCCATCGGCGCGGGGATGTATTGAAGATCGACGACCGTCTCGGCGAAGACGGTGGTCTGGCTCTGCTGGTTGACCGTGCCGGTCAGGACGGCGGAGGGGCCGCCGATCAGGGCGCTGTTGGCGTTGGCGGCGGTGGTGACTTCACCGCCTTTCAGGATGTGGGTCGTGGGGCCGTGCAGATTGGTGCGGGCGCTGACGTTGTCGCCGGTCGCCGTCTGGGTCGAGTTGACGTCAAAGGTCGCCTTCTCGGTATAGACCTGGGTGTAGTTACCGGTCGCCTGGGTGGCGGAATTGACGAAGCCGTCAGTCACGCCGTTGAGGTTGGCGTTGGTCTGGGCCGTCACAGGCGCGGTCAGGGTCTGGCGCGAGATCAGGGCGCCCGCGGTGTCGCGGATTCCGCCCATCAGCACATTGCCGCCCGCGCCGTTGGACACGTTCAATTGGCCGACCGCCACGTCGAGGTTCACCTCGGCGATGATGCGGCCGTTCTGGGTCTGATCGTTCGTGCAGGCCGAGCCCGATTCGGGCGGGCAGGTGGGGACGGCCTGCGCGCTCGCTGTATTAGCGAGAGCGGCGAACGTCGCCGTCGCGGCGATCATGCCAGCGAGACGGATCGGCGCGTGTCTGGCCATTGTTGGTGTCCGTGGTTGGGTAGGCTGGATAGAAGCCGCCGGTCGGTCCGACCGTGGAATCACGCAGCGGGTCATTGGCGGGGTTCAGGCAGATTTCGGGGCCAGGGGCACCGTACAGATTGGCCATGAACTCGACCGTGGCGCGTTCGACCAGGGCGCGGACGGCCAGTTGTGTCGGCTCCATGCCGCCGGTGCCTGCGGAAATGTCGAAGACGTTGCCGCTTAGGAAGTCGAACACGCCCGCCGAGATTTCACGGCCGATGATCTGCTTCTGATAGGAGACGACGTCGACCACCTCCAGCGTGGAGGTCTGGACCAGACGCAGGTCCATGGCGATGTTCATCACATAGATGCGGCCGTTCAGCAGGGTCGAACCGGGGCGTTTGCTGTCGATCTCGCCCTGGGCGGCGTCGAAACCGGCCGAGCGGATGTTGTAGTTCACCTCGGTGATGCCGCCGACGACATAGAAGTCGGAGCCCGGAACCTGACCGGCCAGGATGCGGCGGTACTGGGTGTCTTCCGGTCCCTGGGCGTTGGGGGCGTTGTCCCCGATCAGCTTGTTGTTGGCGTAGCGCAGCTCAAGCTCGGACACCGAAGTGTCGTAGCGTTCGACGATGCGGGCGCCGGCCTTGGCCAGGGCCGAGTTGGCCATCAGGGATGCGCCGCCGGTGATCTGGCGGCCGCCGTCAGCCGAGACGGTGCCGGTGTAGTCGCTGATCCGTCCTACGGCCATGCGCGGCGAGGGCAGGTTATAGCGACGCGCATAGTCGGCCAGGCAGTACAGGGCCGCCGAATAGGGCGTCGGGTTTGCCGTGACGGGCGCGTTGCCGATAGGCGTGGCGTAGAGACCCGACGGCCCAGCGGTCGGGCTGACACAGCCTGCCAGCAGCAGGGCGGATGCGGCGGCGCCGGAGACGCTGCGAATAAGGGTGCGGCGGATCATGGCAGGTTGATGTTTCCATTCAGGCTGGTGCCTGCGTTGACGGCGCCGTTGTTGGTCTGGGTGGAGTTCACGATGACCACGTTGTTTCGGCCCTGGACCACGACGTTCAACTGGTTGCCGATGGCGGTTGAGCCGCCGATGGTCGTGCCGTTGCGCGATCCGCCGCCTGCACCGGCGTAGGCCGAGGCGGCTCCGCCCGATTCCCGCGAATAGGACGAGGCCCCGGACTGGATGATGCCGTCGACGATCAGGCGGTTGCCGTTGGCGTCGCGCGTCGAGCCCGTTGTCTGGGTCGAGGTCGCATTGCGCGCGCCGCCGTACCCCTGCTGGAAGCTGGAGGCGCCGGCTGAGCCGTAGTTCTGGGCCAATGCGACTGTCGGGGACAGAACGGCGATCAGCATTGCTGCGGTCGGAATCAGCCTCTTGGCGGGCATTCTGACGTCTCCTAACCCACGGGGTCGAACTCGGGCCGAGAACAGGACCCAGCCCACAACCTGCGTTAAGGTTATTAAGAAGCGCTTGATGTGAGAGGGGGCGCCGCGCATTTGATGAATATGGCCCGACAAAACAGCCGATTCGACACACCCCAGCCGCATGAGCCGATGTTCAACGTGCCGTTGCCGGTGCTGTTGATCGCGCTTTCCATGCCTGTTCTGTTCTTTTTCCAGCAGCAATTGCCCGACATGGGGGCCAGCATGGCCTTTGCGCCCGCCGATCTGGAGCAGGGCCGCTGGGGCGGGTTGTTCACCTCCATGCTGCTGCACGCCAGTTGGCCGCACGCCCTGATGAATGCCGTCGCGGCGGTGGCGTTCGGGGCGCCGGTGGCGCGGCTGTTCGGCGACCGGATCGGACCCAGCGTCTTCCTTCTGTTCTATGTGTCGTGCGGCGCGCTGGCGGCCCTGGGCTATGGGCTGATCCACTGGGGATCGCCCAATCCGATGGTGGGGGCGTCCGGCGCGGTGTTCGGCCTGATCGGCGCGGCGACCCGCCTGCTGGGCGCGCACGGCCGGGTGCGCCCGCTGTTAGACAAACGGGTCATCGCCATGTCCCTGGCCTGGATGGCGGTCAATCTGTTCACCGGCGTGGTCGGCTATATGCCCGGCGCCGAAGGCGCGCAGATCGCCTGGGAGGCCCATGCGGTCGGGTTCGTGGTCGGCATTCTGGCCATCGGCCCGCTGGGGCGGCTGTTCAAGCGCGGCGTGCTGATCGAGGAGGAAACGGCATGATTGCGGCGTTCTCCATCCTGGCGGGCGGGTCGGTTTGATTTCGTCCGCCGCCTGAGCGATCATCCCGGTTGAGCGGCCCTGTCGCCATTCCGGCCCTGCGGTCGTCTCTTTCACACAGAGAGAGAAAGGAGCCGCGATGTTTGTCGCCGAGATCCTCAAGACCAAGGGAAACGCTGTTTTTTCCATCACGCCCGATGTGACGGTCGCTGAGGCCTGCCATGAGCTGGAGCAGAAGCACGTAGGGGCGCTAGTCGTCTGCGACGGGGACCGTGTCGCAGGCGTGTTTTCAGAGCGTGACGTCGTCAGGGCGGTGGCGGCGGACGGGGCGGCGGCCCTGACCCGCACGGTCAGCAACTATATGACCGCAAAGGTGATCTACGCCGAAGCCTCCGAACAGATGTCGGCGCTGATGAACCGCATGACCGACCGCCGCATCCGGCATCTGCCGGTGCTGACTGATGGTCGACTGACGGGGGTGGTCTCCATCGGCGACGTGGTGAAATGCCAGATCGCTGAACACGCCCAGGAGGCGGAAAGTCTGAGAACCTATATCGCGGCGGGTTGAACCCCCTTGCCAGCGCGGGCCTGTTGCCGTTGAAGGCGCGATCAGCCGGGCGCGGGTTCCGGCAAGGGATATCATAGATGTTCAGTCTTCTGAACCTCCAGAGCCTGTTCGGCCTGGTTGCCATTGTCGCAGTCTGCTGGGCGATCTCGGAAAACAGACGGGTCTTCCCGTGGAAGCTGGCGATCGGCGCCGTGCTGGTTCAGGCCGGTCTGGTGCTGGTGCTGTTCGGCATTCCGGGGTCGCGCGTCGTGCTGGACGCGGTGACCAACGCCATCGACGGCCTGGCCAAGGCGACGGCGGAAGGGACGCAGTTCGTCTTCGGCTATCTGGGCGGCGGCGCCCAGCCCTATGCCGTGGCGGACCAGAACGTGCTGTTCGTCTTCGCCTTCAATGTGCTGCCGCTGATTTTGGTGATCTCGGCCCTGTCGGCGCTGTTCTGGCACTGGAAGATTCTGAAGTGGCTGATCCGGGGCTTCGGTTTCCTGTTCCAGCGGACCATGGGGTTGGGCGGGGCGTCGGCCCTGGCGGTTGCGGCCAACATCTTCCTGGGCACCATTGAAAGCCCGATCGTCATCAAGGCCTATCTGGACAAGCTGAGCCGGTCGGAAATCTTCCTGATGATGACGGTGGGTCTGGCGACCGTCGCCGGTTCGACCATGGTGGCCTATGCAACCATTCTGGCCCACGTCCTGCCCAATGCGGCGGGCCACGTGCTGGTGGCCTCGATTGTTTCGGCCCCCGCCGGGGTGCTGCTGGCGCGGGTGATCGTGCCCGAGACCGACAAGCAGGCGGTCCAGAAGATCAGCTATGACTCTGCTCTCAAATACGACAGCGCCATCGACGCCATCTCCAAGGGCACGTCCGACGGCCTGATGGTGGTGCTGAACATCTCGGCCGTGTTGATCGTGTTCGTGGCCCTGGTGGCCCTGGTCAATGTGATGCTGAGCGGGTTCGTGGTGTTTGGCGAGCCGTTGACGGTCGAGCGTATTCTGGGCGTGGTGTTCACGCCCTTGGCCTGGCTGGCGGGCGTGGACGCCAAGGAGGCGGGGCAGGCGGGCAAGCTGCTGGGCATCAAACTGACCCTGACCGAGTTCAAGGCCTTCATCGAACTGGGCAAGATTCCGTTGGGCGACATGAGCGAGCGCACGCGGATGCTGATGACCTATGCCCTGTGCGGATTCGCCAATATCGGGTCGGTCGGCATCACGGTGACCGGCCTGTCGGTGCTGATGCCGGACCGCCGCGAAGAGGTGCTGAGCCTGATCTGGAAGGCGCTGTTTGGGGGCTTCCTGGCCACATTGATGAGCGCCGCCGTCGTCGGAAGCTTGCCAGCGGCGGTGTTTGGGCAGTAGCGTTTCTAAAAACAACGGAGACGTTCTGATGAAGCTCTACACCTCGCACCGCGCGCCCAACCCGCGTCGCGTCCTCTGGGTCATGGCCGAGAAGGGGATCGAGGATGTCGAGATCGTCGAACTGGATCTGCTGTCAGGCGCCCACTACCAGCCGGAATACCGCAACAAGGTGGGCGCGCCCCATGTGCCAGCGCTGGAGTTGGACGACGAGACGACTATCTCCGAATCCATCGCCATCGCCCGCTATCTGGAGGCGCTGCATCCCGAGCCGAACCTGTTCGGGAATGACCCGCGTGAGCAGGCGGTGATTGAGATGTGGATGCGGCGCTGCGAGATCTATCTGGCCAATCCCATGATGATGGGGGTGCGGTTCAGCCATCCGGCGCTGGCGGCGCTGGAGGCGCCTCAGCCCGAGGTGGCGCAGTACAATCTGGGCAGCGCCGAGAAGTTCATGAAGACGCTGGACCGGCGTCTGGCCGAGCGCGAGTTCATCGCTGATCGGTTCAGCATCGCCGACATCGTGGCCCTGGTCGGGCTGGAGTTCGGGCGCCTGATCAAATACCGCCCGCCCGCAGAGTTCGAGAATCTGGCGCGCTGGATGGAGGCGTGCAAGACGCGGCCTGCTTCGAAGGCGGGCGCTTGATCAAGGTTAATCAATGGTTGATATTCGTCCTTCGACACCCGCCGACGCTGCCCGTGTCGTTGAAATCTGGAACCGCTCTGTCGACGCCACCCATGACTTCCTGACCCCGCAGGACCGGGCCGCCATCGGCGCCGAGGTCGAGGGATTCCTGCCTGCCGCGCCTCTGGTGCTGGCGGTGGATGCCGACGACCGGCCGCTGGGCTTCATGCTGGTGGACGGGTCGCATATGGAGGCCCTGTTCATCGATCCCCACAGCCGGGGGCAGGGCGTAGGGCGCGCCCTGGTCGCTTACGCCCTGGCCAGCCAGCCGGAGCTGACGACCGATGTGAACGAACAGAATGCCCAGGCGGTCGGCTTCTACGAACGGATGGGGTTCGCCGCCACAGGCCGCTCTGATCTGGACGGGCAGGGCCGACCCTATCCGCTGATCCACCTGCGCCGTCGGGCGGTCTGAGCGACGAAGCGACTTTCATTACAGAAAGATAAGGTCGACCGCAGCATCCGTAAGCACGGCTCGGCGCCTCTACCCCGCATAGCGTGAACATCACGCCTGTCAGGGGTTCCATAGTGTCCAAATCTGTTCTTTGCGGCGGTCTGCGTCTGGTCGCCGCCGGTTTCTGTTTGCTCGCCATCACCGCCACGCCCGTCCTGGCGCAGGATGCGGGGCGGATGGATCAGGTTGTTCGTGCGGCGGCGGACAAGGATGAGTTTTCCGGCTCGGTCCTGGTGGCGCGCGACGGTCAGATCCTGCTGGACCGGGGCTATGGGCTGGCTAATCGCGAATGGTCGATCCCCAACGACAGCGCCACCAGGTTCCGGCTGGGGTCTGTGACCAAACAGTTCACCGCCGTGGCCATCATGCTGCTGCACGAGCGCGGGCAGGTCGATCTGGATGCGCCGGTGAAGACCTATCTGCCCGATGCGCCCGCCGCATGGGACCGGGTGACGGTGCGCCATCTGCTGACGCACACAGCAGGTCTGGCCGACTATACGCGGCTGGAGGATTTCGATGCGAAGAAGACCCTGCCGACAACGGCTGAAGCCCTGATGGCGAGGTTCAGGGACCGGCCCCTGGCGTTCCAGCCGGGCGAGGGGTGGGCCTATTCCAACTCCGGCTATGTGGTGCTGACGGCCATCATCGAGAGGGTCAGCGGCCAGACCTATGCCGACTTCGTGGCGCAGAACCTGTTCCAGCCGCTGAACATGGGCGACAGCGGATATGACAGCCATGATGTCATCCTGCCGCGCCGTGCTTCGGGCTATACGCCCAGCGGCGAGGGGGTGATCAATGCGGCCTATGTGGACATGAGCGTGCCGCAGGGCGCGGGCGGCCTCTATTCCACAACCCATGACCTGTTGAAGTGGGAGCAGGGGCTGTTCGGCGGGCGGCTGCTGAAGCCGCAGTCGCTGGCGATCCTGACCACGCCCTATCGCAACAACTACGCCCTGGGTCTGGAGGTCGCCAAGGACGGAGATGACACAATCATCAGCCATTCCGGCGCCATCGACGGGTTCAACACCTATCTGGCCTATGACACCACGAACCGGATGACGGTGGTGGTGCTGGGCAATCTGAACGGCGCGGCCCCGCTGAAGCTGGGCGGGGAGCTGATGATCCTGGCGCGGGGCGGGACGGTGACCCTGGCCGATGAGCGGCAGGCGGCGGCGATGTCGGCGGATGCGCTGGCGGCCTATTCGGGCGTCTATCAGGTCGCGCCTGGCTTCGCCCTGACCCTGAAGGTGACGGACGGGGTGCTGACGGCGCAGGCAACGGGGCAGAAGCCGGTCGCCCTGACGCCGGAGACGACGGACGCCTTCTTCGTCGAAGCCATCGACGCCCAGATCACCTTCACCCGCAATTCTGCAGACGGGATCGAGGGGCTGGTGCTGCACCAGGGCGGGCGCGAGATGCCCGCGCCGAGGCAATAGGCCCATCGCCGCCCGCCTCTGCACAGGCGGCGGGCGCTACGCGTTTTCGCCAAACTGCGCCACGCCAAGGTGCTTAATCCGGGGAACCATTCGCGCCCGCCAAGCTTGACTAGGCAGCAGCTTATTGGAGGACGGATGCTTAGACCTATCGCTCTTGTGGCCGCGTGCGGCCTGTTGACGGCCTGTAACGCGGGAACGTCGCTGTCCAGCGGAACCCAGACCTTCAACGCCGGGGTCGGCGACGCCGTGCAGGCGCCGCTGGAAGATCTGAACCTGAAGCGCGAGGAAATCCCTGAGGTTCTGTTGCAGGCGCGGACCGCGCCCTATGCGGTGACGGGACTGGGGCGCTGCGCCGCCCTCGGCGCCGAAATCGCGCGCCTGGACGAGGCCCTGGGGCAGGACATCGACGTGCCGACCAGCGGCGACGGCGAGGCGCTGGATCAACAGGCAGCGGGCGCCGCACTGGACGCCGTGCGCGATACGGCGACCGATTTCATTCCCTTCCGCAGTTGGGTCCGCCGCCTGAGCGGCGCCGCCCAGCACAGCCGCGAAGTCCAGTCCGCCATCCGCGCTGGTCTGGTGCGTCGCGCCTTCCTGAAAGGCATCGGCCAGCAGAAGAACTGCGCCCCGCCTGCCGCACCCTACGGATTCACCGCGCGCCGCTGACGGTGGTCAGCGCGGCGTGAATTTGCGGATGACGCCGGAGAAGGTCATGAGCAGGCGTTCGCCGGTGTTGATCTGGCCGCGCACGAAGATCAGGCTCTTGCCCGCCTTGGTGACCTGGCCGGTGGCCTCGATCAGTTCGCCGACATAGCCGCCGTCGATGAAGGTGCTGTCCAGTTGGACGGTGACGCCGGATGCGCCCTCCATCTCCTGATAGGCGATCTGGAACATGGCGATGTCGGCGAAGGTCATCAGGCAGCCGCCGTGCATCCGGCCGCCAGCGTTCATGTGCTTCTGCTCGGCGCGGAAGGCGCAGCGCATGTGACCGTCGGGGTCCAGCTTGCCGTAGAAGGGGCCGACCACCACGTCGAAGGTGTCGTGCAGGTCATAGGTCTGCCAGCCGGCGAATTCGCCCTCGGTGACGGTGATTTTCTTCGGCATGGAAGACTTGGCCTTACTTCTGGTCGTGCAGTGCAGCATATAGGCCCAATGAGCGATCCGATCGAAACCGCAATTTTGAACAAACTGGCTGCAATCGGCCCCGGCAAGAGCATCGAGCCAGCCGAAGTGGCCAAAGAGCTACAGCCGGAGCAATGGCAGCGCATGCTGCCCAAGGTGCGCGCCGTCGCGCTGCACCTGATGCGTCAGGGCCAGTTGACCATCACCAAGAAGGGCAAGCCGGTCGATCCGGACAACTTCCGCGGCGTGACGCGCTTGCGCCAGCCGACCGAAGAGGAAACGGCGCTGGCCCTGAGCCGCCGCCCGCCCGTCGCCGACGAGGGTGATGACGACTGACCTCGAAGAGGTTCTGAACGACATACGCGCCTGCCGCGCCTGCGCAGGCGTGCTGCCGCATACGCCGCGCCCGGTCGTCCGGGTGTTTCCACAGACACGTCTGCTGATCTGCGGGCAGGCGCCGGGGCGGCGGGTGCATGAGAGCGGCCTGCCGTTCACTGATCCGTCCGGCGACCGGCTGCGGGACTGGATGGGCGTGGATTACGAGACCTTCTACGCCGATCATCGCATCGGCGTGGCGGCGCAGGCCTTCTGTTATCCGGGGACGGCGCCCAAGGGTGGCGACTATCCGCCGCCGCCGCGCTGCGCCGAGCTGTGGCGACCGCAGTTGATGGATGCGCTGCCGCGCATGGAACTGACGCTGCTGGTTGGGAGCTATGCCCAGACCTGGGCGCTCCAGGGCCGGACGAAGCGGAACATGACCGAGACTGTGCGTGCGTGGCGGGAATATGCGCCGGAGGTGCTGGTGCTGCCGCATCCGTCGTGGCGCAATACGGCCTGGCTGAGAAAGAACCCGTGGTTCGAGGCGGAGGTTGTTCCGTATCTGAAAGAGCGGGTGCGGGGGATTCTGGCTTGAACATGCGCGCCTTGGCGGCTGCGGCGGGGATCGCCGCCGCCCTGACCCTGTCCGCCTGCGCCACGCCGCATATCCAGGCGCCGCTGACGCCGCCCGCCGGGTTCGCCGGGCCTCACCTCGAGGATCGGGCGCTGGTGATGTCGGACGGGGCGCGCCTGCCACTGATGCGGTGGTCGCCCAAGGATCAAGAGCCGTGGGCGGTGATCGTGGCCCTGCACGGGATGAACGACCATGCGGCTTCGTTCCGGCTGGCTGGGCCGTGGTGGGCCGAGCAGGGGATCGAGACCTGGGTCTATGACCAGCGCGGTTTCGGCCAGGCGCCCGGACGTGGCGAATGGGCGGGCGAGGCGCGGATGACCGACGACGTGCGCGAGGCCGTCGCAATGACGCGCGCCCGCTATCCTCAGGCCGTGATCGCCGTGGTGGGCGAAAGCATGGGCGGATCGGTGGCGGCGGCGGCGTTCGGATCGGACCGGCCGCCGAACGCGGACCGGGTGGTCTTCCTGTCACCCGGCGTCTGGGGATGGTCGGCGCAAGGCTGGCTGAACAGTTCGGTGCTGAATGTCGCCGCGCGGGTCGCCGGACCGGTGGCGGTCGAGCCGCCGTCCTTCATCGCCAGCCGCATCGTCGCCTCGTCCAACTGGCTGGAGCTTTACCGCAACGGCCGCGACCCCGAGAGCCTGCTGTCGACGCGGTTCGACACCATCTATGGGCTGGTCGACCTGATGGAGAGCGCTTCGCGGAAGGTCGGTCTGTCGCGCACGCCGTCCATCCTGATGTACGGCGCCCATGACGAGGTGGTGGAGAAGGGGCCGATGCGGCGCGCGTTGGAGCAGGTTCCGGCGGGATCGACGATGCGGACGGCCTTCTATCCCGACGCCTGGCACCTGCTGAACCGCGATCTTCAGGCCGAGGTGGTGTACCGCGACGTGGCCGCCTTCCTGCGCGACCCGCAAGGCGCCTTGCCGTCGGGCGCCCAGCCTGTACTGCCTGAGCTTGAGAAGCGGGCGCGCTGACTGGTCGGCGCGGGCGTCGAACGGCGCTCTTTAGATAAAACTGTGCATTGTTGCGCTGCAACAGGGGTGAGATCGCGCGCCGTGGGGCTGTGCCGTGAAATTGTCGTGCTTGAAGCCTAATCGCTGCAGGCCTAATGTCTGGGCAAGAATAATATTACCCTGGGAGGCCCTGCTATGGGCATGACACTGTTCGATTCGCCGTCGTTCGCGAACCATGAGGGCGTTCACGCCTTCTTCGACGAGAAAACCGGCCTGAAGGCGATCGTCGCCGTTCACTCGACCGCGCGCGGCCCGGCCGTCGGCGGCACGCGGATGTGGAACTATGCGTCCTCGGCCGAGGCGCTGGAGGACGTGCTGCGTCTGTCCAAGGGCATGAGCTACAAGAACGCGGTCGCGGACCTGGAAATGGGCGGCGGCAAGTCGGTGATCATCGGCGACAGCCGCACCCAGAAGACGCCTGAGCTGTTCCGCGCCTTTGGTCGCGCCGTCGATACGCTGGGCGGCGTCTATTACGCCGCTGAGGACGTGGGCGTGTCGGTCGCCGACATCGCCGAGGCGCGCAAGACGACCTCGCGCGTCCTGGGCCTGAAGGACGGGCCGGAAGCCTCAGGCGACCCCAGCCCGGTGACGGCTGAGGGCGTCTATCGCTCGACCCTGGCGGTCGCGCGTCGCCTGTTCAAACAGGACGACCTGACCGGCCTGACCATCGCCATGCAGGGCGTGGGTCACGTCGGCGGATACCTGGCCGACAAGCTTGCGGCTGCGGGCGCCAAGCTGGTGATGACCGACGTCAACACCGCAACCCTGGCCGAAGTCGCCGCCCGCACGGGAGCCGAGATCGTGGCGCCCGACGCCATCTATGACGTCAAGGCAGACATCTATGCGCCGTGCGCCCTGGGTGCCACGCTGAACCCGCACACGCTGGACCGCATCACCGCCAAGGCCGTGGTCGGCGCCGCCAACAACCAACTGGCCACGCCGGAAATCGGCCGCATCCTGTTCGAGCGCGGCGTGCTGTACGCGCCCGACTATGTCGTCAACGGCGGCGGCATCATCAATGTGGCGGCGGAAATGAACGCCCGTCAGACCAAGGGCGCCTTTGATCCGGCCTGGGTCGAGAAGAAGCTGTCGCGCCTGATCGAAACCTTCGACGAGATCCTGGAGCGTTCGGCCGTCGAAAACCGTCCGACCCACGAAATCGCCGACGCCATCGCCGAAGCCCGCATCGCGGCGGCGGCTGATGAAAAGCTGAAGCAGGCGGCGTAACGCGCGCCGAAGCCTTTCCCTCCCCGCAGGGAGAGGGAAAGGCGGTTTGGGGCATGTTCGGCGCCTGAGGCGATCTTCGTAACCGTCTCTTAACGCGGCATTTACCATATGGGCGGCATTTTCTGCCTAGCGGGTCTGCGTTGGTCTCCCGCCAGTTTTTGGGGCGGGGACGCGTGGGCGGTTTCACCGAGGCGTTGCAGAAGTTCGGGATCGGTCGTCTGGCTGCGGTGCTCGGCGTCGCCGCGGGCGTCGCCGCCGTGCTGGTCGCCGTCATGCTGCGGATGGGGCAGTCGCCGGACGCGCTGCTGTATTCCAACCTGGATCTGCGCGAGGCGGGCGAGATCACCGCCGCCCTGCAGCAGGCCAACATCAAATATTCGTCCAAGGGCGACGGCTCGACCATCATGGTCAACCGCGATCAGGTCGGCGAGGCCCGGATGCTGGTCGCCGGCAAGGGGCTGGTGACCACGGGGTCGGTTGGTTACGAAATCTTCGACAACCAGTCGGTGCTGGGCCAGACCGAGTTCCAGCAGCAGTTGAACGAGCAGCGCGCCCTGCAGGGCGAGCTGTCGCGCACCATCATGTCGATGCGCGGCATCACCGCCGCCCGCGTCCACATCACCCTGCCGCGCCGTGAGATGTTCTCGTCCGCCGCTTCGGATCCGACCGCCGCCGTGCTGGTGGGCCTGGGCGGGCGCGATTTGTCGGGCGATCAGGTGCGGGCGATCCGCAACCTGGTGGCCTCCTCCGTGCCGAACCTGAAACCCGAGCGCGTCACGGTGGCCGATCAGAACAACCGCACACTGGCGGCCGGCAATGAGGGGGACGAGTTCTCGTCCGCCTCGGCGCTGGAGACCAAGAACACCACCGAGGCCCAGCTTCAGGCCCGCATCAAGGACATCGTCGAGGGCGTGGTCGGCGTGGGCGCTGCGCGGGTTCAGGTGTCGGCCGACATCGACCGCAGCCGTTCGACCACTCAAGAGCAGAAGTACGATCCCGACGGCCAGGTCGTGCTGTCGACCTCGACCAATGGTTCGTTGTCGCAGAACAATCAGGCCCAGCCTGACGGCGCCGTGTCCGCCGCCAACAACATGCCGGGCGGGGCGGGCGATCCGATCCAGATGGGCGAGCGGTCCAGCCAGAACGCCGAGATCACCAACTACCAGAACTCCAGCACCACAACGACGACCACGCGCGAGCCGGGCGAGGTTAAGAAGCTGTCCGTCTCGGTCGCCGTCGACGGACGCTGGACGCCGCCTGCGAACGGCAAGGGCGAACCGACCTATGCGCCGCGCACCGCCGAGGAGATCACCCAGATCAAGTCGCTGGTGGCCGCCGCCGCCGGGGTGGACGAAGCGCGCGGCGACAAGATCGAGGTGCTGAATGTCCGCTTCAACCGTGACCCGGCGTTGGGCGGCGGACTGGACGGCGCGTCGTCGATGTTCAACTTCTCCAAGAACGACATCATGCGCGGGATCGAGCTGCTGGTGCTGCTGCTGACCGCCGGACTTCTGATCTTCTTCGTTCTGCGTCCGCTGTTGAAGACCGTGGGCGGCGGTTCGAACCTGCCGGCTCTGGCGGGCGACGGCGTGCCGGTGACGGCGCTCCAGACCACTCTGGTCGGGCCAGACGGCCAGCCGCAACTGGCCCATCTGGCGTCGCACAGCGAGATGGACCACAAGATCGACATCGCCCGCATCGAGGGTCAGGTGAAGGCGTCCTCGGTCAAGAAGGTCGCCGACTTCGTGCAGAGCCATCCTGATGAGGCCACGAGCATCCTGCGCGGCTGGGTGTCCGAAGGCTGATGGCGAAGCTGGTCAACAAAAAGGCTGCGGTCGATGACGCCGCGAAGCTGACGGGGCCTGAAAAGGCGGCCGTCATCCTGCTGGCGCTGGGCGAGGAGCACACGGCGCTGTGGGAGCGGCTGGACGACGAAGAGGTCAAGGAGGTCTCGCAGGCCATGTCCACACTGGGCACGGTCAGCGCCGAGGTGGTCGAGAGCCTGATGCTGGAGTTTGTGTCGGGCCTGTCGGGCTCCGGCTCGGTCATGGGAAGCTATGACCAGACGCAGCGAATGCTGTCCGCCTTCCTGCCCAAGGACCGCGTCGACGGGCTGATGGAGGAGATCCGCGGTCCCGCCGGTCGCACCATGTGGGACAAGCTGGGAAATGTGAACGAGGCGGTCCTCGCCAACTATCTGAAGAATGAATACCCGCAGACGGTGGCGGTGATCCTGTCCAAGGTGCGTTCGGACCACGCCGCCCGCGTGCTGACCAGCCTGCCGGAGGACTTCGCCCTGGAATGCGTGCAGCGGATGTTGCGCATGGAGCCGGTGCAGCGCGAGATTCTGGACAAGATCGAACAGACCCTGCGCAACGAGTTCATGTCGAACCTGGCCCGCACCTCCAAGCGCGACAGCCACGAAATGATGGCCGATATCTTCAACAACTTCGACCGCCAGACCGAGGCCCGGTTCATCGGCGCGCTGGAAGAGCGCAGCCGCGAATCCGCCGAGCGCATCCGCGCCCTGATGTTCGTGTTCGAGGACCTGTCGCGGCTGGATCCCGGCGGGGTGCAGACCCTGCTGCGCGGCGTAGAGAAGGATCAGCTGGGCCTGGCGCTGAAGGGTTCATCGGAAACGCTGCGCGAGATGTTCTTCTCCAACATGTCCGAGCGCGCGTCCAAGATCATGCGCGAAGACATGGAATCCATGGGGCCTGTGCGTCTGAAGGACGTGGATGCGGCCCAGATGGCCATGGTGCAGGTCGCCAAGGATCTGGCCGCGCGTGGCGAGATCATGCTGGCCGGCCAGGGCGCCGACGACGAGTTGATTTACTGACATGGCCCACCCTCAAACGCGTCCCTTCATCTTCGACACCGAGTTCGACGCCGACGGCGGCGTCGTGCATCCTGGCGCGTGGAAGGCGCCCAAGCGCAGCTTCCTGCCCGCCGAGGTCGACGCCCTGGTGGCGCAGGCCCGGCTGGAGGCCCGAGAACAGGCGCTGAGCGAGGTCGAGCACGTCCGCGCCATGGCCCTGAGCCACATTGCTCAGTCCACCGCCCAGGCCATGACCATGCTGAAGAGCGTCGCCCAGGCGCACCGCGAACAGTCGGCTGATCTGGCCATGGCGGCGGCGCGGGCCATCGGCGGCGCGGCGCTGGCCAGGTTCCCAAACGCCCCGCTGAGGGCGGCGCTGGAGATGCTGGCGCAGGAAATCGACGCATCGCCGCGTCTGGTGATGCGCGGTTCGGGTCTGGATGAGACGGCGCGCGCCCAGATCGAGCAGGCCTGCGCCGACAGCGGCTTCACCGGCGTGGTGGCCTTCCGCGACGAGCCGGGCATGGCGCCTTCGGCCTTCCAGCTGGAATGGGCGGATGGCCGCGCCGAACACGATCCTCAAGGCTCGGCCGACCGCGTCGCCGAAGCCCTGACCGCCGCCCTGGCCGCTGAAGCCGGGCATGGCGAAACCCTTTCAGCCGACCGGAGCGAATTCTGATGGCGTCCGAAGACCTGGCTCTTGAGGAGTTCGCCGCCTCCACCGAACTGACCACCCTGGACGAGGGTGGGGACAAGACTGCCGCTGACCTGGCCACCGTGTTCGACGTGCCGGTCAACATCTCGGCGGTGCTGGGCAAGTCGCACATGTCGGTAGCCCAACTGCTGAAGCTGAACAGGGGCTCGGTGCTGGAGCTGGACCGCAAGGTCGGCGAGGCGATCGACATCTTCGTCAACAATCGTCTGGTCGCGCGCGGCGAGGTCGTCGTCGTCGAGGACCGGCTGGGCGTCACAATGACGGAAATCGTCAAGGCGGAGGACGGCGGCGCCTGAGTGATCGGGGCGACGCGTTCGAAACAGGATTAGAGGAGAAGAACAATGCGTCTTCTGGTGGTTGGCAGACTTAGCGGACAACTGGCTTCGGCGGTGAAGATGGCCATGGCGCACGGCGCCAAGGTCAACCACGTCGAACGTGCGGATCAGGCGACCGAGCAGTTGCGTCGGGGGCAGGGGGCTGACCTCTTGATGGTGGACTATCAGCTCGACATCGCCGCCCTGATTGCGGCCAACGAAGCTGAGCGGATCACCGTGCCGGTGGTGGCCTTCGGCGTAGACGCCGATGCGCGCGAAGCCGCCGCCGCCATCCGCGCCGGGGCCAAGGAGTTCATCCCCCTGCCGCCTGATGCGGATCTGATCGCCGCCGTCCTGTCGGCGGTGGCGGACGACGAAAAGCCGATGATCTCGGCCGATCCGTCGATGAAGGCCGTGCTGCAGCTGGCCGATCAGGTCGCGCGCTCGGAAGCCTCGATCCTGGTCACCGGCGAAAGCGGCGTCGGCAAGGAGGTTATGGCCCGTTACCTGCACGAGAATTCGCGCCGCAAGGAACGCCCCTTCATCAGCGTCAACTGCGCCGCCATTCCCGACAACCTGCTGGAATCCGAACTGTTCGGCCATGAGAAGGGCGCCTTCACCGGGGCCGTGGCGCGCCGGATCGGCAAGTTCGAAGAAGCCGACGGCGGCACCCTGCTGCTGGACGAAATCAGCGAGATGGACGCCCGGCTGCAGGCCAAGCTGCTGCGCGCCATTCAGGAGCGGGTCATCGACCGCGTCGGCGGCTCCAAGCCCGTGCCGGTCAATATCCGCATCATCGCCACCTCGAACCGCGATCTGTCCAAGGCTGTGGCCGAGGGCGTGTTCCGCGAGGACCTTCTGTACCGGTTGAACGTGGTGAACCTGCGCCTGCCGTCCCTGCGTGAGCGTCCCGGCGACATCGGCGTGCTGGCCGATCATTTCGTCAAGAAATACGCCGCCGCCAACGGCGTGCCGGTGCGTCCGATCTCGGCCAAGGCGCGTGAGGCCATCGCCGCGCACCGCTGGCCCGGCAACGTCCGCGAGCTGGAGAACGCGATGCACCGCGCGGTTCTGCTGGCGACCGGCGCAGAGATCGACGTGGACGCCATTCGCCTGCCCGACGGCCAGCCGTTGAACCCTTCGTCGTCCGGCATGACCGGCCATGCGGCGCCGGTTGGGCACGACAGCCCTTACGGCGGCGGCGTCGCGGCGCGGGCGGCTCAGGCGGCGGATGCGGTGACCCGCAACTTTGTCGGTCAGACCGTGGCGGCGATGGAAAAGACGCTTATTCTGGACACCCTGAATCACTGCCTGGGCAATCGCACCCATGCGGCCAACATCCTGGGCATCTCCATCCGCACCCTGCGCAACAAGCTGAACGAATATGCCGACGAGGGCACGGCCATCCCGGCGCCCCAGAGCGGCGTGTCGGCCTCAGGCTACGCGGCCTGATATGAGTGGAGGCTTCGATCGCAGGTCATTGATCGTCGGTTCAGGCGCGCTGACGCTGGCGGCCTGCTATCCGGAGCGCAAGAAGCCGCAGGCCGACGAGCAGACGCAGGACTTCTTCCTGTCCGATCTGGAGGCGCGGCACGGCGGGCGGCTGGGCTTCGCCGCCCTGGACATGGGCAGCGGACGTCGGCTGTTGTGGCGGTCGCAGGAGCGTTTCGCCTTCTGCTCGACGTTCAAAGCCTTCCTGGCGGTGGCGACCTTCGAGCGCATCCAGCGCGACGAGGAAGATCTGGACCGCACGGTGCGGATCACCGCCGCCGACATGATCCCCCACGCGCCCGTCACTGAAAAGGCCGTCGGGCGCACCCTGACCATTCGCCAGTTGATGCAGGCGGCGGTCGAGGTCAGCGATAATCCGGCCGCCAACATCCTGATCCGGGAAATGGGCGGAATCGCCGTATGGCGTTCGTGGTGGCCGACGTTCGGCGACACCACCACCCTGATTTCGCGCCTGGAGCCGGACCTGAACACCGCCCTGCCCAACGACCCGCGCGACACCTGTCTGCCGGAACAGACCCTGGCCAATATCCAGCTGATGGCGTCCAGCACGCGGCTGACGCCCGAGCATGACGCCCTGCTGAAGAGCTGGCTGATCGCCTCGCCGACCGGGCCGGGCCGGCTGAAGGCGGCGACGCCTGCGGGCTGGACCATCGCGCACAAGACCGGGACGGGATCGAACGGCGCGACCAACGACATCGGCATGCTGACGCCGTCGACTGGCGCGCCGATCATCATGGCCGCCTATTTCAGCGGCGCCGTCGAGGCGACCGATGATCAACGCGACGCCGTCATCGCCGACGCCGCCCGCCGCGCCCTGAAGGCGCTGGGCCGTGGCTGACGCCCCGATCATGATGAAGGACGGCATGGCCCGTCCGACCGGGCGTGATGTTCTGGGCTGGCTGAACCGCGGCGAAGTCCTGATGGCGGTCGGCGTGATCGGTGTGATCATGCTGCTGATCCTGCCGGTCCCGAAGATGCTTCTGGACCTGCTGCTGGCGATCTCGCTGGTGTCCAGCGTGCTGATCCTGATGACCGCCGTGATGATGAAGCGGCCGCTGGATTTCGCCATCTTCCCCACGGTGCTGCTGGTTTCGACCCTGTTCCGCCTGGGCCTGAACCTGGCCTCGACGCGCCTGATCCTGACGCACGGTCAGGAAGGTCACGACGCGGCGGGTCAGGTCATCAACGCCTTTGGTCAGTTGATGATGGGGGGCAATTTCATCATCGGGGTGATCATCTTCGCCATCATCCTGGTGGTGAACTTCGTCGTCATCACCAAGGGTTCAACCCGGATCGCCGAAGTGTCGGCCCGCTTCACCCTGGACTCGATGCCCGGCAAGCAGATGGCCATCGACGCCGATCTGTCATCCGGCCTGATCACCGAAGAAGGCGCAAAGCTGCGCCGCAAGGAGCTGGAGCAGGAATCCACCTTCTTCGGCGCCATGGACGGTGCGTCCAAGTTCGTGCGCGGCGACGCGGTCGCGGGCCTGATCATCACCTTCATTAACGTCATCGGCGGGATGCTGATCGGCACCCTGCAACACGGGATGCCCGCCGCCCAGGCCGCCAGCACCTATGTGCAGTTGACGGTGGGCGACGGCCTGGTGACCCAGGTTCCGGCCATCATCATCTCGATCGCCGCAGGCTTCCTGGTGTCGAAGGCTGGCGTCGAAGGCACGGCCGACAAGGCCATGGTGACGCAACTGGCCACCAACCCGGTGTCGTTGGGCGTGGTGTCGGGCGCGGCGGGCCTGATCGGCCTGATCCCCGGCATGCCGCTGGTCCCATTTGCGGCCTTGGCGCTGGGCTCTGGCTATATGGCGTGGCGGTTGGGGCGCGAGCGTCTGAAGCCCAAACCGACCGAGGCCGAGATCGAGGCCGCCAAGCCGCAGCCGGAGGTCGACGAGCCGATCTCCAACGTCCTGACCATCGACGAGGTCAAGATCGAGCTGGGTTATTCACTTCTGAGCCTGATCAATGATCTGGAGGGGCGTCGCCTGACCGATCAGATCAAGGCGCTGCGTCGGTCACTGGCGCAGGAGTACGGCTTCGTGATGCCGCAGGTGCGCATTCTGGACAATATGCGCCTGCCGACCCAGGGCTACGCCATCCGCATCAAGGAGATGGACGCGGGCGCGGGCGAGGTGCGTCTGGGCCACCTGATGGCCATGGACCCGGCTGGGCGCCAGGTTGAGCTGCCCGGCGAACATATGAAGGAGCCGACCTTCGGCCTGCCGGCGACCTGGATCGATGAGAGCCTGCGCGAAGAGGCGACCTTCCACGGCTATACGCTGGTTGATCCGTCCACGGTTCTGACCACGCACCTGACCGAGATCCTGAAGGAGAATATGGCGGACCTGCTGTCCTATGGCGAAGTGCAGAAGCTGCTGAAGGAACTGGGGCCCGAAGAGAAGAAGCTGGTCGAGGAACTGGTGCCCAGCGTGGTCACGGTCACCACGCTGCAGCGCGTCCTGCAGGTGCTGTTGCGCGAGAAGGTGTCGATCCGCGACCTGCCCGCCATTCTGGAAGGCCTGGCCGAGGCCGCACCGCACTCCAGCAGCGTCACCACTCTGGTCGAACACGTCCGAGCCCGTCTGGCGCGTCAGCTGTGCTGGCAGCATCAGGGCGGCGACGGCGCCCTGCCCATCGTGACCCTGTCGCCGGAATGGGAGGCCGCCTTCGCCGAGAGCCTGATCGGCGGCGGAGAAGACAAGCAACTGGCGATGGCGCCCTCACGGCTGCAGGACTTCATCCGCTCGGTGCGCGACACCTTTGAGCGGGTGGCGATGATGGGCGAAAATCCCGTGCTGCTGACCGGACCGCAGACCCGCCCCTATGTCCGTTCCATCATCGAACGCTTCCGCGGCCAGACCGTGGTGATGAGCCAGAACGAGATCCATCCCAAGGCGCGCTTGAGGACCCTGGGGCAGGTCTGAACAGGCGACGCGCGGCCATAGTTGGGCGAGCCATCAACAAACCTTAACCCCCATGCTTTTGACTGGGTGGAGAGACCTGCCGTGCACAACCCTTGTTTGACCTTCGACAAAGCAACGCTAATGCTTCGCTCATGACAACGAGACCAAGCTTGAGCTTGTCGCGATTCAGCGATTTTCTGCGGACGCCGTCGCTGGTGCGGTCGATTACGGCCTTGCTGGTGCTGGCGTTTGCGCTGCTGCTGCTGGTCAACGTCGGCACCTTCGTGATGATTCAGCGAACGGCCAAGGTGAACGCCACGATTGAGCACGCCCAGCTGATGCGGCGGGCGTCGCGCACGGTGATGATCGCGATGCTGGACGCGGAAACGGCGCAGCGCGGCTTTCTGCTGACGGGGCGCAGCGAATTCCTGCAGCCGTTCGAAGAGGCCCGGCACGACATGGAGCCTGCGCTGGTCTTCCTGGAGGAGACGGCGGCCAAGGATCCCGAGCTCGACACCTATGTGAAACGGATGCACAGCCTGGCGGACAGCAAGTTCGCCGAGATGGATGCGACGCTGGCCATGGCGCGCGAGGGGCGGATCGGCGAGGCCATCCAGTCGGTGCGCTCGGGCGAAGGCAAGCGCTTCATGGATGACATGCGCGCAACTGTGGATCAATTCGACGAGGCCAAGTCCAACCGCATCGCCGAGCGCACGCGGTCGTCCCAGCAGTCTGGGATGTTGACGGTCATCATGGATGCGCTGGCGGCGATTCTGGTGGTGATCCTGGCGATCCTGTCGGCCTGGATGGTCCGGCGATACGTGGCGGAAATCCAGGCGGCGCGCGAGCAGGTGGACGCTCTGAACGTGGGGCTGGAGGCGACGGTTCTGGAACGGACCGGCGACCTGATGCGCGCCAATGAGGAAATCCAGCGCTTCGCCTATATCGTCAGTCACGACCTGCGCGCGCCGCTGGTCAACGTCATGGGTTACACCTCCGAACTGGAGCAGGCGGGCAAGATCGTCGAGAAGGCCATCGCCGAGGCTGAAAAGGAGCGCGAGGTCGACAAGGAGGTCGTCGTGGCCGTCCGTGAGGACATGCCCGAGGCCATCGGCTTCATCCGCGCCTCCACCGAGAAGATGGACCGGCTGATCAACGCCATCCTCAAACTGTCGCGTGAAGGGCGGCGCAACCTGCAGCCCGAGACGCTGGACATGACGGCCATGGCGCAGGGGATCGCCAACAGCGTGCATCACCAGACCGAAGCCTCTGGCGCCAAGATCACGGTCCAGCAGATGCCGAGCATCGAAAGCGATCGGCTTTCCATGGAACAGATTGTCGGCAATTTGATTGATAACGCCGTCAAATATTTGGATTCCGAGCGTCCCGGCGAGATCGTGGTCTCTGGCGAAGAGGCGCCGGGCAATTTCATCGTCTATCGCATCGCCGATAACGGTCGTGGGATCGCTCCGCGCGACCATGAACGCATATTCGAGCTGTTCAGACGCTCCGGTAAACAAGATCGCACCGGAGAGGGGCTAGGGCTGGCCTTTGTCCGTAATAGTGTTCGCCGTATCGGCGGCACGATTGATGTTGAGTCCGAGCTCGGCAAGGGCTCGACTTTCCTGCTGAAATTCCCCAAACGATTGAATCTGTCAGAACCTGGAGCCGCGCTGTGACGCATCCTGTTAAAATCGTCATGGTCGAAGATGACCACGGTCATGCCAAGCTGATCGAAAAGAATATTCGTCGCGCGAATATCAACAACGAAATCAAGCATTTCGATGAAGGCGGCGCAGCAATCGAATATCTCTTCAGTGAAGAGGTGCTGACGAATGGGCCGTTGCTCATCCTTCTGGACCTGAACCTTCCGGATATGTCTGGCACCGACATTCTGGAGAAGGTGAAAGGCAATGAACGTCTGCGCCGCGCACCCGTGGTTGTTCTGACCACCACAGACGACAAGGTTGAAATTCAGCGTTGCTACGATCTGGGCTGCAACGTCTACATCACCAAGCCGGTGGATTATGAGTCCTTCGCAGGCGCGATCCGCCAGCTGGGCCTGTTCCTGTCGGTGATCCAGGCCCCGGAGATCGAGTGAGCGAAAACACCGGCGCCATCCGCCTGCTCTACATCGACGACGACCGGGGCCTGTCCCGGCTGGTCGAGAAGGAACTGAGCCGTAAAGGATATGTGGTCACCAGCGCCTTTGATGGTGACGAAGGCCTGAGCCTGCTCAAGCAGCACGAATACGACGTCTGCGCGCTGGATCACTATATGCCGACGCGTGACGGCATGGATGTGCTGCCGGAAATCATGGCGCTGAATGCCCCGCCGCCGGTTGTCTATGTGACGGGCGCGCAGGAAGGCCGTCTGGCGGTGGCGGCCCTGCGGGCCGGGGCGGCGGACTATGTGATCAAGGATGTGTCGGAGGACTTCACCTCCCTGCTGCGCTCGGCGCTGGAGGATGCGGTCGTGCGCCGTCGTCTGCAGCGCGACAACGACAGGGCGCAGGATGAAATCCGACTGGCGCGCGACCGGGCCGAGGCCATGCTGCGGGAAGTGAACCACCGCGTCGGCAATTCGCTGCAGCTGGTGTCCAGCTTCATGTCGCTGCAGATGCGTCACGTGTCCGACCAGGGCGCCAAGGACGCGCTGCGGGAATCCCAGGCGCGGATCGAGGCCGTCGCCCATGTGCACCGGCGCCTCTACACGTCCGGCGACATGTCGCGCGTGGCCATGGACGAATATCTGCGCGGACTGATGGATGAACTGTCCAAGTCCATCGGGCCGGACGACGGTTCGCCTCGCCTGATCCTGGAGGCGTCGCCGCTGTCGGTTTCGACCGATCAGGCGGTGTCGCTGGGGGTGATCGTGACGGAGCTGGTGACCAACGCCGTCAAATACGCCTATGCGCCGGGTCAGGGCGGTGAGATCCGCATCCAGATGAAGCCCAGCGATGACGGGCGGGCCATTCTAACGGTCGAAGACGACGGGCCGGGTCTGGGACTGGGCAAGCCGAAGGGCACGGGGCTGGGCGGCAAGATCATTTCCGCCATGGCGTCTGGCCTGCGTTCGGGCGTCGAATATGATGGCGCCCACAAGGGCGTTCGCGCCCAGTTGGTGTTCGACCTCTAAGGTCCAGTCGGTTCATGTTGCAGTTCGGCGTTCGTAATCCTGTTCTTGAATACCGTCATCGGGCCACGGCGTTCGGCATAGCCGAGCGCGACGGTCTGATCGCCTGCGTGCGGGTTGAGCGGCCTGACGGCGCCTATTTCGACCTGCCGGGCGGCGGGGTGGATGTGGAGGAGAGCGAGGTCCAGGCCCTGGTGCGCGAGTTCACCGAGGAAACCGGGCTGAGTATTGCGCCGGAGAACCGCATCACCGAGGCGACCCAGTATTTCCGCCGCTCGACCAACGAACCGATCAAGAGCGTCGGCGGTTTCTGGACCGTGAAGGTGACGGGTGAAGACCCGGACGCCCGGTGCGAAGAGGATCATACCCTGGTCTGGCTGGACCCGACCTTCGCCCTGTCGCGGCTGCGACACGATTCCCATGCCTGGGCGGTGGCGGTGTGGCTGCGCCGCGCAAGCTGAGCCTTACGGAACGGCCCGAGCCTGATCTCGTTTTCTTCTCGAACGCGGTGTCATTCCGACGGCGCCTGTAGCAGGAGATTTCTGATGGCTGATCACGATCGTATCGAAGGCGCCGCCAAGAACATCGGCGGCAAAATCAAGGAAGCGGCTGGCAAGGTCACGGGCGATCACAAGCTCGAAGCCGAAGGCAAGGCCGATCAGGTCGCCGGCAAGGTGCAGAACGCCGTAGGCGGAGCCAAGGACGCGCTTCGCGGCAAATAGGCGCCATTCCTGAGCAGTCGAAACGCCGTCCGCGAAAGCGGGCGGCGTTTGTGCGTCCGATCAGTCGTTGCCCCAGAGTTTGATCGAGGCGCCTTTTTCTTCTGCGCCGCTGACGGGGCGACATTCGGAGGTGAAGCCGCCGCCATTGCGGTCCGGGCGGCTGCGGCAGTCCATTTCCTGCGGCACGGAAGAGGTGATGGTCGAGCGGGGCGGGGGCGCGCACAGAACGGCGTAGGCCGAGCCGTCCGCCTCATTCCTGCGCATCTGGCAGTTATCCGCCATGCCGACGGGACGCAGGGCGTCTGGCAGTTTGTCGCCGAGAGCAAGAGCCAGTTGGGTCCGCACCTCGGCCTGGCAGACATCCAGCGGCTTGTCGCCGCGTATGATGGGGTTGCAGCGGGCGCGCTCGAATCCAAAGGGATCAGCGACGCCCCAGTCGGGCACATTGTGCGGCGCGGGTGTAGGCGCCTCTGCGGGGACTTCCGGCGCTGGCGTTTCCCAAACGATGGTCGGGGCGGGTTGCTGCATCAGAAACAGCGTGGCGATAGCGGCGGCGATCATCGGGCAATCCCCTCTGGTGACAGCAAGCCCCCCGGCTCCGGGCGTCACCTTGTCAGAGCGCGCATGGCCTTGTCGAGGCCTTCCAGCGTCAGCGGATACATGCGGTGATCCATGATCTCGTTCAGAAGGCCCACTGACGCGGTGTAGCTCCAGTAGCGTTCGGCGACGGGGTTCAGCCAGACGGATTTGTCCCACTGCTGGCGGGCGCGCTTCATCCAGACGGCGCCGGCCTCCTCGTTCCAGTGCTCGACCGAACCGCCGGGCATGGTGACTTCATAAGGGGACATGGTGGCGTCGCCGACGAAGATGGCGCGCCAGTCGCCGGGGTATTTGTTCAACACCTCCCACGTCGGGATGCGCTCGGTGTGGCGACGGCGGTTGTCCTTCCAGACACCTTCGTACAGGCAGTTGTGGAAGTAGAAGAACTCCAGGTTCTTGAATTCGGTCTTGGCCGCAGAAAACAGCTCCTCGACCATCTTGATGTGGCCGTCCATCGAGCCGCCGATGTCCAGGAACAGCAGCACCTTGATCGTATTGCGCCGCTCGGGCCGCATCTGGATGTCCAGCCAGCCCTGGCGCGCCGTGCCGTCGATGGTGCCGTCGATATCCAGTTCGTCAGCCGCTCCCTGCCGGGCGAAACGGCGCAGACGGCGCAGGGCCACCTTGATGTTGCGGGTGCCCAGTTCGACCGTGTCATCCAGGTTCTTGAACTCGCGCTTCTCCCAGACCTTGACCGCGCGGCCATGCCGACCCGGCCCGCCGATGCGCACGCCCTCGGGGTTATAGCCGCCGTGGCCGAAGGGGCTGGTGCCGCCCGTGCCGATCCATTTTGAGCCGCCTGAATGGCGTTCCTTCTGCTCTTCCAGCCGCTCCTTGAGGGTCTCCATCAGCTTGTCGAACCCACCCAGAGCCTCGATCTGGGCCTTTTCCTCATCGGACAGGTATTTTTCGTTCAGCAGCCGCAGCCAGTCCTCGGGAATGTCGGTGGTCAGATCCTCGCCCGCGCCGACTGTCTCGACGCCCTTGAACACCGTGCCGAACACCTGATCGAAGCGGTCGTAGTGTTTCTCATCCTTGACCAGAACGGCGCGCGACAGGTGGTAAAACGCCTCGACCTCGCGCCCGGCGACATCGCGGTCCATGGCCTCCATCAGATGGAGCCATTCCTTCATCGACACCGGAACCTTGGCGTCACGCAGGGCAGAGAAGAAGGGCAGGAGCATGGGCTCTTAATGCCGCAAAGTGCAGGCTTTAGGGAGTGGTTTTCTCCGCAGGCAGGCTGCGCGAGAACATGAGCGCGCCCAACAGGTTTGTCGGCGTATCCCCTTGCGAGGGGCCCGTCACACGTCCCTTGAAGCTCCATTCGCCCTGGTGCGTCACCAGAACGAGCGTGAGCATGGGACGGTCGCCAACCTCGATGTCATAGGCAGCGATCTTTTGAGGCGTCGCCTCGTTGACGGAGGCCGTCATCAGCCCCTCGGTATGGGGTTTTGCGCCCGGCCATCGCTGCACGATCGCGCGCATGGCGTCCTGAATTATAGCCTCTTCGCTGAACTGATACGCGTAGCGTGTGGCGTAGTTGCTGAAGTCGACTTCCAGCAGGCGGGTGTTGCAACCCACATCATCGCCTTCTCTTATCAAGCCCTGAGCGGGATAGATGGTGATCTTGTCATACTCGGGGTTCGAGAAGGCGCACGTCATGCCGCTGGCCTTGTGGCGGACCGTTGGGCTTGCGTCGGTGGTGATGTTCTCGAAGTGAAGCGCCGCGTGGGCCGTCACAATCAACTGGTCGGCGTAGGACCGGGCCGCAGCGATTTCTTCAACCGTGGGCGGTTTCTCGGCGGGCGTTACGTCCTGAGAATGGGCCGTTACAGAACAGGCGGCCAGCGTAAGAGCGATTGCAGCGACGCGGTGGAACACCCTGAACTCCTCCTGTTTTTGAAAGAGAAGCACGCGGTTCGTCGAACGTCTATCCGCGTCGCAAGATCACCTCGTCATCGAACCAGTCGCCGACGGGGTAGCGGTATTCCCCGGCCTTCTCGAAGCCGTAGGCGCCGTAGAGCTTCCGGGCCTTCAGGTTGCCGCTCCAGACGCCGATCCACAGCGGGCCGTCGGTGTTGGCCTGCATCCATTCCAGCGCAAGCGTCAGCAGCTTAGTGCCTAGACCCAGGCCTTGGGCGGTCTTGGCGACATAGAGGCGGCGCAGTTCCATGTGAGTGGGGTGCGCGTCGGGATGAGGCAGGCCGTTGGGGCCGGCGTTGACGAAGGCCAGCAGTTCGCCATCCCGATCCGCGACCCACCAGGCGCAGCCCGGCTCGACCAGTTTCTTCTGCATCGGCGCCAGATCGAAGTTGGTGTCCAGAAACGCCTCTAGATCCGCCTTCGGGTAGGGGATGCCGAAGCCGGTGACGAAGGTGTCGATGAAGGTCTGGCGGCCCAGCGCCCCAAGGGCGGCGGCGTCATCGAGGCGGGCGGGGCGGATCACAGGCTCGGTCATGACCCGCCCCTTAGCGTCAGATGCCGTCCAAGGCGACCTTGCCGATGGTTGCGCCGCTTTCCATCAGGCGATGACCTTCCTGCAGCGACTGAGGTGTAAGCGGGCCGAGGTTCCTGGTCAGGGTGGTGCGGATGGCGCCCGCATCGACCAGGCGCGACACTTCGGTCAGAAGATTGTGCTGGGCGATCATATCGGGGGTCTGGTGCACCGGGCGGACGAACATGACCTCCCAGACAAAGCCGGCCGCCTTGTATTGCAACTCGGTGACGGCAACGCCGGTTGCGTCATCAATGGCGCCGATGACGCCCTGAACCGCAATCGCGCGGGCCAGAGCCGAAAAATGCTTGGGCGTCTGGGTCAAGGAGGCGATGTATTTGGGCGCGCGTTCGCCGGCGGCGGCCAGGGCTTCGTCGATAGGGCCAGAGTGGTCGATGACGGCGTGAGCGCCCAGATCGAGGCTCCATTGTCGGGTTTCGGGGCGAGAGGCGGTGGCGACGACGCGCAGATTCGTGGTGGCGCGCGCGATCTGGATCAGGGCCGAGCCGACGCCGCCTGCGCCGCCGACGACCAGCAGGGTTTCATCCTCGTCGCGTCCGGCCTTCATGCGGTCGAACAGCAACTCCCACGCCGTGATCGCCGTCAGGGGCAGGGCGGCGGCCTCTGCAAAGGTCAGGGATTTGGGTTTGAGGCCGACGATCCGTTCATCCACCGCCTGACGCTCGGCGTTGGAGCCGGGGCGGTCGATCTGACCGGCGTAGAAAACCTCGTCGCCGACCTTGAACAGGCTGACCTCGGAACCGACGCCGACGACTACGCCCGCAGCGTCATAGCCGAGGATGCTGGGCTTGCCATCCTCGGGTTGGCGGCTGGCGCGCACCTTGGCGTCTGCGGGGTTCAGGCCGACGGCCTTGACCTGAACCAACAGGTCGCGGGGCCGCAGGGTCGGTTCGGGGGCGTCAAAGGCGATCAAGGCGGAGGAATCTGTGATGGGGCGTGGCCGCGTCGTGCCGATGGCTTTCATGACGATCTCCTGTGGCTGTCTCGTCGCGACACAGATCGGCCTATAGTATCATCACTGCAAGAACGCTCATTTTTGGTATGTAGTATCCAAATGTATACTGTGAACGCCCAAGCCAAAGGTATTCCCCTGCGTACCGTGACGCAGGAGGAGTGCGTCGTGGACGCCGCGCTGGATCTGATCGGCGGCAAGTGGAAGGGGATCATCATCTTTCACCTGCTGGACGGCACCTTGCGGTTCAATGCGCTGAAACGGTTCACGCCGGGCATCACCCAGCGGATGCTGACCAAACAGTTGCGGGAGCTGGAGGCGGCGGGGCTGGTGCTGCGCACCGTCTATGCCGAGGTGCCGCCCAAGGTGGAGTACCGTCTGACCCATGCTGGGATGCAGCTGGCGCCCGTCATCGCCGCCCTGAAAACCTGGGGCGAGGCGCATCTGAGGCTCGAAGGGGCGACGGCCTACGACGGCAAGGGCTGATCTGTTCACACGGCTGTGCAATGCCGGTGTTAAGGCGAGGTTGTGTCGGGGCGCGAGGGCGGTTACCACCTTAGCGGATAAGGTCGTATTGCGGCCGCGCATATTGCCACGCTGGGGGAGGACTGAGGACGCCTAAAGCCTTGAGAATAAAGGTTCGTCCGCTCGTCATGTCTGTTCCCGCCCTGTCCCTCGATTCGACCGAACCGTCCGTGTCGCACCCGAAGACGACCGCGTCGCCCGGCGTGCAGGCGGCCGTGCGGCCGGGCGCCATCATCCTGACCCGTCACGGGGAACCGGCCCTGTCGCGCAAATGCATGATCACGGCGCGCGAGTATGGCGACTGGTGGGCCCGGTACGAGATCGGCGGGCTGCTGGCCGGTCAGACCCCGCCTGACGCCCTGATGGCGACGGCGCAGGGGGCGGGGGTCATCTACGCCTCGACCCGTCTGCGCGCGCAGGAGACGGCCGCCGCGGTCGCCGCAGGGCGCGAGGTGGTGACGGACGTCATGTTCATCGAGGCGCCTCTGCCGCCGCCGCCGTTCCCGAACTGGTTCAAGCTGTCGCCGCGCTGGTGGGGCGTGGTGTCGCGCTTCTGGTGGCATGCCTTCAACAATCATGGCGGCCAGGAAACCCGCGTCGAGGCCGAGGCGCGGGCCGAACAGGCGGCGCAGAAGCTGATCGCACGCGCCGAAAGCGGCGAAGACGTGCTGGTTTTCGCCCACGGCTATTTCAACCACATGGTCGGCGCGCGGTTGAAGGCGGACGGCTGGAAGCTGGTTCAGAACCAGGGCTTCAAATACTGGTCGCAGCGTCGATACGAAAAGCGATAGCGCATCTGAGATTGATGCGGCCGACGACCCCCTTTAGGGTCCGCCGCCATGACCGACACCGCCGCCGCCATCCCCGCCGATCTCAGCTTCGAAGACGCCCTGCAGCGTCTGGAAACCATCGTCTCGCGCCTGGAATCAGGCCAGGCGCCGCTGGAAGAGTCGATCGCCCTCTATGAGGAAGGCGCAAAGCTGAAGGCGCACTGCGAGGCGCGCCTGAAGGCGGCGCAACTACGTGTCGAAAAGATCGTGGTCGGCCCTGATGGTCAGGCCAAGGGCGCCGAGCCGGCGTCGTTCGAATGAGCGGCCTCGCCGAAATCATCGGCTTTGACGACTTTCTGAAGGTCGACATCCGCGTGGGCCAGATCGTGAAAGCTGAACCCTTCCCCGAGGCGTGCAAGCCAGCGTTCAAGCTGCAGATCGATTTCGGCCCCGAGATCGGGATCAGGAAATCCTCGGCCCAGATCACCCGTCACTACACCATCGAACAGCTGGAAGGCCGCAAGGTCGCCGCTGTCGTCAACTTCCCGCCGCGCCAGATCGGGCCGGTGAAATCCGAAGTCCTGACCCTGGGCTTTCCTGATGCAGACGGCGAGGTCGTGCTGGTCGGGGTGGATCGTGAACTTCCTCTGGGCGGGCGGCTGTTTTGACTTATGTGATCGCTGCAAACTCGCCCGAGCAGGCCGTGATCGACCGGGTCGCAGAGGTCGCCGATCTGGTGACCGTGGCGCTGGACGAACTGCTGCCGCGCGCCGAGGGGCCGGAATCGCGTCTGACCGAGGCCATGCGCTATGCCGCGCTGGGGCCGGGCAAGCGGTTGCGTCCGTTCTTTGCGCTGGAGGCTGCGCGCCTGTTCGACATCGACGAACGCTCGGTGCTGCGCGCCGCCTGCGCGCTGGAATGCGTGCATGCCTATAGTCTGGTCCACGACGACCTGCCGTGCATGGATGACGACGATATCCGCCGAGGCAGGCCGACCGTCCACCGCGCCTACGACGAGGCGACGGCGGTGCTGGCGGGGGATGCGCTGCAGACGGCGGCCTTCGACATCATCCTGCACGAAGACACCCACGAGGATGCAGCCATCCGCTGTGAACTGGCGGCGCGGCTGTCGCTGGCTTCGGGTGCGCGCGGCATGGCGGGCGGTCAGATGATCGATCTGCTGGGCGTGCGTGACGATCTGGGCGGGGTGGCGCGTATGCAGCGCCTGAAGACCGGCGCCCTGTTCGCCTATGCCTTCGAGATTCCTCTGATCATCGCCGACGCCTCGGCCCAGCATCAGCACGCCCTGATCAGCTTCTCGCACGATGTGGGGCTGGCCTATCAGATCGTCGACGACCTGCTGGATGTCGAAGGCTCGGCTGAGGAAATGGGCAAGGCGGCGGGCGGCAAGGACGCGGCCCTGGGCAAGACCAACTTCGTCACCCTGCTGGGCGTCGAGGCGGCGCGACAACGGGTCGCGCATCTGGCCGATCAGGCGCGGTCGCATCTGGAGCCATTCGGCCAGGACGCCGAAACCCTCAAGGCGAGCGTGGACTTTGTATTAAAGCGTCGGTCCTGATAGGAAACCTGACCCGTGGACGCGGGTTACGACAAGAAGACCTTCAAGGTTCCGCTGATGCCTGACACCCCCCTGCTCGACACCGTCAAGATTCCTGCTGACATGCGGAGCTTCGACATCGCCCAGCTTAAGCAGCTGGCGAACGAGGTGCGGATCGAGACGATCGACGCCGTGTCGGTGACGGGCGGGCACCTGGGCGCGGGTCTGGGCGTGGTCGAGCTGACCACGGCGCTGCACCATGTGTTCGAGACGCCCAAGGACATCCTGATCTGGGATGTCGGCCATCAGTGCTATCCACACAAGATCCTGACCGGACGGCGTGACCGCATCCGCACCCTGCGCCAGGGCGGGGGCCTGTCCGGCTTCACCAAGCGCAGCGAGAGCGAATACGATCCGTTCGGCGCGGCCCATGCCTCGACCTCGATCAGCGCCGCCCTGGGCTTCGCCGCCGCGCGCGATCAGAAGGGCGAGAAGAACCGGGTTGTGGCCGTGATCGGTGACGGCTCCATGTCGGCGGGCATGGCCTATGAGGCGATGAACAACGCGGCCGAGGCCACAAGCGGCCAGCTGATGGTCATTCTGAACGACAACGACATGTCGATCGCGCCCCCCGTCGGCGGGATGAGCGCCTATCTGGCGGGTCTGGTGTCGGGCGGCGCCTATCAGAACGTGCGGCGGCTGGGCAAATCGGTGGCGCAGCACCTGCCGCGCCCCTTCCGCAAGGCGGCCAAGAAGGCCGAGGAATATGCGCGCGGCATGGTGACCGGCGGCACCTTCTTCGAGGAGTTGGGCTTCTATTACGTCGGCCCGATCGACGGGCACGACATGGATAATCTGGTGCCGATCCTGAAGAAGGCGGCGGCCATCGAGGACCGGCCCGTTCTGGTCCACGTGGTGACCCAGAAGGGCAAGGGCTATGCGCCCGCTGAATCCAGCGCCGACAAGCTGCATGCGGTGGTCAAGTTCGACGTGGTGTCGGGCAAACAGGCCAAGCCGATCTCGAACACGCCCAGCTACACCAAGGTGTTCGGCACGGAACTCATCAAACACGCCCGGATCGACCCGTCGGTGGTGGCGATCACGGCGGCCATGCCAAGCGGCACCGGGCTGGACCTATTCGGTCAGGCCTTCCCCGAGCGGACCTATGACGTCGGCATCGCCGAACAACACGCGGTGACCTTTGCGGCCGGTCTGGCGGCGGACGGGATGAAGCCGGTCTGCGCCATCTACTCCACCTTCCTGCAGCGCGGTTATGACCAGGTGGTCCACGACGTGGCCATCCAGTCCCTGCCGGTGCGGTTCGCCATGGACCGGGCCGGTCTGGTCGGCGCGGATGGTTCGACCCATGCGGGATCGTTCGACATCGGCTTCATGGGCGCCTTGCCCGGCATGGTGCTGATGGCCGCGGCGGACGAGGCCGAACTGGCGGCGATGATTTCGACGTCCCTGGCCATCGACGACCGGCCCAGCGCCTTCCGCTATCCGCGCGGCGACGGCGTGGGCGTGGAGATTCCCGAACTGGCCGCCCCGCTGGAGATCGGCAAGGGCCGGATCGTGCGCGAAGGCGCCTCGGTCGCCATCCTGTCGCTGGGCACGCGGCTGCAGGAATCCCTGAAGGCTGCGGACATCCTGGCGGCCAAGGGCGTGTCGGCCACCGTCGCCGACGCCCGCTTCGCCAAGCCGCTGGACGCCGATCTGATCCTGCGTCTGGCGCGCGAACACGAGTGCCTGATCACGGTGGAAGAGGGCGCCATGGGCGGCTTCGGCGCCTTCGTGCTGCAGCTTCTGGCCGAGAAGGGCGCGCTGGATCGCGGCCTGAAGGTGCGGACATTGAACCTGCCCGACATCTTCCAGGATCAGGATTCGCCTGTGGCCATGTACGCCAAGGCCGGTCTGAACGCCGAACATATCGCCGCAGCGTCGCTGACCGCACTGGGCGTTGATGCGACGCGGGCGGCTAGGGCCTGACGCCTAGCGGCGGATATCGAACCCGCCGCCGCCCATCGCGGCCTGAACATCGGCGGCGGAGAACAGGTTGAAGTCGCCGGGGACCGAGTGTTTCAGGCCGGCGGCGGCCAAGCCGAATTCCAGCGCCTGATGATCAAGCCAGCCGCTCCATAGGCCAAACAGAACCCCCGAGGCGAAGGCGTCGCCGCCGCCGACGCGGTCGATGACGCCGGTCAGGTGGATGGCGTCGGTCTGGGTTTCGATCACGCCGTCGGTTCCGCGCGTCAGCATGACGGCGGACAGGGCCTGGTCTGCGACGCTGTCCTGAACCCGCAGGGTGCAGGCGATGCGCTCAAGGCGGGGGAAGGCGTCAAAGGCGGCGGCGGCGGCTTGACGGCGGCGCTCGGCCGGGTCGGGGCTGTCGAACTTCGTCTTCAGCACCAGGGCGAAGTCACGGTCGTCGGCGAAGGCGACAGTAGCGCCCGCCAGCATCCGGCCCAGGGTCGCGGGGGGATCGCCGTCCCACTGCTCCCACAGCTTGCCGCGGAAATTGCCGTCATAGCTGACCTTGACGCCCTTGCGGACAGCGGCCTCGATGATGGCGACGGCGGCGGCTGAGCCGTTGGGCCCGGTCGCGGGCGTGACGCCCGAGGCGTGCAGCCATTCAACGCCGTCCAGCAGCCGGTCCCAGTCGAAGGCGGTGTTCACATGCTCGACGAAGGCTGACCCTGCGCGGTCATAGAGAACTTCTGACGGGCGGCGCACGGCACCGGGCGTCAGAAAATACAGGCCCATCCGTCCGGGCGTGAAGACGATGGGGCTGGTGTCGACGCCGTGTTTGCGCACCTCGTCGCGGGCGGCGTGGCCCAGGGCGTTATCGGGCAGGACCGTCGCCATGCGGGTCGGCGCGCCGAAGCGGGCCAGGGACACGGCGACATTCGCCTCGGCCCCGCCCGGACGCACGGTCAGGGCAGGGGACTGCAGCAGCAGTTCGTTCTGGTTCGGCGAAAGCCGCAGCAGCATCTCGCCGAAGCAGAGAATCGTATCGGCGGCAGCCGAGGAACCCGAGGCGGTTTTGGTCATGTCGGAACGCTAGTCTGGTATCAACGCGCCTGCCAGCCGCCGTCGACCGGCAGGATGGCGCCCTGGACATAGTCGGACGCCCGGCTGGCCAGGAAGACGGCGGCGCCGCCCAGATCCGAAGGCTCGCCCCAGCGACCGGCGGGGATGCGGCCCAGGATCTCGGCCGAACGCACCGGGTCCTCGCGCAGGGCCTGGGTGTTGGCAGTGGCGAAATAGCCGGGGGCGATGGCGTTGGCGGTGATGCCGTGCGGCGCCCATTCGTTGGCCATCAGCTTGGTCAGGCCGGCGACGCCCGACTTGGACGCCGTATAGGACGGCACGCGGATGCCGCCCTGGAAGGACAGCATGGAGGCGATGTTGATGATCTTGCCGCCGTCGCCCTGTTTGATGAAATGGCGGGCGACCGCCTGGCTCATGAAGAAGACCGTCTTCAGGTTGATGTTCATCACCAGATCCCAGTCGGCTTCGGAGAAGTCGACCGCGTCGGCGCGGCGGATCAGACCGGCGTTGTTCACCAGGATGTCGATCCGGCCCATGGCGGCCAGGGCTTCCTGAACCACGCGCTCGACCGGCTCGATCGAGGTCAGGTCGGCGCTGATGGCGGCGGCGCGGCGACCCATGGCCTGAACCTGGGCGACCGTGTCGTCGGAATCCGACAGGGCGACCGAGACGATGCCGGCGCCCGCCTCGGCCAGAGCCAGGGCGATGCCCTGGCCCAGGCCCACATTGCCGCCAGTGACCAGTGCGACCTTGCCGGTCAGGTCAAACGGATTGCTCATGATGTTTTCTCCCCGTTTCTTCAGTTACTTGAGCTGACAGATGTCGAGCTTGCACATGTCGGTGTAGTCGAGGTTCTCGCCGCCCATGCCCCAGATGAAGGTGTAGTTGGACGTGCCCGAGCCCATGTGGATCGACCACGGGGGGCTGATGACGGCTTCGCCGTCGGCCATGACGATGTGGCGCGCCTTGTCCGGCTCGCCCATGAAGTGGAAGACGCGGTCGTTCTCACCCAGTCCGAAGTACAGATAGACCTCGGAGCGGCGGTCATGCAGGTGCGGCGGCATGGTGTTCCAGACCGAGCCGGGCTTCAGCACCGTCACGCCCAACAGCAGCTGGCAGGACTTCACCTTGGCCGGGACGATGTATTGATAGATGGTGCGCTCGTTGGAGGTCTCCAGCGAACCCATCTCCAGCGGCACGGCTTCGCTGATCGAGATCTTGGTCAGTTCATAGCGGGCGTGAGCCGGGGTCGAGATCAGGTAGAAACGGGCCGGTTCAGCCGGGTTCTTGGACGTGAAGCTGACCTCGGTCGAGCCCATCGGCACATAGAGGCCGTCCTGGAAGTCCAGGTCGATGGTTTGGCCGTCCACGGTGACTGCGCCTGCGCCGCCGATGTTGACGACGCCCAGTTCGCGGGCGTGCAGGAAGGGCTTTCCAGCCAGGGACGGCGGCTCGGAATGGCTGGGCAGGGCCAGGGCGCCGTCGACGGGCGCTGCGCCGCCGATGACCATGCGCTCATTGTGCGTGTAGTTCAGGCTGACCGCGCCCGGAACGAACAGGCCGTCGACCAGATAGCGGTCGCGCAGCTGCTGGTTGGAGGCGCCGTCCATCATGTCCGGATGGGTGGCCTGATAAACCTTGTCGTACATGCCGTTTCCCTGGCTTGCGCTGTGCGTCTTGTCTTGAGGCGACCGTTTTCGACCTCCTGATGAGCGACTAGGTAACCGGTGTCAGAGTCGGTGACAAGCGCCGTCGAGACTTCTTTGGCCGAAGTCGATGATCAGGCTGCGGGCAGGGCGGACTTGCGCACGATCAGGGCGGGACGGATCGTCGGCTGCTTCAACTGGGCCGGATCAATGCCGCGCATCGGGGCCAGCAGCTTCTCGGCCGCCATCCGGCCCATGTCGCGGATCGGCAGGCGAACTGAGGTCAGGTTGGGCCAGACCCGCGCCGCCATGGGCAGGTCGTCAAAACCGACGATGGACAGGTCTCGCGGCAGCTCCAGCCCGCGATCACGCGCCGCCTGCATCACGCCGATGGCCATGTCGTCGTTCAGGGTGAAGATGGCGGTCGGCGGTTCGGGCAGGGACAGCAGTTGGTGACCCGCCTCGATGCCTGATTCAAAAGTGTAGGCGCCGTATATGTCGTATTCCGGGGGCAGGGGGATGCCGCGTTCGGCCAGGGCGTCGCTGAACCCCTTGCCGCGTGTCTGGGATGACCGGAACAGGTCCAGGCCGCGCACCAGGGCGATCCTGCGGTGGCCCAGATCAGCCAGGTGATAGGCGGCCTCTGCGGCGCCGATCCAGTCATTGGTGACGACCATGGCCTGGGGTTCGTCCAGCGCCACCGAAGCGATGCGGACGTAAGGGGTGTCCAGTTCCTTGAGCAGGGCGATGACGTTTTCGTCTTCGGACATGGACGGCGGCATGATGACGCCGAACAGGCGCTGGCGCTCGACGAAGCCCCGGATGTCCTCCAACAGGGTCGGCGAGGTGCGCTGGCACGGGTGCACGACCAGTTCGAGGCCCGAACCTTTCAGTGCATCCAGAACCCCCTGCTGCATGTTCACGACATAGGTCGGGCTGGGGTTGTCGTAGATCATGCCGACCAGGAAGGACCGGCGGAAAGCCAGTCCTCGCGCCTGCGGATCGGGGATAAAGCCCAGTTCCTTGATGACGGCGTTGACGCGTTCGCGCGTGTCCTCACGCACGAAGGGCGACTGGTTGATGACGCGCGAGACGGTCTTCTTGGAGACTTCCGCAATCCGCGCGACGTCGTTGATCGTAGCCCGTTTGCCCGGCTTAACAGGGCGCGGATCGTCATGAGCCAAGGCGGCTCCTCCCATTTTGTCGAACAAGAGGAATAGCCGGGACGGGCGGACGACGCCAACAGAAGGTTTGAAACGGCATTGACACCGGTTTCCTTCGCCGTTCATATCGGCGTCCATTCACGAGGCGTTCCCCCTTGATCCTGATTTCCCCTCTCGCGAGCCGCGTCCTATGAGCGTGACGGCCGCCAAAGATTCCGACGTTCCCGCCGAGGCCGCGGCGATTGCGCAGCAGTTTGTCTCCGCGCGTCTGGAGGTGCGTCATACGCCTGAATATCCTGGACAAATTCCAGAAACCTTGGCGCAATCCTACGTGATTCAAGACATCGCCATCGGCCTGTTTCCCGACGAGGTCGTCGGCTGGAAGGTCGGCGGCGTGCCGCCCGCGCAGCAGGACAAGCTGGGTGCGCACCGGGTGGCCGGGGCCATTTTCGCCCGCAACGTCTGGCCCACGGCCGGCGACACGGTCGTTCCCCTGCCCGAGATCGAAGGCGGGTTCGCTGCGGTCGAATCAGAGTTCATCGCCCGGATCGGCGCGGACGCCGATCCGGCCAAGATCGACTGGACCATCGAAGAGGCCGCCGAGGCCGTCGACAAGGTCTTCATCGGCGTCGAACTGGCGGGCAGTCCGCTGGCCGCGATCAATGATCTGGGCTCGGCGGTCGTGGCCTCCGACTTCGGCAACAATGGCGGCCTGATCGTCGGACCCGAACTGGAGAACTGGCGCGAGCGGATGGATCAGATCGAGGTCGAGACCGTGGTCAATGGCGCCAGCGTCGGTACAGGCGGCGCCCGGTCGCTGGCGGGCGGGGCGTTGGAATCCGTGCGGTTCCTGCTGGAGCACTGCGCGCGCTGGGGGCGTCCGCTGAAGGCCGGGACACTGGTCTCGACCGGCGCCGTGACCGGGGTTCACCGCGTCCATGCCGGCGACGAGGCGGTCTGCGTCTTCAAGGGCATCGCTGAAATCCACTGCTCAGTCGTGAGGGCGGAGCAGAGCTAAAGACATCATCAGACGCGAACCCGCCCGCCGCGCAGACGGCAGAAGAGACGGGGCGCGCCGAGGAAATACAGGAACGGGTAGAGTACCATGACTGACGCTTCGAGCGCGGCGGCGCCGATCAAGATCAAGGCGCCGTCACCGGGCAAGTACCGGTGGGTGATCATGTGGCTGCTGTTTGCGGCCATGGTCATCAACTATGTCGACCGGCAGATGATCGGCTTCCTGAAGCCGACCCTGTCCGCCGAGTTCGGCTGGTCCGAAACGGACTATGCGGACATCGTCTTCTGGTTCCAGGCGTCCTACGCCGTGGCCTACCTGTTGTGGGGCCGGATCATGGACAAGATCGGCGCCCGCTGGGGCCTGGGCGTCGCGTTCGGCATCTGGCAGATCGGCCATATCCTGCATGGCGGTGCGCGGGACCTGTCGCACTTCATCATGGCGCGCGTGGTTCTGGGCGCGGGTGAGGCGGGCGGCTTTCCCGGCAGCATCAAGGCGGTCGCCGAGTGGTTCCCCAAGAAGGAACGCGCCCTGGCCACCGGCCTGTTCAATGCGGGCACCAATATCGGCGCCATCGTCACGCCTCTGATCGTGCCCGGGTTGGTTCTGGCCTTCGGCTGGCAGATGGCGTTCGTCATCACTGGCCTGCTGGGCCTGATCTGGCTGCCGATCTGGCTGCTCATGTACCGTCGTCCGCGGGAACAGAAGAAGCTGTCCGCCACCGAACTGGCCTATATCGAACAGGACCCGGCGGACACGGTCGAGAAGGTCAAATGGACCAAGCTGCTGACTGTGCGCGAGACCTGGGCCTATGCCTTGGGCAAGTTTCTGATCGACCCGATCTGGTGGATGTTCCTGTTCTGGCTGCCGGACTTTCTGGGCAAGACCTATGGACTGGATCTGAAGACCTTCGGTCCGCCGATCGTGGCCATCTATCTGCTGTCGGACGTGGGGTCTGTCGGCGGCGGCTGGCTGTCCTCACGCTTCATGCATCGCGGCATGAGCATCAATAATGCGCGCAAGCTGACCATGTTGATCTGCGCCCTGTGCGCCGTTCCTGTGGCGTTTGCGGCCCTGGCTTCGAACCTGTGGGTGGCGGTCGGGATCATCGGCCTGGCCACGGCGGCGCACCAGGGCTTCTCGGCCAATCTGTACGCCTTCCCCGGCGACGTCTTCCCGCGTTCTGCTGTGGGTTCGGTCGTGGGAATCGGCGGGATGCTGGGCGCCATCGGCGGCATGGCGATGGCCAAGTACGCGGGCTACATCCTGGATCAGATCGGCACCTATACGCCCATCTTCATCGTGGCGGCCTCGGCCTATCTGCTGGCGCTTCTGGCCGTTCACCTGCTGTCGCCGAAATATGCGCTGGCCAAGGTCTGATGAGATGCGCGGCGGGACGCTTTTAGACCGGCCGCAACAAGCCCCCCTCTGACGCGGATTTTATGCCGTGCGAGCGGCGTCGGGATTCCTCTCCCGGCGCCGCTTCTTTTTTGCGTGAGACGTGCCATCATCGGCGGGTGAGGGAACACCAGGGATCTACGACCGCGAATGCGGCGAACCCGTCGATGTCAGAGCGCCGCCCGGTCGGGCCCGCGTTCCTGATCAGCTATGCCATCGCCTATATCGGCGCCTTCCTGGGAGTTGCGCCCCTGCTGCAGATTCTGGCGCCGGTCCATGCGGCGGCCATCGACCCCGCCGCCAAGGCCGCCATCTTCAGTCAGGCCATCTTCTACGGCTGCGTCGCGGCCGGGTTCGGCAACATATTGGGCGGGGCGATCAGCGATCGGACACGCTCGCGTCACGGACGGCGCAGGCCATGGATCATCGTCGGGGCTGTGCTGACGGTGGCCAGCTATGCGGTGCTGCTGTGGTCCAGGACGCCCTTCATGATGGTGGTGGGGCTGGTCTGTTTCCAACTGGCGTTCAATGTCCTGCTGGCGCCGCTGATCGCCCTGTTCGCGGATCGGGTGCCGGATAATCGCAGGGGCGTCATGTCGGGGGTCCTGGGCATGGCCTATCCGCTGGCGGTGACCATGGGCTCGGTCATCATGGCCTGGGGCCCGCAGAGCGAGACGGCGCGGTTCGCCACGCTTGGCGGCATCGTGCTGTTGGCCACCATCCCGTTCGCCCTGCTGTCACGCGAAGACGCCCCGCCGCCGGGCGAGGTGCGGGCGCTGTCTTCAGGTCTGTCGCCCCGCAGCCTGTTCAAGCCCTTCGCCAATCGTGATTTCAGTCTGGCCTGGGCGGTGCGGTTTCTGATCGCGACGGGCTATTCGTTGGTGGCGTTCTACCTGCTCTATTACATCGCCGACGCCATTGGTTACGCAGACCTCTATCCCGGCCAGACGGCGGAGGCGGGGCATTCGCTGGTGATGACGGTGTCGTTGATCGGGGTGCTGGGCGTCAGCTTCCTGGTGGCCCTGGCCGGATCGCGCATCAGGCGGCGCAAGCTGCTGGGCATCGGCGGCGGGGTGTTGCTGTCGGGGGCGGCGCTGCTGCTGGGCGTGACGCCAGACTGGATGCTGGTCGTGGTCGCCTTCGTTTTCTACGGCATGGGGCAGGGGGCGTTCGGCTCCATCGAGATGGCGCTGATGACTGATGTGCTGCCGTCCGCCGAGGACCGGGGCAAGGATCTGGGCCTGATCAATCTGGCTGTCACCCTGCCGCAGGCGACGGCGCCTCTGGCGGCCCTGGTTCTGCTGGAAGGTTTCGGTTTCGGCTTCCGCAGCTTGTTCTTCGCCGCAGTCGCCTGCTTCGCCTGCGCCACTCTGGCTCTGGCGGCGATCCGGCGGGTCAGGTGAGGACGCTTCGTCCTTAAGATAGATTGACGGTTGCGGTCGTGCGTCGCACGGTGAATACAGATCGACGTTCTGTGTTTACGAACGTATTACGTTGTGCTACGTCTGTGTCATGGCTTCTCTCACTACGCCCCTCAGCGTTCGATTGTCGGAAGACGACACTAGCTTTCTGGCAGAGCTGGAGATCGAAGGCGCCGTCACGGCCAGCGACAAGATACGCGGCCTGATCCGTCAGGCCCGGCATCGCGCCGAACCGGTTGATTCATTCCCTGTCGCACTGGCGATCAGCCACGAACATCTGGCGGCGGCGGTGCGGTCTGTCCGGGTCATCGAGCAGGATCTGGATTGTCACTCAGAGGTGGCGGTCGGGCTGATGACGACAGCGGAAGAGTTTCTGGCCCTGGCGCTGGCGACGCCCCGTCCGGGCGCGGCGACCAGCGATCTGTCGCGGCACGAGGCGCGTCTGGTCGACTGCGCCGCGCGGATGACCGAGCAACTGCTGCGCTGGGCGGTGACGCCGACAGCGCCGGCCTATGACCCCGCTGTGATCACGCGCAGGCTGGCGGGCCTGTCGGACTTGATGCGGATTGTTTCAGCGGCTCAGGCCGCGCGCTAACGGAAGGATAGGATCATGGCGGACACCCTGGGCGCACGCGTCGGCCGCATCGTCTCTGGCAGCGCGCACGCGTTGATCGACGCGATCGAAGGCGCGATGCCGGATGCAGTCATCCAGCAGACCCTGCGCGAAATCGACAAGGCGGTGGACGATGTCCGCGCCGAGTTGGGGCGCACCATCGCCAGCAAACATCTGGCTAACAAGCGGTTGACCGAGCAGAGCAGCCGCCATGAGGAACTGTCCGGTCAGACCGAACTGGCCCTGCGCGAAGGGCGCGAGGACCTGGCCCGCGCTGCTGTTGAACATCAGTTGGACGTTGAGGCGCAGATTCCGGTGCTGGAGGCGACGGTCGCCGACGCCGTCAAACGCGAGGTCGAACTGGAGGGCTATGTCGCGGCCCTGCAGGCCAAACGCCGTGAGATGGAAGAGGCGTTCCAGTCCATGTTGCTGGCCCGCGCCCGCAGCGCCCAGGAAGCGGGCGCCGCAGCCACCCCGGATGGCGGACCCAGCGTCACGCGCCGGGTCGAGAATGCGACCGGCGCCTTCGATCGGCTGATGGCGCGCGAAGGTGCGCCGGGACTGGGCGGCGTGGATCGTGAACAGGGCGCCAAGCTGGCGGAACTGGACAATTTGGCGCGTCGCAACCGGGTCGAGGAACGTCTGGCCGCCGTGAAGGCGCGCACTGGCGATCAGGGCTAACCGCGGCGATGTGGAGCTTCCTGCTTGCGCACGACAACGTCCCTTTCGTTGCGGCTCTGGTCCTGATGCTGCTGATCGGCGCGGCCGAGGCTGTGGGACTGGGCGGCGGTCTGGCGCTGGGCGAGGGGCTGGATGCGCCGGACGGGGACCTGAATGTCGAGACGCCGTCCCTGCTGTCCTGGATCAATGTCGGGCGGTTGCCCTTGCTGATGCTGATCGTGGTCTTCCTGTTCGCCTTCGGGCTGACGGGACTGGTCGGGCAGCAGGTCGTAGAGGCGGTGCTGGGCCGAACGGGGCCGTGGTTCCTGATGGCGCCAGCGGCTTTCGCCGTAGCCATGCCGGTCACGCGGGTCTTCGGCCGTGTCGTCGCCCGGATCATGCCGCGCGACGAGACGACGGCGGTGTCGCGTGACAGTCTGGTCGGTCGGGTTGCTGTCATCGTCACCGGCGACGCCAGCCAGGGGAACGCGGCGCAGGCGCGGGTTCGCGATCAGCACGGACAGGTTCACTACGTCATGGTCGAGCCTGACAATCTGGCCGACCTGTTCGCTCAGGGGACCAGCGTGCTGCTGGTCCGGTATGCGGGCGCAAAATATTTCGCCATTCACAACACCAGCGCCTCGCTTCGCGACGCAACGGTCTGAACGACTTTTCTCAACAGGGGCTGTTAAATGAACTCGCTAATCGAGATCGCCATCATTGCAGGCGTGGGGCTGGTCGCCCTGCTGATCCTGGGGCTGATCTTCGCGCGTCTGTACAAGCGCGCATCCAAGGAAACCGCTTTCGTGCGCACCGGTTTCGGGGGCGAGAAGGTGGTGATGAACGGCGGCGCACTGGTCCTGCCGGTGCTGCACGAAACCATCTCGGTCAATATGAACACCCTGCGCCTTGCGGTTCAGCGGTCCAACGAGCAGGCCCTGATCACCAAGGACCGGATGCGCGTCGATGTGCTGGCCGAGTTCTATGTGCGGGTGCAGCCCAGCGCCGACGCCATCGCCTCCGCCGCCCAGACGCTGGGCCTGCGGACGATGAACCCGGTTGAGTTGAAGGAACTGGTCGAAGGCAAGTTCGTCGACGCCCTGCGCTCGGTCGCGGCGGAACTGACCATGACCGAACTGCACGAGCAGCGCACCCATTTCGTCCAGAAGGTGCAGCAGGTGTCGTCGGAAGACCTGCTGAAGAACGGCCTGGAGCTGGAAACCGTGTCTCTGACTGGCCTGGACCAGACGGCGATGGAGCATTTCAACCCGTCGAACGCCTTTGACGCCGAGGGTCTGACCCGGCTGACGCAGGAGATCGAACTGCGCAAGAAGCTGCGCAACGACATCGAGCAGGACACCCAGGTCCAGATCCGCACCAAAAATCTGGAGGCCCAGCGCCGCAATCTGGAGATCGCGCGCGACGAGGAATACGCCCAGCTGGAGCAGGAACGCGAGATCGCAAACCGCCGCGCCGAACAGTCCGCCGACGTGGCGCGTCAGGAGGCTGAAAAGCTGCGCGAGGCAGAGGGCGCCAAGATCACCTCGCAACAGCAGATTGATCAGGCCCGCATCGAAGCCGAGCGTCTGGTGGCCCAGCAACGCATCGCCATGGAGCAGGAAGTCGCCGAGCGCGAAATCTCCAAGGCTCGCGCCGTTGAGACGCAGGACATTGAAAAGGCCAAGGCCATCGAACTGTCCGAACAGGACCGTGACATCGCGGTCGCCGAAAAGTCGCGCGCCCAGTCGGAAGCCAAGGCCGAGGCCGACAAGGCGCTGGCCCTGGCGGTTCAGGCCGAGGAACAGGTCAAGACCGTGCGCGACCGCGAGGCTGCAGATCGTCAGAAGATCATCGAGCTGATCGAGGCGTCCAAGGAGGCCGAGCGCGAAGCCATCGCCATCCGCGTCGCCGCCGAGGCTGAAAAGACCGCCGCCGCCGACCACGCCGAAGCCATGCGGGAACAGGCGCGTGGTCAGGCCGACAAGACGACGATTGAAGCGGAAGCCCAGGCCCAGGCCGTACGCGTCGCGGCAGAGGCCTCTCGCGTTCACTATGAAGTCGAGGCTGCAGGTCAGAACGCCCTGAACACGGCGGCCAACCTGCTGTCGCCCGAACAGGTGGCGCTGCAGATCAAGCTGAAGCTGCTGGAGAACCTGGATCGGATCATCGCCGAATCCGTCAAGCCGCTGGAGAATATCGACTCGATCAAGATCGTGCAGGTCGAGGGTCTGAACGGCGGCGCGGCAGCCGGCGGTGTCGGCGGCGCCAACGGCTCGGGCGGCGGCAACCTGTCGGATCAGGTGGTCAACAGCGCCCTGCGTTACCGTGCGCAGGCTCCGCTGGTCGATCAACTGCTGGCGGAAGTCGGCCTGTCTGGCGCGGATTTGAACGGCCTGACCGGCGCTCTGCGCGCACCGGTGGAGCAGTCGGTCGCGAACGACGCGCCGGTCATCGCCGCAGCGGTTGAGCCTGCAGCGCCTGAGGCTGAAGCCGAAGCCTGAACCTGATCTGTTTCGACGGATGTTGAGGGCCGGTCGCCATCGTGCGACCGGCCTTTTACTTTTTGGAGCGTTGGGTTTGCGGGCGGGCAGGTTGCAGCCGAATTCGCATTACGCCTGGACCGGCCTGAACATCGAAACGGCCCGTAGCGCGGATCAGATCGGATAGTTTGGCGAAGCCGTAGGTCCGCTGGTCGAAGTCAGGGTAGGCGTTGCGCAGGCGGCTGCCGATGGCGCTGGCCTGAACCCAGCCGTCACCGTCCTCGTCCATGTCGGGGATCAGTGAGGCGATGAGGCGTCCGGCCTCTGAAGGTTTTAGCTTGGGCGGGGCTTCAACAGCGGGCGCGGACTTGGCGACGTCATTATCCGTTTCGGGCGGGACGCTGAGGTTCTCGGTGTAGATGAAGCGGGTGCAGGCCTGACGGAAGCTTTCCGGGGTCTTCTTCTCACCGAAGCCGTACACATCGACGCCTTCCTCGCGGATGCGGGCGGCCAGACGGGTGAAGTCAGAGTCGGACGACACCAGGCAGAAACCGTCGAAACGGCCCGAGTGCAGCAGGTCCATGGCGTCGATGACAAGGGCGATGTCGCCGGAGTTCTTGCCCTTGGTGTTGGCGAAATTCTGCTGGGGCTGAATGGCGAACTGGGCCAGTACCTTGGTCCATCCGGCGATCTGAGGGCTGGAGAAGTCGCCATAGACCCGGCGGGCGGAGGCTTCGCCCAAAGTGGCAATCTCGGTGAACAACAGGTCGGCGATCCGCGACGATGCGTTTTCCGCATCGATCAGAACCGCCAGTCGCGGCGCCTTGCCTTCAGCCATGATCAGTCTCCTGGTGCGTGATCTGGAGCCTGATTCACGACGTTGATGCAATCTTGAAGAGATTCGTCATCAACTGATCGGGGTCTAGAGTTGCCCCATCGTGTTGTCGTGGTCGACGGCCTGTTTCTTCAGCCAGCCGACGAAGGCGGTGGTGCTGGGAGAGGGCGGGCGGTCGCGGGGCTGAACGACGTAATAGGCGAAACCCACGGCCTCTGATCCGTCCGGGAAGGGCGCGATCAGGCGACCGGACGCCAGATCAGCCTGGGCCAGGGTGCGCTTGGCCAGCGCCACGCCGCGCCCGGCGATGGCGGCCTCGATCAGCAGGCCCGACTGGTTGAAGCGCGAGCCGCGACGCGGATCGGGATGGCGGACGCCTCGCGCCTTCAGCCACATCGCCCAGTCGGGGCGGCTGGGGTCGCCGTCATTGGACATATCGTGAAGCAGGGTGTGGCGGATCAGATCAGCGGGTTTGCGGATCGGGTGTTCACCATCCATCAGTGAAGGGGCGCAGACGGGCAGGACCGTCTCCGTCATCAGCCGGTCCACGGTCAGGCCGGGATAGTCGCCGGGGCCATAGCGGATGGCCAGATCGACCTTGCCCTCGGTCAGGTCGGCGGGCTCCATGTCGGCGGAGATCCATAGTTCGATCTCGGGATGGGCGGTGTGGAAGTCGTCCATGCGCGGCATCAGCCATTTGGAGGCGAAGCCGGGCGCCACGCTGATCGACACCTGTTTGCGGCGCGGCGGTTCGCGCAGCAAGGCGGAGGCGTCCATCAGACGTTCGAACCCTTCGCGCAGCAGCGGTACGGAGGACCGCCCCAGATCGGTAAGCTGCAGGCCGCGCGCCTCGCGCACGAACAGGGGGCCGCCGACAATGTCTTCCAACAGGCGAATCTGTTGGCTGACCGCGCCCGGCGTCACGGCCAGCTCATCGGCGGCGCGTGAGAAGTTCAGATGACGCGCGGCGGCCTCGAAGGCGCGCAGGGCGTTGAGCGGGAGCAGGGATCGAACCATCGCCGATAGAAATCCTATCAGCGAGACAAAGGCAATCTGGTTTGCGGCTCTGGACGATGAAGTTGAAGGTCCGAAGCCTGAGTTTGCGCCTGAATCTGGCGCTTTTCCTCCCTGACCGCCCCGGAAAGCCAGACGATGCGTGTCTTTCTTGCCTCCATTCCGCTGGAGGCCGCGAAAATCGTGATCATCGGCGGCGGGGAACCGGCGCTGGCGAAGCTGCGTCTGTTTCTGAACTCCCCGGCGCAGTTGCTGTGGTTTGCGCCCGATGGCGCGCCTGAGGCCATCGAGACGCCGTTGGGCGCGCCGACGCCATTGCTCCGGGCGCCGGATCTGGATGATCTGGCGGGCGCGCGTCTGGTGTTCATCGCCCTGGGTGATCTGGATCAGGTTCAGCGGCTGGCCGGATTGGCGCGGACGGCGGCCGCGCAGGTCAATGTGGTGGACCAGCCGCACCTGAGCGATTTCCAGACCCCGGCGCTGATCGACCGCGACGAGGTGGTCGTGGGCGTGGCGACGGGCGGATCGGCGCCGATCCTGGCGCGGGACGTACGCACGGCCATCGAGAATGTGCTGCCTGCCGGTCTGGCCAATGTGGCGCGGCTGGCGCGCGAACTGCGTGACACGGTCAAGGCCAGCGTGCCGGACTTCATGGCGCGGCGGCGGTTCTGGGAGAAGGCGTTCCGGGGACCAGCGGCCGATCTGGCGGCGGCGGGGCGCACGGCGGAGGCGCGGCGCGAGATGCTGCGGCTGCTGAATGTCGCGGCGCCGGAACTGGGCGTGGTCCATATCGTCGGCGCAGGGCCGGGCGACCCGGAGCTTCTGACGCTGAAGGCGCTGCGGGTGCTGCAGGACGCCGATGTCATCATTCACGACCGACTGGTGCCGGAGGCCGTTCTGGAGCGGGCGCGGCGCGACGCCAAACGCCTGTATGTCGGCAAGTCGCGCGGCGACCATTCCGTGCCGCAGGACCAGATCGAAGCCCTGATGATCGCAGAGGCCCGTGCGGGTCATCGGGTCGTGCGGCTGAAGGGGGGCGACCCCTTCGTCTTCGGGCGCGGCGGCGAGGAGTTGGAGGCCATGCGGGCGGCGGGCGTGCCGGTCTTCGTGGTGCCGGGCGTGACGGCGGCCTTGGCGTGCGCGGCGTCGGCGGGCATTCCGCTGACGCACCGGGACCACGCCCAGGCGGTGACCTTTGTGACCGCTCAGGCCAAGCCCGGCGGCGTGGACGCCGACTGGACGCGGCTGGCGGCGCCCAATCATACGCTGGCCATCTATATGGGTGTGGACCGGGCGGAAGAGACAGCGAACAGGCTGATCGCCGCAGGGCGCGCGGATTCGACGCCGGTGGCGGTGGTCGAGAACGGCAGTCGACCGGACGAGCGGGTTCTGACGGGGCGGCTTGACGGGCTGGGCGCGCTGGTGCGCGGCGCCAATCTGGCGGGACCGGCCCTGCTGTTCGTCGGCGAGACGGCGGCCTTTTCCGCCGCGCAACTGGATCAGCAGGCGGAGGCTGCGGCATGAAGATCGTGACCGCAAACCGCCTGTCGGACGGTCGCGTCATCTATGCGGGCGTGGACAACCAGCCGGTCGACAGCATCGAACAGGCGTCGGTGCTGGACGACACGGCGGCGGAGATCGTGCTGGCCGAGGTCGCGGGGCGGCCCGATGTCTTTGTGAACCCCTATCTGTTCGAGGTCAGCGACCGCGCGCCCTCGGGCCGCGACCGCCTGAAGGAGCGCATCCGCTCCGCCGGGCCGACGGTGGGCAACAGCCTGCTGTGGGAGAAGGCGTAATGTACCGCTACGACGAGTTCGACCATGCGCTGGTGCGCGAACGTGTCGAGGAGTTTTCCGATCAGGTGGCGCGTCGCGCGTCCGGCGCCCTGACCGAGGACGAGTTCAAGCCGCTGCGGCTGATGAACGGGGTCTATCTGCAGCTACACGCCTATATGCTGCGGGTAGCGGTGCCTTATGGAACCATGAGCAGCCGCCAGATGCGGCAGTTGGGTCATATCGCGCGCACCTATGACAAGGGCTACGGCCATTTCACCACGCGCACGAACATCCAGTACAACTGGCCCGCCCTGACAGACTTGCCCGCCATCCTGCGTGATCTGGCCGAGGTCGAGATGCACGCCATCCAGACCAGCGGCAACTGCATCCGCAACACCACGACCGATGTGTTCGCGGGCGCCGCCGACGACGAGATCGAAGACCCGCGTCCCTGGTGCGAGATCATCCGCCAGTGGTCGACCATCCATCCAGAGTTTTCGTTCCTACCGCGCAAGTTCAAGATCGCGGTAGTCGGCGCCGAAAAGGACCGGGCGGCGATCCGCACCCATGATGTAGGCTTGCAGATCGTGCGGGCGGCTGATGGCGGCACGGCGTTTCGCGTCTTCGTCGGGGGCGGGCAGGGGCGGCTGCCGCATATCGCGCAGGAGATCGCGCCTGCGGTCCCGGCGGCGGACCTGCTGGCCTATCTGACCGCCATCCTGCGGGCGTGGAACCTGCTGGGGCGGCGCGACAACATCCACAAGGCGCGGATCAAGATTCTGGTCGCCTCCATCGGCATCGACGCCTTCCGCGAGGAGGTGGACAGGCATTACGCCACCCTGCGCCGCGAAGACCTGAAAATCCCCGCCGACGAACTGGCGCGCATCCAGACCTATTTCGCCCCGCCGCCGTTCGAAGACCTGCCCAAGACCAGCGCCCCGTTCGACCGCGCCCTGCTGGCGGACCCTGACTTCGCCCGGTTCGCGCGCAACAATGTGCGTCGACACAGGCAGGGGGGCTATGCCTCAGTCGTGATCTCGCTGAAGCCCATCGGCGGGGTGCCGGGCGACATCACGGCGGATCAGATGGATGTCGCCGCCGACCTGGCCGAGCGGTATTCGTTCGACGAAATCCGCGCCGCCTATGAGCAGAATCTGGTCCTGCCGCATGTGAAGCTGGATGATGTTCCGGCCATCTGGCGCACGCTGCACGAAGCGGGGCTGGCGACGGCCAACGCCGATCTGGTGACGGATGTGATCGCCTGTCCGGGGCTGGATTACTGCAGTCTGGCCAATGCGCGTTCGATCCCGGTGGCGCAGGCCCTGTCCACGCGTCTGGCCGATCTGGATTATCAGGAGAAGCTGGGGCCGGTCCGCATCAATATGAGCGGCTGCATCAACGCCTGCGGCCATCACCACGTCGGCCATATCGGCGTGCTGGGCGTAGATCGGAAGGGCGAGGAATACTATCAGATCACCGTTGGCGGCTCGCCTGACGAACAGGCCGCGCTGGGCGACATCGTCGGCAAGAGCCTGCCGTCCGAAGAAGTGGCACCCGCCATCCAGCGGACGCTGGACCGGTATCTGGAAATCCGCACCGACGGCGAACGATTCATCGACACGGTGCGCCGCGTCGGCCCCGATCCCTTCCGCGACGCCATCTATGAGACACTCGATGCTGCAAACGCTTGAAGGGATCCAGAACGGTCTGCGCCTGTCGGTGACGACGCCGCTGGAGGAAGTCGAGGCGGCCGCTGCGAGCGAGGACGTGCTGGTGCTGGAGTTTGAGGCGTTCCGCGACGGGCGCGGCTTCTCGCTGGCGTCTGTGCTGCGCGAGCGCGGATACGCCGGGCGGTTGATCGCGGCGGGCAAGGTCTTGCCGGACCAGGCGCGGCACCTGCGCCGGTCAGGCTTTGATGCGGTGGAGTTGCAGCCGGGTGCGGACGCCGCCGTCTGGGCGCGGATGGATCAGGCCTTCAGCGCGGCCTATCAGCCCGCCACGGGGGGCGCGCCGACCATCTGGCAGCGTCGGCGCGCGGCGTCGAACGACCGGGATCTGGAGGCGCTGGCGGAACGACTGAACCGCGAGGTCGAGGGAAAGTCGGCGCCCGAAATCGTCCGGGCGGCGCTGGACCCGGCGCTGGGCCTGCGGGTGGGGACGATCTCGTCGTTCGGCGCGGAATCGGCGGCCCTACTGCACATCATCGCCAAGGAACGGTCCGAGACGCCGGTGGTGTTCCTTGAGACGGGGCAGCATTTTCTGCAGACCCTGTCGTATCGCACCCAACTGACCAAGGCGCTGGGGCTGAGCGATGTGCGGCTGGTGACGCCGGACGCGGGCGAGAAGACGACGCTGGATGCGCGTGACGACTTGTGGAAGACCGACGCCGACGCCTGCTGCGACCTGAGAAAGGTTCGGCCTCTGGCGCGGGCGACCGCCGGGTTCAACGCCATCATCACCGGACGCAAACGCTATCAAGCCTCGACGCGGGCGGCGCTGAAGCCGTTTGAGGTGCTGGACGGGGTACTGCGGATCAATCCGTTGGCCGACTGGGACAGTGAGGATGTCGAAGCCTGGCTGGTCGAGCACGACCTGCCGCGTCACCCGCTGGTGGAGCAGGGCTACCTGTCCATAGGCTGTTGGCCCTGCACCCGCGCCGTCGAAGATGGCGAAGATGCGCGCGCTGGACGCTGGTCAGGCATGGACAAGGTCGAGTGCGGCATCCACTTAGGCAAACGTCAAGCTGCGGCCTGACACCCTTTTTCTCTCGTTCGACCCTGCCTGAAAGCTGCAACGTGTCTGTCACGCCCTCTGTCATCGACCTGATCGGCAATACGCCGCTGGTGCGCCTGAACCGCCTGTCTGATGAGACGGGGTGCGAGATTCTGGGCAAGGCCGAGTTCATGAACCCCGGCCAGTCGATCAAGGATCGCGCGGCCCTGTCCATCGTGCAGGCGGCGCGAGCGTCGGGCGCCTTGCGGCCCGGCGGGACGATTGTGGAAGGCACGGCGGGCAACACCGGCATCGGTCTGGCTCTGGTCGGGGCGGCGCTGGGTCATCCGGTCGTCATCGTCATTCCGCGCACCCAGTCCGAGGAAAAGAAGGCGGCGATCCGCTCGCTGGGCGCGCGTCTGGTCGAGGTGGACGCCGCGCCCTTCTCCAGCCCGAACCATTTCGTCCACTATTCCGGGCGCTTAGCCGAGGAACTGAACGAAAGCGAACCGGACGGCGCCGTCTGGTCCAACCAGTTCGACAACACCGCCAATCGTGACGCCCATTATCAGACGACCGGCCCGGAAATCTGGGCCCAGACAGAGGGGCGCGTGGACGCCTTCGTTTCGGCGGTCGGGTCTGGCGGCACCATCGCGGGCGTCTCGGCCTATCTGCGCGAACAGAAGCCGGATGTGACCATCGCCCTGGCCGATCCGGCGGGCGCGGCCATGTTCAACTGGTTCACCAAAAACCAGATGACGGGCGAAGGTTCGTCCATCACCGAGGGCATCGGGGTGGCGCGGATCACCGGCAATCTGGAAGGCTTCACGCCCGACCACGCCTATCGGATCGAGGATGCGGAGTTCCTGCCGATCCTGTTCGATCTGGTGAAATATGAAGGCCTGTCGCTGGGTGGATCGGCGGGGGTGAATATCGCCGGGGCCGTGCGGCTGGCGCGCGAGATCGGGCCGGGCAAGACGATTGTGACCTGCCTGTGCGACCCGGGTTCGCGCTATGCGACCAAGCTGTTCAACCCGGAATTCCTGCGGTCCAAGGGGTTGCCGACGCCGGAGTGGGTGAAGGTCGCGAACTGAGCTTGCACCCTCTCCCGTCGGGAGAGGGCTTGAGCGCACGACGGCGCAGCCGTCGTTCTAGCGCGAAAGGGTGAGGGGCTATGGCGCCACGGTCTAGCGGAACCCTCATCCGGCCCTGCGGGCCACCTTCTCCCAAAGGGAGAAGGGATAGATTTCACTCCGCCCTCTGCTCGGCGATCCAGGCGTCCATGCGGTGGTCGAGCAGGGCCAGCGGCAGGGGGCCTTCGACCAGCAGGGCGTCGTGGAAGGTGCGGATGTTGAACTTCGGCCCCAGTTCGCGCTCGGCCCGTTCGCGGATCTCCCGCAGGCGGATTTCGCCGATCTTGTAGGCCGTGGCCTGACCCGGCCAGCCGATGTAGCGCTGAAGCTCGGTCTCGATATTGTGCGGGGCCAGGGCGGAGTTGTCGCGGAAACAGGCGCGGGCCTGTTCCTCTGACCAGTCCAGCCAGTGCAGGCCGGTGTCGGCGACCAGACGGCAGGCGCGCCACATCTCATAAGACAGGCGGCCGAACCGCTCATAGGGCGTGCGGTAGAAGCCCATCTCCTCGCCCAGATATTCGGAATACAGGCCCCAACCCTCGGTGAAGGCGGTGACATTGGCCTGACGCCGGAAATAGGGCTGGCCGCCGCCTTCCTGTTGCAGCGCGATCTGCAGGTGGTGGCCGGGAACGGCCTCGTGCAGGGTCAGGGCAGGCAGTTCGTACAGCGGGCGCTGGTCCAGCTTGGACGTATTGACGATGTAGTGGCCGGGAATGCCGTTCTGCATCGAACCGGGGTTATAGCGGCCGGTGGTGTAATTCTCCTCGATCTGGGCCGGGACCGGCTGCACATCATAGGGCAGACGGGGCAGGGTGGCGAACAGGGGCGGCAGGCCGCCGTCCGCCCGCTTGGCCATTTCCGACGCCTTTTCCAGCAACTCCTCGCGCGTCGTGGCGTAGAACTGCGGATCGGTGCGCAGGAAGTTCAGGAAGCCCGCGAAACCGCCTGTCCAGCCCGCCGCGCGCATCTCGACCTCCATGCGGGCGCGGATGCGGGCGACCTCGTCCAGGCCGATCTGGTGGACCTGATCGGGGGTCAGTTCGGTGGTGGTGTGCTGACGCACCAGATAGGCGTACAGGGCCTTGCCGCCCGGGCGATTGCCGATGCCGGGCGTGGTCGGCGCCTTGGGCAGATATTCGGTTTCGAGGAAACCCAGCCAGTCGCGGCGGGCTGGAACAATGGCCGAGGCGACGGCGGCGGCGCCCGCGGCCTGAAGCCGGGCCTTCTCAGCCTGCGGCACATTGGCGGGCAGGGTGGCGAAGGGCGCCAGCAGCGGCTCGGCGTCGGGCCTGATCGCGACGTCGTTGCGCGCCAGCTGGATAGCGCTTTCGGTGACGGACCGGGCCTGGATCAGGCCGGTCGACAGGCCCCGTCGCGCATTGTCGGTCGTCTGGGCGTAGAGGGTCCCGAAGGCGCGGATGCGCTGGATATAGGCCTCGGCCTCCGCAACTGAGTTCAGGCGGGTCGACCCGCCGATGTAGAGCGCCCAAGTGCCGGGCCCGCCCTCGCTGTCAAAGGCCAGGGCGCCGGAGTCATAGTCCAGCCCCTCGATGGCGCGGCTCAGGGTGAACAGCAGGAAGGCGTGGTTGATCGCCGCGCCGTGGGAAAGACTTGCCGGGTCGATGGCCTGAACCCGGTTCAACAGGTTCGTCAGCGGCGCGCGCTGGGCCAGTTCGAATGCGCGCGACAGGTCCGGCACGCGCGCCATCGCCTCGACATCCCCTTCGCTGGCGGCCGAGAAGGGATCGACGGACTTCAGATAGGTCTCGTAGTCGGCGACCACGGCGGCCAGGGCGGCGTCGCCCGGTGCAGCCGCCGGCGCGACGGCGGCGGGCTGCGTCTGGGCCATGACGACGACCGGCGACGCAGCCGCCAGCACGGCCAAGATGGCCAGGTTGGAAATCTTCATGACGCCCTCCGCGATTTGCAGCACAGGCAATCGAAGCCCGGCGGGCGCGTCAAGCCGTGATGGTCAGCCGCAGGCGGCGAAGAATCGTTCGATGTTGGGCTGGCTGGCGGGGTGGGCGACCAGCGGCTCGCGGTTTTCGCCTTCCCACAGGGCGATCCAGCCCAGGCTGCGGAAACGCTGGAACACCGGGTCCTTGGTCTTGGCGTTGGCGGTGACGTATTGGCCTTCGTGGATGCCTGCCGGTTCGGAGCGGGCGGGATAGCGTTCAGTGTCGCCGCCGGATTCCAGCAGCAAGACGCGCGACGGCCGGTCGAAGACGGCGGCCAGCTCCAGCGCGCCCGAGCCGGACTGGCAGACCAACTGCAGCTTCAGGTCATCACTGTTGGCGATGCCGTAGGCCAGGGTCAGCTCCTGACGGTCGCGGTCGAAGAACCAGTCATGGTTGGCGACCGGCAGCGGGGCCGACGCGGGGGCGCCAGGCGACAGCGACGCCATCGGCGTGTTGGCGGCGCAGGCGGCCAGAACGGACAGGGCCAGCAGGGACGGGATTAGTTTGAGCGGGCGCAGGGTCAGGCTCCTTATCCGGCGCAGCGGTCAGTGAAGCGGCGCAGCTTGGCGAGGTGTGCGGGTTGGACGGTGACGACGGTCTGGCTGTCGCCGATCGTCACGGTGATGCGTCCGGTGGTGACGAAGGCGGCGAAGACGGGGTGATCGACGCGCACGGTCGTCTCCATGCGGCCACGGGCGGCGCGCGCCTCGCTGGTCGCGGCGGCGTCTCCGGCGGTGATGCGGGCGAAACCGGTGGCGGCGGGCGTCTCGTAAAGGTCCAGCGTCACCGTGCCTGAGCCGGGCTGGCACGACAGGGTGGTGCGCAGGCGGTCGGTGTCCGGCACTTCTTCGGCCAGGACTAGCGGGGCCTCATTGCCATACAGGGTCCAGGTCCAGGCGGCGGGCGGCGGATTCTGCAGCGCCAGGGCCAGGACAGCCGATAGGACAAGGCTCATGGGGCGGGACTCAACTGACGACGCGCAACGCCGCGCCGGGCTGCACTGTCGTCAGGCGCGCGCAGAACCGCAATAGGCAAGAAAGTCCGCGGCCAGACGCCGCTCCTGCACAGAGGCGGGAATGGTGGACGATCCGGCCTCTCCGACCACGCGCAGGGCGCCGTCTCTGGCCAGGGCCGCCAGGGTTGGATCATTCAACGCAATAAGAGATTCAGGGGCGTCGCCCCCGCTGAGGGGATCAATGGGCGTCGGCCCCAAGGTCGCGGGCGTCAGGCGCGGGCTGTCCGGCTGGACATAGCCATAGACCACCGCCATGTGCTCGCCCGGCTGGCAGGTGATCATCAGGGCCAACTGGTCGGAGTTGTCCACGCCATAGGTCAGTTTGGCCGTCTGGTCCTCGTAGTTGAGGCGCCATGTCATTGTCGGGACATCATGGCTCGAGGCGTCAAGCGTCTGCGGCCGGGCCGCGAATGCGACCAGGGCGATGGCGGCGGCGGCGGGGATCAGAGCCTTGAACATGCGGATACTCGCGTCTGATCGACAAACGCGGGTATCCGTCAGGGGTTCACGGCCCCGGTGACGCAGGCCGTGAACTGTTGCCGTTCAGCCTCAGCCGTCAGAAGGGGCTGAAACGCTCGACCAGCGACTGGGCGGCGGGCGTGGTCTGCATCCGACTGATGTCGCCGCGACCGCCGTAGGAGATGCGGGCTTCGGCGATCTGGGTGTGGTTGATGGCGTTGGCCGAGGAAATATCTTCCGGGCGCACGATCCCGGCGACGGTCAGTTCGCGCACCTCGCGGTTGGTGCGCACTTCCTGCCGACCCTGAATGACCAGATTGCCGTTGGACAGGACGTCGGTGACGACGGCCGCGATGGTCAGATTGACCTTTTCCGAGCGGTTGACGCTGCCGCTGCCTGCCGAGTTGGCGGCGCCTTCGGTGCCGACCATGTTGGCGGGGTCGAAGCCGCCGGGGAAGGCGCGGCCCAGGCTGTTCTCCAGACCGAAGAAGTGTGTGACGCCGCCAGAGGCGCTGTTGGTGCGGGCGCGCTGGGTCGAGTTGCGGGTCTGGGCCTGATCGTCAATGGAGATCTGGACCGTCAGAATGTCGCCGACGTGGCGGGCGCGCTGGTCGCCGAAGAAGGTGCGGGCGCCGACGCGCCACAGGCTGTTGGCGCTGGCGGGCGTGGCGTCGCGTCCGCCAGGGGCAGGCATATAGGCCTGCTGCACTGGAACCAGGGCGGCGGGATAGCCGATGGGCGCCAACTCTGGCCCGCGAACGGTTTCTGCAACGGTGGAGCAGGCGGCCAGGGGGGCGAAGGCGGCGGCGATGATCAGAATCTTACGCATGACTGTCATTTCCTCAGCGGGACTTAGCGGGCTGCGAACTGTTGCGGGTTGGCGCGGGCCTGATCGGCGGCGGGGCCGGCGATGGCTTGACCGGGGCCGGTGGCGACGGCGTCGATGACCCGGTTGGAGGCTGTGTTCAGGATGGCGACCGGCTCGCCCACGGCGGCGTTGCGCATGGCCTTGCCCATGATGCTCAGGTTCACGCCGCCGACCTGATAGGTGACGCGCACCATGTCGTTGCGGTCGATGACCTGCTGGGCCGCGGACGGGCGATAGGCGGCGCGGACGGGCGGGGTGAAGCCCGGCTGTGCGGGCGCGGCGCCGGGGGCTGCGGCGATGACGGCGGCAGGCGCGGCGGCGCCGTCAGCGCGTCGGATGGCGACGCGGCGCAGGCCGGTCGGGTTGTCCCAGGTCAGGCCGGAACGCGCGGCGATGGCCTGGAGCTGGCTGGCCTCCATCACGATCGACGGGCCGGAACGCTGGGCCACGACGACGTTGGCGGCCGCGCCTGCTCCGTCGAAGATGTCGCCCAGGGTGACGCGGCCGTCCGCGTTGACGGGATTGGCCTTGAGGGTGACGGGACCGGCCAGGGCGGCGCCTGCGGACAGGGTGCTGACGGCGGCGGCGATCAGGAAGGTGCGGATCAGTGTCATGATCTAGCTCTTCACCTGGGCGGCGACGGACAGCATCTCGTCGGCGGCGCTGATGACCTTGGAGTTCATCTCATAGGCGCGCTGGGCCACGATCAGGGCGCTGATCTCGGTGACGGCGTCGACATTTGAGGCCTCGGTGTAGAACTGCATGATCTGGCCGAAGCCGACCGAAGCGGGCGTGCCGACGATGGGCGGGCCGGAGGCGGCGGTCTCCAGCAGCAGATTGTCGCCGATGGCTTCCAGACCTGCCTCGTTGAAGAAGTTGGCCAGTTCGATCTGGCCTACGGTGGTCGGCGCCGCCTGGCCGTCCTGGGTCACCTGGACCAGGCCGCTCTTGGAGATGGAGACCTTCAGCGTGTCCTGCGGGATGGTGATGGCCGGTTCCAGCAGATAGCCGTCGTCGGTGACGATCTGGCCTTCCGGGCTGACCTGAAGATTGCCCGCGCGGGTATAGCCGATCTCACCCGAGGGCAGGGTGATCTGGAAATAGCCCTTGCCGTCGATGGCCATGTCGTACGGATTGCCGGTGGCTTGGGGCGTGCCCTGTTCGGTCATGCGGTAGACCGCGCCCGCCTTGACGCCCGCACCGATCTGGATGCCGGTGGGGACCACGGTGCCCTGTGCCGACGACTGCGCGCCCATGCGTTCGACGTTGTGGTAGAGCAGGTCCTGAAACTCGGCGCGCTGCTTCTTGAAGCCCACCGTGTTCATGTTGGCGATGTTGTTGGAAATGACTTCCACGTTCAGCTGCTGGGCGGCCATGCCCGAGGCTGCGGTGCGAAGAGCGCGCATATTGTGTCTCCCTATCGCTCGACGCACGGCGTCTCGCTACTTGAGGGGCTCCCTTAAGCGGCCTTGCCGAGGCGCTCGACGGCGCGACGGCTGAGGTCATTGGTGTTTTCGACCATCCGGCTGACGCTTTCGTAGGCGCGGCTGATTTCGACGAGATTGGTGATCTCGACCAGCGGATTGACGTTGGAGGACTCCAGCATTCCCTGCAGGATCGGCACATCCGTGGTTTCGGTCGGCTGGACGTTGGAGCGGTTGCGGTAAAGGCCGTCGCCGCCCTTTTCCAGCACGCCCAGGGCGTCGAACCGGACCGAGGACATCTGGCCGGTGATCCGTCCGTTCTGCGTGATGCTGCCGTCGGGGCCGATGCTGGGCGGGCCCAGCTCCGGGTCGAGCACGATTTCGGCCCCGCCGCCCAGAACCGGCAGGCCCTGTTTGGTGGTCAGGCGGCCTTCCGGATCCATCGTGAAGGCGCCGTCGCGGGTGTAGGCCTGACCGTTGGCGTCCTGAACCACGAAGAAGGCGCCTTCGCCGTCCAGCGCGAAGTCCAGCGGGCGGCCGGTGGTCTTGATCGAGCCCTGGCCGAAATCGCGGCCCACCCCATTGTCCAGGACGAAGCTGGCGCTGGGGCGGATCGAGTCGTTGCGGGCGCGCTGGCCGATCTCGGCGCCGACCAGAAGCTGTTCGACCTTGAAGCCGGTCGTATCCGCATTGGCGATGTTGTTGGCCACGAGGTCGAGCTCGCGGCGCAGCGTCATCTGGCGGGACAGTCCGATATAGGCGGCGTTTTCCACGGTGGGCGAGCTCCTTCGCTCTCACCCTCGCAACAGGCGTGCCAACAGGGTTAATCCAGGCGGCATGGGGGTTTCAGCGGCGTTGCGGAGATAGGCGCCCGGCAAAACCTGCCCATTGTAAACGCGGCGTTAACCAAACTGGGCTGATCCTGACCGCCATATTCGTCGGGGCGATCAACCGCATGTTCAAGCTGGGCAAGAAGAAGGGCGACGCCGCCGGGGACGCCGCCAATCTGCCTGCGGTCGCGGAAGGCGAGGGCGTTGAAGGCGACGCCGCGCCCAAGAAAAAGAAGCCGCCCCTGCTGCTGATCATCATTCCGGCGGCGCTCGTGGTGCTGGGCGGCGGCGGGGCCGCCGCCTTCCTCATGATGAAGCCCAAATCCGCCGAGGCGCATGGCGAAGCGCCCGCAGCGCCGGCTGAAGGCGGCCATGGCAAATCCGACAAGAAGGGCGGCGAGATTGATCCGGCGCTGGGCAAGGTCGCCGCCGGGCCTGACGGGGTGACCTTCTACACCCTGCCGGACATGGTCATGAACATCCAGTCGGCGGATGGTCGTCCGACCTTCCTGAAGCTGAAGCTGACGCTGGAGATGAAGGACGCCCGCGTCGCCACCCGCCTGCAGTCTGAAATGCCCCGCCTGCAGGACATGTTCACCAGCTTCATGCGCGAACTGCGTCCCGAAGACCTGAGCGGGTCGGCGGGAACCTATCAGCTGCGCGCCGAGATCCTGCGCCGCGTCAACCTGATCGCCGCGCCCGGCAAGGTGGACGCCGTGCTGATCGAAGAAATGCTGGTGCAGTAGGCATGACCGACACCACGGCGGCCAATCCTTTCGGCGACCTGAGCGGCGGCATCGAAGAGCCCCTGTCCGAACGCGTCCTGAATCAGGATGAGATCGACAGCCTGCTGGGCTTTGACATGGGCGACGACGACGGCTCTGAGCGGTCGGGCATCCGCGCCATCATCAACTCGGCTTTGGTCAGCTATGAGCGGCTGCCGATGCTGGAGATCGTGTTCGACCGCCTGGTGCGGTTGATGACGACGTCTCTGCGCAACTTCACCTCGGACAACGTCGAAGTGTCGCTGGACAACATCTCGTCGATCCGGTTCGGCGATTATCTGAACTCGATCCCGCTGCCGGCGATCCTGGCTGTGTTTCGCGCTGAGGAGCTGGACAACTACGGCCTGCTGACGGTCGATTCCAACCTGATCTATTCGATCGTCGACGTGCTGCTGGGCGGGCGTCGCGGCACGGCGGCGCTGCGGATCGAGGGGCGGCCCTACACCACTATCGAACGGGCCCTGGTGCAGCGGATGGTCGAGGTGGTGCTGAACGATGCGCGCCAGGCGTTCGAGCCGCTGACGCCCGTGCATTTCAACCTGGACCGGCTGGAGACCAACCCCCGCTTCGCCGCCATCGCGCGCACGGCCAACGCCGCCATCCTGATCAAGCTGCGGATCGACATGGAGGATCGCGGCGGACGGATCGAGCTGCTGCTGCCCTATGCGACGCTGGAGCCGATCCGCAAGATGCTGCTGCAGCAGTTCATGGGCGAGAAGTTCGGGCGCGACAATATCTGGGAAGGCCACCTGGCCACCGAAATCTGGACCACCGACACCGAAGTCAGGGCGGTTCTGGACGAACAGCAGCTGCCCCTGTCGAAAGTGTTGGACCTGAAGGTCGGCGACACCATGATGCTTAATGCTACGCCTGACTCGGAGGTTTCGATTCGTGCGGGCTCCATCCCGCTGACCACCGGCCGCATGGGCCGTAAGGGCCAGCATATCGCCATTCGTATCGAGGCGCCGGTGAACCCAGAGGTCGCCGCCCGCATGAAAGGACCACGCTGATGACCGGCATGATCATGGACGCGGTGCTTATGCTGCTGCTGGTCGCGGCGATCGGCTATGGCGTCAAGCTAGAGCGCAAGCTGACGGCCCTGCGTGCGGGACAGCTGGCCTTCGCCAACGCCGTCAGCGAACTGAACTCCGCCGCAGGCCGTGCAGAGACGGCGCTGGCGACGTTGCGGGCCTCGGGGCAGGAGACGGATCTGCTGCACGACCGCATCATCAAGGCCCGCGAAGTGAAGGCGCAACTGGAATCCCTGATCGCACGCGCGCCCGTCGGCGTGCCGAAACGTGAAGAAGCGCCCCACCACGTCGAGCCGCTAACCCTTCGTCAGGTCGCGCCGCCGGTCGCCGAGCCGACCGAGGACGAAGCCCGCGCCCGTCGAATGGCCGCATTGGCTGAGCGTATTCAAGGGATTGCGTCCCCGTCCGCCACGCGCCACCCGGCGCCGTCTGCGGGGCGTGACAATGTCGCCGCCATCGTCCAGGCCTTGAGCGCGGGCAAGTCCGCTAACCAAGCCGCCAAACAAAGCCTCAATGCTGCGCGTCGTAATCTCGACGACGACCTGTTCGCCGCCTGATTTCCGGAACCTGCTGAATGGCCCGCATACCTCGCCTTCTGCCCCTCATCGCCGTCGCCATCGGCGGGGTGGTGGCCGTGCGCGCCGTCGGCGCGGCGCCGGAGCTTTTCCAGGGGGCCAAGGCCTGGGCTGAGGATTCCATGCCTGCCGCCTCAGTGGCCGATGTCGCGGGCAAGCCGGCGCTGTCCGGCGCCTGCGCCCTGTCGCCTGAACAACTGGCTCAGCAGGCGGGGATCTCTCCCGCCGAGTTGAAGATCATCCAGTCCCTGTCGCAACGGCGCACACAGCTGGATGCGCGTGATCAGGACTTCGCCACCACCTTGCCGCTGATGGTCGCCGCCGAACAGAAGCTGGACGCCAAGATCCAGGCCATGGAAGCCCTGAAGTCCGAGATGCGCCAGTTGGTGGGGCAGGTGGGCGAGCGCGAGAAGGAAGAAACCGACCGTCTGGTCCAGGTCTATTCCGCCATGCGTCCCAAGGACGCCGCCCCGGTCATGGCGTCGTTGGAGGACCGGGTGCGCCTGCCCGTCGCCGCCGCCATGCGCCCGCGCACCCTGGCCGCCGTCATGGCTCAGATGACCCCCGCCCAGGCCAAGGAGCTGACCGAGAAACTGGCCGCGCGCTTCCAGGCGCAGCAGATGGCCGCCCGCGCCGTCGCCGCCGAAGCCGCCACGCCTGCGCCCGCGCCGACGTCGGCGGTTCAGCCCGCCCCCGTCGCTCGCCCTGCCGCGACTCCCGCCGCCGCAGCCGGAGAGGCCAAGCCTGAAGCCACGTCCGAGGCGCCGCGCCCGGCGACGCGCGCGCCCGTGCGCCGTCCGGCGGCGCGCCCTGCCGCACCCGCCCCGCAGCCCGCTCCGGTTCCTGCTGCGACGCCCCGCCAGACGGTGCAGTAACGGCGTAGGGGCGGCGCCAATCCGTCGCGGCGGTTGGCAGATGGCGCGGGTGAGGCTATCACCGCGCCTTTCCAAGATCCGAGCCGCCTCATGTCCGACACGCCCCCCGACCGCCTTTCGGTTGACCCGTCCAGCCCGCACCACGATGCAGACGTGCTGCAGCGCGGCGTCGGCATCCGATTCAAGGGCGAAGAAAAGACCAACGTCGAAGAATACTGCGTTTCCGAAGGCTGGGTCCGTCTGGCGCTGGGCAACCGCGTGGACCGCAAGGGCAAGGCCCTGACCGTCAAGCTGCAGGGCGTGGTCGAGCCCTATTTTCAGAATAACTGATCTGCCGGCCTCATAACTGGCTTTCCGGGGACGGTGAGGCGGGACTAGGGTCAGGCCGGTTTTGAAACGGGTCTGATTCCGGAGCTGCTGATGTCCCTTCGTCTGTTGACCGTCAGCGCGCTGGCGCTTGGCCTTGTCGCCGCACCAGCCGTCGCCCAGGACGCCCGAACAGAGGCCCAAGCCGCCGTCATCCGCGATGCGGCGCTGAAGTCCAATGTGGCGCTGGATTACGTCACCCAGATCACCACCCGGTTCGGGCCGCGTCCGGCCGGGTCGCGTTCGGAGCAGCAGGCCGCCGCCTGGGCCGCCGACTATCTTCGCGCCCAGGGTTTCCAGAACGTCCGCATCGAAGAATTCCCGCTGGTCGGGTGGGAGCGGGGGGAAGATTCCGGCGCGATCATCGGCGCCCATCCCCAGCCGTTGGTTCTGGCCGCTCTGGGCCATTCGCCCGCCACGCCGCGCGGCGGGATCGAGGCCGATGTGGTCCGGTTCACCACTCTGGACGACCTGCGCGCCGCACCTGACGCCTCGGTGCGCGGCAAGATTGTCTATGTCGACCTGGGCCAGATGCATCCGATGCAGGACGGCTCCGGCTATGGCCCCCAGACGCGGGTGCGCGGCGCCGGGCCGGGGGTTGCGGCGGCCAAGGGGGCGGCGGCCTTCATCCTGCGCTCGGTCGGGTCCGACGAAAACCGCCTGCCGCACACCGGCACGACCCAGTATGTCGACGGCAAGGCCACTGTGCCGTCCTTCGCCCTGTCGGCGCCGGACGCCGATCAGGTCAGCCGCCTGATCGCCCTGGGCGAGCCGGTGCGTCTGCGGTTGTCGTCCACCGCCCGCACTTATCAGACCCACAGCCAGAATGTGATCGGCGACCTGCCCGGAGCGACGCGGCCGGATGAGATCATCGTCCTGGGCTCGCACATGGACAGCTGGGATCAGGGCACCGGCGCCATCGACGACGCAGCGGGCGGGGCCATCACCATCGCCGCCGCCAAGGCCATCGCCGCCAGCGGCCAGCGCGCCGCCCGCACGATCCGCGTCGTCCTGTACGGATCGGAAGAGGTGGCCCAGCCGACGCGTGAGACCGGCAACGGCGGCGGGGTTTACGCCCGCAATCAGGGCGCGGCGGTCGAGAAACACGTGATCGCCGGCGAAAGCGATTTCGGCGCTGACCGCGTCTATGCCCTGCGCCTGCCTGCGGGCGCGCAGGGGTCAGATTTCCAGAAGGCCGCGAACCGGGTCCTCTATCCGATCGGCGTCCTGTCCTCGTCGCAGGTGGAGACGGAGGGCGGCGTCGACGTCGGGCCTCTGGGGCCGCTGGGCGTGCCCTTCTTCGGGCTGGCGCAGGACGGGACGCGTTATTTCGACCTGCACCACACGGCCAACGACACCCTGGACAAGATCGATCCGGCGCAGCTGAGCCAGAACGTCGCCGCCTGGGCGGGACTGGTCTGGCTGATCGCCGATTCGGACGTTGATTTCCGGGCCCTGCGTCAGGCCGCCGCGGCGGCGCCCAGCGCCCGCTGACCGGTCGAATGCAAAGCCGACGGTTGCGGGATGGCGTGATTTCAGCCTTCGCTGTGGTTGTCGGCCATGCTTGGCATTGGCTCTCCGCGCAGGGGCCGCTATAGAGCCGGTTCGGCCTGCGGGCGTGGCGGAACTGGTAGACGCAACGGACTTAAGCTGAAGGATTGAGTGCGCCGGGGGAAATCCCGGACGTAGAACCGCTCAAATTCGGGGAACCCTGTAAAATGGCGATCCCGAGCCAAGCCCGTCCCTGTGACGGGAAGGTGTAGAGACTAGACGGGCGGCGCCTAAAGCCTTCGGGCCATGGCGAAGGGATAGTCCAGACCACGAACGTCCCATGGGCGGCGGCGAAAGCCGAAGTGGTATGAAAATCCGTCGGGCGTACGCCCGTGCCGGTTCGATTCCGGCCGCCCGCACCACAATACCAAATTCGGCTGATGTAACGGCGCAAGTCGTGACCGCTAACATCACGGTTTGCTACAGCGTTTAAAACAGCGCCGCCGCTGCGTTGTCTCTATGGATAATTTATGTTCAATGAAGTCGCCGTGGCTATGCGCCGGCGCAATGAAACTGCGCGTCACGATGCAGTTCGTAGGGGGACCATCATGAATACATCCGTCGGCGGCAAGGGCAACGGCCTTGCGTTCGCCTATGTCACCAGCCTTTTCTTCGCCTGGGGCTTCGTCACTTCGCTGATCGATCCGCTGATCGCCGCCGTGCGTCGCGTGTTCGACCTGAGCCTGGCGGAAGCCATGCTGACGGCCTCGGCCTGGTTCATCGCCTATGGCCTGGCCTCGCTGCCCGCGGCCTGGCTGCTGTCCAAGCTGGGCTACAGCCGCGCCATCATCGCGGCCCTGGGGACCATGGTTCTGGGTTGTTTGCTGGTGCCGGTGGCGACCATCGTCGACGTCTATCCACTGGTGCTGCTGTCGCTGTTCATCATCGCTTCGGGCGTGACTCTGCTGCAGGTTGCGGCCAACCCGCTGTCGGCCTCTCTGGGCGCGCCCAAGACGGCGCACCTGCGTCTGACCTTCTCGCAGGCCTTCAACTCTCTGGGCGCGACCCTGGGTCCGGTCATCGGTTCGACCATCCTGCTGACGGGCGGCGTCTTCGCCGCTGATGCGGTGGTGACGGCCTCGACGCGTGGGGAATCCCTGCGGTCGATCGACTTCGCCTTCCTGGCCGTGGGCGCCTTCTTCGCCCTGGTCGCCATCTTCATCTGGACCGCCCGCAAGCGCATCGACGCCGCTGTCGAGAGCAAACAGTCCACGGGCGTCGTTTCGCCTTTCACCGCCTTCAAATCGCGCTGGGCTGTGTTCGGCGCCGTGGCCATCTTCTTCTACGTCGGCGCAGAAGTGACCATCGGCACCCTGCTGATCCCCTTCCTGCATTCGGCCGAAGGTCTGGGACTGGCCGAGCATGAGGCCGGTCATATGGTCGGTTGGTACTACTGGGGCGCCGCCATGGTCGGCCGCTTTGTGGGCAGCGCGCTGCTGACGCGCGTCCGTGCGGGCGTCCTGCTGTCGATCTGCACCATCGTCGCCGCATCCCTGGCCGTCGTCGTCACCCAGACGGAAGGCGCGACCGCCGCCTACGCCGCCCTGGGCATCGGCTTCTTCAACTCGATCATGTTCCCGACCATCTTCAGCCTGACGCTGGAGCGGTCCAGCGCCTCGCCTTCGGCCACTTCGGGTCTGCTGGTCTTCGGCATCATCGGCGGCGCCATCCTGCCTCCGATCGCCGGTTTCATCGCCGACAAGGCGGGGGCTGTCAGCCCGGCCTTCTTCGTGCCGGTGGTCGGTTATCTGGTGCTGGTGGCCTTCGCCCTGGCCTGCGCCCGCACCCGCGCCCTGAACGCGGATGCGCCTGGGACTGCTGCAGGCCACTGATCGGGCTGCAACAAAGGCAAGCTTCATGAAGGCGGGGGAAACCCCGCCTTCAGTCGTTTCAGGGGTGTGAAAGCCGTGGGGCTGTCAGATGACAGGCGGCGGGCCGTCCGACTGGCGCTGGATCAGGGTGAAGTCCAGCAGTTCACGCGCGCCAGGCGACGGCTCGTCCGAGCGGCGGCGGATCAAGTCGATGAGGATCGAGACGGCCTGACGCGACATGTCCGACACCGGCTGGCGGATCGTGGTCAGGGGTGGCCAGACGGTGGTGGCCAGGGCCGTGTCGTCAAAGCCCACGACGGTCAGGTCGCGCGGCACGTCCAGGCCGCGCCTGTGGGCCACGGCGATGGCGGCGGCGGCCATGTCGTCGTTGCTGGCGAAGATGGCGGTGGGGGGCAGGGGCAGCGACAGAAGCTGATCCGCTGCATCAAGCCCGGAATGATAGGTGTAGCTGCCCTGAACGATCAGGCTGTCGTCCGTGGCGATGCCGCGCTCGGACAGGGCCTGCAGCCAGCCCTGGCGGCGCAGGGCGGCGGAGGCGTGATCCGAAGGTCCCTGCACGAAGCCGATGCGGCGGTGGCCCAGCTCCAGCAGATGCAGGGTCATGGCGCGGGCGGCGGCGGCGTCGTCGATGCCGATCGCCGACAGGCTGTCGTCCGGCTGGCTGGAAGCGATGGCCACGCCCGGAAGACCGGCTTCGTCCAGCCATTGCAGGATGGCGGCTGAATCACACAGGGGGGCGGGCAGAAGCACGCCGTCGACGCCGCTGGACAGCAGGCGGTCGAGAGCCTCGGCCTCGGCGTCCGGTTCGCACTTCTCGACCACCAGCTGGGCGCCGGCCTTGCTGGACTGATCCAGACCGCCCAGCAGCACCTCGCTGAGATAGGCGGCGGACGGGTTGTTGTAGAGCAGGCCGATCTTCAACGACTGGGCGCTGGCCAGACTGCGCGCGGCCTGATTGGGGGCGTAGTCCAGGACGCGGATCGCCTCGATCACGCGCTGGCGCGTCGCGTCGCGCACATTGGGGCCGTCGTTGATCACCCGTGAGACGGTCATGGCGGAAACGCCTGCGTGGCGGGCGACGTCGCCGATTGTGCTGGCTGCCCCTTTGCGTCGGGCCGGCCTGCGCTGCAGTCTGTCATTCATGTGGCGAGCCTTAGCCTCGTCTGGGGGCAAGCGTAAGTGCGGGGCGGCGATGAAACGCCGCCCCTTGGCGCCCGCAGGCTCAGTTCGTCATGTCTTCCAGTTCGCGCCCGCGCGTTTCCCTGATCCAGGCCTGGACCAGGAAGAAGGAGATCAGGGCGTTGACGGCGTAGAAGCCGTAGGTCGCGACCAGGCCCAGGTTCGCCGCCATCCAGGGGAAGCTGACCGAGATGGCGAAGTTGGCGATCCACTGGGCGAACCCGGCGACGGCCAGGGCCGAACCGCGCATCTGGTTGGGGAACATCTCGCCCAGCATGACCCACATGACCGGTCCCCAGCTGGCGTTGAAGAAGACCACATAGGCGTTGGCCGCAATCAGGGCGGTCAGGCCGGTCTGGTCGTCCAGATGCAGCGAGCCGTTGACCAGGGTCGCCTTGGAGAAGCACCAGGCGACGGTGGCCAGGGTCACGAACATGCCGCCTGAACCGACCAGAAGCAGGGGTTTGCGGCCAATCTTGTCGATGACCGAGATGGCCGCCAGACAGGCTGCGATCGACAGGACGCCGGACAAGATGTTGATCTTCAGCGCGTCGTTTTCAGAGAATCCGACCGTCTGCCACAGCACCGCGCCGTAGTAGAAGACGATGTTGATGCCGACCAGTTGCTGGAAGACGGCGATGATCAGACCGGCCCAGACGATGGGGCGGATGTTGCGGGTCACCGGGTCTAGCAGGTCCGAGAACTTGGGTTTGTGGTCTGCGGCCAGAGAGGCGCGGATTTCGGTGACCTTGCGCGCGCCGGCGTGGGCGCCGAACAGCTTGGTCAGCACGGCCTCGGCCTGGGCGTCCTTCTTCTTGACCACCAGGAAGCGCGGGCTTTCAGGGATGACCAGCAGGGCGATCAGATAGATGGCGGCGGGAATGACCTGCAGCCAGAACATCCAGCGCCAGGCGGGGAAGCCCATCCAGAACTCGGCCGTCGATCCGCCCGCCGTGCGGGCCAGCGCATAGTTGGCGACGAAGGCGCCGGTCAGGCCGATGATGATCATGATCTGCTGCACCGAGGTCAGGCGGCCGCGGATCGAGGCGGGGGTGACTTCGGAAATATAGGCGGGCGACAGGACCGAGGCCGCGCCGACGCCCAGACCGCCGATGAAGCGGGCGATGATGAAGTGAGCCGAACTGTCGGCGGCGCCCGCCCAGATGGCCGAGATGATGAACATGACGGCGGCGATCTGCATCACCGTGCGACGACCGATGGCGTCCGCCAGACGTCCGGCGATGAAGGCGCCGAAGGCGCAGCCCAGCAGAATGGCGCCGACGTTGAAGCCGGTGCCCAGCGCCGACAGGTTGAAGGCCTGCTCCAGTCCGTCCTGCGTGCCGTTGATGACGCCGGAATCATAGCCGAACATGAAGCCGCCGATGGTGGCGACCGCCACGATCAGGGCGATGAAGGCGAAGTTGACGCGGTCGTCGCCCGCGATGCCGGGACCGGAGTCCCCCGTTGGTCCTGCCATTTGGTTATTCCCTCCGATTCTCGTCTAGCGCGAGAGTGAACGTTCACAAAGCCCCATCACGAAGCAGTCTGCACCAATTTTCGACAGGCTGTAATCAAACGTGCGCAGGTTGTTGGGCGGGGCTGTGGCCTTGCCCGCTGCGGGCGGATGCCCAAGTGTGACGCTCGCGGCCCGAGCCGAGATTCCTGACGGAGCGTCCATGACCGAAACCCTTAGCGCCAATGCGGCGCGCCGCATCGCCCTGGCGGCGCAGGGGTTCGGAAGGCCGCATCCGGCGACGGCGGGACGTCGGCAGGTCAGGGATCTGGCGGGGCGGCTGGGCGTGATCCAGATCGACAGCGTCAATGTGGTCAGCCGCACCCACTATCTGCCGCTGTTCTCGCGGCTGGGCGACTATCCGCGCGAGCACCTGGAGGCGGAGGCATGGGGGGCGAAACGGTCGCTGTTCGAATACTGGGGTCATGAGGCGTCGCTGATGCCGATGGAGACCCAGCCGCTGTTGCGCTGGCGGATGGCGCGGGCGCGTGACGGCGAGTTGTGGACGGGTCTGGCCCGGTTCGGGCGCGAGCGGCGCGACTATATCGAACAGGTGCTGGCCGAGATCGAGCGGCGCGGGCCCGTGACAGGGGGTGACTTCGCTGAAGGGCCGCGCGGCGCACCCGGCTGGTGGTCCTGGTCGGACGGCAAGCGGGCGCTGGAATGGCTGTTCTGGTCCGGCTTCATCACGACGAAGACAAGGCGCAATTTCGAGCGGGTCTATGATCTGACGCAGCGGGCGCTGCCGGAAGCCGTGGTCAATGCGCCGACGCCGGATCACGACGAGGCGCAGCGGCGACTGATGATGATCGGCGCGCGGGCGATGGGCGTGGCGACGCTGGCGGATCTGCGCGACTATTTCCGCCTGCCTGCCGATGACGCCCGGGCGCGGCTTGGGGAATTGGTCGAGGCGGGCGAACTGACCCCGGTGACAATCAGGGACTGGCGACATCAGGCCTATCTGGTCCCGGATGCGCGTAGGCCCCGCAAGATCACGGCGCAGGCGCTGTTATCGCCATTCGATAATCTGATCTGGCATCGCGACCGGACGGAGCGGCTGTTCGGTCTGAAGGTGCGGCTGGAGATCTACACGCCTGCGCACAAGCGGCTGCACGGCTATTATGTGCTGCCCTTCCTGCAGGATGAGGCCCTGACGGCGCGGGTCGATCTGAAGTCGGATCGGCAGGCGGGCGAACTGCGGGTGCAGGCGGCGTGGCGCGAGCCGGAGGCGGACGCCGACACTCCAGCGCGGCTGGCGCATGAGCTGAAGCGGATGGCCGGATGGCTGGGCCTGTCGGGCGGAGTGACGGTCGCCGGACGCGGCGATCTGGCCGAGGCGCTGGAAGCCGAACTGCGCCGGGCCTGATCCGCGTGTTTCAGGCCCGGCGCGTCACGATCAGGCCGGGGTGCGGCCGCGCTGCTCCATCGTGTCGGCGTTGCGCTCCATTTCTGCGGCCCGGGCGGGCAGGGTGCGGGACAGTTCGATCAACTGGGCGTGGGTGACGATATTTCCGCGCGCGCGGTTTTCAACGATCTTCTCGGCGCGATAGGCCGGACTTTGCAGGCGCACCGCCTCGCGGCGCATTTCGGCGGCTCCGGTCCGCATCTGGACTGCGCCGTTGCGCATTTCGACGCGGGCCTGGACCATGTGGCGTTCAGCCTCGGCGCGGGCGCGTTCGCCCAAGGCCGCCGCCTGGGTCGCCGTGATGCGGGCAGCGGTGGCGAGACTGTGTTGGCGGGCGGCTTCGGCGCGGGCCCGCGCGGCCTCTTCACGGCGGGCCTGCGCTTCAATGCGCTGGACCTGAGCCTCCGCCCGGGCGGCGTCGGCGTCACGACGGGCCTGTTCAGCCTCACGGCGGGCCTGTGCGCGGGTCTCTGAAGGCTCGTCGATCGTCGCGTTATAGACGTACCTGTAGCTGTAGCCGGGCGCGCCGGGGGGCGGAGGGGCAGGCGGCGCCGGGGGAACAGGCGCCGCGGGCGGCGCAGGCGGGGCAGGCGGGGCGGGCAGGGCGGCCCATGTCATCGGGGCGGGCGGGGGCGCAGGCGGTGCGGGCGGTACGGGCGCTGACGGCGCCAGGGCGGCAAGTGTCAGATGAGCGGGCGGGGCGGGGGGCGTCTGCGGCGCAGGCGGAACTGGGGGAGCGGGAGGCGCGGGCGGTGCAGCCTCTACCCAGGTCTGACGACTGATCTCCAGCGCCGCCAGCGGTGTGGCGACGACGGCGAGGGCGGCGACCGTCAGCGCGACGGTCATCGGGCGGCGGCGAGCGGACGTGTCGGACATGATACAGGCGATCCTCTTTTTCAGGGACTTGGCGTCCGCCGCCATGGCTGTCGAAGCCTGGGCGGTCATGGCGCGGGGCGAAGGGTGGGCGGCCAGGCGAACCAGGGCCTTGGCGTAGAGATGACGATCCACGGTCTGAAGGGCGGCGGCGTCTGCGGCCTCTTCCGACCGGGCCGACAGGTCGGCGTGCAGACGCCAGACCAGCGGGTTGAACCAGAACAGGGCCAGGGTCAGGCGCGACAGGACCAGAAACACCCAGTCATGCCGCCGCAGGTGCGCCAGTTCGTGGGCCAGGATGGCGGGTGCGGCCTGACGCTCGACCAGACTGGCCGGGTCGATCAGGATGACGCCGGGCGCCGTGCCCCAGCTAAGCGGACTGGCGGCGTGGTCGGTCGAGACCAGCGTCGGTCTGGCGCCGCGCGTCAGGCGCTCCAGGTGTCTGAGCCAGGTGGGGCATTGGACGGCGCGGCCCTGGCGGGTCCAGCGGTCCAACGTCAACACGCCCAGCGCCAGCCGTCCCGCGATCAGCACCACGCCCAGCAGCCAGACGGCGGCGGCCAGATGCAGGGGCGAGGGCCAGGGCAGACTGCCGGACACCTCGACACCGGGCAGGGGCGTGACCTCGCCCTGCCACATGGGCAACGGCAGATTGGTTGTCGGCGCGACAGGCGGCAGAACCGCCAGATTCAACGCCGGGAACAGGGCGGTGATGACCGGCAAGGCCAGCAGCAGGCAGATCGTGGCGCGCAGAATGTCCACGCGCTCGGCCGGGCGGCGGGTCAGCAGGTGCGAACAGGCAAGGCCAGCGCCTGCGATCAGGCTGGACTTCACCAGCATGGAGATGAAGACGGTCCCGATCATGATTTGCGTCCCAGGGCTTCGTCGATGGCGCGTTCCAGCGCCTCGGCCTCGTCAGCGGTGATCTTGCCGCCCATGCCCAGCAGAGCGGTCGCGGCGTTGGCGGCGGACCCGGCGAAGAAGGTGTCGACCATCCGCTGCAGAGCGCCCGCCGCCACCGCCTCGGTGCGCGGGACGGGGCTGTAGTGGACGCCGTCGACGCCGTTGGCGCGTTCGACCAGCCCCTTGGTCTCCAGCCGGGCCAGCAGGGTTCGGATGGCGGAGTCGCTGAGCGTGTCGGACAGGGCGGCGCGGACGCCGGCTGTGGTCGCCGATTCCAGTCGGCACAGGGTCTCGAAGACTTCGCGTTCTCGTCGGGGCAGGGACTCGATCACGGCCTTCTCCATGTTCGCTACATTTGTAGCGCTACATGTGTAGCGGATTGAGGCGCGAATGAGGCGAAGACATGAACTCGCGGTAGGGTGGACGCCTCGATTCGCCTGAATGACGAAAGAACAGGCGGTTAGACCTCGATCCGCCGTCCCTCGGCCGTGCTGCGCTCACCCACGTCGATGATGCGCATGACGGTCAGGGCCTGATCCAGCGTCACCGGCGGCGGGGCGCCGGTGGTGATGGCGTCGCGGACGCCGGCGTAGAAGCGGACATAGTCGCCGCGCTCGGGCGTCACGGTCTGGCGCGTGGTTTCGCCGTCGATCTGGCGGATCAGTTCGCCGGGGTTGGGATCGACGCCCCAGTCGGCGTCGCCGGGGCGCAGCCCTGCCTTGGACTGGCCTTCCTGAGCATCCAGTCCGCGCTTGATGAAGCTGCCGCCCGTGCCGTGAACGGCGTAGCGCAGGGAAGCGTCGGCGGCGACATGCCCTGCCTGAACAATGACGCGCAGCCGCTCATACTGCAGCACGACGTGGAACCAGTCGGTGGCGTGGGCGCCGGGGCGCTGACGGGCCATGTCGGCCAGCACCGACTGCGGCGCGCCGAACAACTGAACCGCCTGATCGATCAGGTGCGGGCCGAGGTCGGCCCAGACGCCGCCGTCGCGCCGGTCCTTCCACCGGTCGGTCACCTGGGGGCGGAAGCGGTCATAGTGGCTTTCGAACACGGCGATCTCGCCCAGTTCGCCGTCGGCGATCAGCCGCTTCAGCGTCAGGAAATCCGCATCCCAGCGCCGGTTCTGGAACACGCTGATGACGCCCCGCGACCGGGCGGCGACGGCGGCGACCTGTTCGGCCTGCTCCAGCGTCTGGGCGAAGGGTTTGTCGACGACCACGTTGCGGCCCGCCTCAAGCGCGGCGATGGCCTGTCCGGCGTGCAGGGCGTCGGGCGTGGCGACGACGATCAGGCCGATGTCGTCGCGCGACAGGGCGGCGTCCAGATCAGGCAGGATCTCGACCTGGGGCCAATCAGCGTGCACCGCTGCGGGGCGGGACGAAACAACGGCGCGCAAAGCCAGGCCCGGCGTCGCGGAAATCAGGGGGGCGTGGAAGGTCTGGCCCGCCAGGCCATAGCCCACGACGGCGACGCCGATCGGATCGGAGGAGGGGGAGGTCATGACGCGATTTTCCCGCCGCCCGCGCGGCTTGTCGAGGCCGGATCGCCGGTCAGTAACGATCCGTGCGCGGGCCATCCAGCGTGTAGGGCACCACGCCGCGCTCGTTTTCCGGCACGTGCAGGGCGCGGTCGATGGGCGGGAAGGCGCGCTGGGTGCAGTCGGTGCGCTCGCAGATGCGGCAGCTGACGCCGATGCGTGTGGCGGGGCCGTTCAGGTCCAGACCCGCCGCATAGACCAGGGCCGAGGCGTGTTCGACCTCGCACCCCAGCGACAGGGCGTAGCGTCGGTCGTTGGCGAGGTATGAGCCGCTGGGCTTGGACACGCTGCGGGCGATGGAGATGTAGCGCGATCCGTCCGGCATTTCCGCCAACTGCACCCCGATCCGATCCGGCGCAGCGAAGGCCTCGTGCACGTTCCAAAGGGGGCAGGCGCCGCCGAAACGGGCGAACTGGAACCGCGTCGCGCTGTGGCGTTTGGTGATGTTGCCGGCCATGTCCACGCGGGCGAAATAGAAGGGCACGCCGCGCCAGCCCGGCTTCTGCAGGGTCGAGAGGCGGTGGCAGACCTGTTCGAAACTGACCTGGAAACGGGTCAGCAGCCGGTCGATGTCATGCTTCTCCTCACGCGCCGCCTCAAGGAAGGCGCGATAGGGCAACAGAAGCGCGCCCGCCGCATAGTTGGCCAGACCGACGCGCGCCACGTCGCGCGCCGCCTCGGTTCGGAAAGCAGCCTGATCCAGCTCGCTCTCAATCGTGTCGCGAAAGGACAGCAGGGACAACTGGTGCGCCAGTTGGAACGAGCGGGTCGCCCCCGGCAGCCAGGCGTCCAGCGTCAGTACGCGGCTGGCCGGATCATAGCGGCGCAGGGCCTTCTGGCCCGCCATATAGACGACGCGCACGCCATGGATGTCGGAAAGGGCCGTCTCCAGCGCCCGTTCGACCTGACCCTCCTGCGGCAGGGTCGCGGCAAGCGCCTCGGCCGCCGTGTCCAGCGCGTCGATGTAGTTGTCGCGGTAGTGGAAGAAGTCGCGCACTTCTTCATAGGGCAGCAGGGCCACGCTGGCCCCGTGTTCGTCACGGCCCAGGGTGTCGTCCAGCGCCTTCACCCGCTCGTCCAGACGGCGGAAAGTCTGGTGAAGGGCCAGGAACTGGCGCGCCAGACGCGGGGTGTTGGCGACGGCCTGTTTCAACTCGGCGGCGGTGGGCGGCTCGGCCTGACCGGCGATGTCGGTGGTGGCTTCGCGCAGGTCGGCGATCAGGCGAGCATCGCCCTCCAGATCAAACAGGCTGGCGTCGACATGGAAGGCGCGCGTCAGGGCGATCAGCACCCGCGCGGTGGCGGGGCGCTGGTTGGTTTCGATCTGCGAAAGATAGGACGGCGACAGGCCCAGACGCTCGGCGCAGGCCTCCAGAGTCCAGCCGCGCGCCTCGCGCAGTTTTCGCAGCTTGGCGCCAAGGAAAAGCTTCTCAGCCATTTGCAACTTTGCAGATCATCAAGACGTCCTTTGCAAGTCGGCGCAGTTCCACACTTTTTGCAAAGTTGCGTTTGCGTATTTGCGATGAAGCCGCCACTCCTTCCTCCACGAACAAGAGGCGTAAATCCATCATGACTCAAGCCATCCTTGAAGAACTGGAGCGTCGTCGCGCCGCCGCGAAACAGGGCGGCGGCGAAAAGCGTATCGCCGCACAGCACGCCAAGGGCAAGCTGACGGCGCGCGAACGCATCGACGTTCTGCTGGACGAGGGCTCTTTCGAAGAGACCGACATGTTCGTCGAGCACCGCAGCCACGACTTCGGAATGCAGGATCAGCGCATCCCCGGCGACGGCGTGGTGACGGGGCGCGGCACCATCGGCGGGCGTCTGGTCTATGTCTTCTCCAAGGACTTCACGGTGTTCGGCGGGTCGCTCTCGGGCGCCCATGCGGCCAAGATCGTCAAGCTGCAGAAGATGGCCCTGACGACAGGCGCGCCGATCATCGGCCTGTTCGACGCAGGCGGGGCGCGGATTCAGGAGGGCGTCGAGAGCCTGGCCGGATACGCCGACATCTTCCTGCAGAACACATTGGCCAGCGGCGTCATTCCCCAGATCAGCGTGATCATGGGGCCGTGCGCGGGCGGCGATGTCTATTCGCCCGCCATCACCGACTTCATCTTCATGGTGAAGGACACGAGCTACATGTACGTGACCGGCCCCGACGTGGTGAAGACCGTCACCAACGAGGTGGTCAGCCACGAGGACCTGGGCGGCGCCCGCGTCCATGCGGGCAAATCGGGCGTGGCGGACGGCGCGTTCGAGAATGATCTGGAGGCCCTGTCCGAGGTCCGCCGCCTGATTGGCTTCCTGCCCCTGTCGAACCGCGAAAAGCCGCCGGTGCGCGAGAGCTATGACGAGCCGGATCGCGACGAGCCGTCGCTGGACACCCTGATCCCGGCCAATCCGAACCAGCCCTATGACATGAAGGAGCTGATCCTGAAGACGGTCGATGAGGCCGATTTCTTCGAGATCGGCGCCGACTTCGCCAAGAACATCATCACCGGCTTCGGGCGGCTGGACGGCCAGACGGTCGGCATCGTCGCCAACCAGCCCCAGGTTTTGGCGGGCGTGCTGGACATCGATTCAAGCCGCAAGGCCGCGCGGTTCGTGCGCTTCTGCGACGCCTTCCACATCCCGCTGGTGACCCTGGTGGACGTGCCGGGCTTCATGCCGGGCACCAAGCAGGAGTACGGCGCCCTGATCAAACACGGGGCCAAACTGCTGTTCGCCTATGCCGAGGCGACGGTGCCGAAACTGACCCTGATCACGCGCAAGGCCTATGGCGGCGCCTATGACGTGATGTCGTCGAAACACCTGCGCGGCGACGTCAACTACGCCTGGCCCACCGCCGAGATCGCGGTCATGGGCGCCAAGGGCGCGGTCGAGATCATCTTCCGCAAGGAGGCCGGCGATCCGGCGGCGCTGGCCGCGCGCGAGGCCGAATACAAGGAACGGTTCGCCAACCCCTTCGTCGCGGCGGGCCTGGGCTACATCGACGACGTCATCATGCCGCACGGGACGCGGCGGCGGCTGGTGAAGGCCCTGCGGACGCTAAAGAACAAGGTCCAGGAGAACCCCTGGAAGAAGCACGACAACATCCCGCTTTAGGTGATGAAACACATCCTCTTCATCTGCTCGCGCAATCGTCTGCGCAGCCCCACAGCCGAACAGGTGTTCGCCAACTGGCCGAATGTCGAAGTGGCTTCTGCGGGGCTGGCGCCGGATGCTGAGGAGTTGCTGACGGGTGAGATGGTCGAGGACGCTGATCTCATCTTCGTGATGGAGAAGCAGCATCGGGCGAAGCTGGCGCGGCGGTTCAAGCCGCAACTCAAACACGCCCGCGTCGTCTGCCTCGATATTCCCGATGACTACGCCTTCATGCAGCCCGAACTCGTGGCCTTGCTGAAGACGAAGGTGACGCCGTTTCTATGAGTGGATTTCATAAAAGCGCCCGATGGGCGCAGCCGGAACCGCAGGGTTCTGGCGAAGGTTGCAGGGACTGAAATGTTCAAGAAAATCCTCATTGCCAACCGGGGCGAGATCGCGGTTCGGATCATCAAGACCTGCCGCAAGATGGGCATCAAAACCGTGCAGGTCTATTCGGAGGCTGACGCCGGGTCGCTGGCGGTCGAGATGGCCGACGAGGCGGTGCTGATCGGGCCGGCGCCGGCGGCGCAGTCCTATCTGCTGGCCGACAAGATCGTCGAGGCGGTGCGCCAGACGGGGGCGCAGGCCGTGCATCCCGGCTTTGGCTTCCTGTCCGAGAACGCCGGCTTTGCGCGGCGGTTGAAGGCCGAGGGCATCGCCTTCATCGGGCCGAACCCCGAAGCGATCGACGCCATGGGCGACAAGATCACGTCCAAGAAGTTCGCCGCCGAGGCGGGCGTCTCGACCGTGCCGGGCCACATGGGCCTGATCGAAACGCCGGACGAGGCGGTGAAGATCGCGCGCGAGATCGGCTATCCGGTCATGATCAAGGCGTCTGCGGGCGGCGGCGGCAAGGGCATCCGTGTGGCCCATTCCGACGAAGACATGGCCGAAGGGTTCGCGGCGGTGAAGGCTGAGGCGCTGAACGCGTTTGGCGACGACCGGGTCTTCCTGGAGAAGTTCATCATCGACCCACGCCACATCGAGATCCAGGTGCTGGGCGACAAGCACGGCCATGTAGTCCACCTTTTCGAGCGTGAATGTTCGATCCAGCGCCGAAACCAGAAGGTCATCGAAGAGGCGCCGTCGCCTCTGCTGGACGAAGCCACCCGCGCCGCCATGGGGGCGCAGGCCGTCGCCTTGGCACAGGCGGTGAACTATGATTCAGCGGGCACGGTCGAGTTCGTCGCGGGTCAGGACAAGAGCTTCTACTTCCTGGAGATGAACACCCGGCTGCAGGTCGAGCATCCGGTGACAGAGCTGATCACCGGCGTCGATCTGGTCGAACAGATGATCCGCTCGGCCTGGGGCGAGAAGCTGGTCTTCGAACAGAAGGACCTGTCGATCAACGGCTGGGCCATCGAGAGCCGCATCTATGCCGAAGACCCCTATCGCGGCTTCCTGCCTTCGATCGGACGCCTGGTCCGCTACGAGCAGCCGGAGGAGGGCGAGCACTTCGGCTCCGACGGCAGCTATATCGTCCGCAACGATTCCGGTGTCCGCGAGGGCGACGAGATCAGCATGTTCTACGACCCCATGATCGCCAAACTGTGCGCCTGGGGCGAGACGCGGGCGGATGCGGTCGAGGGCATGGCCCGCGCGCTGGAGGACACTCACCTGTCGGGCCTGGGCCACAATGTGCCCTTCCTGGCGGCGGTGATGGATCAGGATCGCTTCAAGTCGGGCAATCTGTCGACCAGCTATATCAAGGACGAGTTCCCGGACGGCTTCCACGGTCTGCGGCCCACGAAGACGCAGGAGCGCATCCTGATCGCCTCGGCCCTGGCGATGCATGAGGTGATCGCCGAACAGGACGGCGACCCGTCGGAGCGCACCGACTGGATCGTGATGATCGACAAGACTCCACACGGCGTCGGCCTGTCCTATGACGAGGACGAGGAGATGATCCTGACCCTGACGGGCGGGGGCGACATCCGCCTGTCGGATATCGACTGGCGGCCCGGTCTGGCCCAGTTCAAGGCCGATTTGGATGGCGAGGCATTTACGGCTGAGGTGAAGCGCGTCGCCGACGGCTTCGACATTCGCCACCGCGCGGTCAAGGCGCGGGTGCGGGTGCTGAGGCCCCACGTCGCCGAACTGTATGCGCGCCTGCCGGAGAAGGCGGTGGCGGACACGTCGAAACTGGTGCTGTCGCCGATGCCGGGGCTGGTGGTGTCGATCCCGGTGGTGGTGGGCCAGGAGGTCAAGACCGGCGAGACGGTGGCGATCATCGAGGCCATGAAGATGCAGAACATCCTGAAGGCCGAACGCGACGGCGTGGTGAAGGCCGTCGGCGCCAAGGACGGCGACCCGGTGGCGGCGGACGACGTGCTGGTGGAGTTCGGGTGATGGATGCGTTTTTCACTCCCGTCATCCTCGGGCTTGACCCGAGGACCGGGCGTCGGGCGGGCTCTGCGTCCCACTTCAACGCACAAGCGGCGGATCGTCCGATCCTCGGGTCAAGCCCGAGGATGACGCTGAGAGGGTGCGAGATGAAGGGGTTAGGGGGCGTCACATGAGTTTCCCCATTCCCACGCCGCTTGAATGGCGTGAGGCGGCCCAGAAGGCGCTGAAGGAGCGGCCGATTGAATCGCTGCTGCATCTGGACGCCGACCAGTTGGTGACGCGGCCGCTATATGCCGGGGCGACCGGGGTGCATCCGGTGTTCGCGCCCCGCCCATCGGACGCAGAAGGCCGGGCGTGGGATCTGCGGACGCAGGTCGAAGGCGACGACGCGGAAGCGGTGAACGACGCCATTCTGACCGACCTGCAGGAAGGCGCGGCCTCGGTGCTGCTCAGCGGCGGCGTGCTGGCGGACGCGGCGACGTTGGAGCGGGCGTTGGACGGCGTGGCGATGGAGCTGGCGCCGGTGGCGCTGGACGCCGGGTTCGCAGGCATCGAGGCGGCAGACGCCCTGGCGGCTGTGGCCAAGGGCTCGCCCCGCGCCATGCTGCGCTTCCATCTGGATCCGATCTCGGCCTTCGCCCAGGCGGGCGGATCGCCGCGTGGGATTGACGATGATCTGAACGCAGCGGCCAAGGCGGCCGTGCGCCATTCGGGGGTCTATCCCGACGCCAGCCTGTTCCTGGCCAGCGGGCGCGTGGCGCATGAGGCGGGCGGATCGGCGGCGCAGGAACTGGCTTTCGCGGCGTCCAGCGCGGTCGCCTATGTGAAGGCGGCGGTCGCGGCGGGTTTGTCGGTCGAGACGGCGCTGAAGGGCGTGGTCATCGGCCTGTCGGTCGATCAGGAATATTTCGATGCTCTGGCCAAGGTTCGCGCCATGCGGTTGATCTGGGCGAATCTGTCGCGTGCATTCGGCGTGGAGACGCAGGCGATCATCGAGGCGCGGTCGTCGCGACGGATGCTGTCGGCGCGCGACCCGTGGCCCAATCTGCTGCGTCTGACGGCGGCGGGATTTGCGGGCGCGGTCGGGGGCGCGGACGTGGTGGTGCTGGACGGCTTCACCCGCGCGACCGGGCGGCCCGACGCCTTTGCGCGCCGACAGGCGCGCAACACCCAGCTGGTTCTGATGGAAGAGGCGAACCTGGGCCGCGTCGATGATCCGGCGGCGGGCAGCTGGTATCTGGATGCGCGGACCCATGATCTGGCGCAGGCGGGCTGGGCCGAGTTCCAGACCATCGAAGCAGAGGGCGGGATCATCGAGGCGCTGAATGGCGGGGTGATCCAGCCGCGCATCGCCCGCGCGCGCGCCGTGCGTGAAGCGGCGCTGAAGAACGGTGCGGCCCAGATCATCGGCGTGACGAAGTTCGTCGATCCTGACCCGCGTCAGGCGCCGGTTGAATCTGATCGTCCTTCCGGGGCGCTTGAAGAGCGAACCCGAAACCCAGGACAGCATTTCGACCTCCTGGGTTCCGGGTTCTCCGCTGCGCCTAGCCCCGAAATGACGGATCGGGTGGAGCCGCTGACGCCGATCCGCTTCGCCGCAGCCTTCGAGGAGGCCGGGCAATGAGTTTCCCCAATTTCAGCAACATCGCCTTGGATTTGAATGCGACAGGGCAGGGACCGACGCGCGATCCGTGGCTGACGCCCGAGGGGCTGACGGTCGAGACGGCCTATGACGCACGCGCGCTGGAAGGGCTGGATCAGTTGCATGGCCTGCCGGGGTTCGCGCCCTTCATGCGCGGGCCGTATCCGACCATGTATGCGGGCAATCCGTGGACGATCCGCCAGTATGCGGGCTTCTCCACCGCCGAGGAATCCAACGCCTTCTATCGCCGCAACCTGGCGGCGGGGCAAAAGGGCCTGTCCATCGCCTTCGATCTGGCGACGCACCGGGGTTATGACTCGGACCACCCACGGGTGAAGGGTGACGTCGGCATGGCGGGCGTGGCCATCGACAGTATCTATGACATGCGCACACTGTTCGACGGCATTCCGCTGGACCAGATGTCGGTGTCGATGACGATGAACGGGGCGGTGCTGCCGATCCTGGCGCTCTATGTCGTCGCTGCCGAAGAACAGGGCGTGCCGCACGCCAAGCTGACCGGGACCATTCAGAACGACATTCTGAAGGAGTTCATGGTCCGCAACACCTACATCTATCCCCCCGAACCCTCGATGCGGATCATCGCCGACATCTTCGCCTGGACGGCGCAGGAGACGCCCAAGTTCAACAGCATCTCGATCTCCGGCTATCACATGCAGGAGGCGGGGGCGTCGGCGGATATCGAACTGGCCTACACCCTGGCGGACGGGATCGAATATCTGCGGGCGGGCGTGGCGGCGGGCATGCCGATCGACCGGTTCGCGCCGCGTCTGAGCTTCTTCTGGGCCATCGGCATGAACTATTTCATGGAGGTGGCCAAGATGCGGGCCGGGCGCCTGCTGTGGGCGGAGGCGGTGCGCAAGGAAGGCGGGGTCGATCCCAAGTCGTTGTCATTGCGCGCGCACTGCCAGACTTCCGGGTGGAGCCTCGCCGCGCAGGACGTCTTCAACAATGTGTCGCGCACCATGGTCGAGGCCATGGCGGCGGCGGGCGGCCAGACCCAGAGCCTGCACACCAACGCCCTGGACGAGGCCCTGGCCCTGCCGACCGATTTTTCGGCCCGGATCGCGCGTAATACCCAGATCCTGTTGCAGCAGGAGACGGGGCTGACGCGGGTGATCGACCCGTGGGGCGGCAGCTATTACGTCGAACGTCTGACCCACGAACTGGCCGAACGGGCGCGCGCCCACATGGCCGAGGTCGAGGCGTTGGGCGGCATGGCCAAGGCTATCGAGGCGGGCATTCCCAAGCTGCGGATCGAGGAATCCGCCGCCAAGACCCAGGCCCGGATCGACACTGGCCAGCAGACGGTGGTGGGGGTGAACAAATATCTGAACCCCGTCGTCGACGATATTCCGATGCTGAAGGTCGACAATGCGGCGGTTCTGGCCGCGCAGATCGACAAGCTAAAGCGCCTGCGGGCAGAGCGGGACCAGACGGCGACCGACGCGGCGCTGGAGGCCCTGACCCACGGCGCGCGGGGCGATGCGAACTTGCTGGAACTGGCCGTGCAGGCCGCCCGCGCCAAGGCGACGGTGGGTGAGATTTCTGATGCGCTGGAGGCCGCCTTCGGGCGTCATGTGGCCACGGTCCAGACGGTGTCGGGGGTTTACGCCAAGGAAGCGGGCAAGGATCCGCGCTTCGCCCGCGCGCGCGACATGGTGGCGGCCTTCGTGGAGAACGACGGCGGGCCGCCGCGCATCCTGATCGCCAAGCTGGGCCAGGACGGACACGACCGGGGCCAGAAGGTGGTCGCCACCGGCTACGGCGACCTGGGCTTCGAGGTCACGGCGGGCAGCCTGTTCCAGACGCCGTCGGAAGCCGCGCGCGATGCGGTCGAGAAGGGCGTTCATGCGGTGGGCGCCTCGTCGTTGGCGGCGGGGCATCTGACGCTGGTGCCAGAGCTTAAGGCCGAGTTGGAGCGGTTGGGCCGACCGGACATCATGATTGTGGTCGGCGGGGTGATCCCGCCGTCGGACGTGCAGCCCCTGTTGAATATGGGGGCCGCCGCCGTCTATCCGCCCGGCTCGGCCATTGCCGACACCGCCGTGGACCTGATCGAGAAGCTGAACCAGCGTCTGGGTTACGCCCAGCCTGCGCCCAACAAGGACAAGTCATGATCGGCGCACTGAACCATGTCGGCGTGGCGACGCCGTCCATCGCCGACTCGATCCGGCTGTACCGCGATGTGCTGGGCGCGACCCGGATCGGCGAGCCATTCGACCTGCCGGCGCAGGGGGTGAAGGTCTGTTTCGTCGACACCCCGACGGCTCAGATCGAACTGATCGAACCCTATGACGACACCAGCCCGATCACGGGTTTCCTGGCCAAGAATCCCAAGGGCGGCCAGCATCACGTCTGTTTCGAGGTCGCCGACATCCACGCCGCCATCACCGAGATGCGGGCCAAGGGGGTGACGATCCTGGGCACGGGCGAGCCGCGCATCGGGGCGCACGGGACGCCGGTGGTCTTCCTGCATCCGCGCGACATGGGCGGGGTGTTGATCGAACTGATGGAGACGCCGACCGGCGATCACTGAAGCGGAGCCTTTCGGCGGCGACGTCGTTAAGGGCCAAAGGGGAGAGCCTGACCATGCTGCATCGACTGACCGCCTTCGTCGCCGTTACCGCCCTGATCGGCGTCAGCGCCTGTCAGCAGGCAGCGCCAGACCAACCCACGGCGCCCGATGACGGGCAGGCGCAGGCGCCGTCCGAAGCTTTGGCCGTCAACTATGCCTGCGACAGCGGCGTGACCATCGAAGCGCGCTATCCCGACAAGACCTCGGCCCAGATGACCTACAAGGGGCAGGACTATGTGTTGCGCAACGTCCAGGCGGCCAGCGGGGCGCGCTACATCGGATCGGGGGTGGAATGGTGGACCACCAGCCGCGACGGGCGCGAGGTCGCGACCCTGAGCCTGTTGTCGCCCAATGAAGAGGTCGCCGTGTCGGTGCTGGAGCAATGCGCGCGCCCGCTGACCGCAGCAGCGCCTGATCTGACCAGCGGCATCACGCCGCCGCAGCCGATGCCTCAACCGACGCCCATTCCGGCTCAGGGCGGGGTGCTGCCTGCATCCGCGCCCTGCAAGGGGCCGCAGTTGAAGATGGCGGCGGAGGACGGGGATGCGGGGGCGGGGAACCGGGTGCGGAATTTCAGCCTGCAGAACGTGGGCGCCAGCGCCTGCACCCTGATCGGTTATCCGGGGGTGACGCTTCTGGATGGACGTGGACAGGCGGTGACGTCGGTGCGAGCGGACCAGAGCCCCGGCAGCTATTTCCGTCAGGGCCAGGCGCCGACGCCGGTCGATCTGGCGCCCCAGGCCAGGGCCTATTTCGAGGTGGCGTGGAACGTGGTGCCGAACGAGGCGGCGGGTCAGAAGACCTGTCCCGAGGTTGCGACCCTGCGCGCAACGGCGCCGGGCGACAGCGCCGCGATCGGCCTGGCCTTCGCCTTCCAGCCCTGCGGCGGCAAGATTCGCGTCAGTCCGATCCGAAGTGCGTCAGCCGTTCAACCTGCGACCTGATTGAAGGTGGAAACGTGCGTGATTTGGGCGTAGGGCGGACGTCATGACCCAATCCTTCTATGACCGCGTCGCCGGTGAATTGAACGACATCGACGCCCAGGGCCTGACCAAGCCTGAACGGGTGATCGCCTCGCGGCAGGGGCCGGTGATCCAGGTCGCCGGGCGCGATGTGCTGAACTTCTGCGCCAACAACTATCTGGGGCTGGCGGGCGACGAACGAGTCTCGCAAGCCGGGATCGCCGCGCAGCAGAAGTGGGGGGCGGGCACCGCCTCCGTGCGCTTCATCTGCGGCACGCTGGAGATTCACAAGGAGTTGGAAGCGGCCATCGCGGGCTATCTGGGTTTCGAGGACGCGATCCTGTTCGCCGCCGCGTTCGACGCCAACGGCGGCATCTTCGAGCCTCTGTTCGGTGAAAACGACGCCATTGTTTCGGACAGTCTGAACCACGCATCAATCATTGATGGCGTGCGCCTGTGCAAGGCCAAACGCTATCGGTTCGCCAACTCCGACATGGACGAACTGGAAAGCCGCCTGAAGGAAGCCCGCGAGGCTGGCGCGCGCGAGATCATCATCGCCACCGACGGCGCCTTCTCGATGGATGGCTATATCGCCAAACTGAATGAAATCCGTGTCTTGTCGGACAAATATAATGCTTTGATCATGGTGGACGACTGCCATGCGACAGGCTTCCTGGGGCCCAAGGGACGCGGATCGTTCGCCCATCACGGGGTCGAGGTCGACTTCGTCACCGGCACCTTCGGCAAGGCGCTGGGAGGGGCCATGGGCGGCTTCATCTGCGCGCGGAAATCGGTGGTCGAACTGCTGAAGCAACGGGCGCGCCCCTATCTGTTCTCCAACGCGCTTTCGCCCGCCGTCTGCGGCTCCAGCCTTGAGGCCATCCGCATCGCGCAAGGGTCTGAGGGCGACGCCCTGCGTACGCGCCTGTCGGCCAACGCCCATCGCTATCGCGGCGCGATGGCGGATGCGGGCTTCACCCTGCTGGACGGCGAACATCCGATTATTCCGGTCATGCTGGGCGACGCCAAGCTGGCGCAGGATTTCGCCGCACGGGCTCTGGAGCTGGGCGTCTATGTGATCGGGTTTAGCTTCCCCGTGGTGCCGCGCGGCCAGGCCCGCATCCGCACCCAGATGTCGGCGGCGCATACGTTTGACCAGATCGACCAGACGGTCGCGGCCTTCACCAAGGCCGGTCGCGAGTTGGGCGTCATCTAGCCGTCATTGGACGTCACCCTCGGGCCTGGCTCGAGGGTCATCGTTCCGTCGCGCGATGGCCGGATTAAAGCGACGGGAGTTTTTTCTGGCGAGCGGCGTGGGGCCTCTGCCACGAGGAGTGATCTGATGACCGATACGATGAAAGCCCTGGCCAAGACTGCGCCCGGCATCGGCCTTGAGCTGATCGATGCGCCGATCCCCGAGGCGGGGCCGGAGGATGTGCTGATCCGCGTGCACCGCACCGCCGTGTGCGGCACCGACATCCACATCTGGAACTGGGACGAGTGGTCCCAGAAGAATGTCCCGACCCCGATGATCACCGGCCACGAGTTCGCCGGCGAGATCGTGGCCATCGGCAAGGACGTGGATCGCCCGCTGAAGATTGGACAGCGTGTCTCGGCCGAAGGTCATGTCATCGACCTGAACTCCGAAGCCGCCCGCGCCGGGCATTTCCACCTGGACCCGCATACGCGCGGCATCGGCGTGAACCGTCAGGGCGCCTTCGCCGAGTTCGTGGTGGCCCCGGCCTTCAACGTGATCGAACTGCCTGACGACGTGCCCTATGAGATCGGCTCGATCCTGGACCCGTTCGGCAATGCGGTTCACACTGCGCAGCAGTTCGACCTGCTGGGCGAGGACGTGCTGGTCACGGGGGCTGGTCCCATCGGCATGATGGCGGCCGCCGTGGCGCGTCATGCGGGCGCGCGGACGGTGGTGCTGACCGACATCAACGATTTCCGCCTGGACCTGGCGCAGAAGGTGGCGCCGGGCGTCCGCACCGTGAACACGACCAAGGAAGACATCCACGATGTCATGAAGGAACTGGGCCTGAAGGTCGGCTTCGACGTGGCGCTGGAGATGTCGGGCTCGCCCGTGGCCTTCAAACAGTGTGTCGACACCCTGATCATGGGCGGCGGCATGGCCATGCTGGGCATTCCCGGTAAGCCGATGGAGACCGACTGGGGCGCGATCATCCTGAAGGCCCTGACGATCAAGGGCGTCTATGGGCGTGAGATGTTCACCACCTGGCGCAAGATGCTGGGCCTGCTGAAGGCCGGTCTGGACCTCAGCCCGCTGATCACCCACCGACTGGGCTATGCCGACTATCGCGAAGGCTTCGAGGCCATGAAGTCGGGTCAGTCAGGCAAGGTGGTTCTGGATTGGGACAGGGCGGCCTGAGCCCTATCAGCCATGGATTGGAAAAGGGCGGCCGAAGGGCCGCCCTTTTTGTTTGGCGGTTCAGTACCGCGCCCGCAGAGTGATCCCCACGGTGCGCGGATCGCCGGGGTTGCCGATGACCAGGCCCGAGTTGCCGGACTGGACGCTGACGAACTGGAGATAGTTCTCGTCCAGCGCATTCTTGACCCAGACGAAGGCCTCCCACCCGTTCTCGGCGCGGAAACCGGCGCGCAGGTTCAGGATCGTGTAGCTGTCGATCTGGGTGTAGCGCGAAACCGAGGCGTCGGAGTTGTAGGACGAGCGATAGCTGGCGTCGACGCCGCCATAGAGTTCGCCCGACTGGCCCAGGAAGCCGCCTTTGCCGTGCACTTCCGCCCCGACCGAGGCCGCCCAGGGCGAGACGCCGGGCAGCTTCTTTCCTGACAGGTCGCAGGCCACGGTGGAGGCGCCGATCAGCTCCAGCGGGCAGGGGCCGTTGGTGAAGGAATCATATTTGGCGTCCGTCCACGCCGCGTTGGCGTAGAGGTCGAGATTCCGGTTCGGACGGGCGAAGGCGTCCAGCTCGACGCCCTGAATGACCACCTGATCGGCATTGGCCAGATAGCCGCGCAGGGCGCCGGGGCCGCTGTCGACGACATTGGCCTGATAGTCCTTCACGTCGGTGCGGTAGGCGGCCAGGTTGGCGGTGACGCGCCGGTCGAACAACTGGGTCTTGAGGCCCAGTTCGTAGGTGGTGACCACCTCCGGCTTGACCACGGCGTTGGTCAGGGACGGCTGGCCGTTCGGCAGATTGGGGATGCCGGCCATGTTGATGCCGCCCGATTTGTAGCCCCGCGCGACGCTGGCGTAGGTCAGGACATCGTCGGTGACGTCATAGGCCAGGGACACCTGACCGGACAGGTCGTCGTCCGACAGGCTGGCGTCATAGGCCTGGGGCCGGGCGATGCCCAGGCGGCGGGTGATCAGGGCAGGGTCAGTGGTGACCAGACCTCCGGCCGTTGTGGCCTGATACCAGCCGGACTTGTCCTCCTTGGTGTAACGCAGGCCTGGCGTCAGGTGCAGCCGGTCGGTGATGTTCCAGGTCAGCTGGCCGAAGACGGCGTAGGAATCCGTCTCGATCCGGCTGTCGTTGAACACTTTGTATCCGTCCAGAAGGGCGTCGGGCACGTTCGGCAGATTGGGGCCGATCAGCCAATAGACCGCGTCCTTGCCGTACTCGGTGACGCCGTGCGTCTCGACCGCCTGATGGAAGGCGTACAGGCCCACGGTCCAGTCGATGCGGTTCGAACCGTTGGACGACAGGCGCAGTTCCTGGCTCCACTGATCCTGCCACGACGGGTTGGCCGACTGGCGGGTGATGTCCAGCGCGGTGTAGTCGCGGTCGTTCTTTGGTCCCCAGTCCCAGGCCCGCCAGGCCGAGACGGAGGTCAGGGTCGCCCAGCCGAAATCATAGTCGATGATGGCCGAGACGCCGCGATGGATCTGGTCGGCCTGAATGGCGCTGTCGACATCGGCGATGCGGGCGTAGGGATTGGTGCTGGCGGGGGTGTAGCCGCGACCGGCGGCCAGAGCAGGAAACTGCTGGGCCGCAGGCTTCAGCGTCTGGCCGACGGTGACATAGACCTGGGTGCAGCAGTCGGGCGTCAGGTCGGCGTAATCCGCGAACAGCCGAACCCGCAACTGGTCGTTCGGCTGGAACAGCAACTGCCCGCGCAGGCTGATCGCGTCCTGGGAGTTCTGCTTCCTGCCGACGGTCACATTGTCCAGCAAACCGTCGCGACGGGTCGAAACGACCGAGAAACGGGCCGCCAGTTTGTCGTCGATGATAGGGCCGGAGAAGGTGGCCTTTGCCTGCAGGAAGCCATAGTCGCCGAAGCTGAGTTCGGCCTGACCCTCTGGCGTGAAGGACGGCGTCCGGGTGGTGATGTTCAGGGCCCCGGCGGTGGTGTTCTTGCCGAACAGAGTGCCTTGCGGCCCGCGCAGGATCTCGATGCGGTCCAGATCGACGAAGTCCAGCGTCGCGGTGGCGGGGCGGCCGTAATAGACCTGATCGACATAGATGCCGACCCCCTGTTCCAGACCGTCATTGGCCAGACCATAGCTGGCGCCCAGTCCCCGGATGGTGATGGCGGTGTTGCGGGGGTTTGAGCTGAGCAACTGCACGCTGGGCGCCAGTTGGGTGATCTGACCGACATTATAGGCGCCGGTGCGGTCCAGAAGCTCCTCGTTCACGACGGTCAGGGCGATGGGCACGTCCTGGGCGCGTTCGTCGCGGCGGCGGGCGGTGACGACGATGTCGCCGACGCTGGCCACGCCCTGCGTGGCGTTTGAGCGTGAGGACTGGGATTGCGGGTCGTCCTCGGCATGGGCGAAGGTCGGCGTGGCGATGCAGGCCGCGATGGCGGTGGCGGATAAGAGGCGGCGTACTGTCGGCGTGGGCATGATGGTCAATGGATCCCCTCCAGCGCGAAACGGCGCGCTGTGAGATGGGGGGATTAATGCCTATCGCTCAAATGGGTTTTTCTGCGTTTTGTTGATAGAAACGCTGCAACTGAAGCGGGAATTGATCTGTCTCAGGGCCGGGATAGAACCCTGACCAGAGTGCGTTCAAAGGCTTGTGCGTTCGGACCGGGCAACTGCTCAGCCAATAGCCCCGCTTCAAACAGATCGAACACGCGCGGGTGGATGTATGAACTGCGGCAGACGGCGGGGGTGTTTCCCAGAAGGCCGGACACCGCCTTTATGCAGCGGGTGATGGTGCGCCGGGCGTCGGTGGGCGAGGTCGGGGGCGTCTCGACACGCAGCGCCCTGGCGGCGGAAACCGTTCCGGCCCAGGTGCGAAAGTCCTTGGCTGAGAACTGTTCGCCCATGGCGGCGTGGATATAGGCGTTCACATCGTCGGAGGTGATGGGGCACAGGTCGCCGTCCGCCGCGCGGTATTTGAACAGCTGCTGACCCGGCAGGTCCTCCAGCGCGCGCAGGATCCGGGCCAAGCGGCGGTCGTTGACGCTGACGCAGTGGTCCTTGCCGCTCTTGCCGCGAAACTCGAAGGTCAGGGCGGCGCCGTCCACATCCAGATGACGCTTGTGCAGGGTGGTCAGGCCATAGCTGCGGTTCTGACGGGCGTATTCGGCGTTGCCGACGCGGATCAGGGTGATCTCCAGCAGGCGCACCGCGGTGGCCAGCACCTTGGGCTTGCAGACGCCGCGCAGGCCCAGGTCGTGCTCGATCTGGGCATGGAGTTTGGGCAGGGCGCGGCAGAAGGCGGGCAGGCGGTCGAACTTGTTTTCGGACCGGGCCGTGCTCCAGTCGGCGTGATAACGGTACTGTTTGCGGCCCTTCACGTCGCGGCCCGTCGCCTGGATATGGCCGTTTGCCCTGGGGCAGATCCACACGTCGGTCCAGGCGGGCGGGATGGCCAGGGCGCGGATGCGCGCCAGGACGCGGGCGTCGTTCACGACCTGACCCTTGGCGTCGCGATAGGACCAGCCCTTGCCCGCGCGACGACGGCTGAGACCGGGGTTGTCGTCGCTGCACCAGCTGAGGCCGGGCGGAACCTCGACGGCGACATCGAACCTCTGTGATCCGTCGCCCATCGAAACCCTCCTTATGCCCAGACCAGCGACGAACGCGGCGTGTCGGCGGCGAGTTCCCCTTGACCCAGTGGGCCGGGCGGGAGACGAGGCAGGATGAATTATCGCCACAGCTTTCACGCCGGAAACTTTGCCGATCTGGTCAAGCACGCCCTGGTGCTGTGGCTGCTGAAGACGCGCCAGAAGGCGGGGCCGGTCACGGTGTTCGACACCCATGCCGGGGCGGGTCTGTATGACCTGTCGGGCGACGGGGCGCGGTCCAGGGAGGCCGAAGCCGGGGTCGCCAAACTGATGACGGCGGAGGGGCGCACCCCCTTGATGGATGCGCTGGCGGCGGAGGTGGAGAAGCTGAACCCGGATGGCGGCGTGCGCTTCTATCCGGGATCGCCCCTGCTGATCGCCGACGCCCTGAGCGAGGGCGGACGCTATGTCGGGTTCGAGCTGAACCCACCGGTGCGAGAGATGCTGGCCGAGGCGCTGACGGGGCGCGCGAACGCCCAGGCGCGTGAGGGCGACGGCTATGAGACTGTGACGACTGAGGCGGGCAGGGTGCGCGGGCCGCTGGTCCTGATCGACCCGCCGTTCGAAAAGCCTGACGACTATATCCGCTCGGCCGAGACGGCGGTCGCCATCGTGCGTCGCGACCCGTCGGCGACGGTGGCGATCTGGACCCCGCTGAAGGATCTGGAGACCTTCGACGCCTTCATCCGCAGGCTTCAGGGCAAGGCGGGACCGACGCTGGTGGCCGAGGCGCGGCTAAGGCCCCTGACCAATCCGATGAAGATGAACGGCTGCGCCATGGTGGTGGTCAATCCGCCAGCGGGCGCCGAGGCGGCGGCGGATGAAATCTGCGGCTGGGTGGCGAATGCGTTGGGCGACACGGGCGGGCGGTCTGAGGTCTGGACCTTCTGATGCGGCGCATTAGGGTGACGGCATGACCCGTATCGCGATCCTGGAAACCGGCCATCCGCCGGAACACCTCAAGGATGATTTCGACGACTATCCCGCACGTTTCCGCGCCCTGCTGGGCGAGGGGGTGCCGACGACGCGGTTCAATGTTCAGGCGGGTCATTTGCCGGATGATCCGTCCGCGTTTCAGGGAGCCATCGTCACCGGATCGGCGGCGGGGGTCTATGACGATCTGCCGTGGATTCCGCAGTTGGTGGACTGGCTGAAGGCGGCGCGGGGACAGACCCGTCTGGTGGGAATCTGCTTCGGCCATCAGGTGCTGGCCCATGCCTTCGGCGGGGTGGTCGAGAAATCGCACAAGGGTTGGGGCGTGGGCCTGCATCGCTACGACGTGCAGGCGACGGAGCCTTGGATGCACCCACGCGCGCGCACCATCGCCATTCCTGTCTCGCATCAGGATCAGGTGGTGGCGGTGTCGCCCGATGCACGGGTTCTGGCCTCCAGCGCCTTCACCCCCTACGCCGGACTGGCCTGGGGCGAGGACGCGATCTCGTTCCAGTGCCATCCCGAGTTCCAGCCCGAATACGCCGCCGCCCTGATCGAGGGACGGCGCGGCGAACGCATCCCGCATCCCATCGCGGACGAGGCGATCGACAGTCTGAAACGGCCCAACGACCGGGCTGTGCTGACGGCGTGGATCCGGGCTTTTCTGCTTCTGACCCCGCCGCCGGTCGAGGATCAGGGCAGCGGCATCTGACATGCGGATTTCGGCTGTCGCCAAGCGGACCTTGCGTCACTGGCGTCCCTTCTATTGGCGCGAGGCGGCCCTGTGCATGCCCGCCATGCCGATCCTGCTGGCGGGCGGCGTGTTGCTGGGTCTGCCGACCCAGGGGGCCATTGCGGCGGGGGCGGCGCTGGTCGTGGGGCTGGCGGCGTCGCGCGACCTGGTCGGGCGTCGCTGGGGCGCGATGATCGGCACGGCGCTGGGCCTGATGATCGCAGCCCTGGTCGGGACGCTGGCGGGGCAGGTTCCGTGGCTGCTGCTGACGCTGGGCTGCATAGGGGCGGCGGTCTGTGCGGCCATCGCCCTGTTCGAAGAAGACGTCTGGTGGGTGGTGCTGCAGGGCGTCACCGCCATGCTGATCGCGGGCTACTACGCCGGTCCGCTGGATCAGGCCCTGTTGCGCGGAGTCGGGGTGCTGGTCGGCAGCGCGGCGCAGATCGGTCTGGTCGTGTTGCTGGCGTGGATATTCCCCAAGGCTGCGGCGCGTCTGCCCAGCATGCCTGCTCCCCCGCCGCCCGGAAGCAAGCTGTTAATCAGCCACATGGCGCGGGCCGCCGCCGCCGTCGGCATCAGCATGGCTGTGGCCTGGGCGGTGGATCTGCAGAACTGGGCTTGGGCGCCGATGACGGCCATGATCGTGCTGAAGCCCGGTCTGATGGAGACCCAGACGCGCGGCGCCCAGCGGGTGCTGGGGACGCTGCTGGGCTGCGCCGCCGCCACCGTGTTCGCGATCCAGGTCGGATCGGCGCATCCGTGGCTGATCGCTGCGGCGGGGGTGACGGCCTTCGCCTCGTTCGCCCTGCAGCAGGCGCATTTCGCCACCCTGACGGCGGCCATTACCGCGACAGTGGTTCTGCTGGTGTCGCTGGGTTACGGCGGGGTGCTAGCCAATGCCGAGCATCGGCTGATCGCCACCATCATCGGCGGGCTGACGGCGCTGGTCGTGGCGCGGATTGCCCCGCACCGAGGCAGGCTGAACGGGGTGCAGGAGGACCGGGTGGGCGAGAACCCGCCGGTCGTCCCGCCGGTCAGAGCCCCAGCAGCCGGATCAGTCCCAGGCTGAGCAGGACCAGCGCCCCCAGCGACACGACGACGGCGGCAATGACCTTGCCGCCCGCGCGGGCCACGGCGCGAATGTCGGTCTGCAGGCCCAGCGCCGCCATGGCTACGACGGTCAGCAGACCAGACGCCGCCGACATAGGGGGCAGCGCCGCCTGCGGGATCAGGTCGAACGACCGCAGACCGATCATCGCCAGGAAGCCGATGATGAACCACGGCAGCAGGCGGTGCAGGCCGGGGCCTTTCGCATCCGGCGCCTTGCGGCCTGCGATCAGGGACAGGGCCAGAATGACCGGACCCAGCATCAGCACTCGCACCAGTTTGACCACGGTGCCGGTCTGGGTGGCGGCTGCGCCGAAGGGAGCAGCGGCGGCCAGCACCTGCGGCACGGCATAGACGGTCAGGCCCGCCAGCGCGCCGTACTGAAGTTCGCTCATATGGATCAGGCCGCCCAGCAGCGGCAGGGCCAGGACCACGATCACGCCCAGAACGGCGGTGAAGGCGATGGAGGCGGCGACCTCTTCGCCATCGGCGTTGATGACGGGGGCGACGGCGGCGATGGCCGAGTTGCCGCAGATGGCGTTGCCGCACGCGACCAGCAGGGCCATGCGCTGGTTCAGCCCCAGCACGCGCCCGACGCCGAAGCCGACGATGATGGCCAGCGCCACCAGGGCGAAGATGCCGAACACGAACGGCAGGCCCAGCGCCGACAGCGTCGCCGCGCTGACCGATGCGCCCAGCAGTACGACGGCGATCTCCAGCAGGGTCTTGGCGCTGAAATCGACGCCGGCCTTGAAGCGCGCGTCCGGCGTCCAGGCCGTGCGGACCGCCGCGCCCAGCAGGATGGCCAGCACCAGAGGCTCCAGCCAGACGTGACCGATCAGGTCGCGCTCGATGCTGGTCAGACCGATCGCCGCCAGCGTCACCAGCAGGCACAGCAGCAGGCCGGGCCGGATCGAACGCGCGAACGCCATCGCAGACTCGAAACGCGGCGTGGATTCAGGCGTGGGCAGGGCGGCGGACTTCATTCCCATGCTGATGCGCCCCGCATCGACAGCGGTCCAACGGATAGTTATGGTCATTTCAATCCGATTTGGAGATTAATCATGACCCTGGAACGCCTGCGGATCTTTGTCGCGGTGGCTGAGCGTGAGCATGTTACGGCGGCGGCGCGGGCGCTGAACCTGACGCAGTCGGCGGTGTCGAACGCCATCGCCGCGCTGGAGACCGAACATGACGTGCATCTGTTCGACCGGGTCGGGCGGGGCGTGGTGTTGAACCAGACGGGCCGCGCCTTCCTGCCGGAAGCCAAGGCGGTGCTGGCCCGTGCGGCGGCGGCTGAGGCGGCGCTGGCGGACATGAGCGCCCTGCGGCGCGGGCGCCTGACCATTTTCGCCAGCCAGACCATCGCTAGCGCCTGGTTGCCGCGCCGATTGGCGGCCTTTCATGCGGCCTATCCGGGCGTCGAACTGGACGTGGCCATCGGCAATACGCGCGAGGCGGCGCAGGCGGTGCTGAGCGGGGCGGCGGAACTGGGGTTGGTCGAGGGCGAGATCGACCAGCCGATGCTGGATCAGACGGTGGTGGGATCGGACCGGTTGGCGGTGCTGGTGACGCCGGACCATCCGTGGGCGGGCGTGCGGCGGCTGAACGCGGCGACGCTGGCGACCCAGGCCTGGGTTCTGCGTGAAGCCGGTTCCGGCACCCGCTCGACGCTGGAGGCCGCGCTGCGGCGGGCGGGCGTGGAGCCTGAGACCCTGTCCATCGCCATGACGCTGCCGTCGAACGAGGCGGTGCTGGCGGCGGCGGAGGCGGGGGCAGGGGCGACGGCCCTGTCCGAAAGCGTGGCCTATGCCTCCGTGGCGGCGGGACGGCTGGTGATGGCGGACTTCACCCTGCCGGAGCGGCCCTTCCGCCTGCTGCGGCACAGCGAGCGTTATCGCAGCAAGGCGGGCGATGCATTTGTGGAGGCGGTGGGGTGACTACGGCCACTTCACCACGGGGGGCATGGAGCTGAGGATCGACTCCACGTTTCCGCCCGTCTTCAGCCCGAACATGGTGCCGCGGTCGTAGAGCAGGTTGAACTCCACATAGCGGCCGCGACGGACCAACTGCTCCTCGCGCTCCTGCGGCGTCCAGGCCTCGCCCATCCGCCCGGCGACGATCTTGGGATAGATGCCCAGGAAGGCCAGGCCCACGTCGCGGGTGAAGGCGAAGTCCTTGTCGTAATCGCCGCTGTCGTGGTGGTCGTAGAAGATGCCGCCGGTGCCGCGCGGCTCCTTGCGATGCGGCAGATAGAAGTAGTCGTCGCACCAGGCCTTGTACTTGGCGTGCCAGTCGGGGTCGTGCGCGTCGCAGGCGGCCTTCATGGCGGCGTGAAAGGCCAGGGTGTCGGGGTGGTCCTGACGCCGATCCGCATCCAGCACCGGCGTCAGGTCGCCGCCGCCGCCGAACCAGGCCTTGGTCGTGGCGATGAAGCGGGTATTCATGTGAACAGCCGGAACGCGCGGGCTGACCGGGTGGCAGATCAGACTTATGCCTGTGGCGAAAAAGCGCGGGTCTTCGGCGGCGCCCGGCACTGACCTGGCGTAGTCGGCGGGGAAGGTTCCGTGAACCGTCGAAACATGGACCCCGACTTTTTCGAACAGTCGGCCGTGCATCATGCCCATGACGCCGCCGCCGCCCTCAGGACGATCCCATGCGGTGCGGACGAAACGACCGGGCTCGCCGGGGAACAGATCGGCGGGGGCTGCGTCCTCCAGCGCCTCGAAGGCGGCGTGGATCTGGTCACGCAGATGTTCGAACCAGGCGCGGGTCTCGACCTTTTTCAGGTCCAGCGGATCGGAGAAGGAAGCGTCGCTCATGACGCGCTCCTAGACCGACTGGGGCGTTCAGCCAACCTGCCCGGTCTGCCTGAGGCCTTCCCACAGGGCGATTCCGGCGGTGACCGACAGATTGAGCGACCGCGCCTCGGGCCGCAGCGGGATCACGACGCGCGCATCGGCGGCGGCGTGGACATAGTCGGGCGCGCCCGCACTCTCCTTGCCGAACAACAGAACGTCGTCGGGCCGGAAGACAAAGTCGGGCAGGGGCGTGGCACCCTTTGTCGTGAACAGCACCAGCCGTCCGGGCGCGCGATTCTGCTGGAAGGCCTCCCAGTCCGCATGGCGCGTCATGTGCGACAACGGACCATAGTCCAGCGCCGCCCGCTTCATGGCGCGGTCGTCGAAACGGAAACCCGTCGGCTCGATCACGTGCAGATCGACGCCGAAACAGGCCGACAATCGGATGCAGGCTCCGACGTTCTGAGGAATGTCAGGTTGAAAAAGGGCGAGACGCATTCTAAGGCCTGACATACGCGCGGCCAGGGGGTTTGTCGCGGTCTGTTTTGCGAGCGTTTCGCAAGAAACGTCAGCAGCTTGCGCCGAGGGGGCGTGGGTCGAACAGCCGTAGGGAATTCCCGGCTTCGTTCTTTGTTCGTGCCGTGGCGAGGGTGGGCCCCCAGGTCTGTTCAGCGGCGTTCGAGAGGTGAAACGTGGCCGAATCGGTCGTGCATACTGAAAGCCCAGAAGGCGGCGATCCTAACCGCCGTGACTTTATCCACATCGCTGCGGGCGCCGCTGCGGTGGGCGCTGGCGCGATGATCGCCTGGCCGTTGATCAACCAGATGAACCCGGCCGCCGACACCCTGGCTCTGGCGTCGATCGAATTTGATCTGACCAAGGTTCAGGAAGGTCAGCAGGTCGTCATCAAATGGCAGGGCAAGCCGGTGTTCGTGCGCTATCGCACCCCGGCCGAGCTGCAACGCGTCATCGCCGATGACCATGCGCCCGACCTGAAGGAACCCCAGACGGACGCCGAGCGCACCAAGCCGGGCCACGAGAAATATCTGGTGGTCGTCGGTTCCTGCACCCACCTGGGCTGCGTTCCGACCTTCGGCGCAGGCGACTACGGCGGCTGGTTCTGCCCCTGCCACGGCTCGCACTACGATGCGTCCGGCCGGATCCGGAAGGGGCCCGCGCCTCTGAACCTGGTCGTGCCGAACTACGATTATTTGTCCGACACCCGCGTAAAGATCGGTTGAGGGCCAGGGGAGGATCATGAGCGATCACGAGAGCACCTACGTCCCTAAAACGGGCGTTGAAAAGTGGCTGGACACCCGTCTGCCCATCATCCGCTTCGGCGCCGACTACATGTCGCTGCCGACGCCGCGCAACCTGAACTACTGGTGGACCTTCGGCGGCATTCTGGCGATCTGCCTGATGACGCAGATCATCACCGGCATCGTTCTGGCCATGCACTATACGCCGCACGTCGACCTTGCCTTCGCCTCGGTCGAGCGCATCATGCGCGACGTGAACGGCGGCTGGCTGATCCGTTATGTTCACGCCAACGGCGCGTCGATGTTCTTCATCGCCGTCTATCTGCACATGCTGCGGGGCCTGTACTACGGCTCCTACAAGGCGCCGCGCGAGATGATCTGGATCATCGGCTGCGTGATCTTCTTCCTGATGATCGCCACCGCCTTCCTGGGTTACGTCCTGCCCTGGGGCCAGATGTCCTTCTGGGGCGCTGAGGTCATCACCAACCTGATCGGCGCCATTCCCGGCGTCGGCGAGCCGATCCTGATCTGGCTGCGCGGCGGCCCGGCGATCGACAATGCGACGCTGAACCGCTTCTTCTCGCTGCACTATCTGCTGCCGTTCGCCATTCTCGGCTGCGTCGTGCTGCACCTGTGGGCGCTGCACGCTGCCGGTCAGAACAACCCGGTCGGCATCCTGATCCCGAAGGACCGCGCCAAGAAGGACCTGCTGCCCTTCCACCCGTACTTCACGGTCAAGGACGGGTTTGCGATCATCCTGTTCATGATCCTGTTTGCGATCTTCGTCTTCTATCAGCCGAACGCCTTGGGCCACGCCGACAACTACATCCCGGCCAACCCGCTGCAGACGCCCGCGCACATCGTGCCCGAGTGGTACATGCTGCCCTTCTACGCGATCCTGCGCGCCATCCCCGACAAGTTCGGCGGCGTGGTGGCCATGTTCGCCGCGATCGGCGTGCTGTTCGTCCTGCCCTGGCTGGATACGTCCAAGGTGCGCTCGATGCGCTACCGTCCGACGATGCGGACCTTCTTCATCATCTTCCTGGTGGTGGGCGTGGGTCTGGGCTGGTGCGGTGGTCAACTGCCGGATTCGCCTGTCATCGGTTCGTTCAAGACCTTCACGCTGTTTGACGGCGACCTGAACTCCTACCTGTGGCTGACGCGTCTGTTCACGGCCTACTACTTCGCGTTCTTCTTCATCATCATGCCTCTGGTGGGTCTGAAGGAAACGCCGTTGCCCATCCCCGCGACGATCTCCGAGCCGGTGTTGACCGGTGCGGACGCCGCCGAGCAGAAGGGCTGAGCGTCATGACGATTGGAATGAAGACCGTGTCGATCAAGACCATCATCGCCTCGGCCGCCGTTGCTGTCGGTCTGATGGCTGCGGCTCCGGCCCTGGCTTCCGGGGGCGCCGCCCATCCGCGCTCGGGCGGGTTCAGCTTCGACGGGCCGTTCGGAACCTATGATCAAGGCCAGCTGCAACGCGGCTATAAGGTCTATCACGAGGTCTGCGCCGCCTGTCACAGCATGAACCTGATGCACTACCGGAACCTGGGCGACGCCCATGGTCCGTTCTGGAACCCGAAGTATCCGAACCCGAACGACAACCCCGTCGTGAAGGCTCTGGCCAAGGAAATCCAGATCGCTGACATCGACAGCGAAACCGGCGAAGCCATCCAGCGCGACGGCACGCCTGCCGACAAGTTCCGCAACCCGTATCCGAACGCCACGGCGGCGGCGGCGGGCAACGGCGGCGCCGCGCCGCCCGACCTGTCGGTGATGGCCAAGGCCCGCCACGGCGGCGCCGACTACATCTACTCGCTGCTGTCGGGTTACAAGGATGCGCCTGCGGGCGTGACCATCCGTGACGGCCAGCACTACAACCCCTACATGGCCGGCGACCTGACGCCGTTCTGGACGGGCGATCCCAAGCATGTTCCGCCCGGCGGCTTCATCGCCATGCCGCCGCCGCTGCAGAACGGCCAGGTGACCTATGACGATGGTTCGCCCCAGACGGTCGACCAGTACGCCAAGGATGTAGCGGCCTTCATCGCCTGGACGTCCGAGCCGAAGATGGTCGAGCGCAAGCAGGCCGGTTTCGGCGTGATCATCTTCCTGCTGATCTTTGCGGGCATCACCTACGCCAGCTACCGCCGCATCTGGAAAGGCGTGGCCCACTAAGGTCCGCCGACAGACGAAATGCTCAAACCCGCTGGAGTTCGCTCCGGCGGGTTTTTGTTTACGTCGAAAGCTGCGCTGCGGAATCGACACGGCCGAACTCGACCCCTAGGGTTCACGCCTCGTTCATGGCTGTGGGGCCTGTCTTTATGCGTATCGCCACTTCTCTTGCTGTCGTCCTGATGGCGGGCGCGGCCTTGTCCGCCTGCGCTACGTCGCCCAATCCGGCGGCGGTGCATCGCCAGGCCGCCTTTGACGCCGCGCGCATCTCGGAGGACATTCGTGTCCTGTCCGACGACAGCTTTGAAGGGCGTGGCATCGCCACCCCGGCTGAAGCCAAGGTCATCGCCTATCTGAGCCAGCAGTATGAGGCTGCGGGCCTGCAGCCGGGCGGCCCGAACGGTCAGTGGACCCAGGACGTGATCCTGAACCGCTTCGTCCAGTCCAACATCCACGCCTCGCTGAAACTGGGCGACTGGACCCTGCCGTTGACGCAGGGGCGCGAGGTGGCGATCTCGACCCGCCGCCCTGCTGACCATGTCAGCCTGAAGGACGCGCCGCTGGTCTTCGTCGGCTATGGCATCAAGGCGCCCGAGCGGAACTGGGACGACTTCAAGGGCCAGGATCTGCGCGGCAAGATTCTGGTGGTGCTGGTCAATGACGCCGACTTCGAAGACCCGTCGCTGAACACCTTCGGCGGCAAGGCCATGACCTATTACGGGCGCTGGACCTACAAATACGAAGAGGCCGCGCGTCAGGGCGCGGCGGGCGTGTTGATCGTCCACGAAACCGCGCCTGCATCATACGGCTGGCAGACAGTGGCCAACTCGTGGGGCGTGCCGCAGTTCGACATCCTGCGCCAGAACGCCGCCGCAGAGCGGGTGTCGATGGAAGGCTGGATCCAGCGTGACGTGGCGGTCGACCTGTTCCGTCGCGCCGGTCTGGATTTCGAAGCCCTGAAGGTTCAGGCGCGCAGCCGTGACTTCCAGCCGGTGACCCTGCCGGGCGCCAGCTTCTCGACCGAGTTCGACGTCAAGACCGACCGGATCACCTCGCACAACGTCATCGCCCGCCTGCCGGGCACGACCCACCCGGATGAGACGGTCCTCTACACCGCCCACTGGGACCACATCGGCATGGGCGAACCTGACGCGACCGGCGACCGCATCTTCAACGGCGCCGTCGACAATGCATCCGGCACAGCGGGTCTGCTGGAACTGGCCCGGATGTTCGGCACCTCGCCGCCCACTGAACGCTCGGTCGTCATGATCAGCTTCACCGGCGAGGAAAGCGGCCTGCTGGGTTCCGAATACTACGCCGCCAATCCGGTCTATCCGCTGGCCAAGACTGTCGGCGGGTTCAACATGGACTCGATGAATGTCTATGGCCGGGTCACGGGCCTGGGCGTCACCGGCTATGGCCAATCGGACTTTGACGAGCGTCTGGCGGCGGCGATCCAGCCGCAGGGCCGCACCCTGATGCCTGACTATGAGAATGCGGCGGGCACATACTACCGCTCCGACCACTTCCCGTTGGCAAAGCGCGGCGTGCCGATGGCCTATGCCGGCAGCCGAGGGGACTTCCGTGATGAACCCATCGCCCAGCGTGAAGCGGCGCGCGCTGAATATGGCGCCAAACGCTATCACCAGGCGGCGGACGAATGGTCGCCGGATTGGGACTACAGCGGCATGATCGAGGACCTGCAGGTCTTCTATAATGTCGGTCGCGCCCTGGCGAATGACCGTGACTGGCCGAAGTGGAAGCCGGGTTCCGAGTTCGGGCCTGTGCGTTCGGAAACCGACGCCCAGCGTCGCTGACGCCGCCGCCAAACGAAGGGGCCGGGTCCGATCCGGCCCCTTTTTCCATCCTGCGTTTCGAGCCTGCTTCATGACCCTTCGTCGTTCGCCCCTTATCGCCATCGCCGCGCTGGTGCTGGCCGCCTGTGCGTCTGCCCCCGCGGTTGCGCCAGTCGCCCACACCGACGCCTTTGCGACGGCGTCAGCGGCCCGTCCGCAGTTCAGCGCGCAGAACTTGTCGGACCACATCAAATATCTGGCTTCGGATGAGTTGGAGGGGCGGTTCCCCGGCCTGATCGGCGAACGTCTGACCCTGGCCTATCTGCAACGCCAGTATGAGACCCTGGGGCTGGAGCCAGGCGGGCGGGACGGATCCTGGCTGCAGCCGGTCGATCTGGTGCGGTTCCGGCCTGAGCGCGCGCCGACGGCGACCTGGACAGGGGCGGACGGCGTCGCCCACCCCCTGGTGTCGGGTGAAGACATCACGCTGCGCGCGGGGCCTGCCGATCCTGTGTTCAAAATCGGGAATGCGCCGCTTGTCTTTGCCGGATACGGCGTCGTGGCGCCCGAGCGGGGCTGGGATGACTATGGTTCGACGGACCTGACCGGCAAGGTCGTGGTGGTGCTGCGCGGCCAGCCCGCCGTGATGGGGGAAGACCCGAACTTCTATGGCTCGTCCACGCACAAGACGCAGGAGGCGCTGGAGCGCGGGGCGGTCGGCGTGATCACCTTGCAGACCGATGACGGTCGCTGGCGGCGTTCTGTGGGCGGCGCAACCCGCGCGCAGATGACGATCAAGGGCGCCAAGGACGCGCGCTTCACTGGCGCGATCAACACACAGACGGCGACGGCCATAGCGGGCGCCGGTTTCGCCGATGTGCTGGCGCGGGCGCAGACGGCGGGGCTGGGCGGAGCCTTCGACATGAACGCCCGTCTCAGCGTCGACATCGCCGAGACGACCGAGGTGATCCATTCCAACAACCTGCTGGCCAAGATCCCCGGCACGCAGCGACCCGACGAATACGTCATCTATTCCGCCCACTGGGACCACGTCGGCAAGGCGTCCCAGCCGGATGCGAACGGCGACGACATCTACAACGGCGCCTGGGACAATGCGTCGGGCACCGCTGGCCTGATCGAGATGGCCCGCGCCTTCAAGACCGGCCCGGCGCCGGAACGCACCGTGGTCTTCCTGCATGTGACGGCGGAAGAGCAGGGCCTGCTGGGTTCAGAGGCCTATGCCGCCGATCCGGTCTATCCGCTGGCCAAGACGGCGGCGAACATCAACATCGACATGCTGCCCTTCACCCCTGCGACGCGGGACGTGGCCGTGTTCGGCGTCGGCAAGTCAGAGCTGGAGGATATTCTGGGCCGGTTCGCCGCCGTGCAGGGACGGGTGGTCACCGGCGACGGATACCCGGAAGAGGGGTTCTATTACCGTTCCGACCACTTCAACTTTGCAGCGGGCGGGGTTCCGGCCCTGATGCCCTGGACGGGCCGCGATTTCATCAAGGGCGGGATCGCGGAGGGCAAGCCTTACTACGAGGGGCAGATGGCGCGGTATTATCACCAGCTGTCGGACGAATGGCGCGCTGACTATGACTTCACAGCGGCCTTGCAGAACCTGGACCTGCTGTATCGGCTGGGGCTGACGGTGGCGGACAGCACGGACTGGCCTGCATGGAAACCGACGGCCGAGTTCAACGCCATCCGCAACGCCACGGCTGACCAAAGGCGCTGAATCAATCGATATTCAATTTAGAGCCGTCTTTCCGGGGCGTCCGAAGGACGAACCCGGAACCCAGGAGGCTCGCATCCGGCATCGACTGCGTTCAGCGGCGCGACCGTGGCCCTGGGTTCCGGGTTCTTCGCTCCGCTCAGCCCCGGAATGACGAGGCGATAGGTCGGGCAACCGAAAGCCGGAGCCTATCGAGCCGTGGCCTGGGCGATGATAGTACGGCCCTGGGCGATGGCGGCGGCCTCGGTCAGTTCGCCACTCGACACCTTGTCCGCCAGGGTCATCAGCGGGATGCCGGTGACCGACCCGGTGTCGCCGACCTCGGCCACATGGACGCCGTTGCCGGCGGCGATGGCGGCGTCCCAGGCATCGCGGATCGCGGCCCAGAAGCCTTGCGTCTTGGCCCAGTAGTCGTCGCCTGCCTTGGTCGAGAAGTTGGTCGACCGGTCATAGGTGTTGATGACGTCTTCCTGCACGATGGCGACGGGTTCGCCGCCGTTCCGGCCCGACATCTTCACATTGTCCTGGATGTGGACCCAGCCTGCGGGCGTCAGGGCGTGGCGGTTCGTGCCCAGATAGCGGTCATAGATCGGATTACGCACTGCGTCGCGGCGGGCCAGAGGCCGCCACGTCGCATTCGAGGTCCAGACCGATAGGCCGTTGTCATAGGTCCAGTGACCCACGCCGCCGTAACGGGGTGAATCGTCCGTCTGCCACACGGTCTGGGACCATGCGCCGGTGCGCTGGTCAGCCGGAACGGGCGTCAGAGTCCACTGGTTCGGCCCGGCGTAGGTCAGCACGGTCTGGGGCTGATAGACCCAGTCCTGGCGCCAGTGTTTGACGACGATGGACTGGCCTTCATGCTCCATGACCAGGATGTGCTGCAGGCTGATGCGGTCGCCGTGGTCGTACACCACGCGCACGATCTCGCTGCCGCCCGACAGCTTCTCCTCCAGCGGATCATAGTCGGCGTTGAAGCTGACATTTTCGCGCATGTCGAAGTGGACGCGGTACTGGCCCGCCTGAGCCAGGATCGACTGGCGATCCCGTTCGAAGGCGTTGGCGGGCGCGGGGGCGGCGGTTGCGACGGCGGGGACCGCAGCCTGCTGGGCCAGGGCGGCGGGCGCCGTCGTGGTCAGCAGGGCGGCGGCGATCAGGATGGCGCGCATGGGGCGGACCTTCTTGGGTGTGTTGGCGGCCATGAGGATCACAGACGCAGGGTCAGGGACAGGCCGAAGTTGCGGCCCGGCTGGGTGTAGGCGTCCTTGACGGTCGAGGCCGCGCCCAGACCGCGCACATCGCTCCACCAGCCATAGGTCTGGTCAAAGACGTTGAAGGCGCCGGCCCGCAGCGTGGCGCGCTCGGTCAGGTTCCAGTAGGCGGTGACGTCCAGAAGGGTGAAGCTCTCACCCAGATAGCAGGCCGTTCCGCACGACAGGTTGTAGGTTCCCGCGTCCTTCTTGCCCGACCAGGTGACCGTGGCCGAACCGCCCCAGACGCCTGACGGAGCAGCATAGTTCAGGCCCGCCACGATCTTGAGCGGATCGACGCTGCCCAGGTCGGTGCGACGGCCGTCGGTGGTCTGTTCACCCTCGGCATAGGCGGCCGAGCCGATCAGGCTGAAGCCGTTGTCCCAATAGATGTCGGCGCGGGCTTCCAGACCCTTGATGTCGACCTCGGTCAGGTTGACGTACTGATAGATCAGCGGATCGACGCCGGGGACGCCCGTGCCGCTGACGACGACCTGGTCGATGAAGTTGTCATAATGGGTGGCGAAGGCGGTCGTGTTCAGGCGAAGCTGCCCGCCCGCGAAGTCGATGTCGCGCAGCCGGAAGCCGGCCTCGAAGCTTTCGCTGGTTTCCGGCTTCAGGTTCGGGTTGGGGATCGACTCATAGCCGAAGACCGGGTTTTCGAAGAAGTTGTTCACCTGCATCGGCGACGGGGCGCGGAAGCCCAGGCCGTAGTTGGCGAAGACGCCCAGATGCTTGCCTGCCCAATAGACGACGCCCAGCTTGGGCGAGATGTGGTCATCGCTCTGGCCCGTCGCCGCTGCGGGGAACAGGGCGTCGACTTCCGGCGACAGGTCGTACCAGTCATAGCGGACGGCGGGGATGATGCTTAGCGCGCCGCCCAGCATTTCGATTTCGTCCTGAACAAAGACGCCCGCCAGTTGGTAGTCGGTCTTGGGGAAGGCGCGGGTGGGGAAGCTTTCGCCCACGGGCGGGGTCACGCCGTCGCGCACGCCTTCCTGAGTGGTTTTGGACCAGTCGGCGCCGAGGGTGACGCGGTGCTGCATCGCGCTGCCGGCGCCAAAGACGCGGGCCGCCTGGGCGGCGACGCCATAGACGGTGTTGTCGAAGGTGACGTCGCGGCTGCGGTCCACGGCGGGGATGCGGTCTTCAAAGGTGTACTGGCGAGTGGTCGAGTCCTGCCAGTAGGCGCTGATCGAACCGTCAGCGAAGCCAGCGAAGTCCGAGAAGCGCCATTCGCCGCTGACGCGGTCGCGCTGGGTCTCGTCGTGTGCGGTGACGGCCAGAACCGTGGCTGAGCGGCTGCTCAGCGCGTCGCCGTCCATTTCGGAATCGAGGTGATCATAGGCCAGGCGCAGGGTGTGGCCCGGCGCTACGTCCCAGACCACCTTGCCCAGGATGGCGTTCGACGAGAAGTCCTGAGGATTGGGCTCGGTGCGCGTCGCGCCGACGCCGCCGACATTGGCCTTGTTTTCGGTCTCCTGGTAATCGCGGCGCGTGTAGGCCAGCAGGCCCGAGACCGAGCCGGTGCGCCCAGCGAAGGCGACGCCCTCGGTCCAGCCCTCATCCGCGGACCCATAGGCCACACGGGCGCGTGCGCCGAAGTTTTGACCGCTGGACAAGAAGTCGGACGGGTCCTTGGAGGTGAAGGCCACGGCTCCGGCGATGCCGTCCGAGCCGTACAGGGCCGACGCCGGGCCACGCAGGATTTCGACCGACTTGATCAGGTCCAGATCGTTATAGCCGCCGCGCCCGACCGCCTGGGCGCCGAAGCTGAAGCCGCTGGGCAGACGCACGCCGTCGTTGATGATCAGCACACGGTCGCCGCCCATGCCGCGAATGGTGAAGCCGGAGTTGCCGTCACGGCCGGCGCCCGACAGGGCCAGGCTGAAGCGGGAAGGCGAGGTGGGAACGCTGACGCCTGGCTCGAACCGGATCAGGTCCTTGATGTCCGTGGCCAGATTGGCCTCGATCTGGTCGCTGGTGATGACGCTGACGGTGCCGGGGGTCTGGGACGCCAGGCGCGCCGAACGGGTGCCCAGGACAATGATGGGATCGACGTCGGTCGCGGCGACCTGGGTCGTGTCGTCGGCAAAGGCGGGCTGGGCGGCCAGGACGGCGCTGAAGGCGGTTGCGGCGGTGGTGAGGAGGAGGAGGTTACGCATTATGGCCCCGATGGGTGATTTGCGCGGTTGTTAGTGCGAACGATTATCAGAATCAACCGCACTTAGCGCATGGGTTTGAACCCAAGCTGGGCCTTGGCGTTCAGCCAGGATGAAAACTGCAATTTTCCCGCTACTTGCCGCCGCCGCTTTTTTGACGGCCTGCAGCAATGGCGACGTCAATCCGCCGACGGAACCGGCCGAGCCGCTGCGGACGCCTGAGGCGATGCAGCAGGTGCAGCCCAAGGGACCATCGTCGCTGGCGTCACGCGGGCCGAGAAGTTTCGTGGGAATCTGGGCCGCCAATCTGCGCTGGTGCGACCAGCCGCAGGGGGCCAACAGCCCCTACACCATCACGCCGCTGCGGTTCGACGGGCATGAACACAGCTGTGAGATCGCTTCGATCCGCGAGACCGGAAGCGGCTATGCCGCCAGCCTGTCGTGCATCGCGAACGGCCAGCCGCGCACCGAACGGGTGCATATGGCCGCGACCGGTGATGTGATGAACCTGACCTATGTGGAGCAGGACATGGCGACGGTGAAGCTGGTCCGTTGTCCCGGTTCGCCGCGCGCGCCCGATCCGGGAAATCCGCTGGAGAAGATGCTCAAGGGCGGTGGCGACACCGAAACGCCGCCGTCCGCCTCGCCGACAGAGCCTAGCGGGGCCCCCGCAACTGCATCGCCATCATCAGGGTCAGGAACTCCTCCCGCGTCGGGGGAGTGAGCAACAGGGTGCGACCGGCGGGAAGGGCGGAAACCAGTTTCGCGCGGGCCTTTCCGTCAATGCCGACACGGTCGACTTCGATAATGATCCCGCGCGCGTCCGAGTAGCGACCGCGACCTTCCTTATCCAGTTGGACCATCAAGGGCGCGACGATGTCCAAGCCGTCGCTGGGTTCGGTCTGAGCGGGCTGGACGAGAATATTGCCGGTCGGAGCGGGGCGCATGACGCCGGGGCCGGTCAACAACTGGAACTCGACCACACCGTCCACCAACTGGCCGTCTGAGCCGATCCGCGCGCTTCCAGGACCGTCGTAGCGGATCACGACCTTTTCCGCGAAATCCTCGTGTCCGCCAAGCCGATAGGAGATCGTGTCCGTAAGGCGTTCGTCGCGGCCAAGATCGGTGAACTGAAACCGGCTGAGACCCAGGCTGTCCTCTGGCGTATCGTTCCTTTTGGCGACATCGAAACGACCATCGTTGTCGGTGTCGCGGTAGCAGTAGATGTCTGACGGCGTCGTCCAGTTCGGATAGCGATCGCCATTGCGCCAGCACCACCAGTCGCCGTCGCCATTGATCCCGGCCCATAGAACGGCGCCTGCCGGTCCGTATTTGCGTATGTTGCGGGCGGGCGTTTCGATGGTCGCAAAGGCGGCAGGCCGCGCGACCTGTCGGCTGAGGACGTCGCCATGATCCAGGAGGCGGAAGTCAGTGTCGGCAGGCGCGGGCGCTTCAATGGTCAGAACCGCCTGCGGGGCGGGCTTGCTGAGGATTTCGTCAACCTGGGCCTTGGCTTCATCCGATAAACCGGCCCAGAGGCGCGCGCCGATGCTGCGCACTTCGGACGGGGCGACGTCTTGGGCGGCGTCTTGCTCGGCGGGTTCAGGCACCTCGGCAGGGGCGGAAGGCGGCGCGGCGGCCTGCAGGCTGAGCGCAGCGGCGAGGGCCGTGAAAAACATCAACGACATGATCAACCTGGAATGAAAATCGGCACGACGGTGGTGCGGGTCGTGACGCCCATGGTGATGCGCTGCACCTGGGCGGGCGTGGGCTTGAGGACCCGGAAGCGGATGGTGTTGTCTTCACTCACGTCGAGAATCTCGATCTCGGCGCCCATCAGATTGATGAGAGCGGTTTTGCCAGGCTCGAACTGCGCGCTCTGGCTCCAGCCGCCGATGGAGGTCGGCACGGAATTGATGTCCTGTCGAAAGCCGCCCTTCAGGGTGACGGCCGTGACAGCGGGCAGCGAGGCGTCGCGTGTCCGGGGACGCTGAACCGCGGCTGTGATGACATAATCCACCGCCGGGCCATCTTCTGGCGCTAGGATCGTGTAGGGGGCCGGTTGGGGCAGCGGCTGTTTGCGGCCCAACTGGAAGACAAACAACGGGACGCCCAGGAACGGTGCGCCGGAGTGCATGGCGGTTTCGAATTGACCGTCATTGTCGGCATCTTCGTAGCAGACGAACTCATCGCCCGCCCACCATGCCGCCGTCGTTTCAGCGACGGCGCAATAGGCCCAGCCCGTCGCCGAATAGACGCCGAACATCGACGATCCTGCCGCAAAGGTCTTGGTCTTGCGGAAACCGGCGAGGGAGGGGGTGTCCGCATCCAGCCGGGCCGCGCGGATCGAGGTGGCATGTTGCACGATCAAGGCCTGCCCACGAGGCGCAGTCGCTTCGACGCCGATCCCCGGACCGGCTGTAATCGCGTCATGGATTATGAAGGGGGTGGATTCACGCCGCTGAGTCTGGGCGGACGCCGCGTTCGGCAAGACGAAGAGCACCGCGATTGCAGCGCTCAGAATTCGCAAAGATGACATGCCCGATTTCACCCCCGTGCAGATCGCACGATGCACGCTTGTCGCCTATTGCGTGCAGGGTCAAGTGGGAGCTTGAGGCGTCGTCCCTTCCCGGACGACGCCTTGAGAAGGTCAGCTGAACAGGAAGTTCATCACGTCGCCGTCCTTGACGACGTAGGACTTGCCCTCGGCGCGCAGCTTGCCGGCTTCACGCGCCTTGGCTTCGCCGCGCAGGGCCACGAAGTCCTCGTAGGCGATGGTTTCGGCGCGGATGAAGCCCTTTTCGAAGTCGGTGTGGATCACGCCTGCGGCCTGGGGGCCGGTGGCGCCGACAGGGATGGTCCAGGCGCGGGCTTCTTTCGGGCCCACGGTGAAATAGGTCTGCAGCCCCAGCAGCTTGTAGGCTTCGCGGATCAGGCGGTTCAGGCCGGGCTCTTCGAGGCCGAGGGTCTCCAGGAACTCCTTCTGCTCCTCGTCGTCCAGGACGGCGATCTCGGATTCGATCTGGGCGGAGATGACGACCGAGTTGGCGTTGTCCTGGGCGGCGCGGGCGGCGACCTTGTCGGACAGCTCATTGCCCTTGTCGGCGTTGCCTTCCTCGACGTTGGAGACATAGAGGGCGGGCAGGGCCGTCAGCAGCTGCAGCATGTCCCAGGCCTTCTTGTCCTCCTTGGACACCTCGGCGGTGCGGGCGGGCTTGCCCGCGTGCAGTTGGGCCAGAGCCAGATCGACCAGCTTCAGCGTCAGGCCGGAGTCCTTGTCGCCGGTCTTGGCGCGCTTCTCCAACTGCGGGCGGCGGCGCTCCAGGCTTTCCATGTCGGCCAGCATCAGCTCCGTCTCGATGATCTCCAGATCAGCGATGGGGTCGATGCGGTTTTCGACGTGGGTGATGTCGTCGTCGACGAAGCAGCGGGCCACGAAGGCCACGGCGTCGCAGTCGCGGATGTTGGCCAGGAACTGGTTGCCCAGACCCTCGCCCTTGGAGGCGCCGCGCACCAGGCCGGCGACATCGACGAAGGTGATGCGGGCGGGAATGATTTCCTTGGACCCTGCAATCTCGGCCAGGGCGTTCAGGCGCGCCTCCGGCACGGCCACGTCGCCGGTGTTCGGCTCGATGGTGCAGAACGGATAGTTGGCGGCCTGGGCCGCCGCCGTCTTGGTCAGGGCGTTGAACAGGGTGGACTTGCCGACATTGGGCAGGCCGACGATCGCGACTTTAAGGGCCATGGGTATCCTCTTGAGGCGCGAGCCTTTACCCGGTTCGAACCGGTTTGTCAGGCTCGCGCTTCAATACGGCTTAATGAGCGCCGTGTCCGTCGTTGATGGAGGGGCGCTGACCCACGGTCGCCTCGACCGTCACGGCGGGAGCGGCGGCGAACTCCATCGTCAGGGGAACCGTCTCGCCGGCGACCAGAGGCGCCGTCAGGCCGATCAGCATCAGGTGGGCGCCGCCGGGCGCCAGCATGACCGCCTGACCCTGTTTCAGATCCATGCCGGTCATGATCTGGTTCATCTTCATGACGCCGTTTTCGGTCTTCATCTCGTGGACCTGAAGTTCGCTGGCGCGCGGGGTCTTGCCGCCCATCAACTTGTCATTCGCTTCCGAAATCAGGGTGACGTAGCAGGCGCCCGCCTGCGCGCCGTTCGGCGACGGGCGGCACCAGGCGTTCGAGACGGTGACCTCTGCGACGGGCTTGGCCTCGTCGGCGGTCGAGCGGGCGGGCTCCTGGCTGCAGGCGTTGATCAGCAGCAGGGCGGGCAGGGCGCTGAGGATTGCGATGCGTTTCATGTCGGAAGGTCCTTTCAGAAAGTCGCGGGTCGGGCCGCAGCAGCCAGCCTGCGCACGATCCAGTCGAGCAGCAGGGCGGCCAGGAGGCTCAGTCCCGTCAGGGGATAGAGGATGGAAAGGGGAATGACGATCCCCAGAACCGCGGTGCGGACGCGGGCGCCGGGCGGAGCGGTCGGCGCGCCCAGTCGTGCGGGCTTCAGTCCGGGCGGACGGCGTTTCCACCACATGACCAGACCGCTGATCGCCAGCACCCAGACGCCGATGCAGCCCGCCAGCATGATGATGCGGTTGACCTGGCCGTACTGCATCCCCTGATGGACGGCGATGCCCCATTCAAAGGCCTTGGCGCCGAGGCCGAACTGGCTCCAGCGGACGTCGGCCAGGACGGCGCCGGTCTGGCCGTCCACATACAGGCTGCGGGCGTCCTCGGCCTTTCGTGTCTGGCGGGCCACGGTCCAGGCCAGATCGGACGTGGAGGGAATGTTGACGACATAGGGACGCGCCAGTTTCTGCGCCTCGGCCGTGGCCATGACGCGCGCCAGACTAGGGTCATCGGCGGCATGGCCTTGCAGGACTGCGTTCTGCAGGGTCCAGCTGACGCCGACGGGCGCCTCGTTGTGTTTGGCGTGGCTCCACGGATTGGCGGCGGCGGGGGCAGGCGGGCGGCCCAGACCTGTCTCGCGCACCACAGTCATGAAGCGGTCGCCCCAGACGGCGGACCAGGGCATTCCCGTCACCGCCAGAAACAACACCACCCCGCCCACATAGAAGCCGGTCAGAGCGTGCAGGTCGCGCCAGAACGGAAGGCGCTGCACATCAACGGTCGTGGGCTTGAGCACCGCGACCGCCCGCCCGCGCGGCCACCATAGATAGATCCCCGTGGCGAACAGGATGATGGTCCAGCCCGCGACGATCTCGACCAGGATGTTCATGGCCCGTCCGAACAGGCTGAGGGAATGCAGGCCCTTGATCGTCTCCATCACGCCGCCATAGGCGGTGACGCCGGTGACCCGGGCCGTATGGGGATCGACGAAGACGGTTTTCTGCGAGCCGTCGGGACGATCGACGCGGACGCGAACCGCCTGATCCCCGCGAAGGGGGACCAGGACATTGGCTGCAAGGCCTTCACCCGCCCCTGCCGCCGCCGCCAGCCAGGCGTCGGGCGGGGCCTGACCGGGCCCATCCGCAACCTGGATCAATGGGCGGTAGACGGCCTGATCGATCTCGTCCTTGAACAGGTACAGAGCCCCCGTCAGGGCCAGCAGCATCAGGAAGGGCATGACCAGCACGCCCGCGTAGAAGTGCCAGCGCCAGACCGCGCGATAGGCCCCGGACAGCGGAGCGGGAGATGACCGCGTCACCATCAGTAAGCCATTCTCAGGCCGACGAAGAGGGCGCGCCCCTCGCCGGGGTAGAAGACGGCGGTGGAGGCGAGGCGGGCGTCGGTGATGGCCGAAAACTCGCCCACATACCGTTTGTCGGTCAGGTTGCGCGCATCGGCGAAGATGGTCAGGCCCCGGGCGACCTCCCATCCCGCATTCAGCCCGAAGACGGCGTAGTCAGGCGATTTCAGTGTGTTGGCGTAGTCGACGTAAGGTGCGCTGATGCGCCATTCGATGGACGGGGTCAGGAAGACGCCCGACGGATGCCGCCACGTCAGTTCGGCCCGATAGGCGTGCTCGGGCACGACCGGCAGGCGGTTGTCGCCCCAACGCGCGTCGCCGTCGAAGCGGAAATCGCTCCAGGCGTAGGTCTGGCGCAGCAGCAGGCCGCCGTCCGCCAGTTCGAACGGCAGGCGCCAGTCCAACCCCGCCTCTATTCCTTGATGAATGGTCTGGTCGGCGTTGAAGGTGGCGGCGGGGATGTCAGGGCCGGTGATGAAGTTCAGCATCTCGCCCTTGATGGCGCTGCGATAGGCGGCGATGTCCCAGGCTAGGGGACCTCGCCGCCCGCGTGCGCCGATTTCGCCGGTCCAGGCGTCCTGAACCTTCACGGGGGTGAAGCCGGTCAGCGGGGCCTGCACCAGCGCCCCGTAGGTCGGCGGTTCGACCGAGCGGGTGACATTGGCGTAGACCTGCGCGCCATCATCCGCCTGCCACAACAGGCCCAGACGCGGCGAGAACCAGTCATAGGTGCGGTCCGCGTCATTGGCGCCGTTCAAACGGTCCTGATAGTCGCGCGTCGCCCTTCCATAGGAACCGCCCGCCACCACGGCCAGATGGTCCTGCACCCACAGCCGTCCCTCAGCGAAAACGTCCAGCGCCGTGGCCTGCTGACGGCCGTTGGCGGTCAGGTCGCCGCGATAGCCGCGCACATTGACATAGCGCAGGGCGTCCAGATCCCCGTCGCGATAGCTGAAGCCATAGAAGGCGTCGGCCTTGAGACCCCATGCCGAACCATTCCAGTCGATGCGGCCAAAGGCGCCGCGTGTCTGGCTCTCCTGATCCACGACCTGGAAGATCGGGTGATACAGCGACTTCTCCCAGCCCCAGATCGCGCCTTCGAACAGGGTGGACTCGTTGAAGCGCCAGCGGGTCTGGAGCGTGACCCGCTTCAGCGTCTGGTCGCGGGCGTTGTCATTGGTGATGCTGCTGGCCGAGGTCAGGCGCGGGTTTTCCAGTGCGTCCTTCAGGGACAGGGCGCTGGGGACCGACTGCTGGATGTCGGCGGCCTGGAAGATCAGCCGCACTTCACGGTCCTGACCGAACGACCGGCCCAGGTTCAGGGTCAGGCGGCCCTGGCTCTGGTCGCTCTGCTGGCGATAGCCGTCGCTTTTCAGGCCGGTGACGGCGACGAACCCGTCCCAGTCGTCGTATTGGCGCGACAGTTCGACATGGCCCCGGACGGCGCCGAACGAACCGCCCTCCAGCTGATACAGGTTTTCGAAGGCGGCGGTGCGGCCGTTCGTGGTGGCCAGGTTGATCGCCCCGCCCAACTGGGCGCCGCCGAAGCGCAGGGTGTTGGCGCCCTTATAGACCTCGATGTAACGGGCGCTGAGCGCATCTATGCCCTGGAAGTCGGAGAAACCGTCCGCATCGGCGAAGGGCACGCCGTCCTGCGCGAACAGAACGCCGCGCTGGTGAAAGCTCTGGGCGATGCCCGAACCTCGGATCGACAGGCGGCTTTCCTCGCCGAAACGCTTCTGGGCCAGAACGCCCGGCACGTTGCGCAGGGTGTCGGAAAAGCCCTGAGCAAAGCGGTTCTCATAGCTTTCGGATGAGACGACGGCGACAGCGCCGGGGGTGCGGCTGAGCAGGGCGCGGGCGTCGGCGACGACGGCGGGGTCTTCGGGGTTGCGCCGTCCGGTGACGATGACGCTGTCCAGAACGACAGGGTCTGTTTCCGCCGGGGCGGCATAGGCGAAGGCGGGGCTGGCGACAGCGGCCAGCAGCAGGGCGCACGGCGCCGCAGCAGTGTTGAGAGACATGAATAGGGTCCTGAAATCAGAAGAATCGGACGCAGCCGGTCAGGCCGAAGCCTTGCGGGCCGACTGCGGGATGGTCTGGTTTCAGGCGATGGGCGGGGCGGTTGACGGCGGACGCGGCGGGGCGCGCGCCGGAGGCGGCGGGCTGACGCTTACCGGCGTGTAGCGGATCGTCTCGATCTTGCGGATGATCCGCGGAGGCTCAGGGACCGGCGGGCAGGGCAGGGCCGAGGCCAGGGGCATGACGCAGGCGGCGCATTTGGCCCCTACGTGCTTGCTGGCCGGGCCGTCCACGCCGCCGCTCTGGATCGTCTGCGGCCCCTCGGCCGAACAGATGACGATGGCATGGCCGGGCTGGACCGCCGCCAGGGCCGCAAACGGCAACAGCGTGCCGAGCGCCAGCGCAAACACCGCCGCCAGGAAGGCGAGGGATTTGGCAAGCGACCAATTGTCAGCCTGGGAACGGGTCACGGACCGCGTGTAGGCGGTTTTGCGAATGGGCGACAGTGGAACAGTTGCCGCGCTCTCTTATGTCGCGCGCCTGACGTCGCACCCTCTTCGTCATCCTCGGGCTCGGCCCGAGGATGACGGGGGGCGTTAAAGCTCCCCGCGCGCCGCCTGGCGGGGACTGAACTTGGGTGCGGGGGCCAGACGCATGACCTCGCCCTGATAGCGTTCGTCGTCGCCGGCGACGGCGAAGGGCAGGGCGTCGGCGCAGGCCTGGAGCAGGGCGTCCAGCCATGGCTGCTCCGCCTTGTGGAAGTCGCCCAGGACGTGCGGCATGACCAGTTCCTTTTCGCCCGGATGGCCGATGCCCATGCGCCCGCGACGGAAGTCGGCGCCCAGGTGGCTGATCAGCGAACGGATGCCGTTCTGGCCCGCCGCCCCGCCGCCGGTCTTCATGCGGAAACGGCCCGGCGCCAGGTCGATCTCGTCATGGAAGATGATGATTTCGCTGGGCTTGATCTTGTAGAAGCGCGCGGCCTCGCCGACGGCGCGACCGCTCTCGTTCATATAGGTCTGGGGCTTCATCAGCAGGACCTTGGTCCCGTCGACCTCGCCCTCGGAGATGATCGACTGGAACTTGGCGCGCTGGGGGCCGAAGCGCCAGCGGCGCGCGATCTCGTCTGCGGCCATGAAGCCGATGTTGTGACGGTTCTTTTCGTATCTTCCGCCCGGATTGCCGAGCCCCGCGATGATGATCATGGCGTCCTCATGCCGGTTGCAGCGGACAAAGAAAAGCCCCGCCAGGCAAACCGGGCGGGGCCAAATCCTGTCGATGACGCGAAGGCTTAGCCTTCAGCCTCAGCGGCGGCGGCTGCTTCATCAGCGGCTTCCGATTGGGCGGCCGACGAGACCTTGATCGTGGCGATCACGAAATCGCGGTCGGTGATCGTAGCCGAAGCGCCCTTGGGCAGCTTGATGTCCGACATGCGGATGGTGTCGCCGATTTGCGAAGCGGTCAGGTCCACAACCAGTTCTTCCGGGATCTTGTCGGCGCGAACGGCGATTTCGACTTCGTGGCGAACGACTTCAAGCGAACCGCCCTGACGCGAGAACGGCGCTTCGTCAGCGTTCTTGAAGTGAACCGGAACCGAGATCTTGATCTCGCCCTTGGCGTCGACGCGCATCAGGTCGAAGTGGACGGGACGGTCCGACACGGGGTCGAACTGGATGTCCTTGGCGATGACCGGCTGGGTCTCTTCGCCGTACTTCAGCGTGACCAGGTGGCCCAGCAGCTTGCCGGTGTAGAGCGACTTCTTGAAGTCCTTCTCGTTCACCGAAATAGCGACGGGGGCTTGCTCGCCGCCGTACAGGATGCCCGGCACGGCGCCTGCACGACGAACGGCGCGCGCGCCGCCGGTGCCGGTGCCTTGACGAACGTCAACGTTCAGAATGATCTCGGCCATCTGGCTGCCTCAACAAACAACGGAAACGCCGCGCTGACGAAAGGGCCCGCGCGGCGGGGGTCATGAACCCTCGAATTCAAGAGCGCGGGCTATTACACGCATCAGGCACGGGGCGCAACCGCATTAAGGCTCGGCTTTCAGGCTGCGGCGACCTGATCCTTGAGCAGGACGGAGGGATCAGCCGTCAAGGCCAGCAGTTCCGCCGCGTTGAAAGGCTTGGCCAGATGGTGGTCCACGCCAGCCGCGCGTCCTGCCGCGACATGCTCCGGCATGGCGTTGGCCGTCAACATGATGATGGGCGTGCGGGCGCGGCCCTCGGTCAGCTCCAGCAGGCGAATCTCCTGTGTGGCGGTCAGGCCGTCCATGACGGGCATCTGCATGTCCATCAGCACAAGGTCGAAATGTCCGGCGCGGAAGGCGTCCAGCGCCTCAACCCCGTTTTCGGCCATGATGGTCTCGACATCGGCCTGGGTCAGAATCAGTTCGATGACGCGGCGGTTGACCGGGTGGTCGTCCGCCACCAGCACCCGTCGGCGAAGGTGATCTGCGCCATCGACCGGAAGGGCGGGTTTGGGCTCCTTGTGAGCGGGCGCGTCGCATTGGATCAGGGGCATGGTCAGGATGAAGGCTGATCCGCCGCCGGGTTCGCTTTCGCAATCCAGCGCGCCGCCCATCATTTCGGCCAGATGGCGGCAGATGGACAGGCCCAGGCCCGATCCGCCGAAGCGTCACGTGATGGCGCCGTCCGCCTGTTCGAATCGCTGGAACAGGCGTGTGCGGGTCGCCGCGTCGAAGCCGATGCCGGTGTCCTCCACCGTGAAACGGACGGTCGGCACGCTGTTCTGGTCCGGCCCGTATTGAACCGTCAGGCTGACGAAGCCCTCGGCCGTGAACTTGACGGCGTTGGAGATCAGGTTGGTCAGCACCTGTTTCAGGCGCACGGCGTCGCCACGGACCCACAGCCCCTCTTCGATGTCGATGTCGACGTGGAAGCTCAGGGCCTTTTCACGGGCGATCTCGGCATAGAGTTGGGCGGCTTCACGCGCGGCGGCGGCCAGGTGGAAGGCGTCTTCAGTCAACTCCAGCTTGCCCGATTCGACCCGCGCCAAATCCAGGATGTCGCCCAGCAGGGTCTGCAGTGTCTGGCCCGACGACTGCATCAGATCCAGCATCTCGCGCTGAGTCGGCGTCAGTTCAGTTTTGGCCAGGGCCTGGGCCAGGCCGATCACCCCGTTAAGGGGGGTGCGAATCTCGTGGCTCATGTTGGCCAGGAAATGGCTCTTAGCGACATTGGCCTCTTCGGCGGCGTCGCGGGCCTCGGCCAGGGCTTGGGCGTCGCGTTTCAGAATGGTGATGTCGTTGCACACGGTGACGATGCCGCCTTCGGACGTGCGGCGGTCCTGAATCCGCAGCCAGCGGCCGTTCGACGTCTGCTCCTCGCTGCTGCTGGACAGTTGGCGGCGCGCGGTCAGGCGTTCAGTGATCCAGGCCTCCTCACGGCCCACCGCGTCGAGGTAGCGCCCCTCGTTGATGCCGACCATCAACAGGTCGCGATAGGGCGTTCCGACCTGAAGATAGGGTCCCATCTCCGGGTTCACCTCGGCATAGCGGGCGTTCCACAGCACCAGCCGGTCGTTGAGGTCGAAGAAGCTCAGCCCGTCCGGCATGGCGTCCACCGCCTCGCGGATGCGGCGCAGGGCTCCGGCACGCGACGAATAGGCCATATAGGCCAGGCTGGCTGCGATGCCGCCGACGGTGGCGGCGATGGCGGTGGCCACGGCCTGCATGGTGGCGGGCGAAAGGCCTCCATGCACGGTGTAGGTCGGGTCGGGCGTGATGTTGAGCGCCGCCATGCCGAAGAAATGCAGCACGATGATCGCCAGGGCCCCGCCGACGCCGGCGACGATCAGCCGGACCAGCCCTGCGCGCTTATAGAAGAAACCTGACAGTCCGGCGATCAGCAGGCTGCATCCGATGGAGGCCGCGACCAGCCAGGGCTCCCAACTGATATGGGCCGCAACCTTCAAGGCCGCCATGCCGGTATAATGCATGGCGCCGATGCCGGAGATGGCGATCAGCACCCCCATGGTGCGCCAAAGGCGGCTGAACCCGGCAATAAGGATACAGGACGCAAAGGTGACCGTGATCACGGCGACGCCAAGCGAGACGACCGTCAGCATGATGTCGTAGGTCAGGGGGACGCCTGCAATGAACCCCTGCATGGCGACGAAATGAGTGGCCCAGGCGGACAGGGCGGCGGTCAGGCCCGAAGCTATGGCCAGACGCATCCGGCGGGGGCCATCGGCGATGCGCGCCCGTTCGATCAGGCGAATGGCGCCGCTGATGCCCACTACGCAGATGATGGCGGCCAGGATGGTGATCCGCCAGTCGTGCGCATGAACGATGCAGTTGAATAACCGGTCCACGACACTCCCCTTTGAAGCGCAGCTTGCCGCCAACTTCTAAAGAAACCGTGGGTGAAGCGCTTTTCGCGTCAGGGTGTCATTCGGATCGGTCCACTGTCGGCACGCCGTCACAGAATCCGTGCAAGGATAGGATTCGAACGGCTTCCGCCGCAGATTGCTTCGACATGCCCTACGAAATCTCTCCGTCTCCGGTCGCGCCGACCTTCACGTCCCGCCTGTGGACGGTGGGAACCAGTGTGGCGATTTCGCTGGTGGTGATGATCGGTCTGGCCTTTGTTCACCCCGAACTGGCGGTCTGGCTGATCGGCGGAGCGGTGCTGATTGCTGGGTCAGCCTGGTTGCTGAATATGCCGTCGGCGCCCGAGCCGAGCGAGCCTGTGCTGGATGGCGGGCAGGTCGAGCTGCAGCCCAACCTGATCGGCGGCGACCTGCTGGACCGGGTGTTCGAGGCGCTGGATGATCCGGTCCTGATCATCAGTGGCGGCGAGCCGGATGACATCGCCGGGCGGCGTATCATCATGGCCAATCATGCGGCGCGCGAACTGATGCGGATTCAGCGTCAGGGGGCCCTGCTGGTGCAGGTGATCCGCGAACCCGGCGTGCTGGAGGCGGTGGATGAGGCGCTGTTCGGCGGCGTGTCGCGCACCACGGACTATACGACCGGCGGTCAGCGCGACCGGCGCTGGCGCGCCTGGACACGTCCGCTGGAACAGGCGTCGGGCAGCGATCCGCTGGCGCTGGTGATCCTGCGTGATGAGACGGATGCGCGGCGCACCGAGATGATGCGCGTGGATTTTCTGGCCAACGCCAGCCACGAACTGCGCACTCCGCTGGCGTCGCTGAGCGGCTTCATCGAGACGCTGAAGGGCCATGCGCGCGACGACGCCGTGGCGCGCGACCGGTTCCTGGACATCATGGCTGCCCAGGCGGACCGGATGACGCGGCTGGTGGCGGACCTTCTGTCGCTCAGCCGCATCGAACTGAACGAGCATATTCCGCCTTCGGGCCGGGTCGATCTGGATCGTGCGGCCGCTGACGTCGTCGATGCGGTCAGTGTTCTGGTCAAGGAAAAGGCCATCTCGGTCGTTCTGGATCAGGGGGAGGCGAGGGCCTCCATCAACGGCGACCGCGACGAAATCGTTCAGGTGGTTCAGAACCTGCTCGACAACGCCGTCAAATATTCGTCGCCGGGTGGCGTGGTCGAGATCACCGTCGTTTCGGACCTGGGGTTCGACGAGGCGGGCGCGGCCCGGATGGCGGGGGCCACGCGCCTGCCGCTGGTGTCGCCGGATCGCGCGTCAGGCGTCTTCTATGCGGCGGTCACTGTGCGCGACCACGGGCCGGGCATGGCGCGAGAGCATCTGCCGCGCCTGACTGAGCGATTCTATCGCGTTGAAGGTCAGAAAAGCGGCGAACGACTGGGCACCGGTCTGGGTTTGGCCATCGTCAAACATATCGTCAATCGTCACCAGGGCGGCCTGCTGGTCGAAAGCGCGCCCGGCATGGGGGCGGCCTTCACGGCCTGGTTCCCGATGGTGGTCGAACGTCGGGACGTTCGCACGACGCCGCTCGCCGACTGAGACTCCATTTCGCGGCGGGCCGTCGCTGTAATGGAACTGTCACGGACCCGTCGTAATCCGCTGACCATTAACGGGCAGAACTCGCGCCGCATCGCTCCCGCTGTTGCGGGCCGCTGTGCCGATTCGCCTTCGCTCCTTTCGGACACCGAATGATCTGGATCTATCTGCTCGTCATCTTCGCGCTTGGCGCGGGCGCCTATGTGGGCGGCCGTGAACTTGCGCGCCGTCGCGCAGTCGGCGCCCGTCCGCATTCGCGCCCCGGCCAGCATGGCGCCTACGCCCTGATCTGGGTTGCGGTTCCGGCTCTGGTGGTGGTCATCCTGTCCGGCGTCTTCTCGGGGCCGTTGGAGCGTCAGCTTATCGCGGTGGACACGCCCGATTCCGTCACCGCGCTTGAACCCTTCCGCCGCCAGGCCTTCTTCGCAGACGCGCAGCGCGTCGGCCACGGCCAGCCCGCCCTGCAGATCTGGGAGCGCCCGCTGGCCGAGCAACTGCCCATCGAGGCGCGCCGCATGGTCAGCATCGAGCGCACCCTGCAATGGGGTTCGGGTCTTGCGGCCCTGCTGGCGGCCATTCTGGGCGGCCTGTTCGTCTCCACGCAGATTCGCCCCAAGACCCGCGCTAGAAACCGCGTTGAGGGTTGGATCTGGGGTGCGCTGTTCGTCTGTTCGGTGGTCGCCATCCTGACGACGGTGGGCATCATCGCCTCCCTGGCCTTCGACAGCTTCCGGTTCTTTGAAAAGGTGCCGGTCTTTGACTTCCTGTTCGGGACCAAGTGGAGCCCGCAGATCGCCATTCGCGCCGATCAGGTCGGATCGTCGGGCGCCTTCGGGGCTGTGCCTCTGTTCGCAGGCACTTTCCTGATCATGATCATCGCCATGTGCGTGGCTGCGCCCATCGGCCTGATGTCGGCTATCTATCTGTCGGAATATGCGGGCCGGAACACCCGTTCGATCATCAAGCCGGTGCTGGAGATTCTGGCCGGGGTGCCGACCGTGGTTTACGGCTTCTTCGCCGCCCTGACCGTCGGGCCAGCTTTGCGCGTCTTCTTCAATGAGATCGGCCTGTTCCTGATGGGCGGGCCGCTGGACGGCCTGGGCCAATATCTGGCGCTGGTGCAGAACCAGATGGCTCTGACCGCCGGCGCCGTCATGGGGATCATGCTGATCCCGTTCGTTTCCTCCCTGTCCGACGACATCCTGAACGCCGTGCCGCAAAGCCTGCGTGACGGGTCGTTCGCCATGGGCGCCACCAAGTCGGAGACGGTGAAGCGGGTTCTGTTGCCTGCCGCCCTGCCGGGCATTGCGGGCGCACTGCTGCTGGCCGTGTCGCGCGCCATCGGCGAGACGATGATCGTGACCATGGCGGCGGGCCTGGCCGCCAATCTGACGCTTAATCCGCTGGATACGGTGACGACGGTGACCGTGCAGATCGTGACCCTGCTGACCGGCGACCAGGAGTTCAACAGCGCCAAGACCCTGTCGGCCTTTGGTCTGGGCCTGACCCTGTTCCTGGTCACCCTGCTGCTGAACATCATCGCCCAGCGCATCGTCCAGACCTACCGAGAGCAGTATGACTGACGCGACCCCCGAACAGATCGGCGCGGCCGCTGACGCTCGGCTGGAACGCCTGCGCGCAGGCCTGAAGCGCCGCCACGCCCGTGAGACCCGGTTCAAGCTGTACGGCCGTCTGGCGATCGGCGCGGCCGTGGTCTTCCTGGTGATCCTGCTGGCGCGCATCGTCGAGCAGGGGCACACGGCCTTCTACACCCACACCGTCACCGTGCCGGTCTATCTGGACCCGGCGCGCGTTGACCGCGCCTATCCGCAGGGAACGAATTTCGAGCAACTGGCCGCCGAGCAGCAGTTGGCGCGCTGGGGAATTCAGGACGACGAGGCGGGCAGCAAGGCTGCCCAGATGCGCCGCCTGTTCTCGTCGGAGCTCAAGTTCGTCGCCGCCGATCTGGTGGCCAAACGCTCTGACGTGATCGGCGAGACGGTGCCCATCGCGGCCCCCCTGTCGGATGACGCCGACCTTTATCTGAAGGGGGAAATCTCCAAGGAGACGCCCGAGGATCAACGCCGCCTGTCGAACCAGCAGATCGACTGGCTGGAGCGGATGCAGCGCGAAGGCGTCGTCGGCTCTCACTTCAACACGGCCCTGTTCACCAATGGCGACTCGACCCAGCCCGAGCTGGCGGGCGTGCTGGGCGCCGTGGTCGGTTCGGCCCTGATGCTGCTGGTCACCGCCCTGATCGCCATTCCGCTGGGCGTCGGGGCCGCCGTCTGGCTGGAGGAGTTCGCGCCCAAGAACCGCTGGACCGACATCATCGAGGTCAACATCAACAATCTGGCCGCCGTGCCGTCGATTGTTTACGGCCTGCTGGGTCTGGCGCTGTTCATAAACTGGATGCACCTGCCCCGGGCCAGTCCGATTGTCGGCGGTCTGGTTCTGGCCCTGATGGCCCTTCCGACCCTGATCATCGCCACGCGCTCGTCACTGAAGGCGGTGCCGCCGTCGATCCGCGAGGCCGCGCTGGCCATGGGGGCGTCACGGACCCAGACCGTGTTCAGCCACGTCCTGCCGTTGGCCATGCCCGGCGTCATGACCGGCGCCATCATCTCGATGGCCCACGCCCTGGGCGAGACCGCGCCCCTGCTGCTGATCGGCATGGTCAGCTTCGTGCCGGGCGTGCCGCACGCGATCGACGAACCCGTGGGGGCGCTGCCGTCGCTGATCTACATCTGGGAGAACGCCTCGGAGCGGGCGTTCCACGAACGTACCGCCGCCGCGATCATGGTGCTTCTGGCCTTCATGATCGTGATGAACGCGGCGGCCATCATCCTGAGGCGGCGCTTCGAGCGTCGGTGGTAAGAGAATGAAATTCCGTATTTTCCGCTCCGCCGAAGACCAGACAGGCGCAGGCCCGGCTGAGGCCGCCGAGACGCCGCGCATCCTGCCCCAGATCAAAATGGGCAAGGCCGACGTGTCCGAAGGCCGTCTGGAAGACGCCGAGCCGGTCACAGGTCCCGCCGTTGTCGACAGTCCGCCGGTCGGGCCGATCAAGATCGCCGCGCGCGATGTGGGCGTCTTCTACGGCGACAAACAGGCGCTGTTCGACGTGTCGCTGGACATCCCGGACAAGACCGTCACGGCCCTGATTGGCCCGTCGGGTTGCGGCAAGTCGACCTTCCTGCGGACCATGAACCGCATGAACGACACCATCGCCGGATGCCGGGTCACCGGCCGGATCGCGATGGACGACGAGGACATCAACGACCGGTCCATCGACCCGGTGCTGCTGCGCGCGCGCGTCGGCATGGTGTTCCAGCGTCCGAACCCCTTCCCGAAGTCGATTTACGAGAACGTCGCCTACGGCCCGAAAATCCACGGCCTGGTCAGCGCCAAGTCCGAGATGGACGGCGTGGTCGAAAGCGCCCTGAAGCGCGCGGGTCTGTGGGACGAGGTCGCCGACCGCCTGCAGTCGTCGGCCATGGGTCTGTCGGGTGGTCAGCAGCAGCGTCTGGTCATCGCGCGCGCCATCGCGGTGAACCCGGAAGTCATCCTGATGGACGAACCCTGCTCGGCGCTGGACCCCATCGCCACCGCGCGGATCGAGGAACTGATCGACGAACTGCGCGAGCGGTTCTGCATCGTCATCGTCACCCACTCGATGGCCCAGGCCGCGCGGGTGTCGCAACGCACCGCCTTCTTCCACATGGGCCGACTGGTCGAGACCGGGGATACGGAAGACATCTTCCAGAATCCGCGCGAACGCCGCACGCTGGACTACATCACGGGACGCTTCGGCTAATGAACCAGCATACGGTCAAGGCTTACGGCGACGAACTGAACCAGATCACGGCGGAGATCGCCCGCATGGGCGGCCTGGCCGAGGCCCAGGTCGCGGACGCCATCGATTCCGTCGCCCGCCGCGATGTGGCACTGGCCCGCGCGGTGGTCGAGCGTGACCTGAAGCTGGACGCGCTTCATCGCGACGTCGAGAAGAAGGCTATCCGCCTGATCGCCCTGCGCCAGCCGGTCGCCAGCGACCTGCGCCGCACCCTGGGGGCCATGAAGATCGCCACCGATCTGGAGCGCACCGGCGACCTGGCCAAGAATATCGCCAAGCGCGCCCTGATCCTGGCCGACAGCGAGCCGATGCAGCCCCTGACCCGCTCCATCGAGCGTATGGGACGGCTGGTCTCGACCCGCCTGCGTGACGTGCTGGACGCCTATACGGCCTCTGAACTGGATCGCGCCGTCGCCGTCTGGCAGACGGATGACGAGGTCGACGAGCACTACAACGCCTTGTTCCGCGAACTGCTGACCTACATGATGGGCGATCCGCGCACGATCGGCGCCTGCACCCATCTGCTGTTCATGGCCAAGAACCTGGAGCGGATCGGCGACCACGCGACCAATATCGCCGAGACCGTCCACTACGAGATCACGGGCGAGGACATTGTGGGCGAACGCCCGCGCGCCCAGCCGACGGCCGAGGACTCTGATCCGACGCCGAATATTTCGACCCACACGCACTGAGCCGAGACCGGAGACACGACGTGCAGCCCTATATCCTTGTGATGGAAGACGAGGACGCCCTGGCGACCCTTCTTCAGTACAATCTCGAGAAGGAAGGCTACGACGTCACCGTCGCCGCCGACGGCGAAGAGGGGATGCTCCAGATCGACGAGCGCCAGCCTGATCTGGTGTTGCTGGACTGGATGCTGCCCAAGCTGTCGGGCATCGAGGTCTGCCGCCGCATCCGGGGCAAGGCCGAAACGCGCAACCTGCCGATCATCATGCTGACGGCGCGCGGCGAGGAAAGCGATCGGGTGCGCGGCCTGGACACCGGCGCCGACGACTATCTGACCAAGCCTTTTTCGATGGTTGAACTGATCGCCCGCATCCGCGCGGTGCTGCGCCGTATCCGTCCGGGTCTGGCTGACGACCGCCTGAATCACGGCGACATCATCATCGACCGCGTCTCGCACCGGGTGAAGCGCGACGGCAAGGAGGTCCACCTGGGCCCGACTGAGTTCCGCCTGCTGGATCACTTCATGCAGCATCCGGGCCGGGTGTTCAGCCGTGAGCAACTGCTGGACGCCGTATGGGGCTCTGACGTCTATGTCGAAGCCCGCACCGTGGACGTCCACGTCGGCCGCCTTCGCAAGGCCCTGGCCATCGCCGACGAAAGCGCCAACCCGATCCGCACGGTGCGCTCAGCCGGCTATTCGCTGGACCTGGAAGGCTGATCCGGCGCTGATCAGCGCGAGTTTTCGTTAAATTTCAGCAATGTGCATCTGACCGGCGCGGTCGGGGCCTCCATGACACAGAATATGGAGGGGCATATGCCTGATGCGATAATTGCGACGCTGGCCTGGGTCGGCGCGGTTGGGGCCGTCGCTCTGGCGGGCGTGCTTCTGGCAAAAGGGCGGATCGGCTGGGGCTGGTTCGTCGCCGCCCTGGTGCTGATGGTCGTCTATGACGCCGTGCTGACGCGCGGATACGGCCACATCCCGTTGAGCTTCTGGCCGTCCAAGTGGAACTGGGAAGGCAAGACGCTGGCGGTCGTCCTGTCGCTGGCTGTCGCCAGCCTGCCGGTTCTGGGCTGGAAGCGGGTGGGCCTGACTCTGACACAGGACCGGAAGGGACTGCGGGGCGCGCTGATCCTGTCGGGGCTGTTGGCGGCGCTGTTTCTGGGACTGGCGCTGTATTTCCCCGGCGAGGGCTTCGACATCGACAGCCTGGCCTTCGAGATGACCATGCCGGGATTTGACGAGGAGTTGTTCTATCGCGGCGTGCTGCTGCTGATGTTGAACGAGGCGTTCGGCAAGCCGGTGCGGGTGTTGGGGGCGCAGATGGGCTGGGGCGCGGTGGTGTCGTCCGTGGCCTTCGGCCTGATGCATGCGCTGGGCTATTCGGACGGGGGCTTCAGCTTCGAACCGGTGTTGATGGCGACGACCGGCGTGTCGGCCCTGCTGCTGGTCTGGCTGAAGGAAAAGACCGGAAGCCTGCTGCTGCCGATCGTAATGCACAACTTCGGCAATGTGATCTTCATGCTGGTCTGACGTGTCGCCACGCCAAACCAGCACAGGAACGGCTCAGATCTGTTCCGCCACGACTTCGTCGGGCGTCAGTTCATAGACGGTGGCGCAGTATTCGCAGGTGACGCGGATCTGGCCGTCGTCCTCGACCATGTCGGCGCGCTCGGCCGGGTCGAACGAGGCCAGGACGGCGGCGATACGGTCCTTGGAGCAGCGGCAGACGGCGGTCAGGGCCTTGGCGTCTTCCAGCCGCACGCCGTCCTCGTGGAACAGGCGGAACAGCAGGGTTTCCGGCGAGATGGTCGGGTCGATCAACTCGTCGTCAGCCAGGGTGCCGAACAGGGCGCGGGTGCGGTCCCAGACCTCTTCGGTCGAGCCGCGGGTGGTGTCGCCGGCGATGATCTGGATCATGGCCCCGCCCGCACGCCATTGGGCGCCCGAAGCGGTCTGTACCGAACCGACCGCCAGACGCACCTTGGTCGGCACCTGTTCGGACTGTTCGAAATAGTGTTCGGCGCACAGCGACAGGCTTTCGCCCTCGATAGGGGTGATGCCCTGGGTGCGTTCGAAGTCGGCGCCGCGGTCCAGCGTCATGACGAAGACGCCCTTGCCCAGCAGGGTCTGGGCGCCGGGACGCGCAAACCCCTTGGACACCTCGGCGACTTCATCGGCGTCATAACGGCAATAGCCGCGCAGCGTCCCGTCGGTGCCGTAGTCGGCGACGACATAGCGCACGGGACCGTCGCCCTGGGCCTGAACCATCAGGCGTCCGTCGAACTTCAGGCTGGAGCCTATCAGGGCGGCCAGCGCGCAGGCTTCGCCCAGCAGGGCGGCGACCGGCTCGGGATAGGCGTGGGCCGCCAGGATCTTGTCGATGGCGGCGCCCAGGCGGACCAGACGGCCGCGCACGGGCCAGCCTTCGATCTGGAAGGCGGCGGCCAGGTCGTCTGAAACGGCGTTGTGAGGCGCGTGATCGGTCACGGCGGTGTCCTTGGGGTTCGTCATTTCGGGATCGGGGCTATGTAGGCGCCCGAGCGTCGGTTGATAAGGGGGTATGAACGGGCCGCAAATGGGGCGTCGCCTCGGCTTCACAAACCTGTAAGCTTGGCTGCAGAAACATCGACAATCGGCCCCCTGGATTCTCCAGGGATGTAAATGAGGCCCGCATGAGCGCGAAACCGACCCTGAAGCCGCTGGCCCAGCAATCCATCGTGGTCACGGGCGCCACGTCCGGCGTGGGTCTGGCGACGGCGCGGCGGGCGGCGCGGGCCGGGGCCAAGGTCTTCCTGATCGCGCGCGACGAAAAGGATCTGCGGGCCCTGTGCGAAGAGCTTCAGGCGCAAGGCGCGCGCGTCGCCTGGGCCGTGGCGGATGTCGCCAATCACGCCTCGCTGAAAGCGGCGGCTGAAAAGTGCCAGCGCCTGTTCGGCGGTTTTGACACCTGGGTCAACAATGCGGGCGTGGGCCTGTTCGGCGCCATCCGCGAGACGTCGTTGGAGGACCAGAGACGGCTGTTCGAGACCAACTACTGGGGCGTGGTCAACGGTTCGGTGGTGGCGGCCGAACATCTGCGCGAGCGTCCGGGCGGCGGGGCCATCGTCAATGTCGGTTCGATCCTGTCGGACCTGCCCCTGCCGGTTCAGGGCGTCTATGCGGCGTCCAAACATGCGGTGAAGGGGTTCACAAATGCGCTGCGCATCGAACTGCTGCGTGAAAAGGCGCCTGTGACGGTCAGTCTGGTGAAGCCGGGCGCGATCGACACCCCCTACAGCCGCCATGCCCGAAACCTGACGGGGCAGGCGGTCCACAATCCGCAGCCGGTCTATGCGACCCACGTCGTCGCCGACACCATCCTGTACTGCGCCACCCACCCGATCCGCGAGATCACGGTTGGCGGGACAGGGCGCGCGATTGCATCATTTTATGCAGCTTTGCCGGAGATTGCGGAACCACTTCTTGCGCGGTTCGCTCCTTCGCTGATGCGGGACCGCCGTTCCGCCTATCAGCCGTTCGACGATGGGCTCTATGACCCGACGGACGACGGCCTCGATGAAGAGGTTCACTATCCTATGGTTCGTAATTTCAGCGCCCTGGCCGAAGTCCGCAAACATCCCGGCGTCACCGCCGGCAGTCTGGCCCTGATCGTGATCGGCGCCGCAGCCGCCGTCTATCTGTCGCAACGCAGCGGCCCGACCCGTTATCAGCGCATCAAAACCCGCATCGATCCACGCGGTTGGGTCGATACGGACGCCCTGCGTCATCGGTTCGAGGACGCCGTCGACGCCTTCCGCCACGGCGCTGAGGATTTCGGCGGCCGGGCCAGCGAGTTTTCTCGCGACGCACGCGATCGCGCCTATGACGCCGTGGACGATGTGCGCGACCGGGCCGACGGCTGGTTCCGTTCGGCGCGCAAGGACGCCAGGAAGGCGGCCAAGAAACACGGCAAGACCGCGCGTCACTATGCCGATGAGGCCGTGGACTATGCGCGCGATCACCAACGTGAAGGCGGCGCGCTTCTGGCCGTCGCAACCCTGGCGGCGGTGATCGGGGCTGCGGTTCTGGAAAGCCGCCGTCCAGACAGTCACGTGCGCCGCATCGCCCGCTTCCGCTAAATTCTTGCCGCCCGTCCTGTGAAAACCGGGGCGGGTGGCAAGGTTTAAGCGCAACTGGCGGCGATCATCAGCACGACTTGTCTTTGCTGCGCCAGCGAAGGGGGCTAAGACGCCGCGCATGAGCGCGCGCCCCACACTGATCTTCGACTTCGATTCGACCCTGGTTGATTTCGAGACCCTTGAAGCCCTGGCCGACATCGCCTTGGCGGACTCGCCCGATGCGGCCAAGACGCGGGCCGAGATCGCCGCCCTGACCGATCAGGCGATGGGCGGTCAAATCGGTTTTGGCGAGGCGCTGCGCCAGCGTCTGGCCCTGCTGCCGCTGACGCGTGAACACATCGCGACCCTAGCGCAACGGGCGCCGGACCACCTGACCGCGTCGGTGCGGCGCAACCTGAACTTCTTCCAGCAGAACAAGGGCAAGGTGGTCATCCTGTCCGGCGGCTTCCGCGAGGTGATCGCGCCGGTGGCCGAAGATCTGGGCGTGTCGCCGGACCGGGTGCTGTGTAACGATCTGATCTATGACGAAACCGGGCGGGTGATCGGCGTCGATCAGACCAATCCCCTGGCCGAGGCGGGTGGAAAGCCAAAGGCCATCCATGATCTGAACCTGTCGGGCCGCGTGGTCATGATCGGCGACGGCTGGAACGACGCTGAGGTCAAGCTGGCCGGGGCCGCCGACGCCTTCTACGCCTTCACCGAGGTTGTGCGTCGCGCGCCGGTGGTCGAGGTCGCGGACGCCGAGGCCGCATCTCTGGACGAGGTGCTTCACGCCGAGGGACTGGTCGGGCGCTGGTCCTTCCCGCGCAGCCGGATGAAGATGCTGCTGCTCGAAAACATCCACCCCGCCGCCGTCGAGCGGCTGGAGGAGGCGGGCTATTCGGTCGAGACCCAGAAGGGCGCGCTGGACGAGGATGATCTGATCGCCGCGATCAAGGGCGTCCATGTGCTGGGCATCCGCTCCAAGACCACGGTGTCGCGGCGGGTGCTGGAAGAGGCGGACAAGCTGATGGCCGTCGCCGCCTTTTGCATCGGCACCAACCAGATCGATCTTGAGGCCGCCTCGGACCACGGGGTTGCGGTGTTCAACGCCCCCTATTCGAACACCCGTTCGGTGGTCGAACTGGCCATCGGCTTGATGATCGTGCTGATGCGCGACGTGACGGACAAGTCGGCGGCCATGCATGTGGGCCAGTGGAACAAGTCTGCGACGGGCTCCAAGGAACTGCGCGGCAAGACGCTGGGCATCGTCGGATACGGCGCCATCGGCAGTCAGTTGTCAGTACTGGCCGAGAACCTGGGGATGCGGGTCCTGTTCTATGACCTGTCGGAACGGCTGGCGCTGGGCAATGCGCGGCGGATGCGTTCGCTGGACGCCCTGCTGGCCGAAAGCGACGTGGTGACCCTGCACGTCGACGGCCGCAAGGAGAACAGCGCCATCTTCGGCGCGGCCCAGTTCTCCAAGATGAAGGAAGGGGCGCTGTTCCTGAACCTTTCGCGTGGCCATGTCGTCGATGTCGGCGCCCTGTCGCAGGCCATTGGCTCGGGGCGGGTCGCAGGCGCCGCCGTGGACGTCTTCCCCGAAGAACCGCGCACCAATTCTGATCCGTTCGAAAGCCCGCTGCAGGGGCTGAAGAACATGATCCTGACGCCCCACATCGGCGGTTCGACCGAAGAGGCGCAGGAAGCCATCGCCGAGTTCGCGGCCGAGCGGCTGCTGGGTTACCTGAACCGGGGCGACACGACCTTCAGCGTCAACCTGCCCAATGTTCAGTTGGCCGAGGTGTCGGCCTCGCACCGCATCCTGCACATCCACAGGAACCAGCCGGGGGTTCTGGCCGAACTGAACCGCGCGCTGGCGTCGGCGGGCCTGAACATCCTGGGCCAGCACCTGAAGACGGACGAACGCACCGGCTATGTCATCACCGACGTGGATCACGACTATGACCCCGAAGCCTTGCGGGAGCTGAAGTCGGTGCCGGGAACGCTGAAGTTCCGCACGCTGCATTAAACGGGGAAACGACGGCTGCGGTTGTGGTGTCACAGTCGTCGATATCTTCCGAATACTGACGTAACGGCATCTTGCGCTTGGCGCTGGCTGGCGCATCCTCCTGTTGAACGGTCGCAATCACGACGGCCGCGGGAGGAATCTATGTCGCGCTTTCTCACAGGCGGCGCCGTCGCCGCCCTTGCCCTGGCCGCCTGCGCATTCGCCGGTTCCGCCTCAGCCCAGACCTACAGCCGCCTGGTCGTGTTCGGCGACAGTCTGAGCGATAACGGCAATCTGTATTTGATTTCGGGCGGCACGCAGCCGCCGTCGCCGCCCTATTATCAGGGCCGGTTCTCCAGCGGTCAGGTCTGGACGGAACGGCTGGGCTTCAACGCCGCCAACTTCAACGGCTCGGTGACCGGCAGCATCAACTATGCGTTCGGCGGTTCACGCACCGACACCTCGGCCGGCGTGCCGTTCGGGATGCTGAATCAGTTGGCGCGCTATACGGCGGCTGGTGGCAAGTTCGGCGCGACCGATCTGGTGACCGTGTTGGGCGGGGCCAATGACATCTTCCAGGCCCTGCCGGCGGCGGGGGCTTCGGCCAGCCCGGTGGCGGCCATGACGCCGGTGGCGACCGGGGCTGCGGCCAACGTCAACAGCCTGGTCAACAGCGTGGCGGGCGCGGGCGCGGGCACGATCCTGGTGTCCAACCTGCCTAAGCTGAGCATCACGCCGCAGTTTAGGGGCACGCCCGCCGCGCCCCTGGCCGACTATTCGGCGACGACCTTCAACACCGCGCTGCAGACCGGCCTGAATGCGGTCGCCGCCGCGCGGCCGGGGTCGAACATCATCATGATGGACCTGTTCAAGATCGGGGACACCATCACCGCCAATCCAGGCCAGTTCGGCGTCAGCAATGTCACAGCGGCCTGTTTCAACGGCGTCAGCGTCTGCGCCGACCCGTCCAGCTACTTCTATTTCGACGGGGTTCACCCGACCGCCACCGGTCATATTCTGATCGCCAAGCTGGCGACGGACTACCTCTACTACGCCGACATCGGCGCCCAATCGACGCTGCAGGGCGAGACGACCTATCGCCACCGCGAAGAGGCGCTGGAGGCGGCCAGCGAAGCCCTGTCGGGACGCGCGGCTTGGGAGCAGGGCGTTTCGATCACCACCTCGGCCAACTACAACAACACCAAGACCGACGCGCGCGGTTCGGTGCGGTCATCGACCTCTGACGGATGGGGCGGGCGGATCGCGCTGGAGGCGGGGCCGTCGGCTTCGTGGCGGTTCGGCATGGCGGGTTCAGCCCAGAAGGCGGACGTCGACAGCGATGCGTTCAAGTTCTCGGTCGAAAGCTTCGGGCTGGATCTGTACGGCGGCTGGCGCGCGGACAATGTCTTCGTCAACGCGGCGGTCGGCGTGGCGCGCGATAACATCAACGACATCAAGCGCACCACCAGCCTGGCCCCGATCGTCCACACGGGCGACACGCGCGCGGTCAGCACCGGCGCCCGTCTGCAGGGTGGGATGTGGTTCGACATGGGCGGCTTCGCCCTGTCGCCGCGTGCAGCCCTGGCCTATGTCGCCAGCGACGTGGACGGCTACTACGAGCAGGGCGTCGCCGCCCAGTATCAGTACGGCGATCGCACGGTGAAGGCCCTGACCGGCGAAGTGTCCCTGCGCGCCGAGGCGGAAATGGGCGGGTTCGGGCTGTTCGCCGAGGGCGGCTATCGTGATGCGTTGGACGACAGTTCCGATCCGGTGCGCGTCGGCATCTTCAACAACCCGGCGCAGGTGTTGTCGCGCGAAATCGATGATCCGTTCGGCGGTCAGTTCCTGGCGTCTGCGGGCGTCGAGGGTCTGGTTGGGCCGGTGAAGGTGACCGTCGGCTATCGCGGCCGGTTCGGCGACCACGCCGACAGCCACACGGGCGGCATTCAACTGCGGTTGCCGCTGTAAGCGTGAAGCGCGGGGAGGGGGCTCAGCGCCCCTTCTTGCGCACCCACATGGCGGCGTCCGCCTCGGTCAGCCAGACTTCCGGGTCGGTATGACCGTCCAGTGCCCGAACGCCGAAGGAGCCGCCCAGTTCGGTCTTCTGGCCGTCCCAGACGAAGCCCTCTTCCTTCAGCGCCGCGTCCAGCTGGCGGGCCTTGGCGCGACCTTCCTCAAGCCCGGCGTGCAGCATCAGAAGCCCGAACTCGTCGCCGCCCAGGCGGCCGACGGAATCCGATTCGCGCAGGTTCCGCAGGAACAGCTTGGCCACCGCGATCAGGGCGGCGTCGCCCGCCGCATGGCCCAGGGTGTCGTTGACGCTCTTGAACCCGTCCATGTCCAGATAGAGCAGCACAGCGGGAACGTCGTGGCGCTGGCAATAGGCGATGGTGCGCGACATGGCGCCGATGAAGCCGCGCCGATTCAGCGCCGGGGTCAGGACGTCGTGGTCTGCCAGGGCCTCGGCCATTGCGGCGCGCTGCTTCCACGTCTCCAGTTCGGCGCGCAACCGGGCCAACTCGGCGTTCAGGTCGTGATCGGCCACGTCGGTCAAGGCGGCGGAAGGCTCCGGGGCGCGCGGCAGAATCGGGCGCGCAATCAGGCGATGTTAGAGCCTGATCTCACGACATTGAAGGTGGCGCGGCGCCGAAACCGGCGTGAGAACGGGCGGAAATGGCAGCTTGGCGCACCCTGTTCGGTTGCGGGCGTCGTCTGCGTGCTGTAACGGGCGGCCTTTCCGCGAGGGGCCTTACAGACATGGCGACTTCCGCAACGCCGGTGGCGATCATCATGGGCAGTCGATCCGACTGGCCGACGATGAAGCTGGCCGCCGACAAACTGGATCAACTGGGCGTGGCCTGGGAGGCCAAGGTCGTCAGCGCGCACCGCACGCCGGAGCGGCTGGTTCAGTTCGCCACGGGCGCCAAGGCCGCCGGATACAAGGTCATCATCGCAGGTGCGGGCGGCGCCGCCCATTTGCCGGGCATGGCCGCATCCATGACCGAACTGCCCGTGCTGGGCGTGCCGGTGAAGTCCAAGGCGCTGAAGGGCATGGATAGCCTGTTGTCCATCGTGCAGATGCCCGCGGGCGTGCCGGTTGCGACCCTGGCCATCGGCGAGGCGGGCGCCGCAAACGCCGGCATTCTGGCCGCGCAGATACTGGCCCTGTCGGACGAGGCCCTGGCGGAACGCCTGGCCGCCTTCCGCGTCGCCCAGACCGAATCCGTCGCAGAATCCGTCGAGGACTGACGTGCCCAGCCTTCCGCTTCCCCCCGGTTCGACCCTCGGCATCATTGGCGGAGGCCAACTGGGCCGGATGCTGAGCCAGGCCGCGTCGCGTCTGGGCTTTGACGTCGTCATTCTGGACCCTGAGGCCAACAGCCCGGCGGGCCGGGTGTCGGCGCGCCAGATCGTCGCCGCCTATGACGATCCCGAGGCGCTGACGGCGCTGGGCCGAGCCGCCGACGTGGTGACGTTCGAGTTTGAAAACGTGCCCGCCGCATCCATCGAACGTCTGGCCGAGGCCGGGGCTCTGGTCGCACCGGGACCGACGGCGCTGCGGGTGTCGCAGGACCGGGTGGATGAAAAGACCTTCCTGAACGCCGTGGGCGCGCCGACGGTGCAGTTCGCGGTGGTGGACACGCTGTCAGACCTGATCGACGGGCTGACGGTTCTGGGCGTTCCCGCCCTGCTGAAGACCCGCCGTGAGGGTTATGACGGCAAGGGCCAGGTCTGGATCCGCGACATCGCCGATGCGGCGGATGCGCTGGAAAGCCTGGGCGGCCGTCCGGCGATCCTGGAGGCCAAGGCCAGCTTCGTGCGCGAACTGTCGGTCATCGCCGCGCGCGACTGGGACGGCCATATGGCGGTCTATCCGCTGGGCGAGAACAGCCACGAGGGCGGGGTCCTGCGCACCACCCTGGCGCCTGCGACGGTGGACGAGAAAACTCAGGTCCGCGCTCGCGCCATCGCCGAGGCGATTCTGGACGGGCTGGATTATGTCGGGGTGCTGGGCGTCGAACTGTTCGACATTCCCGTTCCTGGGGGCGACGACGTCCTGCTGGTCAATGAGATCGCGCCGCGCGTCCACAACACCGGCCACTGGACCCAGGATGGCTGCGTCTGCGATCAGTTCGAACAGCATATCCGCGCCGTGACAGGCTGGCCCCTCGGCCCCACGACCGCCCACGCCCGCGTCGAGATGACCAATCTGCTGGGTGACGAGGTCGACCAGTGGCGCGATCTGGCCGGCAAGGCTGACGAACGCGTGCACCTGTACGGCAAGGCCGAGGCGCGCGCAGGCCGCAAGATGGCGCATGTGAATCGGGTGTTGGGAGCAGTTTAAGGCTTCTCCCTGTTGAATTCTTAGGCTTCGTCATCCTCGGGCTTGACCCGAGGATCGGACGTTGTGCTGACTGTGCGTGTATTCCCGCGCAATGCGGCGGATCATCTGATCCTCGGGTCAAGCCCGAGGATGACGAGGATAGGGCGTTAAGCCCGCGCCCCGTAACGCATCCGACTCAGCACGTCCGACACCTTCCTGAAGGGGGCGTCGAAATCCTTGCCGGCTTTCCATTTTTCGAAGGCCATGACGTTTTCGATGCGGCGGGCGACGAATTCTTCCGCCGCCTCACGACCGTCGAACCAGCGCATGGTCAGGGCGGGAATCAGGATGCCCGACAGGATGGTGCGCTTGGAATAGTGGTTCCAGTCGGTGGCCTCGTCCCCGGCCCAGCGCCACAGATGATCGGCGCTTTCCCAGGCCAGTTTCAGCCCCAGGTCGGCATTGACGGGCAGGGCCAGGAAGGCGGCGCAGCGGCGCGTGGCCTCAAGGTCGGCGGCGCCCGCCTCCATGCGCTCGGAGACGGCGCGGGCGATTCGTTCGCGAATCTTCAATGACTTGGCGTCGATCTGGCCCAGAGCGTCCAGAGCGCGGGCGTCATGACGGCGCGACAACAGGACGGCCAGATCGCGCGCGCCGTTGGGCAGCAGCAATTCTTCGTCGCCAACGGACAGGCTGCTGGCCTCGCACGCCTCGCGCACCAGGCGCGCGTTCCAGCCCAGGACGGGCGCACGGACAATGGCGGCGTCCAGCACGGTCTGCTCGGTGCGGTCGGCCCAATCAGGGTTCTGTGTCATGGGGGGAACATACGCCTGTCGCGCGGGGGTTTCGAGCCTTCAAGAATGGTCGCGTTGAACTGGACAGGGCAGGGTGGGTCGTGTATCAGCGCGCCTTCATCCGAGAGGCTCGCTTCCGGAAGACGATTTTATTTTGTTCGCCCGTCTCCCTCACAGGACGCGGCGGGCGGCCAAAGGAGAGTTTAACCTGGTTCAGATTTTCGTCCGCGACAACAACGTCGATCAGGCGCTGAAAGCCCTGAAGAAGAAGATGCAGCGCGAAGGCAGCTTCCGTGAAATGAAGCGCCACGTGCATTACGAAAAGCCGTCGGAAAAGCGCGCTCGCCAAAAGGCTGAAGCCGTCCGCCGCGCCCGTAAGCTGGCTCGCAAGCGCGCTCAACGCGAGGGCCTGCTGCCCGCGCCGAAGCCGCGCGTGCCCGGCGGTCGTTAAGACCCGCCCCGCAAGGGACCTGGCGAAAGCCAAAAGATTTGAGGCCGCTTCCGAAAGGAGGCGGCCTTTTTCTTAGTTCGCGTGTCGTCTTCTGGCGATGAGGGCTGGTCTAGCCAGGCATGCAGTAAATAGCGGCGCCGTCACCGTGCTCGGAAACGCCGATGTTGAGGCCCATAACGGCGCCCTCTCGGTATTCACTGCCGGATGGAGGAAGGCCGAAGCCGAGCCGGTTTGCCGTCGCCAGAACCTGTGCGCGATCTGCGTCAAACAAAAGTTCGAAGCCCTGTTCGCTTTCGACCCAACCGACGACCGCGACCGATCGGAGAGGCAGGTTGTGCCAGACGCCGTGAAGCGGAAGCGTCGCTCGGTATTCGTTCCCGTTGGTCTTCAAATGCGGGGTTCCGATCATGCCGCTGAATTCCGGGGGAATCTGAGGTGTTTTCAACGCCGGAGTGTAGCTGACGCCTGATGGCTCGAAACTGACCAGGCTGTTCAGGAGTGCGTCGAAGGTTTTGTCCGGTTCACAGCTCTTGGGATCGACAAAGCTAATCAGCCGATCAAACGAAGGGGAAGCTGATGTGCAACCCAACCCTAATGATACACATGCGACAGCGGCGATCTGACGATATGTCATGTCATCTCACCCCCGCCCGGTGATCGCCCGCCCGAACGACTTCCAACTCAGTTTCACATCCGACAGCGCGCCAGCCCGGAACGCTCGCCCGGCGATCCAGACCATCAGGGCTGCGGTGGCGAACATGCCGATCAGGGTCAGGATGATCTCGATCAGGGGCGGATCACTGGGCGCGCGGGCGCTCATCAGGAAGGGGGTGAAGAAGGGTATCCACGACAGGATCTTCACCACCGGGGCGTCCGGGCTGGTCAGGGCCATCTGCATGACCATGATCGGCACGATCAGCACCATCATGATCGGCCCCATCAGCGTCTGGGCGTCGCGGGGCGTCTCGCAGAAGGCGCCGATGGCGGCGAACAGCACGGCGTACATCAGGTATCCGCCAACCATATAGGCGATGAAATAGAAGACCAGACCCTGGTGCAGCAGCACCTGGCCCACCTGTACGGCGGTCTGGGGCGCAGCGGATAACAGGACGAAGGCGCCTAGCCCGCCCCAGGTCGCCAACACGGTCAAGGTCAGGAAGGCCACGCCCAGCACCTTGCCGGTCAGGATTTCGGTGGCCGAAGCCGAGGACAGCAGCACCTCAAGGATGCGGTTCGACTTTTCCTCCATCACGCTGTTCAGCAGGATGGAGGCGCCGGTCAGAACAAGCGACCACAGCAGGAACCCGGCGCCCAGGCCGATGAAGGAGGGCAGGCGGTCGCGCATCGACACCTCGCCCCCGCTGGCGGCGTTGGGCGAGAAGGCCTTCACGTCCGGGCGGAAGGATTCTATCTGCTCGACCAGGGCGGGCGCGACCCCGGCGGAGACCAGCATCTCCTCGCGATAGCCGGTGCGCAGGGCGCTGCGGACGAAGTCGCCGACGTCGGAATCATTGGCGCGTCCGGTCCAGACCTGGGCTGAGGGGCGGCCATCCTGGCGGGTCAGGAAGACGACGGCGTCCAGGCGTTGGTCGTCGGGCGTGCTCTTGTCCAGCGCATGACGAATCGCTTCGTCACGCGATGGTCCCGCCGATGCGTCAGCGATAGCGGCGGGGGCGGGAACCAGACGAATCTTTGGTCCGCCCAGAGAGGCGACGGCGCGTCCGGCGCCTGCCTGGCCCTTGGCGGCGGCGTCCTGCGCGCGCTGGTTGATGCGGTCCTGCTCGGCCTTGAGCGCGGACTGGACGACGGCGGCCAGGCCGGAGGCGTGTGGCCCTTCCTCGACGATGGCGACGGCTTTGATCGGTTCGGCGGAGCGGATCAGCAGGGGAATGCCCCCGCCCAGCACAGCGAACAGGGGAAAGGCCAGCAGCGACAGCCAGAAGCCGACGGTCTTGGCATAGGCGACATATTCGCGTCGGGCGATCAGCAGGGTGCGCTTCATTGGGCGATCTCCCGAATGGCGGGCTGGTCCGGGTGGTCGCCGGTCAGGCCGATGAAGGCGTCGTGCAGGGTCGGCTCCTTCAGGGCGAAGCGGCGCACGTCCAGGCCGCCCAGGAAGGCGGCCTTCAGCGTCTCCTGGCCTGCCGCGCCGGGCAGAAGGGCGACCTTCAGTCGGCCGTCAGCCAGGGTTTCGACGTTGGCCACGCCCGGCAAGGCGGCGGCGGCCTCTGCGGTGATGTCGCCTTCCAGATCCAAAAAGCGGGGCGAGGTGGAGCGGGCCTCGTCCACCGAACCTTCGAACGCCTTTCGCCCGCGCGCCAGCAGCACGACCTTGTCGCACAGGCGTTCGGCGTGCTGCATCACATGGGTGGAGAACAGGACCGTGGCGCCGTCGGCGGCCAGACCCCGGATCATCTCTTCCAGACCCTGCTGGTTCATGGGGTCCAGGCCCGAAAAGGGCTCGTCCAGAATGACGAACTCTGGCCGGTGCACGACCGAGGCGATCAACTGCACCTTCTGGGCCATGCCCTTGGACAGTTCCTTCATCTTCTTCTTTTGCGACGCGCCCAGGCCCTGCTGCTCCAGCATCACCTTCGCGCGCTTCTTGCCCTCAGCAATGGGCAGGCCCTTCAGGGCGCCGAAAAAGGCGATGGCCTCGACCGGGGTCATCTTCTTGTAGAGGCCGCGCTCTTCGGGAAGGAAGCCGATGCGGTCGCGCACCAAACGCCCGTCCGACGCGCCCAGAATGTCGATCCGCCCGCTGGTCGCCGGCTGCAGCCCCAGGATCATGCGCAGGGTCGAGGTCTTGCCCGCGCCATTGGGCCCCAGGAAGCCGCAAATGGACCCCTTGGAGACCGCGAAACTGAGGTCGCGAACAGCTTCGAAATCGCCGTATCGCTTGGTCACGCCCTCAAGCGTCAGTGCCGCTGTCATGCCGCCTCCCGTTTCTTGACCTTGAGCCTAGCAAGGGTTCGGGAGGCGGCGCCAGCGGGAAGGGAATCAGGCCTCTGGATTAAGGCGCTGGGCGTCCTCGATGGTGAAGGCAATGGCCTGACCATGCGACAACTCCAGCGTATTGCCGTCAGGATCGGCGATATAGGTCCAATAGCCGACGGGCGGACCGCTGTCGGTCGGGGCCTTGCGCAGTATGCCCTCGCGCGCGGCCTGTTGCGCCAGACGGTCCACGTCTTCGCGGCGGGCGCAGGCGACGCCCAGATGGCCGAACGGACCCAGCGGGGTGTCGTCCAGCGCCTCGGACTCCACCAGCACCAGGGCGAATGGGCGCGAGAAGTCGGTCAGCCAGGCGACGGCGCGGATGGCGCCGCCAGCCTCGCGGCGATGGATCACCGTCATGCCCGCATAATGTTCGTAGAAGCTGATGCTGCCCTCCAGGTCTTTGACCACGAAGGCGATGTGCGAAAGGCCGGTGTCGTTCATCGGTCATCTCCTTGCTGCGTTGCAGACGTGGAGGTGAGCCATAATTGTGAATGTTGGAAATCGTCATTTCTAACGACTAATATTCACCAGATGAATGATCTCGCTGCGCTGGACCTGAACCTTCTGGTCGTGTTGGAGGCCCTGTTCGCCGAGCGACATGTGTCACGCGCGGCGCTGCGGCTGAATAAAAGCCAGCCCGCCGTCAGCCAAGCGCTGGGGCGGCTGCGGCAGACATTCGACGATCCCTTGCTGATCCGTGGCGCGGACGGCTGGGAGCTGACGGCGCGGGCGCGCGAGATGGAGCCGATGCTGGCCGAAACCCTGGCCGCCGTGCGGGGGCTGGTGCGACCGGCGCCCTTTGATCCGGCGCAGACCCGCCGGACCTATCGCCTGACCATGTCAGACTATGCGTCGGCCATGCTGGCGCCGCGCCTGCTGCCGGTGCTGAGGAAGCAGGCGCCGGGGGTGCGGCTGTCGATCACGACCCGCAGTCGGGACGCAGCCATGGCGGCGTTGGTGGACGGCGACATCGATCTGGCGCTGGGGGTGTTCCCCGATCGCCCGGCCGAGGTGCGCGAGGGCCTGTTGCTGGAAGAGCGGTTTGTCTGCGTCATGGATCGCTCGACCCTGGAGCCGGGGTTTGATCTGGCGGCCTATCTGGCGCGGCCGCACGTATCGGTCGCTGTGCAGGACGGGCGCGTGGATGAGGTGGATGGGGCGCTGGCGCGTCTGGGCCAGTCGCGGGACGTCGTGGCGACCTTGCCGCACTGGAGCGTGGCGCAGGACCTGATTGCGGGGACGGATCTGGTGCTGACCATCGCCAGCCGAAGCCTGCGCGAACCGCTGGACCCGCGTCTGGCGGTCATGTCGCCGCCGTTCGCCCTGGCGCCGTTCCGCTTCGTCCAGACCTGGCACGCGCGGCGAGACGGTGATGTCGGGCTGCGCTGGCTGAGAGAGCGGCTCAACCACTGCGTGGTCGAGACCTAGGTGTTGGCCTTAACCGCAACTTCGAAATTGCGGCCGACAACGCGTGTGGGGTTCACCTGATCGCCGTTGCGGCGGACTTCAAAATGCAGATGGGGGCCGGTGGAATAGCCGGTGGAGCCGACCAGGCCGATGCGTTGCTCGGGCGTGACCCTGTCGCCCGTCGCCACGTCGATGCGGCTGAGGTGGCCGTAGATGGTGGTCATGCCGTTGGGGTGGGCCACTTCGATGAAGTTGCCGTATCCGCCCGCGTCATAGCCGGTGCGGATCACCTCGCCCTCAGCCGCGGTGAAGACCGAGGTTCCTTTGGGGGCGGCGATATCGACGCCCTTGTGGGCGCGGGCGCGGGCCTCGATGGCCAGCTTACGAATGCCGAAGTCGGAGTTGATGGCGTATCCGCGCACCGGCATCTGGAAGGCGATCTGGCGCATGACAGGACCGGCGGCTTCGACCTGGGCCTGAACGGGTGGTGCGACGGGGGCGGAGGTGGCGTCGATCAGGGTCGGGGAAGCCGTCACGGCGGGTGCGGCGGCGGCGGCCAGCACGGCGACCGTGACCAGGGCGGCGGTCTGACCCGAATGGATCAATACGGATTTCGCCCGCGACAGGGGGGCGATCGGAAGCAGGCGTCGCATTCGGCGGCGTCTCCGGCATCTGGCGCTCTTTGAGCGTTGTGTGGGGACGCGACGCGAGAGAACGCTGCGGACACCCGGCGGGGAGGCCGGGCTTATGCCTGCTGCATGGGGCGACTTTTGGACCCTGAAGGGGCGGCGCAGGGTCGCAAATGTCGCAGGTTAGGCGATGATGTCCGGCAGGATGCGGTCTTCGATCTTAACGATCTCGTCCTTCAGTGCCAGTTTCTTGCGCTTCAGACGGGCGATCATAAGCTGGTCGGGAATGGCCGCCTGGCCCAGGGCCTCGATGGAGGCGTCCAGGTCCGCGTGCTCCTGGCGCAGCAGTTTGACGCGGGCGTGCAGCGCCGCCTCTTCTTCGCTGATGTCTGGAATGTCGTCGTTCATCGCAGGGTCCCCACGGCCTTATACGCCAGCGAATTTCAGGCCGGAAGGGCGTCGGCCAGGCGGATCAGCGCCGGGCGCGGCGTGACGCGTGACCAAACCCGCGTCGTGGCCGCCAGTCCGTCGATGGCGGGGCGCGACGCGCCGGCGGGCGGCGGGGCCAGGGCCTCCAGCGCCTCAAGCAGATGTTTCTCGGCCTCCAGCTCCAGCGCCTTGATGCGGTTGCGCACGCTTTCGCGCGGACCGTCGTCGATGTCCGGCACAGGCGCCTTCAGGGTGCGGCGCACGGCGCGCAGGGGGGCGACCACCACCCCGTCCCAGGCGCGGGCGGTGTCGCAGGCGGCCTCTATCGTCTCCTCGTCAGGACGGCGACCGGTCTGGGCGACCCAGGCGGACCACAGCAGCAGGGGGACGTTCTGGTCGTGGTGATCCTGCAGCGACAGGCAGGCGTCGGCCACGTCCGGAGCGGCATAGGCGGCGACCGCCCAATCCCAAAGCGACATTATTTCATTCCATCCCAACGCTTCACCGCCGACCAGTCCAGACCGAACAGGTCCAGCGCCCGGCCGACCGATTGATCGACCATCTCCATGATGGAGGCGGGCCTGGCGTAGAGGGCGGGCAGGGGCGGGGCGATGACGGCGCCCATTTCGGTCAGGGCCGTCATGGTGCGCAGGTGACCAAGATGCAGCGGGGTCTCGCGCACCATCAGAACCAGCGGGCGGCGTTCTTTCAGTGTCACGTCTGCTGCGCGGGTCAGCAGGGAAGAGGTCACGCCGGTGGCGATCTCGCTCATCGTCTTCACGGAGCAGGGCGCGACGATCATGCCCAGGGTGCGGAAGGAGCCGGAGGCGATGGTCGCGCCGACGTCGCCCAGTTTGTAAACCACGTCCGCCTTGCCGGTCAGATCGTCGGGGGACATCTCCGTCTCCTGCGACAAAGTGAGCAGGGCGGCCTTTGTCACGACCAGATGGCTCTCAACGCCCAGGTCTTTCAGCGCGTCCAGCACGCGGGCGCCGTAGATGACGCCGGAAGCCCCTGAAATCCCGACCACTATTCGCGCGGGTGGGTTTCTTATGGCTCCGTTCACAACATCGACCATTTTGAGGGTCAGCCTCCGTGGGGTCCGGCGAGGCGGGCCGTCACTGGAATGTGATTCCACAGCCTGCCGATCCGGGCGCTCACTCTAGTGGTCCCTAACCAACGGAGGCGCAAGCCATGACCATCGAGGCTCGTATTCGCGAACTGGGTAATCGTCATCGCGTTCTGGATCAGACGATCCAAAAGGAGTTGACCCGCCCGTCCGTGGACCCGCTGCAGGTCAGGGAGCTGAAGCAGAAGAAGCTTAGGCTGAAGGAAGAAATCACCAGTCTGGAGGCGCGAGCGACCTAGCGCCGCTCACGACCTCCCGAAAATGACGACGGCCCCGGAGAGCGATCTCCGGGGCCGTTTAGCATCTGTGCGACGCGAAGCGAGATCAGTCGCGCTTGCCGAAGACCGACTCGGCGGTGGGTTCGGCGCTGGGGCGTTCGCGGGCCTCGGGAACGAACTCGGGCTCCGCCTCTTCAACGACGGCCTGGATGGTGCCGCCGCCGTTCTTGAGGTCGTCCTTGGCCTTCTTGTCAGCAGCCTTCTTGACAACTTCGTCCAGAACCAGCTGGCCGACCAGACCCAGGGTCACCGGATCGACCGGCTTGATGTTGGCCGAGTTCCAGTGAGTGCGGTTGCGCACGCTCTCGATCGTGGACTTGGTGGTGCCCAGCAGCTTGGCGATCTGGGCGTCGGCGACTTCCGGGTGGTTGCGCACGAACCAGGCGATGGCGTCCGGGCGGTCCTGGCGACGCGAAACAGGCGTGTATTTCGGCGCAGGCTTGGCGGATTTCAGCAGTTCGGCGTGACGGCTGACGATAGCCTTCATCCGATAGTTTTCGTTGGCCTGGGCCTTGTCCAGTTCTTCGCGGGTCAGTTGGCCGCCGGTGACGGGGTCCACGCCGCGAATGTCGCGCGCCACGTCGCCGTCCGCGATGCCGCGCACTTCCAGCGGGTGCAGGCCGCAGAAGTCCGCGATCTGCTCAAAGCTGAGGGAGGTGTTGTCGACCAGCCAGACCGCAGTGGCCTTGGGCATCAGAATGTCGCTCATGGGGCGTTCGTCCCGGTATGATTTTGCAGCCGAAGGGGCCTTCGGCAGGCGTTGGATACGACGGCGCCCGGCCTTTCGACCGGGCGCTTATGGTTTCGATATAGGCCTATTCGCGTGAAAAGAAAACGCTGACCGACAATGCTATACAGCGACGGTTCATGTTCGTCGGTCTAGTTCGGCCAACAAGAGGCGTCGCCTCGTTCTGGAGAGGAAGAACACAATGTCCATTCTGCTTGGCGCCGCCATGTTTGCGGCGATGGCTTCGGGTCAAGACTTTTCGGTGCAGCGTGTCGCGCCGCGCGGCAGCTACGCCCAGACCTGCGCGAACGCCTACACGAACCAGGGGCGCCTTTATGCCGACTGTCGCGACGAGCGGGGCCAGATTCGCGGCACCTCGATCGAACTGGCGCGGTGCAGCGGCGACGAAATCGTCAACAACAACGGCCTGCTGGTCTGCGGCCGCACCCGTGGCGACTATGAGGATCGTGGTCCGGGACGTCCCGGCCAGGGCGGCGCCAACGGCGGGGGCTGGGGCAATGGCGGCGGCTGGGGCAATGGCCGCACCCCGCAGGGCAGCTACACCGGCAGCTGCAACAATATCTCGGTGCGTGGCGATCAACTGACGGCGACCTGCCGTGACACGCGCCGCAACGAACGCACCAGCACCCTGAACATCAGTCGCTGCGGCCGTGCGGACATCAGCAATGACAACGGCCTGCTGGTCTGCGGACCGCAGCGCGGCCAATGGGTCGGCGGCGGCAACGGCGGCGGCTGGGGCGGCTGGGGCGGAAACAATGGCGGCGGCTGGGGGCAGACCTCGATCACCGTTTACGACAACGCCAACTTCCGCGGCTCTTCGCGCCAGTTTGTCGATGAAGACCGCAACCTGGGCCGCACGCCGTTCAATGACCGGATCGTTTCGATCCGCGTCCAGGGCCGTTGGGAAGTCTGCACGGACGCCGACTTCCGGGGCCGCTGCCGCATCATCGACCGCGACGTCAGCCGTCTGGACGGCGACTTCTACCGCAGCATCTCTTCGGTGCGCCCGGTCGGCCGTCGCTAGGCTGTAAGAAGGAGGATCCGGGGACGGCCTGCCGCCCCGGATCAGACGGCCTCAGGTCGTCAGCATGATCTTGCCCACATGATCCCCCGCTTCCAATGCGCGATGGGCGTCGGCGGCTTTCTCCAGCGGGAAGGTCGCGTGGATCGGCGGCCTGACCGCGCCGGATGCGATCCATGGCAGGGCGGTCGTTTCGACAGCCGCCGTCAGGCGGGCCTTCTCATCCGCATGGCGCGCGCGCAGGGTCGATCCCGTCAGGGTCAGGCGTTTGACCATGATCCGCATCAGGTCGACCTCGGCTAGCGATCCCGTCAGGGTGGCGATCACCACCCAGCGTCCGCCCGGCTTGAGGGCCTTCAGGTTCAGTTCGGCGTAGTCGCGTCCCACCATATCCAGAACCACGTCAGCGCCGCCGGCTTCGGCGATGGCGGCGGCCAGGTCATCGGTTTTGGCGTCCAGACTGATGTCGGCGCCCAAAGCCTTGGCGGCGGCGGCCTTTTCAGCCCCGCGCGAGGTGGCGATGACCTTTGCGCCCGCCGCCTTGGCCATCTGGATGGCCGTGACGCCGATGCCGCTGGTCGCGCCGTGGATCAGCAGGGTCTCGCCCGCCTTCAGACCGCCTGCCTCGAAGACATTGGTGAAGACGGTGAACACGGTCTCGGGCAGGGCGGCCGCCTGGACGAAATCAAGCCCCTCGGGGATCGGCAGGACGTGACGAGCATCCACAACCGCCTTGTCGGCATAGCCGCCGCCGCCCAGCAGGGCGAACACGCGGTCGCCGACCTGCCAGCGGCTGACGCCGTCGCCGACCGCTTCGATCTCGCCCGACACTTCCAGCCCCAGCACCTCTGACGCGCCGGGCGGCGGGGGATAGGCGCCGATGCGTTGCAGCAGATCAGGACGGTTCACCCCGGCGGCATGGACGCGGATCAGGACCTGGCCCGGTCCCGGCGTGGGATCAGGGCGTTCGGCCAGGGTCAGGGCTTCCGCCGGGCCTGAGCCGCCGTCGATGGTGATGATGCGCATGAGGGCTCCGCTTGCAATCGTCCGTGTCCGGGCGCTCTCATATGGGTTTGAGGCCGTGTCAGGCCAGTGCAACAGAGGCAGAAAGGGACGCCATGTTTGAGGACCTCGAACCCCGCCCCCAGCGCGGCGAGGCGCTGACCGCATTGTCGCGGGAAGATCTGGATCTGGTTTCGGTGGGTGATCTGCAGGAGCGGATTGAGGCGCTGGAGCGTGAAATCGCGCGCAGTCGTGCGGCCATAGAGGCCAAACAATCCAAAAAGAACGCAGCAGACGCCCTGTTCAACTTCGGATCGTGAATCGTCCGTTAAGGGAAATCATGGCATGACGGTTGCAGGCTTGACGCAACAGGCGCCGTCATGGGCCCATTTCAGGACCAATCCTAGATCCGATGATGATGTCTGATACGACCCCGCACTCGGCACAGACCTCGGCGGCCGCGCTGGAGCGTGGACGCACGGTGCGTGACTTCGCGCGTTCCGAACTGTTCGACCGCACCTTCCGCGAAGGCATGGAGTTGGTCGAGGAGACGGCCGCCTATCTGGACGGCGAGGGACGGCGCGATTCCAAGATCCTGTCGCGGGCTGCGGCCCTGGCCTATGCCGCCGAGAGCATGAAGCTGACGACGCGCCTGATGCAGATTGCGTCCTGGCTGCTGGTGCAGCGGGCCGTGCGCGAAGACGACATGACGCCTGAGGCCGCCTGCGCGCCGCGCTATCGTCTGAACGCCCGCAAGGTCGAGACGGAGCCCAGTCACGCCGAGCTGCCCATCGCCCTGATCGAATATGTGGTGCGTTCCGAAAAACTGTTCGACCGCGCCCTGTATCTGGACCGGCGCATGTATCTGGATGGTCAGGACGAGACGCCTGAGAACCCGGTGCTGAGCCAGTTGGGCATGTTGGAAGCGGCGTTCAGAGAGTAGAGGGCGCGATTTCCTTCTCCCGTTGGGAGAAGGTGGCCCGTGGGGTCGGATGAGGGTTCTGTTCGCCGAAGTGACGTCGCAGTCGTGACCCTCACCCTTTCACGCAAGAACGATCGCTGGCGCTCTCGTGCGTTCAAGCCCTCTCCCAATGGGAGAGGGTTGTCTTTTACGGTCCGACGTCGCTGGCGTCGCGGCGGCCGCCGTCGTCGATGGGCTTGGGCAGGTTGACGGCGATGCCCAGCGCCTGGGCCAGCTTGTCGTCGCGGCCATAGCCGTCCTCGCGGAACGCCACGCGCCCCTGACCGTCCACGAAGGCGGTCCAGTACAGCAGGCGCACCGAGATTTCGCGGCCTGTGGTGACACGGGTCGTCTCACGGCTGTCCTGGGCGGCGTCGAACTGGTTCAGCTTGGTCGGGTCGGGCGACAGCAGCAGGCGTGCGAACTCCACCGCATCCTGAACCCGGACGCAGCCGTGACTGCGCTGGCGCATGGACAGGTTGAATGCGCCCTTGGACGGCGTGTCATGCAGGAAGATGGCGTAGCTGTCGCGCAGTTCGAACTTCACATAGCCAAGGGCCGAGCGGGGGCCGGCGCGCTGAATGACCGTGCCGTTCTGAACATACATGTCGTTGGCGGCCAGATAGCCCGGACCCTTTGGCAGGATTTCGCGGCGCGCGATGCCGGCGGGCACATACCAGGGCGGATTGGCGACGACCGAGGCGAACGGTTTTTCCAGGCTGGGCGTCTGGTTGTCGGCGGATCCCACGACGACGCGGTTGGAGTGGACCGGTTTGCCGTCCTTCCAATAGACCATGATGGCGGCGGCGGTGTTGACCTCGATCCGCTCAGGCGCGACGTCGCGTTTCAACCAGCGTCGGCGCTCCAGGTTCAGGGCGATTTGGCGGGCGCGCGTCTCGGCCGTGGCCGACAGAGAACGCTGTGTGCCCGGGCCGACACGACCGTCTGCGCCCAGGCCGTGACGAACCTGGAAGCCCTCGACCGCCTTTTGCAGTTCGGAGCTGTAGGTCAGGCCCTGGGCCTTCAGGCGCGCGCCGTCAGCAGACGTCAGATCGCCCTCGGCGACCAGACGGTCGATCAGCGCGGGGATGCGACGGTCGCTGGCGTTCGGTTCGATGGTCGGCCCGGCGGGGAAGGCGGGCCAGCCGCCCTGCGCCGCGATCCGGCGATAGCGGACATAACCGGCGGACAGGTTCTGATAGCCGATGTCGGTCGGGGCCAGGCCTTCGAACCAGTCCAGCAGAATGTTGCGGCTCAGGGCGTCTGACAGGCCGCGCGGCAGGTCGACGCGGTTCTTCTGCATCTCCCACAGGTCTTCGACCGTTTCGGGACGAACCTTACCCAGAGCCAGCGCACGGCCATAGCCGAGGGCCGCCGCCGTCGTGCGCAGATCGGACGATGCCGGGTCGGCGGCAAGGCCGACGAAATCGAAGAAATCGTTGGACGCCAGGCCGTGACGTTCCGACCGTTGGGCGACGGCGTTCAGAGCCCGGATGCGTTCGGCGTTCCACACCGGACGCCAGCCGTTCATTTCATAGAAGGCCCGGACATCAGGCTGTTGCGCTTGCGGCAGGCGGCCGATCTGGTCGTTGAAACTGTTGTAGAAGGCGGTCGCCTCCGGGGTCCGCTGCACATAGACCTGTTGTGCGCGCGCCGTAGAGCCGAGGGCCATGGTCGCGGTCGCGACGCCCAGACCCAGTTCCCGTCTATTCATAACCAGTCTGCTTCTCGATCAGTTCGACCCCCGTGGATCGACGCCTTGCTTTGCCTTACCCCGAACGCCCGTATGTTATCGGCGTTCCAGACAAACAAAAAGCGCCGGTCCTGCGACCGACGCTCTTCGTGACCATAATGCTGCAGTATGCCGCAGCCTTAAGGGTCTTACTTCTTGATGAAGCCGGCGAACTTGTTGTTGAAGCGCGAAACGCGGCCGCCCCGGTCCAGCAGGTGGGCGTTGCCGCCGGTCCAGGCCGGGTGCGTCGACGGGTCGATGTCGAGCGCCAGCTTGTCGCCTTCCTTACCGTAGGTCGAACGGGTCTGGTAGGTGCTGCCATCGGTCATCACGACGGTGATGAAGTGGTAGTCGGGGTGCGTGTCGGGCTTCATGGTGGCGTCCGGTCTCTGGCGCGATGACGATGCCGACCGTCTGTGCGCATGAAATGAGAAACCCGCCGATGAGGGCGGGAATGAGCGGCGGCGTTTACACCGGGGGGCGTTCCGGGGCAAGAGGCAGGCGCAATGACTGATCTTCCTCCTGCCGCATCCCATCATTCCGCCCGGGCCGAGCTGGAGGGCCGCCCCAGCGCGGGCGCTCTGCTGGCCGAACAAATGTCCGAGGCGGGCGAGAAACGCGCCAAGCGCCGCGACATCCGTCCGCTGGCGCGACTGATTCCCTATGCGCTGCGTCACAAGGGCCATGCCCTGATGGCGGTGTTCTGGCTGCTGTTGTCGACCTCGGCGTCGCTGGGGCTGACGGCGCTGGCGCGCGGGGCCATCGACCATGGGTTCGAGGCAGGTGGCGCGAACCTGAACATCTGGTTCCTGCTGCTGGGCGCTAACGCCCTGTTCCTGGGGCTGGCCACCGCCGCCCGCTATTATTACGTCACCCGCACGGGCGAGCGCGTGATCGCGGATCTGCGCAAGGGTCTGTTTGGGCGCATCCTGACGCTGGACCCGTCCTTCTACGCCCATATGCGCACGGGCGAGGTGCTGTCGCGCCTGACCACGGACATCGCCTTGGTCGAGACGCTGATGACCACGTCGGTGTCCTATGCGCTGCGCAATTTCCTGACGCTGATCGGGGGCGTGGCCCTGTTGTTCTTCGTCAGTCCCAAACTGACCGGACTGGTGCTGCTGATCGTCCCGTTCTTGCTGGGGCCGATCTTCATCTTCGGGCGCCGGGTGCGCAAGCTGACCGTCACCTCGCAGGATCGGTTCGCCAACGCCGTCGGCTTTGCAGGCGAGAGCGTGGACGCCATCGAAACGGTGCAGGCATTTGGCCGCGAGCGCAGCGCCATCAACCGGTTCGGCGCAGCGGTGGAGGACGCCTTCAACGCGTCGCTGACCCGCATGGCCGCGCGGGCCTGGATGACGGCCCTGATCATCGTCGTCATGTTCGGCGGTGTGACCCTGGTGCTGTGGCTGGGCGCGCAGGATGTGGTCGCAGGCGTGATGTCGCCCGGCGCCCTGCTGCAGTTCGTGCTGCTGTCGGTGTTCGCGGCGGGCGCCGTGGGCGCGCTGGGCGAAAGCTGGGGCGACGTGCAGAAGGCCGCCGGCGCCATGGAGCGGATCGAAGAACTGATGCAGGCCGTGCCGGATATTTCGCCGCCTGCCCACGCCACCGCCCTGCCTCAGCCGCCGCGCGGCGAGGTGTCGATGTCGGCGGTCGGCTTCTCCTATCCGGGACGTCCTGACCTGCCCGCGCTGAAGGGCTTCAGCCTGACTGTGCGTCCGGGCGAGACGGTGGCTCTGGTCGGGCCGTCGGGCGCGGGCAAGTCGACGGTCTTCCGTCTGCTGTTGCGCTTCTACGATCCGCAGACGGGGCTGGTGTCGGTGGACGGGGTGGATGTGCGTGAGGCCGATCCGGTCGCTGTGCGCAACCGTTTCGCCTGGGTGTCGCAGGAGACGCCGCTGTTTTCGGGTTCGGCGCTGGAGAACATCCAGTTCGGGCGCGAGGAAACGACGCTGGACGAAGCGCGCATCGTCGCCGAGAAGGCCCAGGCGCTGGGCTTCATCGACGCCCTGCCGGAAGGCTTCAACACGCCTCTGGGCGAACGCGGCAAAAGCCTGTCGGGCGGTCAGCGTCAGCGTCTGGCCATCGCCCGCGCCTTGGTCCGCGACGCGCCGATCCTGTTGCTGGATGAGGCGACCAGCGCCCTGGACGCCGAGAGCGAACGTCTGGTGCAAGTCGCGCTGGATCAGGCGATGGAGGAGCGCACCACCCTGGTCATCGCCCACCGTCTGGCCACCGTGCTGCGCGCCGACCGCATCGTGGTGATGGACGACGGCCGCGTGGTCGAAGAGGGCACGCACGATCAACTGGTGGCGCAGGGCGGCCTGTATGCGCGTCTGGCGGAGCTGCAGTTCCGGGGGACGTAGGGGGCCTTAACGCAGCCCTTCGCGCGCTAGTCCGGGAAAGTCGCTGAAGATGGCGTCCACGCCTGTGTCCGCCAAATCGCGGACATAGCCCGCCATGTCGCCATGGACGGCGGGCAGGGCGCTGGAACGGTGCTCCAGCGGCAGGAAGATGTTTTCGGCGCGAACGGTCCAGACCACGATTTTCAGCCCGGCGGCGTGGGCGTCCGCCACCAGGGTGGAGGGCGCGGTGGAGCGGCCCTGGGCGTCGCGGGGCATGACCAGCGTCACATCGGGCGCGACCCAGGCGGCGTAGCGGGCGACAGCTTTCAGGCCTTCCGGCGTGATCATCCGGGCATAGGTCAGGTCGGGCCGGTCTTCGGGCGCGCCGCCCGCGCCGACCAGCTGCGCCAGCGGGGTCTTGATGCGGTGCGACAGCCGCTCCAGCGGGCCGACTTCGAAACACTGGATGATGATCGGCGCGTCGGCGCCTGTCAGGTCCAGCCGCTCCAGTTCGGCGACGAAGGCGTCCTCCATCGGCAGACCGATCCCGGCGAAATAGGTCGGGTGTTTCAGCTCGGGTGCGACGGCGATGGTGCGACCGGTGCGCGCTGAGGCCTCACGCGCGATGGTGACCACTTCATCGAAGGTCAGGATCGGATCGCGGCCGTCATAGGCGACATTGCCGGTGCGGACCTGGGGCAGGCGCTCGCGGGCGCGCAGGGTCTTCAGCTCGGCCAGGGTGAAGTCTTCGGTGAACCAGCCGACGGTCACGACGCCGTCGATGGTCTTGGTCGTCTTGCGGTCGGCGAATTCCGGGCGGCTGGCCACATCTGTCGTGCCGCCGATCTCGTTTTCATGCCGGTCGATGAAGACGCCGTCCTTGGACATGACCAGATCGGGCTCGATCACGTCCGCGCCCTGTTCGATGGCCAGCTCATAGGCTGAACGCGTGTGCTCGGGCCGTTCGCCGGACGCGCCGCGATGGGCGATGATCAGGGGCTGGGCCACGGCTGGGGCTCCCGTGAACAGGATCAGGGCGGTCAGGATGGCGCGGATCATGGCCGCTGGATAGGGCCGGGACGCGACGGGGGCGTGACAGTGCCGGATGCTCTCCCTCTCCACGCAGGAGAGGGAGAGGCTTTGTGCGTCTTACGCGCCCTGCAGCACCTTGCGCAGTTGCGGGTGCAGTTCGGTGTTGGAGGCCAGGATGGTCGAGCCGGTCTTGGGATCGCCGTCGTTGTCGATGGTGGTGACGCGGCCGCCCGCCTCGGTGACGAACAGGATGCCCGCCGCCACGTCCCAAGGCTTCAGGTTGCGTTCGTAATAGGCGTCATAGCGGCCTGCCGCGACCCAGGCGAAGTCCAGGGCGGCGGAGCCCAGGCGGCGGATGCCCGCAACGCGCTGGCCCACGGCGTGAATGTCCTTGATCGCCTGGGCGTGGCCCGACTTGCCGATGAAGGGCAGGCCGGTGGCGATCAGGCTTTCGGAGAGGTCGCGACGACCCGCAACACGGATGCGCTGGTCGTTGAGATAGCAGCCCTTGCCCTTTTCGGCCCAGAACAGCTCGTTCATGACGGGGTTGTAGGTGACGCCCGCGACGATCTCGCTGGAGCCGTCAGGCGCGCGGCGCTCCAGACCCACCGTGATGGCGAAGTGGGGCATGGCGTGCATGAAGTTGGTGGTGCCGTCGATGGGGTCGACGATCCAGGTGTGCGACTTGTCGGTGCCTTCGACCATGCCGCGCTCTTCGCCCAGGAAGCCATAGCCGGGGCGGGCCTTCATCAGCAGTTCGAACAGGGTGTCTTCGGCCCGCAGGTCGGCGGCGGTGACGAAATCACCGGGGCCTTTGCGGGAAACCTGAAGCTGGGAGACTTCGCCGAAGTCGCGCATCATCGGACGGGCGGTCTTGCGGACCGCATCGGTCATGACTTGAAGAAGGGCGGAGGCGAGAGCCATGGGGGAATCTCCTGGTCCGCATGTCCTGACAAGGCCCATTCTTTTTGGGATGGGGGCCCGGAGATGCGGAGAAGTTCAAGAAAGGAAACGGCCCCCGAAGGGGCCGTGGGACGTCTTAGTCTGCGCGGCGGACGTATTCGCCGGTCGCCGTATCGACGACGATCTTCTCACCCGCCGACATATAGGGCGGGATCATGATGCGCACGCCGTTGTTGGCGATGGCGGGCTTGTAGGACGACGAAGCCGTCTGGCCCTTAACGGTCGGCTCGGTTTCGGCGACTTCCAGAACCACCTGGTCCGGCAGCTCCAGGCCGATGGGGCGATCTTCATGCGACTCGATGATGACCTTCATGCCTTCCTGCAGGTAGGGGATGCGCTCTTCGCCCACCCACCCCTTTTGCAGTTCAATCTGCTCGTAGGACTCGTCGTCCATGAAGACCAGGCTGTCGCCGTTGTCGAACAGGTAGGAGTAGTCGCGCTGCTCAAGCGTGACGCGCTCGACCTTGTCTTCCGACCGGAAGCGCTCGTTCAGCTTGTTGCCGGTTTCGAGGTTCTTGGCCTCGACGTTGGCGAAGGCGCCGCCCTTGCCGGGCTTGACGTGGCTGGCCTTGGTCACGACCCACAGGCCGCCATTGTGCTGCAGGACCATGCCGGGCTTGATGGTGTTGCCGTTGATCTTCATGGGGTCACATCGGAATTGGGGTTGCGCTCACGCAGCCGGTCCGGAGCGTGGCGAAGGGCGCGACCCGTAAAGGAAGCCCCGCAAAAGCACAATACGGGCTGGCTTAATGCAGGGTGCGGAACCGTTCGCCGACCTGGCTGGCCTTGCGATGGATGTAGTTGCCGACGCGGACCCCGGCGCCTGTGGGCGCGGCCATCTTGCCGGCGCCCTCATTCAGCTTGCGGGCCTCATGGGCGAAGGCGGCGGCCAGACCGGCGGAGGACATGGCCGCGAACACCTGTTTCCACATCGATGCGGGACGCAGCCCCAGCCAGACCGCGTTCACCGTCTGGGCGGCGACCCACAAGCCAAGAGCGGCGGTGCGTTCGCGCGCGGGCGGCGCGTTCCAGACCCGAACCGCTGATAATGTGGTGGCGGAAAAGACGGCGGGCAGGATCAGGCTGAAGGCGCCCTGCGGTTTTTCGGTAATGGGCAGGTCGCGATTGCGGAAACGCTTCAGCGACCGCTTCGGCCTCAATGCGCCCGAGGCGATGCCGCTGGCCAGAAGGGCGAAGCCCGCCGTGATGATGATGCCCGCCACGACATGGCTGGCGCTGCGGCCCTCGCTGTTCAGAAAGTCCGTCGCCGCATCGCGCACGTCGTCGATGGCTTCGTCGATGTCAGTCATGGTCCGCTCCAGCTTAGCCCCAGGAATGTCCTGCAAAAGCAAATGGCCGGAGCGGATCAGGGTTCCCTCAGCCGCCGGTCGCGGCGCCGTCGGTGACGATTTCCTTCATGGCGGACTGCAGATAGTTCTGCGCGCCCATCAGTTCGATCAGCTTGTGCTGGTTCTCGAGGAAGTCGATGTGCTCCTCGGTGTCGTTGAGGATCTTCATCAGCAGATCACGGCTGACATAGTCGCGGGTCTCTTCACACTGGGTCACGGCGGCGGCGGTCGTGGCGCGGCTGTCGATCTCCAGCTGCAGGTCGGCGCCCAGGCATTCGATGGGGTCTTCGCCGACCTTCAGCTTGTGCAGGTCCTGCAGGTTGGGCAGGCCGTCCAGGAAGAGGATGCGTTTGATCAGCATGTCGGCGTGCTTCATCTCGCCGATCGATTCTTCGTAGATCACGTTGCCAAGGTGCGACAGGCCCCAGCTTTCGAACATGCGCGCATGCAGGAAATACTGGTTCACGGCCGTCAGTTCGTTGGTCAGCACTGCGTTCAGCGTGCGGATGATTGCGGGGTCGCCCTTCATGGCCATGGTCCTTGGTCTCGCCACGGCGTGTTCGCCGTTTGTTGAGCGATGCAATACCACAGTAAAACCCGCGTTGTTTATTTGCGAGTTTTTATCAGTACATTGATAGTGCGAGTGATTTTCGCCCGCGATGGGCGGCGCTGACTACTCGGCTGCGAGTGCGAATGCTTCGCGGCTGTCCTGGATCATCTGGCGCATTTCGCAGACGCACTTGGCGCACTGGGCCTGGCATTGGTGGCTGGCGAAAATATCGCGCGGGCGGCAGGCACCAGCCTCGATCGACTGGGCGACATCACGCTTGCGAAGGCCATTGCAGTTGCAGACGTACACGAGGGTTCTACGCGATCCACTGACTGAGAATGGTTCGCTATAGCATTCCTTGAGGCGATTGCAAGTCGTTCTCAGGCTTGGGCCGTTGACGGATCGTCGCGGGAGAGGGAAGGACGGGCATGGCCAGAACTCCCACCGTCCCCGACCGTCCGCCCTGCCGACTGTATCTGATCACGCCGCCGTCGATCCCCGATCTCGACGCCTTCGCTGCGACGCTGGACCAGGCATTGGCCGCCGGCGACGTGGCGGCGCTGCAGATCAGGCTGAAGCCCGCTGATGATGCGGCTATCCGCGCGGCGGTCGAGGTGCTGGCGCCCATCGCGCGACAGCATGACGTAGCCGTGCTGCTGAACGACCGGCCTGATTTGGCCAAGGCGACGGGCTGCGACGGGGTTCACATTGGTCAGGAAGACGGATCGCTGGCCGAGGCGCGACGCATTCTGGGGCCGGACGCCATGATCGGCGTCACCTGCCATGACGACCGCGACCTGGCCTGGGACGCGGCGGAAGGCGGGGCTGACTATGTGGCCTTTGGCGCCTTTTACCCGACCGACACCAAGGAGACGGTGCATCGTCCGCCTCTGGAGCTTCTGACTGTCTGGCAGGAGACGGTCGAGGTGCCTTGCGTCGCCATCGGCGGCATCACCATCGATAATGCGGCGGAGGTCGCCAGGGCGGGCGCGGACTTCATCGCCGTCAGCGCGGGCGTGTGGAGGCATCCCAAAGGCGCAGCCTTTGCGGTTGCAGCGTTCAACCTATTGGTGAATCCTTAGTTTCAGGGGATATTAGGAACCTCTCCTATAGTCTCGGCTGTCAGTTCCAGTCCGAGATTATCGCCATGAGCCGTGCGCTCGACATCGAAACGGGCGCCGCGCGAAAGTCTGATGCGCAGGCACAGCCGCGTCGGGCCGTCAGGGACGAGGGCCGCGACGCCGTCCGCGCCTTTGAACACCCGTTGACCTTGATCGCCACCGGGCTGATCGTCGCCATCCTGATCGTGCTGTCGATCATGTTCACGCGTTCGTCGGGACTGGTTGCGGGTCTTTGGGGCGGGGGCGGCGTCGCCATCGCCATCTGGCTGAGAAACAGCAGCAGCCGAAAGGAAGACGCCGCCTTCATCGCCGTCCTGACGATCAGCATGCTGATCGGCGAGATACTGGCCGGCAATGCGCCCGGTTACGCCCTGTTGTTCGCCTTCGCCAATATTCTGGAGATCACCGTCGCCGTCGTGCTGGCGCGTCGCATCGCGCCCGGTCAGAATATGTCGAGCGCCACCATGTCCGGGCGTTTCGTGTTTGCAGCGGCCCTGATCGCACCGATCCCGGCGGGAATCCTGATCTCCAGCGTCCTGACCCTGAGCGGGCAGGGTGGTTTCCTGGCCAACTTCCAGACGTGGTGGTTCGGCCATGCGATGGGGATCGCCATCCTGGGCTGTCTGGGGCTGGCGGTGACGCGCGCCAGCCTGGCGCGGTTGATGCGCCCGGTGCGCCTGATCGAGTTCTGCGCCCTGATGATGGCCATCGGCGTGGTCTATACCGCTATCTATGATGGGCGGCTGACGTTCGGTTTCGTGTTGCTGCCGCTGTTGATGCTGGCGTCGGCGCGACTGGGCGTGATCGGTGCGGCGACCAGCCTTTTGATCGTCGCCGTTCTGGCGGTCGGGTCAGCGATGAACGGCATGGGGCCCTATCTGCGGGATGAGCCGGTGGCGGAACAGGTCTTGGCCGCGCAGTTGCTGGTGCTGATCGGCTATGTGCCCATGATCCTGCTGGCCTCATTGCTGGAAGATCGCAATCGGCTGGCGGCGCGGGCGAAGGCGGGGCAGGCGCGGGCTGAGCGCGTATCGGAAGCCAAGTCACGCCTGCTGGCCAACGTTGCCCACGAGATCAAGAGCCCCGTCGCGGGCATCATCGGCATCGGCGATCTGTGGAAGAACGGGCAACTGGGCGCCATCACGCCGCAGCAGGCCGAGATGGCGGACATGCTGGTGCGCACGGCGCGCGAGGTAGAGGCTCTGGCGCATGACCTGCTGGATGTCGCCCGCGCCGAGGCAGGAGCGATCAAGGTGGACGTGCGGCCCACGGATGTTGCGGGCCTGCTGGAGGATACGCGCCGCGCAGCCCTGTTGCGTCCCGAGGCCCGCGATCTGGTCATTGATATTGAGGCCGAGGGCGAGGCGCTGACGGTGCTGGCGGATTCCCAGCGTCTGGCGCAGGTGATCGGAAATCTGACCTCCAATGCGCTGAAATACGGCGCATCGGGCGGGCGGGTCGTTCTGCGCGCCGCCCGGTCGGGCGAAGGCGTGAGGATCGAGGTGGTGGACTTCGGCCCGGGGCTTAGCGTCGAGAAACAGGCCCAATTGTTCGAACCCTTCAACCGCCTGGGGCTGGAGCGTTCCAGCATCGAAGGTCACGGCGTGGGCCTGGCCCTGGCCAAGCGTCTGGTCGAACTGCAGCAGGGAACAATCGGCGTCGTGTCCGAGCCCGGCAAGGGCGCGGCCTTCTGGGTGCTGATGCCCAAGGCCTGATACGGTCTTGCCGTCAGCGCGTGTGAGCGTAATGGTCGGCGCATGTCGATGATCGCACTCGCCGCCGCCGCCCTGTTGTCCGGGCAGACGACCCCGCCCGCCCAGCGTCCGGGATCGGATCTGACGCGCGATCTGAACAGTCTGCCGCCGTCGGCCTCGGCTGGCGCAGCGCCGGTGCCGGTGCTGCAGCCGACGCCTGCGCTTGCTGCACGTCCGGCGTCCGCACCCGCACCCGCTGCCGCCGCGCCGACATCTCGACCTGCGACGCCCGCGCCTCAGACGCCCAGGCCCGCCGCAGCGGCCGCACCAGCCTCATCCCTGACCCATGATCTGAACAGTTTGCCGCCGTCAGCGACGCGGCCAACCGCTGCAGCGCCGACTGCAGCGGCCCCGCCCGTCAGCACGCCCGCGACACCGGCGACTTCAGCGACGGCGACTCCTGCACAGGCCAGGCCTGCGGCCGCCCCGCCCCGTCAGGCTGCACCTGCGCCGACGCCAACCGTGACGCCGCCTGCAACTGCTCCGGCCACGCCTGCTGCGACAAGCCCCAATTTAAGGCCGTCGCCGCCCGCCGCTGTGCCGCCCCGTCCGGCGACGGCGCCGCCTGTTGCGACACCAGCGCCCGCTCAGAGCCCTGCATCGGTCGCACCTCAAGCGACGTCGCCAGCGACGAATCCGGCGACGGCGGCGCGCGCCCTGACGCCTGATGAGATTGCGGCCCTGCCGTTCTCGGTCGATCTGCAGAGCGGATTCAGCATCGTGCGCATGCCTGCCGGGACGGACGGGAACGTCTATTCCGTGCGGCGGGGCAGCCAGACTCTGCTGATGATCTATGCGGGACCAGCGTCGCAGTTTCCGATCTATGATGGCGAACAGGTCTATGCGGCCGGCCGCGCCTCCATCGTCGTGACAGAGGGCGGGCGGCGCCTGGCGCTGGAGCATCTGTTCCAACGCCAGACCGCCCCGCGTGAAATCCACGTCTGGGTCGCCAGCGTCGAGGTTGCGGACCGGGACCTGGCTGAACGGATCGGCCAGTCGGTCGACCTGCGCTAGAGGCTAGGTCTCGGACCAGACGGCCATTTCGGTTCCTGCCGGATCGGCGAAGTGGAAACGACGCCCGCCGGGGAAGCTGTAGATCGGCTTCAGCACCGTGCCGCCCGCTGCCTCGACCTTGGCCTGCATGGCTTCAAGATCGTGGGCGTAAAGGACGGGCAGGGGCGTCTTCGTGCGCTCGGCGTCCGCGTCGAAGCCGCCGTCCAGCCCCTGATCAAAGGCCGCGTAGGTCGGGCCGTAGTCCACGAAGGTCCAACCGAACGCCTTGGTGTAAAAGTCCTTGGTCTGGGCCATGTCGGTCGCGGGCAGTTCGAGATAGTCCAGCTTGCCGTCTTCACGCACGGTTGATCTCCTGAGGTTTACGCCACCGACCATCCCCTCTTGCATGCAGCCGAAACATGCGCAAACCTGCAAACGGTTCGCAGTTGCAGGAGTCGATCCATGATCGTGATGACGACGGGACTGTCGGGCCTGATGGCCCTGATGCGCCAGGATGAACGGCCCGTGGAGAGCCGGTCGGCGCCGGAAGCCTATCGCCCGTCCAGCCTGCGGCCCAGCACTACGACGTCCTGCCGCTCCAGGCCCAGCCGCTCGTAAAAGCCCAGCGCCGCGGCATTGTCCGCGCGCACCATCAGTTGAAGTTTCGGCGCACCCTGAGCTTTCAGCCAGGCTTCCGCCGCCGTCATCAGCAGGCGCCCCAGACCTGCGCCGCGATGCGCGGGATCGACCGCCAGATAATAGACCCAGCCCCGGTGTCCTTCGAACCCGGTCATGACCGTGCCGATGATCCGGTCGTCACCCGTCGCCACCAGAATGGTAGCGGTCGCGGTGTCGCGCGCCAGGCGCAGATCCTGCGCCGGATCATTCCACGGACGGGTCAGGCCGCAGGCGGACCACAGGGCGATGACGGCGGCTTCGTCGCCGTCGGCGATGGGGCGGATCAGGTTCATCCGACCTGGGCGCGGTGCCTCAGGAAGGCGTCGGCCAGGACACAGGCGGCCATGGCCTCGACCACCGGAACGGCGCGCAGGGCGACACAGGGGTCGTGGCGGCCCTTGGTGCGCAGATCGGTTTCCTCGCCGTCGCGGGTGATGGTCTGGCGCGTGGTCAGGATGGAGGAGGTCGGCTTGAAGGCCACCCGCGCCGTGACCGGCTGGCCCGTCGAGATGCCGCCCAGGACGCCGCCCGCCTTGTTGGACAGGAAGACCGGCTGCCTGTTCAGGTCCAGACGCATTTCGTCGGCGTTTTCTTCACCTGACAGTTCGGCGGCGCCGAAGCCCGCGCCGATCTCGACCCCCTTGGCCGCGTTGATCGACATCAGGGCGGCGGCCAGCTCAGAGTCCAGCTTGCCGTACAGCGGCGCGCCCCAGCCAGCGGGGACGCCCGTGACCTCCAGCGCGACGACGGCGCCGATGGATGAGCCAGCCTTGCGGACGCCGTCCAGATAGGCCTCCCACTCGGGCACGACGGCGGTCGATGCGGCGAACAGCGGATTGGTGTGAACGGCGTCGAAGTCGATCTGCTCGGCCTCAATCCGGTGCGGACCGATCTGGACCACGCCTGCGCGGATTTTGACGCCGTCGCCCAGAAGCTTGCGGGCCACGGCGCCGGCCGCGACGCGGCTGGCCGTCTCACGCGCCGAGGAGCGTCCGCCGCCGCGATAGTCGCGCACGCCGTATTTGGCCTGATAGGCGTAGTCGGCGTGGCCAGGGCGATAGGCGCGGGCGATCTCGCCATAATCCTTGGACCGCTGGTCCTCGTTCTGGATCATGATCGAGATGGGCGTCCCGGTGGTCACCGGGCCGTCGCCGTCATCAAACACGCCCGACAGGATGCGGGCCGTGTCGCTTTCCTGACGCTGGGTCACGAAGCGCGAGCCGCCGGGCTTGCGCTGGTCCAGCCAGGGCTGAAGGTCGGCTTCGGTCAGGGGGATCAGCGGCGGGCAGCCGTCGACGACGCAGCCGATGGCCGGGCCGTGGCTCTCGCCCCAGGTGGTCACGCGAAACAGATGGCCGAAGGTATTGTGCGACATGGGGCCGACTTAGAGCATGATCGTTTCAGACGGAACCGCTGATGGCGTTCCGGTGCGCGCGAAACATGCGGAACTGCGTCTCAGGCGGCCAGTCTTTGCGGCGTCCAGACGCGGTTGAAGCGCAGCAGCAGGTCTTCCGCCGCCGAGGGTGCGTCCTCACACGGCGTCAGGGTGACGAACAGGTGGCCTGCGGACCGGCTGCCGCGCGCCGGCAGGCCCAGGCCGCGCAGGCGCAGACGCACGGGCTCGGGCGCATCCGGCATGATCCACGCGGACCGGACGCCGATGTGGGTCTCGATCTCGACGCGCCCGCCTTCGCTCAGGGTGCGGGGGCTGGTGGATGCGGTCATGAACAGGTCGTCGCCCAGCACCGACAGGCCGCCTGCGGGCCGGATCAGCACGGGCAGGTACAGGTCCGCCCCGTCCTCGCCGCCGCCGCGCAGACGCAGGTGTTCGCCGGTGCGCAGACCGGCGGGGGCTTTGACCCGCATGGTGCGGGCGCCCAGCCGCAGGTCGATCTGGGCGCCGTTGATCGCCTGCATCGGGGTGATGGCCAGCACAGGTGCGGGAGCGGGCTTGATCTTGGGCGCCTCAAGCGCGGGCAGGGCGCCGCCGCTGGCCTGGATAAGGCGATAGGCGGCGATCACGCGGCGGAAACGGTCGTCATCGCCGCCCGGCTGATCTGGACGGGCCGACTTCACAGCAGCCCGGAAGGCGGCGCTCAGGGAGGCGGCGTCCACGGCGCCGTGCAGACCCAGAATCGACAGGGCCTCGCGAACGGAAACAGCATCAGAACGGGAACGGATGGCGCTCATGCCCCCTACCGTTCCCCAATCATGGTCAAGAGCGGGTTAACTGTGATTCGTTTTTTGCGGCCTGTGACTTGATCTCGATCATTTGCAGCGGCGCTTGCGGGGCGTAATCAGGCGGCATGACTGCTCCTGTGATCCCGCCCAGCCCGTCGCGTGAGGAATACGCCCGCGACTATGCCGCAGCCCTGGCCGCCAATGGCGACGAGAGCATCTTCGCCCGACCCGAGCCGATCAGCCTGTTCATCGAGTGGCTGGCCGATGCCGGCGCGCATGAGGTCAATGATTCCAATGCCATGACCCTGTCGACCGTGGATGCGGACGGATTGCCGGATGCGCGGATCGTGTTGCTGAAGGACGTGGATCAACGGGGTTTCACCTTCTACTCCAACCGCGAAAGCGCCAAGGGGCTGGAGCTTGCGGCGCGTCCGGTGGCGGCCCTGACCTTCCACTGGAAGTCGCTGCGTCGCCAGGTGCGGGTGCGCGGCGCCGTCGAGCCGGTGACGGTGGAGGAGGCGGACGCCTATTTCGCCAGCCGCGCCCGCGAAAGCCGGATCGGCGCCTGGGCCTCGGACCAGTCGCGGGTTTTGGATGCGCGCGAGACGCTGGAGGCCGCCGTGGCGCGCGAGACGGCGCGGTTCGACGGCCATGAGGTTGACCGGCCCGAGCGCTGGACCGGCTGGCGTGTCATGCCGCAGTCGGTGGAGTTCTGGCGGGATCGCCCGTTCCGCCTGCACGACCGGCTGCGTTTCCTGCGGGCAGGGGATGGCTGGGCGTCGGAGCGTCTGTGGCCCTAGACCAAATCGACAGTTAGCAAAAAGCCGTCATTCCGGGGCGTCCGCAGGACGAACCCGAAACCGAGGGGGCGGTATCAGGCGTCGAATGCGTCTAGCGGCATGACTGCGCACCTGGATTCCGGGTTCTTCACTTCGTTCAGCCCCGGAATGACGAGCCGAGAGATCGATCAACTAAATGTCGATTGGCTCTGAGCTTCCTTATTGCCTTTGCCGAAGGCGAGGCTCAGCGCCCCAGGAAGCCCTGCAACAGCGGGTGCGCCAGCACCGGCGCGGCGAGGCGCACCACGGCCTGCGGGTCTTCCAGACGCACAGCCGCCGTCGCATCGGCGACAACGAAATCGGCGTGGACGCGGGACGGTTCGGTCAGGCGCTCATGGCCGGGGCGCACGGTGGCCAGATATTGCGACACGATGGAATCAGCCGAGCGGCCGCGTTCGGCCTGATCGCGCAGCAGTCGGCGGATGAAGCGGATGTCGGCAGGCGTATCGACGAAGACGCGGATGTCGAACAACTGGGTCAGTTCGGGCGTGCAGAGCAGGTGAATGCCCTCGACCACCACCACCTCGGCGGCGGGGATCGGTTCGCCTTCAGGCTCTCGCCCGTGATGGATGAAGGAATAGACGGGAGCGGTGACGGCGCGGCCGTCCTTCAACGCTTTCAGGTCGGCGATCATCAGGTCGTGGTCGCGGGCGGCTACGTCATCGAAGTCGAAGGTGTCGGCGTCGAAATCCGGCACCGAGGCGGCGTCGCGGTAATAGGAGTCCTCGCGCACCAGAACCGCGCCTCCCTGCGGCAGGGATGAGACGAGGGCCTCAGCCAGGGTGGACTTGCCGGAGCCAGAGCCCCCCGTAATCGCGATCAGTATAGCCATGCGCGGCTTCTAGAGCGCGTCGCCGTTTTGCGCCACTGGAGACGATCCGCCGCGTCAAAGCTTACCTTTGGTCACGTTGCTTAACATTGATAACGAATATAGCGTCTTGCCAAGCGCCGCATGTAGAGCAGGCGCATCCAAGGGACAGGAACGATACGATGCTGGGCTTGATGCAGGACTGGCCGCTGACGGTCGACAAGATCATCGACCACGCCAAAAACTGGCATGGCGACCGCGAAGTGGTGACCCGTTCGGTCGAAGGGCCGATCACGCGCACCACCTATGGCCAGATCCACGACCGCGCCAAGCGCGTCTCCAACGCCCTGAAGGACTGGGGCGTCAAGCCGGGCGACCGCGTCGCCACCCTGGCCTGGAACAACGACCGTCATATCGAGACCTGGTATGGAGTCATGGGCATCGGCGCCGTGTGCCACACCCTGAACCCGCGTCTGTTCCCCGAGCAGCTGGTCTACATCATCAATCACGCCGAAGACCGCATCATCTTCGTCGACCTGACCTTCGTGCCGCTGCTCGAAGCCATCCTGCCGCATATTCCCAAGGTCGAGCGGGTGATCGTCATGACTGACGAGGCCCATATGCCTGCGACTAAACTGCCCAAGGCCGAAGCCTATGAGCGGGTCGTGGCGGGCCAGTCGGCGGATGTGGTCTGGGGCGATTTTGAGGAAAACACCGCCTGCGGCCTCTGCTACACTTCGGGCACGACGGGTAACCCCAAGGGGGTGCTGTATTCGCACCGCTCCAACTTCCTGCACACCTTTATGGCCATGCAGTCGACGGTGGTCGGGGCCAAGACGACCGAGGTGATCCTGCCAGTCGTGCCGATGTTCCACGCCAATGCCTGGGGCATCGCCTTCGTCGGCCCGGCGTCGGGCGCCAAACTGGTCATGCCAGGACCGAAGATGGACGGCGCATCCATCTATGAACTGCTGGAGACGGAGAAGGTCACCTTCTCCGCCGCGGTGCCGACCGTCTGGCAGGGCCTGCTGACCCATATGCGGGAGAACAACCTCAAACTTTCGAGCGTGACCCGTGTGCTGATCGGCGGCGCCGCCGTGCCGGAAAGCCTGATCCGCGCCTTCAACGACGAGTTCGGCATCGAGGTGCTGCAGGGTTGGGGCATGACCGAGACCTCGCCCATCGGCACCCTGTCCAACATGACGCCCGAGACGGCGAACATGCCCTATGACGAGCAGATCAAGTACCGCATCAAACAGGGCACGCCGCCGCTGGGTGTAGAACTGGAGCTGAAGAGCGACGCGGGCCAGATCCTGCCGCATGACGGCCGAACCTATGGGCACCTGCTGGTCAAGGGGCCGACCGTGGCGCGCGCCTATTTCCGTCAGGATGACGCCATTCTGGACCACGACGGCTTCTTCGACACTGGCGACGTGGCCACGGTCGACGAACTGGGCTTCATGCAGATCACCGACCGCTCCAAGGATGTGATCAAGTCAGGCGGCGAGTGGATCAGCTCTATCGAGATCGAGAACATCGCCGTCGGCCACCCCAAGGTCGAACTGGCCGCCGTCATCGGCGCCGCCCACAAGAAGTGGGATGAACGTCCGGTCCTGCTGCTGAAGCTGAAACAGGGCGAGACGCTGGACAAGCAGGAGCATCTCGACTTCCTGCAGGGCAAGATCGCCAAATGGTGGATGCCTGACGACGTGGTGGCGGTGGACGAAATCCCGCTGGGCGCCACCGGCAAGATCGACAAGAAGCTTCTGCGCGAGCGGATGAAGGACTACCGTCTGCCGGAAACCACGCCTTCCGCCTGATCCCCATAGGTCCAGATGCCGTCCAGAAAGCCTGTTCCCGCCGTTCTGCCCTGGCTGGCCGCCCTTGCGGCCGCGCCAGGGGTTCTGATCGTGGCGGCGATTGCGGCGACGCGGTTCGGCGGTCTGGACCTTTCGATCAGCTATGACCTGCTGACGTGGACCGTGGCGCGTGGGCTGGCTTGGATCGGTCTGGCAGGGGCGCTCGTCGCGGTGGTGCTGGCGCTGCGGGATCTGAAGGGCAGGGGCGTTTACGCCGCCATCGCCCTGATCCTGTCGGGCATGACGGTCGGCGGCTTCCTGTGGCAGCAGAATCAACTGTCGAAAGACACTCCGCGCGACGTCTCAACCAATGTGGAAGAACCGCCCGCGGCGCAGTTGGCCGATCTGAACCGCCATTCGACCTTCACCGACCCGGCCGCCTGTCCGGCAGCCCGGTCGATCCCCAGCCAGGTCCTGGCCCAACAAGCCAGTTCGGCCCTTGTTGATGCCGGCTTCCCCGTCACGCGCGCCACCACCTTCCAGGTCGAGGGTGTGCATGAGGGGGCCTGGTTCGGCTTCGCCTATGACGCCGTTATCCGCATCCGACCGGGCCGCACCGATATTCGTGTGGTCGCTCGGGATGCACGTCCGGACGGCGGCGCCACCTGCCGTCTGACAGCCAAGATCGTCGAGGCTCTGGAAGCCGAGGTTCGCTAGATCAGGCGAAACTCAGCCGATAGGGCAGGAGCCGGAGAAGCCGCGACCACCCCGTCCTCAACCAGCTTGATCAGATGCGCCAGAACCGACAGTGAAGCGGCGGGCCACAGCCGCTGATCCACGGCGGCGTAGAGCACCGGCACCATGTCGGCGATGGTGCGGTCGCCCGCCCTCAACCGCGCCAACACCTGCGCCTCGCGATCCAGTCGGTGCGCGCGATAGGCCTCCAGGAAGAGCCTGACCTCTGTGATCGGCGGACCATGTGTCGGCCAGAGGGTCGTGAACTCACGCGCGATGACCGTATCCAGGCTTCTCAAATAGTCGCGCATATTCCCGTCCGGCGGGGCCACCACAGTGGTTGACCAGCCCATGACGTGGTCGCCGCTGAACAGGGCGTTTTCCTCATGCAGCGCAAACGCCATGTGGTTGGACGCATGGCCGGGCGTGAAGACCGCCTCCATCGTCCAGCCGTCGCCCGCCATGACCTCTCCGCCGCTCAGGACGACATCGGGCGCGAAGTCGGCGTCGTCATCCTCATCCAGCGCGCCAGAGGCATGGGTGTCGCGCGCAGGCGGCTGGGCCGCCAGAATCGTCGCCCCCGTCGTAGCGGCGAAGGGGCGGGCCAACGGCGCGTGATCGCGGTGTGTGTGGGTGACCAGCACATGACTGACGGTGCGGCCCTCGACCGCCGCCAGCAGGGCCGCCAGATGGGCGTCGTCCAGCGGCCCCGGATCAATCACCGCCACGGCCGCACCAGCCTCCGGTTTGCCGACGATATAGGTCCCCGTGCCGGTGAAGGTGAAGGGGCCCGGATTATCCGCAATCACCCTCTGGATCAGCGGTGAAACCTGATCGCGCCGTCCATAGGCGAAGTCGAACTGGCGCACATAGGGAATCATAGCGGGGCGCTCCAATCGTGGCTCAGGCCTTGCGTTAAGGTCTCGGTAACCTGTCCCGGAGTGCTCATTGTGGCCCGCACGCTCACCTACGCTGTCTCAAATCGGCTGCAACCGATAGCCGCCGCCATAATCTGTCTCATGGCGGCGCAACTGATCACAGCCTCCTGCACGCCGGAACCTGCGCCTTACGCCAGTCGCGTGGCGGTTGAGCGATAGTCTATTACTGCCGACGAACCCGCACGGCCCGACTGTTGCCCGCGACAAGCTGATAGCTTCCAAGCGCAGCGCGTCGAATGCGAATTTGTATTCCCTCCTGATTGCGAAAACGCACGGGATCAGAGTCTATTTGGCGCCATTCCGAGCCATCGGCGAGCTTGAACACCCACTTTCCATCGCCCCCTTGGACTGCGGAAGTGAGCGACGTCTCAATGGCGTCAATTGGGGCCTCAGCTTGATGGCCCGCGAAAATGTCTGGCATGGAGCCAAGCTCGAATCCGAACAGCTGGCGTCTAGCCTGGCGGATTTGACTGCGATCAACGACAACCACGTCTCCGGTTCGTTGCGCCGTTTCGAATGTTGAAGCGCGCTGATCAAAGCAGGCGAGTCGTTCTGTGTCATTCGCTATCGTGCGACACGCTGCGAGCTGTTCAAATAACACAGATTTTTGATCTGAAGCTTGTCGCGCCGCAGAGGTAGCGATGGGCATGTTGATGCCTATCATCAGGGTTGCAGCCGCAATTGTGAACTTCATCTGGGCTCCATGGGTAAAAAAATGACCCTAATTTCGGGCGCTCATCATCAACTACATCAAAGCTTAGCGTTGGGGTAATGTGGCTAAGGAGTGACAGTGTGGTGCCATGATCGTGGCTAATATGTAATTTCCATGGCGAGTTTATGATGTGCGTGCCTAACCTGCCAGTGTGAATGCGCCATAAAAATCTGGCGGGCGCTTCAACTTAACAATAGCAGCTAAGCCTTAGTTATATGGTTGCTGGAATCTCAGGAGGGTGGGTTTTGAAGAATCGGATGAAACGCGAGTTCTTGCTCGCATCTACGATCATCGCGGGGATCACCCTCGTTGGTCTAGCTGCGCCAGCAATGGCGCAATCCACGACGGGTACTGCACAGGTCGAAGACATCGTCGTGACGGGGTCGCGTATTCCTCAAGCGAATCTGAAAACCACCAGCCCGGTGACCCAGGTTACCGGAGAGGATATCAATGTTCAGGGCGTTACCCGCGTTGAAGATCTGATCAACCAACTGCCCCAAGCGTTTGCTGCTCAAAACTCAACTGTCGCCAATGGCGCGTCGGGCACTGCTACGGTCGATCTCCGGGGGCTTGGCTCGGACCGTACGCTGGTTCTGATCGACGGTCGCCGCATGGGTTATGGTTCGCCTAATGATACGGCTGCCGACCTGAACCAGATTCCGGGTCAGTTGGTTGATCGTGTGGAAGTCCTGACGGGCGGCGCAGCAGCTGTTTATGGCTCTGACGCCATCGCCGGCGTGGTCAACTTCATCATGAAGAAAGACTTCGAAGGGCTGCGGATCGATGCCCAGTACGGCTTCTATCAGCATCACAACGACTATGACGGTCCAGGCAACCTGCGCAGTGTCATTGAAGGTCGTGCGGCTGGCAACCCTTCACAGTTCAAGCTGCCGGATGACAATGTGATGGACGGCTTTAGCCGTGAAGTCACCATTATCATGGGGGTGAACGCCCCGGATGGACGTGGCAACCTCACAGCTTACGCAGGCTATCGCAAGAACAACAAGATCCTGGGTCGTGATCGCGACTATTCCTCTTGTTCGCTGGGTGGCGAGAATGCAGGCAGCTTTGTATGCGGCGGCTCCAGCACCAATGCGACCGGGCGGTTCAACTCATTGGAGAATGGCGCCAACCTGACTGTCGCCAGTGGCGGTGGTTTCCGCAACTATACGGGTGACGACGCCTATAATTTTGGCCCGCTGAACCACTATCAGCGCCCTGATGAACGCTACACCCTGGGCGCCTACGGGACCTACAAGGTCAATGATAAGATTGAAGCCTTCACCAGCCTGAGCTTTAGCGATTACAGCACCGTCGCTCAGATCGCTCCTTCCGGTGTATTCTTCGGCGGCGGCACGTCGGCAAACGGCGGCTACAACATCAGCTGTGACAATCCTCTTCTGTCGGGCGCTCAGGCGACTGCGTTGGGTTGTGCTCCAGGTGTTGATACGGTTGAAGTGCTGATTGGTCGTCGTAACGTCGAAGGCGGCGGTCGTCAGGATTCCATTGGTTCCCAGAACTATCGCGGGGTCGTCGGCATCCGCGGTGATTTGAGCGACACTTGGAGCTACGATCTGGCCGCCAGTTATTCGAAGGTCAGCCTTAGCCGCACTTATCTGAACGATTTCTCGAACCAGCGTATTGGACGTGCGCTTGATGTGGCGATCGACCCCGCAACGGGCAAGGCTGCTTGCGTTTCGGCGATCGATCCCGACGGCCCAACCGGTCCGTTGGCTGCCGTTGATGCCGCCTGCGTTCCTTACAACATCTATTCGCCGGATGGCGTCACGCCGGAAGCCTTGGCCTATCTCCAGACCCCGGGCCTTCAGCGCGGGGCCACGGAACAGCAGGTTATCACGCTTGCTGTGACGGGCGATCTGAGTTCGTATGTCAGCAGCCCATGGGCTGATGGCGGCCTGCAAGTCGCTTTCGGCGCCGAATATCGTCGCGACAAGCTTGTCGCAACTTCGGACACCTCGTTTGAAACGGGTGATCTGGCCGGGCAAGGCGGACCCACGAAGAGCGTGGCTGGTTCTGTTCAGGTCTATGATCTGTTCGGCGAATTCCGTCTGCCGCTCATCGAGGGGCGTCCCTTTGCAGACCAGGTGTCGATCAACGGCTCGTACCGCCATTCGACCTACGACAAGTTCAAGTCTGACGCCTACGGGTTTGGCATCGACTGGGCCCCTGTCTCGGATCTTCGTTTCCGGGCCAGCTTGGCGCGAACGACGCGAGCGCCGAATGTTATCGAACTGTTCCGCCCGCAAGGCCTGAACCTGTTTGATGCGGATGGCGACCCTTGCGGGCCGAATCCGACAGCGACGCTTGCTCAGTGCGTAGCAACCGGCGTTCCGTCCGCTCAGTACGGCCTGGTCGGCGGTTTGTTGGAAAGCCCAGCCGGGCAGTACAATTACTTGCAGAGCGGTAACCCGGACCTCGCGCCTGAAACGGCGGACACCTACACGTTCGGGGCAGTGTTCGCTCCTTCGTTCGTGCGTGGCCTCAATATCTCCGTCGATTACTACAATATTGATCTGAAGAACCGGATCGACATCATTGATCCGTTGGTCACCCTCGATAACTGCTATGTTAACAACCAGGCGGATGCGTGTGCGCGTGTCGTTCGCAGCAACATTGGCACCCTCTGGACAACGGGTGGATATGTCGAGGCCTTCAACACCAATATTGGTGGTTTGAAGACTTCGGGCATCGATGTGAACGTCAACTACAACGTCGGCCTCGACCGCTTTGGTTTGGACACTTACGGCAGTCTGGCCTTCAACATGGTCGGTTCGTGGCTCGACAAGATGGAAACCGATCCGGGCGCGGGTGCTGCCGTATATGACTGTGTCGGTAAGTTTGCCGGTGAGTGCGGAACGCCCAAGAATGAGTGGCGTCACCGCGCGCGTGTGACCTGGCAGATGCCTTGGAACGCTGACCTGTCGGCTACGTGGCGTTACTACGGTGGCGTCGATAACGTCGCCGGTCCGGGACGTCTTGACAGCAGTTTCGATGCACAAAACTACTTCGATCTGGCTGCCAACGTGCAACTGCGTGACAATATGAAGCTGCGCGTCGGCATCAACAACGTCTTCGATCGCGATCCTCCGCTATCGTACAGCGTTGGCACCACCGGCAATAACAACACCTATCCACAAACCTACGATGCAATGGGTCGATTCATGTTCATCGGCATCACGGCTGACTTCTAAAAGTCATTCGATCTAGCACTGGGAGCGGCGAGCATTTTGCTCGCCGCTTTTTTTCGCCCCATTAAAACCATTTGCCTGGGTAAGCGTTGCTTTCGTTTGGGTTGCGCAGCCCATCCCTGGGTCGAGGAATTTCATGAATAAAAATAGCATCTTCATTGCCGTAGCGATTGCCGTCAGTTTGGGGGCTGCGGCTTTCGCGCAGGATCAGGATGGTCCGATCGTCACGAACCGTTCGAACGAAAGCGCGGATGCGTTGAGGACGCGGGAAGCCATCGCCTATTCGAACACGCTGCCGCGCGGGGCGCCGACGCAGGATTATCCATTGGTGGCCTGGTGCGATGCGTTGGTGACGGGTCATGCGGATTTGGGCGAGACGCTGACCAACCGTTCGCCTGAGGATACGGAACTGGTGCGTCTGGGCCGTCTGGAGGCACAGGATTTCCGCAGCGCCCTGGCGGCGGCTGAACCGCGTCAGACGGCGGCGTCGAAGGCCGCGGCGCAACAGGCGGCTGCTGCGGCCAAGGCGCAGTGGGCGCCGCTGCTGGCCAGTCAGGACGAGGCGGCGCGCAGCCAGTCGTTCGGCCTGTTCTATGGCCTGCCGGGTCGCTGCGAACACGCGGCGCGCCGCATTCGAAACAACATCACGACGCCGCCCGCGACGCCGGCGGACGTCGGTCTGGAAGAGCCCGCCGCCAACTGATCGACGCTGGTGATCTGTAACGGCGGTCTGAGCTGGCGCTCAGGCCGCCGTTTCGCGTGGTGCGGCGTAGGGATCGTAGTTCAGGATGGGGGAAAGCCAGCGTTCGACGACGGCGACCTCCATCCCCTTGCGGCGGGCGTAGTCCTCCACCTGATCGCGGTCGATCTTGCCGACGCCGAAATAGTGGCTGCCGGGATGGCCGAAATAGAGGCCCGAGACCGAGGCCGGGGGCGTCATGGCGAAGCTTTCGGTCAGGGCCATGCCTGCGTTCTCGCCCGCGTTCAGCAGGCGGAACAGGGTGGCCTTTTCCGTGTGGTCAGGCTGGGCTGGATAGCCCGGGGCGGGGCGGATGCCCTGATATTGCTCGGCGATCAGGTCATCGACGCTGGTGACCTCGTCCGGCATGTAGCCCCACAGCTGGGTGCGGACTTCCTTGTGCAGGCGTTCGGCGAAGGCCTCGGCAAGGCGGTCGGCCAGCGCCGTGGCCATGATGGACGAATAGTCGTCGCCTGCGTCCTTGAATCGTTTGGCGATTTCCAGTTCGCCGTGGCCAGCGGTGACGGCGAAGGCGCCGATGTAGTCATCGCCTTCCTCGGCGATGAAATCGGACAACGCCAGGTTCGGCTTGCCGTTCGACTTCTTGATCTGCTGGCGCAGCGTGTGGAAACGGGCGATCTCCTGTGACCGGGTTTCGTCCGAGAAGACAGCGATGTCGTCGCCGACAGCGCGGGCGGGCCAGAAGCCGACGACACCCTTTGCCGTGAACCATTTCTCTTCGACGATGCGCTTCAGCATGGTCTGGGCGTCATTGAACAGGTCGCGTGCGGCCTCGCCGACGATTTCGTCCTCAAGGATCAGCGGATAGCGGCCGATCAGCTCCCAACTGGCGAAGAAGGGGGTCCAGTCGATGTGGTCGGCCAGGTCCTGCAGGTCCCAGGCGTCGAACGCCTTCACCCCGATGAAGGACGGGGCGCCCGGCATGGGCTGGGACGGATCGGGGCGGAAGCGGTTCTCGCGCGCCTGGGCCAGGGTGGCGCGGGCCTTGATCTCCTGGCCGCGGGCGTACTGTTCGCGAATGCGGATGTATTCGTCGCGGGTGGCGGCTTCGTTCCTGGCCCGATCGGTCGGGGACAGCAGGCCTGCGACCACGCCGACGGCGCGGCTGGCGTCGATGACATAGGTGGTCGAGCCGCGACGATAGGCGGGTTCGATCTTGACCGCCGTATGGGTGCGGCTGGTGGTGGCGCCGCCGATCAGCAGGGGGATGTCGAACCCGCGACGCTCCATCTCGGCGCCGACGAAGACCATCTCGTCCAGCGACGGGGTGATCAGACCGGACAGGCCGATGATGTCCACCTTGTGCTCAATGGCGGCGTCCAGGATGCGGTCGGCCGGGACCATGACGCCCAGGTCGATGACCTCGTAGTTGTTACATTGCAGCACGACGCCGACGATATTCTTGCCGATGTCGTGGACGTCGCCCTTCACCGTCGCCATCAGGATCCGGCCTGCCTGTTCGCGGGGTTTACCGGCCTTTTCGGCCTCCATGAAGGGTTCGAGCCAGGCGACGGCCTGTTTCATCACGCGGGCGGATTTCACCACCTGCGGCAGGAACATCTTGCCCGATCCGAACAGGTCGCCGACCACGTTCATCCCGTCCATCAGCGGGCCTTCGATGACGTGCAGAGGGCGTTCGACCGAGAGGCGCGCCTCTTCGGTGTCGGCGTCGATATATTCGGTGATGCCGTTCACCAAAGCGTGCTCGATCCGCTTGCCGACCGGAGCGTCGCGCCATTTCAGATCGACGACGCGAGCCGCGCCCTTTTCGCCCTTGTAGGTGGGCGCCATGTCCACCAGCCGCTCGGTGTTGGACACATTGGTCCGCTGCGGGCGGTTCAGGATCACGTCCTCGACGGCCTCCCTCAACACCGGGTCGATGTCGTCATAGACGGGCAGGTCGCCCGCATTGACGATGCCCATGTCCATGCCCGCATTGATGGCGTGATACAGGAAGACGCTGTGGATCGCCCGGCGCACCGGCTCATTACCGCGGAAGCTGAACGAGACGTTCGACACGCCGCCCGAGACGCGGGCGTAGGGCAGGGTGGCCTTGATGACCTTGACCGCCTCGATGAAGTCGACGGCGTAGTTGTCGTGCTCCTCGATCCCCGTCGCCACGGCGAAGATATTGGGGTCAAAGATGATGTCCTCGGGCGGGAAGCCGACCTCGTTGACCAGGATGTTGTAGGCGCGGGTGCAGATCTCGATCTTGCGGGCGGCGGTGTCGGCCTGACCCACTTCGTCAAAGGCCATGACCACGACGGCGGCGCCGTAGCGCAGACATTTGATCGCGTGTTCGCGGAAGGCCTGTTCGCCCTCCTTCATGCTGATCGAGTTGACGATCGGCTTGCCCTGAACGCATTTCAGGCCTGCCTCGATGACCTCCCATTTGGATGAGTCGATCATGACCGGCACGCGGGCGATGTCGGGTTCGGCCGCGATCAGGTTCAGGAAGGTCCGCATGGCGACGACGCCGTCCAGCAGGCCCTCGTCCATGTTGATGTCGATGATCTGGGCGCCCGCCTCAACCTGCTGACGGGCGACGTCCAGGGCGGCGGAATAGTTCCCCTCGACCACCAGCTTGCGGAATTTGGCCGAGCCGGTGACGTTGGTCCGTTCGCCGACGTTGATGAAGACGGGACGCATCAGGAAGCCAGCTCGAACGGTTCAAGTCCCGACAGGCGCAGGGCCACCGGGCGTTCCGGGATGGCGCGGGGCTTCAGCGGAGCGACCTCTTCGGCAACATGCTTGATGTGGTCGGGCGTCGTGCCGCAGCAGCCGCCGACGATGTTGACCAGGCCGGAGGCGGCCCATTCCTCAATGAAGTGGGCGGTTTCGTGGGGCTGTTCGTCGTACTGGCCCATGGCGTTGGGCAGGCCCGCGTTGGGATAGGCGGCGACGAGCGTGTCGGCGACGCGGCTCAGTTCGGCGATGAAGGGGCGCATCAGGTCGGCGCCCAGGGCGCAGTTGAAGCCGACGGCGAACGGCTTGGCGTGGCGCACGCTGTTCCAGAAACCCTCGGCCGTCTGGCCCGACAGGGTGCGGCCCGAACGGTCGGTGATGGTGCCGGAAATCCAGATGGGCAGGGGATCAAGCCCCTCGTCCTCCAGATCCTTGATGGCCTTGATGCAGGCCTTGCAATTCAGCGTGTCGGTGATGGTTTCGATCAGATACAGGTCGACGCCGCCCTGGTTCAGGGCCTTCACCTGCTGGCGATAGGCTTCGTACACTTGGTCGAAGGTGACCAGCCGCGCGCCGGGGTCGTTCACGTCGGACGACATGGACAGCATCTTGTTCAGCGGGCCGATGGAGCCAGCGGCGAAACGGGGCTTGTGCGGCTCTTTCTCGGTCCAGCGGTCAGCGGCGGCGCGGGCCAGCTTGGCGCCTTCCAGATTGATGTCCCACACAGCCTGCGCGTCCAGGGCATAGTCATCCTGGGCGATGGTGGTCGCAGAGAAGGTGTTGGTCTCTGAAATATCGGCGCCCGCCGCGAAATACTGGTCGTGCAGGTCGGAGATGACGTCGGGGCGGGTGATGCAGAGGATGTCGTTGTTCCCCTTCATCTGGTCCTTTTCGTTGTAGCCGTTGGCGGTCACGAAGCGGTCGCCGCGGAAGTCGGCCTCGTTCAGCCCACGCCGCTGGATCATCACGCCCCATGATCCGTCGAGGACCAGAATGCGTTCCTTGGCCGCCGCGTGCAGGGCGGCGATCCGTTCCGGGCGGGTCAGGGGGGATGTCATTACGCGACGGCCTTGGTTTCACGCACGCCCAGCACGCGACAGATCGCATAGACCAGATCGGCGCGGTTCAGGGTGTAGAAGTGGAAGTCGCTGAAGCCCTCTTCCTGCAGACGGGCGCAGGTTTCGGCGGCGACGGAGGCGGCCAACAGCTTGCGGGTCTCGGGATCGTCGTCCAGCCCGTCGAAATGCCCGGCCAGCCAGTCCGGCACCGACGCGCCGCACGAGCCGCACATCCGCTTCAGGCCGTTGAAGTTGGACACCGGCATGACGCCGGGGATCAGCGGAATAGTCACGCCCGCCGCCCGCACCCGGTCGCGGAAGCGCAGGAAGGCGTCGATGTCGAAGAAGAACTGGCTGACGGCGCGGGTGGCGCCCGCATCCACCTTGGCCTTCAGCACATCAATGTCGTGGTCGATGGAGGGGCTTTCGGGGTGGCGTTCGGGATAGGCGCCGACCGTGATATCGAAGCCGCCGATGCGGCTGATGGCGGCGGTCAATTCGGTGGCGTTGGCGTAGCCGTCGGCGCGGGGCTGATAGGCGCCGCCGATGCCGGATGCGCCGGGCGGATCGCCGCGCAGGGCGACGATATGATCGACGCCGATGGTCTTGTAGCCCTCGATAACCTCATCGACCTCTTCGCGGCTGGCGTCGACGCAGGTCAGGTGGGCGGCGGGGCGCAGGGAGGTTTCGGTGATGATGCGCTGAACCGTCCGGTGGGTCCGTTCACGCGTTGAGCCGCCCGCCCCATAGGTGACGGAGACGAAGGCGGGGTTCAGCGGCTCCAGCCGCCGGATGGCCTTCCACAGATTGGCCTCGGCCTCGTCTGACTTGGGCGGGAAGAATTCGAACGAGACGCGCACCTCGTTACGGTTCGACCCCGCACGGGCGACGGGGCCGAGCGGCGACAGCAGCAGGGCGCGGGCTTCGGCCAGATTGAGCGGAGCGGGGGAGGCCATCAGGCGGTCTTTCTGTCCTGGAGGCGGCGTTCCGCCGTCCAGATGGTCACGGTCAGGCCCTCGGCGTCATGCGGCAGGGCGATAGGGGCGGACGGCGTCAGGCCGCCATCCTGCAGCCAGCCGTTGATCTCGCTGTCGGCGAAACCGAGACGGCGATGCTGATGGGCCTCGCGCATGTGTTCGAAGTCGTGCGGGGCGAAGTCGATGATGACCAGACGCCCGCCGGGGCTGACCAGGCGGCAGGCCTCGGCGACGGCGGCGGCGGGGTCGGAAAGGTAGTGCAGCACCTGGTGGACGATCACCAGATCGGCGCTGGCGGCGGGCAGGCGGGTGGCGAAGATGTCGCCGTGGCGCAGTTCGACCTGCTCAACGCCCGCCTTGGTGACATTGGTGCGGGCGATGTTGAGCATGTTCTGGCTGAGATCCAGCCCGACGGACATTTTCGCCTTCTTGCCGAACAGGGTCAGCATCCGGCCCGAGCCGGTGCCCAGATCGACGACGCGCTCGAACGGGCCGGGGCCGACGGCCTTCTCCAGCGCGGCTTCGACGGCGCTTTCGCTGACATAGAGGCTGCGCAGGCGGTCCCACTGGGGCGCGACCTGTTCGAAATAGCTGACAGCGGCTTCCTCGCGGTCCTTGCGGACTTCATCAAGGCGACGGTGATCGGCTTCACCGGCGTCTTCGGCCAGAATATCCAGCACTGTGTCGATCAGTCTGCGGGCCTGAGCGTCGTGCGACAGGCGGTAATAGACGCGGGCGCCGTCCGGGAAGCGTTCGATCAGACCGGCGTCGGTCATCAGCTTCAGATGGCGCGAGACGCGGGGTTGGCTCTGGTCCAGAATCCGCGACATCTCCATGACCGACAGCTCTTCTCCCGCCAGCAGCGAGAGGACGCGCAGGCGGGTCGGCTCGCCAGCGGCGCGCAGGGCTTCGACAGTCTGATCAGCGGACAGGCTCATGCGATCATATAAAGATATCCTTATATGATTTGGCAAGTGAAATCGCTTCTCAGATAAGGATGCGACGGGAAAACTTCGTGCGTGCGTTCAAGGTTTCGCAGCCCTTTTGGAGTGGTCCCATGCGTATCCTGCTGATTGCCGCCTTCGCACTTGCCGCCGCCGGCCCGGCCCTGGCCCAGAGTGATTTCCCCGAGCCGCCGCAGATGGCGGGACCGCCGATGGGTGGGGGGCAGGGCGGCGGCCAATGGGGCGGAATGCGACCGCCGGAACGTGAGACCCTGGCGCAGTTTCAGGCGCGGATGGGGCAGTTGTTCGAACGTCTGGACGCCAATCACGACGGCGTTGTCGATGCGACCGAGTTGGCCAACGGCCGCGGCGGGCGGATGCTGACACGGTTCGACGCGGACAACGACGGCCGGATCACGCGGGCCGAGTTCGATGCGGGCGTTCAGGCCGAGTTCAAGACGCTGGACAAGAACGGCGATGGCGTCGTGACGGCGGACGAACGGCCCCAGCGTCAGCAGCGCTGAGATCAGACGACGGGCGTCTTCAAGGGTTCGCCTGCGAAATGCGCCTGTAGGTTCTCGATCAGAAGCACGAGCATGCCTTGCACGCCGGCGGTCGTGGCGCCGCCGGTGTGGGGCGTCAGGACTGTGTTGGGCACATCGGCCCAACGTGTGGGATCGGTCGGCTCTTCGATGAAGACATCCAGTGCGGCCTGACCCAGGGCGCCCGATTTCAGCGCGGCGATCAGGGCGTCTTCGTCCACCACCTGCCCGCGCGAGACATTGACCAGCAGTCCGTCCGGGCCGAGGGCGTCGAGGATTTCGCGTGAGATCAGGCCGCGATTGGTCTCATCCGCCTTGCAGGCCACGACCAGGACGTCGCTGGACTTGGCCAGGGCCAGCAGGGATTCGGCGCGGGGCCATTGCGCCTCGTGTGGACGCGGGCCCCACCAACTGACCGCCATGCGGAAGGTTTCGGCGCGGCTGGCGACGGCCTTGCCGATATGGCCCAGGCCGACGACGCCCAGCTTCTGACCGCCAAGAGAGGCGGTGATGTTGCGGGTCTCGATCGTCCATTCGCCTGAGCGGACCTGGCGATCGCCGGATGCGATCTGGCGCCGCGCGGCTAGGATCAGGCCCAGCGCGTGATCGGCGACGTCTTCGTGATTGACGCCGGGCGCATGGGTGACCGGCAGGCCGCGCGCGCGGCACCATTCGATATCGATGCCGTCATAGCCCGAGGTGAAACAGGCGATCAGGCTGAGATTGGGAAGCTGTTCGATCAGCGCCTTGTCGAGCGGGTATTCCCCGGCGACGACCATGACGCGGATATCGTGGGCGGCCTCGACCGGCGGGCCTTCCCAGAAGCGGTAAACGTCGTAGGCGCTCTCGAGGAAGCCCGAGAGCGGGGCGAGATGCCGCTGCATGATGAGAACGGCGGGGCGTTGGGTCATGCAGCGGCTCCTCTTTATCGATCAGTCGATCAGCGACCGAACTTCTGGTGCTGGATGCGCTTGGGGATGATGCTGTCGGCGCCCAGGCGGCGCATCTTGTCCTGTTCGTAGGCTTCGAAGTTGCCCTCGAACCATTCCACATGACCGTCGCCTTCGAAAGCGAGGATGTGGGTGGCCAGACGGTCAAGGAACCAGCGGTCGTGGGAGATGACCACGGCGCAGCCGGCGAATTCCTCCAGAGCCTCTTCGAGGTTCTGCAGGGTTTCGATGTCCAGGTCGTTGGTCGGTTCGTCGAGCAGGATCAGGTTGCCGCCGGAGGCCAGGGTCTTGGCCAGGTGGACGCGGTTGCGCTCACCACCGGACAATTGGCCGACCTTCTTCTGCTGGTCGCCGCCCTTGAAGTTGAAGCTGCCGACATAGGCGCGGGTGTTGATCTCGCGCTTGCCGACCATCATCACGTCGGTGCCGCCCGAGATGGCCTGCCAGATGGTTTCATCCGGCTTCAGATCGTCGCGCGACTGGTCGACATAGGCCAGTTTGACGGTTTCGCCGACCTTGATCGTGCCGCCGTCGGGCTGTTCCTGGCCGGTGATCAGCTTGAACATGGTCGACTTGCCGGCGCCGTTGGGGCCGATGACTCCGACGATGCCGTTGGGCGGCAGCTTGAAGGTCAGGTTGTCGAACAGGGTCTTCTCGCCATACGACTTCTGCAGGCCTTCGACCTCCAGAACCACATTGCCCAGACGCGGGCCAGGCGGGATCTGGATGTGGGCGTGCGTTTGCGCGCCGCGCATCGATTCCTGTTCCTCGACCATCCGCTCGTAGGCGGCCAGACGGGCCTTGGACTTGGCCTGACGGGCCTTGGCGCCCGAACGGACCCATTCCAGTTCGCGGGTGAGGGCGCGCTGGCGGGCTTCGGATTCCGACTGTTCCTGCACCACGCGCTTGGTCTTGGCTTCCAGCCATGAGGAGTAGTTGCCCTCGTGCGGGTGGCCCTTGCCGCGGTCCAGCTCCAGCGTCCACTTGGTGACCTGGTCCAGGAAGTAGCGGTCGTGGGTGACCAGGATGACGCAGCCCGGGAAGTTCTCCAGGTGGTGCTGAAGCCAGGCGACGGATTCGGCGTCCAGGTGGTTGGTCGGTTCGTCCATCAGCAGCATGTCGGGCTTGGACAGCAGCAGGCGGGCCAGGGCCACGCGGCGCTTTTCACCGCCCGACAGGTTGGTGACTTCCCAGTCGTCCGGCGGGCAGCGCAGAGCGCCCATGGCCTGGTCGATGCGGCTGTCGATGTCCCAAACGTCGCCGGCGTCGATCTTCTCCTGGAGGCTGGTCATCTCCTCCATCAGTTCGTCGGTGTAGTTTTCGCCCAGTTCGGCGGCGACTTCATTGAAGCGGTTGACCCACTGCTTTTCTTCGCACCAGGCCTCGACGTTCTGGCGAACGTTCAGGGCGGGATCCAGCTGGGGCTCCTGCTCCAGATAACCGCGCTTGATGCCATCGGCGGCGCGGGCTTCACCCGTGAACTCGGTGTCCAGGCCGGCCATGATCTTCAGCAGGGTCGATTTACCCGAGCCGTTGACGCCGACGACGCCGATCTTGGCGTCGTTATAGAAGCTGAGCCAGATGTTTTCGAAAATCTTGCGGCCGCCAGGGAAGGTCTTGGTCAGACCCTGCATCTGGAAAATATATTGTTGCGCCATGAGGTGCGGTTTCGCCCTTCGGGTTCGTCTAGACGTGGGAGGTTCGGGCGGATGTAGCGACCCGGAGCGCGAAGGGCAAATAAGGCCGCGCACAAACGACTGTGGCATCGCGCCGTAGCTGCGATGTTGGGAGGCCTGAGTGGAGGGCAAGCCGGGGCGCCGGGCCTTCGCCCGGAGTGTGATTGTAGAATTACCGTTTCGACGAAGGTTTGACGCCGCGCGCGGGTGGCCGACCTGCAAGGTCGGGGCGCTGAATGGTGGCGGTCTTATCGCCTAACCCCATAAGCCTGCGGCGGGCTGGCGGGGTCTGCGAAACCCCGTCCAGGTGCAGCCATGACATTTCCCATGCAATGACGAAGGTGAGGCGCCTACTTCGCCGGCAGCACCGCCAGAAGCCCGCGGGTGAAGCCGACCGGGGCCACCGTCAGGTGGTCTTCGTCGGTCAGGACCAGGGATTGGACGCGCAGGTTCGGATAGTGATGGGACTTCAGCGTCGTCTCCATCGTCTGCATGTCGCGCACCAGATTGGCGCCGTTGGTGTTGCGGGGGTTGGGGCCGGGCACTTCCCAATCGCCGACATACATGAAGACATCAGCGGGCAGGTCGGTGTGGCTGCGAGCGTAGGCGGCCTCCATCGTCATGATGTGGCGCTTGTCGAACCAGAAGGACGGGCTGCCCAGCACATAGGCCTGGAACATCGACGGGTCGGTGAACAGGATCTGGGCGCCCAGCAGGCCGCCGTAGGAATGACCCAGCAGGACGCGGCGCGCGGGGTCGGCGCGGAAGCGGTTGTCGATGAAGGGCAGGACTTCGTTCTTCAGATAGGTCTGATAGGCCGCGCCCTGGCCATGGACGTTGCTGCTGGCGCTGCGCGGGCCGTTGGGCGTGGGGGTGTAGTCACGATTGCGGCTGACCACGCCGCTGTCGCCGCGCGAATAGGACAGACCGACCAGGATGAACTCCTCGAGGCGGGGGCCGTCCAGATTCACACGTCGGGCGACCTGACGGATGATGGGAAAGGCGTAGTCCGCGTCGGTGACGTACAGCACCGGATAACGTCGCTGGGGATTGGCCTCATAGCTGGCGGGCAGACTGACGAAGACCTCGTAGTCGCGGCCCGAAACCGGATCTGGCACGGTCCAGACCTGGGTGCCCTTCAGCACATAGGGGGCGCCCTCCGCCTGGGCGGCCTGGGCCTGGGGTGCGGTTTGCGGCGACGACTGGGCGTCTGCCTTGGGCGAGCAGGCGGCGGCGAGAACGGCCATCAGTGCAACGGCCGGGCCCGAGCGTTTCATTTGTGATTCCCCCTGAAGCGTTGCGGGGAGGCTAAGGTTGAATGTGGCGCTGAGGGGGCGGCCGCGTCGTTCAGGCGTAGTTGAAGCTGATGGAGATGCGGTCAGACTTGGCCTGATTGGTCGGGACTTCGTGGCGCAGCCAGCTTTCCCACATCAGCACCGTGCCCGCCTGAGGGCGCAGATATACGAAGGGGCGTTCGGCCTCGGTCGCGTCATCTGTGACGCCGGGGCGGGCCATCATGAAGGGCAGGCGAGGGTCTTCCAGCTTCAGCGACGAGGCGCCGTCGGGGATGTCGATATAGACGGTGCCAGACAGGAAGGCGTGCGGGTGGATATGGCCGGTGTGGCCGCCGCCGGGCTTCAGGATATTGACCCACAGATTGTCCAGCCGGGGCTTGCGCGCCAGGTCGAAGTTCAGGGCCTTGGCGTAGGCGACGGCGTGGCGATCCAGATGGCGTTTCAGCTCCGCGAACTCGGGGAAGCGATGCGGCAGGTCGTTCAGCGAGCCATAGGAGGTGTAGCCCCGATAGGCGTTGGCGCGGCACCAGCGGCGGCCGGCTTCATCCTCTTCCGCCATCATGCGGATAACGTCGATCAGTTGTTCGTTGAAGTCGGGCCAGCCCCGGCCGTCGGCGAGGGAGGCTTCATAGACCTGGGTGATGAACAGGGGGCGCAGGGACATGGCTGCGGGATAGCGGGTTCAGGACCGCACGGGAACTGGCGGCGCACATTTTGGGACGAGAGAACGATGGCGCCCGCCCTCTCGCCTGATGCGCATGATCTGGTTAAGGATGGGCTATGTTCAAGTCCGTCCTTGTCGCCAATCGCGGCGAAATCGCCTGCCGTGTCTTCCGCACCGCCAAGCGGATGGGGATACGCACCATCGCCGTCTATTCCGAGGCCGACGCCCATGCCCTGCATGTGCGAGAGGCAGATGAGGCGGTCCTGATCGGCCCGGCTGCGGCGCGGGAAAGCTATCTGGACGGCGCGAAAGTGCTGGCCGCGGCCAAGGCGACGGGGGCGGAGGCGATCCACCCCGGCTATGGCTTCCTGTCCGAAAACGCCGAGTTTGCGGAGGCCGTCGCGGCGGCGGGGCTGATCTGGATCGGGCCGGACCCGTCCTCGATCCGGGCCATGGGCCTGAAGGACGCAGCCAAGGATCTGATGATCAGGGCCGATGTGCCGGTGACGCCCGGCTATCAGGGCGCGGACCAGTCGGAAGAGACGCTGACCGCAGAGGCCGCGCGGATCGGCTATCCGGTGCTGATCAAGGCGGTTGCAGGCGGTGGCGGCAAGGGGATGAAACGGGTCGATGATCCGGCTGACTTCGCCGCCGGTCTGGCCAGCGCCAAGCGCGAGGGGGCCGCGGCCTTCGGCGACGACCGGGTGTTGATCGAACGTTACATCACCCGCCCGCGCCACATCGAGGTGCAGGTGTTCGGGGACAAGCACGGCAATGTCGTCCACTTGTATGAACGCGACTGTTCGCTGCAACGCCGCCACCAGAAGGTGATCGAAGAGGCGCCTGCGCCGGGCATGAGCGAGGCCGTGCGCGCCGCCGTAACCGGGGCCGCGATCAAGGCGGCCAAGGCGGTGAATTATGTGGGGGCGGGCACGATCGAGTTCATCGCCGACGCCTCTGACGGGCTGAAGGCGGACGGCGTCTGGTTCATGGAGATGAACACCCGACTGCAGGTCGAGCACCCGGTGACCGAGAGTGTGACCGGCGTCGATCTGGTCGAATGGCAGTTCCGCGTGGCTGCGGGCGAGCCGATCCCGCTGAAACAGGACGAGATCAAACTGAACGGCTGGGCGATGGAGGCGCGGCTGTATGCGGAAGACCCCGCCAACGGCTTCCTGCCCTCCATCGGCAAGCTGGAGCATTTCGTGATGCCTGACCGCATCCGCGTCGACACCGGCGTGGAGCAGGGCGGCGAGGTCAGCCAGTTCTATGACCCGATGATCGCCAAGCTGATCGTGCACGAAGACACGCGCGAAGCGGCGGCGGCGCGGCTGGCCGAGGCGGCGGGCGAGGTCGAGGTCTGGCCGGTCAAGGCCAATGCGGGCTTCCTGAAACGCTGTCTGGTCCATCCGCGGTTTGTGGCGGGCGACGTGGATACGGGCTTCATCGCGGAAGAAGAGGCGGCGCTGTTGGGAAGCGGGCCGTCGTCGGACGCCAGAGTCGCCGCGTTGAACCTGATCGCGGACCATCATCATTTGTCGCCGCAACTGGGCGAATATCTGTCGCCTTGGTCGTCGGATGCCGACAGCGCGGCCGTTGGCTTTCGTCTTAATGGCCCGTCGCGCGCGTTGTTTCAGACGCAGATCAATGGCGAGAGAGTCGAAGGATCGGCTCTGAGCAACGGACGTGGAGATTTCAGTTGGAAGATCGAAGTCGACGGTCGAGCGGTCGTTAGTCGCGCTGCTGGAGATCGGATCGTCGTCGGTGACGATGTGACGCTCGGCTATGTTGGAGCCATGGGCGGCGTCGAAGGAGTCATCTTCGAGCATGGCGACGCCTGGCCTGTTACAGCAATTAGCCATGTGCGGGGGCAGGGTGAAGGTTCCGCTTCAGACGGCAGCCTCCGCGCGCCCATGCCGGGCAAGATCGTCGCCACGCCGGCCAAGGCGGGTGATGTCGTGACCAAGGGACAGCCTGTCGTGGTGCTGGAGGCCATGAAGATGGAGCACGCCCTGACGGCGCCCTTCGACGGGGTGGTCGAGAGCGTCTCGTCCAGCGTCGGGGATCAGGTCACGGAAGCGACCGTGCTGGCGGTGGTGAAGGCATCAGCCGAGGCTGTCTGAACGACACTTTTACGGAGTTATCTGTCTGAGATTTAATGAGGACAGCTGCATCCGCTGACGTCGGTCAAAGTCTCTGACGCTGTAGAAGTGTTGGAGAAGCCTGTGTTCAGAATCCTTGTAGCCGCCTCGGCCCTCGCCGTGGCCTGTTTCGCCCCCGTCGCCGCATCGGCGCAGTCGGCGCCGCCCAGCGCCGCGCCGGAGCCGGTTCAGGTCATGATCGTGGGGGCGTTCCATTTCGACAATCCGGGACAGGACCTGAACAACGTTGTCGTTGATCCTGTGACGACGCCGCAGAAGCAGGCGGAACTGGAGGCGGTGGCTGAAGGACTGCGGCGGTTTCGCCCGACGGCGGTGGCGCTGGAGCGTGTGGCGGCGGACAAGACGACCCTGCTGGATCAGGTCTACCCCTCGTTCCAGCCGTCAATGCTGCTGACCCACGCCGACGAGCGTTATCAGATCGGCTATCGGCTGGCGAACCTGGAGGGGTTGAGCCGCGTTTACGCCATTGATGAACAGCCGGAGGAAGGCGGGCGAGATTATTTCCCGTTCGAAAAGGTGCAGGCCTGGTTCACAGCCCGTCACCGGGAAGCGGAGTTCGCGACCCTGAACGCCCCAGTCGCCGCCTATGCCGCCGAACTGTCGGAGCGCCAGAAGCATGAAACCCTGGGTCAGCTGCTGGCCGAGGACAGCAGCCCGGATCATCCGATCAGCGGCAACATGGACATCTACTACGGCCTGTTGAAGTTCGGTGACGGGGCGGAGCAACCGGGCGCCGAGCTGAACGCGGGCTGGTATGAGCGCAACGCCAAGATCTTCACCAAGCTGATGGCCGTGGCGCGGCCAGGCGATCGGATCGTGGTCGTGTTCGGTGCGGGACACGGCTACTGGCTGCGCCACTTCGTGCAGAACACGCCGGGCTACCAACTGGTCGAAGCCGTGCCGTATCTGAATCCTGCGCCGTAGAGGGGCGTCATGAGACGACGGGTCTGGTCATTCCGGGGCGGGGTGACTAGGTGGGCGCCATGTCGCTTCACATGATCAAGCTTTGCGTCGGGGTGTCCGATGTCGAATGGCTGGAGACACGGGCCGCCAGCGGCCAGCCTCTGGTGGTTCACACCCGGATGACGCCCAAGCGGGCGGCCGAGATCGAGGATGGCGGGTCGCTGTATTGGGTGATCAAGGGCAGCATCGCCTGCCGCCAGCCCATTGTGGACATCACGACCCTGGGCGAGGGCAAGGAAAGCCGCTGCGAGATCACGCTGGAGCCCAGGGTGATCCGCACCGCCCCGATGGCGCGCAGGCCGTTTCAGGGCTGGCGCTATTTCGAGCCCAAGGACGTGCCCGCCGACATCGATACCCTGGATGCGGGCGAGGCACCGGACGAACTGGTGCGGCAACTGCGCGAACTGGGCGCCTGGTGAGAGCGGTCAGCAGGCCTTTTCGCGCACCAGATCGATGAAGGCGCGCAGTTTCGCCGGGGCGTGGCGGCGGCCGGGGTAATATAGGCTAAGGCCCGGATAGGCCGGGGTCCAGTCGTCCAACACCTGAATAAGACGCCCGGCGGCCAGATCATCGGCGACCGTCTGTTCCGCGATCAGCAACAGGCCGACGCCCGCCAGCACGGCCTCGTGCATCAACGACATTTCGTCCAGAACCAGCGGGCCGGGGACGTCGATCTCGATCGCCTCGCCGCGTTTCTCGAACTCCCAGTGATAGATCGCTCCTGACGCCATCCGCATGCGGATGCAGTCGTGGCTCAGCAGGTCGTAGGGGACGCGCGGGCGCTCGCGCCCTTCGAAATAGGCCGGCGCGCCGACGACGATGGAGCGGATGGTGCGGCTGAAGGGAATGGCCACCATGTCGGCGGGCAGGCTTTCCTGCAGGCGGAAACCGGCGTCGAATCCGTCTTCGACCAGGTCGATGAACCGGCTTTCGGTAACCAGTTCGACCTTCATCTCGGGATAGCGGCGCAGATATTCCAGGATCAGCGGCTCGAATACCATGCGCGCGGCGCCGAGCGAGGTGTTCAGCCGCAGGGTGCCGGAGGGGCGGTCGCGGTGCTGGTCCACGTCTTCGATGGCGGTGTGGATCTGGGCCAGGGCCGGGCTGACCTGGGCCACGAACTGTTCGCCCGCCGCCGACAGGGCCACGCTGCGGGTGGTGCGGTCGAACAGGCGCACGCCCAGCCGCGCCTCCAGCGCCCCGACCGCGTGGCTGAGGGCCGATGACGACATGCCCAGATCACGCGCGGCGGCGCGGAAGCCGCCGCGTCGGGCCACGGCGACCACGGCTTCCAGTTCGATCAGGCCGCTGCGGTTCATTGTTCGGATTTCCGGGACAGTTCGTGTCGGTTTTGGTTGCTTATACAGGCAATGGCGCGGCGCTACATCCCGGCTCCAACATCGGCTCCAACAAGGAGAGCAACCATGCGCGACATCAATCAGGTCTATATCGACGGCGCCTTCGTCACCCCGCACGGTGAAGAGCGGTTCGAACTGTTCAATCCCTCGACCGAGGCCGTGATCGGCACGGTGCGTCTGGGCGACGCCGGGGATGCGCGGGCGGCTGTGGCGGCGGCGAAACGCGCCCTGCCGGCGTGGTCGCGCACGACGAAGGCGGAGCGGATCGCCCTGCTGCGCCGGTTCCACGCCGCCGTCGCCGCCCGTCGCGACGACCTGATCGCCGCCATTGTCGAGGAATATGGCGCGCCCAAGGGCCGGGTCGACTGGATGGCCGACATGGCCGCGACCAACTTCCTGGAAGCCGCAGAGGCGCTGCAATCCTACGACTTCGATCAGGTCATCGGCCATGCCGAGGTGCGGATGACGCCTCTGGGCGTGGTGGCGGGCATCACCCCGTGGAACAGCAACGCCAGCTTCATCACCGCCAAGATGTCGATGGCCCTGGCCGCAGGCTGCACCATCGTCATCAAGCCCAGTGAGATGAGCGCCATCCAGACCCAGGTGGTGATGGAGGCTCTGCACGAGGTCGGCGCGCCCAAGGGTCTGTTCAACATCGTCACCGGACGCGGCGACGTTGTGGGCGCCGAGTTCACGTCGAACCCCGATGTGGCCAAGGTGACCTTCACCGGCTCGACCGCCGTGGGCAAGTCGATCCTGCGCGCCGCCGCCGAGACGATGAAGCGGGTCACGCTGGAGCTGGGCGGCAAGGGGCCGCAGATCATTCTGGATGACGCCGATCTGGACGCGGTCATGCCCGCGATCGTGGGTTCGGGCTTCCTGAACAGCGGCCAGGCCTGCGTGGCGGGCACACGCATTCTGGTCCCCGAAAGCCGCAAGGCCGAGGCGTTGGAGAAGATCAAGGCCGCCGTCGCGGCGGTGAAGGCGGGCGATCCGCATGACCCGGAGGTCTCGGTCGGCCCGATGGTCAGCCGCAAGCAATGGGACCGGGTGCAGTCCTATCTGAAGCTGGGCCAGGAAGAGGGCGCGACCCTGCTGGTCGGCGGCGAAGGACGGCCCGAGGGTCAGGACGTCGGCTGGTTCGTGCGCCCCACCGTCTTCTCCGACGTGACCAACGACATGCGGATCGCGCGCGAGGAGATCTTCGGCCCGGTGTTGAGCATCATCACCTATGGGACCGAAGACGAGGCCGTCGCCATCGCCAATGACACCCACTACGGTCTGCAGTCCTATGTGCTGTCGTCCGACACGGACCGGGCGCGGCGGGTCGCGGCGCAACTGGAGGCCGGGCGGGTGATCATCAACGGCGCCCCGCATGAGCCGCAGGCCCCGTTCGGCGGCTTCAAACAGTCGGGCATCGGGCGCGAGAACGGTGTCGCCGGGCTGCTGGCCTATCTGGAGCCCAAGGCGGTTCTGGTCTGATCACGGATCAATCGGCCGCGATGCGCCCGTCCGCAGCGATGCGGGCGGGCGTTCGTCTGTCGAAAGACCACAATCCGATTGGGTGTTGACCCCGGCGTTCGCCCGTGGCCTGTGCCGCGTCCCATGTTTCGTCTCAGCGCTCCCACCCGATCCACGCTTAAAGAACTGACCACTCTGGCCTGGCCGGTGGTTCTGGCGCGGCTGGGCATCATGACCATGGGCCTGACCGACGCCATTGTGGTGGGGCACTACGCCAGCCGCGAACTGGCGTTTCACTCTCTGGCCTGGGCGCCGTCGTCGGTGGTGCTGACCACGGCGGTCGGGCTGATGATGGGGGTGCAGGTCATGACCGCCCGTCTGAGAGGCGAGGGGCGCGGCGACGAGGTCGGCGCCGTCCTGCGCCGGGGCATGGTCTATGCGCTGCAGATCGGGATTATTTCCATGATCGGCCTGATGCTGCTGGGGCCGTTCGGCCTGATGCACATGGGGCTGGAGGACGGGCTGGGCGAGGGCGCCTCGCCGGTGCTGATGGTCTTCGCCCTGTCGATGCCGGCTTATCTGATTTCGGTGGCGGCCCAGTTCTTCCTAGAGGGCCTGCACAGGCCCAAGGCGGGCATGGTCGCCATGTGGGTGGCCAATGCGGTCAACCTGGCGCTGAACATCGTGCTGGTGCCGGACATGCTGGGCATCGGCCTGCATGGCGCCATGGCCTCGGCCTGGGCGACGTTCGGAGCGCGGACGGCGCTGGCGATCTTCCTGGTCATCTTCATTCTGCGCCTGCCGGAGGCGCGGGCCTGGGGCCTGTTCGCCAAGCCTAAGCGCGACCGCTCGGTCGAGGTCGAACAGATCCGCGTCGGCATCGGCGCGGGATCGTCGAACTTCATCGAGGTCGGCGCCTTTGCGGCCATGACCCTGTTCGCCGGACAGCTGGGCGCGGCCGAGACGGCCAGCTGGGCCGTGGTCATCAATGTGTCCGCCATCGTCTTCATGGTGCCGATGGGCCTGTCGTCCGCGACGGCGGTGCTGGTCGGGCGGGCCTATGGCGCAGGTGACAGGGCGGGTGTGATGCGAAGCGGCCTGTTGGGCATCGGGGTGGTGACGGTTCTGGCCTTCATCATCGCCGTCGGCCTGTGGCTGGCCGCGCGGCCGGTGGTCAGCGCCTATACGACCGACCCCGCCATTCTGGCCATCGCTGCGCCCGCTCTGGTCCTGGCCACCCTGTTCTTCGTCGCCGACGCCCAGCAGGTGGTGGCCGCCCAGGCCAACCGCGCGGCGGGCGACGTCGTCTGGCCCACGCTGATGCACCTGCTGTCCTATGGCATCATCATGATCCCGCTGGGCTGGTGGCTGGCGCACCGGATGGGCGTCGATGGCCTGGTCTGGTCAGTGATCGTCGCCAGCCTGATCTCCGGCGTGCTGCTGACAGGACGATTCCTGCGCGTTGCGCGGCGGGCGCCGATGGTGAAGACGGCGGGGTGAGGGGGAGCGCTCCGACTTCCTGATGGAGAGGCGCGGCCGTGCCTGCTGGAAAGCTCGACAACGGCCTTTTATGAAGCGCGCTTCTGATCCCAGGTCTCTAGAAATCGCCTGACAACTGCCGCGAAATCCGCAGGGGCGTCGATGTGGACTGAGTGCCCGGCGGCCAGTTGCGAGAAGGCGGCGTTTTCTCGCCGTTCGGTCATGGCTCGTAGCTCGTCGGTGTTGGAGACACGGCTTTCACTTCCGGATATGACAAGCGCAGGACAACGACTTTGGAGCCAAATATTCCAATGGTCGCCGTTCGTAGCCTGTTCTGACGCCAAGAACTCCGTCGGCTCGAAATTGAGGCTCCAGCCACCTGCGACTCTGCGAATGGATTGTTGCAGATAGGGGGCAAGGCGAGGTCCAACTTGCCTTTCCAGGTCTTCGCGAAGGCGGTAGACGCCCGACCAGTTCGCGACGAAGGGCGAGGAATCGTCCTGAATATTGACGCCGATGTCTTCAATTATGATCGAGGACACCAAATCGGGGCGGGCCGCTGCGAGATGGTATGCCACAACGCCGCCGAAGGAATGGCCCAGAATTGGAACCGGCCCGACAAGGGAGAGATGGTCGAGCAGGGCGACAACGTCACTGACGTAGGCCGCCATGTTGTGCTCGGCCCCATGATCGGTTTCACCAAACCCGCGCTGATCGAGTGCGATCAGACGCCAAGTGGGGGCCAGAATCGCCGCAAGAGAATTGAAATCCGACGCGCCCATCCAGTGCCCATGAAGGGCGATCAGGGGGCTTCCACTTCCTCCTGCATCCAGGAAGGAGAAAACTATGCCGTCGTGTTCAAAACTGTGTCTGTGCACGAATTGTCCTTTCGTTTTTGCCTCCCTAGAAAGGGAAATTGACAGGGCAGTGGCGAGAACGTTTTGGGCCTGTTTTTCTCGAGACTATCGCTCGCCGGATAAAATGGCGTGCAAACGATATTCGGTCTCGAACTGAGAAAGCAGACCTCATGCTAGCCCTCGGCACGTCAAAGGTGACGTTTCGGATTCGTCGCACTATATCCGACGGCTTCCCCGAACGACTGGACGACCATGGCCCGCATCCTCATCACCTCGGCGCTGCCCTACATCAACGGCATCAAGCACCTTGGGAATCTGGCCGGGTCGATGTTGCCCGCCGACGTCTGGGCGCGGTTCAAGCGCGGGCAGGGGACCGAGGTCCTGTTCATCTGTGCGACGGACGAGCATGGCACCCCGGCCGAGCTGGCCGCCGCCGCCGCCGGTCAGGACGTGCGCACCTATTGCGACGAACAGCATGAGGTCCAGAAGAAGGCCGCCGAGGCGTTCGGCCTGAGCTTTGACCATTTCGGACGGTCGTCGAATGAGCCGAACAAGCGTCTGACCCAGCATTTCGCCAAGATTCTGGAGCAGAACGGCCTGATCGAGGAACGGGTCGATCGGATGATCTATTCGATCGACGACGCCCGCTTCCTGCCCGACCGCTATGTTGAGGGAACCTGCCCGCACTGCGGGTATGAGAAGGCGCGGGGCGACCAGTGCGACAACTGCGGGCGTCTGCTGGACCCGACCGACCTGCTGAATCCCTATTCGTCAGTATCGGGCTCGCGGAACCTGGAGGTGCGCGACACGCGCCACCTTTATCTGCTGCAGACCAAGATCGAGCCGGAAATCCGCGCCTGGGTGAACAGCCGCACGGACTGGCAGACCCTGGCCAAGTCCATCGCCCACAAGCATCTGGAAGAGGGTCTGATCGACCGGGGCATCACCCGCGACCTGTCGTGGGGCGTGCCGGTGGTCGGCCCTGACGGCGGGCCCCGTCCGGGCATGGAGGGCAAGGTCTTCTATGTCTGGTTCGACGCCCCCATCGAATATATCGGCGCCACCGAAGAATGGGCCCAGGCTAACGGCGGCGACTGGGAATCCTGGTGGCGGCTGGACAAGGGCGCTGAGGACGTCCGCTATGTCGAGGTCATGGGCAAGGACAATGTGGCCTTCCACTCGGTCAGCTTCCCCGCCACCATTCTGGGCTCCAAGGAGCCGTGGAAGACGGTCGACCAGATCAAGGCCTTCAACTGGCTGAACTGGTACGGCGGCAAGTTCTCGACCTCGATGAAGCGCGGGGTCTTCATGGATCAGGCGTTGGAACTGCTGCCCGCCGATTACTGGCGCTGGTATCTGACGGCCTATGGTCCCGAGCATTCGGACGCGGCCTTCACCTGGGAGCAGTTCCAGGGGGCGATCAACAAGGACCTGGCCGACGTGCTGGGCAATTTCGTCAACCGCATCGTCAAGTTCGCCGAATCCAAGTTCGACGGCGTCGTGCCGGAAGGGGGCGAGGCCGGGCCGCTGGAAGCCAAGCTGGAGGCCGACCTGCGTGCGGCCCTGGCCGAGGCGACCGAACAGTTCGAGGCGATGGAGTTCCGCAAGGCCGCGGCCGCCGTGCGCGCCGCCTGGGTGTTGGGCAATGAATACCTGCAGGAAGCCGCGCCGTGGACTGCGCTGAAGACCGACCGCGATCGGGCGGCGGTCGGCGTGCGCACCGGCCTGAATCTGGTGGCCCTGTTCGCGCGTCTGGCGGCGCCGATCCTGCCGTTCACCGCCCCGACCATTGCGGCCTCTGTCGGAGAGACGGACCTAAGCTGGCCCGTCGCCGACGCCGACCTGCTGAACACGCTGACGGTCGGCCAGAAGGTCGCGCCGCAGGGCGTGCTGTTCACCAAGATCGAGGACGCCCAGGTGGCGGAATGGTCCGAACGCTTCGGCGGCGCGGATAACTGATCGGCGGACTGACCGCCTGAATTGCGAGGGGCGCAGTCTGGTCCGCCAGACTGCGCCCCTTTTGCGTTTCAGGCCCGGATTGTCGGAGCGGTGTTCAGGCCCCGGTTTCTTCGGCGAAGATGATGGGCAGGCCGGCGGCGTGCCAGGCCTGGATGCCGCCGGTCAGGTTGAACAGGGGCTGACCGGCCGTCGCCGTTGGGCCGACGAAGGCGCAGACCTGATGGCTGCGGCCGCCCTTCAGGCACATGACGATGATCTTCTTGTCGGCGGGCAGGTCCAACGCTTCCCAGGCGGCGGGCATCTGGCTGAGCGGCGCCAGGACCGCGCCGTCGATGTGGGCGGCTACATATTCGTCGGGTTCACGCACATCGATCAGCACGGCTTGATTCGACTGCAGCCAGGCGGCGGCTTCTTCGGCGGTGACGGTGGCGACGGTCATGCGGTGGGCTCCGGTGCGGGGGGCGGGGGCAGGTCGACGGGCGGCGGGGCCGAATCAGGCGACGCCCCCTTGTGACGCATGTGCTTGGCGGCTTCTTCAGGGCTGATGTCGAGGAAGGCCGGGGCGGCGGCGTTGAACTGCTCCATATGGCCTGTGCGGACGATCACCTGACGCGCGCCGTCCCATATCATGTGCAGGGCCACATACAGGACCACGATCAGGCCGATGTAGCCGATCCAGTTGAAGCGATGCAGCAGCTTGGCGATGTAGGTGGCGGCGACGCCCATCAGGCCGATGGACAGAACCAGGCCGAAGACCATGATCCACGGGTGTTCGTGTGCGGCGCCCGCGACGGCCAGCACATTGTCCAGCGACATGGTGATGTCGGCGATCATGATCTGGAGCAGGGCGGCGCCGAAGGATTTGCGCTTCACGCCCAGCTCCTCGGGCGAGGGGCCGGTGCCGTGTTCGATGCTGAGCGCCAGCTGAAGCTCGGCCTCCGCCTCGGCCTGATCGTGGGTGGCCTGTTCGCGCAGCTCGCGCCACATCTTCCAGCAGACCCACAGCAGCAGCAGGCCGCCCGCCAGCAGCAGGCCGACAAGGGCCAGAAGCTGGACGGTGATCAGGGCGAACCCGATTCGCATGACCACGGCGGCGGCCAGGCCGATCAGAATCGCCTTCTTGCGCTGGTCCTGGGGCAGAGCGGCAGCGGCCAGGCCCACGGCGACGGCGTTGTCGCCCGCCAGGACCAGATCCATCAGGACGACCTGGCCCAGGGCCGTGGCCTGGCTGGCGAGTTCGGGAGAGGAGAGGAAATCCATGACCGCTCTCTACGCCCGGTGCGGCGTTCTGTCAGCTGCGTTGCGCGCGGGCCGCCTCATACAGGGCCACGGCGGCGGCGTTGGAGACGTTCAGGCTCTCGAATCCGCCCGGCATGGGGATTTTTGCCAGCACATCGCAGTGCTCGGCCACCAGACGACGGATGCCGTCGCCCTCGGACCCCATGACCAGAACGGTGGGCTGGCGGTCCAGCGCCTGCTCCAGCGTCTGCTCGCCCGACCCGTCCAGACCGACGGCGCGCCAACCCAGATCGGCCAGACGCTCTAGCGCGCGCGACAGATTCGTCACCCGCGCATGGGGCAGGCGTTCGGTCGCGCCGACGGCGGCCTTGGCCAGGGCGCCCGCCAGCGCCGGAGCGTGACGGTCCTGCACGATGATTCCCCGTGCGCCGAAGGCCAGGGCGGAGCGGAAGATGGCGCCGACGTTCTGGGGGTCAGTCAGCTGGTCCAGCATGACGATGACGCCTTCAGCTGGTTCGGCCAGATCTTCCAGCGACACGCCTTCCAGCGGCTGGACCTTGAACGCCAGGCCCTGATGGACGGCGCCGGCAGGCAAAATCCGGGTCAAGGTCTGGATATCGACGGTCTCGATCTTGTGGCCGTGCGCCAGTTTGCCGTCCTCGATCTCGGTGGCGCGCTCGGGCGTGGCCAGAAGACGACCTGTCCCGCGACGGGCGGGATTCGCCAAAGCGGCTAGAACCGGATGGCGGCCCCAAAGAAAATTATCGGCGTCCGCCCTACCGCGATCCCCTGAACGGGGCGGGCGGGGCGTGTCGGCACGCCCCTGAAACCCTTGAGTGGCGGGCTTTTCGCCCCTTTCGCGAGGGGCGGATATCCTCCCTGTGAAAGATTGTTTTTTACCGCTTTTACGGTCGTTGCGTTCTGATTTCGACGACACTATAAGACGCCCTCCGATTTGGAGCCCCACGGGCTTTCGGGTCTGGGCGCCCCCTCTACTGCAGAGGAGGCGACAAGCCGAAGGCTTTTGTTTCATCCCGCTTATTTTAGGGGTGGATCAAGGGTCCGGCGGTTCAACAAGGCGCGCTGGGGGAATGTCCCGAGTGGCAAAGGGGGGGGACTGTAAATCCCCTGCGAAAGCTTCGAAGGTTCGAGTCCTTCTTCCCCCACCACGCGCCTTTGAAGAACACGACGGATCACGGCGCCGGAGAGGTATCGGCTGCGGCGTTCCCCGGAACTTCCGCAGTCTCCGCGCGGGTATAGCACAATGGTAGTGCAGCAGCCTTCCAAGCTGAGGATGTCGGTTCGATCCCGTCTACCCGCTCCAGGTTTTTAGATCAGCATCGCGCCCCTCAACCCGGGCCATCAGGAGTTTGGCCATGGCCAAGGAAAAGTTCGAACGCACGAAGCCGCACTGCAACATCGGCACGATCGGCCACGTTGACCACGGCAAGACGACGCTGACGGCTGCGATCACGATGACGCTGGCGAAGGCCGGCGGCGGCAAGGCGATGAACTACGCCGACATCGACGCTGCGCCGGAAGAAAAGGCCCGCGGCATCACGATCAACACGTCGCACGTGGAATATGAGACGGCCAACCGTCACTATGCGCACGTCGACTGCCCCGGCCACGCCGACTATGTGAAGAACATGATCACGGGCGCGGCGCAGATGGACGGCGCGATCCTGGTGGTTTCGGCCGCTGACGGCCCGATGCCGCAGACCCGCGAGCACATCCTGCTGGCCCGTCAGGTCGGCGTGCCGGCCCTGGTTGTCTTCATGAACAAGGTCGACCTGGTCGACGACGAAGAGCTGCTTGAGCTGGTCGAGATGGAAGTGCGCGAGCTGCTGAGCTCGTACCAGTTCCCGGGCGACGACATTCCGGTCACCAAGGGTTCGGCCAAGGCTGCAACCGACGGCGTGAACCCGGAAATCGGCGAACAGCAAGTCATCAAGCTGATGGAGACGGTCGACGCCTATATCCCGCAGCCGGAACGTCCGGTGGACCTGCCGTTCCTGATGCCGGTGGAAGACGTGTTCTCGATCTCGGGCCGCGGCACCGTGGTCACGGGCCGCGTCGAGAAGGGCATCGTCAAGGTCGGTGAAGAAGTCGAGATCGTCGGCATCCGTCCGGTCCAGAAGACGACCTGCACGGGCGTTGAAATGTTCCGCAAGCTGCTGGACCAAGGTCAAGCGGGTGACAACGTCGGCGTTCTGCTGCGCGGCACCAAGCGTGAAGACGTCGAGCGCGGCCAGGTGCTTTGCAAGCCGGGCTCCATCACGCCGCACACCAAGTTCGTGGCTGAAGCCTACATCCTGACCAAGGAAGAAGGCGGCCGTCACACGCCGTTCTTCACGAACTACCGCCCGCAGTTCTACTTCCGCACGACGGACGTGACCGGCATCGTGCAGCTGAAGGAAGGCGTTGAGATGATCATGCCGGGCGACAACGCCGAGCTGAACGTCGAGCTGATCACGCCGATCGCGATGGACCAGGGCCTGCGCTTCGCCATCCGTGAAGGCGGCCGCACCGTCGGCGCCGGCGTCGTGGCCAAGATCGTCGAGTAATCGAAGATCCGGCCCCCGGGCCGAACAGTAGCGTAACAGAGCGGCTCCCGGAGAAATCCGGGGGCCGCTTTGCTGTGGGGGCTGGGTTCTAGCCGCAAGTCCCCGTCACCGCATAGATCGCTGGAATGACTGGCGTAACGGTTTGGCCATCGGCCAGATTTAGGACATTTTGCTTTGAATGAAAACACGCCATAGTTACCCTACAGGGGGATTGCAGGTGGCATTTGAGGGGGAAGGTGCGGGCGAGGCGAAGCTGAGTTTCGCGCCTGCGCCGATGGAGTTTGCGTCGCGCGACATAGACATGAGCGGGCGAGACGCCTTCGCCCTGACAGAGCGGGGCGTCTGCTACATCCTGTCAGAGACGCTGATTGATCTGAGCGAACCGGCGCAGGTGTATCGGACGCGGTTGGTGCAGCAGGTCACGGGCAGTGACGGTCTGCAGCCCACTGCCAGTTTCGAGATCGTCTTCGATCCGGCGCATGAGCGGTTGGTGATCCACACTGCCAGCGTCCTTCGGGATGGAGAGCGGCGGGAGGCGGCCAGCCCGGCGGCGTTCGAACTGCTGCGACGCGAACTGAACCTGGAACGGGCAATGTACGACGGTCGTCTGACCGCCCACATGATTATCCCGGATGTCCGGGTCGGCGACATTGTCGAGACGGCTTTCTCCATCATCGGCGCTAATCCGGCATTGGGCGGACGGTTCAGCCGCCGCCAGCAACTGCAATGGGCCGCTCATCTGATTGAGGCGGATTTCCGTGTGCGAGCGCCGCAAGACCGCGCACTGGTCTGGCGGACGCACGGGGCTGCGCCGTCTGTGGAGGAGACGCTGGAGGCCGGAGTTCGGCAATGGCGTTGGCGTCAGCAAGACATCCCGGCGCTGATCTACGACAACGATACTCCCGCCTGGTGGATCGCTCATTCCGAGATCCATATCGCTGATCGGATGTCATGGGACGAGGTCGCCGCCCTGTTCCGAGATCATTATCTGGCCCCGGCAGAACTGCCACAGGCTCTGACCGGTGAGATCGACCAACTGGCCGTAAGTTTCGCCACCGCAGGCGAGAGGGCGGCGGAGGCGCTGAGGTTCGTCCAGCGCCTGTTGCGGTATCACTCCGTCGGGATGGGGGCAGGCGGATTCAGGCCGCGCGCCATCAGGGAGATTTGGGACAGTCGGTACGGCGACTGCAAGGACGCGTCGCGGTTGCTGACTGTCGTGCTGCAGCGCCTTGGTCTGGAGGCGTGTCCGGCGCTGGTGAATACGGCGACAGGGGCGGGGCTGAATGAGGCCATGCCGCACGCAACAGCCTTTGATCACTGCGTCGTGCGGGCCGAGGCGGAGGGCAAAGTCTGGTGGCTGGACCCGACGATGGCGCCGCAGGCGGGCAGGCTGTCCCGCCTGACCCAGGCGCGGCCGGGGTGGGCCCTGCCGTTGCGGGTTGAGGCGCGTCTGGAGCAGATCAGGGAGGTGGAGCGGCAGATCGTATGCGAAACCTTCGAGGAGTGGACGTTCGGGCGTAACGCCGCCGATCCAGCGGAACTGAAGCTGCGGACCATCTATCGCAGTTGGCGCGCCGACGACATGCGTCGCTGGGGCGAGAACGAGGGCTTTCCCAGCGTCAGCCGACGGATGCGGGAGGGCCTGGAGCGCACCTACGGCGAAGTGTCGGAGGTGGAGCCGCTGACCTGGGCCGACGACACTGCAGCCAACGAGATCGCGCTGATCGAACACTACAGCGTCAGCAAGCCGTTCGCCGTGAATGAGGGCGGTGATGCAGGGGTGAAGTTCGAATCACTGGACGATGTAGTGGGACCGACCTTGGTGGGCAGCGAGCGACCGCGACGTGAGCAGCCGATTCACATAGGCACGCCGCGCATTGTGCGCGTCGAACGGGTGCTGAACTTCCCGATAAAACCGCAGATTACGCCGTGGAATCTGGCGTTGAGCGGACCGGGCGTCACAGGGCGTTCCCAGTTCGAGTGGCTGGACTCCAAGCGTGGGCGAAACATCGTCGAGGTCGATGTCGAACGCAGCATCGTCGCCGCCTCTGAGGTGAGGAGCTATTTCGCCTTCCAGCGTCGAATGCGAGCTAATAATGGCATCAGCTTCGTGCTGGACACGCGACGGGGAAGACTGACGGGTGACGCCAAGGGTCAGACGACATGGCGTAGCTGGGCCGTGGTCGGCGCCATTGTGTTGCTGTTGATTCTGTTGCGGGTGGCTGCGCCTGGCGCATGAGACGCGAGCTTCAGGAGCGACGTTCAGACGCGTGTTTTTAATTTTTTCACTATGTTCGTCCACAAGCTTGGCTTTAGCGGGTTGTCCGAATCGGCCCCTGTCTGCGTGGCTTGAGGTGAGTGATGAGTGATGTCGACTGGCCGGCTCGCGCGCGATTGTCTGCAGCGCTGGATCAGGCTGCGATTGTCGCCATCACGGATCGGGGCGGACGGATTGTTTACTGCAATCAGAAGTTTGTCGACGTCAGCGGATATTCGCAGGAAGAGTTGATCGGCAAGACCCACCGGGTCGTGAACGGCGGCCATCACCCGCGCAGCTTCTTTGAGGCCATGTTCAAGGTGGTCGGGGCAGGCGGGGTGTGGCGCGGGACCATCTGCAACCGCAACCGGAACGGCGAAGACTATTGGGTCGACACGACCATCATCCCGACGATGGACGCCAACGGCCTGCCGGAGTTCTACACCGCCATCCGCTTTGAGGTGACGGCCCATATCCAGGCGGTGAAAGATCTGGAGATCGCCAAGGTGCGGGTCGAGCAGGCCAGCGCGGCGCGGGATCTGTTCTACGCCAACATCAGTCATGAAATCCGCACGCCGCTGAACGCCGTGCTGGGTCTGGCGTCGGCGCTGGAGCAGACGGATCTGACGGCGCGTCAGGCCGAGATGCTGGAGGTCATTCGCCAGTCGGGCCTGACGCTGAGCCGCCAGCTGGAGGACATGCTGGACCTGTCCAAAATGCGCTCGGGCCAGTTCAGCCTGAGGTCCGCCCCCTATGATCTGCATGAGGCTGTCGAGGCCGCGATGGCGCCTCACAGGACGGCGGCTGAGGCCAAGGGGCTGGCGTTCGACCTGACGCTGGGCGCGGGTGTCGAGGGGCGGTTCGTCGGGGACGGCGCGCGCGTGGCCCAGATCGTGGAGACCCTGGCCTCGAATGCGGTGAAGTTCACTGATGCGGGCGCCGTCAGGGTCGAGATGGATGTGACGCGTGACGCAGACGGGGGCGAGACGCTGGCGATCAGCGTCAGCGACACCGGCATCGGGTTTGACGAGACGCTGGCCGCCGATCTGTTCGTGCCCTTTGTGCAGGTTCACGAGGAGATTTCGCGCCGATTTGGCGGAACGGGGCTGGGCCTGCCCATCTGCAAGACGCTGGCTGAACTGATGGGCGGCGAGATTGCGATGGATTCGACCCGAGGGCAGGGCAGCAGCTTCCGGGTGCGGCTGCCGGTCCGGCGGGTCCTGGCGGAACCGCCGGAGGTGGTTGATGTCGAGGCCGCAGACGCCGAGGCGCTGAGGGTGCTGGTGGTCGAGGACAATGTGCCGAACCAGATGGTGGTGCGCTGCCTGCTGGAGCCGCTGGGCGCTCAGATCGCCATCGCTAACGACGGGCGCGAGGGCGTCGAACGGTTTGAGGCCGAGGCGTTCGATGTGGTGCTGATGGACATGCAGATGCCGGTCATGGACGGGATCGCGGCGACCCGGGCGATCCGCGCCCTGGAGCGGACCCATCATCGCCGCCGCACGCCGGTCGTGATGGTGACGGCCAATACGACCGAGGCGCATCATCGGATGGCGGCGGAGGCGGGCTGCGATGGACTGGTGGTCAAGCCGGTGACGCTGCAGACGTTGCTGGATGGGCTGTCGACCGGCATGGCGCGGTCCGAGGCTGCGCTGGCCGAAGCGGTCTGAAGGCCACAAAAGTCGCTTTCTGCGCGAGTGATATTGCGCGGAACCGGGAACAGGTCCCTACATTCCACTGACGAATGTTAAGGATTTGGCAACCATGCGCCGCGCGGTTCACATCGGCCTGTTCATCGGCACTCTGCTGGGCATGAGCGCCTGCGCCAGCCAGCATGATGCGAACGGACGCCCCGTGTCCGGCGCCTATGGCTCGGTCGAGGTGGGGCGCACGGGGTAAGGCCGAAAGGAATTCGTGGCGTAAAACCCGTTCCTGCCCTAATATTGTTCTGCGGACGCCGTCTGTCGCGCCGCGTTGGTCCCCACACCCCTTAGATGTTACTCATCGCTATTGCCGTCGTTCTGCTCCTTGTGGTGCTCAACGGCCTGTTCGCCATGACCGAATTGGCGGTCGTCTCGTCGCGGAGGTCGAAGCTCCAGGCGAGGGCGGAAAGAGGGGATCGGGGCGCGCGGGCCGCCTTGAAACTGTCCGAAGAGCCCACGCAATTCCTGTCGGCGGTTCAGGTGGGCATCACCCTGATCGGCATTCTGGCGGGCGCCTATGGTCAGGCGACCATAGCGGGCGAACTGGACCGGATTCTAGAGCACGCCTTCCCCGCGCTGGCCGCCTACACCGAATTCTTCGCAACCGCCCTGGTGGTCGTGTGCATCACCTATGTGTCGCTGATCATCGGCGAACTGGTGCCCAAGCGCCTGGCGCTGATCTTCCCCGAGACGGTGGCGTCCAAGATGGCGGGACCGATCTCCAGCCTGGCGGTCGTGCTGAAGCCGTTCGTCATTCTGCTGACGGCCTCGACCTCGGGCATTCTGAAACTGCTGGGCGTCAAGGACCGCGACGGTTCGGACGTGACGCAGGAAGAGGTGGCGACGATTCTGGCCGAGGGCACATCTGCGGGTCTGATCGAGCCGGAAGAACAGGTGATGATCGAGGAGATCCTGCGTCTGGGCGACCGCCCCGTGCGGGTGGCCATGACGCCGCGCCATGACGTCTTCTGGATTGCGCTGGACGATCCCGAGGAAGTGCTGCGCGAGGAAATCCGCACCTGCCCCTATTCCCGCATCGTTGTGGCGCGTGAGAGCGACGTCGATAATCCGTTGGGCGTGGTCCACAAGAAGGATCTGCTGGACGCCCTGCTGACCGACGGCAGGTTCGATGTCGAGCCTCTGGTGCAGGAGCCGGCCTTCATCCCGCAGTCGACCTCGGTGTTGAAGGCGCTGGAGATCCTGAAGGGATCGAAGGTCCACATGGCCTTCCTGGTCGACGAGTTCGGGGCGTTTGAAGGCGTGGTCACCGCGACGGACCTGCTGGAGATGATCGCGGGCGACTTCAACGAAGGCCATGACGAAGAACAGGCCTGGATGCACCAGCGCGCCGACGGCAGCTGGCTGGTGGACGGCCAGACGGACCTGGACGACCTGGCCGACACCCTGGGCGAGGACTTCGGCGAGCATGAAGGCTTCCACACGGTCGCCGGACTGATTCTGCATCAGATCTCGCGCGTGCCGGATGAGGGCGAGATTCTTCAGGTCGGCCGATTCGAAGTCGAGGTCGTCGATATGGACGATCGACGCATCGACAAATTGATCTTCAAGGAACTGGTGAAAGCCCAGGATGAGAAGGCCGCCATAGCGGCGCATCTAGAAGAGTAGGGGATGAAGCCAGAACGCCCTTGAAATACCGGGCGGTGTCGGGCATACGCCCCCCTCTGACGAACGCGCGGACCGGAAGGTTGGTGCGGTTGTCTAGGAGTTTAGCTCAGCTGGTAGAGCACCGGTCTCCAAAACCGGGGGTCGTGGGTTCGAGTCCCCCAACTCCTGCCAATCACCCCTGTCGCTTCCGGGTGGGACTTCCCATCTGGGGCGACAGGAACAATTGTTTGAAGAGCAGCTGATGGCCAAGGCCAAATCCCCAGGCAAGCGGCCCCAGGCCAACGCGAAGCCCCAAGTCGGCGCCAAGGCTCAGGCTGGCGCTGCGGGCGCCGCGATCACGGTTGATTCACCCGAACCCAAGAAGCCGCGCCCGAGCGTGCCTCAGTTCATCGGTCAGGTGCGCGCCGAAGGTCGCAAGATCGTATGGCCCAGCCGCAAGGAGACCTGGATCACCTCGGTGATGGTCTTCATCATGGTCATCATTGCTGCGATCTTCTTCTGGATCGTCGACACCGGCCTTGGCTTCGCCTTCCGTTGGATCATCGGCCTCGGCTCGTAAGACGCCGCGTTCGTAAGGATAAAGAACCGTCATGACCGACGCAGCGCCCGCAAAACCGGCCAATCCGCGCCACAAGTGGTACATCGTCAACGCCTACTCGAACTTCGAAAAGAAGGTCGCCGAGCAGCTGCGTGATCAGGCCAAGCAACAGGGCCTGGAAGACGCCTTCTCCGAAATCCTGGTTCCGACCGAGGACGTCGTCGAGATCCGTCGCGGCCGCAAGGTAAACTCGGAACGCAAATTCTTCCCCGGCTATGTGCTGGTGAAGATGGAGATGACCGATCAGGCCTATCACCTGGTCAAGAACACGCCGAAGGTCACCGGCTTCCTGGGCGCGGCAGGCGGCACCAAGCCCCTGCCGGTCTCGGAACGTGAAGTTCAGAACATCATCGGTCAGGTGGAAGAGGGCGTCGAACGTCCGAAGCCCACGATCCGCTTCGACATCGGCGAGAAGGTCAAGGTCATCGACGGCCCGTTCGCCAGCTTCGACGGTTCGGTCGAGAGCGTGGACGAAGAACACGCCCGTCTGCGCGTCGCCGTTTCGATCTTCGGCCGCGCCACGCCGGTCGAACTGGAATACGGCCAGGTGGAGAAGGTCGCGGGCTAAACCCCACGCCCCTCAGAGATTTGAAGCCGCGCCTGGCAACGGGCGCGGCTTTTTCTTGCTCCGGGCGACGCCGGCCGTGCCGCCGTCATCCTCGGGCTTGACCCGAGGATCGGGTGGTCTGCAGCTTTGCGCTCTGGGCGATGCACAGCCCGATCCGCGTCCGGTCCTCGGGTCAAGCCCGAGGATGACGTAGTGGGGGAGTGAGCAACTCCCTGGTTTGCCTTTCCCGGCCCCCTCCGCTATACGCGCGCCTTCGCTCGGCGGGTCTTGGTCCGCGGAGCGGCAAATCCGTGGGAGGCAGCCATGCCGGACCACGGCTCACCGGCCCGTCGTTCGTTCGTCGGGTCATTCATAGGAGAGACCAATGGCCAAGAAGATTCTCGGCTATATCAAGCTGCAAGTGCCGGCCGGTTCGGCCACGCCTTCGCCCCCGATCGGCCCGGCTCTGGGTCAACGCGGCGTGAACATCATGGGCTTCTGCAAGGAGTTCAACGCACGCACTGAGAAGGAAGCCAAGGGCACCCCGCTTCCGACCGTCATCACCGTCTATCAGGACAAGTCGTTCACCTTCGTCACCAAGACGCCCCCGGCGACCTGGTACCTGAAGCAGGCCACCGGCCTGAAGTCGGGTTCGAAGCTGGTCGGCCGTGAAGTCGCCGGCAAGATCACCGTGGCCCAGCTGCGCGAGATCGCCGAAAAGAAGATGAAAGATCTGAACGCGAACGACCTGGACGCCGCGACCAAGATCATCGAAGGCTCCGCCCGCGCGATGGGCCTCGAAGTGGTGGAGGGCTAATCCATGGCTAAGCAAACCAAGGCTCAAAAAGCCCGCACCGGCGTCACGCAAGACCTGCTGCCGTTCTCCGACGCCATCAAGCTGGCCAAGGAAAACGCCAAGGCCAAGTTCGACGAATCCCTGGAAATCGCGATCAACCTGGGCGTTGACCCGCGTCACGCCGACCAACAGGTCCGTGGCGTTGTGAACCTGCCGTCGGGCACGGGCCGTGACGTTCGCGTCGCCGTCTTCGCCAAGGACGCCAAGGCCGCTGAAGCCACCGCTGCTGGCGCTGAACACGTCGGCGCCGAAGATCTGTACGAAAAGATCGCTGGCGGCTTCATGGAGTTCGACCGCGTGATCGCGTCGCCGGACATGATGGCCCTGGTCGGTCGTCTGGGTAAGGTGCTGGGCCCGCGCGGCCTGATGCCGAACCCGAAGGTCGGCACCGTGACCCCGAACGTCGCGCAAGCCGTCAAGGACGCCAAGGGCGGCGCCGTCGAGTTCCGCGTCGAGAAGGCGGGCATCGTCCACGCCGGCATCGGCAAGACCTCGTTCACGCAGGACGCGCTGGAAGCCAACGTCAAGGCTATCGTGGACGCTCTGGTCCGCGCCAAGCCGTCGGGCGCCAAGGGCACCTATGTGAAGCGCATCAGCCTGTCGACCACGATGGGCCCGGGCTTCAAGGTCGACCCGGCCTCGCTGGGCGCCTAAGCCTTAGCGACAAGCTGAACTGTTGAAACGGCGGGGAGAAATCCCCGCCGTTTTTTCATGTCCGGCTGTTTGTCTTGAGCCTGTCGCAGTTCGTGGGACATAAGGTCTGTCTGTCCAACTGAACGACGGGTGTCACGTTGAAGAAACTGAGCTCCACACTGGCCATGCTGGCTGTGCTCGGCCTGGCGGCCTGCGGCGACAAGCCGGCCAAGAACGAGGCTGAAGCCACGACGGACGGTGCCGCCATGCAGGCCGGTGCAGACGCCAAGACACCGAGCGCCGTCGCCGCCAATGTCGATCTGAGCCTGATCCCCGTTTCGACCGCGCCGCTGGGCGCCTTCCCCTATGTGGGCGCGCCTGCAGGCTATGGCGTGCGTGACGAGAAGACGATGGATCTGGCGGCCTATCCGATCTGGACCGGAACCGGGTTCCAGACGGTGGAGGGCAAGGTCCATATGGCCAGCTCCGCCACGCCGGAGGACAAGACCTTTTCGCGGCTCGAGGTCCAGCGCAGCCTGGACGAGGCCGTCAAGGCGCTGGGCGGCGTGCAGATCGCCAATAGCGAGGCGCCGAACCCAGCGATTGATGAACTGCCCCAGGCCCTGCGAAGCGACATGAACCTGGGTCTGATGATCATCTACGGCAATCCGATCAGCGCCTATGTGATCCGCCGCCCGGACAAGACCATCTGGGTGCAGGTCATCGCCGACGCCAGCCAGGTCATCTGGACGGTCGTTGAGGCCCCGCCGCCGCCCGCGCCCCCGGCGGCCTGATCCCAGGCTTGAATATGAAAACGGCCCCGGAGAGCGATCTCCGGGGCCGTTGTCCTTGGGGACGGACGAAGTCAGTCGGTTTTCGAGCCGTCAAACATGGTATTGCCGTTGGCGGTCGGGGTGCTGGGGACGGACTGGATGACGTCGAAATGTTCGACGATCTTGCCGTTTTCGACGCGGAAGATGTCGACGATGGCCCGACCCGGATCGCTGGGCGTCTCCTGCGAATGGACGTGCAGGGCGACCAGATCGCCGTCGGCGATGACCCGATGGATGGTGGCTCGCGACTGGGGATTGTCGCGGAAGAAGCCTTCGAAATAGCCGTAGAAGACCGCCGCGCCGTTCGGGACGCCCGGATTATGCTGGATGTAGCGGTCGCCGATATAGAGCCGCGCCGCCTCGGTCGGCTTATGCTGGTTGAAGGCCAGGTCGTAGAAGGCGGTGACGACGCGGGCGTTGGCCTCCTCCTGCGGGGTGCGGCTGCTGGAGGCGGCGGCCTGCTGGGCGGCGGCGGTCGAGGCGGGCAGGGCGGCCGCCGCCAGCCCGAAGGCGGCGACGGCGGCGATCAGCGGTCTCTTCATCGGGCGATCCCCTCAGTAGGCCGCGGTGAAGCGGGCGCGGCTGTGCTTGGGCTGCTCCAACTCATCGACCATGGCGATGGCGTAGTCAGCGAAGCTGATCCTGCTGTCGCCGTTGGCGTCGGTCAGCAATTGGTCGCCGCCAGTGCGGTAATGGCCCAGACGCGGCCCTTCCTCGATCAAGGCGGCGGGCGAGAAGAAGGTCCAGTCGATCTGGGTCTCGCCGCGCAGGGTCTTGAGGTAGTCGAGACCGCCGACAGCGATGGGCTTCCATTCCGCGGGGAAGGCCGGGGTGTCGATCAGCAGGACGCCGGGTGCGACCTCCAGGCTGGCGGCGCCGCCGGTGACCAGCAGGCGGGGCACGCCCGCCGTCTTCAGGGCCGCCAGGATGGCCTCGGCGGGAACGTCGAAATGCAGAGCGCTGATGACAGCGTCAGCGCCCTTGATCAGGCCGGGCAGGGCGGCGGCGTCAGAGGCGTCGCCTGCGACGGCGGTGACGCCGGATGCGGCGGGAATGGTTTCAGGTTTGCGGGCGATGGCGGTGACGGTGTGACCGCGCGCCGCCAGTTCCTTTGTGATCTCCGATCCGGCGCGACCGCTGGCGCCGAGGACTGCGACTTTCATGGAAGGCTCCTGTGGTATCCAATGGTGACTAGGTGTGCTACTGACTGCGACCATGCAAGACGGCACTTTCCACTCACCTGGTCACTCTGAAGAAACCTGGACGCGGGGCGACGTGTTCGCGTCCCAATGCCCAACGCGCCAGCTGCTGGATCGGATCGCTGATAAATGGAGCACCCTGATCCTGGTTGCGCTTGGGCGGGGGCCGATCCGGTTCAATGAGCTGAAGCGGCGCATCGAGGGGGTGTCGCAGAAGATGCTGAGCCAGACCCTGAAGTCGCTGGAGCGCGACGGGCTGGTGTCGCGGACCGTGGTGGCGACCGTGCCCGTAACGGTGACCTATGCGGTGACGCCGCTGGGCCGGGGCCTGATCGCATCCATGCAGGCGATGATCGACTGGGCCGAGACGCAGATGCTGCAAGTGGCCCAGGCCCAGGCAGACTATGACGGGCGCATTTCCGCCCCCTGATGATTTTTTCTCGGTGGCGGCGAACCGTGGGGCGGCGACGGCGTTCTGACCCCACCTTGAAGGGGGCATGATGTTCGGTTTGGGTAAATCAAAAGGCGGTTCGACCGCTGGCGGCCATGATCCGTGGAAGGGGCGGCTGGCGTTCGGCGCCATCGTTCTGGTGTCGGCCTATTTCGCCATTCAGCTGGTGGTGTCGCTGCAGACCCTGTGGCTGCTGATCTTCGGCGCCATTGTGGTGGCGGTGATCCTGCGGGCGCTGGCCGATCCGCTGGTGCGGTTCCTGAAGCTGCCCGATCCGTTGGCGGTTTTCCTGTCGATGCTGATCGTCATCGGGGTTCTGGCCGGGGTGCTGGCGCTGTTCGGGGCGCAGATCTCCGAGCAGGTCACGACCCTGATCGCCATTGTTCCGTTGGGCTGGGCGCAGGTGCAGACCTGGATCGAGGCGCAACCCTATGCCGCTCAGGTGTTCGAGCAACTTCAGAACCTGGGCAGCCGGGCGGGCGAGGCGCTGCAGTTCGCGCAGAAGTTCGCCATCGGCATGGCGGCGGGCATCACGACCATGGTTCTGGTGGTGGTGGCGGGCGTCTTTCTGGCCATCGAACCCGCCAAGTCGCGCGAAGGCCTGCTGTCGGTGTTTCCGATGGACCGACGCGACCGCCTGCGTGAAGTGCTGAACAGCTGCGGCAAGGCGCTGAAGGGCTGGCTGAAGGCGCAGCTGTTCTCGATGGTGCTGGTGGGCACCCTGACCGGCATCGGTCTGGCCATCATCGGCGTGCCGTCGGCGCTGGGTCTGGGGCTGCTGACGGGCCTGTCGCAGTTCGTGCCGATTGTCGGACCGATCGTGTCGACCATTCCGTCAGTCCTGGTGGGCGCGACGCAGGGCTGGCACACGGCGGTGCTGGCCGTGGTGGTCCACATCGTCATCTCGCAGCTGGAGAGCAACTTCATCACGCCCCTGGTGCAGAAGAACGTGGCCAATCTGCCGGTCGTGCTGGGAATCTTCGCCGTGGTGGGAATCGGCACATTGTTCGGGCCGTTGGGCGTGCTGTTCGCCACCCCGATCGCCCTGGTGCTGCACACGATTGTAACCATGCTTTACCGCCAGGATGTGCTTGGAGACCCTGATGCAAAGGCGCCGGGCGAACGATAAAGCGAACTGTCCGTAGTCTGAAAACTTGACGGCGCGCCCCGTATCCTTTTTTGGGGGCGCGCGGTCGCCTGAAGGCGTCGTCTGATCGGGGATTGTCGGATGCTGAGCTGGTTCCAGGCCTTGTTGCCCAAGGAAGATAACTTCTTCCGCCTGTTCGACGCCCATGCGGCGACCCTGACCAAGGGCGCCGAGGCCATGCGTCGGATGCTGGACGGCGGCGACGAAACCGAGAAGTGGCGTCAGGACATCATCACCTATGAGAACGAGGCCGATGATGTGGCGCGCGAAGTCCTGTTCGCCGTGCGCCGAAGCTTCATCACCCCGTTCGACCGTTCCGACATCCGCGGCCTGACCAACTCGCTGGACGACGCCATCGACCAGATGCAGAAGACGGCCAAGACCATCGGCCTGTACGAGCAACGCGAGTTCGAGCCGAAGATGCGCGAACTGGGCGACATCGCCCTGTTGTGCGCCGTCAAGACGGTGGAGGCGGTCAGCCTGCTGCCGGCCATGCGCAAGAACCACGACCGCCTGAACATCCTGACCGAGGAAATCGCCACGCTGGAGAGCGACAGCGACACTCTGTATGACGAGGGCATGAAGGCGCTGTACGCCAAACACCGCGAGGGCAACACCATGCCCTTCATCATCGGCGCCGAGATCTATGATCACCTGGAGAAGGTGGTCGACCGGTTCGAGGACGTGGCGAACCGCATCAACGGCGTGCTGGTCGAGCACCTCTGATCATCATGGATCACGCCCTCCTGATCCTGGTCTTCCTGATCGGCGTGGCCATCCTGTTCGATTTTCTGAACGGATTGCACGACGCGGCCAACTCCATCGCCACCATCGTCGCCACGCGGGTTCTGCCGCCGGTGTATGCGGTGGGCTGGGCGGCCTTCTTCAACTTCATCGCCTTCCTGTTCTTCGGGCTGCACGTCGCCGACACCATCGGGCGGGGCATCATCGATCCGGGCGTCATTTCGGATCAGGTGATCTTCGGCGCCCTGATGGGGGCCATCATCTGGAATGTCGTGACCTGGCTGCTGGGCATACCGTCCTCCAGCTCGCACGCCCTGGTGGGCGGTCTGCTGGGCGCAGGCATCGCCAAGGCAGGCACAAGCGCGGTCGTGATCGCAGGCGTGGCCAAGACGGTCGCGGCCATCTTCCTGTCGCCCGCCGTCGGCTTCGTGCTGGCCCTGATGCTGGTGCTGCTGGTGTCGTGGCTGTTCGTGAAGTCGAACCCGGCGTTCGCGGATCGGGTGTTCCGGGGGATGCAGTTCATCTCCGCCTCGGCCTATTCTCTGGGCCACGGGGGCAATGACGCCCAGAAGACCATGGGGATCATCGCCATACTGTTATATTCGCGCGGCATGCTGGGCGGCGAGTTCCACGTGCCGTTCTGGGTCGTGATCACCTGTCAGGCCGCCATCGCGCTGGGGACCCTGTTCGGAGGCTGGCGGATTGTTCACACCATGGGCTCGCGCATCACGCGCCTGTCGCCGCAGCAGGGCTTCTGCGCCGAGACGGGCGGGGCCATCACCCTGTTCGCCGCGACCAGCATGGGGATCCCGGTTTCGACGACCCACACCATCACCGGCGCCATCGTCGGCGTGGGCGCGGCCAAGCGGGTGTCGGCCGTGCGCTGGAACGTGGCGCGCAGCATCGTCACGGCCTGGTTCATCACCATGCCCGCCGCTGCCGCCATCGGCGCGATCTTCTACTTCGTCGGCGGACTGTTCCTGACGTGAGCGGGACCAATCCCAAGCGCACCGTGCGGTCAGAGACGCGCCAGGTCGCGGCCCTGCCGTGGCGGCTGGAGGACGGCGAGCGCCGCATCCTGATGATCACCTCGCGCGAGACGCGGCGCTGGGTCATCCCCAAGGGCGGTCGGATGGTCGGCAAGACCGATCCCGAAGCCGCCGCGCAAGAAGCGCTGGAGGAAGCCGGGGTGAAGGGCGAGATCGACGGGCACTCGGTCGGCGTCTTCCGCTACGCCAAGGGCATGAAGGACGGTCGCCAGCGTCAGTGCGTGGTCTCGGTATATCCGCTGGAAGTGTTGATCCAGTTGGGGGCCTGGCCGGAAGCGCACCAGCGCGAGCGCCGCTGGATGACGCCTGCCGAGGCGGCGGACGCCGTGCATGAGGCGGACCTGGCCGACCTGATCCGCGACTTCGCCGCCACGCCGCTGGCGTATTGAGCAACCTTAGGGCGATTTCGTCTGGTCACGCGCGCCGCCTCTGCCGATAGTCGGGCAGGGGAGAACCATATGCGCATCAGTCACGTCTTCATCGCCGTCGCAGCAGCCCTGTGTCTGGCTGTGCAGCCCGCAGCGGCTCAGGACGCTGGGCTGGCGCAGCGGACGGCGCTGGCGGAACGGTTGATACGGGCGACTGCGGGGCCCAACTTCACCAAGAGTCTGGAAAGTCTGATCGGCGAACAGGTGTCGGCTATCGAAGCGGCGGGGACGGCGGCTGGGGTGGGGCGGCAGGAGGCGGCCTGGATACGCGCCAATGCGCCGCGGATGCTGACGGCGATGACCAATCGGCTGTTGACCGATCTGGCGCCCCACTATGCCGAAATCTACACGTCCGAAGAATTGGAGGCGCAACTCGCCTTCTACGAATCTCCCATCGGCCGCCAGATCGCCGCCAAGAGCTTTCAACTGGGCATGGCCACACAGGAGGTGACGGAAGACAGCATGATCGCCTTCGTCACCGAGTTGCAGAGCAAATACTGCGCCCAGTTCAACTGTGACGTCGCCGCTTCGTCCGCATCCAAGGGGCGGCGCTGAGCGTCAACCGTCCAGTTCGGGGTAGCGACGGAAGATGCCGTCCTCGTTGAACGGGATGCGGCGCGGGCTGTCCAGATAGGCGCGGATGCGGGGCAGGGCGGCGACCCGATCGCTGAGCGCCGCCACCTTGGGCGTGGTCTTCAAGGTGCGCGCGGCCGCCTTGGGGAAGGCGTAGATCAGGCCCTCGACCACCTGGAACAGCGACAGGTCGGCGTAGGTCAGGCTTTCCCCGACCAACCACGTCGGGCCTGACGGATTGCGGGCCAGAACCTGTTCGGCCCAGCCGAGGAATTTGGGGATGCGATGATCGCGGAAGGCCCTGGCGCGGCGGGCGGCCTCGGGCTTCTGGTCGTCGTAATAGGCCGTCATGTCGACGGGGTGGTGGGTGTCATGCACCTCGGCCACCAGGTCGGCGAAGGTCAGCTGGATCTGGTCCAGCCAGGCGCGGTCGGCAGGGTCGTCGGGCGCCAGGCCCAGTCGCGGGCCGAGCCAGGCGAGAATGGCGGACACCTGGCCCACGGTGCGGTCGCCCAGACGGACGAAAGGCGGTGCGAAGGGCGGCATGGCCGCCTCCTGCATCAGCGCCATCATCGCCTCGCCGTCATCCTGACGCGAGATATCGACATAGTCGGCGCCCGCCGCCTCGAACGCCAGGCGCACGAACTCGCCGCGTCCCTGGATCGTGGGCCAGTAATAGAGTTCGTAGGCCATGGGCTGCGCGCCTTGATTTCCGTGATCGGTCCCTGTAAGAGCGCCGCTTCCCGTTAGAGGTTCATCTTCTGACGGTCCTGTCCGAGAACTTCGGGGCGTGGGGGTCACCCAGGCCGTAACTGTCAGAAAGCCTTCTGACGCCGTGGGGAGATGGGGACGCGACCTTGCCGCGCATCGGCCCGCATTCCGGGACGGACGCCGTCAGACGCATCCTTCGGACAATACGACCGGCCCGAACGCTTTGCAGCGATGCATGGCGCTTTGGCCAATCCGTCGTCGGGAATAAGCCCGTCGGCGAATACCAAGACTGGAGACCGCAATGGATCGCGCACAAAAAGCCGAGTCTATCGAATCGCTCAAGGGCGTGTTCGCCGACGCCGGCAGCGTGGTCGTGGCCCACAACCTGGGCCTGACCGTTGCGGAAATGGAAGATCTGCGTGGCCGTCTTCGTAAAGAAGGCGGCGCGTTCAAGGTGGTCAAGAACCGCCTGGCGCTGAAGGCGCTCGAAGCCGAAGAAGGCAGCGACTACCACGGCCTGTTCAAGGGTCCCGTGGGCATCGCATACGCCGAGAACCCCGGTACGGCCGCCAAGGTCGCCACCGAGTTCGCCAAAGCCAATGATCGCTTCAAGATCATCGGCGGCTTCATGGGCGAAACCGTCGTCGATACGAAGGGCGTCGAGGCACTCTCGAAGCTCCCGACCCTCGACGAGGTTCGTGGTCAACTCATCGGCCTGCTCAACGCGCCTGCGACCAAGATCGCCGGCGTGCTGCAAGCACCCGCCGGTCAGCTGGCTCGCGTGTTCAACGCCTACGCCACCAAGGAAGCCGCGTAAGCGGCCCAGCCTTTCATCTCTGCATCACTCTCTAAAACCAATCCTCCGAAGGAAAACTGACAATGGCCGACCTCGCCAAGATCGTCGAAGACCTGTCCGCACTGACCGTTCTGGAAGCTGCTGAACTGTCCAAGCTGCTGGAAGAAAAGTGGGGCGTTTCCGCTGCTGCTCCGGTTGCTTTCGCTGCCCCGGCCGCCGGTGGCGCTGCTCCGGCTGAAGCCGCTGAAGAGCAAACCGAGTTCACCGTTGTCCTGGTGGACGGCGGCGACAAGAAGATCAACGTCATCAAGGAAGTCCGTGGCGTGCGTTCGGACCTGGGTCTGAAGGAAGCCAAGGACCTGGTCGAAGGCGCTCCGCAGAACGTCGTCGAAAACGTTTCGAAGCAAACCGCCGACGAAATCGCCAAGAAGCTGACGGAAGCCGGCGCGAAGATCCAGATCAAGTAACCTGGTTCTCAGCATCTGCTGAAGATCGGAAAGGCCCCGAGGGAAACCTCGGGGCCTTTTCTTGTTTCGGGGCGGCTATGTGATCTTGGTCCAGTCGCCATTCAGACCAAAACTGTCCTTCCGGGGCGTCCGAAGGATGAACCCGGAACCCAGGAGGCGCATATCCGGTGTTGAATGTGTCCAACAATGCGGTCGCAGTCCTGGGTTCCGGGTTCTTCGCTTCGCTCAGCCCCGGAAGGACGATCTGAGAATTCAGCCGACCGAATGTCGATCGCCTTGAGTTTTCAGACTGGGCTCTGATCCGATTGGAGATGGGCTGCTGTTCGGCCTCAGCGGCTGCGCGGCGTCAGGATGGCGCCCAGACGGTCGGGGGTGCCCTCGATCCGCTCAAGGCGCGGGTAGCGCAGGCCGTCGTGATAGTCGAAGGCGACGGTGCGGAAGCGGTCGCCGGACTTGATCAGCAGTTCGATCTTGGCGTCCGTTCCCTTGGCGGCGGTGACGGCGTTGCGCAGGGCCTCGGCGGACCCGGCGACGCCGTTGACCGCGACCAGCTGCCAGCCCGCGCCGATGCGTTGTTCAAACGCGGGGCCGCCCCAACGGATATTGGTCAGGCGGTCGCCGCTCAGGGTGAAGCCCAGCGAATACTGGAAATCATTGGCCCAGCCGGTCTGGACTGCCTTTTCCGCCGCCGACGGCGTGTCGGTGTAGGTCAGCCGGTATCCGCCGCGGGTGATGCCCGCCAGCGGCGCGTGGGCGTCGGGGCCGACGGCGTCCAGCCGCCCGCGCAGGAAGCTGGTCCAGTCGTGCGGATAGACGGCGTTCAGGGTCGCGACCACCTGCTCGAACGTATAGCCCTGCGGCGCCCACTGGCCGTCGTCGTGGCCGAAGAAGGCGCGGGCGAAGTCGTCCAGGGATTTGCGGTTGTTGGTGCCCTCACGGATCAGGGTGTCGGCGTCCAGCCAGATCAGGGCGCTTTCGCGGTAATAGTCGCCGGTGCCGCGCATCCATGAGGTGAACTGGCCCGGCACGCGATAGCCCAGCAGATTGTGGTTGTTGACGTCCTGAAGCGCGCGCCATTCGCGGCCCGGCTGGTTGTCATAGAAGGCGGCGATGGCGGCCAGGGTGGCCAGCGCCACCTCGCGGCTGTGCAGGCCCGCGCGGGCGGCCAGGACATCGCCCCAGTATTCGGTCTGACCCTCATAGACCCACAGCAGGGTGTTCTGGGTCGGGACGTTGTGGTTGGCGGTCAGTTCGTCCGCCGGACGCATGAACTTGCCGTTCCACGAGTGGGTGTATTCGTGGGGCAGCAGGCCCCGGTCGCCCTCGCTCTTGGACCAGTTGGTGAAGAAGTCGGGGGCGCCGGTGTTTTCCGAACTGCGATGATGCTCCAGCCCGATGCCGCCCAGCTGGTTTGTCAGGGCGAACAGGAACTCGTAGCGGTCGAAGTGGCGGGCGCCGAACAGACGGTCGGCCTGCTGGACCATGTTCTCGAACAGCTTGATCTGCTCGTCAGTGGCGGCCAAGCCCTTGGCCTCGTCGGCAAGGATGTTCAGGTGGACGCGGTCCCCGGTCGGGTCGATGTCGACGCGGCGATAGTGGGCGCCTGCAAACACCGGGCTGTCGATCAGGGTGTAGAGGTCGGTCGTCTCGAACCGCGCCACATCGCCGTCACGCGCGGCGGTGGCCAGGGCGGTGCCGTACTGCCAACCAGAGGGCAGGACGATGGAGGGGGCGACCTGAATCTGGCGGCTGTAGTAGCCCGCCGGATAGAGGATGGCCTTCTCCCACTGCAGATTGACCAGGGCGGGGGTCATGGTGACACGCCAGTTGGAATTATCCGGCTGGGTCAGCCACTGGAACGCGACGTCGATGCTGGTTACGCCCGCCGGGATGTCCAGATGGAAGGCGTAAGGGTCCAAGGTGTCGCGCAGCCACTCGATCCGCTGGCCGTTGGCGGTCACGGTCAGGCCGGAGATCAGCTGGATCGGGCCGGTCGCAGCGTGGTTGCCGGGCAGGTATTTCGGATAGAGCAGGGTCAGCGGACCAGCCTGGGCGACCGGGATGGTCTGGGTCACATTGACGATGCGGCGGTCCACATCAGTGACGTCGGCGCGGTACTGGATGACGCCGGGATAGGGCGTGTCCTGCGGGACCGGAATGGCGGGCTGGGCGCGGGGCAGGGCCAGGGGCGCCTGGGCCGCATCGGCGATGATCGGGGTCGACTGGAAACTGTGCGCCAGGGCCGGGACGGCGGCGCCCGTCAGCAAAAGGGCGAGGCAGGCGGCGGGCAGGCGTGAACGCGACATCAGGTCATCCGGTATTGCAGCAGAGCTGTACCGTCGTGGGCGTCGGGGGCGGCGTCAAGGGACAGAAGGCCGCGAGGCCCTTGTCCGAAGTGTAAGCGACACTCAGCCCAAAACCGTCATTCCGGGGCTGAGCGAAGCGAAGACCCTGGAAGCCAGGGCTGCGATGCCGCCGCTGAATGCGTCCGCCGCTGGATGCTAAACGCCTGGGTTCCGGGTTCGTCCTTCGGACGCCCCGGAATGACGAGCCGTGAGGCCAGTCTGTGGCCATTGGACCTATCGCGTGCGCGGCGTCAGGATGTCGCCTAGACGGTCGGGCGTCCCGGGGATGCGCTCCAGCCGTGGGTAGCGCAGGCCGTCGTGGTAGTCGAAGCTGACGGTGCGATAGCGGTCGCCGTCCTTGACGATCAGGTCCACCGTCTTGGCCGGGTCTTTCGCGGCGGTGATGGCGGCGTTGATGCGATCCATATTGGCGGCCTCGCCATTGACGGCGACGATCTCCATGCCGACGGCCAGGCCAGCCTTGAAGGCGGGGCTATCCCATTGAAGCGCGTGAATGACATTGGTGCCGGTCGTCTGGATGCCCAGCGAGTAGGTGTAGTCGTTGCGCTTCAGCTCGGCGTACAGGGTCTTCTGATAGTCGGTCGGCGTGTCCGCATAGGTCAGCCGCCAGCCGCCGCGCACCAGGCCGTCCAGAGGTGCACCGGGGCCGTGGCCGTCCAGGCGCGTGCGCAGGAAGGTCGCCCAGTCGTTGGCGACAACGCCGTTCAGGGCCGCGACGACATCCTCGAACGTATAGGGCTTGGGATCATAGCTGCCGTCCTCGACCCCGTAGAAGGCCTTGGCGAAGTCATCCAGGGATTTGCGGCCGTTGGTCTTTTCCCGGATCGTGGTGTCGACATCCAGCCAGATCAGCTGGCCTTCCGAATAATAGTCCTCGTCCCGCTGCCATGACAGCCAGCCCTTGGGCTGGCGCTGGCTGATGATCGGGTCGTTGGTCGTGTCCTGCATGGCGCGCCATTCACGACCGACGCGGTTGTCGAAGGTGGCGGCGGTGATGGCGAGGGAGTCCATCGCCTGCTGCTTGGTCAAGAGGCCCGAACGGGCGGCGACGACCTGACCATAATACTGCGTCTGACCCTCATAGACCCACAGCAGGCTGTTCTGCAGCGGGCTGTTGAAGTTGGGGACGTACTGGTCGGCGGGGCGGCGCCATTTGCCGTCCCACGAGTGGTTCATCTCGTGGCTGAGCAGGTCGCGATCGCCCAGGTGGGTGGCCCAGCCGGTGAAGAAGGCGGGATCGACCGAGTTCTCGGAACTGCGGTGATGCTCAAGCCCGATGCCGCCCAGCTTGTCGGTCATGGCGATAAGGAAGTCGTAGTGATCGAAGTGGCGCGCGCCATACAGGCGGTCCATCTGAACCACCAGATTGCGCAGAATCTGGATCTGCTCGTCGGTGGCGGCCAGGCTGGCGGGATCGTCGGCGACGAAGTTGGCGCGGACGGGCGAGCGACCGCCGGGATCAAGGTCGATCTGGCGATAGTGGGCGCCGGCGAAGATCGGGCTGTCGATCAGGACTTCCAGATTGACGGGCTTGAAGCTCTGGACGTCGCCGTTCTTCTCCAGCGGCTCCAGCGCCGTGCCGAATCGCCAGCCGGTCGGCAGCTTGACCGTGGGCTGGAGCGTGATGTTCCGCGACCAGTGGCCTGCGGGATAGAGCAGCATCTTCTCCCACTGCACGTTCAGCATTTCCTGCGTCATGGTGATGCGGCCCTGATTGCCGGTCGTCGGCGACAGGTGCTGCATCTTCACGACGATCTCGGACGCGCCCGCCGGGACGTTCAGGTGGTAGGCGAGGGGGTGAAGCGTGTCGCGCACCCATTCCACGCGTTGACCGTTGGCGGTGATCTCGATGCCCGCCAACTGGGCGACCGGGCCGACGGGACCGTGATTGCCCGGCAGCCATTCCGGGAAGAATAGGGTCAGGGGACCGGCGTTGGCGACGGGGATCGTCTCGGTCACCGAGAAGATGCGCTGGTTCAGATTGGTGGCGTCCACGTCCAGCTTGATGACGCCGGGATAGGCGACATCGCGCACCGCCGGGATGGCGGGCTGGGGCGCGGGCAGGGCTGGCGGATAGGTCGATGCGTCCTGAGCCATGGCCGCAGAGGCGAAGGCGGCGGGAGCGGTTGTCGCCAGCAGAAGGGCGAAACCGGCGGCGCGCATGGCGGCGGGACGGATGATCTTCATTTCACGCTCTACGAATACTCAGGGGAAGGTGCGACCCTCTGCCGCAGGGGCGCCGTCGTCAAGTCCGTCAGGACGCGGGCTTCACTTCCAGCAGTTCGACGCTGAAACGCAGGGTGGAGTTGGGCGGAAGCTCGCCGTCGCCCACCCAGCGCGAGCCGTAGCCTAGCGAGGCGGGGATCACGAACTCATAGATTTCGCCGACGTGCATCAGGGCCACGCCCTCGGTCCAGCCCTTGATGACGCGGTTCAGCGGGAACTCGGCCGGTTCGTTGCGGGAGTAGGAGCTGTCGAACTCGCGTCCGTCGATGAAGGTCCCGCGATAGTGGACCTTGACCGTGTCGGTCGCGGTGGGCTGGGCGGCGTTCGGGTGCGCCTTGCCGACGCGACGGTACTGCAGGCCGCTCTCGGTCGTGGTCCAGCCGCGACGGGCGCCGTTCCAGTCCAGATAGGCGAGATTGCCCGTATCCCAGACCTCCTGCGGCGATAGCGACGCCTGACCTTCGACCTGAGCAGCGGCGCGCGCGGCGGCGGCGGCCGTCTCGGCATAGGTGACCGGCTCACGCTTGGTCGCGCAGGCGGACAGGGCGCCGGAAAGGGCGACGGCGGCGATCAGGGGCAGGGCGATGCGATTCATGGCGGTGACGCTAGGGCTGAGAGTGATGCGCGTCCAGTCAGTGAGCGGCGAGGGCTGCGGCCACACGGGACAGGAAGTCTGGCTGGGCGCCGACATCGCCGTGTCCGGCGTCCGGGAAGACCAGGCGATCGACGGTGACGCCCTCGGCCCTGAGATCGCGGACAAGCTTCTGGCTGAGCGCGGGGGGCAGGGTGGCGTCGTGGCTGGCCTCCAGCACCACGACCGGACCGGCGTAACCCTTTAACGCAATGGGCACATCTACGGCGGCCAGATTGGGGGCCAGGTTGATGCGGACGAACGGACGGGCCCAACCCGCTGCGTTTTCGACAACGGCGCGGGCGTTGGGGGTCGTGGTCTCCAGCACCACGGCGTCGGCGCGGACGTGCTGGACGATCTGGGGGCAGACGATACCGCCCAGCGAATGGCCCCAGGCGATCAGTTTGCGGCCTTCGGCGTCGGCCTGGGCGCGGGCGACATCGGCGACCGCCGTGGCGGTGGCGATAAAGGCTTCATATTCGGCCGGACCCGGCGTTTCGCCAGAGCCGGGATAGTCGAACATCAGCACGTCGCCGAAGGGCGTCAGCTTGGCGGCGGTCAGGCCTGCGGCGGCGCTGCGCCGGAACATGTTGCCGCCGCAGAACAGGATCAGGGGCGTGTCGGTCCGCCCGGTGCGCACCCGTGTCGCACCGATGGTTCCGCCCGCATAGGGAATGGTGAAGGTGTCGGCCTGGAAACGCATCGGCGCGTCTGGCGGCAGGACGATCCTCTCCGCCTGCATCCGAGTGTCGGGATAGAAGAAGGCGTCTTCGGGCACATTGACCGCCTTGCAGGCCGACAGAGCCACGGTTGAAACGGCGATCAGGCCAAGCCGGCGTGTGTTCATGCGAAGGCGTCTCCCTTGGCGCTCATGGAGGACGCCAAGGGCGGGACTGTCAATGCGGCGCCGTCAGGTCAGGCGGGCTTGAGCCAGGACTGGCAGGCGGCGCGGGCGTCGGCGTCTGTCTGGGCGACGCAGGCTTCGGCGATGCGTCCGCGCAGGCGCTCCAGCACGGTGGCGCCGTTGTTGGCGCGGCTCCAGTCGGTCAGGCTCTTGCCCAGGGTGTCGAACCGCTGGCGCGTGCGCTGGTGATAGCTGTCGGGCTGGCCGGACAGTTCGCCGATGACCTGACCGGCGGCGGTCTCGATGGCGGTCTTGTCGCGCGGGGTCAGGCGGATCAGGCCATCGACATAGAGGACGCCCCACTGGGCGCGGGTGGCGGGGCCTTCTGCGGTCTCATAACCCTTGCGCAGCCAGTCGACGGCGGCGGCCTTGTCCCCGCGCGCCTCGGCGAGATCCGCCAGTTCGGGCATATAATAATAGGGGGTCTTGGACTTCTGCAGTTCGGCGGTCAGCAGGGCCTCGGCGCCCGGCTTGTCGCCTGCTTCGGACAGCAGGTTGGCGGCGGTGCTGATGGTGGACTGACGCTCATAGGCGGTCTTGGCGGACTGGTCGGCCCAGGCCGCGCGCTGGCGCACCTTGTCGCGCAGAGCAGTGGGAACGGCGGCGTCCTTGCCTGCCTGGGCGCGGAAGACGGCGATGTCGGCATAGGTGGTCGAGAGCCGGTCCTGGGTTCCCAGAGTGGCGTCGTCATAAACGCGGTCCAGCGCCTGGATCAGGGCGGCGGACAGGCGGGCGCGTTCCGGTCCGGCGGGAGTTGCGGCCTTGATGACGTCGGCGCCGCTGTAGATCAGGGCGTCGCGATTGGCGCGGACCTCGGCGGGACTGGACAAGACGGCGTCCAGCAGGGCGCGGACCTCGGCCTGACGGGCGGCGGGCAGGGCAGGGGCGTCGTCAGGGCGGCGCGTCAGGGCGGCCAGCGCGAAACGGTGTTGCAGGGTCGGCGTGGGGGCAGCCTTGGCCAACCGCTCCAGCACGCCCGCCGCCTCATCCGGCTTGACCAAACGGCCCGCATCCACCGCCCAGCCGTATTCGGACAGCAGGGGCCAGTCGTCGGCGGACAGGCGGGCGGGATCGGCCAGAGCGCGTTGCAGCAGTTCGCTGGCGTTCGGACCGCCGCGCTGGGCGGCCTTCAGCACAGCCTCGACCTTTTCAGGATCGCCGCCGCCCGACAGACGGGTGATCTCGGTCCGATCGGGGCGCAGGACGATCAGGGTCGGATAGCCCTTGATGCCGAACCTCTGGCCCCAGGCCTGGGCGCCCTTGGAATCGCCGTCCAGATATACGGGAACGAAGTCGCGCGTGCGGGCGACAAACTCGGGATCCTGGAACAGGCCCGCCTTCAACTGGTTGCAGGGCGGGCACCAGACCGCGCCCCAGTACAGCAGCACCGGCTTGTTCGCTTCGGCCGCCTCGGCGAAGGCGTCTTCGACATCGCCCTCGCGCCAGTCGATCTTGTGCGCCTCTGCGCCCGCGTGGGCGGCGGCGGGATCGACGGGCTTGCCCTGCTGGCCGCAGGCGGCGACGGCGAGGACGGACAGGGCGGCGAGCGAGGCGAGGAGTGGGCGCATCTGTCTAGGGACGCGATACGCCGGGCCTGGAGCAAGCGAGAAAACCTGACGTTCCGGCCAAAGAAACTGACAAAAGAAATTGGGGATAGGCGCCAAGTTCGAATTTGACTTCTGCGAGGGTCTTTATTTTGCCGAAGAAGCGCGTATATGTGCGCCTTCCCGCAACACTCCAATTGAGTCTGCGCGTTCAGCGCCGAGGCCCGGTCCGTCGCCCTCCGACCGGAGCGAAGGCGCGGCTCCTTCCCAGGGAGCCGGTACATTTCAGGCGTCCTGGCCCGGCAGCGGGCCGAGGGTGGACGCCGAAAAAACTGGCTGCGGACGTGGAAACGCGTGCCGTGGCTGCTGCATTTCACGCATGGTTTTCCCGGACCGTGCGCATGGGAAACACTGAATGACCGACGCCTCCCACGATCTCGCCATCAACGGTCAGATCGCTTCCGCCACCTCGTTCACCGGCAAGAAGCGCATCCGCAAATCCTTCGGGCGTATTCCCGAAGCGGTGCAGATGCCGAACCTGATCGAGGTTCAGCGCGCCTCCTACGAACAGTTCCTGCAACGCGAGGTCCGTCCGGGCCAGCGCAAGGAGCAGGGCATCGAAGCGGTCTTCAAGTCGGTGTTCCCGATCAAGGACTTCAACGAACGCGCGATCCTGGAATACGTCTCGTACGAGTTCGAAGATCCCAAGTACGACGTTGAAGAGTGCATCCAGCGCGACATGACCTATGCCGCGCCGCTGAAGGTCAAGCTGCGCCTGATCGTGTTCGAAACCGACGAGGAAACGGGAGCCCGTTCGGTCAAGGACATCAAGGAGCAGGACGTCTACATGGGCGACATCCCGCTCATGACGGACAAGGGCACCTTCATCGTCAACGGCACCGAGCGCGTGATCGTCTCGCAGATGCACCGTTCGCCGGGCGTCTTCTTCGACCACGACAAGGGCAAGACCCACTCCTCGGGCAAGCTGCTGTTCGCCGCTCGCGTGATCCCGTACCGCGGTTCGTGGCTCGACTTCGAGTTCGACGCCAAGGATGTGGTCTATGTCCGCATCGATCGCCGCCGCAAGCTGCCCGCCACGACCTTCCTGATGGGTCTGGGCATGGACGGCGAAGAAATCCTGAAGACCTTCTATGAGACCGTGCCTTACGAGAAGCGCGGCGAGGGCTGGGTCACGCCGTACAAGGCCGAGCGCTGGCGCGGTGTGAAGCCGGAGTTCGATCTGGTCGACGCCGACACCGGCGAAGTGATCGCCCAGGCCGGTCAGAAGATCAGCGCACGCGCCGCCAAGAAGCTGGGTGAAACCACCACCTCGCTGTCGCTGGCCGCCGACGCCCTGGTCACCAAGTATCTGGCCAACGACGCCGTCAACTACGAAACCGGCGAAATCTACGCCGAGGCCGGCGACGAACTGGACGTTCCGACCATCGAAGTGCTGGAGCAAAACGGCTTCACCACCATCGAAGTGCTGGACATCGACCACGTCACGGTCGGCGCCTACATGCGCAACACCCTGCGCGTGGACAAGAACGACAACCGTGAAGACGCCCTGTTCGACGTCTATCGCGTGATGCGTCCGGGCGAGCCGCCCACCCCGGAAGCCGCCGAGGCCATGTTCAACTCGCTGTTCTTCGACAGCGAACGCTACGACCTGTCGGCCGTCGGTCGGGTCAAGATGAACATGCGTCTGGAAACCCCTGAGGTTTCGGACGAGATCCGCGTCCTGCGCAAGGACGACGTGCTGAAGGTGCTGCAGATTCTGGTCGGCCTGAAGGACGGCCGCGGCGAGATCGACGACATCGACAACCTGGGCAACCGTCGCGTCCGTTCGGTCGGCGAGCTGCTGGAAAACCAGTACCGCGTCGGTCTGCTGCGCATGGAGCGCGCCATCAAGGAGCGCATGTCCTCGGTCGATATCGACACGGTCATGCCGCACGACCTGATCAACGCCAAGCCGGCTGCTGCTGCAGTTCGCGAGTTCTTCGGTTCGTCGCAGCTGTCGCAGTTCATGGACCAGACGAATCCGCTGTCGGAAATCACCCACAAGCGTCGTCTTTCGGCGCTTGGCCCGGGCGGTCTGACGCGTGAGCGCGCTGGCTTCGAAGTCCGCGACGTTCACCCGACCCACTACGGCCGCATCTGCCCGATTGAAACGCCGGAAGGCCCGAACATCGGCCTGATCAACTCGCTGGCCACCCACGCGCGCGTCAACAAGTACGGCTTCATCGAGAGCCCGTATCGTCGCGTGAAGGACGGCCAGGCTCAGAACGAGGTGGTCTACATCTCGGCCATGGAAGAGTCGAAGTACACGATCGCTCAGGCCAACATCGAACTGAAGAACGGCCAGATCGTCGAAGAACTGGTCCCCGGCCGGATCAACGGTGAATCCCAGCTCCTGAACAAGGACGCCGTGGACATGATGGACGTGTCGCCGAAGCAGGTTGTTTCGGTCGCTGCGGCCCTGATCCCGTTCCTGGAAAACGATGACGCCAACCGCGCACTGATGGGCGCGAACATGCAACGTCAGGCCGTGCCTCTGGTGCAGTCGGACGCGCCGCTGGTCGGCACCGGCATGGAAGCGGTCGTGGCCGTGGACTCCGGCGCTGTCGTGGTCGCCCGTCGTGACGGCGTCGTCGAACAGATCGACGGCACGCGCATCGTCGTGCGCGCCACGGGCGACGTGGACGCCGCCCGTTCGGGCGTCGACATCTACCGCCTGTCGAAGTTCCAACGCTCCAACCAGTCGACCTGCATCAACCAGCGCCCGATCGTGCGCGTGGGCGACCAGGTGAAGTTCGGCGACGTCATTGCTGACGGTCCTTCGACGGACCTGGGCGAGCTGGCGCTGGGCCGCAACGCCCTGGTCGCCTTCATGCCCTGGAACGGCTACAACTTCGAAGACTCCATCCTGATCTCCGAGCGCATCGTGCGCGACGACGTCTTCACCTCCATCCACCTCGAGGAATTCGAAGTGATGGCGCGTGATACGAAGTTGGGCCCGGAAGAAATCACCCGCGACATCCCCAACGTCGGCGAGGAAGCCCTGCGCAACCTCGACGAAGCGGGCATCGTGGCCATCGGCGCCGAAGTCCAGCCGGGCGACATTCTGGTCGGCAAGGTGACGCCGAAGGGCGAAAGCCCGATGACCCCGGAAGAGAAGCTGCTGCGCGCCATCTTCGGCGAGAAGGCTTCGGACGTCCGTGACACCTCGCTGCGCCTGCCGCCCGGCGTCGCCGGCACGATCGTTGACGTTCGCGTCTTCAACCGTCACGGCGTGGACAAGGACGAACGCGCCCTGGCTATCGAACGCGCTGAAATCGAACGTCTCGGCAAGGACCGCGACGACGAGCTCAAGATCCTTGAGCGCAACGTCTATGGCCGCCTGAAGCCGCTGATCATCGGCAAGAACGCCGTGTCGGGTCCGAAGGGCATCGGCCGTGGCGAACTGACCGACGAGAAGCTGGCCGAAGTCAGCCGCGGCCTGTGGTGGCAGATCGCTCTGGACGACGAGAAGACCCAGGGCGAACTGGAAGCCATGAAGCGTCAGTTCGAAGACGCCCGCAAGCAACTGGACCGTCGTTTCGAAGACAAGGTCGAGAAGCTGCAACGCGGTGACGAGCTGCCGCCTGGCGTCATGAAGATGGTCAAGGTCTTCGTGGCCGTGAAGCGCAAGCTGCAGCCGGGCGACAAGATGGCCGGCCGTCACGGAAACAAGGGCGTCATCTCCAAGATCCTGCCGATCGAGGACATGCCGCACCTGGAAGACGGCACCCACGTCGACGTCGTTCTGAACCCGCTGGGCGTGCCTTCGCGCATGAACATCGGCCAGATCTTCGAAACCCACCTGGGTTGGGCCGCCGCTGGCCTGGGCAAGCAGATCTCCGGTCTGCTGGAAGCCTGGCAGCAGGGTGGTCAGAAGCAGGCCCTGATCGACCGCCTGACGCATATCTACGGCGAGGACACCCCTCTGCCGCAGGATGAGGAAGAACTGGTCGAGCTGGCTCGCAACCTGTCCAAGGGCGTGCCCTTCGCGACCCCGGTCTTCGACGGTGCGCACATCGGCGACATCGAACGCCTGCTGGAAGAAGCTGGTCTGAACAAGTCGGCCCAGTCGATCCTGTACGACGGCCAGACCGGCGAGCAGTTCAAGCGTCCGGTCACGGTCGGCTACATCTACATGCTGAAGCTGCACCACCTGGTCGACGACAAGATCCACGCCCGCTCCATTGGCCCGTACTCGCTCGTCACCCAGCAGCCGCTGGGCGGTAAGGCGCAGTTCGGCGGTCAGCGCTTCGGGGAAATGGAGGTCTGGGCTCTGGAAGCTTACGGCGCCGCCTACACCCTGCAGGAAATGCTGACGGTGAAGTCAGACGACGTCGCCGGCCGGACCAAGGTTTACGAGGCCATCGTCCGTGGCGACGATAGCTTCGAAGCCGGCATTCCCGAGAGCTTCAACGTGCTCATCAAGGAAATGCGTTCGCTGGGTCTGAACGTGGAGCTGGAGAACAGCTGAGCCGGATCAAAGCTCTCTCCCGCCAAGGCGGGGGAGGGCGGTTCCGCCGCCTGCCTCTCCGTTCTGAATAATTTTCGCGGGTCTTCCCCGCAGAAGGAATAAAGATGAACCAGGAAGTCCTGAACATCTTCAACCCGGTCCCGGTCGCGCCGACCTTCGACCAGATCAAGATCGCTCTGGCCTCGCCCGAGAAGATCCGGTCGTGGTCGTTCGGTGAGATCAAGAAGCCGGAAACCATCAACTACCGCACGTTCAAGCCCGAGCGTGACGGCCTGTTCTGCGCCCGTATCTTTGGCCCGACCAAGGACTACGAATGCCTGTGCGGCAAGTACAAGCGCATGAAGTACAAGGGCATAATCTGCGAGAAGTGCGGCGTTGAAGTTACGCTGGCGCGCGTTCGCCGTGAGCGCATGGGTCACATCGACCTGGCCGCCCCGGTCGCCCACATCTGGTTCCTGAAGTCGCTGCCGAGCCGCATCTCGTTGATGCTGGACATGGCGCTGAAGGACGTGGAACGCGTCCTGTACTTCGAAAACTACATCGTCACCGAGCCGGGCCTGACCCCGCTGAAGCAGAACCAACTGCTGACGGAAGACGAGTTCTATCGCTATCAGGAAGAGTTCGGCGACGACGGCTTCACGGCCGAGATCGGCGCTGAGGCCGTCCGCAACCTGCTGATGGGCATCGACCTGCACGCCGAGGCCGAAAAGCACCGCGGCGAACTGGCCGACAACCCCTCGGAAATGAAGGCCAAGAAGGCCTCCAAGCGCCTGAAGCTGATCGAGGCCTTCCTCGAGTCCGGCAACAAGCCCGAGTGGATGATCCTGACCATCGTGCCGGTCATCCCGCCGGAACTGCGTCCGCTGGTGCCCCTGGACGGCGGCCGTTTCGCGACCTCCGACCTGAACGACCTGTATCGCCGCGTCATCAACCGCAACAACCGCCTGAAGCGACTGATGGAGCTCCGCGCGCCGGACATCATCATCCGCAACGAAAAGCGGATGCTGCAGGAATCCGTCGACGCCCTGTTCGACAACGGCCGTCGCGGTCGCGTCATCACCGGCGCGAACAAGCGTCCGCTGAAGTCGCTGGCCGACATGCTGAAGGGCAAGCAAGGTCGCTTCCGTCAGAACCTGCTGGGCAAGCGCGTCGACTATTCGGGTCGTTCGGTCATCACCGTGGGACCGGAACTGAAGCTGCACGAGTGCGGCCTGCCCAAGAAGATGGCGCTGGAGCTGTTCAAGCCGTTCATCTACGCGCGTCTGGACGCCAAGGGCCTGTCGGGCACCGTCAAGCAATCCAAGCGCATGGTCGAGCGCGAGCAGCCGCAGGTCTGGGACATCCTGGACGAGGTCATCCGCGAGCACCCGGTTCTGCTGAACCGCGCGCCGACGCTTCACCGTCTGGGCATCCAGGCGTTTGAACCCAAGCTGATCGAGGGCAAGGCCATCCGCCTGCACCCGCTGGTCTGTACGGCGTTCAACGCGGACTTTGACGGCGACCAGATGGCTGTCCACGTGCCGCTGTCGCTGGAGGCGCAACTGGAAGCGCGCGTCCTGATGATGTCGACGAACAACATCCTGTCGCCCGCCAACGGCAAGCCGATCATCGTGCCGTCGCAGGACATCGTCCTGGGTCTGTACTACCTGTCGCTGGTCAAGGACGGCGAGCCGGGCGAAGGCAAGCTGTTCGCCAACATCGGCGAGATCGACGCGGCGCTGGACGCCAAGGTTGTCACCCTGCACACGCGCATCAAGGCGCGCTGGACGGAACAGGACGCCGAAGGCAATGAGGTGACCAAGGTCATCGACACAACGCCGGGCCGCATGAAGCTGGGCGCCCTGCTGCCGCGCAACCCGAACGTCGGCTACCGCCTGCTTGAGAAGAACCTGACCAAGAAGGAAATCGGCAACCTGATCGACGTGGTCTATCGCCACTGCGGTCAGAAGGCGACGGTGATCTTCGCCGACCAGATGATGGGCCTGGGCTTCCGTGAAGCCGCCAAGGCTGGCATCTCCTTCGGCAAGGACGACATCGTCATTCCGGCCAAGAAAGTTGAACTGGTTGCTGAAACCCGCACCCAGGTCGAGGAGTACGAACAACAGTACGCCGACGGCCTGATCACGCGCGGCGAGAAGTACAACAAGGTGGTTGACGCCTGGGCCAAGGCTACGGACCGGATCGCTGACGCCATGATGGCCGAGATCGCGCAACCGCGCGTTCTGATCGAGGGTGAAAACCCCGACATCAACTCGGTCTTCATGATGGCCAACTCCGGCGCCCGTGGTTCGCAGGCGCAGATGAAGCAGCTGGGCGGCATGCGCGGCCTGATGGCCAAGCCTTCCGGCGAGATCATCGAGACGCCGATCACCTCGAACTTCAAGGAAGGCCTGACCGTCCTTGAATACTTCAACTCCACCCACGGCGCCCGTAAGGGTCTGGCCGACACCGCGCTGAAGACCGCCAACTCGGGTTACCTGACCCGCCGTCTGGTGGATGTGGCGCAGGACAGCATCGTCACCGAACAGGACTGCGGCTCGACGCGCGGCATCACCCTGCGCGCGGTGATGGAGGGCGGCGACGTTCTGGTCTCGCTGGGTCAGCGCATCCTGGGTCGCTATGCGGCCGAGGACATCAAGGAGCCGGGCACCGATACGGTCCTGTTCCCTGCTGACACCTATCTGGTGGAAGAAGTGGTCGAGGCCGTCGACGCCGCTGGCGTTCAGTCGGTCAAGGTCCGTTCGGCCCTGACCTGTGAAGCCGACGCCGGCATCTGCGCCCACTGCTACGGCCGTGACCTGGCGCGCGGCACCAACGTCAACATCGGCGAAGCGGTCGGCGTCATCGCCGCCCAGTCGATCGGCGAACCGGGCACCCAGCTGACGATGCGGACCTTCCACATCGGCGGCACGGCCCAGGTTGCGGAAACCTCCTTCATGGAGGCGACCAACGCCGGTGTCGCCCGCATCGCCGGTCCGACCGTCGTCGCGGCCCACGGGGATCTGGTGGCCATGAGCCGCAACGTCACCGTGACGGTTGTTGTCGACGGCAAGGACCGCGAGACGCACAAGGCGCCTTACGGCGCTCGCATCCGCGTCAAGGACGGCGGCGAAGTGAAGCGCGGCCAACGTCTGGCCGAGTGGGACCCCTACACCACCCCGATCCTGACCGAGGTGGGCGGCGTCGTCCGCTTCGAGGACCTGGTGGAAGGCCTGTCCGTCAAGGAAGAGACCGACGAAGCGACGGGCATCGCCCAGCGCGTGGTTTCCGACTGGCGCGCCAGCCCGCGTGGTTCGGACCTGCGTCCGGCCATGGGCGTCACCCTGGGCGACGCCTACGCCAAGCTGTCGTCGGGCTCCGACGCCCGCTACCTGCTGCCGGTGGGCGCGGTTCTGTCCGTGTCGAACGGCGACGAGGTCAAGCCGGGTGAGATCATCGCCCGCGTTCCGACCGAAGGCGCCAAGACCCGCGACATCACCGGCGGTCTGCCGCGCGTCGCCGAACTGTTCGAAGCCCGTCGTCCGAAGGACTGCGCGGTCATCGCCGAAATGGATGGTCGTGTTGAGTTCGGCCGCGACTACAAGAACAAGCGCCGCATCAAGATCACGCCGGAAGTCAACGCCGACGGCGTGCAGGGCGAACCGGTCGAGTTCCTGATCCCGAAGGGCAAGCACATCTCCGTCCACGACGGCGATCTGATCCAGAAGGGCGACTACATCATCGACGGCAACCCCGATCCGCACGATCTGCTGCGTATTCAGGGCGTCGAGGCGCTGGCCGAGTATCTGGTGAACGAAGTGCAGGAGGTCTATCGACTGCAGGGCGTGCCGATCAACGACAAGCACATCGAAGTCATCGTGCGTCAGATGCTGCAGAAGGTTGAAGTGCTGGATTCGGGTGAAACCACCCTGATCCGCGGCGACACCGTCGAAGTGGCTGAAGCCGTGCTCGAGAACGCCAAGGTCGAGAAGCGCGGCGGCCGTCTGGCCACCACCCAGCCCGTCCTGCTGGGCATCACCAAGGCGTCGCTGCAGACCCGCAGCTTCATCTCGGCGGCGTCCTTCCAGGAGACCACCCGCGTCCTCACCGACGCCTCGGTCCACGGCAAGAAGGACATGCTGGAAGGCCTGAAGGAAAACGTCATCGTCGGCCGCCTGATCCCGGCCGGTACGGGCGCCTATCTGCGCAGCCTGCAGAAGATCGCCAACGAGCGTGATGCGGAACTGACCCAGGCCCGCGAAGACGCGATCGAGCCGCTGCCGGCCGATCTGCAACTGGAGCTGGAGAGCAGCGAAGGCTGATCTGCGGTTACGGAAGTGACGACATGAAGAGGGCGGCGCTGGTGACAGCGCCGCCCTTTTTCTTGGTGGTTGACTGCTTGTTAAAGTGAGGCCAACTTGAGATTGCGTCAGCTTGAGGGTGTCATGAACGCTAAAAACAAGTCAGATGCGGCCGTGTGGGGCGTAGTTGTGGCGGTCCTGTCAATCTGGATGCTGGTCGAAGTCTCTAACTACGTCGTTCATCTTGGCGAGGCCATGCACGACATCTACTGCCAGGATCACTGAGAGTTCAGTCCTTCCAGCGTTCCCGAGGGGCGGGCGCGCCGGGGGTGATCGGCACGCCGCCCGCACGGTGACCGTCGCGGCGGGTCTGGACGTTGGTGGAAGAGTCCGGGGCCAGGCTGGGGTCCAGTTGCGCGCCCGCGCAGCCCGTGCCGAAGTTCGAGCCCACACAGTCCGCCGGGCCGACGATGCCGACGCCGCCGGACAGGGGACGGCGGTCCGCCTCCCACTGGGCCAGTCTGCGCGCGCCTTCACGAGCAAAGGCGGCGTCGCGGGCTGGATTGCCGGTGCCGGTGATGGGGGCGGCGTTCCGCCCGATCTGGGCCCGCCTGTCCTCGCACTGTTGACGTTCTTCTCGACTGAGCATCTGGGGATTTGTGCAGCCTGACAGGCCCTGGCGCAGCGCACGGCCCATGGCGGTCGTGCGGTCGGAGCTGACCGTCCATTGGTTGTCGGGCGCGGGAACGCTTTGCGGCGCAGGTGCGGCGATACGCGGATTGATGGGGGAGGGACGGTCCTGCGGCGTTGTCGTCGGCGTGGACGTCGTAGGGCCGTGAACCAGAGCGCGGCTTGGGGTTTCAGATCGTGGGGTCTGCGCCTGCACCGGCGCGCTGACGGCCGGGCGCGGGCGCTCGTCAGGCAGCAGGGGGCGAGGCTCGATATCGAGATAGATGAGGGGCGGTTCGACAACCGGCGCACGGCCCTTGATGCCCAGTGTGGTGAAGGACAGGGCGGCGAGCAGGGCCAGGTTGATGCCCACTGAAGCCGTGCCCAGGCCGATCTTGCGCCAGTCCATTCTTGATGGTGCAGGATAGGTCGACACGCTCACTCACGACGCTTTCTGAGATTGGGCAGGAAGCCATCCCGACTGGAGAACAACTCGACCTGAATATTAACGTCGGCGCAACCGGCGACGGGACTGGGGCTTTCGCAGGTCGCTGCTACGCGTGAAGGATCGGCGCGCTGGGCCTCCCACGCGGCCAGGCGCCGGGCGCCTTGTCGGGCGAAAGCGGCATCACGTTCTGCTTCGCCTGTGCCGGTGATGGAGCGCGCGTCGGACGCCAGCCGCAGACGGCGGTCATCGCATTGCCGACGAAACTCGGGCGACAGGTGTTGAGGGGCGTCGCACGAGAGGATGCGTAAGGAAGGAGTGTCCGCGCGTGGCGCCACGCGCCATCGGTCTTCTATATCTGACGAAGCGGGAGCAGGGGGGCTGGGGGCGCTCGCGCTTGCGCTTGTGGTGGCCGGTGGGCTGGGCGCATCAGCGGGCCCGTTCCGCGCCGGGGCGTTGGCTGTTGCGCGCTCGAGCGTCGGGGTGCGTTCATAGGCAAGCAGCGGGCGTGGTTCGATCTCGACAAAGATCGTCGGCATTGGGCCGCCTCTCTGGGGCGGTCTTGCAGCATCAGTGAACGACAGGGCGGCGATCAATACGCCATTGAAGCCCGCCGACAGGCCTACGATCGCCGTCGTGCGCCAGTTCAGACCCGAAATGCCGCTGTCCCGCCCAGCCATTCATCCTCCCGTTCGATCAGGCTGGGCTGCAAGCATGGCTGGATTCAGGCGAGTCTGGGACTTATTCACGCGAGGGCTGTGGTCGCTGCCGCATGAGGCGATTCGGGCAGTGGCGGGCGAGCGCGTTCTGGGTCGGTCGTGCCGTCATTCCTTGCGCAAGTGGGCCCGGTTCCAGGGCGGTCGACGCATATTGACCTTTTGCCCCTTCAGGCGTAGAAGCCGCGCACTTTCGAGGCGTGGCCGGTTCGCTGGTTGCTGAGATCGTGACAATTGAACGGACGGCCTGTGCGCCGCCGGAACGCCCAAAGCGCGCGTTCCGGTTTTTCTGTTTGTCGTTACGACATCAGTCTCGATGACACCCGGGCGGGGGAATGGTCCCTCGTTCACAAGAAGGCGCGGGGCGCTTCGGTCGAAAGACACACGCCCCCCAATAGAAGTCGAGACCTGTCTCAATGCCTACGATCAACCAACTGATCCGCAAGCCGCGCAAGCCCAAGCCCGTCCGTAACAAGGTTCCGGCTCTGGAGGGTTCGCCCCAGCGTCGCGGCGTCTGCACCCGCGTTTACACCACGACCCCGAAGAAGCCGAACTCGGCTCTGCGTAAGGTCGCCAAGGTTCGTCTGGCCAAGAACGGCTACGAAGCCGTTTGCTACATCCCCGGCGAAGGCCACAACCTGCAAGAACACTCGGTTGTTCTGATCCGCGGCGGCCGCGTGAAGGACTTGCCCGGCGTTCGCTACCACATCCTGCGCGGCGTGCTCGACACGCAAGGCGTCAAGGACCGCAAGCAGCGCCGTTCGCACTACGGCGCCAAGCGTCCGAAGTAAGCCATTCGCGGCAATCATTCGCCTCTGGGCCATCGGGCCCGGAGGCCTTTCGAGATCTTCCCGGCCTAGGTCGGGCACTGCAAGGAATACTCCATGTCGCGTCGTCACCGCGCCCAGAAGCGTGAAGTTCTGCCGGATCCCAAGTTCGGGGACCTGATCGTCACCAAGTTCATGAACTACGTCATGTACGAAGGTAAGAAGGCCGTCGCCGAAAACATCGTTTACGGCGCCTTCGACATTCTGGCTGAGAAGAAGAAAGACCACACTGCGGTCGAAACCTTCCACACCGCCCTCGACAACGTCGCGCCTTCGGTCGAAGTCCGTTCGCGTCGCGTCGGCGGCGCCACCTACCAGGTGCCTGTCGAAGTCCGTCCGGACCGTCGTCGTGCCCTGGCCATCCGTTGGCTGGTGAACGCTGCGCGCAAGCGTGGTGAAAATACCATGACGGAAAAGCTGGCTGCTGAGCTGCTGGACGCCTCGAACAACCGCGGCACCGCGGTCAAGAAGCGCGAAGACACCCACAAGATGGCCGAAGCCAACCGCGCGTTCAGCCACTACCGCTGGTAAGTGTCTTAAAACCGTCCCTCTTTCGAAGGTATGGGACGGTTCCTATCTAAGACTATCCGGCGCGGGCGGTTTGAGCTAAATCGCCCGCGCCGTCTTATCCGACATTTCCGAGGGCGCTCCAGGGCGTCCTAAGCCCTCAAGGGACGCTCCTATGCCCCGCACGCATAAAATCGAAGACTACCGCAACTTCGGCATCATGGCCCACATCGACGCGGGCAAGACGACGACGACTGAGCGGATCCTGTTCTACACCGGCCGTAACCACAAAATGGGCGAGACGCACGATGGCGCGTCCACCATGGACTGGATGGACCAGGAACAAGAACGCGGCATCACCATCACGTCGGCCGCGACGACCGCCTTCTGGAAAGGCAAGCGCCTCAACATCATCGACACCCCCGGACACGTGGACTTCACCATTGAAGTCGAGCGTTCGCTGCGCGTGCTCGACGGCGCCGTGACGGTGCTGGACGGCAACGCCGGTGTTGAGCCGCAGACGGAAACCGTCTGGCGCCAGGCCGACAAGTACAAGGTTCCGCGCATCGTCTTCGTCAACAAGATGGACAAGATCGGCGCCGACTTTAACGCTTCGGTCGAATCGATCCGCGACCGTCTGGGCGCCAAGGCTGTGCCGATCCAACTGCCGATCGGCGCAGAAAACCTGCTGAAGGGCGTCATCGACCTGGTCGAGATGAAAGCCCTGGTCTGGGAAACCGACACCGTCGGCGCCGACGCTGACGTGCGCGAAATCCCGGCCGACATGGCTGACGAAGCCGCCGCCGCCCGCCAGTACCTGATCGACAACGCCGTCGAGCTCGACGACGAGGCGATGGAAGCCTACCTGGAAGGCAACGAGCCTTCGGTCGAAACCCTGAAGAAGTGCATCCGTAAAGCCGTTCTGACCGGCGCCTTCTACCCGATCCTGGGCGGTTCGGCGTTCAAGAACAAGGGCGTGCAGCCCCTGCTGGACGCGGTCATCGACTACCTGCCGTCGCCCGTCGACATCCCGGCGACCCCGGGCATCGACTTCAAGACGGAAGAGCCGGTCACCCGCAAGGCTTCGGACGATGAGCCCCTGTCGGTTCTGGCGTTCAAGATTATGGACGACCCTTTCGTCGGCTCGCTGACCTTCTGCCGCCTGTACTCGGGCAAGATGGAAACCGGCATGTCGCTGCTGAACTCGTCGCGTGACAAGAAAGAGCGCGTCGGACGCATGCTGCAGATGCACTCGAACAACCGCGAGGACATCAAGGAAGCCTACGCCGGCGACATCGTCGCTCTGGCCGGCCTGAAGGAAACCCGCACGGGCGACACCCTGTGCGATCCGATCAAGTCGCCCATCATCCTCGAGAAGATGGAATTCCCGGCGCCCGTGATCGAAATCTCGGTCGAGCCCAAGACCAAGGCTGACCAAGAGAAGCTGGGCATCGCTCTGGCGAAGCTGGCTTCGGAAGATCCGTCCTTCACCGTCTCGACCGACCACGAGTCGGGCCAGACGATCCTGAAGGGCATGGGTGAACTGCACCTGGACATCAAGATCGACATCCTGCGCCGCACCTACAAGGTCGACGCAACGATCGGCGCCCCGCAGGTCGCCTACCGTGAATCGCTGGGCCGCAAGGTCGACATCGACTACACGCACAAGAAGCAGACCGGCGGTACGGGTCAGTTCGCCCGCGTCATGATCACCTTCGAACCCGGCGAGCCGGGCTCGGGCTTCGTGTTCGAGAACTCGATCGTCGGCGGCGCCGTGCCCAAGGAATACATCCCGGGCGTCGAAAAGGGTCTGAACTCCATCAAGGATTCGGGTCTGCTGGCCGGCTTCCCGCTGATCGACTTCAAGGCGACCCTGACGGACGGCAAGTTCCACGACGTCGACTCCAGCGTGCTGGCGTTCGAAATCGCGGCCCGCGCCGCCTTCCGCGAACTGAAGGAAAAGGGCGCTCCCAAGCTGCTCGAGCCGATCATGGCGGTGGAGGTCGTGACCCCCGAAGACTATCTCGGTTCGGTCATCGGCGACCTGAACGGCCGTCGCGGCATGATCCAGGGCCAAGACATGCGTGGCAACGCCACGGTTGTTAACGCCTTCGTGCCCCTGGCCAACATGTTCGGCTATGTGAACACGCTGCGCGGCATGTCGCAGGGCCGCGCCCAGTTCACCATGCAATACGATCACTACGAGCCGGTGCCGCAACACGTCGCCGACGAAGTGATCAAGAAGTACGCCTAAGCTTTCCCTTTTCGGAAAGCGGACCTAAAAGCGCCCGGACCGTAAGGACCGGGCGTCCTTAACCCCCAAACTGCAGGAACCCCCGGTTCGGGGACCTTAGGAGCTAGAGAATGGCCAAGGAAAAGTTCGAACGCACGAAGCCGCACTGCAACATCGGCACGATCGGCCACGTTGACCACGGCAAGACGACGCTGACGGCTGCGATCACGATGACGCTGGCGAAGGCCGGCGGCGGCAAGGCGATGAACTATGCCGACATCGACGCTGCGCCGGAAGAAAAGGCCCGCGGCATCACGATCAACACGTCGCACGTGGAATATGAGACGGCCAACCGTCACTATGCGCACGTCGACTGCCCCGGCCACGCCGACTATGTGAAGAACATGATCACGGGCGCGGCGCAGATGGACGGCGCGATCCTGGTGGTTTCGGCCGCTGACGGCCCGATGCCGCAGACCCGCGAGCACATCCTGCTGGCCCGTCAGGTCGGCGTGCCGGCTCTGGTGGTCTTCATGAACAAGGTCGACCTGGTCGACGACGAAGAACTGCTTGAGCTGGTCGAGATGGAAGTGCGCGAGCTGCTGAGCTCGTACCAGTTCCCGGGCGACGACATTCCGGTCACCAAGGGTTCGGCCAAGGCTGCAACCGACGGCGTGAACCCGGAAATCGGCGAACAGCAAGTCATCAAGCTGATGGAGACGGTCGACGCCTACATCCCGCAGCCGGAACGTCCGGTGGACCTGCCGTTCCTGATGCCGGTGGAAGACGTGTTCTCGATCTCGGGCCGCGGCACCGTGGTTACGGGCCGCGTCGAGAAGGGCATCGTCAAGGTCGGTGAAGAAGTCGAGATCGTCGGCATCCGTCCGGTCCAGAAGACGACCTGCACGGGCGTTGAAATGTTCCGCAAGCTGCTGGACCAAGGTCAAGCGGGTGACAACGTCGGCGTTCTGCTGCGCGGCACCAAGCGTGAAGACGTCGAGCGCGGCCAGGTGCTTTGCAAGCCGGGCTCCATCACGCCGCACACCAAGTTCGTGGCTGAAGCCTACATCCTGACCAAGGAAGAAGGCGGCCGTCACACGCCGTTCTTCACGAACTACCGCCCGCAGTTCTACTTCCGCACGACGGACGTGACCGGCATCGTGCAGCTGAAGGAAGGCGTTGAGATGATCATGCCGGGCGACAACGCCGAGCTGAACGTCGAGCTGATCACGCCGATCGCGATGGACCAGGGCCTGCGCTTCGCCATCCGTGAAGGCGGCCGCACCGTCGGCGCCGGCGTCGTGGCCAAGATCGTCGAGTAATCGAAGATCCGGCCCCCGGGCCGAACAGTAGCGTAACAGAGCGGCCCCCGGAGAAATCCGGGGGCCGTTTTTGCTGTGGGGCGACCGTCATGGCTGCGTCATCGTGGGGCAAGCCCGAGGATGACGGGGAAGGGAGAGGCGGGCATTATCGCCTTCTCGCGAACAGTCTGTGTTTTTGATGCGTCTGATTTCACTGCTCGTCTGTCTTCTGGCGCTTGGCGCGTGCGCCACCCATCCGGGCAAGGTGGATCCTGTGCGTTACGCCAGCGACGCTAGGTCTGTGCTGGCCGCGACCGAGGCGGGGACGGTGCGGGGCGTCGAGGGGGCGGGCGTGCGGGCCTTTCTGGGGGTGCCGTTCGCCCAGCCGCCGGTCGGGGCCTTGCGCTGGCGAGCGCCGCATTCTGCCCAGGCGTGGAGCGGGGTCAGGGACGCGACGCGGCTGGGTTCGGACTGCACCCAGGCGATTGGTCGGCGAGCGATCCTGGGCGGGGGCGGCGGGATCGTCGTCGGGTCCGAGGACTGCCTGTATCTGAACATCTATGCGCCCGCTGGCGCGGACACGGCCAATCCGGTGATGGTCTATATCCCCGGCGGCGCCTTCACGATTGGATCTGGCGCCAACTATGACCCGTCGCTGCTGGCGCGTGAGCAGGGCCGGGTGGTGGTGACGCTGAACTACCGGCTGGGTGCGCTGGGCTGGCTGGCCCATCCGGGGTTTCAGGCGGACGGCGAGGGCTATGGCGGCAATTTCGGCCTGATGGATCAGTTGGCGGCCCTGCAGTGGGTGCATCGGAACATTGCGGCATTCGGCGGTGATCCAGGCAATGTGACCCTGTTCGCCGAAAGCGCGGGGGCGTGGAGCGCCTGTTACCTGATGACGTCGCCCGGTTCGGAAGGCCTGTTTCAGCGCGTCATCATGCAGAGCGGCGGGTGCCTGGAGCCGTCATCGCTAGTCAGCGCCGAGGCGACGGCCAGGGCGGGGCCGGAGTTCGCCAGAAGCCTGGGGTGCGAGGATGGACCTGGGCAGGCGGCCTGCTTGAAGGGTCTGCCGGCGTGGCGCGTGCAACGGGCGCCGTCGGTGCGCGAGGGACTGAACGGCCATGGCTCCTGGGGGCCGGTGCATACGGACGCCACCGTGCCCGAAAACCCCGCCATCGCCTTCCACGAAGGGCGGTTCACGCGCGTGCCTGTGATCATCGGCACGAACCGCGATGAGGGCCGGCTGTTCGCCAACGAGGTCAAGGACGTGGACCGCTATCAGAAGGAGACGATCTGGATGTATGGCGATGTCGGCGAACGAGTGCTGGCGCGGTATCCGGTCGGCCCGGACGGCCCCGCCTACGCCATCGCGGAACATTTCACCGATCAGAGGTTCGCCTGTCCGTCACAGGCCCTGCGGCGTCAGCTGGCGCGCTATGTGCCGGTGTGGGGCTATGAATTCGCGGACCGGAACGCGCCCTTCGTCCTGCCGAAGCGGATCGTGGGACTGGACCTGGGCGCCTATCACGCCAGCGAACTGGCCTATGTGTTCGGGACCAGTTGGATCTTCGCCGACGTGAAGCGGTTCACGCCGGAGCAGAAGGCGCTTTCGGTGCGGATGCGCGGCCTGTGGGCCGGGTTCGGCCAGAAGGACTTTGGCCCTGACTGGCCCCGCATCGAGGGGGCGGGCCCAGTGCGGGTGTTCCAGCCGCAGGGCGATCGGCTGGATGACGACTTCTTCGAACGGCGCCACTGCGACTTCTGGGACGGGACGCCGTTCGGGGCTGTTCACTAGGTACAACCGTCATTCCGGGGCTGAGCGGAGCGAAGAACCCGGAACCCAGAACCGCAATCTCACCGCTGTACGCATTCGATGCCGGATGCGGGCTTCCTGGGTTCCGGGTTCGTCCTTCGGACGCCCCGGAATGACGAGCCGGGGGCGTCAAACTGAATCGTGTTTGAAGCTAGATGAAGCGGACGGTCACGCCGGGCTTGACCTTGTCAGCCAGCTTCCAGACGTCCCAATTGGTCAGGCGCACACAGCCGTGCGAGGCCGTCTTGCCGACCAGATGCGGGTCGGGCGTGCCGTGAATGCCGTAGCTGGGCTTGTTCAGATCGATCCAGACCACGCCGACCGGGTTGTTCGGGCCGGGCTTGACCACGACCTTCCTGCCCACGCTGCCGTAGCTGAGTTTGGACGGGTCATAGGTGTAGTCGGGATTGCGGGCGACGCCGTTGACGCGCAGCGTGCCGCTGGGCGTCGGATTGTCGGTGCTGCCGATGGTGGCGGGGAAATAGGCCAGCAGGGCGCCGTCGGCGGCGAAGGCCTTCACCGAACCTTCGGCCTTGTTCACGTCGATGCGGGCGACATCGGCGGCCAGCGGGCGATTGTCGACGGCGGGAACCAGCAGGGTCTGGCCCGCGCGGTTGAAGTCGGCGCCTGGGTTCATGGCGCGCAGCAGGTCCTCGGTGACGTGGAACCTTTCGGCCAGGGCCTCGACGATGTCGCCATAGCTCATTGCGGCCGCCTGGCCCTGTTTCTCAAGGTCCGTAGGGACGACGCCCATATAGGGGCCGTCGATGTCCTGCTGGGTGATTTCGTAGGTGGTGGTGACGGCGCCGGAGCCCTCGGCCCGCAGGCGATCCATGACCTCGGGCGTCAGCTGGCCGTCGTCCTTCAATCCCTTGGCCTTCTGATAGGCGGCGATGGCCTGACGCATGTTGGAGCCCGCCAGACCATCGATGGCGCCGGGCGAGAAGCGGGCGCGCTCCAGCAGAACCTGCGCCCGGATCAGGGCCGGATCGGGTTGGGGCGTCGTCTGAGCGGCGCTGGGGGACTGAGGCTGGGCGTCCGGGGGGACAGGCGTATAGGCGGCGTTCTCGATGGCCTGGGCGGACAGCGGGCCGGCCGCGCCCGCCTGCTCAGTCTGGTTGCCCGACCGATTGTCGGGGGAGGGGCTGCAGGCGGCCAGAACGGCGAGGCTGGCGAGGGCGGCGGGCGTCAGGCGGCGGATCATCAAGTCACTCAGTCAGTCGGCAGGGAAGGGCGAAGGCAGGGGGCGGTCAGTTCTCTGACCCGGTCGCTGGATCGGTCGGGGTTACGCCGGAGTTGCTGGAGCCCTCGGAGCCCTTGGGTTCGGTGGCGGGTCGCGGGGGGCGGCCATTGTGGTCGGGGCGAAGATTTTCATCCTCGACGGCGTGGTCATCAGGGCGTTGATCGGTCATGACCGTGTCTCTCGGCGCGGAACTTGGATGTCCGCAGGATGCAAACGCCCCTGGCGCGCGCAGGCTCCCGTCAACACCTGTTCACCATGCCGATGAACCCTAGTGAAACAGGGTTCGGTGTAGAGGATGGGCTGAAACGGCCTCGGACACGGGGTTGCTGCGAGATGTTTATGACTGACGAACTGCTGGTCGAGATCGTGAAGGCGGAGGCGCTGGACGCCGCCGCCGTCGCGCTGTGGCGCACATGGTCCTCGACCAATCCTGCCCTAAGCAGCCCCTATTTCCGCTGGGATTACACCGAGATCGCCGCCAGGGTCTGCCCAGGCGCGGCGGTGGCTGTGTTCCGGCGCGGCGGACAGATCGTCGGCTTCTTCCCGCACCAGAGACGCGGCGGTTCGGTCCAACCGCTGGGCGCGCCGATGAATGATTATCACGGGGTGATCGCGCCGGTCGGATCGGACATCACGCTGGAGGATGTGGCGCGTCTGGTTAAGGGGCGTCGCCTGAATGTGCCGGGCTGGATCGGCGCGGGCGAGACGGGCGAGGAACGCGGCACGGTGCAGGTGGAGTTGCCTGCGGGCGGCTATGACGGCTGGTACGCCGAACGCCGCCAGGCCTATGGCAAGTATTTCAAGGACAAGGAGCGCGCGCGCCGCAGCCTGGCTGCCGAACTGGGCGAGACGCAGGTTCGGCGCAATGTGCGCGATCCCCTGCTGCTGGATCATCTGATCGACCTGAAGGCGGCGCAGTATCGCCGGTCGGGCCTGCACGACATCTTCGCCTGCGGCTGGACGCGCGATCTGCTGCACGCGCTGATGATGGATCAGCGGCCTGATTTCGGTGCGTCCCTGGCGGTCATGACGGCGGGCGACAAACGGGTGGCGATCGAGTTCTCGCTGCACGCGGGCGACCATTATCATTTCTGGTTCCCGGCCTATGAGCCGACGCTGGCCAGATGCTCGCCGGGCATTCTGCTGAGCATGGACACCATGCGGCTGGCTGGTGCCGAAGGGGTGCGGGTGTTCGACTTCGGTTTCGAGGGCGAGACCTACAAGAAGTATTTCGTCAATGCGCGCCGAACCGTGCGCGAGGCCGTGGTCATGCAGCCGGGGCTGAGCGCCGCGCTGAATGATGCAGCCGCCGCCGTGCTGGGCGCGGCAGGCGGCAGGGGCGAGGCGATCCGCGCCTCGCTGCGTCGTCGCTGGTCAACCATCGAAGCCTGCGAAGCCTCGCCTGCTGGCCGGTTGAGGGGGGCAGCCGCCGCCGCCCGTTCCGCCGTCGCCAAGCTGGCGTCACGCAAAAAGACGCCTGCGCGCGTCGCCCACGCCTGAGGGGAAACAGATCATGTCCGACCGTCGCACCCGGTATCCCGGCCCCATAGCCGAGGCGAAGATCCATCCGCACACCCTGGTGGAGCAGGGGTTCGCAGAGGATGCGGCCCTAGCCGCCATGCTGGACCGCTATCCGGCCGAGCATTTCGACATCAACCTGTACGACTATGATGACGAAGGTCAGGTCTCGCTGCGGACCGGCGCGCGCGGGCGGCTGTCGGGCGCGGAACTGCTGGAGGCGATCAAGCAGGGACGGCTGTGGGTCAACCTGCGCGAGGTCGAGACCGGCTGGCCTGAACTGTGGGCGGCGGCCATGGCGGACTTTCGCGCTATCCAGGCGACCTATCCGGGGATGCGGGCGGTCAAGAACGCAGGGCAGTTGATCCTGTCGTCGCCCAAGGCCCGGGTGCCCTATCATTTCGACGCGGCGGGGGTGGTGCTGTTCCACCTGCGGGGCAGGAAGCGCCTGTTCATCTATCCGGGCGACGAGCAGCACCTGTCCGAGAAGAACATGGAGCAGGTCGTCACGCGCCAGACGACCGAGGAACTGCCCTATAGGCTGGCGTTCGAGAACGACGCCCAGGTCATGGATCTGGAGCCGGGCGGCGCCCTGACGTGGCCGCTGTATGCGCCGCACCGGGTGGAGAATCTGGACCGGTTCTGCGTCAGCCTGTCGATGGACTTCCAGACCTGGCCGTCGCGCTTCCGCAAGGGGGCGCTGTTCACCAATGCGGTGATCCGCAGCCGGGGCGGTTCGCCCAGGTTCACGGACGGCATGTCGACGCCTGAACTGGCCGCGCGCTGGGCCGCGTCGCTGGCGCTGAAGAAGGTGGGGGCGATGAAGAGCCGGATCGCCCATTTCGAGCGGGACTTCGAGCCGGAAGTCGGCGTCGAGGACGGCGCAGGGGCCTTGCGCTCCTGAACCCGCGACGCCCGGCGTCCGCCAATGTTAAATTGGATTCATGACGCCGAGTTAAAATGACTTTCGGCGCCTGCTCGCGCACCTTCTCATCAGATCCGGGAAGGGAAAGTTCATGAAGTCAGCACTGTTCATCGCCGCCGCGACCGCCGCTCTGGCCGTCAGCGCCGCCGCCGCGCCTGCGTCCGCCGCCGATGTCGAGATTCGCAATGCGGTGGCCCGCGTCGTGGTGATCGTCGAGGATCGTAACGACATCGGCGTGGAGATCACCCAGGGCGCCTCCAACCTTCCCGCCGTCCAGGTGCGTCGCGAAGGGCGCAACGTCCGCATCGACGGCGGCCTGCGCCGCGGCGGCGTGTTCGGCAGCAGCGATGCGATCCGCTCCTGCAACAGCGGCCCGGCCAATGCACGGCAGCCGGGCGAAGGCGCCACGGTCAACGTCGGCGGGGGCGTGGGACGCATCCGACTGGAAGACGCGCCGCTGATCGTCGTGCGCAGCCCCCGAGACGTCGATCTGAGCGCCAGCGGGGCCGTCTATGGCGCCATCGGCCGTGGCGCGCGCTCGGTCGATCTGGGCGCAGGCGGCTGCGGCGACTGGACGGTGGCCAATGTCGACGGAAAGCTGGAAGTGGGCCTGGGCGGCTCCGGCACGATCCGCACGGGCACGTCGCAGGAACTGGAGGCCTCGGTCGGCGGATCGGGCTCGATCTACGCCGGCGCCACCAACAGGCTGAAATCCTCAGTCGGCGGATCGGGCAACATCACCGTGGCGCGCGTTGACGGGCGCGGCGAAGCGGCGGTCGGCGGTTCAGGCGGCATCGCCATCCGCGAGGGCCAGATGCCGCGCTTCTCGGTCGCCATCGGCGGTTCGGGCAACGTGCGGTTCGGTGGAACGACCGGCGATCTGGACGTCTCCATCGCAGGCTCGGGCAATGTGAATGTCGGCGCCGCGACGGGCCAGGTGAAACGCTCGGTCGTCGGCTCCGGGAATCTGAACATCGGGCGCTAAGACCCGAACTCTCCGCCGCGAGAGGAAGGCTCCCGGTCGTGGAACCCCGGGGGCCTTTTTCGCGCCCGCAGCCCAGCGGACGACGGGCATGAAAAAGCCCCGGCGGATCGCTCCGCCGGGGCCTTCTGCATTCGAAAACCCGAAGGTCTTACATCGAGACGTTCTTGGCCGGAGCCTTGAAGCCCGTCAGGACGCGCGTGATCGCGGGGACGCCCAGGTTGGCGCCAGCGCGGTCGCGAGCTTGCAGACCGCCGCCGAAGGCGTAACGGACGTTGAACGACCAGGTGTCGACGTCGACCGACTTGATGTCAGCGCGCGTGTAGGCGGCGCCGACCGAGAACGGCGTGTCCTTGATTTCGTACTCGGCGCCGACGCCGTAGGTCCAGGCGTCAACGCTACCGCCCGTGACGTCGACGTTGTTGTAGCTGACGCCAGCGTTCAGGCGCAGGTTCGGCAGGACGTAGTAGGCAGCGTCGCCGCCGACGGTCCAGACGTCGCCGATGCTGGTGTCGCTCCAGGCGACAGCGCCGGTCAGGGTTGCGTTGGCCAGGTACTTCTGGGCTTCAGCGCCGACGGTCCAGACGGTGTCGCCCGTGCCGATGGTGTTGGCGGCGACGAAGGCGCCGGCGCGGACGTCCGAGGTCCACAGCTTGGTGCCGTGAGCAGCCAGCATGGCCGAGGTGTCGTCGGCGCCCAGAGCCTTGGTGTAGTCGACAGCGCCGTTCAGGGTCACGGTCCAGTCCTTGACGGGCAGGGCGACGGTGCCGTCGACCGACCATACGTCAGCAGCGACCTTGTTGAAGCCGTCTGCGTCGACCGACGGGTTGGTGTAGGAGACAGCGACCGAACCGATGGCGTCTTGAGCGAAAGCCGGAGCGGCGATCATGGTGGCGGCGGCGGCCGTCGCGAGGAGGATCGTCTTCATTGTTCTTTTTCCTTAGCAGTCTGTGCCCCGGAGGGGAGCCGGGGAGGGGGCTGCTATCAGGACCCGGACGATTCCGGCATGAAACCGCCGTTAGATTAAGCACTTGCAACAGTACTGTGACGGTTCGGCCACGGGTTGTGTCTGCAATGTGTCACACTCGCGGAGGACTTGGGGCAAGGGGTTAACGGGCGGCAATTCCGTCATCAGATTAAGGGGGTGTCCGTGTGATTGACGGCGCAGCTGATCTCAGGTCATCTGAAGGCGTCGTGGTCTGCACGGGGTCTTCGGATTGCGTGGAGCTAAGAGGGAAGCCGGTGTGAAACCGGCGCTGCCCCCGCAACTGTAAGCGGCGAGTCGAGGGTCCATATCGTGTCACTGGCGTTCCGGCGCCGGGAAGGCCGGGTCCGAGATGTCGACCCGTGAGCCAGGAGACCTGCCCCGACAGATAACGTCCTCCGGCGGGGTGCCCGGTCAGGCCGCAAGTGCGCCGCCGGACCCGCATGTCCGCGCGGGCGTTCGCGCGTTCCTGCTCGAGACCTGGCCACAACACAGGTTTTCAGCCATGCCCCGCCCAGTCCTAAAGGTGGCGACCCCACGCCTTCCCAGCATCGGCCCGAGGTCTGAGCGGACGAACACGCGCGGCGCCCAGTGGGCCGTAAGGTTCAAGGCCGCTTCGCTGCTGTCCGCAGCGGCCGACCTGTGCGGCCTGATGAACATGACGCAAGTGGTCAGATCCCGGCGAGACGAGGGGGACCGGTCATGAGCGTCACCCTGATCGACATGGTGTTTCCCGGCGACGCCAATCACCACGGCACTCTGTTCGGCGGCGTCGGCCTGGCGCATCTGGACAAGGTGGCCTTCCTGGCGGCGGCGCGTCATGCGCGACGGCCGACGGTGACGGCCAGTTGCGAGCGGATCGACTTCGCTGCGCCAGCCCGAATCGGCGAGATGGTCGAGGCTACGGGCCGCGTCGTGCGCGTCGGGCGCACATCAATGGGCGTGGAGGTCGATCTGTGGGCCGAGGCGCCGGTCAGCGGCGAACGGCGGCTGTGCACGCGGGGCGTCTTTAATATGGTGGCTCCGCGCCAGGAGGGGCAGGGCGATCTGCCGCCGCTGCCCGCCAATGGTCAGAATGTCGGCGACGGCTGGCTGCGGGCGGTGGAGATGGTCTTCCCCGCCTGGACCAATCACTATGGCACCCTGTACGGCGGCGACGCCCTGAAGCTGATGGGCAAGGCCGCCTTTGTCTGCGCCACCAAGGAGGCGCGGGCGGTGATGGTCATGGCGGCGTCCAACCGCATCGACTTCTCCGAGTCTATAAGAGAGGGCGACATGATCGAACTGGCGTCACGCGCCACCAAGGTTGGCCGGTCCTCAATAACCATAGAGGTCGAGCTGTGGTCTGAGGCCCTGCTGACGGGCGAACGCCGCCGCTCCGCCGTGGCGGAATTCGTCATGGTCGCGGTCGATAAGGCGGGCCGATCCAGCCCGATTGCAAAACCCGAAAACAGCCCGCCAGGACACGGTTTCGCCGCTTGACGAAATCGGAATCGGCAGGCATAAGCCACCACTCTTGTTGGACCGGCTGTGCACTTCGGTGCAGACGCGGTTCGCAAGAACGACCTAAGTCACTGTTCTTTGCAGCTTCTTGGGATTTCACGGCCTTCGCGGGCAACTGCGTGGGCCGCTCGTTTTTGCGGATTTGCGTTTCCTGAGGGCTTTTTGCCCGAAGGCCTTCGGTCTTTGAAATAGTTCACAGGGACGCGGTCCTCCGACCGCATTGGAAGTTAGCACCGATATGGATCAAAGCATCCGCATCAGGCTCAAGGCCTTTGATCACCGCGTCCTCGATTTCTCGACGCGCGAAATCGTCAATACAGCCAAGCGCACCGGCGCGACCGTTCGCGGTCCGATTCCGTTGCCGACCCTGATCGAAAAGTTCACCGTGAACCGCTCGCCGCACGTCGATAAGAAGTCGCGTGAGCAGTTTGAAATCCGCACGCACAAACGCGTGCTCGACATCGTCGACCCCACCCCGCAGACCGTGGACGCGCTCATGAAGCTCGACCTGTCCGCCGGTGTGGACGTCGAGATCAAGATTTAAAGTAGAAAGAGGCGGGATCCGATGCGCACGGGCGTGATCGCCAAGAAGCTGGGCATGACCCGCGTGTTCGCCGAAGACGGCGCGCACGTACCGGTCACTGTGCTGCAGCTCGACGGCTGCCAAGTCGTCGGCCAACGTACCCAGGAGCGTGACGGCTACGTCGCTCTCCAGCTGGGCGCTGGCACCAAGAAGGCCAAGAACACGGCTAAGGCTCAACGCGAAACCTTCGCGAAGGCCCAGGTCGAACCCAAGGCCTATGTCACCGAGTTCCGCGTTGATGCGGACGGTCTGCTGGACGTGGGCGCCGAGATTTCGGCTGAACACTTCTTGGTCGGCCAGAAGGTGGACATCCAAGGTGAAACCATCGGTAAGGGGTTCGCCGGCGCGATGAAGCGCTGGAACTTCGGCGGCCTTCGCGCCACGCACGGTGTGTCGATTTCGCACCGCTCGCATGGTTCGACCGGTCAACGTCAAGATCCGGGCCGCACCTTCCGCGGCAAGAAGATGGCCGGCCACTACGGCGCCGAGACCGTCACCACCCAGAACCTGACCGTCGTCCGCGTGGACGCCGAGCGTGGCCTGATCCTGATCAAGGGCGCTGTCCCCGGTCATGACGGGAGCTACGTCAAGGTTCGTGACGCCATCAAGAAGGCCCGTCCGGCTGACGCCCCGTTCCCGGGCGCCGTCAAGTCGTCGAAGGCTGCTGCTCAACCCGCATCGACCCCGGCTGAAGAAGCCCCGGTGGAAGCGACCGAAGGCGGTGAAGCGTAATGAAACTCTCTGTCATCAAACTCGACGGCAAGGCTGCTGGCGACCTGGAGCTGTCGGACGCCGTTTTCGGCATCGCTGACATCCGCGGCGACATCCTGGCCCGCACCGTGAACTGGCAACTGGCCAAGCGCCGCGCCGGCACGCACAAGGTTCAAACCCGCAACGAGAACTCTCGTACGGGCAAGAAGATGTACAAGCAAAAGGGCACCGGCGGCGCTCGTCACGGTTCGCGCCGTGCACCGCAGTTCGTCGGCGGCTCGCGCGCCTTCGGTCCGGTCGTTCGCGACCACGGCTTCTCGCTGCCGAAGAAAATCCGCGCGCTTGCTCTGCGTCACGCCCTGTCCTCCAAGGCGAAGTCCGGCGACCTGATCGTCGTCGACAGCGTCTCGGTCAAGGAAGCCAAGACGGCCTCGCTGCGCGAGACCTTCGGCAAGCTGGGTTGGACCAAGGCTCTCATCATCGCGGGTCCGGAAGTCGACACGAACTTCGGCCTGGCCGCACGCAACATCCCGCACATCGACGTGCTGCCGAACGCCGGCCTGAACGTCTATGACATCCTGCGGGCTGAAAAGCTGGTGCTGACCAAGGCTGCTATCGAGGCGATCGAAGCCCGCTTCAGCGATAAGGAAGCCGCGTAATGGCTGCTCAACCTACCGCCAAGCACTACGACACCATCCTGGCTCCGGTGATCACCGAGAAGGCCACGATCCTGTCGGAGCAGAACAAGGTCGTCTTCCGCGTTGCGGACACGGCTTCCAAGGACGAGATCGCTGCTGCGGTCGAAAGCCTGTTCAAAGTCAACGTCGTCAAGGTCAACACCCTGGTTCAAAAGGGCAAGACCAAGCGCTTCCGGGGTATCCTCGGCCGTCGCGTCGACATCAAAAAAGCTATCGTGACGCTGGCCGAAGGCCAGTCGATCGACGTGACCACGGGGCTCTGATCAGATGGCCTTGAAAACCTACAATCCGACTTCGCCGGGCCGTCGCGCCCTCGTGCTGGTCGACCGTTCGGAGCTCCACAAGGGCCGTCCGGAAAAATCGCTGACCGAAGGCCTGACCAAGTCGGGCGGACGCGGGCAGGGCGGTCGCATCGCGGTCCGCTTCCGCGGCGGCGGCGCCAAGACCCTGTACCGCAAGATCGACTTCAAGCGTCGCAAGTGGGACGCGGTCGGCACGGTCGAGCGTCTGGAGTACGACCCCAACCGCACGGCTTTCATCGCCCTCGTGACCTACGAAGACGGTGAAAAGACCTACATCATCGCGCCGCAACGCCTTAAGGCTGGCGACACGATCATCGCGGGTGAAAAGACCGACGTGAAGCCTGGCAACGCCATGCCGCTGCGTTCGATGCCGGTGGGTACGATCATCCACAACATCGAAATGAAGCCCGGCAAGGGCGCTCAACTGGCCCGTTCGGCTGGCGCCTACGCCCAGCTGGTCGGTCGCGATCAGGGCTACGCCCAGATCCGTCTCGGCTCGGGCGAGCTGCGCATGGTCCTGGACGGCTGCATCGCCACTGTGGGCGCGGTTTCGAACCCCGACCACATGAACCAGAACCTGGGCAAGGCCGGTCGTAAGCGTCACATGGGCTGGCGTCCGCACGTTCGCGGCGTCGCCATGAACCCGATCGACCACCCGCATGGTGGTGGTGAAGGCCGGACCTCTGGTGGTCGCACCCCCGTCACGCCGTGGGGTAAGGACACCAAGGGCACTCGTACCCGCAAGAACAAGGCTACGGACAAGTACATCATCCGTACCCGCCACGTTAAGAAGGCTCGCTAAGAATGGCCCGCTCCTCCTGGAAAGGCCCGTTTGTCGACGGGTATCTGCTCAAGAAGGCCGACGCCGTTCAATCGTCGGGCCGCAAGGATGTGATCAAGACCTGGTCGCGTCGCTCCACCATCCTGCCGCAGTTCGTCGGTCTGACGTTCGGCGTCCATAACGGTCAGAAGCACGTTCCCGTGTCGGTCTCGGAAGAGATGGTCGGCATGAAGTTCGGCGAGTTCGCCCCGACCCGGAACTTCCCGGGTCACGCGGCGGACAAGAAGGCCAAAAGGAAGTAACCGATGGCCCAGACCAAGAACACCCGTCGGGTCGCCCCGACCGAGGCCCGCGCCAAGCTGGTCAACGTGCGCATCAGCCCGCAAAAGCTGAACCTGGTTGCTGCTTCGATCCGCGGCATGCCGGTCCAGAAGGCGCTGAACGAGCTGGAATTCAGCCGTAAGCGCATCGCTGGCGACGTCCGCAAGGTCCTGTATTCGGCCGTCTCCAACGCCGAAAACAACCACAACCTCGACATCGACAACCTGGTTGTCGCCGAGGCCTTCGTGGGCAAGAACCTGGTGATGAAGCGTTTCGCGAGCCGCGCTCGTGGTCGCTCGTCGCGCATCCTGAAACCGTTCAGCGAGATCACGATCGTGGTCCGTGAAGCCGGCGAGGCCGCCTGATGGGACAGAAAATCAATCCGGTCGGTCTGCGCCTCGGCGTAAACCGCACGTGGGACAGCCGCTGGTTCGCCGGCGGCGCCGACTACGCCCGCCTGCTGCACCAGGACCTGAAGCTGCGCGAGTGGCTGAAGGAACGTCTGGCCGCCGCCGGCGTGTCGCGCATCATCATCGAGCGCCCGCACAAGAAGTGCCGCATCACCATCTACGCCGCCCGTCCGGGTGTCGTGATCGGTAAGAAGGGCGCTGACATCGAGAAGCTCCGCAAGGACATCTCGGCGCGCACCGAAGGTGAAGTTCACCTGAACATCATCGAAGTCCGCAAGCCGGAAACCGATGCGCAGCTGATCGCTGAAAACATCGCGCAACAACTGGAACGCCGCGTGGCTTTCCGTCGCGCCATGAAGCGTTCGATGCAGTCGGCCATGCGTCTGGGCGCCAAGGGCATCCGGATGAACGTCTCGGGTCGCCTCGGCGGCGCCGAAATCGCTCGTATGGAATGGTACCGCGAAGGCCGCGTGCCGCTTCACACCCTGCGCGCTGACATCGACTACGGCTTCTATGAAGCCAAGACGACGTACGGCATCATCGGCGTGAAGGTCTGGGTGTTTAAGGGTGAAGTGCTCGAGCACGACCCGATGGCCCAGGACAAGCGTTGGGCCCAGGAAGCCTCGGGTCCGTCCTCGAACGAAGGCCGCGAACGCGGCGGCCCCCGTGGCGACCGCGGTCCGCGTCGCGACCGGGGACGTGAGAACTAAGTCATGTTGCAACCGAAGAAGACCAAGTACCGCAAGGCCTTCAAGGGCCGGATTCACGGCTCGGCCAAGGGCGGCTTCTCGCTGAACTTCGGCTCCTACGGCCTGAAGACCATGGAACCCGAGCGCATCACGGCGCGCCAGATCGAAGCGGCTCGCCGCGCGATCACCCGCCAGATGAAGCGTCAGGGCCGGGTCTGGATCCGCGTCTTCCCCGACCTGCCCGTCACGGGCAAGCCGGCCGAAGTCCGGATGGGTAAGGGCAAGGGCGCTGTGGACCACTGGGCCGCTCGCGTGGCTCCGGGCCGCATCATGTTCGAAATCGACGGCGTGCCGGACGATGTGGCTCGTGAAGCGCTGCGTCTCGGCGCCGCCAAGCTGCCGGTCCGCACCAAGGTTGTCACCCGCCTGGATGCCGGCATCGTCACGGAGCAAGCAGCCTAATGACCAAGATTGCTGATCTGCGGTCGCAAACCAACGACCAACTGGCCGACGAGCTTCTGAAGCTCAAGAAGGAACAGTTCAACCTGCGCTTCCAGGCGGCCACCGGCCAAATGGAGAAAACCCACCGCGTGGGTGAAGTGCGCAAAGACATCGCCCGCATCTCGACGCTTCTGCGCGAGAAGCGTGCGGCCTCGTAAGGAAACGAATATGCCCAAGCGAATTCTCGAAGGCGTGGTCGTGTCCGACAAGGGCGAAAAGACTGTCGTCGTGAAGGTGGAGCGCACGCTGCTCCACCCGCTTCTGAAGAAGACCGTCCGGTCCTCCAAGAAGTACCACGCGCACGACGAAGCCAACGCGCTCAAGGTCGGCGACATCGCTCGCATCGTCGAGTGCGCCCCCAAGTCCAAGCTGAAGCGTTGGGAAGTCCTTTCCAACGCCTCCGCATCGTAATCAGAAGGATCTGATCTTATGATCCAGATGCAAACTAACCTGGAAGTGGCCGATAACTCGGGCGCCCGCCGGGTCATGTGCATCAAGGTGTTGGGCGGCTCCAAGCGCCGCTACGCCTCGATCGGCGACACAATCGTCGCGTCCGTGAAGGAAGCCATCCCGCGTGGCCGCGTGAAGAAGGGCGACGTCGTTCGCGCCATCGTCGTGCGCACCGCCAAGGACATCCAACGCAAGGACGGCTCTGTCATCCGCTTCGACAAGTCGGCTGCGGTCATCGTCAACAAGCAAAACGAGCCGGTCGGCACGCGGATCTTCGGCCCTGTTCCTCGCGAACTGCGCGCCAAGAACCACATGAAGATCATCTCGCTGGCTCCGGAGGTCCTGTAATATGGCCGCCAAGATCAAAAAGGGCGACCGCGTCGTCGTCCTGACCGGCAAGGACAAGGGCCGCACGGGTTCCGTGCTGAAGGTCCTGCCCACCGAAAACCGCGTTCTCGTCCAGGGCGTCAACATGGTTCAGCGCCACACGCGCCCGAGCCAGGCTGACCCGCAAGGCGGCATCAAGAACAAGGAAGCCTCGCTTCACCTGTCGAACGTCGCGATCGCCGACGCCAACGGCAAGGCGACCCGCGTCGGCTTCAAGATCGATGGGGACAAGAAGGTCCGCATCGCCAAGACGACGGGAGACGTCATCTGATGGCTACCGAAAAGTACACCCCGCGCCTCAAGTCCGACTATCAGGCCCGTATCCGTGCGGAACTGAAGACGAAGTTCGGCTACACCAACGAGATGCAGATCCCCAAGCTGGACAAGATCGTCCTGAACATGGGCATCGGCGAAGCGGTTGCTGACTCCAAGAAGGCGAACGCCGCCCTCAAGGACCTGACGGCTATCGCTGGTCAGAAGGCCGTCGCCACCAAGGCTCGCAACTCGATCGCCGGCTTCAAGCTGCGTGAAGGCATGGTCATCGGCGGCAAGGTTACGCTGCGCGGCGACCAGATGTATGAGTTCCTGGACCGGTTCATCACGATCGCGCTGCCGCGCGTGAAGGATTTCCGCGGCCTGAAGGGCACTTCGTTTGACGGTCGCGGCAACTACGCCACGGGTCTGAAGGAGCACATCGTGTTCCCGGAGATCAACTACGACCAGATCGACCAGATGTGGGGCATGGACATTGTCGTTTGCACCACGGCCAAGACCGATGAGGAAGCCAAGGCTCTCCTCACCGAGTTCAAGTTCCCGTTCGTGAAGAACTGAGCGGGAAGGGAAGAGAACAATGGCTAAAAAGAGCGCCGTAAACCGCAACGAAGCCGTCAAGGCTCTGGTTGCGAAGTATGCCGCAAAGCGCGCCGCCCTCAAGGCGACCGCCAACGACGAGAGCCTGCCGCTTGAGGAGCGTTTCGACGCTCGCCTCAAGCTGGCGGAACTGCCGCGCAACTCCGCGCCGAGCCGCATTCGCAACCGTTGCGAAGTGACGGGTCGTCCGCGTGCGTTCTACCGCAAGCTCAAGATGAGCCGGATTGCGCTGCGTGAACTCGGCAACCAGGGCCAGATCCCTGGCCTGACCAAGTCCAGCTGGTAAGGGGAGCGAACAGACATGATGATCAACGATCCCCTGAGCGACATGATCGCTCGCATCAAGAACGCGGCGACCCGCAAGCGTTCCAAGGTGCTGACCCCCGCTTCCCGTCTGCGCCAGCGCGTCCTCGACGTGCTGCAGGACGAAGGCTACATCCGCGGCTACAACCTGGTTCAGAACCCGGGTGAGTTTCCGCAGTTCGAGATCGAGCTGAAGTACTTCGACGGACAGCCCGTCATCGCCGAGATCGCACGCGTGTCCAAGCCGGGCCGCCGCGTCTACTCCGCGATCGGCGATCTGAAGCCCGTCAAGAACGGCCTCGGCATCTCGATCCTCTCGACTTCGAAGGGCGTCATGTCTGACGCTTCTGCGCGCGACGCCAACGTCGGCGGCGAAGTCCTCTGCAGGGTCTACTGATATGTCCCGTATTGGCAAGAAAACCATCTCAGTGCCGAAGGGCGTGACCATCACGCTCGACGGCCAGAACGTCACCGTGAAGGGTCCGAAGGGCGAACGCTCCTGGACCGTCGCCGAAGAGATCGAGATCAAGCAGGAAGGCGACGAACTGTCGCTGACCCCGCGCTCGGACACCGCCCGCGCTCGCGCGATGTGGGGTCTGTCGCGCACGCTGGTCGACAACATGGTCGTCGGCGTCACTTCGGGCTTCGAGAAGTCGCTTGAACTGGTCGGGGTGGGTTACCGCGCTGCGATGAAGGGCAACGCCCTGTCGCTGCAGCTCGGCTTCTCGCACGACGTGGACATCGACCCGCCCGCAGGCGTCACCTTCGCCGTGCCGAAGCAGACTGAGATCAAGATCTCGGGCTCGGACAAGCAGGCTGTCGGTGAGATCGCCGCAGTCATCCGCAAGCTGCGTCCGCCTGAGCCTTACAAGGGCAAGGGCGTCCGTTACGCCGGCGAGACCGTGCGTCGCAAGGAAGGCAAGAAGAAGTAAGTCATGGCTCTTTCTCTTCGACAACAAGCCAAGCGCCGCTCGGAGCGCACTCGTCGCCGCCTGAAGGCCGTCGCCAACGGTCGTCTGCGTCTGTCGGTGTACCGTTCGGACAAGAACATCTCGGCCCAGATCATCGACGACGCCCAGGGCGTGACCGTCGCTTCTGCCTCGTCGCTGGAAGGCGGCCGCGGCAAGAAGGGTTCGGACACCGCTGCTGCCGCTGCAATCGGCAAGCTGATCGCCGAGCGCGCCATCGAGAAGGGCGTCAAGGACGTCGTCTTCGACCGTGGCGAGTACATCTATCATGGACGGGTGAAGGCGCTGGCGGAAGCCGCGCGCGAAGCCGGCCTGAACTTCTAAGGGACGCGAAGCATGGCGCATCAACCCCAGCGCGGCGGCGGCGGCAACGATCGCAACCGTCGTGACAATCGCAACGCTCCCGCTGTCGACGGTCCGGATTCGGACATCGTCGAGAAGCTGGTGCACATCAACCGCGTTGCGGCCACCGTTAAGGGCGGACGTCGTTTCTCGTTCGCCGCTCTGATGGTTGTCGGCGACGGCAAGGGTCGGGTCGGCTTCGGTCACGGCAAGGCGCGTGAAGTGCCGGAAGCCATCCGCAAGGCGACCGAAGAAGCCAAGAAGACGATGATCCGCGTTCCGCTTCGCGAGAACCGCACCCTGCACCACGACGGCAACGGCCGTTGGGGCGCCGGCAAGATCATGATGCGCGCTGCCCCTCCCGGCACCGGCGTCATCGCAGGCGGTCCGATGCGTGCGGTCCTCGAAACTCTCGGCGTTCAAGACGTCGTGGGCAAGTCGACCGGCTCGTCGAACCCCTACAACATGATCCGTGCTACGTTCGAAGCACTGAAGGTCCAGTCCTCGCCCCGTCAAGTCGCGTCCAAGCGCGGCAAGAAGGTCGCGGATCTGATGGGCCGTCGCAACGACGGCGCCTCGACGCCTGAAGCTGTGGAGTCCTGATCATGGCTGAGAAGAAGACTGTCACCATCAAGCAGACCGGTTCGCCGATCCGCCGCAAGAACGACCAGCGCGCCACCCTGGTGGGCCTGGGTCTGAACCGCCTGGGTCGTGAATCCACGCTGGAAGACACGCCTTCGGTTCGTGGGATGATCGCAAAGGTCGCCCACCTCACCGAGATCGTCGAAAAGTAAGCCGTTGCGCCCTCTCCTGAAACCGGGGGAGGGCGTTTCTGCACTTGCAGATACCCGAAGGGCCGCCTAGAAGCGGCCCTTCATTTTTTCACCGCCGAGTCCGGACGAATGTTCCGGGCGCTAGCACCCGAAAGGATCAGGCATATGAAACTGAACGAAATCCGCGACAATGAAGGCGCACACAAGAAGCGCATGCGCGTCGGCCGTGGCCCGGGCTCGGGCAAGGGCAAGACCGCTGGCCGTGGCGTCAAGGGTCAGAAGTCGCGTACGGGCGTCAGCCTGCTGGGCTTCGAAGGCGGTCAAATGCCGCTGTACATGCGTATGCCCAAGCGCGGCTTCAACAACCCGAACGCGCTGAAGCTGGCTGAAGTGAACCTGTGGCGCCTGCAAGACGCCATCGACGCCGGCAAGCTGGACGCCAAGTCGGAACTGAAGGGCGACGCCCTGGTCGCCGCCGGCGTGATCCGTCGCGTCAAGGACGGCGTGCGTCTGCTGGGCACCGGTGAGCTGAAGCAAGCCCTGAACCTGGTCGTGTGGTCGGCTACCTCGGGCGCCATCAAGGCGATCGAAGCCGCTGGCGGCACCGTGGTCCAGGAGCGCATCGCTGCAGAAGCCAAGGCTGCTGCCCGCGTCGAGAAGCGCAACGCCGCCAAGGGCAAGGCTCCGGCTCCCAAGGCGCCGCGTGGCGACGAGAACAAGATCTCGGCTCGCGCCAAGCGTACGGCCGCCAAGGCATAAGCAAACCCGTCGTTGCGGCGATTAGGTCGTGACCTGATTACACCTGCGACGACGAAAGAACGGAAGCGGCTCTCGCATGAGGGCCGCTTTCCGCCTATCTGACGACTCTCTCAGTCGTGGGGACGCATAAATGGCTTCGGCCGCAGAACAACTCGCCGCCAATATGAACATGGGCTCGTTCGCGAAAGCGACCGAGCTGCACAAGCGCCTGCTGTTTACCCTGGGCGCTCTGCTGGTTTATCGCATCGGCACCTACGTGCCGATCCCGGGCATCAATTCGCAGGCCTTCCTGCAGTTCTTCCAAGACCCCAGCGGTCAGCGCGGCATCCTGGACATGTTCAACATGTTCTCGGGCGGTGCGGTGGAGCGTATGGCCATCTTCGCACTGAACGTCATGCCGTACATTTCGGCGTCGATCATCGTGCAGCTGATGGGCACCGTGTACCCGCCCTGGGAGAAGCTGAAGAAGGAAGGCGGCGAAAGCGGCCGCAAGCAGCTGAACCAGTACACCCGTTACCTGACGGTGTTCCTGGCTCTGGCGCAGTCCTTCGGCATCGCGGCGGGCCTGAACGCCCAGGCCGGCCTGGTCGACAACCCCGGCATCTTCTTCATTGTTTCGACGGTCGTCACTCTGACCGGCGGCACCATGTTCCTGATGTGGCTGGGTGAGCAGGTCACGGCGCGCGGCGTCGGCAACGGCATCTCGCTGATCATCTTCGCAGGCATTGTGGCGGTTCTGCCGTCCACCATCGCCCGCCTGCTGGGCTTGGCTCAGCAAGGCCAGATGTCGGCCTTCGCCCTGCTGTTCATCGCCATTCTGGCCGTGGCCACCGTCGTCTTCATCGTCTTCATGGAACGCGCCCAGCGCCGTCTTCTGATCCAGTATCCGAAGCGCCAGGAAGGCAACCGCATGGCCGGGGGCGAGCGTTCGTTCCTGCCCCTGAAGGTCAACACCGCGGGCGTCATTCCGCCGATCTTCGCCTCATCGCTGCTGATGCTGCCGACGACGGTTGCGACCATGACCGCCAACGCCGACCTGCCCAGCTGGGCGAGCTGGCTGCCGCTGGTGACGGCGCAGCTGACGCACGGCCAGCCGCTGTTCATGGTGCTGTACGCCGCCCTGATCATCTTCTTCTGCTTCTTCTACACCTCGATCACCTTCAACCCTGAAGACACGGCCGAGAACCTGCGCAAGTACGGCGGCTTCCTGCCGGGCATCCGTCCGGGCAAGCGTACGGCGGAATATCTGGACTATGTCCTGACCCGCCTGACGGTGATCGGCGCCGCCTACATCACCGCAGTCTGCCTTCTGCCTGAGTTCATCGTCAGCCAGTTCGGCAACAGCCTGTACTTTGGCGGAACGTCTATCTTGATCGTCGTGTCGGTCACGATGGACACTGTGGCCCAGATTCAGTCTCAGCTGCTGGCGCACCAGTACGAAGGCCTGATCAAGAAGGCCAAGCTGCGTGGTCGCGGCGGTCGTGGCGCTCCCACGCCTGTCCGTCGCTAAGACTAAACTTTGAAGACCAAGCCTAGGGGAGGGCTTAAAGCGTGAACTTGATCCTGTTCGGACCGCCTGCGGCGGGCAAGGGCACTCAGGCCAAGCGGCTGGTGGAAGAGAAGGGCATGGTCCAGCTCTCCACCGGCGACATGCTTCGCGCGGCGATCGCGTCGGGCTCGGAACTGGGACTTAAGGTCAAGGACGTGCTGGCGCGGGGCGATCTGGTCACCGACGAGATCGTCATCGCCCTGATCGAAGATCGCCTGGACGAGGCTGAGGCCGCTGGCGGTGCCATCTTCGACGGCTTCCCCCGCACCGTGGCCCAGGCTGAGGCGCTGGACGCCATGCTGGCCAAGCGCGGCAAGCAGATCGACGCCGTGGTCCGCCTGAAGGTCGACGACGCCGCCCTGCTGGAACGTGTCGCCAAACGCTATGCCGAGCAGGGCCGCCCTGACGACAATCCCGAGTCCTTCGTGGTGCGTCTGGAAGCCTACAACCACAACACCGCCCCGCTGCTTCCCTACTATGAGAAGCAGGGCAAGCTGACCGAGGCCGACGGCATGGGCTCCATCGAGTCGGTGGCCAAGGCCATCGATGAGGCGCTGGCCTGACGTTCAGCCGCAGGTTTGGCGTGACGCGCGTTTTCGGGCATTGATCGTCCGATGACCGAACGCGCCGCCAGCCCTTCGGAAAAGTCCCGCCTGCGCCGGTGGCGCATGGCGGGCATTTTCACCGCCGTCGCCGTCGCCGAGATCGGCCTGTTCCTTCTGCTGGGACAGGTGAGGGGCCCCAGGCCCGCGCCGGTGATCGAGCCGCAGCCGTTTGAGGTCATCCTCTACGATCCCCCGCCGCCGATCTCTCGGGATCCGCCAGCACCCAAGGCTGGGGGAGGCGCGCCCGCTTCACCCGCCACCATTCACACACCGCCGCCACCGCCCAAGCCGCGCCCGCAGGAGCTGCCTGCGCCGCCGGTCAAGGCGCCTGAGCCTGCGCCCCTAGTCGGCATCGCCCCGGCACCGTCCGCCGAGCCCGGTTTCGGCCAGGGCGGGCAGGGGACGGGGAGCGGAAGCGGCACAGGCTCCGGATCTGGTCCCGGCAGCGGATCGACCGGACCGCGAATCGTGACCGGCCCGACCATCGGCCAGATCCGCGCCCTGCATCCCGCCAACGCCCGCAGCCGCTATGGCCGTGTGGAGCTGTCATGCATCATCCGGCTGGACAGCCGCCTTGACGCCTGCCGGGTGGTGGAGGAGACGCCTGCGGGCATGGGCTTCGGCGCGGCGGGGCTGCAGGTCTCGGGCTATTTCCGCTTCCAGCCGCCGACCGAGAACGGCCGTCCGGTCGAGGGACAGCGGGTCACGGTGGGGGTCGACTTCGGCCGTCCGCCGCGCTGACAAGCCCGAAGACGTTGACGCCCTGTGAATCATATGTATAAGGGCGGCTTCCCGCGAAGGGCGCCACGCTCCTGGTCTGTTGACCGGAGCGTTTGTTGCGTCTGACTAACGCGTATCTGGAGAATTTCGTGGCCCGTATTGCTGGCGTCAACATCCCGACCAACAAGCGCGTATTCATCGCGCTTCAGTACATCCATGGCATCGGCCCCGCCGCCGCCAAGGACATCACCGAGAAGGTGGGCATCGAGTCTGCCCGCCGCGTGAACCAGCTGACGGACGCCGAAGTGCTGTCGATCCGCGAAACGATCGACAAGGATCACACGGTTGAGGGCGACCTGCGCCGCGAGACCTCGATGAACATCAAGCGTCTGATGGACCTGGCCTGCTACCGCGGCCTGCGTCACCGCAAGGGCCTGCCGGTCCGCGGCCAGCGCACCCACACCAACGCTCGCACCCGCAAGGGTCCGGCCAAGCCGATCGCCGGCAAGAAGAAGTAAGAGAGAGCTGATCGATGGCCAAGGAACCGGGTCGCGTAAAGCGCCGCGAACGCAAGAACATCACGTCGGGCGTCGCCCACGTGAACGCCAGCTTCAACAACACCATGGTGACCATCACCGACGCACAAGGGAACGCGATTTCCTGGTCGTCGGCCGGTCACATGGGCTTCAAGGGTTCGCGTAAGTCGACCCCGTATGCGGCCCAGATGGCGGCTGAAGACGCAGGCAAGAAGGCTCAAGAGCACGGCGTGAAGACGCTGGAAGTGAACGTCTCGGGTCCGGGTTCCGGTCGTGAGTCGGCTCTGCGCGCTCTGCAGTCGGTCGGCCTGACGATCACCACGATCCGCGACGTCACCCCGATGCCGCACAATGGTTGCCGTCCGCCCAAGCGTCGTCGCGTCTAATCGACCCCGCTAAGAGCACCCCCATCTCCGTCGGCTCCACCATGGCCTCGTCGACAAGGCCGGAGCCGACGAAACCCGTTCGAGGGACAAAATGATCGAAAGAAACTGGCAAGAGCTGATCCGTCCCGAGAAGCCGCAGATCGAGATCGGTTCCGACGCCCAGCGCAAGGCGCGCCTGGTTGCCGAACCTCTCGAGCGTGGCTTCGGTGTGACGCTCGGCAACGCGCTCCGTCGCGTTCTGCTGTCCTCGCTGCAAGGCGCGGCAGTCACGGCCATCCAAATCGACGGCGTTGTTCATGAATTCTCGTCGCTGGAAGGCGTGCGCGAGGACGTGGTCGACATCGTTCTGAACATCAAGCAACTGGCGCTGCGCATGCACGCCGAAGGCCCCAAGCGCATGACCCTGCGCGCCACGGGCCCCGGCGCTGTCACCGCTGGCCAGATCGACGTGCCGGCTGACATCGAGGTTCTGAACCCCGATCACGTCATCTGCACGCTCGACGACGGCGCTTCGATCCGCATGGAGCTTACCGTGCAGAACGGCAAGGGCTATGTCGCCGCTGAGTTCAACCGTCCGGAAGACGCGCCGATCGGCCTGATCGCCGTCGACGCCCTGTACTCGCCGGTCAAGCGCGTCGCCTATCGCGTCGAGCCGACCCGCCAGGGCCAGTCGCTGGACTATGACAAGCTGCTGCTGGAAGTCGAAACCAACGGTGCGGTTACGCCGGTTGACGCTGTGGCTTACGCTGCGCGCATCCTGCAAGACCAACTGCAGATCTTCATCACCTTCGAAGAGCCCAAGAAGGCTGTCGAGCAGTCGGACGGCAAGCCCGACCTGCCCTTCAACCCGGCGCTGCTGAAGAAGGTGGACGAGCTGGAGCTGTCGGTTCGTTCTGCCAACTGCCTGAAGAACGACAACATCGTCTACATCGGCGACCTGATCCAGAAGACCGAGGGCGAAATGCTTCGCACCCCGAACTTCGGCCGCAAGTCGCTGAACGAGATCAAGGAAGTTCTCGCGACGATGGGCCTCAGCCTCGGCATGGATGTGCCGAACTGGCCGCCTGAAAACATCGAAGATCTGGCCAAGAAGTTCGACGACCAGATCTAAGTTCAACCCTCCGCCCGTCTCCCACTGGGAGAATGCCGGGGCGGTTAGAAGATTACGGCCCTAGGTCTCTGAGGAGATACCGGGACCGGAGTAGGAGAGACCCAGATGCGCCACGGCGCCGCCCACCGTAAACTCGGTCGTACGACCAGCCACCGCACCGCCATGTTCGCGAACATGGCCGCCTCGCTGATCAAGCACGAGCAGATCACCACGACCCTGCCCAAGGCGAAGGAACTGCGTCCCTTCGTCGAGAAGCTGGTCACCCTCGCCAAGAAGGGCGACCTGCACGCTCGCCGTCAGGCCATCAGCCAGGTCCGCGACGTTCCGCAGGTCGGCAAGCTGTTCGAAACGCTCGGCCCGCGCTACGCCGAACGTAACGGCGGTTACATCCGCATCATGAAGGCCGGCTTCCGTCACGGCGACAACGCCCCGATGGCCGTGATCGAGTTTGTCGATCGCGACGTGGAAGCCAAGGGCAAGGACTCCGGTCCGGTCCTGGTCTTCGAAGGCGACGACGAGGCTTAAGCCTTACGTCTCTTTCTGACTGAACGCTGAAAGGGCGGCCGGAGCGATCCGGTCGCCCTTTTGCTTGGAGACGATCATGGAAACGATGGTTGAAATTTGGGGCGGCGAGCGGGTCATGGTCTGCGCCGAGGATGGCCCGCTGCTGGCGGACGAGCGCGACATCAACGGTTTTGTGGGCGAGGCCCTGGGGCATGATGCGAAATGGCTAGCCCTGCCCGTGTCGCGGCTGGGCGGGGACTTTCTGAAACTGCGAACGCGTCTGGCGGGTGAGACGACACAGAAGTTCGTCAACTACCGCATCGGCTTGGCCGTCATTGGCGACATAAGTGATGCGGTCGCGGCCAGCGACGCCCTGCGCGACTATGTGCGGGAGTGCAATCGGGGGCGGCAGGTCTGGTTCCTGCCGGACCTGCCGGCGCTGCGAGCGGCGTTGGGAGCCTAGGCCCGAACCATCTCCATGACCGCCAGCATCCAAATGAGCAAAATACAGAGCCCATAAGCGATGTGGTCGGACCGGCGGGGCGGATCGGGTTTCTGCGGTTGGAGCGGCATCGGCCAGTCTGAAACCGATTTTACGCTTCGTCGAAATCGATTAAACGGGCATGGCCTTGTGAGGGGAGGTCACATGAAACGCGCCGCACCGCCGCCGCTGAATGCGCTTCGGACCTTTGAGGTCTTCGCGCGCCACCGCAGCATGACCCGCGCCGCCGACGAGTTGTGCGTGACCCACGGCGCGGTCAGCCGCCAGATCGCGGTCCTGCAGGCGTCATTGGGCGTGGTGCTGGTCAGCGGGCCGCGTCATGCTCTGACCCTGACCGAGGCCGGGCTGGCGCTGGCGGACCGGCTGACGCCTGCTTTCGGCGCCATTGAGGATGCGGTGCAGGCGACCCGTCAGGGGAGCGTGCGGGAGATCGAGATATCGTGCCTGGGCACGTTTGCGCTGAAATGGCTGATACCCCGGTTGCCGGGGTTTCTGGCGGCGCACCCGGAGGTTCGGGTGCGAATGTCGGAATCCTATGCCCCCGTCGATTTCAGGCGCGACCGCTTCGACGGCGCCATCCGCATCGTCGAGCCGAACGCCATTCACCCCCGAGCGGAGGCGAAGCGGTTTCTGGACCATCATCAGGGCGTGGTTGGCGCGCCTTCGCTGATGGCGGCCCTGCCTGACCTTGAGGCGGTGTCGGGCGCGACGCGGCTGCGGTCTGCGACATTTCGACAGGCCTGGGCTTCGTGGGCCGAACTTGCGGGGGTGGAGCTGACGCCCGCCGTGGAGGAGCGGGAGTTCGCGCACAATCATTCGCTGGTCGAAGCGGCCATATCCGGGATGGGTGTCGCTGTTGCGCCGTGGCTGTTTGTGGCGCCGGATGTGCTGGCGGGACGGCTGGCCGCGCCGTTCGGCTTTGTGAAGCGGCCGTCGTGGTTCGCCTTCCTGAGGCCTGAGGGGCGCAGGGACGCGGCGGTGGACGCCTTCCGCGACTGGCTGGTCGCAGAAGGCGAGCGAAGCCCGCCGCCGCCTATTCCTTCGACAGGTCCTGGCGGTTGAAGTAGGCGACCGCAGCCACAAACGGCCCCACGATCCAGAGCGCCAGTCCGGTCACGGCCTTGAGCGCAGCCTGCGGCGGCAGCCCGGCCGCCTCCATGCCGCCGTGAATGAGCGCCTTCAGAAGATCCGCGGCCAGGCCCGGCGAGAGCAGGGGCGCTACCCAGCCTTCCGGCGAGACGCCCATCTGCATCAGCATCTGCGGCAGGAAGAACTGGGCTACGCTGATGACCAAGGGAACGAACAGGGCCGCAAGAAGCGAGCGGGTGACGGTCGCCGCCAGCAGGGCCAGCATGGTGAACTGGATGATCCGCGCCCACGACAGCAGGGTCAGTTGCACGAAGTCGGTGAACGCCGCGCCGTCCATGGAGAAGCTGAGGCTGCGCGACAGGATGAGGGCCTGGACCAGGTGGGTGATGATGTCGGCCAACAGACCCGCCAGGGTCGCCAGAACCGTAAGGCCGATGACGACGACGACCTTGCCTGTCAGCAGGTTCGGCCGCGTGTTGCGGGCGCTGATCAGACGCCAGGTCTCCCAGCGGTAGTCGCCGGCATAGATGGTCGCCGCGCCGATCAGGATGAACAGCAGCACGATCGGATTGGCGAAATCGGCGGCGGATTTCACCAACGACTCGGCCAGATTGAGCGGGGCGCGCTGCAGCAGTTCAGGCGGCAGTTTGCCGGCCAGATCGGCCTCATGCGCCTTGGCCACGATGATGGCGATGACGCCCAGGACGACACTGATGATCGGGATGAACAGCACGCTCCAGAACAGGGCGGTGCGGTTCTTGGACAGGCGATAGGTTTCGGAGCGGATGGCGTCAGCCAGCATGGTTCAGCTCCTGCACGCCGGTCCAGCCGGTTTGGTTCATGAAGACGTCTTCCAGATCAGCGCCGATCCAGCGGGCCTCTTCGATATCGACGCCGCCCTCGACCAGGGCCTTGATGACGGCGGGGCCTTCGGCGCGCGGGACAGAGGCCAGAACGGCGTCTCCGTCCAGGCTGGCGCGGTCGCCCAGCACAGCCAGGGCGCGGGCCAGGGGCGTGACCGACAGGCGCAGACGCTCGCCCGCCGCCGTCAGGTCGGAGACGCGGCCTTCGGTGACGACCTTGCCCTTGTTGAAGATGGCCACGCGGTCGCAGACACGCTGGACCTCCTGAAGCTGGTGGCTGGCCAGGACAATGGTCACGCCGTCGTTGTCCGCCAGACTGCGGATCAGGGCGCGCATCTCCTGAATGCCGGGCGGATCCATGCCGCTGGTCGGTTCATCCAGAATGACGAGGTCCGGCTTGGTCATCAGCGCCGCCGCGACGCCCAGCCGCTGCAGCATTCCCACCGAGAACCCGCGCACCCGCCGGTCCGCTGCCTCGGCCAGGCCGACGCGTTGCAGCCAATGGTCGATCTCAGTCGATGTCACGCCGCCATGGGCGCGGCCCAGCCATTCCAGCACCTGGCGGGCGGTCAAGAAGGGCGGGAAACGCGGGGTTTCGATCATCGAGCCCATGCGCCGCATCGAGGCCGGGGCGCCGATGGGGCCGCCCATGATGGTGGCGTCGCCTGCTGTCGGACGAATCAGCCCCAGCAGGGTGCGGAACAGCGTGGACTTGCCCGCGCCGTTCGGTCCCAGAATGCCGTAAACCCCGCCGCGCGGGATCGACAGGGTCAGGCCGTCCAGCGCCCTGACTGTGCCATAGGTCTTGGTCAGACCGCGAATGTCGATGACGGTTTCCATGACCTGACCTTGGCGCGGGAACAGTGTTCCCACAAGGCGTCGTGCGTCTGTCGCGGATTAAGGTTAGGCAATCTTCGAATTCGTATTCGGAGCGTCCCATGAACCGCCTTCTGCCGCTGGCCTTCGCCCTTCTGGCCGCCGCCTGCACAACTGCGCCTTCTGCGCACCGCACGCCGATGGCCCCGCTGGTCCCGGCCAGCGTCGCGGCCCCGGCGGCCGCGCCCCAGCAGGTGATCCTGATCTCCATCGACGGCTTCCGACCGGACTATCTGGGCAAGGGCCAGACGCCGGTGATGGATGGTCTGGTTGCGGGTGGTGCGTTCGGGCCGATGCGTCCGTCCTTCCCCAGCGTGACCTTTCCCAACCACTATACGCTGGTGACCGGCCTGCACCCGGACCACCACGGCATTGTCGGCAACAAGTTCAACGACGCCGAACTGGGCGTCTTCACCATGGCCAGCAAGGAGCCCGGTTTCTGGGCGCAGGGCGAGCCGATCTGGATCACGGCGGAGCGTCAGGGCGTACGCACCGGCACCATGTTCTGGCCTGGATCGGAAACCGAGAACCATGGCCTGCGCCCCAGCCTGTGGCAGGCTTATGACAAGGACGTGCTGGGCGATGCGCGGGTGGACCGCATCCTGTGGTGGCTGGACCTGCCCGAGGGGCAGCGGCCCAAGCTGGAGACCCTGTATTTCGACATCGTCGATACGGCGGGGCACCACTACGGCCCCGACGCCGAAGAGACACGGGCGGCGGTCGCTTCGGTCGACGCCTCCATCGGACGGCTGGTTGAGGGGCTGAAGGCGCGGGGTCTGTACGACAAGACCCTGCTGGTGATCGTGTCCGACCACGGCATGGCCGCGACCTCGCCCGAGCGGGTGGTGTGGATCGACGACATCATTGATCCGGCGGCGCTGCAGATCACCTCGGCGGGCGCCTTCGTGTCGGCCGATCCGGCACCGGGGCGCGAGGCCGAGGTGGAGCAGAAGCTGGTGGGGCGGCATCCGCATCTGGAATGCTGGAACAAGGCGGATGTGCCCGCGCGCCTGGCCTATGGAACCAATCCGCGCGTGGCCCAGGTGGTGTGCCTGGTCGAGACGGGCTGGACAGTGACGTCGCGTGATCGCCCGGTCGAGAAGGACGGCGGGGCGCACGGCTATGACAATCAGGCGCCGGAGATGCAGGCTGTCTTCATCGCTCACGGACCGGGCGTGGTCGTCGGGCGGCGCCTGACAGATCTGCAGAGCGTGGATGTCCAGCCCTTCCTGGTGCGGGTTCTGGGCCTGACCGGACCGGTCGTGGACGGCAAGGCGGCGGACACCCTGGCGGTGACCCAACCCTGATGGAGGCCAAGGCGGGTGAGGGGAGACGCTGATTTCCCTGTCGCCCGCCGTCCGTCACGGCTAGGAAGCGCGCCTCATGTCGATCATTCCTGAAAAGCGGCTGAAGGCGGCCATCGGCTTCATCTTCGTGACGGCGGTGCTGGACATCGTCGCCATGGGCATCATCATTCCGGTGCTGCCGCAGCTGATTGAGGAATTCGTCGGGTCAAACGCGCGGGCGGGCATCATCAACGGCCTGTTCGTGGCGTTGTGGGCGGGGATGCAGTTCGTCGCCTCGCCGATCATCGGCTCGCTGTCGGACCAGTATGGCCGCCGCCCGGTGATCCTGATCAGCTGTGCAGGCCTGGCCATCGACTATGTGTTGATGGCGCTGGCGCCGAACCTGTGGTGGCTGGCGCTGGGGCGGATCGTGGCGGGGATCACCTCGTCCAGCTTCACCACCATCTACGCCTATATGGCCGACATCACCGCGCCCGAGAAACGCGCCCGGGCCTATGGTCTGATCGGCGCGGCCTTCTCCGGCGGGTTTGTGCTGGGGCCAGTGATCGGCGGTTTCCTGGGCGACTATGACCCGCGCGCGCCCTTCTGGGCCGCCGCCGCCATGTCGGGCATCGCCTTCTTCTATGGGCTGGTGATCCTGCCCGAGAGCCTGCCCCGCGAAAAGCGGATGAAGTTCAGCTGGCGGCGCGCCAATCCGGTCGGGGCGATGGTGCTGCTGGGGCGGCATCGCGAGCTGTCGGGTCTGGCGGGGGTGACCTTCCTGCTGCATTTCTCGCACCACGTCTTTTCTGCCGTCTTCGTCCTGTACGCCCAGTTCCGCTACGGCTGGGGACCCAAGGAGGTTGGGCTGCTGCTGGCCGTGGTCGGTCTGCTGGACATGGCGACGCAAGGGCTGGTCGTCGGGCCGGTGACCAAGGCGCTGGGCGACCGCAAGACCATGTTGCTGGGTCTGTTCGGCGGCACCATCGGCATGGCGCTGATGGGCTGGGCGCCGGTCGGCTGGGCCTTTGTCGCGGCCATGTTGCCGAACGCCCTTTGGGGGCTGGCCATGCCGACGCTGCAGTCATTGATGACGCGCCAGGTGTCCGAGAGCGAGCAGGGCCAGCTGCAAGGCGCGACCATGAGCGTCGCCTCCATCGCCGGCGTCGCCTCGCCCTTGTTCTTCGGCTGGATCTATTCGCTGTCGGTGGGCGGCGGGTTCGAGCCGCTGACCGACTGGTTGGGCGGGCATGGGCTGGGACTGATCGACGCATTTGTTCATGCACCGGGTCTGGCCTTCTATCTGTCCGCCATCGTGCTGGTGCTGGCTTTCGTGGCGGCCTTCATTACAGCGCGCCGGGCGGAACGGGCCGAAACCTCGTCCGTTGATGCCGCGCGCAGGCCTTGATCCAGCCCGAAATCGGGTGCGGAATGGCGATGCTTGAGATCAAACGCCGGATGAATATGCAGACCCGATCGATCGTGCTTGTCGCCGCCCTGGCCCTCACCGCCTGCGGCAATCCTCAACCTTCCAAGGCGCAGGAGGGCGAGTTCGCCCAGCCCACGCGCACGGCGCCCAATGATGCGGCGGGGATGAAGTCCAGCTTCGCCCCTGTGGTGCGGGCCGCCGCCCCCGCCGTGGTGAATATTTCGGCGCGCAGCGTCCAGCGGGTGCAGGCCGATCCCTTCTTCCAGTTCTTCGGCGGCGGCATTCCGCAGGCGCGGGTGGCCGAGTCCGTCGGGTCTGGCGTCATCGTCCGCTCGGACGGCATCGTCGTCACCAACAACCACGTCATCGACGGCGCCCAGCAGATCAAGGTCGTGCTGAACGACCGGCGTGAGTTCCCCGCCACCGTCATCCTGGCCGACGAGCGCAGCGACATCGCCGTGCTGCGGCTGGAGAATGTAGGCGACCGCCTGCCGGTCCTGGCCATCGAGGACAAGGAAGAACAGCAGGTTGGCGATCTGGTCCTGGCCATCGGCAACCCGTTCGGCGTGGGTCAGACGGTGACCAACGGCATCATCTCTGCCCTGAACAGGACCGAGACCGGCATTTCCGACAGCGGCTCCTTCATCCAGACCGATGCGGCCATCAATCCCGGCAACTCGGGCGGGGCGCTGGTGGACATGGACGGCAACCTGATCGGCATCAACACCGCCATCTTCTCGCGCTCGGGATCATCGGCGGGGGTCGGCTTCGCCGTGCCTGCGGTGATGGTCAAGCGGGTGGTCGATTCCGCCCTGGGCGGCGCGACCGCCGTGGTCCGGCCCTGGCTGGGCGTCAAGGGCAACACCGTCACCGGCGACATCGCCGGCAGCCTGGGGCTGAGCCGCCCGCAGGGGATCGTGGTGACCGACGTTTACGCCAACAGCCCAGCCGCCCGCGCGGGCGTGCGCCAGGGCGACGTGATCACCGCCGTTGATGGCCAGGAGGTCAATGATCAGGGCGGGCTGAACTACCGCGTCGGATCGCGCAATCCCAACGATCAGGTCCAGGTCGCCATCCTGCGTGACGGGCGCGCCCAGACCTTGAACGCCCGTGTCCAGCCTCTGCCGGGCGAGGCTGATCCCAAGCAGGGAACGACGATTGAGGCGGGGCCGTTCTCGGGCGCATCGGTCGTCGCCCTGAACCCGGCGTTGGCTGACCGTCTGGGCGGCGATCCCTTCACCACGGGCGTGATCATCACCGGCGTGTCTGGTCGGGGTTATGCGGCGCGCGCAGGGTTCCGCCAGAACGACCTGATCGTCAGCATCAACGGCCGCGCCATCAACACTGCCCGCGACGTGGAAGCCGCCAGCGCCGGTCGCGGCCCGTGGGATGTCGTGATCAATCGCGGCGGCCGTCAGATCCGCGGTGTCTTGAGATAGGTTTTCCACGGCCGCGTCGCTGTTGCATCCCCACGTCGGCTTGTGCTTCCACCGCCGATGTGGGGGATGGGCTCATGAAAGCTCTGATGCCTCTCGCGGTCGCGGCCGCCCTGATGTCCGGCGCCTGGACTGGTGTTCACGACGACCCGTTGACGAAGCCGCTGCCGGCGAACCCGGACTGGGTTAAGCCGCAGGCGCCGCTGAAACTGTACGCAAACACCTATTTCGTCGGCACGGGCGGGCTCAGCATCGTGCTGATCGACACGGGCGACGGCCTGATTTTGGTCGATGGCGCCTTGCCGCAGACCGTGGCGATGACCGAGGCGAATATTCGCAAACTGGGTTTCCGGGTTGAGGATATCCGTTTCATCCTGAACACCGAAGCCCACTTCGACCATGCGGGCGGACTGGCGGCTCTTGCGCGCGACAGCGGCGCCCAGGTGATCACCAGCCCAATTGGCGCGGCCGCGTTGCGGGCTGGACTTGTCGCCGCGGGCGACCCGCAGGAGAGCGACATCTCCAATTCGCCGCCTGTGCCCAATGCGCGGGGCATCGCGGATGGCGAAGTGCTGCGGCTGGGGAATACGGCGGTGACGGCGGTGTTCACCCCGGGCCACACGCCCGGCAGCGTCAGCTGGACGTGGAAATCCTGCGAGGGTGAAGCCTGCGTGGACGTCGTTTTCGCCTCCAGCCTGAATGCGGTGGCGGCAAGGCCTTTCACCTATACGGGGCATCCGGAGGTGACGGCAGGATTGCGCGCGTCAATCGACCGGATGGAGGGGCTGGACTGCGGCCTGCTGATTTCAGCGCATCCCGACAATTCGGGCGGCGACCGCAAGATCGCGGCGCTTGAGGCGGGCGCGACGCCCAACCCCTTCCTCGATCCAACGGCTTGCCGCGCCTATGCCGAACGGGCGAGGGGACGACTGCAAGCGCGACTGGACCGAGAGGCTGCGCCTTAAGCGTCCTTCTTTGGCCCGCCGATCGACCAGGTGTGGCCGAAGGGGTCGCGGAGCTGGCCGTAACGGTCGCCCCAGAACTGATCAGCCATGTCCATGACCGGCTCGGCGCCGCCGACGACCATGGCGCGGGTCCACCAGGCGTCAGGGTCTGTGACCTGCAGGTGCAGGGTGACGCCGACGGGGCGGATGTTGGCCTGACCTGTGTATTCCGGGAACTCGTCGTTCAGCATGACGCTGGCGCCGTTGATCTTCAGATGGGCGTGGATCAGGCGCTCGCCGTCGTCGGCCAGTCTGCGGTCCAGCACCTCTGCGCCGAAAGCGATGATGTAGAAGTCCACCGCCGCCGAGGCGCCGCGCGCCGGAATCGTCAGATGAGGGGTCACGCCGCTGGTCGGGCCCTGGTTCGGATTGGCGTCGGTCATTGGGCGATCTCCGTATTCGGCCCTTACTAACGCGTGAAATGGGTTTGGCGAACGACTACATAGTAGAAATCCATGACTGACCTGTTCGAAGCCTCCGGCATCCTGCCCCCCGACGCGCCCCTGGCCGACCGTCTTCGCCCGCGCAGGTTGGAGGAGGTGGTGGGACAGGACCACCTGCTTGGTCCCGGCGGGCCGATCCGGCGCATGATCGAGGCGGGGCGTCTGGGCTCGATGATCCTGTGGGGACCGCCAGGCACCGGCAAGACCACCATCGCCCGGCTGCTGGCCCAGGCGGCGGGCTATGAATACCAGTCGATCAGCGCCGTCTTCTCCGGCGTTGCGGACCTGAAGAAGGCGTTCGAGGCCGCGCGGATGCGGCGCGCGGCGGGGCAGTCGACCCTGTTGTTCGTCGATGAAATCCATCGCTTCAACCGCGCCCAGCAGGACGGATTCCTGCCCTTCGTCGAGGCCGGGGTGGTGACCCTGGTCGGCGCCACGACCGAGAACCCCAGTTTCGAACTGAACGGGGCGTTGCTGTCACGAAGCCAGGTCTATGTGCTGAAGCGGCTGGACGACGCGGCGCTGGGCCAACTGCTGACGCGGGCTGAGGCGCATATGGAAAAACCGCTGCCGCTGACGGCGGATGCGCGGCACGCCTTGCTGGCCCTGGCGGACGGCGATGGACGCTATCTGCTGACCATGTCCGAGGTTCTGTTCGACCTGCCGGAGGGCGAGGTGCTGGACGTGCAGGGGCTGGCGGGCGTGCTGCAACGCCGGGCGCCCGCCTATGACAAGTCGCGGGAAGAACACTACAACCTGATTTCCGCCCTGCATAAGTCGGTGCGCGGGTCGGACCCGGACGCCGCCCTGTACTGGCTGGCGCGGATGCTGAACGGGGGGGAAGACCCGCTTTATCTGGCCCGGCGCATCTTGCGGATGGCGGTCGAGGACATCGGCGAGGCGGATCCGCTGTCGATCCTGGTCGCCAATGCGGCCAAGGACACCTACGACTTCCTGGGCAGCCCGGAGGGCGAACTGGCGCTGGCGCAGGCGGTGGTCCATCTGGCGACAGCGCCCAAGTCTGTCGGCGTCTATGAAGCCTTCAAGGCGGCGAAGAAGGCGGCCTATGAGACGGGCTCGCTGATGCCGCCCGCCCATATCCGCAACGCCCCGACCAAGCTGATGAAGCAACTGGGGTACGGCAAGGGGTATCAGTACGACCCGGACACGCCCGAGGGATTCTCAGGCGCGAACTTCTTCCCCGACGAGATGGAGCGCCGCACCTTCTACAAGCCCAAGGGCGAGGGACATGAGGAGAAGGTCAAGCTGCGGCTGGAACGCTGGGCCGCGATGCGGGTGCAGATGCAGGCGGCCCCGGACGCGGCTGACTGATCGCTGTTCATTGTAGGGAACTTGCGACGGGCCTATCCTGGCTTCCAAGCTTTGGGAGCGGACGATGATCCAGACGGTGAAGACGCCCTGGCATCTGTGGCTGGTGGCGGGGCTGGCCCTGCTCTGGAACGGGTTTGGCGCATTCGATTCCTTCATGTCCCTGACGCAGGGCGATCCCTATCTGCGCTCCATGGGCATGACCGAGGCCCAGATCGCCTATTTCCATCGGTTTCCGGCCTGGATGTCCGTGGCCTGGGTGGTTGGAACCTGGGGCGGTCTGGCAGGGGCGATCCTGCTGTTGCTGAGACGCCGATGGGCGCTGTGGGCCTTTGGCGCTTCGTTCGTCGGGGTGCTGGCGACGATCTACTACACCTTCATCGGTTCGCCGGACGGAGCAGAGGTCATGGGCGGCAATACGGCCATGACCGGCGTGATCACGACAATCGCCGTGCTTCTGATCGGATATGCCCGGTTCATGACGCGGCGCGGCGTTCTGCGATGAGCGCCTCAGCTTGAGGCCAGGCCGCCGGGTAGAAGTTCGGCGCGGCCGGTCAGGCTGAGCTCCAACAGGGCCGATGCGACCTGGGCCATCGGCGCGTTCAGGGCGCGGGCGAGCTCGTCGCGCGGGGTCGGCGTAGGTGACAGCAGGGCGGCGACGCGGTCCAGGAAGGCGTCGTCGATCTCGTCGTCATAGCGCAGCGGCTCGGACGGCGGTTCGCGCAGGGTTCGCAGGGTGTTGAAGGCGCGATCAATGTCCTCAATGCCTTCGCACAGTATGGCGCCCTGACGCAGCAGTTCGTTGGGGCCGCGTGCGCGCGGGTCCAGCGGCGAACCCGGAACGGCGAAGACATCGCGTCCCTGTTCGGCGGCGAGGCGGGCGGTGATCAGGGAGCCAGAGCGGATTTCGGCCTCCACCACTACGACCCCGCGCGACAGGCCGGAGATGATGCGGTTCCGTCGGGGGAAGTCGCGGGCCTGGGCGCGGGCGCCGATGGGGCTTTCTGAAACGACGCAGGCCTGTTCGATCAGACGGGCGTAGAGGTCGGCGTGTTCGGGCGGATAGATGTCGTCCACGCCCCCGCCCAGCACGGCGACGGTTCCGGTCGGCAGGGCGCCTTCATGGGCGGCGGCGTCGATGCCCCGCGCCATACCCGTGACGACGACGTGGCCCGACTGACCCAACTGCTGGGCCAGACCGCGCGCGATGCGCTGGCCGCCTGCCGAGGCGATGCGGGCGCCGACGATGGCCACCGATGGACGGTTCAAAAGCTCGACGCGGCCCCGTGTCCACAGGATCGGCGGCGGCGGGTCCAGCGCGGCCAGCATCTCAGGATAGTCGGCGTCGCCCAGCACCAGCAGGCGCGCCCCGATCTGGCCGCCCCGATCCAGTTCACGCTGAACGGCCTCTTCGGGCGGGGGGATGGAGGCGGCGCCGGACTTGCGGACCAGCCCCGGCAGGGCGTCCAGCGCGCTGACGGCGGAACTGTATCGCAGGAGCAGTTGGGAGAAGGCGACGGGACCGATGCGGTCGGTGCGGGCGAGCCGCAGCCGGGCGAAACGTTCGGCTCCGCTCAGGCTCACGCCTTCTTGGCCCCGATGCGCGGTTCCTCGCCCTTCAGCAGTCGGGCGATGTTCTGGTGGTGGCGAATCCAGATCAGCACGGCGGCGAAGATCGTCAGGATCAGGATCGGCGCGCCGACCGGAAGGCCGACGGCGGCCAGCGGCAGCAGGGCCAGAAGGGGCGCAGTCGCCGCCGAGATCAGGGCGGCCAGCGACGAATAGCGGAAGGCGAAGGCGGCGATCAGCCAGACGGCGGCGGCCATCAGACCCAGCGGCCAGGCGGCGGCCAGCAGCAGGCCGTAGAAGGTGGCGACGCCCTTGCCGCCCTTGAAGCCCAGCCAGATGGGGAACAGGTGGCCCAGGAAGGCCGCGCCGCCCGCGATGGCGCCTGCGGCTTCGCTATGGAACAGGTGGCGTGCGATCAGCAGGGCGACCGCGCCCTTGCCCGCATCCAGCAGCAGGGTGGCCAGGGCCAGGTCCTTGCGGCCGGTGCGCAGGACATTGGTCGCGCCGATATTGCCCGAGCCGATGTTGCGCACATCGCCAGCGCCCGCCGCGCGGGTGATGATGACGCCGAACGGGATCGAGCCGAGCAGATAGCCGCCGAGCGCCGCCAGCGCCAAGGTCCCTACAGCGGGGCCGACCAGATCCTGCACGTTGATTCGCTCCCCGCGTGTTGTGGCGGCAAAATGCGTCGGCGCGCGGTCCGTAGCAAGCGCGATCCGACCTCTTGACCCCGCGATCGCCGCAGCGTCTGGTCCCGCGCCCCGCTGGAGATCGCCGATGACCCGAAACATGATGACCGCCGCCGTGGCGATCCTGTTGGCGACGACAGGTTGCGTCGAGGCCGAGCCAAAGGCGAATGCAGCGGCGGACGGCCCGGCGATGGCGGCCTATTTCGACTGCGTTCGGGACGGCGGCGTGGCGATCTCGGCGCACCGTGCGGTGTCGGCGATGGATCAGCCCGAGAACTCCGTATCGGCCATCGAGGCGACGGGGCGGGCGATCCCCAATGCGATCCTGGAGCTGGACGCGGCCCTGACGCGCGACGGCCATCTGGTTCTGATGCATGACGAGACGATGCGGCGGACCACGACCGGGCGTGGACGGGTCGGGGACCTGACGTTGGCCCAGATCAAGCGCGCGCGCCTGAAGGCGTCGAACGGCGCGCGGACCAATGAGGCCGTGCCGACCCTGGGCGAGGCGCTGGACGCCGCTGGACGGGTGGGGGCCATAGCCAGCATCGACCTGAAACCGGCCAAGGGCGGCAGCACCACCGAACTGGCGCGGGCGGTGATCGACCAGGTGCGGCGGTCAGGGGCGGCCAGCCGTGTGATCCTGATCACCTATACGCCGGAGGATGCGCGGGCCGTGGCGGCGATGGCGCCGGAGATGATGATCTCGGCAGGCGTGAACAGCGTGCGAGGACTGGAGGGGCTGAACACGGCGCAGATTCTGGCCTGGACCGGAACGCGCGAGGAACGTCCGGCCCTGTGGCGCGCCTTGAAGGCGCGCGGCGTAGAGGTGCAGTTCGGCACCCTGGGCGCCGAGGGCGTGCGGCGCGACGACCTCTACGCCGCAGATGGGGACGTGTCGGAATACCGCGACCTGTTCCGACAAGGCGTGACGGTGATCGCCACGGACACGCCGCTGGCGGTCAAGAGCGTGCTGGAAGCCGAAGTCGCCAAGGCGGCGACGTGTGCTAGGCCGCGGTAGCGCCCGTCAGTGAACCTTGCGGCCTGCGACCCATGTGCTGACGACCTTGCCTTGCAGACGGCGGCCGTCAAACGGTGAGTTCTTGGACTTGGAGTGCAGGGCGTCCGCATCGACGATGATGGGCGCGCCGGGGTCGAACAGGATCAGGTCGGCAGGAGCGCCTTCGGCCAGAACGCCTGCATCCAGCCCCAGCAGCGCGGCGGGGCCTTGCGTCAGGGGACGCAGCACATCCAGCAGGTCCAGACCGTCCTCGTGGTGCAGGGTCAGGGCGGCGGGCAGCAGGGTCTCCAGACCGATGGCGCCGGGTGCGGCCTCGGCGAAGGGACGGCGCTTGTCCTCGGCGGGGGCAGGGGTGTGGGCCGAGGTGATGACGTCGATCAGGCCTTCGCGCACAGCCTCGATCAAGGCCTGACGATCAGCCTCTGAACGCAGCGGCGGATCGATGCGGTAGAAGGTGCGATAGTCGCCGATGTCCACCTCATTGAAGCACAGGTGGTTGATCGAGACGCTGACGGCGACCTCCAGCCCCTTGGCGCGGGCCCTGGCCAGGGTCTCCAGCGCGCCTTCGGTCGAAATCTGGTCGACCAGGAACCGGGCGCCGGTCTGTTCGACCAGAGCCAGATCGCGCTCCAGACCGATCCGCTCGGCGATGGCGGGGCTGCCTGACAGGCCCAGACGTGTGGCCAGTTCGCCGGATGCGGCGACGGCGCCTTCAGTCAGCCAGGGGTCGGACGGACGACAGGCGATCAGGGCGTTGAAGGCGGCGGCGTAGCTCATCACCCGCTGCAGGGTGCGGCTGTTGACGATGACCTTGTCCACGTCGGTGAAATACAGGGCGCCCGCCTCGTCCATCAGGCCGATCTCGGCCATGCGCTGGCCGTCCAGCGCCTTGGTCGCGGCGCCTGCCGCACGGACATTGACCAGGTTCAGGGCTGCGCCGCGACGCTGGATGAACTCGATCACGGCCGGATCGTCGATGGCGGGATCGGTGTCGGGCTGGACCACGATGGTGGTCACGCCGCCGGCGGCTGCGGCCAGACTGGCGGACTTCAGCGTCTCGCGCGGCTCGGCGCCTGGCTCGCCGGTCTTGACGCGGATGTCGATCAGGCCGGGCGACAGGCACAGGCCATCAGCGTCGATGATCTGGTCGGCGGCCAGATCAGGGGCGGCGCCGTGGATGACGCGGACGATGCGGCCGTCCTCGATCAGGACCGAGCCCAGACCGTCGTAGTCGCTGGCGGGGTCGAGAAGGCGGGCGTTGACGATTGCCAGAGTGGTCATCGGGCGTCTCCCCAACGGGCGGAGAGGGAGGCCAGAACGGCCATGCGGGCGGCGACGCCCATCTCGACCTGATCCTGGATCAGGGAGACGTTCAGATCGTCGGCGACATCGGAATCGATCTCGACGCCGCGGTTCATCGGTCCGGGGTGCATGACCTTGGCGCCGGGATTGGCCCAGGCCAGTTTCTCGCGGTCCAGACCCCAGAAACGGAAATATTCGCGAGTGGAGGGGACCAGGGCCCCGGCCATCCGCTCCAACTGCAGGCGCAGCATCATGACGACGTCGCAGCCCTGCAGGCCCTCGCGCATGTCGTGGAAGACCTCGCAGCCCCAACGGTCGGCGTCCCCCGGCACCAGGGTTGGCGGGCCGATCAGGCGGACGCGGGCGCCCATCATCTGCAACAGGGCGACGTTGGAGCGGGCCACGCGGCTGTGGGTGATGTCGCCGCAGATGGCCACGGTCAGGCTGGTCACATCACCCAGCGCGCGGCGCATGGACAGCAGGTCCAGCAGGGCCTGGGTCGGGTGTTCGTGGCGGCCGTCGCCCGCGTTGACGACCGCGCAGCCGACCTTCTGGCTGAGCAGCTCAGCCGCGCCCGAGGCCGAGTGGCGGATGACCAGAATGTCGGGCTTCATGGCGTTCAGGGTGACCGCCGTGTCGATTAGGGTCTCGCCCTTCTTCACCGAAGACGAGGCGACCGGCATGGTGACCACGTCGGCGCCCAGACGCTTGGCCGCGATCTCGAACGAGGAGCTGGTGCGGGTCGAGTTCTCGAAGAACAGGTTCACGACCGTGCGGCCGTGCAGCACGTCCAGCGCCTTGGAGGATTGCCGATTGAAGTCGACGAAGGCGTCGGCCAGGTCCAGCAACTGCGGCGTCACGAACGGATTGAGGTCCGATGCGGCGAGGAAGTGGGATTTCGGGAACGGGATCAGCCGCTCCTGAATGGTCTGGTCGGTGACGAGGGAGGGCTGGGTCATCGAGACGCGGCTATAGGCGTGACTCGCCGCAAACGCCAGACTTTGGGCACCAGACTTGGGGGCGCGCCAGTCAGGTGAAGTGGAACAGGGCCAGCAGGATGGGGATGACCACGGCGCTGCCCACGGTGGTCAGGGCGATGACGCCCGCGATCAGGGGCGCGTCGCCGCCCATCTGACGCGCCAGAACATAGGAGGCCGCCGAGCCCGGCGCGGCGCCGCAAATCAGGGCGATGCCCTGCGCCAGACTATCGCCGCCCAAGGCCCAGGCGATGAACCACATCAGCGGCGGCATGACGCCCAGCTTGACCAGGGTGACGGCGGCGATGGTCTTTCGACGGCGTTTGACCTCGGCGAAGGACAGGCCGGCGCCGGCGACGATCAGGCCCAGCGGCAGGGCGGCGGCGCCCAGCAGATCCATCACTTCGGACAGGCCGGGGATCAGCGGAACACGCAGGAAGTTCAGCGCCAGACCGATCAGGCAGGCCAGGAGGATCGGGTTGGCGATCATCGACTTCAGCAGGCCCAGCACCGACGGCTCGCGGTGCAACGCCCCCCATCGGGCCAGAACCGCGACGCAGGCGATGTTGGTCACCGGAATGATGAAGGCGATGGCCACGGCGGCCAGAGCCGTGCCCTCTGAACCGTAGATCGACTGAATCACCGGCACGAAGACGAAGCTGTTCCAGCGGATCACGCCCTGGAAGACGCTGGTGTAGGCGGGGCCGTCCAGCATGATCAGCGGCTTGGCCGCCAGCGTCGCCGCCGCCACGATCAGGGTCGCGCCCACGGCGGCTGAGCCTGCAACTGTCGCGCCGCCGCCCGCCAGATCGGCGTACCAGATCGCGGGGATCAGGAAGCTGGGGTAGAAGATGTTGATCGACAGCTTCTCAATGGGCCGCCAGGCTTCGTCGGGCAGGAAGCCGGATTTACGCAGGCCGTAGCCCAGTGCGATCATCAGAAAGACGGGCAGGATGCCCGCGATCAGGGCTGTCAAATCCAGGTCGCCTGATCTCGCACCCGATCCAACGCCCCTTGCAGAATCCAGGCGGCGGCGGTGCGGTCCACGACCTGGGCGCGGCGCTTGCGGTTCAGGTCCAGGTCTTCAATCAGGAAGCGTTCGACGGCGCTGGTGGACAGGCGCTCGTCCCAGAAGGCGATATTGACGGGACGCAGCCGTTCCAGATTGCGGGCGAAGGCGCGGCAGGACTGGGCGCGCGGGCCTTCGGTGCCATCCATGTTGGCGGGCAGGCCTATGACCAGGGCCGACACCTTGCGGTGTGCCATCAGCTTGAACAGGTGTTCCGCCTCGATGGTAAACTTGGACTTGCGGATCAGCTCCAGCGGCGAGGCGATCAGGCGCGTGGAATCCGACACGGCGACGCCGATGGTCTTTTCGCCCAGGTCCAGCCCCATCCACGGGGTGTCGGGCGGGCAGGCGGCGGGCAGGTCGAGGAGGTCAAGAACGGGCACGGCCTGCGGTTAGGACTGGCGCGCGGCGAAGTCAAAGGCGATGGTGCGGGAATGACACGCATGATCCTGATCCTGTCTGTTGTTTTGGCCCTTGCCGCCTGCGGCGAGCCTGACGCGCCGAAAGGCCGCCCCAAGGCGTCGCCGCCGCCCACGCCCCTGTCCGTCGCCAAGGCTCCGGCGGCGCCTGCCGGACCGGGCGTGGCCATGCCCGCCCTTGTCGAGCCCGGTCTGCAGCAGGCGGCGGGCGTGTCGCAACTGGAGCTTCTGCCGCGCCTGAACGCCAAGGTTTTCAGCGTCTCGGGCGGTGATCCTGCGTTGAACGGGCTGGTGACCTATTTCGGGCTGTTCGCGGGGGCGGATGAGGGGTGGCGGGTCTATGCCATCGGCGATTTCAATGAATGGCGGGTGGTCGAATCCGCGCCGGGCAAGGTCGTGCTGGCGGTGCGTCAGGACGTGGCGTCAGAGGATGGCAGCGTCAAGAACAGCCCCCGGTTCATCCACGTCAGCTTCGACAATACGGGCGATACGCCACCCGATGCGATTTCAGTCGCTTCGTCGGACTGACCAAACCTTGTGAATCCGGGCACGGGCCGTTAGTCACCACGGCTCAATCTCGCATGACTGGAGGGCCGCATGGCCATCGACGCTGCGACGGTGCGCAAGGTTGCGCATCTCGCCCGCATCAAGACCCCCGAAGACCGGCTGGAGCCGCTGGCGCAGGAGCTGAACGGCATCCTGGCCTGGATCGAGCAGTTGGATCAGGTGGATGTCGAAGGCGTGGAGCCGATGACCTCGAACGTGGCCCAGCCGCTGCGCCTGCGCGACGACGTCGTCACCGACGGCGCCAAGCGCGACGCCGTTCTTTCCAATGCCCCGAAGTCGGCTGACGGCTTCTTTGTCGTGCCCAAGGTGGTCGAATAGTATGAGCGACCTGACCAATCTGACCCTGAAGGCGGCCGTCGACGGCCTGAAGGCCAAGGATTTCTCCTCGGCTGAAATCACCCAGGCCTTTCTGACCAAGATCGAAGCCGCCAATCCTACGCTGAACGCCTATGTCGAGGTGACGGCGGACAAGGCGCTGGAGATGGCCAAGGCGTCCGACGCGCGTCTGGCGGCAGGCGAGGGCGGCGTGCTGGAAGGCGCGCCTCTGGGCATCAAGGACCTGTTCTGCACCGAGGGCGTGCAGACGACGGCAGGATCCAACATGCTGCGCGGCTTTGTCCCGCCTTATGAATCGACCGTGACCGCCAATCTGTGGCGCGACGGTGCGGTCATGTTGGGCAAGCTGAACATGGACGAGTTCGCCATGGGCTCGTCCAACGAGACCTCGGCCTTTGGTCCGGTGAAGAACCCGTGGAAGTCGAACGGCTCCGACGCCGAATTGACGCCGGGCGGCTCGTCGGGCGGTTCGGCCTCGGCTGTGGCGGCCGATCTGTGTCTGGCCGCGACCGCATCCGACACCGGCGGTTCGATCCGCCAGCCCGCTGCCTTTACCGGCACTGTGGGCATCAAACCGACCTATGGCCGCGCCAGCCGTTTCGGCATGGTGGCGTTCGCCTCCTCGCTGGATCAGGCCGGACCGATCACCAAGACGGTCGAGGACGCGGCGCTGCTGCTGCAATCCATGTGCTCGTTCGACGTCAAGGATTCGACCAGCCTGGACATCCCGACGCCCGACTGGACCCAGTCGGTCGGCAAGTCGGTGAAGGGCCTGCGCATCGGCGTGCCGCGCGAATATGTCGTGGACGGGATGCCTGCTGAAATCCAGGCCCTGTGGGATCAGGGCGTGGCCTGGCTGAAGGACGCCGGCTGCGAGATCGTCGAGATCAGCCTGCCGCACACAAAATACGCCCTGCCGACCTATTATATCGTGGCGCCCGCCGAGGCGTCGTCGAATCTGGCCCGTTACGACGGGATGCGGTTCGGGCACCGTGCGGATGAGTTCAAGTCGCTGGACGACCTGTACGCCACCTCGCGCGCCGAGGGCTTCGGCAAGGAAGTGCAACGTCGCCTGACCATCGGCGCCTATGTGCTGTCGGCCGGTTTCTATGACGCCTATTACGTCAAGGCGCTGAAGGTGCGTCGCCGCATCGCCGAGGACTTCGACAACGTTTGGGGCCAGGTGGACGCCATCCTGACGCCGTCGACGCCGTCGGCTGCGTTCGCGCTGGGGGACAAGCAGATCGACCCGCTGACCATGTATCTGAACGACGTCTTCACCGTGACGACCAACCTGGCCGGCCTGCCGGGCATCTCGGTGCCTGCGGGCATGGATTCCGGTGGTCTTCCGCTGGGCCTTCAGGTCATCGGCAAGGCGCTGGACGAAGCGACCGTCTTCCAGGTCGGCGCGGCGCTGGAACGCGCGGCGGGCTTCACGGCCAAACCCGGCAAGTGGTGGTGAAATGAAAAGGGCCCGCAGATCGCGGGCCCTTTTTTTTGATTACTGCGCCGGAAGCGCCTTCAGGTCGGCGTCGATGGCGGCGATCTTCTCGTCGGTGATGTGGCCTTCGGAGAAGGGCGCGATCTGGGCCAGGGTCAAGGCCTTGAACTGGTCATAGGCCGGATGGCTGCTGATGCCCGGCAGGTGCTTGTCCAGCACCGCCTTGGTCGCGGGATTGGCGATCAGGTCTTCGATCGAGCTGTCGATGGTGGGGCGGGCGTGATGGGCGTGGTCCGACGCTGCGGGCGCTGCGGCCGGAGCAGCGGCGGGTTGCGCGGTCTGGGCGGAGGCGGCGCCTGCGATCAAAAGCGAGGCGGCGGCGGTGGCGAACAGGGTCTTGATCATCGAAAATCTCCGTTGAGAAGGTGAAGATGCACGCAGTTTCGCGTCATCATTACGACAGGCTCTTTCTCCGCGTCCATCGGGGCGCTAGGACGAACACATGACCGATACCGCTACGAACACCAAACTCATCCAGGGTCGGACCGGCCCATGGGAAATCGTCATGGGGCTGGAGATCCACGCCCAGGTGGCGTCCAAGGCCAAGCTGTTCTCGGGAGCCGCCGTCGGCTTCGGCGCTGGCCCCAATGAGCAGGTGTCGCTGGTGGACGCGGGCTTTCCCGGCATGCTGCCGACGCTGAACAAACACTGCGTCGAACAGGCCGTCCGCACCGGCCTGGGCCTGCGCGCGCAGATCAACAAGCGCAGCCAGTTCGACCGCAAGAACTACTTCTATCCCGACCTGCCGACCGGCTATCAGATCAGCCAGCTCTATTACCCCATCGTCGGCGAGGGCGTGGTCGAGGTTGAGGGTGAAGACGGCGTCTTCTTCGACGTCGGCATCGAGCGGCTGCACCTGGAGCAGGATGCGGGCAAGCTGATCCACGACCTGTCGCCCACCGAATCCTATGTCGACCTGAACCGGGCCGGCACGGCGCTGATGGAGATCGTCTCGCGCCCCGACCTGCGCACGCCCGACGAGGCTGTCGCCTACGTCAAGAAGATCCGCACCATCCTGATCTACCTGGGCACCTGCGACGGCGACATGGAGAAGGGCAACCTGCGCGCCGACGTGAACGTGTCGGTCTGCCGCGCCGGCAACTACGACAAGTTCAAGGAAACGGGCGACTTCAGCTTCCTGGGCACGCGCTGCGAGATCAAGAACGTCAACAGCTTCCGCTTCATTTCTCAGGCGATCCAGTACGAGGCGCGCCGCCAGATCGAGATTCTGGAGGACGGGGGTTCGATCACGCAGGAAACCCGCCTGTACGACCCGACCGCAGGCGAAACCCGTTCGATGCGCTCCAAGGAAGAGGCGCAGGACTATCGCTACTTCCCCGATCCCGACCTGCTGCCGCTGGATCTGGAACAGGCGTGGATCGACGACATCAAGGCGTCTCTGCCCGAACTGCCGGATGACAAGCGCAAGCGCCTGATGAGCGAGTACGGCCTGTCGCAATACGACGCCATCGTGCTGATCTCGGAACAGGCCAAGGCTGATTATTTCGAGACCGCGGCCAAGGGACGCGACGCCAAGCTGGTGTCGAACTGGGTCACCAACGAGGTCTCGGCGCGTCTGGCTGCTGACAACAAGGACTTCAGCGACAACCCGCTGCCCGCCGCCCATGTGGCGCAACTGGTCGAACTGATCGAGACGAACGTCATCTCGTCCAAGATCGCCAAGGAGGTGTTCGACTACGTCTGGAACGGCGAAGGCTCGCCCGCCGAAGTGGTTGAGAAGCACGGATTGAAACAGGTCACCGACACAGGCGCCATCGAGAAGGCTGTCGATGACATCATCGCCGCCAACCCGGACAAGGCCGCGGCGGTGGCTGAGAAGCCTCAGGCCATCGGCTGGTTCGTCGGTCAGGTGATGAAGGCCACGGGCGGCAAGGCCAACCCGGCCGCAGTCAACGAAATCTTGAAGGCCAAGCTGGAGCTTTGATGCTTGGGGGCTTCGGCCCCCAAGCCCCCGGCGGTCGCTAACGCTCGCGACGCGGTCGCTCGCTGCTTGAGCGACAGAGCGAGGGCGGGTAGTTCGAGAGGGCGGCGGTTTCTGAACGCTGACACAAAAAAGGCCCGGAGAGCGATCTCCGGGCCTTTGTCGTGTTCGTCACCAGCGCCAGGCGTCGCGGATGACGTCGATGATGTAACCGTCATAGTCGTCGATCAGATAGATGGTGTTATCGACCGAGACCCAGCGCGTGCCCTCGGGCGGATAGCCGAGGCCGTAGGTGCGCCAGTCGTTCAACTGGTAGCGCCAGAAGATGTCGGGCAGATGCTGACCCACCGACCAGTAGCGACCCCAATAGGAGCGGGGGACGCTGTAATAGCCCCATCCCGGTGCGAAATAGAAGCCGACGCGCACGCCGCTGTAGCCCCGGAAGCGGTTGTCATTGCGCCACCAGTTCGGGTTGCGGTCGCGATAGAAGTCGCGACGCCACTGGTTGCTGTTGAACCGCTGGCGGAACTCGCGCTGGATGCGGTCGCGATCACGACCGTTGTTCCAGTTGTTCCCGGGACGGTTGGGCTGGCCCGGACGGTTCCAGTTGTTGTCCGGACGTCCCGCACCAGGGCGATCCGGGCGGTTCCAGCCGTTGCCAGGGCGGTCGGGGCGATTGCCGCCGTTGTTCGGCCGATCTGGACGATTCCAGCCGTTGTCGGGGCGGTCGGGGCGATTGCCGCCGTTGTTGGGACGATCTGGGCGGTTCCAGCCGTTGTCGGGGCGGTCGGGGCGATTGCCGCCGTTGTTCGGCCGATCTGGACGGTTCCAGCCATTGTCAGGACGGTCGGGACGATTGCCGCCATTGTTGGGACGATCTGGACGGTTCCAACCGTTGTCAGGACGGTCAGGCCGCTGTCCGCCGCCATTGTCGGGGCGGCTGGGCTGGCCGGTTCCGGGACGGTCGGGACGGTTCCAGCCGCCTTCCGGACGATCCGGGCGGGCACCGCCGGTGTTCGGGCGATCAGGGCGATCGGGACGGCTAGGCTCAGGACCCATTGATGTGATGTGCTCGATCTGATTCAGGCTCTGTAAGGAGACTGGATATGAGCGACCTCTATTGGCTGACGGACGAGCAGATGGCGCGGCTGCAGCCGCACTTCCCCAAGAGCCACGGCAAGCCCAGGGTGGATGATCGTCGGGTGTTGAGCGGGATCATCTTCGTCAACCGCAACGGGCTTCGCTGGCGTGACGCGCCGCCGGTCTATGGCCCACACAAGACGCTGTACAACCGCTGGAAGCGTTGGAGCGAGGCCGGGGTCTTCATCCGGATGATGGAGGGACTGTCCGGCGCTCAGGCCGAACGGCGCACCCTCATGATCGACGCGACCTATCTCAAGGCGCACCGTACGGCTTCGAGCCTCGCGGTAAAAAAGGGGGTCTTGGGCGGCTCATCGGACGCACCAAAGGCGGCATGAACACCAAGCTTCACGCCGTAACCGATGCGAACGGACGCCCCATCAGCCTGTTCATGACGGCAGGCCAGGTCAGCGACTACACCGGTGCTGCGGCCCTGCTGGACAGCCTTCCCAAGGCCCAATGGCTGCTGGGCGACCGGGGCTATGACGCAGACTGGTTCAGGGACGCTTTGGAGGCCAAGGGCATCACGCCCTGCATCCCCGGTCGAAAATCCCGGACCGCGCCTATCCGTTACGACAAGCGCCGGTACAAAAGCCGAAACCGCATCGAAATCATGTTCGGCCGGCTCAAGGACTGGCGTCGCGTCGCCACCCGCTACGATCGGTGCCCGACCGTCTTCCTGTCCGCCATCGCCCTCGCCGCTACAGTGCTATTCTGGCTATGAGTCCTGAGCCTAGGACGCTCGCCGCCTGTGTTGGGCCTGTCAGGACGGGTCCAGCCGCCATCGGGTCGCGAGGGACGCGGCTGGCTGGTCTCTGGACGGCTGGGACGCTCGGACATTCCCGAGCGATCCGGGCGCATGGCGCGCGGGCCATCGCCGCCACGCGACGGGCGTTCGCGGCTGGGCTGGGGCTGATCCTGGGCCAGAGCCTGGATCGGCGCGGCGAGCGGACCGGCGAAGGCGGCGACGGCAGTGAAAGCCAACAAGAGGCGTTTCATGGTCTTTGGTTCCTGCACGCCGGTTCTCCAGCGGCTTGAGGTGATCTTCGTCTTTGTCGATGAACCCAGGCTGAACATTGTTAGCAATCAACAGACTGCTGGAAGCAGCCGATGAAAAAGCCCCGCGGGCCAGCGCCCGCGAGGCTGAAGAAGCGGCACCGCGTGGGCCTCAATAGACGCCCGAGATTACGCTGGCGATCAGGCCGGTGGCGACGGCCATCAGGACGATGTCGTTGCCGGCGTGAACATAGCGATAGCCGCGCGGCGCGGGCCGCAGATTGTAAACATACGGGTCGCGGACATAATAGCTGCGGTACTGCGGCGGCAGGTATCCGCCCGCGCGCCAGCGATAGCCCGAATAGCGGGGATCGACGCGGTAGTAGCCGTAGCTGGGCGCGTACCAATAGCCGCTGCGCGGGCCGTTGTAGCCCCGGAAGTCCGAGCGTCCGCGCCACCAGTCGCGGTTGTTCCGGTCCCAACGATCATTGCGATAGTCGTTGCGGTAGTCACGGCGATCCCGATTGTCGGGGCGGTAATCGGGGCGATAGTTGTGGCGATTGTCGTAGCGGCGATCATCGCGATATTCGCGTCGGTCGCGGCTTTGCGCCTCTGCGAGCAACGGCACAGCCGAGGTCGACAGGGCGAGGGCGACGACGGCGGCCTTGGTGAGGCGGTTCATCTTCGTGCTCCATTCTGGACCCGTCGACGGAAGCGCCGTCCTTTGGTCCGGTGATGAGACGAGGGTCGGATTGTGCGCCTGAACGCGTCCTGAACGACCGTGTCAGGATTGATATGGTGCATTTGCGCGGCGGCGTCAGTGCGCCAAAATGTCCCTGAACCTCAAGGAGAAGTGCAGATGAGCAGGCCGATTGAACTCTGGTACTGGCCCACGCCGAACGGCTGGAAAATCTCCATCGCGCTGGAGGAGATGGGCCTGCCCTATGTGGTCAGGCCGGTGAACATCGGCGCAGGCGAACAGTTCTCGCCAGAGTTCCAGGCCATCAGCCCCAACGGGCGTATGCCTGCCATCATCGACCCGGATGGGCCGGGGGGAGAGCCGCTGTCGATTTTTGAATCCGGCGCCATCCTGCAATATCTCGGGGTCAAGTCGGGCCAGTTCTATCCGTCCGATCCGCGCGGCAAAGTCGAGGTCGACCAATGGCTGTTCTGGCAGGTCGGCGGGCTGGGGCCGATGGCGGGCCAGACGCACCATTTCCGCCAGTACGCCCCTGCCATGATCCACGACCAGCGCCAGATCGCTTATGGGGTGCGGCGCTATACGAACGAGACGCACCGGCTGTATGGCGTGATGGAGCAGCGGTTGCGGGATCGCGACTATCTGGCGGGTGAATACTCCATCGCCGACATGACGGCCTGGCCGTGGGTTCTGCCCGGCCTGCAGGGGCAGAACATGGAGGACTTCCCCAAGCTGGCGGCCTGGCTGGAGCGTGTGGGCGCGCGACCGGCGGTCAGGAAAGGCAGGGCGTTGCTGGAGGAGTTGCGCGGCAATGCAGGCGGATCTGGCAAGGATGCAGAGGCGGCGCGCCGGATCCTGTTCGGTCAACGGGCGCACAAGACGTAAACAAGAGATTTCCGAAGTATTTCAGAGGTATGAATCGAGCGGGGAGTATTCGGACCTGCTTTACTGAAAAATTCGGTGCGGCCTTTCGCCGTTAACTTTAACTTCAAACCGTCGGTATTTGATCGCGTATCAGAAGGCAGGCTCAGAACGACGCCTGTTTGGGAGATACGGTGATGATAGTGCAAGAATTGGCGCACGATCTGCAGGCTGGATCGGATGATGAAGGCCTGCCGCTGCCGACCGTGGACATGTCCGGTGACGACCTGTTCAAGCTGGGCATGATGTATTCGGCCGGTTCGGGCGGCTGCCCGATGGACCGGGTCTCGGCCCATATGATCTTCAACCTGGCCGCCATGAAGGGCTCAGTCGAGGCGCGGGTCTATCGCCGCGAGATGAGCATGGAGATGGATCGGGAAGAGATTTCCGAGGCCCAGAAGGCCGCCCGCCGCTACATCGACCAGGGCGTCGTCAATCTGGTCGCCTGACCAAGCTCTAGAACTGCGCGTAGCCGTTGCCGTTCGATCCGTTGATCGAATAGCTGAAGCCGATCGGCATGGCGGCGCGAACCTGGGTGAAGAAGGCGGCCAGTTCACCCAGGGTTGAACGCGGCACGAAGATGATGTCGCCGCGACGCAGCATGACGGTCTCTGCGCGTCGGGGGCGCAGGTCGATCACCCGCATCATGCTGGTCCCGCCCGGCCCGCGCCGGATCAGGGCTGCACGATCAGGCTTACCCGTCGGCGCCAGACCGCCCGCCTGTATGACGGCCTGATAGGCCTCCAGTTCGCCGACAATCTCGATCACGCCCGGCGTGCGGACCTCGCCGTCGACCCACACGCGGATCGGCCCGGCCTGACGCAGGGTCACCTCGACCAGCGGACGCACCAACTGGGTCGAATAGGCGGCTGAGAGGGTCTGCTCCAGCTCCGGCAGGGTGCGGTCCGCCGCCATCACCTGGCCGATCAGGGGCAGGGCGATGCGTCCGTCAGGGCCGACCTTCAGGGTTCGCGTCAGCTCTGCCGCCGTCGGCGTGGCCACCTCGATCTCGTCGCCGGGATACAGCAGATATTCCGGCTCTGCGTCGGTCCAGCGGGCGAAGCTGAGGCCGCCTAGTTCACCGCGCGGGTCCCCGCCGCGTGCGACCGGGCCCTGAGGTGGGTGATTTCGGGGCGCGCCCACGCCGGGAGACGGCATCCGGGATGCGTTCGCGCCGCCGCCGCAACCCGCAAGCGCGGCTGAGCCAAGGGCCAGAAGGATCAGGCGGCGGTCTGGCGTCATGGAATCGGGCGGGTCCGATGAAAGGAGCGTTCTGCGCAGCTTCGTCACTTATGGGTAACCATAGGTTAACGCGGGTCGGCGAAGGGTGCATTCATAAGCCTGTTTCAAGGATTCGGTCCGCCCAATGCGCTCGACGGCCTACGTCACAACAAGACCGCGTTACGGCGTGCTGGACGTCGTGGGCATGCTGTTCCGCGAACTGCTGCTGATGATCGTGATCTTCCTGGTGATTTTCGCCATCGGGGCCTTTGCGGCGTTCGGTCTGAAGAAAAGCTACACCGCCACGGGCGCTGTCTTTGCGGGCATCGGCCAGGAATATGTCTATCAGCCGCGCGTGGGCACGGCGGAGCGGGGCGGGCAGGCGCCGCAGGGGGCGGAAGTCGCCAACTCCGAAGCCGCCATCATCGGCTCCAGCGCCGTGCGCGAACGTGTGGTCCTGGCCCTGGGCGCGCCTGCCGTGCTGGGCAAGGCGACCAAGGGCGATGTCGACAAGGCCAACGCCGCCGCGCGCAAGTCCATCGGCACCAGTCTGGGCGTGCTGACGGCGCCGGGCAGTTCAGTGGTCCGCCTGACCTACAAGGCCGATGATCCCGAACGCGCCGCGCGCATTCTGAACACGGTGATCGAACAGTATCTGGCCTATCGTCGCGAAGTTTTTCAGGACAAGACCCCGGCCATCGCCACCCAGCGGATGGCGTTCGAGGACGATCTGGCCAACGCCGATCAGGCCTATGAAAGCTTCCTGAGGACCAACGACATCGGCGATTTCACCGCCGCCAAGACGACGCTGGCGGCGACCTATCAGACGGTCTTCACCGACCGCATGTCCACGCAGAGCCAGCTGAACCAGACTAGCCAGCGCCTGAACACCCTGATGGCACAGCAGGCGTCGACCCCGCCCGAGATCGCCCTGCAGCAGGATTTGAACATCTCGGCCCAGGACCAGATCCTGCAACTGCGCACCGAGCGCGAGCAGCTTCTGTCGCGCTATACGCCCGACGCCCAGCCGGTTCGCGATATCGAAGCGCGGATCGTGCAACTGCAGTCCTATGTGTCGTCCGGCACGGCGGTGGGGCCCAAGGAGGTCCGCACCGGGCCGAACCCGATCTGGACCGAACTGGAGACGACGCGCATCAACACGCGAGCCGAGCGGGATTCGCTGGCGGCGCGTCTGTCGGCCCTGGATCGCCAGTTGAACGACATCCGCGCGCGTCAGGCGCGTCTGACGGCGCTTGAATCCGAGAATTCGACCCTGGCGGGCAATCGCGAGGTCTTGACGGCCAATATCCGCGAGTTCCAGCAGCGCGAAAGCCAGAGCCGCGCGGACAACGCCCTGGTCGCGGCGGGCGCCGACAATGTCACCGTGCTGGAGCGCGCCCAGCCGCCTTCAACGGCCAAAAGCCTGAAGATTCCGGCGCTGGCGGCGGTCTTCCTGTTCGCCGGATTCACCGCCCTGTGCGTCGGCCTGCTGCGGGTCTTCACCCGCAAGGGGTTCACCACCCCGGCTTCTGTCGCGCGGACATTGGATATGCCCGTTCTCGCTGTGGCGCCCGCCAAGGCCAGATAATGTTACGCTGCGGCGTGACGGAGAGCGCATAGCGATTCGATGGTCGATCTGACTTCGGAAATGGGCGGCCTGTGGGCGGCGCTGGGCCCAGCGCCGGCTCATCGTGCGCGCGTCATCCAGTTCGCCTCGGCCGCGTCCGGCGAGGGCGTGTCGACAGTGGCGCGCGAGTTCGCGCGGCTGGCCGCCGTGCGGGCCAGAAAGCCCGTCTGGCTGATCGATGGCGACCTGACCCAGCAGGGGCAGCTGGAAGCCATTGCTGGCGAACCGGACCGGTTCGGGCAGATCGGCAAGCCCGCACGCGCCTCGCCTGACGGTTCCAGCTTCTTCGTCGTGACGCCGCGTGTGACCGGGCGGGACGGCAAGCCTGTGCCGTCATCGCGCCTGCTGACGGCGCGGTCCTGTCTGGGCGGGCGGCTGTGGGTGACGCACTTCCACATGGAGGCCCTGCGCTCCGGCCACCGGGTCGAGACGGTGGGCGAGCCGCGCTATTGGGACGTGATGCGCCAGCACGCCGACACCATCGTCATCGACGCGCCAGCGGCGGATCGCAACGACATGTCGATCATCCTGGCACCCTTCGTCGATATGACGGTGCTCGTGGTGCGGGCTGAGAGCACGGCGGCGAATGAGCCGGTCATTCTGCGTGACGAGATCGAGGCCGTCGGCGGCCGGATCGCAGGCGTGGTGATGAACCGTTCGACCTATCGCGCGCCCGGCTTCCTGCAGCGGCTGACGGGTTAGACTGTCCGTTTCAGCATAGCGGCGCCATAGAGGCGCGGCTCGAAGCCCTTGGTCCAGAACACCTTGCCCAGACCGCGCGCCAGCCGGTCGTAAACGTCCGCGCGATTGGGGCGTCTGAGAATGGCGACGGCGATCGACGCCAGTCCCCAAAGGCCGCTCTGGACGGCGCCCACCAGCATCCATTTGACCACGCCCGCCCGGTCGCCGCGATCCGCCGCCATCTGGCTGGGGCTCTGGCCATAGGCAAAGGCGCGCAGAAGGGCGTAGCGCAGGGTGGCGCGGTCAGCAGGCGCGAACTCGTCCACCCAGGCGTCGGCGGCCCAGCCAAATGTTCCGCCGCGCGCCTGCAGGCCGGTGAACAGCCGATCGTCCTCGCCGCCCGTCTCATTCATGGCGGTGTCGAACGGCGCATCGTCGGGCAGGGCCGTGGCGCGGACCATCAGGCTGTTGCCGCAGCCGTGGATGTCGTTGGTCAGACCTGTCTCGGTGGGACCTGTGCGGCCGAAGAACCGCTCTAGATAGGCGGTGGTCCAGCCTGTACCCTTTGGCACACGTCCGCGAATAGGGCCGAACAGGACATCGGCGCCGGTCTTGGCCTGTGCGCTCAGCAAGGCGGCCAGCCATCCGGGCGAGGCGGCCTCGTCATCATCCAAAAAGGCGATCAGGGCGGCGTCGGTCGCGGCCAGACCGACATTGCGGGCTGTGGCGACGCCGGGAATGGGGGCGTGGGCATAGGTCAGAGGAACAGGCGCCTCATGCCGCAGCCGTTCGATCAGAGGCGCGGCGGAGCCGTCCGGGTCATTGTCCGCGACGACGACAGCGCGGACCCGGTCCAGAGCCTTCGTCTGGGCGAAGACCGATCGCAGGGCGCGTTCCAGACTTTCCGGGCGGCGCAAGGTCGGGATGATGACGGCGAGGTCTTTTGCAGGTTCAACGGCCATGTCAGACGGCGTCCGCATAGACGGCGGCGCGATACAGGCGCAGGGCGAAGGCGCGCGCCTTGGTCGGCAGTATGGGCGCCAGGGCCGCCTGTTTCACCAGCCCTCGGATCAGGGGCAGAGCGGGCAGGCGTTTCAACGCCCGCGCGGCCTTGTAGCTGGGGTAGGTCTGGACGATGGTCGGGTGCAGGGCGACGACGCGGGCGAAATTGCCTGCGCCCTGTTCGAACTTGCCCGCCAGGTCGGCGACGGTGTCCAGGCCCATGTGGGTGGCGGGATTGTCGATATGGATGACCGGAAATCGCTGCGACACGCGCATGGCCCATTCCACATCTTCCCAGCCCCAGCCGGTGAAGCCCGGGTCGAAAGTCTCCAGATCGAACACGTCGCGTCGGACCAGCAGATTGGAGGTGTAGACGTATTTCTCGGGCGTCCTGGCGCGTTCCGCGGCGGGCACACATTCGCTGGCGCCGGACAGGGCGCGGTGGACGGCGAAACGGGCGTCCGTCGGGGCCTGATCCAGCGAGAAGCCGCCAAAAGCCACCGCTGGCTCATCGGCGGCGACCAGATCGGTCCAGTTCTGCAGGAAATGCGGCGTGTCGGGCTTCATATCGCTGTCGAGAAACAGGAAGGCCGGCCCGCGCGCGGCTGTGGTCAGGCGGTTGCGGCCCTTGGCGCGTCCCTCGTTGGTTGTCAGCGTGATCAGGCGGGCAGGCAGGGACAGGCCGTCCAGCGTCGCCTTCAGTCGCTTGGTCAGGGCGGCGTCATTCGTACCGTCATCCATCAGCACCAGCTCTACACGGCCTCCCAGCAGCTCCGCCTCGGTGTCGAGCTGACGGATCAGGGCGTCGGGATCATCGCGCAGGAAGGGCGTCAGCACCGAGATGGTCGGCGCGGCCGCAGTCCATGCGGCGTTATCGTGGATGTCTGCCCTCATGCAGCGGCCCTCCGTCTGGCGGCGATCAGGCGGATCAACAGGTCGCGCACGCCTGCTGCATTCAGCGTCAGAGCCATGGCGGCATAGACCGCGCCGCCGACGCTGGCGTCCAGCACCAGTTCAGCCAGACCTCCTATCGGCGGCAACAGCGCCACGACCCCGGCCATGGCGGCGGAGGCGACGCCGCAGCGGATCAGACTGTCCCACGGGATCGGCAGGGCGATGGCTCGGCGGCTGATCAACAGGCAGGCGATCAGGCCTATGGCGAAGCTCAGCGCCGTGGCGACGGCGGCGCCCAGCACGCCCAGCCGTGGGATCAGCACAAGGTTCAGCACAATGTTGGACAGGGCCGGAATGGCCATGGTGACCAACAGCAGGCCGGTCTTCTTGCCCAGCGTAAATCCGAAGCCGAAATAATAGGCGATCATGCCGGACAGGAAGGCGGATGCGGCGATCCACGGCGTGACGATGGCGGCGGCGGCGCGCAGGTCCTGACCGATCATCAACTCCGCCATCGGTCGCGCGACCAGGGCCAGGCCGACGGCGGCGGGCAGGCCGATAAGGATCAGGGTCGATCCCTGCACCAGCGCCGTCTCCCGCAAAGCCTCGCGACCGCCGCGCTCCAGCGCCATGACCATAGCTGGCGCGCCCGCTGCGCCCAGCCAGATGAACATCACGTCCAGCGTCCGGTTCGCCAGACTATAGCTGGCGTGATAGGCGCCGACCGCCGCCGCATCCATGAAGGCCGCCAGCAGGAACCGGTCTGTCGAGGCCAGCACCAGCGCCAGTGTCAGGGACGCCGCGATGGGATAGCCATAGGCCGCATAGGCCTTCAGCCGCTCGCGATCCACGGTCCCGCCTGCCGACTGAGCCAGCTCGCCCGGCAGGATGAAGGGCAGGACGAACAGGGGGGCCAAAGCCAGACCCAGCAGCGGGGAGGCGGCGCCCGCGCCCGCCAGCGCGAACCCGGCCCCGACCAGGAAGCCGAAGATCGAGACGAACATATCGACATTGGCCGCCTTGGCGACCTCGCCCGCCGCGCGGTAACGCTCCTGCGCCAGCTTGGCCAGATTACGGATCGGCGCCCCGGCCAGGCCGAAGGCGACGGCGATCTTGAACCCAGGCGTCAGCGGCAGCAGCCACACCACCAGCGCCGCGATCGGGACGAAGACGGCGATGATAGCGAAGGATGTGCGGTACAGGCTGGCGAAATGGGTGCTCAGGCCCTCGGGCGTGCGCTCGGCCGCCCAGAACCGCGCCATCGACGCCTCCAGCCAGCTGAAGGTCGCCGTGTGGGCCAGAGTGGTGACCGAAAAAGCCAGCGCGTAGTGGCCGAAGTCTGCTGGGCTGAGCAGCCGGGTGAAGACGACGATGGTCAGGAAGCCGACCACCCCCTGCACGACCTGTGCAGGCAGATAGCCCCACACGCCCCGCCAGAACATGCGTTTCTCACTCACCGGACGGCAGACCTGTCGCCCAGCAGCACGGGAACAGTGACCAGGATCACCCACAGGTCCAGCCAGAAGGACTGGCGCTCGATATAGTCGATATCCAGCTGCACGCGGCGGCGGACCTCCTGCTCGGTGTTCACCGGACCGCGCGAGCCCTTGATGGCCGCCCAGCCGGTCATGCCCGGCTTGATGCGGTGGCGGTGGGCATATTCTGCGACCAGACGGGCGGATTCGGTGTCACCGGTCTTCATGCCGATGGCGTGAGGGCGGGGACCGACCAAGGACATCTCGCCGGTCAGGATGTTGAAGAGCTGCGGCAGTTCATCAAGGCTGGTCGCGCGGATGAAGCGGCCGACGCGGGTGACGCGGCAGTCGTTGGCGCTGACCTGTCTGCTGGCGGTGGCGTCGGCGTCGGCGTGGCGCATGGAACGGAACTTCCACACCACGATCTCTTCGTGATTGAAGCCATGGCGCCGCTGGCGGAAGAAGATGGGACCGGGACTGTCCAGGCGGATGGCCAGGGCGACCATAGCCATCACGGGCGTCGCCAAGATCAGGGCGACCAGGCCGACGACGACATCCAGCATACGCTTGTTGAAGGCCTTGCGGTCGGCGTGGGCCGGCCCGCCCAGCGGCGCCAGCGGGGCCGAAGCCAGACGATCCAGGGCCGCGTCGACGCACCCGCCCTCGACCAGAACGGTCAGGGGGTTCGGCAGGCCTTCCAGCCGTCGCGTCAGTTCACGCACCCGTTCTCCGCCCTTGGCGTCGATAGCCAGGACGATGCGGTCCACATAGGGCGTCATTCGGTGGCTCATCAGGGCGTTCGCATCCCCCAGAACCGGCACGCCGCCGATGTTTTCGGGAGAACGCTCCAGCCGGTCGTCGAATACGCCCAGCACATTCAGGTCGCGGCGCTCCAGCGCGCGCTGGATCAGGACCTCGGCGTTCCGGGTGGCGCCGACGATGACGATATTGGGCGACAGGACGCCCTGCCTGCGCCAGCGTGTGACGATGGCCAGCCAGAGGCTATGGAGCAGCAACAGCGTCGCCGTCGTCGCCAGAATGAAGACCTCAGCGATCGCCCGGCCCTCATGCCCGACGATCAAACTGACGATGAAGGCCGCACCCGCCGCCGCCAGCGACAGTCCGACGATGGACGCCAGATGGGCCAGAGGCCTGCGGCTTCGCCGGAAGCCATAGAGGTTCAACCCGCGCATCAAGCCCAGAATGACTACGCCCGCCGCCAGTCCAGGCGCGATCAGCGAGACGGTCAGGGCCCCCAGACCGTTCGGTGCAGCGGCCCAGGCGACGGCCAGCCCTATGATCAGGACGGCCAGAACGTCGGCGGCGCGGAAATAATGGGCTGCCAGACGCACGCCCGAACGCTGGCGCGCGCTCAGCCAGACCTCGGTCCTGAACGGCCCGCGCGCGGCGCGCCTGGCCGCCCGGTCTGTGGGCGCGGGCAGCGGATCCGCTAAATGAGAGGCGCAGTCGGTCATGTCGATCCGTGGTTGGCGAACGCCGACATTCACCACGACTTGCCTCTATGTCGCGTTAACATGAGGACTTTCGTTCGAAGCGGATTGCGCGACGCAGCGACCTCCGCTATCGACGCCTTCGCTGGAGACGTGGCCGAGTGGCTGAAGGCAACGGTTTGCTAAATCGTCGTACCCTGTAAGGGGTACCGAGGGTTCGAATCCCTCCGTCTCCGCCAGCACCCCGTCCGTAGGGGTCCATAGCAATCCACAGACAATCCGCTGAAGCCCTTCCAATCAGGGCTTTTCGTCCGTCGTAGTCCACATCAGTCCGCCGCAAGCCAGCGCCCCATATTAGGGCGCAACTTAGGGCGGGCTTAGGGTGGCGTCCGATCCAGTCGCTGCCCTATGTTCTCGTTCCGTTCACGGAGGCCGAGTTGGCGCGAACTACAAACAGACTCACAGCACGGGGCGTCATGGCCTTGAAGGAGCCAGGCCTATTTGCGGATGGGTCTGGCCTCTATCTGCGCGTTGATCAAACCGGCGCGCGTCGTTGGGTCTGGATTTTTCACTATCACAAGAAGCGGCGCGAGATGGGCCTCGGCAGTCTGGAGGTCGTCGGCCTTGCAGATGCTCGAGCAGCCGCAGATGTCGCCCGTCGCATCTTGGCTGATGGTCGTGATCCTATTGAAGAGCGGCGTCTGGCGCTGATGCCTTCAACGTCCCGTTTATTCTCAGCCGTTGCCAGTGACCTGATGGACGCCCTCGAGCCGAGCTGGAAGTCCCCGAAACAGAGGGGGCAATGGGAAGCATCGCTGATGCAGCACGCCGGTCAGATATGGAAAGCCGATGTTTCGGCTGTCGACACGGCAATGGTCTTGGAGGCGTTGAAACCGGTCGTCGTTCGATGCCGACGCTTTCCGCCAGTGGTTCATGGCCAACGCCTAGGTGCAGGCCGAACCGACTCCACAAACTGGCGCGACCATGAAACAATCACGACGTGTCGAGATGAGGCGTTCAGCCATCAGCGGGGGCGGGCTTGAATGAGCGGTGAACTGGAACGGTTGATCTATGCCAGCCAGGCCACACGGGACTATCCCAGCCTGGAGGCGATAGCAGGGATCGTCGAAGTGTCGGACCGCAACAACCGTCAGAACGGGGTGACCGGCGCTCTCGTGCTCGCCGACGGTGTCTTCCTTCAGGTGTTGGAGGGCGCCGCGCCGGATATCGAACTGACCCTATCACGACTGCTCCGCGACCCTCGGCATACGGACCTGCAGGTTCTCCAGAGACACCCGGTCGGATTCCGCCAGTTTGAAGGCTGGGGCTTGGTCGGCGCCGCGTTAGAACCGACACGTCAAAGCGTCATGGACGAACTGATCGGCTTCGCCCAGGCCGATCCTGACTACGTCGTTGACCGCGTCCGGACCCTGGTCGCGGATCAGGCCTCGCGAGATGCGGGCGGTTAGATCGACGGGGTCGTATCGCCCGGCATCGCCTCGGAGCGCAAACTCCGAGGCTTTGATCCATCAAGCACTGTGTGGTTCGGATTCGCCGTCACGCGGCTTTGGTGCGCGTGCCGTGAATGGAAGCCGCCGCCTTAATCCGCTGATCTGCATCCTGTTGCCGGAGCCAATAACCGATCCGGTTCACAGCTACGATATCCAGGCCGTCGCATCTGGCGCCTGCTTGAAGATTGAATGCGACCTCTTCGAGCATGATGGCCGCTTCTTCCCAATGACGTGGGGTGTGCCGAAGCACGATCTTTTCGAACTCGTCCGTATCCTGCGCTTCTTCTTCGGGAAGAAGTCTCGTCTCGCGAATGAACTCTACAGCTTCATCAAAGCCGATCTTCCGCGCCATATTTCCCTCCATAGGCTGGCACGTTAAGGCTGAGCTTGCTTCGTTAACTACGTCTGAATTCTGAATAAGTAGAACTACGGGCCTACGCGATGTTTCGCTGCGCAACTTTGCCGCACAAGAATGGCGTCCAGAAGGGGAGAACGGCCTGGCCTTCATTTTGGAGGGAAGTCAGGCCGTTCTTAAGCGCCGGAGCCACAAGAGGTTCGGCACTTGCCCCGCGCCCCCGAAGTAGCGCGGCGAAACCGTTATAGGGTTTTCCTATACAGTAAAGGTTGATTGCGAATAATTGTCCGCGCGGGGTGTAAATTAATGCAACGAGGGGTCTGCTTTAATTTTACTAAAAATCTCGTGAAATAGACTTAAACTATTGATTTTATGTCTCTGTTTATACGGAGCAGCGGCGCGGCCTAAGTCAAACTGACTAGGCCCTTTGAATGGCAAAAGGCCCGCCACCACGAAGGATGACGGGCCTAAAAAATGATGGGGTGGGCAGTTACTGGTTTATGAGCGCATCACGCTGCAGACAGTCTTGGAATGCAATGAGCGCCGCATTCATGCAGTTGCCGCCTTCGCTACCGCCCGTGCAATTCGATCGCGCGGCCTCATATTGTTGCATGCAGAGGAATGGACTGGCGTTGGCGGCGGGGACGCCAACGAGCATTGAGCCGGCCAGCGAGCCTGCGATGATGAGTTTCTTGATCATGTGGTTTCCTCCTGGGAGTTGAGCCTCCCTGGAGTGATTGAGACATCCGGCAATACGTTCGCGCAATCCTTGATTGGCGCACATTCTTTTGATGGTTGCTTGCTGTGGCAAAAGGCCGCGCTCCTGAACAGAGCTGCCTCGATTGCGGAGCCTGAGGCTCGACGCTGGGTATGGGATTTCTACAGGTCCAGCCCTAACCCGGCCACAGCTTGCGCCACCACGGTCGCTCTATCTGTCGGACGGCCTTCGCGTCCCGCGCCTCGCATGAGGTCACGATCTCCACCACGTCCGACGTGCGGCCGTTGGCACGGGCAAGCTGACCGGTCTGCTCGATGCCGAACACCTGCCAGTCGGCCTCAACGGCATCGCTCGACGGCAGGGCGGCGGACGGAACAGGCTCACTCCACCCGCGTGGGATCAGCGAGGAGCAACCGACAGTCGGGGCCAGCACTTGGGTTGATCCGGCACACGCCCCTACGAGCGGCAAGATTAGCAGCAGAGCGATCAGGGGCTTGGCGAACATCGGCGGTTCCTTCCTTCACGGCGTTAGAGATTTGGTCGTTGCGAGCGTCTGAGCGGTCACGGACGGCGCTGGCGTCCTGCGCGGCCCCTGTGCGCCCTTCGGCTAGGGTTTGGCCTGCACGGGCTTCCTGACGGCCCTGTGCGCCCCTGTATGAGCAAAAGGCTCCGAACAGCAGGAAGGCGGCGAGGACGGCGACGATCAGCCAGGCGGTCGGGGTGAGGGCGCGGATCAGGTTCATGCGATCACCACGTCCAGAGCCTTGCGGATATCGACCATGCGGACGTTGCGGAAGTCGGGCTGATAAGACGGCTTCCGAACCGAATAGACTTTGGCCAAGCCCTTCGCGGACCACTTACCGCTGAAGAACAGGTCGCGCTCTGCGGTGCGCCGCCCGATGATCTCAGGCGGGTTGCGCCAGTTCATGATCTCGGTGCGCGCCGTGGCGACCTTGCCAGCCTTCCACGACTTGACCCACTCGGCCCGACCGATCGCGCCGGTGTTGTAGTGGAAAGACAGGGCCGCCGCGAACTGCGCCTCCGTCAAGGTCGCGCCCTTGAAAGCTGCGACGACGGCTGGGACGTACTTCTCCGTCAGCAGCCAGACGAAGATCTCCAACGCCCGTTCCAGCGTGGCGGGCTTGTCGAGATAGCGGGGATGCACCTGATGGCCGCTGGCATTGGTCACGCCGACGCCCCAGGTCCAGACGTCGGCCGAGTCCTTGTAGGCCTCCAGCACGATAGCCTCGTGCTCGATCAGCTCCAGCGCAACACGCGCCGTGACCTTCGCCCACGCGGGCGTGCTGGCGGATTTGATGTCCGTCATCGTCAGTCTCCAGATTGTGAGATTAAAAGTCGGAGTTGCTAAGAGCGGCGCTTTCGGCAACTCTCACGTGTCGATGCGCTGCTACCCCGCACGACACGACGGCCCGCTCCTACCCCCCAACGGTTCAGCGGGCCGTCACCCTGAGTCAGCGCAGCGATTCTATTTCCGGTTGCTGTCGCGCAATCACTGAGAGGTTACTGGCCAGAACCAGATCAGCCTCCGATTGTGGGGCGGCCTTCGGGAGGAAGGCTAAAAGGAGTATAAGCACGTGGCTAAACTTGCACCCATCGCCTTGGCTGCAGCTCTGCTGACTTCGTCTGCGGTTGGCGGCTCAGCACTGTTTCCTACCGCCGCCGTCGCCCAGGAGCAGCCCTGGATGACCATCACCTACGTCCGCAATGGTCTTCCGGTCGGTAATACGCAGGTCTTCTGTGAAAGCCCGGCGATCACGTGGGGCGACACCACCAACTACGACTACATCCACTACGCCTACCACTTCATGTGCCCCTGACCATGACCGTGGCGGTCCGCACAACTCGTATCGTGCGGACCGTCGCAATCTTGACGGAAGAGGAACTTCCCATGGCTGATGATCGCACGCCGGTTAAGCGCTGGCCGCCCGCCGTTCGGCTTGCAGTTGCGGTCGGGATCAGTGCGGGGCTTTGGGTCGGGACCGTGGGGCTGGTCTATCTCGTCACAAGGCTGGCGACTTAAACGGCAAGGTCCGCTCTAGGACGAGGCGTCAACTTCGCAAATCGACCCGTTGCGGACGGTCACAACTTCAGATTCGCTGAGCTAGAATATTGATTTCTCGAAATCGAAGCAGCGTTCCCAAAAGCGAGACGAGTGGCAGCGCCGCTAGGCCGACAAAATATAGAGACGTGGCAATCGCTGTTCCGCCCCAGCCAAATCGGCCATCTGCTATCGGCGCGGCCAACATCAGCGCACCCGCCAAAAATAGAACGATCAACAGAGCAATCGACGGCCCCGTCACCTTAGAAAGTTCAGCCTTCTGACGCTCCGTAGCGGCTTTCCTTTCGGCTCTCGTAATACTGAGAAGGTCGATAAACCCAGATTTCAGAAGCAGAATAAGGCCGAGAACGAAAGCGCTGACCGGGATGACGAGGGCGTAGATGGCGACAGGTGGATAAGCCCCAACTGGCGCCAGCCGCCAAAAAATCGCACCGGCGATCATGACCAAGGCAATGCCGCCGATAACAGCTGCCCGCCGCCGTCTCTCTGTCTTCATGGGGTGTGGCGCCCAAGCCTTCCGTTCAATCTAGCCGGATTATGCCCCTACCAATGTCTGCCTTCCACCCTTAGCAGCCATTCCTGACGTCTGTTTGCGAACCGGGTTCGTCAGTCGCCGGTTTCGACTGTCAGTCCAGCGGGGCCGGCCTTTGCCTCGACGCGCTTCAGCCCGCCCGACGCCAACCGAAACACGACCACGCCCAGGATGGCGATCAGCGCTAGGCCAATCCCGGCAAGGGCCTCGACCCGCCGCTCCGCCACCACCTCGGGCCAGATCGGCAGCCCCAGCCAGCGCCAGGCGGGCGAGCCCCCGATCAGCATGATGATCCACGCCACCATCAAGGACAGGGCCGGGCCTGCCAGCGCCAGCGCCCAGACGGCCCAGGGGGCAGGGCGTGCGACCACAGTCGCAGCCTCAGGCGTATCCGGCCCCTTGGTCGCGGCGGCGACGGCGTTCATGGCTTCTGTGGCGGCAGGGTCAGTCACTTCGATCTCCAATGCGCACGCGGGCCTCGATCACGGCCTTTAGCTGCCGGATCTCGCCCTCCTGCTGGACAGTCTTCTCGTTGGCGGCGTCGCGCTCGCTGCGCAGGCGAACGACGTCGCGGTGAGCGATGTCGAGCTGGACCTTATGGTCCGCGATCAGACGGTCCTTGACCGCTTCACGGGCCACGGCGGCCCGCACCTCGGCCTCGGCCTCCGCCACGCGCTGACGAAACTCGTTCAAGGTGTCCTGCATCCGCTCGATCTCTTCGCGCAGCGAGGCGGTCGTTCCGGTGAAGGCGCTGGCGATGGAGGCGATGACCGCCGCTTCGCCCGTCGCTTCGTCCTTGGCGGCCGAGGCTGCGATAGCGCGGCGTGATGGCCGTTGGATCAGGGCGGACAACACTCCGCCCAGGCCCAACGCGCCGAGCAAGGCGATGATGCCCTCCCGCGTGAGCAGGGAGGTCGTTACTTCGTCAGGCATCCGCCCCTCCGAATGTCAGGCCGTGGTGGAACAGCCGTGTGGGCGGCTATGAAGTGTCAGGCTTCAGCAGGATCTGATGGCGCGGGCTGCAGGGTCGAAACCCGCGCTTGAGCCGAAGCAAGACCGGTTTCGAAAGATGTGACGATGCGCTGAAGCATCTGTTTCGTGCCCTCCGCGCCTTGAGTGCCGAGTGGTCTTGGCAAGTCGTCCACGCTGGCCAGGACAGCGGCTTTGAGAGCTGAAAGAAATCCCTGCGCCGCCTCGGTTGTCAGCAGGTCGACCGCTATCTGGGCGGATGGAAGGCGCGCGGCCTTGGCCTGGGCGGCGGCCTCAGACATCAGAGCCTCGGCTGCGGCCAGTTTTTCTGCGTCGGTCATTCTATCGGCCCTCAGTGCTTGCTGGCGCCAGGGCGACCGCCCGAGCCGCCACGAGTTTGGGTCGAACGGTTGCGCCCCAGACGCCAGGCCAAAAGGCCGATGATCGCCGCAAGAACGACGAGCGAAACCAGGATTTCCATTTCAGTCTCCAGTCTAAGTTGGTGAGTTGTCGAGAAGGATCGCGTTCACCACGACAGTCTGGGACTGACCGGAACCAAGATCAGTGACGCGACAGGCGAATGCGGCGCGCTTGGTCTGGCCAGCAGTGACGGAGCCGCTGAACCTCGTGGCGGCGCTGGTCGGCGCGGTGACCGTCATGAGATCGCCGGACAGGAAGTACCAGTTGTAGGTGACCGGTCCTGACGCGTTGACGACCGAGATCGTGATTATGTTGGTCTGGACGTTTCCCGGTCCAGTGCGTCCCCCGGCAACGCCGTTTTGATCCGGCGTCGCGCCAAAAACCTTGGCGATAGTGTTGTCGAAAACATACGGCGCATTGGACATCCGACCCTGAAGGCCGTTCGACGTTGTCATGGCGCCAAGGGCGATGGAGGCCGGACCCCACCACTCCAGAAGGTTGTTCGCTGCACCAAAAGCGGCGCCCAGACCCAGGACGCGAACATGATCCCCTACAACCGTTTGGAGCGTGTCGGTCGCATCGTCGAAGACCGTGTTGTCTCCAAAATAGATCTGCTCGGCGCCGAACGCGATGTAACCGCCAAGCGTCGAAGAAACCGCCTCAATGATCGCCGGGCGTCCACCCGCAGCCTCCGCCTTTACTCTCCAAGCAGCGATTGCCTGCTGGTTCTCCAGATCGATGATGGCGAGGGACTGCTCGGTGACAGAGGCCGACAGGGCGCGAGTCGAGGCGTCGTCTGACCAGGTGGTGCAGACCGGTCCAGGCTCCAGCTTCAGGCGACGCCAGCCCGCATAGCCGCCGGGCGAGAAGGACGCTCCGGAATAATCGATATTGACGACGCCGCGCACGGTTCCAGTCGGGGTGACGAAGTTCTCCGACGTGAGCCTGACGTAGCCGCTTGACACCGAAGCCGAGACGCCATGCGTGGTGAGACTATTTCCAGCTGCGTCTTCGTAGGTCACATAGGCGCGGACTGAGCCCGCTGTGATCAGGTAGGCCGAGAGTTCGGCTTGGAAACTGTAGGGGGCATTCGCGTCGATGTTGAACCGGACGGTTTGATACCGGCCCCCGGTAAGGCCCGAAGCACCAGAATCGAATGATAGACCAAAGGTCGGACTGGCGCCGCTGTTGGGGTAGGCCTCTGGTGTTGATGCGTTCCAGCAGCGACGTGGTGGTGTCGTATTCGATGGTGCCAGCGGTATCGTCCGTCGTGATGGTGACGATCGACGTGCGCGGCGCGGCGCGGTGCAAGCAGGAGATACGGCCCTGACGCTCGGCGTAGATCGCGCCGCTGGCCTGAAGGAAGCTGTCCAGCACCGACGCTTTGGATTGGTCCGCGTCCGGCCATGCCGCGCAGGCCCAGCGGTTCTCATCGAACACGTTGGCGGCTTCGACATAGGCGGCGAAGTCGATGCCCTCGGGGCTGGCGCCGATGCCGCCCACCTTCATGGAGGCGTAGGGCGCGCCCGCCGCACCTGGGGTCAGGCCCTCCCAGCGGCCGATTGCCCAGTTCAGGCCATGGATTGGCCCATTGGTCGAATAGACCCACGTCGCCGGGTTGTTCAGACGGCATGATCCGGAGCCGCCCGGATAGGTGCTGTCGTACCGGGGATCGTAGCAGTACAGGCCCTCGATCGTATTGATCGGGGTCGGCACCTTGCCGCCATAGGCAGATCGCTTGGAGTTCTCCGACAGGGTGTAGACGAACGCCGCCTTGCCGCTCAGTCGATAGCTGCTCCCCCAGCCAGGGAGAGTGGCGCCGTTCTTGAGCCCAGACGGTGACGACAGGGCCGAAGTCTCGGGCTGACGCCCCATCTGGCGGCTGAGCCACATGACGTTGGCGTACTGCGTCGAGTTGGCTTTTCCGCTGCCGTCGAACGAGACGGGCTGGTCGTCTGCCCTGAAACCCACCCATGACCGGATCGGGCCAGAGGAGCCCATGACGCCGACGAACGACACGAACATCTTGTCGGGGCCGTAGGTGGCGTTGTGGATGATGTTGCCCGCACCGCCGACCCGTCCGAACGGGAACCGATTTGGAGCGTTGGGGTCCGCATTCCACTCAATGGCCGTGCTGGACGACTTCACCTCTGGCTGGAGAACGCCGAAGGCCGCATTGGCCAACATGCCCGCGCCAATCACGTTGACGGTGTTGAACGCAGCCACAGCCAGCGGCCCAGCAGCCACGACTGCGCTGGTCACCGTCGTGATGGCGGTGACGACCAGAGGGACGATCTGAGGCATGGCTAGTCTTCAATCTCGTCTTCGGGGCTGACGAAGCGCGGGCCTGCGTAGGCGTCGCCGATGACCCGCCAGGCGGCGATGTAGGCCGATGGATCGTCAACCCGGCAGATCGCGCCGACGCCGTCGACGAAACCGATCACCCGGCCATTGTCGAAGGCGACCGTCAGCGCGCACCCGAATGCGTTGTCGTCCTCAGTCTTCAGGGCGATGATGTCGCCTGGGCGCGCTGCCGCTGGCGGGACGCGCTCAAACCCAGCGGCATCAACGGCATCCATCAGGGTCTTGAAGCCCAGTTTGCGCATGGCTTTCAGGCCGGCAGCCTCGGTCGAGTATCGCAGGCCCTTGGTCAGGCTGACGCGGCGGCCCAGCTTGTGCGCTGAGTGGCCGGCAAGCTTGATGCAGTCGCGGTTGGCCCTGGGATCGTAGGGCTTCCCGACAAAGCGGTCCCGGCACGCTGCAACAGCTGCAGCGCGGCGCTCTCCAACGGTCATCTTCATGTCAGGTGCGCCATTCCATGGTGCGGGTCGCCTGGACGGCATTGGCGACGTTGGCGTAGCCATTTTCGCCGGGCCAGACGCGGATGTGTGCGGCGTGGTTCTGTCGGTAGTCGGCGTTCGCTTCCTTCTGGAGCGCGCCGTCCGTGATCAGTTGCATGGTCATGCTGAACTGCGTCCCGGCACTGACGGCGGGCTGATCGACCTTGCCCGTGAACTCCAGCTTGGGAGCCCCGACGAGCCAGCCGGTCGCGCGATCAATTGCGCCCGACCAGATCTGGACCTTGGAGCCTTGGATCAACGGTGAGCCAAGGATTGCCGTCGCGGCTGGGTCTTTCGGCAGGATCGTCAGGCTAGGGCGGGTGGTCTGGTCGCCCATGCCATTGGTCAGCCCTCCGACTGATGACAGTAGGCCGTAGGTCGGATGCTCGCCCCAATAGACCTCAACCCCAGACCCGGAGTCGTATGGCGCAATTCCACCGTCCGTCCAGCAGATCGGGCCAGTCGGCGCGGCGATGCGGACCAGGATGCAACGGAGCGAGACAGCCTTGCGGCGTTCGGCGCTGAGGGCAGCGTCCATGCAGCCTCCATGAAAAAGGCCCGCCGAAGCGAGCCGTTCGAATTCTGTTCAGGGTGACGAACCGTAGCGCTCGGTGCATGGCTGCAACTGACGGTCGTTCTTGCCGTGAGGGGGAAGAGATGAAGTTTGGAGTGCGCAAGCCAAGCCTGCGGAAGAGCTTCGCCGCGAGGACGTCTGTAAAGCGGATGGTCCGCCACAACCTGGGCCTTAAAGCGCCGCGTGGCGCCGGATGGGTCACCAACCCTAAGCGTGCCGCATATAATCGGGTCTATAGCCGCTCAACCGTCAGCATCTGGACGCTGCTGGCTAAGCTGCTGAAGTAGCCTCAGCCGCGCTCTTCGATCACGAAAGACGGCTGGCAATAGCCATTGTCGTCCAGCTTGAAGGCGTCGTCGCTGAAGGTGGCGAACCCCTCGATTTCGGGCTCGGCAATCAGAACCACGTCGTTGTCGGCATGGAGAGTGCGGATCACCACCTCCAGCCTAACCGAGACCTGACCCGACGCATTGGCTGTGGCCTGGGCCTCGACGCCGTAGAGCCATTTCCGGCCAGACGTGACGATGGTGATCATCTGGCCTTTGCGCAGAACATAGCTGGGCGTCAGGCCTTTCAGGTTCAGGGTGTCGCCCAGTTGGCTGCCGCCATTGATGCGGGGCGATCCCGGCGTACCGGCGCCAACGCCGGGCTGGGGAACCTTCATCACGACAGTGTCGCCAGAGCTCATCAGGGATCGCCATTCCCGCGCGTCGTCGTGAGGCAGCGGCGGCAGCGTGAATTCGACGGCGTAGTGGTCGCCCTTGCGCCGGTTCTTCTGCCGGTTGCCGCCAATCAGGCTCGTCACATCATTGCTCAGGGCGACGACGCGGGGAGGGGTATAGGGCGCGCACGGCTCGGGGGAGGAGGGGAGTTGGATCGGCATCAGACCATTGCCCTCCGGTTACCGAGTTGCTGGTTCTTCAAGGTGTCCATCACGTCGCGCTTCGTCCCGGCAGCAGCGGCGGCGACCATGGGGGCGGCGACACCAACGGCTTCCTGCTGAACCCGCGCCTTGAACATCGAGTCGTTCAGTTCGATCTGGACCTTGACCTGAGTGGCCACCGCCTGCGCCGCACTGGCGCGGGCCTGATCGGCGGTCTCGGCGTAGCCCTGCACGGCGTTGACGGACTGATCGAGGTTGTCGTTGGCAGGACTGTAGCCCCCACCGCCGCCGCCCTTACCTTTGAGGCCCAGCGAAGCGAGAACCGCCACCATCGCCGCGACGGCCGGGAAGCCAAACGGCCCAAGGGCTGCGAACATCTTGGCGGCGCCTTCCGCCAGGTAGGCTCCGGCCCTGATGCCGCTCGTCGCCAGCGTTGAGCCGGTTTCAGAGGCGTTCAATGCCATCGCCTGAATGGCCATTGCGAACTGGAAGATGCGGTAGCCCTGCTCAGCGGCGCGCAGCAGTTCATAGCCGTCAGAGCCTTCGCGGAAGAAGGTCTTCGCCGCTCCGGCCATATCTCCATACGACTGGATCTGAGCCTGAGCCGCGTCACGGGCGAATGCAGCGATGCGCTCCTGATCGATACCGCCCTTGCCCACTGATAGGCGGTAGTCATCCTCCGCGCGCTTGATGTCTTCCAGTCGGGCTTGATAGCCGGTCAGGCTGTTGAGCACGCCGCCCAACGCCGCTCCACGCTGCCCGAAGGCTTCACCCATGCCTTGGGCCGCCGAGCGCATGTGATCGTCCAACTGGCGCGCCAGATCGACGGCCTTGGCCAGTTCCAGGTTGTAGGCATTCTGACCGTGGGCGAGGTCCACACCAGCGGCAGCAAGGTCTTTGGCCAGGGCAATAGCCTTGGCGTATTGCGCATCCTCCGGGGAGACGCCCTGACGGTTCAGTTCCTGTCGGCGGGCCAACTCTGCCATTGCGATGGCGCGGTCACGATCCGGCATCCTGACCATGCCGACTTGAGACTGTATGAAGGCGAGTTGGTCACGCTCCTGATCATTCTGTGCGATCAGGCGGGCAGCCCGGGCGGCGGCATTGTCGCGCTCGCGCGCCTCCTTAAGCCCGTCGATGATGCCTGTCAGGCGCAGCTTAGCGTCGCCCTCGATCAGGTTGGCGTAGGCCAGGAGTGGACGAAGTTCGGCTTCGATCTCCAACTGTTCGTTGGCGCGCTCGGAGGTGAGCGTTCCAGAGGCGACCAGAGCGTTCATGCGCTCTCGGCCCTCTGCGGTCTTTTTCAGATCAGCAACTGTGCGCGCCGCTTCGGCTCCCGCCTTCGATGCGTTCACCTGAAGCTGTGCCGCCACGAAAGCGTCGATGTCTCCCTGGCGCTTCACCGCACGGCCGACGATCTCGGCGCGAGCAGCGGCCTTCAGTCCAGCTTCATCCGACACGCCGTAGGCCGCCGCCAGATCGCGATTGGCCTGAGCTGTCAGCCGCATGGCCTCCAACTCTCGACCGATAGACGCTTCGCGGTTCGCCGCCGTGTTGTTGGTCCTCGGTTTGCGGGCTCCGTCGCGGCCGGCGGTCTCGTCGATCTGCTTCAACTGGACCTGGGCGGCCCTCAGCGCGGCGGCAAGTTGGGCGTCTGTCTGTCCAGTCGGGTTGGCAGCCTTCTGGGCATTGATGGCCTGCTGAATGGTGCTGATCTGGCCAAGCACGGTCGCGCGCCGACGCTCCCAAGGCATGAGGGCTTCGGCGGCGGCACGCCCGTCGCGCATGAGGCGATTGTACTCTTCTTGGTCAGCCCTTGCCTTGGCTTGTGCTTGACTGGTCGCGAGCTCAGCTCGGTCGGCTTCGAAACGAGGGTTGTAGCCAAACTGCGACCACATGGCGCCACGCTGGACGCGCCTCTCAAGGCTCTGGTCAGCATTGAAGAAATCACCAACGCCCTTACCGAACGCACCCCAGACGTTATTCCAAGTCGCGCCGGCTTCCTTAAGGGCCTTGTCGAAGGCGTTGATCTTGTCGGCAGCGCCAGAAAACGATCCCCCCACCGCATCCACGACGATCTTCTGGTACTCATGGAGGCGGTTTTGCTCGAGAAGCATCTTCAGGTGCTCGCGGGTTCTGTCATCCAAAACGCCGAGACGTCCCTCGAGGAGGGTGCCCGTCCACCCAGCCCCAGCAATGACCTGGCGGCGTTCATGCCGTTGGTGCTCAGGTTATCCACGCTGGCGCTGCCGGTCGCGACGTCGCTCCCCATGCGGCCCATCGCGGCGCCCAGGTCTTTTGCGTGCTTCACCAGCTCGCCGTGCGACTTGGTGAGCTTTTGAATTTCGGCCTCCATGTCGCGGGTGGCCGAGGTTGAACGCTTCTGGCTTGCGCTCAGGCTATCGACGGCCTTCTCGGCCCGCTCAGACTTGTTGGTCACATCGTCAAGCTGACGGTTCGCGGCTTCCGCGCCCTCAGTCTTAAAGATCATGCCCAAGACGGCCAGGTCGCCCATGGTGACCTCCAAAGAAAAAGGCCCGCCGAAGCGAGCCTTTAGTGAGTGTTCGTCGAAAGATTATTTCTGACTGGATGGTTTGTCGTAACTGACGCGCCCCTCCAGGAAGAACTCTAAAAGTCGTTTTCCTCTGCGGAAAACAGACAAGGTTACCTTTGCTGCAATTAAAGCGTTGCCGGCAGACATCTTGAGGATGCCCTCGTATGGGTAGGCGCGCTGCCAGACCGCAGCGTGCGACAGGCCCTCGTGATCGTCGGTCCGCCACCTGGCGACGAACCGCTGCATGGCATATTCCCGCGTGGGCGATACGCTATCGACTGCAGGCGCGCCCGGCGATGCGAACCCACGATCATGAGGGTATCGTCGTGGCTGGCGGCTTTCGCGTGTGTCGATCACTCCAGCCTTTGGAGCTGTCCAATGACCGACCCTATGGAACTGGTTGAGCGGCTGGAGAAGGACGTGCCGATCAATCTCGATTGGCCTGCTGCTGCTCGACTTGAGATCATCAAGGCAAATGTCGAGCGGTCAGAAGCCGCCGCCCGCATCCGCGAGTTGGTGGAGTGGCGGCCGATTGAAACATTCGACGGGTGCGGACAAGCCAGACCGGCGATTGTCGCCGTGCCGACGAAAGAAGGCGCATGGATCGTCGGCGAGGCCTGGCTTCGCGCGGAGGAAGAGGGCGCGACCTACGACAATGGTTGGTGGTGGGCTGGGACCGGGCCGGACGACTATCATGATAGCCCGATTTACGAGATGAGCCACCACAGGGGCGGACCCACCCACTGGCTCCCGCTCCCGTCCCCTCCCGCTGACAGAGGAGGGGTGTAGGATGGCCCGATACGCAGCAGACACGACCGTCAGCCAAGACCGCAGCCGGAACGAGATCGAGGCCACGCTGAAGCGCTACGGCGCCACCTCGTTCATGTATGCGACCGAGGAACAGGCCGCCATGATCGGGTTTCGGATCAGCGACCGCCTAGTGAAGTTCGTCTTGCCGATGCCAGACCCCAAGGCGCGTGAGTTCACGCATACGCCTGCAAAGGGACAGGTCCGCAGCCAGGCCGAGGCTACGAAGGCGTGGGAGCAGGCCGGACGCCAACGTTGGCGCGCGCTTGCTCTTGTGATCAAGGCGAAGCTGGAAGCCGTCGCGGCGGGCATTACGACCATCGAAGACGAGTTCCTGGCGCACACCGTCCTGCCTGACGGTTCGACTGTGGGCCAGTTCATGCAGCCCCAGCTCGCGATAGCCTATGAGCGCGGATCTATGCCGACGACCCTCATGCTCGCCAACCCAGACAGGAGCGAGCGATGATCTCCACCGTACTGATCTGCGTGACCCTCGCGATGTCAGATGGAGACAGTGGACGGTGCGTGACCTCGGACGGTGAGCGCCATCGCGTCCGTCTGGCAGGAATCGACGCCGGTGAGGTCGCGCCTTTCACCCGGTGCCGCCAGCGCCCCAACGTCTGGGCCTGCTCGCCGGTCGCCCGCGCGTCGGCGGATCAGGCAACCCAGCGCGCCCGCCGTCTCGCCGCCAACGGCGCCCGGTGCACCGTGACCTCGACCGATCGATACCGGCGCAACGTCGCGGTCTGCACGGTCAACGGTCGTGACCTGGGCCGAACCCTTGTGCGTGAAGGCCTGGCCATCAGCGAAACCAACTTCGGCGATCCTTACCGACGTGAAGAAGATCTGGCGCGTCGAGAGAGAAGGGGTGTTTGGGAATGAGCGCGGCGAACGACAACAAGCTGGCCTTCTCGGTGAAGGAGGCCGGGGAAGCGTTGGGCGTTGGGCGCTCGACCATCTTCGAGCTGCTGGCAGATGGCCGTCTTACACGAGTGAAGATCGGCGCGAAAACGGTTATCCCCAGATCATCTTTGCTGGCTCTGCTGGGTGAAACGCCTGACGCGGCTTAGGGCGCGGCTTAGGGCGGGCTTCGAAATCGGGGAGCAAAGCTATGCGTGGCGGAAAGGTTTGGCGGCCTCCGTCTCCGCCATTTTCCTGAAAATCTGTAGAAAAGACGGCTTGAGGTTGTGCTTCAGGTCGGGAACACGCCCAGGCGTGACGCGCCGCTGAATGCCGCTGGCGGGGGTACGGCCAGAATCATGCATGTGCGGCGCACGCGTTGGGGATCGCGGCGTAAACCGCGCCTTGAGTCCGTTTTGTTCAATACGCCGCTTACCGAACGCACGATCCTTGTTCTTTTCAGGGATCGTGGGGTGAGGCGTGATGCGGACGGTGGTGGGTTTATTGGGACTGGGCGCGGCGCTGGCGGCCTGTTCAGCATCGAGCGGTGATGCGTCATTGCGGGTGGCGTCGGTCGAGGAGGCCGCCGCCAGCATCGCTGGCCTGCCGCCGCCGACCTATTCGGTCAATGGACGCGAGGTGGTTGTGCGGCTGCCGTATCGGACGCGCGACGGCTATCTGTGGGTCGACGCCGACCCCAACGCCATGACCGGCCCCTTCATGTTCACGAACCTGGATGTCGAACCCAGAGGCGGGCCGGGCGGGACGGACGTGGCGGTCTTCACCTATTTGGCCGAAGGCCCGGGCCGGGCGACGCTGAGGTTCGCGCTGACGCCGGTCGCCAAGGGACCTGCGCCCGAACTGGTGCGGCGGGGGGATGTCGCCGCGCGATATGAAGCTGCGGTTACGGTGAACTGAAATGGCGCAGAGGTTCAAAACCGTACGTGCTGATGTCGCCCGTGCCTGGCTGGCGGCGGTGGTCCTGTGCGCGGTCGGGCTGGCGAATTGTTCGCCGTCCAAACAGGGAGAGGCCCAGGCCTCCGAGTCGACCAAGCCGCCGTTGGTGGAGGTTGCTGCGGCGCCTGTGGTTCAGGAAGCGCCCATCGCCGCCTGGGGCAATGATGATCCTGACCATCCCCAGCCTGATCCCTCGCCGCTGGGTGATTTTGTCCTGTGGGAGGATCGCGAAGGCGGGCGTGTCTGTCCTGTCGAACTGGAGAATGCGCGCACGATCGGGGGCTACAGTTTTGTCTATGACGAGGAGTGCCTGGACCGGCTGGGCATTGCAGATCCCTATGCCTGGTTCGCGGCGGATGATGGATCCATTGTTCTGATTGATGTCACGCGCCACGTCCTGCTGCGACTGACCCGGCACCGCAAGGACGAATATTACGCCGAGCGCCAGGCGATGGGATTGAGGCTGGAGAACCTCAACCTCACACGACCCTGAGGTCCGAAGGCGGGTGCAAAAAAGCCGCGCACCGGGGTGCGCGGCTTCCTGTGTTCTGTGGTGTCTTCAGCGACGGGGGCGGATCAGCTGGATGCTGTCGTCTCCGTCGCCAGCCCAGCCGGATTTGACGGCGGCGTAGACGTTGCCGCGGCCGTCGGCGGCGACGTGGTTGGCGGTCGGCGGGGCGGGCAGGTTGGCGACGATGCGGCCGTCGACGTCGACGACGGTGATGGTGCCGGCGCCGAAGTTGCTGACATAGGCGCGGCGGGCGACAGGCTCGAACGCGACGTTCAGGGCACCTGCGCCGACCGGCGTGTCGGCGATGACCGAGCCGTCCGCGCCGTTCAGAATCACCAGATTGTCGGTGCCCTGGGCGGCGGCGAAGATGCGGTTGGTGACAGGATCATGGGCCACACCGATCACGCCGCGCGCGCCCGCGACCTTGAAGACGTTCTCGACGGCGTCGGTCTGGGTGTTGATGACCGCGATCTCATTGGTCGAGTTCGAGGCCACGTACAGGCGGCGCGCCTGGGCGTCATAGGACAGGCTGGCGGCCGAGAAGGTTTCGCCGCGCACGGTCGAATCGATCTTGATGCGCTTGGACACCGCCAGGGCGTTGGTGTCGAAGACCACGATCTCGGGCTGGAAGGTGGCGCTGACATAGGCCTTGGACGCGGTCTCATCGATGACCACGTCGCGGGCGTGGTTGACCGTGCCCGGATCGAACTGGCGCACCAGCGACAGGTCGCTCTGGCGATAGACGGCGACCGTGTTCTGGCGGCTCTGGGTCACCCAGACGGTGTCGTGGGCGTCATCGACGCCGACGCCGTAAACCGCGAAGACGCCGCCGTCAGAGGTTTCACCCGCTGCATTGGTGCGGCCGGGCGCGGCGGCAGGCGTGATGCGGGCCTGCACCGCCAGGGTGTCGCCGTTCAGACGCAGCAACTCGGACTGACGCACAGGCGGGCGACCGACCGCCGAGGTGACGAAGACGGCGTTGCGCTTGGCGCTGTAGGCCGTCTGATACAGGCCGCGCGTCAGGCGCGAGTTGGTGATGCGGAAGTTGCTTTCGCCCGACAGCGGCACGTTGGGCGAAATCTTCAGATTGGCCAGCACAGCATTGTACGGCGCCTGCGACACCACCACGATCGGATGGTTTCCTGCGGCGGCGTCGGCGGGCAGGGTCAGGCGGGCCTCAAACCCACCCTCTGCATTGGCGACGATGGCGCCGGTCGACAGGGGCGTCTGGCCGTGCAGCAGGGTGACGGCTTGACCGGGACGGAAGCCCCGGCCTGTGGCGACGACCTGGCCGCCCGCCAGGACGGGCGCGCCGCGCTCGGCCGAGGCGAAGCTGACGGAGCCTTCCTGCAGGCGTTCCGGCGCGGTGAAGACCGATTGGGCCGCGGCGAGCGAGGGCAGGGCGACGGTCGACACCGCCAGAAGAGCGCCGAGGGCGACGCCGCGAAGGGAATTCTTGAGCATGGTCATGATCACGTCTTTCCAGATCAGAAGCGAGTGGTCAGGCCGACGAAGAAACGCCGACCGGGAGAATAGTAGCCGTCGCCCGAGGTGCCGCTGATCTTCTCGGCGAACAGGTTGGTGATGCCTGCGCGCAGGGTCACGGTGTCCGACGCCTCAAAGGCAGTGGTCAGGTCGAACTCGGTGTGGCTGTTGGTCAGGGTGGCACCGCCGCTGAGCTGTTCGCCGGTGTATTGGGCCGACAGCATCAAGCCGAGGCGCTCGGTCGCGCGCCAGTCCAGCGAGGCGAAGCCCGACCATTCCGGCGTGGTGATCAGGTTGGCGCCCGTATCCAGGTTCTTGGCCTCGATCATCCAGGTTGCGTTGCCGCGCAGCGTCAGATCGTAAGGCAGGCTGGCCTGACCGGTCAGCTCCAGGCCCTTGGTGCGGGCGCGCTGGATGTTCTCGTTCTTGGTCCACCAGCGACCTTCGTAATAGCCGAGCGGGGCGTACTGGATCTTGTTGTCGAAGTCGGTGAGGAAATAGGTGGCGCCGAAACGGTAGTTGGCGCCGTCATACGAGAAGCCGACCTCGTAGCTGGTGCTCTCCTCGGGCTTCAGGTCCGGGTTGCCGGTCATCCAGCATGAGCCGGAGGTGTAGGTGATCGGCTTGCCGGCGCCGTCCAGCAGCGGATTGCCGTTCTTGTCCCGGGCCACCATGCCGATCAGACCACGGCAGCCGTTGCCGCCCGAGTTGGTGGCGGCACCTGCGCTGTTTTCCTTCAGCGACGGGGCGCGGAAGCCCTTGGAGACGCCCCCGCGAATGGTCCAGGTTTCGGCCGGGTGCCAGACCAGATAGGCGCGCGGGCTGAAATGCTCGCCATAGCGGTGGTGGCTGTCCAGGCGCGCGCCCAGGGTCAGAAGCAGGGTCTCGCGCAGGGTGATCTGGTCTTCGGCGAAGATGGCTGCGGTGTCGCCCTTCAACGTCGCGCCGCTGACGACATTGCCGTTGAAGTCGACGGGGACCGTGCCGACGGTGTCGGTGTTGGTCAGCTGTTCTTCACGGTACTGGCCGCCGAGGGCGAACTTGTGCCGCCAGATGAAGTTCTTCTCGAAATTCAGCAGGCCGTCGACGATCCATTCCTCGAACTCGCCCGCGCCGCCGTATGCCCCCATCGCCTTGTTGGTGAAGGCGTTGCGATAGATATCCAGGCGCGTGTCGCCGAACGACCATTTGCCTTCATGGCTGGCGCGGAAGTTTGTGCGTTCTGTCTTGGAGCCGAAGGCGCCTTGCGGGACCAGGACGCCGTTGCGGTCTGGCACCAGGGTCTTGGGCGCAAGCGGCTCTTCAAGGCCGTAGCTGCCCTCGAACGAAAAGTTGTGGTTCTGGATCGGCGCCCAGTTCAGCACGCCGTTCAGGTTTTTGTTCACGACGCCGCCGGTGCCGTTGGAGCCGGAGATATTGACTTCATCGGCATTGGTGCGGGCGTAGGTGGCGCCCAGGCGCAGGCCCAGGGTGTCGGTGATCGGCCCGGCGACATTGACGCCCAGCTGATAGGCGTCGCCGCGCTGGCTGTCTTCGGCCCAGGTGTAGGAGGTGTTGGCTGAACCGCGCCACGTTGGGGCGATCTTGCGGGTGATGATGTTGATGACGCCGCCCATGGCGTCAGAACCGTAAAGGGATGACATCGGCCCGCGCACGACCTCGATCCGCTCGATCATGTCGGGCGAGATCCAGTTCAGATCCTGACGGCCCAGATCGGGGCGGTAGCTGATGTCGCGCGAATTGCCGACGCGGCGGCCGTCGACCAGCACCAGGGTGTAGTTGTCCGGCAGGCCGCGAATGGTGATCTTGGACATGGCGCCGGTCGGGCTGATGCCGCCGGTGACGCCGGGCAGGCGGCCCAGCAGTTCGGCCAGGCTCTGGACCGGCTGGCGCTCGATATCCTCGCGGGTGATGACGCTGATCGAAGCGGGGGCGTCGCGGACGTCGACGCCGGTGGCTGAGGCGGTCACGACGACGTCGTCCAGCCGGGCGACACGCGGGTCGGTTTGATCGTCGACGGACGCCAGGGCCGAGCCCGAGGCGAGAATGGTTGTGGTCATCAGGCACAGCCCGAGACCTCGCGAAACATAAGACATTGGCGCCCCCAAAGGCATTCGGAGAGGGACAGGCGTCGTCTTTGCGCGAGCGCCTGTGTGGGAAAGGAATCGGACTGCGGCGAGCAGTCGGCGCGGTTAATAATCATTCGCAATAAGCCATCAATGTCGCATTCGGCATTGGGCCTATTCGGAAAAATGCATGAGCGCTGGTTGGCGTGCCGAGCGCGGCCTTGTGTGCGAACGCGAAAGTCGTAGCTATGCGATATGTGTGCGAGTAAGAGTCGTTCGCATATACGATCTCGACGGTTTGGCCGGGCGGGAAGGGCGAACTCAAGAACGGGCATGGTCGGGCGTCTTCCGCAACACACTGATTTCACGTTGCTTCATCACCTGTTGGTGCTGATCGAGATGCGCAGCGTGTCGCGGGCGGCGGAGCGGCTGGGCATCGGGCAACCGGCGATGAGTCGGATCCTGGCGCGGTTGCGAGACCAGTTCGCGGACGCCCTGTTGGTGCGCGGTCCGCGCGGCATGACCCTGACCCCGCGCGCCGAGGCCTTGAGCGGGCCGCTTCGCAACTGGCTGCGGGATGGCGAGAACCTGCTGCGCGAGCCAGAGCTTAACCTGCAGCAGGTCCGGCGCAGCTTCCATCTGGCCTCGACCGACTATGGGGCGCTGACGGTGTTGGCGCCGACCCTGGCGCAGATCGAGCGTGAAGCCCTGGGAATCGGCCTGACGGTCGAACCGTTGTCGGACGCCAGCGTGCGTCGGTTGGAGGAGGGGCAGCTTGATCTGCTTCTGACCGGCTGGGACCCTCAGGGCACAGGCCTGCAGTCGCGCTGGCTGTTCCAGGAGGACTATCTGGGTCTGGCCCGCGCCGATCACCCGGTCCATGGCAACCGGCCGTCAGCGGATGACCTGCTGCGCTGGCCCCATGTCGCGACCTCGATCGGCGAAGGGTTCGGCGACTGGATCACGGATGAGAGGCCGGACATGGCCGACCGCCGCGTCCTGTGCCGATCAGAGAGTTTTTCGCTGACGCCCTATCTGCTGGCGGAAGGGCAGGCGGTGGCCATCCTGCCGCGACGCGCCGCCCGCCGTTTCGCTTCGGCGCACGGCCTGCGGACCTTTGCGGTGCCGCTGGGGCTGAAGCCCTTCGACTATTACCTGAGCTGGCATGAGCGGTCGCAGGATGATCCCGCGACCCACTGGATGGTGGCGACCCTGGCCGCCGCCTTCGAGGATGGCGACGGGACGGGTGACGTTCAGGAGACCGAGGCCGTCTGTTCCGGAGACGGACGACGCGACGGCCACAGTGCGGCCGCCAGGACCAGCGCCGCGCCGATCACATAGGGGGCGCCAGGCGAGGCCTGATAGGCCAGGGTTCCAGCGATAGGGCCGACAACCGCCGCCAGACCTTGCGCCGCGCCGACCGCGCCTGCGGCCGCTCCCTGTTCGTGCGCCTCGACCGAATTGGCCGCCAAGGCCGAGATCGCGGGATAGACCCAGCCCATGCCCGCCGCCGCCACGCCATAGGTCAGCCACAGCAGGGCGGAGGTGTCGGCGAAGTTGACGCAGGCGAAACCGGCCGCCGCCACGACCCCGCCGATGCGGATGAAGCGGATCGGCGACCAGTCCAGCCGACGCAGAACCATCTGCGACACGAACAAGGCCACGCCGACGACCGCCAGGGCCACGCCCGAAACGCGCGCGGCGTCGCTCGGCGCCAGCGCCAGCCGGTCCAGAGCGACGAAGCCTACCACGACCTGGGCCGCCACGACGCAGAACATGGCCGCGAAGGCGGTGAAGACGGCGCGGCGCAGGCGCGGGTCGGTCAGCTTCAGGGGTGAGGGCCTGCGGATCGCCTCATGTTCGTCGGCAGGCAGGAAGCGCCAGACAACCAACAGCGCCACCAGCGGCAGGGCGGCGATCACCAGCAGGGAGGCGCCGATATTCCATCCGGCCAGCAGCCCCGCTGCGCCCGGTCCGACCACCATGCCGACAGCGCTGGCGGCGCCGACTGCGCCCATGGCCTTGGCGCGCCCGGTGGGCGGGGTGTGGTCGGCGACCACGGCGGCGCAGACGGGCGGAACGGCGGCATAGAAGGCGCCTGCGGCTGTACGGGCCAGCGTCATGCCCAGGAAGGTTATGGCGGCGGCGGGAACCCAAAGCAGGGCGGCGTTCATGAACAGGGCCAGCACGGCATAGCTGATGGCGAACCCGACCAGGGCGGTCAGCAGGACGCGCCTGCGCCCCACGCGGTCGCTATAGGCGCCCCAGAAGCGCGCCATCAGCATCCAGGCGACGCCCGCCGCTGTCACGGCCATGCCGACATGCCAGGGTTCCAGGTCCAGCAGACGCGCCATCGGTCCCACCACGGCGACGAATGCCATCATCGCCATGCTGCCGATGCAGGCGGCGGCCAGCAGCGGCTTGAGGCTGAAGGCGGGGGGCTGATCGGCGGGCGAGGGGACAGAGGTCATGATCGGCTCCGAAGTGAACGGTGAAGCTCATGTCCAGCAATTGAGAATGAATTGCAAATTAGTCGTCGGTCGGCAGGATCAACTCCACCTTCAGGCCAGGCGTATTGTCAGACAGGCGGACGGCGCCGCCGTGGGCGCGGGCGACGGCGGCGACCATGGCCAGGCCCAGGCCGGAGCCGGATCGGTTGTTCGGCGACAGGCGATGGAAACGGCGCAGCACCTTGTCGTGTTGGTCGTCCGGTATGCCGGGGCCATTGTCGGACACGCTGAGGCGAACCGCCCCGTCGTCTTGCCAGACGGACACGGTGATCTGGACATCGCCGCCGCCGTGAAAGACCGCATTCTCGATCAGATTGGCCAGCGCCTGCTGCAGCAGGTGGGGATCGCCCTGGACCATGAGGGCGCCGTCGGGGGGAGCGTTCAGCGCGCCGCCACCTTCTTCGACGATAGGGCGATAGATGTCGCAGACCGTGCGAGCCAGGGCGGCAGCGTCGACCGGGACGGTTTTCAGTCCGTCGCCGCTGCTTTCCAGACGTGCCAGCGCCAGCAGGCCTTCGAACAGGCTGCTGAGCTGATCGGTCTCCTGCATGGCCAGGTCGAGGGCGTCTGCGGCGCGCTCTGGATCGTCGACGTTGGCGGCGGCCTCCTCCAGACGGTTGCGCACGCGGGTCAGCGGGGTGCGCAGTTCATGCGCCACGCCTTCCGACAGGGTTTTCAGCGCCGTGTGGGCGGCCTCCTGCCGGTCCAGCATCCGGTTCAGGTTCTGGGCCAGGTCATCGAATTCGCGGCCGAAGCCGATGGCGGGCAGGCGGGTCGCCTCCTGTCCGGCGATGATGCGGCCCACGGCGTTGTTTACCCCCTCCAGTCGCCGCAGGAACAGCCAGCCTGCCGTCAGCCCGCCGACGATGGCGAGCACGAACAGGACCAGTCCGCTCCAGAAGGCGAACTGGCGCACGCCGCTACGCAACTCGTCCAGATGCTGGGTGTCGCGCCCGACAGCCAGCAGGGCGCCGTCCTGGGCATGGCCGCTGAGCACCAGCATGTTGGGCGTCTGATCCGGCCAGCGGGTCTGGCGCATCTTGGTCGGCAGGTTGCGGCGGAAGCCCGTGTCATTGACCGCTTGCCGCGTCAGGCCGTTGGAAAAGGTCTGGCCGTCCGGGGCGACGACCAGCAGCAGGTAGCGGCGGGCGTCGCGGTTGCGGGCCTGGCTGTTCAACTCTCGCACCAGGGCAGCGCTGCCGTGACGGTCGGCGTCGGCGCGCATCACCTCCATCTGGTGGGTCAGGCCGTCGCGAACCTCGGCCTCGGCGAACCGCATCAGGCCATAGTCGACCGCCACGATCAGACCGGCGGCGCCGATGCCGAACAGCAGCGAAAAGGCCGCCGCGAACCGCAGGCTGGCGGTCGACCAGATCGAAGGGCGTCTGGCCTTAACGCGGGTCCTTGAGGACATAGCCGACCCCCCGGATCGTGTGGATCAGGTCCGTATCGAAGCCGCGGTCCACCTTGGCGCGCAGGCGGCTGATGTGGGCGTCGATCAGATTGGCGCGCGGGTCGAAGTGGAAACCCCACAGGCTTTCCAGCAGCATGGTGCGCGTCACCGTATGACCAGCGTTGCGCGCCAGCATCTCCAGCAGCTTGAACTCATGAGCGGTCAGCTCCAGCACCTCGCCGGAGCGGGTCGCGCGGTGGGCCGTGACGTCGATTTCCAGATCCGCGACGACATGGCGGGTCGGGCGCGCGGCCAGGGGCGGGCGTCGGATCAGGGCCTGAAGCCGAGCGCTGAGTTCGCTGAAGGCGAAGGGTTTGACCAGATAGTCGTCGGCTCCTGCGTTCAGCCCTTCGACCCGATCCTCCACCGAGCCCAGGGCGGTCAGCATGAGCACAGGCGTCCGCAGGTCCGCCGCCCGCATGGCGCGCACCATGTCCACGCCGGACGGACCGGGCATCATTCGGTCGGCGACGATGGCGTCATAGGCGCCGTCCAGCGCCATGTGCAGACCGCTTTCGCTCTCGGCGGCTTCGTCCACCGTATGCCCCTGTTGGCGCAGGCCTTCGGCGATGAAGGTGCGGGCGGGCAGGTCGTCGTCGATGATCAGCATCCGCATGGCGGTCGTGTCGTCTCGTTCAGCAGGGCCGACCGGCGGCGGATTTAATCTGCACGCAAGGTTCGGCGAAGGTCGCCGCTGTAATGCCCTGATTTGAGAATGATATGCAAATGCGTGGCCTGGCTTCAGGCGACCTGTTCCCCCGTGAGAGTCATGACCGCCGCTCAGCTTTGGAAAGTCCCTGATGTGCCTGTTCAGATCGGCGGCGGCCTGTCGGATGCGCCGCAGGCGTCGGCTGAGCAGCAGATGAACTGGGCTTTCGGCATTTCCACGCCGGAGTTGAAGCTGTTCACGACAGGGCTGGAAAAGCGCCTGAAACCAGGCCCAGCGGCGACGTTGGGCGAACGGGTGCAGGTCTTCTTCGACACGTTGGCGGGTGACGCTGTGCCGGGCGAACCTGCCCCGCGCCTGCTGGTCGGCGCCCTGCCGTTTGACCGCAACGCCGATGACTGTCTGTTCTTGCCGCAGCGTGCGGCCAATCGTCCCTGGCCTGTTCAATCTTCCGCCCCCCAGCGGTTGAACTGGCGCATGGAGCCCCAGCCCAACCGTGCGGCCTATCGTGCGGCTGTGGCTGGAGCCCTGGCGGAGATTCGGCGGGCGAGCGCCGAATCTCCGCTGGAGAAGGTCGTGCTGTCGCGCAGTCTGAAGCTGACGGCGGACGGTCGGATTGATCCGTTCGACCTATGGTCGGCGCTGAAGGCGGACCCGTCGGCGGCGCGGTTCATCACGCCGCTGGGCCAGGATGCAGGCGGCGCCATGCGGCGTCTGGTCGGCGCCTCGCCCGAACTGCTGATCTCCAAACAGGGCGCGCGCATCCTGTCCTATCCGCTGGCAGGGTCGGCGCGGCGCAGTCCTGATCTGGCTGAGGATGAGGCTGTGTCCAAGGCCCTGCTGCGGTCGGACAAGGATCGTCGCGAACACGCCGCCGTGGTTGAGGCCATTCTGGATGCGCTGACGCCCTATTGCAGCGAACTGCGCGCGCCGCCGGGACCAGCCTTGGTTTCGACCCGCACCATGTGGCACCTGGGCACGCGGATTGAGGGGCGGCTGCGGCATCCCGACCGAGTGTCTTCGGCTGAACTGGCCGCCGTGCTGCATCCGACCCCGGCGGTGGCGGGCGCGCCGCGTGAGCGGGCGGTCGAACTGATCCAGCAGTTGGAAGGCTATGATCGGGGCTTTTACGCGGGGGCCGTGGGCTGGACCAATGCGGTCGGCGACGGCGCCTGGCACGTCTCGCTGCGCTGCGCCGAAGTCGCGGGCGACACCGCGCGGCTCTATGCCGGGGCGGGCATTGTCGATGGGTCGGACCCCGAAGCCGAAGCCGACGAAACATCCGGCAAGTTCCAGGCGGTCCTGCGCGCCCTGGGCGTTGACGAGGCCGCAGCATGATCCCGCTTCAACAGGTCTGGCCTGACGATCTGGCCGCACATTATCGCGAAAAGGGCTATTGGCGGGGTGAGACCTTCTCGGACCTGCTGCGCAACTGCGCGGCGGACCAATCCGACAGGCTGGCCGTGGTGGGCGAGGACGCGCGCTGGACCTATGCCGAACTGCTTGAGCGTGCCGAAACCGCGGCGGCGGGGTTCCTGGCTCTGGGCCTGAAGCCCGGCGACCGGGTGGTGGTGCAACTGCCGAACCTTGCGGAGTTTCTCAGCGTCGTCTTCGGCCTGTTCCGCGCGCAGCTGATCCCTGTTTACGCCCTGCCGGCGCACCGCCTGACCGAGATCGTGCATTTCGCCAGAAAGTCCGAGGCGGCGGCCTATGTGATCGCTGACCGCCGCGAGGGCTTCGACTATCGCGCCCTGGCCCGTCAGGTGCAGGCCGAGGTCCCCGCCGTGCGCGACGTCGTGGTGGTGGGCGAGGCTGAGGAGTTTGTCGCCTTTGACAGCTTCCGCGCCGATCTGTCTCTGCTGCCGACGACCGACGCCGATCCGTCGAAGGTGGCCTTCCTGCAGATTTCGGGCGGATCGACGGGGCTATCCAAACTGATCCCGCGCACCCACGACGACTATCTGTACAGCGTGCGCGACAGTGCAGTGATCAGCGGGCTGAGCGCCGACAGCGTCTATCTGACGGCCCTGCCTGCCGCCCATAATTTCCCCATGAGTTCGCCGGGCTATCTGGGCGCCATCTGTGTCGGCGCAACGGTGGTGATGGCGCCGTCTCCATCGCCGGATGTCTGTTTCCCGCTGATCGCGCGTGAGGGCGTGACGATCACGGGTCTGGTGCCGCCGTTGGCCCTGTTGTGGATGCAGGCGGCGGCCAATACGGCGCATGACATCTCCAGCCTTGAGGTGCTGCTGGTCGGCGGCGCCAAGTTCCTGCCCGAAGCCGCCCGCCGCGTCCGGCGCGAGCTGAACTGCACCCTGCAACAGGTGTTCGGCATGGCCGAGGGGCTGGTCAACTACACCCGTCTGGATGATCCTGAGCACCTGATCGTGGAGACGCAGGGCCGTCCGATCAGCCCGGATGACGAGGTGCGGATCGTCGACGATCAGGACGTGCCGGTGGCCGAAGGCGAGATCGGCAATCTGCTGACGCGCGGCCCCTACACGATTCGGGCCTATCACAATGACGATGCGGCCAATGCACGGTCGTTTACAGACGACGGCTTCTATCGCACCGGCGATGTCGTGCGCCGGACCCCAGAGGGCTATCTGGTCGTGATGGGCCGGGCCACCGACCACATCAACCGTGCGGGCGAGAAGATTTCAGCCGAAGAGGTCGAGGATCATCTGCTGGCCCACCCGGCGGTGTTCGACGCGGCGGTGGTCTCCACGCCCGACGACTATCTGGGCGAACGCACCTGCGCCTTTATCATTCCGAACGGCCCTGCGCCGCGCGGCGTCGAGATCAAGGCCTGGATGCGCAAACGCGACATCGCCGAGTTCAAGGTGCCGGACCAGATCGTCTTCGTCGAGGACTTCGCCATCACCGCCGTGGGCAAGATCAGCCGTCGCGAGCTGCGCGCCGCCCTGCGCCAGCGGTTGCTGGGCGCGGCCAAGGGAGAAACAGCATGACCGTAAAGCCCGGCCTGCCGACCGTGCCCGCCTATGACCTGCCGACCGAGGATGAAATCCCGGCGTCGCGTGCGCCCTGGACGCTGGAGCCCAAGCGCGCGGCGCTGCTGGTGCATGACATGCAGCGGTATTTCATGCGGCCCTATGCAGTGGATGCTGAGCCTCTGACAGGTCTGGTCGCCAACATCGCCCGCCTGATCGAGGCGGCGCGGGCGGCAGGCGTTCCGGTCTTTTACACGGCCCAGCAAGGGGAGCAGGATCGTCGCGACCGTGGCCTTCAGGCTGATCTTTGGGGACCGGGCATGAGCCGCGCGCCCGAACATCAGGACATCCTGCCCGAACTGGCGCCGATCTCATCGGACTTCGTGCTGGTCAAGCATCGCTACAGCGCCTTCCAGCGCAGCAATTTGGAGACGTTGATGCGGGCGCGGGGGCGCGATCAACTGATCGTCTGCGGCGTCTATGCCCATATTGGTTGCCAACTGACGGCGGGCGAAGCGTTCCAGCGCGACATCGAACCCTTTTTCGTCGCGGACGCATTGGGCGACTTCTCGCGTGAAAAACACATGGCGGCGGTTCAATGGGCCGCCGCGACCTGCGCCGTCGCCCTGTCGACGCGGCGCGTTCTGGAACGACTGACATGAGCAACCCCCTGACCCTTGAGCGGATGCGCGCCGATATCGCCGCTGTGCTGCACGAGACGCCGGACGCCATCGCCGATGACGACAATCTGATGGACCTAGGCGTGGATTCGCTGCGGGCCCTGAACCTGTCCCTGCTGTGGAGCGAGAGCGTGCCGCTGGAGTTCAGCGAACTGGCCGAGCACGTGACCCTGGCCGGATGGTGGGGCGTGGTGCAGGCGCGCCAGAAGGCGCACGGGATCGAGGCCTGATCTATGGATGATGGACGCGCGGCCGCGACGGCCTGGACGCCGCTGACGGAGGCCCAGTCGGGCCTGTGGTTCGCCCAGCGCCTGGATCCCGCCAACCCGATCTTCAACACGGCCCACTATGTCGATTTTCGCGGGCCGCTGGACGTTGACGCCTTCCGCGCCGCCGTGGACCAGATGGCGGTCGAGGCAGAGATCCTGTCCGTCCGTTTTCGCGACCAGGATGGCGAAGTCGGTCAGGCGCTGGACCCGTCGCATCGTCCGTTGCTGAAGATCATCGATGTGTCGGGCGCGGTCGATCCGCTGGCCGAGGCCTTGGCCGCCATGCAGCGGGACCATGACACGCCGGTCGACCTGACCCGTGATCCTCTGGCCGCCAATCTGCTGTTCGTCGTCGGGCCGCAGCGGTTCCTGTGGAGCCTGCGGGTGCACCATCTGGCGACGGATGGCTTTGGCATGGGCTTGCTGGCGAACCGGGTGGCCGAAATCTATAATGCGGGCAGGGGCGGGCCTGCCGTGGGGCCGGGGTTTGCGCCCCTGTCGAACGTCTGGGGCGAAGACGCCGCCTATCGCACATCGGACAAGCGCGTCGCCGACGCCGCCTACTGGCGCGAAGTCATGGGCGATGCGCCCGAGGTGGCAACCCTGGCGCCCGGCAAGGCGGTCACCGCTCACAGTTTTCACCGCGCCGAACGGGTTCTGCCGCCCCAGGTGACCGCCTGTCTGAAGGCGCGGGCCGACGCCGGGCGCCTGTCGTGGCCCGATGTCGTAACGGTGCTGGGCGCGGCCTATGTGCGCCGGTTCGCCGGTGTCGAGGACGCCGTGATCGGCGTGCCCCACATGGCGCGGATGGGCAGCGCCTCGGCGCGTGTTCCGGCCATGGTGATGAACGTCCTGCCGCTGCGCCTGACGCTGGACGAAGACGCGCCTTTGGACGCGCAACTGATTGACGCCTCCAAGGCCCTGATCAAGGCGCGGCGTCATGGCCGTTACCGCAGCGAACAGTTGCGACGCGATCTGGGCCTGATCGGCGGGGCGAGGCGCCTGTACGGGCCGTTGATCAATGTCCTGCCGTTCGCACAGCCGCCGCGTTTCGAGGGGCTGGAGGCGACCCTGCACATCCTCGGCACGGGGCCGGTTGACGACATCAGCTTCACCTTCCGAGGGGACGCCGCGCCCGACCTGACGCTGGAGGTGGACGCCAACCCCGATCTCTATTCCGCCGAAGAGACCGCCGCCCATGGCGAGCGGCTGGCCGCCTTCATCGCGGCCGCGCTGGATGCGGAGGCACTGAGTCAGGTGCCCATTGCGACGCTGCAGGAGACACAGCGCGAGTTGGAGGCCTTCAACGTCACGGCCCACCCGGTTCCCGACGTCACCCTGACGGCTCTGCTGGAACAGGCGATGGCCGCGACGCCGAGTGCGCCCGCCGTCACCTTTGGTGATCAGACCCTGACCTATGCGGAGCTGGACCGGCGCACGGCGGCGCTGGCGGCTGTGCTGCGCGCGCGCGGCGTAACGCGCGAAAGCCTGGTCGCCGTCGCCCTGCCGCGTTCGCTGGAGCTGGTGGTGGGGCTGGTGGCGGTCCTGCGCGCGGGCGGGGCCTATCTGCCGCTTGATCTGGATCACCCGCTGGATCGGATCGCCGCCATTGTTCAGATGGCCCAGCCGACAGTGGCCCTGTCCCATCACGATCTGGGCGCGGCCTTCGGTTCGCGCCTGCTGCGCCCGGTCGATTGGCTCCAGACCGGTGATGCGCCATCTGACGCCTCGGATGGCGATGACGCCGCCCCCCAGAATGCCGCCTATGTCATCTACACCTCGGGTTCGACGGGCGAGCCGAAGGGCGTGCTGGTCGAGCACCGCGCCATCGTCAATCGCCTGTTGTGGATGCAGGATCAGTACGGGATCGGGCCGCACAGCCGCATCCTGCAGAAGACGCCCGCGACGTTCGACGTGTCTGTCTGGGAGTTCTTCCTCGCCCTGATCTCGGGCGGAGAACTGGTCGTGGCGCCGCCCGGCGCGCACCGTGATCCGTCAGCCATCGCCGCCTTGATCCGCCGCCATGCCATCACCGACCTGCATTTCGTGCCGTCGATGCTGTCGGCCTTCCTCGCCGACCCGGCGTCGAAGGGGATTGAGACGACGCATGTCTTCTGCAGCGGCGAGGAGTTGCCCGCCGACCTGCGCGATCGTTTCCACCAGACGGTGAAGGCTGAACTGCACAATCTGTACGGACCGACCGAGGCCGCCGTCGATGTCAGCTACTGGCCTGCCAGCGCCGATGACGCGTCGCAGCCGGTGCCGATTGGATGGCCCGTGTGGAACACGCGGTTGCTGGTTCTGGATGAGCGGTTGCGGCCAGTCGCGCCCGGCATGAGCGGGCATCTGCATCTGGGCGGCGTGCAACTGGCGCGGGGCTATCTGAACCGGCCTGACCTGACGGCGGATCGGTTCATTGCTGATCCGCACCGTCCGGGGCAGCGGCTGTATCGCACGGGCGATGTGGCGCGACGTCGTGCGGACGGGGCCGTGGTCTTTCTGGGTCGCAGCGACCATCAGGTGAAGATACGCGGCTTGCGCATTGAATTGGGCGAGATTGAAGCCGCAATCATCGCCTCCGGTCTGGTGCGCGAGACGGTGGTTCTGGCGCGCGAGGATCGTCCGGGAGAGCGGCGTCTGGCCGCCTATGTCGTGCCGGGCGCAGCCTATGATCCCGCCGTCCTGAAGGCGCGTCTGGGCGCGCGGCTGCCGGATTACATGATACCTGGCGCCATCGTCGCGCTGGACACCCTGCCGGTGACGGCGAACGGCAAGCTGGACCGCAAGGCCCTGCCTGCGCCCACGTTCGAAACGGCGGCAGGACGGGCGGCTGAAACTCCGACCGAGCGTACGCTGGCGGCCCTGTATGCCGATGCGCTGGGCCGCGCCGAGCCGGTCAGTGCGGACGATGACTTCTTCACCCTGGGCGGCGACTCCCTTCTGGCGGTGCATCTGTTGATCCTGGTGCGCGAGGCCTTTGGTCGTGATCCGGGGCTGGGCGCCCTGTTCGATCATCCGCGCGTGGCGGAACTGGCGGCCCTGATTGATGCGGAAGGGCAGGGCGTCGACAACGGCCTGGGGCCGCTGATCCGGCTGGCGGAGGGGGATCCGTCTCTGCCGCCCTTATTCCTGATCCACCCGGCGGGCGGACTGGCCTGGGGGTATCGGACGTTGGCGCGCAGCCTGTCGCCGCGCCGCACGGTCTGGGGCGTACAGTCCCCGGCGCTGGATCCGGCCAATCCCTTGCCGGACAGCATCGCTGCGCTCGGTGCGCTTTATGCTGAGCGGATTCTGGCGGCGGGCGCATCCGGTCCAATCCATCTGGCGGGCTGGTCTGTCGGCGGCATCATCGCCCAGGCGGCGGCGGTCGAACTGGAGGCGAGGGGGCATGTGGTCGGCCTGATGGCCATGCTGGATTCCTATCCCGCCGACTGCTGGCGCGCCGAGCCTGAACCGGACGAGATCGACGCCCTGCGTTCGCTGCTGGCCATCGCAGGTTATGATCCTGAAGCCTACCCGGACCTGCGCAGCCGCGCCGCCATCATCGACTTCCTGAAGGCGGGCGACAGCGCATTGGGCAACCTGCCCGAAGCGGCGCTGGACGGGGTGATCCGCGTGGTGCTCGACACCAACCGACTGGTCCGCCAGCATCATCATCAGGCCTTCGGCGGGATCACCACCCATGTCCGCGCGGGGCTAGACCATCAGGGCAAGCCGTTGAAGCCGGAGCTGTGGCTGGCCTATGCGGCTGAACTGGACGTGTTCCAGGTTCCCTTCCTGCACCCGCAACTGACAGGACCGGCGGCCAGCGCCCTGATCGGTCCCGCCCTATCCGCGCGGATGAGCGCCGCCGAGGAGACTTTGAAATGAAACCCTCTGGTCTTGCCGGACGCATCGCCCTGATCACCGGCGCAGCAGGCGGCATCGGCGCGGCGGTGGTGCGGCAACTGGTTGAGGAGGGCGCACGGGTCGTCGCCGCCGACCTGCCGTCCGACGCCCTGATGGCCTTGGCTCGGGACGACGCGGTTCGCGCCGAGCCGTTGGATGTGTCCGACAGCGTCGCTGTCGCTACCCTGTTTGATCGGGTCGAGGCGGAGTGGGGGCCAATCGACCTGATCGCCAGCGTCGCAGGCGTCCTGTCCAACGTCACCGTGGACCAGACCGAGGATGCGGAATGGCGGCGGGTCTTCGCCGTCAACACCGACGGGGTCTTTCATCTGGGGCGAGAGGCCGCGCGCCGTATGGGGCCGAGGAGGCAGGGCGCCTTCGTCACCGTCAGTTCGAACGCCGCAGGCGTGCCGCGTCACGCCATGGCCGCCTATGCAGCGTCAAAGGCGGCGGCGACCATGTTCACCCGCTGCCTGGGACTGGAGCTGGCGCCGATGGGCGTCCGCTGCAACATCGTCGCCCCGGGCTCGACCCTGACGCCGATGCAGACGGGCATGTGGGCAGATGAAAACGGCGCCGCGCGGGTGATCGCGGGATCGCCGCAAACCTTCAAGGCGGGCATCCCCCTGGCCAAGCTCGCCACGCCGGAAGACGTCGCCGAGGCCGTGGTCTTCTTGTTGTCCGACCGCGCGGGCCATATCACCATGACTGACCTCTACGTCGACGGGGGCGCCACCTTGCGGGGGTGAAGGCGTGGACGGAAGGCAGAAAACCTGATCCTGCACGACAGAAAATCTGAAATGCCCTTCCGTCCCGAACTTTGTTATTTCCCTAGCCTTAACAGGCGCAAGTGCGCCGAACCTGACGGGAAACGCCATGAAGTTCGACACGCTTGCCCTGCACGCTGGCTATAACCCTGACCCGACGACGCGGGCGGTGGCCGTGCCGATTTATCAGACGACCAGCTATGCGTTTGACGACACCCAGCATGGCGCCGACCTGTTCGATCTGAAGGTGGCGGGCAATATCTACACCCGCATCATGAACCCGACCTCGGACGTGCTGGAACAGCGCATCGCGGCGCTGGAGGGCGGCATTGCGGCTCTGACGGTGGCCTCGGGCCAGGCGGCCATCACCTATGCGATCCTGACGATTGCAGAGGCGGGCGACAACATCATCGCCACCTCGGCCTTGTACGGCGGCACCTACAACCTGTTCGCCCACACCCTGCCGCAGTACGGCATCACCGTCCGCTTCATCGACGCGGCCGACGTGGACGCCATCGCCGCCAATACGGACGCACGGACCAAGGCGGTCTTCTGCGAGTCCATCGGCAATCCGTTGGGCAATGTCGTCGACTTCGGCGCGCTGGCCGAGGCGGCGCACGCGCAGGGCCTGCCGCTGATTGTCGATAACACCGTGCCGACGCCATATCTGACACGCCCCATCGAGCATGGGGCCGACCTCGTCATCCATTCGCTGACCAAATACATTGGCGGTCACGGCACCTCGATCGGCGGGGCCATTGTGGACAGCGGCAACTTCCCGTGGGCCGATCACAAGGCGCGGTTCCGGCGTCTGAACGAGCCGGAAGTCAGCTATCACGGCGTGGTCTATACCGAGGCGCTTGGCCCGGCAGCCTTCATCGGGAGAGTGCGGACGGTTCTGCTGCGGAACACCGGCGCGGCCATTTCGCCGTTCAACAGCTTCCTGATCCTGCAGGGTCTTGAGACTCTGGCCCTGCGGATGGATCGCCATGTGGAGAACGCCACCGCCATCGCCAAATGGCTGAAGGCGCATCCGAAGGTGAAATGGGTCAACTACGCCGGTCTGGCTGATCACCCAGGTCACGCCCTGATCCAGAAATATTTCGGCGGCAAGGCGTCCGGCCTGCTGACCTTCGGCGTTGAAGGAGGACGCGAGGCGGGCGGACGCTTCCAGGATGCGGTCCAGTTGTTCACGCGTCTGGTCAACATCGGCGACGCCAAGTCGCTGGTCTGTCACCCGGCCTCGACCACGCACCGGCAGTTGTCGCCGGAGGAGTTGGCCAAGGCGGGCGTGACCGAGGACACGGTGCGTCTGTCGGTCGGCATCGAACATATCGACGACCTGATCGCCGATCTGGAACAGGCGCTGGCGGCGGTGTGACGTGCCCCTGACAGGACGGCCCGGACGGGCGGGTCGTCCTGTTTCTAACTGCTGAATTCAAAGACGATATTTTGAGATTGCAGGTGCTCGCTCCCGCGTCGCGGGCGGGCAATCAAACCCGTCTGCATGGACCGGTGTTCTGAAAATGAAGGATTTTTCTGTCGTGGGGTGCGACGGAATGGCTCAATCCGCTGACTTAAGCATTACGCGCATGGATCGGCGGCGGCCGGTCGGGACGTAGAGCGGATGCCATGAGCCCAGAGCCTTCTTCGACGCCTTCGCGGATGCGGCGTCTGACCCGACGCCAGAAGATCATCGGCGGGGTCGTCGCGGCCCTCGTGGTGGCGGCCCTGGCCCTGGTTGTCGTGCGATCTCTGGGAACCGAGACGGCGCCGGGCGCAGGCGGCCCTGGCGGTCCAGGCGGCGGACGAAGGGCGGCGGCGACCACCGTCGGCGTGGCCACGGCCGCCACCGCCGACGTCCCGGTCACGCTGGATGCGCTGGGCACGGTGACGCCCGCGGCGACCGTGACGGTGCGCCCTCAGGTGTCGGGCGTTCTGGCCAATGTCTATTTCAGCGAAGGCCAGATGGTCCAGAAGGGGCAGGTGCTGGCCCAGATCGACCCGCGCCCCTTCCAGGCGACTTTGACACAGGCCCAGGGCCAGCTTCAGCAGAACCAGGCGCAACTGGCGTCGGCGCGCGTGACCCTGACCCGCTATGAAACCCTGCAGCAGCAGGATTCGATCGCCGTCCAGCAGGTCGACACCCAGCGCGCCCTGGTGCAGCAGTTGGAAGGCGCCGTCACCGCCAATCGCGGGGCGGTGCAGGCGGCCCAGCTCAATCTCGGTTTCGCGCGCATCGTGGCGCCCGCCAGCGGCCGGATCGGCCTGCGGGTCGTGGATGCCGGCAACTATATCGCGGCGGGGGATGCGGGCGGCATCGCGGTCATCACGACCGTCACCCCGATCGACATCGAGTTCACCGTGCCCCAGGCCCAGATCGGACCGATCCAGCAGCGGGCCTATTCCGGCGAGCGTCTGCAGGTTCTGGCGCTGGATACGACGCGGACGCAGACGCTGGACACCGGCGTCTTCTCCACCCTGAACAACCAGATCGACGGCACGACCGGCACGGTGAAGGGCAAGGCGCGGTTCCCCAACGTGTCGGGTGCGCTGTTCCCCAGCCAGTTCGTCAATATCCGCATGACGCTGGAGACGCTGAAGGACGCCGTCACCGTGCCGTCGACGGCGGTCCGCCAGAACGCCAACTCGTCCTTTGTTTGGATCGTCGGCGACGACAGCAAGGTGTCGCAGCGCACAGTCGTGACCGGCGTGGCCACCACGACCACCGTGGTCGTCACCTCTGGTCTGAAGGCGGGCGAAAAGGTCATCACTGAGGGCGGCGACCGCCTGACGGAGGGCGCGCTGGTCACGGTGGCGGGGCAGGCCAGGCCGCATGGCCAAGGCGGCGGCCAGCGGGGGCAAGGACGCGCCGACGGGCGTGGACGAGGGCAGGGCCAGAACGCAGGACAGGCTCAAGGCCAGGGACGTTGATCCGATGAGCCCCTCGCGTCCGTTTATCCAACGGCCGGTCGCCACCTCGCTGTTCATGCTGGCCATTGTGCTGGCGGGACTGGTCGGGTTTCGCCTGCTGCCGCTGTCGGCCCTGCCGGAGGTCGATTACCCCACGATCCAGGTCCAGACCCTGTATCCGGGCGCCAGTCCCGAGGTGATGAGCCAGACGGTCACCGCGCCGCTGGAGAAACAGTTGGGCCAGATGGCCGGGCTGGACCGGATGACCTCGATCAGTTCGTCGGGCGCGTCGGTCATCACCCTGCAGTTCGGCCTGTCCGAGACGCTGGACGTGTCGGAGCAGGAGGTTCAGGCCGCGATCAACGCCGCGAGCGCCCTGTTGCCCGCCGACCTGCCAGCGCCGCCGATCTACGCCAAGATCAACCCGGCCGATGCGCCGGTCCTGACCATCGCCATAACCTCTGACACCTTGCCGCTGACGGAGGTGCAAAACCTGGTCAACACGCGGCTGGCGCAGAAGATCAGCCAGACATCGGGCGTCGGTCTGGTGAGCCTGAGCGGGGGACAGAAGCCGGCGATCCGCATTCAGGCCGATGTGCAGCGGCTGGCCTCCTACGGCATCACGCTGGACGCCATGCGCACCGCCATCGACAACGCGAACGCCAATGGCGCCAAGGGCAGTTTCGACGGCCCGACGCGGTCCTATACGATCAACGCCAATGATCAGCTGCTGACTGTTGCGGACTATGAGAACCTGATCGTCACATACCGCAACGGCGCGCCTGTGCGGCTGAGCGATGTGGCCAAGGTGGTGAACGGGGCCGAAAACTCTCGACTCGCCGCCTGGGCCAACGACAAGCCCGCCATCCTGCTGAGCGTGCAGCGTCAGCCGGGCGCGAACGTGATCTCGACCGTGGATGCGATCAAGCAGCGTCTGCCGGAGCTTCAGGCGCAACTGCCTGCGTCCCTGCAGATGACGGTGCTGACTGACCGGACGACCGGCATCCGGTCCTCGGTCCACCATGTCGAGATGGAGCTGGTGCTGGCCATCATCGGCGTGGTGCTGGTGATCTTCCTGTTCGTGCACAGCCTGCGGGCCACGCTGATCGCCAGTCTGGCGGTGCCGATCTCTCTGATCGGGTCGTGCGGGGCCATGTATCTGCTGGGCTACAGCCTGAACAACCTCAGCCTGATGGCCCTGACCATCGCGACCGGCTTCGTCGTCGATGACGCCATCGTCATGATCGAGAACATATCCCGCTATCTCGAAAAGGGCATGAAGCCGATGGAGGCGGCGCTGAAGGGCGCCAGCGAGATCGGGTTCACCATCATATCCCTGACGGTGTCGCTGGTGGCGGTGCTGATCCCGCTGCTGTTCATGGGGGACGTGGTCGGGCGTCTGTTCCGTGAGTTCGCCGTCACCCTGGCCATCACCATCCTGATCTCGGCGGTGGTGTCCCTGACGCTGACGCCGATGCTGTCGGCGCGTCTGCTGAAGACCCATCCCGAGGTTGGAAACAAGGGGATCGGCGCGCGGGCTCAGAAGGCGTTCGAATGGCTGGAAGGCCACTATGAAAACGCCCTGGTCTGGGTGCTGGGACGTCAGGTCCTGACCCTGCTGGTCGCGGTCGGCACCCTGGCGCTGACCTGCCTGTTGTTCGTTGTGATTCCCAAGGGGCTGTTCCCGACGCAAGATACCGGCCAGCTGATGGCGCGGGTGCAGGCGACAAGCTCTGTCTCGTTCGAGCGGATGAGCCAACTGCAGCAACAGGCGGCCAAGGTGGTTCTGGCGGACCCGGATGTTGAATCTCTGAGTTCGTCGGTCGGCGTCGACGGCGCCAACAGCGCCGCCCTGAACATCGGCCTGATGACCATAAATCTGAAGACCAACCGAACGACCGGCTCGCAGCAGGCGATCATGGACCGGCTGAAGTCCGAGGTGGATCAGATCGCGGGGCTGACCCTGTATCTCCAGCCGACGCAGGACCTGACCATCGACACCGAAACAGGGCCGACCCAGTATCGGCTGGCGGTCGAGGGCGCCAGCACCCAGAACGTCAACGAATGGGCCGACAAGATCTCGGCCGCGATGGCCAGACAGCCGAAGCTTCGTAATATCTACAATGATGTGACCGCGACCACGCCCGCGGCCCAGGTCTCGATTGATCGGGACACGGCGGCGCGGCTGTCGATCACGGCGGCGCAGGTGGACGACGCCCTTTACAGCGCCTTCGGCCAGCGGATCGTCTCGACCATCTTCACCGAGACCAACCAGTACCGCGTCATTCTGGAGGCGGACCCCGGCATACTGACCACGCCGCAGTCGCTGGGACAGTTGAACCTGCAGGCGACAGGCGGGGCGACCCCGCTCAGCGCCTTCGCCTCCATCACCGAAAAGGACGCCCCGACCCAGATCACTCGCGTGGCCCAGTTCCCGGCGGCGACCATCGGTTTCGACGCCGCGCCGGGCGTGTCACTGGGCGCAGCCGTCAGTCAGGTGCAGGAGGCGGTCAAGAGCGTGAAGGCCCCGGCCAGCGTCACCACCACCTTCCTGGGGGCGGCGGGGTCGTTCCAAACCTCGCTGTCGAACCAGCTTTGGCTGATCCTGGCGGCGGTGGTCTGCGTCTATATCGTGCTGGGGGTTCTGTATGAGAGCTATGTCCACCCGCTGACCATCCTGTCGACCCTGCCGTCGGCGGGCGTGGGAGCGTTGTTCGCCCTGTGGATCACCGGCAATGATCTGGGCGTCATCGGCATCATCGGCCTGATCTTGCTGATCGGCATCGTGAAGAAGAACGCGATCATGATGATCGACTTCGCCATCGCGGCTGAACGCAACGAGGACAAGTCGGCGCACGACGCCATCTTCCAGGCTGCGGTGCTGCGGTTCCGACCGATCATGATGACGACCTTTGCGGCCCTGCTGTCGGCGGTTCCGCTGATGCTGGGGTTTGGCGAGGGATCGGAACTGCGGCGTCCGTTGGGCATCGCCATCTTCGGCGGCCTGTTGGTCAGTCAGTTGCTGACTGTATTCACCACGCCGGTGATCTATCTGGCCTTTGATCGGCTGGCGCCCGCGAAACGTCGGGCCGGGCCGGATGAGGCCGCGCAGTCGGACGCTGAGCTGGAGCCGGTTCTGTGAACCTGTCCGAACCCTTCATCCGGCGACCCATCGCGACCGTTCTGCTGGCGGCGGGCATCGCGCTGGCCGGGATAGCGGCCTTCTTCGTCCTGCCGGTCGCGCCCTTGCCGCAGGTCGATTATCCGGCGATTTCGGTGCAGGCGCGGCTGCCGGGCGCCAGTCCCGACACCATGGCCTCCAGTGTGGCCACGCCGTTGGAGCGGCGGCTGGGCGTGATCTCTGACGTCAATGAGATGACATCGCAAAGTTCAACCGGATCAACGCGCATCAATCTGCAGTTCAACCTGAATCGCAACATCGATGGCGCCGCGCGTGAGGTTCAGGCCGCCATCAATGCGGCGCGCGCGGACCTGCCCACGACCCTGCGCAGCAACCCGACCTACACCAAGTCCAACCCGTCCAGCGCGCCGGTCATCATCATGGCCCTGACCTCGGACACCAAGACGCCGGGTCAGATCTATGACGCGGTGTCCAACATCGTCAGTCAGCGCGTGGCCCAGGTCGAGGGCGTGGGCGAGGTCGAGATCGGCGGCGGTTCGCTGCCGGCCGTGCGGGTGCAGGTCAATCCTTTCGCCCTGAACACCTATGGCATCAGCCTGGAAGATGTCCGCGCCGCCATTCAGGCCGCCAACGCCGACCGGCCAAAGGGCGCTGTCGAAGGGGAGGGACAGCGCTTCCAGATCTACACCGACGCGGCGGGCAAGAGCGCTGCCGACTACGCCAGTCTGATCGTCGCCTGGCGCAACAATGCGGGGGTGCGGTTGGCCGATGTGGCCTCGGTGACCGATGGGGTGGCCGACACCCGGACCCTGGGCCTGTTCAATGGCAAGCCCGCCATCATCGTCCTGATCTCCAGTCAGCCGGGCGCCAATATCATCAGCACCGTGGATGGGGTGCGGGCCGTGGTGCCAGAGCTTCAGGCGCAACTGCCCAGCGACATCAAGATTCAGGTCGCGTCCGACCGGACCAACTCGATCCGCGCCTCTCTGCATGAGATCGAACTGACGCTGGTGGTGTCGCTGATCCTGGTGGTGCTGGTGGTTTCGGCCTTCCTGCGCAGCGCGCGCGCGACCTTCATTCCAACCGTGGCGACCATCGTGTCCCTGCTGGGCACGTTTGGGGTCATGTATCTGCTGGGCTTTTCGCTGAACAACCTCAGCCTGATGGCGATCACGGTGGCGACGGGCTTTGTCGTCGATGACGCCATCGTGGTGCTGGAGAACACCCAGCGCCACATCGAGGCGGGGATGGAGCGGTTCAAGGCGGCCCTGCTGGGCGCGCGCGAGGTCGGCTTCACCGTCCTGTCGATCAGCATATCTCTGGTGGCGGTGTTCATCCCGCTGTTGTTCATGGGCGGGCAGACGGGGCGGTTGTTCCGCGAGTTTGCGGTCACCCTGTCGGCGGCGGTGATGATCTCGCTGGTCATCTCCCTGACCCTGACGCCGATGATGTGCGCCTATCTGCTGAAGCCGCGTCAGCATGGTCACCGTGAAGGACGGATCGGGCGAGCGTTTGAGGCGGCCTTCTCCAGGATCCAGAACGCCTATTCCTGGTGCCTGGACTGGGCGCTGCAGTCCAAGCCGATTGTGGTGCTGTCGCTGGCGGCGGTGATCGGCCTGACGGCCTATCTGTATGTGGTGGTGCCCAAGGGCTTCTTCCCGCAACAGGACAATGGGCAGCTGATGGCGGGCGTGCGCGCCGACCAAAGCGTGTCGTTCCAGGCCATGTCGGCCAAGCTGAAGCGAGTCGTGGATATCATCGACGCCGACCCAGCGGTCGATACGGTCGTCGGATTTACGGGCGGCGCGCGCGCGGGCGGCGCCTTCATGTTCGTCAATCTGAAGCCGCTGGATCAGCGTAACGGCGAAAAGAGCGCCGATGTGATCGCCCGCTTGCGGCCCAAGCTGGGGCGGGTCGAAGGGCTGAATGTCTTCCTGAACCCGGTGCAGGACCTGCGGATGGGCGGGCGTTCGTCCAACTCCACCTATCAGTACACCCTGATCAGCGATTCCAGCGCCGATCTGCGCACCTGGGGCCAAAAGCTGGAAGACGAGCTGAAGGCCCACCCGGAACTGACCGACGTGGACAGTGATCTGGCCCAGAACGGCGTCGAGACATACCTGACCATCGACCACGACACGGCGGCCCGCATGGGCGTCTCGCCCCGCGATATCGACAACAGCCTGTATGATTCATTCGGCCAGCGTCAGGTCGCGACCATCTATCAGGACATCAACCAGTATTCGGTCATCATGGAATGGATGCCGCAGTTCGCCAAAGGCCCCGAGGCCTTGGCCGATGTGCAGGTGCCCACGTCACCGGCCGGCGGCGCAGGCGCCGGTGGCCTGATCAATCCGGCGCTGAGAGACCCATCGACCGGATCGGCCCTGGTCACCACCACGACACCGCTGACGCCTCTGGCCGTGGTCGCCAGCGCGGCTGAACGCCCGGCCGCCACATCGGTCAATCACCAGAATGGAGAATTGGCCACGACCGTCTCGTTCAATCTGGCGGAAGGGGTGTCTTTGTCCCAAGGGCAGGCGATCGTGACGGATGCGGCGGCCTCGCTGGGGATGCCGATCAATGTGCGCGGCAGTTTCGCCGGGCAGGCGGCTCAGGCGCAGCAGCAGAACCAGGAACAGCCCATGCTGATCCTGGCCGCCCTGGTCGCCATCTATCTGGTGCTGGGCATCCTGTACGAAAGCACCGTCCATCCGATCACCGTCCTGTCGACCCTGCCCGCGGCGGGGGTGGGGGCGGTGCTGGCGCTGATGCTGTTCGGGATGGAGTTCTCGATCATCGCCCTGATCGGGGTCTTTCTGCTGCTGGGCATCGTCAAGAAGAACGCCATCCTGATCATCGACTTCGCGCTGGACGCCCAGAGGTCGCGCGGTCTGTCGGCGGTCGAGGCGGTGCGCGAGGCTTCACTGCTGCGGTTCCGGCCCATCCTGATGACGACGCTGGCGGCGGGGTTGGGCGTGCTGCCGCTGGCGATTGGATTTGGAGAGGGGGCGGAACTGCGTCGCCCCCTGGGCATCACCATCATCGGCGGCTTGATCGCCAGTCAGTTGCTGACCCTGATCACCACACCGGTGGTTTACGTCTATCTCGACAAGCTGCGGAGAAAGCGGGGCGACGAGCGCGCCCTGGCGCGTGGCATCGATACGGAGTCTTCCCCCGCATGAGACCGTTCGCCCCCCTTCTTCTGACCGCCGTTCTGATGACATCCGCCTGCGCCGTCGGGCCCGACTATGTGACGCCGACGGCCCCGACCGCCACAGGGTTCAAGGCGCCGGACGGCTGGCGAACGGCCCAGCCCTCCGACGCTCTGGCGCGCGGCGACTGGTGGACCCTGTTCGGGGACGACACTCTGAACAGCCTGGTCGCCCGCGCCGAGACCGCGAACCAGACCATCGCCGCCGCCGAGGCCGCCTACCGTCAGGCCCGCGCCCTGACGCGCGAGACACGGGCAGGCCTGTTTCCCACCGTGTCGCTGAACGGATCGGGCGCACAGTCGAAAACGACGACCTCGAACGACAACAAGAACTATCAGGTTGGGATCGGCGCGACGTGGGAGCCGGACTTCTGGGGCCGCATCCGACGTTCGGTCGAGGCCAACGACGCCACGGCCCAGGCCAGCGCCGCCGACCTGGCCAATGCCCATCTGTCGATCCAGGGCGAACTGGCCGCCAACTATCTGAACCTGCGCGAAGCCGATGCCGAGACGGCTCTGCTGGATCAGACGATCACCGGCTATGAGCGGGCGTTGCAGATCACCCGCAACCGCTACGAAGCCGGCATCGCGCCGCGCACCGACGTCCTGCAGGCCGAGACGACGCTGGCCAATGCGCGTTCGACGCGCATCGGGCTGGAGCGGAACCGCGCCACCTATGAGAACGCCATTGCGGTGTTGGTCGGTGAACCGGCCAGCAGCTTCACCCTGGCGCCTGCGCAGTGGACGCCGATCATTCCCGACGTGCCGGTGGGCGTGCCCTCGACCCTGCTGGAGCGTCGCCCCGACATCGCGTCGGCAGAGCGCGCGGTCGCCGCGGCCAACGCCCGCATCGGTGTTCAGCAGGCGGCCTTCTTCCCGAACCTGTCGCTGACGGGATCGTATGGTCAGACGACGTCGAACCTTGGCGATCTGTTCGCGAGTTCGGCCAACATCTGGTCGTTGGGCCTCGGATTGGCCGAAACCCTGTTCGACGCCGGGGCGCGAGGCGCGGCGGTGGAGCAGGCCCGAGCCAGCTATGACGCCTCTGTCGCCGCCTATCGCCAGACGGTGCTGACGGCGTTTCAGGACGTGGAGAACCAGCTGACCGCCACCGATGTGCTGCGCCGTCAGTATGCCGAACTCCAGACGGCGTCTCAGGCTGCGGACCAGACCGAAGCCATGATCCTGAACCAGAACCGGGCCGGGACGGTGGCCTATACGGATGTGGCGACTGCCCAGGCGACGGCCCTGACGGCGCGTCGCGCCCTGCTGCAGGGGGCCGTCAATCGCCAGACGACAGCGGTGGCCTTGATCCAGTCCATCGGCGGTGGCTGGCGCAACGATCAGGGCGACTGATCATTCAGACTAGCAATCAGGCACAACTATTGCGAGTGTTTTGTCCTAAGCTTCACAATGGGACAGATGCCTCATGGGAGAACAGTACAGGGAACTGGCGGCGATCTGGCTCAGCCGCTCCTTCGCCGCGCCGACGGTCGAAATCGCTGAGGCCTATGTCGAACTGGCCGCCATCTATGAGGCCCTGGCCAGTCTGGCGCTGAGGCTGGACGGACTGGCCCGCAGAGCGTGATGCGGCCCTGCCTAGCGGGGCAGGAAGAACTCTACCGGCGTAACCAGCTCCAGCGTCGCGCCGGGCACATCGTCGGGTGGTGGGGGCAGGGGTTGCGCGCGGTCCAGCATGGCCAGGGCTTCGCGGTCCAGCAGCGGACGGCCTGAACTGCGGTCTATGCGTGAGGACAGGACGCGGCCCGAGCGATCCATGGTGAACCGAACATAGGCGACGCCTTCCTGACGCAGGCGCTGGGCGGCGGGCGGATAGCGTTTCTTGGTGTCCAGATGCGCCAGAAGACGTGCGCGCCAGTCCTGGGGAGCCGTCGATGCGCGCGGGGCAGGCGGGGCGGGACGGGCGACGGGCGCGGTCGTCTCAGGCGCGGGTGTCTGGTTCTGTGCGGGGCGCGGCGCGGGCGGCGTCACAGGGACGGCCAAAGCCTCGGGCGCGTCCGCCTGAATGCGAGGATGGATCTGTTGCGGGGCGGCGCGGCTGGCGGCGGCCTGAACCTGTTTGGGGCCTTCGACCTGTTCGGACGGCGGCCGGGGCGGGGCGGCGTTGTTGCGGATCAACTCAACGGCGATCACCGGCGGCTCCTCCAGCGGGATCGGCGCGTGGGACACGAAGTTGATCAGGAACAGCAGCGGGGCGGCGTGGAGGGCGAGGGCGCCGCCAAGGGCGATCATCCCGCGCGCACGACCGGGCCCGCGCCGAGGTCTTTCGACCCCGACGTGACCCTGGACCGCGACGCGCGGGAGAACGGTCGTCATGCGGCGTCTGCGGCCCTGGTCTTGAAGCCGACATCCACCAGACCGCGAACGCGTGCGAAGGCGGCGGCGGTCCCGGCCTGGACGCGTGCCTCCTCTTCCTCGGTCATTTCGGGCGCATCGAGGGCGGCGGTGAAGCTGCGCCAGTGGTTGGCGCGGCCCTCAGGCGAGGCGGCCAGATGGCGTGCGCCGAACTCGGCCGACAGACCCAGAGACGCCGCCGCCTTGATCAGGAAGGCGGCGCCCAGGTTCGAGCCCTCAGCCACATACAGCCAGCCCAGCGCCGTCGGCACGTCCACCGGCTCGCCCGCGACAAAGCGGGGCGGGCCGTCGGCAGGCGCAGGTTCGGCGCCCAGATCGGCGAGATCGGTCAGCACCTCATTGATACGGCGACGCTCCAGCAGGTCCGGCACCAGAGCCGTCAATTCAGGCGTCTCGTACAGGGCGGCGATGTCGCGGTGGAACAACTGCTGAATCCGCAGGAACTCGGCATAGGTCTCGCGGCTGCTGAAGGGCTTGGCGGCCATGATGGCGTTGTCCAGACCTTCGTGCACGCCGTTGCTGGAGGATTTGAGCCGTTTGGCGCGGCTGGTTTCGAGCGGGGTCATCATCAGTCTCAATAGCGGTAGGTCAGGGCGAGACGGACGGTGCGGCCCGGCGCGGGCATGACGCCCAACGCAAGCGGGTCGAGGTAGTATTCGTCCATCACATTGTCGATGTTGAGGTCGAGCTTGGTCTGCTCTGTGACCTTCAGGCTGGCGAAGGCGTCATAGACAGTCGCCTCCTTGTACAGTTGCTGGATCGCCGACAAGCCGACGTTCCATTCCTGATCCAGCTTGCTGATCGGCCCGGCGTTGTGGACGGCTCGGCCGCCGATGGTCAGGCGATCATCGAACAGCCGGGCGCCCAGCGTCAGGTTGATGTTGTATCGCGGCGGGTTCTGGGTGTTGGTGTAGGAGCCTTCGAAACCGCCATCGACGCAGTTGGGCGTGTTCTTCAGTCCGTCGATGTCCCACTCTTCGCCATATTCGCGGCGTTCAGCGGCGATGTCGGGCGCGCAGGTCTTGGCCTCGAAATAATAGTGGGCCGACAGGTCGCCGAAGACGACGCCGTTGTCATAGCTGGACTGGAACTCGACGCCCGACACCTTGAACTGGTCGATGTTGCGGATCAGGCCCGCCGACAGGGTGCGGTAGTCGCGCGTGATCAGGTCGTCGATGCGCGTGTTGAAATAGGCCAGTTTGAAGCCCGCCCGGTCGCCGCCTGTGATCAGATCGCGGCGGATTGTGCTGGCCCCGACCTCCCAGGTCTTGGCGCGCTCAGGCTTCAGTTCACCGACCGGCTTGGCCGCCGTGAACAGACCCAGGGTCGTCTCGAACAGGCTGGGCAGCTTCACGCCCTCGGCGTATTTCACATACAGCAGCGTGTCTTCGTCGAAGCGATAGGTGACGCTGGCCGTCGGCATGAAGGCGTCGTCCGTGCGGCGGATCGGGTCGGACCATGTCCATTCGGTCGGAACGATCAGATCGCTGATGGCACCCGCGTCGTAGAAGTTCCAGCCCGTGATGTCCGCAGCCGTTCCGCGCTTGTAGGGCGAGGCCAGCAGAGACGCCTGGGTGAACTGTCCATTGGCGTCGGGGTACCAGTTCAGCGAGGCGATGCGCGTAGCGCGCCATGCTGGCAGGCTGGCGTCGCCGCTGAGCAACTGGATCGAGCGGTATTTGCCGATGGTTTCACGTTTGGACACGGTCGCCAGTCGATTGCGGTCGCGCACATCGACGTGGTTGTAGCGGCCGCCGACCATCAGCTCCCAATGCTCGTCCGGCTCCCATTTGGCGGAAGCGACGACGCTGTATTCCTTGCGCACGGCGCTGCGCAGGAAGCGGTTGTTGACCAGATCGTCCTGCATCAGCGGCGAGTTCGGGCCGGGGCCGACATCCTCGTGGCTGAACGACAAGCCGTAGTCGAAGGTGAACTTGCCCAGATCGGTGAACAGCAGCGAGGTGTTGGTGATGTCCCCGCCAAAACGCTCCTGCGTCAGCTCGTTGCGATAGGCGTCCTTGTAGCCGGGGTCGGTGTTGAAGGAAGGCGCGTCCCACCAGTCGGTGCGGCGGTCATAGTACCAGGGCGTGATGCCGGTCAGGCCGTTGTACATCAGGCTGTCGGAGTGAGTGTACCAGGCGTTGGCTCTCAGATCGACCAGGTCGCCCAGCTTGCCCTGCGGCTTGTAGCGATAGCGCAGATTGTAGGCGTCCATGTCCACGTTCCCCAGCGCCCATTGCGGCACGCGGTCACGATCAACGCGGATGATCTGCGAGGCCATGATCTCGCCCTGCTCGCCCTTGTAGCGGCGATAACCGGCTTCCAGGGTCTGCTCGTCGGTGATCCGCCAGGTGCCTTTCAGCAGCAGGGATTCAGACTGGGACGAGGTGTTGAAGACCTCGGTGTTCGTGGGGTTCAGCGTGGCCAGCACGCGGCGGCCCTGCGGGAAGTCGTTGTAGCCCCGGTGGCCCGAGAAATAGTTGCCCACATCGCGCCAGGCATAGGCGGCGACCAGGTCGAACCTGTCCCAACGGCCTGCGGCTGCCATGTTGAAGAACTGTCCGCCGGGGCGGGTCAGGTCGCCGCTGTCCTTGGACGGCACGCCGCTGTAGGCGGGCAGGCGGCGTGCGCTGGCGTCTGACACGCCGGTGCGGACGCGCAGTCCAAGATCGTGACCCTCGGTCAGGACGTCGTCGGCCTTCAGGGTCTCCATGACCACAACGCCGCCGATGCCGCCGGACGCATTGGCCTGCAGGCTGGGGCCTTTGGTGATGGTGATGTTGGAGATCAGGTCGGGGTCGAGATAGGTGCGCTGCGACTGACCGGCATAGCCGCGATAGGTGTCCATCGTGGACTGGCCGCCGTCGATGATGACCGGCACCCGGCTCTGGCCCTGGATGCCGCGGATGTTCACGTCCAGAGCATTGGCGGTCCGCGGATCGGCCGCTGTCACGCCCGCCACACCCTTGATGACGTCAGCGGTCGAGGTTCCCCGAAAACGTTCGATGGTGTCGTGGTCGATATAGGTGCTGGAGCCTGCGGAACGATAGGGCGCTTCCACCGGGTCGCCGTGTGCGTCGAAACTGTCGGCGCTCAGGCGTCCGGCGCCGCCTTCTGTCGCGCCCTGCACCCGCACGGGGCCAAGTGCGATGGCGTTTCCGACCGAGGGTGCGGCCGACAGGGTCACGACGCGGCCTGCCAGGCTGTAGGTCACGCCGCTTCCGGCCAGCAGGCGCGACAAGCCATCCGACACGCTGTAACGGCCTTGCAGACCGCGTGTGGAGGCGTTGCGCGTCAGGCTGGCGTCATAGGCCAGCTCAACATTGGCCTGTTGGGCGAAACGGATCAGGGCCGGAGTCAGGGGACCCGCCGGCACGTCAAAGCTGGGCTGGGCCTGAGCCGCTGCGGGCAGGGGCGCCAGCACGGCCGCCGAAGCGACAGCCGTCGTGGCCATCAGAAAGAGGCGCATGGCCCCGATATTGTGTCTCGCCTTGGTCAACTTCGCCTCTCATGGCGCGCACTGCGCCAGTCCATATGGGTTCGCATGGTGCGAATGAGAATGGTTCTCGCAAGATAGACGTGCGATGCGGCGAAACCGGGACTGTGGACTTCGAAAAAAGTTCAGAACGTCGTTCAGTCGTGAACGATGACGGCTCCGCCGAGCAGGTGGGTGGAGCGCAGGCCCAGGGTCTGTTCCAGACGTGTCACGGTCTGGTCGGGTTGGTCGATGCGGAAGGCGCCGCTGACGCGTCGATCGCGCGCCTTTCGTCCGATGACGGTCATCGGCAGGGTGGAATAGCGTCCGATCTCGCTCACGACCGCAGACAGGGGCTGGTCATCGAACACCAGCCAGCCGTCCTGCCAGGCGCCCACGCCGACGGACGATGCGACCGGCACCGACGGCGCCTGACGGGGACCATAGGTCGAGGTCTGGTCCTGCGCCACGACAACCGAAGCAGGGTTCGACGCCACCCTGACCGCGTGTTCGGTCACTGACACCCGGGTCTGCACGCCGTCACGCCGGACGATGAACCGGGTGCCAAGCGCCGTGGTCGAACCGCCGCCCGCCTCAACCGTGAAGGGCCTGTTCGGGTTCGGGGCGACAGTGAAGGCGGCCTCGCCGCGCAGCAGGCGCACGGTGCGACGGTCGGGGGCATAGGCCACCTGGACGGCGCTGTCGGTGTTCAGGCGCACGGTGGAGCCGTCCGCCAGCGTCAGCGTCCTTTGCTCGCCGGGGCGGGTGATGGCATCGGCGCGCAGTCGCGTGGGGCCATCCAGGGCGACGAAAGCGACGGCCAGAGCAGCCGCCACGCCGGTGGCTATGAGCGGCGCGCGTGAGCGGCGACCGTCGCGAGGTGAAGCACGGCGACGACGTGGGGGAGGGGCGGTTTGCGGCGCCGGTCGAACAGCGGCCTCGCCCATTTCCAACCAGAGGGCCTGCGCCCTTTCGAAGGCGGCGGCGTTCTCGGCGCTCTGCAGCCAGGCGTCCAGATGCGCCGAGCCTGCGTCATCCAGCAGGCCGCTCTGCTGGTCAGCAACCCAGCGCGCAGCTTCGCGATCCGCGCGGGACACGCGGTCGGGCTTTGAGGTCGTGACGGATGTCATCACAACGCCTCTTGCTCAGCCAAGCGCGTCTGGCAATGGCTGATTGCATGACGGACGTGTTTCGCGACTGCATTTGTCGTAATTCCCAGTCGTTCGGCAACTTGCGCGGGCGTCAGGCCCTCGACCCGACGCAAAAGAAACACCTCGCGACAGCGCGGAGGCAGTTCGTCGATGGCGGCGGACAGCAGGCTGAGTCGCTGCCGGTCGATGATACGGGTTTCAGTGGTCGGTGCGGCGTCCGCCATCCGCATATCATCCGCCTGGTCGTCGAACAGGGCCGCGCCCCGGGTGCGCTTCCTCATCTGATCCGACGTCAGATTCAGCATCAACCGATAGAGATAGGCGCGCTTGTCCTTGATGGTCTCGGGATCAGTGATGCGTTGAATGTTCAGCCACAGGGTCTGGGTGATGTCTTCCGCCAGACTGGCGTCGCCCAGTATCCGCCGCGCCATCCGCATCAATGACGTGCGCTCGGTCACCAGCAGCTGCGAGAAGGCCGCGCGATGTGAAAGATCGAAGGGGGACATTCGTGATGCGCGATAACGTGTCTGCGAGTGAATCGCAAACACGTTATGGTCTGGATCGGCGGCCTGATCGCGCGGTCAGGCCGCCTTTGGTTCAGATCAGGCGAGGGCCTTTGGCTCTGCGCCTTCTATTTCGTCGTCAGGGTCCAGTTCGCCTTCCCACTTGGCGACCACGGCGGCGGCGACCGAGTTGCCGACGACGTTGGTGGCGGAACGGCCCATGTCGAGCAGATGGTCGACGCCCAGCACGATTGCGATCCAGGCTTCGGGCAGGCCGAAGTAGGTCAGGGTGGCCATGATGACGACCAGCGAGGCGCGCGGAATGCCCGCGATCCCCTTGGACGTGACCATCAACAGCAGCAGCATGAAGATCTGCTGCGAGAGGCTGAGGTGCACGCCGTGCGCCTGCATGATGAACATGGTGGCGAAGGTGCAGTACAGCATCGAGCCGTCGAGATTGAACGAATAGCCCAGCGGCAGCACGAAGCTGACGATGCGTTTGCGCACGCCGATCTTGGGCAGGGCGTCCAGAATGCGCGGATAGGCGGCTTCCGAGCTGGCGGTCGAGAAGGCCAGCAGGGCGGGCGTGCGGATCGTACGGAACAGCGGGATCACGCGCTTGCCCAGCACCACGGCGCCGGCCAGGAACAGGATGCCCCACAGGGTCGCCATGGCGCCATAGAAGCCCAGAACGAACTTGGCGTAGGTGCCCAGCATATCCAGGCCCTGGGTGGCGATGGTCGAGGCCAGGGCGCCGAAGATGGCCAGCGGGGCCAGCTTCATCACGAACTCGGTCACCTTCAGCATGATGGAGGCGGCCTGTTCGACCAGGTGCATCACGGCGGGGGCCTTGTCGTCCAGCGCGGCGACGGCGGTGCCGACGAAGACGGCGAAGACGACGATCTGCAGGATTTCGTTGCGCGCCATGGCGTCAAAGATCGACGTCGGCACCAGGTGGGTGATGAAGCCATGCAGCGAGAAGGCGTCGGTCGATGCGGCGGGCGCGGTGGCCACGACGGCTTCCGGCAGGTGCAGGTTGGCGCCCGGCTGCAGGATCTGAACGATCACGAGGCCCAGCAGCAGCGAAACGGCGGAGGCAGAGATGAACCAGGCCATCGTCTTGACGCCGATGCGTCCGACGGAGGCGGCATCCTCCATGTGGGCGATGCCCGCGACCAGGGTCGTGAACACCAGAGGCGCAATGATCATCTTGATCAGGCGCAGGAAGACGTCGGTGATCAGGTTGAGGTTGGAGGCCGCCTTTGACGCCCCCTCAGCGTCGAGAAAATGGTTCAGGCCCCACCCGGTGAGGACCCCCAGGATCATCGCCCCGATGATGAGGTACGCAAAAGAACGTTTCATACAGATAGTCGCCCCAGTTGAGCGTGGGATCACATCGCCTAATCGTCGGTCAATGATTCCGGGCCGCCCTCGACAGATTCGACATGAATAACGGCAATCCTCCGCCTCGCCAGCGGAAAATCAGAATAGGCGGCCAAGGCTCAGCTTGAGGTTTGCTGGGCCGTGACCTGTCGTTGTCTGATGGTTCTCAGATCGGGCGCCAACAACCAAAGGCCGTAGATCACAACCAGGACAACCAACACCGTCGCTTCTGGCGCAACTTCGGAAAGACTGGCGCCGGTCGAGTTCATCTTCACAAAGGCCTGCACGCCTGCCGTGGAAGGAAACAGATTGGCCAGCCAGACCAAGGGCTGAGGCATCATGAAGTGCGGCCAGGCCGTGCCGCCCAGGAAGAACAGCGGCGCCGACGTGCCGACCAGCACCTGTAAAACGCGCTCATGCCGGTCGAACAAGCCGCCCAGACACAGACCCAGCGCCGACACAGCTGCCGAGAACAAGGGCGCCAGAAGGATGACCCCGATCAGATCGCCCGCACGCGGATAGTCCTGAACCCAGAAGACGAAGCCGAAATAGAACAGGCTGGACAAGGCGCCGATGACGGTCAGGGCCAGCCACAGGCCCAGACGACTTCTGAGCCGCAGGACCGGCGCCGCCGTCTCGCGTCGTATGGCGGCGATGACGCCCGCGCCCAGCAGAAGGGTCTGTTGCAGGATGACGATGCTGACCGCCGGAACCGCATAGTCGCCGTATCCCTCGGTGGGATTAAAGAGTGAGACCTGTTTCAGACTGGGCGTCAGGGACGCGGCGCGCGCGACCTCGGGCAGGCCGTTCAGGCGTTTGCGGATCACGTCCGCGACGGCGCCCGCCGCGGCCTTGCCGATGGCGGTGACGCGAACCAGATAGCCGCCGTTCAGATAGATGGCGACACCGTCCGGCGCGCCGCGCGCCAGACTGGTCTCGAACCCATCGGGCAGGACGATGATGCCGTCCACCACGCCGCGCTTCATCAGGTTCTGGGCTTCCTCGACAGAGGAGGCGACAGCGGCCACCTCGATGGCGTGGCTGGCGTTCAGATCCTCGACCAGGGTGCGCGTCGTCGCCGTCTGGCTGCTGGTCACCACTGCCAGAGGAAGGCCGGTTGCGGACTGGCCCGAATAGGCCGCCGGGTAATAGAAGGCGTACAACACCACGGCGAGCAGCAGCAGGCTGGCGACCGGGCGGGCCTTCACAATGCCGACGAAGGTGGCGGCGAAACTGCCGGTGACGCTGTCGGTCGGAAGCGGGAAGGTCAGGGCCTCGACCTTGGGCTCGCGGTTGGCGCGCCAGCGGATCGCCAGGGCGGCGATGACGAAGGCGCCCAGGGTCACCGCGCAGAGAATGAGCAGGTCATGGACGGCGGCGGGCTTTGCGCCATCGGTCACCATCTGGCTGGTCTGAAGTCGCAGATAGTGGGTGTAGGGCAGGACATCGCTCCAGAACTGGGCGAAGCGCGGACCGTGGTCCAGCGGCAGGGTCCCGTTGGAAAAGGCGATGGCGGCGCCCGAGTAGATGGCGGTGGCGGAGAAGGCCAGGTCGTTGTCGCCCGCCACCGCGACCAGCAGGGCCGACAGGGCGACGCTGACCGCCATCAAGGCCGCCATGCCCAGCATCAGCAGAGGCAGCGACCCGGCCACGCCCCAGCCCCGGAACCCGCACAGCCAGACGATCCAGGCCAGTCCCCACAGGGTGAAGATCAGGAAATGCGGCGTCAGATGGCCAGCCAGGGCCGCCGTCGTGCGGCCGCCGTGGGCGATCTTGAACGGACGAAACGACTTGCCCTGCATCAACCGCCCGACCGCCAGCACGGCGGAACAGGCGGCCAGCAGATGCAGGACGCCGGGGCCGAGCAGGCCGCCCAGGAACAGTTCAAAGTTCAGTTGCGGGTTGCCGATGATCGACACCTGCACATCCGGCGGGCTGAGCGCGGTTGCGGGCACGCCCATCTGCCGGGCGCGCTCCTCCAGCGCGGGCGCGGCGGCTGAGGCGATGGCGGCGGACTGGTTCAGGGCCGTTAGGGCGCCCGCCGTCTGGAAGGCCCCGTTGAAATAGACCGTCGCCTGTTCAGGCTGGCGGAAGGCCCCCGCAGTGAAGCCCGAGGGGAAATAGGCGAAGCTGAAAATCTTGCCCTGCCGCATCAGCGCCATCGCCTCGTCCAGAGTGGCGGGCGCATAGGCGACGTCCAGGCCGGAACTGGCCTGCATGTTTCGAACGGCGGCGCGGGTAAAGCTGGACCGATCATGGTCCACCACCGCCGCTGGCGATTGCCGGATCACGCCCGGCGCAAACATGGCGGCGATGACCACCAGCAGGATCAGCGGCAGGCCGAAGGCGACGAAGGCGTCCCACGGTCGGGTCAGCAGCAGGCGCGTCTCGTCGCGCACGGCCCGAGCGAAGGCCGCGCGATTGGACGTCATCGGCGCGACCAGTCGAACAGCACGCTCATGCCCGGACGCAGGTTGGCGATGGGTTGGACCGGCTTGGCCTTGATGGCGAAGCTGCGCACGTCATAGCCGCTGGACTGGCGGGTCGAGCGCCAGGTGGCGAACTCGCCCTGGGGGCTGATGGCGGTGACGCGGAAGGCGACGTTCTTGAGACCCAGCGCCGGTATGTCGCCGTGCAGCGTCGCACCCATCTTCAGGTCGCGATACTGGTCTTCGCGGACAGTGAAGGACACCCAGGGATCAGCGGTGTCGACCACGGTGTAAACCGGCACGCCGATCAGGACCAGTTCGCCGACATTGGCGAACCGCTGGGACACCTCGCCCGCGTGTGGCGCAACCAGTCGGGTTTCGGATTGCAGGCTGGTGGTCTCGGCGACGGCGGCCTGGGCGCCGCTGACCTGAGCATCGGCGACGGATCGTTCCTGCGGGCGCGTGCCCGTCTGGGCCTTCACATACTGCTGGCGGGCGGCCTCGGTCTGAGCGGCGGTGGCGGCGCGGGCGGCGACGGCTTCGTCGCGCCGCTGGGCCGAGATAACCCCCTCGGCGAACAAGGCCTCGGCGCGTCGTGCGGTCTGGTCGGCCAGACGTTCCGTGGCCTGGCTGGCGCGCCAGATGGATTCGACCGTGCGGATGTCTTCATGCCGGGCGCCCTCGCGGCTGAGGGATTGCAGCGCCTCGGCGGACTGCAGCAGGGCGCGCGCCTGCACGTCCTTGGCCTCGATTTCGGGGCTGCTCATGACCGCCAGCACTTGGCCCGCCGTGACGCGGTCGCCTTCGGAGACCAGAAGCTGCTCGACACGACTGGGCGCCTTGGTGGCGACGGTGAAGGTTTCGGCCTCGACCATGGCCTGGATCTGCTCCTTCGGCGGGCGGGCCGCCAGGAACAGGCCGATGATGATGAAACCCACCAGCAGGATCGCGCCTGCCGCGATGATCCAGACGCGCAGGGCGCCGCGCTTGCGCGAGGGGGGCGTGGCTGTCGTCTCGCTCATGGTGCGCTGATCCGGTCGTCGCGTTGCAGATAGTCGTTCAGGGTCTGGGGGCTGCTGGCCGCCGCCAAAAGCGCCGCCAGACTGAGATCATATTCATAGGCGGCGACCGCGCGCTGCAACCGTGCGGCGCCCAGCAGATTGCGGGCGTCCACAACGGCAGAGACAGGAGATTCCCCCTCCCGGAAGCCGATCTCCTGCACCCGCAGGTTCTCGGTCGCCGCCGTCAGGCTGGAGTCCATCGACAGGAACTGGCGTCGCGCCAGCTCCGCCTGATTATAGGCGCGGGTGACCAGCAGCCGGGCGTCGTCGCGCGCCTGGCGTTCCAGTTCGCCCGCCGCCTGCGCCTGTGATCGCGCCGCGCCCGCCATGCGGCGACGGTCGATCGACGACATCAGGGTGTAGCGCGCGCCGATGCCGACGGCCCAGTCAGGCTCTGTCGGCAGGGCGTTGTCGGGGTTCAGGTTGTAGGTCCCGAAGGCATAGACGGTGGGACGAAACCGCGATTCCGCCAGATCGACGCCGGCTTCGGCCAGATCACGTGTCGCCTGGGCCTGGGCGATGCGGGCGTTGGACTGCGACGCCTGGGCGATGAAGACATCCATCGGACCGACCGACGTGCGGTTGACGAACAGCGGCGTCGTCGGCGTCACCCCGTCATCTAGGTTCAGCACCCGGCCAAGCGACTGGACCGAGTTGTCGTATTCCAACTGCGCGCGGTCCAGTTGGCGCTGTGAAGCGTCGCGGGCCACCTGGACCTGCAACGTCTGGGCGTGGCTCAACACCCCTTCGCGCTCCATCCGCTGGGCGTTGCGCAGGTGAAGATCGAACCCGTCGCGGGTGTCGGTGGAGATGCGCACGGCCTCCGCCGCCAACACCTGCCCGAAATAGGCGCGGGCCAGATTGACGCCTTCAAGATCCATCGCCTCGCGACGGCGCGCCTGCGCCATGTCGACATTGGCGGCGGCGGCGCGTTGCAGGGCGGGGATGGCGCCGCCGCTGTAGATGGGCTGAAGCGCGGTCAGGGTCGGACGAAAGGCGGTGTCCTCGACCTCCAGCCGCACATCGGTCGGCAGGGCGGCGAAGATTTCGGGCAGGGCGGCCTGCAGCCGCTGTCCCACCGTCTGAAGAATGTCACCCGGTATGCCGGGAAGGTCCGAGATCAGGCCGGGAATGGCCGCCCCGAGTTCGGACTGGGCCTTGTCCAGCGCGCCGGTCAGGGAGATGTCGAAGGTCTTGCGATAGCGGATGGCCTGGGCGTCCAGCGACACCGTGGGTCGACGCAGGCCTGCAGCCGCCGCCGCCTGTTCGCTGGCGGCGTCCACGCCATAGCCCGCAGCGCGAGACAGGCTGGAGGAGGTGCGCAGCCGTGCAGAGGCTTCGGCATAGGTCAGCGGCGTCTGCTGCGGCGACGCCGTCTGGGCGGCCGCGACGCCCGCGACCAACAGCGCGAAGGGCAGTCCGATCCATGCTGAAACCATCATCGATCCTTGCAAAGCCTGGGTGACGATCCTGAAGCGGCGCCGTCGGGTCAAGCAAGTTCTCAGATGTCGCGAGGGTTCCGACGCCATATCCGCGCAGGCGTGTCATGCAGAGCGCCCATTCAGCCGATGAATGGGCGCCCGTTGATGCATGAAAACCGGTCTTAGCGGCGGACGCGCGTTTCCAGTTCGCCCAGTCGGCGCGTGAGATAAGCGGTCTCATCCGCCGACGGGTTGTAGCGGCCATAGGCGGCCTCCAGACGCGTCAGGTCGCCCAGTTGAACCCGAACATCGGCGGCGTCGGCGCGGGTGAGGGCGCCCGAGCGCTCGGCGGCGGTGACGGCGGTTTCCAGCGCGGCCAGCCGCACGCGCGGGGTCTGGGGCGCTACGGGCGGCTGCACGGCGGGACCGTCGCCGACGCGGACGTCCAGCGCATCCAGGCGGGTGTCCAGATCGTTCCGCTCAGCAGCGGTGATGGAGCCCTTGGCGGCGTAGCGGGTCTCAAGCTGGATCAGCGCCTGATAGTCGGTCTTGAGGCGGGTGGCCTCGGTGCGGGTGATGCGGCGCGCGTTGACGGAGGCGTCCACGCGGGCCTCGAATGCGGCGCGCCCCTGGGCGACCGAGTTCACATCGCCATAACCTGCCGCGCCGGATTCCAGCGTCTGCGTCAGGGCGTTGTAGCGGCTGTTCAGATCGGCGCGTTCCTCGTTGGTGAAGCGTCCATCGGCGGCGTAACGCGTTTCGAGATCGACAAGGGCCGTATAGTCGGCGCGCAGGCGCGTGGCGGCGGCGCTGGAGATCTGACCGACGCGCAGGCTGCTGTCGACGCGGGTGTTGAACTGGCTCTGACCGTCACGCAGGGGGCGGCCGCCGCGCAGCCAGGACTGATCCAGCGCCGAAATGCCGAGACGGTCGCCGAACAGCGCGCCGACGACGGCGCCCAGACGGTCCTGATTCGTCTGAGTGTTGGTCTGGGCATGAGCAGAGCCGACGCCCACAGCCAGGGCGGTGGCGGCGACAAGGGCGAGGCGGGTGCGGGGTGTCATGGGGAGGTCCTGTTGGCCTTTGATCGAGTGACGCAGAACGACGTGCGGCGAAGTTGGTTGCCGCGGGTCCAGCTTGACCGCTGGATGGCATGGCGCGGTTCAGGCGCAAAGTGCGACGATGTAAAATCGTGTCCAGGTCCGTGGTGCCTGCTGTTTTCGGCGATGTCGGATGATTGATTTTAAAACTGAGCGATGATCAATAATTTTATGGACAAGCCTTTTGCGAGGTGCTGCTGTTAGACCATGACCCCGAAACACGACGGTTCACCCATGCTGCGAAATGCCTTCAGGGATAAGAATACGGGCTTGACCGCCCGTCACGTGCAGGGTGCGTCGCGATGACGGGACTGGCCCTGGTTGGATATGGCGCGGCTCTGCCCGAAAGACGCAGGCCGTCGTCTGAACTGGACGCCGTGTTCGGCCAGCCGTCGGGATGGACGGAAGCACAGTTCGGCATCTCCAGTCGCGGGGTCGCGTCGCCGAAGGAGACGACCTCCGTGCTGGGCGCACGTGCGGCGAGGGCGGCGCTGGAGATGGCGGGGTGGGGCGAGGGCGAGTTCGACGTCCTGATCGGCGCCTGCGGGGTGATGGAGCAGCCGATCCCCGGCACGTCCGTCCTGATCCAGAATGAACTGGGGCTGGGGAAATCCGGCATCTGGGCGTTTGATGTGAACCAGACCTGTCTGTCCTTCCTGGCCGCGTTGGATATCGTCGCCATGGGGTTTGCGACCGGACGCTGGAAGCGGGCCTTGGTGGTTTCCAGCGACATTGCGTCGGCGGGATTGGATTGGGGCACGCCAGCCTCGGCGGCCATCTTCGGCGACGGCGCGGCGGCGGTCTGCATCGAGGCGCGGGCGGATGGCGAAGGCCCGGCGTTGATCAGCCGCCGCTTCGAAACCTATGGCGAGGGCAAGGATCTGGCGGTCCTGCGCTCTGGCGGCACGCGGATACGCGCGACAGAAGGCTATGAGGCGCTGCTCGAGGGCGCGCGGTTCCGCATGGACGCCTTTGGGGTGTTCAAGGCGGCGGCCAGGGTCTTGCCGCGCATGATCGACGGAGTGCTGCAGGAGGCCGGCCTGACGCGCGCGACCGTCGATCTGGTCATCTGCCATCAGGCCAGCCGACCGGGCGTCGAACATGTGCGGCGGTTGATGGGCGGTGACCCGGACCGGGTGATCGATATCTTTTCTGATCGCGGCAACCAGATCGCCGCCTCTTTGCCCAGCGGCCTGGTCGAGGCCCAATCGTTGGAGTTGTTGAAGCCGGGAACGACGGTTCTTCTTCTGGGCACCGCCGCCGGGATCAGCGCAGCGGCCATGGTGCTGCGGTTCTGATGCGTCGCGCACTGGTCACAGGCGCGACGGGCGGCTTGGGTCTGGCCCTGACCGAGGCCCTGATCGCCGCCGGATATGCCGTGCGCGCGACTGGACGGTCTGCGGCAGTGGTGCAACGGCTTGAGAAGATGGGCGCGGACGTGGTTCTGTGCGACCTGCTGCAGGCCGACCTGACCCGGCTCTGCGACGGCGTTGATGTCGTCTTTCATGCGGCGGCACTGTCCAGTCCCTGGGGGGCGGAGGCGGTGTTCCAGCGCATCAATGTCGATGTGACCGAGGTGCTGCTGGCGGCGGCGCAGGCGGCGGGGTGCGACGCCTTCGTCTTTGTGTCCTCGCCCTCGATCTACGCGGATTTCAAGGATCAGGAGGGGCTGACCGAGGACAGCCTGCCGAACCCGCGCCCGCTGAACGCCTATGCCCGCACCAAGCTGGCGGCGGAGCAACAGGTGCTGGCGGCGGACAGACCGGGCTTCCGAACGGTGTCGATCCGCCCCCGCGCCCTGATCGGACCGGATGACGCGGTTCTGCTGCCAAGAATTCTTGAGATGGTGCGGCGCGGCAGGCTGCCGGTTCTGCGCGGCGGCGTCGCCCGGATCGACCTGACAGACGTGCGTGATGCGGCCGCGGCCCTGGTGCTGGCCGACCAGCATAGAGAGACGGTGGGCGGGCGGGCGATCAACATCTCTGGCGGACAGCCGATCCGCATTCTTGAACTGGCGGAGCTGTTATGTGCGGTGTTGCAGGTGAAACCGCGACTGATCCCGGTTCCTATGGCGCCGATGCGGGTTCTGGCCTCGATGTCAGAAACGGTGTGCGGCGTCTGGCCGGGACGCCCCGAGCCGAAGATCACCCCCTATACGCTGGCGACTCTGGCCTATTCTCAGACCTTCGATCTGTCTCATGCGCGAACCGTTCTGGGCTATGCGCCCGCCCATGATGCGGTGGCGTCGGCGCTGGAGTTGGCGCCGAGGATGGCGGCATGACGCGGTGTCAGGTCCATGTGTTGAAGGCGGGGTCGTGCCGTCACCCTGAGGCGATGGCGCGGCGCGGCGCGGGATGGGCGCCGGTCGAGTTTCCGGCTCTGGCGGGTCTGATCCTGCATCCGACAGTGGGGCCGGTGCTGTTCGACACAGGCTATGATCCGGCGTTCTTCAAGGCGACCCAGTCGTTTCCAGAACGCTTCTATCGCTGGACGACGCCGGTCGATCTGCCGGACGGACAGGCCGTCATCGACCAGTTGAGCCGCTTCGGGTTGAGGGCGGAGGATGTGCGTGCGGTCGTGATTTCGCATTTCCACGGCGACCATATCGCCGGTCTGCACGCCTTTCCTCAGGCCACGCTGTTCTGCGCGCGGGCGGGGCTGGAGGATGTGCGCCGTCATGGGCGGTTGGCGCGGGTCCGGCGCGGCATTTTGGATGGGTTGCTGCCCGCCGACGTTGATGCCCGCGCGCGCTTTTTCGAGGATCTGCCGCGTGCGCCGCTGGGCGCGGACATGGCGCCGTTCAGCGATGGCGCGGACCTGTTCGGCGATGGTTCGATGCTGGCGGTTCCCCTGCCGGGGCATTGTCCGGGGCATTGGGGGCTGGTGCTGCGGGGGGAGGATGACCGGCGTCATTTTCTGATCGGAGACGCCGCCTGGTCGCGACGCGCCGTACGTGACGACGCCCCGCCGCCGCGTCTGACCACCAGCATCCTGGGCGAGACGGACGCCTATCGCAGAACCCTGCATGACCTGCACCGTCTCTGGGCGCGCAACACCGACTTGGTGGTGACCCCCTCGCATTGCGCCGAGGCGGCGGCGGAGATCGGCGTCGATGAGGCCTGACCGCCAACTCATAGCGCGCACCTGGATGGCGACGCAGTTCGACAGGTTGGGTTTGCGGACCCGCGCTGATGTCGAGCGCCGCCAGAACACCCTGTGGCGGCGGTTGCAGCCTGTGCTGGCGCGCACCCCGGCTTTGGCCGCCTATGCCGGGCGCCCGCTCGCTGGTTTTCCGATCTTCACGCCTGGGCAGGTGCGTTCCGCCTTTGCAGAATGGAACACGTTGAGCCTCGATGAAGCCTCGGCCATGGCGGCGGCGCAGGCGGCTGAAGAGGGGCGTGAGGGCGGTCTGGCGGGCGGTGTGACGGCGGGCTTTTCGACCGGGTCCAGCGGTTCGCGTGGTCTGTTTCTGGCCAGCCCGGCCGAGCGCGCCGCCTATGTCGGTCATGCGTTGGCGCGGTTGCTGCCGTTGAATGCGCCGTTGCAGCCGTGGCGTATCGCGCTTTGCCTGAGGGCGGACAGCGCCCTCTATCGCGATGTCGGCGGGGCAGGGCGCGTGTCGTTCGAGTTCATCGGCCTGGATACGCCTGCGGATCAGCGGATGGCGCGTCTGCACGCGTTTCAGCCCCATGTTCTGATCGCGCCGTCTCATGTGCTGGCGGATGTCGCGCGATGCATTGAGCAAGACGCAGCGTGGCCCTTGCGGCGTCTGTTCTATGGCGCCGAACCGATGGGTGAGGGCGAGCGCGACTGGATCGGCCAGCGGTTGGGCCTGAGGCCAGACCCGATCTATCAGGCGACTGAGGGGTTTCTGGGCGCGGCCTGCCAGTTTGGAACCCTTCATCTGAACGAGGACGTGCTGATCGTCGAGCGCGACCCCATCCCCGGCACGAACCGTTTTCGTCCCGTCGTCACCGACCTGAGGCGGGTCAGTCAGCCGGTGGTGCGGTTGCGGCTGGATGATCTTCTGGAGCCTGCTGGCCCATGCCGGTGCGGTTCGCCGCTGCTCGCGGTGCAGGGCGTGGAAGGGCGCTACGAAGACCTGTGGCGTTGGGGCGATCAGGTCATTCCACCGCGCGATGTGGAGAATGCGCTGGCTGACGCCATGGGGCCGCAGCAGGATTGGCGGGTCACGGCCAGCTCAGGCCGCGTGATGATCGAGGTTGATCCTGCGACGGCGCCGGTCGCCATCGGAGCGTTGGATCGGTTGCTGTCGAACGTCGAAAAACGGCCGACGATCGTCGTGGGTCCGCCGCCGATCTGGGACCAGCCCAAGCGTCGGCGCATCCGGTGGTCTGATGCCGGATAGGGTTCTGATCACGGGCGCGCGGGCGCCGGCCGCGCTTGATCTGGCGCGCAGTTTCGTCGCGGCGGGCTGGGAGGTTCATCTGGCCGACAGTTGTCCCTGTCGGATGGCGCAGGGGGCCGGCGTCGCCAAGGCCGTGCATCGGTATGCCTCGCCGCGGTTGGACGTTCAGGGTTTCAGAAATGACCTTCAGTTTCTGGTGCAGAGGCTTGAACCGGCGCTGATTATTCCTGTCTGCGAAGAGGTTTTCCTTCTGGCGGCGGCTACGGCTTCGCTGGATTTTGAAGCGCGCCTGTTCGCGCCGTCGCCACAAGTTCTGGACGAGCTACATTCCAAGCATCGCTTCGTTGAGGTGTGCCAACGGCTGCAAATATCGGTCCCGAGGACACGTCGGATCAGCGATCAAGCAGAGCTGGATCAGGTCTCGCCCGAGGCGGAACGTCTGGTGTTCAAGCCGGAGTATTCACGCTTCGGGTCCGAAACGCTGATCGGCCCATCCGCATCGCAACTGACGCAGATTTCACCTGCCGCCGACCGCGTCTGGGTGGCGCAGGATCGGGTCGTGGGAAATGAGGTCTGCTTCCACGCCGTCGCTGTGAACGGCGTGCTGACGGCCTTCGCCGCCTATCGTTCACCGTGGCGCAGGCCGGGCGGTGTTGGTTACGCCTTTGAACCGCTGGACGAGGTCGCCGCTTCGTCCTTGCTGGATGCAGCGCGTCGGCTGGCAGGCCTTGTCGGCGAGGGCCAGTTCGCCTGTGACGCCATCATTGATGCAGACGGCCGCCCTTGGCTGATCGAGTGCAATCCGCGCGGCACCAGCGGTCTGCACCTGTTCGGAGGGCGTCGCGAACTGGCCTTGGCGATAACCGGGCAGGCGGTCGGACTGGTCAGGGGACGTGAACGCGGGCATCTGGGATTGGCGATGTGGCTCTATGGTCTGCCGGAAGCGTTGAAACAGAACCGGCTGGCCAACTGGTCGCGCGAACGGCGTGAGGGGCAGGACGTGATCGCAAGGGGTGGCGGTATGGCGCCGGTCTTGGGCGCATTGATCGATAGCGTCGCCTTTTCAATCCGCGCCGCGCGCGCCGGATGCAGTCTGGAGCAGGCCATGACCCGCGATATCGAATGGAACGGTCCCGGAGGCGCGCAATGACGCCCTTGCCCGACAGCATCGCGCGGAGCTGGCAGTTGGTCGCCCTGTCGAAGGAGGTTCGGGGCAAGCCGTTGACGCGCAAGGTGGCGGACACGCCTGTCGTGCTGTTTCGCGGTGCAGACGGGCGGATCGCGGCCCTGTTGGATCGCTGCCCGCATCGGAACTTCCCTCTGTCTGACGGGCGGATGAAGAATGGCGCGGTCGTCTGTCCCTACCATGGCTGGCGGTTCGGGCCGGACGGCGATTGTCTGGAGGTTCCGGGGTGTGAACTGGCGTCCGGCGATGGCGCGCGACTGGCCGCCAGCCCCGTCGCGGTGATTGAGCGCAACGGCGGCGTCTTCGTCCGGCTGAAGGAGGGGCAGGCGGACCTGCCCGATCTCGGCGTCTGGGGCGACGATGATCATGACCATTTCTGGTGGGCGCAGGGCGTGTGGCGGGGCAGGGCGCTGGACGCGATCGAGAATGTGCTGGACGCCTTTCACACCAACTACATCCACGACGGCATCATCCGGCGCAGCAATCGGCGGATGCCCGTCCACCTCAGCACCAATGTTTTTGAGACCAGCATCGAGCAGGTGATCGAACAGCCGATCCCCGACCTGGGGTGGATGTCACGGATGCTGGAGCCGCCCCGCGACCGCAGCCGCACGCGCCTCTATGCCCCGACGACGGTGCAGGCGCGCTGGGAGGGGCCGAAGGGTCTGACCCTGTGCGTTTCCGCCTTCTTCACCCCGGTCGACGCGGGTTCGCTGCGCCCATTCGCACGGTTCACCACGCCCAAGGGACGCGGACCTAGCTGGTTGAAGGAGGCGGCGATCCGCCTGTTCCTGAATCCGGTGGTGGCGCAGGATCGCCGGGCTCTGGCGCGGCAACTGGATGGAATTGAAGCCTTCGGCGGGCCGCGATTCATTCAAGGGCCGGGGGATTTGCTGGGCGCGCGGGTGGCGCAACTCTATCAGGGGCAGGCGCTGGAGCCGGGCGTGGAAGGCCCTTTCATCCGCACGCTTTAGGTGTTTGCGCCGCCTGGGGCGTCAGGTGGCGGCCGCATGCGCGAAACGGCCAGGATGATCCAGAGCGTGATCGAAATCACGATGACCGGCGCTGTAAAAATCAGCAGAAACATGGACATGAATCCCGTGTAGAGGGCGTCGGATATGTCAGCCCCCATCACCATGCAGGGGCGGGCGTAGGCTTCATTGACCTCGCAGCCAAAGGCCGATGCGGCCGCCGCGCTGATCAGCCCTGCCAGCAGCGGCGCCCAGCCGATCAGGCTGGACATCAGCGCGCCCCAGAAGAGCAGCTTGTTGCGGCTGTGGTTTGCAGAGGCGTGGCGCGTCACGGTTTTTCTCCGAACTTCAGAACGGCAGGCTAGGCAAGGATCGGCGCCAGGTCCAGCATTATTTGAGCAGTGATCATTTATTTTGCCGTTCGTCATTCTAAGGGGCTCAGGAATGAACGGCGTCGGTTGGGACACATCGCCGCAAACTCCGGGATGGCTGGGCCTAAGCCCCGGCGGGGCCTGCCGTTTCTAAGTTTTATGACGACCCGATGCCTGCTATGTCGTGACGATGGGAAGGCGATCAGATCACACGCGTCAGGAGCTCGAACATCTGTTCGTTGTCGAAGGCCATAAACATATGGCCGAGGTCGGGTTTGCCCGCTTCTCTGCGCGGGAGGTGGCCAAACGCATCGGCTATTCCGTCGGCACGCTGTACAATGTGTTTGGAACCCTGGATCGGCTGCTGATCACGATCAATACGCGCACCTTCCAGCTTTGGGCCGAGTATGTGCGGCAGCGTCTGGAAACCAGCGGGGCCGACCGGATCCAGACTCTGGTCGAGGCCTATTTCGGCTTTGCACGCGACAACGCGAATAGCTGGACCGCCATCTACGACCATCATCTGCCGCCGGATGTCGTGATCCCCGACGAGCAGAACCTGCAGCGCGGCGCCCTGACGCAGATCATCGTGGACGAGGTGGCGGCTGTGCTGCCGACCCAGGCGCAGTCCGAGGCGCCCCGTCTGGCGCGTTCTTTGATCGCGGTGGTTCACGGCCATTGCGTCTTCGATCTGAATGGCAGTTTCGCCCTGATGAACATCTCCCAGCCGATGGAGCTGGCTCTTGATCGGGTTTGGGAGGCTTTGATCCACGCGGGTGCGGCGGCGCCATCGCGCTGACTTCAGTGTATTGAACAATGATCAAAACTGTTCGATGATCGCCTGACGGCGGTCCGCGTCGGGTCGCCGTGTCCGCATTCCGGGCCGCAGGAGGGATGATGCGAAAACAGTTGATCGCCAGTCTGGTGTTGGCCTGCACAGTGGGGCTGGCTGGCCCGCGCGTGGCGGCGGCGCAGGAAGCACGCGCCGATGCGACGCCGGACATGGCGGCGATGCAGCGGCAACTGTTCAGGGGGCATGCCGTGCTGGCCGTTCGGATTCAGCGCCTGGTCGGCATGGGGCTCTTGTGTCGGGTGCTGTCCGACGAGGATGCGCAACTGATCCAGACCAATGCCGACGAGAGGGCTGACTACGAGGGCAGCCGGTTGTCGCAAGAGGATCGTGAATGGGCCGAGGCCTATCTTGAGGGGCTGCAAGATGGCGCCTTCCGCGCGGCTGATCTCTCGCGTGAGATAAGCCCGGAGGCCTGTGAGAAATTTGCGGCTCCGGGCGGGGACCTGGTCAAGATTCTGACGTGGACGGATCGGCCGCAGGAAATCGCGCCAGGAATACGCGCCAGTCCGAGGACATTGCCATGAACCGCACTATGACCAAGGCCTGGGTGCTGGCGTCAGCCCTGGCGCTGACCGCGCAGGCAGGCGTCGTTAATGCGCGCCCATTGCCCGAAACGGCATGGATTCCAACCGATGCGACGGCCTGCGATCTGACGGCGTGGCCAAGCTACAGGCTCAACGCACCGGTTGTCGTGCGAAGCGCGCCGGACACGCAGGCTGCCGTGCTGGGCGTGCTCCCGACGCGATCAGACCAGATCGACTATCCCTACAGCGTCCGGTTCCAGGTTCGGGAGGCCAGGCCTGGTTGGTTGAAGATTGCGGATGGCAGCGATGCCTATAACCACGGCGAAACCGACGCAGATGACCGCCAGCTGCCGGTTCGAACCGTCTATTCGGGCGAGGGTTGGATCCCAGCTGACGCCGCGCAGTTCGCCATTCAGTCCGCCCGTGGTTTCGCCCGCCCTGATCGATCCAGCGAGCGCTTGCTGGACCTGGGCGATGACTGGGTGACGGACATGGGGCGTGTCGCGGCGATCCGCGCCTGTGGTCCGGGCGGCTGGGTTCTGGTGGACTATGTCGTCGTGCGCGAGAGCGTGGGCGGTGTTCCGCGCGAACTGGCTGCCGATCGGGTTCGGACTGGGACGGCCTGGTTCCAGGGCGTGTGCGAGGCGGAAGAAACGACCTGCGACATGGCCTCTGTCGACAGAGAATGATGCGTTTCAGAAATCTCTGCGCGGCTTTGGCGATGATGGCGGGTCTTGCGCCGTTGAGCGCCGCATGGGCCGCACAGCTTGAGATCGCGAACCGCTCGAGCGGACCTGGGCCGCAAGGCGCTGACTACGGCAAGGCGGGCGCCGGTCTGATGGCGGCGGAAGAGAGCTGGGGCGCCTTCATCCGCGCCAACTGAGACGTGGTCAGCTATGTATTCGGTCAGGGAGCAGCGCTGGCATGGCGGGTGAGACCTGCGTGGTCAGCCATTATGAAGTGCGTATCGCGGCGCTTCGCGCGTTGATGGCGAACGATCTGGATTGACGCCGTTCCCGCCTTCGTCTGGCGGAAACGGCATTTGGCCGTCAGTTCCTCTCCAGAGTGAGCGGGTCGACGCGGAAATAGGTCCCGGACAGGCCGCCGTTGAGGCCGCAGTAGGGGATGGAGCGGTCGCCGCTGACGTGGCGTTCCTGAACTTGCAGGGTGTCGCCCTTGCGGCTGATGACCAGCGACCAGCGTGAGGTGTCTTCGCCCGTCTTCACCTCCAGCGTGCCTTCGTTTTCTCCGGTCCATTCCCCATCGCCGTCCGCGTCACAGACCCAGCGGGCGCCCAGCGGGTCGACGGCGTTGGCGTTGAACGTCAACACGCCAGAGGCCCATTGCACCACGTCGATCTCGCCGTTGATATTGACCCAGTGGCCGACAAGACCGTCGTTAGGATTGGCCAGAAGGCTGTTTAGTGTTTTTGCGCGTTCGCCCAGCCATCCGCGCAGTTCGGTGATCAGTTCCGCGCCAGTGCGGCCCGCCGCCGCGCGATTGCGGGCATTGATGAAGACGCGTTGGTCGTCACGCAGGGCGGCGGCGCCATTGCGGTCCAGATCGGCGAGAAGTCGGCGGTAGGCGGTGGCGATGGATTGATCCAGCCGCCGCAGGTCCGGGGTCGTGCAGATGGCGCGGTCCATAGGCTGTGTGGCGCGGCTGCAATCAGCGGCCTGAGGTGCGGACTGCGCCGTGGCCATGCCGGCGGGAAGGGACAGGAGGGCGGCCAGCGCCAGTCTAGACATAAGGGACATTAGGGGATCTCAGCTAGGATGTTGGGTCAGGCGCCAGCAGCCAACTGCGGGCGTGAAAACATAGGCGGCGGGTCTGCCGGTTTTGCGCACCAGCGCCAGGCTGTCACCCTCGCCATCATCACGGAAGACGCCGGGCTGGTAACGAAATCTGACGCTGCTGTCCGCCTGTTCCATCCGGCCGCCCGGTTCGTCCGTCCTTGTGTCCTGCATCTTTGGAAGGGGTGAGGCGAGGGGCGTCGACATAATGGCTGCGAGCAGGACTGAACCGATCATGGATGTAACCGTTTGGGGACGTGAGCGGGGGCAAGGGCGGCTGGCAGGGGGCGGATGTCCAGGGCAGCCTATCAGAATATGAGCGATGCTCAATTGATAAATTGAAAACGCTTCAGGGGGGCTTGCGTCATATTGAGCGATGTATAATAAATCGATGCGTAAACGAAACCGCAGGCTGAAACAGCCTTCGCTGACGGAAATGAAGAGGGAGACGTGACGGTGTTGATGCGATCTTGTCTGATGGCGGCGGTGTTGGCCGTCAGCGCTCCGGCCCTTGCCGAACCCGCTACTCCGGCGTCTGTTGCGGCTCAGAGATCGCACGCCAGGTTCCAGACATTCTTCGAGGACTTCCGCGCCGCCGTCCTGGCCAATGACCGCGAGGCGGTGGCGTCCATGACCCAGTTCCCCTTCACCGACTATCGGCCCGGCAACTATTGCGAGGCAGGCCAGGCTTGCGAAATCTCAGCCGCTTCTGCGACCAGTCGCAACAAGGCCGAGTTCCTGGCGCGCTACGACCGTATCTTCACGCCTGCGGTCATCGCGGCCATCCGGGATCGCCGCCTGCGCGCCTTCCAGAGCGGGGTGGATGACGGCGAGCTCGGCGGACCCATCGTGCGCGGCGAACATATTCTGCAGCTTGATGACACCGGGGATCAGCGCGTCTTCTCGCTGCACGGCGGGGTGTACAAGCTGGACCGCATTCCCTTCTATTCCTGATCGAAAGGCCTGCCCCATGGGCTTCAAGGACCAAACCGCCGTTGTGGGTTTAGCTGCGGGACTGGCGGTGATGCTGGCGCCCGCGGCCCAGGCTTCGGCCCCAGCGCAGGCCAGGATGGCGTCCAAGATCGACCGTGTCTTCACCTCCGCCATGCTGGGCGCGGATGTGTCGGTGCTGGAGCGTGTGACAGGGCGTGCGGCCCAGAACGCCGCCTCAGTGCGCTATTACGAGGTCGAAGGATGCAGCGTCCAAGCCCTGGTGACGGGCGGCAAGGTGGAGGCCTTGGCGATGGAAACCTCGCCCCGCTGCACCTTCAATGTGGACGCCGTCGTCGGCGGCGACGCCATCGGCACGGCCAATATCATCCATTTCGCCGAGATCTTCGATAACTTTCAGGACGGCGTCCTGACCGCCGACTGTCTGATGATGTGCGGCAATGCGGTGGAGCCTTCGATCCAGTACACCTTCAACGTCGGACGTCGCGCCATGACGATCGAAACGGTCATGGTCAGCCAGCCTGATGCCGCCGAGCAGTGGCAGAAGGCTATGGTCGACGCCAAGGGGCGGGACTGGGTGATCAACGCCTCGTTCAACTGCGACCACAGCTTTGACAGGGTGGGCAAGGGGCTGTTCCGCCCGGCGCAGGCCACGCGCATCGTCGTCTGGGCCAGCCCGCCGCGCTTCGCCTGCGACGGCCCGCGCCCGATCTGATCAGGAAGACCTCGATGATCAAGACATCCGCCATCCTGACCGCCCTGGCCCTGACACTTGTGGCGCCGGGCGTTGCTTCGGCCTGTATCGCGCCCGCGGGACCACCGCCGACGCCAGAGCAGAGAGAGGCGAACATGCGTGAAATCCAGGCTTCATCCTGGGCCAATGCGGCGCTGGTTTATGAGGCCGAGATCGCCGAGAGCTTCATGGTGTTCTCTCAGGACGATCCGAGCCATCCCGGCATGGCCAGCGGCGCCTATGTTCGCGCCAAGCCTGTGCGGGTGCTGAAAGGCGAGGGCACGCCGCCCGAGGTGCAGTTCGCCTATGGCCTCGGCCCGGAATGCACGTTCGGACCCAGCTACAGCCCGCGCTCGCGGGGGGAAGGCAGCCGGTTCGTCTTCTACGCCGCGCGCCCGACCATCTCTTCGCAGAACGACATCTTCGCCACCATGCCGGTTGACGCCATGCTCGATGCAGATACGCGCGCCGCCCTGGCATCGGGGCGGTGAATCCCGCCTGAAAAGTCTGATTTCCAAAGTTCATCTCGGCCCATGCGGCCAAGGAAAAGCGTCCCATGAAGAACAGTAAACTGGGCATCGCCCTGACCGTCCTGGCCCTCAGCATCGGCGTCGTGGCCTGCGCCAAGGCCGACGACGACAGGTCTGACAAGAAGCCCGTCGAGTTCGCCGTTCAGGACCGAACGTCGACCGCCAAGATGGAGGCTGACAAGGTCGCTGCGCCCGCCGAGACCGCCGCTGCGCCGGGGATCATGGCCTATGCCGGCAAGGATCCGTTTGATCCGGTTCAGGGCGTGTCCTTCTTCCAGAACCGAGCGGTGCGCGCCGCCATCGTGGCCTCGGGCGCGCCGCGTGACGTGCAGCAGTTCGTGGTCTTCGACGGCAATGTCGTCGTGCCGATCCGCAGCACGATGGGACGATTGATGGCGTCGGGCTATGATCCGGCGGGCGCGGGCGTGACCAACTGGGCCCTCCTGATGACGCCCGCTGGCAAGGCCGCCGTCTGCTATTCCAGCGGCGAGAACCCGAATGCGATTACGGCGGACTGGTACTACGAGGGCGATATCGCCTTCACGCTGGAGGACCGCTGCCCCTCGCGACCCGAGGATATCGAAAGCTTCAGCAACTGGCCTATCGGCCCCATTCCGGGCTGATCGGACTCAGGAGCCGCGCTCCAGGCCGTAGAGGGCCTCGACAATGTCTTCGGCTTTCTTCTGCACCAGTTCCTGGGAGTCGTGGACGCCGCGATTGTAGAAGACGCCGCCGATTTCCTTGCCGATGAAGTCCAGCAGCATCTCGGCGGGCAACTGGCCGAGATCCTGATCCAGCTCCTGGCGGAAATAGTCGCGCAGCTTGCCGGTGGCGGCTGCGCGCGCGTCCTTGGACAGTTCGATCGGCTTCATCCGACGACCTCGGCCAGGGCTTCCTCCGCCGCCATCCACGCAGCCTCGGCCGCTTCCAGATCGGTCTGGGTCTTGGCGCGCGCGCGGGTCAGGCCTTCGATGGCCTTGGGGTTGGAGACCGAGGCGTTGGCGATGTCGTCGTCGATGCGGGCGATTTCCGCCGTCAGTTGCGTCATCCGCTCTTCAGCCTTCTTGACCGCGTGACGAAGGGTCGACGGCGACGGGCCTGACTTCTTGTCGTTCTTTCGGTTTTTGTTGTCCTGAACGGGCGCCTTGGCAGCCTCTTCCTTCTTGATCTGGCTCGGTTTGGACACAGCGGCCTTGGCGCGGTCGAGGACGAACTTGGCGTAGTCGTCCATGTCGCCGTCATAGGGCTTCACCGTGCCGTCGGCGGCCAGCCACAGCCTGTCGGCGACCATCTCCATCAACGAACGGTCGTGGGTGATCAGGATGACGGCGCCGGAATAGTCATTCAGCGCGTCCAGCAGGGCGCGGCGGCTGTCGATGTCCAGGTGGTTGGTCGGTTCGTCCAGGATCAGGACGTGGGGCGCATCCATCGCCACCATGTTCAGCAGCAGACGCGCGCGCTCGCCGCCCGACAGACTGTCGACGGTGGTTTCCTGCTTCTCATAGCCCAGTCCGAACTGCGCCAGTTTGGACCGGCGGGCGCTTTCCGGCGCATCCGGCATGGCGCGGCGGATGATTTCCAGCGGCGTGTCGGTGGGGTCCATCGCCTCGATCTGGTGCTGGTGGAACCAGCCCACGCGCATCTTCTTGTCGCGGTGTAGTTCGCCCTCGGACACGTTCAGAGCGCCGGCGATCATCTTGGCGAAGGTGGACTTGCCCGCGCCGTTGACGCCCAGCAGACCGATGCGGTCGTCCAGGTCCATGCGCAGGTTCAGATTGCGCAGGATGGGCTTGCCGGTCTCATAGCCGACATTGGCCCGCTCCAGCCGGATCAGCGGCGGGGCCAGCGGGCGCGGCGGCGAGGGCAGGGTGAAGGGGGCGACGCGCTCTTCGATGGTGGTGGCGACCGGCTGCATCTTCTCCAGCCGCTTCATGCGCGACTGGGCCTGGGCGGCCTTGGACGCCTTGGCCTTGAACCGGTCCACGAAGGCCTGAAGGTGAGCGCGTTCGGCGTCCTGCTTGGCCTTGGCGGACAACTGCAGACGGGCCTTCTCGGCGCGGGCCTTTTCAAAGGCGTCGTAGTTGCCGGTGTAGAGGGTCAGGGTGTGGTTCGCGAGGTGCAGGATGTGGGTGCAGACCTCGTTCAGCATTTCACGGTCGTGGGAGATGATCAGGGCCGTGTGCGGGTATTTCTTCAGCCGCGCCTCCAGCCACAGGGCGCCTTCCAGGTCGAGGTAGTTGGTCGGTTCGTCCAGCAGCAGCATGTCCGGCTCTGCGAACAGGGCGGCCGCCAGGGCCACGCGCATCCGCCAACCGCCCGAGAACTCGGACATTGGGCGGGCCTGATTCTCCTGATCGAAGCCCAGGCCGACCAGGATTTCGGCGGCGCGGGCCGGGGCGGCGTCGGCGTCGATCTCGATCAGACGCGACCAGATCTCGCCCATTTCTTCCGGCTCGGCTGTCTCAAGGCGGGCCAGCAGGGTGTGGCGTTCAACGTCTGCTTCCAGAATGGTGTCGATGACGCTGACGGGCGTGGCCGGGTGTTCCTGATCGACCGATCCGATGCGGGCGGTCTTGGGCAGGCTGATCTCGTCGCCATTGGCGTTGAGTTCGCCCAGGATCAGCTTGAACAGGGTGGACTTGCCGATGCCGTTGCGGCCCACCAGGCCGACTTTGGCGCCAGGCGGCAGGCTGACGGAGGCGTCGACAAGGAATTTGCGGCCCCAGGCGTTGAAGGTCAGGTCTGTGATCTGGAGCATGGAACAGTCGAAATCTAAAATCGTCCGGATGCCGCCAGTCGCAGGGCGAGGAGCGTCACGGACACGAAAAAGGGACAGTTGGAAACTAGGGAGGTCGTCGCTATAAGCCCGCGACCCTCAAACTCCCAAACAAGAAGTCACTTCACCATGACCGAACGCACTTTCTCGATCATCAAGCCTGACGCGACGCGCCGCAACCTGACCGGCGCGATCAACGCTGTCATCGAAACCGCTGGCCTGCGCATCGTCGCTCAGCGCCGCATCAAGCTGACCGAAGCCCAAGCCAAGAAATTCTACGAAGTGCACGCCGAGCGTCCCTTCTACGGCGAACTGGTCTCGCAAATGATCGCCGAGCCGGTCGTTGTGCAGGTTCTGGAAGCCGAAGGCGCCGTCGCCAAGTATCGTGAAGTCATGGGCGCCACCAACCCGAACGACGCTGCTGAAGGCACGATCCGCAAGCTGTTCGCCCTGTCGATCGGCGAAAACTCGGTCCACGGTTCGGACTCGCTGGAAAACGCCGGCATCGAAATCGCCCAGTTCTTCACTGACGACCAGATCGTCGGCTAAGCCCTGATCGGCTTGAACTGCTGAAACGGCTGGGCCAGCGATGGTCCGGCCGTTTTTCTTTGTGCTGCGCCAGCCAAAGAAAACGGCCCCGGAGATCGCTCTCCGGGGCCGCTGTCGTTTTGTGGCCGTATCGCCTTACCAGATGCGCGCGCGGGCCTCGGGAGCGATGAACTCCTTCTGATCCGGCGAGACGCCGAAGGCGGCGTACCAGGCGTCGATGTTGCGCGGCGAGGTGGCGGCACGCACGGCGCCCGGCGAGTGCGGGTCGGTGGTCAGCTGCTCCTTCAGCGCCGCCTCGCGCGATTTCTCGCGCCAGACCTGCGCCCAGCCCAGGAAGACGCGTTGATCGCCGGTCAGGCCATCGATCACGGGCGCGGGCTGGCCGTTCAGGGACTTGTGATAGGCGTCCAGCGCCAGCAGTAGTCCACCCAGGTCGGCGATGTTCTCGCCCATGGTCAGCTCGCCATTGACGTGCATGCCGGGCAGGGGCTCCAGCGAGTCATAGATGGCGCCCAGCACCTTGGCGCGTTCTTCGAAGCGGGCGGCGTCTTCCGGCGTCCACCAGTCGCGCAGCACGCCGTCGCCATCGGACTTGCGGCCCTGATCGTCGAAGCCGTGCGTGATCTCGTGGCCGATGACCGCGCCGATGCCGCCATAGTTGACCGCTGCGTCCGCGTTAGGATCGAAGAAGGGCGCCTGCAGGATGGCGGCCGGGAAGACGATCTCGTTGCGCGGCGGGTTGTAATAGGCGTTCACCGTCTGGGGCGTCATGCCCCATTCCAGCGGATCGACCGGCTTGCCGATCTTGGCGCGCTTGAAGGCCCATTCGAAGGCGCTGGAACGTTCGACATTGCCGTAGAGGTCGTTGGCGGTCAGCTCCAGACCGTCATAGCTGCGCCACTTGTCGGGATAGCCGATCTTCACGCCGAACTTGGACATCTTGTAGAGGGCTTGCTGGCGGGTGGCTTCGCTCATCCAGTCCAGGTTTTTCAGGCGCTCGGTCATGGCGGCGCTGATGTTGCCCACCAGCGTCTCCATCTGGGCCTTGGACGAGGCGGGGAAGTGCAGGCGCACATATTCCTGGGCCAGCACCTCGCCCAGCTGGCCGTCGACCAGGGCAACGCCGCGGTTCCAGCGTGGACGGTTCTCCGGCTGGCCGCGCAGGGTCTTGCCGCGGAACTCGAAGCGCGAATCCACGAAGGCCTTGGACAGATAGGGCGCGGCCTGATCTGCCAGCTGCGAGGCCTGCCACGCCTTCAGGGTTTCGACCGGCGTGTCGGCGAACACCTGGGCGATGCCCGGAATGGCGGTGTTCTCCATCACCACCAGGGTGTCGACGTTTGCGATCTGCGCGCCGTCCAGGAAGGCGGCCCAATCAAAGCCGGGGGCCTGGGTCGCCAGGTCTGCAACCTTGGTCGGGTTGTAGATCTTGTCGATCTGGCGACGTTCGACCGTGGTCCAGTGCTTCTCAGCGACCTTGGTTTCGAAGGCCAGGATGTCTGCGGCGGACTTGGCCGGATCGGTCCAGCCGATGGCGGTCAGGGTGCGGGTCAGATAGGCCAGATAGGCTTCGCGCTGGCTGGCGAAATCAGGCTTCAGATAATAGTCGCGGTCCGGCAGGCCCAGGCCGCCCTGACCCAGATAGGCCGAGTTCAGGTCCGGGTTCTGCAGGTCTTCGAACACATCGACGCCAAACAAAGAGCCGCCGAACTTCGAATGCGACTGGCCCATCAGGCGCGCGACGCCCGAACGATCGGTCACGGCCTTGATCGCCGCCAGATCAGCGGCCAGCGGCTGGGCGCCCAGTTGCTCGACGCGGGCCTCGTCCATGAAGCTGGCGTACAGGGCGCCGACCTTGCGGGCGTTGTCGTTCGTCGGATTGGCGGCGCTGGTCTCGATGATGGATTTCAGCTGCGACTGGGCGTTCTCATACAGGACGTCGAACGGGCCGAAGCGGGCCTTGTCGGCAGGGATTTCCGTCGTCCGCAGATAGGTCCCGTTCGCATATTCGTTGAAATCGTCGCCGGGCTTCACCGCCGTGTCGCGGCCCGCCAGGTCAAAGCCCCAGGCTCCGAAGGGCGAATGGGCGCCCGCGCCGCCGTGCGAATGTTCCTGAGCCGAAGCACCGCCGCCCGTCAGGGCGACCACGATGCAGGCCGAGCAGGCGGCCATCAGACGAATGCGATTCATTTAGGGACAGATCCTGTTTCTATTGGGCGGCACCTTCGCGCCGGTGCGACAGGCTGTCGCATTAAGATTTGGTAATATAGGGCGCGTTCAGGCGCGCTCCAGACCCCGGCAGAAAACGTCCAACTGTTGCGGATAAAGCCTGTGTTCGGCGGTCTTGACCCGCTCGGCCAGCAGGGCGGGCGTATCGCCCTGCTGGATCGGCACGCGCGCCTGACCCAGGATGGGGCCTTCGTCGACACCCTCGGTCACCAGATGCACGGTGCAGCCCGCTTCGGCGTCTCCAGCCGCGATGGCGCGCGCATGGGTGTCCAGGCCGGGGTATAGAGGCAGCAGGCTGGGGTGAATGTTCAGCATCCGCCCGCGCCACCCACCGACAAGCCAGGGCGTCAGCACGCGCATATAACCCGCCAGGGCGATCACCTCGACCCCGGCGTCGCGCAGCGCCTGATCCACCGCCTTCTCATGCGCCTCGCGGTCCTTGCCGAAGGGTTTGTGGGCGATGGTCGCCGTCCTGACGCCCGCCGCCTCTGCCAGTTTCAGCCCACCAGCGCCTTCGACATTCGACAGCACTAGCACGACTTCATAGGCGCAGTCGGGCGCGTTGGCGGCCTCGATCAGGGCCGCCATATTGGAGCCGGTCCCCGATATCAGGACGGCGACGCGTGTTTTCATCGGATCAGGCGGCTTCCAGTTGTCCGCAGACGAAGGCGACTTCGCCGGCGTTCAGCAGGGCTGCCAGAACGGGTTCTGCATTCTCGGGCGCGACGATCAGGATGAAGCCGACGCCGCAGTTGAAGGTGCGGCGCATTTCGTGGTCGCTGATGCCGCCGGTTTCGGCCAGCCACTGGAACACGGCGGGCATGGGCCACGAATCCCAGTCGAACGCCGCCTGCAGACCGTCGGCGATGCAGCGCGGCGGGTTTTCGATCAGGCCGCCGCCCGTGATGTGGGCTGCGCCCTTGACCAGACCGGCCTTCATCAGCGGCAGGACCGGCTTCACATAGATGCGGGTCGGCTCCATCAGGGCCTGCGCCAGCGAACGGTCTTTGGCGAAGGGCGCGTCATCGCCCCAGGCCAGGCCGGATTTCTCGACCACCTTGCGCACCAGCGAATAGCCGTTGGAGTGCGGGCCGGTGGAGGCCAGGCCGATGATCACGTCGCCTGCCGCCTGACGATCCAGATAGGGCAGGGCGTGACCGCGCTCGACGGCGCCCAGGCTGAAGCCCGCCAGGTCGTAGTCGCCTTCGGTGTACATGCCCGGCATTTCGGCGGTCTCGCCCCCGACCAGAGCCGCGCCAGCCTGACGGCAGCCCTCGGCGATGCCCGCGACCACGCGGCGGGCGGCGTCGATCTCGAGACGGCCCGTGGCGTAATAGTCGAGGAACAGCAGAGGCTCTGCGCCCTGGGCCAGCAGGTCGTTGACGCACATGGCGACCAGATCGACGCCGACGCCGTCATGGCGGCCCGTCTCGATGGCGATTTTCAGCTTGGTGCCGACGCCGTCCGTCGTGCTGACGATCAGCGGGTCTTCGAAACCGGCGGCCTTCAGGTCGAACAGGGCGCCGAAACCGCCCAGCGAGGGCTCCGATCCGGGGCGCGCCGTGGACTTGGCCAGGGGCTTGATATGTTCGACCAGCAACTCGCCTGCGTCGATGTCCACGCCCGCATCGGCGTAGGTCAGGCCGTTTTCGAGAGGCTTTTGGGTGTCGCTCATGGTTTTCAGGGCCTGAATCGGGGCGGAAATGCAGCGCGGCTCTTGCCACAGGTAGGTTGCGCGGGGCTATAGCACCGGAATGACGCCAATCACCACCAATGAGGCGCTGGCCGAGTTCTGCGCCCGCCTGTCCACCGCCCCGTTCATCACGGTCGACACCGAGTTCATGCGGGAGACGACCTATTGGCCGCGCCTGTGCCTGATTCAGGCGGCGTCCAGCGAACATGCCGGAATCATTGATCCGATGGCCGAGGGCCTGGACCTTGAGCCCTTCCTGAACCTGCTGCGTGACGAGAAGATCGTGAAGGTCTTTCACGCCTGCAGACAGGATGTTGAAATCTTCGTGCGTCTGGGCGCGATGCCCAAGCCGATGTTCGACACCCAGGTTGCGGCGATGGCGGCGGGCTTTGGCGAACAGGTGGCCTATGATTCGCTGGTTCGCCAGATGCTGCGCATCGAGGTGGACAAGGGCAGCCGCTTCACCGACTGGGGCCGTCGCCCGTTGTCGGAAAGCCAACTGGTCTATGCCCTGGGCGACGTGACCCATCTGGCAGCCCTTTATCCCAAGCTGCGCGACCGGCTGGCCAAGGAGGGGCGTCTGGACTGGGTGACGACCGAGATGGAAGGTCTGGTCGATCCGGCCATCTATGACACCAATCCCGAGAACGCGTGGAAGCGTCTGAAGCCCAAGAAGTTCTCGGCCAAGTATCTGGCTGCGTTCAAGGCTGTCGCTGTCTGGCGCGAACGCGCTGCACAGGAGCGTGACCAACCGCGCGGCCGCATCCTCAAGGACGAGGGCATCGACGAGATCGCCCAGCAGACGCCGACCGACACCGAGGCCTTCAACCGTCTGCGTTCGGTGCCGAAGGGTTTTGGCGGATCGCGCCTGGGCCTGGAGCTGGCCGAAGAGCTGAAGCGTGTCCTGGCTGATCCTGAGGCGCATGCCCCGGAAATGGAGCGCCCGGCCCACCGTCAGCCCGCGCCGCCGTCGGTGGTGGAACTGCTGAAGGTGTTGTTGAAGGCCAAGAGCGACAATGCGGGCGTGGCCTCCAAGTTGATCGCCACATCGGCCGATCTGGAGAAGATCGCCATCAGCGACGACGCCGATGTCGAGGCCATGAAGGGCTGGCGCCGTCAGTTGTTCGGTGAGGACGCCTTGAAGCTGAAGCGCGGCGAAATCGCCCTGGTCCTCAGCGGATCGCGCGTCGAGGTCGTGGAAATCGAAGGCTAGTTTTCGCGGGGCGGCTGCCACAGTTCGATGGGGTTGCCTTCCGGGTCATGGATGCGGGCGAAACGACCGATTTCGGGCGTGGCGTCCCATTCGTCCTTGGTGATGACCTCTATTCCAGCGGCTCTAAGCGCGGTCAGCAGGTCGTCCAGACCTTCGACGCGCAGGTTCAGCATCCAGCCCTTCTCGGCTGCGAAATAGTCGGTGGTCTGCGGGAAGGGCGAAAAGACGGTGGGGCCCGCCTGCTGGTCCCACAGGAATTGACCTTCGGGCGCGCCGACGCCCAGATGTTTCAGATACCAGGCGGCAAGGGCCTGCGGGTCCTGCGTGCGAAAAAAGAAGCCGCCGATTCCGGTCACGGGCATGATCGCCTCCCTGTTGTCCGAGACAGGCTGATCCTTGTCTGCGGGTCTGTCTAGATCGACAGACCCAGTCCCATGGCCTCGGCCAGGGCCTTGGCGCGCTTCTTCGTCTGTTCGCCCAGCAGCACGTCATCATAGCCGTGTTCCGCCGTCAGGCGCAGGTCGCCGCCCTTCACGCGCGCCGCCGCACTGTTCAGCAGCTGGGCGGAACGGCCCGACAGATCGCAGGCCAGCCGGATCGCCAGACCCAGCGCCCGTGCGCGGCGTCGGGCGTCATCGCTCAGCAGACGATTGACCGCATCGGGCTGGGGCGTGGCGGATCCGCCGCCATAGCGGGCGTTCATCACACTGGCCAGAAAGGCGCGTTCAGAGTGGCTGATGCCCGCGACGGGCGCACGCAGAACCTGGTCGAACACCAGCTCCAACCTGTGATCGGGATGCAGCCGGGCCCCCAGATCGGCCAGACGGCAGGCGGCGCGCGTCAGCACATCGTCGCGCGTCTCGCCGAAGGCTGTGGGCAGAGCGGCGACGATATCGGCGATCCAGCGGGTCAGGGCGCCGGGCAGCGCGGGGTCGATGCCCTGACGCCCGCCAAGCGCCGCACAGCCTGCCAGCAACGGGTCCGCCGTCCGCACGGTCTCATCCAGGGTCTCGAACAACAAACCTTCACGAACGCCCCAGGCGGACATCTCGATGGTCTTCAGGCCCAGATTGTTGATCAGCCCCTCCAGCACCAGACCGGCGTAGGGCAGGGTCTCGGCGCGTTTCTTGGAGACGCCGGGCAGTTTCGCCAGACCCGCCGCCGATTGTTGCGCGACCAGCCGCGCTGTCTCCAGGGCGTCTTCCGCCGACATTTCGTACTGATGCACGACTTTCAGCGGATAGGATTTCAGCGACATCTGCACCTGGGCCAGGGTGCGCCAGGCGCCGCCGACGGCGTAGAGTCGATCCGAGCGGAACTGGCCGGCGACCGGCCTAAGTCGTTCGTCGATCCGGGTCTTGATGCGTGCGGCGTCGAAACCCTTGCCCTCGGCCAGGGCGAACGGCCCCAGCGGCAGGGTCATGCCATGTTCGACGCCGTGGCCGTTCAGGTGCGTCAGTTCCAGACTGGTCCCGCCCATGTCGGCCGAGACGCCGTGCGCGCTGGGCGCCCCGGCCAGAACCCCCATGGCGGCGTATTTGGCCTCTTCCTCGCCGGATAGCACGCGGATGACCAGGCCGGTCTCCTCGGCTACGCGCCGACAGAAGTCTGGGCCGTCCTTGGCCTCTCGCACGGCGGCGGTGGCGGCGATCAGGGTGGTGTGGGGACGCACGCCCTCCAGCACGGCGGCGAAGCGGCGCAGGGCCGTCATCGCCATGCTCACGCCTTCGCGCGACAGCTTGCCCGTGGTCGGCAGGTCGCGGCCCAGACCGGCCAGAACCTTCTCGTTGAATACGGTCCAGATCGCCCGGCCTTCCAGCCGGTACAGCACCAGACGAACAGAGTTGGAGCCGATGTCGATGGCCGCGATCTCACGGCCTGGAAGTTCGATATCCGGCATCAGCGGCCCGGGCGCTCATAGCGAAGCACCGAAGGCAGGGTCTTCACCTTGCGGCCGCGGCCCGACAGGCTGGGATTGGTCATGAAATACTTGTGCGCCGAGAAGGGGCGCTCAGGATCGGCGGGTTGCACACGGGTGTAGCGGCCCTCGGCGTCCAGAACCCAGCTTTGTGCGTCGTCCTTCAGATTGGCGACCATGATCTGGTCCAGAACCTGATCATGGACGGTGGCGTTGCGGATGGGCGTCATCACCTCGACCCGACGGTCCAGATTACGCGTCATCCAGTCGGCGGACGAGATGAATACCTTGGCCTTGTCGTGCGGCAGGTCCTTGCCGTTGGCGAAACAGACGATCCGGCTATGCTCCAGGAACCGGCCGACGATCGACTTGACCCGGATGTTCTCCGAAAGCCCCGTAACGCCGGGCCGCAGACAGCAGATGCCGCGCACCACCAGGTCGATCCGCACGCCCCATTGGCTGGCGCGGTACAGGGCGTCGATGATTTCGGGGTCAACCAGCGAGTTCAGCTTGACCCAGATGGCGGCGGGCTTGCCCATCGCCGCTGCCGACATCTCCTTGCCGATCAGTTCGATCAGGGTGGATTTCATGTTCAGCGGTGAGACGACCAGCGCCTCCAGTTCGTCCGGCGTGGCGTAGCCGGTGATGTAGTTGAACACCCGGCTGGCGTCGCGGCTCAGAACAGGGTCGCAGCTGAACAGCGACAGGTCGGTGTAAATCTTGGCCGTGACCGGGTGGTAGTTGCCGGTGCCGAAGTGGCAATAGGTGCGAAGACCCTCGCCCTCGCGTCGCACCACCACGCTCAGCTTGGCGTGGGTCTTGTACTCCACGAAGCCGAAGACGACGTGGACGCCCGCCCGCTCCATCGCCCGTGCCCACCGCAGATTGGCTTCTTCGTCGAACCGCGCCTTCAGTTCGACCAGGGCGGTGACGTTCTTGCCGTTCTCGGCCGCTTCGATCAGGGCGGCGACGATGGGGCTGTCTTTCGATGTCCGATACAGGGTCTGTTTGATGGCCAGCACGTTCGGATCGCGGGCGGCTTGACGCAGGAACTGCACAACCACGTCGAAGCTTTCGAACGGGTGGTGGATCAGCATGTCCTTTTCACGGACCGCCGCGAAGATGTCGCCGCCGAAGTCGCGCACCCGCTCAGGATAGCGCGGCTCATAAGCCTTGAACTTCAGGTCCGGGTGTCCGGCGGGGATCAGGTCCGACAGCTGCGCCAGACCCAGCATCCCATCGACCAGAACCACGTCCTGCGGCGCGGCCTCCAGTTCGCCGACGATGAAGTCGCGAAGATCGCCCGGCATGGAGGCCTCGATCTTGACGCGCACGACCGATCCGAGACGCCGCTGTTTCAACGCCTCTTCGAACTCCAGAACCAGGTCCTCGGCCTCTTCCTCGATCTCGATATCGCTGTCGCGGATCAGGCGCAGCACACCCTTTTCCAGAACCTCGCAGCCCGGGAACAGGTGATCGATGAACAGCAGCAGCACGTTTTCCAGCGTGATGAACCGCTTGCGGCCCGGCGTGGAGCGGCCGTCGGTCGGCAATTCCCAGAAGCGGCGCACCTGGGTCGGCACCGGCACCAGCGCGTAGAAGGTCTTGGCCTCGCCCTTGCGCTTCAGCTTCAGCGCCAGCGAGAAACCTAGATTGGGCAGGAAGGGGAAAGGGTGCGCCGGGTCGATGGCCAGAGGCGTCAGAACCGCGAACAACTGGTTCAGGAACTCGGGCTCCAGCCGATCGCGCTCGGTCTTGGTGATCTGGTGGCGATCGACGACCTCGATCCCGGCGCCGATCAGCTCCTTCTTCAGCTGACGCCAGCGGACCTGCTGTTCGGCCATCAGCTCGCCGGCCGCGACATTGATTTGCTCCAGCTGTTCTGCAGGCGTCAGGCCGTCGGCGGACAGAACCCGCACGCGCTCGCGCAACTGCCCTTTCAGGCCCGCAACCCGGGTCATGAAGAACTCGTCCAGATTATTGGCCGAGATCGACAGGAAGCGCAGGCGCTCCAGCAGGGGGTGGTTCGGGTTCGCCGCTTCTTCCAGCACACGCTCATTGAACGCCAGCCAGGAAGTTTCGCGGTTGAAGAACCGCGTGGGCGAGTTGATCAGCTCTTCATTCAGCGCCAGTTGCGGGGCGCGCGAGGCGGGGACTTCCTCGCCACGGGTGGCGTCATGGATCGCTGCGTCAGTCATGTCGTGGTTGTCGCGCGCGACTATGACAGTCGCAAGTCGCCGCAGGCATTTTCATGATGGCGCAGCGTAAGATATCGGCGCTATCTTGCGCAGCCTTCTCCCCAAGGCGACCTGTTCAGGATTAAATCATGCTCGCGCTTGCGGCCCTCATCGTCGCCTTGTTGATACTCGCCTTTGTGTGGGATCTGCTGGGCCAACCCAGCCCCTATCGTCTATTGCGCCGCTGGAGACGCCGACAGCAGCGTTAGGCGGAAAGTCGGGACGGCCTTTCGACCGTCCCTTTTCAGCAGGCTTACTGGACGACGGCGCCGGGCGCCGTGCCCGCCGGGCAGTCGCCCAGACGCGTGGCGTCGATGGTCATCTTCATCTCGGCCATCTGCGGCGGAACATTAGGACCGGCGGTCTTGGTCGTGATGTCGATCTTGTAGGCGGAATCCATATTGCCGGAGACCTTGCCGTCCGAGGTGACGGTCATGCCTTGCGCATTGCAGACCGAGTGGAACTCGGCGCCGCCTGGTGCGGCCTTGACGCTGTTCTCGCTGCACGCCACGCCGGGTTGCGGGGCGCTGAAGGGATTTTCGCCTTCCACCGTCGGGCCGACGCACATCTTGACGGTCGTCGGGGCGGGCATGGCGCCGCCCGAAATCGTCTGCTGCCACAGACCGGGCTTGGGCGCAGGCATGGTCGCCGCAGCCGGGGCTGCAGGCGCAGCAGCGCCGTCGCCTTCCGTCTTGGTCTTGTTGTCAGGGTTGGAACATGCCGCCAGCAAAGCGACGGCGGAGATCAGAGCAATCTGAACGCGCATTTTAGACGTTTCCCTATCCGGAGCCTATCCCGCTCCAGCAGCCCAACGTCACGTCTTCGCCTTACGTTCAATATTTTCGGGTCGATTGTGTCGAAAACTGGTTCTTCTCAGAATGTGGAACAGACGCGTCAATCAGCGTCGTCGACGCTCTCAGGCTTTTGCATCTCGTCCAGCACCTGGCGCGCCAGAACGCGCGTGACCGGGCGGTGTAAAGCGTCCAGCCGCTCCACCACCGTCGCCGCCGATTCTGCAGAGCGATCGAGGCGACGCACCAGATAGTCAATCACCTCATCGGCGGGCGCGATGCTGCGTTCGGCGAAGCGCGCGCGCAGGATTACGGACAGAACCACATCGTCCGGCGCTTCGACGGCGACGGTGCGCAGGGCGTCCAGTCTGGAACGCAGGTCGGGCAGGGCGACGGTCCAGCTACGCGGCGCGTCGCGCGACACCAGCAACAGGGCGCCGCCCCCCGCATTTGCCAGATTGATCAGGTGAAACAGGCTCTCGTCGTCGGCGTCCGGCGCGCGATCCAGCAGAACGGGGCGGCCCTCCAATTCCAGCGGATCAATCAGGGCGGCTTCTGCGCCGTGCAGGGGCATGGCGCCGACCCGTTCCGCCCATTCGGCGGCGAGCCGGCTCTTGCCTGATCCCGGCGGGCCATAAAGCGACAGCACCGAACCGACGCCGTCCGGCCAGCGCGCCAGAACGCCGGCTGCGTCCGCATTGCTGTCAGACACGACAAACGCCTCGGCTTCGCCGTGTCGTTCCAACGGCAGCCGCAGCTGTTCTTCAGCGGATGGGGGCGGGGCGCTCTGCGCAGTCATGTGACTGTCATAGCAGACGCGGCCGCCGACTGCTCCGGCCCCACCCTGTTGGTCTTGGGGAGGGAAAGGGCCGTTTTGTGGATGAAATCAGGCGAATGGGGCCAGGGCGGGGTTCAACTTGCCCGCATTGAACTCGGTCACAGTGTAGGTGGCCAGGTCGGCGACCTGGAACGGGTCGTCTTTCAGCAGGGCGATCAGCTCTTCCTTCGTGCCGCCGCTGCGCACGATCAGGATGCCGCCGGTGCGTGGAACCATCGGGCCGGCCGCAATCACCAGACCGCTGGCGACATGCTGGTCCAGCCAGGCGCGGTGTTCGACCGTCTTGGCCTCGATCGCTTCAATCGGCTTGGTGTAGGTGAGGGTGACGACGAACATGGCTTGAGTCCTTACTGGCCGGTCGAGGGGCGGGTGTCGCGCTGTCTTCTATAGGATTCGGCCTGCGCGTCCTGCTCGGCAAGCGAGGGCACGCCAGCGGCGGCGCGGACGCTGTCCGAAATGAGATCACGGTCATAGGCGCCTTGGGTCACGTCGCCGCCGTCATGAGGAATCTGGAACTGTGTTCCGTAGATCTGGGGGCGGCCGATGTTCTGCAGATAGCGATCCAGCGTTGCGGCGGCGATCCACGACGCCTGGGTTTCATTCAAGGCGACCGCCGTCACGGCCAGCGCATGGGCCAGCAGATAGTCGTCCGGATTGTCGCCATGCTGGAAGATGAAGGCGGCGTGATAGTAGTCGCGCCCGCTGCGAACTTCGCCGGCGCTTATGAGTTCACGCACCCGCTCACGTCGTTGACGGTCCTGTTGCGCCACGTCCGAACCCAGGGTCATCGCGTTCTGGCGAACGGCTTGGTCGGCGTTGAACAGGGCCGCAAGCTCCGGGTTCGGTTCGATCTGATCTTGCGGCAGGACCATGCGGTCATAGGAACGGTCGCCGCCCCAGTCGGCGACCACGACATCGGGATCATATGGCCGGTATAGGACCAGTGGGGGAATGGGCGCGTCGCCCAGCGTCATCAGGGCCGAGCCTGGCGCCTTGAGGCGCAGATAATAGATGCGCCCGTCCGAGCGCCGCACCAGTTTCAACCGGTTGGAGGCTTCGACCGTCAACTCAAGCGGTTGGGCGGATACGGGGCCTTGAACGTCGCCGACCGTGCCGTCGCGCATCAGGGTGACCTGCTCCGGTCGGGTCAGGATGGCGCCGCTCGCCACGGTTTCATCGACGTCCAGTATGAAGGTGGGCCTGCCCTCGACAGACCAAATCCAACGGCCTGTCAGCTCGGATGGGACCTGACCCCGGGCGGTGGAGAAGACGCTGCCGAGCGTCAGAAGGACGACGGCTAGGACGATTGGAACCAGAGTGCGAGGCGACATTTTCAACCTGGGGTGCAATGTATGCTCTCAGGTGACGTGCCTGGAGCGCCTTGGCAAGCCTCAAACCTTGACTTTCAGGGGGGATGGTGCGCCCTACGCCGCTTCCGATTTTCGCCGCGCGCGCGGCCCAGTCCAGACGATTCTCATGCACGCCTATCGCTCCCATAACTGCGGCGCCCTCCGGTCGACGGATGCAGGCTCGAATGTCCGGCTGTCGGGCTGGGTTCACCGCAAGCGCGACCACGGCGGCCTGCTGTTCATCGACCTGCGCGACCACTACGGCCTGACGCAACTGGTCCTGCATCCGGAGACGCCGGGCTTTGCGGCGGTCGAACGCCTGCGCGCCGAAAGCGTCATCAAGATCGACGGCGAGGTCGTCGGGCGTGAGGACGGCACCGTCAACGCCAACCTGCCGACCGGCGAGATCGAAGTTCGCGTCAAGTCGGTCGAGGTCCTGTCGGAAGCCGCAGAGCTGCCGCTGCCGGTCTTTGGCGAGCCGGAATATCCGGAAGAAATCCGCCTGAAAAACCGCTTCCTGGATCTGCGCCGTGAGACGCTGCACAAGAACATCGTGCTGCGGTCCAAGGTGATCCAATCGATCCGCAACCGCATGTTCGGCCAGGGCTTCCTAGAATACCAAACCCCGATCCTGACGGCTTCGTCGCCGGAAGGCGCGCGTGACTTCCTGGTGCCGTCGCGTCTGCACCCCGAGAAATTCTATGCGCTGCCGCAGGCGCCTCAGCAGTTCAAGCAACTGCTGATGGTCTCTGGCTTTGACCGTTATTTCCAGATCGCGCCCTGCTTCCGCGACGAAGACCTGCGCGCCGACCGTTCGCTGGAATTCTACCAGCTCGACGTGGAGATGAGCTTCGTCACCCAGGAAGACGTCTTCGCCGCCATCGAACCCGTCATGCACGGCGTGTTCGAAGAGTTCAGCGACGGCAAGCCGGTCTCGCCGATCGACGGAGCCCACACCTTCACCAACGATTTCGGCGAGACGCTGGAGCACAAGGGCTTCGAGCGTCTGACCTATGCCCAGTCGATGGCCTGGTACGGTTCGGACAAGCCGGACCTGCGCAACCCGATCAAGATGCAGGTGGTGTCCGACCACTTCCGCGGCGGCGGCTTCGGTCTCTTCGCCAAGATCCTGGACGCCGATGAAAAGAACGCCGTCTGGGCCATTCCGGCGCCGACCGGCGGTTCGCGCGCCTTCTGCGACCGGATGAACTCGTGGGCGCAGGGCGAGGGCCAGCCGGGTCTGGGCTATATCTTCTGGTCCGACGACCAGGGCGCCTGGGGCGGCCCCATCGCCAAGAACCTGGGCCAGGAGCCGACCGAGGCCCTGATGGCCTCTCTGGGTCTGGGCAAGGGCGACGCCGCCTTCTTCACGGCGGGTCTGCCGTCGGTCTTTGCCAAGTTTGCAGGCCTGGCCCGCACCCGCGTCGGCACGGAGCTGAAGCTGGTCGACGAGGACCAGTTCAAGTTCTGCTGGATCGTCGACTTCCCGATGTTCGAATGGTCGGAAGAAGAGAAGAAGGTCGACTTCAGCCACAACCCGTTCTCGATGCCGCAGGGCGGTCTGGAGGCTCTGGAGACGCAGGATCCTCTGACCATCCGCGCCTATCAGTACGACATCGTCTGCAATGGCTATGAGCTGTGCTCGGGCGCGATCCGGAACCACAAGGCCGAGATCATGCTGAAGGCCTTCGACATCGCGGGCTACGACGCCTCGGTGGTCGAAGAACAGTTCGGCGGCATGTTGAACGCCTTCCGCTATGGCGCGCCGCCGCACGGCGGTCTGGCCCCCGGCATCGACCGCATCGTCATGCTGCTGGCCAACCAGACGGCCATCCGCGAAGTCATCGCCTTCCCGTTGAACCAGCAGGGCGAAGACCTGTTGATGAGCGCGCCGTCGCCGGTCGCGGACAAGCAACTGAAAGAACTGCACATCCGCACCGCCCCGCCGATCAAGGTCTGATCAGCGGTCGCGTCCGGAAATGATAAAGGGGACGCCTCGGCGTCCCCTTTTTATTGTTCGGAATCAGCGCCGAGGCGGAGTGGGGGGCGTTGGCGGCGTCGGCGGCGTTGACGACCGGATCACCCGCACCGATCCCCGGCAGGCCATGGCCGTCAGTCGGCCGGGCAGGCGTGTGGTCTCGTCGCCGCAGGCCTCTCCGACCTGATCCTGTGTCAGGCCGCGCGCTTCCGACAGGTCGGCACCGCGAATGTCCGCGCGCCGCATTGAGGCGTCTGTGAAGTCGGCTCTGGCGAAACGTCCATCTGACAGGCGCGCGCCGTCCAGGGTCGCCGAGACGAAACGGGCGTTGCTGAAATCGCCGCCTCTCAGGTTCGCCGCGTTCACTTCCGCGCCGCTGAAATCCGCACCCGTGGCCGTGACATTGGCCAGTGTCGCGCCGAACAACTCCGCGCCGACAAACTTGGTGTTCATCAGGGTGGCGTTACTGAAGTTCACGCCGTGCATTTCGCCGCCGGTCAGATCGGCTTGGGTCATGTTCGCCCGCACAAAGGATGACCCCTGCGCCTCGGCCCCTGTCAGCACAGCGCGGGTGAAGTTGGTTGAGGTGAAGTTGGCGCCGACAATCTGCACGCCTGACAGATTGGCCCGGCTGAAATCGCTGCCGGTGAAGTTGGAGCCGACCATTTCCGCGCCGCGCAGATTTGCGCCTACCAGGGTCGCGTTCATGAAGCTGGCGCCGGTGAAGGCGGCCCCGGACAGGTTGCGGCCAGACAGTTCGCAGCGGTTGCATGAACCGCCCAGCGACACCGAGCGGGCCACGTCACGGTCCTGAATAGTCACCGAAACTTCAGCCACCGCTGGCGAGGCGAGGAGCACGCCGCCGATGGCCAGAAGGGCGAATGCGGAGCCAGTCCGAAGATGTCGAGCGATCTGTTTCACAAGCCACTGAATGCCCCGAAACCCCCGGCGCACCTACTTAAATCGAGGTAACTTCGTTAAAACGCGGACAGGTCTCAGGCTTTCAGCAGGCGGGAATGCGCAGGCCGCCGGGCAGGATTGTGGAGCCGTCGCCGCAGGCGCGGTTCAACTGGCTCTGCGTCAGGCCGGTCGCGCGGTTCAGTTGTGCGCCGGACAGATTGGTCCCGGCCAGGGTCGCGCCTGAGAAGTTGGCGCCTTGCAGATAGGCGCCGACAAAGCTGGCGTTGGTCAGGTTGGCGCCGGAAAAGTTCGAACTGGAAAGCACCGCGCCATAGGCCTCCACATCACGCAGATCGGCGTTCGAGAAGCGCGTGCGGTTCATGACGCTGAGGCTGAGGTCCGCCTGACGCAGACGCGCGCCCGACAGGTTCAGGCCGCGCACCTCCAGACCCGAGAAATCACCCTGGAACAGGTTGCAGCCTGCACAGGATGCGCCGCGCCGCACGCTGGCGATCTGGCCCGCATTCTGGGCGAGGGCGGGCGTGGCTGCCGCCAGCAGAGCGGCGGCGATCAGGCCGAGACGGATTGTATTCTTCATGGACCGGGCTCCGACGTTTGATCGTCTTCCAGCAAAGCCTAGGCCAAATCCCTTAATTTACCCCTGATCGCCGCCCTTGAGCGCAGGCGCCGCTCCGCAGGTGTCGCAGACCCAGGCCGCGCCGCGTTGCTGCAGGCTGAAATCACCGCACGAAGGGCAGGCGACGGCCTCGGTGTTGGCGGCTGTTCTAGCTTCAGGATCAGCCTTCTTGCCAAACGGCAGCACGACCAGATTGTCCGGCGCCGAGCCGCGCGCGAACCCCTTGGAGATGAAACGGGCGGCGGGAACCGCCTCGCCCTGCGGCGGGGCTTCGCCCAGACCATCGGCGTTCAGCGCTTCGGGTTCGGCATTCGCCAGTTCGCCCCGGTCCAGATAGGAGACGCCGAGTTCGCGGAAGATATAGTCCAGGATCGAGGTGGCGGACTTGATCGAGTCATTGCCCGTGACCCGCCCCGCCGGCTCGAACCGGGTGAAGACAAACGCATCCACGAACTCATCCAGCGGCACGCCGTATTGCAGGCCTATCGAGATGGCGATGGCGAAATTGTTCATCAGGCTGCGGAAGGCGGCGCCTTCCTTGTGCATGTCGATGAAGATCTCGCCCAGTTCCCCGTCTTCGTATTCGCCGGTGTGGATATAGACCTTGTGCCCGCCGACAGCGGCCTTCTGGATATAGCCCTTGCGGCGGTCGGGCAGTTTGCGGCGCGCCCGCTGACGCTCGACCACGCGCTCCACGATCCGTTCGGGCGTCGGTTGTGGCGCTGGGCGGGGGGCTTCGGCGCGGACCGGTGCGTCGAGATTTGGCAGGTCCAGCAGCGGCCCGACCGGCGGGATGGCGCGTTGCAGGCGAATGGCGCGGCGGCCTTCCATTGCCGCCTGACTGATCAAACGGGCGGCCTGAGCCGCTGTCGCGCGCCACTCGATGGTTTCGGCGGTGACATCCGGTGTGTCGCTGAGCGAGGCGATTGCGCGCCGCAACTCCGCTTCTGCATGGGCGGGATCGGCCAGCAGTCCGGCAATGGCTTGAGGGGCGTCGGCCCAGCCCGCCAGATCGCCATGACCGAAGACCCAGCGTGCAGCTTCGGCCTCTGCTTCTTCAGATATGCCCAGCAGGTTCAACAGCGGGCCTTCGCCATCCTCCATGCCCAGCACGTCGCGGATGAAGCCGGGATCTAGAACGGGCGCGGCGAAGACGGTTTCGAACCCGTCAGCCCAGGCCAGACCCTGTTCGATGGCGGCCAGTTCAATGTCGGTGAAGCCGAGCGCGCGCAGGGCTGCGTGATCGACGCCCGGCGCTTCCGCCAGGGTGCGGCGGCCGAACAGATGGCGTTCCGCAGACTCCACGTCGCCGCTCTCGCGCTTGATGATCTGGGCCAGCGCCGGGTTCAGGCGCCTGCCGATCTCGCCGTCAGCGGTCTGGAAGACGTCAACAGGTTTTATGGCGCCAAGGCCCAGGCGCAGTCGGGCGGTGGCGTCGTCGACAAACAGGCCGATGGCGGCATGGCGGCGGGGCTGGGAGGCGGTCCGGGCGTCTGAAACCTCGCCCTTGAGGCTGTCCCAATCGGGCGTCGCGCCACGCACGGCGGCCAGTTCGACCGAGGCTTCTGCCGCGCTGGCGGCGACGATGGCGGCCAGAGCCTTCGCGTGCGTCGCTAAGTCGGGCTCGGATGCGGATGCTGCCAGCAGGCCTTCCAGGCCCAACGCAATCGAACGTGGCGTCGCGGTCTGCAGATCGAGCGCCACTGTCCAAAGTCGTGCCAGATGCGACAGCAGGGCAGGCGTGTCGCCTCCCAATGCTTCGACGGCGCCCAGGTTCAGCACCGCCCGTCCGATGCTCTGCCCGATCAGGGCTTCGGCGTCACGCGGATCGAATGTCAGGATCAGGCCGCCATCCAGCATGGTCTGGGCCGCCAGAAGGGCTTCTGGTGCTCCGGCCGCGATCTGGGTCCGGTCGGCAAGCGCGGCCAAGGGGGCGGTGTTCGGCGTTGCAGCCGTAAAGGCGGACGGCCGCTCGCCATCGGCGGCGCGCAGAATGTCGGCGTCGCTGGCGCCGCATCGACGCGCGGCGGCCCCGGCGCGGGCGAGGGCCGGATTACGCGCCGGGTTGGCGCAGTCGCCATGCGGCCCCTCGCAGCGGTCCACCGCGTCGGCGACGGCGCATAGAGCGTCGGACAAGGCTTCCGCCGCCTGCGCTCCCAGTCTGGCGCTGGTGCGGCGCGCGCGATGGTCCGCCAGTCGTGCGGGGGCGCTGGGATCGGACAGATCGATGATCTCTGCGGCGCTCGGGGCGCTGGACGCAGGCGACGCCAGCCCCAGGCGAATGGAGGCGGACAACTCCTCGGCGAACGCCTGTGCCTCGGCGGCATTGGTGAAGACGCCTTCCGACAACCCCGTCTGAACCAAAGGCGCGATCCAGGCCTCAACAGAGCCATTCAGCCAGTCGCCCGTTTCTTCGTCACCGTCAGCCCAATCCAGCCAGGCCTCGATCTGGGCGTCCGACCAGCCGGAGGGAGCGAGAACAGTCTCAATCGCTGCGGCCCGTTCGACCTCGCGCGTCTCCATCGCGACTCGGTCTGCGAGGACAGTGAGGTCGGTTTGAAAGCGCATTGGGCGAGGTCTCCCGAAAGCCTTCACTCAGATTACGGCGTGTCATGGGGCGTTGCCAATATATCTGGTGGTCGCAGCTCATGTTGCCCACAAGATATCGATTGGAACGGCGTCGTCGGAAGTCGACCTGAACTCTGGACGAAGGGGGCGCAGGTTTCTATGATCCCTCCCAGCCGCCGGACCTCCCGCCGCGGCTGCATGACCTGGATTTCTAAGACGTGTTGAGCAAGATTTTCGGTTGGTGGGAGGGCGCCACGATCGGCACCCGTTTCACCATCGCCAAGCGTGGCCGCTATGTCGGCGCGGACGAGAACGGCAATCGCTATTACGAGAGCCGCGACAACGTCAGCTATGACGGACGCAAGCGCCGCTGGGTCATTTATGACGGCTATGCCGAGGCCTCCAAGGTGTCTGCGGACTGGCACGGCTGGCTGCACTACACCTTCGACCTGCCGCCGACGGAAGAGCCGTTGCCGCGTCGGTCGTGGGAAAAGGATCACCTGCCGAACCTCAGCGGCACCCCGCTGGCCTGGCGTCCGCCCGGCTCGCTGGCCAATGACGCCAAGCGACCCGCTGCGACCGGCGACTATCAAGCCTGGACGCCTGAGTGAAAACGAACCGCCTCCTGATGGGCGCGGCGGCCGTCGTCGGCGTGTTGAGCGCTGGCGCAGTGACGGCCAGCGTGCTTCAGGACGCCCCACGGGATGCGCGGCCGGTTCAGTCCGACCCCATCGGCGACATTCTCAGGAAGACCCCGGCCCAGGCGCCGACCGTCGTGCCTACGGAAACGGCGCCGTCCGGTGCGCCTGCGCCCAAAAGCCCGGTCGCGGTGACCCCGCCGCCCGCAATCATCATCGCTGAAGACGAGGCGGTGGAGAAGGTGGCGGACGAGGTCGTCGCCGCGCCGGTTGAAAAGGCTATCGAACAACCGGCCACGCCCGCCCGGCGCCAGCGCCGCAAGTTCGCGGTCATCCAGGCCATCGACAAGACGACGGCAGAAAGCATGAAGTTCGAGGTCGAGGTCGGCGGCCGTCCCGTGCGCTTCAACCAGAACCTCATCTTCAACGTCCGCGCCTGCGAGGTTTCGACCCCGGACGAACTGACCGAAGACTCCATCGCCTATGTGGACGTGTCGGTGCAGCCGCGCGGCTCCACTCAGGGCGCCGAACCCCGCCAGATCTTCCGTGGCTGGATGTTCGCCTCGTCGCCTGCGGTCAGCGGGCTTCAGAACGTCAACTATGACGCCTGGGTCGTGGGCTGCAAAAACTAGGCTGTCGCCAGCGCGACGGCTTCAGTGCCATTCATTTGTCCGAGCAGTGCGGCCTGATCCGGCACAACCATCAACGCGGGTTTCAGGCGTCGCAGATAGGTCGCCTGCGGGGTTTCGACGGCGCCGAACTGGCTTAGATGCTCGGTCAGGAACTGGGCGTCCAGCAGCGTCCAGCCGCCTTTGCGCAGGCGCGCGACCAGATGGACCAAAGCCACTTTTGAGGCGTCCCGTTCGCGGCTGAACATGCTCTCGCCGAAGAAGGCGCCGCCCAGCGAGACGCCGTACAGGCCGCCAACCAGCCGCTCATCCTTCCAACATTCGATGGAATGGACGTGGCCCATGGCGAACAGGGCGGCGTAGAGGCGGCGGATCGGCGCATTGATCCAGGTGTCTTCCCGATCCGGCCCCTGGGCTGCGGCGCACCCGTCCAGGACGGCTTCGAAGGCGGTGTCGATCCGCACTTCGAACGGTTCGCTTCGCACGGTGCGGCGCAGGCGCGCGGGAATATGGAAAGCATCCAGCGGAATGACGCCGCGCTGGTCCGGCTCGATGATGAAGACGCGCGGATCATCACGCGCCTCGGCCATGGGAAACACGCCCCGGGCGTAACAGGCCAGCAGGTCCTCGGGGCCGAAGCCGCCGAAAGGCCCGCTGGCGCTGAAATCGGGGTCGGTCAGGCTTCGCCCTTCTGGCGGGCGGCCCATTTCTCCAGCCAGTGGATGTCGTAGTCGCCAGACAGAATATCCGGCTCCTGCAGCAACTTCTGGAACAGGGGAATGGTGGTGTCGACGCCGCCGATGACGATCTCGTTCAGCGAACGCTTCAGGCGCGCGATGGCCTCTTCGCGGTCGCGGCCGTGGACGATCAGCTTGCCGATCAGGCTGTCATAGTAGGGTGGGATCGAATAGCCGGCGTAGATGGCGCTATCCAGACGCACGCCCAGACCGCCCGGCGCGTGGAAGTCTGTAATCTTGCCCGGTGACGGGGTGAAGGTTTCCGGGTTCTCGGCGTTGATCCGCACCTCGATGGCGTGGCCTTCGAAGCTGATGTCGTCCTGGGTGAAGGACAGGGGCAGACCGGCGGCGATGCGGACCTGTTCACGCACCAGATCGACGCCCGTGATCATTTCCGTGACCGGGTGTTCGACCTGCAGGCGGGTGTTCATCTCGATGAAGAAGAACTCGCCGTCCTCCCACAGGAACTCGATGGTGCCGACGCCCAGATAGCCGATGGCGGCGATGGCCTTGTTGACCGTCTCGCCGATCTTCTTGCGACCCTCAGCCGACAATGCGGGCGAGGGGGCCTCCTCCAGCACCTTCTGGTGGCGGCGTTGCAGCGAGCAGTCGCGTTCGCCCAGGTGGACGACGTTGCCGTGGCTGTCGGCGATGACCTGGATCTCGATGTGGCGCGGCTTCTGGAGATAGCGCTCCATATAGACGGCGCCGTTGCCGAAGGCGGCCTTGGCTTCGGACTGGGCCGTCTGAACCGCCTCAATCAGATCGTCCGGCGTCATGGCGACCTTCATGCCGCGACCGCCGCCGCCAGCCGCCGCCTTGACGATCAGGGGGAAGCCGATGGCCTTGGACGCTTCGATTGCGGCCTCGACAGTCTCGACCTCGCCGTCAGAGCCGGGGACGACGGGGATGCCCGCATCCTTGACGGTCTGTTTGGCGCTGATCTTGTCGCCCATGACACGGATGTGCTCGGGCTTGGGGCCGATGAAGGTCAGGCCGTGGGCCTCGACGATCTCGGCGAAACGGGCGTTCTCGGACAGGAAGCCGTAGCCGGGGTGGATCGCCTGGGCGCCGGTGATTTCAGCCGCCGCGATGATCGAGGGGATGTTCAGATACGACTTTGCCGCCGAGGCGGGGCCGATGCAGACGCTTTCATCCGCCAGACGCACCCACATGGCGCCGCGATCGGCTTCCGAGTGCACGGCGACGGTCGAAATGCCCATCTCCTTGCACGCGCGGTGGATACGCAGCGCGATCTCGCCGCGGTTGGCGATGAGGACCTTGGTGAACATCAGGGCGCCTTAGGCTTCCAGCAGGACGAGCGGTTCGCCGAATTCGACCGGCTGGGCGTCGCCGACCAGAATTTCCGCCACGACGCCGTCGCGCGGGGCCTGGATCGGGTTCATCGTCTTCATGGCTTCGACGATCAGCAGGGTCTGGCCCTTCTTGACCTTGTCGCCCGGCTGGACGAACGCCGGGGCTTCCGGCGAGGCCTGCAGATAGGCGGTGCCGACCATCGGCGACTTCACCTCTTCACCCGTGCGGGCGACGATGGTGGCGGGGTCCGAAGGCATGGCGACCGGAGCAGCGGCGGCGGCAGGGGCTGCGACCGCAGCGGGGGCGGCGGCATACTGGACCGGAGCGGCGTTCACGGTGATCTCGCGGGCGACGCGGATGCGCAGGTCGCCGCGTTCGACTTCGACTTCCGTCAGGTCGGTTTCATTGAGGATGTCAGCCAACTGGCGAACCAGGGTCGCGTCGATCTCGGCGTGTTTCTTGTCATCGGCCATTGGAATTGCGCCTTGTCTTTCGTGTTCAGTGAGAACGGGTCGGCCCTCAGGCGCGTTCCCGGACCTTGGTGAGAGCCGCCTGGACGGCCAGTTCATAGCCGTGCGCGCCGAACCCGGCGATGACGCCGGTCGCCGCGGACGACACATAGGAGTGATGCCGGAAGGCTTCGCGCGCCGCCGGATTGGACAGATGCAGTTCGATCACCGGGATCGACAGCGTCTTCAGCGCATCGTGCAGCGCGACCGAGGTGTGGCTGTAGGCCGCCGGATTGATGATCAGGGCGTCCGCGCCTTCACGCGCTTCCTGAATCCAGTCGACCAGCACGCCCTCGTGATTGCTCTGGCGGAAGACGATCTGCGCCTCACCAGCCGCTTTCGCGCAGCGCTGCTCGATGTCCGCGAGGGTGTCGCGGCCATAGATTTCCGGTTCCCGAACCCCGAGCAGGTTCAGATTGGGGCCGTTGAGCACATGGATGACAGGCGTTTCGGCCATGGATTCCGGAATCGGACGCTTTCGCAGCACAAGAGGGGCCTTTTAGCCGAGGCTGGCCGTGGGTCAAACGGTCTAGCAGCAGGAACCTTACCCGACGTAAGGCGGATGGCGCAGATTTCGCACGGATTTGATCAATCGTCCGCTTTCGGGACGCCCGTCGAGGAGCGCGGAAGTATGCGCGAAGACGTCAAATTGATCGTTCGTTCCATCGTGGCGGCGGGTGCGGCCGTCGCCGTCGTGATCTGCGCCTATCTGTTCGAGGTCGGCTGAACGGCTGGCGAAACGCGTCGCTTGGCCCTATGTCCCCCGCTGACGCTGACCATCGTCGGGAGACACGCCGTGCACCAGATCCAATTGAATGGCGAACTGCGCCAGGTCCAGTCCGCCACCATTCTGGCGCTGGTCGAGGAATTGTCGCTGGACCCGCGCAAGGTGGCGGTCGAGCGCAATCTGGAAATCGTGCCCAAGTCCCTTCATGCAACAACGACGGTGGCCGAGGGCGACCGGATCGAACTGGTCCAGTTCGTCGGCGGCGGCTGATTTCATCAAATCCCGTGACCGCGCTTTGCTTCGCGCGCCTGGGGGACTAGGTCAGACCCATGACCGAGACAGCTACTGAAACCTGGTCCGTCGCGGGCCGCACCTTCACCTCGCGCCTGATCGTGGGCACCGGCAAATATGCCGACTACGCCCAGAACGCCGCCGCCGCCGAAGCTGCCGGCGCCGAGATGGTGACCGTCGCCATGCGCCGCGTGAACCTGTCGGACCCGACCCAGCCGATGCTGGTCGATTTTGTGAAGCCGGATCAGTACACATACCTGCCCAATACAGCAGGCTGTTTCACCGGCGAGGACGCGGTGCGGACCCTGCGTCTGGCGCGAGAGGCAGGCGACTGGAACCTGGTCAAGCTGGAAGTGCTGTCGGACCCGAACCTGCTGTATCCCGACATGGAAGAGACGCTGCGGTCGCTGAAGCTGCTGGTCGCCGATGGGTTCGACGTCATGGTCTATTGCACCGATGACCCCGTCTATTGCCGCAAGCTGGAGGACGCAGGGGCTGCGGCCATCATGCCCCTGGCGGCGCCCATCGGCTCGGGCCTGGGCCTGCTCAACCCTGTGAACATCAAGCTGATCGTTGATCAGACCAAGGTGCCCGTGGTGGTTGACGCTGGTCTGGGCACGGCGTCGGATGCGACGCTGGCGATGGAGCTGGGCTGCGACGCCGTTCTGATGAACACCGCCATCGCCGGAGCGAAAGACCCCATCCGCATGGCTCGCGCGATGAAGCACGCGGTCCTCGCAGGCCGCGATTCCTATCTGGCGGGCCGGATGCCCAAGCGGGTGTATGGCGACCCGTCGTCACCCACGACGGGATTGATCTGACGCGCTCTTCCTGCCTTTGCGGGAGAAGGCGGATCGTGAAGCGAGACGGATTAGGGGGCGGTCAAGGCATGACCGCCCCCTAATTACGCTTCAGAGAAGGAATAGATCAGCGTTTCGCCGCCTCGATCATCTTGCCGACTTCGGCGGGGTCGATGCTGGGGCTGGCCTTGCCGTTGACCAGGAAGGTGGGGGTGCCTTGCAGGCGCAGGGCGGCCGCCGTCGTATGGATGTCGGCGATGTGGCGGGTCGTCTCGGGCGAGGCGACGGCCGCCTTGGCGCGCGTCATGTCGACGCCGTGCTCGGCCAGGATGCGGTCGATGGCTTCGATGCTCAGCGCCCGCTCGGTCATCAGGGCGTCATAGACCTCCAGATACTTGCCCTGCTGATGCGCGGCCAAGGCGGCGCGGGCGGCGTACTGCGAGGTGACGTCCTCGCCCCGGTCCAGGATCGGCCAGTCCTTGAAGACGAAGCGGACCTCGGGGTGGGCGGCCATCAGGGCGCGGTAGTCGTGGGCCACGGCCTTGCAACCAGGGCAACGGAAGTCGAAGAATTCGATCACCGTCACCTTGGCGTCCGCCGGGCCGAAGCTGGGGTCGCGCGGATCGGGCTTCAGCAAGGCGGCGTTGGCGGCGGCGGCCTGGTTGGTTTCGTCCACGCGGGCCTGTTCACCCTTTTCCTGCAGCGCCTGGCTGGCCTCCTGAAGGACTTCGGGATGTTTCAGCAGATAGGCGCGCACATTCTCGCCGCCGCCGGTGAAATAGGGCGCGGCGGCCAGGCCCAGCGCCACGACCGACACGCCGAGGGCCAGATAGCCAGCGCGCGCGCCAGTCAGCCAGTTCGATGCGGGGGCGGCTTTGGTTTCGGGCGCGGGGGCGTCGTCGGTCATGAAGGCTCGTCAGTCGTCGGAGGAAGGGGGATCAGTTCAAGGTGGCCGGACGGCGCAGGGCGTCGCGCCGGTCCAGATCCTGAATGTCGGCGGGCGTGGCGCCTGAAGCCAGGACGATGTCCATGGCGCGGCGCCATTCGATAGAGGTCGGCTGCAGCATGCTGCGGGCGCGCAGGGCGAACTGCACGGCTTCCTTTTCGGCGCCGGCAGCGAAATAGAGTTCCGCTGAGGCCAGGCGCGCTTCGCCTTCCATCCCCTTGGACGCATAGGCCTGGGACAACAGGCGCCAGGCCATGGTGTTGTCCTTCTCGGCGACGGTGGCGTGTTTCAGCTGGCTGATGGCCTCGTCCAGATTGGCGGGGTCGTTGGTTTCGATCAGGGCGTGGGCCAGGTTGACGCGCAGCAGAGGGGCGTCAGGGGCCAGGCGCACAGCCTCGCGATGGGCCACGACGGCCTCGACCGGGCGGCCTTCCTCAAACAGGACCTGACCCTTCAATTCCTGGAAATACGGATTGGTTTCGTCGCCCGCGATCAGTTCATCCACCGCCATCAGGGCGCGGTCGGTCTGGCCGTCGCGATACCAGGCGATGGCGCGTGCATAACGGCCGGGCAGGGAGGTGTCTGTCGACGGGTAAGACCGCAGGGTCTGGTTCGGCGGATCCATGAAGGCATGGATCTTGGCCAGGATCAGGGCGTGCTGGGCCATGCGTTCGGAGCTGTCGCGGTGGCTGTAGTGCGGCTGCTCCTGCACGAAGCGGCGCATGGATTCGATCCGTTGCGATGACAGGGGGTGGCTGCGGAAATAGGGGTAGCGGCGTGCGTCGGAGAAGACTTCTTGCGAGCGGAAATTCTCGAAGAAGGACACAAGGCCTGCGCCGGTTTCTCCGGCCCTCTCCAGCGCGCGGGCGCCGGTCAGGTCGGCTTCGCCCTCCTGGCTCTGCATGTAGTGCAGGGCGCCCAGGGTTCCGAAATACTGGCTGGAGCCCAGCAGGGCCACGCCCGCGTCCGGCGCGCCTGCGGCGATGGCCAGCGCCCCCAGGGCCATGGTCATGAACATGGGCTGCTTGCCCGCGTTCTGGGCGCCGTCGCGCAGGGTGTGGCGGTTTTTGATATGGCCCGCTTCGTGGGCCATCACGCCCAGCAGTTCGCTGGGGTTCTTGGTGCGCAGGATCAGGCCGGTGTTGACGCCCATGATCCGTCCGCGGGTCGCAAAGGCGTTCAGATCGTTGTCGTTGACCAGCAGGACTTCGATGTCGGACGGGTTCAGCCCCATGGCCACGAAGACCGGATCAGCCCAGCCGCGAATGATTCCCTCGATCTCGGTGTCGCGGATCATGCTCTGGGCAGAGGCCTGGCCAGCGGCGACAAGGACCATCAGGCCCGTTGCCGCCGCCGCCAGAAGACGGGTTGCTGATCGAGGAAGCCACGTCATGGCGCACTCCGGTAACGATCGACCCCCGTCTGCATTCTGACAGTCTAATCGTGACCGATCAGCGGCGCCACCACCCCCGCTTGGGCTTTTCGGGAGGTGCGACGATCTGGTTCGGATCTTCGGCGATGATGGCCTGAACATCGACTTCGGGCTGAGGCGCGACGACGGGTTCGTTGACGACCACGGCTTCGACAGACGCCAGATCGACGAAAGCGGGCTGGGGTTCGTGAACAGCCTGAGCCAGCGCCTGTTCGACGGCGAAGGCTGTCTGGGGCGTGACGTCCAGCTGGACCGGCGTGCCTTCGACCGGCGCCTCGTTCGTCTCGATCGCAGTGTCGGGATGCGGTTCGACGTGGGGCTCTGCAGCCGTTTCCGGCTCGGCCTTGGCTTCGATCTCGACGGCGACCTGGGCTGCGGTTTCGGCGCTGGCCGACTTGCGGCGCACGCGGCGGCGTTGCGGCTCAGGCGCGATGGCGGGCGTATCGGCCTCAACCGTGTCTTCGGTCGGCGCGATCATGACGGCCATCGGCGTGTCGGGCGAACCGTCCGGCGCCATGCCTTCGTTGGTGGCGCGGTTCTCGACCTTCTGCTCGTGCGCTGCGTCTCCGCCGCGACCACGCCCGCGACGGCGACGACGGCGCGAACGACCGCCTTCTTCGCTCGCACCTTCCGAGGCGACGACATCCAGTCCTTCGACTTCCGCCTCAGCAGCGACGGGGCGTTCGGCGCGTTCCTGGCGCGGCTCGGCGCGGCTCGGGTTCAGCGGGTCGAACCAGACATAGGGATCGTCCAGCGACGGCGTGCGGCCGCGCACCCAGGTGTAGACGTCGCGCTCGCCGTCCTCACGGACGCGGCGACCGCCTCGACGGCCACGACGACGGCGGCGGCCGTTCTCGTCTTCCTCGTCGTCAGAGGCGTCTTCGACGGTCAGGGCTTCCGGCGCGTCCGTGGTTTCCTCGTCACGACGACCGCCGCGGCGGCGACGGTTGCGGCCGCGACCGCGACCACCGGATTCGGCGCGCTCGGCGCGTTCACGGGGTTCGTCGTCGTCGCTGTCCTCGCGTTCCAGCGAGTCTTCGTCCTCGTCGTCATCATCGCTGATGATTTCTTCGTCGTCGCCGTCCTCGTCCTCGTCTTCGTAGAGCGAGGCGTCGAAGTCGTCGTTCAGGTTGGGCAGTTCGATCTCGGGCGCGACGAAGTCCTCGTTCGTCTCGGTCCGTTCGATATTGTGCTCGCCCTGACCCAGGCTGTCGTCGATCTGGACGATGACGTTCAGCCCGCGACGCTCCAGCAGGTCCTGCAGATAGGCGCGCTTGTGGTTCAGGATATAGAGGCCGACGGCGGTGCAGACCTTCAGCACCACGACGCCTGCGCCGTTCTTGCCGGCCTCGATGTCGACGGCGCGCAGGGTCATCAGGGCGGCGGATTCCGCCGAACGGATGCGGCCCGAGCCCTGGCAGTGCGGGCAGGCCTCGGTCGCGCCCTCGATAACGCCCAGGCGGCGGCGCTGGCGGCTGATCTCCATCAGGCCGAAGGGCGAGATGCGGCCCATCTGGATGCGGGCGCGGTCGGCGGCCAGGGCCTCCTTCAGCACGCGCTCGACGGTGCGGTTGTTCTTGCCCTCATCCATGTCGATGAAGTCGATGACGACCAGACCCGCAAGGTCGCGCAGGCGCAGCTGGCGCGCGGCCTCGACGGCGGCTTCCATATTGGTCTTGAACGCCGTCTGCTCGACGTTGCGTTCCTTGGTGGCGCGGCCCGAGTTGACGTCGATGGCCACCAGGGCCTCGGTCTGGTTGATGACCAGATAGCCGCCCGACTTCAATGGTACGACCGGCTGGTGAATCTGTGTCAGCAGCTCTTCAATGCCGTTGGCGGCGAAGAGGGGCCGCGAGCCGCGATACAGGTGAACCTTCTTGGCCTGGGCGGGCATCAGCACGCGCATGAAGTCGCGCGCCTCCTTGAAGCCCTCGACGCCCTCGACCTGAATGCCGTCAAAGTCCTTGTCGAACATGTCGCGCACGGCGCGGCGGACGAGGTTTTCCTCTTCGTAGATCATCGACGGAGCGTTGGAGGCGAGGGTCGTCTCGCGGATCGTCTCCCACAGCCGCAGCAGATATTGATAGTCGCGCTTGATCTCGGCCTTGGTGCGCTTGGCGCCCGCCGTGCGGATGATCAGGCCCATGCCCTGCGGCACTTCCAGGGCGGCGACGGCGCTCTTCAGGCGACGGCGGTCGGAGGTGTTGGTGATCTTGCGCGAAATGCCGCCGCCCTTGCCGGTGTTCGGCATCAGGACGCAGTAGCGGCCCGCCAGCGACAGCCAGGTGGTCAGGGCCGCGCCCTTGGCGCCGCGCTCGTCCTTGACGACCTGCACCAGCAGGATCTGGCGACGCTTGATGACGTCCTGGATCTTGTAGCGACGCATCAGGCGGCGCTTCAGGCGCTCCTCATCCGCCAGGGCGGATTCAGGATCGACGTCGTCGCCCGTGGAATCGCGGTCAAGATCGTCGTCGTCCTCATCGTCGTGCGCTTCGGCCATGATGGCTTCGCGGTCGGCGACAGGGATCTGGTAATAGTCGGGGTGGATTTCGTTGAAGGCCAGGAAACCGTGGCGATTGCCGCCGTACTCGACGAAGGCGGCCTGAAGGCTGGGCTCTACGCGGGTGACCTTGGCGAGATAGATGTTGCCGCGAAGTTGGCGCTTCGCACGGGATTCGAAATCGAATTCCTCAATCTGCCGTCCATCCACGATGGCGACCCGGGTCTCCTCCGGATGCGCCGCATCGATCAGCATTGTCTTTGACATTGAAAGTCTCTCTCTGGCGCGCACAGGCCCGCCCTCCCAGGAAACTGGGCAGGGTCGTGGCGGCTCGCCGAACGGGGGAAGGGGCCAGGGCGCGCAGCATCCCCTCGCCGAGATCGGCGAAGCTGGCTTGAACAAGCCGTTGGGGGGTGCAGGCGTGTGGGCCCATGGAAGTCGTCGGTCCTGAACCAGGCGCGCCAATCTCGTGTAGGCACGAGAGGCCGCGTCCATGGTCCGCTCTTCGAACCATCGGCTATGCCGGGGCGGTTCTCGGATTGGTGAAAGTCAGCGCCGCGAGGAGGGCGCGCCGATCTTCACAACAGCGAAGAGGCGCGATCGGTTCGCGAGCGGTCACAGCATAGTCACGACAAATATGAATTAAAAGGCTTCCGCCTTAACCCCCTGAATACGAGACCCGATCAATATGGCGGCTGATTAGTTGTGTAGTGGGTTCGTCGTCGGGATGAGCGGTCGCTTTTTGTCAGACATTGCGCGTTGGCGCACGAAGGAATGGGCGATGACCGCTCTGGCCTTCGTGGTCATGTGCACGGTCGTCCTGTTCGCCACGCGCGGTCTTGCGTGGGGCTCAAGCGGGGAGGTGCTGGGCATAAGGTTCGGCGCCGACGGCGACCGCACGCGCGTTGTAATCGACCTTGAAAAGTCGGCGCAGGGCCGTGTCATCGACGCGGGCGCAGACGGCCGCGTCACTGTGGCGTTGTCGGGCGTCGCCACCGGCCGGGGGCTGGATGGCGGCGGTTCGGGCCTGGTTCGGTCATTCCGTGTCGACGCCAACGGCGGCGGCTCGCGCGTCCAACTGGAGCTGGCGCGCGGCAGCGAGATCGAGCGGCGTTTCCTGTTGCCGCCTGGCGATGGCGTGCCTCACTTTCGTTATGTCATCGACCTCAAGGCGACCGGCGCCGCGATCACGCCGACGCGTGCGGCGCCGCGTGCGACGGAACCTCGCCGCGCAGAAAAGCCTCTGATCGTGATCGACGCCGGCCACGGCGGACGCGACCCTGGCGCCGCGGGCGCCAATGTGCGCGAAAAGACCATCACTCTGGCCGCCGCCCTGGCTTTGAAGGCCGAGTTGGAGCGGACCGGCAAGTACCGCGTGCACATGACGCGTTCTGACGACAGCTATGTCGACCTGAACCGCCGCGTCACCATCGCGCGTCAGGCCAACGCCGACCTGTTCATCTCTCTGCACGCCGATGCGGGGTCGGACCCGGCGATCCGCGGCGCCAGCGTCTATACCCTGTCCGAGCAGGGCGCGGGTCGTGCGGTGCGTGAGTTCACGCGCGGCGATAACTGGCACCGCGATCTGCATCTGCCGGGCCGCGATCCGTCAGTGGACCGCATCCTGCTGGACATGACCCAGCGTGCGACCCAGAATCGCTCGGCCCAGTTCGCCCGGGTTCTGCTGACACATCTGGAGGCCACCGACCGCCCGCTGCTGCGTCGCAGCCATCGCGACGCCGGTCTGGCCGTCCTGCTGGCGCCAGACGTGCCTGCGGTTCTGCTGGAGATGGGCTTCATCACCAATGCCGAGGACGAACGCGCCCTGAGCGACGAACGCGTCCGCCGCCGCATGATGAAGGCCGTCGCCGACGGCATTGATCGCTATTTCAGCCAGCCGCAGGCGCCCCTGATGATGGCGTCCAGCGGCGGCGCGATGGGCCAGCCCTGAAACTCAGGGCCTAGGCCAGTCCGGCTTTCTTCAGGGTCTTGTAGGCCTTGATGACCCGCTGCAGCTTGGCTTCCGCGCCGCGATCACCGCCGTTGGTGTCGGGGTGAAAACGCTTCAGCATGTCATGGTACTGGGCCTTCACCTTTTCCTTGTCGGCGCCGGGCTCAAGGCCCAGGTCGGCCAAAGCCGTGCGTTCCAGCTTGCCGACGCGGCGATCTTCGGCCGGGGACTGCGGGGCCTGATCGCCGCGCCGTCCGAACAGGCCGAAGCTGTCCCGCCATGAGCCGGCGCCGGTGTTGTTGGCCGTGCCCATCTTGGCCGAGAAGGCGGCGGCTTCACGCGTGAACTTGCCCGCCTTCATCTCCCATGTCGGGCGACCGCCGGTCATGGCTTCGTTCTCCTGGGCGGCGCGGACTTCGCCTTCGCTCATCCCGGCGTAGAAGTTCCAGCCCTTGTTATATTCGCCCGCGTGCGCCTGGCAGAACTCATAGAAGTCGTTCAACCGCTCGCGCGATTTCGGCGCCTTGGCGGCAGCCGCCTTGCGGCAGTCCGGCCACTGGCACGGCTTCTCGCCCGGCTTGAGGTGAAGCACGTCAGCCTGGGCGGCCTCTTCCTCGGGCTTGGGCGGCTTCACGCGGATATCGGTGAAGCGTGGCTTGTATTGAAATGAAGCGGACATCACACGAAGTGTAGGGCCGAATTAGACGGCATCAAGGAAACGATCATGTCGGAAGGCCCCGTAGCGGCGATTATCCGTGAAAAACTCACCGCCGCGCTGTCGCCGCAACGGCTGGAGCTTGAAGATGACAGCTGGCGCCACGCCGGTCACCACCATGAAGGAGGCATGGACGCCAAGCCCGGCGGCGAGAGCCACTTCAATCTAGTGATCGTGTCGCCGGTTTTCGAGGGACAGTCACGGGTTGCACGTCAGCGGACGGTGAACGCCCTGTTGCGCCCTGAACTGGCTGGGCCGGTTCATGCCTTATCAATCAAAGCCTTAACGCCGTCTGAGGCCTCTTAAACCCCAGGTTTCAGGCGCGACTATTGTTCACTTCGTCTTAGAACCTTCGTTCTAGCGTTGCACCACCAACAGAAGGTGGGGCTGATCGATGGTGGAGACTGACGGCGTCGCAAGAGCGATTCCCGCAGAACAACGGGTCGGCGACGCAGCTCAGGCTCTGACCGCCATTCTGCAGACCCAATACCTTCGTTATCTGATCATCGCCTCCTGGGCACTGGGCCTTTTGGCGACGGTCGGTTGGTGGCAGGCGATTCTTTGGTTCATTCTGACGCTGGGCGCCGGTTCGTTCCGGGGCTGGGTCGAGCATCGCCTGCGCAATCAGGTGGACAATGGCGCGGGCTGGGGCCTGGTGTTCCCGGTGGTCGCCACGGCGACGACCGGCGCATGGGCGGTAGCCCCGTTGATGGCCTGGTTCTCTCCTTCCGGCTTTGGCCAGCCGCTGGCCCTTGCGCTGATCATCTCCGGCTATGTGCTGGTCTTTGCGCAACTGCGCAGTTCGCCACGACAGGCGGTGATCATATCGTCGCCCTATGGCGCGGCGGCGACCATCATCCTGTTGAGTCTGTGGGGCACGCCGGAATTCTGGTCGATGCTGGGTGTCCTGCCGTTCACGGCGGCCGGGCTGTTCGTGCTGGTGACCATGACCATGCTGCGCGAAGAGCGCATTTTGGCCTTCCAGACCCATCAGGCTCACCTGATTGCTGAACTTGAAGCGGCGCGGGACCGAGCCAATGCGGCCAATGACGCCAAGTCCAACTTCCTGGGCGTGATCTCACACGAGTTGCGTACGCCAATGAATGGCGTTCTGGGCGCGGCCCAATTGTTGAGCGCCACGCGGCTGGAAACGACCCAACGGGAATATCTGTCGATCATCCGCAACTCGGGCGACAATCTGCTCAACCTGCTGAACGACATCCTCGACATGACCAAGATCGAGGCGGGCAAGATGAATTTCGAGGTCGTCGATGTCGTCATGGAGGATTTGCAGAAGCGCATCACCGGCCCGTTCGAGGCGCAGGCTGAGGCCAAGGGGCTGAGTTTCGTCACCGTTCTGGAAGGCGAACTGCCCACCATCGTGCGGGGCGATCCCTTGCGTGTCTGCCAGGTGGTGCAAAACCTTCTGTCGAATGCGGTGAAGTTCACCGAATACGGCGAGGTGCGTTATCTGGTGCGGGGGGAGCGGATTTCGGCCCAGCGGGTGCGGTTCGATTTCTCCGTCACCGACAGCGGCGCCGGAATTTCGTCAGCGGATCTGGAGCGCCTGTTCCAACCCTTCACCCAGGTCGATGCCTCGTCCACGCGTCGTTTCGGCGGCACGGGGCTGGGCCTGACCATCGCGCGGCGCATGGCCAACATCATGGGCGGCGACATCGCCGTGACCTCAAAACTGGGCGAAGGCTCGACCTTCACCCTTTCCGTCGAGGCCGAGGTGGTGGAGTGGGCCAAGCCTGCCCCTGTCGAGAAGGCCAAAGACAAGGCCGGATCGGGCCAGGGCATGCGTGTTCTGGTGGTCGAGGATCACCCCGTGAACCGCATGATTCTGGAGGCGTGGATGAGCACGTCATCCCACATCACAGCCACCGCGGAAAACGGCGTTCTGGCCATCGAGGCGGCGAACGAACAACCGTTCGACCTGATCATCATGGATGTGAACATGCCCGTCATGGACGGGCTGACCGCCACGCGCAGCATACGCAACGGCGCAGGGCCCAATGCAGAGACGCCTATTGTCGTCCTGTCGGCCTCGGCCCGGAACGAAGATCATGAGGCGGGGCTGGAGGCTGGCGCCGACGCCTATCTGAACAAGCCTATCGATTTCGCCGCCCTGGCCGATCTGATGGGGCGGGCGTCGGGCGGTCGCGCCGTGGTCAGCGGCAAGGCCCCGATGACGGAACACTCCGCCGCCGCCTGATTAAGGCCGAAACGCGGTGGGCGCCTGAACGGGAGCCGACCAGAACGGTTCAGATGAGCCTCAGACGCCAGGGTCCATTCTGCGGGTCAGTCGAAATCGTTCGGCCGCAGATGGAGACATCGCCATGACCAAGTTTCTCACCGCCGCAGTGGCCGCTGTTCTGGCCACGACGTCCTTGGGCGCAGCAGGTGCAGCCTCGGCACAGTCGCGCAATGACCACCGCTATGAGCAGCGCCAGGATCATCGCAACTATCGCCCCAATCCGCATCAGAACCAGCGTCCCGCCCCGCGTCACGACCAACGCGACTATCGCCAGGATCAAAGGGACTATGCGCGCTGGCAGCAGGCGCAGCGCCGCTATAACGCCCCGCGTTATGTCGCGCCGCGCGGCTATGCCACCCGCAGCTGGAGCTATGGCCAGCGGATGCCGTCCTATTATCGCACCAGCAACTATGTGGTGCACGACTATGGCCGCTACGGCCTGCGCGCCCCGCCGCGCGGCTATCAATATGTCCGCAGCGGCAATGACGTGGTGCTTGCCGTCGTTGCAACGGGTCTGGTCACAGCCGTGATCGCCGGTCTGTTCAACTGACCCAGGTTTGGCCGCTGAACGCCCCGGAGGGAAACCTCCGGGGTGTTTTTCGTTGTGGTTTGACGGCGACGCGTCCGGCGCCCAGAATCGGCGCCCTGAATGGATCATCATGCGCGCCTTCGCCGAGCTTCTGGATCGTCTGTCGCTGACCGCGTCGCGCAACGCCAAGCTGGTTCTGGTGCGCGACTACCTGCGGGCGACGCCGGACCCTGATCGCGGCTGGGCGCTGGCGGCGTTGACGGGAGACCTGGGCTTTGATGCAGCCAAGCCCGCGATGATCCGCAAGGCGGTCGAGGCGCGGGTCGATCCGGTGCTTTTCGGCTGGTCCTATGACTATGTCGGCGATCTGGCGGAGACGGTTTCGCTGATCTGGCCCGCGCCGACCGATCACCGCCCCAATCGAGAGCCTGAACTGTCGGAGGTAGTGGATGCGCTGAGGCGCGCAGGCCGCAATGAGGTCCGCCCTCTGATCGAAGGCTGGCTGGATGCGCTGGAGCCGAAGGGGCGATGGGCCTTGCTGAAGCTGGTGACGGGCGCCCTGCGCATCGGCCTGTCCGCGCGTCTGGCCAAGACAGCGGCGGCCATGATCCGGCCCGATGCTGTGTCAGCGCCGCCAGACCCTGATGGAGATGAACGGACGCAGAGTCTCGCCCCTGTCGATGTTTCGGACATAGAGGAGGTCTGGCACGCCATCGACCCGCCCTATGTCGATCTGTTCGCCTGGCTGGAGGGCAGGGCGGAGCGGCCCAGTCCAGACGCGCCGGGGCGGTTCCGGCCGGTCATGTTGGCGGTGGCGCTGGATGAGGCGGCGGATTTCGCCAAGCTGTCGCCCGCCGACTACGCCGCTGAGTGGAAGTGGGACGGCATCCGTGTCCAAGCGGTGCGTGAGCAGGGCGTGGCCAAACTCTATTCACGCACGGGCGACGAGATTTCCGGTGCCTTTCCCGATGTGATGCAGGCCCTGACGTTCGAGGGGGCGATTGACGGCGAACTGCTGGTCATGCGCGAAGGTCAGCCTGCGCCCTTCGGCGACCTGCAGCAGCGGCTTAACCGCAAGACCGTGGACGCCAAGCTTATGGCGGCGCATCCGGCGGGCGTCATGGCCTACGACCTGCTGGCCGCGGACGGCGAGGATTTGCGGTCGCTGCCCCTGACCGAAAGACGGGCGCGGCTGGCGGCGGTGGTTGCGCAGCACGGCGGCGAGCGGCTGCAACTGTCGCCTCAGGTTGAGTATGCGGATTGGGACCAACTGGCCAGATTGCGCGCCGATCCGCCGGTCGGCGCGGCGGCGGAGGGGCTGATGCTGAAACGCTGGGACAGTTCCTATCTGGCGGGGCGTCCCAAGGGGCCATGGTTCAAATGGAAGCGTGATCCGCATGTCATTGACGCCGTTCTGATGTACGCCCAGCGCGGACACGGCAAACGCTCCAGCTTCTATTCCGACTACACCTTCGGCGTCTGGACCGATGAGGGCGCGCTGACGCCGGTGGGCAAGGCCTATTTCGGCTTCACCGACGAGGAGCTGAAACAGCTCGACAAGTTCGTGCGCGACCACACGGTCGAGCGTTTTGGACCCGTGAGGTCCGTTCGCGCCGAGCGGGACTTCGGTCTCGTGCTGGAGGTGGCGTTCGAGGGATTGCAACGGTCCAGTCGCCACAAGTCCGGCGTCGCCATGCGCTTCCCGCGCGTCAGCCGCATCCGCTGGGACAAGCCTGCGCGTGAGGCGAACACGATCACCGATGTGATGGCTTTGCTGGACGCCATCGAGGGCGGCGGCGGGCGGGTCGCAAAAAGCCTGAAAAACTGACTTCCCAGGGCTTCCAATCGCCTGCCGACGCGTTAGACCCGGCCTATGTTCACCAACGCCCCCCCGATAGCTGAGGTCGTCACGGAAGCGCGCCAGGCTTTCGCCGTCGACGCCGCCATTCTGGCCAAACTGACGGATGCGGCCGGCGATCTGGCCATCAATCTGAGTGTCGCGGCGCTGATTTTTGTCGCGACGATCTTTGCGTCGAAATGGGCCTCGGGCGCAGCGCGCCGGGCCTTGTCGCGCGTGCGCGGCTTCCGGCATGACCCCACCGTTCTGACCTTCGCCGTTCAGGTGGTGCGCGTTGTCGTCATCATCATCGGCATGATCGCGGTGCTGCAGCGTCTGGGCGTGCAGACGACCTCGATCATCGCCGTTCTGGGCGCAGCGTCTCTTGCGGTTGGTCTGGCCTTGCAGGGCACCCTGTCGAACGTGGCGTCGGGGATCATGCTGCTGGTTCTGCGGCCCTACCGCGTCGGGGACGTGGTCGATGTGGGCGGCATGTCGGGCACGGTGCAGCGTCTGGACCTGTTCACCACCCAGTTGTCGAACAGCAACAACCACAAGATCGTCATTCCGAACTCCAAGGTCCTGAGCGACCCTCTGACCAACATCACCGGCCAGAAGACCCGCCGGATCGAAATCAAGTTCGGCGTCGGCTATGGCGACGATCTGAACAAGGCGCGCAACGTGCTGGCGGGTGTCGCCAGCGCGCACCCAAAGATCCTGAAAGACCCCGAACCCTGGACCGGCGTCACCGCCTTGCTGGACAGTTCGGTGCAGATCACGCTTCACGCCTGGGTCAACGTCGGCGACTGGTGGCAGGCGCAGGCGGACATCATGCAGGGCGGCAAGGAAGCCTTGGATGCGGCGGGGATCGACATCCCGTACCCGCATCAGGTCGCCATACCCTATGAAAATGAAACCTCGGCGTCGCGTTCTGCGCCGACGGACGGAAAGACGGCCTGATGCGTTACGACTTTGGTTCTGACAACACCGCTGGCATGGTGCCGAGCGCGGTTGAGGGCCTGATCCGCGCCAACTCGGGGCATGTCCCCGCCTACGGCCGTGACGAGATCACCGAACGCGCCGCCGATCAGATCCGTCAGCGCGTGGACGCCGACGCCGAAGTGCGCTTTGTCTTCAGCGGCACGGCGGCCAACGCCATCGCCCTGTCGATGCTGGCCTTCCCATTCGAAGCAGTGCTGGCGCACAACGCAGCCCACGTCTGCACGGACGAGACGGGCGCGCCGGGCTTCTTTGGCCAGGGCGTGGGCCTGATCGGTCTGCCGGGTTTTTCGGGCCGGATTGATCCGTTGGCCTTGCGCGCGCAACTGGCCGAGCCTGAGGTCGCCCACCGCCAGCCGCCTGCGGCCCTGTCCGTCACCCAGGCCACGGAATACGGCACAGTCTATACCGAGGAAGAACTGCGTCAGTTGATCGAGCCCGTGAAGGCGCTGGGTTACGGCGTGCATATGGATGGCGCACGGCTGGCCAACGCGGCGGCGGCAGGGTTTGACCTGAAGGATATTCCGCGTCTGGGCGTCGACATCCTGGTGTTTGGCGGAGCCAAGGCGGGCGCGAACTGCGCCGAGGCCGTCGTTCTGTTCGACAAGTCACTGGCGCGGCGGTTCGACAACCGGCTGAAACAGGCGGGGCAGGTGGCGTCCAAGGCGCGTCTGCTGGCCGGGCCGATGCTGGGACTGCTGGAGAGCGGCGATTGGGAAAGCGGCGGCGCGCACGCCAACCTGATGGCGCGGCGCCTGGCGGATGGCATCGTGACACGGTCGCGGTTCGTCCTGGCGCATCCGGTCGAGTCCAATGCGGTCTTCGTGCGGATGTCGAACGACGCCCACGCCCGCCTGAACGCCGCCGGTTGGGCCTGTTATCAGTTCGACGATGGGTCGGTGCGTTTCGTCTGTTCGTGGGCGACGACTGAAGAGGTTGTCGATGAACTGCTTGAGGCGATTTCCGCGATTAGCTGACCGGGCGTGTCAGGCCGAGGGCGCAAGTCACTGTTTAGGCCGGATTTGTCGACCTGAAACCAGGCGTGGCCTTTCGGCGGCCCTATAGGGCGTCCATATGCGGATCATGGCGATACGCGGCGAACGCTCGGGAGGTCGGCGCGACCCCATGATGAAGGCTCAACAGGCCGGAACCCTTCAGGACAAGACTGATGGTCCGCCCATGCTGCAGGCGTTGGCCGATCTGTCGCGTCTGGTGGCGCGCTCGGGCGCGTCGCACCTGCGACTAAGGCTGGCGTTCGCCGTCATACTGACATTGGCGGGCAAGGGACTGGGCGTGCTGGCGCCCCTTGTGCTGGGTGCGGCGGTCAACAAACTGGCGGCCGGGCAGGGCGCAGCGGTCGCCATGGGCTGGGGTTTTGCCGCCTTCGCCATTGGCTGGACCCTCATTCGTTTTCTGTCGGCCAGCGCGCCGCTTGTGTCCGACGTCGTCTTCGCGCCGGTTCGCGCGGCGGCCCAGCGGGCGACGGCGGCGGAGGCCTTCGCCCATGCCCTGAGCCTTTCGCTGGACTTTCACCAGACCAAGCGGTCCGGCGCCCTGTCGCGGACAATGGACCGGGGTTCGCGCGCGGTGGACTTCCTGCTGCGGATTCTGGCCTTCAACCTTGTGCCCACGGCGGTCGAGTTGGCGCTGGCGGCGGCGGTGCTGGGCGGCAAATATGACTGGCGGTTCGGCGCCGTCGCCGTGGTTGTCGTCGTGATCTACACGGTGGCGACCTTCTCCATGTCCAACTGGCGGCTGGAGCACCGGCGCGTCATGAACGCCGCCGATTCCGAGGCGGCGGGCGTCTCGGTGGACGCCCTGCTGAACTATGAGACGGTCAAGTCGTTCGGCGCAGAGGCGCGGGCGGCTCAGACCTATGATCGGGCGCTGGGCGACTACACCCAGGCCTCGTTGAAGGCGAACACCTCGCTGAACCTGCTGAACGGCATGCAGGCCCTGATCATGAACCTGGGGCTCGGCGTCATGGCCGTGATGGCCGGGTTCGAGGCGGCGGCGGGGCGGATGGGGCCGGGGGATGTGACGGCTGCGGTGCTGATCATGATCTCGCTGTATGCGCCACTGAACATTTTGGGCTTCGCCTATCGCGAAATCCGTCAGTCCTTCATCGACATGGAGGAGATGCTGAAGGTCACGCGCCAGACGCCGCAGGTCGCCGATGCGCCGGACGCCGTGGATCTGCCCCGTCCAGTCGATGCGCGGGGCGCAGCCGTCGAGTTCGAACACGTCGGCTTCCGCCACGACGCCCGCGCAAACGGGCTGGAGGACGTCAGCTTCTACGCCGCGCCGGGCACGACGACGGCTCTGGTCGGCCCCTCAGGCGCGGGCAAATCCACCATCGTCAAGCTGGCGCTGCGTCTGCTGGACCCGCAGGACGGCCGCGTCCTGATCGACGGTCATGACGCGCGACAGGTGACCCAGGCCTCGCTGCGGGCCGCCGTCGCCCTGGTGCCGCAGGACGTGGCCCTGTTCAACGACAGCATCGCCGCCAACATCGCCTTTGCGCGTCCCACCGCCAGCGAGGCCGAGATCTGGGCGGCGGCGGAGGCGGCGGAGCTGTCGGACTTCATCCGTGGTCTGCCTGAAGGCATGGAGACTCGCGTGGGCGAGCGCGGGCTGAAACTGTCGGGCGGCGAGCGTCAGCGCGTCGGCATCGCCCGCGCCCTGTTGGCTGATCCCTGCATCCTGATCCTTGATGAGGCGACCAGCGCCCTGGACAGCCGCACGGAGGCGGCGATCCAGAAGACCCTTCGCCGTGCACGCTCGGGCCGTACGACCCTGGTGGTGGCCCACCGACTTTCCACCGTGGCGGATTCGGATCAGATTCTGGTGCTCAAGGCCGGTCGCATCGTCGAGCGCGGGGCGCACCATGAACTGGTCGCCCGCCAGGGCGGGGAATACGCCGCTCTGTGGCGCAAACAGACGCGCGGCGGAAAGTCGGCTCAGCCCGCCTGATCGCCTGACGACAGCTTGTGCTTCAGAACCTCATGCAGGTTGCTGAGGATGAGGGTGCGCGCCTCAGCGTCCTGCGGCGGCAGGGCCAGCAGCAGTTTCATCGCCTGGGCGTGGACGGTGACAATTCGCCAGTCGAAGCCGCCCTGGCGCGGGGCGGCGTCCAGAAGGTCGCACAAACCCTTGGCGGCTGTGCACAGGTCGTCCATCGCAAACGGGTTGGCCGCGTCGATGATCTGGCTCGATGCGGCGTAGGCCAGGTCCAGACGCACGGCCTCCGGCAGGTCGGGCGATTGGGGCGCCAGAAGCGTGGCGATGCCGTCACCGATGATCGCGCGGGCCTGATCTTTGTGGACCTCAAGATTGGCCGATGCCTTGGCTAGGGCCGAGCCGACGCTGACGCCGCCAGGACGATCGACCATTTCGGCCAGACGCGAGCGGCGTTGGGTATGGGTGATGACAGTCACAGGCTGATACTCCCGCCTTTTCTACCCGTGTTCTTCATGTTGGCGCGGCGTTCCTCGCCCTCCCAGATCTCGTTTCGGAACCGTCTGTCGGGGCCGAAATAGTCTCCGACCTCCAGGAACGGCCGATTGTCCCGAGCGATCCAAAGAATCCGCTCCAGCAACATGCCGGCGCTGAACGGCTTGGTGACGACGAAATTGGCGCCGCAGTCCCGCGCACGCTTCAACTGGGCGCGCTTGATATGGCTGGCTGTCATGATGACAGGGGCGAAGGCGTTGGGATTGGGCGCAGAGCGCCGCAGCCAGTGGACCAGTTCGAACCCGTCGATGTCCGGCATGGCGGTGTCGACGATCAACAGATCGATCGGCGTATCCTGCAGAATCTGCTTGGCTTCGAGGCCCGAGCCCAGGGTGAAGGCGGGGCGGATGCCGAAGCCGGACAAGGCGCTGGAGGTCAGGGTCATGGAGAAGGGCGAATCGTCCACCACCATGGTCACCGCGCCCTCAAGATTGAAGATCGCGCTTTCGCGAAGGGTGTCGCCCAGCATTGTCATGGCCGGTCGCCCGCCTTCATGTCCTCAACCTGCAAAGCTTGGCAGGTTGAGGTGGATAGTCAGTTAACGGTGTTCGTTTTTACAGGGCGCCGATGGCGTAATAGCGCTCGGCGCGCTGCTTCTTGATCTGTTTGGGCGACAGGCTTTCGAAGCTCTTCAATTCTTCCGCCAGCACATTGCCGACGTTGGTCAGGGCCGCCTTGCGGTCGGCGTGGGCGCCGCCCAGGGGTTCTTCGATCAGGCGGTCGACGATCTTCAGATTGATCAGGTCCGGGCCGGTGATCTTCATGGCCATGGCCGCGTCCTTGGCCCGCGTGCCGTCGCGCCACAGGATGCCGGCCGCGCCTTCCGGCGAGATGACCGAATAGATCGAATGCTCCAGCATCAGCACGCGGCTGGCGGCGGCGATGGCGATGGCGCCGCCCGAACCGCCTTCGCCGGTGATGGTGGCGATGGAGGGCACGCCCAGCGTCAGGCACCGCTCGGTCGAGCGGGCGATGGCTTCGGCCTGACCACGCTCTTCGGCACCCAGGCCCGGATAGGCGCCGGCGGTGTCCACGAAGCTGAGGACCGGCAGGCCGAACTGCTCGGCCATGTCCATCAGGCGCACGGCCTTTCGATAGCCTTCAGGCCGCGCCATGCCGAAGTTGTGGGTGATGCGGGTGGCTGTGTCGTGGCCCTTTTCATGACCCATAATCACGACCGGACGGCCCCTGAAACGAGCCAGGCCGCCCAGAATGGCCTGATCGTCGCCGAACTGACGGTCGCCGTGCAACTCGTTCCAGTCGGTGAACAGGGCCTCGACATAGTCGATGAAGTGCGGACGCTGCGGATGGCGCGCGACCTGGGTCTTCATCCAGGGGTCCAGCCCGGCGTAGGTCTTCTTGCGAAGCTGCTCCGCCTTTTTACGCAGGCCTGCGATTTCCGATTCGAACGAGCCCGAGGTTTCGGACAGGGCCGACAGTTCGTCGATCTTGGCTTCCAGATCGGCGATCGGCTTTTCGAAGTCGAGATAGTGCGTGGCCATAAAGGCGTCCGGGAACAGCGGGGCCACAAAGCGCCCCTAGGGAAGGCGGGGGAAACTAAAGAGGTCAGCGCCGCGCGGCAAGCGGGGTTCAGTCATCGCGCGCCAGAGGATGGTTTTGTTGCACGACCTGGGCCAGTCGGTCCGTCGCGACGTGGGTGTAGATTTGGGTGGTGGCGATATCGGCGTGACCCAGCAGGGTCTGGACGACACGCAGGTCGGCGCCGCCTTCCAGCAGATGGGTGGCGAAGGCGTGGCGCAGGACGTGGGGACTGACGCGCGACGGGTCGATTCCAGCGGTGACGGCGGCCTCATCCAGCAGTTGGGCGAAGCGGCGCGGCGTCAGATGGCCGGACCGCCCGGACGAGGGGAACAGCCACGGACTGTCCGGCGCCTCCGGTTTACGCTTGGCGTCGCGGGCGATCAGCCAGGCCTTGACGGCCTCACGCGCGGCGGTGTTCAGCGGGGCCAGCCGTTCCTTGCCGCCCTTGCCGCGCACGATTAGATAGGCGGGATCGCGCCGCACCGCCTCGACCTTCAGTCCCAGCAATTCCGACACGCGCAGCCCTGAGGCGTAGGCCATCTCGACCAGGGCGACAAGACGGAGACCCGCCGCTGCGTCACGGGCGGCGGAGGCGGTCAGCAGGCGGTCGATCTCGTCGCGGCTTAGAACCTTGGGAAGGGAGCGGCCTTGTTTGGGCGCATCCAGCCGACGTGACGGGTCGTCGGTGCGCCAACCCTCGGCCAGAGCGAATCGGTAGAACTGGCGTGCGGCCGACCGTCTGCGCGCGGCAGTGGCGGCGGACAGGCCGCGCCGCGACAGATCGGCGAACCACCCCTCAACCGCTTCAGCATCCGCCTTCATCAGTCCGCCCGCGTCGGACAGCGCCGTCTCCGCGTCGGAAAGGTCGCGATTATAGCCGGACAGGGTATGGGGCGAGGCGTCGCGTTCGACCGCCATCATTTCCAGAAAAGCTTCGATCTGCGGCGTCATTGCGCAATCCATGCCGTGAACGGATGGCGCATGGTCGGGCTTGGTGTAGAGGTTTTCCCGATCATGCCTGCCTGCGCCTTCGCCCTTGCCGTCCTATCGACCGACCGTTCCGCCGGAGCCGCCGGATGAGGCGGCGCGCGAATCCAGGGCCGAGCCGCACCATAGCCCTGGTCGGGCTGATGGGCGTGGGCAAATCGTCGGTGGGGCGCAGGCTGGCCAATCGACTGAAACTGCCCTTCGCCGACGGCGATGTCGAAATCGAATCGGCGGCCGGAATGACGGTGTCCGAGATTTTCGCCGCCCTGGGCGAGGAAGAGTTCCGGGCGGGCGAGGCGCGGGTCATGCGCCGCCTGCTGGAAGGCCCGCCCATCGTGCTGGCGACGGGCGGCGGAGCGATGATGAACGCCGAGACGCGGGCGCTGCTGAAAGAACGCGCCGACACCGTCTGGCTGCGCGCCGACCTGTTGGTCATCGCCGAGCGCGTGGCGCGGCGCGACACCCGCCCCCTGCTGCGGGACAAGGACCCGCTTCAGGTGCTGAGCGCCTTGGCCGAGGCGCGCTATCCCATCTATGGCGAGGCGGATGTGACCGTGGACGTGGGGCAGGGCTCTCACGGACAGGCGGTTGACGCCATTCACAAGCACCTGCGCCGGCACTGGCGGCAGAGGCGTCGTGCGGAGACGAGAAAATGACGACAATCCCGGTCAGCGGCGGGGCCTTTGCGGCCTATGACGTGGTGGTGGGGCGTGGGCTGCTGGCGGAGGTCGGCAAGCATGTCTCGCCTATCGCCAAGGGCCGCACAGTCATCATCACCGACCAGACGGTGGCGGCCATTCATGCCGAGGCGCTGACGGCGTCGCTGACGGCGGCGGGTGTTCGCAGCGAGGTCGTGGCGGTTCCGGCGGGTGAGGGATCGAAGTCTTTTGCTGAACTGGAACGCGTGCTGGATCGCCTGCTGGAGATCGGGCTGGACCGCAAGGATGTGGTCATCGCCCTGGGCGGGGGCGTCGTGGGCGATCTGGCCGGTCTGGCGGCGGCGCTCTACATGCGCGGCATCGATTTCGTGCAGATCCCGACGACCCTGTTGGCGCAGGTGGATTCGTCGGTTGGCGGCAAGACGGCCATCGACACGCCGCGCGGCAAGAATCTGGTCGGCGCCTTCCACCAGCCGCGTCTGGTGCTGGCTGACATCGACGTGCTGGCGACCCTGCCGGAGCGCCAGGTGCGCTCGGGCTGGGCCGAGGTGCTGAAGCACGGGCTGATCTGCGACGCCGACTTCTTCGACTGGCTGGCGGGCGAGGGCGCGGCGGGCGCGTCGGGTGATCCGGCCGCGCTGGAGCACGCGGTGATCCGCTCGGTCGAAATCAAGAGCGCCGTAGTCGGTGAGGACGAGAAGGAAGCCGGGCGTCGCGCCTTGCTGAACCTGGGCCACACCTTCGGCCACGCCGTCGAGACGGAAGTGGGCTTTGACGAAGGCGCGCTGGCGCACGGCGAGGCGGTGGCCCTGGGTTGCTGCATGGCCTTCCGCTATTCGGCGCGCGAGGGCCTGTGTTCGGCGGAGGATGTCGCGCGGGTGGAGGCGGTGATCGCGGCGGCGGGTCTGCCGACACGGCTGGCGCAGGCAGGGGCGTTCGAAGCGGACCGGTTGCTGGCCCTGATGGCGGGCGACAAGAAGGCCGAGGGTGGAGCGCTGACCCTGATCCTGGCGCGTGGAATCGGCGACGCCTTCGTCGCCAAGGGCGTCGACACGGCCAAGGTTCGAACCTTCCTGATCGAAGAAGGCGTGACGTCTTCATCTTGAGCGTTTTTCACGGGAGACTGGCCCATGGGCGTCGGTCGGGGGGCGATTACATGTTATCTGGCAAGCGTTTCGCGACTTACAGTCGGCTAAAAATCTGCGCGTGTACCTTATTTGTGTTGGCGATGCTGGTCGGATGCTGCTGGATGCTATTGGAGGTCGGTCAAGGAACCTATGGCGGACGACGCAGCCCGGCGACGGTGGTGCTCACATTGGTCCCGGCCATGCTAGGATGCGCGGTGTTGTGCGCTGTGGCCATACCCATCTGGTGAAAAGCCTTACCGAAGAGGCCGCCCTTTTCAGCGAGAATGGCGCGTTGCGAATCCGGGGGTTGAGGAATGTGGTCGTCCCGCTCGCTGAGATTGCTTCGGTCAGCAGAAGTTCGAGCGATCCCGGGCGCATCGTTATCGAGGGCGCGGGAGGACGGCGATATTTCTTTAGATCGTCCTTAATGAGAGAACGGTCGCAAGATATTGTGGCGGCGTTTTCGACCTTCCTGATCGAAGAAGGCGCATCCTGATGCAGATCGCCACGACGGTGCTGGAAGACCGATTCGTCCGGCTGGAGCCCTTCACCGACGCGCTGCGTGACGAGGTGCGTGTAGCGCTGGACTGCGACCCCGCCGCCTGGGAGATCATGGTCACGGCAGCGCACGGCGAGCATTTCGACGGCTGGTGGGCTTCGGCTCTCGCGGCCATGCGGGCCGGGACGCGGATCGCCTATGCGGTGCGGCGTTTGTCGGATGGCGTGATCGTCGGCACGACCAGCATCTATGAGATCAATCCCGCCTATCGCCGGTGCGAGATCGGCTCAACCTTCTATCGCCCTGAGGCGCGCGGCGGCCCGATCAACCCGGCCTGCAAATGCCTGCTGCTGGGTCACGCCTTCGGCTCAGGCGCGATCCGGGTCGAGATCATCACCGACGCCATCAACCCGCAGAGCCAGGCCGCGATCCTGAAATTGGGCGCAAAGGCCGAGGGCGTGCTGCGTCGGCACAAGATCACGTGGAAGGGCCGCGCGCGCGATACGGCGGTGTTCTCGATCCTGGATGACGAATGGCCGACCGCGCGGGATCGTTTGGATCACCGATTGGCAGGATTCTAGGTCCAATCGACATTCAGTGCGCCGCCCTCCTAATTCGTCATTCCGGGGCGAAGCGAAGCGAAGAACCCGGAACCCAGGGCCACAATCGCTTGGCTAAAGGCGTTCGACGTCAGATGCACGTCTCCTGGGTTGGCTGCTACGCGCCGCCCTTCGGGTCCGGGTTCGTCCTTTGGACGCCCCGGAATGACGGTTCGAGGCTAAATGTCGATTGGACCTAATCCACCGCGCGGCATTGGGTCGGCTGGCGTCCTTCGACGGACCAGGTGGCCAGAACGCCCTTGCCGCGCAGTTCGACGTTGGAGGCGCGGTACCAGATGCCGTCGGCGGCGCGTTCCTGGAACAGGTCGACCGCTTCGCCGGATGAGTTGCGGACGGTGGCCATCTGGCGCGGATTGTCGAAATCGACCGACAGACGTTCGCCGTTGTCGCACAGGTAAACCGTGTGGACGACGCGGTTCAGGGTGCGGTCCTGGATCTCGGCGCCCGTGCGCTGGCGGGCGGTCTGTGCGTCGATGGCGCGTTGCTTGACCTCGTCGCCGGTGCGCGGCGCCTGGTTCGGATTGGGGCCGCACGCCGCCAGAAGACTGAGAACGGCAAGGCCGCTGAGCGCGACTGACGATGGCAGGCCCGACTTCGACAAGGCGATCTCCTCATGGCGACGGCGCCGCTTGGCGCCGCGTCTTAACGTGCGCCCCTTGCAGCCGTTCCCCGCCTTTGACGGAAGAAGGCCTTGAGCAGGCTGGACGATTCCTCGCTCAGAAGACCTGAGTCCGTCGTGGGACGCCAGTGGCATGTGGGCTGTTCGAACAGGCGCGGGCCGTGGATGACAGCGCCGCCCTTGGGATCGTCGGCCGCCCAGACGACGCGGCCGATGCGGGCGTGGCTGATGGCGCCCGCACACATGGCGCACGGCTCCAGCGTCACATAGAGCGTCAGATTGGTGAGACGGTAGTTCTCCATCGCCGTCGCTGCGCGGCGCATGGCCACGATCTCTGCGTGTGCTGTGGGGTCGTGGGCTGCAATCGGACCATTGGCGCCGGTCGAAATTACCTCACCTGAGGCAGGATCGACAAGAATTGCACCTACTGGCACCTCTCCTGCGTCTGCCGCCGCTTGCGCTTGGTCCAGCGCCATGCGCATGAACCGCTCATCATGGTCCGCCATACAGACGACAACGACAAGAAGCCCCGCGCCCGTCAAGACGAACGGTCGCCTCGGCCCTTTAAATCCTCCGGTCCCCGCAAGAGCGGTGACGGGACGAAATCCTTTGGCGACAAGCCACGCAGCCCTCGCGACGACGGCCCAAAGCGTTTTGGCGACAAGCCGAACCGGGCAGGGGCGGGCGACCGTCCTCGCGCCGACAGGGGCGCAGGCCGGGACGGCAAGCCGTCCACGACGCCGGAAACCCCGCTGCGCGCCGAGCGAATCGCCAAGGCGATGGCCCGCGCCGGAATCGCCTCACGCCGTGAGGTCGAACGCCTGATTGGTCTGGGCAAGGTGGCGGTCAACGGCCGCATCCTGGACACGCCCGCGACCCTGGTGACACGCGATGACGTGATCACCGTGGACGGCAAGCCCATCGGCTCGACCCAATCCACCCGCGTGTGGCGCTATCACAAGCCTGCGGGCCTGCTGACCAGCCATAACGACCCGGCGGGACGTCCGACGGTGTTCGACGCCCTGCCTGCGGGTCTGCCGCGCGTGATCTCGGTCGGACGACTGGACCTCGCGACCGAAGGCCTGCTGCTGCTGACCAACGACGGCGAACTGAGCCGTGCGCTGGAGCTGCCTTCGACGGCGCTGGTGCGCCAGTACCGCGCCCGCGCGCGCGGCAAGATCACCCAGGCGCAGCTGGATGCGCTGAAGGAAGGCGTCGTCGTGGACGGCGTGTCCTATGGGCCAATCGAGGCCACACTGGACAAGGCCAAGGAAAGCAAGGCCGACGACGGTCGTGCGCCCGCCAACCTGTGGATCTCGGTCTCGATCACCGAGGGCAAGAACCGCGAAGTCCGCAAGGTGCTGGAATCGGTCGGCCTGACGGTCAATCGCCTGATCCGCCTGGCCTATGGCCCGTTCCGTCTGGACGTGCTGCCGATCGGCTCGGTCGAGGAAGTCGGCCCGCGCGTGATCCGCGAACTGCTGGGCGACTATATCCGCCCCGAGAACCTGCCGACCGGCAACACGGTCGAGACGCCTGCGCCCATCCCCGGTCGCCGGATCTCGACGCCTATCGTCAAGGGGCGCTCGGGCTCGGCCATGTCGGACCCGTCGCGTAAGCCCAGCCGCGTCCGCGCCGCCGAAACCGCCCAGGCTGATGCCGTCGAGCGCCGCGAGCGCCCGCCGAAGAAGGAAGGCTGGGCCAAGGCGGCGCCCAAGACCAGCCACCCCAAGCGCACCTTCAAGCCGCGCGAGGGCGCGCCGACCGACGGCGAACGTCCAGCGCGCAGCTTCCGCCCGCGCGAAGACGGCGACCGCCCCGCGCGCGCCTATGCGCCGCGTGAGGATGGCGACCGTCCGGCTCGCGCTTTCAAACCCCGTGAGGGCGCACCGTCGCGCGGCGGCGATGGTCCCAAGCGGGAATACAAGCCGCGCACGGCCGGGCCTGACGGCGGCAAGCGCGACTTCAAGCCACGCAGCGGCGGATTCGGCGCCGGCGCATCGAGCGGCCGCGACACCCGCCCCCCACGCAGCGGCGGCGGCAAGCCTGCAGGGCCTTCGGGGACCAGCGGGCGTGGACCGGGCGGCAAGCCCCGCACCCCGCGCTAAGGCCGGTCGGAGGATCTGACGGATGGATACGGCTTCTGACGCGTCGGTCGCTGGTCGCTGCCTGTGCGGCGGCGTGCGCTTCACCGCCACGCCCAAGGGCGGCATGCACGCCTGCCACTGCGAGGCCTGCCGCAAGATTTCCGGCGGGGTGTCGCTGAGCGTCGATTGCGGCGACAGCGTCGTCGTCGAGGGCGAGGTCGCATCCTATGCCTCGTCGGAATGGGCGGAGCGTCAGTTCTGCCCGACCTGCGGCTCGGGCCTGTTCTGGCGTCTGCGGGCCGGCGGCATGACCATGGTGTCGGTCCAGGCCTTCGACGACCCCGGCGCCTTCGTGTTCGAGGACGAGGTCTGCATCGACCGCAAGCCCGGCAACTATGCGATGGCGGGCGACCGTCCACGCATCACCGAGGCCCAACTGATGGCGATGTATGCGCCGTCGGACGTCTGATCCATGCGCATCGTCGCGGGATCGCTGAAGGGCCGGGCCATTGTCGCGCCGGAGGGGCGCAACACTCGCCCCACGTCCGACCGGGCGCGGCAGGCTGTGTTCAATGTGCTGGAACATGCGTCCTGGGCAGAGCCCCTGCGCGGCGCGCGGGTCATCGACCTGTACGCCGGTTCGGGCGCGCTGGGTTTCGAGGCCGTCAGCCGCGGCGCGGCCTTCTGCCTGTTTGTCGAGATTGAAGACGAGGCGCGCGGCGCCATTCGCGAGAACGCCGACGCCTATGGCCTGATGGGGCGCACGCGCGTGCATCGGCGCAGCGCCACGGACCTGGGCGTGCGTCCAGGCTCGGCGGGCGAGGCGTTCGACATCGCCTTCCTCGATCCACCCTACGCCAAGGGGCTGGGCGAACAGACGCTGCTGCGCCTGACCGAAGGCAATTGGCTGAAGCCCGGCGCCATCGTGGTGTTCGAGCGCGGCTCGGACGAGCCCGACATCGACACGCCCGGCTATGAGCGGTTGGACGCACGCGACTATGGCGCCGCGCGCGTCCTGTTCCTCAGGGCCCTAGAAGCCTCGCGCTGAGGTGCGGTTGTCCAGTTGGCTGCGCAGGCGGCTCAGGCCGTCGCGATTGACCACATAGGGACCGCCGCCGCGCGACATGATCACGCGTTTGCGTTTCAGGCTGCGCCACATGGTCAGATCACAGCCGTCCAGCACCCAGCCTTCGCGGGTGAAGCAGCGGGCGGCGATGATGCGGCCCTGATCGTCGCGCTCCAGCAGGATGCGTCCGCCCTGGGCCAGGGCGTGAAGCGTGCGTTGTTCCGCACGGGAGATGTTCATTTCAGTATTGTCCGGGACAGGCGTCGTCATGCGCCCGGCGTCGATCATTCAGACGCGGGGCGTAGCGTGCGGCCTCAGACGGTTTTCAGCGTCCGGGCCTCAGGCCGTGAACACATTCTCAGACATGAAAGTCCCAACAGGTGAGGGGCCAGCCTAGCCAGACGCGGCAAAGGTTTCAATCCGTGCGCGACGCATCGGACAGGGCGGACAGCGCCTCCTCATACGCCGCCATCCGCTGTCGGCAGCGCCGGGCGTGGCGCAGGTACAGACCGATGCAGATGACAAGAAAGACGCCAAAACCCAGCATCATTCCCGCATCGCCGCCTGGCGAGCCTGGCAGCAGGGTCTGGACCACCGCCAGGAAAACCATCGCCGCGATGCTGATCGCCACCCCCGCCCAGGCCCAGCGATAACCGGTGCGGGCCTGGGCGATGGCCGAGCGCAGGGCGGCCTGCGGTGTATCGGTCAGAAGGCCGGGATCGCCGCGCCGGGACCACAGGGTCATGGCCAGCGCGAATCCGATGAAGCCCAGCGCCACGAACGCCGCCGACCACGGCAGACCCCGCGCCCAGCTGCTCCAGATCACGACGGCGACCACCGCGACGCCGCCCGCGATTTCGCCTGCGAAGTTCAGCCGCGCAAGACGGTCGCGTCTTTGCAGATCGCGGATCAGGCCGGGGGCCAGCGCCGGTTCGTCGACGGCGGGCGCGGTCCAGGCCTGGGTCAGGTCGGACCAGTCGTCTTTGGGATCGGTCATGGGCGAACCTCCGGGGCGGGGGCGGCGGGATTGAGCGCCTCGCGCAGGGCGGCCTTGGCGCGGGTCAGGCGGATGGAGACGGCGTTGGCGTTCAGGTCCAGCATCTCGGCGATCTCTGCGGGGGCGAAACCCTCCAGCGTCAACAGGGCGGGTTGGCGCAGCGACAGGGGCAGGGCGCGCACCGCCTGCTCCAGCCGTTGGTGCATGTCGCGCGTCTCGGCGGCGTCATGGGGCGTGGGCTCGCTGCTGGGCGCACCCTCGTCCAGAGGCTGGCGGCGGGGTTCGGCCGCCTCGCGCGCCACATGGGTGACGGCGCGGTTATGGGCCACGCGGGCGATGAAGGCGCGCAGCGGCGCCTCGCCCCGGTGTTTGGGCACGGCGCGCCAGACGGCCAGCAGGATCTCCTGCTCCAGTTCGCGGCGGCGCTCGCGATCCGCCTCATAGCCGGACGCGATCCGGCGCAGCATGGCGCCGTGTTCGCTCAGCAGGGCCTCAAAACTCTGGTCGCGTCCCAAGCGCGGCGCTCTCCGTGAAATCGCTGGTGGGGAAATCGTCGGTCGGGATGAAAGACTCAGCAGATCGCCGAGACTTTCACCTCAGGCGTCGAAAAACCAAAGGAGTTCGCCATGACGATTGAAACCGGAACCTCAGGCAAGGCCAAATCCGGCGTGCTGACGCGCGGCAAGGGCTTCCTGAAGGTGCTGGCGGCGCTGCTGCTGGTCGCGGCGGTGTGCGCCTGGATCGCGCTGGGGATCGGGCTTTATCTGGACGTGGATCGCGGGGCGCGGATCACCCTGGCGATCGTGGCGGCGGTGTCGACCGAGGCGCTGCTCTGGACCGTGGCGGCCCTGCTGGGCGTGTCGGTGGTCGAGGCCCGCAAGCGCATCTGGCGGCGCATCACCGGCCGCGCAGCTTGAGCGCCAGGTTCCGGGCCGCCTGCGTGACCTCGTCCCAGGTGACGTCGAAACCGTCGTCGTCGCCAAAATAGGGGTCGGCCACCGCCTGACCCTCGCGGCCCGGCACATGGTCCAGCAGCAGGCTGAGTTCGGCGGTCGCATCTGCGGGCGCAATGCGGCGCAGATTGGCCAGATTGTCGCGGTCGAGGGCGATGATGTGGGTGAAGCGTCGGAAGTCCGCAGGCTTCACCTGCCGCCCCTGATAGCCGGAAATATCGACCCCATGCCTGTGCGCCACGGCCTGAGCGCGCGGATCGGGCGCCTCGCCGATGTGCCAGCCGCCCGTGCCTGCGGAATCCACGATCAGATCCATCCGCAACCGCTGCGCCTCAGCCCGCAGCGCCGCCTCCGCCAGAGGCGAGCGACAGATGTTGCCGAGACAGACGAAGAGGATGGAGGGCATGAGTTTCTCACCGAATGGTCTGCAGCATTGCTAGGAACTGACCGATGATACACCTGCTGATACAGCGGATGTCATGGTCCGTTCAGACGCGGCGGAAGTTGGCGTCAAGCGTTGCAATCCTCAGTGGCTCTTCGCACACTTTAGTATGCCTGATTCGCCGTCACCGACCTCTGATCCTTATGCTGACATTTGGGCAGATGACCTGTTTTCGCGCCGAGCCGATGCCGACATGCTTGCGGCCTATATAGAGAGCATTGCGGGGCGTCCCAGCCTTCGAGAGGATCACAAGGGTTTCACGATATCGGTCGACGCCGAATACGGCACTGGCAAGTCATTCTTCTTGAAGCGATTTGCTCGCCATCTCAGCGTAAATCATTCGGTGGCCTTTGTAGATGCTTGGTCTGATGACCTTGCCGATGATCCACTGACCGCGATAGCTGCAACGTTGAAGAAAGCCCTAGATCCACTGTCCAAGAAGGATAAAGTCGTTGCTGAAGCTATGCATTTGGTCACGAGCAAAGTTGGGGCTGTTGCAAAGATAGTCGGTAAGGGAATTGCCAAAAAAGTCATAGCATTGGCGATAACAGAGTCTGTGGCTGGCGAACTATTGGAATGTGTTGGCGTTGATGGTCAACGAGGTGCCGAAGATGACCTTAAGGACGTTGCATCAGTCCTTGGCGACGGGATCGTAGATGGTCTTTCTCAAAAATCACCGAAAAAACTCATGGCGGATAGAATCGCCAGTTTTGAGCTAGGTCAAACCGCAATCAGAGATCTCAAAGAAAGCTTGGCTCATTTGGTCAAGGTGTCAGGTAACTCGGAATTGCGTTCGCCTATCGTGGTAATTATCGATGAGTTGGATCGATGTAGGCCGCCGTACGCGATAAAACTTCTCGAAGAGCTAAAGCATCTATTCGACGTTCCTGGCGTAGTGTTTGTTCTTGGATTGAATTCGAGCCAGCTGTCGAAATCAATAAAAGCCGCGTACGGTTCGGAGTTTGATGGTGTATCTTATCTGCGTAGATTTATTGACAGGCAGTATACATTAAAAGCGCCAAATCTTAGGCCGCTAGTATCATATATCAACAGTAATATGTTGTTAGATCTATCTCGTCTGGAAATGCCCGATGTGAGAATCGATGGTGAATTAACTAGAAATGTAAACCCAGACGCTATTATCTCGCATTACATGGAATTATACGGATTGAGCGCAAGATCCGCATATTCTGTGGGGGATTTGCTTCAGACGTGCATGGCTGTTGTGAGGGGGCAGGCGTTGTTTGCTCCTGTGCTGCTTCCGTATGTGGTGGCAAAGGCTTTGCATGTGCCGGTTCACGCGTTGATGCCTCAAGTTTCGACTAAGTTGGAAATCGCGTTCTATTCTGGAGGATTCAATGGTACGTACGATTACATGTCAGCGAACGATTACTTTGTTCAGGTGAGCGATGTTCTACATTTAGATCATAACAAGTTGTTTGGTCTGGTGAATAGTGGAGATCGTATAGCTAGTAGTATAAGTAATTATTTGTTCAATAGGGATCGGAGTGACATGTCTAGTCCAGCAAACTATTCTCGCCTGATGGAGGTGGTGGGGCGATTTTCCTAGGCCGTTTGCGCCGTCTCACCGCCGTCCGAACAGCTTCTCCAGATCGTGCAGCTTCAGCTCCACGTACGTAGGCCGTCCGTGGTTGCATTGACCGGAATGCGGGGTGGCTTCCATCTGGCGGAGCAGGGCGTTCATTTCGGGGGCGGACAGGACGCGGCCTGAGCGGACGCTGCCGTGGCAGGCCATGGTGCCGCAGACCTCTGCCATCCGCTCCTTGAGGCTCAGGGCCGCGCCATGTTCGGCCAGATCATCGGCGATGTCGCGGATCAGCCCCTGAACATCTGTGTCGCCCAGCAGGGCCGGGGTCTCGCGCACCAGAACGGCGCCCGCGCCGAAGGCCTCTACGATCAGGCCCATCTCCGCCAGTTCATCGGCCTTTGCGGCGACGCGCTCGGCCTCGGCGGGGTCCAGATCGACCACCTCGGGCGTCAGCAGGGCCTGACGGGTCACCGCCCCCTGGGCCATCTGGGCCTTCATCCGCTCATAGACCAGACGCTCGTGCGCGGCGTGCTGGTCCACGATGACCAGGCCGTCGCGGGTCTGGGCGACGATATAGTTGGCGTGAAGCTGGCCTCGCGCGGCGCCCAACGGATAGTCGAGGGGGTCGACGACGGGCGCGGGATTGCCGAAATAGCCTGGCGCAGGCTGGCTGTCGGTCGGCTGGTGGGCGAAGGGCGCGGGCTGGGGCCAGGACGGCTGCTCCCATGTCGGCTCGACGCGGGCGCTGCGTTCGTTGAGGCCGGGGATGATCTGGGCGGCTGCGGCGGGCTGGGACCAGCCGGTCCAGCCGCTGAAGCCTTGGGCGGACGGTGAACTGGGGCTGTAGGCGGCGCCCGTGTTCAGGCCGGTGTGGGCCTGGAAGCCGGACAGGGCGTCGGCGGCGACGGTGGTTGAGGCGCGGTGTCCCGCCGCGTGCAGCGAATGACGCAGGGCGCCGACGATCAGGCCGCGCACCAGGGCCGGATCGCGGAACCGCACCTCGGCCTTCGCCGGGTGGACGTTGACGTCCACGAACAGCGGGTCGATCTCAAGGAACAGCACCGCGGCGGGATGCCGGTCGCGCGCCAGGAAGTCGGCGTAGGCGCCGCGCAGGGCGCCCTGCAGCAGCCGGTCCTTCACCGGGCGGCCGTTGACGAACAGGTACTGGTGCGCCGCATTGCCTCGCGAATAGGTGGGCAGGCCCGCATAGCCGGTCAGGCGCACGCCGTCCCGCTCCTGATCGATCAGCAGGGCGTTGGCCTCGAAATCGCGGCCCAGCAGGGCGGACAGGCGTTTCAGGCGGCCCTCGTCGCCCGGATGTTCGGCGGGCAGGCGCAGGGTGACCTTGCCGTCCAGCGACAGGGTGAAGGCGACGGCCTCGTGCGCCATGGCCTGGCGCTTGATCTCTTCCGAAATGGCCATGGCCTCGGCCCGTTCGGACTTCATGAACTTGAGCCGGGCGGGGGTGGCGTAGAACAGGTCGCGCACCTCGACCCGCGCGCCGTGCGGGCCGGGGAAGGCGGCGGGCGACAGGGCGCGCGTGTCGCCGCCCTCGACCTGAATGGCCCAGGCCTCTTTCTCGTCGCGGGATCGGGTGGTGATCGACAGGCGCGCGACCGAGCCGATGGAGGGCAGGGCCTCGCCCCGAAAGCCCAGCGTATGAATGCGCAGCAGGTCCACGTCGCCTGCGTCATCCGGCTCCAGCTTGGACGTGGCGTGGCGTTCGATGGCCAAGGGCAGTTCGGCCTTGGGAATTCCCTTGCCGTCGTCGGCGATCAGGATGCGCGACAGGCCCCCGCCGTCGGCCTGAATCTCGATATTGGAGCCGCCCGCGTCCAGGGCGTTTTCGACCAACTCCTTGATGGCGCTGGCGGGCCGTTCGACCACCTCGCCGGCGGCGATGCGGTTGACGGTTTCGGGGGAGAGGCGGCGAATGGGCATGTGGCCCGAAAGATAGGCGCGGCGACGGATTCGCGCCACGATCAATGATTATTCTGATCTGCAACATTCGCTGTTGCAAAACGCTCAGGCGTGACACTACATTGGCTGCACTAATCCGTTTGAAGGAACGCTCCATATGAAATTTGGTCATATCGCCGCCCTGTCGGCCCTGGCTCTGCTGGCGGCATGCAACCGTCCGGGCGAGGCGCCAGCCGCCGCGCCCGCCGCCACGGCAGAGGCGCCGGTCACGCTTAAGGCCCCGGCTGGCGACTATGCGCTGGACCCCACCCACGCCACGCTGCAGTGGTCGGTCCTGCACAACACGATTTCCCACTACACCGCGCGCTTCGACAAGCTTGAGGCGACGCTGACGCTGGACCCCGCCAACCTGGCCAACTCCAAGATCACGGCCAAGATCGACCCGGCCTCGGTCAGCGCCTCCTATCCGGCGGATTACAAGGCGTCGCACGCGGCGACCGGCTTCGCCAGCTGGAGCGATGACATCGCCAACAACGTCAAGTTCCTGAACGCCAAGGCCTTCCCGTCGATCACCTTCGTCTCGACGTCGGTGAAGCAGACCGGCGCGCGCACGGCCGATGTGACGGGCGACCTGACCTTCCTGGGCCAGACGCACCCGGTCACGCTGAAGACGACCTTCAACGGCGAGATCGAGCGTCATCCGTTCGCTCAGGTTCCGGCCGTCGGCTTTGCGGCTGAGGGCTCGTTCAAGCGTTCGGACTTCGGCATGGCGGTCGGCCCGGTCGGCGACGAAGTGACCATCCGCTTCGACGGCGAGTTCATCCAGAAGGCGGCGCCTGCCGCTCCGGCGAACTAAGACGACTATCGGGGCGGCGGGTCGGATGGCTCGCCGCCCCAGGCTTTTAGGCTTAATCTGAAGACGACCATGACCGCCGCCAGCCACCGCTATTCCTCCGTCGCCATCGCCCTGCACTGGGTGATCGCGCTGTGCATCCTGTCGATGATTCCGATGGGATTATGGATGACCTCGGCCATCGGACATCCCGACACCCAGGCGCTGGCCTATCGTATGTTCCAGATTCACAAGTCGATTGGCTTCCTGATTCTGGGGCTGACGGTGCTGCGGATCATCTGGCGTCTGACGCATCGTCCGCCTGCGTTGCCGGGCGGGATGAAGCGGTGGGAGGCCTTCGCCGCCAGCGCGACACATGTGGCCTTCTACGGACTGATGCTGGCCCTGCCGCTGACGGGTTGGCTGTATGTCTCTGCCGGCTGGGCCGTCTCGACCGATAAGGCGCTGGAGGTCGCGACCAGCTGGTTCGGCCTGTTCCCGATCCCGCATCTGCCGGGCGTCGCCGACCTGCCTGCGGGCGTGAAGCGGGCGCTGGCCTTCCAGGCCATGGGCGCGCACTCGCTGCTGGCCTGGGGCGCGGTGGTGCTGATCGTGCTGCACGTCGGGGCCGCGTTGAAGCATCAGTTCCTGGATCGTGACGGGGTGCTGTCCCACATGCTGCCCTGGCTGAAGTCGGGTCATGCCGGGCTGGGACATGCGCCGCGCTCGCCCTGGGCGGAGCGGGCCGTGGGTCTGGGCCTGATCGGCGTGATCGCCGCGGCCGGGGCCATCGCCGCGCGTCCCTATGCTCAGCCGGGCCTGCCGATGACGGCTGAGGCCAAGCCTGCTGCTGCGTCTGCGCCTGTTGCTCCGGCTGAGGCCGCCGTGACACCCGGAACCGCCGCCGCCTGGACCATCGACAGCGCAGCCTCCAGCATCGGCTTCACCGGAACTCACGCTGGCAAGGGCTTCAAGGGTCGGTTCGACCGCTGGCAGGGTCAGGTCTGGTTCGACCCGGCCGATCTGGCGGGCTCCAAGGCCGTGGTGACAGTCCATACCGCCAGCGCTCGCACCGGCGACCCGACGCAGGAAGGCTCTCTGCAGGGGGCGGAATGGTTTGATCCGGCCCAATACCCCGAGGCCCGGTTCGAGGCGTCCAGCTTCCATTCGCTGGGCGGCGATAAATATGAGGCGACCGGCACGCTGAAGATCAAGACGGTGACCGTGCCGGTTGTTCTGCCCTTCACCTTCACCGAAACCGGAGGCGTTGCGACCGTTGAAGGCAAGCTGGAGCTGGACCGCACGGCTCTGAACCTGGGCATGGAATCCGACGCTACAGCGGACTGGGTGTCCAAGATGATCGGCGTACAGATCAAGGTGTCGGCGAAGCGGGCGGGATAGGGTTCGCGCCTTCTGGCGCTTGCCCTTGCGGAAGTCAGGCCTTACGGCTCCGCGCCTTGATCAATGATTCAGGGATCGGTCGATGACCCTTGCGCTTCTTTTCCCCGGACAGGGTAGCCAGGCCGTTGGCATGGGCGCGGCCCTTGCTGACGCCTTCCAATCCGCCCGCGACGTCTTCGCCGAGGTGGACGAAGCCCTGGGGCAGAAACTGTCCGTCTTGATGCGCGAAGGGCCGGAAGACCAGCTGACCCTGACCGAGAACGCCCAACCGGCCCTGATGGCCGTGTCGGTCGCCGCGATCCGTGCGCTGAAGGCCGAGTTCGGTTTCGACGTGGCGGCGGCCGCCTATGTCGCCGGTCACTCGCTGGGCGAATATTCGGCCCTGGCGGCGGCAGGCGCGATCTCGCTGTCGGATACCGCACGCCTGTTGAAGCTGCGCGGCCAGGCCATGCAGCGCGCCGTGCCGGTCGGGCAGGGCGCAATGGCCTCCCTGATCGGCCCCAAGACCGATCTGGCCCTGGCCGAGGCCGCAGCGGCGGCGGGCGCCGAACTGGGCGTGTGCGTGGTCGCCAATGACAACAACGCGGGCAACATCGTCATCTCGGGCGAGAAGGCGGCTGTCGATCGCGCCATCGAGAAGGCCAAGGAGCTGGGCGCGCGGGCGATCCCGCTGAACGTCTCGGCGCCCTTCCACTGTCCGCTGATGCAGCCCGCCGCCGACGAAATGGCGCAGGCCCTGGCTTCGGCGACGATCCTGGCGCCGGTCGTGCCCGTGGTCGCCAATGTTCTGGCGCGCCCGGAAAGCGACCCGGAAGTCATCCGCCGCCTTCTGGTCGAACAGGTCACCGGCCGCGTGCGCTGGCGCGAGAGCATGGAGTGGATGGCAGGTGAGGGCGGCGTGACGCGCTTCGCCGAAATCGGGTCGGGCAAGGTGCTGACCGGCATGGCCAAGCGGATCGCCCCGGATGCCGAAGGCGTGGCGCTGAACACGCCGGAAGATCTGGAAGCCTTCGCCAAGGGAGTGACGAGTGGCGAGTGACGTGTGGCGAGCCTATCGCCGCGTCCCTTTGCACTTCCTCGCCACTCGACACTAATCACTCGCCACTTCTCGGAGAGACGTAAATGTTCAATCTTGCAGGCAAGACCGCGCTGGTGACCGGCGCGACGGGCGGCATCGGCGGGGCTGTGGCGCGGGCGCTGCACGCCCAGGGCGCGACTGTGGTGCTGTCGGGCACGCGTGAGGCGGTTCTGGCCGATCTGGCCAAGGAGCTGGGCGAGCGCGCCCATTTCGCCACCGCCAACCTGTCGGACCCGGAATCAGTCGATAATCTGGTCAACGCAGCCGAGACGGCGGCGGGTTCGCCGTTGGACATCCTGGTGGCCAACGCCGGCATCACCAAGGACGGCCTGCTGATGCGGATGAAGGACGACGACTTCCAGTCGGTCATCCAGATCAATCTTGAGAGCTATTTCCGCCTGACCCGCGCCGCGGTGAAGGGGATGATGAAGCGTCGCTCGGGTCGAATCATCGGCGTGACCTCGGTGGTCGGTGTGACCGGCAACCCCGGCCAGACCAACTATTCGGCGTCCAAGGCCGGCATGATCGGCTTCTCCAAATCGTTGGCGCAGGAAGTCGGTTCACGCGGCATCACGGTTAATTGCATCGCGCCGGGCTTCATCGCGTCGCCGATGACCGACGTGCTGAACGAGCAGCAGCGTGATGCGATTCTGGGTCGCATCCCGGCGGGCCGACTGGGCTCCGGCGACGAAATCGCTGCGGCTGCAGTCTATCTGTCCTCGGACGAAGCGGCTTATGTCACGGGGCAGACCCTGCACGTGAACGGCGGCATGGCGATGATCTGATCACGATCACGTAACGCAACAGACTATTTCCAGCCCCGAAGCCTGTGCTAAAGGGCGAGAATGCAACGGCGATAACAGCTTTCGGGCTTGCGTCGCCTTCGCTGCCGTGAGACGGCGATTTTTAAGCTACCACCGCCTCTACGGCGACTTTCAACAGGCAGAGAGACACTCATGTCCGACACCCTCGAGCGCGTTCGCAAGATCGTCATCGACCACCTGGACGCTGATCCGGACAAGGTCACGGAAAAGGCCAGCTTCATCGACGACCTGGGCGCTGACTCGCTCGACAACGTCGAGCTGGTGATGGCCTTCGAAGAAGAATTCGACATCGAAATCCCGGATGACGCTGCAGAGCACATCCAGACGGTCGGCGACGCCGTCAAGTTCATCGACGAGAAGTCGGCGGGCTGATTTCAGTCACTGACTGACAGTGATACAGGGCCGCCCGGCGCTCCTAGCGGAGATGCCCGGCGGCCCTTACTGTTTCTGATCTAGGCGAATCCCCGCGTGATTCCGGGGATGCGGGATTGAGATGAAGGAGCACGCACCATGCGCCGCGTTGTTGTTACGGGCATCGGTCTGCTGACCCCCCTGGGCTGGGGCGTCGAGAAGAGCTGGAAGAACATCGTCGAGGGCAAGTCGGGCATTCGTCCGATCACCGCTTTCGACACAGAAGGCTACGGCTGCACCATCGCGGGCGAAGTGCCCAGCGTGGACGGGCGCGGCGGAGGCGGCGAGGGCGACTTCGACCCCGACAAGATCATGTCCGCCAAGGACCGCAAGCGCGTCGACGACTTCATCCTGTACGCCATCGCAGCGGCGGATGAGGCGTTGGCTGACGCCAACTGGAAGCCCGAGACGGAAGAAGACAAGGAACGCACCGGCGTCATGGTCGGCTCCGGCATCGGCGGCCTTGGCCCCATCGCCGATACGGCCATCGTCTTGAAGGAACAGGGACCGCGCCGCGTCAGTCCCTTCTTCATCCCCAGCGCCCTGATCAATCTGGCTGGCGGTCAGATCTCGATCCGTCACGGCCTGAAGGGGCCGAACCACGCGGTCGTCACCGCCTGCGCCACCGGCGCCCACGCCATCGGCGATGCGGCCCGGATGATCGCGCTGGACGATGCGGACGTGATGGTGGCGGGCGGCGCCGAAAGCTCGGTCGTGCCCATTGGCATCGCCGGCTTCCTGGCCTGCAAGGCGCTGTGCACCGCGTATAACGACACGCCCGAAAAGGCCTCGCGCCCCTATGACAAGGACCATGCCGGCTTCGTCATGGGCGAGGGCGCCGGCATTCTGGTGCTGGAGGAATACGAACACGCCAAGGCGCGCGGCGCGAAAATCTACGCCGAAGTGGTCGGCTACGGCATGAGCGGCGACGCCTATCACATCACCGCCCCGTCCGAGGACGGCGAGGGGGGCGCGCGGGCCATGAAGATGGCGCTGAAGCGGGCCGGGATGCAGCCTTCCGACCTCGACTACGTCAACGCCCACGGCACCTCGACCATGGCGGACTGGATCGAACTGAAGGCCATCGAAGGTCTGGTCGGCGACCACGCCCAGAACCTGTCGGTCAGCTCCACCAAGTCGATGACCGGGCACCTGCTAGGGGCGGCGGGCGCTATCGAGGCGGCCTTCTGCGTGCTGGCGATCCGCGATCAGGTGGCGCCGCCGACGATCAACCTGGACAACCCCGAGATGGAGACCGCCATCGACCTGGTTCCCAACAAGGCCAAGCCGATGAAGATCGATGTGGCGATGTCCAACAGCTTCGGCTTCGGAGGCACCAACGCCTCGGTGATCTTCAAGAAAGTCGACTGAGATGTTCGGGCGGGGACGGGTTGAAAAGCCGCAGAAGCGGTCTGGTCTTGTCGTCGCCCTGCTGACGGCCTCGGCGACATTCAGCCTGTTCCTGCTCGCCGCCCTGGTGGTGACCTGGGGCGTCTATTACGGGCCGGGGCCGAAGGCGCGTCAGGGCGACCTGACCGTCGTCACCCTGCCCAGCGGTTCCGGCGTTTCGGCCATCGCCGCCCAGATGAAGGCGGCGGGCGTGATTCGTTCCGCCGACCTTTTCAAGGCGGCGATCACTCTGACGGGCGCGGACCGCCGCCTGCGGGCCGGCGAATATGAAATCCCGTCCGGCACATCGCTGGCGGGCGTGGTGCGCCTGATGGTTGAGGGGCGGGTGGTGCGCCATTTCGTGACCCTGCCGGAAGGCTGGTCGTCGGCGCAGGCCGTGGACATTCTGGACAAACAGCCTGTCCTGACCGGCGCGGTGGACGAAACCCCTGAAGAAGGCAGCCTGTGGCCCGACACCTATGAGGTGACGCGCGGCGAAACCCGCCAGTCCGTCATCAGCCGGATGCAGCGCGCCACCAACGAGAACATGCGCGTCCTGTGGGCGCAGCGTTCGCCTGGCACGATCGCCCGCACGCCCGAAGAGGCCATGATCCTGGCCTCCATCGTCGAAAAGGAGACGGGTCTGGCCGCGGAACGCCCGCGCGTCGCGGCGGTCTTCACCAATCGTCTGCGTCAGGGAATGCGGCTGGAGAGCGATCCGACCATCGTTTACGGCATCACCCAGGGCCGTCCGCTGGGACGCGGCATCCGGCGTTCGGAGCTGCAGGAGCGGACCCGCTGGAACACCTATCAGATCGACGGCCTGCCACCGACGCCCATCGCCAATCCGGGCAAAGAGGCGATCAAGGCCGTGCTGAACCCGCCAGCGGAGACGGCGCTGTTCTTCGTCGCCGACGGCACGGGCGGTCACGCCTTCGCCGCCACCTATGAAGAGCATCTGCGCAATGTCGCGCGGTGGCGCCAGATCGAGCGCCAGAAGGCGGGCCTGCCGCCGGAAGCCGAGGCGCCGGTCGCGCCCGGAACCAGCGCTGCGCCCATGACAGAGGCCGCATCGCCCGGCCCAATCACCGGACAAGCCACCATCACCCTGCCTGCCGGGGCTTCGCAGGGACCACGATGAGCAAACTTTCAGGCATGACCGGCTTCGGCCGGGCGGATGGCGCAGGCCAGGGCTGGACCTGGTCCATTGAGGCGCGCTCGGTCAATGGCCGCAATCTGGAGGTCCGTTTCCGTGGGCCGGGAGGGTTCGACAATCTGGAGCGGCTGGCCAAGGCGGCGGGGCAGGCGCGGTTCGCGCGCGGTCAGGTCAGCATCGGCGTGCAGGCTAAGCGGGTCGAGGCGGGCGAAGCCGCCGTCACCATCAACGCCGCCGTTCTGGCGCGTTATCTGACGCTGGCCAATGAACTGGCCGAAGACGGCGCCACGCCGCCGTCCGCCGATGGCTTGCTGGCCCTGCGCGGCGTGATCGAAGCGCCGGAAGAGGTCGATGACCCTGAGGCGCGCGCCGCGTTGGAGGTCGCGATGGCCGCAACTGTCGAACAGGCGCTGGACGCCCTGAAGACATCGCGGGAAGGCGAGGGCGCGCTGCTGAAACCGGTGCTGGCCGATTTCATCGCCCGAATCGAAGCTCTGGTGGCGTCAGCAGAAACCGAAGCCTCGGCCCAGGTCGACGCGATTCGCGAACGTTTCACCCGCCGCATCACCGAACTGGCTCCCGATGCGCCGGGGCTGGAAGACCGCATCTTCCTCGAAGCCGCCGCGCTTGCGACCAAGGCGGACGTGCGCGAGGAACTGGATCGGCTGACCGCGCATATCGCCGCCGCGCGTCAGCTTGTGGCCTCAGCGCCCGCTGGCCGGAAACTCGACTTTTTGATGCAGGAATTCATGAGAGAGGCGAACACTCTCTGCTCGAAATCCGCTACGACCGCGCTCACCGGAATCGGCCTGGAACTGAAGGCCGTCGTCGAACAGCTTCGAGAACAAGTCCAAAATGTCGAATGAACGCACGCCCCGCCGGGGTGTCCTCCTGATCGTCGCCAGCCCTTCGGGCGCAGGCAAGACGTCGCTGTGCCGTCGCCTGATGGCCGACCACGGCGGGCTGGAGTTGTCTGTCTCCATGACCACCCGCGACATTCGTCCGGGTGAAGTGCATGGCCGTGACTACAACTTCGTCAGCCATGAGGAATTCCAGCGCCTGATCGACGCCGACGCCTTCCTGGAATGGGCGGACGTGCATGGCAATCGCTACGGCAGCCCGCGCGGCCCCGTTGACCGGGCGCTGGCTGAGGGGCGCGACGTCCTGTTCGACATCGACTGGCAGGGCGCGCGTGACGTCGCCGAAAAATGTCCCGAGGACGCGGTGCGCGTCTTCATCCTGCCGCCCAGCCTGGAAGAACTGCGCCGCCGTCTGGTGACTCGTTCGCAGGACGCCGAAGACGTTATCGAGCGCCGCGTGGCTAACGCCAAGGGCGAGATCGAACATTGCGACATGTTCGACTACGTCATCGTCAATGAGGACTTCGACCGCTCGTACGCCGAGCTGGCGCACATCTATCACGCCGAACGCTCGCGCCGTTTCCGCAACCTGTGGGTCGGAAACTATCAGGCGGCCCTGCTGCGCGAAGTCGTCTGAGGGGCAGGCTGTTCAGGGGCGTACGGCGCGCGCGGCGAACCACGGCGTGATTCGCGTCAACGCCTCTTCGACTTCCGGCGTGGATACCGCAAAGCTGAAGCGGATGTAGCGATGACCCTCGACGGGGTCGAAATCGACGCCGGGCGCCGTGGCGACGCCGGTGTCGCGCAGCAGATCCTGGCAGAAGGCCATGCTGTCACTGGTCAGGTGGCCGATATCCGCCCAGATGTAGAAGGCCCCGTCCGGCGGAGCGATCTTCTTCAGGCCCAGCGCAGGCAGGGCCTCCAGCATCAGGGCGCGGTTGCGGGCATAGGTCTGGATATGACCTTCCAACTCGTCTGTCTGATCCATGGCGACCAGACCTGCGTGCTGGCTCAGCGACGGCGGGGTCAGGAACATATTGCCGATGCGGGCGCGGGCGGCGTCGATTTCAGCCTCCGGAACCAGCAGCCAGCCCAACCGCCAGCCCGCCATGCTCCAGTATTTGGAGAAGCTGTTGATGATGATCGCATCGGGCGCAAACTGCAGCATGGACGGCGTCGGACCGACGTAGCTGAGGCCGTGATAAATCTCGTCGGAGATGATGGCGATGTTGCGCGCGCGGCAGACGGCGGCGATGGCGGCCAATTCTTCATTGGGAATGATGGTGCCGGTCGGGTTGGCCGGGCTGGCGATGATCACGCCCGCTGGCGCAGGCTCCAGCGCCTCCAGTTGGGCGGCGGTCAGCTGGAACCGGGTCTCCGGCCCGCAGGCGATCTCCACCGGCTCCAGATGCAGGGCGCGCAGAGTGTTGCGATAGGCGACATAGCCGGGACGGGCCAGGGCGATGCGGTCGCCGGGCTGGAACCTCATGCTCAGGGCCAGAACCAGCGCGGGCGAGGCGCCGTTCGTCAGAACGATCTGCTCATGCGCCAATGCGACGCCGTACCGCTCGTCATAGAGACGGGCGATGCGGGCGCACAGGTCGGGGCTTTCCCAATAGCCCATGGCGTCCTGATCCAGCACCTGATGCGCGCGGGCGATGGCGGCGGCGGGCGCGCCGGTCGACGGCTGGCCGAACTCCATATGGATGATGGATCGGCCTTCGGATTTCAGCTGATGCGCCAGACGGCTGACGGAAATCGCGCGGAAAGGTTCGACAGTCATGTGGAGAGCTCCACCCATCCGCTCATCCCCGCCGAAACGAGGATGAGCGATTTGAAAACAGGGTTCAGACAGGGCGGACCAGAACGATCTTCTTCTTGCCTGCAGCCAGTTTGATGACCCCGTCCGTGACATCGGCTTCGGTCAGAAGCTGGGCGCCGTCAGCGATGGCGACGTCGTTCAGGCGAAGGCCGCCGCCTTGGGCCAGACGCCGGGCCTCGCCGTTGGAGGTGGTCAGGCCGGCCTTGGTGACGACCGCGGCGATCATGGCGCCGAAGACTTCGGACGCAGGCAGTTCGACGGTCGGCAGGTCGGCGGACAGCTTGCCCTGTTCGAAGGCGGTTTCAGCGGCGGCGCGCGCGGTGGCGGCGGCCTCTGCGCCGTGCAGCATGGTCGTCGCCGCGTCGGCCAGGGCCTTTTTGGCGTCGTTGATCTGGGCGCCTTCCAGCGCTTCGAAGACCGCGATCTCCTCCAGCGTCAGATCGGTGAACAGGCGCATGAAGCGGCCGACGTCGGCGTCCTCGGCGTTGCGCCAGAACTGCCAGTAGTCGTAGGGGCTGAGCTGTTCGGGGTTCAGCCAGATCGCCCCCTGCGCCGTCTTGCCCATCTTGCCGCCCGAGGCGGTGGTCAGCAGCGGGGTGGTCAGGCCGAAGGCGGCCTTCTGGTCCACGCGGCGCACCAGATCGACCCCAGAGGTGATGTTGCCCCACTGGTCCGATCCGCCCATCTGCAGGGTGACCTTCAGGCTGCGGTTCAGCTCCAGGAAGTCCACCGACTGCATCAGCATGTAGTTGAACTCGAGGAAGGTCATCGGCTGCTCGCGCTCGAGGCGCAGCTTGACCGAGTCGAAGCTCAGCATCCGGTTGACGGTGAAGTGCGTGCCAAAGTCGCGCAGGAACTGGACGTAACCGTATCCCGACAGCCAGTCGTCGTTGTTGACCATGACGGCATCGGTCGGGCCGTCGCCGAAGGTCAGGAACTTGGAGAAGACGGTCTTGATCGTGTCGATGTTCGACTGGATCGTTTCTTCGGTCAGTTGCGGGCGCGAGGCGTCCTTGCCGGTCGGGTCGCCGACCTTGGTCGTGCCGCCGCCCATCAGGACGATCGGCTTGCCGCCCGCCTGCTGAAGACGGCGCAGCATCATGATCTGGATCAGGCTGCCGACGTGCAGCGACGGCGCCGTCGCATCAAAGCCGATATAGCCCGCCACCACGCCGTTCGCCGCCGCTTCGTCGAGTTCGACGGGGTGGGTCACCTGGTGGATATACCCGCGCGCCTGGAGGGTGCGGAGGAATTCGGACTTGAAGGCAGGCTCGGTCATGGTCGATTACATGTAGGAGAGGGAGCGGTCGTGTAGCACGCTCGACGAGCGGAGCGAATGAAGATGGCCGGCCAAATCAGAAATCCCGCAGCCCTGCGCCTGTTGATCGGGTGGGCGGTGGTCGCGGTGGTGATCTTCGGCGGGCTGTCGGCGGCTGGGTTTTTGCCGCCTCACCCCGGGTTCGCGCAGGTGTTCATGCCGGCGGTCGCAGCAGTTCTGCTGCAGGGCGTCGTGGCCCTGATGGCGGCCAAACGCGGGAGGGCCAGACTGGGTTGGATCATCCTTCTGGCCCCGCCGCTGGCGATGCTGGTGATCGTGATTCTGTTCGTGGCCCTGTTCGCCTTCGGCGTCAGCTGAGGTTCTTGCCCCGGTCATGATGTCGCAGTCGGCGCACATCGGGGCTGGATAGGGGGCGGGCCGCGTGGCAGTCAGGCGGCATGAGCACAGCCGCCGCCACCCTGACGCCGCACGCCGCATCCCAGGCGAACGTGATCCGCAAGATCACAGTCGAACTGAACCGCACAGATCCCAAGCGTCTGCATCTGCGGTATCTGCTGGAGGGCGACATCGCGCGCCTGTTCGTGCCGCGGGACGATGAGCCGATCCGCACGGACGAGCTGTGGAGGCGGACCTGCTGCGAGGTCTTTCTGAGGGCCGAAACGGGCGAGCGGTATTACGAATACAATCTGGCGCCCTCGACGCGCTGGGCGGCCTATCGCTTCAACGGCTATCGCAACGAGATGGCCGATGCTGAGGTCGCAACGCCGCTGATCTCGACTGAGGTCGAGGACTGGCGGTTCGTGCTGAGCGCCGATCTGGACATGCACCAACTGCCCCATCTGCCCGGCGATGCGTCTTGGCTGGTCTCGCTGTCGGTGGTGGTCGAGGACCTGGACGGGAACGTGGCCTGGTGGGCGCTGACGCATCCGTCGCTTGAGCCGGATTTCCACAATCGCCGGTCGTTTGTCATGACCCTGCCAGAAGCCGGAGCATCGGCATGAATTTCGGCCTCGACCGCCTGCTGTCCGATCACGCCTTGCGCGCTGAGCTGAAGGGCCGGCGCGTGGCGCTGCTGGCCCATCCGGCGTCTGTGACAAAGGACCTGACCCACGCCATCGACGCCCTGGCCGCCTGTCCCGAGATCAGGCTGAGCGCCGCCTTCGGGCCTCAGCACGGCATGAAGGGCGACCTGCAGGACAATATGATGGAGAGCCCGGATTATCGCGATCCGGTCCACAACATTCCTGTGTTCAGCCTGTATGGCGAGGTGCGCAAGCCCCGCGACGAGTGGATGGAGACGTTCGACGTCATCCTGATCGATCTGCAGGACCTGGGCTGTCGCATCTACACCTTCATCACGACCCTGCTTTACGTGCTGGAGGCGGCCGAGAAGCACGGCAAGACGGTGTGGGTGCTGGACCGGCCCAATCCGGCAGGGCGTCCGGTCGAGGGGCTGACGTTGCTGCCCGGATACGAAAGCTTCGTCGGCGCGGGGCCTATGCCGATGCGGCATGGCATGACCATGGGCGAACTGGGCCTGTGGTTCGTCGATCACTTCAAACTGGACGTCGACTATCGCGTGATCGCAATGCAGGGCTGGACGCCGGAGCAGGGGCCGGGCTTCGGCTGGCCGCTGGGCGAACGGTCGTGGGTCAACCCCAGCCCCAATGCGCCGAACCTGTCGATGGCGCGAGCCTATGCCGGGACGGTGATGCTGGAGGGGGCGACCCTGTCGGAAGGGCGCGGCACGACGCGCCCTCTGGAGCTGTTCGGGGCGCCGGACATCGACGCGCGGGCGGTGATCGCGGAGATGCACTCGCTTGCGCCCGAATGGCTGGAGGGCTGCATACTGCGCGACATGTGGTTCGAGCCGACCTTCCATAAGCACGTCGGGAAACTGTGCAGCGGGGTGCAGATCCACGTCGATCAGCCGTCCTATGACCATGCCGCGTTCAAGCCGTGGCGGGTGCAGGCGCTGGGCTTCAAGGCGATCAGACGGCTGTATCCCGACTACGACCTGTGGCGGGATTTTCCGTATGAGTATGCGTTCGGCAAGCTGCCCATCGACGTCATCAATGGCGGGCCAGGCCTGCGGGAATGGGTGGACTCAGCGACGGCGACGCCTGCCGATCTGGATGCTGCGGCGCGGCCGGATGAGGCGGCGTGGAAAGAGACGCGCAGGCCGTACCTGCTGTACTAGGACTATAAGTAAAATCTATTGATCATTCGAAAATAAGTGATTGGGCTTATTTAATGCGGTGCGGTAGGTAGCGAGTCTCCTAACCACCCAGCCGATGGATTTCACATGGCCCTCATCAACACGACGATCAAACCCTTCGCGGCGACCGCTTACAAGGAAGGCAAGTTCGTCGACATCACCGACGCCGACGTAAAGGGCAAATGGGCCATTTTCTTCTTCTATCCGGCCGACTTCACCTTCGTGTGCCCGACCGAGCTGGAAGACCTGGCTGACTCCTATTCGACCCTGCAGGGCCTGGGCGTGGAAGTCTTCTCGGTCTCGACCGATACCCACTTCAGCCACAAGGCCTGGCACGACACCTCGCCCGCCATCGGCAAGATCAACTACTACATGGTCGGCGACCAGTCGGGCACGATCACCAACAACTTCGACGTCATGCGTCCGGGCGTCGGCCTGGCCGACCGCGCGACCTTCCTGGTCGATCCGGAAGGCGTGATCCAGTTCATGGAGATCACGTCGGAAGGCGTGGGCCGTAACGCCGCTGAACTGCTGCGTAAGGTCAAGGCTGCTCAGTACGTCGCCGCTCACCCCGGCGAAGTCTGCCCGGCCAAGTGGGAAGAAGGCGAAGCCACCCTGGCCCCGTCGCTCGACCTCGTCGGCAAGATCTAAGCACTACGCCTATCTGGGTCCGGCCTCGCGCCGGACCCAACCGGCCCGTGATCTGGGCCGTACGACCCCGCGACTGCCTCGCCGTGACGGCTTGCAGGCGTCGCATCCTTCCCAACCGATTTCGAGGAGCCCGCCATGCTGGACGCCAATCTGAAAACTCAGCTCGAGGGCTATCTCAAGAACATCGTCCACACGGTCGAACTGGTCGCCTCGCTGGGCACCGGGCCGAAGTCGCAGGAGTTGAAGGCTCTGCTGGAGGACATCGTCTCGGTCTCGCATGGCAAGGTCGAGATGGGCCGCGACTATGACGACGAGCGCCAGCCCAGCTTCCTGATCCGCCGCAAGGGCACGGACATCGGCGTGCGGTTCGCGGGCATACCGCTGGGCCACGAGTTCACCTCTCTGGTGCTGGCCCTGCTGCATGTCGGCGGCCACCCGTCCAAGGCCGCGCAGGATGTGATCCAGCAGGTCAAGGACCTGGAAGGCGACTATGTCTTCGAGACCTATTTCTCGCTGTCCTGCCAGAACTGCCCTGACGTGGTGCAGGCGCTGAACCTGATGAGCGTGCTGAACCCGCGCATCAAGCACGTCGCCATCGAAGGCGGCCTGTTCAAGGACGAGGTGGACGCGCGCAAGGTCATGGCCGTGCCGACCGTCTTCCTGAACGGCGAACTGTTCGGTCAGGGCCGGATGGAGCTGGAGCAGATCGTCGCCAAGATCGACAGCGGCGCTGAGAAGCGCGCGGCCGAGAAGATCAAGGCTAAGGACCCCTTCGACGTTCTGATTATCGGCGGCGGACCCGCTGGCGCCGCCGCGGCCATCTACACCGCGCGCAAGGGCATCCGCACCGGCATCGCCGCCGAGCGTTTCGGCGGCCAGGTGCTGGACACCATGGCGATCGAGAACTTCATCTCTGTGCCCCATACCGAAGGGCCGAAGCTGGCGGCTCATCTGGAACAGCATGTCCGCGAGTACGAGGTGGACATCATGAACCTGCAGAAGGCGGCCAAGCTGGTGCCGTCCAAGGTTCCGGGCGGCCTGCATGAGGTGGTGCTTGAGAACGGCGCGTCGCTGAAGTCGCGCACGGTGATCCTGTCGACCGGCGCGCGCTGGCGCCAGATGAACGTGCCGGGCGAGGACCAGTACAAGAACAAGGGCGTGGCCTATTGCCCGCACTGCGACGGGCCGCTGTTCAAGGGCAAGCGGGTTGCGGTGATCGGCGGCGGCAACTCCGGCGTCGAGGCGGCCATCGACCTGGCGGGCATCGTCGCCCATGTGACCCTGATCGAGTACGACAGCGAACTGCGGGCTGATGCGGTGCTGCAACGCAAGCTGGCGACCCTGCCGAACGTGCGGATCGTCACCTCGGCCCTGACGACCGAAGTGCACGGGGACGGCGAGAAGGTGACGGGCCTGTCCTACAAGGACCGTAACTCCGACGCCCAGCATGACGTCGACCTGGAAGGCGTCTTCGTGCAGATCGGCCTGGTGCCGAACACGGAATGGCTGCACGGCGCGGTCGCCCTGACCACGCGCGGCGAGATCGAGGTCGATCATCGCGGCGAAACCAGCCAGCCGGGCGTCTTCGCGGCGGGCGACGTGACGACTGTCCCTTACAAGCAGATCGTCATCGCCATGGGCGAGGGCTCCAAGGCGGGGCTGTCGGCCTTCGACTACATGATCCGCACCGAACCGGCCGTCGAGGCTGTCGAGGCGGCCTGAGGCCTAGTCGGGCCGTGCGAAACGGTTTCGCACGGTCCGAAAGATTTCGACCCCGATGGCCCAGGCCAGGGTGACGACGAAATAGACCCAGCGCAGCGTCAGTACGATCAACAGCGGCGCCGCCCACAGCACGGCCCAGATGTTGTAGGGCAGGACGGAGTGGGTGACGGCGGCCAGAATTAGCGCGATCACGAACATCGGCAGGGTCAGCAGCAGATAGTTGAAGACGGTGATCTTGCGCCGCAGCCAGCCCCATGGCCGGTTGGGTGTGGTTTCGGTCATCGCGCGGTCAGGCCGTCGGCTTGATGAGAGCATACATATGGCTGGGGCCCGCGACTTCGCCCAGTTGAGGGCGCGCCTCCCAGTTGGCCAGGGTGGCCTCATGGTGCAGCCCGGTTTTGCGCAGGACCGCCGCAGAACCGGTGTTTTCCGGATGGCATGTCGCTCAGACGCGATAGATGTCGGGCTGGGCGATGGTCCATGCGACGACAGCAGACGCCGCCTCTGAGGCGAAACCCTGGCCCCAGAAGGCGTCGCCGAAGATATAGCCGATGCTGGCCTGAGGCGGCGACAGCTTCAGCTCCACATTGTCCAGCATCCGCCCTGAGGCCGTCTCTATGACGGCCCACGGAAATGCGGCGCCGGATCGCCAGCAGTCCTGACAGCGCACGGCGAACGCCAGGCTGTCCGCGACGTGCTGATGCGTCTTGAAGGGCATGAAATGGGTTGCCCGCGCACTGCCCGCATAGGTGTGGAAAATCGCATCGGCGTCAGACCGAACAATGGGACGAAGCCGCAACCGCTCCGTATGGATTTCGTCTGGCGCTCGCATCCGATGATGATGCGCTTGGGAAGCGTCTGTCCGCAACGTCTCAGAAGCGCCGGGCGACCCCGACGCCGAACTCCACATCCGGGCTGTCGTTGTTCAGGCCGAAGTTGAGGCCGAAGTCGATCTGGGCGTCGGGCAGGGACGGGGGCGTCCAGACGGCGGTCAGGTCGAAGGTGGACTGGGTGACGGCGTCGATGGGATCGTCGTCATGGCTGAACCAGACCTCTGCGCCCAGGTTCCATTGGCCGAAGCCGCGCCCGACGCCCGCGACCATCGTATAGGCGGCGTGGCGGCCGTCACCGTCACTGTTGGAGACCCAGTCGAACTCTGGCGTCAGGCTGAGGCTCCAGTCGTCGTTCAGAGGGATGGAGACGGGCAGGAGGACTCCGCCCTCGAAGCCATCGGCGCGGATGGCGCGGGCCCCGGTCGGGGCGGTGACGAAGCCGGAGAGGGCGACCGACAGGCCAGAGCCGTCAGGGTTCTTCAGCGAATGACGCAGGCCGATGCTGAGGTCGCCGATGCCTTCCGCCGTATCGCGCGCGCCGGTCGCTCGGTCGGTGGTGCGCTCGCGGTTCCATGTCGTGACGCCCAGTTGCAGCTCGGTCAGGTTGGTCAGGCCATAGCGGATGAACAGGTCGCCGGCGTCCCAGGTTTCGGTCCTGGTCGTCGCATCGCTCTGGCGCGCGCCGTCGAACAGGCCCAGTTCGACCTGCCAGCGACCCTGATCGAGGACGCAACTCGGCGTGCCCTTGCCGGGACGGTCGGCGCAGAAATCGCGCAAAGGGGCGTCTTGTTGAGCCGATGCAGGCGAACTAGCCAGATTCAGCGCGGACGCCGCCAGAATCGAAACCAGGAGCAGGTGTGTCGCCATCGCGCAGCGTGATCACGTCGAACCCTGATATTGCAAGCGTCGCCATTTCAAAAATCAGGGCGGCCTTCGGGCGCCACTGACGATCAATGCAGCTTGAGGCGTCCCGAAACCCGACGGTGAAGCAGGCGCGACAGAGCCAGAATGGCGGTGCGGCTGACGCCCAGGATCGCCCGGTGGTGGTCCAGATGCAGCGCCATATAGGCCCATTTGGCGATCAGACCCTCGATCAGGAAGTTGGGACCGCCCAGTCCGCCCATCAATGAGCCGACGCCCTTGTCCCCGCCCAGGGACACCAGCGAGCCGCGATCCTGATAGACATAGGGACCGGGATCGCGCGACGGATTGGCCAGGGCCTTGGCCAGATAGGCCGCCTGCTGCGCCGCCGCCTGAGCGCGGGCGGGGACGGGCTTGCCGCCGGGGCCGGGCGCCTCGGCGCAGTCACCCATCGCATAGATGTCAGGCGCGGATGTGCGCAGGCGGTCGTCGACGATGAACTGGTTCAGGCGGCCGATGGTCAGGCCCAGGTCACGGTTATGATCCGACGCCTTCACGCCCGCCGCCCATACGATCAGGTCGGCCGGGACTTCGCCCTTTGAAGTGTCCAGACGGTCGGCGTGGACGGCGTTGACCTTGGCGTCGGTCAGAAGACGCACGCCCTTGGCCTCCAGCGCCTTGGCCGCCTTGGCCGAGACGCGTTCAGGCAGGCCGCCCAGAATGCGGGGCGCGGCCTCGATGATGGTGACGGCGAGATCGAACCTCTGGTCCGGCGTCAGGCCGGCGGACAGTTCGTCGTGGCCCTCGATCAGTTCCGTGGAAAGCTCCACCCCCGTCGCGCCTGCGCCGACGATGGCGATGTTCAGGGTCCGCTCGTCCGAATAGGCGGTGGACAGGAAGGCCGAGGTCAGGCGCTTGTTGAAGGCCTCGGCGTCCGCGACGTTTTCCAGCAGATGGGCGTGCTCGGCGGCGCCCGGCGTATTGAACAGGTTGGAGCCGCTGCCGATGGCCAGCACCAGCGTCTGGAAGGTCAGGGTGCGCGGCGCGACCAGCACAGCGCCGTCCTCGTCACGGATTTCGCCCAGCGTCAGGCTCTTTGCCGCAGGATCGAGGCCCGTAAGTTCGCCGAATGCAAAGCTGAAATGATTGCGGCGCGCCAGCACCGGATAGGACAGGCCTTCCTGGTGCGAATCCAGCGAACCTGCGGCGACTTCGTGCAGGCTGGGCTTCCACAGATGGAAGATCGAACGGTCGATCAGAAGGACGCGGCGGCGTCCCTCGCGCGGGCCGAACCTGCGGCCCAGGCGGGCGGCGAGCTCAAGCCCGCCAGCGCCGCCGCCGATAATGACGATGTCATGTTGCATCCGGGCCTCCTGAAGGGATGACCCGGATGTGGGGTCAGGCCGGGTTTTCTTCCAGCCGCTTGTCCAGATAGGCGCCGACGCGACGTTCGACGGCGCCCATGTGGTCCTGCCAGAAGTGGCTCGCGCCTTCTTCCAGTTCGTAGTCGATGACGATGCCCTTCTGGGTGCGCAGCTTGTTGACCACGCGCTCGACCTCGACCGGGGGGACGATGGTGTCGGCGGTGCCGTGCAGGAACAGGCCGGACGCCGGGCAGGGGGCCAGGAAGCTGAAGTCGTACATGTTCGACGGCGGCGAAACCGAGATGAAACCGTCCGTCTCCGGGCGGCGCATCAGAAGCTGCATGCCGATATAGGCGCCGAACTGATAGCCCGCGACCCAGGTTTGGCTGGCGGCCGGATTGTTGGCCTGCAGCCAGTCAAGGGCGGTGGCGGCGTCCGCCAGTTCGCCGATGCCGCTGTCGAACTCGCCCTGCGACTTGCCCACGCCGCGCGAGTTGTAGCGCAGGGTCGCAAAGCCGCGTTGCAGGAACAACTGGTGCAGCGTCACCGCGACCGGGTTGTTCATATGGCCGCCCGCCTTGGGGTGCGGGTGCAGAATCAGGGCGATAGGCGCGTTGGCGCGCTTGCCGGGGGAATAGCGGCCTTCGATGCGACCGGAGGCGCCGGGCAGGATGACTTCAGGCATTTTGGCTCTGGAATCCGTTCAACTGTCATTTCGCGGCTGCGCAATACTTGACTACTGGGGTAGGACTTTCTAGGTCCATCCGGCGCGCGCCGCCTTCGCGAAGGCGCGGGTTCTAGCACAAGAGCCCCGAAAAGCGCGTAATTTTTAAGGGTGCGATATGCGTCTGTCGACCAAGGGACGATACGCCGTAATGGCGATGGCCGATCTGGCGAAAAACGGGCGCGGCGAAAGCGGCGAAACCCGGGCTGTTTCGCTGGCCGAAATCGCCGCGCGCCAGGAGATTTCCCTGAGTTATCTGGAGCAGTTGTTCGCACGGCTGCGAAAGAGCGATCTGGTCAAGAGCGTGCGCGGACCGGGCGGCGGTTATCGTCTGGCCAAGGGCGCGCATGAGACGGTGGTGGCCGAAATCGTGCTGGCGGTCGATGAGCCGATCCGGGCGACGCGCTGCGTGGCGCATGGCTCGCCGAAGGGCTGCATGTTGGCCGGCGAACGCTGCATCACCCATAATCTGTGGGAAGACCTGGGCGACGAGATCCATCGCTATCTGGCGGGGGTGTCGCTGGAAGATGTGGTGATGAACCGCACGGGCCAGCGTCGCCGCAACGTCGAAGCCCCGACACCGGATGCTGTGAGCGTGGCGGCATGACCGGCGTCTATCTGGATTATAATGCGTCGGGACTGGTGCGGCCCGAGGTGCTGGACGCCATGACCAAGGCTCTGGCCGACAACGGCAATCCGTCGGCGGTCCATGCGGCGGGGCGACGCGCCCGTGCGCGGGTCGAGACGGCGCGGGCGCAGGTCGGCGAACTGGTCGGGGCGGACCCGACGGCGGTTGTCTTCAACTCTGGCGGCACCGAAGCCAATGCGCAGGGCATCGCCAGCGCTCTGGCGGCGGGTTGCGAGCGTCTGATCGTCAGTGCGACCGAACATCCGTGCGTGGCCGAGACGGCGGCCAATGCCGGGGCGCCGGTCGAGGTGCTGCCGGTTGATGAAAACGGCGTGATCGATCTGGACTGGCTGGCAGCGGCGCTGTCGCGCCCGGGCCGGGCCGTGGTCGCCATCCATCATGCGAACAATGAAAGCGGCGTGATCCAGCCAATCGCCGAAGCGGCGGCCCTGGTGCGGGCGGCGGGCGGCTGGCTGCACGTCGATGCCATCCAATCGGCGGGCAAGATCGCGGTCGACATCCGTGTGCTGGACGCCGACAGCCTGACGCTTTCGGCGCACAAGCTGGGCGGGCCGCAGGGCGTCGGCGCGCTGATCCTGAAGGAAGGCGTGTCGGGCGTTCGCATCCTGCACGGCGCCGGGCAGGAGCGTGGCCTGCGCGCCGGGACGGAGAACGTGCCGGGCATCGCAGGCTTTGGCGTCGCCGCCGACTGCGCTGCGCGTGATCTGGAGGCGATGGGATCACACATCGTCTGGCGCGACGATGCGCAGGCCAAGGTGATCGCGGCGGGCGCCGTCATCATTGGTGGCGGGGCGCCGCGTCTGCCCAATACATTATTCATGGCGGTCGAAGGCTGGGACAGCCCTCAACAGTTGATCACGCTGGACCTGACGGGTGTCATGGTGTCGGCGGGGTCGGCCTGTTCGTCGGGCAAGGTGAAACCGTCCAAGACCATCAGCGCCATGGGCCTGAACACCCTGGCAACCGGGGGCGTGCGCGTCTCTGGCGGCTGGGGAACAAGTGAAAACGACTGGGTGCGGTTCGCCGACGCCTGGGTCGCTGCGTACAACAAGCATAAGACACGCGCCGCCGAGCGCGTGAGAGAGGTCGCCTGATGGCCGCCGTCAAGGAAACCATCGACGCCGTCGCCGCACTGGAAAAGTACGAGCACGGCTTCACGTCGGACATCGAGACGGAATACGCGCCCAAGGGCCTGAACGCCGACATCGTGCGCTTCATCTCAGAGAAGAAGGGCGAGCCGGAGTGGATGCTGGAATGGCGTCTGGCCGCCTATGAGCGCTGGCTGGCGATGGAAGAGCCGACCTGGGCGGCGGTGAAGTATGAGCTGGTCGATTATCAGGACCTGTTCTACTATGCGGCGCCCAAGCAGAAGGAAGGGCCGAAGTCTCTGGACGAGGTCGATCCCGAGATCCTGGAAGTCTATAAGAAGCTGGGCATCCCGCTGAAGGAGCAGGAGGTGCTGGCGGGCGTGCAGGGCGCACCCAAGGTCGCCGTGGACGCCGTGTTCGACAGCGTGTCGGTGGTCACCACCTTCAAGGAGGAACTGGCCAAGGTTGGCGTGATTTTCATGCCGATTTCCGAGGCCTTGCGCGAATATCCTGACCTGGTGCGTCAATATCTGGGGTCGGTGGTGCCGGTCTCGGATAACTATTTCGCGGCCCTGAACAGCGCGGTCTTTTCCGACGGGTCGTTCGTCTACATCCCGCCGGGCGTGAAATGCCCGATGGAGCTGTCGACCTATTTCCGCATCAACGCCAGCCAGACGGGCCAGTTCGAACGCACCCTGATCATCGCCGACAAGGGCGCTTACGTCTCCTACCTTGAGGGCTGCACGGCGCCGATGCGCGACGAGAACCAGCTGCATGCGGCGGTCGTGGAGATCGTGGCGCTGGACGACGCCGAGGTGAAATATTCGACGGTCCAGAACTGGTACCCCGGCGACGCCGAGGGCAAGGGCGGCATCTACAACTTCGTCACCAAGCGCGCGGATTGCCGCGGGGACCGGTCCAAGGTGTCGTGGACGCAGGTGGAGACGGGTTCCGCCGTCACCTGGAAATATCCGTCCTGCATCCTGAAGGGCGAGGAAAGCTCGGGCGAATTCTACTCCATCGCCATCACCAACGGGCATCAGCAGGCCGACACCGGCACCAAGATGATCCACCTGGGCAAGAACTCGAAGAGCCGGATCATCGCCAAGGCGGTGTCGGCGGGCAAGTCGGACTCGACCTATCGCGGCCTGGTTTCGGTGCATCCCAAGGCCACGGGCGTGCGCAACTTCACCCAGTGCGATTCCTTGCTCATCGGCAAGGAGTGCGGTTCGCACACCATCCCCTATATCGAGGCCCGCAACGGCTCGGCCCAGCTGGAGCATGAGGCGACGACGACGCGCCTGAGCGACGACCAGTTGTTCTACGCCCAGCAGCGCGGCCTGTCGGAAGAGGAGGCGGTGGCCCTGCTGGTCAACGGCTTCGTCCGCGACGTGATGCAGAAGCTGCCGATGGAGTTCGCCGTCGAGGCGCAAAAACTAGTGGCGATCAGCCTTGAAGGCTCGGTCGGGTAAAGAAGAACCATGCTTAAGATCGACAACCTCCACGTCTCCGTCGGTGAAAAGCCGATCCTCAAGGGCCTGACGCTCGATGTTCCGGCGGGCGAGGTGCACGCCATCATGGGGCCGAACGGCGCGGGCAAGTCGACGCTGGGCTACGCCCTGTCGGGACGGCCCGGCTATGAGGCGACTGAGGGATCGGTCGAATGGGCGGGTGAAGACCTGCTGGAGCTGGACCCGGCTGAACGCGCGGCCAAGGGCGTCTTCCTGTCCTTCCAGTATCCGATAGAAATCCCCGGCGTCCCGGCCCTGACTTTCGTGCGCACGGCGTTGAACGCCCAGAGGCGCGCGCGGGGCGAGGACGAGGTGGCGGCCCCCGCCTTCCTGAAGCTGGTCCGCGAAGCGTCCAAGGCGCTGAAGATGGACTTCGACATGCTGAAGCGGCCGCTGAACGTCGGCTTCTCGGGCGGTGAGAAGAAGCGGATGGAGATCCTGCAGATGGCCCTGCTGGAGCCGTCGCTGCTGATCCTGGACGAGACGGATTCCGGCCTCGACATCGACGCCCTGCGCATCGTGTCGGAAGGCGTGAACGCCCTGCGGTCGCCCGACCGCGCCATGCTGGTCATCACCCACTATCAGCGCCTGCTGGACTATATCAAACCGGACCGGGTCCATGTGCTGGCCGGCGGCCGCATCGTGGCCTCGGGCGGACCGGAACTGGCGCTGCAACTGGAGGCGGAAGGGTACGACAAGTATCTGCCCGAAGCCGCATGACAGCCGTTTCCCGGATTGCCCTGACCGACGCCTCCACCTTCCCGACGCGGCGGGTTGAGGCATGGAAATACAGCGACCTTAAACGCTGGCTGCGAGAGGCGCCGCCGGCGTCGCCGCAAGCCGAAGTGTCGTCGTCTGGCGTGTTCGACGACCTGGGCGGCGAGGCGATCATCTTCGCCAACGGCCACGCTGTCGGCGTGACGGACTTCATCGCCTCGGGCGAACAGACGCTGCGCCTGCGTTATGTCAGCGACGCCGTCGGCACGGGCCACACCGCCAGCGCGCGGGTGTCGGCGCGGGCAGGGGCGCGGCTGCTGCTGCTGGAAACGCATGAGGGGGCGGGCTCGGCCTATGTGGCCCACAACCGGCTGGAGCTGGACGTGGCGGCGGGCGCGGAAGTGACCCGTGTGGTTCTGGTCGAGGAGCCGGAGGACGCCATCTCCATCACCGAGGCCGACGTGCGCGTGGAGGCGGGCGGCGTGTTCCGCCAGACGGTCGTCACGACCGGCGCCAAGTTGCAGCGGCTGGAAACCCGGGTGAAGCATTTCGCTCAAGGCGCCCACGCTCAGGTCGACGGCCTGTATCTGCTGAACGGATCGCGTCATGCAGACCTGACCTCGGTCGTCAGCCATCTGGCGGCGGACGGCACGACCAGCCAGTTGATCAAGGGCGTGGCGCGCGACACCGCGCGCGGCGTCTTCCAGGGCAAGATCGTGGTTGAACGCGGGGCCGACGGCACCGACGCCCGAATGGCGCACAATGCCCTGATCGCCTCTGAACGGGCCGAGATCGACGCCAAGCCGGAACTGATCATCTATGCCGACGACGTGCAGTGCGCGCACGGCAATACGGTGGGGACGCTGGACGAGAGCGCCCTGTTCTACATGCAGCAGCGCGGCATTCCGGCCGACGAGGCGCGCGCCCTGCTGACGCAGGCCTTCCTGATCGAGGTCATAGACCGCATCGACCACGAGGGCGCGAGAGAGGTGGCGAGGGAATGGCTGACGGCTCGCTTGTGACCAGCTTTGATCCCTACGCCGTCCGGGCGCAGTTCCCGATCCTGTCGCGACAGGTGAACGGCAAGCCGCTGGTCTATCTGGACAACGCCGCCTCGGCCCAGAAGCCGCGCGCGGTGATCGACGCCTTGGTGGCCTCGATGGAGGGCAGCTACGCCAACGTCCACCGCGGTCTGCACACCCTGTCGAACGAAGCGACCGAGGCCTTCGAGAAGGCGCGCGAGATTGTCGCGCGGTTCCTGAACGCCGAGACATCCGAGCAGGTCGTCTGGACCAAGGGCGGCACCGAGGCGATCAATCTGGTGGCCAATGGTCTGGGCCTGTCGATCCAGCCGGGCGACGAGATCGTCGTCACCGAGATGGAGCATCACTCCAACATCGTGCCGTGGCATTTCCTGCGCGAGCGGTACGGGGCAGTGCTGAAATGGGCCCCGATCAAGGATGACGGTTCACTGGACATGGCGGCCTATGCCGACCTGCTGGGGCCAAGGACGCGCATGGTCGCGGCCACCCACATGTCCAACGTCCTGGGCACCATCAATCCGGTCGCGGAGATCTCCCGTCTGGCCCATGCGGCGGGCGCGCAGGTGCTGATCGACGGCTGTCAGGGTGCGGTCCATGCGACGCCGGACGTGCAGGCCATCGGCTGCGACTTCTATGTGATCACGGGCCACAAGCTGTTCGGCCCTACCGGCATCGGCGCCCTGTATGGCAAGGCCGAGGCGCTGGAGGCCCTGCCGCCCTATCAGGGGGGCGGGGAGATGATCGAGCGGGTCGAGCAGGACCGGATCACCTACGCCAAGCCGCCACACCGGTTCGAGGCGGGGACGCCGCCGATCCTGGAGGCCATCGGCCTGGGCACGGCGCTGGACTGGCTGTCGCAATACGACCGCGCGGCGGTGCAGGCGCACGAACATGCCCTGTATCAACATGCGCTGGACCGGCTGCAAGGCCAGGACTGGTTGCGGATTCTGGGACAGGCCGAGGGCAAGGGCGCGCTTCTGACCTTCGCCATCGAGGGCGCGCACGCCCATGACGTGGCCCAGATCATGGACCGTTACGGCGTCGCCGTGCGGGCAGGGACCCACTGCGCCGAGCCGCTGGCGAAAAGATTGGGCGTGACCTCGAGCACACGCGCCTCCTTCGCCCTATATAACACCATGGAGGATACGGATGCCTTCGTGGACGCGCTGATCAAGGCGCGGAACTTCTTTGTGTAACGCCATGACCGATAACACCATTCAGGACAGCGACGCCTTTCAGGCCGCCTGGGATGAACCTCAGAAGAGCGCCCTGTCGCAGGCCGAACTCGACACCCTGACCGAGAACCTGATCGAAGCGTTGAAGTCCGTCTATGACCCGGAAATCCCGGTCGATATCTATGAGTTGGGCCTGATCTATCGCGTGGATGTGTCTGACGACCGCGACGTGGTGGTCGATATGACCCTGACGGCGCCGGGCTGCCCGGTGGCGGGCGAGATGCCGGGCTGGGTCGAAACGGCGGTGGAGAAGGTCGAGGGCGTGCGCAGCGCCAAGGCCAATCTGGTGTTCGACCCGCCGTGGGATTCCTCCAAGATGAGCGACGAGGCGAAACTCGCCTTGAACATGTTCTGATGACCGAACTTCAAGCCACATCCCGCCCGCGCCGTCCGCGCCCCAAGGCCGTCACCCTGACCGACGCCGCCGCCGACCGCGTGCGTGAAATCCTGGACAATGCCGAGAACGACCACATCGGTCTGCGGATCGGCGTCAAGAATGGCGGCTGCGCGGGGCAGGAATACACCTTCGCCTATGCTGACGAGATCGGGCCGCTGGATGAGGTGGTCGAGGACAAGGGCGTGACCATTCTGATCGAGCCCAAGGCGGTGCTGTTCCTGATCGGCACCGAAATCGATTACGAGACGACACGCTTGGCCTCCAAGTTCGTGTTCAATAATCCGAACCAGACCGACGCCTGCGGCTGCGGCGAGAGCGTGACGATCGTGCCGGTCGCCAGCTCCTGAGGTGGCGTTCGATCCCGACTTCAACGAATGGGTGCGCGAGCATTTTGACGCCCTCGGGCGGCTTGAGATCAAGCGGCTGTTCGGCGGGGCAGGCGTTTACGCCGGCGGCCTGATGTTCGCGCTACTGGATGATGGTGTCGTCTGGCTGAAGGCGGACTACGATCTGGCCGAAATGTTCGAGGCGGCGGGATCGCGTCTGTTCACCTATCCGGCCAAGGATGGACGCACGCTGTCGCTGGGCTACTGGAGCCTGCCGGAGACGGCGCTGGACGATCCCGAGGAGGCGGTGAGCTGGGCGCGGCGTTCGCTGGACGTGGCGCTGCGCAAGGCGGCGGGCAAGAAGCGGAAGACGACCCTGCCTGCTGACTGATCGACGGGGCTATTTCTGCGGCGCATCCATCAGAACGGCGGGCGTGACGGGGGCGCCCGTCGCCTGAGCGACCAGTTCGGCGGTGCGGGCCTCGACGACGGCTTCCAGACGTTCCAGGAACTCCTCCTTTTTCAGGCCGACCGGGATCGGGTCGAGGAATTCCAGCGTCGCCACGCCGGGGTGTTTCTCATACTTCTCCTCGGGCCAGAACAGGCCCAGGTTGGTGGCCAGCGGCACGACGGGCATGTCGAAGTCGCGGTACATGTGCCAGACGCCGGAGCGGTATTTGTACTTCTGGCCGATGGGGGCCAGATGGCCCTCGGGATAGATCAGGATTTTGCGGTTCTCGGCCTTGGCTTCGGCGGCGCGCATGGCCAGCGCCTTGCGGGCTTCGTGGCCGCCGCAGGAGTTGACGACGATGGCCCCCAGCTTCTTCAGCACGCCGCCCAGCAGAGGAAACTTCTCCAGATGGTCGCCGGTGACGAAGGCCAGGTCGTCGAACTGGTCATAGGTGGCGAAGCCGTCGCCCCAGCTCTGGTGTTTTGACGCGACGATGAAGGCGCCCTGCGGCAGACGCTCCTTGCCCCGCACGTCCAGCTTGATGCCGGCAAAGACCGACATCGCCTGCACCATCCGCTTCACATAGCGGCGGATGACCCAACTTGCGGGGCCGCGCCCTGGCGCAAGGGCCGCGAAGGCGGCGGTCAGCCCGTAGCTGATCGAGAGGATCCAATAGACGATGTTGAAGGCGAGGCTGCGCATAATTGAACTATGCTCAGAAAAATTCGCTTTTGTCAGGCGGCATCTTTCAGCGGCGGAGCGCTGCTGACCTTATTTCGTCCACCTCGCTTGGAGGCGTACAGGGCGGCGTCGGCCCGTTCCAGCAGGGAGGCGGCGCTTTCGCCCGCCTGTCGCTCTGCAAACCCTGCGGAAATGGTCACCGCGCCCAGATCATCATTGGTCGAGCGACGGCGTAGGCCGCGTGATGAGACCTCCTGGCGGATGCTTTCCAGGGCGGACATGACCGCACCGCTGCTTTCGCCTGGGAAGATGATGGCGAACTCTTCACCGCCGAAACGGGCGGCGAAGCGACGGCCGACGCAGATGCGCGACAGGACGGTGGAGACATAACGCAGCACCTGATCACCGGTCTGGTGGCCCCAAGTGTCGTTGAACCGTTTGAAATGGTCGATATCCAGAACGGCCAGACACAGCGGCGTCTTGGATTCCACCGCGCAGACGGCGGCCAGTTGCTCGTCGAAGGCCTTGCGGTTGGCCAGATTGGTCAGGGCGTCGGTCATGGCGTCGCGCCGCACCTGGTCCAGATGTTCGCGCAGACGGGCGACTTCCTGATTGGAGTTGGCCAGACGTTTTTCGAGAATGGCCGTTTCGCGGCGCACGCGGCGGGTCGCCGTGCTCAGGTCGCCGACAATATCTTTCAGCACCGTGACTTGATCAGCCGCCTCTAGCGTTTCAGATGCGCCAGCCAGGGTCTGACCATAGTCGAGTTGGGTCTTGTGCGCCTTGGTGATGGCCTCGGCGACGCTGGACAGTTCGCGGTCCAGCACGGCGCCGGCGTCGCGGATTTCTTCCGACAGCCGCCCGCGCGGCAGGAACTGCGCCGCCAGCATTTCGGATGTCTCGTCTGAAATAGGCGTCGCTTCGGCCAGCAGTTTCTGGATCGCCAGGCCCAGCGGCCCTTCGGGATCGCCCAGATAGTGCAGCCAGAGTTCGAAATTCAGCGGCGTCGGCCAGACGCCCGACTTTTCCATCTCGACGATGACGTTGCGCGCCAGAGCATAGGCCTCGGGCCCGCGCACAACAGTCTCGACCTGATTAGACATTCGTCTCTTCCCCACGGGCCCCATTCTGAGGCCCTTGGGAAAGTTCTAATCCGCGAAACGTAACGCCGGGTTAAGCGGGAATGACGACCGGGCGGCGCAGGAAGGCCGGGATGTCATCGCCGAAACCGCGGACGCCCTGGCGTTGGGCCTCGTCCTTGGCGGGCTTGCGGTCGCCGCGGCGGTCCGATTGCAGCAGTTGCGGTTCGCGGTCGGGACGGGGGGCGCGCGTCTCCACCGTTGCGACAGCCTCCGCGACGACCGCTTCCACGACGGCGGGGGTCTCGACCACGGCTACAGCAGTCACATCCGGCTTGGCCTTACGGCGGCTGCGGCTGCGGGGCGCTTCGGCGGCGGGAGCTTCAGCCTGGGCGGCGGCGACGGGTGCGACTTCGGCCTGAGCCGGTTCCGCAGCGCGCGAACGGCTGCGACCGCTGCGTTCGCCGGAGCGTTCGCGTCCGCCGGAGCGTTTGTCGTCGCGACGGTAGTTGTCCTTGATCGCGGCGAAGTCGATGCCGTCCAGAACCAGTTCTTCCGGGTCCTTCTTGATCAGCTTCAGCACCTTATCCAGCGACTTGTCGTCGGACGGGGTCACGATCATGAAGGCCTGACCTAGACGTCCTGCGCGGCCGGTGCGGCCGATGCGGTGGACGTAGTCGTCGGCGTGGTGCGAGACGTCGTAGTTGAAGACGTGGCTGACGTCGGGGATGTCCAGACCGCGTGCGGCGACGTCAGACGCGACCAGAATCTTCAGATTGCCGGCGCGGAAGTCAGCCAGGGTCTTCATCCGGTGCGCCTGGTCCAGGTCGCCGTGGATGGCGGCGGCGTCAAAACCGTGCGTCTGAAGGGACTTGGCGACGATATCGACTTCGGATTTGCGGTTGCAGAAGACGATGCCGTTCTTGACGTCAGAGCGTTCGATCAGGGCGCGCAGGGCGGTGCGCTTGGCCTTGGGATCGCTGGTCGGGATGCGGACCAGATACTGGGTGATGGTGTCGGCGGTCATCGCCGGACGCGAGGCCTCGATCCGGGTCGGATCCTTGAGGAAGGCGGTCGTAAGGCGGGTGATCTCCGGCGGCATGGTGGCCGAGAAGAACAGGGTCTGGCGACGCGGCGGCGTCAGTTTGAAGATGCGCTCGATGTCAGGGATGAAGCCCATGTCCAGCATGCGGTCGGCTTCGTCCACGACCATGATCTCAACGCCGGTCAGCAGCATCTTGCCGCGTTCGAACAGGTCCAACAGGCGGCCAGGCGTGGCGATCAGGACGTCCACGCCCTTGTTCAGCGCCGCAACCTGGTCGCCCATGGAGACGCCGCCGATCAGCAGCACCCAGGTCAGCTTGGTGCCCTTGGCGTATTTGGCGAAGCTTTCGGCCACCTGGTCGGCCAGTTCGCGGGTCGGGGCCAGAACGATGGCGCGCGGCATCCGGGCGCGGGCGCGGCCCGTCGACAGGCGGTCAACCAGCGGCAGGGTGAAGGCGGCGGTCTTGCCGGTGCCGGTCTGGGCGATGCCCAGGACGTCGCGGCCTGCCAGGGCGACCGGGATCGCCTGCTCTTGAATGGGGGTTGCGGTCGTATAGCCGGTATCGGCGACGGCCTGCAGCGTCGTGGGCGAAAGGCCCAGTTGGGTAAATTCGGTCATGAATCCTTAGGGAGAGAAAAGCGTCTGCGTGCATCAAGCAACGGAACCGCCCCTCTGTGGGCGAGCGGGCGGCGCGTATCGCAGACCTGTCCCGAGGCTGGGTGCGATATAGAAGTCCCTTCGCCAAAGTCAAGTATTCATGCGCTTTGCAGCCTGTTGGGCCACATGGAGAACCGCACGATCTGCGCAACAGACCGTGCGGAACCTGGATCAGCAGGCGGCGGAGGCCGCAACAGGCGCGCGTTTTCGGCTGAGGATCAGGACCAGCGCTAGGCCCAGTCCCGCCGAGACGGCTCCGGCGATGGCGACCGCCGGATAGCCCAGCCCGCCCGCGATCACCGCGCCGCCGACCGCTGCGCCGATGGCGTTGCCCAGATTGAAGGCGCCGATGTTGACCGAAGAGGCCAGATTGGGCGCGTCCGCAGCGGCGGCCATGACCCGAACCTGCAGCGGCGGCACCAGGGCGAAGCTGGCCACGCCCCAGATGAAGATGACCACCGAACTGGGCGCCGCGAACGGCATGATGAAGGCGAAGACGACCAGAATGGCGGCCAGCGAACTCAGGGTGATGATCAGGGTGCGGTCCACCGACTTGTCCGCGAACTTGCCCCCCAGCCAGTTCCCGACCGTCAGGCCCAGGCCATAGATCACCAGCATGGCGGTGATGAAGCCGATGGAGGCGTGGGTCACGTCCCGCAGGATCGGGGCGATATAGGTGAAGACAGTGAACATGGCGCTGGAGCCGATCACGGTCAGGACGAGCGCCGACAGCACGGGGCCGCGCCCCAGAACCTTCAGTTCCGCCAGCGGATTGCTGTCCGTCGGCGCCGGCAGTTTGGGCAGGGTCAGGCGAAGCGCGATCATGACGATCAGGCCGATGGCGGCGATGGCCCAGAAGGAGGCGCGCCAGCCCAGCACGTCACCGGCCCAGGTCGATAGCGGCACGCCCAGGACGGTGGCGATGGTCAGACCCATGAACATGGCGGCGACGGCGCCCGCCTGACGGTTCGGCGGTACGAGGCTGGCGGCGACGATGGAGCCGACGCCGAAGAAGGCGCCGTGGTTCAGCGAGGTGATGACCCGTGCGATCAGCAGGGTGTTGTAGTCGGTGGATATTGCGGACAGCAGATTGCCCAGGGTGAAGATGGCGACCAGCCCGATCAGCAGAGCACGGCGTGGCACGCGGCCCGTCGTCAGGGTCATCAGGGGCGCGCCCAGCATGACGCCCAACGCATAGGCGCTGATCAGCAGGCCTGCCGTAGGAATGGAGACGCCCAGATCGGTGGCGATCACGGGCAACAGGCCCATGGGCGCAAACTCGGTCACGCCGATGCCGAAGGCCCCGGCGGCGAGGGCGAGAAGGGGAGGGTTCAGCTTCATATGTGGCAACCTTGGCGCAGAGGCCGGGGAGGGGTTCATCTAGGCCGGACAGATGGACGCAGGGCCGCATCGGCGGTAGGTCATGATCAGGCCAAGGATTTTTGATCTGGACGCAAAGATGCAGACAAATGGAGCGGATCGGGCGCGGGAACTGGAGGTTTTTGCGGCCGTGGCGCAAAGCGGCAGCTTCTCCGCCGCCGGGCGCGCCCTGGGGCTGACGCCGTCAGCGGTCAGCCGGACGATCGACCGGATCGAGGCTCGGCTGGGCGTGCGGCTGATGTTGCGTACCACGCGGGTGCTGACCCTGACGGCGGAAGGCCAGGCCTATCAGAGCGCGGCGCGTCGAATTCTGGCGGATCTGGACGACGCGGAGCAGAGCATCGCTGATCAGGGGGCGCCGCGCGGCCGCATCCGGGTCAGCGCGGCCCTGGCGCACGGGCGTCTGGTGGTGGTGCCGCTGCTGGGCGAGTTCGTGCGGCGCTATCCGCACATTCTGGTCGACATCAACCTGACGGATGCGGTGGTCGATGTGGCGGCGGGGCAAGCGGATGTGGCGATCCGGTTCGGACCGCTGGCTGACAGTCCCCTGACCGCGCGGCGACTTGGGGAGACGGGGCGGATCATCGTCGCCTCGCCCGAATATCTGGCCCGACGCGGCGTGCCGCAGGTTCCGGAAGACCTGCTGGATCACGACTGTCTGAACTTCAACTTTCGCCGCACCGAACCCGTCTGGCCGTTCCGCAGAGAGGGGCGCGACTATGCCCTGACGGTCAGGGGATCGGTTGAGGCCAATAATGGCGAGACACTGACCCAACTGGCGATGGATGGCGTCGGGGTGACGCGCGTCGGCGCCTTCAGCGTGGGTGACGCGATCGAAAGCGGCCGTCTGGTTCCGTTGCTGGAGGATTTCAACCCCGGCGACCGCGAGCCGATCCACGCCGTCTTCGTTGGCGGCGCCAATATGCCGGCGCGGGTGCGGGTGTTTGTCGACTTCCTGGCCGAACGTCTGCGCTGATCAGCGCTTCTTGCCCAGTTCGGCGGCGATGTCCTTGGTCATGCGGCCGACCTTGCGGTGGGCGGCGGTGATCTGGTCGCGCGTCACGCCCCAGCGCTTCATCCAGTATTCGACGGCCTGACGCTCGGACAGGTCCAGGCGGTCCTTGTCGATGAAGCCGCGTTTGTCTTTCAGTCCCGCCATATGTCGTCTCCGTCTCAATCTGTCTTGCGGCCCATTGCAACGCCTGCGTGGACCTTAAACGCAAATCGCCGGACGGAGTGCTCCGCCCGGCGATCCGGTTCGTCGGTAATCTGAAATCAGCGCTTGCCGACGATCCAGTCGCCCAGTTTGGCGAAGAAGCCCTTGCTTTCGGTTTGGGGCGCAGGCGTCGCAGCGGCAGGGGCTGGCTTGGGTGTTTCGACGACTGGGGCGGGCGTCGGCGCGGCAGGCGCGGCTGCGGCGACGGCGGGCGTGACGACGGGCTTGGGCGCCTCGACAACCGGTTTGGGCGCAGCCGGGGCGGCGGGAGCAGCCTTGACGGCGGCCTTGGGCTTATCCGCCTTGGGTGCAGCGGCCTTTACAGGCTTGGGCGCGGCCGTTTTCGGCGCGGCTGGTTTTGCAGCAGGCTTGGCGGCGGTTTTCGCAGCGGCCGGTTTCGCAGCAGCCTTCGGCGCGGCGGTCTTGGCCTCAGCCTTGGGTTTGGCTGGTGCCTTCGCAGCGGCGGCCTTTGCAGGCGCGGCCTTGGCGGCGGTGGTCTTCGCAGCGGCGGGTTTGGCCGCAGCAGCCTTGGGCGCAGCCTTCGCAGCAGCCGGTTTCGCCGCCTTGGGCGCCGCAGTTTTCTCAACAGCAGCCTTCACAGCGCTCGACTTCGGCGCGGCTTTAGGCTTGGAAGCGGCAGGCGCCGCCTTAGGCGACGCAGGTTTAGACGTAGTTGGTGACTTAGCCATGTATTCCCCGACCCCTCGGTTTGATCAAAAACGCGGCGGCGACGGTAGGACCATGCGCCAGTTCGCAACGATTCGTCATATTAGCGGTGTTTGAGAAATGTCCGAGTCTGCAGTTCAGATAATCGCACGCGGTGCGCGAGCCGCGGCTGAAAGCGCCGCCGAGGCGGTTGACGCCGACGTGCTGCTGGAAGGGGCAACCTATTCCATCCTCGAGGAAGACGAGGACAAGGGAATCTGGCGCATCGACGGCTTCCCGACCACGAATGACGAGGCCGAACGTATGGCCGCCATCCTGCGGGAGCACGGGGGGCTTGAGGTTGTGGTCGAGAAGCTGGCCGACGCCGACTGGCTGGCCATGTCGCTGTCCGGCCTGCCGCCGGTCGAGGCCGGACGCTTCTTCGTCTATGGCGCTCACGATCAGGGCAAGGTGCCGGAAGGGCGCGTGAACCTGAAGATCGATGCGGGCGCCGCCTTCGGCACCGGCCATCACGGCACCACCGTCGGCTGCCTGGAGGCCTTTGACAATCTGTTGAAGACCGAGAGCTTCGAGAAGGTTCTGGACGTCGGCTGCGGCACGGGTGTTCTGGCCATCGCTGCGGCCAAGACGGGCACGCCGATCGCCGTCGGCACCGACATCGACGAACCCTCGGCACGCATCGCCAATGAGAACGCCGAGATCAACGACGCCAAGTGCGACTTCTATTTCGCCGACGGCCTGGGCGATCCGCGGATCGCCCAGCACCTGCCGTATGATCTGGTGTTCGCCAACATCCTGGCCGCCCCCCTGGTCGAACTGGCCCCCGAGATCGGCGCCGCGCTGAAGTCGGGCGGGGTCGCCATCCTGTCGGGCCTGCTGCGCACGCAGGAGGAGCGGGTGCTGGACGCCTACCTGCCGCTAGGCTTCGTGGTCGAACAGACCATCCACCATGACGCCTGGAGCGCCCTGCAACTGCGCAAGGGCTGATCAGAACTCGCTCGAGTCGGGTTGGCCGTTCGAGCCGTTCAGGCCGCCGTCCACGGGCATGACGTGTCCGTGGACGAAGCTGGCGTCGTCTGACGCCAGGAAGGCGATCACCGCAGCGATCTCCTCAGGCTGTGCGCCGCGCCCGAGAGGGATCGCCTTGGCGAAGGCGTCCATCAGCGGCTTGTCCTCGTTCATCTCGGCGGTCAGGTTGGTGTGGACCAGGGTCGGTGCCACGGCGTTGACGCGCACGCCGTCACGTCCGCTGTCGCGCGCCAGGGCCCGGGTCAGCTGGGTCACCGCGCCCTTGGACATGTTGTAGCCGACCATCGAACCATCGCCGCCCAGACCGGAGATGGAGCTGGTGTTGACGATGCAGCCCTTGGTCTTCTTCAGTTCGGGATAGGCGGCGCGACAGCCATAGAAGACGCCGTCGACATTGATGTTCATGACCTTGCGGTAGTCATCCAGAGACACCTCGGTCACCGTCCCCTCGCACAGGACGCCCGCGTTGTTCACGATCACGTCCAACTGACCGAACCGATCCACAGCGGCCTTCACCATGGCCTCGACCTGATCCAGTTTGGAGACATCGACCTGATGGGCGACGACTTTGTCGCCGTCGAAATCCTTCATGGCATCGGTGTTCAGATCAGCGGCCAGAACATTGGCGCCTTCTGACGCAAACCGCTCAACGGCGGCCTGGCCGATGCCTGAGCCAGCGCCAGTGACAATTACAGTTTTTCCGGTGAAGCGAGCCATCGCTTTGTCCTTTCGTGTTTTGGGATGCCCAAGGACAACAGGACGGGCGGCAGGCTGTTCCAAGACAAGTTGTCCCATGTCTTGAGCAGAAGGCGGCAGGGGCCTAGGGGATGGCCATGCGCCAGACCTTTGACGAAACCACCGATCCGTCCTTTGGAGCCAAGCACCTGCCTCTGCTGCGGGCCGAAATGGCCAAGCAGGGGCTGGATGGCTTCTTGATCCCCCACGAGGACGAGCATCAGAACGAATACCTGCCCGACGCCAACGAGCGTCTGGCCTGGGCGACGGGCTTCACCGGCTCTGCCGGGGCGGCGGTGGTGTTCCAGGATCGGGCCAGCATGTTCACCGATGGGCGCTACACCGTGCAGGTGAAGGCCCAGACCGATCCGGCCCTGCTTGAACGCCGCGACCTGAACGATGTCGCCGCCTATCTGGAGACGGCGGCCAAGGGGGCGGTGATCGGTTATGACCCGCGTCTGCACAGCCCGGACGCCCTGATCCCGCTGAAGCGCGCGGCGCAGAAAGCGGGTGCGGAACTGAAGGCCGTAACGGTCAATCCACTGGATCTGGCCTGGGGCGATGCGCGCCCGGCCCAGCCGACGGCCCCCGTCGTGCCGCATCCCGATGTCTATTCCGGCGAGAGCCACGCCTTGAAACGGGCGCGGATCGGCGAGGCTGTGGCGGATGCAGGAGCGGACGCAGTTCTGCTGACGGCGCCGTCATCGATTGCGTGGCTGTTCAATGTGCGCGGCGGCGACGTGATCCGTTCGCCGCTGCCGATCGGTCAGGCCCTGCTGGCGACGGATGGCACGGCGCGGCTGTTCCTCGACCCGGCCAAGGTGACCAATGAACTGCCGGAATGGCTGGGCGACGCGGTGCAGATCGTGGCGACCGAACGTCTGGCCAAGGCGTTGGAGGGTCTGAGCGGCCAGAAGGTGCTGGTTGATCCGGCCCTGTCGTCCGCCTGGTATTTCGACCGTCTGGAGCAGGCGGGGACGACGGTGGTGCGCGGGGCGGACCCCTGCGCCATTCCGCGCGCGTCCAAGAACGCCGTCGAGATCGAAGGCAGCCGCAAGGCCCATATCCGCGACGGTGCCGCCCTGACGCGGTTCCTGCACTGGGTCGATACGGTGGTGCAGGACACCCTGCCGGACGAGCGCACGGTGGTTGAGGCGCTGGAGCGGTTCCGCGAAGAGACCGGCGCGCTGAAGGACCTCAGCTTCGACACCATCGCGGGCGCAGGGCCGAACGGTGCCCTGCCGCACTACAAGCCCGTCGGCGGCACGATCCGCCATGTCGAAAAGGGCTCGCTGCTGTTGGTCGACGGCGGCGGTCAGTATCTGGACGGCACGACCGATGTGACCCGCACCATGGCTGTGGGAGAGCCGACGGCGGACCAGAAACGCATGTTCACCCTGGTGCTGAAGGCGCACATCGCCATGGCCACGATCCGCTTCCCCGCGGGGACCAGCGGCATGGCCCTGGACGCCATCGCTCGTGCGCCGATGTGGAACGCCGGGCTGGATTACGACCACGGCACCGGCCACGGCGTCGGCTCCTATCTGGGCGTCCATGAGGGGCCGCAGCGGATCGCGAAATGGGGCACGTCTCAGCCGCTGCTGGAAGGCATGATCCTGTCGAACGAGCCGGGCTATTACCGCGAAGGCCACTGGGGCATCCGCATCGAGACCCTGCAGGTGGTGACGCCCGCGACGGTTCCCGAAGGCGGCGAGCGGCCCATGCATGGCTTCGAGCAACTGACTTTCGCCCCGCATGACCGCCGCCTAATCGACGCCGACATGCTGACGGCGGACGAGCGGGCCTATGTCGACGCCTATCATGCCGAGACTCTGGCCAAGGTCGGGCCTCTGCTGGAAGGCGAGGTCCTGGCCTGGCTGACGCAGGCCTGCGCGCCGCTGTGACAGGCCTGACCGCATGACCATGATCGGCGCCATCGCCCTGCTGCTGGTGTGCCAGTTGGCGGGTGAGGCGATCCATCGGCTGACGGGTCTGCCCCTGCCGGGGGCGGTGATCGGCATGGTGCTGCTGGTCGGGTGGCTGGCGTTGGTGCGCAAGGAACGCCCGACGCTGGAGGCGGTCACCGGCTGGCTGACGGCGCATCTGTCGATCATGTTCGTGCCGGCGGCGGTCGGCCTGATCGACGAAGGTGCAGCTCTGTCGCGCTATGGCGTAGGCATTGTCGTGGCGACGGTGATTTCGGTTCTGCTGACCCTGTCCGTGACGGCGCTGGTGTTCCGCTGGGCCGTGCGGCGGTTTGGCCCTGACGAGCAAGAGCAGGCATGAGCGGCCCGATGTCCTCGCCGATCCTGTGGCTGACGGCGACCCTGATCGTGTTCGAGGGGGCGGACAGGCTGTCGCGGCGCAGCGGGCGGCATCCGCTGTGCCATCCGGTCCTGCTGGCGACGCCGGTGCTGATCGTGGTGCTGCTGCTGACCCGGACGCCCTATTCGACCTATTACAGCGCGACCCAGATGCTGGTCTTCCTGCTGGGACCGGCGGTGGTCGGGCTGGCGGTTCCGATATGGGCGCAGCGGGCCGTGATCCGGCGGCTGGCCGTGCCGATCGGACTGGCGCTGGCGGCCGGGGCGGTGACGGCTGTGGTCAGCGCGGTGGGCATACTGGCCCTGTTCGGCGCGCCGCGTGAAATCCTGGCCTCCATCGCCCCGCGCGCCACCACGACCCCGGTGGCGATGGAGATGGCGCAGCAGTTGGGCGGTGTACCGGCATTGGCGGCGGTGATCGTCCTGTTCGCCGGCGTGTTTGGCGCGATGGTCGCTACGCCCCTGCTCAACGCCCTGAAGATCGACGACTTCCGCGCGCGTGGGTTCGCCACCGGCGTTTCGGCGCACGGCATTGGCGCGGCGCGGGCGTTTCAGGTGGATGCGACGGCGGGCGCCTTCGCCAGTCTGGGCATGGCGCTGAACGCGGTGGCGACCGCTACGCTTCTGTCGGTTCTGGCGCTTCTGACCTGACCGTCTTGTTGTCGGCGCAGTGCCGTAGCTCCGTCACACGGCAGGGCAGGTCGGCCAGCGCCGCCTTGGTCGCCTCATAGCCCGACGCGACGGGCGCATCATAGGCCTTCCAGTCGCGGATGTCGGTCGTGCCGGTCTTGGGCAGGATCAGCACATCGGCGTCGGCGCGCGACTGCTCCATTTCGGTGTCGGTGGTGATGGTGGCTGACCGCATCAGGATCGAGACGATGGGCGGGCCGCGCTTCCAGGCGCCGGACGCGATCCATTTCCACCAGGATGGCGGGTTCTCCAGCGATTGGGGATCGACACCGCGCGTCTGGGACATGTCCACGCCGATGATCGGGCCGCTGTTCAGCTGGCGCATCACGCTGGTGGGGAAGTTCTTCAACACCGCCCCGTCCACCAGCACCTGTTCGTCGATGACGACCGGCGGCAGGACGCCGGGAATGGCGATGGAGGCGCGCATGGCCTTGCGCATCAGGCCGCTGCGGTGAACCACGATCCGACCTGAGGTCAGGTTGGACGATACGGCGAAGAAGGGCAGGGGCAGGTCGGCGATGTCCACGTCGCCATAGGCCCGCTCCAGCAGGCCCGCGACCTTGCGCGCCCGCGACATGGCGATCAGCGGCAGGGTGATGTCGGCCAGGGGGTCAGACTCAACAAAGGCCCGGCGGATTTCGTAGTCCAGCCGCTCGAACGACCAGCCCAGCGCCGGGCCCGCCGCCACCACGGCGCCCATGGACGAGCCGCCCAGAAAGTCGAGCGGCACCTTGGCCTCTTCCAGCGCCTTGACCGCGCCGATGTGGCAATAGGCGCGCGCGCCGCCGCCCGACAGGACCAGACCGACCGCCGTGCCGGTGACGACGCGGGCCATGCGTTCGGCGTCAGACGCCAGCCCTTCGACACAGTGGAACCAGCGATCCGGCTCCAGCGCGTTCAGCCAGACACGGGTGTTGGCCGGCTTGGTCATGCGCGGGTCGCGCAGCAGGATCAGGTCGGTCAGGCGGCGGTTGTCGCCAAACCCGACGCGGCGCGGCAGATTGGCGGGCGGGGCCATGAGGGCGCTGCCGACAATGAACAGCCGGTCCACCTGACGGGTGCACAGATTGGCCCAGGCGGGCTGATCCTGTTCGGCGACATAGAGGACATAGTCGTGGTCGTCCTCGACCCGGCTGAACCATTCGGAGGCCGAGGACAGGGCCGACTGGTCGATGACCTTGCAGGTGAAGCCCAGCGCCTGGATGGCGGCGGCGATCCGTTCGACGAAGGCGCGGATCGGCTGGGGGCGGGCGGAAACGAAACCGAAGACGCTGGGTTCGGTCGCGCCGCCTGCACGCTCGCGCGCGCGATGGATCATCAGGCGTGACAGTTCGACCATCAGGTCAGGTTCGCTGCGGGCCGCCTCGAAGAAGGCTTCGCGCGGCAGGGACAGGATTTCGGTGTCGCGCAGGGCCACGACGCTGGCCGTGTGGGGCGTTCCCGCCAGCATGGCCATTTCCCCAACCGGCTCGCCGGATCGCACCACGCCCAGGAACTGCCCCGGTTGGCCCTGCTCCATGCGGAAGACGCCAAGGCGTCCGCTGCGGACCAGATACAGGGTGTCGGACTCGTCGCCCTCGGCGAACAACTGCTCGCCGCCAGTCAGGGCGAACCAGCTGGCGCGCCCCATCATCTTGCCCTCGAATATGCGCGAGAGGGCGGCTTCCAGGGTGTCGGGACGAAGCGTGGCCATGCGCCTATCTAGGGCCGATTCCGCCGCCTCGCCACGACCTGCGCCAACTAATCGGGCCGCACGACCATGCAGGTGACGCGGCGTTCAGCCAGGGCCTCGCAAGCCGATTTGGCCGAGGCCTCGGTCAGGCCGGTGAAGCGCGAACGATACCAGTCGCCCGCCGTCTGGACCTTGCGCTCGGCGCCGGTGAACTGCGGGCGGAAGCGGCGGTTGATTTCGGTCAGCCAGTCCTGAGCCAGACGTTCTTCGCGGAAGGCGCCGACCTGCACGGACCAGCGACCGGCTGGCGCGGCGCGGGCTGCGGCCGCACGGGCTGGCTCGCGCGCAGGCGGCGGGGCCGCGCGGGCAGGGGCGCCGTTCAGGGCGGCGGTGACATTGGCGGGCGAACGGTTGGCCTGGGCCTGTCCCTGAGCCTGGGCGGTGGCGGCGTCGCGCTGGCGGGCGGCGGCCAGTTCGGACGGCGAGGGGCTGACGCGCGTCGGCAGATTGGCGGGCGCGGGCGCCGCCGTATAGGCCACGGCGTTGTAGGGAATGGCGTTGCTGGAGCTGTTGGAGCCGATGCCGTCTTCATCGTTGTTGTTCAGCGAGGCGTAGGCGATGGGAGCGTCGCCGGTCGTATCGTTGCTGATGCCGAAGCCGCGTTGTTCGAAGAAGGTCTGGGCGACCTGAATGGTCTCCCCCTGGGCGCGACGGCGCTCAACCTCAAAGCCGGTGTCCATCAGTTCGGCGACGTGGGCGTTGCGGCTGGCGGTCGAACGGCCGCCCATGACCACGGTGATGATGCGACGACCGTCGCGCACGGCGGTGGCGGCCAGATTATAGCCCGAGGCGTTGGTGTAGCCCGTCTTCAGTCCGTCATAGCCGCGGCCCGTCGCCAACAGGCCGTTGGTGTTGCGGTATTCGCGACCGTTGTAGGCCCAGTCATGCAGGCCGAAATAATGATAATACTGCGGATAGTCGCGCATCAGGGCGCGAGCCAGGATCGCCTGGTCGCGGGCCGAGGTCAGCTGGCGCGCATCGGGCAGGCCGTTGGCGGTGGCGTAGCGGGTCTGGGTCATGCCCAGCTGTTCGGCCTTCAGCGTCATCATGTTGGTGAAACGGGCTTCGGAGCCGCCGATGTGTTCGGCGATGGCCACGGCCATGTCGTTGGCGCTGCGCACGGCGGTGGCGCGCATGGCATTGTCCAGGGTGATCGTCTGGCCGGCAGGCAGGCCCAGTTTCGACGGCGGCTGCGAGGCGGCGCGCGACGAAACGGTCAGGACGTCGTCCGCCTTGACCCGGCCCTGCGACAGGGCCTCGAACGTCAGATACAGGGTCATCATCTTGGTCAAGGACGCCGGATAACGGCGGCTGTCAGCGTGGCGGGCGAACAGGACCTCGCCTGTCGTGGCGTCAAGAACGATGGCGGCGTAGCGCGCGCTCTCTCCAGATTGAGCCTCGATCGGTCGAACGTTCGTGCCGAATGCAATCAGGCTGAACGCCAGAACGGCGAAGAAACCACGACGGAGATAAGCAACCATGAGCGTGTACGACCCTCAATGAGCAGGGTTTGCGAAAAGGCCCCCAGCCCTACGCGAAGCAAACGCTAGCATAGGCTGTGCGGGTTTCGCGGTGGTTAACGGTCCGTCAACGGGAATTTGAACCAGCGAGCAGGGTTATCAATGATCATATTGTGCATTGCACAAACGACGATTGACCTTTCTTCGCACTTGCAGCATAAGGCCGGTGCGCGGGGCGTCGCCTCGCAAGAATTTCGTGACGATCCCTTCCGCAACGCCTGCCCCCGCAGGCATTCATACCGGAGAGACTTCCATGGCTGACACCGCCGCTGACACCGTGAAGAAGACCGCCGATCAAGCCGCCGCCGCTGCCGCATCTGTCGGCGCCAAGGTCAAGGCTCAGGCTGAAAGCGCTCAGGCCGCTGGCGCACAGGCCTTCCGTGAAGGCATCGACAAGTCGGTCGCCTCGCTGACGGAACTGAACGCCCACGGCAAGAAGAACCTGGACGCCCTGGTCGAGTCCGCGACTGTCGCCCAGAAGGGCGCCGAAGCCCTGTCGCAACAGGCGCTCGGCTTCGCCAAGACCGCCTGGGAAGAAAACCTGGCCGCTGGCAAGGAACTGTCGACCGCCCGTTCGGTGCAGGAGTTCTTCGAACTGCAATCCGCCTGGGCCAAGAAGTCGGTCGAGCGTTACGTCGCCGAACTGGCCAAGACCAACGAGATCGTGACCGCCACGGTCAAGGACAGCATCAAGCCGATCAACGAGCGCGTCACCGCCTCGGTCGAAACCTTCCAGGCTGCCCGCTAAGTTCTGATCTTTTGGGCCTGGATCGGTTTCGATCCACCCCAGTTGATCGACTGATTTAGTAGCGTACCAGAAGCCCCTCGGAGCAATCCGGGGGGCTTTTGTCTGGCCGCTATTCGCTGGCGGGCGCGTGGTCGATGCTGAAGGCGCGGGCCAATCGCCACTGATGGCCTTCCAGACGCCAAAGCACCGAGAAGCGGGCGCGGCCCACGAGTTGCTCGGGACCATCGCCCTGACGCTCATAGAAGACGTGACTGCCTTCCTCGACCGCGCCGACGCCGGGAATGGCGTAGACCCGCATCGTGCCGGGGACGAGTTCGCGGCGTGAGTGATAGGCGTCGGGCGCCTTGGCCGCTTCGCAGCCCCTGGCATAGCCGTCGACGAAGGTGGTGCGCGTGGCGGTCAGGCCGCCCCTGTCGTGATAGAATTCGAGATCGTCTGTGACCAGATCGGCCAGGGCTGCGGGGTCGCAAAGGTCGAACATGGTGGTGAACAGGGCCGTGTCGCGCGCGGCGATGATCGTGGTCAGTTCAGGCTGGTCGGGGATCCGGATCGCCTCAGTGGCGGCCGGAGTCTGTGCCCCGCTCAAGGACAGGGCGGTTGCGAACAGTGCGGCGACAAGCATCGGCGGTTCTCATAACAGCAGGGATCAGGCGCTTTTGGTGCGTCTGGAACGCGCGAAAGTCCCGTGAATCTTTGGTCACTTGAGCTCGTCACGAAAGCCGTGACTGGACGCCGCTTCAATTCAGTTCATCATTCCCTATCTGATAGCCAAGACGACTCCCCATTACGGAATACGAATGCCCATACAAAGGCCCGGTGAAACCGGGGGCGGTCAAGGAACCGCCACCGTCACCGAAACAAAGCCGAAGCTTCAGAAGCCCTCGCTATATCGAGTGCTGATCCTGAACGACGATTATTCGCCGATGGAATTCGTCGTCTATGTGCTGGAGCGGTTCTTTCAGAAGAGCCGAGAAGAGGCCACCCGCATCATGCTGCATGTGCATCAGCATGGCGTGGGGGTGTGCGGCGTCTTCACCTACGAGGTCGCCGAGACCAAGGTCGCGCAGGTCATAGAAACTGCGCGCCGCCACCAGCACCCTCTGCAATGCACGATGGAAAAGGACTGAGAGGAGCCTCCCAATGCCTTCATTTTCCCGTCCTCTCGAAGAAACCCTGCACCGCGCGGTGGGCTACGCCAACGAGCGCAGGCATGAGTATGCGACGCTGGAGCACCTGCTGCTCTCGCTGATCGACGATCCTGATGCGTCCGGCGTCATGCGCGCCTGCAACGTCGATCTGAACGCGCTCAAGGCTGCGCTGACCCTGTATGTCGACAATGATCTGGCCGCCCTGGCCACGGCTGACGGCGAAGACGCCAAGCCGACCGCGGGCTTCCAGCGCGTGATCCAGCGCGCCGTGATCCACGTCCAGTCGTCGGGCCGTGAAGAAGTTTCCGGCGCCAACGTGCTGGTCGCCATCTTCTCTGAGCGCGAAAGCCACGCCGCCTATTTCCTGCAAGAGCAGGACATGACGCGCTACGACGCGGTCAACTTCATCGCCCACGGCATCGCCAAGAAGGCGGGCGCCACAGAGGCCCGTCCCGCCAAGGGCTCTTCGCCTGAAGAGGCAGAGGATGCGTCCGCCGTCAAATCCGGCGGCGAAGCCCTGGAAGCCTATTGCGTCGACCTCAATGAGAAGTCGCGCCAGGGCAAGGTCGATCCGCTGATCGGTCGTCAGGCCGAGGTGGACCGCTCGATCCAGATCCTGTGCCGCCGGACCAAGAACAACCCCCTGCTGGTCGGCGATCCCGGCGTCGGCAAGACCGCCATCGCCGAAGGCCTGGCCCGCAAGATCGTCAATGGCGAGGTGCCTGACGTCCTGAAGGACGCCACCATCTACAGCCTGGACATGGGCGCGCTGCTGGCCGGCACCCGCTATCGCGGCGACTTCGAAGAACGCCTGAAACAGGTGGTCAAGGAGTTGGAGAACCACGAAAACGCGGTGCTGTTCATCGACGAGATCCACACGGTCATCGGCGCGGGCGCGACCAGCGGCGGGGCGATGGATGCGTCCAACCTGCTGAAGCCCGCCCTGGCTTCCGGCACCCTGCGCTGCATGGGTTCGACGACCTACAAGGAATATCGCCAGCACTTCGAGAAGGACCGCGCCCTGGTGCGTCGCTTCCAGAAGATCGACGTCAATGAGCCGACGGTCGAGGATACGGTGAAGATCCTGAAGGGTCTGAAGACCTATTACGAGCAGCACCACAAGGTTCGCTACACCGACAGCGCCATCCGCACGGCGGTCGAGCTTTCGGCCCGCTACATGACGGACCGCAAGTTGCCGGACAAGGCGATCGACGTGATCGACGAGGCCGGAGCGTCACAGATGCTGCTGACCGAATCCAAGCGGAAAAAGGTCATCGGCCAGAAGGAGGTCGAGGCCGTCATCGCCAAGATGGCCCGCATCCCGGCCAAGTCGGTGTCCAAGTCCGACACCGAGAGCCTGCGCGAACTGGAAACCGACCTGAAGCGCGCGGTCTTTGGTCAGGAGCAGGCCATCGAACAGGTGTCGGCGGCCATGAAGCTGGCGCGGGCGGGTCTGCGTGACCCGAACAAGCCGATCGGCAGCTTCCTGTTCAGCGGTCCGACCGGCGTGGGCAAGACCGAGGTGGCCAAGCAGCTTGCGGCCACCCTGGGCATCGAGATGCAGCGGTTCGACATGTCGGAATACATGGAGCGCCACACCGTCAGCCGCCTGATCGGGGCGCCTCCGGGCTATGTCGGCCATGATCAGGGCGGGCTTCTGACCGACGCCGTCGACCAGCACCCGCATTCGGTGGTGCTGCTGGACGAGATCGAGAAGGCGCACCCGGATGTGTACAACATCCTGCTGCAGGTGATGGACAACGGCATGCTGACCGACGCGGTCGGCAAGAAGGTCGACTTCAGGAACGTCATCCTGATCATGACCACCAACGCCGGGGCCGCCGACAACGCCCGCGCCTCCATCGGCTTCGGCCGGGGCAAGGTCGAGGGCGAGGACGACAAGGCCATCCAGCGCCTGTTCGCGCCCGAGTTCAGGAACCGCCTGGACGCCATCGTGGCGTTCAAGCCGCTGGGCGCCGAGACGATCCGCTCGGTGGTGACCAAGTTCGTGCTGCAGCTGGAAGCCCAGCTTGCGGACCGCAACATCACCATCGAACTGACCGACGAAGCCGCCGACTGGCTGGCCAAGAACGGCTTCGACGAACTGTACGGCGCGCGTCCTCTGGCGCGGGTCATCCAGGACTCGATCAAGAAACCGCTGGCCGACGACATCCTGTTCGGGCGTTTGACGCGCGGCGGACACGTCAAGGTGCAGTTGAATGACGGCAAGATCGACTTCGACATCTCCAGCGCCAACGGCGTTCCGGCCAAGTCGGAAGAGGAAGAAGAGACGGCCTGAGTTCGGCCTGATCCAACCTTCACGCAAAGAAATCAGGCCCGGGCGGAAACGTCCGGGCCTTTTTTCATGCGCGACGCGGCGGCGGGCGGCATAGTGGGCGGATGGGGGAGACGATCCAAAGAAATCAGGCCGCTGATGCGCTGGTCGCGACGGCGGAGCGGGCGCTGGCGGCGGGGGACCTGAACGGGGCCTTTGCGGCCTACAAGGCCTGTCTGGCGCAGCACCGGGACCATCCGGGGGCGGTGGCGGGCATGGGGCTGTTTCTGGCGCGGCATGGCGAGGCGGCGACGGCGACGCAGTTATTGAGCCGGGCGATGGAGCTGGCGGATGCGGATTTGCGGGCGCGGGTCGCGCCTGCGCTGGCGGGCCTGTTGGCGGAGTTGTCGCCGCGCGCCTGGCACCGGCAGTTGGACGCCGACCTGAACGCCTGTTTCGCCGCGACGACGGTGGAGCCGCAGGGACTGGCGCGGGTGACGGCAGAGACCCTGTTGCTGAAACAGGGCGGATTTGACGGATCGGCGGCGGCGCTGGAGGCGATGGGCGGCGATCCGCTTTGGCTGGCCTTCCTGTCGCGATGCGTGAACGTCAGTGCGGAAATGGAGGCGCGGCTGAATGCCGTGCGCGCGGCCCTGCTGGCGGTGGAGGATATGGAAGGCGAGACGCTGGGTGCCCTGGTCTGCGCGCTGGGGCTGAGCGGGTTTGCGTCGGAATATGCCGCTAGGACGCCGTCTGGGGCGCCGTCTGGCACGAGTGATGCGGTCGGCCTGATCGCCTCAATGTTCCGCCCTCTGACAGTGATTGAGGCCACGGCGCTGGGGCAGGATGGGCCGATGCAGGCTCAGTTGGTGCTGCGCACCGTCACCGAACCGGAGAGGGAGCGAACGCTGCGCGAAACCCTGCCGACCCTGACGCCGGAGGGGGAAGACGCCGTCTCCGTCGCCGTGCGCGAACAGTATGAGGCCAATCCCTATCCGCGATGGAGCGCGCCGCCCGCGCCATCGCTGCGCGCCCTGCGTGATGCGGTCTTCGCCTTGCCGGGGCTGGACCGGCGGGCGTTCGGCGAACAGGCGGAGCGCCTGCTGGTCGCGGGTTGCGGCACGGGGTTCGAGCCGATCGACCTGGCTCGCATGGACCGATCCCTGAACATCATGGCGATGGACCTGAGCCGCGCCAGTCTGGCCCACGGCGCGCGGGTGGCCGATGAACTGGGGCTGACGAATGTCCGCTTCGTGCAGGGGGACATTCTGGCCCTGGACCTGGTCGAGGAACGGTTCGACATCGTCACCTCAACCGGGGTGATCCATCACATGGCGCGGCCTCAGGATGGTCTGGCGAAGCTGGCGGGCGTAACGCGTCCGGGCGGGGTTATCCGTCTGGGTCTCTACAGCGAGCGGGCGAGGGCGCTGGTGCGGCTGGCCCATGATGTGATCGCGGAGAGGGGCTGGCGGGCGACGGATGAGGACATTCGCGCGTTCCGCGCCCATGTGCTGGCCCTGCCGGACGGTGAACCGCTGGCGGCGCTGAAACAGAGCGCGGACTTCTACAGCCTGAGCGGCTGTCGCGATCTGGTCTTTCATGTGCAGGAGCATCGCTACACTCCGCCGCAGTTGGCTGAACTGGTCGAAGGCGCAGGGCTGCGGCTGGTGGGGTTCGAGGCGCCGCCCGAGGCCATTGGGCGGTTCCGCGAAATGTTCGGGGCGGCGGATCCGCTGGATCTGAACCTGTGGGACCGGGTGGAGGCGCAGCATCCGACCCTGTTCGCCGGCATGTATCACCTGTGGGCGCAGAAGCCCGTTTAAGCGCGCTTATAGGGCGACAGGTCGTCGGTCATGGCCGCCATTTCCGCCTGCATCGCCGGGCGTTCGCCGTCCAGATAGCGGGCGACAGGATCGCGCAGCGCCGGGTCGGCGATGAAGTGGGCGGAATAGACGGGGGAGGGCAGATAGCCGCGTGCGATCTTGTGCTCGCCCTGCGCGCCCGCCTCGACGCGGGACAGGCCGCGTGAAATGGCGAACTCGATGGCCTGATAATAGCACAGCTCGAAATGCAGGAAGGGCACGTCCTCCAGCGTCCCCCACTGGCGGCCGTAGAGGGCGTCGCGGCCGATGAAGTTCAGTGCGCCCGCGATGGGCGTGTCGTCGCGGAAGGCCATGACCAGGGCGATCCGGTCGGCCATCGTCTGGCCCACGCGGGTGAAGAAGTCGCGCGTCAGATAGGGCTGGCCCCATTTGCGCGAGCCGGTGTCCATGTAGAAGGCGAAGAAGGCGTCCCAGTGCGCCTCGGTCAGGGCGTCGCCGGTCAGGACGCGGATATCTAGATCGGCCTGGGCGTCGCGGCGCTCGCGCTTGATGGTCTTGCGCCGGTTGGCCGAGAGGGCGGCCAGGAAGTCGTCGAAGGTCTGATAGCCGTCGTTGCGCCAGATGAACTGGATGTCCTGGCGCGGCAGCAGCCCGGCCTCGGTCATGACCGACCATTCCGTCTCCACCGGGAAGTTGACGTGCAGGGATGAGACGCCCAGCCGTTCGACTAATGTCAGTGCGCCCTGCAGCAGGGCCTGGCGGATGGTCGCGGCGTCGGTGTGGGGATGGTTCAGGAAGCGCGGGCCGGTCGCAGGCGTGAACGGAACGGCGCCCAGAAGCTTGGGATAATAACGCCCGCCCGCCCGTTCGTAGGCGTCGGCCCAGCTGTGGTCGAAGACGTATTCGCCCTGGCTGTTGCCCTTCAGATAAAGGGGCATGACGCCGAGCACGGCGTTGTCTTCGTCCCGCAGGGCCAGATGGCGCGGGGCCCAGCCCTGACGCGGGGCGGCGCTGCCGGACGCCTCGCAGGCGTGCAGGAAGTCGTAGGAGACGAAGGGATCGCCGGTGGGACGCGCGCACGCGTCCCAGGCCTCGCGGCCTATGTCGGCGATCTGGTCGTGAACCGAGATCTGAAAGATCAGCGGATCTCCACGATCGCGTCGATCTCGACGGCGAAGCCCAGCGGCAGCTTATAGACGCCGACGGCCGAACGGGCGTGCTTGCCCGCGTCGCCGAAGACCTGGACCATCAGGTCCGAGCAGCCGTTGATGACGGCGGGGATGGCTTCGAAATCAGGACCGGCCTGAACAAAGGCGCCCAATTTGACGATGCGGACCACGCGCTCCAGGTCGCCGTCCACCGCGGCCTTGATCTGGGCGATCAGGTTGATGCCGCACAGGCGGGCGGCCTCGGCGGCCTGCTCGGGGGTCACGTCGACGCCGACGGTGCCCTTGATCCCGCCATTGGCGTCGTTCGACAGCTGGCCCGAGATGGTGATCTGGTTGCCCGAATGGACGAAGGAAACATAGCTGGCGACCGGCTTGGCCGGTTCGGGAAGAGTGATGCCGAGTTCGGCGATGCGGGCTTCTACGGTCATGGGGGCTCCTTTTATCTGGTCGCGGTTTAGCGCGGGGCAAGGGCGGCGTCACCCGTTTGACGGGTTAAAGCTTCGCCAACCGTCATGTGCGATGTTGGCGAACATGGATATGCACCTGACGCCCGATATCGCCGCCTTCCAGGCCGTGCTGGACAGGCTCTCTCCTGACGATCGCGCCCGCGTGGACGCCGCTCTGGTCCCCGCCGCCGTAAAGGCCGTGGAGGCCGCGCCGCACTGGGATTTCGAACTGCCCGCCAAGGCCGTCGATCAGGTGCTGGGGGCGGATGCGTCCAATGACGTGCGACGAGGACTGGTGGCGGCGTGGACGCTGCAACTGCCTGACCGTGTGCGGGCCATGGCCCTGCCTGCCGAGGTGATGGCCCAGTATCCTTACTGGATCGAGCAACTGGCCGCCTTCCTGACCAAGGCCCAAGGGGACTATGACTTCGACCACTGGTCAAAGGATGTGCGCTTCTCCTTGGCCCTCAGCGTGCCTGCGGCCAAGAGCCAGGTGATCGACCTGAGCTCGCCGGTCGGACCGGGCCAGATCATCACCCATGTCCGTGAGGGCTGGGGCCTGAAGCCCCTGTTCCGTTATCTGGCGGCGGGCGCCAAGCGCGAGCCGTGGCTGGAGGTTCATACCGAAAGCCGGTGGCTGCGCGGCTTCAACGAGGACGGCTGGAACGAAGCCTGGGCCACGGCGGCGGAGCTGTGCCGCGGACGGCCTGAACTGGCCGGCATGATCGGCTCCAGCTGGTTCTATGATCCGCCATTGACCGCGATCAGTCCGCGCCTGGCCCACCTGCGCCTGAACCCGCTGAACGGCGGCGCCTTCATGGTGCATCAGGGGCCTGCGCCGATCCACACCGAACGTGCTGGCACGGCCTCGGCGTCGCGGAAGGCGCTGATCGACAGCGGCGAATACACCGCGCGGTCGTGGCTGATGGTCTGGCCAAGGAAGGAACTGATCGCCTGGGCGGACAGGCGCAAGGCGGTCTAACTCCTTGATCCAAACTGCGCTGCATCGTCATCCTCGGGCTTGACCCGAGGATCAGGCGTAGTTCGAATTCTGTGGGCCTCATGCGCAATGCGGCGGACGACCCGGCCCTCGGGTCAAGCCCGAGGGTGACGATGTTTTCGTGTGGTCAACCCGCCGTCGCCAACCGCCACGCCGCCGCAACAGGCTGGATGTCCAGATCAGCGGCCTTGGCCAACCGGATCAGACGGTTAAGGTCCTCAGGACGGCAGCCATACGGCGTCGGGGCGTCGCTGACGTCGTGGCCATAGGCGATCAGCCAGCCCTTTGACGCCGCCGTTTCCTCGACCAGCTTCTCCAGATCGTAGCCGGGCAGGCGGCGGCTCTCCAGGCCGACGGCCTGCAGCAGGTTGCGGTCCGCAGTCTTTACATTGACGCCGTCGCGCACCCCGCGTCCGCACAGGAAGCGGCTGTCTATGACCGGTTTGGCCGTTCGCGCACAGTCGCCGAACGGATAGGCGAAGGTCTGCATTTCATAGCCGTCCAGACGCTCGGCCACCCAGGCGGCGTTGCGGGCCAGACTGGCGTCCAATTCGACGGGCGACAGGGTCAGGGTCGAGACGTGCTCATAGGTGTGGCAGCCGACCTCGTGCCCGGCCTCATAGAGGTCTTGCAGGTGTTCGACCTCGAACTGCGGTAAGGCCATGTTGCGACCGCCTGCCAGACCGCCGCAGACATAGTAGGTTGCCAGCACCCCGTGCTCGGCCAGGATCGGCCCGGCCTCGGTCCAGGCGGAGGCAGGAATATCGTCGAACGACAGGCTGAGCACGCCGCGCGCAGGTCGGACGGTCATGGGCTGCACGTCGAGATAACGGCCTGCGCGACGACGCATCTTGTCGATAAAAGCGTTCATGACGCCCTTATGCACGGTTGAGCTTAAGGCCGGGTTTCAGACGGTGACGGGCTGCGCCGTCAGCCCCCGCACGCCGAAGACGCGGCGATAGCGTTCGATCTCGGCCGGATCGCCCACCGCTTTTTCCGGATTGTCCGACAGTTTGACGGCAGGGCGGCCGCCCGCCGCGACCACCTTGCAGACCAGGGAAATCGGCTCCAATTCGGGCGCGAAGGCTGGCGAGCAGTCGCGGAAGTCATTCGTCAGATTGGTGCCCCAGCCGAAGCTGAGACGCGCGCGGCCGTGGAAATGGGCGTGGGTCGCCTCGATGCCGTCGATATCCATGCCGTCCGAGAAGATCAGCAGCTTCTCCCGGGGATCACGGCCATGCGATTTCCACCAGTCGATCAGGCGCTCGCCCGCCGGGATGGGCGGGGCGGAATCGGGACGGAAGCCGGTCCAGTCGGCGACCCATTCCGGCGCCTGTTCCAAAAACGCCTCGGTGCCGAAGGCGTCTGGCAGGACGATCAGCAGATTGCCCGCATAATGCCTGCGCCACTCGTCCAGCACGGCATAGGGGGTTTGGGCCAGGGTGGCGTCGTCCGGGGCCAGAGCCGCCAGCACCATGGGCAGTTCATGTCCGTTGGTGCCGATGGCCTCCAGATCATTCTCCATTGCGTGCAGCACGTTCGAGGTGCCGATGAAGGACGATCCCAATCCTTCTTTCAGGGCCTGAATACACCAGCGTTGCCACAGGAAGCCGTGACGCCGCCGCGTGCCGAAATCCGACAGGGCCAGATCGGGCAAGAGCCGCAGCCGCTCGACCTTGGACCAAAGCCGGGTCTTGGCGCGCGAATAGAGGATGTCCAGTTCGAACCGGCCCAGACGCCGCATGCCGACCCGGCAGCGCAGTTCGTTAAGGATCGCCAGCGCAGGGATCTCCCACAGGGTCACGTCGGCCCAGGCGCCAGAGAAGGTCAGCACATACTGCCCATCCTCGACCGACAGGTCATACTCGGGCAGTTGATAGTCGGTCAGCCAGGCGATGAAGTCGGGCGAGAAGATCTGTTTCACGCCATAGAAGCTGTTGCCCGCCAGCCAGACCAGCTCCTTGTTGGTGAACCGCAGGGTGCGGGCGTGATCCAGATGGTCGCGCAAAACGCCGATGTCGATCTCTTCGGCCAGCCGAACGCGCTTGGTGCGGTTGATGACCTGAAAGGTGACCGGCACGTCGCGATGCTCGCGCCAGATCATCTGCAGCATCAGCAGCTTGTAGAAATCCGTGTCCAGCAGGCTGCGGACAATCGGGTCCAGGCGGAAGCCGTGGTCATAGGCGCGTTTGGCGAGGTCCATGCGGCCATTTGAGCGGATGGCGACGGCGCGCGCACCTGTTTTCGTCATCCGTGATGCGCATCCGTCTGTCCGTCCGGCGACGTCGCCCGGCGATGCGGGTCGGCGGGTCGCTACAGGTGGCTGGCGATGGCGTTGGCGGCGGCTTTGACGCCTTTGCGGATCAGGGCTTCGTCGGCGGGCAGGGGCGCGCGAAGCAGGCCGATGGCGGGGGTGTGGGGCCCCTCGGGCAGTTCCGACAGCACACGGTAAAGCAGGTACGAGCCGATGTCGTCCTCGGCTTCGGACGAAGCATCGACCGATAGGCCCGCCGCGTTCAGGGCGCGCACGATGTCGGCGACGGGGGCGGTGGTGCGGGCGACGCCGGGGCCGGTCAGGGTCTGGCGGTTCTTGTGGGTCAGGTCGCGGTTCTCAGCCCGCATCTGCACGCGAAAGCCGCCGGATTTGTGGTTGCGTCCGACCAGCAGAACTGCGCGGCAATCACCGCTCTGCAGATGAGCGCTCAGGGTCGAAGCCAGAGATTCTGGGTCTGCTGCTGTGACGGGAACCGTGCGGGCGCCGGTCGGGCTCCACGGCTGGCCGGAAAGGTCCTCGACCAGATCCCAGCCCTGATCATCGACATCATAGGCGCAGATGGCGATGCCGGGGCGTCGATCCGTGCGTCGGGCGCTGTCGCTGGAGGAGGTCATGCTGGCCATTCTAGCGTTACTCGTCACGGTTTCGTGACGACGTCAGGAGGAGGGAAGTTCGGCGTGACGTCAAGCTTTAACCCAGGTCGCCGACCGCCGCATCCAACAGCATGAAGGCGCGGCCGCCGTCGGAGGCCAGGCGGGTCTGCACCCCGGCGCCGTCCCCGGCGCGGGCCACAGCCGACAATTCCTTGCCGAAGCTGCGGACATAGTGTTCGGCGTCGCTGCGCAGTTCGGCGTCGTTCATCACGCGGCGCGACACGCTGCGGACAGCGGCGGGGGCTACGCGGCGAACGATATGGCGGGCGGCGTCGGCGTCGCCCTTGCTGATGGCGCGGGCCGCTTCCTCGACGCGCGAGCGGGGCAGAAGCGCGTTGGGATCGACGCCCATACGGCGGATGGCGGCGGTGACGCGGTCGGCCAGAGCGGCGGCGTCGGCGCGGGGCAGGGCGGGCGTGTCCAGGTCGAGCGGCGCCTCAGACGGCTCGTCGCGCGACACCAGGTCATTCCAGTCCAGACGTTCGGTGACGGGCGCGCGGACAGGCTCGGACGGCTCCAGCCGCAGACGGCCGCGCAGGGCGGTGCTGCGATCATCGGGGCGATCTTCGATGGGCGCGCGTTGCGGGCGGACGGCGTGGGCGTCCGGCTCAGGCGGGGCTTCACGGCGGCGAGGGGCGACCGGCGCATCGCCGGAGACGACGCCCATCAGGCGCACGGCCTCGGTCAGCATGTCGTAGTTGCGACGCACGCGTTCCTGGAAGCCGACATCCAGGGCCTCGGTGTCTTCGGCGGCCTTGCGCGAGGCGGCGGACAGAGAGGCCAGGCCTTCCTCGACCGAGGCGCGGACGGCCTCGACCCGGGCGCGGGCCAGTTCGGGCAGGCGGGCCGCGCGTTCGTCCACGTCGGCGACGGCTGTGTCGATCTCGGACAGGGCTGAGTTCAGTCGGGTAAGCAGGCCTTCCAGACGTTGAATGGCGCGGTCGCCGGTCTGTTCGACCAGTCCGGCGCTTTCGCTGACGATGCGGCGGGCGTCGTCGATGCGGGCGTCGGCGGCCTGATCGGCCTTCTGGGCCGCGTCGAACAGGGCCTCGCCCAGGCGGTCGGCCCGCAGACGGGCCTGTTCGGCCGCGTCGGCGGCGGCGGCGCGGGAATCCTCGGCTGTGGCGCGCATCTGCTCCAGGGCGCGGCGGGTTTCCTCCATCAGGGTGTCGCGGGCTTCGGCGGCCAGGGTTTCGAACCGATCCAGCGACACCTTGGTGGCGGCGTCGAAGCCGTCGGCCTCGCGCTGAGACATGTCCACCAGGGCGCGGAACTGGTCCGTGGCGGCCTCGACCAGATCGCGCAGGGTCTCGCTGGACGCCTGAGAGGCCTGACCCAGATCAGAGGCTGCGGTGCGAGTGGCCGACAACTGCTCCAGAATCTGGGCGCGCTGGCTTTCGACCTGGGCGGAGAAGTCTTCCTGATCGGTGCGCAGCTGATAGGCGGCGGTGACCAGGGCGGCGCGCTGCTGGCCCAGGCCTTCTTCGACCGACTGAATCTGTTCGGCGACGCCGGATCCGGCGTTTTCCAGCCGGATCGTCTGGCGGGCCAGGTCTTCGGCGGCGACGCGGGCGGCGTCCTGCGCCTCACCTGCAGCGGCGGCCAGATCAGCGGCGCGGGCGGCCAGGGCCGCCTCGGCTTCGCGCAACTGCGCCTGCGCCAGGTCGGAGGCGTCGGCGACCATGCGCGACTGGCGCTCGACCGCGACGATCACGCCTTCCGATTGGCTGTCCAGATGGACGCCCAGCTTGGTCATTTCCTCACGTTCGCGGCCCAGGCCTTCGGCCAGACGGCGGGCGGTGCGGCTAGCGTTCTCGGCGGCCTCGTTCAGGCGCGTGGTCTCCTGCGCCAGGGCTTCACGCAGCAGGGCCATGTCATTGCGCGCGCGCTCGGCGGCAAGCGCCGCATGGTCGATGTCGGCGCGCAGCGAATGCAGAACCTCGCCGGTCTGGCGGGCGGCCAGGGCGGTCGGGGCGACCAGGGCCTCGGCCAGGTCACGCGCGCGTTTGGTTTCGGCGGCCAGACCTGCGCCTTGACGTACGGCATGAGCCAGCATGATCGCCAGACCGGCCGGAGCCAGGGCGATCAGGGCGTAGATGGCGATGCGCAGGCCATCCAGCTCGGCTCCGCCTGCGCCGAACTCATAGGCGGCCCACGAGGCGACGCCGCCGATCCAGAGGGTCGAGGCGACCCCGGCGATCAGATAGGCGTGACGGCCCGACGGCATGTCCTGGCGCTGGGCTGCGGTCGTCTTCACAGCCGGGGCGGTGGATTTCTTGATCGGAGCGGGCGGGCCGCCGGCCGCCATGGCCATCTCGACGGCGGCGTTCGGCGCGGCGGCTGATTCTGCGGCTGCGACGGAATCGGAATGGGGGGCGATGTCGAAGCTTTGGTTTTCAGCCGTCTTGGCCGCCAAAGCCGCCGCCGCGCGTTCTTCGGCCTGGCGCTGTTCCTCCAGCAGGCGTCGGCGGCGACGTTCGGACATCGGGCGTTCCAAAACCGGCTCAGACGGGCGTTCAGCCTCTGTCACGGGCTCTTCGACGATGTCCGTGTCATGCTGGGTCGCAGCGTCGGTATTCTCTGCAGGCGTTTCGACAGCCTCAAGGGTCTCGACCGGCTCAACAGGCGCTTCGTCGTTGGTCAGTTTCAGAGGCGGCCTGTTCCGGGATTTCATCAGCGGTCGATCTCGATCCAAATCGCGTGGCGCGCGAAAACTCGCCGATTACCCTAGCGAGTCAAAGCCCAAGGTCAAAGCAATCCGCAGAGGAAGCGGTCGCGATCAACAGTCTCTTTTGGCGTCAACGACCAGGGCGCTGGACGGAGGGGCGACATTGCAGTCCGTGGTGCGGTGAACTTCGCGGTCGATCTGGCGCGGAGAATGGATCTCCACCCCGAATTGCGACAGGACGGCAGCGGCCAGGAACGCAATCAAGCCGGCGATAAGTTCGACCAGCGCCTGCATTTCCCGTGACCTCCCTAGCCTGAATGGCTGCCTTCATTATGCTTCATATCAACGAACGTCACAATCCCGTCCCCTAAAGATTGACCCGAGGCTGTCCGCATGAAAACGAAAGGGACAGACGCCGCCTCGCTAACGACGTCACGCGAATCAGACAGACAGGCTGCATGACCACCGACGGCCACAGCTATGAAGGCAGCCTGCTGACGCCGGGGCCGGGGATCTGGCGCACCGAGGTGGCGCATCGGTTTTCTGTCCTGATGGAGAACGAGGCCTATTTCGACGCCCTGGCGTCGTCGATTCACAAGGCCGAGCGGTCGATTGTCGTGCTGGGCTGGCAGTTCGACCCGCGCACTCATCTGGACCCCGAGACACGCCCTGGCGACAAGGCCGCCGAGATCGGACGGCAGCTGCGGATGCTGGTCAAGAAGAAGCCCGATCTGGACGTGCGCCTGCTGATCTGGAAATCGCCGTTGTTGATCGCCGCGTCGCAGGGTTTCTATCCGCATCGCGCGCAGCGCTGGTTCCGTAAGCGGATGGTCGAGTTCCGCATGGATTCGCCCGGTCCCATCGGCGCCTGCCACCACCAGAAGGTCATCGTCATCGACGACCGGATCGCCTTTGTCGGCGGCGGGGACATATCGACAGACCGCTGGGATTCAGAAGAGCATCTGGACCGCGACCCGCGCCGCGCCCTGCCGAACGGCACCATCTGCAAGGCGCGGCACGAGATGATGAGCGTGTTCGACGGGCCGGCCGCGCGGGTGCTGGGCGATCTGGCGCGCGAACGCTGGTTCCGAGCGACCTGGGAGCGGACGGTCGCCGACGATGTGGCCTCTGATCCGTGGCCGGACAATGTGCCCGTCCACATGACTGATGTGCCGGTCGGCGTCGCCCGCACCGAGCCTAAATGGGCCGGACGGCACGAGGTGCGCGAGAACGAAGCCCTGCACCTGGAGGCGATCCGTCGCGCCAAGCGTCTGATCTATATGGAGAACCAGTATTTCACCTCGCCCGTGATCGCCGCCGCCCTGGCTGCGCGTCTGGCTGAGGAGGACGGGCCGGAGGTGGTGTTGATCACGACCGCCAAGAGCCCCAGCTGGTTCGACAGCCTGACGATGGACACGGCGCGCGCCGAGGTCCTGTACCGGCTGGAAAGCGCCGACCGATATAATCGCTTCTTCGCCTTTGCCCCGCTGACAGAGAAGGGCGACCGGATCATTGTTCACGCCAAGTCGACCATCATCGACGACCGGCTGCTGCGTATCGGGTCGACCAACCTGAACAACCGCTCGATGGGGTTGGACACCGAGTGCGACATCGCCGTCGAGCCGACAGATGCGGCGGGCCTGGGCGTCATCACCGCCCACCGTCATCACACCATCAGCCACTGGATCGGCGTCGGCGCCGATGACTATGCAGCGGTCGAGGCGGTCATGGGCTCGGTCGGCGCCGCCATATCCAGCTTCAAAAGCCCCCGCCTGCATCTGCTGGGACATGACCAGCCCACGCGTCTGCAGCAATTGTTTGCGGAATGGCAGTTGGGGGACCCGATCTCTTCGTCGGATGCATGGCGGCCGTGGAAGCGGCTGGCCCATGCGCGACGGCCCGCACCCCTGCCTAGAACTCAGACGCCGGACTGAACCACGTCGAAATCAATGATCAGCGGCAGGTGGTCCGACGCCACGCGCGCCAGCGGCGAATAGTCGGCCCGCACCGAGCGGATACGGATTTCCGGGCTGACGAAACAGTGGTCGATGCGGATGGCGGGGAAGCCGGACGGGAAGGTCTTGATCGACGGCTTCAGCTTCAGCTGCCGCTGGCAGTCCTCCAGCTTGCGGCACAGGGTCTGATAGGGGCGGGTGATCGAGGTGGCGTTGAAGTCGCCCGCCAGCAGGGTCGGCCCCGTGCAGCCGCCCAGCCAGGTCGCGCTGGTCAGGGCGGCGGCCTGCAGCCTCTGCTCCTTGGGCACCAGGCCCAGGTGGGTGTTGAAGACATTGACCGCCACGCCGTCGATGGTGATCTGGGACCAGATGGCGCCGCGAGGCTCAAGCCCTGGAATGCCGCGAACCGAAGGCAGGGAGTCGGCGCGGATCAGTCTTTCCGGGTGCGGCGTCATGATGGCGTCGCCATACAGTTCGGCCTCGACCTGCATCGCCGGATGGAAGCGCGACGTCATGGACAGGCCCTCAGCGATCCGTTCGGCCTGATCCACCTTGCCGGTGCGGGCGCGGCCCACATCCAGTTCCTGCAGGCAGACGATGTCCGGCTCGTGCTCGCCGATCACCGCGACAATGCGGTCGACATCCAGCCGCTTGTCGGTGCCGACGCAGCGATGGACGTTGTAAGTCAGAAGACGAGGCATGAATTAGGTGAACCGAGCGGCGAAGAACTGGTCTTTTCGGCGCAGAATGCGACCGGGTTGCGACAGTCAGAGCAGGATCAGGTGATCCGGCAGTTCGTTGGGATTGTCCGGGCGCGGCGGGAAGTGCTGGGCCAGCACCTGTCCGCACAGGGCGATGGCCGCCTCGAACCCCGCGGCTGGGCGGCCTGCGCCGATCTCTCGCAACAGGGCGGCGACCGCGTCGGCCCAGTGGTCGGCGGCGACGACGGCGTGGATCGCCTCGTCTGCGATCAGTTCGACCTGATGCTCGTCCAGCGCGGCGAAGATCAGCACGCCGGTGCGCTCGCGGGTGACGTGGACGCCCTGGGCCAGGAACTGCTGCAGGGCGGCGCGGCGCACGCGGTCGCGGCGCACATTGCGCGGCGTGGCCCATCGCCGGATTGTCGGAATACGGGTCAGCAAAAAGACCAGAACGAACACCACAGCCTGAACCATGGCGTAGGCGCCCAGGGCATGGGCGACGTCCTGCGGCCCGCCGCTGACGTGCGCCGCCTCCCAGCCGCCGCCGAACTGCGGCAGCCAGCCGGGACCGAAGCCCAGCGGGATCAGCCCCATCGGCAGGATCAGCGCGGCGGCCGCCGCCCAGCCCAGGCTGACGTCGATGTAGGACGACACTCGCCGCGACACGACGCAGAAGATTTCGCCCGACGTGGCGGCTTCGGCCGCCGCGATGGCGCTGGCGATCCGGGTTTGGTCCTCAGCGGAGAAATGCATCACCATCCTCCTGAGGCGCCGCCGCCGCCGAATGAGCCGCCCCCGCCGCCAAATCCGCCGCCGCCTCCACCGAAGCCTCCGCCTCCGCCGCCCCAACCGCCGCCGCGATCATTGCGGTCAGAATTGCGCAGGGCCTCTGACGCCGCCCACAGGAGGATGGAGCCGAATCCGTCTCGGCCCGTGCGACGGCCACGTCCGGCGGCGCGAACGCCGTTGATGAAGATGAACAGGAAGATCAGCACGACAAAGATGATCGGCCCCACCGGCACGTCGACCTTGGCCTGCTCCTCGGCGATGGCGGCGGCCCGGGCCTGGGCTTCGGCGGGATCGAGCGACAGCTGGGCGATGATGGCGTCGACGCCCTTGGTGATCCCGGTCTGATAATCGCCGCTGCGGAACGACGGCAGGATGTCATTCTGGATGACCAAGGTGGAGAAGGCGTCCGTCAGGATAGGCTCAAGCCCATAGCCGACCTCGACCCGCACCTTCTTCTCATTCGGCGCGATGATCAGCAGGGCGCCGTTGTTGGTCTGTTTCTGACCGATGCCCCAGGCGCGGCCCAGCTGGTAGCCGTAGTCCTCGATCTCATAGCCTTGCAGGCTGTTGACCGTGACGACGACAAGCTGATCGCTGGACTTGGCCTCCAGCGTCGCCAGCTTCTCGGTCAGGGCCTGTTCGGTGGCGGGGTCCAGCAGATTGGCCTGATCCACCACCCGGCCTGTCAGGGCAGGGAAGGTCGGCGTGCTCTGCGCCATCGACGGCAGAGCGAACAACAGCGCCGCCATCAGGCCCAGAAGAAGGGCCGCGACGCCGGTCAGGCGTCGCGCCGGGGCGAGGGTTCGGGTCAAGCGCGTTGCATCACTGGGCCGGAGGCGTCGCGCCCGGCGTCACCGGTGCCGCGTTTCCGCCCGGCGCCGCAGAGGCGTTCGACGGCGGGGCGCCCAGGTTGAAGTTCACCGACGGCGCGGACTGGGCCTCTGCCGTGGCGGTGAACAACTGCATCGGCTTGGAGCCGGACTGGATGGTCTTGGCCCAGATCACGCTGGGGAAGGTCCGAAGGGTCGTGTTGTAGTCGCGGACCGCCTCGTTGTAGTCGCGCCGCGCGATCTGAATGCGGTTTTCGGTGCCTTCCAACTGCGACTGCAGCGTCAGGAAGTTCTGATTGGCCTGAAGCTGGGGATAGGCCTCCACCGTGACCAGCAGGCGCGACAGGGCACCCGACAACTGGCCCTGCGCCGCCTGATACTGCTGGAAGGCGGCGGGGTCGCTCAGGCTGTCCGCCGAGACATTGACCGATGTGGCGCGGGCGCGGGCGTTGATCACGTCCGTCAGGGTCGTGCGTTCCTGAATGGCGGCGCCCTGGACCGTGGCGACCAGGTTCGGAACCAGATCGGCGCGGCGCTGATACTGGCTCTGGACATCGGCCCAGGCGGCCTGGGCGCGCTCTTCCTTGGTCGGAATCGTATTGTAGCCGCAGCCGGCGACGACCGGCGTGATCAGGAGCGCCGTCGTGAACGTGAGCGCGCGGGCGTTGAGGCGGACCATGACATCTCCCTGTCGGCGCTATCGCCGTTGGGCGACTATTCACCCGCCGCCTTAATGCATCAAGCGTCCAGTGGCTCCGGTTGAATATTGTTCGCGCGGCAGGCGGCGGAATAGGTGTTGGCCAACAGGCAGGCGATGGTCATGGGGCCGACGCCGCCGGGGACGGGGGTGATGCGCCCGGCGACCTCGACGGCCTCCTTGAACGCCACGTCGCCGACCACGCGGGTCTTGCCCTCGGCGGCCTTGACCGGGTCGGCGGATGGCACGCGGTTGATGCCCACGTCGATGACGGTGGCGCCCGGCTTGATCCAGTCGCCCTTGATCATCTCCGGGCGGCCGACGGCGGCGACCAGAATGTCGGCGGTGCGGCACAGGCCGGGCAGGTCGCGGGTCTTGGAGTGGGCGACGGTCACGGTGCAGCTTTCGCCCAGCAGCAGTTGCGCCATCGGCTTGCCGACGATGTTTGATCGGCCGACGATGACGGCGTTCAGGCCGGTCAGGTCGCCCAACTGATCCTTCAGCATCATCAGCGAACCCAGTGGCGTGCAGGGGACCATGCCAGGCAGGCCGACCGCCAGGCGTCCCGCGTTCACGACGTGGAAGCCGTCCACATCCTTGTCCGGCGAGATGGCGTCCAGAACCGCCGCGGAATCGATGGCCTTGGGCAGGGGCAGTTGAACCAGAATGCCGTGGATGCCGTCGTCGGCGTTCAGGGTCGCGATCAGGGCCAGAAGCTCGTCCTGTGTCGTGGTGTCGGGCAGGCGGTGCGTGTCGGATCGCATCCCGGCCTTGACCGTCGTTTCGCCCTTGTTGCGCACATACAGCTGACTGGCCGGATCCTCGCCCACGATGACCACGGCCAGACCCGGTTTGACGCCGTGTTCGGCCTCAAGCCTGGCCGCAGCAGCGGCGACGCGATCCACCAGGGCGGCGGAAAAAGCTTTGCCGTCAATCAGGTGCGCGCTGGTGGGCTGTGCCGACATGAGATCACTACCGTGGGAGGAAATTCAGGATGGCGGCGATTTACAGGCGTCTCGGTTCGTCGTCTATGATCGGCCGAACCCTACGGAGGATTTCATGAAGCGTCCGAGCCTTGTTGCCGCTGTCAGCACGCTGGCCCTTGTATTGGCGGCGGGACCGTCACTGGCTCAGGAAGCAGCGTCGATACGGATCGGCGGCACGGTCGAAGGGGCGTTGACGTCCAGCGACCGCAAGGCCCCGCGCAACGCCTATGTCTATGACGACTATCGCTTCCAGGCCCGCGCGGGCCAGCCGCTGGAAGCCATTCTGCGCTCCAACGACTTTGACGCCTATCTGGCCCTCTATGCAGAAGGATCCACGACGGCCCTGGTCGAGGATGACGACGGACTGGGCGAAGGCACGGATGCGCGGCTGCGCTACACGCCCGAAACGGACGGCGTTTATATCCTGCGGGCCCGCACCTACAGCGGTCTGGACGGCGGGGATTACCGCCTGTCGCTGACGGAACGCCCGCGTGCGCCGCGCGGGCCGCGCCCCACGCCCATCCGACTGGGCGCGACCATCACGGGCGAACTGACGTCGCGGGATGCCGAGAGCGACGACGGCGGGCGCTACAAGGCCTATTCGTTCCGCGCCGCCGCTGGGGATCGGTTCACGATCACCCAGGATTCCGACGCCTTTGATTCGGTGGTTCTGGTCGGGCGGATGAACGGGCCTGACTTTGTCGAACTGGGCCGCAATGACGACGGCCCCGACGGCGGCCTGAACTCGCGCCTGACCTTCACCGCGCCGAACGCGGGCGAATACGTCATCCGCGCGACCTCGTTCTCCAGCGGCACGGGCCGGTTCACGGTCGGCCTGGCGGAAGCCCCGCCCGCGCCCCCGTCCAAGCCGATCGCTGTAGGCGACAAGGTCGACGGCACGCTGAACCGCTCCAGCCCGACCAACGACAATGGCCGACGCGTCGAGACCTACCGCTTCACCGGGACCAACGGCCAGCGCATCGCCGCCGACCTGAAATCCAGCGACTTCGACGCCTATCTGACGCTGCGACGCGCCTCCGACAACACAGTCCTGGCCGAGAATGACGATGGGGGCAGCGGCACGGATTCGCGCCTCGCTCATACGCTGGATGCAGACGGCGACTATATTCTCGAAGCGCGGGCGTTCAGCGCTGAAAGCGACGGCAAGTTCACGCTAGAGCTGACCGAAACTGCGCCGCCGCCACCCCCGACCGAGGCTGTCTTTGGCCAGACCGTCGAGGGCGAATTGAAGGAAGACGGTCCTCAAAGCGACAGCGGAAAGCGCTACACCGACTATGTCTTCACCGGCACGGAGGGCCAGCGCATTCAGGCCGTTCTGCGATCCGGCGACTTCGACGCCTATCTGGAGATCGGGTCAGCGGATGGCGAGTTCAGCGCCGAAGCCACGGACGACGACGGACTGGGCGAGGGGACGGACGCGCGCCTGATCTACACCCTGCCGTCGGACGGTCAGTACATCGTGCGCGCCACCTCCTATTCGTCGGACAGCAAGGGTCTGTATTCGCTGGAGCTGTCGGATCGCGGGCCGGAGCCCAAGCCCGGCAGCCTGCTGATCGGCGCCACGGTGCGCGGAACCCTGACGGACAAGGATGAACTGTCGGACGAGGGCGCCTATTACGACGCCTATCGTTTCCAGGCGAAGAAGGACGACAAGCTGCGGATCACCATGGTGTCCAACGCCTTTGATTCCTACATCGACCTGGGTGAGGACGGCGACAGCTTCTCCAGCATCGCCCACGACGACGACGGCCTGTCGGACATGCACGCCCGGCTGGACTGGACCGCCCCCAGCGATGGTTGGTACGTCATCCGCGCCCGCGCCTACGGCCCGAACCAGACGGGGGCCTACGCCCTGACGGTCGAACGCCAGCCGGCCAGTGCGACGCGGGTCGATCCGCCCGTCGTCGCCGTACGGGAGCCATGATCCACGCCTAAGCGGGCCGGATGAATGATCTTCCGTCATCCGGCCGCAAGGACCAGCACCTCGATGTCGTTCTGTCTGGGCGTGGGCGTCATGCGCGCGACGCGGGCTTCGACACCATCCGTTTCGTGCATGAAGCTCTGCCGGATCTGGACCACGACAAGATCGATCTGGGCGCGGATTTCCTGGGCCGACGTCTGAAAGCGCCGCTCCTGATCAGTTCGATGACGGGCGGGCCTTCGCGCGCCGAGGGGATCAACGCTCGACTGGCCGAGGCCGCCCAGCATCTGGGCATCGCCCTGGCTGTTGGATCGCAACGCACGGCCATCGAAGACGACGCGACGGGCGGACTGGGCATCAGCGTCCGTCACCGCGCGCCCGACACCTTCATCCTGTCCAATATCGGTGCACCGCAACTGACGCGCGGTTTTGGGGTCGACGAGGCGCGGCGGGCGGTTGAGATGATCGGTGCGGACGCCCTGATCGTGCATCTGAACCCGCTGCAGGAAGCCTGTCAGCCTGAGGGTGACCGTGACTGGTGGGGCGTTGGCGCGGCGCTGGAGGCCCTGATCCTGAAGCTGGAAGTGCCGGTGGTGGTCAAGGAGACAGGCGCGGGCCTGTCGGGCCGCACCGCGCGTCGTCTGATGGACATGGGTGCCGCTGCCGTGGACGTGGCGGGCGCAGGCGGTGCCAACTGGGGCCTGATCGAGGGCGAACGGGCGACCAATCCCGCCGACGCGGCCCACGCCGCCGCCTTCGCCGACTGGGGCGTTCCGACCGCTCACGCCATCGTCGATGTGCGCCGCGCCTGTCCAGAGGCGACGGTGATCGGCTCCGGCGGTATCCGTGACGGCCTGGATGTGGCCAAGGCCATTCGGGTCGGTGCGGACATTGTGGGACAGGCCAGCGGCGTCTTGCAGGCCGCGACGGTCTCGACAGAGGCGGTGGTCGAACATTTCCAGCTGATCATGCGCCAACTGCGGACGGCCTGCTTCTGCACCAACTCGGCCAATCTTGCGGCTCTGCGACGCGCGCCGCTTCAGCCATTCGACTGACGACCCCGTGAAGTTCCGGCAGCTGAACGCCTCTTGAGTTTGGCGTCAGTCGGGATAATGCTGGCGAAATGTGATCGTTCTCAAAAGAGCGGCGCGCCTCGGGGGAGGAACCAATGTCGAATGCTGAAATCAGCGTGGCCTTCTTTCTGCAGATGGCGGTCATCATCGCCGCCTGCCGGGCTGCCGGCTGGTTGGTGAAGACCTATCTGGGCCAGCCCCAGGTCGTCGGCGAAATGATTGCGGGCGTCATCTTGGGCCCGTCGCTGTTCGGCCTTCTGGCCCCCGATCTTCAGGCCATGATCTTCCCCAAGGAGACCAAGTCAGTCCTTTATGTCGGGGCACAACTGGGCATCGGGCTATATATGTTCATGGTCGGGCTGGGCTTCCGCGCCGACCATTTCCGCTCCAACGTCCGCAGCGCCGCCGCTGTGTCCTTCTCTGGCATGATCGCGCCCTTCCTTGTCGCCATCGCCCTATCGCCCTGGCTGATGCACATGGGCCTGTTCGGCAAGGGTGTGGACGCCATGCAGGCGACCCTGTTCCTGGGCGCGGCCATCTCCATCACAGCCTTCCCGGTCCTGGCCCGCATCATTCAGGAGCGTGGGCTGGCCAGGACGCCGCTGGGCACCATGACCCTGTCGGCGGGGGCCATCGACGACGCCTGCGCCTGGACGGTTCTGGCGCTGGTTCTGGCCAGCATGGGCGGCGGCTCCGCCGTTGCGGTTAAGGCCATCGTCGGCGGCGGCCTGTTCGCCGGCCTGATGCTGACAATGGGGCCGAAACTGTTGGCACCGCTGGCCCGCATGGCCGAGCGCGAGGGCAGGGTCAGCCCGGCGCTGCTGGGCGCCGTGCTGGTGCTGTTCATGCTTTGCGCCTGGGCCATGGATGCGGCGGGGCTGCATTCGGTGTTCGGCGGCTTCATCCTGGGCGCAGCGATGCCGCGTGGTGTCCTGACCCGCGAACTGAAGCGTCAACTGGAGCCGTTCGCCCTGGTCGTTCTGGTGCCGATGTTCTTCACCTTCTCGGGCTTGAATACGCAACTCACCATGGTCTCCAGCCTGTCGCTCCTGGGCGTGGCGATGGTCATTCTGATCGGCTCCATCCTGGCCAAGGCCGTGGCCTGCTGGGCGGCGGCGCGGGTGACCGGCCATGACAACCCCACCGCCATGGGGATCGGCGTCCTGATGAACGCGCGGGGGATGATGGAGCTGATCATCCTCAACATCGGCTTGCAGAAGGGCATCATCGGCCCGGCCCTGTTCTCGATGCTGGTGTTGATGGCCATTGTGACCACCCTGATGACCTCGCCGGTGTTTGAGTGGGTCTATGGCCGTCGGGCACGCGAGCGGGGCGAACTGGGCGCGCTGGAGGATGACAGCGAACCCGAAACCATCGGCCGCACGCCCGCCGCCGCCAATTAACCCCACGCCCGACGCGGTTGCCAACGCCCCGAGTCTGCGTGTAGGGGACCGCTTCCTGTTGGGGAGTAGCTTCCGGCGCGATTAAGCCGGGATCGGGTCAACACACTCGCGCTTCGGCGCGTGGCGCGATCAGCGGAACCACCGCCTAGCGAGACCAGCGCGTTCCACCGCCGCACCGGCCGGAGTGGAGTGCGTTGCTCTGCGTCCGGTGGAAGTTGCTTATGACCCCAGGAGCCATCGCGATCCTATCCCTCAGCATGTCGACGGACGCTTTCGCCGCCGCCATCGGACGTGGCGCGTCGCATCGCCCCAACTGGATCGATGCTGTGAAGACCGGCCTGGTGTTCGGCGTCATCGAGGGCATCACCCCGCTGATCGGCTGGGCTCTGGGCATTGTGGCGGCCGGGTTTGTCGAACAGATCGACCACTGGATCGCCTTTGGCCTGTTGGGCGCGGTGGGCGGCAAGATGCTCTGGGAGGCGTGCAAGCCGCGTGACGCCGAAGAGGACGCTGCACCGCGCCGCACGGGCCGCTGGGCCCTGATCGCCACCGCCGTCGGCACCAGCATCGACGCGGCCGCCGTCGGGGTTGGCCTGGCCTTCCTGGGCGCGAACATCTGGGTGATCGCCGCTGCAATCGGCTTCACGACCTTTGTTCTGACCACCATCGGCCTGCTGATCGGCCGGGCCGTGGGCGCCAAATTCGGCAAGGCCGCCGAGTTCGTCGGCGGCCTTGCTCTGATCGGTCTTGGAACCATGATCCTGCTGGAGCACCTGGGCGTTCTGGCAGGCTGATTTTTGGCCTAGGCCGAGGGCAGCAGACCCTCGGCGAAGGGCCGGTAGCGACCGGCCCGCACCCCGTCCGTCGCGCGGGCGATGTCGGGCGCGAAATAGTGGTCGGACGTATAGGGGGCGGCGGCTTCACGGACGATGGCGAACACCTGCTCCAGTGCGGGCGAACTGGTCAGCGGACGGTGGAACTCGATCCCCTGTGCGGCGGCCAGCAGTTCGATGCCGACCACGGTCGCCGTGTTCTCGGCCATATCCAGCAGGCGGCGCGCGCCGTGGGTGGCCATCGACACATGGTCTTCCTGATTGGCGCTGGTGGGCACGGTGTCGATGCTGCACGGATGGGCGACCATGCGGTTCTCGGCGATCAGGGCCGCCGCCGTCACCTGGGCGATCATGAAGCCGGAGTTCAGGCCGCTCTCCTTGACCAGGAAGGCGGGCAGTTCGCTCATCTTCGGATCGACCAGGATCGAGGTGCGGCGCTCGGAGATATTGCCGATCTCGCACAGGGCCATGGCGATCTGATCTGCTGCAAAAGCAACAGGTTCTGCGTGGAAGTTGCCGCCAGAAATCACGTCTCCGTCTTCGATGAAGACCAGCGGGTTGTCGGTCACCGCATTGGCCTCGCGCTCCAGCGTGGCGGCGGCGTTGTTCAGCACGTCCAGGATCGCGCCCATGACCTGGGGCTGGCAGCGCAGGGAATAGGGGTCCTGCACCTTGGCGCAGTCGTCGCGGTGGCTGTCGCGAATGGCCGAGCCGCTGATCAGTTCACGCAGGTGGGCGGCGACGGCGATCTGGCCCGGCTGTCCGCGCAGGACGTGGATGCGATGATCGAACGGGGCGTCGGACCCCTTCAGTGCGTCAACTGATAGGGCGCCGGCGGCGACGCCGGCGGCGTACACAGCCTCTGCTGCGAACAGTCCGGCCAGCGCCAGCGCGGTCGAGCACTGGGTCCCGTTCAGCAGGGCCAGACCTTCCTTCGGTCCCAGCGTCAGGGGCGTCAGGCCGATGCGCGACAGCGCCGTTTCCGCATCCAGCGTCTCACCGTTCAGCCGCGCTTCGCCCACGCCGATCAGGACGCAGGACATATGGGCCAGGGGCGCCAGATCGCCGGACGCCCCGACGGAACCCTTGGACGGGATGCAGGGCAGCACATCTGTATTGACCAGTGCGATCAATGTTTCCAATGTCTTGCGACGAATTCCTGATGCGCCGCGTGACAGCGATGCGATCTTCAGCACCATCAGCAGGCGCGTCACCGCATCCGGCAGCAGGGCGCCGACGCCGCAGGCGTGGCTGAGCACCAGATTGCGTTGCAGGGTCTCAAGATCTTCGGGCGCGATGGAGGTGTTGGCCAGTAGGCCGAAGCCCGTGTTCACGCCATAGACGGTGCGGCCTTCGGCGACGATGGCGGCGACGACCGCCGCGCCCTTGTCCACGTCGGCCCAGGCGGCGGGCGTCAGTTCGACCTTGACGGGACCGTCGAGAACGGCCCGCAGTTGGGCCAGGGTCAGTGGCGCGGCGCCGATGGTGAGTGTGTTGGTCATACGCTTACAGGTCCAGCGAGGGCAGGTTCAGGCCATTGGCGCGCGCGGCGTCCCTGGCGATGTCGTATCCGGCGTCGGCGTGGCGCATGACGCCGGTGGCCGGGTCGTTCCACAGCACGCGCTCCAGACGTCTGGCGGCTTCCGGCGTGCCATCGGCGACGATGACGACGCCCGAGTGCTGGGAATAGCCCATTCCGACCCCGCCGCCGTGGTGCAGCGACACCCAGCTGGCGCCCGAGGCTGTGTTCAGCAGAGCGTTCAGCAGCGGCCAGTCGGACACGGCGTCTGATCCGTCCATCATTGACTCGGTTTCGCGGTTGGGGCTGGCGACAGAGCCCGAATCCAGATGATCACGACCGATGACGATAGGGGCCGACAGTTCGCCAGACGCCACCATCTCATTGAACATCAATCCGGCGCGATGGCGGTCGCCCAGGCCGATCCAGCAGATGCGGGCGGGCAGCCCCTGGAAGGCGATCCGCTCGCCCGCCATGTCCAGCCAGCGATGCAGGCCTGCATTGTCGGGGAACAGCGTCTTCATCGCCGCATCCGTCTTCCTGATGTCTTCGGGATTGCCCGACAGAGCGGCCCAGCGGAACGGCCCGATCCCGCGGCAGAACAGCGGGCGGATATAGGCGGGCACGAAGCCGGGGAAGTCGAAGGCGTTCTCGACGCCCGCGTCAAAGGCGACCTGACGGATGTTGTTGCCATAGTCGGTCGTCGGAATGCCCATGGCCTGGAAGGCCAGCATCGCCTTGACGTGTTCGACGATGGACGTCTTCGCGGCGGCGGTGACGGCGGCGGGGTCGGACACGCGCTTGTCCTCCCATTCCGCCACGGTCCAGCCGGACGGCAGATAGCCGTTGATCAGGTCGTGGGCGCTGGTCTGGTCCGTGACCAGATCGGGCCGGACGCCGCGTTTGACCAGTTCAGGCAATACATCGGCTGCGTTGCCTAACAGACCGACAGATAGGGCCTTTCCGGTCGCCTGAGCGTCTTCGATCAGGGCCAGGGCTTCATCCAGTGTCTCGGCCATCACGTCCAGGTAGCGGGTGCGCAGGCGCATCTCGATCCGGCTGCGTTGGCATTCGACCGCTAGGCAGGATGCGCCCGCCATGGTCGCGGCCAGCGTCTGCGCGCCGCCCATGCCGCCCAGACCCGCTGTCAGGATCCATTTGCCCGACCAGTCGCCGCCGTAATGCTGGCGGCCCGCCTCCATGAAGGTCTCATAGGTGCCTTGCACGATGCCCTGGGTGCCGATGTAGATCCACGACCCGGCGGTCATCTGGCCGTACATGGCCAGACCCTTCTTATCGAGTTCGTTGAAATGCTCCCACGTCGCCCATTTCGGCACCAGGTTGGAGTTGGCGATCAGCACCCGCGGTGCGTCGGCATGGGTGCGGAAGACGCCGACCGGCTTGCCCGACTGGACCAGCAGGGTCTGGTCGGCCTCCAGCGCGCGCAACTCCTCGACGATGCGGTCGAAGGCCTGCCAGTTCCGCGCCGCCTTGCCGATGCCGCCATAGACCACGAGGTCTTCCGGGCGTTCGGCCACCCCGGGGTCGAGGTTGTTCATCAACATGCGAAGCGCGGCCTCGGCCGCCCAGGTCTTGGCGGTCATTTCCGGCCCACGCGGGCTGCGGATGACGCGGGTGTTGGGCGTGGTGGTCATCAATCCTCCATGCGACGGTCGTCCGTCGTCGTGCATTGTGGAGGCAGTCTAATGTCTAGACATTATTGCGCGCAAGAGGCAGGGTTCGACCATGGATATTGAGCCTCTGCATCGGCGGATCGCCAGCGACATTGAGCGTCGCATCGCTTCTGGCGAATGGCGGCCGGGCTTTCGCATCCCGACTGAGGCCGAACTGATGGCCGAATACGGCTGCGCCCGGATGACGGTGTCGCGGGCCATGACCGATCTGTCGGCGCGTGGGCTGGTGGTGCGTCGCAGGCGCGCTGGAACCGTGGTCGCCCACCCGCCCGTCCACTCATCGGCCCTGGTCGCCATTCCTGACATCCAGTCCGAGATCGAGGGCAGGGGGCTGGCCTATTCGCACCAACTGCTTTTGCGCATCGTACGCCCGAGCCGGGCGGACGAAGACGGAATGGGCGCACGGTTGATCGAACTGGAGACCCTGCATCTGGCCGATGCGATGCCGTTCACGCTGGAGCGGCGTCTGATTTCTCTGACGACGGCGCCGGAGGCGGAACACGCCGATTTCACCGCTGCGCCTCCGGGCGGCTGGCTGCTGGCGCACATGCCCTGGACCGAGGCCGAGCATCGCATTTCCGCCGTGGGCGCAGACGGGGAGACGGCGACGCGTCTGGGCCTGTCGGACGGCACGCCCTGCCTGCGGTTGGAACGGCGGACGTGGCGCGATGGCCTGGCGGTCACCTGGGCGTGGCAGACCTTCCCCGGCGCGGCCTATGATCTGGTTGCGCGATTTTCCCCGACCCAATCCCCGATGAAGACGCCGATCAAGGAATGAGCATGAGCGAACCGTCTGAAGCCCTGGGCTGGCGCTCGGTCGCCGATCTGGTCGGCGATCACCCCGACGCCCCCGTCGCCGTGATCGGCGCGCCGTTGAACGAGCGTTCCCTGACGCCCGGACGCTGTGATCTGGGACCGAAGGCGTTTCGGGCCGTCCTGCCGCGCCTGTCGACCTATGACGTCGAAACCGGGCTGGAACTGGCGGTGCAGGCGCATGACGCAGGCGACGTGGCCTTGAAGGCCGTCTCGCCCGCCGACGCCTTTGAACCTGTCCGCGATGCGGTGAAGGCGCAGGCCCACCGCGCCCTGACCATCCTGATCGGAGGCAACAACGCCATCACACGTCCGGGCGCCCACGCTCTGGGATTGGATCGCGTCGGCGTCCTGACCCTGGACGCCCATTTCGACCTGCGGGACACGGATCAAGGGCTGACCAACGGCAACCCCATACAGGCCCTGCTGAACGACGGTCTGGACGGCGCCCGCATCAGCCAGATCGGCCTGGCCCCTTTCGCCAACACCCGCCGCGCCTACGAAAAAGCCAAGGCTGCGGGCATCAGCGTCCGCATGGCGCGCGAATGCCGTGAGCGGGGTCTGGCGGTCGTCGTCGCCGAGGAGTTGGAGCGTCTGTCAGCCCTGTGCGAGGTCATCTACGTCGACTTCGACATCGACGTGATTGATCGCAGCCAATGGCCCGCCAGCCCTGGCGCCCGACCGGGCGGAGTGTCGGTGCATGACTTCTTCGACGCCGCCCGCGTCATCGGCGCCCATCCCAAGGTGCGCGCCGTTGACCTGGCCGAATATGATCCGTCGTTGGAGATCGGCGACCTCGGCTCCCTGACCGTCGGGCGCTGGTTCTGTGAAATCCTGAGCGGAGTCTCCAGCCGATGATCCAGGCCGACCGCCTTCTGACCGACTGTCACGTCGCCACCATGACCGAGGGCGGCGTCCCCTATGGCGCGATCGAGGATGCGGCCATCCTGATCAAGGACCGCCGCATCGCCTGGGTCGGCGCGCGGGCGGACCTGCCTGTGCATGAGGCTGTGGAAACCGATCGTCTGGAGGGGCGCTGGGTCACGCCGGGGCTGATCGACTGCCACACCCATCTGGTATTCGGCGGCGACCGTTCGGGCGAGTTCGAGAAACGTCTGGGCGGGGCGACCTATGAAGAGATTGCGCGTTCCGGCGGGGGCATCGTCTCTTCGGTAAAGGCCACGCGCGAAGCGTCTGAGGATGAACTGTTCGCCTCGGCCATGGCGCGTCTGGAGGGGCTGAAGGCCTCGGGCGTCAACACCATCGAGATCAAGTCCGGCTATGGTCTGGATCACGACAGCGAACTGAAGATGCTGCGTGTCGCGCGCCGCATCGGGCGCGAGGGCGGGGTCCGCGTCCGCACCTCCTATCTGGGCCTGCACGCCATTCCGCCTGAGCATCGGGCGGACCGCGCCGCCTATGTGGACAAGGCTGTGGATGACATCCTGCCCGCCGCCCATGCCGAGGGGCTGGTGGATGCGGTGGACGCCTATTGCGAGCCCATCGCCTTCACGCAGGACGAGGTGTCGCGCCTGTTCGAAAAGGCGCAGTCGCTGAACCTGCCGGTCAAGCTGCACGCCGACCAACTGTCGGATGGCGGAGGCGCGGCCCTGGCCGCGCGATATCGCGCCCTGTCCGCGGACCACATCGAACATTCGACCGAGGCAGGCGTCGCCGCCATGGCCAAGGCGGGCGTGGTCGCGGTCCTCTTGCCCGGCGCCTTCCTGATGCTGCGCGAGACCAAGCTTCCGCCGGTCGATCTGTTGCGCAAGCATGGCGTGCGCATGGCCATCGCTTCCGACTGCAATCCCGGCACATCGCCGGTGGCCTCGATGACGGCGGTGCTGAACCTGGCCTGCGTTCAGTTCCGCCTGACGCCCGAAGAAGCCCTGGCCGGAGCCACGCGCGAGGCGGCGAGGGCGCTGGGTGTTCTGAACGAGGTCGGAACCATCGAAACCGGCAAGGCTGCGGATCTGGCGGTGTGGAGCATCACCCGACCGGCCGAACTGGCTTATTGGCTGGGCAAGCCGATGTTGTATAAAAGGTATTCGCACGAATAGGTTGCATTTTAGATCTGGCAACTACAGATTGTTTTCATGTCGGGAAAGCAATCTATGGATGTCGAAGCCTTCATCGATCATTGGTCCGTCGCGCCCATCAGCGAGCGTGCGCACTATCAGACATTCATCATCCAGCTTTGTCGGTTGATCGGTGCGCCGGCGCCGGATGACGAGCGCGCCGGGGATCTGGACTACTGTTTCGAGCGGCCCGTTCGCTTTGAGCATGACGACGGATCCGCCCAGCCTGGCTATATCGATTGCGCCAAGCGCGGTTGCTTCGTGCTGGAGGCGAAACAGTCACGAAAGCGACGCGACGGCGGCCCTCTGGATCAGGTCGTCCAGCTTTCATTGATGTCCAAAAGAAAGCCAAAGCCTCAAAGTGAAACCACCGCAGAGGGTTTCATGCGGGCCGCTAAACGGCAGGCTGAAAACTACGCCAAGGCGCTGGATGAATGGCCGCCGTTTCTGGTGCTGGTAGATGTCGGGCGGTCGATTGAACTCTGGTCCGACTTCGCCAGACAGGGAAAGATCTACGCCCCGTTCCCCAGTCGGACGACTCATAAAATTACGCTGGACCAACTGCGGTCTGCGGAAGTGCGTGAACGGCTTCGCCGCGTGTGGACCGAGCCCATGTCCCTTGATCCGGCGGCGAAATCGCTTGAGGTTACGACGGCTATCGCCACCCGCCTGGCCTGGACCGTTCGTTCGATCAACACGCGACTTCAGGTCGGGCTCGACCGCGTTCAGAGCGCCGCGCAGTCGGACAAGACCGCGCTCTTTGTCATGCAATGCATCTTCGCCATGTTCGCGGACAGTGTCGAACTGATCGAACGGCGCAGTTTTCTTGAGCTGCTGAAAAGCTATCGGGGGCAGGCTGGTCGGTTTCATGAGGGGGCGAAGGCCCTATTCATGAACATGGACGCCGGCGGCTACTGCGTGGCCACGCAGCAGGCTGTGCGGCGATTCAACGGGGGGCTGTTTCACCGTGTCGAACCTATCGCTTTGAACGAGGCGGAACTGACAGCCCTGATCGAGGCGGCGCAGTGCGACTGGACCAATGTGGAGCCTGCGATTTTCGGCGCCTTGCTGGAACAGGCGCTCGATGAAGGCGAACGGGCGGAACTGGGCGCGCACTACACACCTCGCGCCTATGTCGAGCGATTGGTCGAGCCGACGATCATGGAGCCGCTGAGAACGGACTGGGAGGCGGTGGAGGTGGACGCCATCGGGCGTTATCTCAGTGGGGACGCAGTGGGTGCGCGTCGCATCGTTCGCAGTTTTCGCGAACAGCTATGCCGGGTCCGCGTGCTGGACCCCGCCTGCGGCACGGGCAACTTCCTGTACGTCGCGATGCGGATGATGAAGGAATTGGAGGAGGAGGTGCTGGGCGCCCTGGCGGATATGGGCGAACGGCAGGGGGTGCTGGGCCTGGACGGGCACGTAGTCAGCCCCGAACAATTCTACGGCCTGGAAAAGAACGCCAATGCGGCCTGGATCGCGGAAGTGGTCATGTGGATCGGCTATCTGCAATGGCATTTTCGGGTGTCCAAGGACACCATGCCCAGCGACCCCATCCTCAAGAATTTTCGACGGGTCGCCCATGCGGATGCTCTGCTGAGCTTCTCTGGCGTGGAGGTCGTTCAGGAGGAGCGATCCGCGAGCCTTGCGCGTTCTGAAGATCGAAAAGAGCGGCTGCGTTACGTCGATCCACGCCCGACCTCTTGGCCGTCGGTCCATTTCATCATCGGCAATCCGCCTTTCATCGGGGGCAAGGATCTGAGACGCGAATTGGGCGACGGCTATGTCGAGGCCTTGTCGGAAATCAGAGGCGGGCGATTCCAGTCGGCGGACCTTGTTACGGCCTGGTGGGACCGGGCCGCCGAGATTCTGACCGCCCCAGGTTCAGTGTTGCGGCGATTTGGCTTCATCACGACAAACTCGATCACCCAGACCTTTTCGCGGCGGGTGCTGGAACATCATCTGCAAAATCAGCCGCCTATTCGTCTGGTGTTTGCGATCGCCGACCATCCCTGGATCAGAGGCGTCGGCTGCGCGGATGTGCGGATCGCAATGTCGGTGGCGGAGCGTGGCGACCCTGACGGACAGGCGCGCTGGCTCAAGATCCGAAATGAAGCCGAACTGACGTTTGAGGAGCGCCACGGCGTGATTGGCGCCGATCTGAAGTTGGACAGCCGCCTGACTCGCCTCATCCCCCTGAAAGCAAATGCACTGCTGGCGCATAGAGGGGTTCAACTGATGGGCGGCGGGTTCCTGGTGACTGCGGAAAAGGCTCTGGCTCTTTCAGCCGGTTCCGAACCAGGTGCGCCGTCGCCTTTTCTGGACTATCGCAACGGTCGCGACTTGGCCGATCATTCGCGCGGACTGAAGGTGATTGACTTTTTCGGCTGGGAGGAGGGTGAGGTTCGACGCCAGCATCCGGTGATCTATCAGCATCTTCTGGAAACGGTGAAGCCGGAGCGTGATCGCAACAATCGCGCGACCTACCGCGACAACTGGTGGATTTTCGGGGAGCCACGGCGTGAACTGCGCGCGGCGGCCAAGGGCCTGGACCGATACATCGTCACGATCGAGACTGCGAAGCATCGTTGGTTCCGCTTCATGGACGGCGCGGTTGCGGCCGATAACAAACTGGTCGTCATCGCCAGCGACGACCCAATGCATCTGGGCGTCTTGTCATCCCGACAGCATCGCGCCTGGTTCGCCGCCAATGCAGGACGCATCGGCGAGTACGAGCGGGAAGCCGTCTATGTGAAGGGCAGTTGTTTCGACGCATTCCCGTTCCCAGACTTGAATGGCTGCAGGGCCGCTGAGATCGCAGCCCTGGCCGAAGAGGTTGATGAGTTGAGGGCGCGTGTTTTGGCCCGCCATCCTTCGCTGACAATGACAGGCCTGTACAATGCGCGAGCAAAGCTCAACCACGGCGTAGTTCTGACTGAAGCGGAGCAGGAGGTTCACGAAATGGGCTCATCGGCGTGTTGGACTATCTGCACCAACGCCTCGATCAGGCCGTGGCGGCGGCCTACGGCTGGCCGAACGACCTTAGCGATGCGCAAATCGTCGACCGCTTGATTGTGCTGAATCAGCATCGTGCTGAACAGGAGGCCTGTGGCGAAGTACGTTTCTTGAGGCCTGGCTATCAGGCCACACGCGTGACGATGACCGGACGCCCACGCACGGCCGAAATCAACCTGCCCAGCGCGCCCGTCAGGACCAACCTGTCGCTGGAGCCTGGTGAGATGGCGTCCAACCTTTTGACGATCATGCGGAAGGCGGGGGTTCCCATGCCTTCAAAGTTGCTGATTGACGAGTTCGATGGCGGTCGTGCGACTGTCCGCCGACAGGTCGAGCAGACCTTGGCCGTGCTGGCCGTGACCGGCGCGGTGCAGCGGTCGGACGCAGGCTGGTTCGCGCCTCGCAGAACGCCGCGCTGACGGATCAGACCTCGGCGACGCCAATGGCCTTCATCAGGGCGTCGCGGACGGCGGCCTCGGTGAAGGGTTTCTGGATGGTGGTGACGCCGCGCCATTCGTCGGGCAGGCCGCCTTCGCCGTATCCGGTGGAGAAGACGAAGGGCACGCCGCGTTCTTTCAGGGCGGCCGCGACGGGGAAGACCTGGCGACCGGCGACGTTCACGTCCAGCAGGGCGGCGTCCAGATCGACGGTGTCGCGGGCCATCGCCTCGCCGTCGTCGATGTTGGATGCGGGTCCGACAGGCGTGCAGCCCATGTCTTCAAGGATGGTTTCCAGCAGCATGGCGACGAGGGATTCGTCCTCCACCACCAGCACGCGTCGGCCATTCAGTGCTTGGGTCATTCGACGCCTGTTCTGTCGCGTGGAACAGTTCGCTCCACGACCAATCCGGTAGGGGGTAAACCAGAACGCTGAAATTCGCCAGCCAAGGGCGAAAGTTTCGGACGATCAAACTGTTCGATGGGCGGCATCCGCGTCGTTCAAGCCGTTCGCCCCATGCCGCTGCGGTCGACGCCGGTGTTCGGCTGCAAGAATTTTGAACTGCGCTCCTGCCAAGCTTGGCCTGCCGGCAGGATTTGCTAATCAGCGCGGATGACAATCGCCGGCATCTTCGCCACCCTCTCCCTCATGATGGCGCCCACAGCCGAGCAGCCCGTAGTTCAGATCCAGCAGGGCGCCCTCATGGGCCGTGCGGATGCTGAAGTGGCCAGTTTCAAGAACATTCCTTACGCCGCATCGCCTGCGGGGGCGCGTCGTTGGCGCCCGCCTGGTCCGGCACCCAGATGGCGGGGCGAGCGCGACGCCTCGACCTATGGTCCCCTGTGCATCCAGCCTCCGCCCAGCGGTGACCCGGGCGTCGGTCCTCTGCCGATGAGCGAGGACTGCCTGAACCTGAATGTTTGGCGGCCCGTGACAGCGACGGAGCCTGCGCCGGTCATGGTGTGGATCCACGGCGGCGCCCTGAACAATGGTTCGGGCACGGCGGCCCTGTATGACGGAACGCATCTGGCCCGCGACGGCGTCGTCGTGGTGACCTTGAACTATCGGCTGGGCCGACTGGGCTTCTTTGATCACCCTCTTTTGGCGGCGGAGCGCCCGGCGGGCGAGGCGGGTGGCAACTACGGCCTGATGGACGTCATCGCGGCCCTGAAGTGGGTGCGGGGCAATATCGCGGCCTTCGGCGGCGATCCGGCCAATGTGACCATCTTCGGCGAGTCGGCGGGCGGCGCCATCGTCACTCGCCTGATGATCTCGCCCCCCGCACGCGGCCTGTTTGACAAGGCCGTGATCCAGTCGGGACTGGGTCGCGAGCTCCAGACCCCATTGAACGCCAAGGACGTGCGCGGCCTGCCGTCCGCCCGTGAACGGGGCGAGGCCTGGGCGCTGGGCGCCGGACTTCGCACCGCCGCCGATCTGCGCGCCGCACCGGCCCAGGTCTTCCTGACCCCTTCACCCGTTTTCGCCAATGGCGACCTGACCCTGATCGACGGCAAGATCGTGCCCTCGACCATCGAGGCGGCGTTCAAGGCGGGGCGTCAGGCGCCTGTGCCCATGATGATCGGCTCCAACAGCGCCGAGTTCTGGTGGATGCGGCCTACGGACCGGAACGGCTATGGCATGATCGACGACGACACGACCTGGCTGGAGCGTGCCTCGCTGGTCGCCGCCTATGGCGGACAGGACGGGTTCGACAAGGGTTTCATCACCGACGCCGTCTTCTCCGAACCCGCGCGGATGCTGGCGCGGCTGCATTCGGCGGCGGGCAGGGAGGCCTATCTTTATCGTTTCGACGTCACCTCGCCGGACAATCCGGAACCCCACGGCGGCGCGTCGCACGCCATTGAGCGGCCCTATGTGTTCGGAACCCTGTCGAAGCTGCCCTATCCCGTCACGGAGGTGGACCGGAACGCGTCAGAGGCGATGATGGCCTATTGGACAGCCTTTGCGCGCTCGGGCGATCCCAATGGCGTCGGGCGGCCCGAGTGGCCCAGGGCGCGGGGCGGGGACACCCAGTTGATGATGTTCAGCAACGAGGGCCCAGAGGCCATGCCTGTGCCGGACACGGCCAAGCTGGACCTGATCGAACGCTTCCGCGAGCGGCCGCGCACGCCGCCGCCCGTGGTGACCATCCGGCGTTGAGGGGATCAGCCCGCCGACGTCGCGCCGGACTGTTTCTCCTTCAGGGTGACCAGTTCCTCGGCCATGGTCGGGTGGACGGCGCAGGTCGCGTCCCACTGGGCCTTGGTCAGGCCCGCCTTCACGGCGATGGCGGCCAGCTGGATCATCTCGGGGCTTTCCGGGCCGACGATATGAACACCGACGACGCGCTGGCTGTCGGCGTCGACCACCAGCTTCATCAGCACCCGCTCGTCCGAGCCGGTGAAGGCGTATTTCATCGGGCGGAAGCGGGTGACATAGACATCAACGCCGTTCGAGCAGGACCGGCGGGCCTCGGCCTCGGTCAGGCCGACCACGCCGACGGGGGGCTGGCTGAAGACGCCGGTGGCCACGGCCTCGTAGTCGAAGTGCTGGGGGTTGTCGCGGAAGACGGTCTGGTGGAAGGCGACGGCCTCGCGGATCGCCACGGGCGTCAGGTTCATCCGGTCCGTCACATCGCCGATGGCCCAGATGTTTTGCGCCGTCGTCTTTGAATAGGGATCGACCTTGATCGCGCCCTCATCGTTCAATTCGACCCCGGCCTGCTCCAGGCCCAGTTCTTTGACGTAGGGAATGCGGCCGGTGGCGAACATGACCACGTCCGCCTCCAGCTTCATGCCGTTTTCCAGGTGGTTCACCAGGCCGGTCTCGGTCTTTTCGATCGACTGGTGCTGGCAGCCCAGGATGACCTTGATGCCGCGTTTCTCGATTTCCGCCGCCAGATGGGCGCGCACGTCGTCGTCAAAGCCGCGCAGGATGTTGGGCCCGCGATAGATCAGGGTCGTCTCGACGCCCAGACCGGCGAAGATGCCGGCGAACTCCACCGCGATATAGCCGCCGCCCGCAATCAGGATGCGTTTGGGCAGTTCGGGCAGGTGGAAGGCTTCCTCGGACGTGATGGCGTGTTCGATGCCGGGCAGGTTTTCCGGCTTCCACGGGCGGCCGCCGGTGGCGATCAGGATTTTCTCGGCGGTGATGGTGCGGTTCTTGCCGATGATTTCGACGGTGTGGGCGTCCTTCAGCACCGCGCGGCCGTGGACCAGTTCGACGCCCGCCTTGCCCAGGTTGGCGGCGTAGATGCCGGACAGGCGGGCGATCTCGACATCCTTGGCCTCAAGGAATTTGGGCCAGTCGAACCGGGCGTTGTCGAACGACCAGCCGTAGCCCTCGGCGATCTCCAGCGCGTGGCTGACCTCGGAGGCCATGACCATGAACTTCTTGGGCACGCAGCCGCGGATCACGCATGTGCCGCCGACGCGGTATTCCTCGGCCACCGCCACCTTTTTGCCGTCCAGCGCCGTCAGCCGCGCCGCCCGCACCCCGCCCGAACCGGCGCCGATGACAAAGAGGTCGTAGTCGTAGGTGGTCATCGGGCGCTCCGGCATCGGACCCGAAAAAAGGAGTCCAATTCGTCTGAATAGTCTGAAATCCGCCGGGCCTGGCCGCAGCGCTGACCCGACTTAGGCGCCGAGGCCTGACCGGACAAGGACGACGCGGCAAGGTTCAGGGCGTGATGGTCTCCACGTCGTCGTCGTGGCCGATGATGGCCAGATCGGCCAGGTCCAGGAACAGGCCATGTTCGACGACGCCTGTGATCAGTTTCAGGTCGTCGGCCAGACGCGCCGGGTCGGTGATGGCCTTGCAGGCGGCGTCATAGATCAGGTTGCCGCCATCGGTGCGGACCAGTCCACGATCCGCCTGGCGCACGCGGGCCGGGGCGGCGATGTCGTGATCGGCCAGCACGTCGGCGATGCGGTTGCCGGTGGTCTTGTGCCCGAAGGCGACGACCTCGATCGGCAGGGGGAAGGTCCCCAGCACGGGCACCACCTTGGCGGCGTCAGCGATGACGATGCAGCGCGCCGACGCCTCCCACACCAGCTTCTCGCGCAGCAGGGCCGCACCGCCGCCCTTGATCAGGGCCAGGCCGGGGCCGATCTCGTCGGCGCCGTCGACGGTCAGGTCGATGCGCGGCGTATCCTCCAGCGTGGACAGGGTCAGGCCCAGTTCACGCGCCAGATCGGCCGTCTTTTCCGAGGTCGGCACGCAACGCAGGCCCGACAGGTTGCGCGCCGCCAGCGCCTTGACGAACCAGGCGGCGGTCGAGCCGGTGCCCAATCCCACGATCATGCCCGCTTCGACGTGCTGGGCGGCGGCTTCGCCGGCAAGGCGTTTTTGATCATCTGCGCTCATGTCCGCTCCATAGGGGCTGTGCGCAAAGGCGTGAAGGGGGCAGGGCTTGGGGCGGACGACATTCGTGCTATTCGCTCGCCGTTAGTTTCAGATCGAGGTGTGCCTGTGTCATCGAAGAACCTGTTGGAAGCCGCTCTGGACGCTGCCTTCACCGACCCATCGCGGCAGGGCGGTGTGGAGACGGCCCTGCTGGCCGCCGAACTCTATGTGTCTCCGACCGGCGGAAAACCGGCAGACGGCGTGGTTCTGGGACGTGATGCGCCGTTCCGCCTGAACGGCATCGTCCTGCAGGAAGGGCATCAGGCGACGGCCGCCTTCACCCGAACGGACTTCGCCACGGCCCTGTTCGGCGAACCCGCCAGCATGGCCATTCGCGGCCGCCATCTGCTCGAGGCCTTCGTCGGCGGGTGGATCGTGCTGAACCCCGGTCAGGAGAAGGGGCTGGTCCTGTCGCCCGCCGACATCGCGGCCATTCTGGCGAGCGCAGGCACTGCCCAGCCGACCGTGGAAGATCCCAATATCGAGTTGACGACGCCCGATCCCGTGCCATCGGCTCTGGTGGCCCGAATGAAAGACGCCCTTGACCATCCTTCGATCAGCTCAGCCTGGCTGGCCAGAACGCGTGACCGCACGACCGGCGAAACGGGCTGGCGGATGGAGGTTTACGGCGATCTCGAGATTCCCGCCGTACGCAAACGCGTCGAGGCGGGCGTCGAAGGTCTGAACTTCGACGGCGAGCATCTGGACCTGCTCATTGGTCCCGCGTCCGACGCGGTCGGCGCAGGCATCAGGATCATCTGATCCGGGTCAGTCTTTACCGGCCGCCTTCGCAGCCTTTGCCTTCTCGCGGAAGGCGGCGCCGGCGTCCGGCTTGAAGGCCTGACGGGCGCGGCCGAAGGCGAGGGCGTCTGCGGGCACGTCCTTGGTGATCACGGAGCCGGAGGCGACGATGGCCCCGGCGCCGATGGTGACCGGGGCGACCAGGCTGGAGTTCGAGCCGATGAAGGCGCCGTCTCCGACCTCGGTGCGGGCCTTGTTGAAGCCGTCGTAGTTGCAGAAGATCGTGCCTGCGCCGATGTTCGCGCCCGCGCCGACTGCGCCGTCGCCCAGATAGGCCAGATGGTTGGCCTTGGCGCCTTCGCCCAGCTTGACGTTCTTCACCTCGACGAAGTTGCCGACCTTGACCCCCGTGGACAGGTCTGCGCCGGGGCGCAGGCGGGCATAGGGGCCGACCTCGGCGCCGGATGCGACGCGGGCGCCCTCGATATGGCTGAAGCTGCGGATGCGGGCGCCGCCTTCGATGCGGGCGCCGGGGCCGAAGACGACGAACGGTTCGATCACCGTTCCGCCGCCGATCTCGGTGTCCCAGGCGAAGTAGACGGTGTCCGGCGCGCTCATGGTCACGCCCGCGGCCAGGAAGGTCTCGCGCTGCACCTTCTGGAACAGGGCTTCGGCCTGGGCCAGTTCGCCCTGGGCGTTGACGCCCATCACGGCGTCTTCGGCTGCGAAGACGGCGCGGGTCGGGTGGTCGGCTTTCCGGGCCAGTTCGACCACGTCGGTCAGATAGTATTCGCCCTTGGCGTTGTCGTTCCTGACCTCAGCCAGCAGCGAGAACAACAGCCTGGCAGGCGCAGCCATGACGCCGGAATTGCAGGCGGTGACGGCCAGAACCTCGGGAGACGCCTCCTTGGCCTCTGTGATGGCGGTCAGGGTTTCGCCGTCGATGATCAACCGCCCGTAGGCGCCGGGATCGCGCGCCTCAAAGCCGATGACGGTCACCCCGGCCGATCCGAAGACGGGTTCGATGTCGGCGGCCTTCAACAACGGCACGTCGCCATAGGTCACGACCACCTCGCCCTCGAAACCGGCCAGAGCCGGTTCCGCCGCGCGCACGGCGTGACCAGTGCCCAGCGGCGGGTCCTGAACCGCGATGGCGGCGTCGCCCAGCCGTTTGGCAACATGGGCGCGGACCTCTGGCGAATGCACGCCGACCACCACCACGATCCGTTCGCACCCCAGCGCCTCGGCGGCGTCGATGGCGTGGTCCAGAATTGCCCGGCCGCCGACCGGATGCAGCACCTTGGGCAGCGGCGATTTCATTCGCGTGCCTTGCCCGGCGGCGAGAATGATTGCGGCGCGAGCGCGTGTCTGGCTGGTCATGAATCGTCCCGGCGTCTAGTCGTGTCCCGATCTAGCCCATCATGCGGGCCAGCGGGAGATATGGATGACTGATCGCGACCTGGAAGGCTGGACCATCGCCTTTGATCTGGATGGGACGCTGGTCGATTCCGCGCCGGACCTGATCGGAACCCTGAACCGTCTGCTGGTCGAGGAAGGTCTTGCGCCCGTCGCGATGGAGGAGGCGCAAAAGCTGATCGGCTCCGGCGCGCGGGCCCTGCTGGTTCACGGCTTCGAGGCGGCAGGCGCATCGGTCGAGCGGGCGAAATCCGACGAACTGTTCCAGCGTTTCCTGACCGACTACTCCGCCCATATCGCCGACGGCAGCCAGCCGTTCGAAGGCGTGGTGGAAACGCTTGAGCGTCTGACCGAGCGCGGCGCCCTTCTGGTGGTGGCCACCAACAAGCGGTCGGACCTGTCCGAACTGCTGTTGCAGAAGCTGGACCTGGCCCGGCATTTCGCCGCCATCGTCGGCCCTGACCGTGTCAGCGCCCGCAAACCCTCCGGCGCGCATCTGAAAGAGGCCGTGGCCCAGGCGGGGGGCGATCCCGAGCGCGCCATCATGGTCGGTGACGCAGCCCCTGACGCCGGGGCCGCGCGGGACGCAGGCATGCCCTGCATCCTGACCACGTTCGGCTACACCCCCGTGCCGGTCGAGACCCTGGGGGGCGACGTCCTGATCGACGCCTTCGAGGACGTGGAGGAGGCCATCGACGGCATCCTGTCCGACTTCTACGTCCTGAAGGCGCTGAGGGGCTGATGTAGAAAAACTGAGGGTGGGTTGCAGAAAAACTGCGGCCCGAACCCGCGCCGTCGCGGTTGCGGATTGCGGGCGCAATCGACAGATTGGCGCACTGTTTTGAAAGTACGTCCATGCTCGCCCGCTTCTTCAAGATCCCCCTGTGGCAACGCACAGCCGCAGGTTTCGCCCTGGGCATCCTTGCTGGACTGATACTGCGAGAAAAGGCCGAGGTCTGGCTCCAGCCGATCGGCGACGTCTATCTGAACCTGATCCGCATGGTGGTCGCGCCCCTGGTGCTGTTCACCATCGCCAGCTCCATCGCCAAGCTGGGCGAGGGGGCGGGGGCCGTGCGGCTGGGCGTGCGCACCATCGTCTGGTTCGCCATCACATCTCTCTTGGCAGTTCTGGTCGGCTTTGCGTTCGGCCATGTCATCAATCCGGGCGTGGGCCTGTCCAACCTGCCGCTGGGCGAGGTTAAGGAGCGGGTTATCCCGACCCCGCTTGAGGTTCTGATCGGCGTGGTGCCGCGCAACCCGTTCGCGGCCCTGGCCGAGGGCAAGGTGCTGCAGATCATCTTCTTCTCGGCCCTGGTCGGCATGGCGCTGGTGGCCCTGGGCGACCGGGCGCAGGGCGTTCGGCGGCTGGTGGACGAAGGCGCGGCTGTCGTCTTCCGCATCACCCGCTGGGTGATCCAGCTGACGCCCATCGGCGTGTTCGGCCTGATCGGTTCGGTGGTCGGCGGTTACGGCTGGGAGGCCCTGCTGCCGCTGCTGAAGTTCATCGCCGCCATCTATGCGGCCTGTCTGTTCCACATCCTGATCGTCTATTCGGGCCTGCTGAAGCTGCACGGCCTGAAGGTCCGCAGCTTCTTCCGCGGCGCCTTCGCGGCCCAACAGACCGCCTTCGCCACCTCGTCGTCGCTGGGCACCCTGCCGATCACCCTGCGCCAGACGGTCGAGCGTCTGGGCGTGCCGCAAGCCTACGCCGCCTTCGCCGTGCCGCTGGGCGCCAATGTGAAGATGGACGGCTGCGGCGCCATCTATCCGGCCATCGCGGCGATCTTCATCGCCCAGTATTTCAAGATCGACCTGACGATCACCCAGTACGTCCTGATCGGCCTGACGGCGGTTCTGGGATCGCTGGGCACGGCGGGCGTGCCGGGCACCTCCATCGTCATGCTGACCCTGACCCTGTCCACTGCGGGCCTGCCGCTGGAAGGCATCGGCTATATCGTCGCCATCGACCGCATCATCGACATGATGCGCACCGCGACCAATGTGACCGGCCAGATGGTCGTGCCGGTCCTGGTGGCCAAGGAAGAGGGCATCCTGAACGAAGACATCTACAACGGCCACGTGGCCTGGCTGCCCGGCGATCCGGACGCGGACACCGCCGAAACGGTGAAAGCCGCAGGAATCTGAAACGGACGCTTGCGCGGCGCGGAGGAGCGGGCTACATCGCCGCCTCCGCAAGGCAAGGACGCGTAGCTCAGCGGGAGAGCACCTCGTTCACACCGAGGGGGTCACAGGTTCAATCCCTGTCGCGTCCACCACTTCCTTCCGAACCGTACCATTAGGTTGCAGTTTTCGCACACCGCGCAGGCGGGCTTTAACTGCGTGCGGCGAGTGAATGCGCCGCGGGGGCGGCATTGAGGCGGCCCTGATCTTTCCGCCATTTCGAAAACTGTTCAGGCGGCTTTTCCGATTCCGATGTGTTTCGTAACGGCGCATTGGATTTCGTGCGTTCTCGCAGCCTTGCGTCCGGCGCTGTGAGTCCAGTTTTCCCTGCTCAAAAATCCCCCTCATTTCGACCGTCTTTGATCAACCGTCGTCGTAAAAACGAGGCAGCCCGCTGAATCGAGGTTGGACATAATCCACCACTATGGCGTGTCTCCACGAGCCGGCGTTGATCATTCTCGGAGCATATCAAACATCTGGATGGAGCCCTTGTGAGGCGGTCTCCAACTCGTGATTGCGTCGGCAGCTAAGCTGTTTGAAGCGACAGAATTCCTAATTTGCGAAGTTTCGGCGGAAGGTGGATTTGCGGCCGCTTGTGGCGAAAACCGGGTGGTTTCGCCCTTGTTGAGGCGACAAAGCGTTGAGTACATCGAGTTCAGATTTTCTAGGGCGTCGACGGTTCCTGATGTCCGCCGCGGCACTGGCGGCAGGGGCGGCGGCTGGTCCGGCGATCGCGCGTCAGCAGGCCGAGACGCATCGCCACGCGACCTATATCGACGGCATGAGCTTCCTGCCGGATGATCCGAACGATGTCCGGCTGTCGGGCCTGGACGCCTTCATCTGCGACGTATCCCTGGGCGAGATGGACGTGGATGCGTCGGGCCTGCCCTTCTATCATCGCAAGTTCGAACTGTGCGACCGCAGCATCGATGCCGCGTCCCAGCGCATCAAGACCGACTTCCCCGGTCTGCGCGTCGCCCTGACGGCGGATGATCTGAAAGGCCCGGACAAGGCGGCTGTGTTCCAGTTCCAGGGCTGCGAACCGATCGGCACGGACCTGTCGCGTATCGGCTATTTCCGCGACAAGTCGCTGCGGATCCTGCAGTTGACGCATAACGAGAGCAACGCCTTCGCCACCTCCTATGTGGACGAGCGCACGGGGCGGGGCCTGTCGGATCTGGGCCGCGAAGGCGTGTCGGAGATGAACCGCATCGGCCTGATCCCGGACGTGTCGCACGCCTCCGAAGCGACGGCGCTGGAGACGATCCAGCGATCCAGCACGCCGGTGATCCTGTCGCACGGCGCCTGCCGCAGTCTGCTGGCGCACCCGCGCGCGGCGACCGACGCCATGATCCGCGCGGTCGCCGACAATGGCGGCGTGTTCGGCGTCTTCATGATGAGCTTCTGGCTGACCGAAGACCATGTCCCCACTACAGCCCACTATGTCGCCCACATCCGCCATGCGGTGAACATCGGGGGCATCGACGCCGTGGGGATCGCCAACGACTATGCGATGGCGGGGCTGAAGGGCGCGACGGGCAAGCCGTTCCAGAACTATTCCGAGGATATGGCCGGCTATCAGCGTTGGTGGCGGGGCAATAATGCGCGCGGCATTCCCGGCTTCGGGCCCGAGCCGCAGCACGCCGTCATTCCCGAACTGAACGTCATCGGCCGCATGGCCCTGATCCATCAGGCCCTGCTGGACGACGGCTTCGCCCCCGCCGACGCAGAAAAGATCGTCGGTGAAAACTGGCTCAGGTTCTTCAAGGACAACCTGAAATGACCTGAGCGTCACAACGAAACACGCAGCGCGGCGTCGCGGCCGGGCCAAGGCAAGACCTTTGAAAATCCAAGACGGCGTCGTGTCCGCACCGGCGCCCGAGCTGTGACGTCCTCTCCCGTCCCGGCGCTGAACAGATGCGGCCATCAACGGGGATAAGAATGAACTACGTTCGCCGTCGCCAAACCGCCTTGCTGGCGGGTGTTGCGACCCTGACCACCGCCTTTGCCATCAGCGGCGCCGCCTTCGCCCAATCGGCGGATGCAAACGAACCCGCCTCGGTCGACACCATCGTGGTCACCGGCTCGCGCATCGCCCGCCCTGACCTGGAAGCCGCCACGCCCATCGCCGTGGTGACCAGCGAAACCATCGCCCAGTCCGGCGCCTCCAACATTCAGGACGTGCTGCGCGAACTGCCGCAGGTGGGTGTCGGCACGACGCGCGCCAACTCCAACTTCAGCTCGTCGGGCAATGGCGGCGCGACGGTGGACCTGCGTAACCTGGGCCCCAGCCGCACCCTGGTTCTGGTGAACGGCCGCCGCTTCGTGCCAGGATTCGCCGGCACTTCGGCGGTGGACCTGAACAACATCCCGACCGACTTCATCGACCGGGTCGAGGTGGTGACTGGCGGCGCCTCGGCTGTCTATGGTTCGGACGCCATTTCGGGCGTGGTCAACTTCATCCTGAAGGACAAGTTCGAGGGTCTGACCGCCCGCGCCGAATACGGCATCAGCGATTACAAGGACAATGAACGCTATCTGTTCAGCGTCACCGGCGGCCATGCGTTCGGCCCGGATGATCGCGGTCACGTGGCCGTCAATGTCACTCACGATTCCGAAAAAGGTGTCCTTTCGCGCGACCGTGCTCTGTCGCGTGAAGATCGGTCGTGGGCGACCGTGGGCGTGCCCGCCTACAGCTCCTTCCCGGCGCAAGGCCGGTTCGACCTTCGCACCGCCAACGGCAGCGCCCAGGTCTTCACCTTCGACCACGACAATAATGTCGTCCTCGGCTTCCCGCAGGAGCTGGCCTACAACCGCAACTGGGATCGGCGCATCTCGCTGCCGGTGGAGCGGACGCTGGTCTCGGCCAATGCCAGCTATCGCCTGAACGACCACGCGACCTTCTTCTTCGAACCGACCTGGTCGAAGGTGACGTCCTCGGCGCTGCTGGAAGCCTATTCGTTCGACTGGAGCTTCATCTACAAGAACGGCCAGCCGGGGATGCCGATCACCAACGCCTATATCCCGGCGTCGATCCGCAGCATCATCGACGCGCGCAACAGCGACGCCAACCCCGCCAATGACATCACCGGCATCCAGTTCCGCCGCCGTCAGAACGAGGTCTATGACCGCAGCAACCAGGCTGAACGCGAGACCTATCGCATCGCCACCGGCGTGCGTGGCGACCTGCGCGGCGACTGGAGCTACGAGCTGTCCTACGTCTATGGCCGGATGCAGGATTCCACGCATTCCCAGGACATCGACGCCACCAAATATGTTCAGGCGCTGGATTCCATCGTCGATTCCGCGACGAACAAGATCGTCTGCCGTGACCCGGCGGCGCGTGCGGCCGGATGTGTGCCGATCAACCTGTTCGGCTTCGACACCGTCTCGGCCGAAAGCAGCGCCTATGTGATCGTGCCGCGCTGGGTCGAGATCGACAATGAGCAGCAGGTCTTCAGCGCCAGCGCCACGGGCGGTCTGTTCGACCTGCCTGCGGGTCGGGTGCAACTGGCCATCGGCGCCGAGCACCGCCGCGAGCGCAGCTCGACCGACTGGGACCCGATCACCAATGCGGGCAATGGCACCAGCGGCAAACAGGACGACCTGTTCGGACGCTTCACCGTTTCCGAAGTCTTCGGCGAGGTCCATGTGCCCCTGCTGGCGGGTGTTCGCTTCGCCGACTATCTGGGCTTCAACGCGGCGGCGCGTTACTCCGACTATTCGACGGTCGGCGGCACGCTGAGCTGGAACGCTGGTCTGGAATACACCCCGGTCAAGGGCGTCAAGCTGCGCGCCAACTATGCCGAGGCCAACCGCGCACCGAACATTTCGGAACTCTATGCGGCGGTGTCGGGCGGGGCCAATGGCTCGACCGTCATCGACCCCTGCAACGGCACATCGGCGACCAGCACCCGCCCGCAGGACGCGACCTGCCGCGCCATTCCCGGCTTGCTGGTCGAAGCTGCCGACAATGGCGGCACGCTGACCTACACCGCCTTCGACATCAACTGGATGAGCGTCCAGCAGGGCGGCAATCCCGACCTGCGCGAAGAAACCGCCAAGACCCTGACCATCGGCGGCGTCTATACGCCCAGCTACATCCCGGGCTTCCACTTCTCGGCCGACTATTTCGACATCAAGATCGACAACGCCATCGGCGCCCTGCCGGCGCAGATCGTCGTCGACCGCTGCATCTCCACTGCTGATCCCTTCTACTGCAATGCGGTTGAGCGGTTCCCGAACGGCAAGCTGCGCCGCATCAACACCCGTCTGGTCAATGTCGCCGAGATCGAGACCAGCGGCATCGACTTCAACCTGGGCTATCGCCATGAGGTGGGCCTTCTGGCGGGCGACAGCCTGAGCCTGAACGTGCTCTACACACGTCTGCTGTCGATGGAGAAGACCTCGTTCGAGGGCGCGCCGCTGGAGCAGAATCTGGGCCAGCTGTTTGCCGAAGGGCGTCTGGGCAGCGGTTACAAGAACCGCGGCAACGCCCGTCTGACCTATGATGCGGGCGCCTTCAGCGCCAGCTGGCAGGTCACATGGCTGGGCGCGATCCGCGACCGTCTGGACTGGACGCCGCCTGCAGGACCGGACCAGGCTTATCTGGCGCAGCTGAACACTGTGCCGAACGTGCTCTATCACGATCTGCAGGTCCGCTATGACCTGCAGGAAAGCGGCCTGGAGTTGTACGCAGGCATCAACAACCTGTTCAACAAGACGCCGCCGCTGCTGCCGACCGGCTTCGCCTCCAACGTCGTCGGCGTTGAGAGCGCCAAGGAATACGACCCCTATGGCCGCCGCTTCTTCGCCGGCGTCCGGTATCGGTTCTAAGGGATGACGGCGATGATCCTCACCAGACGCGGATTTGCAGGTCGGGCGGCGCTGGGGCTTGGCCTCAGTCTGTTGCCCGGCGTGGTGCTGGCGCAGGCTGTCGGGACGGGCGGAAAGCTGGATTATATTGATCTGGCCAAACGCAGCGCGCGCTGGATCGACGCCAGCGCGCAACAGGATGCAGCGGGCGCCGTGCGCTGGCCCGCTGATCCCCTGACGCCCGACGCGCTCAGCCCATCCCTCTATTCCGGGTCGGCGGGGATCGTCGCCTTCTTCACGGCCCTGGGCCGCTATTCCAGTGAGCCGGTCTGGCTGGACAAGGCGCGAAAAGGGGCCAGGGGACTGATTGCCGATGCAGCGGTCCCCGGCTCTGATCTGGACGCAGGCCTCTACACGGGACGCGCGGGGCTGGTTCATGTTCTGGCCGATCTGCACAAGGCGACGGGCGAGGCCGAATGGCTGGGCGCGGCCAAACAGATCGCCCACGACATTGTGCGGGGCGCCCAGGATGCGCCGGGCGGTGTCGAATGGTCAGATTCACCAGACATCGTCTCGGGCGGTTCAGGTGTGGGTCTGGTGCTGCTGCGCTATGGCCGGGAATGGAATGATCCGGTTCTGATCGAGGCCGCCGAAAAGACGGGGCGACGGTTGATCGCCTTGGGCGAGCCTGCGCCGGTCGGGGTGCTGTGGCGGGCCAGCCGTGAGAGCGGCCTGAACTTCCCAAACTTCTCTCATGGCACGGCGGGGGTGGCCTATTATCTGGCCGAACTGCATCAGGCGACGGGCAAGCCTGAATATCTGAAGGCCGCATTGGACGGCGCTGCCTATCTGGACAGCATCGCCGCGCGCAAGGATGGCGGCGCCCTGATCTTCCACCGCGAGGACGGGGGGCTGGACCGGTTCTATGTCGGCTGGTGTCACGGCCCGGCGGGCACGGCGCGTTTGTTCTACAAAATGCATCAGATCACGCGCGATCCGGCCCATGCCGCCTGGGTGGACGCCCTGACGACGGGGCTGAAGCACACCGGTGCGCCGCTCCAGCCCAGCGCGGGCTACTGGAACAATGTCAGCCAGTGCTGCGGCAACGCAGGCATCGCTCAGCACTACATCGACCTGACCCGTTACTGGCGAACCGAGGCGACGACCGGCGCCATCGAACCCATCATCGGCGACACCCTGCGCCGCGCCACACGAGATGGAGAGCGGCTGTCGTGGCTCCAGGCCGAACATCGCACCCAGCCTGAAAATCTGGTCGCCCAGACCGGACTTATGCAGGGCGCATCAGGCCTGGGTCTGCTGTTCCTGCAACTGCACGCGCTGGAGCAGGACAAGCCGTGGGAATTCCCCCTGCCGGACACGCCGTTCCGCACGCTGATTTAGGGGGAAGTCCATCTCTGATGCACGGGGTGCTATGATTGAGGTGTCGAGGGCTGGTTAGCGGCGGGGGTTATGCTGGCTCCAGCGCGAAACAGCACCCAGCTTCCTAGCGCGAGCAGCAAGCTTGCGAAGCCGCCATACAGCGTCACCCATCCGAAGCCTGCACCAAGCGCCTGCTGGGCCAAGCCCACGGGCAGTCCGGTTTCAAGGCTGCCGGCGGCGACGCGTTCCGCGACCTGATGCAGGACGGGGCCCATGTCTGGCGTCGCCTTCAGATGGGCCAAAACGCCATTGAACAGGATCGCGCCCATCACGGCGATGTTGATCGCGAGCGTGATCATGCGCGCGCTCATATCAAGTCCGGAGGCCATGCCTGCGCGGTCGCTGGAGACAGCGCCGCTGGCGGTGTTGCTCACTGGGGTATTGGTCAAACCCAGACCTACGCCGGCAAGGATCAGGCCTGGCGCTAGCAGGGGCCAGCCCGCGCCCGCCAGTTCCAGCGAAAGGCGGATCATCAGAAGGCCTGCGCCAATGACGAACAGGCCTGCGGGAATGACCAGGCCTGCACCGAGGCGGAGAGACAGTCGTTCGGCCACCGGCGGCACGACCAGCGTGGGCAGGGTATAGGCCAGCAGCGCCATGCCCACGCTGACCGAGGACAGGCCCAGACCGGCGTGGAACCAGATCGGCAGATAGATGATCAGCGGCCAAAAGCTAAGATTCATCCCCGCTGCGCCAACCAGCGCGCCCGAGAACGTGGGAATGCTGAAGACCCTGAAATCAAACATGGGATGGGACACGCGTCGTTCGACGATTGCGAAGGCGGTGAAGCTGGCAACGGAAACGAAGAGGATCGCAAGGGCGGGCGGGGAGGCAAGATCCAGTCGTGGAGCTTCGGTGATGAAGACAGTCAGGCTCAGGACAGCCACGGACAGGGTCAGTATGCCGGCGATGTCCAGGCGGCTGGCCTGCGGATCGCGGGATTCGCGGACACCGGACATCCCCGATGCGAACGTCAGGAGGGCCAGGGCGACGTGGATGAAGAAGACCCATTCCCAACCGGCTACAGCAAGGATCCCGCTGCCGATGATCGGGCCGAAACCCAGACCTAAGCCAAAGATGACGCCCCACCAGGCGTAGGCCACGCTGCGCGCCTGGGGGGCGCGGAACTGATGCGACAGGATGGCGACCTGACAGATCAGCATGCCGCCGCCCGCCAACCCCTGCAGAAATCGGGCGCCGATCAAGACATTGATGTTGTCAGTCACGCCGCAGGCGAACGACGTCAGACCAAAGACGGCGACCCCGATCAGGAACAGCCGTTTGCGGCCAAACCGGTCGGCGACTGCACCGGCGGCCATCAACACGCTGGCCACTGCGACCGTATAGGCGTTCATGACCCATTGAAGCTGGATGAAGTCGGCGCCCAGCGAGCGTTCGAGCGTCGGCAAGATCACTGGCACGCTCGAAATCTCGAGCCCGAACATCAGGGAAGAAAGGGCGACTGCGGCGAGCGCCTGCGTGCTTTGGGAGGGGCGGGACAGGATCATGAGGGGCAAGCTCGTTGAACGCTGGACAAGGACGCCATGTCCGGCGGAGGGGAGATAGTCTGGGCTTGACCACAACAAAACAGGATGTTTTGAGATTTCAGTGATGTTGAATTCGGATAGCTGAAATGAAGTCACTCGATGTTGAGGCGGTTAAGGCCTTCGTGGCGATCGCTGACCTGCAGAGCTTCACCCGGGCGGCCGAGGCTCTCGCGACGACACAGGGCGCAGTCAGCGTGAAATTGAAGCGGCTGGAGGACGGTCTGGGGCGTCGTTTGATCGAGCGCACGCCGCGCTCAGTCCGGCTTTCGGCTCATGGCGCGTTGTTCCTCGACGCGGCGCGGGCTTTTCTGAGCGCGCACGAACAGGCGCTGTCGTCTCTGTCCCATGAGCGTCGCCACTTCGTACTGGGCATCGCCGCCCATGTGGCCGGACCCGAAGTGCCGGTCTTGCTGGCGCGCCTCAATGCGCATGATCCTTGCCTGACGATAGAGGTCCGGCTGGAGAACTCGCGCGTCCTGCTGGACGCCTTTGATCGTGGGGAGTTGGACGCGGCGATCATCCGGCGCGAGGAGGACCGTCGCGACGGCGAAACCCTGGGGCCTGAGCATTTCGGTTGGTTCGCCGCTCCGCGATTTGAACACCGAAAGGGCGAGCCGCTGCGACTCGCCGCCTTGTCGCCCGCCTGCGGCGTTCGCGACCTGGCGACACGAGCCCTGGATCAGATTGGCATGACCTGGACCGAGGTGTTCCTCGGCGGCGGCTCATCCGCTGTCGATGCGGCAGTTGCGGCGGGATTGGCGACGTCGGTCTTCTCGCGTCGACTGGCGCCGGCCGGGACAGTGGATATAGGCGAGCGGTTCGGTCTGCCGCCGCTGCCGTCATCTGAGATCGTCTTGCACTCTACGCTGACGGACCCGAAGTCGAAGGCCGCACTGCGTACGATCGCCAGCGCCTTTCGAGAGCATCGGGCCTAGTTGCTTCAACACGAAGAGGCGATCGTGGCCGAATATCGAGCGTCTGCGCGAAAATCGTCAACAATCTCATCACCGTGTTTCCGGTGCTGGAGGGCGCCCACCGGTTATGAATTCGACGACCCGCTGTATCTGCTGCTTCATGATGTAGGCTTTATCGAAGTCATTACACGCCCAACTCGGCGACCATGTCGTAGGCATCGCCGCGGTAGAAGGAGCGCGTCAGCTCCACGGGCCGTCCATCGGCGAGGAAGGCGCGGCGTTCGATCAGCAGGCCTGCGTGACCCGCATCGACCTCCAGCAGCTTGGCGCGCTCTTCACCAGCGGTTTCGGCGCGCAGGCGTTGCAGGGCGCGCACGGGGCGGCAGCGGGTGACGCTGAGGGCGTCGTAGAGAGAGGCGCCGACCGCCTCGACCGAGGGCAGGGCGAACCCGGTTATGGTCGAAATCTCAATCGCCATTGGCGCACCGTCGGCCAGGCGGAGGCGCCGAAAGCGGTGCACGGGCGAGCCGGGGGACAGTCCGAACGACAGAGCTTCTTCGGGCGTGACAAAGCCTGACCCACGCGTCAGCCAGCGGCTGCCGGGGATGCGATCCCGCGCCTTCATGTCTTCGGAAAAGGACGACAGGGTCGAGAAGCTCTTTTCCACACGTTCGGTGCGCGGGGCGGTGTCGGAGACAAAAGTGCCGGAACCGCGCCGACGACTGAGGAAGCCGTCATCCACCAGTTCGTCGATGGCGCGGCGCACGGTCACGCGTGACAGGTTGTAAGCCTCGCTCAGGTCGCGTTCGCTGGGCAGGGCGGCGCCGATGACCAGCCGGTTGTCGTTGACGGCGGCGCGTATGAGCCGTTGCAGTCGGACGTACAGGGGCCCGCCTTCGCCCAGTTGCCCAAGGTCGGTCGAGGATCGGTAGATGACGGGTCTCTGGGCTGCTGATGTCAATGATCTAGACAATCCTGACTGGAAATGTAGAAATCCTTGTGTGGTCCACTTGGTGTTGGTGTCAATACCGCTGATGGATGGATTGGTATTGTCCAAGGGGAGAGCGATGATGCGGCATATGAATAGACTGGCAGGCTTGGCGACGCGTGCGAGCGGCGCGGCTATTCTGGCGGTTCTGTCCTTGGGGGGCGCTTCGGCGCACGCGAGCGAGGCGGCGCTTATGCCCTTGCCGGTGTCAGCGACGGTGAATGCGGCTGAGGGTCAGGCGCTGGCGATTACAGGGCGGTTCGCGGTTCGTTTCGAAGGCTTTTCGGATGCGCGGCTGCAGCGCGCCGTTTCGCGTTTCCAGACTGACATCAATGCGCTGACGGGCGCTGCCCCGACAAGCGACGGACCGGCCCTGGTGATTGCGGTGTCGGCGGATCCGGCGGCAGGCACGCTTGAGGCTAAGGAAGCCTATTCGCTGAAGGTCACGGAAGGCGGCGTGCATTTGACGGCTGCCGGGCAGGATGGTGTTCTGCGTGGCCTGGCGACGCTGCGCCAACTGGTTCAGCCGCAAGGTGCAGGTTTTGTCCTGCCTTACGCGCAGATCGAGGATTCGCCCCGTTTCCCCTGGCGCGGCCTGATGGTCGACACGGCCCGTCACTTTGTCGAGCTGGACACGTTGAAGCGCCAGATCGACGCCATGGAGCGCGTGAAGCTGAACGTGCTTCACTTCCACTTTAGCGACAACGAAGGCTTCCGCATCGAGAGCCTGCGCTATCCGCGTCTGACCGAGGTGGGCGCGCGTGGTCAGTACTATACGCAGGACCAGGTGCGGGAGCTGGTCGCCTATGCGGCGGATCGGGGGGTGCGCGTGGTGCCCGAGATCGACTTCCCGGCTCACACGGGGGCGATCATGATGTCCTATCCGGAACTGGCGGCCATGCCGGTGGATCCGAATAATCGTCTGGCCATGTTCGGTGCAGCGGTCGATCCGACCAAGCCGACGACATACGCCTTCATCAAGGGCCTGCTAGAAGAGATGTCGGCTCTTTTCCCTGACGTTTATTTCCATGTCGGCGGTGACGAGGTTGAGGCAACCGCCTGGAACAGAAACCCGGACATCGTCGCCTTCATGGCTGACAAGGGTTACGCCGACACGGTCGCTCTTCAGGATCACTTCTTCAAGGAAGTGAACGACATCGTGCGTGGGCTGGGCAAAACGACCATGGGTTGGGAGGAGGTGGCCGATCAGCCCATCGACGACAGTGTCGTAGTGCAGGCCTGGAGAAGTTCGGAAGCGGTGTCTCACATCACGGGCCAGAACAACCGTGCGGTCGTCTCCGCCGGTTATTATCTGGATCTGCTCTGGGCGGGGGTTGATCACTATTCGCGAGACCCCTTGGATGTGGATGCCACGCCCCCCGACAGCCCCGAAAAAATAATCGGTCCCAAGCCGGAGCACCCCCTGTCGGCGGATCAGAAAAATCTTGTGCTGGGGGCCGAGGCGGCGCTGTGGGCGGAAACCGTGACCGATGAGATGGTCGATCACCGTTTCTGGCCGCGTGCGGCGCTGCTGGCTGAGCGTTTCTGGTCGCCTCAAACCGTCACGAATCCGCAGGACGCCATGCGCCGCGCGGTCGTGGTGCAGGAGGGGCTGCGGGTTCAGGGACTGCAGGATCAGGCGCAACGCCAACGAATGGCTGCGCGTCTGGCGCCTCATGATGTGGAGGCCGTTCTGACCTTGGCGGATGCGACAGTTCCCGTGCGGAATATGGGGCGCCTGGCTGAGGTGTTCGCGGCTCTGCGCGAGCGGCGTCCGCTGCGTCTGCCCAGCCTGACGGCGCCCGTGGATATCGCCAATGCAGACAGCCTGGACGTCTATCGGATGTCGGTCTGGGCGGACGCCCTGGCGCGCGGCGACCCGTCGGCGGCGGCGCCGCTGCGGGCGGCTCTTGAGAAATACCGCGACAATCATCCGCGCTTCGTCGCCGCGGCCCAGGGCGTCGACAGTCTGGAGCAGGCCATTCCCATTTCCGAGGAGGTCGCTCGGTTCGCCGCGACCGCGCTGGAGGCGGTGGATCTGAAGGCGCGCGGGGTTCGTCCCGTTGGAGGCTGGACGGCGAACGCACGCACCATGCTGGCGAAACAGGCCGAGGTCGTCGCCGCTTCTTCGTCCTCGATGAAGATCATTACGGGCGTGCCCCAGCCGCCAGCCTTGCTTCTGATCGGTCTGGCGCCTGTGCTGGAGATACTGGTCGACAGCTTGGATCCCCGTCCGTGAAGGCGGGGAGCGTCGCCGCCGTTCTGGTCATGGCGGCGGGGATCGCGGCTCCCGTCCAGGGGCAGGCTCAGGATGTTCCGGCTGCGCCCGTGGTTGGCATGGTGGATGATCCCTGTCCCGCCATGCCGACGAAACCGAAGTCGGTCCTCGACCTGGAGGAGGCGATGATCCGGCCCGGGCCGGCGGATCTGGCGGCCCTGCTGGCTTTGGCGCAGACGCCGGACTATCAGGCCTATTCCGCAGCCAAGGCGGCGCGCGAGGCGGACGACTGGCCCGGCCTTTGCGTCTATCGCGCGGACAATGCCGCCCTGCATGACGCTGAACTGCGGCCTGATGTCGTCATGATTGGTGATTCCATCACCGAGAATTGGGCGAGGGCGGATGCATCCTTGTTTACGGCGCGGCGCATCGCCGGGCGCGGCATAGGGGGGCAGACCAGCGCGCAGATGCTCGTGCGTTTCCGTGCCGACGTTGTGGCCCTGCAGCCGCGTCTGGTTCACATTCTGGCGGGTACGAATGATGTTGCCGGCAACGGCGGGGCGACCAGTCCCGAAGCCTGGAAGAACAACATCATGGCCATGACCGAGCTGGCTCGGGCCAATGGGATTCAGGTTGTCCTGGGAGCCGTGCCGCCAGCGGATCGGTTCTTCTGGCGTCCCGGCGTCCGGCCTGCCGCCCAGATCGTGACGTTGAATAATTGGCTGCGGGACTATGCCGCCCGTGAGGGGCTTGGTTTCATCGACTATTACGCCGTCCTCGCCAATGAACAAGGGGGACTGGATCGCGCGCTGAGTCTGGATGGCGTTCATCCGAACAGGGATGCCTACGCCATCATGGATCGGCTGTTTTTGGCGGCGGTGAATTAATACCAATTGGTCTGTAATCGACCTTTTGCATACCGCTTTGGCGTTTTCCTTGTCACGCATCCGTAATCTGAACGTTCGACGCATTTTTCTGCTTGCAGCAACTTACAAGCAGTGCTGACTATAACAGGCATGGCGAGGTCGTGAACCTCGACCGGACAAAAGCAAAATAATGCGAGGGGAACGGACAATGCGTAAATCATACGGGCGCGCGGCCTGGTTGGCGGCGACGGGCGTGGCGACGGTTCTGGCCATGGCGATGCCGGCCAGCGCGCAGGACGCCGCCGGGGCCAATGCCACCCAGTTGGGCGAAGTCGTCGTCACGGCGACGCGGCGGGCGCAGCGCCTTCAGGACGTGCCGGTGTCGGTCACCGCCGTTTCTGGCGAGACGCTGGAGAAGTCGAACTTCCGCGAGGTGTCCGATCTCCAGTATCTGGCGCCGAACGTCACCTTCTCCTCGACCAACCCCGTTGCGAACGGCGGCGGCTATCAGGTCCGCGGTGTCGGGACCCAGACGTACGACAGCGGCGTTGAGCAGACGGTGGGCCTAGTTGTTGACGGCGTAGTGATCGGCCTGCCGCGTGATCCGGGCGCCACCGGGTTCGCCGATGTCGAGCGCGTTGAGGTTCTACGCGGCCCGCAGGGCACCCTGTTCGGCAAGAACGCTTCGGCAGGCGTGATCCAGATCATCAGCCGCAATCCGCGGCTCGACGAGTTCTCCGGGGACGCCAGTCTGTCCTACGGCGAGCGCAACGAGCAGATCGCGCGGGGCGTCGTCAATATGCCGCTGAGTTCGACCCTGGCAGCTCGCATTTCGGGCTTCTATACGGCCCAGGACGGCGCGATTCCCTATGTCAATCACGGCGGCCATGTTGGTGATCGCGATAACAAGGGTGTTCGTGGCAAGTTGCTGTGGCAGCCCACGGACGACCTGTCGTTCGTATTGACCGCTGACTATCAGGAAGGCTTCGCGCGCGACTCGCCGATCATCAAGAGCCTGGGCGTTAATCCGCGCTACAATGCGCTGTTCGACGCCTACGCCGTCAAGCCTGGCGAGAACACCTTCCTGGCCTATGACGATGGCGACTGGATCGCGAACACCAAGGTTCAGGGCATTTCGCTACAGGCCAACTACAGCCTCGGCGACTACACGCTGACGTCGATCACGGCTTACCGCAAGTCAGAGATGTCGCAGCTTTCCGACATCGACCACTCCCCTCTGAACATCTTCAATTTCAGCGACGGCGGGATGGACAATGACCAGTTCACCCAGGAGTTCCGGATTGCTTCGCCTTCGGGTCAGCGTCTCGAATACGTAGCGGGTCTGTTCTACTTCAAGACCAACATCAACGGCTGGACGACCCAGAAGGGCGATTTCCTGAAATTCGTCACGGGCAATCCCCTGGCGCCTCAGGCGGTTCTGTATGGCGAGCGCCTCCAGCATTCGGCGACAGAAAGCTATGCGGCCTATGGGCAGGCGACCTATGCCCTGAACGACCAGTTCAAGCTGATTGGCGGTCTGCGCTACACCAACGACACCACGTCCGGGTCGTTGAAGGTCAATCCGGTCGCGGGCTATTTCACCTATGGCACGCTGTTGCCGTATGATGGTGAAGTCAGCGCCGACAATGTGTCGGGCCGTGCAGGCGTTCAGTACACGCCCAACCGCAACCTGATGGTCTACGGCACCTATTCCACGGGTTATAAGGGGCCGGCGATCGATTCCGTCAGCGGCGTGGTTCAGCGAGTTAAGCCCGAAACGGTTGAAAGTTATGAGGTCGGCGTCAAATCGACTCTGCTGAATGGCCGCATGATTCTGAACGGTGCCCTCTACACGGCGGACTACACCGACTTCCAAGCCCAAGCTCTGGATCTGACGTCTGCGACGCCCCGACTGGGTCTGACGAACGCCGGCCTGATGCGCTCGCGCGGGGTGGAGTTGGAGGCCAGCTTCCGTCTGATCAAGGGGCTGACCTTCGGCGGCAGTGCAGCCTACAGCGATGCGACCTACAAGGACTATAGCGGTCCCTGTTATACGGGGCAGCCGGTTTCGACCGTCGTCGGCCAGGGCTGCTATAAAGTGCCGGGCTCAGCGGACACCTTCGTGGCCAACTATGCCGGCCAGCGTCTGGCTGGGGCCCCGGAGTGGAGCTATAATCTGAACATCGCCTATGAGCGTTCTGTCGGCGCCGGTCTTCAGATCGACGCCAGCGCGAACTGGGCGTGGCGTGACGACGCCTACGCGATCACGGCCGATCCGCGCTCCGTCACTGACGCCTACGGGATGCTGAACGCCAATATCGGCTTTGGCCGCGAGGACGGCTCGTGGCGCCTGAGTCTGTATGCCCGCAACCTGTTGGACCAGATGTTCTATGGCGCATACCCCTCGCTCAGCCTGTTCAATGCTGGTGGCTACGAACGGGTGATCAGTCCTGACGCCTTCCGTACGGTCGGCATGAACCTGACGGTGGCTTTCTGATCTTCTGAGCCTGCCCTTTCTGGGGCGCGGGCCGGACAGTGTCCGGCCCGTCTTTTCTTCTTCCCGCGTTCAGGATTTTCATTCTCGGCAGGGTGAGGGCGATTCTCGATGGATGGTCGATAATCGCTTCGCTGCGATCTCAATCTGGATCCTGATGACTGTTCATCCCGGTTCAAAACGACGCAGCATTAAAGTTACAATCAAGATTGACTGTTTTTGGTCTGCTTCTTAGGATTGCAGCAGGATTTGGGGCGTAGCGGAGGGGACGGCATGACTAGGGTGAGCCGTAGAGGATTGCTGGCGGTGGGTGCAGCCACAGGGGGCGCAGTGGTGGCAACTGGGACGGCAAGAGCCGATATTCCGGCCCGCTCAGGTTTTCTGTGGGGATCGGCGGGCGCCGCCTATCAGATCGAAGGGGGCAATGTCGCCAGCGACCTGTGGGTCGTGGAGCATGTCCAGCCGACCATCTTCCGTGAGGCCTCCGGCGATGCGGTCGATGCCTATCACCGTGTTTTCGATGACATCGCTCTGGCGGCGTCGCTGGGCTTCAACGCCCATCGTTTCTCCATCGAATGGTCGCGGATCGAGCCGGAAAAGGGCCAGATCTCCCTGGCCGCCATCGCCTACTACCGCCGCGTGCTGGAGGCGATCCGCAGTCACGGAATGACGCCGGTCGTCACCTTGCACCACTTCACATCGCCGCGCTGGTTCGCCGCTGCTGGCGGATTCGAGACGCGCGACGGGATCGAGCCTTTTGTTCGATACGCCGAAATCGTCAGCCGCCATCTGGGCGACCTGTTTGGTGTTGTGGCGACCTTCAACGAGCCGAACCTGGGCGGGTTGATGAGCTGGGGCTCGCTGTCCAAGCAGATCCGCCCCATCGTCCAGGCGTCGCGCGCGTCGGCGGCGCGGGCCGTCAACTCCGACAAGTTCGCGCCGCTTGTGCTGGGTGACTTCCGCATCCAGACCCCGATCATCATTGAGGCGCATGAGCGCGCCTATGACGTCATTCGCCGCGAGACGGGCGGCCGGACGCCGGTCGGCCTGACCATCGCCGTCAATGACGAACGGGCGGGAACGCCGGACGCCGGGCTGGACGCCAAGCTTGAAGATGCGGTCCTGCCGTGGGTGCGGGCGCGGGGCGACTTCATCGGGGTGCAGAATTACACCTACGCCCTGGTCGGCAAGGATGCTGATCTGCCGAATCCCGAAGGTGTCGAACTGACCCAGATGAACTATCCCTTCGCGCCCGAGGCGCTGGAAGGGGCGATCCGTCTGGTCGCGCGCCACACCGATAAGCCGATCTACGTCACCGAGAACGGGGTTGCGACCGAGGATGACGCGCGTCGTGTCGCCTTCATCGACAGGGCGGTTCCCGCTGTCTTCGCCTGTATGCGCGACGGCATCGATGTACGGGGTTACATCCACTGGTCGTTCCTGGATAACTGGGAGTGGTTCGCTGGTTTCGGACCGAAGTTCGGACTGGTTGCGGTCGACCGCACCACGTTCGAGCGCACGCCGAAGCCGAGCGCCGCCCATCTCGGGCGGTTGGCTCGGGGCGGCCTGCCGGGAGATCTCCGACCTTGACCGAAACCAAGCCGCCGCGCCGAACTCAGGAAAGCCGCAGCGCAGAAACGCGCGCGCGTCTGCTTGAGGCCGCGATCCTGTCTCTGTATTCCCGAGGCTACGCCGCCACCACGACCATGGCGGTCGCCGCCGACGCCAAGGTCAGCCGGGGCGCCATGCTGCATCAGTTTCCCACCAAGGTGGATTTGATGCTGTTCGTGGTCGAGAGCGTCTATGCCGAGGAAATGGATCTCTATCTCGCCAAGCTGGGCGGGATCGAAGATGCGAAAGAGCGGTTGATGGCCCTGCCCGAAGTCGCCTGGGAGGTGTTGTCCCGTCCCAGCGGCGTGGCGGTGCTGGAAATCCTGCAGGGCGCGCGGAGTGACGATGAACTGGCCCGACGGCTGAAGCCGCTGCAGATCACCATCGAAAAAGATTCATTCCTGGCCATAGACCGCGTCGCCGATGCGGCCGGCGTGCCCGTGTCTCCGGTCGTCAAACGCCTGATGGTGTGGGCAGTGCGGGGCCTGTCGATCGCCGAACTGCTGGCTGAAGAACCGGGCGAAATGATCAAGTCGGTGCGGCTGTTGAGCCGGCTGCTGTCCTACGGGGTCGAAGCAGGCGGCGCAGAACTGATCGAGCCCAGCTCCGCGCAGGGCGTCTTCCGCGTACGCGGACGAGTAAAACCAAAGGAAACAAGTTCATGAAGTTGATGGGAATCCTGCTGGCGTCCACGGTCCTTGTCTCGGCGTCGCCGGTGCTGGCTCAGGCCACGGCCCGGGCCTCAGCCCAGCCGACGCAGGCCGCCGCTGCGCGCCCGTGGGCCAACACCGCCCTGTCGCCCGATGAGCGGGCGCGACTGGCGGTCGCCGCCATGACGTTGGATGAGCAGATTCAACTGCTGCGGACTCAGTCGGGCTTCGGTCTGTTGTCGCTGGGCGTGCCTCTGCCGGCTTCGATTCCCGAAAACATGCGTAAGGAAACCCCGCCCGGCGCCCTGGGTTCTGCGGGTTATGTGGCCGGTGTCGATCGCCTGGGCATTCCCGCGCAACAGATGTCGGACGCCAGCCTGGGCGTCGCCAATCTGGGCGGCATCCTGCGTCGCGGCGACGAGGCGACGGCGCTGCCCGCCAGCCTGGCCCTGGCCTCGACCTTCAACACCGAACTGGCGCGTGAGGCGGGCCGCGTCGTCGGCGCCGAGGCCTTCGCCAAGGGGTTCAACATCCAGCTGGCCGGGGGCGTCAACCTGGCGCGCGAACCGCGCAACGGCCGCAACTTCGAATATGCCGGCGAAGACCCGCTGCTGAGCGGCCTGATCATTGGCGAGACCATCGCCGGGATCCAGGACAAGCACGTCGTCTCGACCATCAAACATTACGCCCTGAACAATCAGGAGACGGGCCGTTTCGTCCACGACGCCCGCATCGAAGAGGGGGCGCTGCGCGAATCCGACCTTTTGGCCTTCGAGATCGCCAATGCGCGCGGACGGCCCGGATCGGTCATGTGCGCCTATAACAAGATCAACGGCGTCTATGCCTGCGAACACCCGTTCCTGCTGAACGATGTCCTGCGCAACGAGTGGAGCTATGCCGGTTGGGTCATGTCCGACTGGGGCGCGGTCCACAGCATGAAGACGGCGCTTGAGGCCGGTCTGGATCAGGAATCCCCGCAGGACGAAAACTATTTCGCGGGGCTGAAGGCCGCCGTCGAGTCCGGTGAGATTTCGGCCGATCGCGTGGCCCTGTCGGCGCATCGCATCCTGCGCAGCCTGTTCGCCGTCGGCGCCATCGACAATGTCGCGGTAAAGGGCGGCGCCATTGATCAGGCCGCCAATGCGGCAGTCGCCGAGCAGGTGGCCCTGCAGGGCATTGTTCTGCTGAAGAACGAGGGCGGATTGCTGCCTCTGGCGGCGACGGCCAAGAAGATCGTGGTGATCGGCGGCTTCGCGGATCGCGGCGTGCTGGCGGGCGGCGGCGGTTCGTCCCAGGTCATGCCCTATGGCGGCAGCTTCCGCGACGGACGCGGGCGTGAAGGCATCTCGGCCCTGCTGGCGCCGGTCTATGGCCTGTCGTCGCCGCTGAAGGCGTTGCAGGCGCTGCGCCCCGACGCCGACATTCAGTTCGACGACGGTTCCGACCCGGCCCGCGCGGCGGCGCTCGCCCGCGCCGCCGATGTCGCCATCGTCTTCGCCACCCGTCCCGAAGAAGAAGGGATGGACGCCGAGAACCTGCTGTTCCCGTTCGGTCAGGATGATCTGATCGCGGCCGTCGCCGGGGCCAACCCGCGCACCGTCGCCGTGCTGGAAAGCGGCAATCCGACCGCCATGCCGTGGTTGTCCAAGGTCGGGGCAGTGCTTCAGGCCTGGTATCCCGGCCAGCGCGGAGGCGAGGCCATCGCCAAGCTGCTGACCGGCGAGGTGTCGCCCTCGGGCCGTCTGCCGATGACCTTCCCCGCTTCGGTTGAACAACTGCCGCGCCCGGAAATCCCCGGCTTTGATCCGACCCAGCGCACGCCCTTTGGTCTGGGCAAGCCGGTCGCGCCGTTCGGTTTCGACATGCAGGAAGGTTCGGACGTCGGTTATCGCTGGTTCGAACGAACGGGCGCCAAGCCGCTGTTCGCCTTTGGCCACGGTCTGACCTACACCAGCTTCCGTTACGCCAATGCACGGTTCAACGGCGGCGCAGACCTCAGCGCCACCGTCACCCTGACCAATACAGGCGCCCGTGCGGGAACCGAAGTGGCCCAGCTTTATGCGGCGCCTCCCGGACGCACGCATCGTCTGGTCGGCTGGGCGCGGGTCGAGCTTCAGCCCGGCGAAAGCCGCACGGTCACAGTGTCCGCAGACCCCCGTCTGTTGGCCTCGTGGTACACGGCGGCCAGCGGCTGGCGCCGCGCAGGTGGTGAGTATCAGGTCTATATCGGCCGCGCCGCCGATGCGCCGGAAGGCCGGGCGAACGTCCGTCTGAACGCGACCAGCCAGATCGCCCGCACCGTCGCCGGAGACCAATAAGAATGAAACCGGCGCTCGTTCTGGCCCTTGTCGGCGTTCTGGGCGCCGGTCTTCCTGCCCTGGCCCATGCTGGTCAGTCGCAGCCGGTCGCCCAGGTCCAGAACGGCGCTGTGCGCGGCGTGGTTCAGGACGGCGTCGCGGCCTGGCGCGGCGTGCCCTATGCGGCGGCGCCCGTCGGTGATCTGCGTTGGCGCCCGCCCCAGCCCGTCGCGGCCTGGGCGGGGGTGCGCGACGCGGGTGCGCTTAGCCCGGACTGTATGCAGGGGCGGATGCCGAACCTGCCAGGGGTGAAGGTCACGCCGCCCGCGCCTCTGTCCGAGGACTGCCTGTATCTGAATGTCTGGCGGCCTGAACGTGTGTCGGCCCGTCAGAAACTGCCGGTTCTGGTCTGGATCCACGGCGGCGGCTTCGTGAACGGCGGGTCGTCTTCACCGGAAACCTATGGCGATCAGCTGGCCAAGCGCGGCCTGGTGGTCGTCACCTTCAACTACCGGCTGGGGCGGCTGGGCTTCTTCGGCCACCCTGGCCTGACGGCGGAACACCCTGACGAGCCCAAGGGCGATTACGGCCTGATGGATCAGATTGCGGCCCTGCGCTGGGTTCGGGCCAATATCTCAGCCTTCGGCGGCGACCCCGCCAATGTCACGGTGATGGGCGAATCTGCAGGCGGCATCTCCATCAATCTGCTGCTCGGTTCGCCGATGGGGGAGGGGCTGTTCGACCGCGCCATCATCCAGTCCGGCGCCGGGCGTGATTTCCTGGGGCGCGAACGCCGCCTGTCCGAAGACCTGGAGGGCGCGCCTTCCGCTGACAGCCTGGGCGCAGCCTTTGCAGAGCGGCTCGGCGTCACGTCCACGGGCGCCGAGGCGGTCGCAGCCCTGCGCGACCTTCCTGCCGAACGGATCAATGGCGACCTGAACATGATGACCCTGGTCGTCGCGGGCCCCCGCGCCCTCTATGCCGGGCCGGTGGTCGACGGCCGCGTCGTCGCCATGACGCCGCAGGCCCAATATCGTCAGGGGCGTCAGCGGTCGGTTCCGGTCCTGATCGGCGCCACCACGGCGGATCTCAGTCTGGAGTTCGCCAACAACAAGGACGCGACCTTCGCCAAGTTCGGCGCCGATGAAGCCGCCGCCCGCCATCTGTATGATCCCGATGGTCAGACCCCGGTCGAAGGCGTCAACCGGGCGGTAGGCAGCGACAAGAACATGGTCGAGCCAGCGCGTTTCGTGGCCCGCGCCTTCGCCGCTCAAGGCGCACCCGTCTATCAGTACCGCTTCGGCTATGTGGCCGAGGAGAAGCGGGCAGGTGCGCCCTGGGGTGCGGATCACGCCTCTGACGTGGCCTTCGCCTTTGACCGTCTGAGCGGGGTGCTGGAGCATCCGACCGCTCAGGATCAGGCGGTGGCGACGCGTCTGGCCGACTATTGGACCAACTTCGCCCGCAACGGCGATCCAAACGGTCGGGGGCTGCCGAACTGGCCGCAGTTCGAGGTCGAAACCGATCAACTGTTGTCTGTGACGCCTCGGGGCGATTTCGTCGGAGAGGCTGATCCGCTGAAAGCCCGGCTGGATTTCATGCAGGGTCGCACGGACAGCCATTGAGTTGAGGCGAGGGGAGACGCCGATATGGTCTTGAGTGTTTCGTCCAGGCGGCGGGTTCTGCAGTCCTGCGCGGCTGCCTTGTTCGTCGGGGTTCTGGCCGCGCCTGTCGCGGCGGGCGCCGAGCCGGTAGTCCGCACCCAGACGGGCCGGGTGTCCGGCGTGGTCGACGCTCAGGGCGTCGCTTCGTTCAAGGGCATTCCCTATGCGCGTCCGCCGGTCGGAGATCTGCGCTGGCGGGCGCCCCAGACGCCAGAGCACTGGCGCGGGGTGCGCAATGGCTCGCGCATGGGCGCAATCTGCATGCAGCCGGACAGCCCATCGCTGGCCGTCCAGCCGCCGATGTCGGAAGACTGTCTGACCATCAATGTCTGGCGACCTGAAAGCGCGTCGAGTGCGCGGCTGCCGGTGCTGGTGTGGATCCACGGCGGCGGTTGGGTCACTGGCAGTTCGGCGGAGCCGGAGTATGACGGTTCGGCCTTGGCAGGGCGCGGCGTGATCGTGGTGTCCTTCAATTATCGTCTTGGGCGTTTCGGCTTCTTCGCTCATCCCGAGCTCAGTCGGGCGGACGCGGATCATGGTCTGTTGGGCAACTACGGCTATATGGACCAGTTGGCGGCCCTGCGCTGGGTGCGCGACAATGTCGGCGTCTTCGGCGGCGATCCGACGCGAGTGACCCTGTTTGGGTCTTCGGCGGGCGGGGCCAGTGTTGAGGCGATGATGATGGCGCCGGAGGCGCGCGATCTGTTCTCGGCCGTGATCATTTCGTCTTCGGCTGACCCAGACATGCCGCATCTGACGCAGAAATCGGCGGGCGGCCTGCCGTCGGGCGAGGCGGCGGGGACGGGTTTTGCGCGTCTGGTTCAGGCGGAAAATCTGGCGCAACTACGCCGCCTGCCTGCCGCGCGACTGCTGGAGCAGGCGGCTTTTCCGAACATGCGGCCTGACTTGTTTTCCGGGCCCATGATAGACGGCCGTCTAGTGACCGAGGCTCCCGGCTCTGCCTTCGCTGCAGGACGCGTCGCCCGCGTGCCGCTGTTGGGCGGGGCGCAGGATGGCGAGTTGCTGGGCGTGCTTCAGTCGCCCAACGCCGACGCCATGTCCGCCCTTCTGGCCAGCCGCCTGCCCGCTGGAACCTTTGACCGGCTGCGGCCTCTGTATGATCCGCAAGGGACGGCTCGGGTTGCGCGCGTGCGGTTGGACATGCTTGGGGACCGGCTGTTCGTCGCCCATGGCCGCGAGACGGTGCGGGCCATGCAGCGGCTGGGCCTGCCGGCTTGGGAGTATCGCTTCGCCCATGTGGCCGAGGCGCATCGCGGTGACTGGATCGGGGCGGGACATGGTTCCAACGGGGGTTATGCCTTTGATCGTCTGGACGCCATGCCCAAGGATGCTGGACCGTTCTCGGCTGCTGATCACAGGATCGCCCGAGCCTATGCGGACGTCATCGTCAACTTCGTCAAGCGCCACGATCCGAACGGGCCGACGACGCCGACATGGCCTCAACAACAGCCGAACGATCAGATCATGTGGATCGGCGAGGACGGGCTGAAACTGATGGTCGACCCGTGGCGCAGCCGTCTGGACGCCATGGGCAGCGTCACCGGCGTTCGCGCGAATTGAAACGGGCGGATCGTTGGGACGATCATCGCCAGAGGGATTGAGGGGAAGGCGCAAAATGCTGTCACGGCGTGGATTACTGGCGATGGCGGGGGCCGCGCCCCTGGTCTGGTCCTTGAGTGAAGGCGGATCGGCGTCAGCGGCTGTCGCCCCGCCTGCGGATCTGGGCGTCCAGTTGTGGATGGTGCGCCAGTCGATGGCGCAGGATTTTCCCGGCACGCTGAAGGCCCTGGCCGATCTGGGGGTCCGCAAGGTGGAGCTGGCGGGCGCGCCCGACCTGTCCGGCGCCGAACTGAGGGCGGCCTTTGATGCGGCGGGCCTGGCCTGCGTCAGCGGTCACCTGCCCATCCTGCAGATGACCGATGCGGAGCTGGACCACCGGCTGGCCTATGCGCGTGAGATCGGCATGACCACGGTGGCGGCTCCCATGCCCGGCTTCGCCGGTCTGCTGGAGGTTGCGCCTGCAGATCGTTTTGCGGCCCTGCTGGCGCATCCTCTGACGGCGGACGACTGGCGCTGGAATGCGGATCGCCTGAACCAGATCGGGGACAAGGCGCGCTCGGCCGGCGTTGCGATCGCCTACCACAACCACAATGTCGAGTTCGCCGATGTCGGCGGACAGACGGCCATGGACCTGTTGCTGGAGCGGGTCGATCCCGCGCAGGCGCATTTCCAGTTCGATGTCGGCAACGCCGTTCTGGGCGGGGCCGATCCGTTCGACCTTCTGGCCCGTCATCCGGGGCGGTTCCGCTCGGCCCACCTGAAGGATTGGCGCGCGCCGTTGCAGCCCACGACGCGGCTTGCATCGCCCGCGTCCGCCGCTTTCGGCCAAGGGGTGATCGACTGGGCGCGCTGGCGCCGCGCCTCCGCCGAGGCCGGGATCGCCATCTCCTTCATCGAGCGTGAGAACATGCCGGTTGGCGAGGAAGTCGCCGCCGCCGGTCAGGCGCTGCAATACTTCACCACACTGCAAGGAAACCGGGCATGAGGCGCAAGGGTTGGGCGGGGCGGCTGCTGACCGTCTTCGGTATCGCCATCGCCGCATTGGTTCTGTTGGTCGCCGTCTTGGTGGTCCGCACCCTGATGTTGAAACCGACCGCACTGGCGACGGATCAAGCGCCTGCTGTCGTGGCGTTCGACCTCAATCAGGCGGCGGACCGGCTGGGTCAGGCGATCCGCTTCGAAACCGTGTCGCATCAGGACAAGGCCGAGAATGACCTGAGCCAATGGTCCGCCTTCCATGACTGGATGGCCCAGACCTATCCCGCCTTCCACGCCGCCGCCAAACGCGAAACCGTCGGCGAGGGTGCCCTGATCTGGACGTGGACGGGGCGCAATCCGGCGCTTCAGCCGATCATCCTGATGGCGCACCAGGACGTGGTCCCCGCCTCGCCCGAAACCCTGAACGAATGGAAGACGCCGCCCTTCTCCGGCCTGGTGGCGGATGGCGCGGTCTGGGGGCGCGGCGCCATTGACGACAAGGGCTCGCTGATCGCCCTGCTGGAGGCGGGCGAGGCCCTGGCCAAGGCCGGCCGCCAGCCGGAACGCACCATCATCGTCGTCTCCGGCCATGACGAAGAGGTTCAGGGCAACGGCGCCAAGGCCGTCGCAGAGGTGCTGAAGGCGCGCAACATTCGCGCCTGGTTCGTGCTGGACGAAGGCTCGGCCATCATCGAAGACCACCCCGCCGTCAAAGGGCCCGCCGCCCTGATCGCCGTGGCGGAAAAGGGCTATGTCACCTTGAAGATCACGGCCAAGGGGCAGGGCGGTCACGCCTCGGCCCCGCCCAGCCAGACCGCCGTGTCGATTCTGGCCCGCGCCATCACCGCCATCGAGGGCAAGGCCTGGCCGCTGCGTTACGACGGCGCCACGCGTGAGGGGCTGCGCGAACTGGCGCCCTATGCGCCCTTCTCGACGCGGCTGTTCCTGGCCAACGACTGGCTGTTTGGCGGTCTGCTGGCCAAGCAGATGGCGGCCAACCCCGCCGCCGCCGCCGGAATGCACACCACCATCGCCCCGACCATGCTGAGCGGATCGCCCAAGGAAAATGTCCTGCCCCAGACCGCCAGCGTCTGGATCAACTACCGCATCGCGCCGGGCGCCTCGGTTCAGGATGTCGTGGACCGCGCGCGTGCGGCGACCAAGGGGCTGCCGGTCGACGTCGAGATCGAGGGGATGGGGCGTGAGCCGACGCCGGTCTCGTCGTCTCGGTCCGACGCCTATCGCTATCTGGCCAGCGCGCTGGGTGATGAGGCGCCCGCCACCCCGATCGCGCCCTCGCTGATGATCGCGGGTTCGGATTCCCGCTATCTGACGCCTGTGGCGCAGGACGTGTACCGGTTCGCGCCCAACCGTTTTCACCTGTCGGAACTGGGCATGATCCACGGCGTCAACGAACATATGACGCTGGATAATCTGGAGCGGAATATTCGCTTCTACGCCCGGCTGATGGCCGGCGAAGCCGGAACGGCCACCCATGCGAACTGATCGCCGTAATCTGCTGGGCGCGGCTCTGCTGGGGGCGGTCTGTTTCAGTGCGGGCGCGTCGCTGGCTCAGACCACGCCGCTGAAGCCGCGTGCGCCGGAGATGACCCGACCCGCCGCCTGGGACGCCGCCGAGCAGATCATGCTGTGGCCTGCCGACGCGCCGGGACGCGAAAGCTACAGGCCCCTTGCGGACTTTCCCAACTGGCCCGGCTCCTTCCTGAAGTCGACGCCGGCGCCGTCGATGCGGATCTGGCGTCCGGCCCAGCCAAACGGCCGTGCGTTGCTGGTCATTCCGGGCGGCGGCTATATGTTCGTCTCCATCGCCAATGAAGGCGTCGAGGTCGCGGAATATTTCGCCGCAAAGGGCTATCTGGTCGCGGTGCTGAATTACCGCCTGCCGGGCGAGGGATGGCCCAATCGCGCCGATGTGCCCCTGCAGGACGCCCAGCGCGCCATCCGCCTGCTGCGTCAGCGCGCGCAGACCCTATCCATCCAGCCGGATCATGTGGCGGTGGTCGGGTTCTCGGCGGGCGGGCATCTGGCGGGCAGTCTGGCGACCGGTTGGACAGAGGCCGTCTATGCGCCCGTCGACGCCGCCGACGCGCTCAACGCCCGCCCTGACGCAGTCGGCCTGATCTATCCGGTTCTGTCGCTTGAGGCGCCGCTGGTCCACACTGGCTCGCGCGGTCTGCTTCTGGGCGCCAACGCCCCCGCCGAACTGGTCAAGAAACGCTCGCCCGTTTTGCATGTCGGCGCCGAAACCCCGCCCAGCTTCCTGGTCCACGCCTGGGACGACACGACCGTATCCGCCGACAACAGCCTGGCCTGGATCGCCGCCGCCCGCGCCGCCCACCGCCCTGTCGAGGCCCACCTCTATCAAGAAGGCGGCCACGGCTTCGGCCTTGGCGTTCCGGTTTCTCCGTCAACCAGTTGGCCCGACCTGTTCGCCAACTGGCTGGACCGGGTTCTGAATTAATAGGAAATCAGTCAGGTCGATTGACGGCGATCGCTCCCTTGAAGCTCGCGCCCCACGCTTAAATCCGCGAATAGATGAACCGCGGAATGTGGAAGCTGCGCATGTTCAGGATCACGCCGGCGACCTTGCCTCCGGCGGATGTGATGCGTTCGATCAGGTTGGCGGCGACGGCGGTGCGGGTTTCCTCGGCCTCCACCACGATCACCGAGGCTTCGGCCAGGGGCGCCAGCAGAAGGGCGACGGTCGAGCGGTGCAGGGCGGGCGCGTCGATGATGATGACGGGATAAAGCGGACGCAGGCCGTCGATGAAGGTCCGCCAGCGCGCCTCAGATATATTGGAGCCCGCGCGGGCCATCGGCGTGGTGACGTGCAGATTGCTGTTCTCCACCTGCAGCACATAGGGGCTGCTGGCGATCTTGGTCAGTTGGGCGCCTGCCGAATGCAGGCCCAGGGCGATCCCGTCCGAGGCGATGGGTTCGGCGTCGATCAACAGGGTCGGCACGCCGGAGCGGAAGGCCGAGGCGATAGCCAGGTCCAGGGCGATGCTGGTCACGCCCACGCCGTCTTCGGGACCGGCGACCACCATGACGCCTGATCCGCTGGGCGTCTCACGCAGTCGGCGCAGCACCAGGGCGGCGTCGTCGCCGGTCAGGCGTTGCGGCAAGGGCCGCCAGCGCGGCATCAGCGTCTGGTTTTCGTCGTCCATCAGCGGCACGGCGGCCAGCACAGGATTGCGCAGTCGGCTCTCCACGTCGCGCGGCGTGACCATGACCGGCGAGGCGGCGGCGGAGACGATGATCACGGCCAGCGCCGCCAGAATCCCGACCAGCAGACCGGCGGCCAGGATCAGCATACGCCCGGTGCGGGCCTTGGTCGGGATCTGGGCGGCCTCGATGACGCGGACGTTGGCGTTGGCTCCGGCGATGCTGTTCTGCAGGCGGGTGTCCTCGGCGTTTCCGGCGACGCTGCGATAGGCGGTTTCGGTCAGGGTGCGCTGGCGCACCAGTTCGCGATAGCGCGGGCCGATCTCGACCAGTTGGGCCAGGCGCGTGCGTGAGTTGGACAGGGCCTGATCGACCTGAGCCTTGCCCGCGCGCAGGCCGGCCAGTTCGCCGCGCGTGGTGGCCAGCTGGGTCTCGATCTGCTGACGGACAGGATTGGGGCCGCTGCGGACCAGATCGGTCTGGGACTGAGGCGCGGCGGCGATCTGGGCCTCCAGATCGGCGATCTGACGGTTCAGCTCGACCACCAGCGGATAATCTGCGGCATAGCGGGCGGCGGCGACGCGCTGGCGCTCGCGCAGCAGCATCAGATTCTGGGTCAGGGCGGTGACCTGCTGGGACCGGGTCTGGTCCGTGTTCAGCGGAATCTCGGGATTGGCCGCGCGCAACTGGTCCGACAGGCGGTCGGCGCGGGCGGCGGCGGTGGCGATCAACTGCGACTGCGCCGCCACCTGGGCCGTCAGGGCCGTCTGCTGTTGCTGAACGGCCTGAACCTCCTGGTCGAAGTCGCCGATGGCGTAGCGGTTGGACAGGTCGGCGATCTGGCTTTCGGTCGCCGCCAGCTGATCGGCCAGTTCGCGCTGCTGGTCGGTGACGGCGGCGCTGTCGGAGCGCTGGAAGATCTCACGCCGGTTGGCGATGTAGCTGCGCACCAGGCGATTGACGAAATCGGCGGCGACCTGCGGATCGCCGTGACGCAGCCGCACCTCGATCGTGTTCGACTGCGGCACGTTCTGGATGCTGAGGTCGCGGTCCAACTGCTCCAGGGCGCGGTTCATGCCCACGGCGCCATCGCCGATCTTGGGATAGACGCGGGCCAGGCCGATGTCCGTCAGGGTCTTTTCGCGCAGCTCACGCGAGCCGAGAATCTCCATTTCCGCATGGACGATCTGGGCGCGGTCAAAGGTCGGCAGACCGCCGTTCGGATCATCGCCGACCGAGCGGCGGAACACATATTCGTCGCCCAGCAGGATCAGCAGGCGCGACTGGGCTGTATAGACCGGCTTGGCGAAGGTCGCGGCCGCCAGGGCCAGCAGCACAGGGATCAGCAGGGCGATCAGCGCCTTGCGCCAGTGGTAGAAAACCGGCGTCGCCAGATCGCGGATCGTCACCGTCAGACCCTGGTGGGAAGGACGTCGTTCACGCACATCTGTCGGGGTTTGATCGGTCAATACGCGGGCTCTGGGCGGACGGATCCCGGCGGCCGGGCCGAGGCTGTCACTCCAGCCCATCCTATATGTCTCTGAGTCGCATGATAAAGGCCAGCGCGGCATTGGCTTTCTTCGCGAAAGTACAGAAAGATGCGCTATGCGGCCGCACGCGAGTCGGTCGGAGATGGAGAGCCGATGTCCCCCTGGCGACTATGTGTGATCGCTCTGGCGTTGCTGGCCTCCGCCTGCGCCTCCACTGGCGGGCGAGACAGCGCGCAACCCTATGATTTCGCGCCCTGGGGGCAGGACGACTACCAGTACCGGCTGGGGGCGGGCGATGCGCTGCGTCTGTCGTTCATCGTCGAGGACGGGCTGGACAAGGATGTGACCCTGGGCCCGGACGGGCAGGGGGCGTTTCCGGTCGTCGGGCCCATTCCGGTCGGCGGCCTGACCGTGCGCGACGCCAGCCAGCGGCTGACCGAGGCCTATGCGCCGGTGCTGCGCAATCCCCAGGTCCAGATCAGCGTCGTCACCTATGGCGCGTCCCAGATCTATGTCGGCGGCGAGGTCAAGACGCCGGGCGTGGTGCAGATCAGGGGCGAGATGAACACCGCCCAGGCCATCCTGGCGGCGGGCGGCTTCGCCGAGACGGCGGGCACGGGCAAGGTCGTCATCCTGCGTCGCGTCGCAGACGGACGCCTGGCCTCGCGCATCGTGGACGCCGGGGCCCTGATCAACGCCGACCAGCGTCAGGACTTTCTGCTGCATCCTGGCGATCTGGTCTTCGTGCCGCGCAGCCGGATCGCCGAGGTCAATCTGTTCGTGCGCCAGTATCTGAACGGCATCCTGCCCTTCAACTTCGGCTTCAGCTACGACCTGAACCGCTTCCGATGAGCGGGCTGTCCCGGCTGGCCGGCGCGTCGCGCTATCTGACGGCCATCGTCGAGCAGGGACTGTTCTCGCTGCTGAACCTGGGCGTCGTCCTAATGCTGGGTCGGCTGATGACGCCGGAGCAGTTCGGCGCCTGCATCTTCTGGTTCGCGGTCGCCTATGTGCTGGCCAGCGTCCAGAACGCGGTCAGCGTGGCGCATCTGCAGGTCCTGCCTGCCGCAAAGGGCCATGATCCGCTGCGGGTGGAGACAGAGCGGGTGATGCTGGCCGCGACCGGCGTGTTTCTGCTGCTGGCCGCGATCGGCACGGCGCTGGGCGCCGGTTTCGCCAGTCGCGCCGGGGCGTTCGGCGTCTGGACCGCCGTCCTGTTCGTGCCCGCCTATCTGCTGCAGCAATATGTCCGCCTGACCTGTTTCAGCCGGGGCGAGGGGCTGACGGCGACGGTTCAGACCGGCGCGGTTCTGGTGGTCGCGGTGATCCTGTTGGGGGGGGGCGCCTTCGTCTTCAGGCCTTTGACCGCCGAGCATGTGCTGGGCCTGATGGGCGCAGCCTACGCCCTGGTCGGACTGGCGGGGCTGTGGCGGGCCAGCGCGGGGCTGCGGCATGGCCTGTCCGGCGCCTTGGGCGGTTATCTGGCCTATGTGCGACAGTCCGGCTGGCTGTTCCTGGGCGTGTCGAGCACGGAAATCCTGGCGCGTTTCTATGTCTTCGCCGTGGGCGCCGCCTATGGGCCGGGCGTTCTGGCGGCCTTGTCGTTCAGTCAGACCTTCCTGCGTCCCGCACCCCTGCTGGCCTCGTCATGGAGCATGGCGGCGCGCAGCGATCTGGTGGCGAAACGCGAGGCCAGGAACTGGCGCGGTTATGTCGGCCTGCTCGGCGTGTCAGCCCTGGCGGGCGTGGTGTTCTCGATCCTGTGGGCGGGCGTGATCTGGGCGGCGTGGCCGATGATCACCGCCTTCCTGTTCGATGACAAATACGCCGACGCCCGCTGGATGTTGCCGCTGTGGGGGATCAGCGCGGCCTTCGGCTTCATGCAGGTGGTGGTGTCGACGGGGCTGCAGATACTGAAGGCGTTCAAGGCTCTGGCCCTGGCCAACGCCGCCGCCTCCGCCGTCGCCGCCGTCGGCGTGCTGTGGGGCATTCATCACTTGGGGGCAGGCGGGGCGATCCTGGGCACGGCGACCGGGCAGGCGCTGGAGGCGGCGGCCATGCTGGCGGTTCTTGTCGTGCTGATCCGGCGGCTGTCGTCCGAAGCCAGGCCCCGAACCTAGGCGCGGATGAACCGACGCTCGATCTCGATGCCCAGCAGCAGAAGCACCGTGCCGAAGATCGAGTTGGCGGTGAAATAGCTGCTTTCCATGAAGTTGTGGCCGAACACCATCAAGGGAAACACGCCCAGGACCAGCGCTGCGCCGAAGGCCTGATGCTGCGGTCCGCCGACCGTCTGGCCGATCAGCGCCAGACCGCCGCCCAGCCAGCGGAAAAGGATGACGACCGACCCGACCAACCCGACCAGACCCGTCGTCACCGCCAGATCCAGAAACCCGTTGTGCGCCTCGTTGGTGAAGGCGTCAGGCTGGGCGAACCAGGCGTCGGTCTGCAGGCTGGGCTGGACGCCGGGGTCAATGTCCCAGAAGCCGCCGAAGCCCCAGCCGCGGATGGGACGCTTGACGAACTCGTCCCAGACAAACGCCCAGACGTCGGTGCGCTGGGTGAAGGTGATCCCCGCAAACGGCGCCCATGGATCAGCCGCCGTCATGTAGCAGAAGGCCAGCCAGCCGAACACGAGGCTGGCCGCAATCAGCGCGCCCAGCACCATCAGGCCGTAACGGATGATCCTTCTCTGGGCCATGATGACGACAATGACGGGTGTGGCGCTGACCAGGGCGGCGAACAGGCCAAGGCTGGTCTTCGATTGGCTGGCGACCAGAAGCACGACCGACAGGAACGTCACCGCCCACCAGAACAGCCGCGCCTTCCACGTCTCACGCGACCAGGCATAGGCGCCGCAGACGAAGCCCGACAGCAGCATCACCGCGCCCAGGGTGTTCTTGTGCGAATGGATGGCGGCCAGACCCAGGTCGGTCATCGAGATTCCGGGCATGACCGCCCATGACGCCAGATCGATAGCCACCAGAATGGCGCATCCGACAGCCAGGGCCAGATGCAGGCGGCGGCTGTCCTTCAGTCCGATCGTGATGGCGATGCAGATCAGCAGATTGACCACATAGAGGATCAGGCGCCGGGTCGAGACGGCGGGGTCCAGCGCCCATCGCGTCGTCAGGGCGAACCAGCCGAACAGGATCAGCAGGGGCAGCAGCCGCAGCGCCATCCCCGGCAGGTCCGCGCGCCTGAACCACAGGATCGGCGCCGACAGTCCCAGCAGCCCCAGCCAGATCAGCCGGTTGATCGGCGAGGTTTCGGCGCCCCCGGTCAGCGGATCCAGCGTGATGTCGTGCTGATACGGATTGGGGCCGATGCAGATATAGAGCAGCATCAGCACCAGAACGGCTCCCGCCCACAGGGCCAGGACTTGATCCGCCTGACGACCGCGCGCCTCCTGCACGGCGTCGATGCGGCCAAGCCAGTCTTCCTTGACGGAGGTTCCGGTCACGTGTTCGGGCGGTCAGGCGTCTTGAGCCGGAGGCGGAACGACAGGGCGTCGAGCAGGCCCAGCCCCAGACCATAGAAACCGCGCAGCAGATAGCGCCTCCACAACCGCTCCGGCTCGCGCGCCAGCCGGTAAAGCCAGACCAGACCGCGATCCTCCATCCACTGCGGCGCGGGGGGCGTGCGGCCGATGATGGTGCTGATCGAACTGCCGATGCACAGGCCCAGGCCCGTGGCGCGACCGTCTTCGATCAACCGCTGGCAGAATTTTTCCGACTGGGGCGGACCCATGGCGACGAAGACGAACCGGGCCGGGTGGGCGGCGACGAAGTCGATGGCGGCGGCGACGGCCTCGGGCTTGTTGATGAAGCCCATCGGCGGATTGTGGTGGGCGATGTTGGTCAGGCCGAACTGGCGGGCCAGATCGGCGATCACTTCGTCCTCGCCGCCGATGATGGTGATGGCCTCGCTCGGGGCGATAACGCGTTGAAACAGGATATCAACGATATGGGCGCCGGGTGCGAATCCCAGATCGACACCGCCGAACCGCGCGGCCTGTTTCAGGACGCGGCTGTCATTGGTGCTCAGCCAGGCGTTGGCGCTGATGCGGTTGAACTCGTCATCCTTGCGGCGCAGCCAGGCGTGCTCGGCGTTTGGCGTGATCAGAATATCAAAGGGCAGGCTGGCCGGGCGGGCGGCGACCGCAGCCACCGCCTCGTCCAGAGACAGGGCATGGAAACGCAGGCCCGCGAAATGGACCTCTGGCCAGGAGACAAGGGTGCGGCTGGTGGGAAGACTGTTCATTGATGCGACTGCTGTGCTCTACGCGCAGCATGAATGCAATTTGCTTGCCGGGATCGTGGTGACGCAGGTGGCGTGGCCTGGTTCTTGATAAGATGCCGCACATGATCGACGCCGCCTTTCCCATGCCCCACGACAAATTGACGCCGCCGCGACTGGCGGGCGGACGCGATGTGCGCGGGGGGCTGGCGCTGAAACGGGCCATGGATGTGGCGATCTCCGGCGCGCTTCTGGTCGTCCTGTCGCCCTTCCTGGCCGCGATCGGTCTGGCGGTGAAGGCGACGTCGCCGGGTCCGGCCTTCTACGGCGTGGACTGGGTGGGGCAGGGCGGACGCCGCTTCCGGGGCTACAAGTTCCGCACCATGGGCGTCGGCGCCGACCAGCAGGAAGCGGCCCTGCAGGCCCAGAACGAGATGAACGGTCCGGCCTTCAAGATGGAGAACGACCCACGCATCACGCCGTTGGGCCGGTTCCTGCGCCGCTACAGCCTGGATGAACTGCCCCAACTCTGGAGCGTGCTGAAGGGCGATCTCAGCCTGGTCGGGCCGCGTCCGCCGCGCACCCATGAGTACGCCCAGTTCACGCCATTCCAGATGGGAAAGATGGCGGTAAAGCCAGGCATCACCTGTCTGTGGCAGGTCGAGGGCCGCCACCGGATCAGCGACTTCGACGACTGGGTGCGGCTGGACGTGCGCTATATTGAGACATGGTCGTTGTGGCTGGACGTGAAGATCCTGTTCCGCACGGCAGGCGTGGTGCTGCGGGGGACGGGCGTATGAGCGTGGACATCAGCGTCGTCATCCTCAGCTATGACCGGGTGCATCTGCTGGAGCGGACGCTGCGCGGCTGCGCAACGCAGGGCGGCGACTGGGGCGGGTTCGAGATCATCGTCGTCGACAACCACCCCGACGAACTGGCGCGGTCTCTGGTCGAGGGGCTGGCGGTCGAGACGGCCGTGGCCATGACCTATCTGGCCGACCCGCGCCGCAACATCTCCATCGTCCGCAACAAGGGGATCGCAGCGGCCCAGGGGCGCTACGTCGCCTTCATCGACGATGATGAAGAGCCGCAGCAAAACTGGCTGGCCGAACTGACCGCCTGTCTGGACCGCACCGGCGCCGACGCGGCGTTCGGGCCGAAGCTGCCGGAGTTCGAGGGTGGGCGCGCGCCCGACTGGGACCCGCACGGCTGGCGCTACACGCTCGACTTCCAGATGCCGGCGGACGAGGAGATCCACATGTTCGGGCGGCTGCGCAAGCGCGGCAAGGGTCTGGGCAGCGGCAACGCCGCCTTCCGGGTCGCCACCTGCCTGTCCGGGCCTGAACCGTTCAGCGTCGCCTTCGGCAACGCCAATGGCGAGGACACCCAACTGCTGTTCCGGCTGGCGATGGCGGGCAAACGCTTTGTCTGGTGCCCCGGCGCCGTGGTGCATGAATTCATCGAACAGAGCCGCGCGCGTCCCGACTATATGGTCACGCGGATGAAGCGGGGATCGCAGCACTATGCCGTGTGCCGGATCGACACCAGCGCCAACAAACCCCTGACCACGGCCAAGGTGGCGCTGCTTGGATTGGCCCAGATGACGGTCCACGCCGGTCTCTATGTGGCCAGCGGCGAGTTTCTGGACCGCCAACACCGCTATGATCACCGCATCGGCATGGCCAAGGGGCTGGGCAAGCTGACCTGGACAGCACCGATCGGCTTCATCGAGGAGAAGGCGGCGTGAGCGGGGCGTCCCCCGACCTGACCCTGGCCATCCTGACCTATGACCGGCCCGCAGGGCTAGAGGCGACGCTGATGTCGTGTCTGGCCCAGCAGAATCGCCTGAATCTCAGCATCGAGATCGTCGTGGTCGACAATCACCCCAGCGGCAGCGGCCGGGCGGTGGTGGAGGCCATTTCGTCCCAGACCCAATGGCCCATCCGCTATGTGTCTGACCTGACGCGCAACATGGCGACCCTGCGCAACCGGGGCTTCGCCGAGGCGCGCGGGCGCTGGCTGGCGGTCATTGATGATGACGAGACGGCGGCCGACGACTGGACCGACGCCCTGGTCGGCGCCCTTCAGGCCACCGACGCCGACATCGCCGTGGGCCCGCGTTTCGCCGTGTTCGAGGCGGGCGCGCCGCCTGCCTATGATCCGCAGGGGCGCCAGTTCGTGCGCGACCTGCACCTGCCCGATCTGGCCGAGGTCGAACTGACCGGCCCAACCGGCAGGCCGCGTTATGGTCTGGGCACCGGCAACTCCATCTTCGACATGGCGCGCTGTTTCCCGAATGGAGAGGCGGCGATGCGAGAGGCGTTCGGCGATGCGGGCGGCGAGGATGCGGAACTGTTCGTGCGCCTGCACCGGCAGGGGCGACGCATCGTCTGGGCGGCGCGCGCCAGAGTGACTGAAGTCGTGTCCCGGAACAGGACAGAAATCCCTTACCGCCTGATCCGCACCCGTCGCGAAACGCAACACTATGTCTCGATCTACGTCGATGGCGCGGCCAATCCGACCCTGGCCAGGGTGGAGCTTTTCGTAAAAGGGTTAATACAGACCGTTGTCGGCGGCGTGCTGGCCTTCATCACCCTGGAGAGCCGGTCCGCCCATCGTCTGCGCTGGCGCATCCTTTTGGAACATGGACTTGGCAAGCTGACGTGGCGTCAGCCCATCGGCTACATCAACGAAGGCGCCCCGCTGTCCTGAAGGCTTGCGACGGTTTTTCGCCCCTGCCGCGTTAACGAATTCAAAGAACAATGCTCGTGCGGCACGTATCTTGGACATGAGAGAGCGCACGTTATTTCTAGGAACACCCATGCTCACCCAGGTCGATCAATCCGCTCTCGCTAAAGCGGCCCGCACGCCGTCGTTCGACGGGCTGAAGCTGTTCGGCGACGGCGCCAGCCTCGCGGACTTTTCGCGTCTGTATGATCAGGGGCATGTGACGGGTTTCACCACCAATCCGACCCTGATGTTCAAGGCCGGGATCACCGACTACGCCGATTTCGCGCGTCAGCTGATCACCCTGATCCCCGACATGCCGCTGTCGTTCGAGGTCTTCTCCGATGACTTCGCCGAGATGGAGCGTCAGGCCCGACTGATCGCCAGCTGGGGCGACAATGTCTATGTGAAGATCCCGATCACCAACACCAAGGGCCAGTCCAGCCTGCCGATGGCCAAGGCTCTGGCCGCTGACGGGGTCAAGCTGAACATCACCGCCATGCTGACGCTGGAGCAGGTCGCTGAGGCGATCGAGGTTCTGGCCGACGACACCCCCGCCATCCTGTCGGTCTTCGCAGGCCGCATCGCCGACACCGGCGTCGACCCCGTGCCGGTCATGCGGGCCGCCGTCGCCATGGCGGCGCGCAAGCCCCTGGCCGAGGTGCTGTGGGCCTCGACCCGCGAGGTGCTGAACGTCTTCCAGGCCGCCGAATGCGGCTGCCACATCATCACCGCCACGCCGGACATCCTCAAGAAGCTGGACATGGCGGGCAAGGATCTGGCCGATCTGTCGCTGGACACCGTGGCCATGTTCCGCGCCGACGCCGTCGCCGCCGGGTTCAGCCTGTAATCATGTCCGGGCGCCCCGCCATATTTCTGGACCGCGACGGCGTGCTGAACGACGTCGTCTGGCGGGACGGCAAGCCTGCCTCGCCGCGAACCGTGGACGAACTGCGGATCGCGGACGGAGCGGCGGAGGCGGTGCGCGCCATGCGGGCGGCGGGTTATCTGACCTTCGTCGTCACCAACCAGCCCGACGTACGGCGCGGCAAGATGACGGCCCAGGCGCTGGACGCCATCCACGCCGCCCTGATCCAGACGGTTCCGGTGGACGAGGTGCGGGCCTGCCTGCACGACAACATCGACGCCTGCGACTGCCGCAAGCCCAAGGCCGGAATGCTGCTGGATCTGGCGGCGCGCTGGAACATCGACCTGTCCGCCAGCTGGATGGTCGGCGACATGGACCGCGATGTTCAGTGCGGTAAGGCGGCAGGCGCCCATACGGTTCTTCTGGGCCGTGACTACAACAGCGGGAGCGGCGCGGACGTCGTGGTTCCCGATCTCCGTCAGGCCGCGGCCTGGATTCTTCACACTTCGCTGGCGGCCTTGACGCCAGAACTTCAGGACTAAACAGCTCATGTTCGCTGATCATTTCTTCGCCGCCGCTGAAAAGGCGATGGCCGCCATCGACCGCAACGCCGTTGAGGCCATGGCCCAGCGCCTGGCCGAGGTGCGCGAGCGCGGCGGGCGCCTGTTCCTGATCGGCGTCGGCGGCAGCGCCGGCCACGCCAGCCACGCCACCAACGACTTCCGCAAGATCTGCGGCTTCGAGGCCTATTGCCCGACCGACAACGTCTCTGAGCTGACGGCCCGCATCAATGACGAGGGCTGGGAAGGCACCTTCTCGACCTGGCTGGAGACCAGCCGCCTGAAGCCTGAAGACGGCCTGCTGATCTTCTCGGTCGGCGGCGGCAGCATCGAACCGCCCGTCAGCGCCAACATCGTGCGCGCCATTCAGCTGGCCAAGTCGCGCGGCGCGACCGTGACTGGCATCGTCGGCCGCAACGGCGGCTATACGGCCCAGGCGGCGGACGCCTGCGTCGTCGTGCCGACCGTCGATCCCGAACTGATCACGCCGCTGGTCGAAGGTCTGGCCGCCGTGGTCTGGCACCTGCTGGTGTCCCACCCCGCTCTGGCCCTGCACAAGGGGCACTGGGAGCAGATCGCGCCCGTCGCCGCTCCCGCCGCCTGAGGCCCGCGTCATGATCACGACCCGTACGCCGCTGCGCGTCACCCTGGGGGGCGGCGGCACGGACCTGGAAAGCTATTACCGCCACGACGGCGGCTTCATCTTCGCGATGGCGCTGGACAAATACATCCGCGTCGTCGCCCACCGTCCGGCTTTCGACGACCGGGTCGTGGTCTATGGGCCCCAGCCGGAGGTGTCGCACCGCGCCACCGAGGTGCAGCACGAACTGGTGCGCGCCGCCCTGATGGCGCACGGCTTTGATGACCGGGTCGAGACGGCGTCTCTGGCCGATATCGCGGGCGGCACGGGGCTGGGCTCCTCGTCCAGCTTTCTGGTCGGCTTCCTGAACGCCCTGCACGGGCTGAAGGGGCGCAAACCTTCGCCTCAGGCCCTGGCCGAGGAAGCCTGCGATCTTGAGATCCGCGTCCTGAACAAGGGCATCGGCAAGCAGGATCAGTATATGGCGGCCTTCGGCGGCCTGACCACGCTGGACATCGCGCCGGACGGTCAGGTGGTGGTCAAGCGCGTCGATCTGGATGCGGCGGTCGAGGCCGAGTTCATTGAACACACCCACATCTATTACACCGGCCTGCGCCGCGACGCCGCCGTGGTCCTGGCCGACCAGCACACGGCCATGCTGTCAGAGGCCGCGCCCCGCCGCGAGACGGTCAGCGACAGCCTGGGCTTCATCAAGGACCTGGGCTACCGCATCCGCGACGCCTGGACGGCGGGCGATCTGGACGGCTGGGGGCGGATGCTGGACGAGCACTGGACCCAGAAAAAGAAGCTGTCGGGCAAGATCAGCTGGTCCGCCGTCGACGACCTCTATGACCATGTGAAGCGCGACATGGGCGTGACCGGCGGCAAGGTGATCGGGGCGGGCGGCGGCGGTTTCCTGATGCTGTTCCAGCCCGGCGACGGCGCCGAGCTTGAGGCCTATATGGCCGCCCAGAACATGCCGCGCCTGCGCTACGGCATCGACCGCACCGGCTCCAGCCAGATGGCGGAAGCGCCGCGATGATGGTGCGGGCGGGGCAGACGCCGAACTGGGGCGTGCGCGCGCGTGCGCCCCTGCGGCTGGGTCTGGCAGGGGGCGGCACGGACCTGTCGCCCTATTGCGACCAGTTCGGCGGCGCCGTGCTGAACGCCACCATCGACCGTTTCGCCTTCGCCCATATCGACATCAATGCCGATGGACGCTTGGCCTTCCGCGCCCGCGATATCGGCGTCGAAGAGGTGATGGACCCTGTGCTGCCCGTGCCCGATCACGGCGAACTGGCCTTGCACCGTGCCGTCTATCGCCATGTGTCCCAGACCTGGCTGGGCGGCCAGACCCCGGCCCTGACCGTCTCCACCACCTCGGATGCGCCTGCGGGGTCGGGCCTGGGCTCCTCGTCGGCGCTCGTCGTCGCCCTGGTCGAGGCGTTCCGCGTCGCACTGGACCTGCCGCTTGGACCCTATGACGTGGCGCGGCTGGCCTATCAGATCGAACGCATCGACCTAGGCCTGTCGGGCGGGCGTCAGGACCAGTATGCGGCCGCTTTCGGCGGTGTGAACTATATCGAGTTTCTGGCTGACGACCGCGTGGTGGTGAACCCGCTGCGGGTCCGCCGCGCCTATCTGGCCGAGCTGGAATCCTCGCTGGTGATCTGCTTCACCGGCCAGTCGCGCCAGTCCGAAACCATCATCAACGAACAGGTGAAGGGGCTGACCGATCTGGACCCTTCGGTGCTCGATGGCATGCACCGGCTGAAGCAGGATGCGACGGCGATGAAGGATGCGGTGCTGGAGGGCGACATGCGCCGCATCGCCCGCGTCCTGATGCGATCCTGGGAAGCCAAGAAGATGACGGCGACGGGCATCGCCACGCCTCTGGTGGATCAGTTGTTCGATCTGGCGATGCGTGAAGGCGCCTGGGGTGGCAAGGTGTCGGGCGCGGGCGGCGGGGGCTTCCTGATGTTCTGCACCGATCCCGAAAACCGCTATCGCTTGACCTCGGCCCTGAACGAGGCGGGCGGCGTCGCCAGCGCGGTCAAATTCACCCTCGAAGGCGCCGAAGCCTGGAGCGTGCCGCGATGAATGCGGGGCAGGCGGTCTTTCTGGTCGGCGGGCGCGGCTCGCGCTTGGGTGATCTGACGACGGACACGCCCAAGCCGCTTCTGCCGGTCGCGGGCAGGCCCTTCATCGAACACCTGCTGGACAAGGCCGTGCGTGACGGCTTCACTGATCTGGTCCTTCTGGCCGGTTACCGCCATGAGGCGGTTCAGGCCTATGCGGGAAACTGGAAGGGCGCGCCGCTGCGCATCTCGGTTGAGCCCCAGCCGCTGGACACCGCAGGCGCTATCGCCCACGCCCGCGACTTGCTGGATGAGCAGTTTCTGGTTGTCAACGGCGACACCTGGTTCGATTTCGACTGGTCCGCGCTGAAACTGGGGGCAGGGGACCTCGGCGCCATCGCCGCCCGCAGCGTCAGCCCCGCAGATCGTTATGAGACTCTGGATGTTCGCGCCGGACGGGTGCTGCAGATCATCCCGCGCAAGTCTGCCAAAGTCGGCGTCATCAACGGGGGCGTCTATCGCCTGAAGCGCGACGCCTTCTCAGAAATCCGCGGCGCCCGCTCGCTCGAACGCGACCTGCTGCCCCAACTGTGCCGGACGGGACACCTGTCAGCGACTGTCTTCGATGGTCGATTCGTCGACATCGGCGTGCCCGAGAGCCTGTCGGCGGCCGAGAACATCGTGGGCTGAGTTACGGACGCTTCCGTGACAGGCGTCGAGTCTGACGGCTTCCCCTTGAAGGGATGCTTTGTGCCGCTAAGTGCCTGATCCCATTGGAAAGACGATGGTGGGTGATCACAGGTTCGAACTGTGGACCCGCTGATTAAGAGACGCTGTAAGTACATTGAAATGAAAGAAGAAAGCCTCCAAACAGGATCAAGCTGATACGAGCAAATTCAATGGGTTACAGCGGGTTTTCCAAATGGAATTCGCGTTGCTGCCGGTTTGATAACTCATTGAAACCATTCAGTTTGGTCATGCTCATTCGCAGCCGACGCCGTCACCATCTCGATCTAAGTGCCGTCCATAACCGGGATCGCCCCTACGCACGGGAGCCGCACCTGCCGCACGGGCCGCAGTGCAGTTCGCAAACGCGCCGCTAGACGGGGGAGACGACCTCAAGCCCCGTGGACGAGAGGGCGACGAAGAGCCTCCGCCCGCACGATGGCAGTGGTAACCGCCTCGCTTGCGATCGTTGTGGCACCCCTCTGCGTTCAGTCCGCCGGAATGCGCAGCTACAGCTATCGGTACCGCCGAGGCCGCAATGATGACGAACGCAATAATGAACTTCATGTCGGTGCCCCGTGCCAGGGCTTCATAGCTCGCAACTTTTGCGCGCGTCCAGCTCGCGTGGTTCGGTCACCGGCTAGGAAAAGCTTCGTCGAGACTATCGATTGCCATTTGAAGCGAAGCTTTAAGGCGCATCAGCGCCACGGCAGGTAGGAGCTGATCTCGTCGCGAAGCTCGTAGCACCGCTGATAAAACGGCGTCTGAGTGCTGGATCAGGCGCACCAGATTTTCGCCGCTGGGCCCGTTACGGCCATCAAACCAGTTTCGCACAGCACGTTCATTTGCATTGGTGATGAGGCCGACCGCCTTGCGCGCAGAGGGACTCTCGCCCCATTCCTCGCGAAGTGCTCCAGCAATCATCTGCGGGAAGGCCTGCATCGACGCCTCCTGATGGAGAAGTTTTCCGATTTTGGGCTGAAGTTTTCAGACCATCTTTTGAAACGACATCCGGTCGGACTGCCGCTACGGCTCGATTCTCACCGCCATTCGGACGGGTGTAACTGGCGTGCATTATGGACCCAATGGGCGTTCAGCACGAGATGGGGGCCGCGAAATCAGTGCGGGCGGCTCAGTACGTCCGTATGTCGACGGAGCACCAAAAGTACTCAACCGAAAACCAGTCTGAGGCGATCGCGGCCTACGCGGCTCGACGTGGGTTTGATGTCGTTCGGACCTACACAGACGCGGGAAAGAGCGGACTGAGGCTTGATGGGCGAGCGGCTTTACAGGAGCTGATCGCCGACGTTCGCAACGGCGCTCCGGGATTTGAGGCTATCCTCGTTTATGATGTGAGCCGTTGGGGTCGTTTCCAGGATGCTGACGAGAGCGCTTATTACGAGTTCATCTGCCGTGAGGCTGGGCTGTCGGTGCATTACTGTGCTGAGCAGTTTGAGAACGACGGGAGCCTAAGCGCGACAATCATAAAGAGCATGAAGCGCGCGATGGCGGGGGAGTATAGTCGCGAGCTCTCGGCCAAGGTCTTTGCTGGTCAGTGTCGCCTCATCACGCTGGGTTTTCGGCAAGGTGGCGCGGCTGGATATGGTCTGCGTCGGCAACTGGTTGATGAGCATTTGTCGCCGAAAGGTCTGCTTGAGCGAGGCGAGCAAAAGAGCATTCAAACCGATCGTGTGGTGCTCACCCCCGGGCCGCCCGAGGAAGTCGAAGTCGTTCGACGTCTCTATCGGATGTTCGTCGTTCAGCGTCGCTCAGAAAGCGAAATTGCTACGGTGCTGAACGGGGAGGGCCGGCTTACGGATTTGGGACGTCCCTGGACCCGCGGCACGGTCCACCAGGTTCTTACGAACGAAAAGTACATCGGCAACAATGTGTACAATCGCTCTTCCTTCAAGTTGAAGGCAAAGCGCGTGGTGAACGATCCAGACAACTGGGTGCGTCGCGACGGTGCGTTCGAAGGGATCGTTGAACCGGACTTTTTCGAGGCTGCACAGCGCATCATCCAGGCCAGGTGCGTGCGATACAGTGACGAAGAGCTGCTGGCTCGGTTGTCTGACCTGCTGGCGAAAAAGGGATGGCTATCGGGGCTCGTGATCGACGAAGTCGATGACATGCCGTCAAGCTCGGCATTTCGCCACCGGTTCGGGAGCCTCGTTCGTGCTTACCAACTGATCGGCTATTCGCCAGCTCGCGACTATCGCTACATCGAAATCAATCAGGCTCTCCGGGCGATACATCCGGATGTCGTCGCCCAGGTCGTTGGTGGAATCGAGCGGGGCGGAGCGGTTGTTTCAGAAGACCCGTGCAACGGACTGCTGACCATCAATGACGAGTTCACTGCATCGGTCGTGATCGTACGCTGCCTAGAAACGCCGGCGGGCGGATTGCGGTGGAAAATTCGGCTAGATCAGGGTCTGCGCCCCGACATCACCATCGCAGTGCGGATGGAGGTCGGGAACGCTGAAATCCGCGACTACTACCTGCTCCCCTGGTTCGAGTGTGGCGCGGATCCAAGCATGAGGTTGGCGCCCGACAATGGCGTGCTGCTGGACTCGTTTCGCTTCGACACACTCGACGCGTTCTTCGATCTCACGCAGCGGGTGGAGGTCCATGCAGCATGACCGACGTCGCTGAAATTCGTCTCATCCCGGTCAATGACATCACGGTGCTGAACCCTCGCGCTCGAAACAAGAGAGTGTTTCAAGAGCTGGTGACCAGCATCGAGCATCTCGGGCTGAAAAAGCCGATCACCGTCAGTCAGCGGCCCGGTCGATCGCGATACGATCTGGTCTGCGGTCAAGGGCGGCTAGAGGCGTTCATCGCGCTTGGGCAAGAGCAGATCCCGGCGGTGTTGATCGATGCCGCCGAGGAAGACTGTTTTGTGATGAGCTTGGTCGAAAACCTCGCTCGTCGACAGCACACACCGCTCGAGCTGGTTCGAGCCATCGGATCGCTTCGAGAGCGTGGGTACAGCCATAGCGAAATCGCTGCGAAGGTTGACTACAGTACGGAATATGTTGGGGCGATCTGCCATCTTTTGGAGAACGGCGAAGAAAAACTGATCTCAGCGGTCGAGCGCGGCGTGATCCCTCACACTGTCGCTATGGAGATCGCGCATTCCAAGGAAGGGGAGGTGCAGCGTGCTCTGGCTCAGGCCTTCGAAGAAAAGGCCATTCCGGGCAATCAGGTTTTGGCCATTCGCCACATTATCGAGCAACGCAGCACAAGCGGCAAAGGGATCCACAATCGCAATCGTGGCGTCCGCAATCAAAAACCGATCACGGCCGACACGCTTGTTCGGTCGCTACAACGCGAGACGGAACGTCGCGAGACCTTTGTCAGACGGGCCTCTCTGACGCGCACGCGTCTCGTTTTTGTCGTCAACGCACTGAAGCATCTGCTTGCCGATGATCATTTCGCTGCGCTTATGCGCGCTGAAGGGATCACCAATCTTCCGTCCGCGCTCGCGGCGCGCGTCGGTTTGGAGCATCCGTGATGGCCTCCGTCAAAATCGCCTTCCAGCAACGCGTTCGATCTATCTCTTTCGACCGCATTCTGCCCTCCAAGATGCTGTCGGCGGCGGTCACCGAAAGCGCAAAGTACAAGCGCATCGCCGCATCGATCTTAGAAGTGGGTTTGGTCGAGCCGCTGATCCTCGCCCAAGCCCGGTCAGGCGATGCCTTCACTCTTCTCGACGGCCACGTGCGATTGGCCGTGTTGAAGGAGCAGGGCGCAGTGGAAGCGCGATGCATCGTCGCTAAGGACGATGAGGCCTTTACCTACAACAAGCGCGTCAATCGGCTTCAACCGATTCAAGAGCACTACATGATTGTTCGCGCCATTGAGCGAGGGGTATCGGTCCGGCAAGCTGATTGCCCTTGAGGGCGGTCGATACGCTCTCATCTCTGGCGGGCAGGGCGGAGAGGGACACGTCAGTTCGGGCTCGCTCTCCATCCACTATTTGCAGCGTACCGGAGACAGTTTCACGCGCATCGGCAGCTGGCCTGGATTTCTCGTTTCGGGGACGTGGGGAGCCCCGCCAGAATGGAAGATCCGGACTGACCTTACCCCGTCACCGACACTGGTCGCAGAGGCAGGCGGGACCTGGCAGGGCTACACCTGCACCTGGGCACACGTCATCGAACTCACCCCAGACAAGCCCATCGTTCGGATCGATCAGATCCCGACTTCCTACAGCGACGGCGGGGCGCGCGAAGAGGGGGACACCAAGAGCATGGAGGGGGTCTTGATCCCCGGTCAGAAGGGCAAGTCGATGCGGGTTCGCTACACGGGCGACGTGGATGCGACGGTCGTCTACGCCAAGGTTGGAGAGAGCTATGACCCGGTCAATCTTCCTCGTTGTGATAGACCGAGCGAAGGCCGCGATAATGTCGACCGAAAAAGCGCTTCCGCTTCTGGATGACAGGACGATCGTCTGGCCGAAGTCTGGTTCGGGCGCTGGCGCAGAGTTGGCAGCGCAGATCGCCCCCTACGTCCAAACTCACATTGTCGAATACGAGATCGCTCACGACGAAGACGCGTTCATCAGGGCGATTAAGGACGCTATCCGCGAACATCGGATCATCCGAACGTCGATCACGCCCGACAACCTTCGCCAGGTGTTCGACCGTTGGGTCGATTTGATCGGCAATGAACTCGGCGTAGCAAACCCAAGCGACCTAGCCGTCCTGTTTTTCGCCGACATCATGCACGACGGCGATCGGGAGGCGATGAACAACCTACCGGCGCGCCTTTTGATGACGGCGTCGGGTCCAACCTTCTTGCTGAATGGCCAGACCTACGAGCTGGCTAGCAAGCGGGGCTACAATAACTTCTGGGCAATCTATCACCGTCCGCCGGAACAGAAGCACCGTCACTACCTTCTCGAACGCCGCGACAGCCTGCTTCCTGTCGATGAGCAGAAGTTCAAGGGGGCTTATTATACCCCACTTCACATCGTCGATAAGGCTTATGACCAGATCCTGGCGACCTTGGGACCAAACTGGCAGGACCGCTATTTGGTGTGGGACATGTGCGCTGGCGTCGGCAACCTCGAAGCCAAGCACAGCAACCTCCGCAACGTGTTCATGTCGACGCTCGACCAAGCCGATGTGACGATCATGAAATCTAACCCTGCTTTCGCTGGCGCTGAGATATTCCAGTACGACTATCTCAACGACGACGTCACCGATTGCAACGAAGCTGAGATCGCTACGATCACGGGCCATAGCCTGCGAGACGTCGGTGCGATCCTCGATGGCCACTATCTCAAGCGCGATCATTCGCTCGCTGTGTCTGCGATCAAGAAGCTCGAAGCGAGAGCTGGCTTTCCAACTTTTTTCCCAACTAAGGCTGAGCGCACATAGTCGCTTCCCAATGGTGGGGGATTTTCTCTAGCAAAAACAAGGGGGACGATGGTGGGTGATGTAGGGTTCGAACCTACGACCCGCTGATTAAGAGTCAGCTGCTCTACCGACTGAGCTAATCACCCACACCGATCGTCATGTCTTCGGCGGCGGTTGTCCGTGCCGAAGGGCGCTCCTACTACCCAGTCGTTTCGGGGTTGGCAAGCGCTTTCGCAAACTTTCTTCGACAGTTTATGCTGATAGCGGAATCAGCCGCACCAAGGCGGCGGGGGAAACAGGCACATGGCATTCTGGAACCGGCGTCGATCGATCGACGCCATGCTCAGGCCGCACGACGGGCCCGGTCTGAAGCCGACCTTGAGCTGGCCGCATCTGTTGGCTCTGGGCGTCGGCGCCATCGTCGGCACGGGCATCCTGACGCTGATCGGCGTGGGGGCCGGTCTGGCGGGGCCTGCGGTTCTGATCAGCTTTGGTCTGGCCGGTCTGGTGTGCGCCTGTGCGGCCCTGGCTTATGCCGAATTGTCGACGATCATGCCTGCCTCGGGCAGCGCCTACACCTATTCATACGCGGCGCTGGGCGAGATCTTCGCCTGGGTCGTGGGATGGAGCCTGATCCTGGAATATTCGCTGGTCGTGTCGACGGTCGCCGTCGGATGGTCCGGCTACGCCGTGCCGTTCCTGGCGGGCCTGGGTCTGGACCTGCCGCTGGCGCTTTCGGTGGGGCCGCACGTCGAGGGCGGGCTGATCAACCTGCCGGCCATCTTCATCATCGCCGTGGTCACGGGTCTGCTGCTGCTGGGCACGCGTGAGAGCGCGACGGTCAACGCCGTGCTGGTCTTTGTGAAGATCGCCGCCCTGGTGGCGTTTGTAGCCATCGCCATGCCGCACTTCGATGCGGCCAACTTCACGCCCTTCATGCCGAACGGCTTCGGTGCGCCCTTCGTGCAGACGGGGGTGATGGCGGCTGCGGCCATCATCTTCTTCGCCTTCTACGGGTTTGACGCCATCGCCACGGCGGCGGAAGAAACCAAGAAGCCGGAACGCGATCTGGCCATCGGCATCGTCGGTTCGATGGTGGTCTGCACCATCCTGTATATCGCCGTCGCCGCTGCGGCCATCGGCGCCGCGCCGACCGCCAGCTTCTCTGACAGCCCCGAGCCGCTGGCCCACATCATGCGCGGTCTGGGTCAGGGCGTCGCCGCCCAGTGGATCGCCGCGGCCGCCGTGATCGCCCTGCCGACGGTTCTGCTGGCCTTCCTGTTCGGTCAGAGCCGCATCTTCCTGGGCATGGCCCGCGACGGCCTGCTGCCCAATCGTCTGGCCAGGATCTCCAAGCGGGGCGTTCCGGCGGTCGTGACCATCTTCACGGCCATTGTGGTGGCCTTCCTGGCGGGCATCATGCGTCTGGACGAACTGGCGTCGCTGGCCAACGCAGGCACCCTGATGGCCTTCATGGCCGTGGGCGTCAGCCTGATCGTGCTGCGGGTGCGTGAGCCGAACCGGGTGCGCAAGTTCAAGGCGCCGCTGTGGCCCCTGGTCGGTGGCATCGCCATCATCGGCTGCATCACCTTCTTCTTCAGCCTGAAGAGCTCGACCCAGCTCTACTTCCTGCTGTGGAACCTGTTCGGTCTGGCCGTCTATCTGCTCTGGTCCTCGCGCAACTCGCGTCTGGCCAAGGGCGAGGAGAACGCGGCCTGATGGCGCGGCGGGATCTGACAGGGGCTGTCGACTTCTCCGTACTGGAGGCGATGACCGGCGACGATGACGCCATCAACGAGGAGGTGCTGGGCTTGTTCACCGAACAGGCAGCCCTCTGGACGCCTCTGTTGGATCCCAAGGTCGATGGATGGCGCGACGCCGTCCACACCATCCGGGGCGCGGCGGCGGGCATCGGCGCCCATGATCTGGTCGCCGCATGTGCGGATGCGGAGCTGTCCGAGGATGCATTGGCCGCGCCCGCGATGGAGCGGGTGCGTTCCGCCCTGTCAGAGGCGCTGGGTGACGTCGCGGCTTACCGTCACGAACTGATGCTCAAGGGCCTGCGGGGTTAGCCGCGCGTCTGGTCCCAGGTCGCGAACTCATGCGCGATGCAGCGGTCGATCAGCAGGCGCCAGACTGGCTCGGCTATATCTGCTGACAGGCCCTTGGCCTCTGCCGTCACCAGCACCTTGGCCACCACGTCGTCGATGCGGGCCTGGTCGAACACGGCGTCGCGGTTCGGCTTGATGCGGGCGGCGGCGTCCATATAGCGCTGACGCTCGGCCAGCAGCGTGACCAGCGCACGGTCCAGGGCGTCGACGCCCTGACGGACCTCGGCCATGGACTGGCAATCGGCGGGATCGACCCGGGAATCTACGGCGACGGGAGCAGACTTCGACATGGCGGCGGGGTTAGCCCGTCAGACGCGCGAAGCCAAGGGTTCAGCCGACGAAGGCGCGTTCCAGCACATAGTCGGCGGGTTCGGCGTTGGAGCCTTCCTTCAGGCCGAAGGTTTCCAGCAGCTCGCCGGCTTCCTTGATCATCGCCATCGAGCCGCACAGCATGGCCCGGTCGCGCGCCGGGTCGAAGCCTTCAGGCAGGCCCAGGTCGCGGAAGAAGTCGCCCGACTTGATCCGGTCGGTGATCCGGCCCTTTTTCAGGGGGCTGGGGGTCTCGAATTCCTCACGCGTCACGGTCGGATAATAGGTCAGCTGCGCCTTGGCCTCGTCGCCGATCAGCGGATCGTCGTGGATTTCGCGGCTGAAGAAGTCGCGATAGGCCAGGTCCGCCACGCCGCGCACCGTGTGGATCACATAGACATGGCCAAAGCGGGAATAGGTTTCGGGATCGCGCGCCACGCTCAGCCAGGGCGCCAGGCCGGTGCCGGTGCCGATCAGGAACAGGCGCTCGCCGCCGGTCAGGGCGTCCAGCACCAGCGTCCCGGTCGGCTTCTTGCCCATCAGCACCGTGTCCCCCGCCTGGATCTTCTGCAGACGCGAGGTCAGTGGACCGTCGGCGACCTTGATCGAAAAGAACTCCAACTCTTCGGCCCAGTTGGGGCTGGCGATGGAATAGGCGCGCAGAACAGGCTTGCCGCCGTCTTCGTCCGGCAGGCCGATCATCACGAACTCGCCCGAGCGGAAGCGGAAATCCTCCGGCCGCCTGATGCCGAAGCTGAACAGGCTGTCGGTCCAGTGGCGCACCCACAGGACTTCCAGCTCATGGAACGGGCTGGCCTTCACGGGTGCGGGCGCCGGGGCGGGGGAGAGGGCTGCGTCAGTCATCGCGCGCTATTTAGTGTGAGAACCGCTCGCAGGGAAGGAAAAGGCGCGTCCCGCATGGCGAGATTTCCTCGTGACGGCTTGCAGCCGCGCCGTTAGCTTCGTCGCCATGCGCAACATCCTGCTTATGTCCGCCGCCGCTGTCGCCCTCGCCGGGCCAGTCTTCGCTCAAACCCCGTCGAACATTCTGACGCCGGAACGGGTCTTCGCTGACCCGGCGCTGGGCGGTCCGGTGGCCAAGGGCGTCAGCCTGTCGCCGGACGGCGAACTGGTCGCCTTCCTGCGCTCGCGCGACGATGATGTCAGCGTGCAGGACCTGTGGGCGGCCCCGACGGGACCCGGCGAACCCTATAAGCTGATCGACGCCCGCGCCCTGGTCCCAGACGCCGGCGAACTGTCGGAGGCTGAGAAGGCGCGACGCGAGCGCCAGCGTATCTCGGCGCGTGGCGTGGTCGATTATTCGTGGGACGAACAGGGCCGCTACATCCTGGCCCCGCTGGAAGGCGACGTCTTTCTGGCCAACCGCGCCGACGGCTCGGTGCGCCGCCTGACCCAGACCCCCGGCGACGAGATCGACGCCAAGGTCTCGCCGCTGGGCAATTTCGTCTCCTACGTCCGCGACCAGAATCTTTTCGTCTTCAACCTGACGACCAACCGTGAACGCGCCCTGACCACCGACGGCGCGGGTCTGGTCACCTGGGCCACGGCCGAGTTCATCGCTCAGGAAGAGCTGGATCGCGACACCGGCTATTGGTGGAGCCCGGACGAGAAGCGCATCGCCCTGGAACGCTATGACGAAAGCCCCGTCGATGTGATCCCGCGCCTGGACATCACGGGCGGCGGTGCCAGCGTGGTCGAGCAGCGCTACCCCCGCGCCGGTCGTCCCAACGCCATCGTCGAACTGTATGTGCAGGACCTGACGTCCAATCGCCGCATCAAGGTCGATCTGGGTGCCAACCCCGACATCTATCTGGCCCGCGTCGCCTGGTCGTCGGACGCCTCGATCCTGTATGTGCAGCGCCTGTCACGTGATCAGAAGACGCTGGACCTTCTGGCGGTGAACCCGGCCACCGGCGCCTCGCGCGTGATCGTCACCCAGAAGGGCGACGCCTGGGTCGGCCTCAGCAACGACTTCAAGCCCCTGCGCGACGGCCGCTTCATCTGGTCGAACGAAGACAGCGGCTGGCGCCACCTCTATCTGTATGACCGCGACGGCAAGCTGATCCGCCCGATCACCGAGGGCCAGTATCCGGTGCTGGACCTGGAAGGCGTCAACCAGCAGACGGGAGAGGTCTTCTTCACCGCCTCGATGCGCGACGGCCAGGAGCTGCCGATCGAGAAGCAGCTGTTCCGCGCCAGCCTGAACGAGACGGCGACGCCGGTCGCCATCACCCCCGCAGGCGGCTGGTGGAATGTGTCGGTCAACGGCACCGGCACCGCCTATGTGGGCAACTATTCTGACCCGAAGACGCCCCAGCAGTCGGGCCTCTATAATATCGACGGCACGCGCATTCGCTGGATCGAGGAGAACCCCCTCAACGCCCAGCATCCCTTCTACCCTTATGTGTCGCGTCTGCGCGAACCGACCTTCGGCACGCTGCAGAGCCACGGCGAGACCCTGGTCTGGCAGATGAAGACGCCTCCGGGCTTTGATCCGTCCAAGACCTATCCGGTCGTGATGCAGGTGTACGGCGGCCCGTCGGGCGGCGGGGTCAAGCGCGGCTGGGCGCCCGCCACCGACCAGCTTCTGACCGAGGCGGGCTATATCGTCTTCCGCATGGACAACCGGGGCGAGGGCTTCCGCAGCCGCGCCTTCAAGAACGCCCTGTACCGCCACATGGGCACGGTCGAGGTCGAGGATCAGGTTCTGGCCGCCGACTATCTGCGCAGTCTGCCTTATGTCGACGACGCCCGCATCGCCGTGATGGGCTGGAGCTATGGCGGCTTCATGAGCCTGTCCATGCTGGCCGAGCCCAAGATGGGCCTGGCCGCCGCCCTGGCGGGCGCCCCGCCGACGGAATGGAGCCTGTACGACACAGCCTACACCGAACGCTACATGTCCACGCCGCAGGATAACCCCGAGGGCTACGCCGCCTCCGACATCATCCCAAAGCTGGATAATCTGACGGGGCGTCTGCTGCTGCTGCACGGCATGGCCGACGACAATGTCATCTTCCAGAACACCACCCGCGTCCTGAACGCGATGCAGGAGAAGAGCATCCCGTTCGAGACCATGCTCTATCCGGGCCAGCGCCACGGCGTGCGCGGCAATCCGCGCATGCTGCACCTGTGGCGCACCTACCTGGACTTCCTGGACCGCACCATCGGCACGCGGGCGCCCAAGGCGGACTAAGCGCGCGGATCAAAAAGCAAAGGGCCTGACGAGCATCTCGCCAGGCCCCTTTTATTCAGCGGAATCCGTTGGCTCAGTCGATGACAATATAGTCTTCGGCGGATGCGGAGGTCGCATATTCATCCATCTGGGCGATCAGGCCATCGCGGATGGTGTAAACCTGCACCCACCTGTTGGTCACCTTGGGCTGGCCTTCGGGCGTGAAGCTTTCCTCGCCCAGCACGGCGATGGTGTCGCCCTGCTCGATGAAGGTCAGCGGACGGAAATAGTCGAAGACGATGGTGTTGAAGGCGGTGCTGAAGAACTTTTCAGTCCCGGATTTACCGACGAAGCGCAGGGCGGGCATCTTCTGAGAGCCGTTATGAACCCACAGGGTGTCTTCGGTCACGGTGGACTGGGCCGTCTCCAGGTCCTTGGCCAGGAAGGCCTCGAACATCTTGTCGACGACAGCGCGGGCAGGGGAGGTCATGAGGGTGTCTTTCCAGGTGTGAGAGGGAGGCGTTAGTTGGGAAAGAGGTCCGGCAGCAGGGCGGGCAGGGGCGTGGGGGCGCGGCCCAGCAGTCGCTGCAGATCATCGCTGGCGATGTCATACTGACCCTTCCGGATATCCTCGACCGTGCCGATGGTCAGGTCGATCAGGAACGGAGGCAGATTCAGCGACTCCAGCACCCTGCGATGGGTGTCGGGAGCGATGTCCTGATAGGTGAAGTTTCGGCCCTTGGCGGCCGTCAGGGCCATGGCGACTTCACCATAGGACCAGGCTTGGGCGCCCGTGATTTCGTAGGTCTTGCCCTCATGCCCCGTCTGCAACAGCACATTGGCGGTGGCCTCGCCCATTTCGGCACGCGACGCATAGGGAACCTGCCCGTCGCCGCCTGACAGGATGATCGCGCCCCCAGCGGCCGGGGCGCCGACGATCACAGGCAGGGCCTCGGCGTACATGGTGTTGCGAAGAAGGGTCCACGCGACACCGCTGTTCCGGATGTGGTTCTCCGTTTCGAAGTGACTGATCATCAGATCGCGCACGGCCGAGGTCTCGATGTCGCGGATCGCCAGTCCCGTATAGAGAATGTGGCCGACCCCGGCGGCGACGGCGGCATCCACCACGCGTTTCTGCTGTTCGGCGCGGTTCATCGACATGGTCGAGATCAGCAGCAGCTTGCTGACCCCGGCGAAGGCTTGCGGCAGGGTGTCGGGCTGGTCGTAGTCCGCGATACGGACCGGGATGCCTAGTCGGGCGTAGTGTTCCGCCTTGGCGGTGTCGCGCGCCAGGATGCTGACCTCATGATCGGCTCCATATCCGGTCAGGTGTTTCATGACCTCGCGACCAAGGTTGCCTGTCGCTCCGGCGACTAAAATCAAAACACGCTCCTGTCGTCGCTAAGATCTTGCCGCTAGTTAGGGCGGTGACAGGGGCTTGAAACTGTCAAACTGTATAGCAACCTCAAGCCTAAGCTTGACCGGAGACATGATGAGCCACGCTCTGAACGGCGACGCTGACGAAGATCAGGTCGACGACCTGTGCAAGAAGGCCTTTGTTCTGGCGATCAAGGATGCGCTGAATGTGGTCAGCGGCAAATGGAAGCTGGCTATCGTCTGCACTCTGTTGAGCGGCCCCAAGGGCTTCGCGGAGATGGAGCGCCTGCTGGACGCCATCACGCCCCGGATGCTGTCGCGTGAACTGCGCGAGCTGGAGGTCAACGGCGTCATCGCGCGTGAAAACGAGGTGGTGTCCGCGCCGCGCTTTCGGAAATATGCGCTGACGCCGTCAGGCCGAAAGCTGGAAGCCGTGATCTTCGCCTTCGCGACCTGGGGACAGGAGCACAGGGCGGTGTCGACGGGGGATCTGACCGCGCCATCGAATTCTCATTCGGAAAAAAACGCGGTTTGATCCGGATCAAGGCGTTCGTCGTCTGACCGACGGACGATGCGGCAAAGGAGATTTCCGATGCCAGCAGACGCCATTCCCGTTGTCGCCGCCATTGTTGCGGCCTTTGTCTTCTTCATGGGCGCGCTGGGCGCCGCCGCCCTTTGGTCGGGCTCGCCCAAGCAGAAGTGACCCGAGCTTTACCCAAGGTGATCTTGGCGCCCCCGCCGATGCGGTCTACGGCGTGTGTTCCAAACGTCCAAGGGAGACGCCCCAATGTCTGATATCGCAACCGCCACCGACAAAATCCGCGAAGCCGTCGGCGAGAACTCCGGTCTGGGCAAGACCGTCAAGCTCGACCTCGGCGACGCTGGCAAGATCTACATCGACGGCGCCTCGGTGCCGAACACCGTCACCAACGAAGACAAGCCCGCCGACGCCACCGTGACCATCAGCTGGGACGACTTCGTCGCCCTGTCGGAAGGCCGCCTGGACGGCATGATGGCCTTCATGCAAGGCAAGCTGAAGATCGCTGGCGACATGATGATCGCCCAGAAGCTGCCGGCTCTGCTGAAGCGCTGATGCGCGGCTGACCGCCACCAGGACGACGGCGCGGCCCCATTCGGAGCCGCGCCGTTTTCATGTCAGCGCCCGCCAGAGGCGCGATTTGCCTAAACGAGGAAACGACATGGACTTCAAACATTCCGACCGCGCGCTGGACTGGCACGCCCGCGTCCGTCGCTTCCTCGATGAGCAGGTCATCCCGCGTGAGGCCGAGTATTTCGCTCAGGTGCGCGAGGACGCCACCCGCCAGCCGCCCGCCATGGAATCCATGAAGGCCGCAGCGCGCGAGGCCGGTCTGTGGAACATGTTCCTGCCCGGCGAACACGGCGCGGGCCTGACCAATCTGGAATATGCGCCGCTGGCGGAACTGATGGGCCGCCACCTGTGGTCGGCGGAGGTGTTCAACTGCAACGCCCCCGACACCGGCAATATGGAAGTGCTGCACATGTACGGCGACGCGGCCCAGCAGGAGCGCTGGCTGAAGCCGCTGATGGCCGGTGAAATCCGCTCCGCCTTCCTGATGACCGAGCCAGAGGTCGCCTCGTCCGACGCCACCAACATCCAGACCCGGATCGAGCGGGACGGCGACCATTACGTCATCAACGGCCGCAAGTGGTGGTCGACCAACATGGCCCACCCGAACATCGCGATGACCATCGTCATGGGGAAGACCGATTTCGAGGCCGCGACCCACGCCCAGCAGTCGCAGGTCATCGTGCCCGTCGACACCCCCGGTTTCCGCGTCGAGCGGATGCTGTCGGTGTTCGGCTATGACGAAAAGCCCATCGGTCATGCCGAGGTGGTGCTGGAGAATGTCCGTGTGCCCGTCGAGAATCTGATCGCGGGCGAGGGCCGAGGCTTCGAGATTGCTCAAGGCCGCCTTGGCCCTGGCCGCATCCACCACTGCATGCGCGTGATCGGCGCCGCCGAACGGGCGCTGGAGCTGATGGTTACGCGCCTTCTGAACCGCACCGCCTTCCGCAAGCAGCTGGCCGAACATTCGGTGTGGGAGCAGCGCGTCGCCGACGCCCGCACCAATATCGAGATGTGCCGCCTGCTGGTGCTGAAGGCCGCCTGGATGATGGACGAGGCGGGCGCCAAGAACGCTCGTTCCGAAATCGCCCAGATCAAGGTCGCCGCGCCCAGGATGGCGCTTCAGGTCATCGACGACGCCATCCAGGCCTTCGGCGGCGCGGGTGTTTCAGGCGATACGCCCCTGGCTGAACTGTACGCAGGCGTGCGCACCCTGCGCATCGCCGACGGCCCGGACGAGGTGCACAACCGCACCATCGCCCGTCTGGAATACGCCAAGCACGGGGGCAAGCCGGTTCGCTGATCCTGGCCCGCGCCCGGCCTTATCGGGAACCCTGACCTTGGCGTGACGTTCGGTCTGCATGAACGACCACACGCCCGGTCAGGGTCAGGGGACCGTCCTTGGACGGTGAATCTGACATCAACGCCCGCCTGCAGCCGATGGCGTTGGCGGGTGCGGCGGGCGCGCGTTTCCGTCAGGTCCGAGGGGCCATGCCTGCGCTTGCGGCGGGCCTCTCGGTCGAAGATCTCGCCGCCCAGTCCATGCCCGAGGCCAGCCCTGGCAAATGGCACCTGGGTCACACCAGCTGGTTCTTCGAGGCCATGATCCTGGCCAACGAGCCGGGTTATCAGCCTGTCGATCCGCGCTTCCAACAGCTGTTCAACTCCTATTATGAGGCCCTGGGCCAGCGCGTGGCGCGCGATAAACGCGGCCTCCTGACCCGCCCCTCGGTCGAGGAGGTGCTGACCTATCGGCGCGAGATCGACCGCCGCATGATCCGCTGGCTGGCCAAGGGGCCGCCCGAAGGCCTGTCGCACTATCTGTTCGAACTGGGCCTGAACCACGACCAGCAGCATCAGGAGCTGTTCCTGATGGACCTGCTGCACCTGATGTCCTGTTCCCCGCTGGACCCGGCCGCCTATGGGAGTGAGCCGCGCGCACGTCCGCTGGAACCGGCCAGGGGCGGAATGACTCTGTTCGACGGCGGCCTGGTCTCCATCGGTCACGATGGGGCCGGTTTCGCCTTTGACAACGAGGGGCCGCGTCACAAGGTCTGGCTGGAGCCCTTCGCCCTGGCCAATGATCTGGTCACCAACGCCGAATGGATCGCCTTCATCGATGACGGCGGTTATCAGCAGGCCGACCTGTGGCTGGCCGACGGCTGGGCCACGGTGCAGACTGAGGGCTGGACCGCCCCCCTTTACTGGCGTCGCGACCAGAACGGCTGGACGACCCTGTCCCTGACCGGGCGTCATCCGGTCGATCCGTCCGCCCCGGTGCGGCACATCAGCCTGTATGAGGCCGACGCCTACGCCCACTGGGTGGGCAAGCGCCTGCCGACCGAAGCCGAGTGGGAGCACGCGGCGACCGCCGATCCCGAAGCCTTCTCCAACCTGTCGGGCGAGGTGTGGCAGTGGACCTCCAGCGCCTATGCCCCATACCCCGGTTTCCGGCCGACGCCCGGAACGGCCGCCGAGTACAACGGCAAGTTCATGGCCAATCAGAATGTGCTCCGCGGCGGGGCCTTCGCCACGCCGCCGGGCCATGCCCGCACGACCTATCGGAACTTCTATTACCCCCAGCAGAGGTGGGCGTTCATGGGCTTGAGACTGGCTGAAGACGCGCCGCGCCGGCGTAGCGGCGACACCGAAGACGCCCAGACCGCCGCCTTCCGGCATGATCTGGTTGAGGGCCTGTCGAGGGATCAGAAGGCGGTCCCGCCCAAATGGTTCTACGACGCTGAGGGTTCGCGCCTGTTCGAGGTCATCACCACCCTGCCGGAATATTATCCGACCCGGCAGGAGACGGCTCTGTTGCGCGATCGCGCCGCCGCCCTGACCGCCGATTTCGGCCCTGACGCCGTGCTGGTCGAGTTCGGATCGGGCGCCAGCGAGAAGACCCGCATCCTGCTGGACGCCGCGCCGGACCTGGGCGCCTATGTTCCGCTGGACATCAGCGAGGCGGCCCTGCTGGACGCGGTGGCGCGCCTGAAGGCCGACTATCCCAAACTGCGCGTCCGCCCCGTGCTGGGTGATTTCGAGCATCTGGCACTCTTGCCGGATGATCTGCCGACGGGCCGTCGCATCGGCTTCTTCCCCGGATCGACCATCGGCAATCTTCAGCCCGCCGACGCCGAGCGTTTCCTGACCGCCGCGCGCCGGATGCTGGGCGAGGGGGCGCTGTTCATTCTGGGCGTCGATCTGGTCAAGGAGGCTGAAGCCCTGGTCGCCGCCTATGACGACGCCCAGGGCGTGACCGCCGCGTTCAACCGCAATCTGCTGGTCCGCGCCAATGCGGAGCTGGACGCCGATTTCGACCTGAACGCCTTCGTGCACCGCGCGGTGTGGAACAGCGACAAGGCCCAGATGGAGATGCATCTGGAAGCCGCCGAACCCATGACGGTCCACATCGGCACGCGCCGCTTTGACTTTGCTGCGGGGGAGACAATCCACACCGAAAGCTCGCGCAAGTTCACTGAAGCCTCTGTCGCCAGCATGGCGGCCGCCTCCGGCTGGCGGCTGGTGCATTTTGACGTGTCGCCTGCGCCCAGTGTCGCCCTGGCGGTGCTTGGCGCCTGATTCTGGCGTCCGAATCGGCAAAGGAAAAGGGCGGCGAACCATTCGGTTCGCCGCCCTTTATCGTGTGATTACAATGATCGCCCTATTCGGGCTGGTCATCCTTCTTGGCGCCGTGAGATGCCTCGCCGCCTTTTCTTCCGGCCTGAGCCGCAAGACCGCGGTCCTGAGAGAAACTGCGCTTCTCGCTGGGCACGCTTGCTCCACCCTTACGGGCGATTTCACGTTGGCGTTCGGGATCCATAGAGGCGAATCCTCTTTTGGAAACGCCTGAGGGTCGAGTGGGCTGGCTTTCCATTTTGGGTCCTTTCAGGTGTTGCCGTTCCGCTTGCGCAAACAACCCGGTGCAGCGGTGACGGTTCCGTATCGAACAGCGTTTTTACTATCCGAGGTCTGAGCACTGCGCGCTGTGAACTTGGCGTCGTTCAAAATCCGACCACATCACCTTGTGATTTCGCCGGGTGTTAATGGCGGCAGTTCATCGGGCGCGCCTGACGGGTCGATTTCCGGAGCCGGGGCGGGGTCCGGCTGGATCTCCGGCTGTATTTCCGGCTCTGGATTTTCGGGCTGTATTTCGGGGGGCACGTCGGTCATGGGGACTCTCCTTCTGCAGGGAGAGAACGCGCCCATGTGCGCGATGTTCAGTCCCATGTTTCGGGGAACCTTCGCGACGCGCCCTGGGTTGATCGACAGAACTGGAGAAGATCATGGCCAAGACCCCCGTTTCATCAGCCGTCGATGACATCGTCACAGAGGGCGAAGACCTGACCCACAAGCTCGGCCGCCAGGCTGACGACATCATCGCCAGCGCCAAGGATGGTGCGGATCGCACGGTCTCATCTTTGCGTCAGGCGGTGCGTGAGGACGTCGGCCATGTGCGTGACAAGGCCGTCGAGCGCGCCGAAGAGGCGATCGACTCCATCCGTGACGCCCCGATCAAGTCGGTCCTTTACGCCGCAGGCATCGGCGTCATCATCGGCCTTCTGCTGAGCCGTTAGGCCGGGCCCGACGCCGGGCGCTGGATCGGCGCCCGCTGCAGGGCGGCGTCGGACACATAGGGGTTGGTCCGGCGCTCCTGCCCGAAGGTTGATATCGGCCCATGCCCCGGAACAAAGGTCACGTCGTCGCCCAGCGGCCACAGCTTCTCGACGATGGCGCGGATCAGGGCGGGCGGGTCGCTCATCGGGAAGTCGGTGCGTCCGACCGACCCCTGGAACAGCACGTCCCCGACCTGGGCGAAGCGCGCCGCCCGGTTGAAGAAGATGACATGACCCGGCGTATGACCCGGACAATGGCGCACCTCCCATGTCGTCTGGCCCAGCGACACGGTGTCGCCGTCCTCCAGCCAGCGGTCGGGCGTGAAGGGACGGGCGTCGGGCAGGCCGTACATCCGACCGCTCTCGACGATTCGGTCGATCCAGAACTGGTCGGCCTTTTGCGGGCCAGTGATCTGAACGCCGGACTTCTCCTGCATCTCCGCCGCCCCGCCTGCGTGATCCAGATGCCCGTGGGTGATCCATATCTGGTCCAGCGTCAGGCCGCGCCGTTCGACCTCGGCCAGAATCGCATCCACCGAACCGCCCGGATCAATGACCGCCGCCTTGTTCGTGGCGGTGCACCAGACGGTGGTGCAGTTCTGCTGAAGCGGCGTAACGGGCGTGACAAAGACGCCGATAGGGGAGGCTGACTGGCTCATTTCCTCTAGATAGCGAGGCTGAGCGGCCCTTGAAACCGTCGAATGGACACGCCCGCGTTGACCTTTTCGGCCCTTCTCGACATAAGGGCGGGCTTCGAGGCGCCGCTCCTGACAGGGGCGGCCTTCTTGCTTTATCCATTCCGCGCTGGGCCCTCCGAGGTTCACGCGCCACAGAGCGTCAGAATCCCGACCATGCAAGTCGTCGAAAAGTCGAACGAAGGCCTCAGCCGCGTGATCGCGGTGACCATTCCCGTCGCGGAGCTGAACGAGAAGCTCGAAGCCCGCGTCAAGGAAGTCGCCCCGCAAGTGAAGCTGAAGGGTTTCCGTCCGGGCAAGGTGCCGGTCGCGCACGTCAAGAAGACCTTCGGCCGTGAGTTCATGGGCGAAATCATCAACGCCGAGCTGAACGAAACCAGCCAGAAGGCCCTGGACGAAGCCAAGATCCGTCCGGCCGCGCCCGCCGAGATGAAGCTGACGTCCGACATGGACAAGGTCATCAAGGGCGAGGAAGACCTGGCCTATGAAATGTCGCTGGAAGTCATGCCCGACTTCACCCCGGTCGATCCCAAGACGCTGAAGCTGGAACGCCCGACCTATGAAGCGTCGGACGCCGATCTGGACGAAGCCCTGACGGAACTGGCCGGTCAGGCCAAGACCTACGAAGACAAGAAGGGCAAGACCGTCAAGGCCGCCGAAGGCGACCAGCTGACGATCGACTTCCTGGGCAAGCTGGACGGCGAGCCTTTCGAAGGCGGCGCTGCTGAAGACGCTGACCTGGTGATCGGCTCGGGCCGCTTCATCCCCGGCTTCGAAGAGCAGCTGACGGGCGCCAAGGTCGGCGAGGAAAAGACCATCGAGGTCACCTTCCCCGAGAACTACCAGGCCGCCAATCTGGCCGGCAAACTGGCCACCTTCGACATCAAGGTGAAGGCCATCAAGGCTGAAGCCGAAGCCAAGATCGACGACGAGTTCGCCACCCGCATCGGTCTGGAATCGCTGGACAAGCTGAAGGAGCTGCTGAGCCAGAACCTGAACCAGCAATACGCCGGCGCCGCCCGCTTCAAGCTGAAGCGCGCCCTGCTGGACCAACTGGACGAAGCCCACGACTTCCCGCTGCCGCCGAAGATGGTGGAAGCCGAGTTCGACGGCATCTGGCAACAGGTCGAGGCCGACAAGGCCGCTGGCCGTCTGCCGGAAGAAGACGCCGCCAAGTCCGACGAAGACCTGAAGGCCGAGTACAAGAAGATCGCCGAGCGCCGCGTGCGCCTGGGTCTGGTGCTGGCTGAAATCGGCCGCGCCAACAACGTTCAGGTCACCGACCAGGAGTTGAACGCCGCCATCCTGCAGGAAGCCCGCAACTATCCGGGCCAGGAACAGGCCGTCCTGAACTTCTACCGCCAGAACCCGAACGCCGCCGCCCAGATGCGCGCGCCAATCTACGAAGAGAAGGTCGTCGACCTGATCGTCGGCGTCGCCGACGTCACCGACAAGCCGATCACCAAGGAAGAACTGCTCAAGGAAGACGACGAAGAGGCGTAATCTTTTGAGATTACCTGTTCGTAACTGGTAGAGGCGCTCTCTGCCTGCGAGTGTAAAAGGGGTCCGCTGTGCGGGCCCCTTTTTTCTGGCTGTTTATTAGTGTGAGCCGAAGATGACCCTTGCAGTGGCCGCTTTAGCGCTCGCTCTTTCTGGCTCGGGCCAAATTGGGGATGCGCCACAGACAGCGCCGGCGCCAATTGAACTGGATGACGTCTCTGTCGAAGGGCGCAGGCTGCGCGATGCGGCACGACAGTTTGTGGACACGATCGCCGTTGCACCTGCGGGGGCCCGACTCGGCCGTTGGAACACACCGCTTTGTGTAAGCGTGGCCAATCTGAGCCCGCCTTACGGGCAGATGATGGCGGACCGCATTGGCGATATCGCGCGCGATCTTGGCATAACGGTGAGCGAGCCAGGTTGCACGTCCAACGTGCTTGTCATCGGCACGGACAACGGAGCGGCGACTGCCGAAGCCTTGGTCGAAGGTTGGAGGACGCGGTTCAGGCCGCCGATCGACAACACCAACATGGGCCTGAACGCTCTGCAACGGTTCCGTACGAGCGACGCTGCCGTTCGTTGGTGGCATGTCTCTCTGCCGGTTTCGGCTGATACAGGCAAGCTGGCGGCCCGAATTGGTGGAAGTCCTCCGCCCCGGATCAGTAGTCGAAACGTCAGTCGGCTGCATTCGCCGCTGCGGTACGATCTCTATTCGGCAACCGTGGTGATCGACATGTCCAAAGTTGGAAACGTGCTTCTGCCTGCCCTGATTGATTACACCGCAATGGTCGTTCTAGCTCAGGTTGACCCTCGCGCCGACTACTCTGGCCAGAACACCATACTGAATCTCTTCGGAGAGCCCGACGGCCTGGCCGGAATGAGCGATTGGGATCTCGCCTATTTGAAGGCCCTCTATCAGGCTGAGGCGGATCGTCCCACGGCCCATGCCCAGGAGGCGGCTGTGGCGAATGAACTCGAAAGGAATCGCCGTCGTGCCCAACCAGTTGACTAGGGCTGCTCATTCAAAGTGGGCGGGGTGCTTGCATCCGGTCCGGCTGAACGCGATATGCTGGAAACAGAATTGGCTGCTCTCGACTGCTAAGGGCGGCGGAACATCGAAAAGGCCTTCATGCGCGATCCGATCGAACTGATGAATATGAACCTGGTGCCGATGGTGGTGGAGCAATCCAGCCGCGGCGAGCGCTCCTTCGACATCTTCTCGCGCCTGCTGCGTGAGCGGATCATCTTCCTGACCGGTCCGTTCGAAGACGGCATGGCGTCGCTGATCTGCGCCCAACTGCTGTTCCTGGAATCGGAAAACCCGAAGAAGGAAATCAGCATGTACATCAACAGCCCCGGCGGTCAGGTGACCTCGGCGCTCGCGATCTACGACACCATGCAATACATCAAGAGCCCGGTTTCGACCGTGGTCATGGGCATGGCCGCTTCTGCCGGCTCGCTGATTCTGACGGCCGGTGAGGCGGGGCAGCGCATCGCCCTGCCGAACGCCCGCGTCATGGTGCACCAGCCCTCGGGCGGTTTCCGGGGCCAGGCTTCGGACATCGAACTGCACGCCGCCGACATCCGCTACACCAAGAAGCGCCTCAACGAGATCTACGTCCACCACACGGGCCGGACCTATGAGGAAGTCGAAAAGACGCTGGACCGCGACCACTTCATGTCGGCGGAAGAAGCCAAGGCCTGGGGAATCGTCGACCACGTCTATGATCGCCGCGAACAGGCTGACGCCGACGGCGTGAAGACGCCCGGAAACTGATCCGGTTCGATCATTGAACGGAAAAGGCGCGCCAGCCCGGTGCGCCTTTTTCTTTGTGTGCTATCAGGCGGCCATGCAGTTCACGAGAGATCAGAGCGGCGTCGTCGAAGTCGATGGCGAAAACTACGAGTGGGAGCTTCGCCGCCAGCCCCAGCCCAAGGGCGGCGGCGCCTGGGACGGCATGGCCGTGTCCCTGCGCCACCAGGACTACAAGCGCGAAGCCATCGTCCAATTCCCCATGCCCCTGCGCGCCAATGGCCGCCCGGACGTGGAGAAGCAGCGGGTCAATGTCGACGCTGTCCGCAACGCCGTCACCGCCGCCATCGAGGCGGGCTGGAACCCGGCCTCGCGCGGCAAGCCCGTCGTCTTCGACGTGGATGCCGACGGGCGCTGATCGTTCAGGGTTTCTGGGTGAAGACCCTGAAGCCCGGCTCCTGCGCCATGGCCAGCATTTCGGTGTCGCCCGAGGTGTCGCCATAGGCGGCGGTCAGCACCATGTCCTGTCCATAGGCGGCCTTCAGGCGGCGCACCTTCTCCTCGGCGCGGCAGTTGGGACCGGCGAACTCGCCCGTTATCCGGTCGTCGGCGTCAAACACGAACTCGGTGCCCAGAAGGGCCTCGGCGCCCAGTTTGCGGGCGAAAGGGGCGACAGTTGAGGTGGGGGAGGCGGTCACGATCACGCGATGAGCGCCGCGTTCGCCCCACTCATTCCACGTCTTCATCGCATCCGGCCGCATGAAACGGGGCCAGATCTGGTCGGCGAAGCGGGCGGCGTCGGCCTCCAGCGTGGCGCGGTCAACGCCCAGCAGAAACTCGCGCACCGAGGCGGCCTTGATCCGTCCCCGGTCACGATCCCGCGCATAGGCCGCCACGGCGGGCGCCAGCCTGACCAGCCCCAGCATCCAGCCGCCCGGACCCGCACGCCAGCGCAGGAATTCGGTGAAACTGTCGCGAATCGTCAGGGTGCCGTCGAAATCGAACGCCACGATAGGCTGTCCTTCGCTGACGGACTGGCGAAAATCTTGCACGCTGCCCATGTCAGACATTCGCCTTGATCCCCAGCGAGACTGACCGATCCACGCGCTGCAACATTTCCCTCCTGCCTTCGGGGTTGTCGCGGAACGATGGATGGGTGATTGTCATTTTTTGAAGACCTTCGCGTCCAGAGTGCTGGAATCAATGTGAGGGAAGCGCGTTTCGGGCCATTTCGGTCCGCGCCGCGGGAGTGAGATAAGGGTCTATGACCAAAGCAGCCGGCTCTGACGCCAAAAGCACCCTCTACTGCTCGTTCTGCGGAAAGAGCCAGCATGAGGTGCGTAAACTCATCGCAGGCCCGACCGTGTTCATCTGCGATGAATGCGTCGAACTCTGCATGGACATCATCCGCGAAGAGCACAAGATCGGCTTCAAGAAGACCTCTGACGGGGTTCCGACGCCGAAAGAGATTCGCGACGTCCTGGACGATTACGTCATCGGCCAGTCGCACGCCAAGAAGGTGCTCTCGGTCGCCGTCCACAACCATTACAAGCGCCTGAACCACGCGACGAAGAATAACGACGTCGAACTGGCCAAGTCGAACATCATGCTGATCGGGCCGACCGGCTCGGGCAAGACGCTGCTGGCCCAGACGCTGGCGCGCATCATCGACGTGCCCTTCACCATGGCTGACGCCACGACCCTGACCGAAGCCGGTTATGTCGGCGAAGATGTCGAGAACATCATCCTGAAGCTGCTTCAGGCCTCCGACTACAATGTCGAACGGGCCCAGCGCGGCATCGTCTATATCGACGAAATCGACAAGATTTCGCGCAAGTCCGACAACCCCTCGATCACCCGCGATGTCTCGGGCGAGGGCGTGCAGCAGGCTCTGCTGAAGATCATGGAAGGCACCGTCGCCTCCGTGCCGCCGCAGGGCGGCCGCAAGCACCCGCAGCAGGAGTTCCTGCAGGTCGACACCGCCAACATCCTGTTCATCGTCGGCGGCGCCTTCGCGGGTCTGGAGAAGGTGATCTCGGCGCGCGGCGAGGGGGCCTCCATCGGCTTCGGCGCCAAGGTCAAGGAAATCGACGAACGCCGCACGGGCGACATCCTCAAGAATGTCGAGCCTGACGACCTGATGCGTTTCGGCCTGATTCCCGAGTTCATCGGCCGTCTGCCGGTCCTGGCGACGCTGGAGGATCTGGACGAGGCGGCCCTGGTCACCATCCTGACCGAGCCGAAGAACGCCCTGGTCAAACAGTACAAGCGTCTGTTCGAAATGGAGAATGTCGAACTGACTTTCACCGACGACGCTCTGATCGCCGTCGCCAAGAAGGCCATCACCCGCAAGACCGGCGCGCGCGGTCTGCGTTCGATCCTGGAAGGCATCCTGCTGGAGACCATGTTCGAACTGCCGACCTTCGAAGGCGTCGAAGAGGTCGTGGTCAATGCCGAAGTCATCGACGGCAAGGCCCAGCCCCTGCTGATCTATTCGGAAGCCTCCAAGAAAAAGGCTGACGGCGCCGCCTGATCGGGCGGAAGACTGAGATGCGAAAGGCCGGTGCAGGCGACTGCACCGGCCTTTTTCATGGGGCGCGGCGACTTCGCCCCCCTTCGGATCCGGGTCTTTAGGCCAAGCGGCCCTACGCCCGGAATGACGAAAGAAAGCAACACACACCCCAAACCGTCATCCTTGGGACAAGCCCAAGGATGACGAAGTGAGAGGAAGCGACTGCTGCGCGCCGAGCTGATCGGCAATCACGCACGTCTCGACGCCAACCTTTTAGAAAAAATCGCCGAGACTGACGAGCGGAAGCGGATTCGCGAGGCGCGGCTTCAGGCGCCTGCGGACTGAAGCCCCTCCAGACAAGGGGTTTTCCGTCCCGCCCGGCTGCATAAGCCGCCCGCGCACCGCGCACCGCGCACAGAACCGCTGATTTTGCGGCAATGCAGCACACAGATGTGGGCTGTTGCGCGGTTGCGCTTGAACCACGTCGCGCACAAACCACATACTCATTCGAACGCCGTCGGAATCGACGGGTCGTCACGCGCTGGTCGGGCCTCTTGCCCGGGCGACCGTGGCGGCGGGCCGGAGATCATCAATGGCCCAGGAGTATGCATCATGACTGATACCCAGAGCACTGGCTCCGTGACACTGCCCGTCCTGCCGTTGAGAGACATCGTCGTCTTTCCGCACATGGTCGTGCCGCTCTTCGTTGGCCGCGAAAAGTCCGTGAAGGCGCTCGACGAAATCATGAAGGGCGAAAAGCAGATCCTGCTGGCCACCCAGAAGAATTCCGTCGACGACGATCCGTCGCCCGACGCCATCTATCCCATCGGCGTGCTGGCCTCGGTGCTGCAGCTGCTGAAACTGCCCGACGGCACCGTCAAGGTGCTGGTCGAGGGCAAGGGCCGTGCGCGTCTGACCCGCTTCACCGACCGTGAAGAGTATTTCGAGGCCGAGGCCGTCGAGATCGAGGATGAGCCGGGCGAAACCTCCCAGGCTGAGGCCATGCTGCGCGCCGTGGTCGAGCAGTTCGAATCCTATGTGAAGCTGAACAAGAAGGTCCCGCCCGAGGCCCTCAGCTCCATCCCCCAGATCACCGACGCCTCCAAGCTGGCGGATTCGGTCGCCGCCCACCTGTCGGTCAAGATCGCCGACAAGCAGGGCCTGCTGGAAACCTTCGACGTGCCCAAGCGGCTGGAGAAGGTTTATGGCCTGATGGAGGGTGAAATCTCGGTCCTGCAGGTCGAGAAGAAGATCCGCTCGCGCGTGAAGCGCCAGATGGAGAAGACCCAGCGCGAATATTATCTCAACGAGCAGATGAAGGCGATCCAGCGCGAGCTGGGCGAGACCGACGACGCCCGTGACGAGATCATGGACCTGGAGAAGCGCATCCGTAAGACGCGCCTGTCCAAAGAAGCTCGCACCAAGGCCGAGGCCGAGGTCAAGAAGCTGCGCAACATGTCGCCGATGTCGGCGGAATCGACCGTGGTCCGCAACTATCTCGACTGGCTGCTGTCCGTGCCGTGGGGCAAGGCCAAGCAGAAGCCGATCGACCTGGCCAAGGCCGAGGACATCCTTGAAGAGGATCACTTCGGTCTGGAGAAGGTCAAGGAACGGATCATCGAGTATCTGGCTGTTCAGGCCCGCACCGGCAGTCTGAAAGGCCCGATTCTGTGCCTCGTCGGCCCTCCCGGCGTCGGCAAGACCTCGCTGGCCAAGTCCATCGCCAAGGCGACGGGGCGTGAATATGTCCGCATGTCGCTGGGCGGCGTTAGAGATGAGTCCGAGATCCGCGGTCACCGCCGGACCTACATCGGCTCCATGCCTGGCAAGATCATCCAGTCGATGAAGAAGGCCAAGACGACCAACGCCTTCGTCCTGCTGGATGAAATCGACAAGCTGGGCGCCGACTGGCGCGGCGATCCGTCCTCGGCTCTGCTGGAGGTGCTGGATCCCGCACAGAATTCGACCTTCGGCGACCATTATCTGGAAGTGGACTACGACCTGTCCCAGGTCATGTTCGTGACGACGGCGAACAGCCTGAACATGCCGCAGCCGCTGATGGATCGGATGGAGATCATCCGCGTCTCTGGCTACACCGAGGACGAAAAGGTCGAGATCGCCAAGCGCCACGTCCTGCCCAAGCAGTTGGCGGACCACGGCCTGAAAGACGGCGAACTGATCGTGCCGGAAGACACCATCCGCGACCTGATCCGCTATTACACCCGCGAGGCCGGGGTTCGTTCGCTTGAACGCGCCCTGGGCGGATTGGCCCGCAAGGCCGTTCGCGAAATGGCCAAGACCGGCGCCAAGTCGATCACTGTCGATGAGGCCAAGCTGGCCGACTACGCAGGCGTGAAGAAGTTCCGCTACGGCGAGACGGATGAAGAGGATCAGGTCGGCATCGTCACCGGTCTGGCCTGGACCGAGTTCGGCGGCGACATATTGACGATCGAAGCCATCAAGATGCCAGGCCGCGGTCGCATGACCGTCACCGGCAATCTGAAAGAGGTCATGAAGGAATCGATCTCGGCGGCGGCGTCCTACGTCCGCGCTCGCTCGCTGGCCTTCGGCGTCAAGCCGCCGGTCTTTGAGAAGACCGACATCCACGTCCACGTGCCGGACGGCGCCACGCCCAAGGACGGTCCCTCCGCCGGCGTCGCCATGACCGTGGCCATGGTCTCGGTCCTGACCGGCATCCCGATCCGCAAGGACATCGCCATGACCGGCGAAATCACCCTGCGCGGACGCGTCACCGCCATCGGCGGCCTGAAGGAGAAGCTGCTCGCGGCCCTGCGCTCCGGCGTGAAGACCGTGCTGATCCCGCAGGAGAACGAGAAGGACCTGGCCGATGTGCCGGATAATGTGAAGTCGGCGCTCGAGATCGTGCCGATCTCCACGGCGGACGAGGCGCTGAAGTGGGCGTTGACCGGCACGCTTACGCCGGTGGAGTGGGACGAGGCTTCCGAGCCGCTTCCGGCTCCGGTCCCGGCGGTCGAAGGACCGGCTGCCGCCGTCAGCCATTGATATGACTGAATGAGAATGCCGCCGACATCACTGTCGGCGGCTTTTTCGTGCGGGGAGGGGGCTCGAATCGGCTTGAACCATCCGCCTGTCGCAGGCATAAGCCCTGCTTCTCTTTCAGGGCGGCTAGCTCAGCTGGTCAGAGCATCTCGTTTACACCGAGAGGGTCGGCGGTTCGAACCCGTCGCCGCCTACCAAGGTTTCCGGGGGTTTCAGGGGCGGCCGATGCGTTTGGTCCCCGTTTTGGTCCCCGTATTTGGCTTTGCCAAAGCCGCGTAGAGCACACTCTTGATAGTCCGGACGCAGGTTGCCGTAGTGCTCCAGCAGCGCGACGACAGACATGCCCAAGAAACCTGCCGCCGTCCATGGATCGACACCCCCTGTGCATCAGCCAAGTCGCGGTTGTGTGTTCGATCTCGTGCGGTGATGCGTTTCGATCCAGACCTGCATCTGCGACACAGCTAGGTTTGCCCGTATCATGACCGGCCAAGAGACTACTGGCAGCAAACGCCCATTCGGTTTTTGGGAATAGTTACTGCACACCTCGCCTACGAAAGCGTACGCGGCTTCGATTAGTGATCTGGAACGCACCCATCTAGTGCAGCTCATAAGAGCGAACATTCCATTCGTCTGATGGGATATCGATGCAAAATGATCGGAGCAAAAATATTGTGTTTCGAGATCCCCCCCCCAACCACGATCTGGTTTGAAACGATTTACATGGGGCCGAGGGGTTGAACAGGGGCAGGACGGAGGGGTAGGCCTCTGGCTGCCTTGTCTCAGATCTTCGGAGCGCCATGCTACAGACGCGACCCCTCAGGACTGCGGCTTCTCGTAGAAATTTCCTTTCTGGCCTGGGCCTTCTGGCCCTGATGGGCGCCGGAGCCTTCCCTATGCCTGCTTCCGCCAAAACCACGAACGCCGTGCAGCGCCACCGCCAGAGGATCGAAGATCTGATCGCGGCGATGACGATCGAGGAAAAGGCGGGCCAAGTGAATCTGCTGGCCGATCCTTTCCGTTGGATGCCCAAGGCCGTGAATCCCCTGGACGGTACAGGCAGTCCCGCACGCGTCACCGCCCTGATCCGTGAGGGCAAGGTCGGGGCGCTGTTCAACGGCATCGGCGCTGAGGCGGGACGACGCATCCAGCGCGTCGCCATGGAGGAAACCCGTCTGAAGATCCCGCTGCTGTTCGCGGCAGACGTGATCCATGGTCTTTCGACCATATTTCCTGTGCCTCTGGCTGAGGCAGCAGCTTTCGACACTGATCTGGCCTACCGCACCGCGCGAGCGGCTGCGATTGAGACGGCGGCGTCCGCCGTGCACCAGACATATGCGCCGATGGTGGACGTTGCGCGCGACCAGCGATGGGGCCGAAACGTTGAGGGCGCGGGCGAGGATGTGCTGTTGAACAACCTGTTGGCCGCCGCTCGCGTGCGCGGCTTCCAGGGTGAAAAGGGATTGGACGACCGCGACGCCGTCCTGGCCACAGCCAAGCATATGGCCGCCTATTCCGCCGCTCTTGGTGGGGTGGACTACAATACGACGGACATGAGCGAGCAGACGCTGCGTGGCGTCTTCTTGCCTCCATTCAAAGCTTCGGTTGACGCAGGCGCGCTGTCGATCATGAGCGCTTTCAATGATCTGAATGGCGTGCCGACATCGGGCAATTACAAGCTGCTGACTGAGATCCTACGCGGCGAATGGGGTTTTGAAGGGTTTGTGCTCTCCGACTACACGTCCGAGCAGGAACTGATCGCCCACGGTTTCGCCGAGGACGGCCGCGACGCCGCGCGCATCGCGTTTAATGCGGGCGTGGACGTGTCGATGGTGTCGGGGCTCTACCTGGAGCATCTGCCCGACTTAGTGCGGTCTGGCGAGGTGTCCATGGGACGGCTGGACGAGGCGGTCCGTCGCGTCCTGACCACCAAGGCGGCTTTGGGGCTGTTCGATGATCCCTATCGCGGCACGGACCCGGAGCGTGAAAAGGCGGTTGTCGGCGCGCGCAAACATATTGAACTGGCCCGCGAAGCCGGGCGAAAGTCCGTCGTTTTGCTCAAAAACCAGGGAAATCTGCTGCCGCTCGACAAGAACCAGAAGATCGCTCTGATCGGTCCTTTTGCTGACGATGTGGACAATGTTTGGGGACCTTGGACGATCTGGGGCGACCCGGAGCGCCGTGTGTCGCTGGAGGCCGGTTTCCGCGCTGCCATGAACAATCCGCAGGGCCTAAGCCTGGCGCGCGGATCGGATGTCGAGACGTCGTTGCCGGGTGGGATTGATGAGGCCGTTCGGGTCGCTAACACCGCGGACGTGGTGGTTCTGGCCATCGGTGAAAGCCAACGCATGTCGGGTGAGGCCCAGTCGCGCACCGAGATCGTGGTTCCCTCCGCCCAGCAGGCTCTCGTTGACGCGATCGCCGCTACGGGCAAGCCGTTCGTCATCCTGCTGCGGAACGGACGAGGACTAGCGCTGGAAGGCGGCATCAAGAATGCTCCGGCCATCGTCGTAACCTGGTTCCTGGGCGAGCAGATGGGTCACTCAGTCGCGGATGTAATCTTTGGCGATCACAGTCCCACGGCGCGTCTGCCTGTCAGTTTCCCGCACAGGTCGGGTCAGCAGCCTTATTCCTATGATCGCAAGAACACCGGCCGCCCCGCCAATCCCGACCTGGCGGAGCAAGAATTCACAGCACGCTATCGCGAGACGCCCAACACCGCGCTCTATCCTTTTGGCTTCGGCCTGACTTACGGCGACATCGTCTATGGACCGATCGAGATGGAGACGAACCAGCTTCCATGGGCAGGCTCCATCTCGGTCAGCGCCTCCGTCACCAATCAAGGGCGGCGTGAGGCCGAAGAACTGGTTCAGCTCTATATCCACGACCGAGTGGCCAGTTTGACCCAGCCTGGACGATTGTTGAAGGATTTCAAGCGGATAAGTCTGCGCCCCGGTCAAACGGAGAAGGTGACCTTCACTTTGAATCCGCGCCAGCTTGGCTTCATCGGTGCGGATGAGGCTTATCGAATCGAGCCCGGCCTTTTCGATGTCTGGATCGCGCCGCACGCCCAGGGGGGAGTGACGTCGACGTTCCACCTCGTTGGCCCGACCGCCGTCGCTGATGGGGGTTGATCTCAGACCGCGAGGCGTAACGTCCCGCCGTGTCCTGTTGGGCATGGCGGCGGCCCTGCCGCTAGCTGGCTGCGCCTCCATGCGTGCAGACAAGCGTGATTGTGCGGCGTTAAAGCTGGTCACCTTCAATATCTGGCACAATCAGGGTGACTGGAACGCACGTCGGCCCTTGCTGGTCGCGGCGCTCAGGGCGCAGGACGCCGATATCATAGCCCTGCAAGAAGTTCTCGAGGATGCTGACGTCGGGTTAGAGAACCAGGCGCAGATGTTGGCCCGCGAACTGGGCGGTTATCACGTCGCCTTTGTCTCGACCGATCCCAAAGGCGGCGCGCGACGCTATGGCAACGCACTCCTGACGCGGCTGCCGATTCTGGCTGAAGATTCGGTCAAGCTGGAGCCACTTGACGATTTCCGCACGGCCCTGCGTCTTCGTGTGGAAGTTCAGGGGCGTCCCGTTGACGTGGTCGCGACTCACTTGGCCTGGCAGGATGACGCCGGGCCGGTTCGAGCGCAGCAGATCGCAAGCCTTCTCGACTGGCTACCGCAGGATGTGACGCCTTTGGTCGTAATGGGGGACTTTAACGCCGACCAACAGGATCCGGGGTTGGCGACAATGACAGGTCCCAGATTCTTCAGCGCCTTGCCTCGAAGTTCCGCCGTCACGACCTTGAACCCGGCCAAAGGCCATCCGAACCGCGTCATCGATCACATATTCGCGGAGACGACCTCCTTCGCACCGGAGGAAGCTCGCATCTTCGGAGATGTGCCGATCAAAGGCGAATATCCCTCTGATCATTTCGGCGTGGCGGCGACCATCAAACTGAAATGAAGGATGGGCGGGTTGGTCGTCTTCGCTCGATATTCAGCAGCCCCGTTGGATCAAAAGCGAAGCGTCGTCCAATCATTGATCCATCTCTGTAACCGGTTACGGTGATTGAAAGCAGAAATGCTCCGGGAAGGCGGGAAACATGGCCAACGTCAGTCTGAGCGGCGTGAAGAAAGCGTTCGTCGCCGTTGAAGTTCTGAAAGGCGTCGATCTGGATATTGCCGACGGCGAGTTCATCGTCTTTGTGGGGCCTTCGGGCTGCGGCAAATCCACCCTGTTGCGCACAATTGCGGGTCTGGAAGAGGTGACCGGAGGCCAGATTTCGATAGGCGATCGCGTAGTGAATGACCTGTCGCCGTCTGACCGCGGCATAGCCATGGTATTTCAGTCTTACGCCCTTTATCCGCACATGACGGCGTACGAGAACATGGCGTTCGGCCTGACACTGGCCAAGACTGACAAGGCTGAAATTGATTGCCGCGTTCGTGCCGCGGCCGAGGCGCTTAGCATCACTGACTATCTGGAGCGCAAACCCAAGGCCATGTCTGGCGGTCAGCGCCAGCGTGTCGCCATCGGTCGCGCCATTGTTCGAAAACCCCAGGTCTTTCTGTTTGACGAGCCTTTGTCCAACTTGGACGCGGCCCTGCGCGTTCGCATGCGCTACGAGTTTGCCCGGCTGCACGCCGAACTGAAGACGACCATGATCTACGTCACCCACGATCAGGTCGAGGCGATGACCTTGGCTGATCGGATCGTGGTGTTGAACAGCGGGCGGGTCGAACAAGTCGGCGCGCCGATGGAGTTGTATGAACGTCCGGCCAATCTGTTCGTCGCGGGTTTCATCGGCAGCCCGAAGATGAACCTGCTGGCGGTGGAGATTAGCGAGGCCTCTGCAGCAGGGGCGGTGGTGAAAACAACGACCGGTGAATCAATCCGCATCGCGGTCGACGCCAGCGCTGCAAGGCCGGGCGACAGGGCGACGCTGGGAGTCCGGCCTGAGCATCTGGTGATCAACGGCGGCGGTGACGCCCTAAATGCCGAAGTCATCTTCGTTGAAACTCTCGGGGCCGCGACTATGGCGCACCTGACGCATCCATCGTCGGATGAGACGTTGACGGTGCAGTTGCCCGGAGATGTGGGGGCCAATGCGGGCGAATGCCTGATACTGCATGTCACTGCACATCAGGCGCATCTCTTTGACACAGAGGGACGGGCGTTCCGCCGATTATGATCTGGCAAAATAGATCAGTTCAGAATGATCTTTTTCGCGCCCACAGTAATATGAAGTTCATCACCTGACCACTCGGCAGTGCGCCCGTCTATACGCACTCGTGCGGGCCGATCGTCGCCCGCCGACCATTGTAGGATGAAGCCTCCCGGCGGCGACGCGCCCGGTGATAACCTTAAGACATAGCCATTCCGTTCCTTGCGATAGGCGTAGGTCAGCGGGCCATAGGCCGTGCGCAGATTACGAACACCGACGCCTTCTGTGGTGTCCAGCCAAGCTTGAGGCGCGCCCGCCGCTAGCACCAGGGCGTGGTCGCGGTCCCGTTCGTAGGCCAACAGATCCAAGGCGGAACGGATATAGTCTGAACTGATCCAGGCGTGCGGCATGTCGCCGATGAACCGGGGTTGCCGTTTCTCGTGTCCCACCACCTCGGCCCAGCCGTTCCAGGCCTCGGGACGACGGTCAGCCATCAGGAAGTTCAGAACCGCCAACGCACGATCCTTCTGACCCAGTCGCACGAAAGCGCCGACCAGCCGCCATTCATAGGGGGTGTAGTCCGTCCATGCCGTGCGATTTGTGAGCCGGTTCTGGAAATTCGCCCAGTAGAGATCGAAGGTTCGCGCCATCAGGGCGGCCGGCAGATTGTCCTGCACGCCCGCAGGTGACAGGGCGATGGTGGTCGAGGTGGCGTCAAAGTCGCCTCGGTCGGCCGCTCCCGCGATCCAGTCTATCCCGTGGTGTTCAGCGGTCGCGATGATCGAAGCGCGAATATCGACGGCGAATTGATCGCGCGCGGCGGCGTAACGCGCGGCGGCATCGGCGTCGCCCAGTGTCTGGGCGATGAAGACCGCATCCTTGTAGCCCAACAGACCCCAGAAATCATCCCAGTAGGAATAGGCGGCCTTATCGGAATAACCCTCGTGGCTGATCGTTGGCGGGAGCAGGCCATAGAGGTGACGTTGCTCGGATGTTTGGACGCCCGCCATGCGCGTCGAGGCGCGCAGCCCGTCCATATAGGCGATGGCCTTCTGAACCTGAGGCCAGACTTGACGCAGCAGAGCTTCGTCCTTGGTGTAGCGATAGGTTTCGGCGGCAAGGAAGATGAACTCGCCATGGCTGTCGTTCTCGGGCACAGGATCGGCACCGCGCGCATCGACGCAGCACGGCACCTTGCCGTTCTCAAACACATAGGGAGCATACCAGCGCAAATAGTCCGCCGAGTGTTCGGCCATGCCCAGTCGGTTCAGACCCTCGGCCATCATGGCGCCGTCGCGAATCCAAGAGCGGTTGTAGCTGCGCGTGCCGGGCTGCAGGATCGGTCCCTGACGGGACATCAACACGTGGGCCAATGACGATTTCAACGCATCTTCAATGCGTTGGGCGGCTGGCGGCAGGGTCAGGTCCACCCTGTCCAGCTTCTCTCTCCATTCGGCCGTCAGATTACGCTCTACTTGGTCAATTACAGCCAAATCGGACGCCGTCCGCGTTGTCCCAGCCAGCGGTGACATGAAGCCGAAAGTTCGGGTTTCGCCAGGTTGCAACGTGATGTCGTAGAGCAAGGCGGCTGCTGGCAGTTCAGTCGCATCGACCACCGTCAGCGGCTGTTCCGGCGCGTGGCGCGCCGACGGCAGGATCAGGGATTGCGGATCAGCGCCCGCATCGAAGGTTGCGGCCGCCACTGCATCCGGCGCCGACAGGGGTTGCACGCGCACCGTGTCGTTCAGCGTCAGGCCGGCGCCATCCCAGTTCATCCGTGCAATGGGAGCCACACCGCCCGGAATGGCCAGAAACTGCATCGGTCCATTCACCTGGAAGGCGCGCGCCGTAAGCACCAACGTCAGGCTTCGCAGGCGGTTCGAGGTGTTGGTCAGGTCATAGCGGCCCCACAGCCGTGCTTGCTCTGGCACGCCGTCGGCGAAACTTGTGATCTTCAGCGTCCAGCCGTCTGCGACCCAGGTTACGGACGGGATGGGCAGGTCGCCGTCCTTCAGGACTTGTTCGATATTGACGTCGGCCCAGGTGATCAGCCGTCCGTTGTCGATCACGAAGGGTTCGATGCTGGGACCGGCGCGCTTCAGTTCGATGGCGCCGTCCTCGCTGATCAGACCGCTTTCGCCGCCGCCGTCGACGCCGACGAGTGTCCAGTAGGCCTGTTCCCCAAAGAGGCCGCGCGGGTACAGGCCCCGGCGATTTTCCTTGGCCACAGCCTCGGCGAAGGCTGTGGCGTCCGCACCAAAGGCCAGGGGTTCGACCTCGGTGGCGTTCAGGACGTAGTTCTTGGCCTGCATAGCGCCTAGGCGTTGCCCCGCGCCCGATGAGCTGAGGACGTCGGACGCCGACACAGGCCGCAACGGCTCCAGCCTCAGCCAGCGCGCTGTGGCCTCTGGTGTTCTTAGCCAATCGACGCCGCCGTTTCCGCCCTGGACAGAAATCAACTCCCTCCAGTCGTGCCCGTCGGACGAGATCGACACACGGTAGTCCGCGGCCGCGCCGCGTTCGCTCCAGAGCAGGGTCAGGCCGCCGAACTCGCGCTCATAACCGAGGTCCAGTGTCAGCGCGGGCGCGTCCTCAATCGGTGGCGTCCAAGCGGTTCTCGGGTCCAGATCGACGGCGTTGGCGGCGGTTGAATCCTCGCGACCGTCGCTGGCGATGGGTTGAGGTGGAACAGCGGGGGCGACGGGCAGGGAGCGAAGGCTGAGTTGGTCGATATCGACAGACCCCCTGCCGCCGTCGGCCGCGACCACGACGAACTCGACCCGTTCGGCGCGGCGCAGCACGGTCTCGGGGCTGGGGCCCCATGCCTTGGACACTTGGCGACGTTTAATGACGAACCGTGCCCAGCCGTCGGGGAAATCGTACCGAGCAGTCTGCTTCCACCAGACGTTGTCCGCAGAGGCGTCTGTCAGTTTGACCTCGAAAGTGTTGGTCGGTCCAGCACCGCGCACCCAGAAGCTGATCTCGTAGTTTTCAGGCAGGTCAAACGGCAAGGGACGGCTAAGCACGGCATATCCCGCCTTGCCGTCGAAGTCGTAGTCCAGCCGCACGGCCTGTCCCTCATGCCCCGCCACAGCAGAGACGGCGGCGCGAACATCCGTTGAAGCGCTGGCCTCCCAGCGTGAAGCATCGTCCATGCTGTCGAGCACACGCGCCTCCTGCGCGACGGCGGGGGGGGGCGCCAGGGCGAGGGTCAAGACGGAGGCGGCGGCCAGCAGGAAATTACGCATGCGAACTCGCAGTTCTGGTCAGCCCTTCACGCTGCCCGCGAGCATGCCGCGGATGTAGTAGCGTTGCAGAGCGAGAAAGAGGATCAGCACGGGCGCGACCGTGATGACGGCGCCGGCCATCATCAGCTCGACATCTTGCACGTGCTCGCGCGACAGAGCCGCCAGAGCGACTGGAAGGGTGTAATTCGACTGGTCCGTCAGAATGATCAGAGGCCAGAGGAAGTCGTTCCAACTGCCTAGGAAGACGAACAGGCCCAGGGTGACGATGATCGGCTGCAGCGTCGGCAGGACCACGCGACGGAAGATCTGGCCCTCGCTGGCGCCGTCGATACGCGCGGCCTCCAACATTTCGTCGGGAATGCTCAAGGCGTACTGGCGCACCAGAAACAGGCCGAAGATAGAGGCCAGCCACGGCGCCAGGGCTCCGGCGTAGGTGTTCACCAGGCCCATGCCTTTCAGCATCAGGAACAAGGGCAAGGTCCCGATTTGGGCGGGCACCACCAGGGCGCCGACCAGTAGTTGGAACAGGCGCTCACGGCCTGCGAACTTCAGCTTGGCGAAAGCGTAGCCCGCTGGGACAGTGAAGCTGAGCGCCAATAGGGTCGCCAGGGTCGCCAGGGCGAAACTGTTCCACATGTAGCGCCCCATCCCCTGGTTCAGAAATAGGTCGCGATAGTGCTCCAGCGTCCAGTGCGATGGGACCAGCGGCGGCGGGAAGGTCGCTGCCTCTCCGGTGGCCATAAAGCTGACCGACAGCATCCAGACCAGCGGGAACAGAACGATTAGACCGATGAGCGCCACTGCCAAATTCAACAATATCGTGCGGATATTCATTGATAGGCCCCCACGCGTTTGGCGACCGCCAGTTGAACCAGGGTGATCGCCAGGATGCACACGAACAGGATGAAGGCCACAGCGCTGGCAGATCCAAGGTTCCACCATTTGAAGCCCTCCTCGTACATGAAGTAGAGCACAGTTACCGTGCTCTGGGCCGGGCCGCCCTGGGTCATCACATAGGGTTCGGCGAACAGTTGGAAGAAGCTGGCGACCGAGATGATCGAAACCAGCAGCATGGTCGGCGCGATGGCGGGCAGGGTGACATGGCGAAACTGCTTCCACGGCCCAGCGCCGTCGATGCGTGCTGCCTCATACAGATCGTCGGGAACGGTCTGCAGGACCGCCAAGAAGATCAGCATAGTGTAGCCGAAAATCTTCCAGACCACGAACATCAGGATAGCCGGGATCGATGTCTCGGGTTGGCCCAGCCAGTCGACAGCAGGCAGACCTACGCCTTGCAGCGCCCAGTTGATGACCCCGTAACGGGTATGCAGCAGATAGCGCCAGACAACGGCCGTCGCGACCAGTGTCGTGACATAGGGGGCGAAGAACATCACTCGCCAGATCGGCCGCCACTTCACGACGCGCGCATTTAGAATGACGGCCGCGGCCAACGACGCGGCGATGGACAGGGGGACGCCTAGCACTGCGAACGTCAGGGTGTTCTTCATCGCCCCCCAGAACAGGGGGTTTGACATCAACCGCTCATAATTCTGCAGCCCGACGAAACGCAGGTTGTCCAGGTTCGCCAGGGCGTAGATGTCAAAGTCGGTCAGGCTGAGCAGAAGCGCCGCAGCCACCGGAATGGCGAAGAACAGGCCGATGGCGATCAAGGCTGGGGCGACGAAGGCCCAGGCCGTCCGTTCGCGAGAACCGTAGCCACGCGCTGGTTTTGCGTGGGCTGATATCGGATTGGCGGTGGTCATATGGCCTTGCCTTGGTCCAGCATCCAGCGACGCTTTTCCAACAGGCGGTCGACCCGACGGTCAATCTCGGCGGCCGCGCTTTCAGGCGTGTATTCACCGCGCACCATTCGTTCGGCGACGATCTGCATCTCGGTGACGATTCGCTCCCACTCGGGCGCTTTGGGCACGGCCTTGGCGCGGGACAACTGCTCCCGGAAGGGCGCCAGCATAGGGTCGCGCTCCACGCCAGCCCTGCTCCAGGCGCTCTGACGCGCCGGAAGATCGCCGGTGAGGGCGTTGAACTGCGCTTGAACGGCGGGCTCCGACAAATAGCGGACTAGGGACCAAGCGGCATCTTGGTGCGGTGAAGATTTGAACACCGCAAGGCTGGATCCGCCTGGCGCCGAGGCGCCCAACCCGGTCGGCCCGGGTACGCCAGCCGTAGCCCAGCTCGGTTGGAACGATTCTGGCAACCGGGTGCGGAAATCGCCTACGCTCCACGGCCCGGAGAAATAGAAACTGAAATAGCCCCGTGCGAACTCGGTCCAGACGTTTGATATCTGCGTCGCAGAAGCCCGGGGCGCCAGCTGCTCGTCGAACAGACTCTTGTAGAAGGCCAAGGCCGCGACGAACCCGGGGCTCGAGAAATTGCCCTGTGTGTCTCGGTCGCGCAGCAGCGGCTCATCGATCTGCAGGCCGAATGTGAGCAGTTGCTCGAACTCGTTAAGGGGCAGCAGGATGGCGAAATTGTCGCGCCCTGCCGCGCGCTTGACGCCGTGCATGGCGCGCCTCCAGTCGATCCAGTTCTCGGGCGGCGTCTCAAACCCCGCCCGTCGCAGCAGGTCAGTGCGATAGAACAGCAGCCGGGTGTCCACATACCAGGGCGTGGTCATCGCCCGTCCGCCAATCTCGTTCGTCTCGAGCACAGCAGGAAATTGGTCAGTCAACAGGCCTGCAGCCTCTGGCGGAGTAGGCGAGAGCGCGCCAATGGCGGTCAGTTCTCCCACCCAGGTGTTGCCGATCTGGCTGACGTCAGGCAGCGAGGCCCCAGCATATGCGGTCAACAGTTTCTCGTGCGCCGCTGTCCAGGGCAGGGGCTGAACCTCGACCCGGACGCCGGGGTTGCGTCGCTCAAATTCCGGCATCAATCGACCGACGCTGCCACCCTCGTTGCCCATCGCCCAGAAGCGCAACACCGTCTCGCCTGACCAACGCGGCGAGCAGGCCGACACGGCTCCTCCTGCCGCCAGGGCCAGCGCGGCGCGCCTGTTTGTATTGGGCCAGGGGCCAGTCTGCGTCATCCGTTCAGCCAGCCTCCGGTGAAGCCTGCAATCTCAAGCGCGCGACGGATGTTGGGCTCGTCACGCATGTGACCCCAGACCAGTTCGGAGCGGTGGTTCTCGGTCATAATAACGATAGGTCCCTGGTCGATGCCCAGATAATCGCCGTCCACCCAACCCACGCCATCCATGATCTTGCCGTGCTGCAACTCTCCGTCGTGGGTGGTCAGTGTCGGGTTGAAACTGTCGAGGAAGCCCCACTCGGTATAGATGGCGGCTCCGTACTTCTGCTTCATCGCCTTGATGCAGGGGACGACGATCTCGGGTGCGAAGGCGATGGAACTGGCCGCCGCCGTGGGTGCGATTGTGCCGTCGTCCCGGTCGCCCGGCCCGCGAGCCGAGTAGCTGAAGAACTCACGCTCTACACCATTGAGGGTCTGCTTGAAATCGCCGGGCCCGTCACAGGCCGTCAGACCCCATATCTCGGATGAATAGCCCGCCCATCCGCCGGGATTGTCGTGGCCGTATTTCTGCTGGGCGTACACGGCGCGGCGGCTGTTCTCGAAATAGTCGAGCGCTTCACCGGTTTGAGCTGACTGGCCTCGCATCCAAGCATCCTGAATGCCTCGGAAGTCGACGAACATATGGCTGTACTGGTGTCCGAAAATGGGGGCGAAGTTCAGGTGCCAACTGCCCCAGCGGTCAGTCCAGCTCTCGTCATAACTCGCCGCCCATTCGTGCCAGACATTGACAGAAACTGGGTAGGTCGGGCTGCCGACGGCAAGCAAAAGAACCAGCATGCCTTCGTTATAGATGTGCCAGTCCGAGGGTATGAACCCCGTCTCAGGGTGCCAGCCCATGGTGATGCGATTGTCACGGATGACGGTCCAGGGCCATTCGATACGTTCATAGATGGCCTGAGCCTTGGCGCGGATTTCAGCCTCGTCAGCATGACGACCCTTGAAGTAGCGGGCGGCGAACAACATCCCGCCGATCAGCAGGGCTGTATCGACTGTCGACAACTCATTGGTTCCGAAACGATGGCCCGTTTCCATGCTCAGAAAATGATAGAAGAAGCCCTTGTAGCCAGCGGTGCCGGTCGCCTCGGGGCCTTGGGGCAAGTCGTAGAAGAAGCGCAGCGTCGCCAGGGTGCGTTCTCGGGCTTCAGTTCGGCTCATCCATCCACGCTCAACCCCGACCGGCCAGCACGTCAGCGCAAATCCGACAGCGGCGATCGAACAGAATGAGGGTGTCGGCCAGCGGTCAGGTGTCAAACCGGTGCGCCGATCCGTGACCTTCTCAAACCAGCGGAAGGTGCGCAGTTGCAGTTCCTCGACCTCTTGATCCAACCGCAAAGGGCGGCGTTCGGTGCCATTCAACGCGCCAGATATGGTCTGCTGCGCCATCGCCGCTGCCGGGAAACCGGCCACCAGAGCGCTCGCGCCGACCGTCGTTCGCATCAGAAAGTTCCGGCGGTTCATCGGCACGCTCACTTTTTACGGAATTCAAAAAGAAAGGCCGTCTTCCAGCAAGCGGAAGACGGCCCAGGGCCCAGGTTGTTTAGAAGGAATAGCGCAGGCCGACCTGGAAGCTTTGAGTGGGCATGAACACCTCAGTTCCTGCGCCATAACGCGGACTATTGTAACCAGCGTCGAACGATTTGTAGTTAGTGAAGTTGAAGATGTTGATCGCATCCGCGATCAACTCGACGCGCTGTCCGCCGAAGACTTCGAACGCCTTGGTCAGGCGCAGATCGACCTGACGATAGGCAAAGTTCATCCCTGGGAAGAAGGCGTGTTTTTCGGGGTTGCCGCCGTTCCAGCAAATGTTGGGGCCACCGGCTGGCGCGTTCGGGCAGTCGTAGATGTTGTAGGGCAGGCCCGATCCCAACGTGACAATGCCTGAGAGCAGGAAGTCGGCTGGCAGGCCCAATGTGCCGGACGCGACGATGCGGTGGCGCTCGTCTGTCGATGAGCGGTATTTCGGCGATTGGCCCGGCGTGTTGTAGTCGAAGTCGAACGCGCCATAGCCGTTGTCGCGGCTGCCGTTCTGGGTCGCATCCATGTAGGTGTAGGCTAGGTTGAAGCCCCAGCGATCTTCGCGGTTGTAGGGCTTATCGGCTGTGAAATATATCGCCTTGTAGTCGCGTTCCTTGTCCGTGTTCTGGAAGAAGATGGCGTTGCGGAACTGCGAGAAACCGACAGAGGTGGGGGACGGGCCATCGAAGCGGCCGCCCGTCTCGGTCAGGGCATTGGCGATGTACCAGGCGGATTCACCCTCAGTATGCCCTGCGGCGAATGTCAGCGCGGTTTGCCAGCGTCCGAACTTCTGACGCACGCCGATGTTGAACTGATCCGTGCGTGGCGGCTCGAAGTTGTTCTTGACCAAGAAGACCTCGCCTGCGCCGGGGCTGGCGGCCAGCAGGGGGTCGAGACCGGCCGGCGTCAGATATTTCGGATCCCAGGCGATCGTATCCTGGCCGCCGTAAGGACCGCCGGCATTGGAGAAGTAGATGGTCTTGTTGAACTGGAAGGGCTTGAAGCGTTCGTCGAAAGCGAAGTTGAAGCCGATCCGATCATAATACCGCCCAGCGCCGCCGAAGATTACGGTCTGTTCGTCGCCAAACACATCATACGAGAAGCCGAAGCGAGGCTGGAAGGCGCCCTTGAACGCCTTGCGATCGCCGTCAGAGATGTAGTCGGATGGATTGAAGTAGGATGGGAAATTATAGTTCGGCAGATTCTGGATCGCCATCAGCATGTTTCGGATGGAATCCGGCGTTCGGTAGTCGTTGTTGACGGCATTGTCTTCGTAGTCCCACCGGATGCCGAGATTGATCTCCAGCTTGTCGGTGATCTGCCAGTCATCCTGAATGTACAGACCGATGACGTTGTTATCGACATCAGCAGGAGGCACGGCGACGCCTAGGTTCACAGCGACAGGGATCGTACGGCTGCCGTTGATTTCGGGGCGTGCTTCAATATCGTATACGAACGTCGGATTTCGCCCAAAATCTTTCTGCACGAAATAGTTCTGCATTGAATATTTCGCACCCATCTTGATGGTGTGCGTGCCCATCCAAGACAGGTCTGGAATGGTCAGGTCGTTGCGGATCGTCGTGCTCTTCTGCTCAAGGAACTGAGCATCGGCTCGTCCGCCAGCAGTGAACACCGTCGAGTCACGGTTGTTGATATTGTACTGGAAACCTGGGGCGTCAGCGTCATTGTCACGGAAGATGACGTACTGACGCCCATAGTCCGAACCGTTGATCACTGATTGCTCGTAGCTCGATTTCAGATAATCGATCGAGAACTCGTTCAGGAAGTGCTGGGCCTGGAACTGGTGACGAAGATTGAAGGCCAGGGTCTCGCCGTTGTTGCGGGCGGCGCGGCTGGGCGCGTTCTGGCCGCTGGCTCCGCGGATGTCCTCTTCCTTTTTGTATTCGGTGCTGAACTCAAGACGCTGGCGGTCGTCGATCTGCCACGACAGCTTGCCGAAGAAGACGTCCTGTTCGTAAGGCGTCGAGGTGGTGCCGAGATCTCCTACAAAGAAGTCATTGTACTCGGTACGGTTCAGGAAGGATTGGGAAATCCGGTCCTCGTCCTTGCGCTCATAAGCTCCAAAGAAGTGCAGGCGGTCTTGGAGGATCGGTCCGCCCAGGCTGGCGCCGTACTGCAGGCGCTTTAGCGGGGCTTTTTCTGAACCTCGTCGCCGCGAGATTTCATCCTGCGCGATCCAGGATGGATCTTGATAGAAGGCGAAGACGTCGCCGTGAAATTCATTAGTGCCGGAACGGGTCACCGCTGTGATGATGGCCGAGCCAGCCTGTTCGTATTCGGCCTTGAAATTCTGGCTGATGACACGGAATTCCTGGACGGCGCCCTGCGGGAAGGGTGTGCCCCGACTATCATCCTGGCCGGCAACGCCTCCATCATTGATCAGCGACTTTCGGTTCTGGCCGTCGATGAAGACGTTGATGGCCTGGGCGGTCTGGCCGCCGGCCGAGATCGTCCGTTCCGTGTCGTCCTCGGTGACGCGCATGCCGGGGGCCAGGGCGGCGAAGTTAAGGAAGTTGCGGCTGATTTGGGGCAGGTTATTGATCTGCTGCTGGGTCACATTGGTGGCGACTTCAGGCGTGCGAACTTCGAAGACGCGACGTCCGGTGACGACAACGTCGCCCAGGTCGGTTGCGTTGGTCGTTGAGCCGTTTGTTGCGGCGGTCGAGCCGACGTCGAGATTCAGGGTGCCCACCTGGCCGAGCGACAGGGTGACCGTCTGCTCCGCAGTCTGACCATTGGCGCTGGTCACCTGAACGCGATAGGTGCCGGGGCGCAGGCCGGACAGAACGTAGCGGCCATCGCTGCCGACGCGTGAACGTGTGGCGTATCCCGTTGAGACTTCAGTCGCGACAACTGTTGCGCCGGGTTCTGCCGTTTGGCCTTGAGATACAGAGCCGCGCAGGGTCGTCGTGGCATTCTGCGCCGCAGCGGCTCCTGCCACCGCCATGCTAATGGCGATCGCCGATGCGGCGGCCAGGGCGGCTTTACGCGTATTGAACTGTTTCATCCTGAACTCTCCCCTCCTGATGGGTTCGGTTTGCAGCGATGTGGCTGGACCTACCCTTTGTTGACCGCGGCGGTTGAAGCTGCCGCAGTGGATTGGCGTTCGACCAGAACTGGCCGTACAACTTCGCAAAAGGTGTCCGCAGGCTGGGCGTTCTGACCCGCCTGAACCATCCGGATCAGGCGTTCGACGCCTCTTCGCCCGATTTCCGCAATATTGACCCGCATCGTTGTCAGGGCCGGGCGCACCAGGGCGGCTATCGGCACATCGTCGAAGCCAACGACTGCGATATCCTGTGGACAGCGCACGCCTGCTTCTTGGAAGGCCAAAAGCGCACCCACCGCCATCATGTCATTGGCGGCGAAAACGGCGTCCGGCGGCTCCGGTAATGCCATGAGCTGTGTCGCGGCGCGATGGCCGGAAGCCTGCGAAAAATCACCCTCCACCAGAACGGGTTCCTGTCCGCCCAGTGCTGCGAGATAACCGGCGGCGCGTGTATCCGCTTCAGTATTGCCGGCCGCGCCGCGAATGTGGGCGATCCGGCGGCGGCCGGTGGCGATCAGATGTTGAACGGCTTCAACTGCACCACCATGGTTGTCGATGACGATGGCGGGGCGTCCCGCGTCGGCTGCGCCTGCATTCATTAGAAGGACGGGCATCCGGCCAGCAAACTCCGTTGCGAGGTTCGCCGCCGCGACGTGAGGTGACAGAAAGATTACTCCATCGACACGGCCGCTCATTGAGCGGACCGCCGCCAGGGTGTCCTTGGCGTCGTCGTGAGAGCTGGAAATGATGAGGTGTTGGCCATGCCCTCGCGCCGCCAGGTCCATGCCTCGGATCAACTCCGAGAAGAACTCGCCGAACAGATCCGGCAAGATGACGCCGATTGTGTCAATTCGGCTGGTCGACAGACTTCGCGCGCCGAAATGCGGGACGTAGCGAAGTTGATCGACGGCATCCATCACACGCTGACGCGTCGCATCAGACGTAACGCCCAATCCATTCAAGACTCTGGACACCGACGCGATCGACACCTGCGCGAGTTCTGCGACATCACGCATTGTGGCGGCTCTGGTGAGGGGCGCCGCATCAAATTGAGCAGAAGGCGTGGCGGTATCCGCAGCCATATCCGATCGTCCCTCCCTCAGCCAACCACCCCAGCCTCCTTGTCGAAGGTCTGTCGATAAGCTGTGTAAGCGCTTACATGACACGTCCGTAATTTGTATTGCAAGCGTTACTGTGGGTGAACACGCCTGGAGGATGTTTTGCCACAGGCTCGGCTCCTTCCGGCTAAGCTCCGAAAGAGCCGACGTGGCTCAGCGTAGAGGCTGGCCTGAGCGGATGCGGAATATCACGGCCTGGAGTTGTTGCTGGGACATGCCGCCGGGGATCAGGTTGCCGTTGATGACGAAGGCCGGGGTGCCGTTCAACGCCAGGGCGGCGGCTTCGCGACGGTTGCGTAGGATGACCGCGTCGATAGCGGCGCGGTGGGTGGTCAGGTCACGGTCCAACTGGGCCATGTCGATCCCAGCCGCTTGGGCCAGGCGTCGGGCTTCCTGCTCGTTCTGGATACGGCCGGGCGTGGCCATGAGGGCGTTGTGGACCGTGTGGTACTTGCCCTGATAACCGGCGGCCAGGGCGATGCGGGCGATACTGTCCGACAAGGCGCCGAAGATCGGCCATTCCTTGTAGAGGACTCGAACCTTGGGATCGGACCGCATCAGACCCTCCAGTTCGGGGATCATCTTTTTGCAGTAGGGGCAGTTGTAATCCATGAAGCCGATGATCGTGATGTCGGCGTTTTCGGCCCCGAGGAATGGCGTGGCGGGGTTGCGAAGAAGGTCGTTGAATCCGATCTGGGCAACCAGCGGCCTCTCCTGAGCGGCCGTGGCGGTCATACCGTTTTCAGCGCTCGCCGGGTCGCAGGCGCCCACCGTAAGTGCGGCGGCGAACATCAGTAGTGGCGCTGAGCTTTTCATGGGGTTTCCTGCGTGATCGGCGCGTCAACAAGTGTCCGGGCCTTGATGGGAGACAATGTCAGACGACGTCGGCAGGCATACACCTCCGTCAACGGTCAAGCTTAAGTCTGGCTTAAGATGTGCTATTTCAGGCGTGCGATTTCGGCGGCGATCCGTTCGGGCGCGATTTCTCCCAGATGCGCCTTAGCCAGGCGTCCATCAGCATAAAGGAAAAGGGTCACGGGTATCCCCGAAGTCCGATAGTGGCGCGGCAAGGCCATAATGGGGTCCAGCAGCACGTGCGTCAGGGACAGGCTCTCGCGGTCCAGATAGCTGCGCACCGTCGTCTCCGCCTCGCCCTGATTGACGTACAGAAAGCGCACGTTCGGATGAGACTGTTCGGCCTGGGCCAGGGCGGGCATTTCGCGGCGGCAGGGCGGGCACCAGGTGGCCCAGATGTTGATCACGCTGGGTTTGTCGGCGGGGGCCGAAAGCGTCAGGGGAGGGCCATCGAGTTGGGCCAGGGTCATCTCCGGCGGAGGCAGGGGTTCGGTTGCATACGCCAGTTGGTGCGCGACGATCCACACCAGGGTGCTGGCGGTGACTGGGGCTAAGGCCCACCAGCGTTCGCGCGTTGTCTTCAGGATTAACGCGCTGGCTATGGCCACGACCGGCAGAACCCACAGCCAGCCGAATCCGCCCTGCCAGACGGCGAAGGCTCATACCGGATTGCCGCTGAAATACTCCCAATGGCCCAGCACATGGGCTGCGCGGGCCGCAAGCACACCGCCAATGGCGACAATGGTGCTCCACAGGTTGAATCGACCGCTGACGCGGCTGGCCAACAGGCCTGATCCGATCATGAAGACGAACACGCCCGCGATGATGGCGAAACGCTCGCCCGACAGCAGCAGAGGTCCCAGTGCGATGCTGTTCATGCCTTGTCTCCCACGCGTTCCAGCGACGCCAACAGCTTGCGCGCCGAGACCTCGCCGATAAGCCGGGTCTTGGGCATCTCGCCGACATCGGAAGCAAAGAAGGCCAGGGTCGGCGGCCCAATGACGCCGTAGCGTTCCATTAGCGCACGCGCATCCGGCGTGCTGCGCGTCACATCGACCTTGATCAGATCGACGCCGTTGAAGGCGGCCCGAACCGCATCATTCTCGAACATCTCGTGTTCGATCACCCGGCAACTGACGCACCAGTCTGCGGTGAAATAGACCAGGGCCGGGCGGTTGCGCTCGGTCGCGCGTGCCAGCGCCTGGGTCAGGGCGACGTTGTCAGTGACGATGGCGGCAGGCGATGTGGTAGCCGTGACGGTCAGGCCCGTTGTGCGCGTCAGCGGGGTGAGCGGACGCCACGGGCTGCTGGCGTCAAGGCTCAGGCCGATCAGCAACAGCACGCCCCACACCGCCAGCGCCAGACCGGCGGCGCGGGCCAGCCCTGACAGTGCGCCGGATGTCAAAGGCCGGAACAGACACAGGGCGGCGGTGGCGCTCAGGCACAGGACGCCTGCCAGCGGCGCTATCACGTAAGGACCGACGGTCAGCGCCAAACAATCCCAGGTCCGCCGCCGAGGTTACAGACCGGCGGCCTGCACCGTTGTCGCGCGACAGTCGGCTGGTCCAGGCGGACGGTGACTGCAGTTCGAATTCGCCGAACATTGACGCGGCCAGGACGAGGAAGATGAGGGAAAGCACGCCCACGGCCCAGACGGATTGTAGCGCCATCTGCAGGTTCTGGTCCGACCACGCGCTCCTGAGCAGGGCGAAGGCTGCGGCCAGCTCCAGAACATAGGCGCTGGGCAACAATAAGCCGCGCCATCTGCCCCGACCATCGACATCGCGGCCGATCGCCTGCCACGATCGGATCCATGGGAAAGACGCACGGCGTGAAGGCTAGCAGCAGGCCAAATCCGAGGAAGGCCAGCCGCCCTTGTCGGACAACCCGGCTACAAAGCCTTGATCGCGTGTCAGGGCGCGGGGTGATGGGGAGGCCGCAGCCGCAGCAGGCATTACACCTTCTTCGGTCTGTGATGTACCGACCTCTGGTTCCCTGTCGCACGCGGGGGCACGCTGGACCCGAAATCACGACTGGCCTGACGCGGCGAGGGGATCTGCATCTGTAGCGTCGTGAGTTCGCGATCCTAGAGACCCTGATTGAACGACCGAGACCCACATTCTGTCGCGCAGCCAGTTGGAAGAGCGTCTCTATGGCTGGCGGGAGGACATCGGGTCCAACGCGGTCGAGGTTCATATCCACCATCTTCGCGCCAAGCTGGGAACGGCTTCATCCGCACGCTACGCGGCCTGGGATATCCGCTCCAATGATGTTCCTCGAATACGGCTGTTCGCCATTCTTGCCCTGGTCACGGCCCTGGTGTGGGGCGGCTCGTCAAGGGCCTGCTGGGACCGGCGGTTCTGGGTCTGATGGCCTTGCGTCCTGATCTGGTGGTCCGTCGGTGCAGGCCTGAAGCGATCCGGCAGATGACCCGCGCTTTTGCTGCTCGCAGCGCCGCAGACATGACGCCTGTGAATGTCGCGTCTGGCGCCCAGAAAAAGCAGAGCGAGTTCACTACAGCCGCCGCACATGAGTTTCGCACCCCTCTGGCCGGGCTGCGCATTCAGGTCCAGATCGCCGCCAATACGACCGACGCCGCCATACGCACGCGCGCTTGAACAGATACAACGCCGCCTCAGTTTTAGTCATCGAAGACGAAGGCCCAGGCGTCAGGCCGAACGATATCGAACGATATCGAACGTCTCGGCAGCCGTTTTTTCCGCCACGCCGACAGTCTCCCCAGTGATAGCGAACTGGGCCTCTCCATCGTCGTCTCGGCCCTGCAGATGCACGGCGGGACGGTCCGATTTGCGCCATCCTCTTTGGGTGGGCTGCGGATCGAGTTGTATGGGTTGTCGGTGAGGAACCACTTGACGTCGGTCGCTTGAGCGTGCCGGCATTTCAGCCAAAGTGTCGAAGTGCTTTGGAAGTAAGATCGTCCAATCGCGGCAAACGAAAAGGCCGCCGGATATTTCCGACGGCCTTTGGTTTTTTGAAATGGCTAATCCAGTCAGAATCGGAAGCTGGCCCGCAGAAGAAGCGAGTAGCGGACGTAGTCTTCGAGCAGTTCGGCGTCGCCTGTCAGCGACAACATGCCGAGTTCGTTGCCGAAGTTCACGCGGAAGCCCAGGATCAGACCACCGCCCTCAATGGCGTCAGGCGTGAGGGTGAAGGACTGGCCGCCGCTGGCGAAGCGGGCGATGGTTTCACCGGCGTCGACCGAGATGTTTTGACGATAGCCGATGCGCAGTTCTGGGCGCAGCCAGCCGTTCTGGCCGAAGCCATAGCCGATGTTCATTGCCGCAACAGCCGAGAAGATGTGGCTGTCACGCGAGTCGATGTCGAGGTCGAAGCCGTCGCCGCCGCCTTGCTCGGTGCGGCCATCCTCGGACAGGCGGAAATACTCGGCATAGACTTCGGGACGCACGTTCAGGCGGCCGAAGTTGCGCTCATACGAGGCGCCGCCAGCCGCAGCCGCGGTCCAGCCGTGCCAGTCGGACTTGTTGTTCAGATAGAGGCCTTCGGCCACCAGCGAACGCTTGGCGTTGAAGCTGGCGTAGCCGCCGGCGACGCGAGCCCAGGTCGTCCAGTATTGACCCTGCGCGCGCCAATAGAGGCCCAGTTCCAACAGGCTGGCGGATAGGGTTTCCTCGGCCTTGGACTCCGGCTCCTTGATGTCGGAGGAGGTGAAGGCCGCCGAGATCCCGAAGGCGCCGAGATTGGTGCCCTTTTCGACGCCGCCTGCGATGCCAAAACCTTCCGAACGGAAGCCGTAGCTGTCGGTCTTGTCCTTGTCGGCGTAGAAGTTGATTTCCTGCACCCAGGCGCTGGTCTCGCCTGGGGCGGCTGTGGCGTTGCGGCCTGTCAGCGCGCGCGTGACTGCATCTACGCCAGCGGACAGAGACATCAGCGGGCCGCCCGAATGGTCGGGAAGCATTTGCTGATAGACGTCCATGAAGTCGTCGCGATTGGTGCGCGAAAGGAAGAGGTTCTTCAGCGCCTCGTTCGAGCCGAGCGCGCCATAGACGGCGTCGAAGGCTGAGGCTTCCACGGGGATGAGGTTGGCTTCGGCTGCGGTGCGGCGACGAGCGTCGACATACAGCTGACCGGCGGCCTGATCCACGCCAGCGTTGACGACATAGAGGTATGGCGAATTCGAGTTGAGAAGGGTCTGGTCGATGGTGCCGACGTTGATCGACCCGGCTTCGATTATCGTGAAACGTTCTGGTGCGGCGAGAAGAGAGTTGAACCGCACGCCAAGCGCCGCGCCGTCAGCCAAGGTGGCGTTGCCGCTGACGTTGAAGCCGCCGGTCTTGTTTGCGGCCGGGTCGAGCATGACGACCAAGGTGCCGTCGGCGCCGATGTTCAGATTCGAAATCGATGATGCTGTTGTCTGGGTGGCGTTCAGCGTGCCCTTGGACACGTTGATGTCGAGTTGACCGTCGCTGGCCGTGATTGCGCCGCTGACCGTCGAGCCGCCCGAGATGTTGAGCCGGTCCGCGCCAGCACCGAAGGCGATATCGCCGACAACTGTGCCGTTCTCGATGCTGACGAGGTCGGCGCCGTCGCCCAGCTTGATATTGCCGATAATGGAAGCGAACTTCTTGTCTTCTTCCTTGGTGTCGGCCGGTTGCTCGGGAGCGATCTGGCGGATCGTCACGCCTGTAGTATTGGCAGACAAATCTATGGCGGTGGCCTGGCGGTCCGCCGCTGTGCCGTTATCTGCTTCCGACACGAAGCCGACGATCACGCTGCCCTTGTTGGTGAATTCGGTCAGCGACCCGGAGAGATCATGGATGCCGTAAACTGTGCCCTTGTCGCCGTTGATTGCGGAACTGATGGTGCCGGAGTTGGTGAACGAGGGCAGGTTGGCGCCAACGCCGATCTGTACAGCTGTGGCGGTGTATGCGCCGGAACCAACCACGCCAGCCTGGATCATGTTGGTGTTGTTCAGGGTGGGCGTCGTGACGCCGGAATTGATCCAAATGGTTGTCGCGTCGGCGTCCTTAGCTGAGGCTATGATCGTGCCTTCGTTGCGGACGCCGCCATCGACGGTGACGGACTGGCCACTGGCAGTGCCGAGTTGCAGGCCCCTGGCGCTAAATCCTGCATAGACGCCGCTGCCAGTCACTGTGCCGCGGTTGACAAAGCCATAAGCATCATTGCCGGTCCCGGCGACGCCGAGGGTGATCGCCTGGGTGTCAGAGCCAATCTGGATGGCCGGAGCGCTGCCGAATGAGACGATTGATGGGCTGGTTTGACCCGCGACGGGCACCCCCTTGTCATCATAATCGACGGCCAAAAGGACGCCTTTGGCGACATTCGCCGCGATAGTCAAAGCGGGGCCGCCCTGTAGTAGGTCGTTGGCGTCTAGATCGCCCAGATAGATGTTTTTGTCGTCTGGCGAGCGGTTCTCTGGCTGTGCCGGAGGAGGGGTGGTGTAGCGATAACCTGTCGTGGCGATGGATGAGCGAACCTTCACGCCGCCACTGATGTCGCCTTCCAGCGATGCGCCACGGGCGTTTAGTCCTGTCGCTGAGATGCTGCCTGCAAGCGTGACGTTTCCGTCGATGGCCCCGGTCGTGCGCAGGCCGTAGGTATTGTCACCCACGACAGAAAGGCCGCCCAGCATCGACAGATTGCCGTTCAGGGCGGATTCGATCGACATGGCGTAGCTGTTATTGCCCTCGACCTTGATTGCCCCGCCTGCGCCAACCTCGACGTTGCCGATGAAGGCGCCTGGGCCGGTGACGCGGACGCCGTAGCGATCGGTTCCCGTGGCGAAGGGCTTGTGCAACTCGCTGGTTTCAAGCGTGTCGGTGATGTTGATGGCGCCATCTAGCTTGATGCCGCCTGTGCGTCCGCCCTGGGCCAGGATGGCGGTTGAGCCGTCATCGGACTTGAGCATAGAGATCGAACCGCCTGCATCGACGGTGACCGTATTGTTCGAATCCAGAGTGACGGCCGTGCCGCTGGTCAGGGTGATGCTGCCGCCGCTGGCGATTCGGACGTTGTCGGCCGCGCTGCCGGTGGCGTTGGATGTGCGGATCGGCGTGGTGCGGTCAGACGAGATGACGATCTCGGCCTGAGCGCCAGCAGCAGCCAACAGGGGGGCGATCGCTACGGCGGTCGCAAGCAGAATACGCATTCGAAAGAAAACCCCTGGTGGTCACACGATCACAAGATGGGCGACCCTTTAGCAGGGTATGCGCCAGCCTTCCTCAAGTTTATCGAATTTGAGGCGAATGCAAGGCCATAGGATTTTCAACGCGGACCGACATGCCGTCGAAAGCGGTCTTCCAGCGCATTTACGCCTATGATCTTGCGTCGGGATCGGACGGATTTCTCGTTGCTCCTATTGAGCTTTGCAACGCGTGGGTTTACGGGCGGCGAAATGGTCAAGCGCATATCCGCGCCACGCATCCAAACGACGCCTCTGGCGTTCGGCAGGCCCGACCAGGCGAGACGATTTTCATGAGCATGACCGACCTTGAAGTTCAGGAAAGCGAGCTGCGGCTTATTCCTGGGCTGGATGTAGAGGTCGCTGAGACGCTGAGGGCGTTGAAGATTGCGTCTCATGATGACCGTCCCCGCTTGGTGGACACGACCATGCTGTTCGCGCCGCGTTCCGGCGGCGTGAAGCGTTACCTGCTGTCGAAGAAGGCGTGGCTGGCGGAAAACCGTCCGGGCGTCGCCCATTCACTGATCGTCCCCGGAGCGCGCCACAGGGCGGCGGCCGATGGGATCGTGCGGTTGCGGGCGGCCAAGCTGCCGTTCGGGGACGGCTATCGTTGGCCCAGCTCTGTCCGGCGCTGGAGCGCCTGGGTGGCGGCGAGCAAGCCGTCGATCATCGAGGCGGGCGATCCCTATACAGCAGGGCAGGGCGCGCTGGAGGCCGGGCAACGTGTCGGCTGCCCGGTTGTCGGTTTCTGCCACTCGGATCCCGCAGGCCTGGCCGCGCTGCATTTCGGCGAATGGGCCAAGAAGCCCGTTCAGAAACGCTGGGCCAAGCTGTTCTCTCAATTCGACCGCGTCGTGTCGCCCAGCCGCTTCATTGCAAGACGGCTGGAAGAGGCGGGCGTAGGCAATATCGTCATTCGTCCGCTGGGCGTTGAAATCGACACCTTCCGTCCCGAACGCAGAGACCGCCAGTGGCTTCTGAACGAGCTGGGCCTGAGCGCCGATGCGCGCCTGCTGTGCTTCGCCGGGCGGCCCGCCAAGGAAAAGAATGTCGATGTCCTGATCGAGGCTGTCCAGAAGCTGGGCGCGCCCTATCATCTGGTGCTGGTCGGCGCGGGTTCAGGAATGCCGGCGGAAGATCGTGTGATCTCGATGCCCTATGAGACGGACCCCAAGGCGGTCGCCAAGATCATCGCCAGCTGTGACGCCTTCGTTCATGCGAATGACAAGGAGCCGTTCGGCCTTATCGTGCTGGAGGCCATGGCCTGTGGGCGTCCGGTTGTCGGCGTGAATGCCGGCGGCGTGGCTGAAACGGTGGATGATTCAGTCGGGCAACTGGCGACGCGTGCAGACGCCGACGCCTATGCCCAGGCGATCGAGGCCTTGTTTGAGCGGGACATCGAAGCCATCGGCCGCGCGGCGCGTGAGAAGGCCGTCAGTCAGTTTGCATGGAATCGCGTCTTTGAAGACCTGTGCATGGTCTATGGCGATCTGACCGGCGACGCAGCCTTCGTCAGGTCTGGTGACGCCCACGCCACCCACTGAGGTGGCTGCTGCAAACCTGCGCGATGCCGCGCAGCCTTTTAGCTTGCCTTTGATTCTGATTGGGCGCGGCGCACGATAAGGGGCTGCGATCTCCGCTCAGGCGGGGCGCGCCACTTCTTTATCTTGTTGAACTGAAAAGAAGTGGCGCGAGTGACGGGGCTCGAACCCGCGACCTCCGGCGTGACAGGCCGGCACTCTAACCAACTGAGCTACACCCGCGTACAGGTCGAAACTTTTGAGCTGTTTCGAAAGCTATGATGGGAAGGCGGTGTGCGCCACTCTTTCTATTTCTAGAGAGAGTGGCGCGAGTGACGGGGCTCGAACCCGCGACCTCCGGCGTGACAGGCCGGCACTCTAACCAACTGAGCTACACCCGCGTTTCCCTGCCGAAGCAGCAGTGCGCCCCGGCGAGGGGCGTCGTTTAGGCGGGCTGACCCATCGCGTCAAGCGACCTTTTTCGAGAAAGATGCGGCATGGTCGAAAGGCTGTTGAAACAGAGGCTTCGGGGCGGTCCCAGGTTCAGGTTTGCGCATCGGTTTGCGGCGCGGCTCAAGGTGCGGGCGAGGCCACGATATGGGCGGGCAGTTCGTAGTGAACGCCCACGCCTGGCCCAAGCGGCAGATCGAACGCCACCCATCCTGCGACCATGATCAGGCCCGCGATCAGGAAGGCGCCGGCATAGGGCAGCATGGTCGCCATTAGCGAGCCCAGGCCGAACTTCGGGTCCCAACGCTGGGCGAAGGTCAGAATCAGCGGGAAGTAGCTCATCAGCGGCGTGGCGATGTTGGTGACGGAATCGCCCATCCGGTAGGCGGCGGTCGTCATCTCAGGCGAAATGCCCAGCAACATGAACATCGGCACCACGACCGGGGCCAGCGCCGACCACTTGGCCGAGGCCGAGCCGATGAACAGGTCGAAGAAGCAGGAAATCAGAACGACGCAGATCAGCAGAAGCGGGGCGGGCAGGGACAGGGTCTGGAAACCAGCCGCTGCATTGACCGCCAGAATCGGTCCCAGGCCAGACCAGTTGAACATGGCTACGAAGTGGGCGGCGAAAAAGGCCAGAACGATATAGGGGGCCAACTGCTCGATGCCCTCACGCATCATCCGCACCAGGTCGTGGTGCGACTGGATGGATCGTGAACCAACGCCATAGGCTCCGCCCGTGATGAAGAAGGTGGCGGCGAAGAAGGCGACCAGCGAGCGATAGAGCGGATTGAAGCGCTGCTCAGGCTCGGCGGCCGGATCAACGAAGGGCGAGTTCGGCAGCAAGGTGATCAACGTCCACAGGGCGATCATGCCGAGCAGGGCAAGGCCTGCGAACTTCAGGCCCCGCTTCTCGTCGACCGTAAGAAGCTGCTTTTCCGAAGTGGCGGGGGCTGCAACCCCGGCCGACGGCGTCCATTTGCCCAGGCGCGGCTCGATGACGCGGTCAGTCAGGAACCAGACGATGGGAGTGAAGACAAAGACGACCCCGACGATGAAGAACCAGTTGCCCGCAATATTCACCGAATAGGACGGGTCGATCAGCTGCGCGGCAGGCTCGGTGATGCCGAGAATCAGCGCGTCGCTGGCGCCAGGGAACAGGTTGCCTGCATAACCGCCCGACACGGCGGCGAAGCCTGCGGCCAGACCGGCCAGCGGATGCCGCCCCGCTGCGGCGAAGATGACGGCGGCCAGTGGGATGACGACCACATAAGAGGCGTCCGACGCGTGGTGCGACACCATGCCCGTGATGACGATGACGGGCGTCAGGATCGACTTCGGCGCGTTCAGCAGCGCCCCACGGATGGCTGTGGCGAACATGCCGGTCCGCTCAGCAACCGACGCGCCATAAATGATGGTGATCACGATGCCGAGGGGAGGGAAGTCCGCCAACGTCCTGGGCATGCCGATGATCAGCCGTTCCAGGTTTGCGGGCGATATCAGGCTCTCCGCCGTCAACTGCTCGCCAGTCACCGGATTTATGGCCGACCAGCCCAGTCCGGCCCCCACCATGCTCAGAACGATCAGGCCCAGGATAAGCCACAGGAACAGAAAGACAGGGTCGGGCAGTTTATTCCCGATGCGTTCAACCGCATTCAGGGCCCGGCTCGCGACGCTCATTAAGATGACTTTCTGTTACAGATCGGGGCCTTCAGTAGGACTTGGAGAGGGGCGAAGGCGCAACCATTGCGGCTGCGACAAATGGCGCTGCGGCCGCGCTTGGTATTTGCGAGCCATTCTCAATAGAAAAGCAAGTGGTTACGGGGTTTGAACCCCGGCGACGATGGGTCTAAGAAGCGCCGAATCCGCCTCTCCCCGGCGGACGAGGTTCTTTCGCATGAACGCATTTTTGCTCGAATATCTGCCCGTGCTGATCTTCGCCGCCATCGCAGCGGTAATCGGCATCCTCTTCATCGCCCTGCCATTGCTGCTGGCGCCGAAGAGCCCCGATAGTGAAAAGCTGTCGGCCTATGAGTGCGGCTTCAACGCATTCGACGACGCCCGCATGAAGTTCGACGTGCGATTCTATCTGGTGTCGATCCTGTTCATCATCTTCGACCTGGAAGTCGCCTTCCTGTTCCCGTGGGCGGTGTCGATGTTCGACCTGTCGCACGCTGGAATGGTCTTCGCCTTCTGGTCGATGATGGCCTTCCTGGGCGTCCTGACCATCGGCTTCATCTACGAATGGAAGAAGGGAGCCCTGGAATGGGAGTAGTCACCACTTCCGTGGCTTCGGGGGCGGGCACGCCGTCGCTGGTCACCGCTTCTGGCGCGCCGCTGGTCGCTGCCGGATCGGCCGCGCGTTCGACCGTCGAGGGCTATGATCCCAAGGTTCACGACAAGTTCTTTGAAGCTGTGAACATGGAGTTGGGCGAGCGCGGCTATCTGGTCGCCGCTGCTGACGATGTGATCAACTGGGCGCGCACTGGCTCGCTGATGTGGATGACCTTTGGTCTTGCCTGCTGCGCCGTCGAGATGATCCAGATGTCGATGCCGCGTTTCGACGTCGAGCGTTTCGGCATGGCGCCTCGCGCCAGCCCGCGTCAGTCGGACCTGATGATCGTCGCCGGCACCCTGACCAACAAGATGGCTCCCGCCATCCGTAAGGTTTACGACCAGATGCCTGATCCGCGCTATGTCGTGTCGATGGGCAGCTGCGCAAACGGCGGCGGCTATTATCATTACAGCTACAGCGTCGTGCGCGGTTGCGACCGCGTGGTGCCGGTGGATGTCTATGTGCCGGGCTGCCCGCCGACGGCTGAGGCTCTGCTGTACGGCCTGCTGCAGCTGCAGAAGAAGATTCGTCGCACGGGGACCATCGACCGATGAGCTCTTTGGTTGTTCAGGCCCAGCATGAGGCCGCTCTGACGCCGCTGGGCGCGGAGATGGTCGGCGCGCTGGGCGTTGAGGCCCAGGTCGCGTTCGGCGAGCTGACGCTGGTCGCCCCGCGCGAGCGGATCGTCGAAGTGATGACGGCGCTGCGGGACCAGTTCGGTTTCCAGCAGCTGCTGGACGTGTGCGGCGTCGACTATCCGGATCGCGAGGAGCGTTTTGAGGTTGTCTATCATCTGCTGTCGCTGACCCGGAACGCGCGCGTGCGCGTCAAGGTGGCGACCGATGAGGTTCAGCCGGTTCCGACGGTGGTCGAAGTCTATCCGTCCGCCAACTGGTTCGAACGGGAAACCTTCGACATGTACGGCGTGCTGTTCTCGGGCCACCCGGACATGCGCCGTCTGCTGACGGACTATGGTTTCGAAGGGCACCCCCTTCGCAAGGACTTCCCCATGACGGGTTACGTCGAAGTCCGCTATGATGAGGAGCAGCGCCGCGTGGTCTATGAACCCGTCAAGCTGACCCAGGAATTCCGCACGTTCGACTTCCTGTCGCCGTGGGAAGGCGCTGAATACCCCGCTCCGGTTCTGCCGGGCGATGAGAAGGCCGGAGGCAATGTCTGATGGCTGACGGAGCCCACACCCCCGCATCGCTTGGCGGCACCGACGTGTTCGACGACGTCGTCGATACCCGCACGGCCCACGCCCGCGAGATGGAAGACCGCAAGTTCACCATCAATTTCGGCCCGCAACACCCGGCTGCGCACGGCGTGCTGCGCCTGGTGCTGGAGCTGGACGGTGAAATCGTCGAGCGCGTCGATCCGCATATCGGCCTGCTGCACCGCGGCACCGAGAAGCTGATGGAGGCGCGGACCTATCTGCAGAACGTGCCGTATCTGGATCGCCTCGACTACGTCGCGCCGATGAACCAGGAACACGCCTTCTGCCTGGCCATCGAAAAGCTGCTCGGCATCGAGGTTCCGTATCGCGCCCAGCTGATCCGGGTGCTGTATTCGGAAATCGGCCGCATCGGGAACCACCTGCTGAACGCGACCATGCAGGCCATGGACGTCGGCGCCCTGACCCCGCCGCTGTGGGGGCACGAAGAGCGCGAAAAGCTGATGGTGTTTTACGAGCGCGCCTGCGGCGCCCGTCTGCACGCCAACTATTTCCGTCCGGGCGGCGTCCACCAGGACCTGCCGATGGATCTGGTCGACGACATCGGCCGCTGGTGCCACGAGTTCCCCAAGGCCCTGGCCGACATTGAAAGCCTGGTCACCGAGAACCGCATCTTCAAGCAGCGCAACGTCGACATCGGCATTGTGTCCAAGGAGGAGGCCCTGGCCTGGGGCTTCACCGGCGTGATGCTGCGCGGCTCCGACATAGCCTGGGATCTGCGCAAGTCGCAGCCGTACGAGTGCTATGCCGAGCTCGATTTCGACATCGCAGTCGGCAAGAACGGCGACTGCTGGGACCGCTATCTGGTCCGCGTCGAAGAGATGAAGCAGTCCGTGCGGATCATGGAGCAGTGCATCCACAAGCTGCGCAACTGCCCCGGCGAGCCGGTCATGATCGAGGACAACAAGATCGTTCCGCCGCGCCGCGGTGAGATGAAGCGGTCGATGGAATCCCTGATCCACCACTTCAAGCTCTACACCGAAGGTTTCAAGACGCCGGAAGGCGAGGTTTACGCCTCGGTCGAAGCGCCCAAGGGCGAGTTCGGCATCTATCTGGTCTCGGACGGCACCAACAAGCCGTACCGGGTGAAGATCTCGGCGCCGGGCTTCCGTCACCTGGCGCAGATGGACCCGATCAACCGCGGCCACCAGCTGGCTGACGTTTCGGCCATCCTGGGTTCGCTCGACATTGTGTTCGGCGAGGTCGACCGATGAGCCGCGAAGCCGTGGTGCAGGGCCAGCTCGACGCCTACAACGCCCAGGATCTGGCGACCTTCGTCACCTTCTTCGACGACGGCATCACCATTTCCGATCTGAACGGCGAGCCGAACCTGAAGGGGCTGGACGCCTATCGTGAGCGTCACGAAGGTCTGTTCGCCCAGTTCCCGCAAAACCGTGCGGAACTGCTGTCGCGGATCGTCGTCGGAAACACTGTGATCGACCACGAGCGTGTGTTCCGGTCGCCCGATGCGACGCCTTTCGAGGTCGCCGCAATCTATTCGTTCGCTGGCGACAAGATCGCCCGCGTTGATTTTGTGAAGGCCTAGCGGATGTCCGTTCGTCGTCTCGCCAAGGAACAGCCTGCCTCATTCGCCTTCTCCAAGGCGACGATGGAAAAGGCCGAGTGGTGGATCAAGAAATACCCGGAATCGCGCCGTCAGTCGGCGGTGATCCCGATCCTGTGGCTGGTTCAGAAGCAGGAAGGCTGGGTCTCGGAACCCGCCATCCGCGCCATCGCCGAGCTGCTGGACATGGCTTTCATCCGGGTGCTGGAGGTCGCGACCTTCTACACCATGTTCATGCTGGAGCCGGTCGGCAAGACTGCGCTGATCCAGGTGTGCGGCACCACGCCGTGCATGCTGCGCGGCGCCAATGAACTGATGAAGGTCTGCAAGGAGAAGATCGGTCCCAAGGATCATCTGTCCGCTGACGGTCGCTTCACCTGGCAGGAAGTCGAATGCCTGGGCGCCTGCTCGAACGCGCCGATGGCCCAGATCAACGACTATTATTATGAAGATTTGACGCCTGAGACGATGGCCCAGATCATCGACGACTTCGCCGCCGGCAAGTCGCCGAAGCCGGGTTCGTATGCAGGGCGCCATACGTCGGCGCCGACGGGCGGGGCCAAGACCCTGCTTGATCCGAAGCTGTACGACGGCTCGGCCGCTAAGCCGATCAAGAAGCTGCCGAACAGCGACCCGGCGCCGGTCGAGAAGGCGCCTGCCTGATGGCTCGTCCTGATCTCTCAACCGAGGAAGGCCGCGCGGCCTACCGCAAGGAACTGCGCGGCGTTGGTCGCCCGCTGCGTCTTGGCGGCCTGGGTCTGGTCGTCGCCGCCGCTCTGCTGATTCTGGCGTCTCGCAAGGAGATGTTCGGCATCGGCGAGTGGGGCATCACTGTTTCATACGGAATGCTGGCCGCAGGCTGGGCGTTGGTTATCGCCGCCGTGTTCATGCGCACCCGTCATCACAGACGTCGTCTGGTGGAAGGACTCTGAGGACTATGGTCGGAATCCTCGAAGATAAAGATCGCATCTTCACCAACCTGTATGGCTTCCATGATTGGGGCGTAGAGGGGGCGAAGCAGCGCGGCGCGTGGAACGCCACCAAGGACATGCTGGACCTTGGCCGCGACTGGATCATCAACAACGTCAAGGCCTCGGGCCTGCGCGGCCGTGGCGGCGCCGGTTTCTCGACCGGCCTGAAGTGGTCGTTCATGCCCAAGGAAGTGAAGGATCGCCCTCACTACCTGGTCATCAACGCCGATGAGTCAGAGCCCGCGACCTGCAAGGACCGCGAGATCATGCGTCATGATCCGCACCTGCTGATCGAAGGCGCGCTGATCGCCAGCTTCGCGATGCAGGCCCACGCCTGCTACATCTATCTGCGCGGCGAGTACGTGCTGGAGCGCGAGCGGATGGAAGCCGCCGTCAAGCAGGCCTATGAGGCCAAGCTGATCGGCAAGGACAACGTCCACGGCTGGGACTTCGACGTCTATATCCACCACGGGGCAGGGGCCTACATCTGCGGTGAAGAGACGGCGCTGCTGGAATCGCTGGAAGGCAAGAAGGGCCAACCGCGCCTGAAGCCGCCGTTCCCGGCGGGCGCGGGCCTCTATGGCTGCCCGACCACGGTGAACAACGTCGAGTCGATCGCGGTTGTCGGCACCATCCTGCGCCGCGGCGCGGACTGGTTCGCCAGCTTCGGTCGTCTGAACAACACCGGCACCAAGCTGATGTCCTTGTCGGGGCACGTGAACACGCCGTGCGTCGTCGAAGAAGCCATGTCGATCCCGCTGCGCCAACTGATCGAAGATCACGGCGGCGGCGTTCGCGGCGGCTGGAGCAATCTGAAGGCCGTCATTCCCGGCGGCGCGTCCTGCCCGGTCATCACGCGCGAACAGGCGGAGACGGTCCTGATGGACTTCGACTCCATGCGTGAAATGCGTTCGTCCCTGGGGACCGCCGGCGTGACGGTGATGGACCAGTCCACCGACATCGTTAAGGCGATCGCCCGCATCAGCTACTTCTTCAAGCATGAGAGCTGCGGCCAGTGCACGCCGTGCCGTGAAGGCACCGGCTGGATGTGGCGGGTTCTGGAGCGCATGGCCGTGGGCGAAGCCGATCCGTCGGAAATCGACCTGCTGCTGGATGTCGCCGGTCAGGTTGAAGGTCACACGATCTGCGCTCTGGGCGACGCCGCCGCATGGCCAGTTCAGGGCCTGATCCGTCACTTCCGTCACGAGATCGAAGAGCGCATCGCCAACTACCGCAGCCGCCGTGCGAACTTCGCCGGCCACGCCATCGCTGCGGAGTAGTCATGCGTCTTTCGCCCGCCATCGTCATCGGAGCCCTCGCTCTCGCCGCCTGCGGTGAGCGCGCGGCTGCGCCGAAGCCGGCGGAAACGGCGCCGGTCGAGGTGAAGGCGCCTGAGGCCGTCGCGCCGACCGTGCTGACGGAGGCTGATCTGCGTGGCGTCTGCCGCGCCGGACTGGCGGCCGTCCACGGACAGCAGCCGCTGGCGATCGACGTCGACGGCGTCGAGGGCGGCGTGGTCCACGCTTCGTGGCGCGCCCCGGTCGACGGCGGTCGGATGCGCGCCGACTGCCGCGTGCAGAATGATCTGGTCGAGTGGAAGCCGCTCGACCTTCCAGATGAAACGCTCGTCCGCTGGATGAACCAGCCGGGCGATCCGGTGATCCGCTACGTCATCAAGGGCGCGGCGATCACCATCACACAGACGCTCCCTGATGGGACGACGGAACAGGCCGATCTGGCCGTTCCCGCTGAAGAAGAGGCCCGCTGATGCCAGTCGCCAAGGTCAACGGCGTCGAAACCGAGTTCGAGCCCGGCATGACCGTGCTCCAGGTCGCCGAACGCGCGGGGCAGGAAATCCCGCGCTTCTGCTACCACGAACGCCTGTCCATCGCCGGAAACTGCCGGATGTGCCTGGTCGAGGTGAAGCCTGGACCGCCGAAGCCTCAGGCTTCGTGTGCGCTTCCGGCCGCCGACGGCCAGGAGATCTTCACCGATACGCCTATGGTGAAGAAGGCCCGCGAAGGGGTGATGGAGTTCCTGCTCATCAACCACCCGCTGGATTGCCCGATCTGCGACCAGGGCGGCGAATGCGACCTGCAGGACCAGTCCATGGGCTATGGCCGCGACGGTTCCCGCTATGCCGAGAACAAGCGCGCGGTCGAAGAAAAGCACATGGGGCCGACGATCAAGACCTTCATGACGCGCTGCATCCAGTGCACGCGTTGCGTCCGCTTCATCACCGAAGTCGCCGGCGTGCCGGACATCGGCATGATCTCGCGCGGTGAAGACGCTGAAATCACGACCTATCTGGAGAAGTCGGTCGCCTCGGAACTGTCGGGCAACGTCAATGACCTGTGCCCGGTCGGCGCCCTGACGCACCGCCCGTGGCAGTACCACTATCGTCCGTGGGAACTGAAGAAGACCGAAACCATCGACGTCATGGACGCCCTGGGTTCGAACATTCGCGCCGACTACCGCGGTTCGGAAGTCATGCGCGTACTGCCGCGCGTGAACGAGGGCATCAACGAAGAGTGGCTGTCGGATAAGAGCCGCTATGTCGTGGACGGCCTGACCGCACGTCGTCTGGACCGTCCGTGGATCCGCGAGAACGGCAAGCTGCGCGCCGCGACCTGGAACGAGGCGCTGGACGCTGTCGCCGCCAAGCTGAAGGCCGCATCGGCTGACCGCATCGGCGTCATCGCGGGCGACCTGCAGGACGCCGAGTCGATGAAGGCGACGCTGGACCTGTTCCGCGCCCTGGGATCGAAGAACACCGACAGCCGCCAGGACGGCGCCGCCTTGGGTTATGGCCCGCGTGAAGGCTGGCTGTTCAACACCGGCCTGGAAGGCATTGAAAAGGCTGACGCTGTCCTGATCGTGGGTGTGAACCCGCGCGTCGAGGCGCCGCTGCTGAACGCCCGCCTGCGCAAGAGCTGGATCAAGGGCGGGGTCGAGATCGCCGTGATCGGCGAACAGGCTGACCTGACGTTCGACTACGCCTATCTGGGCGCCGGTTCGAAGACCCTGGCCAAGCTGCCCAAGGCGGCGACGGACCTGCTGAGCAAGGCCGAGCGTCCGGCGATCATCGTGGGCTCCGGCGCGCTGGCCGGGGAGGGCGGCGCCGCTGTCCTGAACGCTCTGGGCGCGCTGGCGAAGAAGACCGGCGTCGTCACCGACAGCTGGAACGGCTTCAACGTCCTGCACCACGCCGCCGCACGCGTCGCCGGTCTGGACATGGGCTTCGTGCCTGCCGAGGGCGGCCTGACGGTCGCCGAAATGCTGAAGCCGGGCGCGCTGGACGTGCTGTTCCTGCTGGGCGCCGACGAGGTTGATCCGACCGGCTCGAACGCCTTCCGCGTCTATCTGGGCAGCCACGGCGACCGCGGCGCGCACGGCGCCGACGTCATCCTGCCGGGCGCCGCCTACACCGAGAAGTCGGGCATCTACGTCAACACCGAAGGCCGGGTGCAACTGGCTGAACGCGTCGTCTTCCCGAAGGGCGAAGCCAAGGAAGACTGGGCCATCATCCGCGCCCTGTCGGCCCGCGTCGATCAGACCCTGCCTTACGACACGCTGGAGCAACTGCGCGCCAAGCTGATGGGCGACCATCCGACCTTCGGCCGGATCGACTATCTGCCCGCGCCGGTTTCGTTCGACGTGGCCTCGCTGGGCGCCAAGGGCGACCTGGGCGACACCGTCTTCACCTCGGTCGTCACCGACCCTTATCTTTCCAACCCGATTGCGCGCGCCAGCGCGACGATGGCCGAACTGTCCGCTCTGCGGATCGCCCCGGTCGCGATGGCAGCGGAGTAAACCATGGACCCCGTTTCTTTCTGGGCCACGCCCGTCGGCTGGACGCTGATCACCGTCGGCCAGATCCTTCTGATCACCGTCGGCGTTCTGGTTGGCGTCGCCTTCCTGCTGCTGGCCGACCGCAAGGTCTGGGCATCAGTGCAGATGCGCAAAGGCCCGAATGTCGTCGGTCCTTTCGGCCTGCTGCAATCCTTTGCGGACATGATCAAGTTCGTGCTGAAGGAGGTCGTGATCCCGGCCGGCGCGGACAAGGCGGTATTCATCATCGCCCCGATCATCACCGTCATCCTGGCCTTCATGGCCTGGGCGGTCATTCCGTTCGCCCCCGGTTGGGTGGTGTCGGATCTGAACGTCGGCATCCTGTACATCTTCGCGGTTTCGTCGCTGGGCGTGTACGGCATCATCATGGGCGGCTGGGCTTCGAACTCGAAGTATCCGTTCCTGGGTTCGCTGCGGTCTGCGGCCCAGATGGTGTCTTATGAAGTCTCGCTGGGCCTGATCATCATCAATGTGATCCTGCTGGCGGGCACGATGAACCTGTCCAAGATCGTGGAAGCCCAGAGCGGCTATTTCTGGAACTGGTTCGCCTTTGGCGGCGGCGCTGGAACCTGGCCGCTGGTGGTCATCCTGTTCCCGATGTCGATTATCTTCTTCATCTCGGCCCTGGCCGAGACGAACCGCCCGCCGTTCGACCTGCCGGAAGCGGAGTCGGAACTGGTCGCCGGTTATCAGGTGGAATACAGCTCGACCCCGTATCTGCTGTTCATGATGGGCGAGTACGTCAACATCGTCTTCATGTCGGCGATGATCACCCTGCTGTTCTTCGGCGGGTGGAACCCGGGCTTCCTGTCGCAGTCCTTCCTGGAGGGCCTGCCGGCCTGGATCGCCTATACGATCTATCTGCTGACCTTCGTCACCAAGACCGTGTTCTGGTTCCTGTGCATCTCGCTGGTGAAGGCCTTCGTGCCGCGCTACCGCTATGATCAGCTGATGCGCCTGGGCTGGAAGGTCTTCCTGCCGACGTCACTGGTCGCGGTCGTGATCGTGTCGGCCTGGCGCGTGTTCGTAGTGGGGGCGTAGATGGCCATACGTTCGATCCTGACCGGACTGATCGCGGTTGCGGCGCTGGGCGCCTGCGGGCCGGTGAAATGGGTGAAGGCCGAAACGCCGTCAGCCGATCAGCAGGCCATTGATCGCCGTCATGATAATGAACTCGCCCGCTTGTGCCAGATCATGAGCCGGGACGACCCGCGCTATAAAAGCGCCGACTGCGATGATAGAAGGCCAGGTGGGCGATGAGCCGTCTCCTGCTTCCATTGCTGATTACGGCGCCGATGCTTCTGGCCTGCGCGGCTGATCCGCGTCTGCCTGAGTCCAGTTATCAGTGGGAACGCCGCCAGAACCGCATCGAGCGGGACTGGCGGGCTGAACAGGCCTCGGCTGCGACGCCGAAGGCCGTTCCCGCCCAGACTTCAACCAACGGCGCCCCGACGCCAGAGGATCGTTTCTGATGTTTTCCCGTATCGCACAGGCTGCGAAGGGCGCGATGATGCTAGACGCCATCGGCGCCATCGGCCTTTCGCTGAAGTATATGGCGCGGCCCAAGATGACCGTGAACTATCCGTTCGAGCGGAATCCGCAGTCGCCGCGCTTCCGTGGCGAACACGCGCTGCGCCGCTACGCCAATGGTGAAGAACGCTGCATCGCCTGCAAGCTGTGCGAAGCCATCTGCCCGGCCCAGGCCATCACCATCGAGGCCGAACCCCGTGCTGACGGCAGCCGCCGCACCACGCGCTACGACATCGACATGGTCAAATGCATCTACTGCGGCCTGTGCCAGGAGGCCTGCCCGGTGGACGCGATTGTCGAAGGGCCCAACTCCGAATTCGCCGTCGAAACGCGCGAAGAGCTGCTCTACGACAAGCAACGCCTGCTTGATAACGGTGACCGCTGGGAACGGCAGATCGCCAAGAATCTGGAACTCGACGCGCCTTACCGCTAAGGCGCTCATCGCTAAACGGGTCGGCGATTCCTCGAACGGGGGTCGCGGCCGATACGAAAGGGGCTTCGTCCCGACATGCTGCAAAGCATAGCCTTCTTCCTGCTGGCGGCGGTCGCCACGGTTTCCGGCCTTCTGGTCGTGACCGCGCGCAACCCCGTGCACAGCGTGCTCTGGCTGATCCTGGCCTTCTTCTCGTCGGCGGGACTGTTCGTCCTGCTAGGCGCAGAGTTCCTGGCGATGCTGCTGGTCGTCGTTTACGTCGGCGCGGTGGCGGTCCTGTTCCTGTTCGTCGTCATGATGCTGGACGTCGACTTCGTGAAGCTGCGCGAGGGATACGCCCGTTATCTGCCGTTCGGCGCGATCATCTCGGGTGTGCTGCTGGCCGAAATGATCATGGTCTCGGTGGCCGTGGTTCAGGGCGGCGCAACGAACGGGCGCACGGGGCCGGTCGAGCCTTCGCTGGACGTGACAAACGTGCAGGCCATCGGGCGGGTGCTCTATACGGACTACATCTACTTCTTCCAGGCTGCGGGCATCGTGCTGCTGATCGCCATGATCGGCGCCATCACCCTGACCCTGCGCCACAAGCCGCATATCAAGCGCCAGAACATCACCGACCAGGTCAACCGCGATCGCAACAAGTCGGTTGAGGTCAAGTCCGCCCAGTCGGGGCAGGGCGTCAGCGCCGAGGAGCTTCTCTGATGGTCATCGGATTGACCCATTATCTGACGGTCGCCGCCATCCTGTTCACGATCGGGGTGTTCGGCATCTTCGTGAACCGCAAGAACGTCATCATCATCCTGATGTCGATCGAGCTGATCTTGCTGGCCGTGAACATCAACTTCGTCGCCTTCTCGACCTATCTGAACGACATCAGCGGACAGATCATGGCGATGTTCGTCCTGACCGTCGCTGCGGCTGAAGCCGCCGTTGGTCTGGCGATCCTGGTGACCTTCTTCCGTAACCGCGGCGACATCGCGGTTGACGACGCTTCTGTGATGAAGGGCTAAGCGTGACTATTCAGACCCTCGTCATCCTGGGCGTCTTCGCCCCGCTGCTGGGTGCGGCCATCGCCGGCTTCTTCGGCCGCCGGATCGGCAACATCCCCTCGCAGGCCGTAACGACCGGCCTGCTGTTCTTCTCGTGCGCCGTCGCCTGGACGGTGTTCGGACAATGGACCTGGGGCCACCTTGAGCCCTTCACCGTCCGTCTGGCGCCCTTCATCAATGTGGGCGACTTCCAGTCGGCCTGGTCGATCCGCATCGACGCCCTGTCGGCGACCATGCTGATCGTGGTCACCAGCGTTTCGTCGCTGGTCCACCTGTATTCCTGGGGCTACATGGCCGAGGACGACAGCCGACCGCGCTTCTTCGCCTATCTGTCGCTGTTCACCTTCATGATGCTTGCGCTGGTGACGGCGGCCGACTTCATGCAGATCTTCTTCGGCTGGGAAGGCGTGGGCCTGGCGTCCTATCTGCTGATCGGCTTCTGGTTCAAGAAGCCGACGGCCAGCGCCGCCGCCATCAAGGCCTTCGTCGTCAACCGCGTCGGCGACTTCGGCTTCGTCCTGGGGATCATGACGATCTACTGGATGTACGGCACGATCAACTTCGCCGAACTGTTCCCTCTGATCGGAACCAAGGCTGGCACGACGTGGGAGTTCCTGGGCGTCCATTGGTCCGCGCTGGATTTGGCTGGCTTCCTGCTGTTCATCGGCGCCATGGGCAAGTCGGCGCAGTTCTTCCTGCACACCTGGCTGCCGGACGCGATGGAAGGCCCGACGCCTGTGTCGGCCCTGATCCACGCCGCCACCATGGTCACCGCCGGCGTCTATATGGTCTGCCTGCTGTCGCCGATCTATGAGTATGCGCCGGGCGCGTCGCAGATCATCGCCATCATCGGCGCGATCACGGCCCTGTTCGCCGCAACCGTCGGTCTGACGCAGAACGACATCAAGCGCGTCATCGCCTATTCGACCTGTTCGCAGCTGGGCTATATGTTCTTTGCGGCAGGCGTCGGCGCCTATCAGGCCGCCATGTTCCACCTGTTCACGCACGCCTTCTTCAAGGCCCTGCTGTTCCTGGGCGCCGGTTCGGTGATCCATGGCATGCACCACGAGCAGGACATGCGTAAGATGGGCGGTCTGTGGAAGCTGCTGCCGGTCACCTATGCGGTCATGACCATCGGCACCATCGCCATCACTGGCCTAGGCATCCCCGGCGTCGGCGGTTTCGCGGGCTTCTACTCCAAGGACTCCATCATCGAGAGCGCCTACGCCTCAGCGGCTTCGGGTCACTCGGCTATCGGCATGTTCGCCTTCTTCGTCGGCATCATCGCCGCCGGTCTGACGGCCTACTACTCGTGGCGTCTGGTCTTCATGACCTTCCACAACAAGCCTGTCTGGAAGGAAGGGGAGGTCCACGCCCATCACGCGGATGACCACGCCTCGCACGCTCAACTGGAAACCCATTCCGAGCCTGTCGCCGATGCTCATGCGCATGATGACCACGCCCATGACGACCACGGTCACCATGGCCCGCTGAAGCCGCACGAAAGCCCGTGGGTGATGCTGGTTCCGCTGATCCTGCTGTCGGTCGGCGCCGTGGCTGCTGGTTTCGTGTTCGCGCCGCACTTCATCGGCCATCACGAGCATGAGTTCTGGCGCGGCGCGATCTTCGTCGGCGAGCACAACCATGTGCTTCACGAAAGCCACGAAGTCCCGACCTGGGTGAAGTGGTCGCCGCTGATCCTGACGCTGATCGGCACCGCCTTCGCCTACTGGATCTATGTCGCTCGCGAGGGCATGGGCCGCCGCATGGCTGAACGGAACGGCGTCGTGTACCGCTTCCTCTACAACAAGTGGTATTTCGACGAGCTGTATGACTTCGTCTTCGTGCGCGGCTTCCGCGCCATAGGGAACTTCTTCTGGAAGATCTGCGACGTGAAGATCATCGACGGTCTCGGCCCGAACGGCGCTGCCTGGGCGTCTCTCAAATCCGCCGCACGACTGGGCAAGATCCAGTCCGGCTATGTCTATCACTATGCCTTCGTGATGCTGCTCGGGGTGGCTGGTTTGCTCACCTTCGCCATCCTCGCGTGGGGAGCCTGAGCCCGTGCCCTACATCCTGAGCCTCGTCACATTCCTGCCGCTGGTCGGCGCACTGGTCATCCTCGGCGCCAGACTGGCGTCGAAGAACCAGGAAGCCGCCGCGCCTGCGGCCCGCTGGATCGCCCTGATCACGACCCTGGTCGTGCTGGGCGTGTCCGTTGTGCTGGTCGCCGGGTTCGATCCGTCGAACACCAACTATCAGTTCGTCGAGTTCGCGCCCTGGTTCGCAGGCGCCAGCTATCATCTGGGCGTGGACGGGGTTTCGATCCTGTTCGTCCTGCTGACGGCCTTCCTGATGCCGATCTGCATCCTGGCCAGCTGGAAGTCGGTTTCGACGCGCGTCGTCGAATATATGGCCGCCTTCCTGATCCTGGAGACGCTGGTCATCGGCGTCTTCACCTCGCTGGACCTGTTCCTGTTCTACATCTTCTTCGAAGGCACTCTGGTGCCGATGTTCCTGATCATCGGCATCTGGGGCGGTCAGAACCGGATCTACGCGGCCTACAAGTTCTTCCTCTACACCCTGCTGGGGTCGGTGCTGATGCTGCTGGCCATGCTGTGGATGGCGCACACCGCCGGAACCACCAGCATCCCGGAACTGAAGAAGTTCGCCTTCAGCCCCGCTGTTCAGCCGATCCTTTGGCTGGCCTTCTTCGCCTCGTTCGCTGTGAAGATGCCGATGTGGCCGGTCCACACCTGGCTGCCTGACGCCCACGTGCAGGCGCCGACGGCGGGTTCGGTCATCCTGGCCGGCATCCTGCTGAAGCTGGGCGGTTACGGCTTCATCCTGTTCAACGTGCCGATGTTCCCGCAGGCGTCGGAAATGTTCCGTCCGCTGGTCTTCACCCTGTCGGTGATCGCCATCGTCTATACGTCGCTGGTCGCCTGGCGTCAGACGGACATCAAGAAGCTGATCGCCTATTCGTCGGTCGCCCACATGGGCTTTGTGACCCTGGGCATCTTCTCGGGCAACGACGTGGGCATGCAGGGCGCCATCTTCCAGATGATCAGCCATGGTCTGATCTCGGGCGCGCTCTTCCTCTGCGTCGGCGTGGTCTATGATCGGATGCACACGCGTGAGATCGCCTTCTATGGCGGCCTGACGTCGCGGATGCCGTGGTTCGCCGCCATCTTCCTGATGTTCACCATGGCCAACGTCGGCCTGCCGGGCACCTCGGGCTTCATCGGTGAAATCCTGACGATGACGGGGACCTATCACGCCTCCACCTGGGCGGCCCTGGTTGCGGCCTCGGGCGTGATCTTCTCGGCGGTCTATGCTCTGACGCTGTACCGCGCGGTCATGTTCGGCGAGATCACCAATCCGAAGCTGCAGACCATCACCGATATCGACAAGCGCGAACTGCTTCTGTTCGTGCCGCTGATCATCGGCACCATCTGGCTGGGGGTCTATCCGGCCGCCGTCCTCGATTACACCGGGCCTGCCGTTGAGGCCCTGACCAGCGCCTATCGCGTCGCGATCGGCGGGTGAGACTTAAAGATGCCTGATCTGTCCTCCGCCCTGCATCTCGCCGCCTCGGAGCTGACCCTTGCGGTCGGCGCCCTGGTCCTGCTGATGGTCGGCGCCTTCATCGGCGACAAGAGCGCCCGGTTGGTGTCGATCCTGTCGACCCTGCTGCTGATCGCCGCCGCCGTCATCGCCGTCACCGGCCCCTGGGGTTCGGCCTTCAACGGCGCCTATATTGCTGACCCCCTGGCCATCTATGGCAAGAGCGTCATCTATCTGTCGGCCGCCGTGGCCATCATCCTCGGCGACGGCTGGATGAAGCGTACGCGCATCGCCAAGTTCGAATATCCGGTCCTGATCGTGCTGGCCTCGGTCGGCATGGGCATGATGGCCTCGTCGGGCGACCTGATCTCGATGTACGTCGGGATCGAACTGCACTCGCTGGCCCTGTACGTCCTGGCCGCCTATCACCGCGATGACGTCAAGGCGTCGGAAGCCGGCCTGAAGTATTTCGTCCTGGGCGCGCTGTCGTCGGGTCTGCTGCTGTACGGCGCCAGCCTGATCTACGGGTTCGCCGGTTCGATGCGGTTCGAAGACATCGCCGCATTCGCCGTGGACCATCCCTCGACGGGCCTGCTGTTCGGTCTGGTCTTCCTGATCTGCGGTCTGGCGTTCAAGGTTTCGGCGGCGCCGTTCCACATGTGGACGCCTGACGTTTACGAAGGCGCGCCAACCCCGGTCGTCGCCCTGTTCTCGACGGCGCCCAAGGTTGCGGCCATGGTGCTGATCGCGCGCGCTCTGGAAGGCGGGTTCGGTGAATCCCACGCCCAGTGGTCGCAGGTTCTGATCGCCATCTCGCTGATCAGTTTCGTCGTCGGCGCGTTCGGCGGTCTGGCGCAAAAGGACATCCAGCGTCTGCTGGCCTATTCGTCCATCGCCAACATCGGTTACGCCCTGCTGGGCATCGCGGCGGGCACCAGTCAGGGCCTGCAGGCCATGCTGATGTTCATGACGCTGTATGTCATCGACCAACTGGGCTTCTTCGCCATCCTGCTGTCGCTGTCCAAGTCGGGCCGTCCGATCCGCCGCATCGCCGATCTGGCGGGTTTGAAGAAGGATCGTCCGCTGACGGCTGTGGCCCTGACCATCCTGTCGCTGTCGGTTCTGGGGATGCCGCCGTTCTCAGGCTTCTGGGGCAAGTACTATGTGTTCGGCGCCGCTGCGAACGCGGGCCTGTGGCCTGTCGCCGCCGCTGGTCTGGTCGCATCGGTCGTCGCCGCCTTCTATTATCTGCGGATCATCAAGCTGATGTGGTTCGATGCGCCGGTGGATGACGTGCCGACGGACAAGGCACCGGTGGAGGCCAAGTGGATCGGCTGGGCCTGTGCGGCCTTCTCCTTCCCGCTGGTGATCCTGGGTCTGACCTGGCTGGAGCCGCTGACCAAGGCCGCGAGCGCCGGTTTCGGGAACGGGTAGGGCGTTGACGCCCGCCCCCCTGGTCATCCACGACGAGATCGACTCGACCAACGCCGAGGCGCGCCGCCTTGCCGAGGCCGGAGAGACCGGGCCGCGCTGGATCGTGGCGCGCCGCCAGACCGCAGGTCGTGGGCGGCGTGGCCGCAAGTGGGACACGGAACAGGGCAACCTGGCGGCCACCTTGCTGATCACAACGCCCAAGTCGGCGGCGGAGGCGGCTCAGGCCACCTTCGTTGCGGCTCTGGCGGTGGCGGACCTGCTGGACGTCTTTGTGTCGCCGGCTCTGGTCACGATCAAATGGCCCAATGACGTCCTGCTGGGCGGGGTTAAGGCGTCGGGCATTCTGGTTGAATCCGGTGCCCATGCGAACGGCGACCTGTGGCTGGCCGTCGGGATCGGCGTGAACCTGGCCCATGCGCCCCAAGGCACGGAACGGGGTGCCGCGGCGGTCGCCGACAGCCTGCGCGCCGACCTGACCTATGTGCCGCCCATTGAAGCCGCGGCCGAGATTCTGGCCGAGACCTTCGCTGTCTGGTGGGGCCGCTGGCAGACGCTGGGCTTTGAGCCGGTGCTGGACGCCTGGACCAGTCGACTGACGGGGCTGAACGGGCCGTGCGTGGCGCGCCTGGACAATGAAACGCTCGAAGGTGTGGCCGAAGGCGTTGAGCCGGACGGCGCGCTGCGGCTGCGCCTGGCCGATGGATCGGTGCGTCTGATCTCGGCGGGGGACGTGTTCTTCGGTTCAGCCTCCAAGATCGTGACCGCCTGATGCTGCTGGCGATTGAACAGGGCAACACCAATACGCTGTTTGCGGTCCATGACGGGTCCGAATGGATCGCTCAATGGCGCGCCGCAACCGAGGCCACGCGGACGGCGGATGAATATGCTGTCTGGCTCAACCAACTGATGCTGATGAAGGGGCTGAAGGTCGCTGGCCTGACGGGCTGCATCATCTCCAGCGTCGTGCCGCAGTCGATCTTCAACCTGCGCAATCTGGCGCGGCGTTATCTGAATATCGAGCCGCTGGTGATTGGTGAGAACGTCAATCTCGGCATCGACGTGCGGATCGCCAAGCCCAGTGAGGCCGGGGCGGACCGTCTGGTCAACGCCATTGGCGCCAAGCTGCTGTATCCCGGCGACCTGATCGTCATCGACAGCGGCACCGCCACCACCTTCGACATTGTCGGCGCCGACGGCGCGTTTGAGGGCGGCCTGATCGCGCCCGGCATCAATCTATCGCTGCAGGCCCTGCACGAGGCGGCGGCCAAGCTGCCGCGCATCGCCATCCAGCGCCCGGAACATGTCATCGGCAAGGGCACGGTCGAGGCCATGCAGTCCGGCGTCTTCTGGGGCTACACCTCCCTGATTGAGGGACTGGTCGCGCGCATCAAGGCGGAGTGGGGCAAGCCCATGACCGTCATCGGAACCGGCGGCGTGGCCAGCCTGTTCGAGGGTGCGACCAACAGCATTGATCATTTTGATCCTGACCTGACCATCCGTGGTCTTCTCGAAATCTGGCGTCGCAACGCCCATTTGACTGACTGAATGAAAAAGCAAACCCAAGACGAACTCGTTTTCCTGCCGCTAGGCGGCTCGGACGAGGTCGGTATGAACCTGAACGCCTACGGCTATGGGCCTGAGAACAATCGCGAATGGTTGATCGTCGATGTCGGCGTCACCTTTGGCGATCTGTCGACGCCCGGCGTGGACGTGATCGTGCCCGATCCCACCTATCTGGAAGGTGAGAATATTCGCGGCATCGTGCTGACCCATGCGCACGAAGACCATATCGGCGCGCTGGGCTGGCTGTGGCCGCGCATCAAGGCGCCGGTGTACGCCACGCCCTTCACCGCCTATCTGATCCGCGACAAGCTGCGCGAGCGGGGCATCCTCGATGAGGTCGAACTGATCGAGATCCCGCTGGGCGGTTCGGTCCAGTTGGGCCCGTTCGGCGTGACCTTCGTCACCATGACCCACTCGATCGCCGAGCCGAACGGCCTGGCCATCGACACGCCGCTGGGCCTGGTGTTCCACACCGGCGACTGGAAGATCGACGACCAGCCGGTCATCGGCTCCAAGACCGACGCTCCCGCCATCCGCGCCCTGGGCGACAAGGGCGTGCTGGCGATGGTCTGCGACTCGACCAATGTCTTCGTGCCGGGCGTCGCCGGGTCCGAAGGCGATGTGGCGGTGGCGATCACCAAGCTGATCTCGACCCTGAAGGGCAGGGTGGCGGTTGGCTGCTTCGCCTCCAACGTCGCGCGCATGGACAGCGTCATCCGCGCCGCCGAGGCCAATGGCCGCCGCGTCGCTCTGGCCGGTCGGTCGATGCACCGCATCACGGCGGCGGCGAAGCACGTCGGCATGTTGCAGGACGTGAAGCCTTTCCTGTCCGACGAAGAAGCCCGCGTCTGGCCCGCCGATCAGATCTTGTATCTGTGCACCGGCAGCCAAGGCGAGGCGCGCGCGGCTCTGTCGCGTGTGGCGGACGGCACCCATCCGACGGTCAAGCTGGGCCTGGGCGACCACTGCATCTTCTCGTCGCGCCAGATTCCCGGCAACGAACTGGCCATCGGTCGTCTGCAGGACCGTCTCGCGGACCGTGGCGTGCGCCTGTACACTGAGAAGGACAGCCCCGGCATCCACGTCTCCGGCCACCCTTGCCGCGACGAGCTGAAGCAGATGTACGAATGGGCGCGGCCGCAGATCGCGGTGCCGACCCATGGCGTGCGCCGCTTCCTGCTGGAACACGCAAACCTGGCCAAGGACATGGGCGTCAAGGAGGCCGTGACGCCGCGCAATGGCGACATGGTGCGCCTGGCGCCTGGCCCCGCGGCCATCATCGACGAAGTGCCGAACGGCCGCCTCTATGTCGACGGCGGCATGCTCGTGACGGAACAGGGCGAGGCTCTGAAAGAGCGCCGTCACGCCTCGACCAACGGGGTGCTGATCGTCAGCTTCTGCCTGGACAAGCGCGGACGGATCGTCAGCGACATCGACATTCGCAGCGTGGGTCTGCCCGGCGATCTGGAGAAGCCGCTGGGTGATGTCTTGGACGATCTTGCCGAGCGCGTCGAACAGGTGGTCACCAGCCTGAAGGGCGAGGCGCTGGAAGATGAAATGGTCATCGAACAGGCGGTTGGTCGTGTGTTGAAGAAGGCCAGCCAACGCATCTGGGATCGTCGCCCGATCGTGGAAACCATCGTCCTTCGTCTGTAGAGCATCGTCATGGCTGAGCCGCTTTTCCTCATCAAACCCGACTGGCACGACGCGCACGGCGGACCCTGGTACTGCCCGCCTGGCGCGGTGATCGAGGGCGTGCTCAGCTTCTATCCGAAGCTGCGCGAACTGCTGGATGTGGTCTATGTGGACTTCCCGCGCCCGCGCCCGGCTGTGCTGGAGTGGGTCGGGGAGGCGGATCAGAGCTGTCCGCTGCTGGTGCTGGACGGCCAGTTCGACTGGCCTGACGCCCAGGTCAGTGCGACGACTGGCCGCCTGTTCCTGCAGGACGAGGCGATTATTCCCTATCTGGCCGCCCGTTACGGGATCGGTCTGCCGCACCCCTAGAGGTCAGTCATGCCCATCGGCATCTTCACCATGATCGGTATCTACGTCGTCGTCTGGTGGACGGTGCTGTTCGGCATTCTGCCGCTGGGCATGTCGCAGGAATCGCCTGAACCGCCGAAGGACGGCGCCCAGTGGGGCGCGCCCAAGACGCCGAATCTGAAGAAGAAGTTCATCACCACGACCTGGGTGGCGGTGCTGGTCTGGATCTTCATCATGGTGCTGATCTTCACCGGCTGGCTGCCTCTGCCTGATTTCTCGCGGGCGCCAGCCGTCTAAACGATAAGGCGGCCTAGCTTTCGCCCTGGTCCAACGGCTAAAGCCTTAAGACTGTTTCGACGCCTAGGATTCCTGATCATGCGCCTGTCGCGCTTTTTCCTGCCCACGCTGAAGGAAGCCCCTTCGGACGCCCAGATTGTTTCGCACCAGCTGATGCTGCGCGCGGGCATGATCAAACAGGAGGCCGCCGGCATCTACGCCTGGCTGCCATTGGGTCTGCGGGTGCTGCGCAAGATCGAGCAGATCGTGCGTGAAGAACAGCAGCGGGCAGGGGCGGTCGAACTGCTGATGCCCACGCTGCAACTGGCCGATCTGTGGCGCGAGTCGGGTCGTTACGACGCCTACGGCCCCGAAATGCTGCGCATCACGGACCGCCATGAGCGCGAACTGCTGTACGGACCCACCAACGAGGAGATGATCACCGACATCTTCCGGGCCTATGTGAAGTCCTACAAGTCCCTGCCGCTGAACCTGTTTCACATTCAGTGGAAGTTCCGCGACGAGCGCCGCCCGCGCTTTGGCGTGATGCGCGGCCGTGAGTTCTTGATGAAGGACGCCTATTCGTTCGACGTGGACGAGGCGGCCGCCCGCATCGCCTACAAGCGCATGTTCGCCGCCTATCTGAACACCTTCTCGCGGCTGGGCCTGAAAGCCGTGCCGATGCGCGCCGACACCGGCCCCATCGGCGGCGACCTGAGCCACGAATTCATCGTTCTGGCCGAGACCGGCGAGAGCGAGGTCTTCTGCGACCGCAAGCTGGTCGAGATGGATGCGCCGGGCCACAACCTCGGCGTCGAGCAACTGGAAGACGTCTTCAAGGAACGCACGGTCCTGTACGCCGCCACCGAAGAAATGCACGACGTCGCGCGTTTCGAGAGCGAGACGGCGGAGGGCGACCGCCTGTCCGCGCGCGGCATCGAGGTCGGTCACATCTTCTATTTCGGCACGAAATATTCGGCGCCGATGAAGGCCAAGGTTGCTGGTCCTGACGGTCAGGACGCCGAGGTCCATATGGGCAGCTACGGCGTCGGCGTGTCGCGCCTGCTGGGCGCCATCATCGAGGCCAGCCACGACGAAGGCGGCATCATCTGGCCGGATTCGGTCGCGCCGTTCGACGTGGTCGTCATCAATCTGCGCGCCAATGACGAAGCCGTTTCGGCGGCCTGTGAAGACGCAGTGGCTCAGTTGGAGAAGCTGGGTAAGGACGTGCTGTATGACGACACCGACGAACGCCCCGGCGGCAAGTTCGCCACCGCTGATCTGATCGGCGTGCCGTGGCAGCTGACCATCGGTCCCAAGGGACTGGCTGACGGCGTGGTCGAGCTGAAGCGCCGTGCGACCGGCGAAAAACTGTCTGTGCCGCTGGCTGAAGCCCTCGAAAGGTTGACTGCTTGAACCTGCCGTCTCGTCCTTCCGGTCCATTCTCCTCGTGGGAGATCGGTCTCGCCCTCCGTTATCTGCGCGCCAAGCGCAAGGAGGGCGGGGTCGCCCTGATCGCCATCATCAGCTTCATCGGCATTCTGCTGGCCGTGATGGCGCTGATCGTGGTGCTGAGCATCATGTCGGGCTTCAGGAACGAACTGCTGGGACGGATGCTGTCCTTCAACGGACATATGTATGTCCAGGGCAGCGTCCTGACCTCACTGGATCGAGACGAGGCGTTGAAGCGGATTGCAGCCGTGCCGGGCGTCGTCAGCGTGGCGCCGCTGAACGAGGCGCAGAGCCTGGTTCGCGTCGGCAGCTATACGACCGGCGCTGTCGTGCGCGGTGTGCGGCCCGAAGACCTGGCGGACACCAAGTTCGTCTTTGACAGTCTGACGCCTGCCGAACGGGACAGTTTCGGCAAGGGCGCCTATGGCGGCGACCGCATTCTGATGGGGGCGACGCTCGCCAACTCCATGGGGGTGCGTGTCGGTGATCCCATCACCCTGTTTTCGCCCACGGGTGCCGACAGCGCCTTCGGCAATCTGGGCGGGCTGGAAAAAACCTACTACATCGGCGGCCTGTTCCGCTCCGGCGCGGCGGATTACGACCGCGCCTTCATGTTCATGCCGTTGGAGCAGCAGCAGCTGTTCTTCGGCAAGGAAGGCGTCTGGGAGGTCATCGAGATTAAGGTCGCGAACGCCGACAAGGTGGGCGACATGACCGCAGCGGTGCGTGACGCCGCCGGGCCAGGGGCCATCGTCACCGACTGGCGCGAACGTCAAGCCGCATTCTACGGCGCGCTGAAGGTTGAGCGCGTGGCCATGAGCATTATCCTGGGCATGGTGGTCGCCATCGCCGCGCTGAACATCATCTCCGGCATAGTCATGCTGGTGAAGAACAAGACCAAGGACATCGCGATCCTGCGCACCATCGGGGCCAGCCCGTCGTCCATCCTGCGCGTTTTCTTCATGGCGGGGTCCATGATCGGCATCGCGGGGACCATCGCAGGGCTGATCCTGGGGCTGTTGTTCTGTCTGAACATCGGCGCGATCCAGCACGCGTTGGAGTGGGTGTTCCAGACCAAGCTGTTCAACTCCGACGTCTATATGCTGGACGCCATTCCGGCGGAGGTCGATCCGGTTGACGTTATCTGGATCACCGTCTGGGCCACCTTCATGTCCTGCATCGCCAGTCTGATTCCGTCGTGGGTCGCCACCCGGATCGATCCGATCGAGGCGCTGCGTTATGAGTAAGGCTCCCATCCTGTCTGTGCGCGGTCTGACGCGCACCTATGAGACGGCGCTCGGCGGTTTGACCGTGCTGAAAGGCGTCGATCTGGACGTGTTTCCCGGTGAGATCGTGGGGCTGATCGGTCCATCCGGCTCGGGCAAGTCGTCGCTGCTGCACGCGGCTGGTCTGCTGGAGCGGCCTACGGTGGGCACGGTGACGATTGACGGCGAGGCTGTCGGAAATCTGGACGAGCGGGCGCGTACGCGCCTGCGCCTCAGCCGGATCGGCTTCGTCTATCAGTTCCACCACCTGCTGCCCGAGTTCGATGCGCGCGATAATGTCGCGCTGCCCATGAGGATCGCGGGTGTCACGCAGGCGGAGGCCCGCAAGCGCGCCGAAGAGACGCTGACGGTGCTTGGCCTCGGCGAGCGGATGACGCACCAGCCGGCGCAGCTTTCAGGCGGCGAGCAGCAGCGTGTGGCCATCGGCCGCGCATTGGCGAATGGGCCACGTCTGCTGCTGGCGGATGAACCGACGGGCAATCTGGATCCGACGACCAGCCAGTCCGTCTTCGAGTCCCTGCGCAGTCTGGCGAAGACCACGGGCGTCGCCGCCCTGATCGCCACCCACAACATGGAGCTGGCCGGCCATATGGACCGGGTGTTCGCCCTGAAGGACGGCCACCTGGAAGAGCGCGCCGCCGAGAGCCACGCCTACTGATTTTCAGGTTACGCGGCTCAGTGCCGGGTTGTGTGCGAACGGGTGGACGGGAAGCTGTCGGCGGGGGCCATCAGCCCGTCGCCGTACCCTCCGACAATGGTTTCCGCCTGACGCAACGCCAGCCAGGTCAGGAAGGTGGGCAGGGTGGTGAGGTCCGAGGCGGTGTCGTCCAGTTCCTCTCGCAGCCAGGTCCGTTCCTCCTTGGCCAGGGTCGGCGCCAGGAGAGCAGGGGCCCGATAGGTTCGCTGGGCGATGGGGCGGCGCAACAGCAGCTGGACGTCGACCTCGCAAGGGCTGTCCTCCAGCATCTGAGTAAAGCGGTCCAGATACTGTCCGATGCCTTCAAGACCATACATGACGCGATTGGCGTCGCAGAGGATGACGCCGGCCAATCCCAAGGTTCTGGCATGGCCTTTGCGTAGATCCCTGAGAGCGGGCCAAAGACGACCCGTTTCGAAATCCTGCTCTACGCTAGTGACAAGGATTGCGGCTTCCAGCATGCCGACACGGCGCTCATTCAGTGATTTCATCATCACCTGATGGCTGGACCAACTGCGCTGCTTGATCAATTGCGTGGGACTACGAGGTTTCGCAGATCAACCGGCCTTGTATTTTGTGCGCATGGAAAGTTTGGGACTCTCGACGTTTGATCCTGCAGCATCGAACGACCGCCTTCGCAAGTCGGGAGGCATGGGCGATGAGCAATCGACGGAGCGCGTTGCTCAGGGAACTGATGTGACCCAGGAAATCCTGGTGATCGACGACGACCCTGCGATCCTGGGCATGACGCTGCTCACATTCCGCGAGGCCGGATTTCAGGCGGTGGGTTTCACCGACCCGCTGGACGCCCTGATGTGGGCGTCGGATGCTGACCCGACCTGCATCGTCGTTGATCTGAAGCTGCCGGGCATCGAAGGGTTGGATCTGGTCGGCGCCTTCTGCGCCTTCGGGCGGCACGCGGTCATTCTGGTCAGCGCCTATGTCGATGTGCTGACGACCGTCGACGCCATGCGCCTGGGCGTCGACAATGTCCTGACCAAGCCCACCACCCCAGAACAACTGCTGGGCGCGGCGCGGCGGGCGCTGGATATCCTGGCCTCCATCCCACGGCAGGACACGCTGACATTCACGCGGCGCGAGCGGCAGGTGGCCGAGTATCTGGTGGCGGGCCGCACCACCAAACAGATCGCACAGGCATTGTCGCTCAGTCCGCGGACTGTCGAGTTCTTCCGCGCCAGCCTGTTGCGCAAAACCCAGTCGCCGAACTCGGCGGCCCTGGCCTCGGCCTTGACGCGCATAGGGTTCACAGCGTCCGACGCTTGACGGGAACAAAATCGGAACATAGAACATTCCCGGAACACAGAAGTTGATCTGGGGATAAGCTGATGCCGCGTTTGATGAGGGATATGCTGTCGCTTGCGTCGTGCGGCGGCTTCGTCTGGATGGTCTGGCAGGCGGCTCTGATGGCTACGTCCGTCTGACGCTCCGACAGTCTGACCGTTTGACGCTCGCTTCTGCGACGCCATATCGGCCAAGCCGTTGGCGTAAGCGCCGAGTCGGCGTCTGATCCGGCCACAGACGAAGGAGCGAACAGTGAGTGCAGCAGAGGGTCAGGGTTTCGTCCATCTGCGCGTGCGCTCGGCCTATTCGCTGCTGGAAGGCGCGATCAAGGCGGGCAAGATCGGCAAGATGGCGGCGGACGCCGGCATGCCGGCTGTCGCGGTCGCGGACCGGGCCAATCTGTTCGGTGCGCTGGAGTTCAGTCAGGCCACAAAGGATTCCGGGGTTCAGCCCATTGTCGCCTGCGCCCTGCCTGTGTTCGGCATCGGAGGGCAGCTCAACGCCCGCTGGGCCAAGATGTCCACCGTCGTCCTATTGGCCCAGAACGAGGCGGGCTGGCTGAATCTGTGCGCCCTGTCGTCGTCCGCCTATCTCGACTCCGGCGAAATGCCCGAACCGGGCGTCGATTGGCGTCAGGTCGTGGAGCGGTCCGAAGGTCTGCTGCTGCTGTCGGGCGGGCCGGACGGTCCGGTCGATCCGCTGCTCGCGCAGGGAAAGAAAGCCGAGGCGGTCGAGGCGCTGGAGGCCATGAAGGCGGCGTTTGGCGACCGTTTCTACGTCGAACTGCAACGCCACGGGCTCGACGATGAACGACGCGCCGAGCCGGGATTGGTCGAATGGGCCTACGCCAATGACGTGCCGCTGGTCGCGACCAACGACGTCTATTACGCCAAGGCGTCGCAGGCGAAGTCGCACGACGCCCTGTTGTGCATCGCCGACGGCGCCTTCACAGGTCAGGAAGATCGGCGCCGGATCACGGGCGAGCACTGGTTCAAGTCCGCCGAGGCGATGCGCGAACTGTTCGCGGACCTGCCCGAGGCCTGCGACAACACCATCGACATCGCCCGGCGTTGCGCCTTCCTGGTCAAGACGCATGCGCCGATCCTGCCCCGCTTCGATACGGGGGCAGGGCGCTCAGAAGCTGATGAACTGGCGCATCAGGCGCGCGAGGGCCTGAAGGTCCGTCTGACCGAGGTCGAGGCCGCCGTTCCCGAAGAGGAATACTGGACCCGCCTGGAGTGGGAGGTCGGGATCATCCAGCAGATGGGTTTCCCCGGCTACTTCCTGATCGTGTCGGACTTCATCAAATGGGCCAAGGAACATGGCATCCCGGTGGGGCCGGGGCGGGGCTCTGGCGCCGGTTCGCTGGTCGCCTGGTCGCTGACCATCACCGATCTTGACCCCCTGCGGTTCGGCCTGCTGTTCGAGCGCTTCCTGAACCCGGAACGGGTCTCCATGCCCGACTTCGATATCGACTTCTGCCAGGAGCGGCGAGAAGAGGTGATCGACTATGTGCAGGCCCACTACGGCAAGGACCGGGTCGCGCAGATCATCACCTTCGGCACCCTGCAGGCACGGGCCGTGCTGCGTGATGTGGGGCGGGTGCTGCAGATGCCGCTGGGACAGGTGGACCGGCTCTGCAAGATGGTGCCGAACAACCCGGCCAATCCGGTAACCCTGGCCCAGGCCATTGAGCTGGAGCCGCGCCTGAAAGAGGCGCGCGACGCCGAGGCTGCGGTGAAGACCCTGCTGGAGACGGCGCTGGAGCTTGAGGGCCTGTACCGCAACGCCTCGACTCACGCGGCGGGCATTGTCATCGGCGACCGGCCCCTGACGGAACTGGTGCCGCTGTACCAAGACCCGCGCTCCACCATTCCGGCCAGCCAGTTCAATATGAAGTGGGTGGAGCCTGCGGGGCTGGTGAAGTTCGACTTCCTGGGCCTGAAGACCCTGACGACCCTGGACCGCGCGCACGGCTATCTGTCGCGTCGCGGATTGGCGCCGACCTGGAATCAACTGCCGCTGAATGACGCCAAAACCTACGAACTGATGGCCTCCGGCCAGACGGTCGGCGTGTTCCAGCTGGAATCTCAAGGCATGCGCGACACCCTGCGCAAGATGCGATGCAGCTCGATCGAGGAGATCACCGCGCTGATCTCCCTGTATCGGCCGGGCCCGATGGAGATGATCGACACCTATATCGACCGGAAATTCGGTCGGGCCGAGGTCGACTATCTGCATCCGTCGCTGACCGAGGTGCTGACCGAGACCTATGGCGTCATCATCTACCAGGAGCAGGTGATGAAGATCGCCCAAATCCTGGCGGGCTACAGCCTGGGTGAAGCCGACCTTCTGCGCCGCGCGATGGGCAAGAAGAAGAAGGAGGAGATGGACTTCCAGCGCCTTCGCTTCGTCAAGGGCGCGCTGGAGAAGGGTGTCCCCGAGGCCCAGTCAGGCTCCATCTTCGATTTGGTGGCCAAGTTTGCGGGCTACGGCTTCAACAAGTCGCACGCCGCCGCCTATGCGTTGATTTCGTTCCAGACGGGCTGGTTGAAGGCCAATCATCCGGTCGAGTTCTTCGCCGCGTCGATGAGCCTCGATCTCTCGAACACCGACAAGCTGGCGGTCTTCTATCAGGATGCGCGGCGGTTCGAGGTGCCGGTCCTGGCGCCGGACATCAACCGCTCGTCCGCCGACTTCGACGTGGCCTGGGACGATGACAAAGGATCGGTACTTTATGCGCTGGGCGCGATCCGCAACGTGGGCCTTGAGGCCATGAAGCACGTCATCGAGGTGCGCGAGACGGGCGGGCGTTTCCCCGACATCTTCGACTTCCTTGAGCGGGTCGATCCGCGCAGCGTCAACAAGCGGGCGCTGGAAGGCCTGGCCAAGGCGGGCGCGTTCGACAGCATCCATCCCAACCGCCGCCAGCTGGTGGAGCAGGCCGACATCCTGATGGCCTATTGCCAGAGTGTGGCGGCGGAGCGTGCGTCGTCGCAGGTGTCGCTTTTCGGCGGCGACCAGGCGCACGCTGCACGACCGCGCCTGAAGAATGTAGACCCTTGGGTCGGGCCGGAACGTCTGGATCACGAACTGGCTGCGGTTGGCTTCTATCTGTCGGGGCACCCGTTGGACGAGATGACGACGGCGCTGAAGCGCAAGCGCGTCACCTTTGTCGCCGAAGCGATTCCGCTGGCGGAATCCGGTCACGAAGCTTTCCAGATGGCGGGCATGGTGCGGCGCAGGCAGGAACGCGCCAGCGCGCGCACCGGCGAGAAGTTCGCCTTCGTCACCTTCTCGGACCCCACCGGCGAGTTTGAATGCCTGTTCCCGCCGGAGCAGTTGCGCAAATGCCGTGAGGTGCTGGAGCTGGGGGCGTCCGTCATGGTGCGTGTGCGCGCCAAGTCGTCAGACGGGGAGGTGCGCTTCTTCGGTGATGACGCATCACGAATGGACAACCTGCTGGATGACGCCAACATCGGTCTGCGCATCCATGTGTCGGCCCGAACCGCGGACGCCGAGGCCTTGCGGTCGCGGTTGGAGAAGGCCCGATCCGGCGCGATCGGAAAGGGCGGGGAAGTGTCTCTGGTCGCCTCTCTGGATGGTCGTCAGGAGGTCGAGCTGAAACTGCCCGGACGCTATCGACTGGATGGCGCTTTGCGGGGCGCGCTGAAGTCGGCGCCCGGCGTCGTCATGCTGGAAGAAGCCTGAGGCGCCGGCTCAATCGGTTGAATTTGGGAACTTCGCGGGGCGCTGAGAGGTTTGGGGAGTCCACAGGGAGACTACTCCAATGAAATATATCGCCATCGCCAGCGTCGCATCGCTGGCCCTGCTCGCCGCCTGCAGCCAGGGCGGAGACAGCGCAAAACAGAATGCAGCCGAGGCCGTGAACGCCACGCAGGACGCCACATCGGGCGTTGTCGGCCAGACCTCGGCCGCCACAGTTGGCGCCAATACGGTGGGCGGTTTCGTCACCGGCCTGGCCACCGGCAATCTGTATGAGCTGGAGGCCGCCAAGGTGGCGGCTGCCAAATCCACCAGCGCTGACGTCAAGGCTTTGGCCGCCATGATCACCAAGGACCATACGGCCGCGGGCCACAAGCTGGCCGAGGTTGCGCCGACGGCCGCGCCGGATGTGACTATTCCCACCGCCCTGGACGCACGTCGTCAGGGGCTGATCGACAATCTGAACGCCGCCACGCCTGGCGATTTCAATAAGGTCTATCTGGACCAGCAGATCGCCGCTCATAACGAGACGCTGACCCTGCTGAACGGGTTTGAGGGCAATACGGATGCGCCAGCCCTGTCCGCCCTGGCTCGTGAACTGATTCCGACGGTCACGGCGCACCGGGATCGCGCCCAGACTCTGCGGGATGCAATCCGATAGGGACGGCTCAACGTCTTGGTGGAAAAGGCGGTCCAGAAATGGGCCGCCTTTTTCGTTGCGGACGAGCGGCGCTTGCCTTTCCGGCCGATCCCGCCTACATCGCGCGGGCATTTCGCAACGCGGGTGAGGCGCGCTTCGGGGAGACATCCCGATACGCACCATTCCGAGGGTCATCTGACCTTTAATCCCCCGCGCCACGTTTGATCGGAAAAAGGACTGAACGATCATGGCTTTGCCAGAATTCTCGATGCGCACCCTGCTGGAAGCAGGCGCTCACTTCGGCCACCAGACGCACCGCTGGAACCCGAAGATGGACCGCTACATCTTCGGCTCGCGCTCGAACATCCACATCATCGACCTGTCGCAGACGATGCCGCTGTTCCACCAGGCTCTGGTGGCCGTGCGTGAAGTCGCCGCCAAGGGCGGTCGCGTTCTGTTCGTCGGCACCAAGCGCCAGGCCTCGGAGCCGGTTGCTGAAGCCGCCAAGCGCTGCGCCCAGTACTACATGAACAACCGTTGGCTCGGCGGCACGCTGACCAACTGGCGTACGGTTTCGGGCTCGATCGCTCGCCTGCGTGAACTGGAAGGCATCCTCGAGAACGGTGGCGAAGGCCGCGTCAAGAAGGAACTGCTGACGCTGCAACGCGAGAAGGACAAGCTGGAACTGTCGCTGGGCGGTATCAAGGACATGGGTTCGATCCCGGACATCATGTTCGTGATCGACACCAACAAGGAAGCGATCGCGATCCAGGAAGCCCGCAAGCTGAACATCCCGATCATCGCCATCCTGGACACCAATTCGGATCCGGACGGCATCACCTATCCGGTCCCGGGCAACGACGACGCCGCGCGCGCCATCCAGACCTACTGCGACCTGATCGCCGACGCCGTCCTGGACGGTCTGGCGGCTGGCGCTTCGGCCTCGGGCATCGACCTGGGCGCTTCGGAAGCCCCGGTTGAGCCGATGCTGCGCGAAGCCTCGGCTCCGGTTGCTGCTGAAGCTGCACCGGCCGGCACGGAAGGCGCTGCTGCTGAACTGGAAGCGGCTGCTGAACCGACCGTCGAAGCTGAGAAGGCTGAGGGCTGATCGCCCTACGGTCTTCTGAGGTGCTAAAGCCTAGCGCCAGGAAAGAAGGCCGTGCGTTGAACTGACACACGGCCGGGCTAAAGCAGCCCGGCCGTTCCCACATCGAAATCCCCCCAAGGAGAAGAACATGGCCGAGATCACTGCCGCCCTCGTGAAGGAACTTCGCGAGCGTTCGGGCGTCGGCATGATGGACTGCAAGAAGGCGCTGGTCGAAAACGACGGCAACATCGATGCAGCAATCGACTGGCTGCGCGCCAAGGGCCTGTCCAAGGCCGCCAAGAAGGCTGACCGCGTCGCCGCTGAAGGCCTGGTCGCTGTCGCGTCGAAGGAAGACGGCAAGGGCGAAGTCGCCGCCGCCATCGAATTCAACGCCGAAACCGACTTCGTCGCCCGTAACGAACTGTTCCAGAACGCCGCCAAGTCGTTCGCCCAACTGGGGCTGGAGCACCACACGGTCGAAGCCCTGCACGGCGCTGAACTGGAAGCTGGCAAGACGGTCCAGGACGAAGTGACGAACATGATCGCCACCATCGGCGAGAACATGCAACTGCGCCGCGCCGCCCGCCTGTCGGTGGAAGAAGGCGTGGTTTCAACCTACGTCCACAATGCTGTCTCGCCGGGCGTTGGCCGCATCGGCGTGTTGGTCGCCCTGGAAGGCGAGGGCGACAAGACCGCTCTGCGCGAACTGGGCCGCAAGATCGCCATGCACGTCGCCGCGACTGCTCCGCTGTCGTTGAACACGGACGATCTGGATCCGGCTGCGATCGAGAAGGAACGCACCGTCCTGACCGAGAAGGCCAAGGAAGAAGGCCGTCCGGAAAACATGATCGCCAAGATCGTCGAAGGTCAGATCAACAAGTTCCAGAAGGACGTGGTGCTGTCCAAGCAACCGTTCGTCATGGATCCGGACGTGACCATCGAACAGCTGGTCGCCAACTCGGCCAAGGAACTGGGCTCCTCCAACCTGCGCCTGGCCGGCTTCGTCCGTCTGGCGCTGGGCGAAGGCGTCGAGAAGGTTGAAGGCCCCGACTTCGCGTCGGAAGTCGCCTCCATGATGGGCGGCAACTAAGCTCCTATCCCCTCATTCGTGAGGGATTTGCATCAGAAGGGCGCGTTCGGCTTTGATGGCTGACGCGCCCTTCGTCTATAAGAAGTCGCCTGATTCAATGGCGCCGCAGTAAAACGGAACCCCCCGCATGCCCGACGCCCCCGCCAACTTCCGCTACAAACGCGTGCTGCTGAAGGTTTCTGGTGAAGTCCTGATGGGCGACCAATCCTTCGGCGTCGACATGGCGACCGTGGATACGGTGGCCAAGGCCGTGGCGCAGGTGGCGGCAGAGGGCGTTGAAATCTGCCTGGTGATCGGCGGCGGCAACATCTTCCGAGGCCTGTCCAAGGCGGCGGCGGGCATGGAACGCGCCCAGGCAGACTATATGGGCATGCTGGCGACCATCATGAACGCCCTGGCGATGCAGTCGGCGCTCGAGAAGATCGGCGTGTCGACCCGCGTGCAGAGCGCCATTCCCATGGCCGCCATCGCTGAACCCTACATTCGCCGCCGCGCCCTGCGTCACCTGGAAAAGGGACGCGTGGTGATTTTCGCCGCAGGCGTGGGCGCCCCCTTCTTCACGACCGACTCGGGCGCAGCCTTGCGCGCGGCTGAGATGGGCTGCGACGCCCTGCTGAAGGGCACCAGCGTCGACGGCGTCTATACCGCCGATCCCAAGAAGGATCCGACCGCGACCCGCTATGAAACCCTGACCTATCAGGATGTGCTGGCCAAGGATCTGCGCGTCATGGACGCCTCGGCCATCGCCATGATGCGCGACACGGGCATTCCGATCGTGGTCTTCTCGATCCGGGAAGACGATTCACTTCGCCGGACCCTGACGGGCGAAGGCACGTTCACGGTGATCAAGGACGCTGCCTGAGCAGCCCGAGAGACCTGACAGAGACAAGAGAGACCTAGACGATGGCCAAGCCTGAACTGAAAACCTACCGCGACCGCATGGACAAGTCGGTCGCCGCCCTGAAGGAAGAATTCAGCGGTCTGCGCACCGGCCGCGCCAATGCCGGGCTGCTGGAGCCGGTACGTGTCGAGGCCTATGGCTCGGCTTCGCCGCTGACGGCGGTCGCCGCAGTCAGCGTGCCGGAACCGCGCATGATCTCGGTCAACGTCTGGGACAAGTCGATGGTGGTCGCCGTCGAAAAGGCCATCCGCAACGCCAACCTGGGCCTGAACCCTATCGTCGATGGCCAGACGCTGCGCATCCCGGTTCCTCCTCTGACGGAAGAGCGCCGCAAGGACCTGGTCAAGCTGGCCGGCAAATATGCCGAACAGCAGAAGATCGCCGTGCGCAACGTCCGTCGCGACGCCAACGACGACTTCAAGAAGGCTGAGAAGGGCGGCGAAATCAGCCAGGACGAACAAAAGAAGCTGGAAACCGATGTCCAGAAGGAAACGGACGCGGCTATCAAGCGCATCGACGAAGCCTTGAAGACCAAGGAACAAGAGATCATGCAGGTCTGAGGCGAACCGACTTGGCGCGGAAGGAAACTCACAGCAGATGACGGCCGCGCCTACAGGTTCGGAGACCGCAGTGATCGGTGTCGATGGCGCACGCCCGCATGGTCCGCGCCATGTCGCGATCATCATGGACGGCAACGGCCGCTGGGCGAAGGCGCGCGGTCTGCCGCGTGCAATCGGCCATCGTGAAGGCGTCCAGGCGCTGAAACGCACCATCCAGGCTGCGCCCGACTATGGCATTGAATGCCTGACGGTGTTCGGCTTCTCGACCGAGAACTGGAGCCGTCCAGAGGACGAGGTGTCGGATCTGATGGGTCTGGTCCGCACCTATCTGGCCAGCGATCTGACGCGGCTGGAGAAGGCGGGGGTGCGTCTGCGCATTCTGGGGCGCCGCACGGGCCTGCCATCCGACATCGTTGCGATCATCGACAAGGCCGAGGCCCAGACGGCGCACAACACCCGCTTCCTGTTGCAGGTCGCCTTCAACTATGGCGGGCGGGCCGATCTGGTGGACGCGGCGCGTCGCCACGCGGAAAAATTGTTGGCCGGTGAAACGATCGAGCCGATCAGTGAACAGACGTTCGAGACGGGATTGGCGACCGCGGGCTCGCCTCCGCTCGATCTGATCGTGCGGACGTCAGGTGAAAAACGCCTGTCGAACTTCCTGTTGTGGGAAGCCGCCTATGCCGAACTGGTGTTCCAGGAGGTGCTGTGGCCCGATTATGGACCCAAGGCGCTGGCAGAGGCGGTCGCCGCCTTTGGCGAACGTGATCGCCGCTACGGCGGACGTGACGTCGTTCCTGCGCGGGCGGCGGGCTGATGGCGGTCAAGGGGCGTGACATTGCGTTGCGGGCGGCTTCCGCCGTCGTGCTCGCGCCTGCGGCGGTGGCGGCGACCTGGGCGGGGGGCGTCTGGTTCCTGGGCCTGATGGTCGCAGCCTGCATCGTTCTGGCCTTTGAATGGGCGGCGATGAGTGCGCCGCACGCGCGTCGCGTGATGGGCGGCGCTGTGTCGTTCGGCGTCGTGGCAGCAGTGATCAGCGCGCATTTCGGGGCCATGTCCGTCGCCTTTGTCATGCTGGTGTTCGGCGCAGTTGCAGCGGGCGTCTATGCGCGCAGCCGGGGGCAGCAGGCGCTGGATGCGTCCTACGGGGTTCTCTACCTCGGCTGGCCTGCGGTTCTGCTGATCTGGCTGCGGGCCGTCGACAGCCCGGTTGGCCTGCACTGGACGGTGCTGGTGTTCGCGGTGGCCTGGTCTGCCGATATTCTGGCCTATCTGGCGGGTTCGACCCTTGGCGGACCGAAGCTTTGGCCGCGTTTTTCGCCCAACAAGACGTGGTCAGGCTTCATCGGGGGGCTGGTCGCCGGGACGATCGCAGGCGCGGTCATGACGGCCTGGGTCGATATGGGGCGTCTGACGATCTTCTGGGGCGCTGCGCTGGGTCTGGCCGCCGCGCTGGCGACCATGGGCGGCGACCTATGGGAATCGGCGCTGAAGCGGCGGTTTGGCGTCAAGGATGCGGGCAATACCATTCCGGGACACGGCGGATTGCTGGATCGGGTTGACGGGCTGATGTTCGCTGTCGTCGTGGTCGCGGCCGGGCGTCTGGTCGTGCTGATGCTTGAGCGTGCGGCATGATCCGTCGTCGTGTCACGGTTCTGGGTTCGACAGGCTCTGTCGGATCGTCGACGCTGGACCTGATGGAGCAGGCGGAGGCCACGGGCACGGGGGCTTTTGAGGTTGAGGCGTTGACGGGCGGCGCCAACATCGGCCGTCTGGCCGAACAGGCGCAGCGCTGGAAGCCAAGGCTGGCGGTGACGGCGGACCCAGCCAGACTGAACGATCTGCGCGACGCCCTGGCCGGAACCGGGATTGAGGTCGCGGCGGGCGAGGCCGCCATCGTCGAAGCAGCCACGCGCCCCAGCGACTGGATCATGGCGTCCATCGTTGGCGCCGCTGGTCTGAAATCGGCCTGGGCGGCGGCGGACACCGGCGCGATCCTCGCCTTGGCCAATAAGGAGAGCCTGGTCTGCTGCGGCCCGGCCCTTATCGAGCGCGTCGGACGGGCAGGGGGCAAGCTGATCCCCGTCGATTCCGAACATTCGGCCATTTTCCAGGTCTTCCCCGCAGACGCGCCGGAGCGCGTGTCGAAACTGGTGCTGACGGCATCGGGCGGACCCTTCCGTCAGGTTTCGCGTGAGCGGATGGCGTCGGCGACGCCGGAACAGGCGGTTGCGCATCCGAACTGGAGCATGGGGGCCAAGATTTCGGTCGACAGCGCCACCATGGCCAATAAAGGCCTGGAGATGATCGAGGCGGCCTATCTGTTCGGCATGACCGAAGATCGGATCGACGTGGTGGTCCACCCGGAATCAATCATCCACAGCCTTGTGGAATATGTGGATGGTTCGACCTTGGCCCAAATGGGCGCGCCGGACATGCGCACGCCCATCGCCTGCGCCCTGGCCTGGCCCGAGCGGATCGCCTGGCCCGCGCCCAGGCTGGACCTGCCTGCGCTGGGTCGGCTGACGTTCGAGGCGCCGGATGTGGAGCGCTTCCCGGCGCTGGATCTGGCCCGTCAGGCGCTGAAATCGGGCGGGGCGGCGCCTGCCGTTTTCAACGCCGCCAACGAGGTGGCGGCCTTCGCCTTCCTTGACCGGAAGCTGGCGTTTCTCAATATTGCCGCAGTCGTCGCCGAAACCCTTGAACGTGCGACAAAAGCGGGGATGGTCTTCGGCTCTGGAGACGCCTGCGGCGCGGCCCTCTCGGTCGATGCCGAGGCGCGTCAGATGGCCAGGTCCATCATCGCCGGACTTGCGAATGCGGCCTGATCGGCCGGGGGAGACGATTTTCGAATGCTAGGCGCCCTGGGTCAGGTTCTGATCTATATTGTACCATTCCTGCTGGTGCTGACGTTCATCGTCACCATCCATGAACTGGGGCATTTCCTGGTGGCCCGCGCCTTTGGCGTGAAGGTTGACCGTTTCGCTGTCGGCTTCGGCAAGGCGATCTTCAGCCGCGTGGATCGGCACGGCATCGAATGGCGGCTGGGTTGGATCCCGGCGGGCGGCTATGTGAAATTCTCGGGTGATCTGGATGCGGCCAGCGTGCCGGATCAGGCGGGTCTTGCCGAACTGCGTCAGCGGCTGATCGCCGAGAAGGGGCCGGGCGCAGAGCGCGACTATTTCCATTTCAAGCCGGTCTGGCAGCGTGCGCTGATCACCGTCGCAGGACCGGTCGCCAATTTCATTCTGGCCATCGTCATCTTCGCCGCCACCTTCATGGCGCTGGGCGATGTCATCATGCCCGCGCGTGTGGCCCAGGTTCAGGAAGGATCGCCGGCGGCTCTGGCGGGCTTCCAGCCGGGCGACCTGATCACGGGCGTGAACGGACGCACGATCCAGAGCGGATCCGATGTGACCCAGACCGTGATGCTGAGCGCCGGTGATCCGGTTCGTTTTACCGTCGAGCGCGGCGCCCAGACGCTGGAGCTTGTCGCGACGCCGGAACGTCGCACGGAAGATGACGCGGTTGCAGGCCGCATTAAGGTCGCGCGCATCGGCCTGGGCCTGGGCGCCAGCCGCGCGGACATCCGCTATATCCGCTATGGCCCGATTGAAGCGGTCGGGGCGGGCGTGCGCCAGGTCGGCAGTGTTCTGAGTTCGACCCTGACCTATCTGGGGCGCATGGTGACCGGACGTGAATCCGGCGACCAGTTCAGCGGACCGCTGGGAATCGCCAAGGTCAGCGGCTCTCTGACCAACGAAGTCGTCAAGGCCAGCCCGGATCCCAAGGCGGCCGCAATCAACCTTTCGCTGACTCTGGTTCGCCTCGCTGCCATACTTTCGATCGGAATCGGCTTTCTAAACCTATTGCCCATCCCTGTGCTGGACGGCGGCCATCTGCTTTTCTACGGCTATGAAGCTGTGGCGCGCAGACCGGTGTCGGCGCGGTATCAGGAGATTGGCTATCGCGCAGGCCTTGCGCTTCTGGCGGGATTTATGTTGTTCGCGACGTGGAACGACCTACAGAAGCTCAACATCTTTCAATTCCTCGGCGGGCTCGTCTCGTGAGCCGACGCCAGCCCCCGATGGTTTCACGAATGAACGACATGACCTCTCGCGCCGCCGTCCGAATGGGCGCCCGCTCCAGCCTTCTGGCATTGACTGTGGCCGCCGGCCTCGGCGCACCCGCATTCGCCCAGTCTGCGCCCGCCCAGCCAGCCCCTGCGCCCCCTCAGGCCGCGCCTGCTGACGGTGCGACGCCGACAGTGCAGATGGCCGCGCCGACAGGCGTGCAGATCAACCGGATCGTGGTTCAGGGCGCACAGCGCATCGACCAGACGACGGTGCTGTCCTATCTGCCGATCCGTCCAGGCGACACGGTCGACGCGGGCGTGCTGGACGTCGCCGTCCGCACCCTGTCACGCACAGGTCTGTTCGCCGATGTTCAGCTAGGCGTCCAGAATGGCGATCTGGTCGTGCAGATCGTCGAGAACCCGATCATCAACCAGGTGGTGTTCGAGGGGAACAAGGCGGTCTCGCTCGACAAACTGACCAAGGAAGTGACGCTGAGCCCGCGCGGCATCTACACGCGCGCCAAGGTTCAGGAAGACGTCGGCGCCATTGTCGAACTGTACCGCCTGCAGGGTCGTATCTCGGCGACGGTCACGCCCAAGCTGGTCCAACTGGAGCAGAACCGCGTCGATGTGATCTTCGAAATCGACGAAGGTCCCAAGACCGGCATCAGCGCCATCAACATCCTGGGCAACCATGCCTATTCCGACCGCGATGTGCGCGGCGTGATGGTGACCCAGCGCACCCAATGGTGGAAATTCTTCTCCAGCAACGACAACTTCGACCCGAACCGACTGGAGTATGATCAGGAGCAGCTGCGGAAATTCTATACGAACCGCGGCTATTACGATTTCCGCATCGTGTCGTCGGTCGCTGAACTGCAGCCGGACAACCAGGCGTTCCAACTGACCCTGACGCTGGACGAAGGTCACAAATACACCTTCGGCGAAGTGAAGGTCGTCACCGAGAATGATCGCCTGAACGCCGCCTTCCTGGAGCGCTTGATCCCGATCCGCTCGGGCGCCCTGTACGAAAGCGACAAGATTGAGAGCGCCGTTGACGCCCTGACGTTCGCGGCGGGTTCGGCCGGTTACGCCTTCGTCGACATCAATCCGACCTATCGCGCCAATCCTGAAACGGACAAGGTCGACGTGACCTTCAACGTGTCGGAAGGCCAGCGCGTTTACATCGACCGTATCAATGTGGTCGGCAACACCCGCACCATCGATCCGGTCATCCGCCGCGAACTGATGCTGACGGAAGGCGACGCCTTCAACCGCGCCCTGATGGAGCGCTCGCGCAACAATCTGCGCGCGCTGGGCTTCTTCAAGGACGTGACAATCCAGGAAGAGCGCGGCAGCGCGCCTGACCGTTCGGTCATCAATGTCGCCGTGCAGGAACAGCCGACCGGCGAACTGTCCGTCGGCGCGGGCTTCAGCTCGGTCGACTCCTTCACGGTCAACCTGGGCATCTCGGAACGCAACTTCCGTGGACGCGGCCAGAACGTGGTGTCGCGTCTGGAATGGGGTTCGCTGCGCCAGCAGATCGACTTCCGCTTCACCGAACCGAAATTCCTGGGTCGTGACCTGCGCGCCGGCTTCGACCTGTTCCACTCGCGCTACGATCTCAGCAAGTATTCGTCGTATGACTACCGCTCGACCGGCGGCGGCGTGCGCCTGTCCTATCCGCTGAACGGCAACATGCTGCTCAGCACCCGCTACTTCCTGAAGAGCGATGAGATCATCGTGCCCTACAATTATTGCGGCACGGCTGGCCTTGGCTCGTCGGCGCTGTGCGATCAGATCGGCAGCTATCTGAACTCGTCCGCAGGCTACACCCTGCAGGTCAACTACACGAACGATCCGGTCCGTCCGACGCGCGGCTGGGCTGGCTCGCTGCGTCAGGATTTCGCCGGCATCGGCGGCGACGTGAACTACGTCAAGACCGAAGCAGACGCCTCCTGGTACTATGGCATCACGCCCAAGTGGATCGTCAGCGTCATGGGGCAGGCGGGCTATGTCACGGGCTGGAACGGCGATCCGATCCGCATCAACGACCGCTTCTTCAAGGGCGGCAACAGCTTCCGCGGCTTCGAAACCGCCGGCATGGGGCCGCGCGATCTGACCACGCGTGACGCACTGGGCGGCAACTTCTACGCCATCGGCACGGTCGAAGTGACCCTGCCGAACTATCTGCCCGAACAGTACGGCATCAAGACCTCGCTCTTTGCTGACGTGGGTACGCTGGGCGGTCTGGATGATCGCTACAAGCTGACCTCGACGGGTACGACGAACGCGAATATCGTTGACGAAATGGCGCTGCGGGCATCGGCTGGCGTCAGCATCCACTGGAAGTCGCCGATGGGTCCGATCCGCTTCGACATCTCCAAGGTCCTGGCCAAGGAAGACTACGACAAGACCGAATCCTTCCGCTTCTCGACCTCCACTCAGTTCTAAACAGCGGCGAAATCCGTCCGCACGAGGGTAAAATGAAAGCTCTGATCATCGCCGCTACGGCTGCGGCATCGCTTGTTTCCACTGCTGCTCTTGCCCAGCAGGCCGCGCCGCAAAACCCGGGTCCGGTCATTCCGGGCGTCTGCACCTATTACAACGCCCGTCTGCTGGCGCAGTCGTCGGCTGGTCAGGCTGTCGAAACCCGCATGCAGCAGCTGGCGCAGGAAGTTCAAGGTGAACTGCAGCCGTACGCCACTGCGATCCAGACCGAAGCAACGGCCCTGCAAAGCGGCGGCGCCAGCATCCCGGCTGACCAACTGAACCAGCGCCGTCAGGCCCTGCAGCAGCGCGCTCAAGAAGCCCAGCAACTGGAAGCCACGCGCGAAAACGAACTGCGCTATACCCTGGGTACTCAACGCCAGAAGATCACGGAAGCCGTTTCGCCGATCCTGACGGCCCTGTACCAGGAGAAGGGCTGCGGCCTGCTGCTGGACCGTGAAAGCGTCTTCATGATGAACCCGGCCATGGACCTGACGGACGTCGCGATCCAGCGTCTGAACGCCGCCCTGCCGACCCTGACGTTCAACCGCATGCCGGTGCCGGCTCAGTAAGCTTCTGGCTGCTGAAAAGGAAACAATGCCCGATACTCGCTTCTTTCAGACCCTGCCGTCCCTGACCGTCGCCGAACTGGCGGCGCAGATCGGAGGCGCGGTCGAGAGGGGCGGGGATCGGTCCATCGCCTCGGTCGCGCCTCTGTCATCCGCTGACAGGGGCGCGATTGCGTTTCTGGGTGATCGCAAGTTCGCCAATGCCCTGGCGCAAACCCAGGCGGGATGTGTGATCGTGCCGCCAGAAGCGGTTGAGGCCGCACCCGCCGAGGCCTCGGTCATCGTCTCACGCACGCCTCAGGCGTCATGGGCCAAGGCCTCGTTGCTGCTGCATCGCGCCATCACGCTCGACACCGCAATCACACCGCAGGATGCGGCCGAAGACGACAGCGTCGTCATCGAGCCGGGCGTGGTCCTGGGGACGGGCGTGCGCATCGGCCGTGGCTCGCGCATCTGCGCCAATACGGTGATCGGCCCAGGCGTGCAGATCGGGCGCGACTGCGTGATCGGTTCGAACGTCACCGTCAGCTTCGCCCTGATCGGGGATCGGGTGAAGCTGTATGCGGGGGCACGCATCGGCGAGGCGGGGTTCGGCGCGACCGGCACGGCTGCCGGTGTCATGGATATTCCGCAACTGGGCCGCGTCATCCTGCAGGACGGGGTGACGGTCGGCGCCAACAGCTGCATCGACCGCGGCGCCTATGACGACACGGTCATCGGCGAGAACACCAAGATCGATAATCTGGTCATGGTGGGCCACAACTGCGTCATCGGCCGCAACTGCCTGCTGGTCGCCAACACCGGGATATCCGGCTCCGTGACCGTGGGCGACAACGTCATATTCGGCGGCAAGGCCGGGATCGGCGACCACATCACCATCGGCGAAGGCGCGCGGGTCGCAGCGGGCGCTGGCGTGCTGGCCGACATTCCGGCGGGAGAAACCTGGTCTGGTTATCCCGCGCGGCCGATCCGTCAGTTCTTGCGCGAAACCGTCTGGCTCGCCAAACAGGCCTCTGCAAAGAAGGCTCCAAAGGAATCATAGGGATGAGTGACGACGGCAAGATCGACTACGCCGAGGTTATGCGGCGGCTGCCGCATCGCTATCCTTTCCTGCTGGTGGACAAGGCTGAGGACTTCACGCCCGCGACCTCCATCGTCGGCATCAAGAACGTCACGCATAACGAGCCGTTCTTCCCCGGCCATTTCCCGATCGATCCGGTGATGCCGGGCGTCCTGATCGTCGAAGCCATGGCCCAGACCGGCGCGCTTCTGATGTCCAAGACTCTGGACGTGGCGGTGGCCGACAAGGTCATCATGTTCATGTCCATTGACGGCGTTCGCTTCCGCAAGCCTGCGCGTCCGGGTGACCAACTGCGCATGGAGGTCAAGGTGATCCGCGCGCGTGGCGACGCCTACAAATTCCGTGGCGAAACCTTCATCGACGGCAAGCTGGCCGCAGAAGCCGAATTCATGGCCATGGTCGTGACCGTGCCGGAGCCCGCCGCCTGATGGCCATTCACCCGACCGCCATCATCGACGCCTCCGCCCGTCTTGCCGACGGCGTCGTTGTCGGGCCGTGGAGCACGGTCGGGCCGAATGTCGTCCTGTCGGCAGGCGTGCGGCTGGTCAGCCATGTCGTGGTCCAACAGGATACGACCGTCGGCGAAGGCACGATCATCCATCCGTTCGCCGTCATTGGCGGCGATCCCCAGCATAATGGCTACAGGGGCGAGCCGGTGCGGCTTGAGATCGGCGCCAACAACCAGATCCGCGAGCACTGCACTTTCAATCGGGGCACGCCGCAAGGAACCGGGGTGACGGTGATCGGCTCGAACAATCTGTTCATGACCGGCGCCCACGTCGGCCATGACTGCGTGGTCGGCGATAATGTCGTCATGGCCAACAACGCCACGCTGGGCGGTCATGCGCACATTGGCGACAAGGTTTTCCTGGGCGGTCTGTGCGCCGTGCACCAGAACGGCCGCGTGGGGCAGGGGGCCATCATTGGCGGTCTTGCCGCCGTAACGCGCGACGTCATCCCCTACGGCTCGGCCTGGGGCAATCATGCGCGCCTGCGAGGGCTGAACCTGATCGGGCTGAAGCGCAAAGGCTATGGCAAGGATCAGGTTCGCCGACTGCTGGCCGCCTACCGCGACCTGTTCGAAGGTCAGGGCGAGTTCGCCGGGCGCATCGAGGGCGTGGCCGAAAGCTATGCCGACCTGCCCGAGATCATGGAGATCATCGCCTTCATCCGTGACGGCGGGCGACGTCCGTTGTGCTTGCCGAACGCGGAATGAACGTCAGCGGAAAGCTGGGCCTGATTGCCGGCGGCGGCGACCTGCCCGCAGCGGTGGCGGCACGGTGTGATGCGGAAGGCCGCGCGGTGTTCGTGGTGCGGTTGGCGGGATTCGCTGACCCGCACCTGATACGTTGGCCCGGCGATGAGTTCGGCATGGCGCAGATCGGGGCCATTCTGAAGTCGTTGAAATCGGAAGGCTGCACATCCGTCTGTCTGGCGGGCATCGTCAATCGCCCTGACTTCAAGACGTTGAAGCCCGATCTTAAGGGCGCGTCTCTGTTGCCCGGCATCATTGCGGCGGCGACGAAAGGCGACGACGCCCTGTTGCGCAAAATCCTGTCGGTGTTCGAGGCCGAAGGCTTCGCCGTCGAGGGGGCTGACGACATTCTGGGAGGCGAGACCCTGCCGTCGGGAGCCTTGGGGCGCATCAGTCCGACAGCCGAGCAACTATTGGACCTGAAAAAGGCGCTTCATATCGCTGAAAAATCAGGTGAACTGGATATTGGGCAAGGCGCGGTTGTCGTTGACGGCCTGGTGCTGGCCGTTGAAGCCCAAGAGGGCACCGACGCCATGCTGGGGCGCGCGGCCGGACTGCCTGCCGATCTGCGCGGCAGTTCTGCCGACCGGAAGGGGGCGCTGGGCAAGGCGCCCAAGCCGATCCAGGATCTGCGCGTGGACATGCCGGTCATAGGCCCCCGGACGGTCGAACTTGCTGCAGCGGCGGGCCTTGCAGGCATCGGCGGTCTGTCTGGTCATTTGATCCTGATTGACCGCGCCGCCATCATCGAGACGGCGGATCGGCTCGGGCTGTTCGTTTGGGGGGAAGTTCGATGAGCCGTCCTCTGAAAGTGATGCTGGTCGCAGCTGAAGCCTCCGGCGACGCACTTGGGGCGGGTCTGGCGAAGGCGTTGAAGTCGCGTCTGGGACCGGACGTCGCCTTCGTCGGCGTGGGCGGGCCCAAGATGGCGGAACAGGGCGTCGCCAGCCCGTTCGACATCGCCGAACTGTCCATCCTTGGCTGGATCGAGGGTTTGCGCGCCTATGGCAAGGTCAAGGCGCGCGTGGCGGAGACCGCGGCGCTGGCTGCGCGTGAAAAGCCCGACGCCGTGGTGCTGATCGACAGCTGGGGTTTCACCATCCGCGTGGCCAAGGCGATCCGGGCGGCGCAGCCGAACGTGCCTTTGATCAAATACGTCGGACCTCAGGTCTGGGCGTCACGACCGGGGCGGGCCAAGACGCTGGCGGGGGCGGTGGACCACCTGCTGGCCCTCTATGGCTTCGACGCCCCCTGGTTTGAGCGAGAGGGTCTGCCGACAACGGTTGTCGGGTCGTCCGCGCTTCATGTCGATATGAGCCACGCCGATGGCCCGGCGTTTCGGGCACCGCGCGGCATTGGGCCAGAGGCTTCGCTGCTGCTGGTCCTGCCCGGCAGTCGTCCCAGCGAAATCAACCGCATGACGCCTGTATTCGAAGCGACCATCGCAAGGCTGAAGAGCGCCGATCCCGGTCTGGAAGTGGCCGTGGTCGCAGCCGGAACCGTGGCCCAGGACGTCGCGGCCCGCGTCGCCGCCTGGCCCTTCCGGGTCCATCTGGTCGATGAGGCCGAGAAATACGACGCCATGCGCGCCGCCAATGCGGCCTTGGCCACCAGCGGAACGGTTTCGACTGAACTGGCCCTTGCTGGCGCGCCGATGGTGATCGCCTATCGGATCGACGGCCTCAGCTATCTTCTGATGAAGCGGTTGGTGACGGCCAAGCACATCACCCTGTTCAACATCGCCGCCGACCGACGGATCGCGCCGGAGTTCATTCAGGACGAGGCGACGCCTGATGCACTGGCCAAGGCGGTGGGCAGGCTGTTGACTGATCCGTTCGCGGCTTCGGAGCAGGCGGCGCAGCAGACGGCGGCGCTGGACCTGATGGGGCGGGGCGGTCCGGATCCCTCTGATCTGGCGGCAGACGCTGTCCTGCGGGTGATCGCCGCCAAGGCGCAGGTGGCGCGGGGCTGACGATGGCGCGGCTGCTCAGTCCCCGTCATGCTTCGGAGGTCCGTGCGGCCCTGCAGATGGCGGTCGGCGCGACAGTCTCCCTCTATCTGGCGACGTTTCTGCAGTTGCCGCATCCGTACTGGAGCGTGATCTCAACCATCGTCGTCATCCAGGCCAGCATCGGCGGCGGCGTGCTGACTGTCGCGCGTGACAGGGCGCTGGGCACTGTAACCGGCGCCTTTGTCGGCGCGGCAGTGGCCTTTGTCCGGCCGGCAGGCATGGAGGGGCTGGCCGGCGCCATAGCCGTATCAACGGCCGCTCTGGCCTTTCTGGGCGCAGGACGACCCTGGCTGAAAATCGCGCCTGTGACTGCGGCAATCGTGATCGCAGGCGGCAGCGGCGTCGACGGCCCGGCCTCGCTGGCCCTGGATCGCGTCATGGAGATTCTGGTCGGCAGCGGTGTCGGCGTGGTGTCCATTCTGGCGCTGTTTCCCAGACATGCGCGGCAACATTTCCGTCTTCAGGCGCGCGACGCAGCAGGAGAGGCGGCTGCGCTTCTAGCGCTGGTGCTCAAAGCAGATGATCTTGATCGGGTCGAAATCCGCAAGCGTCACGCCGATCTGAAGCGGCGCTTGGACAAGCTGGATACGGCGGCCAAGAATGTGATCGACCTGCCTGGACCACAACGCGAGACGGCCGACCGCGCGGCTCTGGCGCGGGCATTCTGGCGGGTTCGAAGCGACATCGTGATCCTCGGGCGCGGCTTCCAGGCCGACGGAGCGTCTGGTCGTCTCGGCCCCTGGTCCAAGGATGCAAATCGAGCGGTCGAGCGGCTGCAGGCCTTATCGGTCGGCAAAGCGGCCGATCCCATGGGCCCGCTGGATGCGACCCTGGCCCTGTCGGTCGCGGTGGAGGGCGATGACATGGTTCTGGGCGCTGCGGCCATCGGACTGGCGCACATGCACCGCGATCTGGATGACCTGGCAGAGCGGTTCAAGGATTTGCGGCTGGTCTGACCCGCGCTGCATGATGAGCATAGAAAAACGCCGGGGCGACTGCCCCGGCGTTTTGCATTTCTGACCCTGATGGGTCGATCAGCCGCGCTGATCGATGGCCACGTAGTCGCGCTCGGTCGGGCCGGTGTACAGCTGACGCGGGCGGCCGATCTTCTGCGACGGATCCGCCATCATTTCCTGCCACTGAGCGATCCAGCCCACGGTGCGGGCCAGGGCGAACAGGACGGTGAACATGGTGGTCGGGAAGCCCATCGCCGACAGGGTGATGCCCGAGTAGAAGTCGACATTCGGGAACAGCTTGCGCGAGGTGAAGTATTCGTCCGACAGGGCGACCTTCTCCAGCTCCTTGGCGACCAGGAACAGCGGATCGTTTTCACGGCCCGTGGCGGCCAGCACTTCATAGGCCGACTGCTGCATGACCTTGGCGCGCGGGTCGTAGTTCTTATAGACGCGGTGACCGAAGCCCATCAGCTTGAACTTGCGATCCTTAACGCCCTGGATGAACTCAGGAATCTTATCGGGCGTGCCGATTTCCTTGAGCATGTTCAGCGCTTCTTCGTTGGCGCCGCCGTGCGACGGGCCCCACAGGCAGGCGATGCCGGCGGCGATACAGGCGAACGGGTTGGCGCCCGACGAACCGGCCAGACGAACGGTCGAGGTCGAGGCGTTCTGCTCGTGGTCGGCGTGCAGGGTGAAGATGCGGTCCATGGCGCGAACCAGGGCCGGATCGACGTGATAGTCCTCGGCCGGCACGGCGAAGCACATGCGCAGGAAGTTTTCGGCGTACGACAGGTCGTTGCGCGGCGAGATGAAGGGCTGGCCGACGTGGTACTTGTAGGCGCGGGCCGCAATTGTCGGCATCTTGGCGATCAGGCGGATGGCCGAGATGTCGCGCTGCACCGGATCATGGATGTCCAGGCTGTCGTGATAGAAGGCTGACAGGGCGCCGACGGTGCCGACCATGATCGACATCGGGTGAGCGTCGCGGCGGAAGCCCTCGAAGAAGCGGTCGAACTGGGCGTGCAGCATCGTGTGGGTGGTGATGCTGTTTTCGAACTTTTCGAACTCTGCGGCGGTCGGCAGTTCGCCGTGCAGCAGCAGGTGGCAGACTTCCAGGAAGTTCGATTTCGACGCCAGTTGGTCGATCGGATAGCCGCGGTGCAGCAGCACGCCTGCGTCGCCGTCGATGTAGGTCAGCGCCGATTCGCACGCCGCCGTCGAGGTGAAGCCGGGATCGAAGGTGAAGGCGCCCGTACCCGCATAAAGCTTGCGGATGTCGATGACGTCCGGGCCGGTGGAGCCCGAAAGGACCGGAAGCTCGATGGTCTTGTCCTCGAAGGACAGGGTCGCCGAGCCGGCGGTTTTGGCTTGTTCAGTCATGAATGCCCCTTTGCATCATACGTCCAGGCGCGGGGAGGCGTCGGGCGCTTTGGTTTGTGGGTGTCACTTAGTCTGTTGCAGCGCATCATCCAAGCGCCCGAGACTTTCGTCGCGGCCAAGAGCGGATAAAGTTCTTGCGATATCAGGCGAAGTTGCCCCTGCGGTAAGAGCCGCGCGCATGGGCGGCCCGATCTTTCCGAAGCCGACATTTTCGGATTCGGCGAAGCTTTTGAGTTCGGCTTCCAGTGCGAAAACGTCCCACGACTGGAACAGCGCCAGACGGTCGCGCAGGCGGCCCAGACGCTCCAGCGTCTCGCCCGCCAACAGGCCGCGCGCCTTGTCGTCCAGCGCCAGAGGACGGGCCTTGAGAACAAATTCCGTCTGCTCGGCCAGTTCCAGCGTCGTTTTGGCGCGGTCCTTCACGAATGGCATCGCGCGTTGCAGCCTGGCCTCGTCGTCATCGGCGATTTCACGCCCGCGCTGAAGGTGGGCGTCCAGGGTCAGCTTGGCCAGTCGTTCGTCATCAGCCAGACGCAGCCAGTGGGCGTTGACATGGGCCAGCTTGTCGAAGTCCAGACGGGCGGGCGCCTTGCCGATGCCGTCGAAACCGAACCATTCGACAGCCTGGGCGTCGCTGAACAGCTCGTCGTCGCCGTGCGCCCAGCCCAGGCGCGCCAGATAGTTGCGCATGGCCTCAGGCAGGTAGCCCATCTCGGCGTATTCGTGCACCGCCTGGGCGCCGTGACGCTTGGACAGCTTGGCGCCGTCCGGGCCGTGAATCAGCGGGATGTGGGCGAAGCTTGGACGGGTCCAGCCCAGCGCATCATAGATCAGGCTCTGACGGGCGGCGTTGTTCAGGTGGTCATCGCCGCGAATGACGTGGGTCACGCCCATGTCGTGGTCATCGACGACAACAGCCAGATTATAGGTCGGCGCACCATCGGAGCGCAGCAGAACCAGATCGTCGAGGTCGTTCGTCGACCAGCTGACTGCGCCCTGGACTTCGTCATTCACGGTGACCGTCGCGGCCTGCGGCCTGCGGAAACGCACGACGTGGGGCAGGGCCAGACCGTCGACGGTCGGTTCGCGGTCGCGCCAGGGCGATTCGAAGGTCCGTTTCTCGGCCTTGGCTTCGTCACGCAGTCGTCCGGTTTCTTCAGCGGAGGTGAAGTCCCGATAGGCGTGGCCGGTTTCCAGCAAGGCGTTGACCACCTCGCGATGCCGATCAGCGCGGCTGAACTGGAACACCGGTTCTTCGTTGGCGAACAGCTCCAGCCAGCTCAGCCCGTCGAAGATCGCCTTCACCGCTTCGTCGGTGGACCGTTCACGGTCCGTATCCTCGATACGGATCAGGAAACGTCCAGCGTGTCTCTTGGCGTACAACCAGTTGAATAATGCTGTTCTCGCACCGCCAATATGGAGATAGCCTGTCGGCGAGGGGGCGAAGCGGGTGACAACTGTCGAGGAAGGTGAGGTCATTGGGGGAGGGTCCGTAAGCGACGCCCTTATACGCCCCGATGCAGCAAAGCCTACCCCCGCCGCACGATTGCGCGTTTGGTTGCGCTACCAAATCGAGGCTCAGGCCCTCCGCTGGCGGCTATGGGGCCCGGTCGCCTTTGGGTGCGGCAGCGGGATCTATTTTTCGCTCCGAACCGAACCGGCGCTTTGGATCTTGATCCTGTTCAGCGGGGCAGCGGTGGGGACCTGGTTTGCAGCCCGGCGACGCGGATGGTCGCGTCGGATCACCTGGCCCCTGATGATTCTGGCCTGCCTGTGCGGCGGCGTCACGGCGGCCAAGCTGCGCACGGACATGGTCACAGCGCCCATTGCGCCTGCCTTGAGCCGACCGACCTCCATCGAGGCCTGGGTGGTCGATGTCGACAGTCCGGGGCAGCGCGGCGCCCGAGTCGTGATCGCCCCCGTCTGGATACGCGGCGTGGCGCCGCAGGACACGCCTGTGCGTCTTCGCGCCACGGTGCGCGGCGAACCGCCACGGCCGGGAGAGGCGATCCGCCTGTTCGCCATCCTCAACCCGCCGCCGGCGCCCGCCAGTCCCGGCGCCTATGATTTTGGACGAAACGCCTTCTTTCAGGGCATGGGCGGGGTGGCGTTCGGCCTTGGCGAGACGCGACGCATCGACCTGGCGCCTCCGTCCTGGCGGCTGCGGCTGGAGATGGCGGTGAATGGCGCGCGCTATGGCCTGTCCGAAAGGATCGTCGCGCGTCTGGGGCAACGAACGGGCGGGATCGCCGCCGCCATGACCACCAGCCATGAAACCTGGATCAGCCAGGACGACATCAACATCATGCGGGATTCGGGGCTCGCGCACATCCTGTCGGTCTCCGGACTGCACATGGCCATTGTGGGCGGTTTCGTCTTCTTTGCGGTGCGGCTGCTGGTGGCGGCCGTACCCTGGCTGGCGCTGCGGACGCCGGGCAAGAAGATCGCCGCCGTCGCCGGTTTGATCGCGGTCGGCGCCTATCTGGTCGTGTCGGGCGCGCCGGCGCCGGCCGAGCGCGCCGCCGTCACCGCCTCTATCGCCTTTCTGGCCATCCTACTGAACCGACAGGCGGTGACGATGCATGGGTTGGCGGTCGCCGCCTTTATCGTGTTGCTGGTGCAGCCGGAAGCGGTCGTCACGCCCGGCTTTCAGATGTCGTTTGCGGCGACGGCGGCCCTGGTCGCTCTGGTCGAGGCCTGGCCCAAAAGGACGCGGGAGATATCCGTGCCTTGGCCCATCGCGGCGGTTCAGCGGTTCGGCGGTTGGCTGTTCGCGGCGGTCGCGGCCAGCCTGGTGGCGGGGATGGCGACGGGACCATTCGCCATGCAGCATTTCAACCGCACGGCTGTGTACGGGTTGCTGGCTAATCTGGGCACGTCGCCTGTCGCCGATTTCATCCTGATGCCTGCGCTTGCGCTGGGGGCAGCGCTGGAACCGCTCGGCCTGGGCGGTCCGTTTCTGGCGGTGGCCGGATGGGGCGTCGACATCATGCTGGCGATTGGAAGCTGGACGGCCGGACTGCCCGGCGCGGTGCAGACGATCCCCAGTGCGCCGGATTATGTCCTGCCCATCGCCTTTCTGGGCATTCTCTTCGTCTGCCTGTGGCGCGGGCGGGTCAGGTGGCTGGGACTGCCGCTCGCGGCGGCGGTGATGATCTGGCCGCGTGCGCCGGTCCCCGATCTGTGGATCGGGGATGGAGGAACCAATGCCGCCTTTCACCGCGGCGTTGAGGCTGTCGTCGTCAGACCTGGCGTGCGGGAATTCGCCGCCGACCTGTGGTCACGTCGGCGGGGGCTGGAGATGGTCGGGCGGGATATCGAGGGATGGTCCTGCGATCGTTTCTCCTGCCGCCCGCACACCCCGGATGCCGGACCCGTCGCCCTGTGGTGGGGCAAGCGCGCACCCAACGTCGAACAACTGGATGGTCTTTGTCAGTCAGCCGAGGTGATCAGCATCCGGGCTGCGGTGCCAGATCTGCCTTCGTCCTGTCAGGGAAGGTTGATCCTGGACGGTGTCGACTTTGCGCGCGGCGGCGCTGTTGAGCTGTGGCGTACGAAAAATGAAAACGGCCCGCGCTGGCGGGCCGTCTGGACGTCGGATGTGAGAGGTGAACGGCCTTGGTCGCGTCAACCTGATCCCGATGTCAGTGATAACGCCGCATGAGGCCGACCAGCTTGCCCTGAACCTCGACCTGATCCGGGCCGAAGATGCGGGTCTCATAGTTGCGGTTGGCCGGCTCCAGCGCGATGGAGGCGCCCTTGCGGCGCAGGCGTTTCAGCGTGGCTTCCTCGCCCTCGACCAGGGCCACGACGATCTCGCCGTTGTTGGCGGTGTCGCCGCGACGGATCACGACCAGATCGCCATTCAGGATGCCCGCTTCGATCATCGAATCGCCCTCGATCTCCAGCAGATAGTGATCACCTTTGCCCAGCATGGATTCCGGCACCGGCAGGCGTTCCTGTTCGTGCTGGATGGCCGCAATGGGCGTGCCGGCGGCGATCTTGCCCAGCAGCGGCAGTTCGCGGGTGTCGTTGGCGACGGCGGCAACGACGGGGCGAGGCGTATTGGCGCCGCCCTCGATGACGTCGGGCTTGAACCCCGCACGTCCACGCGGCGCGCCGGCGGTGGCCTGTTCAGGCAGTTTGGTCACCTCCAGCGCGCGGGCGCGGTGTGCCAGGCGGCGAATGAACCCACGTTCCTCCAGCGCCGTGATCAGTCGGTGAATGCCCGATTTGGACGCCAGATCCAGCGCCTCCTTCATCTCGTCGAACGAAGGAGAGACGCCCGTCTCCTGAATCCGTTCGTGGATGAACATCAGCAGTTCGTGCTGCTTACGCGTGAGCATCGCCAGGCCCTCATGCGCCCCTTCCTCGAATCGGAACGGGCCGTGAACATTGGCGATGTTCTGTAAGTGTTCCGTCCTAATGTCAACTTAACGGCGCCGTTAGCGCTGCGTGACAAACAGCGATCAGGCGGCCAGCAGTTGCCGTGTCGCCGTCTCGACATCCGCCTGCCGCATCAGGCTTTCCCCGACCAGGATGGCCTGGGCGTGGGCGGCGGAGACGCGGGCCACGTCGTCCGGCGTGAAAATGCCGCTCTCGGCGACCAGCAGGGCGCGGACGGGGCTGAGCATGGACAGGCGCTCCGTCGTCTCCAGATCGACCTCAAAGGTCCGCAGCGAGCGGTTGTTGACCCCGACCAGATCCCCGCCCAGCGCGCAGGCGCGGGCCATTTCGGCCTCATCGTGGGTCTCGATCAGGGCGTCCATGCCGAAACGCTCCGCCTCTGACAGCAACTCCGCCGCAAGGGTGTCGTCAATCATCGCTAGAATGATCAGAATACAGTCCGCGCCCAGCGCCCGGCTTTCCGCCACCTGCCATGGATCGACCAGGAAGTCCTTGCGCAGGCAGGGCAGGGACGTAGCGTCGCGCGCCAGCCCGAGATAGGCGTCGTCGCCCTGGAAACTGGGACCGTCGGTCAGCACTGACAGACAGGCGGCGCCGCCCGCTTCGTAGGCGCGGGCCAATACGGGCGGATCGAAGTCAGGGCGAATCAGGCCCTTGGACGGGCTGGCTTTTTTGATTTCAGCGATCAGGGCGGGACGTCCCGTCTCCTCACCCACACGCTCCAACGCCGCCCGAAAGCCGCGAGGCGCAGAAGCGGTCGCCGCCAGGGCCTCAATCGCGGTCTGCGATGTCGCAGTCTTACGCGCAGCGACATCCTCGCGCTTATAGGCGGCGATGCGGTCCAGAACGTCGGTCATGCGGCTTCTTCGGTGTCCAGCGGCGTGGAGGTGATCTGGGCCAGTCGCTGCAGAGCTTCGGCGGCGCGGCCTTCGTCAATGGAGGCCGCGGCTATGACGGCGCCCTCGGCCAGGGTTTCGGCGCGATCGGATACGACCAGGGCGGCGGCGGCGTTCAGCAGGACGATGTCGCGATAGGCGCCGGTTGCGCCCGCCAGCAGGGCGCGCAGAGCAGCGGCGTTTTCTTCGCTGTCCCCGCCACGGATGGCCTCAATCGAAACGCGGGGCAGGCCTGCGTCTTCGGGCGTGACCTGGAAGCGGCGGACGACGCCGTCCTTCCATTCCGCGACCTCGGTGGAGCCGGAAGTCGCCAGCTCGTCCAGACCTTGGCCATGAACGGTCCAGGCGCGCGTGGCGCCCAGTCGACCCAACACCTCGGCCAGCGGCTCCAGGAGGCGCGGGTCATAGACGCCCATGACCTGGCGCTTTGCAGACGCTGGGTTCGAAAGCGGGCCGAGCAGATTGAAAACGGTGCGAAAACCAATCTCGGCGCGCACAGGTCCGACATGGCGCGTCGCACCGTGGTAGGCGGGGGCGAACAGGAAGCAGATGCCTGCCTCATCCAGCGCCTTACGCTGGCGGGCCTGTGGCGCCATCAGGTTGACGCCCAGAACTGAAAGCACGTCCGATGAGCCGGACTTTGATGAAATCGCCCGGTTTCCGTGTTTGGCGACCTTCAAGCCCGCACCCGCCAGCACCAGGGCCGCTGCGGTCGAGATGTTGAAGGTGTGCTGGCCGTCGCCGCCTGTGCCGCAGGTGTCGATGACCTCATAGGGGTGATCGAGCGTCAGGGCCGCTTCACGCATCGCCAGGGCGAAGGCGGCGATTTCATCCACCGTCTCACCGCGCATCCGCAGGGCTGTGAGAGCGGCGGCGACCTGAGCGGGGGTCGGTTCGCCACGCAGACAGGCGGCGAAGAAGTCGTGCGCTTGTTCTGACGTCAACGGCTGCCCATCGACCAGCTGCGCCAGCAGCGGCTTGAAACCGTCCGCCATGATCAGGCGGCCGCGAGGCGCTTGACGCCGGCGATCTCAAGGAAGTTGGCCAGCATGTCGTGGCCGTGTTCGGTGGCGATGGATTCCGGATGGAATTGGACGCCGTGGATCGGGCGGGTGCGGTGCTGCAGGCCCATGATCTCTCCATCCGCCGTCCAGGCCGTGACTTCCAGGTCGTCCGGCAGGGTCTCGCGCTTGACGGCCAACGAGTGATAGCGCGTCGCCGTGAACGGCGAAGGCAGACCCGCAAAGACGCTTTTCCCCTCGTGCAGGATCGGCGAGGTCTTGCCGTGCATCAGGGTCTTGGCGCGGATCACGTCTCCGCCGAACGCCTGACCGATGGCCTGATGGCCCAGGCAGACGCCCAGAATAGGCATGGATGCAGGCGCCGTCTGGATCAGCGACAGGCAGATGCCGGCCTGATCAGGTGCGCAGGGGCCGGGCGACAGCAGCACGGCGGCGGGGTTCAGCGCCCACGCCTCATCCACCGTCAGGTCGTCATTGCGCACCACATGCGTCGGCGCGCCCAACTCCGCGAGGTAGTGGACGAGATTGTAGGTGAAGCTGTCGTAGTTATCGACGACGAGGATCATGACTTGGCTTCTAGGCGTGACAGGCCGTCTCGCCAAGCATGCGTCGCGTTAAAGCGCATCTTAACCGATGGCGGCGTCTGATGGGGCCGTGAAACTGACCGCTGAAAAAGACATCGCCGACAAGATCGCCGCCGCCAGGGACCGGCTGGTCGTGGATGAGCCGAAGCCCAGCGCGCTGGCGGCGCTGACCGCAGCCGCATTCGCCGCAACGGCTGCGGTCGTCATGGCGGGGGTCGTCGTCCTGGGGCCTGGCGTCCAGATCGATAACCCGAACGCCAGCTACACCCGTTAGCGATTGCCGGCGCGAAAGCGCCAGGCGTCGTCCGCCGCCCGCATGGGGGCCCGCGCCTTGTGCTGGGTTTCGGCGTATTCGGCGGCGGGATCGCTGTCCGCCACGACGCCCGCGCCCGCCTGCACAAAGATTCGGTTGTCCGCGAACAGGGCGGTTCGCAGGGTGATGCAGATATCCGCTTCACCGCCGGCCGAGATATAGCCCACGCCGCCGCCGTATCCGACGCCGCGCTTTTCGCTTTCCAGTTCGTCGATGACTTCCATCGCTCGGACCTTGGGCGCGCCGGACAGGGTGCCGGCGGGCAGGGCGGCCAGAAGCGTGTCGACCGCATCCAGTTTTGGATCGGCCTTGCCGCGCACGTTGGAGACGATGTGCATGACCTGGCTGTAGCGTTCGACGACGAAGCTTTCCGTGACTTCGACAGTGCCCGGGGCTGCGACGCGGCCCACATCATTGCGGCCCAGGTCCAGCAGCATCAGATGCTCGGACAGTTCCTTCGGATCGGCCAGAAGTTCAGCTTCCAGCGCCTTATCCGCCTCTGGCGTGGCGCCGCGTGCGCGGGTTCCGGCCAGCGGGCGGATAGTGACTTCGCCATCCTTCAAGCGAACCAGAATCTCCGGGCTGGATCCGGCCAGCTGGAAGCCTTCGAAGTTCAGATAGAACAGATAGGGCGAGGGGTTCTGGCGTCGCAGGGACCGATAGAAGGCGAACGGATCATCCGACCAGGGCGCCGAGAAACGGTGGCTGAGCACGACCTGGAAAATGTCGCCTGCGCTGATGTAGTCCTTGGCGCGCGCCACCATCTCGGCGAAACCTTCGCCATCGACGGGTGATTGGAACACTGTGGCCGGTGCAGGCTGCGGCGCCGCGCGGACGGGCAGAGGCTCACGCAGGGCGTTCTCGAAGGCGTCCAGACACGACAGGGCCGAATCGAACGCCGATTGCGCCGACACGCCAGCGTCAGGATAGGCGGCCGAAACCAATACGATCTCATGGCGAACCGAATCGAAGATCGCCACCAGAGACGGGCGCGTCAGCACCGCGTCGGGCAGGTCCAGCGGATCGGGATTCGGTGCGCCCAGCGGCTCCAGCAGACGCACCATGTCATAGCCGAACACGCCGAACAGACCGGCGGCCATCGGGGGCAGGTCGGCGGGCAGGTCGAACTTGGATGCAGCGATAAGGGAGCGAAGCGATTTCAGCGTGGGTTCGGCTTCGGCGATGAACCTGCCATTGGCGATGTCGCCGCCGCGCGCCAGCTCGGCCTGATCGCCACGGCAGCGCCAGACGACATCCGGGTCCAGCGTCAGGATCGAATAACGACCCTTCACCGCACCGCCTTCGACCGACTCGAGCAGACAGGCGTAAGGGCGATCGCGCCCCAGTTTCAGATAGGCTGAAACCGGGGTTTCCAGGTCGTCGATGATCCGTCGAACCACCACCTGCGGCCGACCGGTCGAAAGACCGGCGGCGAAGGTTTCGAAATCGGGGCGGTCTGCGTCTTCTGCGGTCATTGCGCCGGGGCTGCGGGAGCGGAGCCGGTGGCGGACAGGCCCAGGGCCGTGCGCGCCAGCGCGGGGTCGTTCTTGGCCTTGGAGCGTTGAGCGCCAGCGGAGAAGGAGGCCTGAACCATGGCCTGGATCAGTTCCTGCGTCATGCGCGGGCGGGCTTGTTCGGCCAGCGGACCAGCGACAGCCGGATCAGCGGCGTGGATGTTGTCCACGCGACCGACGACATAGGCGTTTTCAGAGGCGGGCTGAGCGAAGACCTGACCCTTGGACTGACCAAACAGGCCTTGAACAATGCCCTGACCCAGCGACTGAACCGTGGCCTGATCGCGCACGACGTTGGTGCGGGTGATCAGCGGCGCGTTGACCGAACGGGCGACGGCGGCGACGTCCTGACCAGCGCGAATCTGGCCTGCCAGTTCATCGGCCTTGGCCGACAGGCGGCGCATGCCTTCACGACGGGTCCATTCGACGGCCAGAGGCTCGCGAACCTCAGCCAGGGTCGGCAGGGCCGATGGGCGGATGTCGTTCAGACGCACGGCGAAATACTGGCCTTGACCCGCGTCGATCACATCGCTTTCGCCGCCCTTGGCCAGGGTCCAGGCGGTCTGGAAGATTTGCGGCGGCGCATTCAGGCCCTGGCCGTTCGGCAGTTTGCCGTCCTGGGTGAAGGGCGGCAGGTCAACGATGCGAGCGCCGGCTTCACGTGCAGCGTCCGCCAGACCCTTGCCGGCCTGGTGGGCGGCTTCGTACTTCTCGACCTTGGCGTAGGTCTGGGTCTTGGCGTCTTCAGCACGCAGTTCTGCGATGATCTCCTGACGGGCGCTTTCAAGCGTTGCGGCTTGACCGGCCTTGATGCTGGTCACCTTGGCGACAGCGAAGCCGACGCCAGCCCGGATCGGTGCAGACACCTGATCTGCTTGCAGACCGAACACAGCCGCCGCAACAGCCTGGTCGCCCAGGGCGCTGCGCGGTTGATCGGTGAAGGTGGCGGGCGTGACGTTGTTTTCACGTCCGGCATCGACGGGTGACTTACCGGCGCGCAGGGCGGCGGCGATCTTGTCGGCCGTCTCGCGGTTCGGTGCGGTCAGGGTGACGAAGGTGCGGGTCTCGGGCTGACCCAGGCTGTCCTTCTTGAAGTTGAAACGCTCAACGATGCGCGCTTCCGGGATCGGGGCGTTGGCGGCGGCGGGATCGGGCGAGAACAGCACGACCGAAACCGTGCGAAACTCCGGCGCGCGAAGGCGGGCGGCGTTTTCCTGAATGAAGGCGTTCAGTTGCGCGTCGGTGGGCGCAGCGACCTGACCCGCCATGGCCTGGGTGACTTCGAACCAGCGGCCGTCGCGGCGTTCAAACGCCTGCCCCGCCAGAAGCGCGCCATAGATGCGCGGCACGCGGGCGCCGGCATAGACGGCGGCGCCGAAGTGTTCGGTGGCGTACTGGTCGCGCAGGTCCTGCTCCAGCATGGCCGGGGTCAGGTTCTGTTGGGCCAGAGCGGCCTGGTAGGCCTGCTGATCGAACTGGCCGGTGACCGAGTTGAAGAAGGCGGGGATCTGGCGGATCTGCTTGACGATCAGCTCCTTGCCGGGACGCAGACCGGCCTTCCAGGCCCAGTTCAGGAAGCCAAGCTGCTCGGTCTGGCTGTCCAGGAAGCGGACGTGGATATTTTCCGCCACCAGGTCGGCGTTCGTCAGCGGACGACCGGCCTGCTCCTGCACGCGCTCACGCACGCGGTCGAAGGCTGTGCGGAACTCGACTTCGCTCATCGAGCGATCGCCCGCGCTGATGACGTGCTTGGGCCCAAGGTTGTCGAAGACATCCATGCGCGCGCCGACGATCACGAAACTGACCGCAATCAGGACGAGCAGGCCGGCGGCCCATTTGGATCGGGAAAAGGCGCGGAAGGCGGTGATCATTCGAAAACCCGGGACTGGCCGACAGTGGCGTCACTTCGGCGTATAGTCGGGCGACACGCGCCCCCGCAAGGACGGCATGATGTTCAGATTGCGGCGACGGGTCTTGGCTTACCTGTTTTGGGTGCCTAGACAGGGCCGCATGAAACAATCCGTGAAGTTGATCGCTGGCAATTGGAAGATGCACGGCCTGACGGCCTCTCTGGCCGAAGCCCAAGCGTTGCAGGACGCAATCAAGGCCCAATCCGTCACCTGCCGCGTGGCCCTGTGCCCCCCCGCCACCTTGCTGGATCGGATGCGGAGCACGCTGGTCGGCGGCAAGGTCGAACTGGGCGGGCAGGACTGTCACGACAAGCCGCAGGGCGCATTCACCGGCTCGGTGTCGGCGGAAATGCTGACCGATGCGGGCGCTACGCTGGTGATTCTGGGGCATTCGGAACGTCGTGCTGGTTTTGGCGAGACGGATGCGGATGTGGCGGCCAAGGTCGAGGCGGCCATCGCCGCCGGGCTGGAGCCGATTGTCTGCGTCGGCGAAACTCTTGAGCAGCGCGAGGCGGGCGATGCGGTCGCCGTGGTGTCGGCCCAGGTCGCCGGTTCGTTGCCGGATAGTCTGTCGGAACGTGATTTCGCCGTGGCCTATGAGCCGGTGTGGGCCATCGGCACCGGCCTGACCCCGACGCTGGAGCAGATCGCCGAGGTGCACGCCGCGATTCGGTCGGCGATCATTGCGCGGCTGGGGCAGGGGACGGCGAAGACGCCTATTCTCTATGGCGGCTCGGTCAAACCCGACAATGCAGCCGACATTCTGGCCACGGCCGAGGTCGGCGGCGCGTTGGTTGGCGGCGCTTCCCTGAAGGCGGATGATTTTCTCAAGATCATCAGGGCCGCATGATGTTTGCCCCGCGCGGGCTTCAATGATAGAGGCCGCCGCTTGATCGGCGCACATCCGCGCCCACATGAATGACGCCATGCTCCAGACCATCCTGCTCGTCGCCATCATCATCGTCGCCATCTCCCTGACGGGCGTTGTGCTGCTGCAGCGCTCCGAAGGCGGCGCGCTCGGCATGGGCGGCGGTCCGTCGGGCTTCATGACGGCGCGGGGCGCTGGCAATCTGTTGACCGTCGTCACCTGGTGGCTGGCAGCTATTTTGTTCGCCCTGACCATCGGTCTGACCGTTGTCGGCAATATGGATCGTGCATCGGTCTCGATGATTGACGCCAATGCCGTTGGTTCGCTGGCGACCCAGCCGCAGACGCAACAGCAGCAACCGGCCCAGCCTCAGCCTGCGGCTCCAGCCCGTCCTTCGGCTCCGTCGCTGGATGATCTGGAGGCCAGCCTCCCGTCTGCTGCAACGACGCACTCGGCGGCTCCGGCTCCGCAACCCGCCCAGTAAGCCGGACGGCCACAATCGACTTCCCGAAAGCGCGCCGCAGGGCGCGCTTTCTTCTTTTGATCAACAGTTCGATTTGCTCCGGGCCGTACGCCGGGAGCGAATCATGGAGTAAGGTGTCCCCCCATGGCTCGCTATGTGTTCATCACCGGCGGCGTGGTTTCCTCGCTAGGAAAAGGCCTCGCCTCCGCCGCTCTCGGCGCTCTTCTGCAGGCTCGCGGCTATAAGGTCCGCCTGCGCAAGCTCGACCCCTATCTGAACGTCGATCCGGGCACCATGAGCCCGTATCAGCACGGCGAGGTCTTCGTGACCGATGACGGCGCCGAGACGGACCTGGATCTGGGCCACTACGAGCGGTTCACCGGCGTGTCGGCGGCCAAGTCTGACAACATCACGACTGGCCGCATCTATTCGACCATCCTGGAGAAGGAGCGTCGCGGCGACTATCTGGGCGCGACGGTGCAGGTGATTCCGCACGTCACCGATCAGATCAAATCCTTCTGCCTGACGCCTGCTGTGACCGACGCGGGCGAAGACGTGGACTTCGTGCTGGTCGAAATCGGCGGCACGGTTGGCGACATCGAAGGCCTGCCGTTCTTTGAAGCCATCCGCCAGCTGGGCCAGGACCTGCCGCGCGGCCAGTCGTGCTTCGTCCACCTGACCCTGCTGCCCTTCATCAAAACCGCTGGCGAGATGAAGACCAAGCCGACGCAGCACTCGGTCAAGGAGCTCCGCTCGATCGGCATTCAGCCCGACATCCTGCTGTGCCGCTGCGAACAGCCGATCCCGGCTGAGGAAAAACGCAAGATCGGCCAGTTCTGCAACGTGCGGGAAAGCGGCGTCATCCAGGCGATGGATTCGGCCGACATCTACGCCGTGCCGCTGGATTATCACCGCGAAGGCCTGGACCGCGAAGTTCTGGCCCATTTCGGCATCACCGATGCGCCCGAGCCCGACCTGACCCTGTGGCAGGAAATCGCGCGCCGCCGCCTGCATCCTGACGGCGAAGTCACCATCGCCGTGGTCGGCAAGTACACCGTCCTGAAAGACGCCTATAAGTCGCTGATCGAGGCGCTTCATCACGGCGGCGTGGCCAACAACGTCAAGGTCAATATTGATTGGGTCGAGGCCGACACCTTCGAAGGCGATCCGGAGGCCTGCGAAGAGCGTCTGCAGGGCGCCCACGCGGTTCTGGTGCCCGGCGGCTTTGGCGAGCGCGGCTCGGAAGGCAAGATCGAGGCGGCCCGCTTCGCCCGTGAGCGCAACATCCCTTATTTCGGCATCTGCTTCGGCATGCAGATGGCGGTGATTGAGGCGGCGCGGAACCTTGCGGGGTATCCCAAGGCGTCCTCAACCGAATTCGGTCCGACCGAAGAGCCGGTCGTCGGCCTGATGACCGAATGGACCCAGGGCAATCAGCGCGTTCTGCGTCAGCAGGGCGGTGATCTGGGCGGCACCATGCGTCTGGGCGCCTATGAGTCCACGCTGAAGGCTGGATCCAAGATCGCGGAGATCTACGGCTCGACCGACATCAGTGAGCGACACCGTCATCGCTACGAAGTGAACATCAACTATCGCGAAGCCATCGAACAGAAGGCCGGGCTGGTCTTTGCTGGCCTGTCGCCTGATGGCGTGCTGCCTGAGACCGTCGAGCGCCCGGACCATCCGTGGTTCATCGGCGTTCAGTATCACCCCGAACTGAAGAGCCGCCCGTTCGCACCGCACCCGCTGTTCGCCAGCTTCATCGGCGCTGCTGTGGTCCAAAGCCGCCTAGTTTGATATAACCCTGTTCACAAGGCCGCGATTTAGCTTAACGTCGGCCTTGCGATATCAAGGTTAGGGCGGACTGGCCTGTTCAGTCCGCCAACTGGGGCGGTCGATGATTGGCGAACTGCTTTACCATCTGCACCGGCATATCCGGCTGGTGCTGCTCGTCTGCGGCGTTGGCGCGCTGACGACGGCGGCCGTCGTCGCCTATGCGACGGCCAAGCATTTCGCGATCCTGTAGCCGAGACGGCTGACAACAGGTCCGCCTTAAACCGACTTTTTGTCCACCAGTGGCAAGCCCGGCGCGTCGGGCGCTGTCTCGGCGCCCGAGTTCAGAGGCAGTTGCATGAAGATGACGTCGCGCCAGTCATCGTGCTTCCAGCCCGCGGCCTTGAAGACGCCTGCGTCGGAGAAGCCCCGGGTGCGGTGCAGGGCGATGGAGCCTGTGTTCTCCGCATCCCCGATCACCGCCACCATCTGACGCAGGCCCATCGCCTCGCATCGCACGATCAACGCGTCGAGCAGCGCCCCGGCGACGCCGCGCCCCCGAGCCTGTGGCGCGACGTAGATCGAATCCTCGACCATGTAGCGATAGGCCTGACGCGTGCGAAACGGCCCCGCATAGGCATAACCGACCACCGCGCCGTCGATCTCCACCACGAGGCGAGGCAGGCCCAACGCCTCGACAGCCGCAAAGCGCGACCGCATTTCCGCCTCGTCTGGGGGCTCCAGCTCGAAAGTGCCGCGACCGTTGGCGACACTCTCGGCGTAGATGGCGGTTATGGCGGGGAAGTCGTCGGACCGAACGTCGCGCAGCAACAGTTCGCTCACGCCTTCTCCCAGCCCTTGTCGATGGCCCAGATGGCGAAGGCGTAGTCGTGGGCGACCTCCTTCAAGTAGTCGAATCGGCCCGCCGCGCCGCCATGCCCGGCCTCCATGTTGATCTTCAGCAGCACCGGCTTGCCGGAGGTGGTGGCGGGACGCAGCTTGGCGACCCATTTTTCCGGCTCCCAATAGGTGACGCGCGGGTCCGACAGGCCGCCGGTCGCCAGCACCGCCGGATAGGCCTTGGCCTCGACCTGATCATAGGGGCTGTAGCTGTACATGTAGTCGTAGGCGGCGGCGTCCTCGATGGGATTGCCCCACTCGGGCCATTCCGGCGGCGTCAGGGGCAGCGAGGTGTCGCTCATGGTGTTGATCACGTCGACGAAGGGCACCTGGCCGATCACGCCCGCCCACAGGTCGGGCCGCATGTTGTTGACCGCGCCCATCAGCATCCCGCCGGCCGATCCGCCCTGGGCGACGATGTTTCCAGCGGCGGCGTATTGGCGGTCGATCAGGTGTTCGGCGGCGGCGATGAAGTCGGTGAAGGTGTTCTTCTTGGTCATGCGCCGGGCGCCCAGGAACCAGCCCCAGCCCTTGTCCGAACCGCCGCGGATATGGGCGATGGCGTAGATCCAGCCCCGGTTCACCAGCGACAGTCGGTTGGCCGAGAAACTCGCGGGCATGGGAATGCCGTACGAGCCATAGCCGTAAAGCAGCAGGGGCGCCGAGCCGTCGACCGGGGTGTCCTTGCGCCGCAGCAGCGTCACCGGCACCAGCTGCCCGTCGGATGCGGGGGCGTTCAGCCGCTCGACGACATAGTCGGCGATGTTGTGGCCCGAAGGGATTTCCTGCGTCTTGCGCAGCGTCCGCTCACGCGTCGCCATGTCGTAGTCGAACGTCTGGGTCGGCGTCGACGGCGAGTTGTAGGCGTAGCGGGTCTTGACCGTGTTGAACTCCGACGCACCCGCCAGCGACAGGGCGAAGGCGGGTTCATCCACGGCGATCTCGTGCTCAGCGCCGGCGCGGTCGCGGATGATGATGCGTGTGTTGGCGTCCGCGCGCTCCTGACGGGCCAGGTGGTCCCTGGTCAGGTCCAGGCCTTCAATGAAGCGACCCGGCGTATGGGCGACCAGATCCTTCCAGTTCGCCTTGGCGGGCGATGCGGTCGGGGCCTCGACAATCTTGAAGTCCACAGCGTCGTGGGCGTTGGTGCGGATCACCCAGCGATCGCCCCAGTGATCGGCATCGTAACGGATCGCCACCACACGCGGCTCCAGCACGACAGGCTCAGCTGTCGGGTTGGCGCCGGGAATATAGCGCGCCTCTGAGGTTTCCTGGTTCTGGATGCTGATGACGATGAACTTGTCGTCGGAGGTGCGGCCCACGCCGATGAACATGCCGTCGTCGGCCTCGTCATAGACCAGGGTGGTTTCGCCGCCGCGCACTGGGCGACGGAAGATCTTGTCCGGGCGGCCGTTGTCGTCGCGGTTGGTCCAGAAGATCCACTGGCTGTCCGGTGAGAAGGTGAAGTCGCCGGTGGCGCTTTCGATAACTGCGGGCAGGACTTCACCCGAGGCGACGTCCTTGACGTAGATCTTGTGGACCTCGGAGCCCTGGGCGTCCTCAGCATAGGCGAACAGGGCGTGGTCGGGACTGTGGGAAGCCGCCGAGATTTCCGAATAGGCCTTGCCCTCAGCCAGGATATTGGCGTCCAGCAGAATGGTCTCGGCGCCGCCGTCACGCGGCTTGCGGCAATAGAGCGGATGCTGGTCGCCGGTGTTGTAGCGGACGTAATATTCCCATGGGCCGTCGGGGGCGGGAACCGAGGAATCATCTTCCTTGATGCGCCCGCGCATCTCCGCGAACATCGTCTCCTGCAGCTGCACGGTCGAGGCCATCATGGCTTCACGATAGGCGTTCTCGGCGGTCAGGTGTTCCTTGACCTCGGCCTTGATCAGGGTCGGATCACGCAGGACGGCCTGCCAGTTGTCGTCCTTCATCCACTGATAGTCGTCGGTCCGGGTGCGGCCCAGTTGTTCGATGACGACAGGGATTTTCTTGGCGACAGGAGGTTGGGGCATCGAGGGTCCGGTAGGCTGGCGGGCGAGGGCGGGCGTGGCGACTGCGGCGGCGGTCATCGCCGTAGATAGGATCATTTCGCGTCGATTCATGTCGTGCCCCCTAGTTTGAGTGACGGACCTTGTGCGTCGCCGGGGGGCGGCGTCAAATGGAGAAAAGCCAGACAAGCCGGTTCGATTGATGTTCGCCGATCAGATTTCAGCCCCTGCGCCTGTCCAAGCGGGTTTTGCAGCGGCAAGGGCGGCCGAGCCGCGGCGCGACGCTGCGGCGGCGGTCATCGACGCCACGGTCCAGATCGACCAGCCCTCGGGCGAGGGGTTGCGAACCGTGGCGACGGCCTTTCTGGTCAGTGCGCCACGCCCGGACGGTGCGCCGCGAACCGTGCTGGTCACCGCCCGCCATGTGCTTGAGCAGATGCCGGAGCGGTCCGCGAGGGTCGGATGGCGGCTCCAGGAGCCGGATGGGGGATGGCGTTTCAGCCCTCAGCCGCTCGAGATCCGAGATGCTGCCCTGGGCCCGCTGTGGACCGCGCCGCCCGACCGCGACATTGCGGTGATGGAGGTCACGGCGCCGGAGGCCTTTGCACGGGCCGCGATTCCCCTGGCCTGGCTGGCGGAAGCCGAGGATTTCGAGACTGCGGGCGCAGCAGCGGGGGACGAGTTGTTCGCCCTGGGCTTTCCGGGCGGCCTGTCGTCAAATCGTGCGGGCTTTCCGATCCTGCGGGTCGGACGGATCGCATCGTGGCCGTTGACCCCGATCAGGGCGTTCCCAACCTTCCTTTTGGACTTCCGCGTGTTTCCCGGCGATTCCGGCGGCCCGGTGTTCAGGCCAGGCGGCGGCGCAGCGGGGCAGCCGCCCGTCATCGTCGGCGTGGTCATCAAGGAGGTCGTGGCCCCAGGTCCGGTGGGCCAGCCCCAGGGGCAAGGGCAGGGCATCGGGCTGGGCGTCATCGCTCATGCCGCCTATGTGCGGCAAGCCATCGCGCTGTTGGATGCGCCGGGTCGGCCTTGACCCGGCGCTCCGTGCGATCCCCGATCAGCCGGCAAGCACGTCAGCGCTGATCCGGCGCAGCAGGTCGCCGCCCTGGCCGACGGCGGCCAGACGGCTCGACACATGGCCCAGCACATTGGCGGCATAGACTTCGTACAGGTCCAGCTTGCCCTGCAGCCAGACCGGATCGCCGTCGTTGGCGTCCAGCTTCGCCTTGGCCGCCAGCGCGCCCTTGGCCAGCATCCAGCCGCCGACCACGTCGCCCAGCAGTTTCAGATAGGCGTCGGCGGCGGCCAGCACGTCGGCGGCGGCGTCCGGGTTGGTCTTCTGGTCCAGCAGCCACAGGGTGGCGTCCTCAACCGCTTCGATGGCCGTGTCGAAACGCTCGACCGGCTTGCCCGAATAGAGGCGCGACAGGTCCGCGAGCGTGGCCTTCATGTCAGCGATCAGGATCTTGGCCGACTCGCCGCCGTCCATCGATAGCTTGCGCCCGACAAGATCCATGGCCTGGATGCCGTTGGTGCCTTCGTAGATCGGGGCGATGCGGGCGTCGCGGTAGTATTGGGCCGCGCCGGTTTCCTCGATGAAGCCCATGCCGCCGTGAACCTGAACGCCCAGCGAGGCGACCTCGCAGCCGACATCGGTTGACCAGGCCTTGGCGATGGGGGTGAACAGGTCTTCGCGGGCCTTCCACTTCTTGCGGTCGGCCTCGCTCGCGGCGTGGCGGGCCAGATCGGCGGCGACGCCGGTGGACAGGCAGATGGCGCGGGCGGCGGCGGTCTTGGCCTTCATCACCGCCAGCATGCGGCGCACATCGGGATGGTCGATGATCGGGGCGTTGGCCTCGCCGGTCCAGACGGAGCGACCCTGACGGCGTTCCAGCGCGTAGTTCAGGGCGTGCTGATAGGCGCGCTCGGCGATGCCGACGCCTTCGACGCCGACGGCCAGACGCGCGGCGTTCATCATGACGAACATATGGGCCAGGCCCTGGTTAGGCTGACCGACCAGTTCGGCGCGGGCGCCTTCATAGCTCATGACGCAGGTGGGCGAGGCGTGGATGCCCAGCTTGTGTTCGACCCCGACCGGGCGGAAGGCGTTGCGGTCGCCCAGGCTGCCGTCATCCTTGACCGTAAACTTGGGCGTCAGGAACAGGCTGATGCCCTTCGGTCCCTTGGGTGCGTCCGGCAGGCGGGCCAGCACCAGATGGACGATGTTGTCGGTGGCGTCGTGGTCGCCCCAGGTGATGAAGATCTTCTGGCCGTTCAGCGCATAGGTGCCGTCGCCGTTCGGGGTGGCGGTGGCGGTCAGCGCGCCGAGGTCGGAACCGGCGCCCGGCTCGGTCAGGACCATGGCCCCGGTCCATTCACCACTGATCAGCTTGGTCAGATATTTCGATTTCTGGTCTTCGGTTCCGACCTGCTCCAGCGCCTCAATGGCGGCCAGCGACAGCATGGGACACAGGCCGAAGGCCATGTTGGCGGCGTGGACGGTTTCATAGGACGCTAGTTCCAGCGCCTTGGGCAGAGCCTGACCGCCATGCTCGGCCGAGGCCGACAGGCTGGTCCAGCCGCCTTGCGCGAACTGGCGATAGGCGTCGGCGAAGCCGGGCGCGGCGGTGACGGCGCCATTGGCGTAGAGCGAACCCTTCTGATCACCGATGCGGTTCAGCGGCGCCAGGACCTCTTCCGAAAACTGACCTGCGGCCTCCAGCACGGCGCCCGCGACATCCACGTCGTAGTCGGGGAAGGCGCCGGTGGCCGCCAGATCAGGCATTCCGGCGATGGCTTCCAGCGTGAAGGCCAGGTCACGGACGGGGGCGCGATAGCTCATGGGTTTCCTCGGTATTCTTTACGGCCTAAGTGCCCCGTCTCCATCGTTCGCCGCAAGCGGCTTGGCGCGTGGACCTTAGTCGAGGCACAGTGACGCCATGCCGTCACGGAAGGGAAGTCATGGCCGAACCGCGAAACCGCTATTCGATCGTGTCGCTGATCATGCACTGGACGATTGCGGCGGCCGTGCTGGCGCAAGTCCTGCTGGTGACGGCGCATGAGGCGACCGAGGGGCCGATTTCGCGTGAGTTCATCAGCCTGCACAAGTCGGTCGGCCTGACCATTCTGGTGCTGACCCTGGCGAGAATCGGCTGGCGTCTGGCCAATCCGGCCATTGCTTTGCCGGGCGATATGTCGCGCTGGGAGAAGGCTCTGGCGCGCGCCGTTCACGTGCTTTTCTACGCGGCCTTGATCGTTATTCCCCTGACGGGCTGGATGGCGTCATCGGCGGCTGGGCGGGAGATTCTGTGGTTCGGTCTGTTCGACTGGCCGCTGCTGCCGATTTCCGGCGGCCGTGATGCGGCGCGCGGCTTCATGACGGTGCATGGTCTGGTGGTGAAGGGGCTGTATGTCCTGATCGCCCTGCATGTGCTGGGGGCGCTGAAGCATCAGTTCGTGGACCGCGATAATGTGCTTCACCGCATGATCCCCCTGATCCCGCGCCGACCATGAGCGATACCATCGAACAGGCCGCGACCTGCCTGCGCCGCGGCGAGCTGATTCTGCTGGCGACCGAGACCGTCTATGGTCTGGGCGCCGACGCCGGCAATCCCGATGCGGTGGCGGCCATATTCGAGGCGAAGGGAAGACCGCGCTTCAACCCGCTGATCTCCCATGTGTCCGATGCGGCGGCGGCCGAGGAGATCGGCGTTTTCGGACCGCAGGCGCGGGCCTTGGCCGAAGCCTTCTGGCCGGGACCGCTGACCTTGGTGACCCCTTTGCGGGACGCCGAGCGCGTGTGCGATCTGGCGCGGGCCGGACTGGACAGCGTGGCGATCCGTGTGCCGGGCCATGCAAAGGCCAGGGCGGTTCTGGCCGCGTTCGGCGGTCCGGTGGTGGCGCCTTCCGCCAATCGTTCGGGCCGCCCAAGCCCCACGACCTTCGCCGATGCGGTGGAGGAGACGGGATTCGCCGTCGGCGCGGCGATCGACGGCGGTCCCTGCATCGTCGGGCTGGAAAGCACGGTGGTCTCGGTGCTGGGCGGGCAGGTGTCGCTGCTGCGTCCCGGATCGGTGACGCGAGCCGAGATCGAGGCGGTGGTCGGGCCGCTGGCCGACAGCGGCGAGGGGCATCGGTCGCCCGGTCGGCTGACGCTGCATTATGCGCCGGATGCTCCGGTGCGGATCGAGGCGGATCAGGCACGCGATGGCGAGATCCTGCTGGGGTTCGGCGCGGGCGTCGGCGATGCGCGCTGGAGCCTGAGCCCGACCGGCGATCTGCGTGAGGCGGCCGCCAACCTGTTCCGACTTCTGCGTGAGGCGGACCGGACCCATCCGGCAGGCATCGCCGTGTCACCCATTCCAGCCGAGGGATTGGGCGAGGCCATCAACGACCGTCTCAGGCGCGCTGCGGGCCACGTCGGTTAGGCGAAGCGGGCCTGAAGGTCGACACTGGCGCGCAGGCCCACAGTTGGGCGGCAGGTGTTGAGCCAGTCATCGGCGGCCGCACGTCCTCGCGCCTTCAGGTCGTTGAGGAAGGTCCATTCGGTGTTGAACTTGGTGCGCAGCGCAAGATCGTTGAGCCAGCCGTCCGCCTCGATGGCGTGAAGGCGAACGGTGCGGAAAGCGCCGGGCTTCAGGCTGCCCTCAGCCGCCAGTTCCTCGGCCATCGCCAGGGCGCGCAGTTCGGCGACCAGCGGGGCGTTGAAGACGATTTCGTTCAGGCGGTCGACGATATCACCCGAGCTTTTGGGCGTTTCGTCCCGCAGCATCGGGTTCAGGGTGACCAGCAGCACGTCGTCGGGCGTGTCCTCACCCGTCAGGGGCCATAGCGGGGGATTGGTCAGATAGCCGCCGTCCCAGTAGGGCTCTCCGTCGATCTCAACAGCCTGGAACAGATGCGGCAGACAGGCGCTGGCCATCAGCACGTCGGCCGAGATTTCCGACGAGGTGAACAGGCGCGTCTTGGCCTGACGCACGGCGGTGGCGGCGACGAACAGGCGGATGTCCGATCCGCGCACCGCCTCGAAATCCACCGACGCCTTCAGAACCCGGTTCATAGGATTGTGGTTCAGCGGATTGAATTCGTAGGGAGACATAGTCATGGCCAAGGTCTCGCCTGCGCGCCAGAAGGGATTGTCCTTCAGCCATTCAGGCGGGCTGGCCGCGTTCCAGATGGCGCTGTCGCCGAATACGTTGCGGCCCCCGGACTGATTGACCTCGCGCCACAGCTTGTCCAGGGCGGCGCGACCGCCTTCCGAACCGCCCGTCGTCAGGCCGGACACCAAGGCGGCGCCGTTCATGGCCCCCGCCGAGACGCCTGAAACGGCCTTTATATCAAGTGTGTCGTCCTCAAGCAGTCGATCCAGAACGCCCCACTGGAAGGCGCCGTGCGCGCCGCCGCCCTGCAGCGCCAGACTGATCGACCGTCTGGACGACGAAGGGGCGGCGAGGTCGGCTGGTCCAGCGGCCTTGCGTTTGAAAATCGCCACCTTGCCCTCCTGGCCGCTGTCCGTTTCAGATGATTATTGCGCGGTCCAGCCGCCGTCGATGGAGAAGCTGGCCCCGTTGGCCGAGGCTCCGAGGTCCGAAACCAGATAGAGGAAGATGCCCGCCAGCTGGTCCGTGGTGACGAACTGTTTTGTCGGTTGGGCGGCCAGGATCACATCAGTCAGCACCTGTTCCTTGGTCAGGCCGCGCGTGCGGGCCTGATCGGCGATCTGCTTCTCCACGATCGGCGTTTCGACGAAGCCGGGGCAGATGGCGTTGCAGGTGATGTTGTCGCGCGCGACTTCCAGGGCGACCGTCTTGGTGAAGCCGATCACGCCGTGCTTGGCCGCGACATAGGCCGACTTGAACGGACTGGCGACCAGACCGTGGGCCGAGGCCATGTTGATGATCCGGCCGCGGCCTTGCGCCTTCATGATCGGAATCGCCGCGCGCGTGGCGTAGAAGGCCGAGGACAGGTTGATGGCGATGATCTGCTCCCACTTGTCGGTGGGGAATTTCTCGACAGCCTCGACGTGCTGGATGCCGGCGTTATTGACCAGGATGTCCAGGCGGCCCAGCTCGTGCTTGGCGAAGGCGACCATGTCGGCGATCTCCTCGCCGCGCGTCATGTCCGCGCCGTGATAGCGGATGCGTGCGCCGGACGAGGCCTCAAGCTCGGCGCGGGTGCGTTCGATCTCGGCCGGGTCGCCCAGGCCATTCAGCACCACGTCGCCGCCCCGCGCCGCAACCGCTCGCGCCAGCGCCAGACCGATGCCCGAGGTGGAGCCGGAAATCACGGCCACCTGGCCCTTGAGATCACCGATGTCGCGAAACTCGGGGGTTTCGCCGTGCGCAGCAGCGCCGCCGTTCGATGATTTGGACCGCTGGAACATGGGCTCGCCTTCTGGTTCTTGTGGAGTGAGATTAGCGGCAGTCACCCCTCGCGATCAAGAATTTCCCGATCTGGTGAATATCCACTCGCTTTCAGTCGATGCGGCCTTGTTGAAACGATAACCGTCGCGGTCGAAAGCCTTGAGGTCCTCGGTCCGTTCCACACGTTCGTCGATGGCGTAGCGCGCCATGGCGCCGCGCGCCTTTTTGGCGAAGAAGGAGATGATGCGGCTCTCGCCGTTCTTTTCCTCACGGAACTGGGGCGTCACGACCGGCAGCTTCAGCGCCTTGGCGTCGACGGCGCCGAAATATTCCTGGCTGGCCAGATTCACCAGGGTCGGATCGGCTTGACCCTCGGCGTCTGCATTCAGCTGTTTGGAGATGCGGTCGCCCCAGAAGTCATAGAGGCTGGCGCCGCGCCTGGTCTCAAGGCGCGTGCCCATTTCCAGACGATAGGGCTGGATGCGGTCCAGCGGACGCAGCAGGCCGTAGAAGCCGGACAGGATGCGTAGGTGGTCCTGCGCGAAGTTCAGGGCCGCTTCATCCAGTTCACGCGCCTTCAGGCCCTCATAGACGTCACCGGCGAAGGCGAAGGCGGCCTGGATCCCGTCCAACGATTCGGGATCAAAGGCCTTGAAACGTTCGACGTTCAACTGGGCCAGATCGTCGGAAATCTTCATCAGGCGGCGCAGATCCGCCTTGGTCTGGCGCTTGGCGGTTTTGGAAAGTGCAGTGGTGTCGTCCAGCATCCGACGTTCGGACGCAGGCAGGGTCGACACGGGCTCGGTGAAGTCGAGCCGCTTTGCGGGAGAAAGTATGATCAGCAAAACCAGGCTCCTTGTCGAAGGCGCCGACATAGGCCGCTTCGGTGACGATTTGAACCGGGCTTGAGGTCTCACTACGCGCACGGCTCGTCGCTCCGACCGTTTTTGACGGAGGGAGTGAGGCCCGAGTGGAGAGCAAGGCGAGGCGCCGGGCCTTCGCCCGGAGTTTGGTTTGAGAGTTACCGTTTCGACGAAGGTTTGACGCCCCGCGCGGGTGGTTGAATCCTCGCCACAAGGGCGAGGATGACGGCTTTGCGTCGTGTGCTAACGAAACGGCTGTACCGCGGCTAGAATAGTACAGCCGGGTTCATGATCCGCTTGGGATCAATGGCGTGGCGGATGGCGGCCATGGTCTCGATCTCGAGGGCGGACTTGTAGCGTTTGACCTCTTCGGTCTTGAGCCGTCCCAGACCGTGTTCCGCTGAGATGGAGCCATCGTAGCCGCCGACGACGTCGTGGACGACTTGTGAGCCCTGTTTCCAGCGGCCGATGAAGGCGGGAATGTCCTCGCCCACGCCGGGCAGGATGTCGTAGTGCAGATTGCCGTCGCCGACATGGCCGAAGACCGAGACGCGGGCGCCGGGGTGGAAGCGTTCGACGGCGGCGGTGGCCTCGTCGATGAATTCGGCGATGCGGCTGATGGGGACCGAGACATCGTGCTTCCAGCCGCCGCCTTCGGGTTTCAGAGCCGCAGAATGTTCTTCGCGCAGACGCCAGAAGGATGCGCGCTGGGCGTCGTTCTGGGCGATGGCGGCGTCGTTGATCAGGCCTTCCTCGAAAGCGACCTCCAGCAGGCGTTCAAGCTGGGCTTCGGCACCGCCCGGCGTGCCGGACGTGATCTCGATCAGAACGTACCAGTCGGGCGTCGAGTCCAGCGGTTCGCGGGTGTCGGGGATGTTCTTGAGCACCAACTCCATGCCCAGACGCTTCATCAGTTCAAAGGCCTCGACGCCGCCGCCCGTTTCGGCCTTGGCGCGGGCCAGAAGTTCGACCGAGGCGGCAGCGGTCTCAAGCCCGACGATGGCGACGGCGCGCGAACGCATGATCGGGAACAGCTTCAGGGTGGCGGCGGTGACGACGCCCAGGGTGCCCTCGGCGCCGATCAACAGCTGCTTGAGGTCGTAGCCGGTGTTGTCCTTGCGCAGCCGCTTCAGACCATTGAAGATTTCGCCATTGGGCATGACGGCCTCGATGCCCAGCACCAGATCGCGCATCATGCCGTAGCGCAGAACCTGGGTGCCGCCAGCGTTCGTCGAGATGACGCCGCCGATGGTGGCCGAACCTTCTGCAGCCAGGCTGAGCGGGAAATAACGGCCCGCCGCCGTCGCCGCCTGCTGCGCCTCCAGCAGGGTCAGACCGGCCTCGACCGTCATGGCGTCGTCCAGCGGGGTGACATCACGGACGGCGCGCATCTTGCGCGTCGACAGCAGGACCTCGCCAAAGGGAATCTGGCCGCCGACCAGGCCGGTGCCGCCGCCGTGGGGCGTGATGGCCACGCCTTCACGCGCGCAGATGGTCACGGCCCTGGCCGTTTCCTCGACCGAGCGCGGTGTCAGCAGGATCGGCGTATTGCCAGTCCACCGATTGCGCCATTCCGTCAGCGACGGGGCGATGACGTCGGCGTCCTGGGTCCAGCCGCCGGGACCCAGTGCGGCCTTCAATTCGTCGAGAACAGCGGAGGAGGGGGCGGTCGTGCTCATGGCCCCCTTTTGTCAGGCGTCGCCGTTCGTTGGAAGGGCCAGATGGGCCTCAGACGTCCAGTTCTTCTTTCACGAACTGCGCATTTTCCTGAATGAACTGGAAGCGCGCCTCGGCCCGCTTGCCCATCAGGCGTTCGACCAGATCCTCGACGCTGGATTCGGCGTCGGGGACGGTGATGCGCGCAAGGGTGCGCTTCTTGGGATCCATGGTGGTTTCCTTCAGCTGGGAAGCCATCATTTCGCCCAGGCCCTTGAAGCGGCCGATCTCGGTCTTCTTGCCCTTGAAGGTCGTGGCCAGCAGTTCGTCGCGGTGGGCGTCGTCGCGGGCATATTCGCTGAGCGGGCCAGCAGAGATCCGGTACAGCGGCGGCAGGGCCATGAAGACCCGGCCCTGACGAATCGTCTCGGGCATGACGCGGTAGAAGAAGGTTATCAGCAGCGCCGCGATGTGCGCCCCGTCCACGTCAGCGTCGGTCATGATGACGATCCGCTCGTAGCGCAGGTCGTCGATGTTGAAGCGGTTGCCGGGCTGGACGCCCAGGGCCAGGGCCAGGTCCGACAGCTCCACATTCTGGCGCAGCTTGTCGGCGGTGGCGGACGCGACGTTCAGGATCTTTCCGCGCAGGGGCAGGATGGCCTGGGTCGTACGGTCGCGCGCCTGTTTGGCGGAGCCGCCAGCCGAGTCGCCTTCGACAATGAACAGTTCAGTGCCCTCGGCGGCCTGACGGCTGCAGTCCGACAGCTTGCCCGGCAGGCGCAGTTTGCGGGTGGCGGCGGCGCGCTGGACTTCCTTGTCCTTGCGGCGGCGCAGGCGGTCCTCGGCGCGGTCGACCACGAAGCCCAGCAGGGCGTTCGCCTGTTTGGGGCTTTCGGTCAGCCAGTGGTCCAGCGGGTCGCGCAGAAGCTGTTCGACCAGACGGGCCCCTTCCGGCGAGGACAGGCGGTCCTTGGTCTGGCCCTGGAACTCGGGATTGCGGATGAAGACGCTGATCAGGGCGCCGGCGTTGGCGATGACGTCTTCCGCCGTGATGATGCCCGCGCGCTTTTCGTTGGTCAGTTCGCCGTAAGCCTTCAGCCCCTTGACCAGGGCGGCCCGGAACCCCGCCTCGTGCGTGCCGCCGTCGGGGGTCGAGACCGTATTACAATAGGACTGGATGAAGCCGTCGGACTCGCCAAAGCCGATGGGCGACCAGGTGACGGCCCATTCGAAGGCACCCGCCTCGCCCTGACGCTCTGCGCGGCCGGCGAAGGTGGGGGTGACGGTCTCAAGCGGGCCGATGCGGTCGGACAGGGCGTCGGCCAGACCCCCTGGGAAGTGCAGCAGGGCCTGGGCCGGTGTGGCGTCAGTGATCCGGTCGGGCGCACAGGTCCATTTGATCTCGACGCCGCGGAACAGGTAGGCCTTGGACCGGGCCATGCGGAACAGGCGCGCAGGCTTGAAAGCCGCGCCCATGCCGAAGATTTCATCGTCCGGCTTGAACCGGATCAGGGTGCCCTTTTTCTTGGAGGGGCCGACCTGCTGGATCGGCCCAAGGACGTGGCCGCGGCTGAACGACTGGCGCCATTCAAAGCCGTCGCGCCAGACCGTGACGTCCAGATGTTCCGACAGGGCGTTGACGACCGACACGCCTACGCCGTGCAAACCGCCAGAGGTTTCATAGGCTTTGCCCGAGAACTTGCCGCCTGAGTGGAGGACGGTCATGACCACCTCCAGCGCCGACTTGCCGGGATGTTTCGGGTGCGGATCAACCGGAATGCCGCGTCCGTCGTCGCGGACGGACAGATAGCCTTCGGCGTCCAGATCGACAGTGATCAGCTTGGCGTGGCGGGCAACGGCCTCGTCCATCGCGTTGTCGAGGACTTCGGCGAACAGGTGGTGCAGGGCGCGTTCGTCGGTGCCGCCGATATACATGCCGGGGCGTTTGCGGACGGGCTCCAGCCCTTCCAGCACTTCGATCGAAGACGCGGAATAGCCCGTGGCGTTCGCCGCATTTGTCGCGGCCTGCACGGACGCGGGCGTCGGTGTCGGGACAGCAGAGGGCGTCACCTGGGGCGCGGGCGCCGCAGCAGGCTTGGGAGGCTCGGGTTTGCGAGCTTCGGGTTCGTCGTCAAAAGCGAAGAGGTCGGCGGCCATTCACATAGTCTGAGGCGATTCGGGACCGGTTCTGGTAGGCCCGTGCCGCCGGTCGAGCAAGCGGCGCGCGCACCGGGATCGGATCATAGGTCATTGCGCGGGACATAATCGCCAGCATCAGGATCCAGGGCAGGTTGGCGTGGGTCAAAAGAACGCTCTCCGACAGGCTCAGCGCCGTGAAGACGGTCAGATAGGCGATGCTCCAATAGCCTTCGCGCGCGCCCATGCCGTTCAGGCGCACGATCACCAGAATGGCCGACACCAGCATGACTGCGCCGACGAAGATGGCGCCGGGCCAGCCCAACTGGACCAGAAGGTCGATCCAGCCGTTGTGCGCCGAGGGAACGGGCCACTGTGTCTCCAGCCGGATTTCGCGGGCCGGGATGGAATCCACGCCCCAGAAGGCGCTGAAGCCGTATCCGGTCATCGGCCGTTCGGCGACGCGGCGCATCAGGGCCTCCCAGATCAGGGTGCGCCCGGTCAGCGAGGGGTCCTTGCCCAGGGCCTGCAGGATGGCGGCGGAATCCGTGTTCCACAGCCAGGCCGCCAAGCTGGAGGTGACGACCGCAAACCAGACCGCAACGATGGTGATGGCCGCGCCGCCTTGTTTCAACAGCCACCAGAAGCCGATCATGCCGACGCCCAGCAGCCAGCAGAGCAGGGACGTCTTGGACTGGGTCGCCATGACCAGCAGGGTCGTCAGGCCGAACGCCATCAACGGAACCCAGGGCTTGCGTCCATTCCCGGCCAGATGATCAGCGGCCAGGACGGCGGCGGACGAGACCGCGCCGACCACCATGACCAGGCCCATCTGGTTCTTTTCGTACCATAGGCCGCGCCACAGACCGGCGTTGTCCATCTGGTGCACGCCGATGCGCGGGAAGGCGAAGACCATGATCAGGCTGCCGATCGCCATGACCAGACAGGTGTTCATCAACATGCGGGGCAGGGGGGCGCCTCTGAAGACGCACCCGACATAGACGGCGAAGGCGCTGTTGATCGCCATGGCGATGACCCGCCGACTGGTCACTTCAGGGTCGATCGACCAGTATTTGGACACATAGGCCAAGGCGATCAGGCCGAACAGGATCAGCCAGGCGGGCCAGGCGCGTATGATCTTCTCGAAGCGAAAGGCGATCAGGCCCGCTGTCACCGCATAGACCGGCAGCCAGACCATGCGCAGGATCGGGGTTTCCGCCTGATCCGGCGCCAGAACCGGCGCGATCAGGGCGCCGGTCATCATGAAGATGACAAAGCCAGCCGCCCACTGCTCCCACAGAGGCGGCGAATCATCAATCTGTTCAGGCGATGCGCGCACGTCCGAACATTGGCCGCGCCCGCTTAAGGAAGAGTGAGCGCAGGGGCAGGGCGCGCCTGCGCCGCCTGGGCGTCGGTGTTGCGCTGCATGGCGATATTGATGCCTTCCAGAAGCCGCTCCAGCACGACAGGCTTGGCAATGTGGCCGTTGGCGCCAGCATCCGTCCCCTGTTTCTGGGAGTCTGGATCGGCGTTGGCCGACAGCATGATGATGGTCGCCGGGCGCCTGGCCGTCTGATGCTCAAAGGCGCGGATGGCGCGGGTGGCGTCCAGCCCGCCCATGACCGGCATCTGCATGTCCATCAGGATCACGTCGAACTCGGTTTCCTGCACGGCGTCGAGAGCCTGCCGCCCGTCGTCGGCGTAGCGCAACTCCATCGTCTCATCGTCAAGCAGCAGGCCCAGAATGGTGCGGTTCGATGCGTGGTCGTCGACGACAAGAATCTTGAGCGATTGCATGGCTTCCAGTTCCGGTTCAGCGACAGGCTTGACGGAGTCGGCGGGGAGGGCGCGCGGCAGTTCGATCTCGAACCAGAAACGCGATCCTGCACCCGGAGTGCTGTCGCAATCCAATTCTCCGCCCATCAGTTCGACCAGTTGACGGCAGATCGACAGACCCAGGCCCGTACCACCGAAGCGGCGCGTGATCGTACCATCCGCCTGTTGGAAACGCTCGAAAATTTTCGACTTTTGTTCGGCGTCGAAACCGACGCCGGTGTCGGCGACAATGAAACGCACGCGGTCACCCGTGGTCGCCTGGGCGGACAGGCTAACCTGGCCCTCATCAGTGAATTTCAGCGCATTGCTGATCAGATTATTCAGCACCTGACTGAGGCGGACGTGATCGCCAATAGCCCAACGTGAGATGTCCGGATCAGCCTCGATCTCGATTACAACCCCCTTCGCCGCCGCCTTCTGTGACCACAGGGCCTGAATGTCTGTGATCGTCTCGCCCAGATTGAAGGGGAGGGGTTCTATTGCGATTTGACCAGCCTCCATCTTCGCGTTGTCGAGAATATCCGACAGAAGACGTTCCAGCGTAGTGCTCGACGAGCCTATGATTCGGACCATATGCGCCGCTTCATCGCTCAGGTCAGCCTTGCCCAGCGCATCGGCCATCGCGACCACGCCGTTCAACGGCGTGCGGATTTCATGGCTCATATTGGCGAAGAAAGCCGCCTGGGCTTCGTGGACCTGGCGCTCACGGCGATTGGCGGCGGACAGTTTCTTGGACAGCCGGACCTGTCTCCAGAACATGGCGGCGATGCCGACGCCGACGATGGCCAGGATGGCGACCAGCCAGCGCTGAGCGTTGATCACCTGAAGTCTGAGACGGTTCTGAGTGGTGGCGGCCTGAAGCTGTTCATCAATCCCGACCACGATCTGTTCGGTGGCGGAGGCGGCGGATTTCGTGGCTCTGGCGAAACGATCAAGATGATAGTCGCGCAGCGCCGGGACGCCCCGCGCATAGTCGCCTTCGGCGATCATCAGTTCGGCTTCGGACCGTCGCACGGCGGGCATGCGCGTCATCTGACCATTTTCGATAAGCCGGTGGATTTCGGCCACGTCGCGTTTAGCCAGCTCGACCTGACCGGTGCGCGCATAAGCCGTGGCGCGGATCGGCAGCATCGCAACGACCGTCGATCTGGGCGGATTCAGGTCCGACCCGAACGGCGCCAGGCATTTCAGGGCTGCCGGCCAATCCTCGCGCGCAACCGCAGCATAGCCGCACAATGTGCCAGCATAGGCGGCGGCCTCCGGCGTATTCGTCTTTTCCGCCAGCCGCCTATAGGTCTCGACCAACGCCAGAGCGTCGTCATGCCGCGAGAGAAAGCCCAAGGACTGGGCCAGATTATAGAGGCTGTCGTAGCCCGGATTGGGGTAGCCCGAATCCGCCATATAGGTTTCGGCCCGATCAATGGCGCGCAGATAGCCGGGCACGTCGTCGATCATCATGTGAGCGAGCGACACCGTGGTCCAGACTGAGGCGCCGACGCTGCCCACGCTGGCCTGATCCGCAGGGATCATCGGCGCCACGCGGGCCAGCAGGCGCAGGGCGTCGGCGATCCTCTGTTTGTCGATAAGCATGCGGGCCACAACGCTTTCGGCCGCAATCCTTGTCAGCCAGTCCGTCTGGATCGCTGTGAAGGCCTGCATTTCGTCCAAGCTTACAGCATCATCACGCAAGTAACGGATATGCATGGCGTTAACCATGGCGACGCCCCGATAACGCGCATCGTTCTGGCGTTCGGCGGAGCGGCGCATTATCGCGTTCCAGCGCTCTGCGGCGATGTAATCGTCCTGATTGATCAGAACCCAGATGACGTGTTGCAGGCGGCTGAGACCTTCATCGCCAGGGCGTCCAGCTGCGGCGCGGCCAAAGGCTTCGAGATCTTCGAACGATGTTTTCGAGGCTCGACGTTCAACCCGTTGAGCATGGGCGACGACGGGGCTGCTCACAGCGGTCTTCGACGTATCAGACGCCGCTAGGCTTTGGCTTGAGACAGCGGAGCAGCCGAAAACCAGAAACAGGAACGCTGGAAAGATCGCGAAACGAGCTGCCATAATCTTCTCCCGATTACGCAACTGTAGCTCGCAAACATAACTCAAAGCTTAGCTGGCTGTCTTGCGGCCCGCTCAAACCCACGTCGCTGGCTTGAGCTCACGCTGCAACGGAAATGAACTTGGTCGGCCTTCGCATAATGAATATTAGGCGAAGAACGCGTCGCGACGCAGTTGCTGACTGATCGGCCTTTGCGGCTTCTGCTTCATCAGTCTGGTTCAGACTGTCGCTCATGGCGTGAGCGTCAACTGGGTTTGATCTTCAACAGGGCCAGTCCGAAGGCGACGAAGATGCCGCCGGCGATGCGGTTGAAGATGCGGCGCAGTTTGGGAATGGCCAGGTAGCGCGACAACGAGTGGCCGCCGAAGGCGTAGGCCAGGTACCAGAAGGCTTCGACCAGGGCGAAGGTGATGACCAGAATGGCGAACTGCGGCGCCTTGGGCGCACCGGCATGAACGAACTGCGGCAGGAAGGCTGCGGCGAAGAGGATCAGTTTGGGGTTGCTGACGCCGATGGTGAAGCCGCCGCGAAACAGGCGCCCGACGGACTGGCGCGGGCTCAGGACGCCCTCGCCGCCGACATCGACGGGCGCGGCGTCGCTGCGCCACGCCTTGACGCCGAGATAGATCAGATAGGCCACGCCCAGGTAACGCAGCACCTCGAATACGCCCGGCAGCGCCAGCAACAGCGTGGTCAGACCCGCGGCCGAGGCCGTCAGCACCAGAACCAGCGCCGTCAGACAACCCGCCATGGCGAAGAAGCTGCGCTTCAGCCCCATCTCCACGCTGCGCGACAGGATGTGCAGCATGTTCGGCCCCGGCGTGCCGCACAGCAGGAAGACGGCGACCACAAACAGCCACCAGGTTTGGAAGGTCACGACGTCGGCCCCGCACGATCAACAGGCTGTCAGAATATCGCCGTCAGACCACGGGTTCCAGTCCGATCATTCGGCGGCGGACCACAGATCGCGCAGCACCGCAGGCAGTATTTCCGAGAGGTCTTCGGCGATCAGACCCGGACCGAAACGGTTGGCCGCGTCGGCGTGCATCCAGACGGCGGCGCAGGCGGCGTCGAAACTGTCCATGCGCTGGGCCAGAAGTCCGCCGATGACGCCCGCCAGCACGTCGCCGCTGCCTGCCGTCGCCAGCCACGGCGAGTCGTTGATGTTGATGCGGGCGCGGCCGTCAGGTGAAGCGATCACAGTCTGGGCGCCCTTGAGCACGACCACGGCCTGGGCGCGTCTGGCGGCGTCCTGAGCGGCCTCGACGCGGCCCTTGGCCAGATAGCCGGGAAACAGGCGTTCGAACTCGCCCTCATGCGGCGTCAGGATGTCGTCACGGTCCAGAATGGCGAACAGTTCGGCGGCCCGGCCTTTGAAGATCGTCAGACCATCGGCGTCGATGACCAGGGCCGCGCCGCTTTGGGCCAGCACATGGATGTTGCCGATGGTGGCGTCGTCCAGACCGGCGGCGGGGCCGATGATCATGGCGTCCATCCCCTCGACCTCTCGCGCCAGGGATTCTGCGCTGGCGAAGGGCGTCAGCATGACCGCCTGTATGGATGGAGCGATGACCGAAGCGGCGTCCGGCGGGCAGAAAATCCGCACTAGTCCAGCCCCTGCCCTCAATCCGGCGCGTGCGGCCAGCCGTGCGGCGCCTGTTTGGTTGGCGCGACCGGACACGACGCCTAATCGGCCCCGCGTATGCTTGTGCGTCTGGGCGTCCGGCCAGGGCAGAAAATTGCGCCATAACGCAGGGTCGTTGGTTTCAATCATCCGGGCTCCGATTATCCGTGACTTTTCTGCGAAAACCGCTTGCTTTCAGTCGCCTTGGTGTGTCCCATTCAAGCCCGAGCGCCGCTGCATTCCGTGCGCCGCTCAGGGGTCGCCATGAAGAAAATCGAAGCCATCATCAAGCCATTCAAGCTGGATGACGTCAAAGAGGCGCTCCAGGACGTGGGCGTGCAAGGCATGACTGTGCTGGAGGCCAAGGGATATGGCCGCCAGAAGGGTCATTCGGAGCTCTATCGGGGCGCCGAATACGTCATCGACTTCCTGCCCAAAATAAAGATCGAGGTCGTCGTCGCTGACGACCTCGCGCCTGCCGTTGTCGAGGCCATCCAGACCTCGGCGCGCACAGGCAAGATCGGCGACGGCAAGATCTTCGTGTCCGACGTGGCGGATGTGATCCGCATCCGCACCGGCGAGACCGGCGCTCAAGCCGTCTGAAACTGAACGACCCTCCCCGGCCCTCGGCCTTCGGGTCGGTGACCGGTTTCCTCCCCAACGACCAAAAAAATAGGACTTCCGAGAATGAGCGCCGCCGCCAAGATCCTCAAAGAGATCGAGGAAAAGGACGTCAAATACGTCGACGTTCGCTTCACCGACACCCAAGGCCGCCTGCAGCACGTCACCTTCGACATTGATCTGGTCGACGAGGACTTCCTGAACGAAGGCACCATGTTCGACGGTTCGTCGATCGCGGGCTGGAAGGCCATCAACGAGTCCGACATGCTGCTGAAGCCGGACCTGACCACGGCCTACATCGACCCGTTCTACCAGCAGACGACGATGTTCCTGTTCTGCGACGTGCTGAACCCGGACACTAACGAGCCGTACAACCGCGACAGCCGCTCGATGGCCAAGAAGGCCCTGGCCTATGTGCAGTCGTCGGGCGTGGGCGACATCGTCTATTTCGGCCCGGAAGCCGAGTTCTTCGTGTTCGACGACGTGCGCTGGTCGACCCAGGCGCACAACACCTCGTACTCGTATGATTCGACCGAACTGCCCGCCAACACCAACGCCGAATACACCGAAGGCAATATGGGCCACCGCCCGCAGACGAAGGGCGGCTATTTCCCCGTCAATCCGGTCGACAGCGGCCAGGACCTGCGCGGCGAAATGCTGGGCGTGATGCGCGACATGGGCCTGGAGCCCGAGAAGCACCACCACGAAGTGGCGCCGGCCCAGCACGAACTGGGTCTGAAGTTCTCGGACCTGCTGACCATGGCTGACCGCCTGCAGCTCTATAAGTACATCATCCACAATGTGGCCGCCGCCTACGGCAAGTCGGCGACCTTCATGGCCAAGCCCATGTTCGGCGACAACGGCTCGGGCATGCACGTCCACATGTCGATCTGGAAGGACGGCAAGCCCCAGTTCGCCGGCGACAAGTACGCCGGCCTGAGCCAGGAATGCCTGTGGTACATCGGCGGCATCATCAAGCACGCCAAGGCCATCAACGCCTTCTCGAACTCCACCACCAACAGCTACAAGCGCCTGGTGCCCGGCTATGAAGCTCCGGTGAAGCTGGCCTATTCGGCCCGCAACCGCTCGGCCTCGATCCGCATCCCGCACGTCTCGTCGCCCAAGGCCAAGCGTCTGGAAGCCCGCTTCCCCGACCCGATGGGCAACCCCTATCTGACCTTCGTGGCCCTGCTGATGGCCGGTCTGGACGGGATCGAAAACCGCATCGATCCGGGCGCACCCGCCGACAAGAACCTCTACGACCTGCCGCCGGAAGAGCGCGGCTCGATCCCCGAGGTCTGCGGCTCGCTGAAGGAAGCTCTGGAAAGCCTCGACGCCGACCGCGCCTTCCTCAAGAAGGGCGGCGTGATGGATGACGACTTCATCGACGCCTACATCGAGCTGAAGCAACACGAAGTCGCCCGCCTGCAACTGCACCCGCACCCGGTCGAATTCGACATGTACTACAGCTGCTGATCGTCAGATCACGCTGAAAAACAGAGGCGCTGACGGTCTCCCGTCAGCGCCTTTTCTTTGAGCCGGTTCTACTGGCCCGGGCGAATGGTCAGGGTGGGTTTGTCGCCGTAGGAATCTGTGATGGTCCAGCTTTGGCCGATGGTGTGACCGTCCGTAGTGTTGGCTTCGCACCGGACATTCCGTCCAGGCGGCTCGTCCAGCGGGGCCTTTACGATCCAGCAGACATAGCGACTGTCTGCCACGTAGTCGCCGTGGCCTTGCACCCCGCCCGGAAAGACGGCGGTAAAGGTCCCGTCAGGCTTGAAGGCAAAGGTCACTGTCGGGCCGCCATCCGGATAGACAGCGGTCAGGGTGTTGCCGATTGCGAGTTGAACCAGTGTGGGGCCGGCTGTCGGCGTCGTCTGCGCGATGGCGCTGGCTGGAAGCGCGAGCGCTAGACCACCCCCAATGATGGCGAAGATATTCATGTCATCCCTCCAGTGCGAACGTCGTTGTCCGAGCTGGGGAAGGTCTCATGCGATCAGGCGGGCGGATATCACCTACATTGGGGATGGCCTAACGCGCTCAGGCCAGTTCCGCTTCCAGGTCGTCGGCCTTCTTGCGGCGCAGTTCGATCAAACGGACGCACCAGATGGAGACCTCGTAGAGCAGCACCATCGGCACGGCGAGCATCAACTGGCTGATGGGGTCCGGCGGGGTGACGACGGCGGCGACCACGACCACGGCAACGATGGCGTAGCGGCGGCCCGTGGCCATCAGCTTGGAATTGATCAGCCCGGCCATGCCCAGCAGGGTCATGACGACCGGCAGCTGGAAACACAGGCCGAAGGCCAGCAGCAGCGCCGTGACCAGGTTCAGATAGTCCGACACCTTGGGCAGCAGATTGGCCTGCACCCCATCGCCGATGATCTGCTGGCTCAGCGAGAACCACATCACGAACGGCAGCATGACGAAATAGACCAGGGCCGCGCCCAGCAGGAACAGCAGGGGCGCAGCGACCAGGAACGGCAGGAAGGCGCCGCGCTCATTGCGGTACAGACCCGGCGCGACGAAGCGATAGAGCTGCCAGGCCAGGACCGGGAAGGCCACGAAGACAGCGCCGAAACCAGCCAGCTTCATCTTGGTGAACAGGATCTCCAGCGGCGCCGTGTAGATCAGATTGACCGTATGGCCATCGACATGAGGCAGGGGCTTCAGCCCCGCCGTGCCCAGGATCAGGTCCAGCGGCGAGACATGGCCGTGCGGCCCGACGGACGAATAGAAGGCCTGAGCCGCGGCGAACGGCTTGACCAGGAACAGATAGATCGGTTCAGAAAAGGCGAAACAGCCGATGAAGCCGACCGCAAAGGCGATCACGCAGATCAGCAGCCGCTTACGCAGCTCAATCAGGTGGTCCATCAAGGGCGCACGCGACGCCTCGATCTCGGCCTCGTCACGGTCTGGGGTGGTCAAAGGTCGACGGCCTTCTTGCGGACTGTCTTGGGCTTGGCGGCCGCAGTCTTGGAAGCAGTTTTGGGTTTGGCTTTAGCGGCGGTCGCCGTCTTCGGCTTGGCAACGGTCTTGGGCGCGGCCTTCTTGGGCGCAGCCTTGGCCTTAGGCGCAGTGATGACGGTTTCTTGCACCGGCGTCTTGTCCGGCCACTCATCCGGCGCAGGCTGCATGGCCGGAAGCTCCGGCTCTGGCGAAGGCAAGGACGGTGTCACCAGTCCTGCGTTGATTTCCTTGAAAGCGGCTTCCGCCTCGGCCCCGAGGGGATACATCCCCTGCCCGCTGCGCAGCGCTTCGACTTCCTTGCGCAGGTCGTCCAGTTCGGACTGGCGCGCCATTTCGTCGAAACTGGTGCGGAACTCGTTGGCCATGGCGCGCGCTTTCGCAACCATCTGACCAACGCGACGCATCAGAATAGGCAGATCCTTGGGCCCCACCACAAGCAGGGCCACAATGCCGATCACCACTAATTCGAAACCCCCCACTCCGGGGGCGAGCCCGCCCATGCGTCAGCCCTTACAGACGACGACTAGCGCTTCAGCTCTTCCTTTTCCGCCTCGGTGCGCGGCAGCGAGCTGACCCCCTCGCTGGGGCCGTCCTTCTTGTCTTCGTCTTTGAGGCCGTCCTTGAAGGCGCGGATGCCCTTGGCGGCGTCGCCCATGATGCCCGAAAGCTTGCCGCGGCCGCCGAACAGCAGCGCGACAACGACGATGACGATGGCCCAATGCCAGATGCTCATGGAGCCCATGGCGTAATCTCCTCGCGTGGAACCGATGATCGATCCCATCCACTATTCTTCGACGTGCATATAGGCGCAGTGATGGCCCCGCGCCAAGGGACGCTGTAGGTCTGCGCGACCATGAGTCCCTCCGATCACGTAATCATCCACACTGACGGCGCCTGCAAGGGCAATCCTGGCCCTGGCGGCTGGGGCGCCGTGCTTCAGGCCGGCGGCGGTCACGAGAAGGAATTGTGGGGCGGCGAAGCCAATACGACCAACAATCGCATGGAGTTGATGGCCGCGATCATGGCGCTGGAAGCGCTGAAACGGCCCTGCAAGGTCGAGCTTCACACCGACAGCAAATATGTGATGCAGGGAATCACCGAGTGGATGCGCGGCTGGAAGGCGCGCGGCTGGCTGACCGCCGACAAGAAGCCGGTCAAGAACGCCGACCTGTGGCAGCGCCTGGACGCGGCCCGCCTGCGCCACGACGTCAAATGGCGCTGGGTGAAGGGTCACGCGGGGCACGAACTGAACGAGCGGGCCGACCAGTTGGCGAATCGGGGCGTCGCCGAGTTGAAGCGGCGCTAGACGGCTTCGATTTCTTTCTCCGGCTCGGCCTTGCGGCGACGCACGCGCGATCCGCTCATGACGGCGCCGAAAAGGGCGGCGACGGCCGCGATCTGGAAGCCGTGACGAACGCCCGCGACAGGCGCAGATGACAGCAGGAAGGCGACGACCACCGCGCCCATCGACTGGCCCAGGACGCGGGCTGTGCCCAGACTGCCGCCCGCCGCCCCTGCCCGCTCACGCGGGGCTTCGGACAGCATGGCGCGGTTGTTTGGCGACTGGAAGAAGCCGAAGCCCGCACCGCAGACGGCCATGCGCCAGATGATGTCGAACTTGGTCGCATCGGCGTCGAGGAAGCTGAGCGCCATCAGACCGCAGGCGAAGACGGTCAAACCGATCGCCCCCAGGACCCCCGCCGAGTAACGGTCAGAAAGCCATCCGGCGAATGGAGCGGCGAACATGGTGGCCAGCGGCCAGGGCGTCATCAATAGGCCCGTCTCAACCGCGCTGAGATGCAGCGAACCTTGCAGGAAAAAGGGCAAGGCCACGAAGGCCATCATCTGGGCGGTGAAGGAGATGATGGAGGTCCCGACCGACAGGGCGAACATCGGCCGCGCCAGCAGGTCCAGGGGAATCAGGGGCGCGGCGCGCGGTTTCTCGTGTCGGAACAGCAGCACGGCGGCGGCCAGCCCCGCGCCCGTCATGCCAAAGCCCAGTATGGCGGCCTCGCCGTGCGCCAGTGACTGCAGGCCGGTGATCAGCAGGCCGAAGGCGGCGGCGCTGAGTGCGGCGCCGGTCCAGTTCAGCTTGCGCTTCTGCAGCGGATTGTGCGGCAGTGTGAACCCGGCCATCGACACGGCCAGCAGGCCGATGGGGATGTTCAGGGCGAACAGCCAGCGCCACTCGCCGACCGCCAGGATCGCGCTGGCTATGGTCGGCCCGGCGGCGGCGGCGATGGAGACGATCACCGCATTGATGCCGACCGCGCGTCCCAGGAATTTCTGCGGATAGGTGAAGCGCACCAGCGCGCCGTTCACGCTCATGATGCCCGCAGCGCCGAAGCCCTGCAGCACCCGCGCCAGGCTCAAGGTGACGATGGAATCAGACAGGGTGCAGGCGATGGAGGCCAGTGTGAAAACCGCCAGCCCCGCCTGCGACACCCGGCGATAGCCGACGATCTCGCCCAGCGAGGCCAGGGGCAGCAGCGAGACGACAATGGCGATCTGATAGGCGTTGACGATCCAGATCGACGCCGCCTCGGACGCCTGAAGATCGTGGGCGATGGACGGAAGCGCTACATTGGCGATGGCCCCGTCCAGCACGGCCAGGGTGATGCCAAGGCCGATGGAGACAATGGCCCAATATCGTCGAGGGACCGGCAAGCCATCCTGAAAGGCGGGCGTTGGAGCGGTCTGGGCGTCTGACATCAACGCCCAACGCCCATTTACCGCGAAGGTTGCCGCGAATGCCGCCTAGTGCGAGGCGGTGACCTTCAGCAGCGAACCGCTGACGCCGTGGACCAGAACATCGGCGCCGGTTTCAGGTCCTTCTCCCTCGATCTCCGCAGGCCACTCGGCGCCCGAGATGAAGACCCGGCCGCGGCCGTCGACGAAGGGCTGGACGACCCGGGCGTGCTGGCCGATCAGGCGGCTGTCACGGTCGTTGATGTCCGGGCCGCTGGGGTTGGCCTTGGACACCAGACGACGCGACAGGACAGTGGCGATCACGGTCAGCAATGCGAAGACTGCGACCTCGCCGGGCAGTCCCAGGTGAAGCCCGACCGCCGTCAGCACCGCCACGACGCCTGCCGCAACGGCGGGCCACAGCAGCCATTCCGTCGAGGCCATCGATTCGATGGCCAGCAACAGAACGCCGATAGCCAGCCAGATCCAGAAAGGCTGGGCGGCGTACAGATTGAGGACGGCGGTCATGGCTCAGAGGTCCTGTCAGGCCGAAGGCGGAACGCTGCCGCCCGCTGGGCGGCGCGGGGCGGACGGGCGCGGCGGCTGGGGCGCGCGGGCGCTGTCCTGGCTCTGGTCCTGCGCAAGGCCGACCAGTTGGCCGATGCCGGCGATGGTGCCGACCAGGGCGCCCATTTCGGCGGGCACGATGACGGTGCGCTGCTGCGGGCTGCGCGCCAACTCGGCGAAGGCTTCGACATACTTCTGGGCGACGAAGTAGTTGATGGCGTTCACGTCACCGCGCGCGATGGCTTCCGACACCATGGCGGTGGCGCGGGCCTCGGCCTCGGCTTCACGTTCGCGGGCCTCGGCGTCGCGGAAGGCGGCTTCCTTGCGGCCTTCAGCCTGAAGGATGGCGGCCTGTTTGGCGCCCTCGGCGCGGGCGATGGCGGCGGACTTTTCGCCGTCAGCCTCGGTGATGACGGCGCGGCGTTCACGCTCGGCCTTCATCTGACGGGCCATGGCGTTGGTGATGTCGGTCGGCGGGGTCAGGTCCTTGATTTCGATGCGGTTGACCTTGACGCCCCAGGGCTCAGTCGCCGCGTCGATGACGTGCAGCAGGCGGGTGTTGATGCTGTCGCGCTGGCTCAGCACCTCGTCCAGCTCCATCGAGCCGACGACGGTCCGCAGGTTGGTCATGCAAAGCTGCGAGATGGCGTAGGGCAGGTCGTCGACGCGATAGGCGGCGCGCGCCGAATCCATCACCTGAATGAAGACGATGCCGTCGACCTTCACCATGGCGTTGTCCTTGGTGATGACCTCCTGCGTCGGGACGTCCAGCACCTGCTCCATCATGTTCATGCGACGACCGACGCGTTCCACGAAGGGCGTCAGGAAGCCGATGCCGGGGCTAAGGGTCTTGGTGTATTTGCCGAAACGCTCAACCGTGAACTCACGTCCTTGCGGTACAATCTTGATTACGCTGAACAACAGCGCGATCGCGAGCAGAAGCACGACCCCGGCGAAAATGGTGGCTACGTCCATATGGAAACTCCCTTTGACGCAAGGTTACGCATCTCCATCGCACGGCGCTACCTAAACTGAACGGGCCTCGCTCAAGGCTTCACCGATTCAAGCCTATAGGTGGTGAGCCGGTCCGCAATGTCAGCTTCAAGGTCGCCGTAGAACAGATTGTATGGTCTGGCTTTTCTCCTGTCCGACCAACTGCCTCCATCGCGGAAAGACTCCAGGTTCGGCCAACTGTGACGCAGCAATCCCTCGCGGCACTGGGTCTTCACTTCACGCGTCATCAAGGCGGGCCGCGCGCCCCATTCCAGGCCCGTCGCATTGGTGGCGCCGCGATGCATCCGTTCCGGAACCGGGGCCACGTCTGTCGTGCCGGTGATGGGGTTGACGCACAGGCCTGCGCGACCGTTCAACTCGACCAACCGCCCCTTGTCGTCCCAGATCAGGGCCCGACGGAAACGCCTGCGACCGGCTGAATCGTCATTGTCGCCGACCTGGGACCAGGCGACGATGCAGTGCAACTCCCGGCGCGTGGTGCAGGCGGGGATGTTCGCCGGCACGCGATCTGCGGCGATGATCACGTCCATCAGATAGGCGGCGACGAGACGGTCACGGACCGCCGGATCTGGTGAAATCCGTTCACGCAGCAGCCGGTCCAGCAGTTCAGCCCCCTGCTCCACACCCGCCACCACGATGGGGCCGTCAGGGTGGCGGGTCAGCCAGTTGTCGAAGGCGGCCAGAACATCCTGATAGGCGAAGGCCCGGGCCTCTCGCGCATCATCGCGCAGCGTCAGGCGGGAATAGAGGCTGGCCTGCCGGTACAGCGGCGCGCTGACGGCGCCCGCCCGCGCGAACGGCCCGGCGTAGTTCGGCAGGACGACGCGGCGCAGATAGGCGTCGGAAGCGGGGTCGCCGATGGGGCCGTTCCATTCCCTGCCCCCGTCGAAGGTGGTGGAATGGACGAAGAAGACCGCTGCCTCGCCCGCCCCGGCGACGCGCGCCTCGTACAGGGCCCAGGGCTTGCGCGTGGTGTAATCAGGCGCGGGCGGCGGGACATAGGTCTGGAACGGAACCTGCGGATCGAGTCCTGCGCGCAGGATGTCGCCGCGCCAGACGGCGACGGCCGCCGTGAGGATGAACACCACGGCGAAACCCGCATAGCCGACCCATTGGCGGAAGGTCAGCTTGGGCAGCATCAGCGATACGGGTCCGATGTGGCCAGGAAGTCCTGAACGTAGCGACGCACGCCCTCTTCCAGCGGTGTGGCCTGGCCTTCGAAACCGGCGGCGCGGATGCGGTCCATGCGGGCCTGAGTGAAATACTGATACCGGTCGCGGATCACCTCGGGCATGTCGACATAGGCGATGGAGGCGTCCTTGCCCGCCGCAGCAAAGGTGGCGCGCGCCAGATCCTCGAACGAACGCGCCTGTCCCGAACCGACGTTGAAGACGCCCGAAACCTCAGGTGACTGCAGCAGGAACTCGATGATGTCGACCGCGTCATCGACATAGACGAAGTCGCGCAGTTGACCGCCGTCGGCGTAGTTGGGGTTGTGCGACTTGAACAGACTGACAGTCTCGCCCGCCGCCACCTTAGGCCAGATCTGGGCCACGACCGACTTCATCGTTCCCTTGTGGCCTTCGTTGGGGCCATAGACGTTGAAGAACTTCAGACCCGCCCACTGACGCGGCGCCTGTCCGCGATTCGCCTGGCGTACGGCGTGCTGATCGAACAGCATTTTTGAGTACCCATAGGCGTTTAGCGGGCGAAGTTTGGACAAGGACTCAGCGTCGTCGTCGTCATCGAAACCTGTTGCGCCATCGCCGTAGGTCGCCGCCGACGAGGCGTAGATCAGACGGGCATCGCGGATCGTGCACCAGTCCCACAGGTCGCGCGACAGGGTGAAGTTGGTGCGCAGGATCAGATCGGCGTCCGGCTCGGTCGTTGAGGAAATGGCGCCCATATGGACCACGGCCTCGATGCGTTCGGCGTGACGCTCCAGTTGTTCGAACAGCTCTTCCGGCGACCAGAAGTCCGCGATGGGGTGTTTGGCCAGATTCTTCCACTTGGCCAGATCGGCCGTTTCCAGCCGGTCGCAGACCACGACGTCATAGGCCGTCTCAGCCGTCAGCCGCGCCACGATGTTGGAGCCGATGAAGCCGGCGCCGCCGGTCACCACGATCATTCTGGGCGTCATTGTGCCGAGCCAGTCATTTTTTCGATTGTGCGGGTGGTGGAGAACCCGTCCTTGAAATCCGCCAGACGGACGACGCCGCCCCAGCTTTCCACCAGATCGCCGCCGACGACGCCCTCGCGTGTATAGTCCGACCCCTTGATCAGCACATCAGGCCGCAGCCGTTCGATCAGGGCGATGGGGGTCGGGTCGCCGAAACTGGTCACCCGATCCACGCTGCTTAAGGCCCCGATCACCACGGCGCGACTGTCCAGATCATTGACCGGCCTGCCCTCGCCCTTCAGCGCCTTGACCGAGGCGTCGGTGTTCAGCGCCACGACCAGTCTGTCGCACCAACTGCGCGCCTGAGCCAGATAGGCGACGTGGCCGCGGTGCAGGATGTCGAAACAGCCGTTGGTGAAGCCGACCTTCAGGCCCTGACGGCGCCAGGCCTCGACCTCGGCGGCCAGTTCGTCCAGCGGCGTGACCTTGGCCTGGGCCGCGACAGCGTGCTGGCTCAGCTCCGCGTCGATCAGTTCGGTCGGGGTGACGACAGCGGTGCCTGATTTGCCCACCACGACGCCGGAAGCCAGAATGGCGAACTGAACCGCCGTCTCCAGGGAGACGCCAGCGCCCAGCGCCAGCCCCAGCGACGCCAGAACCGTGTCGCCTGCCCCTGACACGTCGAAGACTTCCCGCGCACGACCGGGGAAATGCTGAACTGGCCCGTCGCGACGAGCCAGGCTCATGCCCTTGCCGGCGCGGGTGACGATGATGGCGCGCGCCGTGGTCTGGGCCAACAGGGCGGCCAGCGCCGCCTCGATCTCTGCATCGGTTTCGACCGGCAGGCCGGTGGCCCCGGCCAGCTCGGAGGCGTTGGGCTTGATCACATCGACCGCGCCATAGCGGGCGAAGTCGCGGCCCTTGGGGTCCACGATGACCGGCGCGCCGTTGGACTGGGCGGCGGCAAGTGCGGCCCGGATCAGGTCGTCGCTGACAACGCCCTTGGCGTAATCAGATAAAAGAATAGCCGAAGCTTCTGAAAACGCGCTTGAATCAGAAATCGACACGGGCGCCGCGTCGTCATCGAGACGCAGAAGCTGCTGGCCTGCCGCGACAAAGCGCGTCTTGACGATGGTGGCGGCGCCAGGCGGTCGGCTGATGAAGTCGGCGATCCGATCCTCTGCCGCGATCAGGTCCCGCAGTTCGGCGCCCGCGGCGTCATCGCCTGCGACCGCGCCCAGCTGAGCCAGACCGCCCAGAGCGGCCACGTTGCGGGCGACATTGCCCACGCCGCCCGGCATGGCGGTCGTGCGACGCGCGCGCAGGACCGGGATCGGCGCCTCAGGCGAAATGCGGCTGACCTCGCCATAGACATACCGATCCAGCATCAGATCGCCGACGCAGGCGATCTTCAGGTCACGCACGCGCTCCAGCAGGTTTTGCAGGGCGCCCAGATCGAGGGTGTCAGACATGCGCCCGACCTAGAGGATTCAAGCCGCTGACGCCACCGGCGCCTTGACGCCGATCTTGATGGCCAGGTCGTCGAAGGCGATCAGTTGCGCGGCCAGTTCCTCGAACTTGTCCAGCGGCACCATATTGGGGCCGTCCGACGGGGCGTTGTCGGGGTCTTCGTGTGTCTCCAAGAAGACGGCGTCGACGCCGACAGAGACGGCGGCGCGGGCCAGAACCGGCACGAACTCACGCTGGCCGCCCGAGGAGGTGCCCTGCCCGCCCGGCTGTTGCACGCTGTGGGTCGCGTCGAACACGACCGGGCAGCCGATGTCGCGCAGCACCGGCAGGGCGCGCATGTCGCTGATCAGGGTGTTGTAGCCGAAGCTGGCGCCGCGCTCGCAGGCCATGACGTTGGGATTGCCCGCGCCGACCACCTTGGCGATGACGTTCTTCATGTCCCAGGGGGCCAGGAACTGACCCTTCTTGATATTGATGGCCTTGCCGGTCGCGGCGGCGGCCAGCAGCAGATCTGTCTGGCGGCTGAGGAAGGCGGGAATCTGCAGCACGTCGACGACTTCGCCCACCGGACCGCACTGGGCCTCGGAGTGAACGTCGGTCAGAGTCGGCAGGCCGGTGACCTGGCGGATTTCAGCGAAGATCGGCAGGGCGTCTTTCAGGCCGATGCCGCGCGCCGCGCTGGCGCTGGTGCGGTTGGCCTTGTCGAAGCTGGTCTTGTAGATGATGCCGGCGTTCAGTCGTTCGCCGATCTCCTTGAGCCTGTGGGCCGTCTCCAGCGCGTGCTGGCGGCTTTCCATCTGGCAGGGACCGGCGATAAAGACGATTCTTGCACCGCCGCCGATGACGACAGGCGTCCGAAGACCTTCGGACAACGTAATGACGGCGTTGGGTCGGCTCACGAGGCGGCTCTCTTGCGAATGACGTTATGAATGCGGCCTGTGCCGCAAGGATGAGGCCATCAGGTGGCGCTCTTGAAGGAAGAGTTCAAGTTATCATGCAGTCGCCCCACGTGACCACCAGGCCAGTCATTCTCTGGTTCCGTCGCGATCTGCGGCTGCAGGATAATCCCGCCTTGAACCGTGCGATTGAAGCTGAACGCCCCGTTCTGCCGGTCTTTATCCTGGATGAGGGGGCGGAACGGCTTCTGGGCGGGGCGGCGCGCTGGTGGCTGGACAAGTCGTTGAGAGCGCTGGCGAGCAATCTTGAGGCGCGGGGTTCGCGACTGATCCTGCGGCGCGGCGATTCGCTGTCGGTGTTGCAGGGGCTGATCACGGAAACCGGCGCCGAGGCCCTGTTTCTGAACCGCAGTTTCGAACCCGCGGGCTTCGAGCGCGACGCTGACATCGCCTATGCGCTGCAGGCGGACGGCGTGTCCTGTCACGGCTTCAACGGCTCGCTGTTGTGCCCGCCGGGATCGGTGCTGAACGGGTCTGGCCAGCCGTACAAGGTGTTCACGCCCTTCATGAAGGCGCTGCTCGGCAAGTTCGAACCGCCCGCAGGATTGGAGCCGCCTGCACGGATCGTCACTCCGCAAATCGCCAGCGATGGGTTGGACGAGTGGGGCCTGCATCCCCGGCGCCCCGATTGGTCGGGCGGGTTCGACTGGACGCCGGGTGAAGCAGGGGCGCTGGACAATCTGTCGGCCTTCATCAACGGCGGGCTGAAGACCTACAGTCACGGGCGGGATATTCCGGGCCGTGCAAACACAAGCCGCTTGTCCCCCCACCTGCACTGGGGCGAGATCAGTCCCTGGCGGGCGGTGCGTGAGGCGCGCGAAGCCGCCGTTCAGGGGCGCGTTCCGGCCGCAGAGGCGGAGAAGTTCGTCGCCGAGATCGTGTGGCGCGATTTCTCGACGCACCTGCTGCACCATTTCCCCTTCATCGAAAGCCGGGCCTTCCGAGCGGAATATGACGCCATGCCATGGCGGGATGATCCGGCGGCGCTGGAGGCCTGGCGACGGGGGCAGACCGGCTATCCTCTGGTCGACGCCGGTATGCGGCAGTTGTGGGCGACGGGATGGATGCACAATCGGGTGCGGATGGTCGTCGCCTCCTTCCTGGTCAAACACCTGATGATCGACTGGCGTGAGGGCGAGGCCTGGTTCTGGGACACGCTGGTCGACGCCGACCTGGCTAGCAATGTGCAGAACTGGCAGTGGGTGGCGGGTTCCGGCGCTGACGCCGCTCCCTATTTCCGCATCTTCAATCCGACGGCGCAGGGACAGAAGTTCGATGGCGACGGCGCCTATGTGCGGCGTTGGGTTCCCGAACTGTGCCGCCTGCCCGATAAGTGGATTCAGGCCCCGTGGACGGCGCCGACCGAGATCCTGCGGGATGCCGGGGTGCGATTGGGCGACACCTATCCCAGGCCTGTCGTGGATCATGACGTGGCGCGCGCGCGGGCGCTGAATGCGCTGAAGGCCGTCTCAGGACGGGGCGACGACCACAGCGACCGCGATTGACCCTATGGCGTTTTAAAGGGACACCTTCTGCCACAGGTCGCCTCAGCCGACTGGCGATACAGATGATGTGCAACTGGCGTTGAGCAGACCATGAACCCTTTGATCTCGACCGATGAACTGGCGGCTGTGCTGGGCGCGCCGGACCTGCGTTTGATCGACGGCAGCTGGCATCTGGATGGCCGCGACGCCGCCGCCCAGTTCGCCGAGGGGCATATTCCGGGGGCGGTCTTTTTTGATCTGGAGGCCGTGTCGGACGCCGACAGCCCCCTGCCCCACATGCTGCCGACACCGGAAGCCTTCGCCGCGTCGATCGGGGCGCTGGGCGTCAGTGCGGACGATCATATCGTCGTCTATGACACGGCGGGTCTGTTTTCGGCGGCGCGCGTCTGGTGGATGTTCAGAACCATGGGCGCCAGCCGGGTTCAGGTGCTGGACGGCGGCCTGCCCAAATGGCTGTCCGAAGGGCGCCGTGTGACGTCGGATGCAGAGCAATCTGACGCCGCGGTCTTCCAACCCGATTTCAAACCTGATGCGGTCGTGGACGCCGAACAGGTGCGTGCCGCTTTGGCCGCCCAGGCTCAGGTCGTCGATGCGCGCGGCGCGGCGCGGTTTCGGGGTGACGCCGCTGAGCCGCGTCCCGGCGCAAGGGCCGGTCACATGCCCGGGGCGCTCAACCTGCCCTATAATCGTCTGCTGAACGACGACGGCACAATGAAGCGCGGCCAGGCCCTGGCGCAGGTGTTCGCCGATGCGGGCGTCGATGTCGCCAGGCCGGTGACCACCACCTGCGGGTCAGGCGTCACCGCCGCCATCCTCAGCCTTGGGCTGGCTGAACTGGGCAAGCCGTCGCAACTTTATGACGGCTCCTGGGCCGAATGGGGCGGCCGCGCCGACACGCCGGTGATGACGGGCTGAGATCAGGCCGGAACGGGCGCCGCCGCCGTGCTGTCGGCGCCCTCGTCCTCGGGATCATTGTCTTCGCCACGTGAGACGATGGTGGCCAACGCCAGGTCGCCGGTCACGTTCAGCGTCGTGCGACACATGTCCAGGAAGCGATCGACGCCCAGGATCAGGCCGATCCCTTCTGGCGGCACCCCGACCATGACCAGGATCATCGCCACGACGGGCAGAGAGCCCGCCGGCACGCCCGCCGTGCCGACGCCGCCTAGTATGCAGACCAGCATGACGATGAACTGCTGCATCAGGGTCAGTTCGATGCCGAAGAACTGGGCCAGGAACAACACGGTCACACCCTCGAACAGGGCTGTGCCGTTCTGATTGGCGGTGGCGCCGACCGTCAGGACGAAGCGGGCGATCTTGCGCGGCAGGTGAAGCTGCTGCTCGGCCGCGCGCAGGGCAAACGTCAGGGAGGCGTTGGACGAGGCGGTCGAGAAGGCCACGATCATCGGCTCGCGAACGCCCCGGAAGAAGGCGACGGGCGACATGCCGCCCAGGAACCAGACGGCCAGCGGATAGACGACGAACATGTGGATCGCCATCGCGCCCACGGCGACCGCCACATAGGCCGCCAGGCGGATCAACAGCTCGAAACCGAACAGGGCCGCCAGATTGAACATCAGGCAGGCGATGGCCAGAGGGGCCAGTTTGATGAAGAGGTTGATCAGCTTCATCGTGATCTCGAACAGGCCCTGAACCACCTCCTGCAGCCGATCCGTCGCCGGGCTCTTAGCCATGACCAGGCCGACGCCGAAGAACAGGGCGAAGACCATAACCGGCAGGATCGCGTTTTCGGCGGCGGCGGTGAATACGTTGGACGGCACCAGCTCAAGGAAGAAATCGCCCAGGGAAATGCTGGTCGGGGCGCTGTTCACGATGCTGGCGGCGCCCGCCTTGCCCTGATCCAGCAGGGACTGGGCCAGAACCGGATCGACGCCGCGTCCGGGCTGGAACAGATTGACCATGCCCATGCCGATGACGACCGCAATGCCTGAAATCACGATGGTCAGAAGCAGGGTCTTCAGGCCCGTTCGACCCAGCGAGGCCAGATCGCCCATCTCGGCGACCCCCATGACCAGGGCCGAGAACAGCAGCGGGATCACCATCATGAACAGCAGGCGCAGGAAGACCTGGCCAATCGGCCCGGTGACGTTCGCGGTCAGCCACTGCACCCAGCCCACATCCCCGCCGACGGCAAGGTGAACCAGAAGGCCGGTGCTGAGACCCAGGCTGAAGCCGATCAGCATCTGCCAGTGAAGCGGAAGCTTTCCGCGTTTCGTCTCCGTCATCTTTCCTCCTGAGGAAAAGGTGCGCGTGTCAGCGGTTACCGGATCGGCAACCCGTAAATCAGGCCCGGCGGCTGGGCGTTCCATTGGGCGTTCAGGCCGCGCTCCAGCTTCAGCGGGGACTGCGGACCCAGATTGCGGTCGAAGATCTGACCGTAGTTGCCGGTGGCGCGCACTGCGTTCGCGCCCCAGGTCTTGGGCAGGCCCAGCATGGCGCCATAGTCGCCCTCGACACCCAGCAGACGACGGACACGGGGATCGCGTGAATCCTTGGCCTGAGCTTCGGCATTTTCGCGGGTTACGCCCAGTTCTTCAGCCAGGATCACAGCGTTCAGGGTCCAGCGCACGACCGAGGCCCAGCGTTCGTCGCCCGCCTTGACCACCGGTCCCAGCGGCTCTTTGGACGCCACGTCGGACAGGATGGCGTGCTCCTGCGGATTGGTCAGGGTGGTGCGAGCGGCGGCCAGGGCCGAGATGTCGGCGCTGAAGGCGTCGCAGTCTTCGCGGGCATAGGCGTCGCGGGCAGCCTCCTCGGTGGTCAGGACGACCGGGCGATAGTCCACGCCGCGCGAGCGGAAGAAGTCGTCGGCGTTCGCCTCTGCGGTCGAGTTGGACTGCACGCAGACGCGGGCGCCGTTCAGTTCGGTCGCGCTGGACAGGTTCAGCGACCGCCGCACCAGGAAGCCCTGACCGTCGTAATAGTTGATGCCCGCGAAGATGAAGCCTTCGCCCGCGTCGCGCGTCATGGTCCAGGACGAGTTGCGCCACAGGACGTCGATCCGCCCATCATTCAGCGCCTTGAAACGATCCCCGGCCGACACGGGTACGAAACGCACCGCATCCCCGTCGCCCAGAATGGCGGCGGCCAGAGCGCGGCAGAAGTCGGCGTCGAACCCGCGCCACTGTCCGCGATTGTCCGTATAGGCGAAACCGACCAGCCCCTGATGCACGCCGCAGTTCAGGCGACCACGCTGTTTCACCGCGCGCAGGATCGGGCTTTGCGGCAGATGGCCCGCCTCGGTCGTTGCGGCTTCGGGCGCTGGAGTTTCCGGCGCAGGGGCAGCCGCTTGTCGGCTGCAGGCTCCCGCCAGCAGCAGCGCCGCCATGGCTCCGATTGTCCAGCACCGCATCGCGTAAACTCTCCCTCCGCCGCTTGCGCCCGGCAGAGTTTAGAGGCCTTTAGGCCCTGATCCGCAACCCATCGGAGAGGTCATGTCGCCGCACTCAGATCGCACCCGCCTGATCGCCTCCGCAACCCGCCGGGGTCAGGGGCGACGGCCCGTGAACCCGCCGATTGAGCGCGCCTCGACCATGCTCAGCGACACGGCGGGCGCCATGCGCGATGGGGCCGCCGGCCCGGTCTATGGGCTGGAGGGGACCACGGCGGCGCGAGAACTGCGCGCAGCCCTGGCCGATCTGGAGGGCGGCGGCCAGGCGTTCCTGGTTCCTTCGGGTCTGGCGTCGGTGACGGTTCCAGTTCTGGCCCTGACGCGTCCGGGCGACGAGATCGTCACGACCGACGCCGTCTATGGCCCCACGCGACGCTTCCTTAGCCGCTATCTGGCGAGCCGCGGCGTGACGACCCGGTTCCTGCCTGCGGGCGCGGATGCCGATGCGATCATCGCCGCCATCGGGGAGAAGACGCGGTTGGTGCTGATGGAATCGCCTGCATCCCTGACCTTCGAAATGGTCGATGTGGCCAAGGTCGCGGCCGCCTGTCGGTCGCGCGACGTCCTGACGGTGCTGGACAACACCTGGGCGGCGGGACTGGCGTTCAAGCCGCTGGCGCATGGCGTGGATGTCAGCGTCCAGGCCCTGACCAAATACGCCGCCGGTCATTCCGACGTGCTGATCGGCGGCATCGTCGCCAATGAGGCGCGACTGATCCGGGCCATCGGCGACGCCATTGAGGACATGGGCTGGCATGTGTCGCCGGACGACGCCTGGCTGACCCTGCGAGGCCTGCGGACCCTGCCGCTGCGCTACGCCGAACAGGGGCGGTCGGGGTTGCGGGTGGCCCAGTGGCTGCAGGCGCGGCCTGAGGTGGCGCGGGTGCTGTATCCGCCCCTCCCCGGCTCGGTCGGCCATGATCTGTGGGCGCGCGACTTCACCGGCGCCGCCTCGCTGATGGGCGTGGTGATGAAGGGCGGCGACGCAGCGGCGGGGCGACGTTTCCTCGACGCCCTCAGCCTGTTCGGTCTGGGCTATTCATGGGGCGGGTTCGAAAGCCTGGCCACGCATGAAACGCACCAGATGGCCTATCGCGACCATCCCACGCCGCTAGAGGGGGAGTTGATCCGTTTCAACATCGGGCTGGAAGACCCCGCCGATCTGATCGCCGATCTGGAGCGGGGTCTGGCGGCCTTTGCGGGCTGATCAGGCGGGCATGGTGCGATCCAGAATGGCGGCGGTGTCGATCACTGCATCATGGGCGCCGTAGGCTGATCCCCGGTCCGTCAGCCGCAGGCGGCAGAAGGCTTCGGCCGACGGATTGTCCCACGCCAGCAGGATCGCGGCCTGAGCAGCCAGCGCCAACCGCTCGACCACCAGACGCGCGCCCGCCTCATGCGCCGTCTCGAATGACAGGCCGTCCAGCCAGGCGTCATAGGCGCCGTCGCGTCCGCGCTGCTGCTCAACGAAACCGCGCAGGGCTTCGACTGATTGCGGCTCACGCCCCATGGCGCGCAGGACGTCCAGGGCGATGACATTGCCCGACCCTTCCCAGATGGCGTTCAGCGGGGACTGGCGGAACAGGCGCGGCATGGGGCCTGTCTCGACATAGCCCGCACCGCCCAGGCTCTCCATCGCCTCATAGACGAAGCCGGGCGCCCGCTTGCACACCCAGTATTTGGCGATGGGCGTCAGCAGGCGGCCCAGGGCGTCGTCCTCGTCGAAGGTCTGGGCCAGCCGCAGCCCCATGGCCGTGGCCGCCTCGCTGTCAACCGCCAGATCGGCCAGAACCGCCGCCATCATCGGCTGATCAATCAGCCGCTTTTGGAAGACCGAGCGATGCGCCGCGTGCCAGACCGCCTGCGCCATGGCGCCGCGCATCTGCTGGGCCGATCCCAGCACGCAGTCCAGCCGAGTATGCTGGACCATGCGGATGATGGTGGCCACGCCGCGTCCCTCCGGCCCGATCCGCTGGGCCAGGGCGCCGTGGTATTCGATCTCGGACGAGGCGTTGGACTTGTCGCCCATCTTGTCCTTCAGCCGCATGACGCGGAACCCGGCGTTGCGTTGACCGTCCGGCGTCCAGCGCGGGACCAGGAAACAGGTCAACCCGCCCTCGGCATAGGCCAGCGTCAGGAAGGCGTCCGACATGGGCGCCGAGCAGAACCATTTGTGGCCGGTCAGTGCATACCAGCCCGCCTCCGCCGTCGGTTCGGCCCGCGTGGTGTTGGCGCGCACGTCCGAACCGCCCTGTTTTTCGGTCATGGCCATGCCGATGGTGACGCCCGCCTTTTCAGCCGCCGGACGCACGGCGGGGTCATAGCGGCCGGATTGAACGCGTGGCGTCCATTCGGCGGCGACCGAAGGCTCCACCTCCAGCGCGGCGACCGAGGCATAGGTCATGGTCATCGGGCAGGTCGTGCCCGAATCCGCCTGCCCCGTCATGAACAGGGTCGCGGCGTGCGCCACGTGCCCCGCAGGCGTCCCGTCCCACGCGACAGAGGCGAAGCCGGAATCCAGGCCCAGGCGCATCAACTGATGATAGGCCGGGTGAAACGTCACCTCGTCGATACGGCGGCCATAGTGGTCGAAACTGTCCAGAACCGGCGGATTGCGGTTGGCCTGAACGCCCCAGCCGATCACCTCGGCCGACCCGCAACGTGCGCCCAGTTGGTCCAGGCGCGCGGCGTGTTGACCGCCGCCTGCCTTGTCGACTGCATCCTTCAACGCTTGATCGCCCGAGAACAGGTTGACGTCCTCCAGCGGCGGCGGCTGGTTCAGGACCTCATGCGTATCCAGATGGTCGATGGGGCGAAGGGCGGACATGGGCGTCTCCGTCTGCGAAGCGCCAACGATAGGCCATGAAAAAGGGCCGCGCCAATCGGCGCGGCCCAAGGTTTAGGTTGAGAGGATGTGACGCGGTTCAGAACTTCACGTTCAGGCGCGCGAACAGCTTGTTGTCGTTGTAGTCGTCCTGATAGACGCCCGCATATCCGACCTCGACGTTGGTGCGGTCGTTGGCCTGGATGTTGACGCCCAGACCGGTGAGCAGCGCGTCCTGACCGATGTTGGCGCCTGCGACCTGGAAGATCGGACCATCAGCGAATTTGGCGCGGAATTCCGGGCCGTCGTCGTTGAAGTCATGGCTCCAGGCCAGGTGGGTGACCGCGGTCAGCGTCGGACGACCCGCGCCTTGCGACAGGATGGTCTCGGTGCGGAAACCGGCGGTGACCAGATCCGCGACCTGCTCGACGCGACCCGACAGGGCCGCATCGCCGCCCACCTCAGCCACATCCGCATGATAGTCGACGCGGGTGTAGTTGGCGTAGGGCTCGATGGTGCTGGCGCCGAATGAGGCGCGCCAGGCGATCTCGCCATAAGCCTGCCAGCCCTTGCCGTCGTAGTGACCGGTCAGCTGGTTGCTGAACTGGTTCAACGCGGCCGTGCGGTTGGTGCGCAGATTGGCGTCGATCCACGATCCGCCGACGCGCAAGGCGAAGGCCCCGGCGTTCATGCCGCCATAAAGGCCGATGTGCTGGTTACGTGCGGTGCCGCTGGAACGCAGGCTGTTGGCCGTGATCTCCGTGCGGGTTTCACCGACGGCCAGACCCAGGTGGGCGCGGCCGGACCATGCCTTCTCCAGACCGGCCAGATAGCCGGTAGAGTCGGCGCGGTAGCCTGCCAGTTCGTTGTCGCCATCAAACTCGCCGTTGCCGAAGACGCCGGAAGCCCAGGCGTTGACGCCCCGGCCTTCGGTTTCATTGGCGGCGGCGCCGCGTCCGCGTTGCAGCATGGCGTCGCGGATATAACGGCTGTCCGACACCGCAACGCCGCCCAGAGAGGCGTGAACCTCGCCGGTCAGGCTGCTGAGCGCCGCCGTGACGTTGGCCACACTGCCGTCCAGGATCGCGTTTTCCAGCGCCAGATCGCCAGTCGTGTTCTGAACCGTCATCACGTCCAGCGCACCGCCGACAGCCCTTTCATTAGGCGTTTTGCCGACCGAGGCGATCAGCACATCGTTACGCAGCAGGGTCAGCACGACGGTGTTGTTGGTGTAGGTCAGGGTCGGTTTCAGGAAGCCCAGATCACTGGTGGAGCCGTCAAACTTGCCCGTCACCCCACCCGTCGCATTCACGATGTTGAGGCGTGTGCGCAGGTTCCAAGTGCCTTGGTCCGCCTTCAGAATGACGTTGCCGCCGTTCAGAATGGCTTTTCCGCCGACCTGAAGCTTCGAATAGGCCGTGCCGTTGACGGCCGAACGAACCCACAGGAACGAACCGGGGTTGAACGTGGCGTCGCCTGTCACCGTAAGCGTGCCGAACGGGTTGGCGGCGGTGCCGGGCGCTACGACGCCGCCTGCATCCGCAGTCAGATTCGCCAGGGTTCCGGTGCCGCCGATGATGCCGACATCCGCCACCGTCGTGTTCGAACGAAGGATCGCGCCGTTGACGGTCAGCAGACCGCCCTCGACCCGCGTCACGCCTGTGTAGTCGATGTTGCCGGTCAGAACGAGTTCACCCCCGCCCTTCTTGACCAGGCCGCCGATGTCGTCCGGGAAATCCGCCAGGACTTCAGCCGAATACCGATCGCGTGCATCGCCGATGTTGTTGGTCCAGACATCCACCGTGCCGACATTGACGGTTACGTCGCGAACGTCACGCAAAGCCGTCGGCCCGCCCAGCGCCACGTCCATCTGCGGCGCGCCCCAACCGGACTTCAAGTCCACGCCGGGCGTATCCAGATCTTTCGAGCTGGACAGCAGAATGTCGGTGATCAGCGCCGTACTATACTCGGGGAAGGCTTCCATGAGCACCGCGGCGAAGCCGGAGATGTTCGGCGCCGCCATCGAGGTGCCCGTATAGACTTCGTAACCTGGGCCCGTGAACTTGACGATGGTGTCCAGCCGGCGAAGGAACTCGTCGTTAGCCTTGGTCAGAACATCTCGCGAGAAATCTTCGCTCAGCAAGGCGACGTTGTTGGCGTTCGAAAGAATATTCCCCATCAGCGAGGTCACGCCGTCTGGCGTATTGATCAGGGCGCCGGCGACGAAAGTCACGGCCACCAGTTCGTCCACCACCCGTTTACGCGCCGCCTGTTCATCAAACGGCTGTCCCAACCGCGCCGCGAGCGCCTTCTGGTTGAGGTAGTTATTCAGGGCGTTCAATACACGAGTCTGCGCCGCCGCATTCAATTGAGCGACAGTGCGTGCGTTATAGAGTGTGGAGAAAGAGGCTACCGGGAAGGCCGCCAGTAGAGCGGGAATATTGTATTCATATCCTGGCACGGAGGAAATGATGTCCGCGCCAGGCCCGGCGACACAGTACGTCGCGGTGCGGCCGCACAGGCTGGATGATGGGTCCGGCAGCAGGCTTTCGTTATAATTGACGACCGAGAGCCAGTTCGACCTTAGTTCCGGCGCGGCCAGGGGAATCACTGCCGTAGCCCCCGCGTGCACGCCGCCGCCATTGCCCGCCGAGAATACGACCAGGACATCATTCTTCAGAATCGGATCGAAAAAGTCTTCGTAGTCGTCGCCGAGATTAGCTAGGACCGTCTGAAGCGACGCATCGAATCGAACGCTGGTCTGCGACCCCCAGCTATTGTTGATGATCCGTACCTTGCCGGTTTCCGCCAGGTCGATGATATTGTCATACGACGTCTGAATGTATTTTCCGTCGATGATGGCGTCACGCCACCAGAGGAAGTCACCTGCCGCGAAGTTGGCGGTGGCGGCATAAATATTGGCGCCATACGCGTTGCCGAACATCAGGCCATCGGTTGTCCGGTTCCCTGCGGCGGTGCCGGCGACGTGAGTTCCATGCCCTTCCCACGGGCGGCGCGGGTTGATGGCGCCGTCGTTGCCGTAGTCGGATGGAACTTCAGTATGCAGCCCGGTAATCTTCCCCGCCGTCTGGAACAGCGGGTGATTCATGTAGATCCCGGCGTCGTTAATGCCGATCGTCTGGCCCTTGCCGCTCAGGCCGCGTGCATAGGCATGCTCCAAACCCAGGAAGCGTTTGGAATAGTCAACGGAGAACTGGGCGTCCGCGCGCCAGGACTCAATAGCAGCCGTATAGTCAGCGGTGCGGCTGCCATCCGCCATATAGTAAAGCTCGCCAGTCGGCGTCGGCACCGGTGTTGACTGGGCGTGAGCGTTACCCGCCCCTGCGCCAAGCAGCACTGTAGTCGCTGCTGCCGCTAGTAGCAGAGTTCTGGTGGTGTACGTCATAGCCCCTCGCAAACAATGTAATGCCAAATGCGTCAGCCTTGGGAACAAGTGCGACGCAAATGTGTCTGATCAAAGTGAAATTACGTAAAGGCGCCTGTCAACCCTAACCTAAGTATGATGGCATTATGCGATAGACTTGTTTCGTTAATGCAGGGTCGCTTGCAATAGCTACGCTGCGCCGATTTGCGTATTTTTACTGGGTAGCCATGCCGCAGCTATGCCATTTCGGGGTAAAAATTACCCCAATGACGCCTTGTGAAGCTCGCTTCTGAGCAAATATATTCGGCAGAGGAACGGTTCACTAAGTGTTCGGGCTAGAGGCACGAAATTTCGCCGCACTCATCCAGTTGTCACCTGTCAGGCGCCTGGCCTAGAAATGTCGGAGACGTCTGATCGCAAACTCAGACTGTATCGCCTGTGACATATTGCCCAAGCAAACCAAAACCAAGGCGCAGGAGCCCTCTCCTACAGCGCTGGCTCAGCTTCAGAAGGGATGCCTATGAAGCTTTGCAGGGCTTGTCGGCTGGTCACTAGGTGCGACGTGCATCTCGATTGTTGCAATCTTATCCGGCTAAAGCCGTGGCGCGCCCTGCAGGACTCGAACCTGCAACATCCCGCTTAGAAGGCGGGTGCTCTATCCGGTTGAGCTAAGGGCGCCTGACGCGGAGTGCCGGGCGTTTAGTGCGTCCAGGACTGCTTGCGGTTGGTGGCGAAGTTGTCGGCGTAAGCCTTGATGATCAGCGGCGGCTCGTTCGGCTCGTGCAGGCGGAACGGGATGCCGTGGCGTTCGGCGTAGGCGACGGCCTCTTCTTTCGAATCGAAGCTGAGGCGAACCTGGCCCTTCATGTCGCTGGAGCTGGTCCAGCCCATCAGGGGGTCGATCGTGCGGGCCGAGGCGGGCTCGAAGTCCAGACGCCAGTCGCGGCTCTTGGCCTTGCCGGACTGCATTGCGGTCTTGGCAGGGCGATAGATGCGAGCGAGCATGGAGAAATCCTCAGCAAAGGCGGTCTTGCGACCTGCCATAACGCGCGCTGGATGGATAATCCAGCGGCCTTCCGTTGGTCGGGGCGAGAGGATTCGAACCTCCGACCCTCTGGTCCCAAACCAGATGCGCTACCAGGCTGCGCTACACCCCGGACCGAACGGAGCGCTCTATTGGCACTTCGCGACGTGATCCGCAATCAGGGTTTGAAATAAGAATGCACGACCTTGTCGCCCGGCTTGGCGCCGATTTCGTCGGCGCGCCCCGCCCGCAGCTCCAGCACCCCGTTCGCAGGCCCGTTTGACGGGATGGGCGCCTCAGAAAACGGCGTGGCGTGGGCCGCAATCGAGACGATTTTCCCCTGTGGATCAATATAGATGATGTCCAGCGAACTGGGCGTATTGCGCATCCAGAAGCTTTGCTCGCGCGCCGGTTCGCCCGGCCATTCGAACAACATGCCCCGGTCGTCCTCAAGCGGAGGGCGGAACATCAGGCCCCGCTGACGCTTGGGTTCGGTGTCGGCGATCTCGACCCAGAAGTGATGCTCGCCGCTGGCCGTGAAGATCGACAGGCGTTCAGTGGGATCGCCATTCGGCCCCACGGGCCCCTTGGCCGCACAGCCCATCAGGCCCAGCGCCAGAACGCCGGTGAGCAGGAAACGTCTTGTTGCGCCGATCATGCGCCCTCCCAAGGGCGGTGAAATCAGCCGCCCGTTCTGATGTCCGCGACCACCAGCCCCTTGGGGCCATCGGCGAATCGCACCTGAACCGTGTCGCCGGGAACCAGTTCGTCCAGACCGCAGCGACGCAGGGTTTCGATGTGGACGAAGATATCGCCCGCCTCGCCGTTGCGCACGACGAATCCGTACCCCTTGGTGCGATTGAACCATTTGACGACCGCAGGCTCCAGCGAGCCGCCGACCGGCGGAGCGGAATCGGCGACAGCCGCGGGTGCAGGTTTTCGGGCAGCGACGAGCGGCGCGCCCTCCCCCAGGTGGTGGATCTCCACCGCCTGCCAGCCTTTAAGCCGTTTGACGCAGTCGCAGGTGATCGGCGCGCCCTCATCGGCGTTTTCGCGACCGCTGTCCCGCAGGCTGCTGACATGAAGGAGCACATCGCGCAGTTCGGTCAGCGTCGGATCGTCCGGCACGATGAAGCCGTAGCCCTTCGTGGGATCAAACCATTTTACGCGCCCGACGACACGAACGGTCTCCGCCGTTTCCATCACTGGGTATTCAGACAAGATATTAGCCCCCGCCCGTTCCTCTTACGGGTTCGCGGCCATTTAACACCGTTCCGCGAATCTTTGAAAAGCCGAAAATGCGTCTAATCCGTGTGTCCGCACACGGAATACGCGCAACCGTTGTGAAGGAATGAGGTTTTGCGTGGAAATACAGTGGCCTGGAGGCGCAACTGAAACCGCCCGCGTGGCAGTCCCTAGGGGAGTCGAACCCCTCTTTTCAGGTTGAAAACCTGACGTCCTAACCGATAGACGAAGGGACCGCTGCGCGGGAGAGCGGGCGATATAGCCGCGCCTTCCGGATGGCGCAAGCATGTTTTCCAGTTTTTTCGAAGCCAGCGGTTTCCGAGGCTTAGCCCTGGATCATGCGCGGATCGGACACGTCCTCAATCTCGAACTGAACACCGCGCCGACCATTCCAGTCGTCGGCTTTCAGCCGCCCGACAATGCTCAAGCCCCCCTGCCCTGACAGCAGCGCCTGTCCGCCCGGTAGATCGGCGCAGCGCCAGGCGATGGCGCGTACAGAACTGCCGTCGGGGCCGACCAGACGGCACCGGACATGGCCGCCGTTCATCTGCACGGGTTCACGCGCCTGCACCCCGGTCAGGGCGAAGACGGGTTCAGGGTTGGCGGGACCGAAGGGCGCCAACTGTTCGAAGGATTCGAACAGGGCCCGGTTTGCGCCCGCCGGTTCGATCAGGGCGTCTATCTCCAGCCAGTCCTGCGCCACCGCCTCGATCCGCTCATGGGCAAGCCGATCGTTGAGGAAGGCGGTCAGTTCCCCCAGACGCGCACTGTCGACCGTCAGACCGGCCGCCATGGCGTGACCGCCGCCCGCCAGAAGGATGCCCTCCTCCCAGGCCGCCTGAATGGCCCGGCCCAGGTTCATGCCCGGCTGCGAACGGCCCGAGCCCTTGCCCAGGCCCGTTACAGGATCGACGCCGACGACGATGACGGGCTTGCGCCAGCGTTCGCGCAGGCGTCCGGCGACGATGCCGACCACGCCGGGATGCCAGTCGTCGCCCGCCACGACGACCACAGCCGATTCGTCGGCATGGGCGCCGGTCGCCTCGACCTTGCGCACGGCGGCGTCGGTGACCGCCTTCTCCACATCGCGGCGTGACAGGTTCAGCGCGTCCAATTCGATGGCCAGACGTTCGGCCTCGACTGGATCATCGGTGGACAGCAGCCGCGCGCCCAGATCAGAGCGCCCGATGCGTCCGCCCGCATTGATGCGCGGCCCCAGGATGAAGCCCGCGTGATTGCTCTTGGCTGGCCCCTGCTCCGCGCCGGCTGCCGCCAGCAGGGCGCGCAGTCCAGGGTTCTTCCAGTCGCTCATGACCTTCAGGCCCAGACCGGTCAGGGCGCGGTTGAAACCGGTCAGGCCGGTCACGTCGCAGATGGCGCCCAGCGCAGCCAGATCCAGCCACTGACGGATGTCGGGCTCAGGCTGATTGGCGAAGAGGCCGCGCTTGCGGCCTTCGCGGTTCAGGGCGGCCAGCAGGACGAAGACCACGCCCGCCGCCGCCAGATTGCCCTGGCCCGAGTTGCAGCCGGGGCGGTTCGGGTTGACGACCGCCAGCGCCTTGGGCGGTTCGTGGCGCATCAGGTGGTGGTCGATGACCACGACATTCAGGCCGATGCTGTGGGCGTGAGCCAAGGCCTCATTCGCCGCCGCGCCGCAGTCGACCGTGACGACCAGATCAGCGCCCGACGCCTTCAGTGTGTCGAAGGCCGCAGCACTGGGGCCATAACCTTCCTTGATCCGGTCAGGGACATAGATGGGCAGTTCCGCGCCGACTGAACGGAACCAGCGCACCAGCAGGGCTGCGCTGGAGGCGCCGTCCACATCATAGTCGGCGAAGACGTGGATGCTGGCCTTGGCTTGCAGCGCATCCAGAATGGCGTCGGCGGCGGCGTCCATGTCCATGAAGCTGGAGGGATCGGGAAACAGGGCGCGCAGGGTCGGGGCCAGAAAGTCGGTGCCCTGGTCGGCGCGAACGCCGCGTGAGGCCAGGGCGCGGGCCAGCGGCTCTTCCAGTCCCAGGCCCTGCATATGGGCGCGGGTGGTCGCGGCGTCAGCCGGTCGCTGTCGCCAGGCACGACCCGAAAGGGAGCGCGAGACGCCCAGAAATGCGTTCAGGGTTTGAGAGCCGCTATCGTCCGCCATCAGCGCATCATCGCGGGATTCTGCGTTCCCGGCGAGATTTATGGGTTCGGGCGACGGTCGATGGGCGGCGGCGCCTTGGCCCGGTCGCGCAGGGATTGGGCCAGGGCCTCGATGTCATCAGCGGTCTGAAGCGAATCAGGCGAGGTCGGAACCGCTCCGACCTGGGCGCGCGTGCGGGCGGCCAGAGCCTCGGCGTCGTCCAGCGTCCATTCGATCCGCGACACTTCGCCGCCAAGAGCCGCGCCCTTGCCTTCCAGAGAACGTACGTTCGCTGCGATCTGGGTCGGCGGCGGCAGGTCCTGCGGCGCGGTCGGGAAGTCGGTCCAGCGGGGATAGTGACGGTTGGCGTCAACCAGGGCGGCGATGCGCGGAGCCAGCGGGCCGTTCGGATCCGTTTTCGCGCTGAAGGCGGCGCCACAGCCGCTCAGGGCCAACCCGCCGCCCAGAACCGTCAGGGCGACAAGGTGAAGCTTGGTCTTTTTGCAAAACAGCGCGTTCATGTCAGGACAGGTCTTATGCCATCATCGCCTTGGGCGGAAGGGCGACGACCTTGAACCGCCGACAGGAAACGCGAAGGGCATCCATGGCCAAGTCCCCGCAGACGCCGACTGAACCCCCGGCACGCGCCCCCAGAAAGGCGGGGCGGCCTACATCGGCCAAGCCACGCCCGCCCAAAACGCCAAAGCCCGCGCCGGTCGAAGAACCCGTCGCCGCAACGCCTGAACCCAATACGGCACCCAAGCCTGAACCTGCACCTGAACCGGCCATCGCAGCCTTCCCCGGCACCGAGCAGGCGCAGCTGATTGAAACCCTGTCGATGAACCTGGCCAAGGCGGCGATGATGGCCCAGAGCGCCATCGCAGAGGCTGCGCTGAGCCAGGCCGACCGCCCCGCCGCCCTGTCCGCCGACCCGTTCAATGTCGCCCCGGCCATGAGTTCGGTCATGACCAGTCTGGCGGCCCGGCCGGAAAAGCTGTTCCACGCCCAGGCCGATCTGTTCGGCCGCTATATGGAGTTGTGGGCCTCAACCGCGCGTCAGGCAGGCGGTGAGGCGCCGACGCCCGCCCCCGCCGACAAACGGTTCAGAGACCCCGCCTGGTCCGAGAACCCCATGTTCGACATGATGCGTCGGTCCTACCTGCTGACCTCGGACTGGATGAACAGTCTGATCGCGGGCGTGGAGGATATTGATCCCACCCTGAAACGCCGCGCCCAGTTCTTCACCCGCCTGCTGACCGACGCCTTCTCGCCATCGAACTTCCTGGCCTCCAACCCGGTCGCGCTGAAGGCGCTGGCGGAGACCAGCGGCGAATCCCTGGTGAAGGGAATGCAGAACTTCGCCGCCGACCTGGAGCGCGGCGGCGGCTCGCTGCGGATCAGTCAGGCCGACTATGGCAAGTTCGTCGTGGGCGAGAATGTCGCCACGGCCCCCGGTCAGGTGGTCTGGCGCGATGAACTGTTCGAACTGATCCAGTATGCGCCGCAAGGCGAGACGCAGCACGCGATTCCGTTGCTGATCTTCCCGCCGTGGATCAACAAGTTCTACATCATGGACCTGCAGCCGGGGAATTCGCTGATCCGCTGGCTGTCGGCGCAGGGGTTCACGGTCTTCGTCTGCTCGTGGGTCAATCCCGATCTGGATAAGGCCGGGTTCGGCTTTGACGACTATCTGCAAAAAGGCATCTACCGCGCCGTCGAAAAGACGCTTGAGCAGGCAGGCGCGGAACAGCTGAACGCCGTCGGATACTGCATCGGCGGCACCCTGTTGGGCGCCGCGCTGGCGCATATGGCGGCCAAGGGTGACAAACGTGTCGCCGCCGCCACCTTCTTCGCCGCCCAGCATGACTTCAAGGAGGCGGGCGACCTGCTGCTGTTCACCGACGAGCATTGGCTGAACGAGATCGAACGCCAGATGGATGCGGCGGGCGGCGTCCTGCCCGGCGCCGTCATGGCCGAGACCTTCAACGCCCTGCGGTCCAACGACCTGATCTGGTCCTTCTTCATCAGCAACTATCTGCTGGGCAAGGACCCGCCCGCCTTCGACCTGCTGTTCTGGAATGCGGACCAGACCCGGATGCCCAAGGCGCTGCACATGGCCTATCTGCGCCAGATGTACGGGGCCAACGCTCTGGCCCAGGGCGCCTTCCAGATCGGCGGGCTGACGGCGGACCTGTCGCAGGTGTCGATCCCGCTCTATTTCCAGGCCAGCCGCGAGGATCATATCGCGCCGATGAACTCGGTCTATCGCTCGGCCCGGCTGTTCGGCGGCCAGGACGTGACCTTCACCCTGGCCGGGTCAGGCCATATCGCCGGGGTCATCAACGCCCCTGTCGCCAGGAAATACCAGCACTGGATCAACGACCAACTGCCGGAAACTCTGGCCGAATGGCAGGCGGGCGCCGTAGAGCATCCGGGCAGCTGGTGGGAACACTGGGCCGGTTGGCTGCATGAACGCTCTGGTCCGCAGATTCCGGCGCGCGATCCCGCCAAGGGACCGCTGAAGCCCATCGAACCGGCGCCGGGCAGCTATGTGAAAGTGAAGTCTTGAATCGTCTAGAACCGAACACCCTGCTGGCGATCAGCACCGCCGTCGCCCTCGCCCTTCTGATCATGACCGCCAGCGTTTTCGGCGTGCCGGGCACCGCGCTGAAATACGTCATCATCGCCGTGATCTGTTCAGTTCTGTTCGTGTCCCTGAACGGCTGGATGGCCCGGCTGATGAAGCGCCCGCCTCCCTTGCCGCTGATCCTCGCCGACGCGCCGTCGACGGCGGCCTGGGCCAGCCTGTTTCCGCTTCTGGTCATCATCGCCGCCGCGATTCCGGTCTTCTTCTCCGGCCACGATTACGGTCTGCTGATCCTTTTCGCCTCGATCTGGTTTGCGGTGACGGTCGATTCCGCCATCCGCGCCAACCGCCGTGGCTAGGCGGCCATGAATTTCAACGCCACGCCGTTGTTGCAGTAGCGCAGGCCGGTCGGCCGGGGGCCGTCGTCGAAGACGTGCCCCTGATGGCCCAGACAGCGGGCGCAGTGGTATTCGGTGCGTGGAATGCCGATGGCCAGATCGCCCTGTCGCCCGATATTGGCGGCGATGACGTCATAGAAACTGGGCCAGCCGGTGTGGGAATCGAACTTCCACGTCGAACGGAACAGCGGCAGGTCGCAGCCTTTGCAGACGAATGTTCCGGGCCGATGCTCGTCGTTCAGCGGGCTGGTGAAGGGCGTTTCGGTCCCTTGATGCCGCATCACCCGCCAAGAGGCGTCGCCCAGTCGCCGTCGCCAGTCCGCGTCCGACACGCGGCGATACGGAGAGGCGGCGTATTCCCCCTGCCCGGCCTCCGAGGTTTCGGGAGCGCAGGAGGACAGGGCGAGCGCGCCGGCGCCCATCAGAAGGCCCCGGCGATGCAGGATCAGGGACTGGGTCATGACTCCCATACGACGGGCGCCATGAAATGGTTTCAGGCCGTCCGATCACATGATCAGATCAGGCCGGTCGCCTCATCCAGACCCAGCATGATGTTCAGGTTCTGCACCGCAGCGCCCGACGCGCCCTTGCCTAGATTGTCCAGCAGGGCGACCAGCCGCGCCTGTTCGCCGTCACGGGCGCCGAAGACGTGCAGACGCAGGCGGTTCGTGCCGTTCAGGGCCTCTGGCTCAATGCCTGTCATGGCTTCGGTCTCGTCCAGATCGGCGACTTCGACGAACTGCTGGCCCTCATAGGCTTCGACCAAGGCGCCGTGGATGCGTTCGACCGACGGGGTTTCCGGCAAAGCGCCCAGATGCAGCGGCACCTCGACCAACATGCCCTGGCGATAGTTTCCGACCGCAGGGGTGAACAGCACGTCGTGGCTCAGGCCCGTGTGCCTGGTCATCTCCGGCACATGCTTGTGTTTCAGCGACAGGCCATAGGCGCGATAGGCGGTGGCGGCGCCGAGGGCTTCGAACTCGGCGATCATGGCCTTGCCGCCGCCGGAATAGCCCGACACCGCATTGACCGTGACCGGATAGTTGGCAGGCAGCAGCCCCGCCTTCACCAGCGGACGCACCAGGCCGATGAAGCCGGTCGGATAGCAGCCGGGGTTCGACACGAACTGCGAACGCGCGATCAGGTCGCGCTGGCCCGCGTCCATTTCAGGAAAGCCGTACGCCCAGCCCGGCGCGACCCGATAGGCGGTCGAGGCGTCGATCACCTTGACCGACGGGTTCTCGACCATGGCCACGGCCTCGCGCGCCGCATCGTCGGGCAGGCAAAGGATCACCGCGTCAGCGCTGTTCAAGGCTTCGCGGCGTGCATCGACATCGCGGCGTCGGTCGCCCAGCAACAGCAGCTCCAGATCCGGGCGGGCTTCCAGCCGCTCACGGATTTCCAGGCCTGTCGTTCCGGCTTCGCCGTCGATGAAGATGGTGTGGGTCATCTGAAACTCCTGCCTTTCTTCCCGTACGGGAGAAAGACGCAAGAAAAAGGGCGCTCCGGGTCTCCCCGAAGCGCCCCAAATCCAAACCGCGTGAACGCGATTAGCGCTTCGAGAACTGGAAGCTGCGGCGTGCCTTGGCGCGGCCGTACTTCTTACGCTCGACGACGCGGCTGTCGCGGGTCAGGAAGCCGTGCGGCTTCAGAACCTTGCGCAGTTCCGGTTCGAAATGCGTCAGGGCGTGCGACAGGCCGTGGCGGATAGCGCCAGCCTGGCCCGACAGGCCCGAACCTTCGACGGTGCAGACCACGTCGTATTGCGTGGCGCGGTCCGAGACGGTCAGCGGTTGAGCGATCATCATGCGCAGCACGGGACGAGCGAAATACTGCTCCTGGTCTTTGCCGTTGATGGTGATCTTGCCGGTGCCGGGTTTAACCCAGACGCGGGCGATGGCGTTCTTACGCTTGCCGGTCGAATAGGCGCGGCCCTGTGCGTCCAGCTTCTGAACGTAAACGGGAGCGTCGTTCTCGACCGAAGAGCTCAGGCCCTTCAGGGCGTCGAAGCCGGTGGCGGTGTCTTGCGTCGCGTCAGTCATGCTCAGGCGCTCCGGGTGTTCTTGGCGGACGCCGACTTGAAGTCGATCGTTTCCGGTTGCTGGGCTTCATGCTCGTGTTGGCTGCCTGCGAACAGACGCAGGTGCGTCAGTTGCTTGCGGGCCAGCGGGCTTTCCTTGGGCAGCATGCGCTCAACAGCCTTTTCGAGCACGCGCTCGGGGAAGCGGCCGTTCAGGACCTTCTCGGGGGTCGTCGACTTGACGCCGCCCGGGTGACCGGTGTGGCGATAGTAAACCTTGTCGGTGTTCTTCTTGCCGGTGAACACCACCTTGTCGACGTTGGTGACGACGACATAGTCGCCGCAGTCAACGTGCGGGGTGTAGTCGCCGCGGTGCTTGCCGCGCAGACGGTTGGCGATGAAGGTCGCGAGACGGCCCACGACGACGCCTTCGGCGTCGATGTGGATCCATTTCTTCTCGACCTCGGCCGGCTTCAACGAAGCCGTAGTGCTCTTCAGCATGAGGGGGTTCCTGGAGACGAAAATCGGGTCCGGCCCCCGAAGGAACCGAATGAAGGCGCGCTGATACAGGAGGCGTTCAGCAGCGTCAACGTCGGCGTGCGCGGCTATTTCATGTTATCGTATTGAAAATACGTAATATTTCTAATGTGGTATTAAAATACCCGACAGTTCAGCATCTAAATGAACCCTCAAGCGCCTAAAGACGCGGGCCCGAAATGAAGATGCGGGCCTGTGCGCGCAGCACCAGCCACAGGTTCGCTGTCGCCACGCCCAGCACCACAGCGGCGCCGCCTTGGTGCAGCACGCCCAGCCAGACTGGCACCGCGTTCATCAATGTGGCGATGCCCAGCAGGGCCTGCAGCCAGATCACGCCCGCCAGCGTGAACGCGGCCAGCCCCATGCCTTCGGCGACGCGCCAGCGCCACGCCTGGAAGGCGTAGATGGTCGCCACGATCAGCAGCACATAGGCCACGACGCGGTGATTGAACTGGGTCAGGGCCTGATCATGCAGGAAGGCGCCCGCGCCCTGGCTCCAGTCGGCAGGCGGCAGGACCGCGCCGTTCATCAGCGGCCAGTCGGTATAGACCAGCCCGGCATGACCGCCGGCCACCAGGGCGCCCAGCAGGCACTGCATGAAGACCAGGCCGAGCAGGACCACAGCCCCCCTCGCCCATCCCGCAGGCGGACGCCCGTGATCCTCGCCGTTCCAGGCCTCAAGCCCGGTCCAGATCAGGGCGGCGAACAAAACGAAGGCCAGACCCAGGTGGGTCGCCAGACGCTCCGGCGCGACGCTGACGCGTTCCGACAGACCGCTGGACACCATCCACCAGCCGATCAGGCCTTGCAGTCCGCCCAGCCCCAGAAGGACCACGCAGCGCCAGACCAGACGATCCGGCATGGCCCAACGACGGAACACCGACCGCTGCGGGAACAGGCGGCAAACCAGGAAAAAGACCAGCGGCAGGGCGAAGACGACGCCGATCAGGCGTCCGATCAGGCGATGCAGCCATTCCCACCAGAAGATGCCCTGAAACTCACCCAAGCTCATGCCCGCATTGATCTGGGCGTACTGGGGGATCTGCTTGTACTTCTCGAAGGCGTCGGCCCATTGGGCGTCGGTGATCGGCGGGATGGCGCCCATGATGGGCTTCCACTCCGTGATCGACAGGCCAGAGCCGGTCAGGCGGGTGATCCCGCCGATGACCACCATCAGAAAGACGATGGCCGCACTCGCAAACAGCCAGATGGCGACGGCCTGATTGCGATCTGTATTTCCGAAACGGTTCATTCGACGCCCGACACTGACCCGGATATGCTGTCGCGCTTGACCGTGACCAAATCGCGACCGTGGCGGTATGCCCGCCCCGGCCGCAGAGCGCGAGTCGGAATAGACATACGGCGTCGTTCGGACACGGCGGCGATAAGGAGATCAGGGTGCAATACGCCGAAATCGTCGCCGCCGTTCTGGGCGGACTAGCACTGGCCTGGATCGCCGATCTGGCGACGGGGCGCCGCGGCCTTGGCGCCACCGTGCTGGTGTCCGGCGTGGGCCTAGCCTGCGGCTGGTTCCTGGCCGTGCGGGTCTTCGGCGTCAGCACGATGACGGAGTGGCTGTGGACCCTGTGGGCCCTGATCGGCTCGGCCTTCTGCCTGGTCGCCTTCTTCCTGTTCCGGAGCAAGCGCTGATGCCGCCGCGCGCGCGTCGATTCGTCGCCGCCATCGCAGTGCTGGCTTTTCTGGCTTTCTGGATCTGGGGCCTGATCGCCCTGCGCGGGATGCTGCCTGCGTCGCAGTGGATCGACTTCCTGTTCTTCGGCGTCGGGGGCACCGCCTGGGGCTTGCCGCTGATTCCGCTGCTGAAATGGGCCGAGCGGGGCTGACTTAGAGCCAGATACGGCGATGGGGCCGTCCGTAAGGACGACCCCACCATCATCATTCTATTTTTCAAGAATGGTCGGAGCGACAGGATTCGAACCTGCGACCCCTTGACCCCCAGTCAAGTGCGCTACCAGGCTGCGCCACGCTCCGAAGCCGCTCCCTATAGACAAGGGTTTCGTCAGCCGCAAACCCTAAAAGCAGGTTTTCCACCTAGGTTGAAAGAACGGCGTCCAATCGACGCTTCGCCTGCTCCAGATCTTCAAGCACAGCTTGAAGACGGGGTGTTTCATACGGGTTGAAATAGTTGCGTTCGTCGTGCGCGACGGAGGCGGCTTCGTCGATCAGATCGGCGGCGTCGGCGCCCAGAAGCTTCTGAAGCCCCTGATCTTTATGCAAACGCTGCACGCCGCGAATCGTCAGACCCTCGTCATGCAGCAGGCGTTTGACCGCCTTCAGCACCGCAATGTCCTGGGCGCGATAGAATCGCCGCCCGCCCGCACGTTTCAACGGCGCGACGAATGTGAACTTGGTCTCCCAAAAGCGCAGCACATGCTGCGGCGTCCCGACCTCTTCGGCCGCCTCGGAAATAGTCCGAAAGGCGTCGGCGCTTTTGGCCACCCTTAGTCCTCGACGACGGCGTCGTGGACCCGGCTCTTCATGATCTGGGAGGCGCGGAAGCTGATGACGCGGCGCGGGCTGATGGCCGCTGGTTCGCCGGTCTTGGGGTTGCGCCCCATCCGGGCGCGCTTTTCACGAACCTGGAAGACGCCAAAGCCCGAAAGCTTCACCGTATCACCGTGTTCCAAAGATTCGACGATCAGCTCCAGAGTTCGCTCGACAAGTGACGAGCATTCCTGGCGTGAAAGTCCCACCTCATCATGAACCGCTTCGCACAAATCCGCGCGGGTGAGCGTTTCCTGGCCTGTCATACTCGGCTCCCAGTCGTTCTAAGGGCCACATATGTTAGGCAAAATCTCTGGAAATCAATGGGCCTCAGACGACTTACAGCCGCAGAGCGCAGGCGCCCCAGGTCAGGCCGCCGCCCATGGCTTCCAGAAGCACCAGATCGCCCTTCTTGATTCGTCCGTCCTGGATGGCCGCGTCGAGGGCCAGGGGGATCGAAGCCGCCGAGGTGTTGGCGTGCATGGCGACGGTTGAGATCACCTTTTCCTCGTCCAGGCCCAGTCGGTCGCCGACGCCCTTGATGATGCGCTGGTTGGCTTGGTGGGGCACGAACCAGTCCACGTCCGAAACCTGAATGTCGGACGCGGCGCAGGCGGCGGTGATGGCTTCCGAGATATTGACCACGGCGTGGCGGAAGACTTGATTGCCGGCCATGCGCAGATGGCCGACCGTGCCGGTCGAACCGGGGCCGCCGTCGACATAGAGCAGATCGGTCTTGGTTCCATCAGCGCGCAAGGCGAACCCGAGCATGCCCTGATCCTGGGACGTCCCCTGCCCTTCGCGCGGCTCCAGCACCACGGCGCCCGCGCCGTCTCCGAACAGCACGCAGGTGGTGCGGTCCTCCCAATCCATCAGGCGGGTCATTTCTTCGGCCCCGATGACCAGGGCGCATTTCGACAGGCCGCGCGCGACGAAGCCGTCCGCGACGCTGAGTGCATAGACAAAGCCGGAGCAGACCGCCTGAACGTCGAAGGCGATGCCGACGCCTGCGCCCAGCTTGCGCTGCACGATGGCGGCGACGGCGGGGAAGGTCATGTCGGGCGTCGTTGTGGCGACAATGATCAGATCGACGTCGGCCGCCTGCTTGCCTGCGTCCGCCAGAGCCTTTCGGGCCGCCTCGACCGCCAGATCGCTGGTCGGCTGATCGTCGCGCGCCTTGTGGCGCTGTTTGATGCCGGTGCGTTCCTGAATCCATTCATCGGATGTGTCGACGAACTTGGCCAGGTCGGCGTTGGTGACGATCTGTTCCGGCAGATAGGAGCCGACGCCGGTGACGGCGCTGCGGGTGACGCTCACTGAAGGGGTTCTCCGGCAGGGGCGGACGTGGGGCTGGAGTGGTCGAACACCGTGTCCAGCTTGCCCAGATTGGCGCCCACCTTGGTCATATAGTCGCTACGGGCCAGATCCACAGCGATGCGGATGGCGTTGCCGAAGCCCTTGGCGTCTGCGCCGCCGTGGCTTTTCACAACAATGCCGTTCAGGCCCAACAGAGGTCCGCCGTTGATGGCGCTGGGGTCGATCTTCTGCCGCATCTGCTTCAGGGCGGGCATGGCGATCACTGCGCCCAGCTTGGATTGCAGGTTGGACGTCAGGGCCTCGCGCAGCAGGGCCGAGATGTAACGCGCCGTGCCTTCGGCGGTCTTCAGCGCGATATTGCCGGTGAAGCCGTCGGTCACGACCACGTCCACCGTGCCCTTGGCGATGTCGTCGCCCTCAACGAAGCCGAAATAGTTCAGGTCGAACGGACCGTCGCGCAGAATGGCGTGCGCCTCGCGGACCTGTTCATTGCCCTTCATCTCCTCTGAGCCGACGTTCAGAAGGCCGATGGTCGGGCGTGCAACGCCGCGCACCGCGGCCTGGAAGGCCTCGCCCATGATGGCGAACTCGACCAGTTGTTCGGCGTCGCTGCCGATATTGGCGCCCACGTCCAGAACCGCCGTATGACCCTTGAAGGTCGGCCAGCTGGCGACGATGGCCGGACGCTCCAGGCCCGGCGCCTGCATGCGCAGGATCAGCTTGGAGATCGCCATCAGGGCGCCGGTGTTGCCGGCTGAGACAACGCCGCCCGCCTCGCCCGACTTCACGGATTCGATGGCGTTCCACAGGCTGGAGCCCTTGCCGCGACGCATGGCCTGGGCAGGCTTCTCGTCCATGGCCACGACCTTTTCGGTGTGCCGGATTTCGCAGATGTCGCCGGACAGGGCGTATTTGGTCAGCTCAGCCGTGATCTTCGCCTCGTCGCCATGCAGCAGGAAGCGAACCCCCTCCCCGCGATGGGCGCGAAGGTAGCTGCGGATGCCGGGCACGATGACGGAGGGGCCGTGATCGCCGCCCATGGCGTCAAGCGAGATCGTAACTGGGGCTGGCAAATGGACCTCTTATTGTCGCGTCGTCTTGTCGCGCGACACTTATAGGGTTGCGCAAGAACGATAGCGTGAAGTCGGGGGATGCAACCAGCCAGCCCCTACGTCAACCTCAGCCTTGATCGTCTTGTGATTTAAGCGCCTTCAGCGCGGCGAAAGGCGAGATCTCCTTGGGCTCTTCCGGCTGCACGAATTCGGCCCCCGGCTTGCGCGGGAACGGGTCGAGCGACAGGGCCAGCTGTTCAACGGCGTACTGGCCCAGGTCGATCTTGCCGTCCTCGATCAGGTCGGCGTCTTCCTCGTCCAGGGTGACTTCGATTTCGTCGGTTTCCTGCGGCGCGGCCTCGACCAGCTGGATCGAGAATCGCCGATCCACGTCCACCGGCAGCGGCTCCAGCGTCAGGCCGCAGGTCTGGACGGCGTGGGCGGTGACCCGGCCCTTCAGGGTCCATTCGCTGGTCGAGGGCGTGGGGGTGACGCTGATGTCCACTACGAAATCCTCAAGCCCCTGCAGGTCCAGGGCGCGGGCGATTCGCTTGCGCGCGTCCGCATCCGGCTCCAGCGTGCGGCTGAGACCCGCGCCGATCTGATTGACCCGCACCGTTTCGCTATAAGGCAGAGCTGCGCTCATCTCTTAAACTTCCGACCAGGCTGGCCGCGCCAGCACATCATTGAATCTCTGCGTCGCCAGAGCGGCGCGCGTCGTCAGGGCGTAACGCGCCAGATCGGGCGCGTGTTCAGCCACAGCCTCGGCATAGACGTTGCGCGCCAGGGCCTCGACCAGTCCGCCCTCATCCGCATCGCGCAATGGCTTTTCATAGGCGGCCATGCGGCCATACAGGGCCTCGCCCAGTTTGCGCATCTTCTTGCCCACTGCGACGTCGCCCACGCCCTCTTCGCGCAGGGCGTGATCCAACGCCGAGACATAGACGTCGAACAGGGCCTGCGCCGTATCCTGGCCCTGCGGCGTGTTTTCATCGCGCAGGCGCAGAACCAGCAAAAGAACGTGAAGCGTGTAAAGTTCGAATCGCGCGTCGATCCGGTCAGCTACGCCCAACCGCGTGTAAAAGCCCACATTCCGGGCCTGATTGACCGCCAGGGCGTAGAGTTCGTCGCCGATCCGGGCGCCGGGACGGGGTTTGAATAGGTTTTTCAGCATGGATTCCTATGGCCCCTTTTCCGCCGCGCCGTTGAACTAGGACGCAGGTCCGTCTAGGTCAAAGACCTTGTTCTCTCGCAGGCGCCCGACCATGTCCCGTTTAGCCCCGCTTTTCGTCGCTGTTTCGCTGGCCGGTCTGTCCGCCGCCTGCGCCCCTGTGATCGGTTCCAACGGCTTCCAGGCCATCGACGCCAAGCCCCAGGACATCGTCGCCGGCACCGACACCAAGGAAACCATCCTGGCGCGCCTGGGTTCGCCCTCGACCACATCGACCTTCGAGCCGGATCAGGTCTGGTACTACATCAGCCAGACGACCGAGAAATACACCTACAACCGCCCGGTGATCTCGAACCGCACCGTGACCGAGGTGACCTTCGAAAAGGGCACGGACAAGGTGGCGGCTGTGCGCACCCTGGGTCTGAACGACGGCGAACAGATCGCCATGAACCGCAACGAGACCCCGACCCGCGGCCGCGCCCTGACGGTTCTGGAGCAGTTGCTGGGCAACGTCGGCCGTGGCCAGCTGCCGCGCACCGAAGACAATACGCCGGGCCAGCGCCGCCCCGACTGATCGGCATGGCCGACCAAGAAAAAACGCCCCAGAGATCGCTCTCTGGGGCGTTTCCAATTCAGGCTAGCTCGTCCTAGCCGATGTTGCCGCTCGCCAGCACTGCCAGCAGCAGAAGCGCCACGATGTTGGTGATCTTGATCATCGGGTTCACCGCCGGGCCAGAGGTGTCCTTGTAGGGATCGCCGACCGTGTCGCCGGTCACCGCCGCCTTGTGGGCCTCAGAGCCCTTGCCGTGGACGACGCCGTTCTTGTCGGTGAAGCCTTCCTCGATCACCTTCTTGGCGTTGTCCCAGGCGCCGCCGCCGGACGTCATCGAGATGGCCACGAACAGGCCCGTCACGATCACGCCCATCAGCATGGCGCCCAGGGCGGCGAAGGCGTTGGCCTTGTCCGAGATGTTCAGCACCACGACGAACAGCACGATAGGCGACAACACCGGCAGCAGGGACGGCACGATCATTTCGCGGATCGCCGCCTTGGTCAGGATGTCGACGGCCCGGCCATACTCCGGCTTGACCTGATAGGTCATGATGCCGGGGTTCTCGCGGAACTGACGACGCACCTCGGCGACGACCGCCTCGGCCGCGCGTCCGACCGCCATCATCGACATGCCGCCGAACAGGAAGGGCAACAGCCCGCCGAACAAAAGCCCGACGACGACGTAGGGGTTGGTCAGGTCAAAAGTGATCCCGCCCATGTCGGCGAAGAACGGGTAGTCCGCCGGATTGGCCGAGAAATACTGCAGATCCGACGTATAGGCCGCAAACAGCACCAACGCCCCCAGGCCCGCCGAACCGATGGCGTATCCCTTGGTGACGGCCTTGGTGGTGTTGCCCACCGCATCCAGAGCATCGGTCGAATGACGCACTTCGCTGGGCAGGCCCGCCATTTCCGCGATGCCGCCTGCGTTGTCCGTCACCGGACCAAAGGCGTCCAGCGCCACGATCATGCCCGCCACACCCAGCATGGTGGTGGTGGCGATGGCGATGCCGAACAGGCCCGCCAACTGGAAGCTGGCGACGATGCCGACGATGATGGTCAGGGCAGGAAGCGCCGTGGACTCCAGCGACACCGCCAGACCCTGGATCACGTTTGTGCCGTGACCCGACACTGAGGCATTGGCCACAGAACGCACCGGACGGAAGTTCGAGCCTGTATAATATTCAGTGATGACCACGATGGCCGCCGTGACGCCCAGCCCGACCATGCCGGACCAGAACAGGGCCATCGGCTGGATCTCCAGCCCGCCGACTGTCGTGATCGGCCCTGTCACCATCTGATTGATGATCCACCAGACGGCGACGATGGACAGGATGCCCGTAACGATCAGGCCCTGGTACAAGGCGCCCATGATGTTCTTCGACTTGCCCAGACGCACGAAGAAGCTGCCGATGATCGAGGTCACGACGCAGACGCCGCAGATCGCCAGCGGCAAGGCCATGATGACGTCGACATAGGGCTGGTCGCGGAAGAAGATCGCCGCCAGCACCATGGTGGCGACCGTGGTCACCGCATAGGTCTCGAACAGGTCGGCCGCCATGCCCGCACAGTCGCCGACGTTGTCACCCACATTGTCCGCAATGGTCGCGGCGTTGCGAGGGTCGTCCTCGGGGATGCCTGCTTCGACCTTGCCCACCATATCGCCGCCCACGTCCGCACCCTTGGTGAAGATGCCGCCACCCAGGCGTGCGAAGATGGAGATTAGCGACGCACCGAAGCCCAGCGCCACCAGACCGTCGATCACCTCGCGGCTGGTCGAGGCCAGCCCCAGATGCTGGGTCAGGACGATGTAATAGCCCGACACCCCGATCAGGGCGCCGCCTGCCACGAACATGCCCGTGATGGCGCCCGAGCGGAACGCCAGGTTCAGCCCCTTGGCCAGGCTTTCAGAGGCGGCCTGCGCCGTACGCACATTGGCCCGCACCGAGATCAGCATCCCGGCATAGCCTGCTGCGCCCGACAGGACGGCGCCGATCAGAAAACCGACCGCCGCATAGATACCGATCAGGAAATAGGCGGCGATCAGGATGACCACCCCCACCATGCCGATGGTCAGATACTGCCGCTTCAAATAGGCGGACGCCCCTTCTTGGATGGCGGCCGCGATTTCACGCATCTTGTCGTTACCGGCGCTGGCCTTCATCAGCACGCCGGTCTGGACGGCGCCGTACAGCACCCCCAGAACGCCCGCCGCGAAGGCTAGCGAAAGATAGATTGTCATGAGCGTTTCCATGCCCTTGCAAAGAAGCGCGCGGCCCCTTGGCGCGGCGGGCGTTATCGCCTCTGTCCGCCTTCCGGTCCCCCCGCACGCGGCAGGCGCGTCAGTGCGCCCCTTGGGATCTGCAAGGGCAGCCTGTCATGAGGATTCAAATCACGCAACGGGGGTCGGTGAAGCTTTGCCTTGGCTCAGGACGCCTGCATCCCTGAATGACGACGCGGCGTCTGGGCCACGATCTCGACCCGTGTGATCGAGCCGGGGCCGCTTATGCTGTTGGCGGCGGACACCAGAGCGGACGACAGACGCGCCTCGTCCAGTCGTGTCCAGTCGCCCGCCACGCTGAAGGGCGTGCGGTGCGCGGCCTTGACCAGGGCGTCGCGAAAATAGGCTTCCTTGGGCCGCATCTGCTCGATTGTCTTGCCGCGACCCAGCTCAAGGCGCAGCGACACGAAGACATAGTTGCGCAGCCGTCCGTCAGCGATGACGGGCAAGCCCAGGCCCGCGATGCTGAGGGCCGGACCGCTGGATCGAGACGGCTTCGGATTTGATGCGGCGGCGGGCTGTGCGACGACCGAGGTCAGTGCGACGGTCCCTGCGGCGATGAGCGATCTGCGATCCATGCCGCGACCCTGACAGATCGACGTTAGGATTCCCTTGCCAACCTAGCCGTGCGTCCAGCCGGTTCGCGCCAGCTGGATCGGTTGGTCGTCATAGAGGACGGTCAAGCCCGTGCCGGCCGTGACCTCGCCGATCCGCGTCAGGCGCAGGAAGCGGCTTTCGGCCAGATGGCGCAGGGCTTCTTCATGCCGTGGATGGGCGGTGAAGGCGATTTCGTAGTCATCGCCGCCGGTCGCCAGCTCCTCCAGCGACAACTGCGGATCGACCCGGTCCGCGAACCAGGCCTGGGCCGCCGTCGACAGGGGCAGGACGTTCAGGTTCATCGTCAAGCCCACGCCGCTGGCCGTGGCTATGTGGGTCAGGTCGGCCGCCAGGCCATCCGACACATCGACAGATGCGCTGGCGAAGTCGCGCACCACGTCGGCGAAATCCACGCGCGGCATCGGCATTCTGTAATGGGCGGCCAGGGCCTCGATCCGCTCAGGCTCCAGCGACAGTTCGCCCCGCGCCGCGCGCAGACCCAGCCGTCCGTCGCCGATCTGGCCAGTGACGAAAACCAGATCTCCGACCTGCGCCCCCGCGCGTGAAATAGCCCGGTCCTTGGGAACCCAGCCCAGCCCCGTCAGGGAGAAGGACGCCGGCCCCGACGTCTTGACCGTGTCGCCGCCCAGCAGAAGGACGCTGAACTGCACCTGGTCCTGGGCCAGGCCTGCAGCGAACGCCTTGCGCTCTGGCCAGCCGCACCGTTCCGACCAGGCGCAGGCCAGCAGATAGCCGAAGGGCTCGGCCCCCTTGGCCGCCAGATCGGACAGGTTCACGCGCAGCAGCTTTCTGGCCACGGTGTCCATGGGGTCCTCGGGCAGAAAATGCACGCCCTCGACCAGCATGTCCTTGGTCAGGACCAGATCGTAACCGGGGCGTGACGGCAGCACCGCCACATCATCGGCCAGACCCCTGCCCCATTCAGGATGGGCCAGGGGCTTGAGCAGCCTGTCGATCGTCTCGAATTCCCCCGCGACGTCGAGGGCGGGCATTATTTGCGCGTGTCTTTCGCCACGCCGTCCAGCGCCGCATTGACGAAGCGCGCCTCGGAGTCGTCGAAGAAGGCCTTGGCCAGTTCGACATATTCGTCGATCACCACTTCACGCGGCGTCTCGGGATGTTTGATCAGCTCCCAGGCGCCGGAGCGCAGCAGGGCGCGCAGGGTCGCGTCGATCCGCTCCAGACGCCAGTTGGACGCCAGTCGGGCCTTGATGGCCGTGTCGATGTCGCGCTGGCTTTCGATCACGCCGCGCACGATGTCGCCGAAATAGGCTTCGTCAGCCTCGGCCAGGGCCTCGCCCTCGATATCGGCGTCGAAACGGAAGTTGGAGAATTCGGTGATCACCGTCTCCACGCCCTCGCCCGCCAGCTCCATCTGATAGAGGGCCTGGACGGCGGCGAGACGCGACACGGTGCGGGCGCGGCGCTGCTTGGAGCTCAGGTTCGGCTCGGCACGCTGCTTTTCGGCCTCGGCGAGTTGCTCAAGGACGGCTTTTACGCTGTTCGGTTCAGTCATGCGCCGACGCCTACGCGCAACCGCTTCTTCAATGCAATGAGGTCGAGGCAAGCTTTTGCGGCGCCGCCGCCCTTATCCCCTTCTGAAAGCCGGGCGCGAGACCAGGCCTGGTCTTCATCCTCGGTCGTCAGGATGCCGTTGCCGATGGCCACGCCCTTGACGCCCAGCGCCATGATGCCCGCCGCCGACTGATCCGAGACGATCTCGAAATGATAGGTTTCGCCGCGGATCACCGTGCCCAGGGCGACATAGCCGTCATAGCGGGGCGCGGTCGGGAAACGACCGGCTTCTTCGGCCATGGCGATGGCGGGCGGCACTTCCAGCGCGCCCGGCACGGTGATGACGTCGAAATCGACGCCGCGCGCCTTTAGGGTTTCCTTGGCGCCTTCCAGCAGGGCGTCGGCCAGGTCGTCGTAGAAACGCGCCTCAACAATCAGAATACGGGGTGCGTCGGTCACGACTTGTCTTCTCCATTCATGTCGCGCCAGCCGACGATGCGCAGGCCGTAGCCCTCCAGCGCCGTCGGTTCAGGTCGCGTCGAACTCATAACGATCATATCGCGCACGCCCAGATCCAGCAGGATCTGCGCCCCGACGCCATAGGCCCGCAGCGAGCGGTCCACCGCCGTCGGCTTGTCCGCTCCGGCCAGCCGCTCGGCCAGTGAGTTCAGCGAGGGGTCGCGCAGGAAGACGACCACGCCGGGGCCATCATGTTCGGTGATCTGTTTCAGGGCGTTGGGCACATAGTCCTGACGCGCCTCGACATGGCCCAGCAGGTCGCAGGCGAAGTCCACCTGATGCATCCGCACCAGCGTGGGCTTGTTGGGATCAATCCGCCCGTGGACCAGGGCGACGTGCTCGGCGCCCTCGATGGTGTTCTTGTACAGCATCAGGCGGAACGGGCCGCCGTGGACGCTTTCGAACGGCGTATCCATGACGCGTTCGACGAACCGCTCGGTCCGGCGGCGATAGGCGATCAGGTCGGCGATGGTGCCGATCTTCAGGCCGTGCAGTTGGGCGAAGGAGATCAGGTCCGGCATCCGGGCCATTTCGCCGTCGTCCTTGATGATCTCGCAGATCACGCCCGCAGGGGTCAGGCCCGCCATGCGGCTGATGTCGACGGCGGCCTCGGTGTGGCCTGCACGGACCAGCACGCCGCCGTCGCGCGCCACCAACGGGAAGATGTGGCCCGGCGACACGATATCGTCGACGCTGCTGGTCGGGTCGCTGGCCACATGAATGGTGCGGGCGCGATCCGCCGCGGAAATGCCGGTCGTGACGCCTTCCTTGGCCTCGATCGAGACGGTGAAGGCGGTCTTCATGCTTTCGCGGTTGTCGGCGGCCATCGGCGGCAGGCGCAGTTGGCGCGCCCGGTCGGCGGTTATGGCCAGACAGACCAGGCCGCGCGCCTGGCGGATCATGAAGTTGATCTGATCCGGCGTCGCGAACTGGGCGGGGATGATGATGTCCCCCTCATTCTCGCGGTCCTCGGCGTCCACCAGAATGTAGGGACGGCCGTTGCGGGCGTCCTCCAGAATGTCCTCGATGGGGCTGATCGGGCTGTCGTTCATGTTCGCGGCCAATTGCATTACGCCGTCTCCTGCCACCGCGCGAGGTATCGCGCCAGCATGTCGATTTCGAGATTGACCGGATCACCGGCCTGCAGCCGCCCCAGCGTCGTCGCATCCCACGTATGCGGAATGATGTTCAGCGAGAAAATCCGATCCGTGACGCTGTTGACCGTCAGGGACACGCCATCGACCGTGATCGAGCCCTTGGCGGCGACATAGCGGTGCAGCGGCGCGGGCGCCTCGACCTCGATCCGGTGCGAGCCGCCCTCCGGCGTGATCGAGACGATCCGGCCCAGGCCGTCGACATGGCCCGAGACCACGTGCCCGCCCATTTCGTCGCCCAGACGGGCCGCACGTTCCAGATTGACGCCGTCGCCGGCCTTCCAGGCGCCCAGCGTCGTCTTGGACAGAGTTTCGCCCGACACCTCGACCGCGAACCAGCCGGGGCCCTTTTCGACGACCGTCAGGCAGCAGCCCGCATGGCTGATCGAGGCGCCCAGGTCGATGCCGTCCGTGTCCCAGACCGTTTCGATCTCGTAGCGGCGGTCGCGATTGGTCTCGCGAACGTCGCGAACCCGCCCGATGTCGGTGACGATGCCGGTGAACATTTACGCACGATCCCCTTCGGGGCCAAAAAAAACATAGTCTGAATCGTCTGAAATCGAGGGCGGCGGGCCTCATGCCCGCACGTAGCGTTCCCACAGATCGTCGCCGACGGGCTCGACGCCCAGACGCCGGAACTTGGGGGCGTCCGCCAGGTTTGCAAGCGCAAGCGTGGCGATACAGGGCCTGCCCTCGCCGCCCAGCAGGATCGGCGCGCGGAACCACTCCAGGCGATCGACCGCGTCGGCGCGCAGAAACGACGCCGCCACCTGCCCCCCACCCTCGATCAGAAGCGAGGCCACGCCCGCATCGGACAGGGCCGTAAGCACGGCGGAAATGGCCAGACGGCCCTCCTCCATCACGATCCGGCGCACTCTGGCCCGGCCGACGGCGCGGGGTTCCGCCGCCGTCAGGATGAGGGTGTTCTCGCCCGCGAGCCGAGCGGTCGGCGGCGTGCGCAGGCGGCTGTCCAGAACCACGCGCAACGGCTGATCGACAGTGCGACCCGGCAGGCGCGCGGTCAGTTCGGGATCATCCTTCAGGACCGTCTCGACTCCGACCAGTATGGCGTCATGCGCGGCGCGCAGGCGGTGACCCTCCAGCCTCGCGTCCTCGCCCGTGATCCACTGGCTTTCGCCGGACGCCGTTGCGATGCGCCCGTCCAGAGACGTCGCCAGCTTCAGGGTGATCCGGGGCCGCATCAGGCCTTGCCGGTCGGTTCGTCAAACCCCTCGTCGCCCAGGAATTTGGCGAAGTCGCCGGTGTGGCGGAAGTCTTTGTAAACCGAGGCGTAGCGGACATAGGCGACCTCATCGACGCCCTTCAGCGCCTTCATGATGAAGTCGCCGACCGTGCTGGACGGGATTTCCGTCTCGCCCAGGCTTTCCAACTGACGCACGATCCGGTTGACCAGTTGCTCGACTTGATCCGGCTGGACCGGGCGTTTGCGCAAGGCCACGCCCAGCGACCGTTCCAGCTTGTCACGTTCAAACGGCGTGCGCCGTCCGTTGCGCTTCAGGATCACCAGTTCGCGCAGCTGCACCCGCTCGAAGGTGGTGAAGCGCCCGTTGCAGGCCGGGCAGGACCGACGGCGTCGGATGGCCGAGCCGTCGTCCGACGGCCGGCTGTCCTTAACCTGGGTGTCCTGATGACCGCAAAAGGGGCACTTCATGCGTCATCTCATCCGTAGATGGGGAAGCGGTTGGTCAGTTCGCGCACCTGGGCCGCGACGCCCGCGACCACAGCCGGATCGGCTTCGTCGCCGCCGTTCATCGACGAGACGACATCGGCGATCCAGTGACCGATCTGCTTGAACTCTTCCTCGCCGAAGCCGCGGGTCGTGCCTGCGGGCGTGCCCAGGCGTACGCCCGAGGTGACGGTGAAGGGCGCAGTGTCGAACGGCACGCCGTTCTTGTTGCAGGTCATCAGCGCCTTTTCCAGCTCGTGCTCGGTCGCCTTGCCGGTCACGCCCTTGGGACGCAGATCGACCAGGGCCAGGTGGCTGTCGGTGCCGCCCGAGACGATGGCCAGACCGCGCTCGATCAGCACGCCGGACAGGGCCTGGGCGTTCTTGACGACCTGTTGGGCGTACAGCTTGAACTCGGGCTTCAGCGCCTCGCCGAAGGCCACGGCCTTGCCGGCGATGACGTGTTCCAGCGGACCGCCCTGCAGGCCGGGGAAGACCGCCGAGTTGATCTTCTTGCCCAGGTCCACGTCGTTCGACAGGATCATGCCGCCGCGCGGGCCGCGCAGGGTCTTGTGCGTCGTCGTGGTGACGACGTGGGCGTGCGGCAGCGGATCGGGATAGGCGCCGCCCGCGATCAGGCCGGCGTAGTGGGCCATGTCCACCATCAGATAGGCGCCGACGCTGTCTGCGATCTCGCGGAAGCGCTTGAAGTCGATGTGACGGCTGTAGGCCGATGCGCCCGCCAGGATCAGCTTGGGCTTCTCACGCTCGGCCATTTCGGCGACGTGGTCATAGTCGATCAGGTGGGTGTCTTCGCGCACCTTGTAGGTCACCGGACGGAACCACTTGCCCGACTGGTTGGCGGGCGAACCGTGCGTCAGGTGTCCGCCGCAGGCCAGATCCATGCCCAGGAAGGTGTCCCCCGGCTGCAGCAGGGTGAAGAACACCGCCTGGTTGGCTTGCGCGCCAGAATGCGGCTGGACGTTGGCGAAGGCGGCGCCGAACAGTTTCTTGGCCCGCTCGCGCGCCAGATCCTCGGTGATGTCCACGAACTCGCAGCCGCCGTAGTAGCGACGACCGGGATAGCCCTCGGCGTATTTGTTCGTCAGCACGGACCCTTGCGCATCCAGCACCGCCTGCGAGACGATGTTCTCGGATGCGATCAGCTCGATCTGCTCGCGCTGGCGACCCAGTTCGCCCTGAATGCCCTTGAAGATGTCCGGATCGGCATCGGCGAGCGTCTTGGTGAAATAGGCGTCGTGGGTGAAGGCAGTCACGCTGAAGTCCCCGCAAATCAGAAGGTGGCCTATCTAGTCCCCAGCGCGTCTGACCACAACATCTTGTGTCGGTCGCCTCAGGAAAGCCCTCCGACGGCTGATGGCGGAAATCGCGTGAAGCGCTTCGCCGCGTCGTCGCCAATCGATGTGCGAACCTCCACCTTGCAAGGTCGGCAGCTTTTCCTGTCGATCAACATAGCCGGCCCCTCGAACAACGACCGATCCCCATCGGGAAGATACTGCTGAACACGGACAGATGACCCCATTTCAATGACCTCAAAGCCTAGATCAGATCGGAAATGGCGGTCGGGATGGCTCTCCATGGCCGATTTGGCGGCCTCGACATAGTCGCATCGCTTGACTTCTGGCCCTGTGCAGCCCGGGGCGGCGTGGTCTGCGCCCACCAGCAGCACAAGACCGCCGAGAACAGCGAACAGAGAAAATGCTCCAAAACCAAGGACCGCCGGAGCATCCGGTTGCAACATGACTTCTCGCCGCCCCTCAGGGATCCTCGACGCTTGGGATCGCCGGGATGAGAACAACCTCACTCATTAATCCTGTCAATCCATGATTGCTTAGGCTTGACTATTCTACCCCGAGATCCTCTCTGGTTGTCGCGAGTAGATTTCTGATGAAGTTCCTCCGCCCCTCAGCCCTGATCCTTGGTATGGCGACGATGGCCTCGACCGGCAGCGTCCAGGCCCAGAGCGGCGCCGACAGATGGCGCGTCACCGTCAGCCCCTACGTCTGGGCGACCTCGCTGGATGGAAATGTCACGCTGGCGGGGCGCTATGCGCCGGTCGATGTGCCCTTCTCCGACGCCTTCGAGCATCTGGAAGCGGCAGTCATGGGCGATGTCGAGGTCCGCAAAGGCCGCTGGGGCGGATTTGTCGACTATCAATACGCCCGAACCCATGAGGGCGTTTCGCTTGCGGGCTTGCCCGCCGAACTGGGCACGCGTGCGACGACGGTGTCAGGCGGGCTGCTGTACCGACTTGTCGATGTTCCCCTGAGCGGACGTACGACCTTCGGCGATCAACGCAGCTTCCGCGTCGAGCCGATTGCGGGCGCGCGCTGGAGCAAGCTAAGGGCCGAACTGGACACGCCGCTGGGCGCCACCAGCAAGGGCGCGGACTGGACCGATCTGTTGCTGGGCCTGCGTGTCGAGGCCGACGCGACCGAACACTGGACCCTGCGCGGCCAGGTTGACGCAGGCGGGCTGGGCGACAGCGACCGTCGCAGCCGATCATGGCAGGTTCTGGCCTCATACCGCACCCCGGCGGCAGGCGGCGCCGTTTCGTTCAATCTGGGCTACCGCCTGCTTGAGCAGAACTATCAGCAGGATGATTTCACAGGCCGGAATTTCAACTGGAACGTGTCGCGCCACGGCCCGGTCATCGGCCTTTCGCTGACCTACTGACTTCCCACCCAAGGAGACGACATGCGTATTGGAATGAAGAAGGGCGTCGCCGCCCTGACCGCCGCCTTCATGCTCGCGGTTCCAGCGGCGGAAGCCTGCACTCGCCTTGTCTATCATGGCCATGAAGGCACGGTGATCACGGCGCGGTCCATGGACTGGAAGGACGAAATCCTGACCAACCTCTGGATCTTCCCGCGCGGCATGGCGCGGGATGGCGCAGGCGGTCCGAACTCGCTGAAATGGACGTCGAAATACGGCAGCGTCATCGCCAGCGGCTATGATGTCTCGACCGTGGATGGGGTGAACGAAGTCGGTCTGGCCGCCAATGTCCTGTGGCTGGTGGAGTCCGAATATCCGACCTATGACCCGAACAAGCCCGCCCTGAGCATCGCCGCCTGGGCCCAGTATGTGCTGGACAACTACGCCACCGTCGCCGAGGCGGTGGACGCCCTGAAGGATGAGCCCTTCGTCCTGATCACCGACAATGTGCCCGGCCAGCAGCGGCTGACCACCCTGCACCTGTCCCTGTCGGACGCCAGCGGCGACAGCGCCATCTTCGAATACATCGACGGCAAGCTGGTCGTGCATCACAGCCGCGACTATCAGGTGATGACCAACTCGCCCACCTTCGATCAGCAGCTGGCCCTGAACAGCTATTGGCAGGACATCGGCGGCACGGTCTTCCTGCCCGGGACCAATCGCGCGGCGGACCGCTTCGCCCGCGCCTCCTTCTACGTCAACGCCGTGCCCAAGTTCGAAGACCCGAACCTGGCGCTGGCCAGCGTGTTCAGCGTGATCCGCAATGCGTCCGTGCCCTTCGGCATCTCGACGCCGGATCAGCCCAACATCTCTTCGACCCGCTGGCGCACCGTCGTGGACCACAAGCGCAAGCTCTACTTCTTCGAATCCGCCCTGACGCCCAACACATTCTGGGTGGATCTGAAAAAGATCGATTTCTCACCGCGCGCGCGGGTCAAGCGGCTGGTGCTGGGCGAGAACCAGATCAACACCCATGCGGGCGACGCCACCGCCAGCTTCAGCGACGCCGCGCCCTTCCACTTCCTGGGACCGCAATAAGGACTGCGCGCCTGTCGGTCGCTGAACGCCCGTTCGGCGGCCGACACAGCGGTGTCAGGCAGGCAGGTCCAGCGCCCGCCTCAGCTTGGCGATCGCCACGCGTTCGACGGCTTTCGGCTCATGCACAGGCCCCATGGCGCTGACCTCGCGGCCCGTGGCGACGTGGATGGCGGAGCATTTGACGTAGGGGCCGTTGCGGGTGAACTCGACGATCACCTCGCCCAGTTCTGAGCGGGGGGCATCGGTCGCCACGCTTGAACCTCAGGCCGCGACGGGGCGGCGCGCCACGTTGCAGTGGGCGAACAGCTTGTCCATCGCCTGGACCAGATGATCCATCATGGCGTCGGTGTGGTTCGGCGAAGGGGTGAAGCGCAGGCGCTCGGTCCCCTTGGGCACGGTCGGATAGTTGATCGGCTGAACATAGACGCCGTATTCGTCCAGCAGCATGTCCGAGATCATCTTGCAGTGGACCGGATCGCCGACGTGCACCGGCACGATGTGGCTCTCGCTCTCCATCACCGGAATGCCGGCGGCGGCGAAACGGGCCTTCAGGGTGGCGGCGCGCTCCTGATGCTGCGCGCGCAGTTCGGGGTGAACCTTCAGGTGGCGCACCGAGGCCAGCGCACCCGCCGTCAGAGCAGGCGGAAGCGAGGTCGTGAAGATAAAGCCCGAGGCCCAGCTGCGCACCGCGTCGATGATGACTGCATCACCGGCGATATAGCCGCCCATGACGCCGACAGCCTTGCCCAGGGTGCATTCGATGATGTCGATGCGGTCCAGAACGCCGTCGCGTTCCGCCACGCCTGCGCCGGTTTCGCCGTACAGGCCGACCGCATGGACCTCGTCCAGATAGGTCATGGCGCCGTATTTTTCGGCCAGGGCGATCGTGCCCGCCAGATCGGCGATGTCGCCGTCCATCGAATAGACGCTCTCAAAGGCGATCAGCTTGGGCGCATCCGCAGGGGCTGCGGCCAGCAGGCTTTCCAGATGCTCCAGATCATTGTGTCTGAACACATGACGGGGGCCGCCTCCGTGGCGGATGCCCTCGATCATCGAGGCATGGTTCAGCGCATCGGAGAAGATGATCAGGCCGGGCAGAATCTTCTGCAGGGTCGACAGCGTCGCTTCGTTGCCGACGTAGCCCGAGGTGAACAGAAGCGCCGCTTCCTTCTGGTGCCAGCTGGCCAGCTCGGCTTCCAGATCAACGGCCGAGCGCGTGGTGCCCGAGATGTTGCGCGTGCCGCCAGCGCCCGCACCGACCGCGTCGATCTCTTCGTGCATCGCGTCCAGCACAACGGGATGCTGGCCCATGCCGAGGTAGTCGTTGGAGCACCAGATCACGACGTCCTGTTCAGACCCGTCCACGCGGCGGCGCACGGCCTGTGGGAACTGTCCACGGACACGTTTCAGGTCGGCGAAGACGCGGTAGCGACCCTCGCTGCGGACCTGCTCTACGGAGCTCTTAAAGGCGGCCTTATAGTCGAACAAACTACGCGTTCTTTCGCTTATGGCGACGTATTGGCGTTATTTGCTCCACCCCTGACGGCTTGTCCATGTCCCCGACATGGACAAAACGCCCAAACCCTTAATTGATAACGGTTCTCACAACAGGGTCGTGATCAGCCCGGCTTGCGGAAACGATAGACGAACTGGTCGGTCCTGCCCCGGATGGCGGCGTCGAAGACATTCAGGCTGTGGTCGTCGGCGGGATTGGCCACGACCTTGCTCTCGCCCTCGAAAACAAAGCCCGCCGCCTCGACTTCGCGCCTCAGATAGTCGCCTTCGATCCGGTGCAGGGTTCCAACGACCGAGATCCCCGTCCCCGGCGCCGCCTGATGGTCGATGACCACATACCGCCCGCCCGGCTTCAGCGCTGCAAACACCGCAGCATTCATCTTCGCCACATCGGTGTTGAAGCTGGGAATGTGGAAGTCGTGGTATTCCTGGCTCATGAAGATCAGGTCCAGCGGCTCGGCATAGGTCATCGAATCCAGCAGACCGTTGACCCGCGTGATGTTCGGATAGGCTGCGGCCAGTGCGTCCGCCGTGGGGTTCTCACGCTCCGCCGTCCGGTTCGGCACGAAGGCGTAGATCCGTCCCGTCGGCCCCGCCACGTCCGAGAAGAGACGGCTGAAATAGCCTGCGCCCGGGCGGATGTCGGCGATCTTGTCCCCCGGCGCGACCTGGGCGAAGGCCAGAATATCCGCCGGATGGCGCAGCGGATCGCGGGCGACCTCTTCCGCCGGCCGCTTCGGATCGGCGACCGCCTCGGCGTACAGGTCGGCGTAGGACGAAGACTGGGCGGACGCCGTATTGGTCACGACCGTTTTCTGACCGCCGCTGGATGACACGACGATGCAGCCGGATAAGCCCGCCACCAGAGCCAGAACCGCCGCGCCCGCCGCCAATCGCTTGATCATCGCCATCTCCATGAGTTGCGGCGATAGGCCCGCATTTCTGCGCTCCGTGCAAGCGGCGTCTGCGTCGAACACGATCCGACACATGACGGGATTTGCGCCGCGACGCCCACGGCGCTAGTCCCGCGTCAGGTTTCCAAGGTTCCGGTCAATGCTTCCCTATCAGCCCGCCCCCTTCCCGCTCGCCCGCCCGCGCCGCCTGCGCGCCAGTCCGTGGGTGCGCCGTCTGGTCGCCGAGACGACCCTGACGCCTGCGGATCTGATCTGGCCGCTGATCGTCCATGACGGCGCCGAGGACCGTCAGCCGGTCGCCTCCATGCCCGGCGTCTTCCGCCTGTCGCCCAAGGAGGCCGCCAAGGCCGCCGTCGAGGCGCGCGATCTGGGCATTCCGCTGATCGCCCTGTTCCCCAATGTCGATGGCGCGATCAAGGATGCGGTCGGCACCGGCGCGACCGACCCGGACGGCCTGATCCCTGACTGCATCAAGGCCATCAAGGACGCCGCCCCCGAGATCGGCGTCATGACCGACGTGGCGCTGGACTGCTACACCGACCACGGCCACGACGGGGTGATGGAGGGCGACCGCATCGCCAACGACGCCTCGCTGGATCGTCTGGCCGAGCAGGCCTTCATCCACGCCCACGCCGGCGCCGATGTTGTTGCGCCTTCGGACATGATGGACGGCCGTATTCAGGCGGTGCGTGAGGCGCTGGAGGCCAACGGTTTCCAGGACACCATGATCCTGTCCTACGCCGCCAAGTTCGCCTCAGCCTTCTACGGCCCGTACCGCGACGCCGTCGGCTCGTCCAAGATGTTGACGGGCGACAAGAAGACCTATCAGATGGATTACGCCAACTCGGACGAGGCGCTGAAGGAGGTGGCGATGGACCTGTCGGAAGGCGCCGACGCCGTCATGGTCAAGCCGGGAATGCCCTATCTGGACATCGTGCGCCGCGTCTCCGAGACCTTCCGCGTGCCGACCTTCGCCTATCAGGTGTCCGGTGAGTACGCGATGATGCACGCCTCCATCGCCAACGGCTGGCTGGACGAGGATCGCGCCATTCTGGAGACCCTGCACGGGTTCAAGCGTGCGGGCTGTGCGGGCGTCCTGACCTATTTCGCGCCCAAGGCGGCGCGGCTGCTGGGCGCATAGCTTGCTGGAGACGGCGGCGGATCATAGGGTGACCTCATGCTGAGACGCACCCTCATCGGTCTGACCGCCGCCCTGCTGTGGCCCGCCCTGGCCCTTGCGCAGGAGGCCGCCCCTGCGCCCCTGCCCCGTGTCGTGCTGGAGACGACCGCAGGCCGCATCGTGATCGAGGTCAACGACCGGGCCGCGCCGATCACCGGGGCCAACTTCCTGGCCTATGTGGATCAGCACCGCTTCGACGGAGCCAGCTTCTATCGCGCCATGAAGTCCGGGCCCGAAAACGGGTTGGTGCAGGGTGGTGCGAACAATGACCCGGCCCGCCTGCTGGCGCCCATCGCCCACGAGCCGACGACCGAGACGGGCCTCAGCCATGTGGACGGCGCCGTTTCGATGGCGCGCTATGATCCCGGCACGGCGACCGGCGACTTCTTCATTTCGGTCGGCGCCACGCCCTCCTACGACGCCGGGCGGCCCTTTTCGATCGACGCCTATGGCTTCGCCGTCTTCGGCAAGGTGGTCGAGGGCATGGACGTGGCCCGCGCCATGCTGAACGCCCCCACCTCTCCGACCGAGGGGGAAGGCTTCATGCGCGGCCAGATGCTGGAGCCGCGCATCACCATCGTCTCAGCCAAACGCGAAACCGCGCCCTAAGCCTTCTTGCGGTCCTGCAAGCGGGCCGCCAGGCTGGAGGTGTCCCAGCGGGCGCCACCCATGGCTTGGACCTCGGCGTAGAACTGATCGACCAGCGCGGTCTGGCTGAGGATGGCGCCGTTCGTGCGGGCTTCGTCCAGCACCAGACCCAGATCCTTGCGCATCCAGTCGACGGCGAAGCCGAACTCGAACTCGCCCTTGACTGCGGTCTTCCAGCGATTGTCCATCTGCCAGCTTTGCGCCGCGCCCTTGGACACGGCCTCATAGACGGCGTCGGTGTCCAGGCCGGCGACCTGGGCGAAATGCACCGCCTCGGCCAGGCCCTGCACCACGCCGGCGATGGCGATCTGGTTGACCATCTTGGTCAGTTGGCCGGAGCCCGCCGGTCCCATGTGCTTGATCGCCTTGGAATAGGTGTTCAGCGCCGGTTCCGCCCTGGCCAGAGCGTCTGCATCGCCGCCCGCCATGACGCTGAGCTGGCCGTTCTCGGCTCCCGCCTGACCGCCTGACACCGGGGCGTCGATGAACCTGCGTCCCTGCGCCTGGGCCATTTCCGCCATTTCGCGTGCCACCTTGGCCGAGGTCGTGGTGTGGTCGACGATGACGGCGCCCGCCGCCAGATGCGGCAGGGCCTCGGTCACGACAGCGCGCACGTCGTCGTCATTGCCGACGCACAGGATGAACAGTTCGACGCCCTGGGCCGCCTGGGCCACCGTCGGTGCGAACCGCGCGCCCGTCGCCGTCGCCCAGGCCTGGGCCTTGGCCGTCGTGCGGTTGAAACCGGTCACATCGTGCCCCGCATTGACCAGATGTCGCGCCATCGGGGCGCCCATGACGCCCAGGCCGGCGAATGCGATCTTCATGACAGGCTCCTTTGTCCTAGCGTCCGACTAGGCCGCGTCGTCGCAGGGTTCAAGCGACAGATGAAGTGCAACGCGCGGTTAACCTTGGGCGGGTCAGAATGGGACACCAGCCGTCGAGATGCCCAGCCATGCCCGCGAGTGATCGCCCGATCCTCATCAAAAAGGTCAAGAAGGTCTCCGGCGGAGGCCACCACGGCGGCGCGTGGAAGGTGGCCTATGCCGACTTCGTCACCGCCATGATGGCCTTCTTCCTCTTGATGTGGCTGATCAATGCGACCGACCCGGAGCAGAAGCGCGGCATCGCCGAGTATTTCGCCCCCGCCAATGTCTCCACGGCCACGTCCGGGTCTGGCGGGATATTGGGCGGCACGGCGCTGGGCGACGACGGGTCCAAGAGTTCCGGCTCAATGTCCGTGATCGAGCAGCTAGCGCTTGAGGCGCCCGCCGATGCGACCAGCCCCGGCGCCAGCGCCAACCTGTCCTCCGCCAGCGACGCCGCGCTGCAGGCCGAGATCGAACGTCGTGAAGCCGCCCAGTTCGCCAGCGCCGCCGAATCCCTGCGCCAGGCCATGCAGTCGATGCCGGAACTGGCCGAACTGTCGAAACAGCTGATCGTCGACCAGACGCCCGAGGGGCTGCGCATTCAGTTGGTCGATCAGGAAGGCCGCTCGATGTTCGACAATAACTCGGGGCGGCCTAACGCCCGCGCTCAGGTGCTGCTGCGCGCCATCGCCAAGGTCATCAACCAACTGCCCAACCGCATTTCGATCACCGGCCACACCAGCGCCGCCGCCGGATCGAACCGGGCCAGCGCGCCGGGCGACTGGACCCTGTCGTCGGAACGGGCCAACGGATCGCGTCTGGTGCTGCAGAACGCCGGGGTCGACCCGGATCGCATCTATTCGGTGTCGGGCAAGGCGGGGTCCGATCCCCTGTATCCCGACGACCCGTCGCTGGCCGGCAACCGCCGCATCGCCATCGTCCTGCTGCGCGAAGCGCCGGTCCTGCCGATGGACACCTCGCTGTGACCCGGTTCGGCTGCAACGCGAAGCCGCTTGCAGCCCGGCGCCGAATGGCGGAAAATTGTCTCCACGCGACGGACCTGTCGCAATATTGGCAAGATCGGATGCGGACCTAAGGCCGTGACGCAGCACGTACCGACAAGACAGCTCCGGTTCTACATGACCTCGGTCGCGCCCTGCCCCTATCTGCCGGGCAAGACGGAGCGGAAGGTCTTCGCCAACCTGCCTTTCACCGACGGCGCCCACGTCAATGACGAACTGACCATCGCCGGGTTCCGCCGCAGCCAGAACATCGCCTATCGCCCCGCGTGCGAGGCCTGCGACGCCTGTGTGTCGGTGCGGCTGCCCGTGGCGGACTTCACCTTCAGCCGCTCGCAGCGCCGCATTCTGGCGCGCAACAACGACCTGTCGCGCAGTCTGGTCGAGGCCGAGGCCACGACCGAACAGTTCCAGCTTCTGCGCCGCTATCTGACCACACGCCACCCGACCGGCGGCATGAGCGACATGGGCTGGCTGGACTATGTGGCCATGGTCGAGGACACGGCCGTCCGCACCCATCTGATCGAGTATCGCCTGCCCTCGACCGACGCCGGGCCGGGCGATCTGGTTGCGGTTAGTCTGACCGACCTGCTGAACGACGGCCTGTCGATGGTTTACAGCTTCTATGACCCGACCATGCTGCGCCGCAGCCTGGGCCGGTTCGCCATTCTGGATCACGTTCGACAGGCCGAGATCGTCGGCCTGCCGTTCGTCTATCTGGGCTATTGGGTCCAGGGCTCCGAGAAGATGGACTACAAGGCCGACTTCCGCCCGATGGAGGCGCTTAGGCCGCTGGGCTGGGAACGCCTGCCTTAAATCAAGTCGTCGGCACTGAGGTGCTGGCGCGCGGCGGCGTCACCGGCACGGATGAAACCGCGCCCCACGGCCCCTCGTCCCGACCGCCTGCAAACTTGATCAAAGCCTCGATCCGCTTTTCGATGGGCGGGTGCGTGGCGAACAGGCCCGAGAACTCCGACTTGTTGGCCGTGTTGTCCAGGAACATGCCGCGCAGTTCGTCCGGCGCTTCCAGCTTCGACTGACCCGACACCTTGCGCAGGGCCGAGATCATGGCGTCCGGGTTCTTGGTCAGTTCGACCGCGCCCGCATCAGCCACATATTCACGCGTCCGCGACAGGGTCATGCGGATCACCGCCGCCAGGCCAAAGCCGATGGCCCCGACCGCCAGACCGATCAGGATTAGCGGCATGGCGTTCTTGTTGTCGCGGTCGCGCCCGCTGCGCATGTAGAACAGGCCCCGGAAGATCAGTTCCGCGATCACGCTGATGATGCCCGCGAAGATCGAGGCGATCACCATGGTCCGCACGTCCTTGTTGATGACGTGGGTCAGTTCATGCGCCAGCACGCATTCCAGTTCGTCGCGGTTCAGGGTCTGCATCAGACCGCGCGTGACCGTGACGCTGTAGTTGCCCTCGTGCAGACCGGACGCATAGGCGTTCAGCGCCGGGCTTTCGATGATGCGCAGCGTCGGCGTCTTCATGCCACGCGAGATCGCCAGGTTTTCCAGCAGATTATAGAGCTCTGGCTCGACGCGGCGCTCGACGGCACGCGCGCCGGTCATGGCGTCGATCATCATCTGGTTGCCAAAATAGGCGATCACGAACCAGATGGCGGCGGCGATGGCGGCGAAGGGAACGGTCCAGCCCAGCATGGACGCCGCCAGCGCCAGATCCTGGCCCAAACTGCCGCCGGAATTCGGCAATATGCCGAAGCCCATCATCAGCACCTGGACGGCGAACAGGATGCCGACCAGCAGAACCGGGAACCCGGCCAGCAGGATTACTGACCGGGTGTTGTTTTGCCAGATGTGGGTCTGCAGGCCGACGGCCTGACCGAAGACAGCCATTGACGCTTAGAACTTCACCGTCGGCGGGGCGGCGTTCAGGGCCGCGCGTTCGCCATCGCCCACGTCGAAGAAGGGTTTGTCCGAACCGAAGCCGAACAAACCGGCGAACAGAACGGTCGGGAACTGGCGGCGCACGGCGTTGAACTCGCTGACCGCATTGTTGAAGAAGCGGCGGGCGGCGGCCAGCTTGTTCTCGATGTCCGACAGGTCCATCTGCAACTGCTGGAAGTTGGTGTTGGCCTTCAGGTCCGGATAGGCCTCGGACACGGCGAACAGGCGGCCAAGGGCGCCCGTCAGCATGTTCTCGGCCTGAACCTTGTCGTCCACGGTGCGGGCCCCGGCGGCGGCGGCGCGCGCCTGAGTGACGGCGTCCAGCGTGCCGCGCTCATGCGTGGCGTAGCCCTTCACCGTCTCGACCAGATTGGGGATCAGGTCCTGACGCTGCTTCAGCTGCACGTCGATGTCGGCGAACGACTGGTTGGCCGACTGGTCCAGCTTCACCAGGCGGTTGTAAGCGCCCACAACGGCGAACAGCACTACAGCGACGACAACGCCGATGATGATCAAGGTGATCATTGGGTCTCCCTCCAGAATTCAATGCGGAATATGGAGAGCCGCAGCCCCCCTTCCTAGTGAAAATCGTGACAGGTCAGCTGCGACAAATCATGCGCGGAACTTGCGCATGCCGCGCGGCCCCTGGCGTCCGGCCCCGGCGCGCTTGCCCAGCCAGTCCTTCCAGTCGGGCCAGTTGCGGCGACGCCCGCCGCCGTCCGCCCATTCCGGCCCCGTTTCGGCGTTGAACACCGCGACGTCGGCCAGACCGCCCTGCTTGAAGTTCTGCAGTTTGACGCCCTTGCCGCGCCCCATTTCGGGCAGTTCGGCCAGGGGGAAGATCAGCGTCTTGATGTTCTCGCCGATGGTGGCGATGTGATCGCCATTCACCCGCAGCATGGCCAGAAGCTCGCCGTTCAGCACCTGTTTGCCGCCCCGCTTCTGGGCCAGGGTGTCGTCTTCCGGCGCGATGAAGCCGTAACCGGCCTTTGACGCGATCAGCAGCTTGCCGCCCGGCTGGTGCGCCAGCAGATTGATGATCTGGGCGTTTTCATCCAGGTCGATCATCAGGCGCAAGGGTTCGCCGTGCCCGCGCCCGGACGCCAGCTTGTCCGCACCGATGGTGAAGATCCGTCCGTCCGACGCCCCGACCAGCAGTTTGTCAGTCGTATAGGCCGGGACCAGATAGGCCAGTTGGTCGCCTTCCTTGAACTTCAGCTCCGACGGGTCCTCGACCTTGCCCTTGGCGGCGCGGATCCAGCCGCGTTCCGACAAGATGACGGTGATGGCTTCGCGCGGAATGAAGGCCTCGGGCGCGACGAAGGCCGAGGCATCCACGGCGTCGGCGATGGTGGTCCGGCGCGGCGAGATCAGGGCCTTGCGAACGGCTTCCAGTTCCTTGGAGATCGCCTTCCATTGCTTGCCTTCCGACGACGTCAGCGCCTTCAGGTTGGCAAGTTCTTCAGACAGCTCCTTGAATTCCTTCTCGATCGTCATCTCTTCCAGACGCGCCAACTGGCGCAGCCGGGTGTCGAGGATGAAGTCGGCCTGGACTTCGGTCAGGCCGAACCGCGCGATCAGGACGGCCTTGGGCTGTTCCTCCTCGCGGACGATGCGGATGACCTCGTCCAGATTCAGGAAGACGATCCGCAGACCTTCCAACAGGTGCAGCCGCTTCTCAACCCGCGCGATCCGCCATTCCGACCGGCGATTCAGCACTTCGCGACGGTGATCCAGGAAGGCCCGCAGGCAGTCCTTCAGGCCCATGACGCGCGGCGTGCCGCTGGCGTCCAGCACGTTCATGTTGATCGGGAAGCGGACCTCCAGGTCAGACAGTTTGAACAGGCTTTCCATCAGCATCTCAGGCTCGATGGTGCGGTTCTTCGGCTCCAGGATCAGGCGGATGTCTTCCGCCGACTCGTCGCGCACGTCGCCCAGCAGCGGCGCCTTCTTGTTCTCGATCAGGTCCGCCAGCGCCTCGATCAGACGCGACTTCTGCACCTGATACGGCATCTCGGTGATGATGATCTGATAGGCGCCGCGATCAAGCTTCTCCTCGACCCATTTGGCGCGCAGGCGCACGCCGCCCCGGCCCGTCTCATAGGCGTCCAGGATCGAAGCCGCGCCCTCGACCGACACGCCGCCGGTGGGGAAGTCCGGTCCCGGCACGATCTGCACCAGTTCCGCCGTGGTCGCCTCGGGCCGTTCCAGCAGCAACTGGCAGGCGTCGATCAGTTCGCCAACATTGTGAGGCGGGATCGAGGTGGCCATGCCGACCGCGATGCCGGACGAGCCGTTGGCCAGCAGGTTCGGGAACCCGGCGGGCAGGACGACCGGCTCTTCGTCCTGATCGTCATAGGTGGGGCGGAAATCGACGGCGTCCTGATCAATTCCGTCCAGCAGCAGCACGGCGGCGGGCGTCAGCTTGCACTCGGTGTAGCGCATGGCTGCGGCGCTATCGCCGTCGATGTTGCCGAAATTGCCCTGCCCGTCGACCAGCGGATAGCGCTGGGCGAAGTCCTGGGCCAGACGGACCAGGGCCTCATAGATGGAGGCGTCGCCGTGCGGGTGATAGCCACCCATGACTTCACCGACGACCTTGGCGCACTTGCGCGCCGCCGCCTGCGGGTTCAGCCGCATCTGATGCATCGCGTACAGGATGCGCCGGTGCACGGGCTTGAACCCGTCGCGCACGTCGGGCAGCGCGCGGTTGGTGATGGTCGACAGGGCGTAGGCCAGATAGCGGCGGCTGAGCGCCGTCTCCATCGGCTCGTCGATGATGCGGCCGCCTTCCGGCGGCGGGGCGTGGATCGTCATGGCTCTGCGAATCGGGGATCGGAAGCCGGAAGTCTAGCCCGTCCGTCCCCTGTTCGCGCTTCTATCTGGGAATAAGCGCGCCCAAGAGTAACCAAATGGCTCCGGCGTTCGTATCTGAGGAGCGACTTCGCATCAGGCGGCCCCAATGATCCTGTTCCTGCTGTCCTACCTCGCCGGCGCCCTGACCATCGTCAGCCCCTGCATATTGCCCGTCCTGCCGTTCGTCTTCGCGCGGGCGGACAAGCCGTTCGTCAGGAACGGCTTCCCGTTGTTGATCGGCATGGCCGTGACCTTCGCAGGGGTCGCCAGTCTGGCGGCGCTGGGCGGCGGCTGGGCGGTGCGGGCCAATGAGGCCGGACGCTGGATCGCGCTGGCCTTCATGGCGGTGCTGGGCCTCAGCCTGCTGCTGCCCTCCGTCGGCGACCGGCTGATGCGGCCCTTCGTGGCGATGGGGTCATGGCTGACAGAGCGGGCCGAGCGCCATTCCGGCGATCACGGCGATGTCCGCGCCTCTCTGCTGCTGGGGGTCGCGACGGGACTGCTGTGGGCGCCGTGCGCCGGGCCGATCCTGGGGGTCATCCTGACCGGCGCGGCGCTGCAGGGCGCAGGCGTGGGAACCACCATCCTGTTGCTGGCCTATGCGGGCGGGGCCGCCACGTCTCTGGCCCTGGCGTTGCTGGTCGGCGGGCGGGTGTTCAAGGCGATGAAGGGGGCGCTGGGCGCGGGCGAATGGATCAGGCGGGGGCTGGGCGTTCTGGTCCTGATCGGCGTCGCCGCCATCGCCCTGGGTTTGGACACCGGACTGCTGACCCGTGTGTCGGCGGGCAGCACGGGCCGGATCGAGCAGACGCTGCTGGCCACCATCGGCCGCGGCGCGCCGGTGAACCAGGTGCCGACCGATCTGGCCAATCTGCCGGTCGAGGGCGTCATGCCGCCGCTGACCGGGGCGGTCGCCTGGATCAACTCCCCGCCCCTGACGGCCGAGCAGCTGCGCGGCAAGGTCGTGGTCGTGGATTTCTGGACCTACTCCTGCATCAACTGCCTGCGCTCCATCCCCTATGTCCGGGCCTGGGCCGAGAAATACAAGGATCAGGGTCTGGTCGTGATCGGCGTCCACACGCCCGAGTTCGCCTTCGAGAAGTCAGAGGCCAATGTCCGTCAGGCGGTCGAACGTCTGGGCGTCACCTACCCTGTCGCCATGGACATTGATTTCGCCATCTGGCGCGCCTTCAGGAACAACTACTGGCCCGCCCACTATTTCATCGACGCCAAGGGCCAGATCCGCCACCACCATTTCGGCGAAGGCGACTACGACGGCTCTGAACGGGTCATCCAGCAACTGCTGCGAGAGGCCGGCGCGGCCAATGTCGCCAGCGGCGTGGTGCAGGTCCAGGCCAGGGGCGCCGAAGCCGCCGCCGACATGGACCAGATCGCCTCGCCCGAAACCTATGTCGGCTATGCCCGCGCCGAGAATTTCCGCTCGCCGGGCGGTCTGGCCGCCGATGCGGTCAAGGATTACGTCGCCAGCCCGTTGAACCTCAATGACTGGAGCCTGCTGGGCCGTTGGCGCGTGACCCGTGAGCACGCGGACCTGCAAACCGCAGGCGGACGTCTGTCCTTCCGCTTCAAGGCTCGCGACCTGCATCTGGTCATGGGTCCGAACCAGAGCGACGCCAAGGTGCGGTTCCGCGTCCTGATCGACGGTGTTGCGCCCGGCCCTAACGCAGGCGTCGACATCGACGCCCAAGGCGACGGCCTGATCGACAGCGAACGCCTGTATCAACTGATCCGCGAGGCAGGTCCCGTCGGAGAGCACACGTTCGAGATTCAGTTCCTCGACCCCGGCGTCCAGGTCTTCGCCTTCACCTTCGGCTAGAGCATGATCGTTTCAATCTACAGCCGTCCTGCTTCCGCCAGCTTGTCCAGCATCCAGACCCGCGCGGGCGGCAGGGGCTTGTTCTGGGGGTGGAAGACGAACTGTTCGAGGAAATGGCCGGTCAGGTCGAACCCGGCCTTCACATCGCCCTCGATCAGCCCCGCCTGTGCGCCCAGCATGAAGGGCGGCAGGGTCAGCATCTTGTCGGCATAGGGGGCGCCCGCCTCGCGGCTGACGGCCCGGCCTGTGCGGGGGCTGACATAGATCAGATCGTCGGCCGTGCCCGTCGCCGCGCACCGGGACAGGTCCAGCCCGAAGCCCAGATCGTCCAGCAGCCCCGCCTCGAACCGCACGAAGATGGCGGGCCAGACGCTGGGCAGGGCGAAGGCGGCCATCAGGGCCTCGAACGCCAGGAAGACACCGGGATGCGGTTCTCGCTCAGGCAGCGCGCCCTGGGCCACGCCCGCCGCCGCCGCCAGCCCGGTCAGGGCCAGGGCGTCGTCGAACAAGGCGCTTGGCCCTTCGCCGATAGGCTCCAGCCGCGCCGCGCCCAGATGGTCGGATGTCCGCGCCCGATAGTCCGCCGCCACCCGTGCGCCCGGCTGCAGGAAGGGCCGCATCTTCCTGGACGCGCCGCCCGCCACATAGGCCGAGCGCCGCCCATTGGTTTCGGTCAGCAGGTCCACGACCGCGCCGGTGTCGCCATGCGCGCGCGCCGACAGGACAAAGGCTTCTTCGTGAAAATCCATCAGTCGGCGGGCTCTGCGGCGATCAGAGCCACGATCGCCTTGGCCTTGTCGTTCGGCACCGGCAGGCTGAGGACATATTGTTCGATCTTCCAGCCCGCCTCGGTCAGGCGCACCACGCCCGATCCGCGCACCAGGCCATAGGCGTCATTGTCCAGCAGTTCGTCGAACCAGACGATGCAGCGGCAGTCGCCCGGCGCCAGGGTCGTCACCCGATCATGGGGCCGATAGGTCCAGCCCTTGCCCTGCGAGAAATAGGGCGTGGCATAGGCGCGGAACTGCGCCAGGGTCCAACGCTCGGTCGCATCCGTGCCGATGAACCGGGCGTCGGGCGTGAATGTCTCGAAATAGGCGGGGCCGTCGGCGCGCGCGGCCGCCTGATGCATCTGGTCCACGACCAGGCCCGCTGCGCGGGTCGGATCATCCGCCTGTTGCGGGGCGGCGGCCAGCAGGGCCAAGGCGGCGAGAGCGGAAATCATGATCGTGTTCTACTCCTGTTCTCAGGCAACAGGAAAGGCCTGCGGATAGAACAAGTTCGACCAAAGGCGTATGGATCACCCAGGCCGTGCGACCTAAGCACAGCCGCTTCCGAGGCCCTCCCCGGCCGCAGCCCAAAGCCCTACATGTCATCGCGTATCCGCAGCCAGGCCCTGAAATCCAAGGTCATGTCCGCCCAGGACGCCGCCGCCCTGATTCCGGCGGGCTCCACGGTCGGGATGAGCGGGTTCACCGGATCCGGCTATCCCAAGGCCGTGCCGCCCGAACTGGCGACGCGAATCGAGGCGGCGCATGATGCGGGCGACAGCTTCCGGCTGAACGTCTGGACGGGCGCCTCCACAGGGCCGGAACTGGACGGCGCCCTGGCCAAGGCAGACGGCATCGAACTGCGCCTGCCGTACAACTCCGACCCCATTGCGCGCGAGAAGATCAACTCGGGCCAGATGGAATATCTGGACATGCACCTAAGCCAGCTGGCGCCCGCCGTCTGGCAGGGGGTGCTGGGCCCGCTGGACACGGCGGTGATCGAGGTCTCGGCCATCAACGCCGACGGCTCGCTGGTGCCGTCGTCGTCCATCGGCAACAACAAGACCTGGCTGGACCGTGCCGAGCGCGTGATCCTGGAGGTCAACAGCTGGCAGAATGCGGCCCTGGAGGGCATGCACGACATCTATTACGGCACGGCCCTGCCGCCGAACCGGGTGCCGATCCCGCTGACCCGCGCCGACCAGATGATTGGTCAGCCGACCTTGCGCTGTGACCCCGACAAGATCGTCGCCATCGTCGAGACCGCCGCACCCGACCGCAACCTGCCCTTCGCCGCGCCCGACGCCACGGCCCTGGCCATCGCCGGACACCTGATCGAGTTCCTGAAGCATGAGGTGAAGGTCGGCCGTCTGCCCGCCGCCCTGCTGCCGTTGCAGTCCGGCGTCGGCAATGTCGCCAACGCCGTCCTGGCGGGTCTGCTGGACAGCCCGTTCGAGCGCATGGCCGCCTATACCGAAGTCATTCAGGACGGGATGCTGGACCTGCTGGACGCAGGCAAGCTGACGGTCGCCTCGGCCACCGCCTTCTCCCTCAGCCCCGAGGCCGCCGCCGATCTGAACAGCCGCATGGAGCAGTTCAGAGGCAAGATCATCCTGCGCCCGCAGGAAATCTCGAACCACCCCGAGCTGATCCGCCGCCTGGGCTGCATCGCCATGAACGGTCTGATCGAGGCGGACATCTACGGCAACGTCAACTCGACCCAGGTGATGGGTTCGCGCATCCAGAACGGCATCGGCGGCTCCGGCGACTTCGCTCGCAACGCCTTCATCTCCTGCTTCGTCACGCCCTCGACGGCCAAGGGCGGCAATATCTCGGCCATTGTCCCGATGGCCAGCCATGTCGACCACATCACCCAGGACGTGCAGGTCATCGTCACGGAACAGGGTCTGGCTGACCTGCGCGGCCTGTCGCCGAAACAGCGGGCCAAGGTCATCATCGCCAACTGCGCCCACCCCGACTATCGCGACGCCCTGGCCGATTATTATGCGCGGGCGCTGAAGGGGTCGTACGGCCTGCAGTCGCCGCATCTGCTGGACGAGGCCCTGTCCTGGCACCAACGCTTCATAGAGACCGGCTCGATGAAGCCCTGATCATCGCGCCAGGGTCGTGGGGAAATCCCGACCCAGCGCCTCGGCCATCGCCTGTTGCGTGATCAGGAACACCTGGTCACGCAGATGGTAGTTGTTCGACAGGACGATCACCGTCACGTCGGCGTCGGGCTGATAGGTCATCAGGTTGCGGAACCCGCCCCAGCTGCCGGTGTGATAGATCTGGCGGTCGTGGAAGGCGGGGCTGACCCGGTCGCCCAGGCTGTTGGCGAAGATGCCGTAGCCCCAGTCGCGACGCGCATGGCCGCGCTCGGTCGGCGCCATGTCGGCGGGGGCATGGTCGGTCAGCATCTCCTGATAGCTGAGCGGCTTCAACAGATGCCCGCGATGCAGGGCGCGCTGCCAGACCAGCAGGTCGTCCAGCGTCGAATAGACCGCACCCGCGCCTGCCACGATGGAGGTGTTGGCGTTCGGCTGGGCCGCCAGACCGCCCGGCAGATTGGCGTACCCCATGATGACGCCGTGATCCCCGCCATCCAGATCAAGGCCGGTGTCGCCCATGCCCAGCTTCTGGAAAAAGGTGTCGCGCATATAGTCGTCGAACGGCTTGCCGCTGGCCTTCTCGACGATGGCGGCGGCCAGATTGAAGGCCGCGTTATTGTAGCGGACCTTGGTTCCAGGCTCGAACTGCAACGGGTATTTCTTGGAGTCTTCGGTCAGCTCCGCGATCGTCGCATGGGTCACGCGACGCAGGCCCCAGGCCGGGCGCGCCATCAGATCGGGAATGCCCGAGTCATGCGACAGCAGTTGCCCGATGCGGATGTCGGCCCAGGCCGCCGGGCACGGATCAATCCATTTGCAGACAGGGTCAGAGGTCTTCAGCTTGCCCTCGTCCTGAAGCTTCAGGATCGCGACCGCCGTGAACTGTTTCGAGATTGAGGCCAGGCGGAAGCGGGAATCCAGCTTCATCGCGTTGCCCTGCTCGTAGTTAGCCTTGCCATAGACCTGGCGGAACAGAACCTGATCGCCCTTGGCCACCAGCACGGCGCCAGTGAAACGCCCTGCCGCCGCCTCTGCGTCCAGACGCGCCGCAAGCTTGGGCAGCGTCTCCACCACGACCGCCTCCGGGCGCGGCGGCATGTCAGGGCGCAGCGAAGCCATCAGGGCGTCGCGGGGCATCTTCGTCGCCGTGGCCACGCCCGTCCAGACAGCCCCGGCCAGGAACAGCGTCGCCAGGACGCCTATGACAAGCCGGGGATGTCCCCCTGCGGTACGCGGTACTTCAAACACAGGAACTCAGGGCAAAATCAGACGTCGAAATCCAGGCCGAACTGGGCGTAAAGGGCGCGGCTGTCCTGCCATTTCGGATCAACCTTGACGGTCAGGAACAGGTGGACCTGACGGCCCAGGATTTCGTTCAACTCCTCGCGCGCCTTCTGGCCGATCCATTTCAGGGTCTGGCCGCCCTTGCCCAGAACGATGGGGCGCTGGCTTTCACGCTCGACGTAGATGGTCTGCTCGATCCGGGCCGAGCCGTCGGCGCGATCTTCGAAGCTAGTCGTCTCCACCGCCGCCGAATAGGGCAGCTCCTCGTGGACACGCAGATAGACCTTCTCTCGGGTGATCTCGGCGGCCAGCACGCGCACAGGCACGTCGGCGGCCTGATCGTCGGGATAGAGCCAAGGCCCCTTGGGCATCGAGCGCGCCAGACGCTGCTTCAGGTCTTCGACACCGTCCCCGTTGGCGGCCGAGATCATATAGACCTCTTCATAGACGCCGCTTTCGAACAACTTCTGCGACAGGGCCAGCAGGGTGTCGCGGCGCATGCCGTCGATCTTGTTCAGCGCCAGGATCACCTTGGTTCCGGTGGACTGCAGGTTGGCGATGATGGTTTCGGTGTCTTCGGCCGAGCGTCGGTCGGCGGCCGTGCCGTCACGCCCTTCGGCGTTGATATGCGACTGGGCGTCGATCAGATGGACCACGACGTCAGCGTCCTGCGCGCCGCCCCAGGCCGAAGCGACCATGGCCCTGTCCAGACGACGGCGCGGGGTGAAGATGCCAGGCGTGTCAACCAGCACGATCTGGGCGTCGCCTTCCATGGCGATGCCGCGCACGGGAAACCGCGTCGTCTGCACCTTCTGTGTGACGATCGAGACCTTGGATCCGGTCAGCCGGTTGACCAGCGTGGACTTGCCGGCGTTCGGCGCGCCAATGATGGCGGCAAAGCCCGCCCGCTGGTTTTCGATATCGGTCAAATTACGCCTTCACGTTTTAAAAGAGCCGTTGCGGCCGCCTTTTCCGCCTCCTGACGCGAACGCCCCTGCGCGGTCAAGGGTTCGACGCCCTGCACAGAGACCTCCACGGTGAAGGTCGGTGCGTGATCCGAACCGGTGCGTTCGGCCACGCGATAGGTCGGCAGGGGTCGTCCCTGCCCTTGCGCCCATTCCTGCAGCGCGGATTTGGGATTGGTCACGGTGCGCGACGGCGGCGCGGCCAGCTCAGCCGCCCAGGCCGTCTCGAAAAAGCGACGCGCCGCATCCAGCCCGCCGTCCAGATAGACCGCAGCCAGAATGGCCTCGACCGCATCGGCGATCACACCCGCCTTGCGACGGCCCCCAGTCTTGGTCTCGCCCGGCGACAGGCGCATGGCCGGGCCGACGCCCAAGGCCTCGCCCACACGTGCGCAGGCGGTCTTGTCGACCAGGGCGTGCAGGCTGGAGGACAGCTGACCTTCATCAGCGGTCGGATACTCTTTCGACAGCCGCTCTGCCACCAGCAGCCCCAGCACCCGGTCGCCCAGAAACTCCAGCCGCTCGTTGTCGCGCGGTCCGTGAATGCCCACGGGCGCGCCCTCGCCGACGCTGGCGTGGGTCAGGGCGCGCTCCAGCAGCGCCTTGTCCTTGAATGTGTGACCAAGGCGCGTCTCAAGCGCCACGACGGCCTCGGCCCTCAGATTCGCCATCAGTGAAGAACGTTGAAGAACCGGTCCAGACGGACGTTGAACCAGGTCGTCGGGTTCAGCAGCGATGCGCCCGGCTTCCACGAGAACAGGATGATCTGCGCCTTGCCGACCAGGTTCTCGGCCGGGACCATGCCCACGCCGCTGGACTGTTCGACACGGCTGTCGATCGAGTTGTCGCGGTTGTCGCCCATCATGAAGTAATGGCCGACCGGCACCTCATAGACCGGGGTGTCGTCCAGATCATTTCCGGGACCAAAGTCCTGGGTCATGAAGCTCTTGCCGTTCGGCAGGGTCTCACGCGCCTGGATCACGGGGTGCGAACCGAACATGTCCTGCACTTCCTGGGTGCTGACCACGACGTCCTGAACCGGCTTGTCGTTGATATACAGCTTGTTCGAAATCATCTGCACCCGGTCGCCCGGCAGGCCGATGACGCGCTTGATGAAGTCGGTCTTGTTGTCACGCGGCAGCTTGAACACCACGATGTCGCCGCGCTTCGGCGCCGAGCCCATGATCCGTCCGTTGAACAGCGGCGGGCTGAACGGGATCGAGTGTTTCGAAATGCCGTACGACCACTTCGACACGATGATGTAGTCGCCCTCGTACAGGTTCGGCTCCATCGAGGCCGACGGAATGGTGAAGGGCTGGAACAGGAATATCCGCAGCACCATGGCGATCAGCAGGGCGAAGACGATGGTCTTGAAGATTTCGCCAGTCTCGCTGGCCGCCGACGGCTTTTCCTTGCCGCCCGGCTTGTCCGTATAGACGGTGCTGTTCGCGGTCGTCGCTTCATTCTCTAGAGAAACGGAAGCGTCGTTGGGCTTTTGGTCTTCGCTCATGCGATTAAGGCATCCCTTGCCGCGTCTGCGCGGTCGTCTGCTGACGGGTATAACGCGATTAAGACAGCGGCAAGGCTTCGATCACCACGAAGGCGAGTGCGTAAGGGTGCTCGTCACTGAGGGTCAGGTGGATTTTCGCCTCATGACCCGGCGGCGTCAGACGCTTCAGATGTTCGGCGGCATGGCCGGTCAGGGCCATGGTCGGCTGGCCGGAACGCAGGTTCACCACCCCCATGTCGCGCCAATAGACATCGGCCCGCATCCCTGTCCCCAACGCCTTGGCGCAGGCTTCCTTGGCGGCGAAACGCTTGGCGTAGCTCCATGAGGCGTCAGGTTTGCGATCCGAACGCTCACGTTCCAGGTCGGTGAAGCAGCGCTGCTTGAACCGCTCGCCGAACCGCTCCAGCGACGCCTGGATGCGCCGGATGTCAGACAGGTCCGCGCCAACGCCGATGATCATTTTGCCGCATCCATCGCCGCCCGCATCCGACGGATCGCGCCGTCCAGGCCGATGAAGATCGAATCGCCGATCAGGAAATGTCCGATGTTCAGCTCTCGGATTTCCGGGATCGCCAGCATCCGCGGCGCCGTGTCGTAGTCCAGACCGTGTCCGGCATGGACCTCAAGCCCCAGGATGTCGGCCTGGGCGGCGGCGGCGGCCAGACGCTCGAACTCGATCTCGCGCTCGGCCGGATCGGTCAGGTGGCAGTAGCGGCCGGTGTGGAACTCCACCACCTGCGCGCCGACGGCGGCGGCGGCCTCCACCTGTTTCTCGGACGGTTCGATGAACAGGGACACGCGGATGCCGGCCTCGGCCAGGGTCTTCACAACCGGCGCGATCCGCGCCTCATGACCTGCGACCGCCAGCCCGCCTTCGGTCGTCACTTCCTCGCGACGCTCCGGCACCAGACAGGCGGCGTGCGGGCGGTGGCGCAGGGCGATGGCCAGCATCTCGTCGGTGACCGCCATCTCAAAGTTCAGCGGCTTTCCGGCCCGCGCGCAAAGGGCGCTGAGCACGTCGATGTCGGCGTCGGTGATGTGGCGGCGGTCTTCGCGCAGGTGGGCGGTGATGCCGTCTGCGCCTGCGGCCAGCGCCGCCTCCGCCGCCCGCGCCGGATCGGGATGAATGCCGCCGCGCGCGTTCCGCACGGTCGCGACGTGGTCGATGTTGACGCCCAGACGAACCCGCTCACGCTTCATCCCGATAGTCCCTTTCTACTTGGACAGCCGACGGCTGCCCGGATCCTCGACCGGCAGGGCCGCCAGTTCCGGCGGCAGGGCGTCGGCCGGATAGGCCGGCACTTCCAGAGACGCCAGGGCGATCAAGGGCACGCCGACGTCCACCTTGCCGCCCGAACGGTCGACGATGCAGGCGGCGGCGACGACTTCACCGCCCGCAGCCTGAATGGCGGCGATGCATTCGCGCGACGAGAGGCCCGTGGTGACGATGTCCTCGACCATGACGATCTTCTCGCCCGGCTCGACCGAGAAGCCGCGACGCAGCTTGAACTCGCCGCTCTCGCGCTCGACGTACATCGAACGGACGTTCAGGTGCTTGGCGGTTTCGTATCCGGGGATGATGCCCCCGACGGCGGGCGAGATGGCGGCGTCCACAGGCCCGACCGTGGCGACGATCTTGTCCGCCAGCGCCTTGCACAGACGCGCGCAGCGGGCGCCGTCCATGAAGACCAGGTTCTTCTGCAGGAAGACCGGGCTGTGCAGTCCGGAGGACAGGACGAAATGGCCTTCGCGCAGGGCGCCAGCGTCGCGGAATTCGTTGAGTACGTCTTCGGTGTTCATAAAAGCCGTCCTTAGACCCTGACCGCCCGCGAATGAACCCTCTAGCGTCGCCTCACTCGATGTTTTCGTGTGGGCGCAGGCCGCGCGACAGCAGTTCGGCCCAGATGCCTTCGGCGTCCTCGGCAAAACCAATCAGGTCCAGGTCCGCGCGCGCGATCATCCCATGCTCGACCAAGGCTTCGAAACCGATGACCGAGGTCCAATAGGCCTTGTCCACCAGCACGATCGGCACGGCGGGCGCCTTGTTGGTCTGGCGCAAGGTCAGGATTTCAAACAGTTCGTCGAAGGTGCCGAACCCGCCTGGGAAGACCACCAGGGCGTTGGCGCGCATCGCCAGATGCATCTTCCGCATCGCGAAATAGTGGAACAGGAAGGTCAGTTCCGGCGTCGAATAGGCGTTCGGCGCCTGCTCGTGCGGTAGGGTGACATTGAAACCGACGGACGGCGCGCCGATGTCGGTCGCACCGCGATTGGCGGCCTCCATGATGCCGGGCCCGCCGCCGGTGGCGATGACATTGTCTCGCGGCTCGCCGACATTGCCGCGCAGCGCGCCGCCGCGCTCCGACGCCAGTCGCCCAAAGGCCCGCGCGGTCTGGTACCAGGGCTGGTCCTCACGGATGCGCGCGCTGCCGAACACAACAATGGTCGAACGCACGCCCCAGGCCCGCAGGGCCTCTTCCGCCTTGGCGTACTCCATCAGGAACCGCACGCCGCGCATGGAATCGCTCAGCACGAAGTCCTGATCCACAGCAGCCATGCGATAGGATGGCGACGCCATCTGGGCGGTGTTCGGCGTGAAGTCTTGCGTCATTAGCCCCGTGCGCGGTCTACTGAATCAACGGATGGATTGGCCCGCAGCGCCGCCATGATCATGGTGGCGTGTTTGGCGTCCTCGACCTCGACGTCGACGTCGACATCGAAAAAGTCCTGCTGGCGGTGCGCCATCGACAGGTTGATGATGTTGCCGCCCGCCTCGCCGATCAGGGTCGTCACCTGTCCCAGCACTCCGGGGGCATTGCGGATGGTGGCGCGAATGCGGGCGGCGGCGACGGCGTCCGTCTCGGCCTGTGGCGTCCATTGCAGATCGTGCCAGACGGAATCGTCGTCGGCGAAATCGGCCAGGGTCTGGCAGTCAATGGTGTGCACCGTCAGCCCCTTCTCGGGCTCCAGAATGCCGACGATCCGGTCGCCGGGCACGGGGGTGCAGCACTGGCCGAAATGCACGGTGACGCCGGGCGTCAGCCCTCCGCCACGCACGAACAGACGCGCCGTTCCGCCTTCGATCCGCTGCTTCTCGGGCCCGGCCATCAGCCGCCCCTTCAGCGAGGGGAACAGGGTTTCGGCGACCGAACTGGGCGACAGGCGCCCCCGGCCCAGCTCCTCGAACAGGTCGTCTTCCGCCGTCAGCGCCAGGTTCTCCAGAACCGGCTTCAGCGACACCTCGGCCAGGGTCTTCTCGACCCGGCTCAGCGTCTGTTGCAGGGCGACGCGGCCCAGTTTGACGAACTCATCGCGCTCTGACGTGCGGATATGGCGGCGGATGGCCGAACGCGCACGGCCCGTGACCGTCAGACTGCGCCAGTCGGCAGGCACTTCGCGCTTGGCGCCGCGGATGATCTCCACCACGTCACCGTTCTGCAGCGAGGTGCGCATCGGCTTCAGTTCGCCGTTCACCTTGACCCCGACCGCCGTGTCCCCGACCTCGGTATGAACGGCATAGGCGAAGTCCAGCGGCATCCCCCCGCGCGGCAGGGTCACCAGCTTGCCCTTGGGCGTGAAGACGAAGACCTGGTCCAGGTACATCTCCAGCTTGGCGTGTTCGACCCAGTCCTCGCCGCCTTCGCCGTGCTCGATGACCTGAACCAGATGGCGCAGGTTCTGCAGCGGGTCGCGCCCCCCGCCCTTCTCCATCGCTTCACGGTCAAAGCCATAGGACTGGTTCTTGTAGCGCCAGTGGGCCGCAACCCCGTCCTCGGCGACCCGGTCCATCGACTCGGTGCGGATCTGCATTTCGATCCGCAGGCCGCGCGGGCCGACGACCGTGGTGTGCAGCGAGCGATAGTTGTTCGACTTGGGCGTCGAAATGAAGTCCTTGAACCGCTCGGGCACCATCGGCCATTCGCGGTGGATCACGCCCATGGCGCGGTAACAGTCATCCTCGGCGTCAACGATGACGCGGAACCCGTAGATGTCCGACAGCGACGAGAAGCCGACCGATTTGCGCTGCAGTTTGCGCCAGATCGAATAGGGCGTCTTCTGACGACCGAAGACCCGCGCCTTGACGCCCGCCTCTGACAGGACGCGTTCGACCTCGCCCGAGACACCTTCGATGGCCTGGCCATGCTCTAGCTTCAGCGCCTCCAGACGCCGCTCGATGGCGGTCTTGGCGGTGGGGTTCAGATGAGTGAAGGCCAGTTCTTCCAGCTCGGACGCGATCGAGTGGATGCCGATGGAGCGGCCCAGCGGCGCATAGACCTCCAGCGTCTCGCGGCTGATCCGCTCGCGCTTCTCCGGCTTCACATACTGAAGCGTGCGCATGTTGTGCAGGCGGTCGGCCAGCTTGACCAGCAGCACCCGCACGTCCCGGCTGATGGCCAGGATGAATTTGCGCAGGTTCTCGGCCTGGCGCGTATGTTCGGCCTGCAGCTCCAGCCGCGACAGCTTGGTCACGCCCTCGACCAGCACGGCGATCTCTTCGCCGAACATCTCCGCAATGTCGTCGCGCGTCGCAGACGTATCCTCGACCACGTCATGCAGCAGGGCCGTGACGATGGTGGCGGTGTCGAGCTTGTAGTCGGTCAGTATGCCCGCGACCTGGATCGGGTGGGCGAAATAGGGATCGCCCGAGGCCCGCAGCTGCGAGCCGTGCATCTTCATCGCATAGACGTAGGCGCGGTTCAGCAGCGCTTCGTCGGCGGTGGGGTCATAGGCCTTAACGGCCTCGATCAACTCGAACTGGCGCAGGATCGGTGCGCGTTTGACCGCCGGAGTTTCCTCGCCAGCGGTCTTTGATTCGCTTTTGTTCGCACCTTGGTGCGCCGGCGGAACCGTCTCGGTCCGCGCCGGCAGGATAGTGACGCCTGAGGATGCCTCTTGCGTCAGTAGCGCTCCTCCTGACCGCCGTCGCGGTCGCTTTGCAGCGCGCGGATCAGCTCGGCCTCGGCCATGTTCATGTGTTGCGGCTCAGCCAGCAGGGCGACGACTTCAGCTTCGTCCTCGGCTTCAGTCCGCTCATCGACGCGTTGCAGCGTGGTGATGATGGTTTCGCGCAGTTCGTCAGGCACCACAGTGTCGTCTGCGATTTCGCGCAGGGCGACGACCGGGTTCTTGTCGTTATCGCGGTCGATGGTCAGGGCGGCGCCGTTGGCGATGCTGCGGGCGCGGTGACCGGCCAGCAGAACCAGACCAAAGCGGTTCGGAACCTTCTCGATGCAGTCTTCGACGGTGACGCGGGCCATGAAATTCCTCGAACGCGGGGGAGAACCGCGTCAAATACAGATAGGGGCTATGTTTTGCAACGCCAGAGGGGCGGAAGTTGGGCGTTGCCTCAGTCGGCTTGCCCGGGCTCAGCACGAATGGGGCGCGCATCCCGCCCCACTGACGCCGTCTGCGCCAGATTCGCCGCCGTCTGGCCATTGACCGGATGCACCCACTCCGGCGCGATCTGCGCAACCGGCCCCATGACGAACAGGCGGTCCGCCGCGCGCGGATGCGGCAGGATCAGCCCGTCCAGATCGCCGCTCAGCCGCCCATAGGCCACCAAGTCCAGGTCCAGGGTGCGCGGCGCGTTGCGGGTGGAGCGTTCACGTCCGAAGGCGTCCTCGATCCGGCCCAGCGTCGCCATCAATGCGTGGGGATCGTGCTCCGTGCGGACAATCACCACGCCGTTCAGAAAGGGCGGGTCCTGCGGATCGGGCCAGGCCATCGAACGCCACCAGGACGACCGCGCCAACACATCGACGCCCTCGCTGCGGAATCTGGCCAGTGAAGCTTCCAGCACAGCTTCATTTGACGGCCACACCCCCTTGTCATTGCAGCCCAGCGCCACGATGACTGCGTCGTTCAGGTTCAGCGTCTCATCGATTCCCACGTCGATCCGAGCGTCGGCGCGGACGCCATTTTCTTCATTCCTATTGACGGCTTCGACCATGTTTCATTCCACCGACCGGCTGGCGATCTTCATCGACGGCTCGAACCTCTATTCCGCCGCCCGCGCCCTGCAGCACGATCTGGACTTCAAGCGGATGCTGGACTGGTTCCGGGCCAAGTCCATTCTGACACGCGCCTATTATTACACGGCCATCGTCGAGGGCGAAGAATTCTCGCCGGTCAAGCCGCTGATCGACTGGCTCGACTACAACGGCTTCTCGGTCGTCACCAAGCCGGTGAAACGTTTCACCGATGGCCAGGGCCACAGCCGCATCAAGGGCAATATGGACATCGAGATCGCGGTGGACATGATGGAGCTGGCGCCCGCGCTGGACCACATCGTCCTCTTCTCCGGGGATGGGGATTTCCGCCGCGCGGTCCAGTCGATCCAGGCCAAGGGCGTGCGCGTCACCGTCATCTCGACCCAAAAGACCCAGCCGCCGCACATCGCTGACGAACTGCGCCGTCAGGCCGACGCCTTCCTGGACCTCAATGACCTGATGAGCGAGTTCGGACGCCCCAAGAGCGGCGGCGGACAATGAGCCTGACGCCGGAGCCTGCGCGCGACTGTCCGCTGTGCCCGCGCCTGGTTGAATACCGCCACGAGAATGCGCGCAAGGATCCCGACTGGTGGAACGGCCCTGCCCCGTCGTTCGGCGATCCCAACGCACGGCTGCTGATCGCGGGTCTGGCGCCGGGCCGCACAGGCGCGAACCGCACAGGCCGTCCCTTCACCGGCGACCACGCAGGCTGGCTGCTGTATGACACATTGAAGAAGACCGGCTTCGCGCACGGGACCTATGACCCGGACGGCCATGACGACCTGACGCTGACGGACTGCATGATCACCAATGCGGTCCGCTGCGCACCGCCCGGCAACAAGCCCCTGCCCATCGAAGAAACGACCTGTCGGCCCTTCCTGATCGACCGGCTGAAGCTGTTGCCCAATCTGAAGGTCATCGTGACCCTGGGCGACGTTTCCCGTCGAAACATCCTAAAGGCCTTCGGACGCCCCGGCACGGCCATGCCCGCCGGTCACGGCGCGGAGGGGCAAGCGGGCGGCTATGTGATCCTGAATTCCTATCACTGCTCGCGCCTGAACACGAACACAGGCCGCCTGACGCCCGAGATGTTCGAAGCCATCTTCGAACGCGCCAAGGCTTTGATCGCCGCCTAGGGCCGACGGCGCGGGCGAAGGCGTCAGCCCTTGTCCCGCATCAGGCGCGCCTTGTCGCGCTGCCAGTCGCGTTCGGCGGAGGCTTCACGCTTGTCGTGCAGTTTCTTGCCCTTGGCCAGGGCGATCTCCAGCTTCGCCTTGCCCGCATCGTTCAGGTAGAGCTTCAGCGGAATGATCGTCTGGCCGTCGCGCTGGACGGCGCCGATCAGCCGGTCGATCTGCTTTCTGTGCAGCAGCAGCTTACGCGGGCGGCGCGGCTCGTGGTTGAAGCGATAAGCCTGTTTGTACGGCGGGATGTCGGCGTTGATCAGCACGATCTCGCGCCCCTCCACCGCCGCATAGCTCTCGGCGATATTGGCCCGGCCGTCGCGCAGCGCCTTGATCTCGGTGCCCAGCAACTGAATGCCGGCCTCGATATTGTCCTCAAGGAAATAGTCGAACCGCGCGCGGCGGTTCTCGGCGATCAGCTTGGATTTGGACTGGGGTTTCGGCGCCATTAGGTCACGCCCGCTTCCGCCATGGCTCGGTCGATGATCGGCTTGACGGCGTCCGATGTCGGCGACAGCGGCAGGCGCGCCTCCTCATTGCACAGGCCCAGCTTGGCCAGGGCGTACTTGGTCGGCGCGGGCGAATTGTCCAGGAACAGCGCCTTGCCCAGTCCTATCAGCCGGTCCTGCCAGGTGCGGGCCGTGGCGTAGTCGCCCGCCGCAGCGGCATTGTGCAGGGCGACCATGGCTTCGGGCGCAACATTTGACGCCACCGAGATCAGACCGACCCCGCCCGTGGCGTGATAGCCCAGATAGCTCAGGTCATCGCCCGAGATCAGGTCGAACTGGCCATCGATGTTTGTGCGCATCCAGCTGACGCGGCTCATGTCGCCGGTGGCGTCCTTGATGCCGACGATATTCGGATGTTCGGCTAGGCGGGCCACGGTTTCGTTGGCCAGATCAACCCCCGTCCGTCCCGGCACGTTATAGAGCAGGATCGGCAGTTGGACGGCGTCGGCGATGGCCTCGAAATGCGCAGCCATGCCCGCCTGCGACGGGCGGATGTAATAGGGCGTGACCACCAACGCCCCGTCCGCGCCCACAGTCTTGGCATGGCGGGTCAAGTCAATGGCTTCCTTGGTGTAGGGCGAACCCGTCCCGGCGATGACGCTGACGCGCCCCGCCGCCAGCCGCACGCACAGTTCGATGACATGCTTGTGCTCGTCCAGATCCATGCTGGCGCCCTCGCCCGTCGTGCCCATCGGCACGACGCCGTGCACCCCTGCGGCGATCTGGCGCTCAAGAAGTTTGGCGAATGCGGCCTCGTCCACGTTTCCGTCACGAAGAGGTGTGATCAGGGCGGTGATCACGCCCTTGAACAAGGGGGCGTTCATGGAACTAAGCTAGCCTGCGTGGGAGCGGCGAAGGACACATGTCCAAAGCCTTTTCAGAGCGCGGGAAGTTATGTCGCCAGCGGCTTCGCCGCAACCGGATTGAATGAGAACAGGACAGATCATGATTGCGACAAGTCTGGCGGCCGCCCTGGCAGTGCTCGCACCCAACCCGCAGGACGTGTCCTCCGGCCCGGTGCCCTACTCGTCCGTGCAGCCTGTCAGCGTGCCTCAGTCGACCTATCATGGCCGTCGCGTCCTGAACGATCAGGACACAGCCTATTTCCGCCAGGGTCTGGCGGCGGCCCGCGCGCGAAACATCGGCGCGACCCAGGCGGCCATGTCCCAGATCAGCGACCCCGCCGCCCGAAAGCTGGTTCAATGGGCGCTGATCGACACGACCGGCGAACAGCTGTCTTATTCGGAACTGGCGCAGACCCAGACGACCATGGCCGGATGGCCGCGCGCCGAATCACGCCGTATCGCCACGGAAAAGGCGCTGGATCGTTCCGGCGCCGGTCCGGACGCGGCCCTGGCCCTGTTCGCCGACAGCCCGCCGACAACCGTAGAGGGCGCCATCGCCTATGCTTCGGCGCTGGAGCAGCGCGGACGCCAGAGCCAGGCGCGGGATCTGATTCGCGACTGGTGGCGCACCCAGTCCTTCGACGACGCCCCCCAAAGCCGCATCCTGTCGCGCTGGAGCTCTTGGCTGTCCCCTGCGGACCACGAGACGCGCCTGAACATGCTGCTGCTTGGCCCGCACGGCCCTGCGACACGTTCGATGGTCGCGCTGGTGTCGCCGGAGCGGGCTTTCATCGCCAATACAGTCATGAACCTGCGCAGCGCCTACAGCCCCGACGCCGTGGTCGCCGGCCTGTCGCCCGCCCAGGCGAATGATCCCGCCGTGGTGCTGGAGCGGGTTCGCATCCTGCGTTCGCAGAACCGCCAGCTGGAGGCCTTCCCCCTGCTGGCCAGCCTACCGCCTGCGCCGGCCCACACGACGGGCGACAACACCCTGTGGACCGAGCGGCGCAACTATTTCCTCGACGCCCTGCAACGGAACAACTGGCAGGCCGCCTATGACGCCATGAACGGCCACGGCTTCACCTCGGGCGACCGGATGGTGGACGCCGAGTTCTTCGCCGGTTGGGTCGCGCTGACCAAGCTGAACCGGCCCGAGGTGGCGGCCCGTCATTTCGAGGCCCTGCGCAGCGCCTCTTCGACTCCCATCACACAGGGTCGCGCCTTCTACTGGCTGGGCCGGGCCGCAGAGGCGCGCGGCGAGCGTCAGGCCGCCCAGAACTATTACCGCAGCGGCGCCCAGCACTGGCAGACCTTCTATGGCCAGCTGGCGGCTGAAAAGGCCGGTCTGACCACGCTGCAACTGCCCGGAGAACCGGCTCCGACCCAGGCCGACATCGCTGCGTTCGAAGGCAATGAGGTCGTGCGCGCGACCCGCATTCTGGGCGAAACGGGCGAAACCACCCTGCTGCGGGTCTTCGCCTACAAGCTGGATGACGACCTGCCGACTATCGAGGGCCTGGCCCAGCTGATGGACCTGTCGCGCAGCTATGGCGAAGACTTCACCGCCATGATGGTGGGCCGCGCGGCCAGCCAGCGCGGCTTCGTCATGCCCGAACGCATGTACCCCGTCCGCATCCCGCCCCAGGTCGCAGGCGCCGCGCCGCTGGAATTCACCCAGGCCATCACGCGCCAGGAATCCAGCTTCGACCCGCGCGCCCGCTCTCACGCCGATGCGCGCGGCATGATGCAGTTCCTGCCCGCCACGGCGGCCGGGGTCGCCCGCCGTCTGGGCATGGGCTATTCGCCCGACCGCCTGTGGGATCCCGACTACAACATGACCCTGGGCAGCTATCACCTTGGCGAGCTGATGGCGTCGAACAACGGCTCCATGCTGCTGGCGACGGTGGGCTACAACGCCGGTCCGGCCCGTCCGAGCCAGTGGATTGCGCGCTGCGGTGATCCCCGCGGCGACGTCAACGCCACCATCGACTTCATCGAATGCGCGCCCTTCACCGAGACGCGCAACTACATGATGCGGGTGATGGAGAATATGGCGGTGTACAAGGCCCGCCTGAACGGCGGCACGGCCCCCCTGACGCCGTCCGCTGACATCGCGCGCGGCACCGCCGCCGGTCCGCGCCCCTACGCAGGCAGCAACTAAGACCTAAGCCCGGCGGGCCGCCAGCAGCGGCCCGTTGGGCGCCTCGATCCATTCCCCGTCCAGCCCGAACACCGAACGCAGGACGGTGGGGGACAGGGCCTCTATCGGCGCGCCCTGCGCGATCACCCGGCCTTGATCCAGCACCACGACGCGATCCGCGAACCCCGCCGCCAGCGTCAGGTCGTGCAGGCTGACCAGAACGCCCGCCCCCGCATCGGCCCGGGCCCTCAGCCGTTCCAGAACCAGCCGTTGTGCATCCGGGTCCAGACCTGCAATCGGTTCATCAGCCAGCAGCAACGGCGCACCGACGACCAGAGCCCGCGCCAGCAGCACCCGCGCCCGCTCGCCCCCCGACATATCCGCCACGCCCCGGTCGATCAGATGCCCCGCCCCGACCTCGATCAGAGCGGCCTCGGCACGAGCCATGGCGTCACCGCCCGACAGGAAGGGCGCGCCCAGCGCCGCCACCTCGAACGCAGGCAGGTTCCAGGCGATCCGCCGCTCCTGCGGCAGATAGGCGACCCGCTCGGCGCGCTGGCGATGCGACAGTCCACGCAGATCATCACCGTCCAGCCGCACCGCGCCGCCCGTCAGCGGCGCCAGCCCGACCGCCGCGCGGATGGCGCTGCTCTTGCCCGCGCCATTGGGTCCGCAAAGGGCCACCACCTCGCCCGCCCCGACCGTCAGGTCGACGCCGCTCAGCACTGCCTGTTTGCCCAGACGTGCGCTCACCTTCTCCAGCGACAGCAGGTTCACAGCCGCCACTCCCGCGCGGCGCGCCAAGCAATCAACGCAAACAGAGGCGCGCCGATCAGGGCGGTGAAGACGCCCAGCTTCAGTTCCTGATCCGTCGGCGTCAGCCGCGCCAACAGGTCTGCGATCACCAGCATCAGCCCACCCGCCAGGGCCGACGGCGCCAATATCCGGCCCGCATCGCCTCGCACCGCCGCCCGCACCAGATGGGGCGCCGCCAGACCCACGAACCCGATCACCCCCGCCACAGCCACCGCCGCCCCGGTCGCCAGCGCCGCCGCGATCAGTGCGAACGCCCGCAACCGCCCCATCGACAGGCCCGACGCTGCCGCCCCTTCTTCGCCGAGGGTCAGCATCTTCAGGCCCGGCGAGGCCAGAACGGAGAACACCGCCGACACCAGAACGGCAGGCGTCACCCAGGCCAGATCGACCCAGCTGCGGTTCTGCACCGATCCCAGCAGCCACGACATCACCTCTGCCTGCGCAATCGGCGACGGCGACAGGTTGAAGATCAGCGCCGTCAATGCGCCTGCGAAACTGGACAGGGCCACCCCGAACAGGATCAGGGCTTCCGGCGCGCGCATGGCGCTGGAGGCGGCGATCAGCATGGCCCCGGCCAGTCCTGCGCCGATCAGGGCCGAAACCTCGACCAGCCCGGGAACCGCAGCCGCCCCCATGACAATAGCAAGGGCTGCGCCCAGCGCCGCCGTCGCCGACACGCCCAGCACGCCGGGGTCCGCCAGCGGATTGCGCAACAGCCCCTGCATCACCGCGCCCGCCAGACCCAACGCCGCCCCGACGGCCAGGGCGCAGACCGCCCTCGGCGCTCGCACCTGCCACAGGACCTCCCACGGCCCGGACGTCGGATCACCAAAGCCCGCCGCATATTGCGCCCGATCAAAGCCGGTTTCGCCAATCAGGATCGCCAGCGCCAGGGCGGCGATCACGCACAGCCCCAGGCCAAGACACAGCCGCACCGTCCGGCTCATGACCGCCCCTTCGCCATGATCGCCACGCCGTCCGCTGCAAACCACGCCGGACAGGTCAGCACCGCCGCAGGCAGCTGCGCCGCCGTCTTGCCCTGGGCCGCGCGCCACACCACCGGATGACGCCCCGGCCCGCGCCAGTCGGATCGCAGCATGTCAAAGAAGCCCAGCACGAACCGCATCGGCGGATGCATGGCGATCCGCTCGACGCTGTATGCGCCGAAACCCGGCTTTTCGGTCAGATTGTCGAACCCCGCCGCCCGCATCATGGCGTCGACCAGAGTGCCCGCGCCCGCCGTGAACCCGCCCGCTGTCAGATAGACCGCGCCCGGACGCGTCGCCGCGGCCTGGGGCACCGCCGCCGCCAGCTTGTCCCGCATCGCCTGCTCCAGACGACGCCCGCGCTCGACCTGGCCCAAACCGGCGGCGACGTTGCGGATATCGGCGCTGATCCCGTCAAAGTCGGTGGCGTCTTCGATGTTCAGAACCCGTGTCCCGCGCTTTTCCAGTGCGGCCAGCAGACGCGGCTCCCCGCCCCAGTAGCGCACCACCACATCGGGCTGGAACCCGATGGCGGCCTCCAGCGTCGGGCGCACCTGGAGATGGCCCGCGGCCTGACGCCTCATCCAGGAATCGGGATCGTCGGCGCGCGGCGACAGGGCCAGTTCGGCGTCCGGCGCCAAAGCCAGAACATATTGATCCGCGCACTGATCAAGCGCCATGATCCGCAATGGACGGGCATTCGCCTGCCCCGCCGCCAAAACCGCCAAACCCGTGGCCAAGCCGGCGGCCAGCAGCCGTCTCACGGTTTCAGCAGCCCAGTGAACACGGCGTCCAGGGTCGTATCGACCACCAGCTGACGATCCGCCCATGGAAAATAGGTCTTGGTGATAATCAACGACACCACCCCGTGCGCGGCGGCCCAGATCGACTGGGCGATGGCGCGCGGTTCGCCGCTCATCCGACCAGACGCCACCGTTTCCGCCACGACGGCTTCGAAGGCGACGAAGACGTTGAAGCCCAGTTCCTGCGCCAGGGTCTGTGCGCCGTCGCGCGCCTCAACCGGACGCGTTAGATAGATCAGGCGATAGGCGTTGGGATTGGCGAATCCGAAATCGACATAGGCGTCGATCATCCCGCGCAGACGCACTTCCGGCGGCCCGTCCTCCGACGCCAGGTTTTCGGTGGAGGCGATCAGCTCCTCAAAGGCGACGCGGCAGATTTCCTGCAGGATTTCGCCCTTGTCGGCGAAATGCATGTAGAGCGCGGTCGAGGACAGGCCGACTTCCTCCGCGATCTTGCGGATGGTGGCGCCCTCATAGCCGAACTCGACAAAGATGCGTTCGGCGGCGGCCAGGATCTCGCCACGGCGGGAATGGCCCTCCCCCTTGGGCTTTCGATTTGAGCGCGAAGAGGTCGACACGGCGGACAAACGAAGACTCCGGTTCAGCAACGTCCTGCATAGCGACAATCGCGACGCGGCGCCAACAGCAGCGACGCATCCGGTTGACGGACGCGCGCTTTGAGGTTGTATGCGAACTGGAGGGCGGAATAATGGACGCGACCAGCGAAGGACGCCAATGCGCCGACAGGATCGGGCCGACGCGCGCCCAGTGGCTCCTCATCGCCTTGATAGCGGGGGTTGTGGCCCTCGGCCTTGTTCTCCGTCCCGCCCTGACGCTTTTCTGTCTTTCCTGTGTCATTGCCGTCGGGTTTCTGATTGCGGCGGCGTGGCGCTTCGTGCTCGTCGTCGCCAGCCTTGCGCCGCACCACAGGGCTCCCACGCCTGCTCGGTGGCCGCGCTATACGATCCTGGCGGCCTTGCATGATGAGGCGGCGGTGACGCCGCGCCTGATCTCGAACCTGTCGCGCATCGACTATCCCCGTAATCGACTGGAAGGCTTCCTGGTGTTGGAAGCCCACGATCAGGCGACCATCGACGTCGCCATGGCCACACCTAAACCGTCATGGCTGAAGATCATCATTGTCCCGCCCGGATCGCCCCAGACCAAGCCGCGCGCGCTGAACCACGCCCTGTCCCAGGCGAAGGGCGAATTGCTGACCATCTATGACGCCGAGGACGAACCCGATCCTCAGCAGCTCCGTCAGTCAGCAGCCCGGTTCGCCGCCGACCCCAAACTGGGTTGTCTGCAGGCCCCTCTTCGCATCCGCCGCATAGATAAAGCGCCCAGCCCCTCACGCTTCCTGGACCGGCAGTTCGCCTTTGAATACGCCGCCCTGTTTGAGGTGACCCTGCCCGGCATGGCGCGGCTTGGCCTGCCCTTCCCCCTGGGCGGCACCAGCAATCATGTCCGCACCTCCGCTCTGCGCGGTGTCGGCGGGTGGGACGCGCATAATGTCACCGAGGACGCCGATCTCGGGTTCCGGCTCTGGTCGGCGGGCTGGGGGATGGGGGTGATCGACGCCCCGACATGGGAGACGCCGCCGGGCGCGCTGGAGCGTTGGCTGCCGCAACGCACCCGCTGGCTGAAGGGCTACTGGGGCGTCCACACCCGTTCGCCTCTGCAGTTGGGACGACGCGGGCTGGTGTCCCTGCTGATGACGCTCGGCGCCGCAATCGTCTCGGCCGGCGCCCATGCCCCGACCCTGGCCTGGCTGGCGTCCGCCGTCCTGATCGGGGTTCATGCCGGGATCACGCCCGCCACGCCGATTGTCGTCATCAGCGTGCTGAGCCTGGGCGTCATCGCCGCCATGATGACCTGTGCGGTCGGCGCCCGGCGTGCAGGCTTGCGATACGGGCTGACGGACATGCTGTCGGCGCCCGCCTACTGGTCCCTGCTCAGCCTCGCCTTCGTGCACGCCTTCTGGCGGCTGATTGTCGAACCCTATGTCTGGGACAAGACCCAGCACGACGCCGAACACGGCGCCTCTGATGCGATGGACGCTGGACGCGAGGCGGCCTGAGCGCCTATCAGCCCGACGATGGCTCCCGTCCTTTCCAAGACCCCCGAAACGCTCGTGACCCGCGGCTGGTCCGACTACGCCCTGCTGGACAGCGGCGACGGCAAGAAGCTGGAACGCTATGGCCGCTACACCGTCGTTCGGCCCGAGCCGCAGTGTTTCTGGTCGCCGCGCGATCCCGCCGCCTTTGAGGCCGCCACCGCCCTCTTCGATCCGCAGCAGGAAGAAGAGGATTCCGGCCGCTGGAAGTTCGACAAGCATGGCCCTGTCGACGCCTTCCCCCTGAAATGGCGAGACGTGAAGTTCACGGGCCGCTTCACTCCCTTCCGTCACCTGGCCTTCTTCCCTGAACAGGCCGCCAACTGGGAGTGGCTGGATGCGCGGGTGCGCAGCTTCTCGCAATCGCAGGGCCGCGCGCCCAAACTGCTGAACCTGTTCGGCTATACCGGCGTGGCCAGCCTGGCCGCCGCTGCGGCTGGCGCCGAGGTCACCCACGTCGACGCCTCCAAGAAGTCCGTCAACTACGCCCGCGAGAACGCCGAACAGTCCGGCCTGGCCCAACATCCGATCCGCTGGATCGTCGAGGACGCCCGCAAATATGCGGCGCGCGAGGTTCGTCGAGGCTCCAAATACGACGGCGTCATCCTGGACCCGCCCAAATACGGCCGCGGGCCGACGGGCGAGGTCTGGCGCCTGTTCGAGGACATGCCCGTCCTGCTGAAGGACTGCGCCGCGCTTCTGGCCGACGATGCCGACTTCCTGTTGCTGAACGCCTACGCCGCCCGCGTGTCCGGTCTGTCGCTGGCGCACCTGATGGCCGAGGCGACCCAGGATCGCGGCGGGCGCATCGACTGGGGCGAACTGGCCCTGTCCGAAGACGGCCCGGACGCCCGCGCCATCGGCCTGTCCTTCTTTGCGCGGTGGAGCAAATGAGCGTTCGCGAAGAATACCGCGTCATCACCTCGCTGACGAACGACACCATCAAGTCCGTCCGGGCGCTGCACATGCGCAAGGAACGCGACCTGACCGGGACCTTCCTGGCCGAGGGTCTAAAGTTCATCGGCGAGGCGCTGGATCAGGGTCGCGCGCCGAAAATGCTGCTGGTCGGCGAAGACGCACGCCCGCATCCGTTGCTGGATCGCGCCAAGACCGAAACCCGCAAGGCGGGCGGCGACATCATCATCGTCACCCACGCCATCCTGGAAAAGATCAGCCGCCGCGACAATCCGCAGACGGTGCTGGGCGTGTTCGAACAGGCCTATGCGCCCCTGGACAGCCTGAACCCCGCCTCGGCCCCCTGCTGGGTCGCGCTGGAGCAGGTGCGTGATCCGGGCAATCTGGGCACCATCATCCGCACGGCGGACGCTGCGGGCTGCGGCGGGGTCATCCTGATCGGGGATTGCGTCGATCCCTATTCGGTCGAGGCCGTGCGCGCGACCATGGGCTCGGTCTTCGCCGTGTCGATCACCAAGACAACGCCGGAAGCCTTTGTGGCGTGGCGCCAGTCCTGGCCCGGCAGCGTCGTCGGCACGCGCCTGGACGCCACGGTCAGCCATCGCTCGGCGGTGATGCAGAAGCCGTCGCTCATCCTGATGGGCAACGAACAGGCCGGCCTGACCGACCAACTGGCCGCCGCCTGTGACGTCAACGTCAAGATCCCGATGCGCGGCCGGGCCGACAGCCTGAACCTGGCCATCGCCACCGGGATCATGGTCTATGCGGCGACCGACGAAGCCTAAAGCTCCGTCTCCGGCGCCACCCGGCCCAGCATCCACAGGGCCAGAATGCTGATCACGGCGGAGCCGGCCAGATAACCGCCGACCGCCACCGGCCCGAACGTCGTCGCCAGCTTCATGGCGATGAAGGGCGCCAGCGACGCACCGATGATGCCCGCCAGGTTGAAGGCCATCGACGCGCCCGTATAGCGGACCGTCGTCGGGAACGGCCGCGCCATCGCGGCTCCAATCGGTCCGTAGGTGCAGCCCATCAGGCCGAAACCCAGGGCGAAGAAGATCAGCAGGCCCGTCAGGCCCAGGCCGAACAGCGGGGCGAACAGCATCCCGAACAGGCCGATCCCGACCGACGACCAGATCAGCACCTTCACCTGTCCGTACCTGTCAGCCAGCAGCGCGGTCACGGGGATGAAGGCGGCGAAGAACAGCACCCCGATCAACTGGATCGGCAGCACGTCGGCCCGCGCCAGACCCATGCCCGTCGTCGCCCAGCCCAGGGCGAAGACCGTCATCAGATAGAAGAGCGTAAAGGTCGTTACGCCGCTGAACGTGCCCAGCACCAGCGCCGCCTTGTGGTTGGCGAACAGGGTCACGGCGGGCGCCTTCACCCGCTCATGCCGGTCGACGACCTTCTGGAACTCCGGCGTCTCGGTGATCTTCAGTCGGACCCACAAGCCGACGAACACCAGAAGCGCGCTGGCGATGAACGGAATGCGCCAGCCCCAGGTCTCGAACGCGCCCTCGCTCATAGTCGAGGTCAGAATGATGAAGGAGGCGGTCGACAGGATGAAGCCGATGGGCGCGCCCAACTGCGGGAACATGCCGAACCAGGCCTTCTTGCCCGGAGGTGCGTTCTCGGTGGCCAGCAGCACCGCTCCGCCCCACTCGCCGCCCAGACCCAGACCCTGACCGAACCGGCACAGCGCCAGCAGCAGCGGCGCGACGATGCCGACCGACTCGTGGGTCGGCAGAACCCCGATGGCGACCGTCGACAGGCCCATGGTCATCAGAGCCGCGACCAGCGTGGCCTTGCGTCCCACCTTGTCGCCGAAATGGCCGAACGCCAACGCACCGATGGGCCGCGCGAAGAAGGCGATGGAGAAGGTCGCGAACGACGACAGCATGGCCGTGGTCGGGTCGCCGCCGGGGAAGAACAGGCGCGGAAACACCAGCACCGCCGCCGTGGCGTAGATGTAGAAGTCGTAGAACTCGATCGTCGTGCCGATCAGGCTGGCGAAAAGAACGCGCCCATTCCGGGCGGTTGGCGAAACTTTCTTGGCGTCTGACACGGGCTTGTCCTGATTCAACGCAACGGCAATGCTGCGATCCCCGGTTCGCGTCAACCCGCCATCAGGTTCCGCACGGCTTGGCCCGGTTGGTCGCCTGGGCCTCAGCCGGATTTTCCGGCCACGGATGGCGCGGATAGCGGCCCCGCATATCCGCCCGCACGCCCGCCCATGATCCAGCCCAGAACCCCGGCAGGTCCTTGGTCACCTGCACCGGCCGCCGCGCGGGCGACAACAGCGACAGGGTCAGCGCCACCCGCCCGCCGCCCACAGTCGGATGGGTGGTCACGCCGAACAGCTCCTGCACCCGGATCTCGACGCGCGGCCCGCCCTCGGCGCCATAGTCGATGCCCGCCGATCCCAACGGCGTCGTCAACCGTGTCGGGGCCAGTTCATCCAGCTTCCGCTGCAAATCCCAAGGGATCAGTCCGCGCAGGGCGTCGGCCAGCCGCCCGTCGCCGATGGCCTCCAGCGACTTGGCGCCCTCCAGCAGCGGCCACAGCCATTCATCCGCCGCCGCCAGCAGGGCCGCATCCGACATGTCCGGCCAGGCGGCGTCCAGCCCATGCAGGAACGCCAGCCGCGCGCGCAGCCCTCCCGCCTGCTCGCCCCATTTCAGAACGCCCAGACCCAACGCCTCGACCTCGGCGCGCAAGGCGCCGGCCATCGCCTTGGCGTCCGGGGCGCCGACCACTTTTTCATCGAGAACGATGGCGCCGATCTTGCGCGCACGGCGGATAACCATTCGCCCCGACGGCTCTTTGACCAGTCGGTCCTCGACCTCGATCAACCGACCCAGGTCCGCCTCGATCCTCGATCCGTCCAGCGCCGCCGCCAGCCGCACCCGATCGCGCGCGTCCCCGCCGCCCAGTTCCGCCACCGCCAGCCAGGTTTCACGCGCCAGATGATCCGTGGGCTCCAGCATGGCCCCGCGCCCGCTGGCCAGCAGCAGTTCGCCCGTCTTGCCGCGCGCCTTGGCGATCCGTTCGGGGAAGGCTTCGGCCAGCAACAACCCCGGCTCGACCGCCTTGCCCGACCCGCCGCCCGCCGCCCTGGCCCAGCGATCCGCCAGCTTCATCGCATCACGCGCGCGCGGCGACCGATCCCGCTCCAGCCCGACCAGACGGTCCGCCAGATCAACACCCGCTCCGCCTAGGCCCGGCTCGCTCAGCACCGCTGCAATCTGCGCGCCCGTCATGGCGTCGCCAGCATCGGACGCCACCGCGACCATGTGCGCCAGGCGTGGCGACAGCGGTATCCGCGTCAGCCGCCGCCCATGCGCCGACAGGCCGCCCTCAGCGTCCAGCGCACCCAGCCGCGTCAGCACCTTCCGCGCCTCGGCCATCGCCCCCATTGGCGGCGGGTCCAGCAGGGCCAGCCCCTCGACCGACCGCGCGCCCCACCGCGCCAGATCCAGCGCCAGACTGGTCAGGTCGGCCTCTTGGATCTCAGGCCGCTGATGCGGGACCAGACCCCGCGTCTGTTCCTCGTCCCACAGGCGATAGCAGACGCCCGGCTCGGTCCGACCGGCGCGCCCGCGCCTCTGTTCCGCCGACGACCGGCTGACCTTGACCGTCGCCAGCCGGGTCAAGCCGCTGGACGGCTCGAAACGCGGCACGCGCGACAGGCCGCCGTCCACCACGACCCGCACGCCTTCAATCGTCAGGCTGGTTTCCGCCACCGAGGTCGCCAGCACCAGCTTGCGCCGCCCCGGTTCCGCTGGTTCGATGGCCCGGTCCTGCTCCACCCGATCCAGACCGCCGTACAGCGGAACCACATCGACGTTCGGCAGCCGCAGCCGCTCCTTCACCAGGCGCGCGACACGGTGGATTTCGCCCTGCCCTGGCAGGAAGCCCAACACCGAGCCTGTCTCCTCCCCCAGCGCCGTCAGACAGGCCCGCGCCATCGCCTCGTCGAAGCGCTCGGCTGCATTGCGCCCCAGGTATCGGGTCTCGACCGGAAACGCCCGGCCTTCAGCCTCGATCACCGGCGCGCCGTCCAGCAGCCGCGACACCCCGAGCACGTCCAGCGTCGCAGACATGACCAACAGCCGCAGGTCGTCACGAAGCACCCCTTGCGTCTCACGCGCCAACGCCAGCCCCAGGTCGGCGTCCAGACTGCGTTCGTGGAATTCATCGAACAGCACCGCGCCCACGCCTTCCAGCGAGGGATCATCCAGGATCATCCGTGTGAAGACGCCTTCGGTGATGACCTCGATTCGCGTCTTCGGGCCGATCCGGCTTTGCAGGCGTGTGCGATAGCCGACAGTGCCGCCTGCCTGTTCGCCCCGGGTCTGAGCCATGCGGTCCGCTGCGGCGCGTGCGGCAATCCGGCGCGGCTCCAGCACCAGCACCTTGCCGTCGCCCAGCCAGGGCTGATCCAGCAAGGCCAGAGGCACGACCGTGGTCTTTCCCGCCCCCGGCGGGGCCGCCAGCACGGCTGTATTCCCGTCGGCAAGGGCGGCTTTCAGCGGTTCGAGCACGGCGTGGATCGGCAACATCAGGCGGCTCTAGCGCGACGCGGTGCGATCACGAAAGCGTCGTCTCGCCTTAACCACCTCGTCATGCGCGTTGCGCGCGGCCCTTTCCATCGCTAGCGTCCGCCCCAAAGCAGTCGAGGGGCTGCCAGTAATCGTGGGGAATATCTAAATGTGGCGCGTTAAATCGTTGGATGCGATCCTCGCATCCGCGGAGAAAAAATCGCTAACCCGGAGCCTCGGCCCCGTTCAGCTGACCTTGCTGGGCGTGGGCGCGATCATCGGCACCGGGATCTTCGTATTGACGTCGGAAGCGGCCCAGAAGGCCGGACCCGGCATGATGTGGAGCTTCGTCATCGCCGCTGCGGTCTGTGCCGTGGCGGCGCTTTGCTATTCAGAGATCGCTTCGATGGTGCCGGTTTCCGGCTCCGCCTACACCTACACCTATGCGGTAATGGGTGAGTTGCTGGCCTGGATGGTCGGCTGGGCGCTGATCCTAGAATACGCCGTGGCGGCCTCGGCGGTGTCCGTCGGCTGGTCCGGCTATTTCATCGGCCTATTGCAGAGTTGGGGCATATCACTGCCCCATGCCTTATCCGTCGGCCCCTACGCCGGCGGCGTCGTAAACCTGCCCGCCCTGCTGATCGCCCTGCTGATCACCGGCCTGCTGATGATCGGCACCAGCGAGAGCGCGCGCGTCAACGCCGTTCTGGTCGCCATCAAGGTCACCGCCCTGACGGTCTTCATCGTTCTGACCCTGCCGGTCCTGAAAGGCGCCAACTTCACGCCCTTCACGCCGAACGGCTGGTTCGGCGATGGTCATGGGGCCGGACTGGGCGTCGTCGGAGCCGCGGCCTCGATCTTCTTCGCCTATGTCGGCTTCGACGCCGTCTCGACGGCGGCGGAAGAGACCAAGAACCCGCAACGCAACGTGCCCATCGGTCTGATCGCTTCGCTGGGCATCTGCACCATCTTCTACCTGCTGGTCGCAGCGGGTGCGATCGGCGCCATCGGCGCCCAGCCCCTGGTCGGCGCTGGCGGCGAGGTTCTGCACGCCGGTTCGTCGGCCCTGGCCGCTCAGTGCGCGACCTATTCGTCGCTGCAGGAGCCGCTGGTCTGCTCGCGCGAAGCCCTGGCCCACGTCCTGCGCGTCGTCGGTCATGAGCGTATCGGCGACTTCATCGGCATCGCCGCCTTCCTGGCCCTGCCTTCGGTCATCCTGATCATGCTGTTCGGTCAGACCCGCATCTTCTTCGTGATGGCGCGCGACGGCCTGCTGCCTGGCTTCCTGGCGACCATCCACCCCAAGTGGAAGACGCCGCATATCGTGACGATGATCACCGGCGTCGCGGTGGCCATCTTCGCCGCCTTCCTGCCGGTGGGTAAGCTGGCCGACATCTCCAACTCCGGCACCCTGTTCGCCTTCTTCATGGTGGCGATCGCGGTGATGATCCTGCGCGTGACGCAGCCTGAGCGTCACCGCCCGTTCCGGACGCCGCTGATCTGGGTCATCGCGCCTTTGGCGGTGATCGGCACCCTGGGCCTGTTCTTCAACCTGCCGACGGAATCACAGCTGGTTCTGCCGATCTGGGGCGCCATCGGCCTGCTGGTCTATTTCGCCTATGGCTATCGCAAGAGCCACGTCGGACGCGGTCTGACCGAGATTCACGAAACGGACGACGACGCGCCTCCGCCGCCCGTCCCTCCGATCCGCTAAAAGCAGAAAGGCCCCGGATCGCTCCGGGGCCTTTTTTCTTTGGGTCCATGGTCTGAAAGACCTTGGTGCGGATGAGAGGACTCGAACCTCCACGCCTCTCGGCGCCAGAACCTAAATCTGGTGCGTCTACCAGTTCCGCCACATCCGCCAACCGGCAGGACGGGCCTTCTAGGTGGAATTTCCTGAGACCGCAATCGTCTCTGTTGATGCCGCTGTATGCGGAGCCGTCGGACAGGCATTGGCCTAAAATGGACCGAGAGCGGCCTGATCCGCTGCGTTGGGGTGGAGAGATCAGACCGCCCCAGACGTGCAGGACGCGCCGGGCGCCGGTTTTTGTGGGACCGACGCAGCCATGCGCTTAAGGCGCGTCGCCAACCGTCGACACTCGGTGAAACCACCAAGGTCCGCGCATCAGTTCGAACGCGGCTGTCGCCAGCGGGGCCGCCAGGGCCGAAATCCCTACTGAAGCTTCTTTTCGCGCTTGATGGCCTGATCGATTTCAACGTCGGTGACGCCTTCCTTCTTCAGGATGCTGCGCACGACCGGGCCGGCGCCGATCAGAGGCAGAGGCTGGTCGAACAACTCGCGCCACAGGCGATCAAGCACGGTGTCTTCAACTGAAAGTTCCATCTTTGGAATTCTCTCACTGGGTCCGAGACGCAATTCACGCTTACAGATCCGACGCTCCGCGGCCCGCCAGTCACCAGCGTGGCAGGCCCCAAGCGCGGCCTGACCCAAGTCTTTGGAGGGAACGGGTCAGGCCGCCCGAACATCCCGGAGCCAGAAAGGTTCGGAATGTTCAGTGCGCCGTGCCGTCGGGGGGGACGACGCCTACCAAAGCTACGTCAGCGCCCCCTACGGCAATAGTTGGTGAAAATACGGGGTTTTGCGCAATCGTCGCCCCAAGGTTGTGTCGAGGCCCGGCGCAAGCGCCTCATCCAGCCGGGCGAGCCAGGTTTTTCGTGACGGGCGCAGACTGGCCCTTGCCTTCACGCGCCGGGGCTTTAGGAACCCGGCTCCCCTCTCCCCAGGACGCCAGACATGACCGTGCAGCCGCCGAACACGATCGGCATCGACTTCGGCACGACCAACACCGTTGTCGCCCTGACCGATGCCAACGGACACGCCCGCCTGGTCACCTTCAACACCAGCGAAGGTCAAAGCGCGACCTTCCGTTCGGCGCTCAGCTTCCAGTTTCACGCCAGCATCGACGGCGAGCCGCCCGAACGCGTGGTCGAGGCCGGGCCCTGGGCCATCGACGCCTTCGTCGAAGACCCGCTGGAGACGCGCTTCATCCAGTCGTTCAAGACCTTTGCCGCCAGCGCCGCCTTCACCGAGACCCGGATCGACAACAAGCGCTATCGGTTCGAGGATCTGCTGGCCGCCTTCCTGCTGCGCCTCAGCCACCATGCGGGGGACGGCATGGCCAACCTGCCGCCGCGCGTGGTCGTTGGCCGCCCCGTCACCTTTGCGGGCGGCAACCCGGACGAGGCCCTGGCTCTGCAACGCTATCAGGAGGCGTTCGGCCGCCTGGGCTTCACAGACATCCGCTATGCGCATGAACCGGTCGGCGCCGCCTTCTATTTCGCGCGCCTACTGAAAGAGGACGCCACGGTTCTGGTCGCGGACTTCGGCGGCGGCACCAGCGACTTCTCCATCATCCGGTTCGAGCGCACCGGAGACGCCCTTCGCTCCACGCCCCTGGCTCGTTCGGGTGTCGGCGTTGCGGGCGACGCCTTTGACTATCGGATCATTGACCAGCTGGTGTCGCCCGAACTGGGCAAGGGTGGTCAGTACCAGGCGCTGAACAAACACCTGCCGATCCCGCAGCGCTATTATTCCGCCTTCGCCCGCTGGGACCAGTTGGCCCTGCTGCGCGCCTCTCGCGACATGCGCGACATCCGCGCCCTGGCCCGCACCGCGCTGGAGCCGGAGAAGATCGAACGCCTGATCGAGATCCTGGACGACAACCACGGTCACGCCCTTTACCGCGCCGTCTCCGCGCTGAAGATGGCCCTGTCGAAGGATGAGACGGCGGACTTCGTCTTTGCGGCAGGCGACGTGCGGATCGAAAAGCCGGTGGCCCGGTCGGATTTCGAGGGCTGGATCGCGCCCGAACTGGCCGCCATCGAGGGGGCTGTAGACGAAGCTCTGGCCAAGGCCGATCTGGCGCCCGACGCCATCGACCGTGTCTTCCTGACGGGCGGCACCTCCTTCGTGCCTGCGGTGCGCGCCATCTTCCAGCGCCGATTCCAGGCGGACCGCATCGAAACCGGCGGCGAGTTCGAATCCATCGCCGCCGGCCTGGCCCTGATCGGGCTGGAGCCCGACCTGGACCTCTGGAGTGAAAAGGCCGTCTAGAACTTGCGGCCCACGCCTATGGACACGACCCACGGGTCCAGATCGACGTCGCTCTTCAGCGCGCCGTCGTTGATGTTGGCGTCGGTGTTGAACCAGACCTTCTTGACGTCGACATTCAGGCTCCACGGCCCCTGAATGCCGATGTCGGCGCCCGCCTGCAGCGCGTAACCGAAGCCATTGCCCAGATCGACGGTGAAGCCGTTCTTGTCCTTGCCGCTGTAGAACAGCATGTAGTTCACGCCTGCGCCGACATAGGGGCTGACGCGGCCGCTGTTCAGCGGGCGGTACTGCAGGGTCACGACCGGCGGCAGGACCCAGGTTTCATGCACCAGCGCATCCGTGGCTCCGCCCTGCGCGCGGATATCGTGCTTGGTCGTGCCCAGGATCGCCTCGACGGCCAGGTGGTCGGTCAGGAAATAGGTGAAGCCCAGCGTCGGCATCACGCTGGCGCCCACATCCACCTTCAGGCCCGTATCCGCACCCGCCGCCGTGGTGATGGCGTTGTTCGCCTGAGAGAAGACATCGGTGACGCGCCCGGTGACGATGAAGTCGCCCTTCTTCGGCATTTCCCAAGCGGTCGTAGTTTGCGCCATCGCAGGCGCGGCGAAGGCTGCGACAGCAGCGGCGGTCAGGATCAGGGTCTTCAGTTTCATCATCGTCATCCCGACGCCCGGGGCCGCCTCATGCGGCCGGTGTCTCAGGCGTCGGACAGGGTGATGCGCCACCTCGCCCACTCCGACTTTGATCCAGCGCAATCATCGACGGGGTTGGACAATCTGTCCCCTCAGACCACCCGCCCATGCTTCTGCTGCAGGCCGACCGCATTGGGATCAAAGACTGCACAGACGGCGCGCACGAAGGGCCGTCCCAACGGCGTCACCGTCACCAGATTGTCCTGAACCCCGATCAGGCGGTCACGGACGAAGCGGTCCAACAGCGGCCAGGCCCCTGCGACCTCGTCCAGGTCGCGCCGATGACGCCCAGCGACCGCAGCCACATCGACGACGAAGTCGCACATCAGCCGTTCGATGATCTCGCCGACGAAAGCGTCCCGCGGCGTCAGTTCGACCCCGCGCGCCAAGGGCAATTCGCCCGCCTCAACCGCCATCCGCCAGTCCCGCTCCTTGGCGTGGTTCTGGACGAAGCCGCGCGGCGTGCGGCTGATCGATGAGGCGCCCAGCCCGATCAGCACCGGGGCCTCGTCGGTCGTATAGCCCTGGAAGTTGCGACGCAGCCGCCCCGCCCGATGGGCCTGGGCCATGGTGTCATGCGGCAGGGCGAAATGGTCCAGACCGATCGGACGCCAGCCGTTGCAGGCCAGATAATGCGCCGCAGTCTGGCTCTGTTCGAACCGGGTTTCGGCGTCGGGCAAATCGGCGTCGTTGATCAGCTTCTGATGCGGCTTCATCCACGGCACATGGGCATAGCCGAACAGGGCGATCCGCTCGGGCCTCAGCGTCGTCACCTGTTCCAGCGTGGCGACCACGTCCGCCGTCGTCTGCAGCGGCAGTCCATACATCAGGTCCAGGTTCAGCGAGGTCACGCCCTGCGCCCTCAGCCCCTCTGCCGCCGCACGGATCGTATCAAAAGACTCGGGCCGGTTGACCGCCGCCTGCACGCGGAGCGACAGGTCCTGCACGCCCAGGCTGGCGCGGGTCAGACCGATCCGCCCTGCCGCCTCGATCCATTCCGGCGTCAGGACCTCCGGGTCCAGTTCGGCCGCGATTTCCGAACAGTCGCTCAGATCGAACCGCGCCGACAGGCCGTCGAACAGCCACTCCAGATCATCGGGCGACAGCATATTGGGCGTGCCGCCGCCCAGGTGGATCGACCCGACGCTCACCGGCCGACCGATCTTCGCCAGCACCAGGTCGGCCTCTGCCAGCAGCAGATCGACATAGCCGGAGATCACGCCCGCCCGGTTCATCGCCCGGGTGTTGCACCCGCAGTACCAGCACAGCCGCTTGCAGAACGGGATGTGCAGATACAGCGACACGGGCTGGTCCAGCGGCGCACTGCTCAGCCAGCCCGCCCAGTCGCCCGCACCGACAGCGGGCGTGAACTGCGCCGCCGTCGGATAGGAGGTGTAGCGCGGCGCGTGAGCATCATAGCGTTCGATCAGCTCACGCGTCGTCAGCACGGGGACGCTACAGAGGGACATCGCCCTCTTTCGACGCATCCGGGGTCGACAGGCCCGCGTCGCCTTCGTCGAACAGGTGGAACTCGTGCCACAGGCCGTTCAGCACGCCGAAGCCGACCGCAAGTCCAAGGCCCAGAATCCAGGAGAAATACCACATCGCTTTTGGCTCCTATGGCTCAGTAGAGGTCGGGGTTGGTCTTGAGGGCGGCGGTCGAGGTCCGCCCCCACAGCACGCGGTAAACCCAGGTGGTGTAGATCAGGATCAGCGGCAGGAAGATCACCGTCACGATCAGCATGATGAACAGGGTCAGGTGGCTGGACGAGGCGTTCCACACCGTCAGGCTGGACTGCGGGTCAATCGAGCTGGGCAGAATGAACGGGAACATCGACAGGCCGGCTGTGGAGATGATGCCCACGGTCGACAGGGACGATCCACCGAACGCCAGAGGCGCAGACCGACGCCACATGCCGATCAGACCGGCCAGAGCCCCCAGGAAGCCCAGAGCGGGTGCGATCAGCATCCACGGATAGCGACCGTAGTTGTCCAGCCAGGCACCCGGCGCCGCTTCAACCGTTGTACGCAGCGGGTTGGAGAAGCCGTTGATGTCCAGCGCGCCCGTGATCCGGTAGCCCAGACCGCCATAGGCGACATACAGACCGCCCGCCGCGAACAGCACAAGGGCCAGAACGCCAGCGACGGTGCCGAACAGACGGGCGCGATCCAGCACCGGCCCCTTCTCGGCCTTGACCGACAACCAGGCCGCGCCGTGCAGCACCAGCATGGCCGCCGACAACAGGCCTGCGATCAGGCTGAAGGGCGTGAACAGGCCCAGCAGGCTGCCGTCGTAGAAGGAACGCAGATCGCCATCCAGATGGAAGGGCGCGCCCAGCAGGACGTTGCCGACCGCAACCCCGAACACCAGCGCAGGCACAAAGCCGCCGATAAACAGGCACCAGTCCCAGAACGACCGCCACTTCGGCGACGGGCGCTTGGAGCGGTACTTGAACGAGACGGGCCGCAGGATCAGCGCCGACAGCACCAGGAACATGGCCAGGTAGAAGCCGGAGAAGCTGACGGCGTACACGAAGGGCCAGGCGGCGAAGATCGCGCCGCCGCCCAGGATGAACCACACCTGGTTGCCCTCCCAGGTGGCGCCGACGGTGTTGATCACCATGCGGCGCTCCTCATCCGTCCTGGCGACGAAGGGCAGCAGGGCGCCGACGCCCAGGTCGAAACCGTCGGTCAGGGCGAAGGCGATCAGCAGCACGCCCAGCAGTCCCCACCAGATCAGGCGAAGCGTGGCGAAGTCGAGGGGAAGATCCATTGTCGGATATCCTTACAAGGTCTGTGTCAGGCCACGGCCGGCGCGGCGGGGCGCTCAAGCGGGGCTTCGGGGCTGGGTTCGCCGAACGTCTCCTGTTCGTGGAACGGGCCCTTCTTGATGGTGTGCAGGATCAGGCGGACCTCGACGACGGCCAGCGATCCGTACAGCAGGGTGAAGCCGATGATCGTCGCCCACAGCTGCGGCACAGTCAGCGAAGACGCGCCCAGGAAGGTCGGAAGCACGCCGTCCACCGCCCAGGGCTGGCGCCCGAACTCGGCCAGGATCCACCCGAACTCGATGGCGATCCAGGGCAGCGGAATGGCCAGCACCGCGACCCGCAGGAACCATTTCGTATGATGCTTGCGCAGGGTGCACAGAACAAAGGCCGTGCCGAACAGGGCGATCATGAACATGCCCACGCCCGCCATGATGCGGAAGCTCCAGAACAGAGCCGGCACGTTCGGCACCGTGTCCCACGCGGTCTGCTTGATCAGTTCGGGCGAGGCCTGACGCGGATCAGCCACGTGGCGCTTCAGCAGCAGGGCGTAGCCCAGGTCGCGGCGGTGGGTTTCGAACACAGCGCGCGCGGCCATGTCGGCCGGATCGGCCTTGATCTTCTCCAGGGCGTCAAAGGCGATCACGCCGGATTCGATGCGGTCCTCCGCCGTCGCCACCAGTTCGAAGATGCCTTCGACCGGCTTGTCGATGGTGCGGGTGGCGATCAGACCCATGACCCACGGCACATGGACGCCATAGTGGGTCTCGCGGTCCTTCATGCTGGGAATGCCGATCAGGGTCAGGCCAGCAGGCGCGGGCTCGGTGTGCCACATGGCCTCCAAGGCGGCCAGCTTCATCTTCTGGTTGTCGGTCAGGGCATAGCCGGACTGGTCACCCAGCACGACGACCGACAGCGACGCCGCCAGACCAAAGGCCGAGGCCACGGTCATCGACCGCTTGGCGAAGCCGACATGCTTGCCGCGCAGCAGATAGAAGGCCGACACGCCCAGAACGAAGACCGAGGCGCAGACGTAGCCGGCGCTGACGGTGTGAACGAACTTGGCCTGCGCCACCGGATTGAACAGCACGGCCATAAAGTCCGTGACCTCCATCCGCATGGTGTCCGGATTGAAGGCGGCGCCGACCGGGTTCTGCATCCAGCCGTTGGCGATCAGGATCCACAGGGCCGACAGATTGGTGCCCAGGGCGACCATGAAGGTGACGAACAAGTGGGCGTGGGGCTTCAGCTTGTCCCAGCCGAAGAACATCAGCCCGACGAAGGTCGCCTCAAGGAAGAAGGCCATCAGCCCTTCGATGGCCAGCGGCGCACCGAAGATGTCGCCGACATAATGGCTGTAGTAGCTCCAGTTCATGCCGAACTGGAACTCCATGGTGATGCCGGTCGCGACGCCCAGCACGAAGTTGATGCCGAACAGCACGCCCCAGAAACGGGTGATCGTCCGCCAGATCGGACGGCGGGTCATGACATAGATCGACTCCATGATGACCAGCATGAAGGACAGCCCCAGCGTCAGGGGCACGAACAGGAAGTGGTAAAGGGCTGTCAGCGCGAACTGCAGCCTGGACAGGTCGACGACCGCAAGGTCGATCATGGCTATGCTCCGAGGGGCCGGCCACGACGACCGACGTTTCCTTCGCCCTAGAGATTCGGCGGGGCGCGCGCCTTGATCTCGATCAAAGCCCCCGGCGGCGGCCTCATCTACTGGACGGTTCGCCCTTGGACGTTCGGTCCAACGGTGTTTTGTCCAATGGCGCGCGGCGATGCCGGCGTGCTGGAGTTTCGTGTATGACCGCCGCGTCGCCCCCCGTCCCCCCTGCCGCCGTTCCCCCCGGCGTCTGGCTGAAACAGGCTGGCGCGCCGTGGCGGCGGCTGACCGTGCTGGCGGGGCTGCTGACCATCGCCGACGTGGTCCCCGCCATCGGCTTCGCCGCTGGTCTGGCCATGACGATCTCCAACTTCGCCACGCCTGGCGCCGCCGCACCCTGGTTGGTGCTGGCGGTGATCAGCCTGATCGTGCGCGGTCTGATCGGTCAGGCGGCCACGGTGGTCGGCGCCCGGCTGGGCCGCGCGGTCAAGACCGACGTGCGCCGCAGCCTGCTGACCGACCTGTTCGGGCGCGGCGGGCGCTCCAACGACCGTCTGACCGCCCTCGTCGAGGGTGTCGGCGCGCTGGACGGCTATTTCTCCCGTTTCGCGCCCCTGCGCATGGCGGCGGGCCTGTCGCCCCTGCTGATCATCGCCGCCGCCGCTTTCGCGAGCCCTGTTGCGGCGGGCGTGCTGCTGTTCACGCTGTTTCCCTTCATCGCGGGCATGGCTCTGGCCGGAACTGCAGCAGCGGGCGAGAGCCGTCGCCAGTTTCAGGCGCTGGACCGGCTGTCGGGCCTGTTCATCGACCGCGTCCGCGTCCTGCCCGCCATTCTAGCCTTCGACGCCGTAGGCCGCACCACGACCGAGATCGCCGCCGCCTCGGACGAGCTGGAGAAGCGCACCGCCCGCGTCATGCGCATCGCCTTCCTCTCATCCGGCGTGTTGGAGTTCTTTTCGGCCCTGTCGGTGGCGCTGATCGCCGTCTATTGCGGCTTCAACCTGCTGAAGCTGCTGCCTTTCCCGGTTCCCGAGACGCTGGACCTGTCGCGCGCCTTCTTCGTCCTGGCCCTGGCGCCGGAGGTCTATCAGCCGCTGCGCCGCCTCGCCGCCGCCTATCATGATCGTCAGGCCGCCGAAGCCGCAGCGCCCTCTCTGGTCGTCATAGAAACACAGCCGGTCCGCCCGGTTCAGTTAGGCGCCGCCCCACGCGCCATTCGGTTCCGCGACGTGACCATCGCCTATGGCCCCGCCCCGGTCGTCGCCGACTTCAATCTGGAGATCCGCCCCGGACAGATCGTCGCCCTGGTCGGCGCCAGCGGTGCAGGCAAGTCCAGTCTGCTGCACCTGCTGCTCGGCCTTGCGCCCCTGTCCGGGGGCGATGTCGAGATCGACGGCGCATCGCTCAGCCAGACAGGCGGTTTCGCCGGTCAGGTCGCCTGGGCCAGCCAGAACCCGGTGGTCATTCCCGGCACGCTGCACGAAAACATAGCCATCGCCGATCCATCGGCCTGCGTCACCCGCATTCTGGCCGCCGCCAGCCGCGCCGGCCTGCACGGAGATCTAGACCGCCTGATCGACGAGCGGGGTGGCGGCCTGTCCGGGGGCGAGCGCCGCCGTCTGGGCCTGTCGCGCGCCCTGCTGAAACGCGCCCCGATCCTGTTGCTGGACGAACCCACGGCCAATCTCGACCCAGCCTCTGAACAGGCCATGCTGGACCTGATCCGCGAGGCCGCCGCGGGCCGCACCACCCTGATCGCCACCCACTCCGCCGCCATTGCGGCCCTTGCCGACCGCGTGGTGCAACTGTGATGCACGATCCGAATCGCATCGCTGGCCTGATCGCCGCCCAGGCCCACGCCCAGCGCCAACGCCTGCAGATCGCCGCCGCGGCCGGCGCCGTCGTCTCCGTCGCCGCCGTTTGCCTGCTGGGCCTGTCCGGCTGGTTCATCACCGGCGCCGCCCTGGCGGGTATGGCGGGAATGGCTGCGGTCCAGGCCTTCAACTACATGATGCCCAGCGCCATCATCCGCCTGCTGGCCATCCTGCGCACCGGCGCGCGCTATATCGAGCGGGTTGCGGGACATGAGGCGGCGTTGAAGGCGCTGGCCCGCTTGCGTCCACAGCTGTTCGACGCCCTGGCCTCGGCCCCGCCCGAACGCGCGCTTAGTCTGTCATCCGGCGAAGCCTCTGCCCGCCTGGTGCAGGATGTGGACGCTGTCCAGACCCTGTTCGTGCGCAAGTCCGCACCCTGGGCCCTGGGCGCAGGCGCTGCGTCCAGCGCCCTGCTGGCTGGTCTGGCGTCACCCCTCGCAGGAGGATTGCTGCTCGCCGCCATGACAGTGTCCTGCCTTGGCGTCATGGTCATCGCGCGTCGCCTGTCTGATCCCGCAGGCAAGGAGGCCCAGATCGCCGTGGGCGCCTTGAAGGACCGCCTCGCCGCGCTCGAAGCCGTGGCGCCTGAGCTGAAAGCCTACGACCTCAATGACTGGGCCGTGCAGCAGGCCGCCAGCGCCGCCGATAGGCATGACAGCGCACAGATCGCCCTGACGACATCGGCAGGCTGGATGACGGTGTCGCAGGCGGTCGTGACCGCCGCCGCCCTGGCCGTCGTGGTCTTCGCCACCCTCGGCGCGCCCCTGTCCCTGACCGCGCTCGCCGCCCTGGCGACCATCATGGGCATGGAGTCCGCCGCAGGCCTTGTGGGCGCCCTGCACCAGAACGGCGCAGCGAAGGCAGCCATCGCCCGTCTGGACCAGGCCGCGCCCCAGGTTCTGCCGCATGACGGCACGCGCCCGCCGCCGCCGTCCTTGACCCTCATCGCCGCCAACGCAAATCTGCGCCCGCCCCATCGACTGGGCCTATCGGGGCCGTCCGGCGCCGGCAAGACCACCTTTATCGAACGTCTGATCGGGTTGCGCGACGCTCACCCCGGAGAGGTCGTCATGGGCGGTCTCGACATCGCCTCCCTCAGCCCCGCCACCCGTCGCGCCCGCTTCGCCTACGCCGCCCAGGACGTGCGGCTGTTGAACGGCACGGTGCGCGACAACCTGCTGCTGGCGGGTCCTGGCGGCGATGACACCCTGTGGCGCGTGCTGGAGGACGCGGCTCTGGCCGAGCGCATCCGCGCCGAACCTCTGGGCCTGGATATGCCTGTCGGCGTGAATGGAGAGCGTCTGTCCGGCGGCGAACGTCGCCGTCTCGGCCTCGCCCGCGCCTATCTGCGCACGGCGCCCTGGCTGGTGCTGGATGAACCGACGGAGGGGCTGGACGCCGCGACGGAAGCCCAGGTGCTCAAGGCCCTGGAGCGCCGCTTGGTCGAAAACAAACAGGGGCTGATCCTGGTCAGCCACCGCACGGCGCCGATTCAGATCTGCCAGACCCGTCTGCGGATTGAAGGCATGGCCCAGGACGGGCGTGTTCTGGTGACGCCCGAGCGTCAGACAGCTGTCGTTTAAGCTTCGCCCTCGGCGATGGCCCGCAGGCGTTCCGGCCGGTCCACCAGCATCTCATTCAGCGACAGCAGGCGGATCACCCCCGCAGTCTTCAGCTTGGTCAGGCCCCGGCTGACTGTCTCGATGGTCAGGCCCAGATAGTCGGCCATTTCCGCCCGGGTCATTGGCACGCGGATGTGGCCTGCCTCGGTCGGACGGATCGGATCGCGTTCGGGCAGATCCAGCAGGAAGGAGGCGATCCGTTCCTGCGCCGTCTTGCGCCCCAGCAGCAGCATCTGGTTCTGCGCCGCCGCCAACTCGTGCGTCGCCCGCTCCAGCAGCGCCGTCTCCAGCGCAGGCCGCTCACGGATCAGGGCGCGGTAATCGGCCTTCCTGAACCGGCACAGGGTCGCGTCTTCGATGGCCTCGGCGGAAAACGCATAGTCCTGCCCCGTCGCCAGACCGACGAAATCACCGGCGAACAGGAAGCCTGTGATCTGGCGCCGCCCATCCGGCAGCAGCTTATAGACCCGCACCGAGCCCGAGGTGATGTTGAACAGGTGAACCGCAGACTCGCCCTGGCGAATCAACGCCTCACCGGACTTCAGCGACACCCGCTCGGCGATCGCATCCAGCCCCGCCAGATCGTCGACGCCCAGACTGCTGCACACGCTGAAGGCCCGCGCGCCGCAGGTGGCGCAGACGGAATCGCTCCGGCGGGCGGCGCAGTCGGTCGGCAGTGAGCGGAGTTCCAGCATTTCAGCCTCGCTTAGGGCGCAAGGGTAGGTTGTCGCAACCTTCAGTGCAACGGCTCCGCTTGATTGAGATCAATGCGTCCTCGCGCCCGACGCCTCAAGGTGGCGGCATGAGCAACCTGCAAATCCGCCGTCTGGACGTCCACGACGCTGATGACTCATTCGCCCTGGCACAACTCAGCGACCCGGCGCTGACGCCCGATGCGTGGCGCAGCATCACAGCCGCCGCTGCGGATCAGGCTGGGGTCATCGGCGCCTTCTCAAATCGAACGGTGCGGGCGATCCTGCAATATTCCATCGTCGTCAACGGCGGTGGAGAAAGACTGTTCGTGATCGATGGTCTGGCGGCCTTTGACCTTTTCGATCCCACCACGACGGCGGACGCCCTGCTGGCCGAGGCCCGGCGCCAGGCGGACATCAGTTGCAGCGGCCTGGCCCTTTCGGCCCGCCTGGACGGCGCCCGCATCAATGATGTGCTGCGCTGCGCCGCCGACACGGCGGTTCTGCACCGCGTCTTTTAGGCGTCTAGCGCCGACCGGCGACCAGTTCGTTGCGGACAGACCGGCCCAGCGGGTCACGCGACGGCCAGATGTCGCCGACCGAGGCCTGAACCATCGGCGTGCAGAATCGCGAAATCAGCTGGCGCGGCCGCAATTCGATCAGGCAGACCTTCTGCCCCTCAATGACCCAGCGCCCTGACAGCCGCCGTCCGTCAGACCAGGCGGCGGCATAGGTTCCGTCCGGCTCGAAATAGTGTTTCACCCACTCGCCGCGCGGATAGTGGGAAATGATGGTGTTGCCGAACGCGTCCGACACCCCCGCCTGCGCCGGCGCCGCCATCACGACGGCGCCCAGCAGGGCCAGACAACCCATGTTTGCGATTCGCATCGCCGCCCTCTCCCTCGCCGTCCCTGTCGACCGGTTATTCCCGATCCATAAGTCTTGGCAAGCGAGAGGGTTGCGCGATCAGCCGTTGCCGCGACGGCCGGTTTCAAACAGGAACCAGACGCGACGCTCGGTCTCGTCCGCCCAGTTCTCCAGCAGGCTGGCGGTGGCGATGTCGCCATGCTCGTCGCAGAGGTCGTGGACCTCGCGCATGCGCCCGACCAGGTCATTATTGTCATCACGAAGCTCGGCCAGCATGTCCAGCGGATCAACATAGTCTGCGTCGTTGTCGCTCACCCGCGACTCCTTGGCGATCTGGCCGATCGACCGCAGCGTGGTCCCGCCGATCTTGCGCGCCCGCTCGGCGATCGGATCAGTCATGGCGAACAGCTCAGCCGACTGTTCGTCCAGCAGCAGATGATAGTCGCGGAAGTGCGGACCCGACACATGCCAGTGGAAATTCTTGGTCTTCAGGTAGATGGCGAACACATCGGCCAACAGCCCTGTCAAAGCGGCGGAAATGTCCCGCGTGGCGTCCTCGGACAGGCTGGTGGGCGTTCTCAACGGCGCCAGGCGCTTTTCGCGGGCGGTGACCATGATCATTCTCCTCGGCTTAGAACCTATGGCCTAGCTAAGAACCACGACAGCCGAACGAAAGCCCTGACCTGGGTCAATTCTTCTTATGGATATTATCGAGGGAGACTTTGCCCGCCCCTTCGTGGGGGCGGCGGATGGCTGGGGAACTAGGACTCGAACCTAGAATGACGGTACCAAAATCTGAAATTTCCGACGACAATTCCGACACTTAGACTGGAAAACCCTCAGATATTAAACCACGCAAAGTCAATACCTTAGAACTCGGATGTAAAACTATTGAAGTCCGTGGTCGGCATCTTCGACCGCCACCCGCCACGGTGCCATGCCGCAGCAGTTCAGGCGATCCATCGGTCACATCATGCCGCCGTGGCCGGGGCGGCGACCGAGGCTCGCGCCGCTTGTTCGGACGGGCGCAAGACTCAGAGGGCACCTCGCCGACCCATGACGACTGCTCCTGGAATATCCTCGCCTTCGGCGACGGTTGGCTTGCCGAGCAGGGAACACTATGTGAACATCTCCGGTCGTGTGAAGGTCAGCCTGATGTCAGCCAACGCTTCTGCACCCCGCTATTCCAAGCTCGCCGAGACCGCCTTCGAAGATCATTGCCACGCAGTCGGCGCGATCTGTAACCGGGTTTCGGACGACCAGACCGGCTGGGACTATCTCGTTGAGTTCCAGCCCATGGATGACCCGGACACGCCGCATGACCTACGCCCAGCGCCGCAAAAGGTCTTCGTGCAGGTCAAACACTCGACCCGGGAGCCGCGAGAGACGGAGCTCAAACTCTCCAATGCGCTGCGTTACTGCGAAGGCGCGGATGCGTGGTTCGTGATGTTCTTCGCTTACCGGGCCGGCGCAACGAGGCCCTACGCCGCCTATCTCCATCACGTCTGGAAGCCCTTGATGGCAGAGACACTTCGCGCGAGCCGCCAAGCCCATGTCACAGGAAAGAAGTTGAACAGGGTCAGGTTGCCGTTGCGTTTTAATGCCGCCGAGAAATGCTCCGGCAATCCGCTGGACGACATCCTGTCCACCCTCCGCACGATCGGACCGGCTTACGGCCAACAGAAGAAGCAGGTTGCCGCGGGACTCGGTTATGAGGACGGTCCGGCAGCGACCGGATCGATCACTCTGGCGGAGGGCGTGACTGAATCCGAGCTAGTCGACCTGATGCTGGGTATCCGCGACAGCATCCCGCTCGACGGTTTCAAGATCGTCGATCAGCGCTTCGGCATTCCCTTCAGCCGCACGCTCAAAGGTCCGGCGACGCTGTCGGTCACGCCTCAATCATCGAAGACCTGCTTAGTCACCTTGCGCAGGACCAGCAGCAACGAGGAAGTGTCCTGGCCGGGACAGATCCTCGTCCCCGGCATCCCGGACCTGGCGAGGGAACATCAGCGGATGCGTATCCTCGCTGGCGCGATCGAAATCCTGCTGCAACCCGATGGCACGGCTAATTTCAACTGGTCGATGCCGATTGAACGGCGCCAGCCGATCGCCGAGCTCAGCCGCCAACTCGCCTTTCGCAGTTGGGCGGATGAAGGCGACCTAGAATTGGAGATCTGGGCCGACGGTCGCTGCCTGACCGTCGCCAACATGACGCTGAACGAGGCGGAGCCAGAAAGAGCGCCGTTCTGGGCAGATGTGCAGCGCGCCTTCGCCACGCTGATGTCGATCGCGCCAATGGAGCGCGTGCCGCCCAGCCTCGAGATTTCGCTCGGCGAACTGGTCGATGAGCTGGACGAGATGCTTGAGTTTTCGCAGCATCTCGACGGTGCGCCGGGCGACATGACAATCAAGATGAGTGGCCCGCCGCTGCACGACATTGGCAACACCCGGCGCCTGATCATGCCGCTCTGCTACGAACTGGCCGATCACGCCTTCATCGCCGTGGTTGAACGAACTGTGGCCGGGGTCCGCCAAGAGGACATGACGATCATGCTTGAAGTGCGAGAGTCGCGCACGCTTCGCGGCGCGATCATGCCCGGACGCGCCGAGGATCACCGCCTCTTCATTTCCCAGCAAGTGGAATGGGCGGAGAAGCGGGCCAGCGGCGGCGACGGTCAAGTGATGTCCGTGCGCATGTCCCTTTCGGACTCCGGTACTCGGTCGCAGGCACGTGGTGCTGCCGCCTAAAGTAGCGCGGCCCGTCGGGATCGGACGCATCGATCTTGCGTCGGGCCGGCGACTCGGTAAATTCGCTTCGCTCTCGGCAGGAGTTCGCCGCCCGCGTGGCGAAGCTTAACCGCACTGTCTTAGACGTTGCTGCACCATGCCCTTTTCGTGGCCATGGGAAGCGTTAGCGGGCGACGCTTCTTTCATGGCCATCGGAGAAGGTCATGACTACCCACTATCCCACCCTGAAAAGCCTCAAGCGAGCTGCAATCAAGCTGAAGCGCGAGAGCGGCCTCACACATAGCGCAGCGCTCGAACGGATCGCGAGGACAGCAGGATTCGGAGACTTCCATGCGGCGACGCAGTGGTTCGCCCCTCCCTCAAAACCCGGCCCCGCGGGGCACGTCGTCACGATTGTAGAGACCTGGCGGAGCCCCTCCACAGGCACCGGGGGCACGCTCACGCGGACCGTCACATTGACGGTTGCGCTCGGAGACCTCGTCAAGCCGCATCAACTCGCCGGCTATCTCGGCGGCTGCAAGCTGAGAGGGCTGAACACGCTCGTCGGCTTCGGCGACTCGCCTGATGCCGAGGAGGCGTTGCTCGCGATCGAACGGTTGGGTCGAACCCTGCAGTTCATGGCAGCGACCGGCCTCAAACCCACGGAAAGCCTACGTCGTTACCCGGGCGGTCGGTGGGCAAACCGCCCGCCTGGGACGGATCATGACAAGGGGTGGTATCATCCCGAGACTGGCAGCTATGTCCTCACCGAAGAGCCTTATCCCGGTCGGCTCGAGAGCCATCGACGCGAGCGTGCAGCCTGGGCGCAAAACCATGGCTGGCGTACCGTTCGGGCGCCGGGGCCGAGCCTGCTGGGCCGGGGGACTGAACTCTATCTGAACGCGCCGACTGCGGGCGGGGTCGATGTCATCGCCTTGGCTACGCTGATCGGCGGGACGGGCCAGGTCGCCGACGCCGACACACCGCCCAAATGCGGACTGGGTGAGGCCCAGGTTCGCGGCGAATTTGGCCGCCCACCCCTGCCCACCTTGCCCGGCATCGAGACGTTCGAAATGTCGCCCGAACTTGCCGCGGCACTTGAGCGACAATATGCGCTCGACCGCGCTGAGGCCGGACCTCGCGCCCCCGAACCGTCGATCCTTCACCGGGGCGTGGAGGTCGCCAGCCGATGGTCGATCGCGCGAGAGCTAGAGACGATGATGCAGATCGTCGACGCGGTTCCCGGCCGGGTCCGCCCTCGGATCTTGTCGATCTGGTGCGATTCAAAGGCTCCGGCCTACTATGTCGTGACGATGCGGCCGGATCTCTGGACCGAGGGACTGGAGGAGGCTGTGTTAACGGCGACACTCGCGGTCACGAAGGGCTTCAACGGTCTCGACATCGACACAGGCGCCCGCACGATCGCCCTTGGCGCGGAGTGGCCGGGCGAGGAAGGCATCTAGTCTGTTCGGACGGCGGCGGCGGAGCTAACCCACCAGATCCGCCACACCTGTTTCGTGACGAAGGTGCCGCCCTGATCGGCAGCACTGTAACCTGCTACGCGTGGCGCCGCCGAAACGGCACCAGAACGTGACCCAAAAGGACACCACGGTCTTTCAGTTGATAGAACACGTCGCGTTGGGCTCCGGCGGGATTTTCACTCACGTCGTCGGAGCCGCGCAGACCGACGATTGCTTCGACTCACGCGGCCCAGACCTCATTGAGAAGCTTTGCCGCAAGCGCAGCTTTATCCTGCGGCAGGAAGCGACCGTAGTGGGCAGCGACCGTCGCAGGTGTGTCCTGGATGGCGTAGCTCGCCTGCTCGTACGAACCCGTCAACTTGAGCACGTGGGTCGCGAGGACATCACGCACGCTGTGCGGACCGTGTGAAAGAAGCCCACTGATCGCCCCTCTCTCGGTCCAAGGGTTGAAGATCCCATAGCGTTGGATCGTGATCCGCCAGGCCTCATAGAACCCTGACTGGCTAAACTCTGCGCTGCGGCTGGTGACTTTGACCGTTTTGACGAAAAAGGTTTCGGGGTCGGCGGCGCCTTTGAGAAGCGCGGGACGATGGTTGGCGAGGTAGTCCTCGATCCAACCGTAAAGGCCACCCAGGTCGGGGAGGACGAGACGATAGGGCCGCTTCGAAAAATACGCTGAGCCAGCATTCTTGAAAGCGACGTAAGGGATGAAAACCTCCCATCCATCATCACGCTCCGACCAGCGGAGTTCGCCGCGCTTTCGCCGCTCCAATTCGCGCTCGCTTCGGGGTTTGGCGCCCCCGAGACAGACCAGCAACTCTCGAAGGTTCTTCTGCCGAAGACCGAGGTGAAGACCGAAGCGGATCATCAGGAACGACCGGATGGCCTCCGCCGCCTGCCTCGGGTGCCGGCGACGGTCCGGAACTCTCGCGAGAATTTCTTCAGCGATCTTTCGGTACTCGCCGACGGGAGATTGCGCCTCTAAGATGGGTAGGATGGGCTCGAAGGGATCCCGATGTATCCGCGCAACTCTAGAGATCTCCTTGTATCGCGCGAGTGTGTGGCGGTGTGCTCTTTCGCAAGCGGCCGGCCAATCGGCTTGGGCGCGTTCCACATCTCCCGATGTGATGAGGCCTTCGATCGGCTCGACGGCCTCAATCAACGACGGTCGCTGTCGGATCCATCCAGTCCGCTCGCGGGTGAACGCCGCGCCGAGCAGAAGCATCTCAGCCTCCCATCCCGCGAAAAAGCCCCTCCTCTGCTCTCGCCACTGGACGTACCAATCCCAAACAGTCGGGAAAACAAGAAGCCCAAGTGTGAGGCGTCCACGCGCCAATCCGAAGCCTTTGACCGGACCGTCTACGGGAGCGGCCAGCGCCCCCAGCATCAAGGCGAGATGCTCTGTTCGCTGAACCGCCGTCGCCTCGCCCCAAACGCCGGACCGCTCTGAGCCGATTTCGGTCAGGGTGTTAGATTTAAAGCGGACGAGGTCCGCCATCTCCGTCTTCAATCGTGCGGGTGCCTGAAGCCAGCAAGGGCCGTTTCCATCGAACCGGAGCCCGAACTTGTGACGGGACATTTCGGACTGGTAGCGACGGAACTCGGTCCCCCCGCTCAAAACGCGCGTCCGAACCCAATCGAGGATCTTGGCCTGTTCCAAAGGACTACGGGCCTGAAAATCATCCGGCAAATGCCAGGCAAGGCGCCGAGATTCTGCCGAGCCAACATGCTTTGGGGCATGGCCGACCAACGCCCGCCACCGCCCCATGCGCCGGTCGAAGTATCCGGGATCAAGCCGATAGCGGCGCTCAATTGCCGCCAGCACCGCGAGGCTATTCGGCGTCTGCGGAGTCTTGGCCCCTGTTCGCCACGCGGTGATCGCATGGGGATCGATCTCTAAGCCGCAGGCGAGGATCGCCTTTCTGAGCCGATAGGTCGTGTCGCCGTGACGCCGCATCTGAACATCAAGGGCGTGGTGAAAGTCCCCAGGATCGGCGGTGACCTCCCAAAGAGGAACAGGATGAAGAACCACGGGATCGGGACGACGACCGCGACGTGGTGGCGACAGAGGGACTTGAACGGCAGACAAGTGGAACTCCCGTGGCGGCATCGCCGCACATCAAACGTCAAGAGACGCGCGCCGCCGCCAAAACCCCTCAATGCGGCACTGATGTGGAGTTGGGCGAGCCCGCGCCCGCCTCTCTTGATCCGGAACTTCTGCGAGACCGCCCCCATCCAGCGCCTGCTCGGGATACAGGATATTCGGGACGATCGGTCCATCACACCGCAACGTGGCAGAGCCTGGACGGCCGCGCCACCCAGGCCGAGGGCTGCTGCAGACAATGGCTCACACCAACTGCATTACGGCCCGCTTCACGCAACCGCATGATTCCGTTACGAATTAAAACAGACTTCGCGAACCTACATCTACGAAGTTGCAACGAAGTTCGTTTCGCGGTAGAGACTGACCGTCCCCCCTGATTTGGGCGGGAGCGAGAGGCGCGGATGGCAAAATTTACCAAGAATGTTGTGATCGGGGAAGTTCACCGCGTGAAGCGTCCCTTCATCGGTCCCGTGTATGTCGGCCGCATCACGATCGGCGACTTGGCCGACGCGCTGATCGGCGGCGACGTCAAGTACGCTCCCAAATACCAGCGTGGGCTGAAAGGCTCAGACGATAACGTTTATGACTCCGAAACGCTCGTCGACATCCACTCCGACACCTTGCTGATCGAATCCAAGCGAGCCCAAGCCATGGCCGCAAAGTATCTGATCGCTCTAGCAGGCGACGGCAGCCGGATGCTGTTCAACCCCGACATCATCTGGAACGCCCGCCTCGAGCCGAACCGCCCGCCGGCCGAATATGACAAGGGCAAGCGCACTTTGACTCTCCACTCGAGCATCACCGTGCCCGACAGCGCCCACCGCCACTACGCCTACTATTTACTGAAGCAGTGGTCGGACAACCCAGACACAGTGCCGGACGAGGTTGTCATTGCCGAAGACGGCGAAGCCGTCGATCACGACGATCTGGTGAAATATCTGGAGGGCTTCGATCCGTATGACGACGAAGAAAGCTCGGTCTTGGTCGAGATCTTCAATGTCCCTCGTGACCTCGAAGGCAAGCTGTTCGACGAGTACAATGTCGAGGGCAAGAAGCCCTCGAACTCCGCCTCCATCGACATGTTCTCCGACAAAACCGCCAGTCGCCGCTTTGTGGCCGAGATGCAGAAAAAGTGCGACATCTTCGGCCCCAGCGAGATCGAAACCCGCGCTAACACCATCGCTGCGGGGTCGCGGAAAATCACAACGGTCTCGACCCTCGATGTCGCCATCAAGCCCTTCAACAAAAAGCTGCTCGGCCTCGAGAAGCAGCGTGACGCATACGCCAACCTGACGTCATTCTTCTGCGAGTTCTACCAGGAGTGGGCCAAGCACTATCCAGAGTTCCTTCCCACCGCCTCGGGTAAGGTCCGGCAGGACTTGCGCAAGACCTCGTTCGCCATGTCGAACATCATGTTTTTCCCGATGTTTCGCCTGGCTTTTGAGATTTGGGAAAGCCACCGCATGCGTCAACTGGACTGGCGCGAGACGACCGATTGGCGCGATGGCTTGAAGCGCTTGGCCGGAGACGTCGAAGTCCTGCGTGCTGACGGGCCAATCAAGGTGCCCTTCATGGCTCGCGACAGCGACGATCCCTATCAAGTTGGCAATCCGGGTTGGCAGGGCAAGATTCTGGTTCAGAAGTTCGATGGCCAGGGCAAGGCTCAGGGCTGGAGCCTCAGCAGCACCCGCCAGACCCGCGACACCGCCTACCACTATCTGGTCGAGACCGCAGGCATCGCCCTGCCGAAATGACCCCACCTCGCCAGATCCTCGCCATCCCCTTGAAAGGAGCCCACACGACCCGGACATGACCGAAACGATCTTCATCTCCCCAGACCCGCATGATGCGGGCGCCGGAGATGGCTGGAGAGGAGACGGACCCAAGTTTTCTGAGGACCGGACCGCCTTCCCCTCCCAACGACGCTGACGCGACGCTGCGGAAATTTTCCTAGCAGGCCCTGCACACCGCGCAAAGGCCGCGCCCCGTAGCGCCCTCAGCTTTCTGCAACGACAGCTTAGGAGGGCATCATGCCCAAGCAACTCCCGCCGGGTTCGAACACCGGCCCCAACGGCGGCATCTATCAGGAACGCGGACCGCGCGGGGGCCCGCGCCCCAACTATGCGACGGTGCCGGACAACACTCGGCTCCCGCCGACCTCGCAACCGGGGTCGACCTGGTCGCCGACCCACCGCACGCCCAATAGCAAGCGCTAGGGGGCGACGATGTACGAACGCCCCGACCGCCCGCACTTCCCGGCGCACCCGACCCGCCCCGAGACGCCGCCCTTCCGGCCGACGTTCCCGGACCGGCCGTCCACGCCGACGATCCCGCGCCCGCGCTGACGCCTCCGGCGACGCCGGTCCGCCGGCGTCGCCGCCCTTCTTTCAAATCGCATGAAGTGAGACAAACAATGACAGACATTCGCGTCACCTGCATCACCAAGCCCGCTCGCGACAGCAAGCACGACGCCATCACCCACCTCGGCGGGGCCGGATGGAAATGGACCAAGGCTCAGGTCATTGCCTCGATCGAGGCCAAGGCAAACACCTTCCACACCTTGGTCAATGGCAATCGCGGTGACATTGGCGTCGTCAATGGAGCGACCGGCAAATACCTGCGCACCTACGCCGATGGCCAGTGGAACGACAACCTGCTGTCCCTCCCCGAATGCCCCTAACGCTCGAGGCGACGCGGACTGCGGTCCGCGTCGCCTCCCCTTTCGCAACCGGACAACCTCAAACCGCCGGCGACTAAGACCGGAACCCGTGCCCAGTCGCCCACCGAGGGCGCCGCCTGTTACAGTGGAGCGTAGCGTGCTGCCTCTTTCGAAAATCGACGAAGCTAGACTCGCCGCTGTCGTCGACGCCGCCGTCGCCACAGGCCTTGCCCACAGCATTGTGCTTGGACGCCGCCCCAATGATGAGCCCGAAGCCGTTCTCGCCGTTTTCTCGAACCTGGTCACGGCCCAACCGGCCTGGACGGCGATCTTGGCGCCGCTCGGCCTGAGGGTCGAGATGCATGGCGCCTTCATCCACGGAACACCCCAGGTAACCTTCCATCCGCACAAAACCCCGAACGACCGGTGTGAACTCGGCGACCTGATGATCGTGATCGACGACCGTCGCCACGGCCACGACGACCGGCGCGCGCTCATTATCCAGGCGAAACTGGCCTCGGGGCCAAGCCTTTCCCTGACCAGTCCCGGCGACCTGAAGCAACTCGACCTCAACATGAACTGGCCACCGTTTGAGTTCGTGCCGTCGGCCTACAGCATCCCGCCCCACCCCTCGCCCTGGGATTTCCGTGATCGGAATGCGCCCGGACACGTCCATGAAAGCAGCGCCTACGGAGCTGTTGATCTCGCCGGCCGAACCTGGGAGCAGCATGTCCCATCCACGCCGATGACCATGGGAACAGGAGAGAGCCTCGGCGTCACCGCCGGCAAGATGTTGGTCGGCGTGGGAGGTCGGAAGGCCGAGATCCCGAGCGCCTCCGGTGCAACTTGCGCTGACGACTGGTCCGAAACCGTCGAACGCGTGCTGCGCAAGTCCGCCAGCGCGATCACCAGCAAGCGCCTTGGCGGCACGGCGCGCGCGTGGAGCCTCTGGGTGGACACCGGACCGGCCAGCGGCTTCGTCGTCGCAGAAGACTACGCGCGCCACGTGATCGGACGCTATCTGCCGCCCCCGGACTCCACAGAGGAAGACGACGGAGACGGCGGCATGTCCACCTTCCACGTCGTCATTTCCTCGGCTGACGATCGCCCCGATCGCGGCACTGGTACGCTCCGCGACTGAACCCGACCCCCGCAGACGCCTGCAGCGCGCCGATCACCGTTGCTGACGGGTATAGGGACCAACCTCAACATCTGATCAGGACCACTTGTCCAGCCAAGCAGGACGTCCTCATTTTCATTGTTGCTTTGGCTCGCATAAATGCGTGCAGAGATACTCAGGGCACAGTCGAGCGAACGCCACTCAATCCGGGCGTTACCAACGACCAGCCCGTAAACGGCTACACAGCGCCCGGTCCGCCTCTGACGTCGCCCTTAAATCGAGATAGGTTCGCCACTCCGCGATAAGGTCGTCTCTGAATTGGTAGACCGTCATACCATCCAACCGCACCGGGGGACCGCCGGGCCGACCGAGCTCCCAGTTCTGATGAGCGATCACAATCGATCCTGTCGACACACATTTAATCAGGCCGATTCCTAAGCGCTCGTAGGTGGCGAACATCCGGCGCCACAGGCTACTAACGACACCCCGCCCTGAGATCTCGAACGATCCCTCAACGGCGTAGAGCACGTCGTCAGCGAGCCAAGTTGGCAGCTTCGCCTGATCATGGGCGTTCACATCCGCGAGAAGCGCGCGGAGACGATGCGAGGACGGGCCGTCTGGCATGCAAAAACGCTACCACAGCGCGACAGCTCCAGTCTTGATTAATGAGAGAACTGATACGTGCTCGGATTATCTCGTTCATTGTAAGGGATCGATCAGGCCACACCGCACCGCTGCGGCGACAGCCTCAATTCGGGTCCGAACATGCAACTTGGCGCAGGCTTTCGAGAGGTAGCTTTCGACAGTCCGACCAGACAGTCCGAGGATGGCGCCGACATCAGACGCGCTCTTTCCTCGACTGACCCACTCGAGGCATTCACGTTCGCGCCCCGAAAGACTTTTTCCGCTAGGGACCTGACAGCTCATCGGATTCTCCTTTCGTCACCAAGAGAGTACCGATTGGAAACCGCCCGTCCAACGCAGGTAGTTTGCGGTAGGGGCGCTGAATTCTTGCGGGTTGAGACAACTTGACACCAGCTTGCGACCAGCCTCCTTGGCGCCTAAAACGACACCGTCGGGCGCCGCGATATAGGATCTACCTGGGAGCCGGGAGCCATGCGAATGGCGGCGGCGGGTGGATCTGAAGCAGCGGGTCTCTTCGCAGAGATTCCAACGCCCGACTCCCACGCTTGCACCTGACCCCGAGTTGATTCATGCTTCGGTCGTCGGCCTTCGGCCGATGGGGCGTGGAATCCCCTTCTGCGATGTCATTTAAAATGCTGACAGGACGCGCCTCGGCGCGCCCAAGGCGATTCGTCCGGCCGCATGCGCGCCGCTGGCGCCCGCCGTCGCCTGGATTCCCGTCCGATACAGTCGGGAGAGCAGCAGTGACGGATGCGAAGGAGTTGGATGCGGCGACCACGCGAAGCCTCAATGGCCTTTATCGCGGCCACGCGGCCTGGCTCGCCCGCGCGTTGCGGCAGCGACTGGGCGCTGAAGACGCCGGGGATCTCGTCCACGATACCTATCTGCAGATCCGCCCATATCTGCGCGACGAGATCCGCCATCCCAAGGCGCTGCTATGGCGCATCGCACTCAATCTGCTGCGCGACCGAAAGCGTCGAGAGGCTGTTCGGCTGACCCATGCGAAAGGTGTTAGCGAGATCGGATCGGTTGCTGCGCCGCAGTTCGACACGCTCCTTCTAAAGGAGCTCATCAAGTCCATGCCTGAAGCTGCGCGAGATGTCTTCGTCCTCGCCCGATTTGAAGGTATGACTCAACCGCAGATCGCGCAGGCGCTCGGGATCAGTCTGGCCACCGTCGAACGTCGCATGGCCATGGCGCTCCAGCACTGTTCGGCGGCATTGAACGACTAGGCCATGCACATGACGTCCGAAACGGAGATCGAAGCCCGGCGACGGGAGGCTGCACATTGGTTCGCGAAGCTGAACAGCACGCGGATCGAGACTCGCGACGTTCACGCCTTCAGCGCCTGGAGGCATAACCCGCTCAACGCGCAAGCCTATGACGATCTTGAAGCCCTCTGGTCGGCGACAGGCGCCCTGTCGGGGGACAAGGACGTCCGGGCGATCAGGCGCGAGACCCTCGGTCGAGTGCCGCGTGGACCGTCACGCTGGACCACACGACGTAAGTGGGGACCGCCACTCGTCGGCCTCGCCTGCATCGGTCTGGCCGCGACCCTACTCACCCTCCACTTCTCAGGCCGTGCGGAGCATTACTCGACGGTGGTCGGAGATCGCCGGGAGGTGCGGCTCGCTGACGGATCCGACCTAACCCTGGATACAGCCTCGACGGTCACCGCGAAGCTGACGGGGCGAGAACGCGTGATCCATCTCGAGACGGGCCAAGCCTATTTCGCCGTGCAACGTGACGCCACGCGACCCTTCCGGGTCGTCGCCGGCGACGTTGAGGTGATCGCTATCGGGACGGCGTTCGAGGTTCGCCGCCTCGGGCCGGATGTGGAGGTCGTGCTCGCCGAGGGGCGGGTTCGGGTGGTGGATCGCGCCCGTCGACGCGAGTGGTCCCTCTCGCCCGGCCAGAAGTTGAACACCCGTTCCGCCCGTCCAACGCCCGTCCAGGCCGACGTGATCGCGGAAACCAGCTGGCGCGAAGGACGACTGATCTTCCATCACAAACCTCTGGCGGCGGCGATCGCAGAGGTGAATCGGTACAGCACGCGTCACATCATCCTTGAAGCGTCCGCGCTGTCCTCTTCCCCGTTGAGCGGAGCGTTCGACGTTGGCGATCTCGATGGGTTCGCGGCAGCCCTGGGGGAGATCTATCCCGTCGTGATCGAGACGCGTGGAGCCGACCTGATTGTCGTCACGGCGCCTCGCGCTGAAAAATCGTCTCTCCCCTGAGGGGTTATTCCACCTCGGTGCGTCTCCCCTCAATCCCGCCAACGCGCGGGATCTCGAACGAGGGGGAAAGAACTTGAGGATTTCAGAGTTTCAAGCGACCGCCGTCGCCACCTTAATGGTCGCAGTGGCGGGCCCGGTGGCTGCGCAGGAAAGCACCGATGTGCGCGCCTACGATATTCCCACCGGGGGACTCGCGGATGGATTGGCGGCCTTCACCGCTGCGAGCGGCGCCAAAATCCTGTACGGCGCCGAGGTGACGACGGGCCGTCGGACGCAGGGGCTTCGCGGCCGATACACGGTCGATAACGGGTTGGTCGAACTTCTCCGCGGAACGGGGCTTTCCGTTCGCCGCGCGAGGCCGGACGTCTGGGTCGTCGTCGATCCCCACCAAACCCGTACTTCCGCCGAAGCGCCGACCTTGGAAGAGGTGGTGGTGACGGGCTCGCTGATCCGCGGCGCAGGCGACGGCCCCTCCCCTGTGACCGTAATCCGTCGAGACGACATGGAGCGTGCGGGACATGGCACCGTCGCCCAAGCCCTTGCGGCCTTGCCGCAAAATTTCGGAGGCACGGGCAACGAGGGCGCCTTGGGCAATGGCGGCGATCGCTCGGGGTCGAATGGAAACTTCGCCTCCGGCGTCAATCTTAGGGGACTAGGCAGCGACGCCACTCTCGTCCTAATCAACGGACGTCGGATGGGCGGCAGCGGCGCCTTCGGCGATTTCGCCGACATCTCGACCATTCCGACCATCGCAATCAGTCGGATCGACGTCCTGTTGGACGGCGCGTCCGCCCTCTACGGCTCCGACGCCATTGGCGGCGTGGTCAATGTGATCCTACGCCGCGACTATGAGGGTGCGGAGACACGGGTTCGCGTCGGCCGCACGTGGGACGGCCCGAGCGGTGAGCACCAGTTCGGTCAGAGCCTCGGCGCGCGCTGGACATCGGGATCGATCCTAGCGGCTTACGAGTACAATGACCGTGAAGCCTTGCCCGCGTCGGACCGACGCCTGGCCGGCGACGCGGACCTGCGCTGGCGCGGCGGTTCGGATCGCCGTCTCTATTACGCGGCGCCTGGCAATATCGTCCTCCTCGACCCGGCGGTCGGCTATCTTCCAGCCTATGCGATTCCAGGCGGCCAAGACGGCACGGCGCTTCAACCGTCCGACTTCATCGCCGGCGCCGTCAACTACGGCAACCAACGCGCGGGCCTGAACGTGCTGCCGCGCCAGACGCGACACAGCGGTTTCCTTGCACTGAACCAAGCGCTCGGCGACCGCCTGCATTCCAACGCCGACGCCCGTTTCGGCCGGCGGGATTATGAGACGATCTCGGCGCCTCTGATCACGGTTCTGAATGTCACGCGAGCCAACCCCTATTTCGTGTCCCCGGTGGGCGCTTCGGCCCATACCATCGCCTATTCTTTCGCCAATGAACTCCCCAATCCGGTGACGAACGGCCACGTCGAAAGCCTTGGGCTCAGCCTAGGACTGGACGGCGACCTTTTCTCCGACTGGCGGCTCTCAACCTACGTCGCCTATGCCTCGGAGACCGGCGACAATCTGGCCACAGGGCAACTCAACAGCCTGTTTCTGCGCGAGGCGCTGGGCGCGACGCCGGACAATCCCGCGACGACCTACAGCGCCGCTCGGGACGGTTACCTCAATCCTTTTGCCGGCATCCCGGTCAATGACCCGGCGACCCTGGCCTTCATCAGCCAGGGATGGGCGCGCTCAGAGTTTGAGACCACGACCACCACCTATAATCTGCAGGTGGACGGTTCCTTGTTCGACCTACCGGCGGGCCCGCTTCGATTGGCCCTCGGCGGCGGATACCGGCAAGAGACCTTCTGGCGGCGGATCTCCAACTTCTCGAGCGCCGCAACGCCGACAATAGGGGCTCCGGCTGATTTCGATCGAGACGTCGCCTTCGGGTTCGCCGAACTGCGCGCGCCCTTGTTCGGTCCCGACAACGCTCGCCCGGGCTTGCGGCGCCTCGAGTTGTCGGCGGCGCTCCGGTTCGAGGACTATGGCGACATCGGCTCGACAACCAACCCTAAGCTGGGGCTGATCTGGGCCCCGGCCCAAGACTGGATTGTCAGGGCCAACTACGGCTCCTCCTTCCGTGCGCCCAACCTGCGTGAACTCCACGACCCCGCGCGGCAGAGCCCGACTTTCATCGCCTCAGGTGGACAAGCCACAACCCTGTCCATGATCCTCTACGGCGGCAATCCCGACCTCAAACCCGAGGAAGCGGACACCTGGACGGCGGGCGCCGAATATCGTCCAGCGGAGCTGGAAGGCCTCACGCTGACCGCCAACTGGTTTCGGACGACTTTCGACAGTCGGATCGGACAACCGACTTCCGAGAACACTGCGCTCGCGCTTTCCGACCCGTCCTACACGGCTTTCGTGCGTCGGGTCGATCCGGCCAACAATGCTGCGGATCGAGACGCCGTTCAGGAGATCCTGGACCGCCCATCGACGAGCCTCGGCAGTCAGTATCCAGCGACGGCTTATGGCGCCATCGTCGACGCGCGCTGGGTGAATACGTCGCAGGTCGACGTCGAGGGGCTGGATCTGGGCGTGCGCCACGCGGTCGCCTACGGCTCTGACCGCCTCGAGACCACCCTGAACCTCACCTACCTTACCCGTTACGATGTTCAGACGACGCCGACCTCGCCGGTGGTCAGTCGACTCGATCAACCCGCCTATCCGCTCAGTCTGAGAGGCCGAGGCGGTCTGACTTGGAGCCGCGACGCCTGGTCCGCATCGGGCCACCTCAACTATGTCGGCGACTACGCCGATCTGACTGGGCGGCGTATCGGCGCGTGGCTGACGGCCGACGCCCATCTTCGTTACGCCCCGACGAACGGGCCGCTGGCTGGCGCGACCGTCTCCCTCACCGTCCAGAATCTCACGGATCAGGATCCGCCCTTCTACGACGCTATCGAGGGCGTGGGATATGACGCCGCCAACGCCGACGTCCGCGGCCGATTCATCGCGGTCCAACTCAAGCGGGCCTGGTGAGATGTGGCTACCCGCTCTCTCCGTCACAGGTCTCCTGGCCCTGTCGCCGACCGGTCCTACCGGACCGGTACATCACACCGACTTCGGGGTGGATGATCTCTTAGCGCAGGAGGCCTTAGGCGACGTCCGCACGAGCCCAGATGGGCGTTGGGTCGCCATCGAGCGCCAGGGTCCATGGAACGCCGCCGCGACCTATGCCCTCGGGAGCGCGACGACGGACCTGCTCACTCAACTCGAGGTCTATGACCGAGATGGAGTTCGACCGCCCTCGCGATTGGCCTCCCCTGACCACGCGACAGGCTATCTCGCTGGGCCCTTCTCCCCAGACGGCCGTCGCATGGTGGTCTACCGCGTCACCTCCGAAGGCTGGGCGTTGGGCGTGCTCGAACCCTCAACCGGGCGAACGATTTGGTTCGACATTTCCCCGGAGACGGCGAACCTCGGACGCGCGTTGGCTTGGCGCACCGACACGGAACTTCTCGTGGTCGCCCGGTCCACGGAGAATCCGCCATTCAAGTACCGGGCGGCGACGCAGCATCAGGCGAGAGCGCGTCATCTGTGGGCCGAAGCGGCTGCAGGACGGACGCCGTCGGTCGTTGTTCAAAGGAGCGGATCCGACCGCAACGCCCGCCCACGTTGGCCGGCTCGCCGCCTGGTGTCTCTCGACGTAACGCAAGGGATACAACGCGTCCTGGCCACCGGCGAGTTTGTCGATCTCGAACTCGCGCCGAACGGCGACCACCTCGCGCTTCTCGAAGACGCCGAGGACATTCAGCCCGACCCAGACCAACTTGCCGCGATCGGCGAGCCCATGCGGCGGCGACGATTGGTTCTGATCGACCTCGTCGCTTGTGAAGTCCGCCGCAACCCAGACCTCGACCTCATCCCCTATCTTCTGAGTTGGAACCCAGCGGGAGACCAACTGCTGGTCTTTGCACGCCCGGGCGGCAAGACCTGGGACGGCGGCAGCTTCCGGCTCGTCACCCCTAACGGAGATGTCCGCTCTCCGACAACGATCGGCCGCCCTGCCCTGCTCGAGGGCGTCGGCCGAGCGCCCTATGTTCGCGCCGCCTGGGACGGCGCGGACGCGATCGGCCTCTTCAAAGACGGCGACGGCCTGGTCTGGCGCGCTCTCGATGAAGTTGGACCGGCGGCGCCCGGGACCGGCCAGGATCGACTGATCACCGTTGGAGGTCGCCTCTATCGCCGCGACAACGCCATCTGGTTTCCTCTAAGGGGCGATGGCGTCGCCTTCTCAGGGGAAGCGACCCCATCCTCGTCGGCGAGCGACGGCGGTGGCCGCGCGGCAGTCAATCCTGGCCGTCTGGACGTCCAACCCTTGATGATGCGGACTTCAACCGGATGCCTGGTCGCGTTCGGCTCCGACGTATCCTCATCATGCCAACCCTTAGCCACGACCGGCCGTCTCATCGCCGCAGCGAAGGGCTACGCGGTGACGCTGTCGCGATCGCCCGCAGGCGTCCAGACCCTTAGGCTGGAAGGCGAGGACGGCGACCGAACCCTGGCCGTCGTCAACGCCGGCCTTGCTGAGCGCCGCTTCGGCGAGATCCGGCCGATCCCACATGCAGCGATCGATGGGACGCCTCTAACGAGTTGGCTCTTGTCTCCGCCTCACCCTACGGGACCGCCGCCTCCAGTCGTCGCACTCATCTATCCTGGCCGCGCCTATGGCGCCGCCCCAGCCTGGCTCGCGCCCGGCGGCGGCAACCGGGTGCTGAACCCTCAGGTGCTGGCGGCCGCCGGCTACGCCGTCCTGGTGATCAGCCTCCCTGACGCCTCACCGTCCGATCTCTCCCGCCTGGCTGGAGCGATCGAGGAGGTGCTTGAGGCGGCGGCTCGCGTCGCGCCCATCGACTTGGACCGGGTCGCACTCGCAGGACACAGTTTCGGTGGGTACGGCGCACTTCTCGCCGCCACCCAGACCACACGGTTCAGAGCGATCGTCGCCTCATCCGGCAAGGACGAATTCTCAGACAATTTCGATCTATCCGGCCCCTATCGCCTGCATCCGGAGGATGGCGTCCCTCTTACAGCGATGGCCGGATGGGCCGAGACCGGCCAGGCCGATCTTCAGGCCTTTATCGCAGACGATCCGGAAGCCTATCTTCGCGCCAGCCCGCTTTATGCAGCCCGCCGCATCGTCTCGCCGGTGATGATCTTCGACTACGATCTGGATTTCACCCACGCGGACTCCCTCTTCGGCGCCCTCTACCGGCTCGACCGCGACGCGGTATTGGTGACCTATCTCGGCGAGAACCACGGCCTGGTCAGTCCGGCCAATGTGAGAGACGCCCACGCCCGGGTGATCGATTGGCTGGACCGCCACCTAGGCATGGCGACGGCCGAGGCGGTCGACCCAGGCCTGAGCCCAGACCTCCAGCAGCGCCAGGAGGACCACGCGGCCGTAGTCACCGTCCCAGACCAACCGCTCTGGCGTTAGTTCAGCCTCAAGCCGCGCGGCGTCCAGCACCCCGTTGCGCGCGAGCAGACCTTCGATCAGCAGGGGGCGGAGCAAGGGCAGGCTCAGGCGATTGATCTCTCCATAATGGCGGGTGAGATCGCCCTTGTTGCGGCGTTGGCGGACAATGTCTGGCAGAATGGCGGCGAAGGCGGCGCGGGCGAAGGCGCGGTCCTGACCGCCTGCGGCGAGCACATCGGCTGGTAAGGCGATGCAATGCTCCATCACGGGTTGACTGAGGAAAGGATGTAGCAAGGCGCCCACTCGCGCCCGCCGGCAGTCTCCCCAGTAGATCTGAGCGTTGGCGAGTTGGCGGATCTGGCGTCGCTTGCCGGGCGGCAAGGCCGCAGACGCCGCTAGCCAGGGATGACGGGATGTGGATTGGATCTCGGCGCGATGAGGTCGCAAGCCGATCCTGGCGACCGCCCAGGCTGACCGACGGGTCCACTGCGCTGTGTCGGAGAGGAACCGGGGCGACAGGCCCATGAGCCCCAATCTGTCGCGGCGGTCCGCCGCAAGGTCTGGGAAGGCCGCCTGATAGAAGACCGCATCGCCGCCCTGCCCGGTAAATGAGGCCGTCGCTCCGTCGCGCACCATACGATCGGCAAGAGCCGCGTCATAGGTTGCGTCGACAGCCTGCATCGCGGGCCGCAATCCGGCGCCGAGCGAAGCGAAATCCTCAAGCCTGATGGGCTGGACGGGCTTCTCGATACAGTTCAGGTCAAGATGATGCCGCTCAGCGACCGCGTGGGCATAGGTCCGCTCATCCCCTTCCGGCCAGCGCCCATGGAAGTTGCAAGCGGCGATGAGCCGGTCGCGCGGACCGCCAGCTAAAAGTCCCGCCACGACGGCGGAGTCGAAGCCGCCCGAGATCTCGGTGACGAACCGATCATGATCCGACGCCAGGGCGTCGACCACGCCGCGAACCGTTTCAAGGAGATCGGTCCCGGCGGATATCGACCCCCGGCGGTCGTAGAAGGCGGCGGGATCCCAGATCAAGGCCTGCTCGAGGCCGCTTCGCGTCAGACGCGCCAGACACCCGGGATGAACGGTTTCGATGTCGGTTAGCGCCAACTGAGAGACGACGCGTTCAGGCGCAGCGACGTAGTCGGCGATGCTGCTCCAGTCGATCCTCAATCCGGCCGGCAACAGACTGTCGGCAACGTCCGGGAGATCGTCGGCGATGAACCTTAGCGGGTCCGACCGCCAAACAGCACAATCTAGGCTGCCGGTCGGATCTCTCAGGACGCTGACGTCGCCAGTCGAATCGCGGTGCACGGCGACATAGCGGCCCCATCCATGACGTACGAGATGTTCGGCGCAGGCTTTGCCGCTCTCGGCCCCCTCGACCACCTGCGCAATCTCCGCGCCGCTCGGACGCCACTCGCCGATAACAAGAAGATCGGGCCGAGGACGTCGCACCGGCAATGTCGCGCCATTCGCCAGATAGAGATCAATCCCCTCCAACGCCTCATGTCGACGCCACCCTTTCGCCTCGAGCTCGGAGGCGAGCCATCCCAACCGCGGGTCTTCGGGCCAGAGGCTTCGGTCGACGAGAAGAAACCGTCCCCGCGGCGCGGCCCCGGTCATCGGACATAGATCGGCGTAAAGGCCGCCAGACGCTCATAGTCGTCGTTCAAACAGATGTCGCCGCATTGGAGCCAACAGTGGGCGCGAAACGGCCAGAGCCGAACAGCGACAACCCAGTCCGCCTTTAAGCCCCGCCGCCGTAGGAAGGCGGCGAGAACGGCCGATCTCTGAACGCACTCGCCGTCGATCGGCAGCCACGGCAGCAGTTTCCAGAATGCCCGCGCCTCCTCGACGATCGCAGAGGCGCTGCCGGCGATTCCATCGCCGGAAACCGCTAACTGGCTCGCAAGGCCAGGTCGACGTGACGCCTTCAGAGTCTTCAGCGAGGACGCCGCACCGGCGGTGAAAGCCTGGGGGGAGATCCGCGCGCTGCCGGTCTCGTGGATAATCGTCGAGGTCGGGCGTGTCGGTAAAGGGCGACGCCCAGGGGCTGCGGCGCCTGCGGTCAAGCCCGCCGGTCCGAGGAGAGTTTCAGCTTCCGCCGTCAGCAGGCCCGACCAAGCGGGTCCCGCCAAGAGCGGCGCACCATCGACGAGACAGTGATAGGCGTCATGGCGAAGGTCGAGCAGGACCAGTTCCCTGTCGACATCGACCGCGAAAACACCCTCGGCAAGATGGAGTTCGGTCATCTGAAAAAGGAGGCGCCCTAAGACGCCTCCTCACGATCAGCTTCGCGCGCCGGGGGTTTCCCAGCGCAGGATGTTGATCTGTTCGTCGTCACCCTGGACGAAGTCGGCGCGGGTCAGGCGCTTGGCCGAACCCAGGGCGATCAGAGCGGTCTTGGTCATCGTATTAGTCCTCTAGTGTGAGCGGCGCGGATTGCGCCGAGGGCGCCGCGAAACTGCGGCGCGTTGGACGATACGGGCTCAGCCGGCGCTCACGCCGGCGGGCTCGTAGAGAAAGACGGGCACCTGTTCCATCAGGCCGGTGTCCGAAACGGCGCGCGTCTGCGCCTTGGCGGAGCCCAAGCTCAACAGCTTGGGCCTTGTCTCGATCGACATGGTCGTCTCCTTGCTGGCGCCGGTCGGAATGGCCGGCCCGCGAACGACGCGCGCCGAGGCCTCCATTTTCAAACTATATTTGGAGAATACTTTCACCTCGAGACCGCAGCACTTCCTCAACGATAGCTGCATCGGCCATTCGACTGGTGTGGTAAGCGTGCGAAGCCCGAACTGCTGCGAGATCATCGCCGGTGCGAACGCCCCGCTCAATCGCCATCGCCAACGGCAGATCAAGTCGACCGAGGCTCGCCTCGACGACACGTATGGGGCGCAGGCGGGCGGCGCACCGCCTCAGTTCCGTTGCGAATCCGTCCCCGGCGCGCTGGCGAACGATCAGTCCAAACAGGCGCTCGAGTTGTAGGATTTCACCGCCCCCCTCGTAGGCCTCGACTGCCCCCGACGGGCGGATCTCCAGCGACTGCGCACCGACCAAATGAGCATGCAGTTGATAAAGGTTTGAAATATCGGTCCGGGTCAGACTGGGCGCGTAGTAACCTCGCCCTCGGCGATGTTCGATCACGCCCTCGCCAGCGAGACGGGCCAAGGCTTCGCGGACCGGGGTGGGACTAAGGCCAAGGGCGGCGGCGATGTCGGTGGTCGCGAGCGGTTGCCCCCAACCGAGGCTGCCGCTGCCGGCCCAGTCAGAGAGGGCGGCAAGTGCATCGCCATAGGGGTCCCGCCGCCTCACGGCGCGATCCAGAATGACAAGCGAGAGATCGACACGACGTCGCCGACGCGATTCGCTTTCAGGCAACGACGCCTGTGATATTTAGTAAAACCACTCATGCTGGATACCCCTGCGATATAGCGCAGGTTTTTTGCGTCAAACCCGCAATCTTACGGTCGCGATTACTTCGCCCCCCTTTTCTTTCTCATGTAAGTCGCGCACCTTTCAACCAGTAGGCGTGCGCGCAGGTGTTCTCGCCAAGGTCTGGTCGCTGAAAGGAGACCTTGATGAGCGAACCGCCTCCCCGCCTCCATGCCGAAACCCTGTCGACGGCGCTCAAGGAGATACGCGCCCGCCGGCGACTGAAGAGCCTCGATGTCGCCGACGCCATGCAGATGAAGCCGAGAACCTTCGAGCATTTCGAATCCGGCGCCGGACGCCTCAATCCTGGACGGATCCATCGCTTCGCCGAGGCGACATCGAGCGACCCCTACGCCATCATGGCGGCCCTGGCCTTGGGTTCGCCGAAATTCGCGGTGCGCTGCGCCGACAATAAGCTGATGACGATCCTGATGGTGGCCTTGCAGGAATTCGACAACGAGGTCGGCGACGCCATCGCGGACCTCGATGGCCGGACAATCATCAACACCTTCACCCGTGCTCTACGGGATCTCGCGCTCCAGTCCGTCAAAGGCGACGCGGCCGCGCGGGCGTGGCTCGAGGCGCGATTATCGCGCCTCGCGCCGCCTACGGACGGCGACGACGACTAGGAGTCGACCCCAGGCGTCGTAGGCGTCCGACCGAGAACTTGCGGAGTTTACGCAAAGGCTAGGCGGCCGGACCGTTAGCCTATGTCCCAATCCCCCCAAACACCGCCCCAACCGCGTTCTCGGACGCCGATCCTCCAGGCGTTGTCTGAGCGCCAGCGCGCCTGCCTCGACCTCGCCGCGCAAGGCCTGAACTCCGCGGCGATCGGCACGCGTCTCGGACTTTCAGCCCGCACGGTCGATGAACACCTCTCTAACGCCTGCGACCGCCTTGGCGTGCGCACGCGAATCCAGGCCGTGGCCTTGGGCGCGCTCGCCGAGCGCCGCGCCGTTGAACCGCGCGGCTTCGTCCGCAGGCCTGCGGGTCGCGGGCGGGACGGGATTGGGAGAGCGTAAGGCGTCACGGAGGATCTGACATGCTCGCTCCCGCCGCCATTCTGGACCTGGCCTCGCAGTGTGCGCCCGGCGTGGCGCCCGCCACGATCGCCGCCATCGTCGAGGTCGAGAGCCGCGGCGACCCTCTGGCGATCGGCGTGAACACCGCACACAGGGCGCCGGCGCCGCGCAACCGCGCCGAAGCGGTCCACGTCGCCGCGACCCTGCTGCGCGATGGAGCCAATCTCGATCTCGGCCTGGCGCAGATCAATAGCGCCAATCTCCGCTGGCTCGGCCTGTCTCTCGACGAGGCCTTTGATCCCTGCCGCAACCTGTCAGCCGCCGCGCGTGTGCTCCGAGAGGGCTTCTACGGCAGCAGCGATCCGCAAGTCGCGCTGCGCCAAGCCCTGTCCCGCTATAACACCGGCCACCCCCAGCGCGGCTTCGACAATGGTTACGTCGCCAAGGTCGAACGAGCGGCCCTTCGCCTAGGCCTGGCCAATCTGCCTTCATCGCCGGCCGACCGTGCGAGCGCATCCGCCGCTCTCGACGCCCGCGCCCTGCCCCCATCCGCCGCCCCGCCTCCTGCTTGGGATGTCTTCGGCCGCGCCGGATCCGCCCTCGTCTTTGCGCCCCAACCTCCACGGAGTGATGTCGATGACCTTTCTCGCCCACTGTCGTCGGATCGGCGCCAGCCTGTCGATCTCCGCCGTCGCCAGCCTGAGCGCCGCCCGTCCAGCCTCCGCCTCGGCGAACGTCGAGGGTCTTCTTCAGAACGTCGTGGACATGCTGACAGGCAATACGGCGCGACTTCTCGCCGTCCTGGCCGTGGTCGTCGTCGGCGTCCTTTGGATGTTCGGACTCTTCGACCTGCGCCGCGCGGCGATCGTGGTGCTGGGGATCATCGTGGTGTTCGGCGCCACCGAAATCGTCGGCTTGATCACCGGTGGGGCGTGACCCATCTCGGCGTCGCGATCGCGGTCGCCGCGTGGACCACTGCAATGGCAGTGACAGGACGCCTCGCCTCGCGCGGCCTAGTCTCCGCGCGTCACTTTGGTCTGATCTGGATCGGACTCGCTAGCGGGATCGTGGCTGCGCTCGCTTTGGGAGGCTCCCATGACTGAGGAGCGCCTGACCGAGGACACTCTGTTTCTGGCCTGCACCCGCCCCGCGATGGTCTTAGGCGTGCCGATGGAAGCGGTGGGTGTGAACCTTATCGTCTCCGGCCTGATCTTTCTGATCGGCGGAAGCCTGGTCTATCTCCTCGCAGCGCCCGCCCTTCACCTCGTCTTCCAGGCTATCTGCAAGTCCGACCATAACGCCTTCCGACTGCTGTTCGCCTATGTCGAGACCAAGGGCCGCTGCCGCAACGGCGCGCTGTGGGGCGGCAGTTCGATCACGCCTCTGCCGCTGGTGCGGCGCTACAGTCACGCGGAGGTGTGCCGTGGCTGAAGGCGTCACCCTGACCCAACGCCGTCGCGAACCAGACGTCCGCAGACGCCTGCCCTATAGCCGACACGTCGACGACCACATCATTGCGCTCGATACCGGCGCCTTGATGATCGGCCTGCGCTTGGACGGCGCCGCCTTCGAGACCGCCGATGTACGAGACATCAACGACCGTCATGCCAAGCTGAACCTCATCTGGCGCAACCTCGCCGATGAACGTCTGGCCATCTGGCATCACCTCGTGCGCCACCCCGTCCTCGCGCCCGCCCAGTCGGGCTTCCAATCCACGTTCGCTAGAGAGCTGAATCGAGGCTACGAGGCGACGCTAGAGTCCCAGCGCCTTTGGTCGAACAGTCAGTTCGTCTTCCTGGTCCTGCATCCAGGCCGCGCGCCGCGCGAGCAGGCGGGGCGCGCCCTATCGCGATTGAAGACGGCGCGCTCCGGCCAGAAGGAAATCGACGCAGCGGCGCTGAACCGGCTTGAAGAGGTTGCGCGCGACGCCGTCCAGCATCTCGGCCGCTATCGACCCCACCGTCTTGGCCTTCGCGAGGCGAACGGCGTCTGGTTCTCTGAACCAATGGAGGCGCTTGGATTGGTCCTGACGGGACGCCCTCGCCCGGCTCCCTTGGTGCGAGGCCACCTCGGCGAGGCCCTCTATCTCGATCGCGCGATCTTCGGTCGCGAGACCCTTGAGATCAGGAGCGCCGTCACTGCGCGCTTCTCAGGCCTCCTGGCGATCAAGGAGTATCCCGCCTCGACACGACCTGGCCTGTGGGACGATCTGCTCAGCGCGCCGTTCGGCTATGTCCTGACCCAATCCTTCGCCTTTCTGTCGAAGACAGCAGCGCGCGCCGTCATGGAGCGTAAGCAGAACCAGATGGTCTCCGCGCGTGACCGCGCCGCCTCTCAAGTCGACGGCCTGAACGCCGCCCTCGACGACCTCGTCTCCAATCGCTTCGCCATGGGCGAACACCAGGCAAGCCTGGCGATTTTCGGCGAGACCCCGACCGAGTTGTCGGATCACCTCTCAAAGGCCCGAGCCATGCTCGCCAGTTCAGGACTTGTGGTCGCGCGAGAGGATCTAGGCCTTGAGAGTTCATTCTGGGCGCAATTTCCTGGAAACTTCGCGCAGCGCACGCGCCCAGCCGCAATCACCTCGCGCAACTTCGCCGCCTTCGCGCCCTTCCACACCCATCCTCAAGGCCAGGCGATAGCGAACCATTGGGGCGACGCCGTCAGCCTGCTGCGCACCACGGCAGGATCGCCCTTCTGGTTCAACTTCCACGTCGGCGACCTCGGACACACATTCATCTGCGGCCCGTCTGGATCTGGAAAAACGGTCGTGCAGAACTTCATGCTCGCCCAGCTCGAACGGTTCGGGACAGAGCGCCTCTTCATCGACAAGGACCGTGGCGCGGAGATCTTCATTCGCGCCTCGGGCGGCGCCTATTTCGCTCTGCGTGATGGCGAACCCACGGGGTTCGCGCCGTTCAAGGCCCTGACGCCGTCCCCTCACAACCGGACCTTTTTAACGAAGCTTGTTCGCCACCTCGTTGAAATGCCGGAAGAACCCCTCACCCCAGCAGGCCTCAGAGCCATTGATCAAGGGGTCGTCGCATTGGAGCGACTACCGCCTGTTCAGCGCTCGATCTCAGCCCTGCGGAGCCTTCTCGGCCAAGGTGAGGCGGCCGGGATCGGCGCACGTCTTGATAGGTGGCGCCGCGAAGGCGCTTTGGGTTGGGTTCTCGACAATGACGACGACCACCTGTCCCTCGAGAACGGCCTGACCGGGGTCGACATCACCCAGATCCTGGCCAATGGCGAGGCCCGCACGCCGGCCATGCTCTACCTGTTTCACCGCATGGCTTCACGCGTCGACGGGCGACGCCTCGTCCTTGACATTGACGAGTTCTGGAAGGTTCTCGACGACCCGGCCTTCACCGATCTAGCACGCGACGGCCTCAAGACCTGGCGCAAGCAGAACGCCTTCATGGTGTTCGGCACCCAGTCGCCCGCCGACGCACTGCGTTCGCCGATCGCCCACGCCATTCTCGAACAATGCGCGACCAAGATCTTCCTGCCCAACCCGCACGGACAGGCGAAGGATTATGTCGATGGGTTCGGATTGAGCGGCGAGGAATTCCGTCTCGTCCGCGACGTGCTCACGGCTGAGTCCCGTCGCTTCCTGGTCAAACAGGGCCACGACAGCGTCGTCGTCGAGCTCGATTTGGCAGGCGTGCCGGACGCCGTCGCCGTCCTCTCCGGACGGAGCGAGACCGTCGCCCTGCTGGACCGACTGCGTCAGATCCACGGCGACGACTATGCGGATTGGCGCAGCGATTTTCATCATCAAAGGAGAGGAACATGATCCGGGTCATCGGCGCGGCGTTCGCCGCAACCTGCCTATTCGGTCTGGCCTTGGCCCACCCAAGCCAGGCGCAGCACATCGTCTATGATCCGCGCGCCTATGCCCAGATGGCGCAGGAGGCTCGAACGACTTTGGAGCAACTCCGCGCGCTCCAGGCACAGGTCGAACAGGGACAGCGGCTTTTCGACAGTCTCAACGCCGTCTCAGACGTCAACACCCTCGCTCGGGAACTCGGACTGCCCGAAGTCCGATCCCCCTTGCCGGACCTCGACCAGATCCGCAAAGCCGCGAACGGCGACCTGTCGGCGCTCGGCGACCTAGCCGAACGTGCGACCGAGATCCGTGATGAAACCCGGATCTATACGCCAATCGGGCCAGGCCTCAGCCCGGCGGAAACCTATTATCGCGACAGCCTCGAACGCAGCGGGGCGCGAACCGCCCGCGACCTGGCGCTCGCTGATGCGATCGGTCAAGGCGCGGACCGACGGCGCGATGGGCTTGAAACCTTGCGCCAGGCGCTTGATGGGGCCCCGAACGCCCGAGCAGTCCTCGATCTCGAGGCGCGCCTCGCCGCCGAACAGGCGCTGATCCAGAACGAACAGGTGCGACTGCAAGGCCTCGCCCTTGCTCAGGCTGCCGAAGATCGTCTCGCCACCCAACAGGAGCGCGAACGCGCCGAGGCTGCACGCGCCAAAAGGATGCAGGCCTGGGCCGCGACGTTCCAATAGCCCCGCCGCGCCCAAGAACCCCGCAAGCACCGTATAGCGTAGATTGGATTACTGATGCCTATCCGTATCTTCGAGCCCGCTTATAACTTCATAGATGAACGCCTGACCGTCTTTCTGGATGACCGCCTCGGGGCCGTGATCGCAGAGGTGACGGGTCCGCTCCGCCTTGCGCTTGTCCTCTATGTCGTCCTCTACGGCATAGCGATCCTACGAGGCGCGATCAGCGAACCGGTCATGGATTTCGCTGTACGCTCGATCAAACTGGCCTTGCTCTACCTGCTGGCGACGACAACGGCCTATGGCGACTTCGTCTCCGAACCCCTGTTCAATGACCTCCCCAACGCCCTGACGCGCGCGGTCAGCGGTCAGGACGCTGCAAACGTCGGGTCGGCTTTCGATCGCTTCTTCGGCTACGCCGCCTGGCTGGCGGAGGACATCTCCCGGCATGCGACGCCGGTCACGCCCGCCCCCTATGCAATCGCTCTGCTTGTCGTCCTGATCGGCGCCTTAGCCGCGGCCCTCGGCTTCGGCGTGGTGCTGGTGGCCAAGATCGCCTTGGCCCTGCTGGTCACTCTGGGTCCGATCTTCATCGGCTGCGCCCTGTACGACGCCACGCGGCGCTTCTTCTTCGGCTGGCTTTCGCAGGCGGTGAACTACCTCGTCCTCTTCGCCCTGATGATCGTCATCTTCCAACTGGTCCTCGCCCTGGTGCGCGATCAATGGGGCGCGATCCAGGGCGCGGACCCGATGATCGGCGGCCTGATCTTCATCGCCCTCAGCCTGCTCGGCGCGATCTTCTTCCTGCAGACTCCGGCCATCGCCGCCGGCGTGGCGGGGGGCGCCAGCGCCGGCCTGGCCGACTTCGCCAATGCCGCCGCGCTCGGCGCAAGCGGGTCCGGCCGCGCGCGAGGACCGCTCGAATCCGCTCGCCAGTCCCCTCGGGGCGGCGGCTCAATCCGCCCAGGAGGCGCCTGACATGTCGTCCGCCCTATTCAAGCTTACGCCGATCCTGTTCCTCGCCGCCTGCATTCATCACCCTGCCGACCTGCCCGTCTGCAACGGAGAGGCCCGCCGCCCAGCCAACCCCCATGGATCCATTCTGGCGCCAGCGACCGAGGCGGCTGCCTTGCCCAGCGCCGTCGCCATCCAAGGCGACCACACCGTGGGAGGCTGCCGATGACCCGCGCGATCACCGACGACCTCGACCGCTACTTCGCCGAAGCCCGGCAATGGGATCAGGACCGCCTCGGCGACGCGCTTCGGTCGCGTCGCCTGGCCTGGATCGCCGCTGGCGTCGCCACAGGGCTTGCGATCACCGCGACCAGTGCGGTTGCCCTTCTCGCACCATTGAAGACGGTCGAGCCATTCGTCGTGCGGGTAGACCGCTCAACAGGCGCCGTAGAGGTCATGCGCGGCCTGTCCGACGACGACGGCCCTCTCCACTACGACGAGGTTGTCAGTAAATACTTCCTCGCTCAGTACGTCCGAACGCGCGAGGCCTATCTGGCCCCCGCCGCCGAAGACGGATTCCGGCTTGTGGCCCTGCTGTCGACGCCCGCCGAACAAGGTCGATGGGCGACCTTCTTTCGCGGCTCCAATCCCGACAGCCCGCAAAACCAGTATGGCGCCTCAGGCGAGGCGATCATCGCGATCCGCGCGATCGCCATGATCGGCGACGGCGTCGCCAATGTTCGGTTCCACCGTACGGAGCGCCGCGGTCAGGCCTTGGTGGAAAGCGACTGGATCGCCACGGTGGCCTTTCGCTACAGCCGCGCGCCCCTGACCGAGAGCGACCGACTGCGCAATCCACTCGGCTTCCAGGTGTCCTCCTACCGCGCTGATCCAGAGGTGATCCGATGACCGTTAAACGCCTCATCGCTCTTATGGCGCCCTTGGTCTTCGGCCTTGGTCTAATCGCCTTCGGCGGCGGCGCTCAGGCCGCGGCGCGCGACGAGCGTATCCACGAGATCGATTATGATCCCGACGCCGTCTATTCAGTCACCGGCGCCTTTCGGACCGCGACCCAGATCATCTTCTCGCCGCAGGAGACGATCCGACATGCGGCCGTCGGCGACAGCGTCGCCTGGGAAGTCGCCGCCGAAGGCTCCGTCCTCTTCCTGAAGCCCCGCGAGCGTCACCAACCGACCAATCTCCTCGTGGTCACGGAGCGCGGCGGTGAAATCCGCCACTACGCCTTCGCCCTGTCAGCACGGTCCGATCGCGCGGATGCCGCGGCCTTCCAACTTCGGTTTCGCTATCCGGATGACCAACGTCATGAGCGGGCGCAAGCGGCCGCATCTGAGGCCATGCACGTCGAGCGGAGGCTGATCGGCCTCGAACTCGACCGCGCAGCCCTGGACGGCCCCCGTAATCTCGCCTGGTCCGTCCAAGGCGCTGTCGCCCTGCAACCGAGCGAGGTGACGGACAACGGGCGTTTCACGGTGCTGCGGTTTCCCCAAGGCCGAAGCCTGCCCGCCCTCTACGAGGTGGGCGACGACGGCGAGGAGCGCCTCATTCCCTATGATGTGCGCGGAGAATTCGTCGTCATCCACGGCGCGCCGACCCGTCTGAGGCTGAGACAGGGACGCAAGGTCCTCTGCCTCTACAACGACGCTCCTGCCCGGTCTGTGAGCGGAACCGGCACCGGCACGGCCTCTCCGACAGTCGATCGTCGTCCGGTCGGAGGCCTGTCATGACCCTCGATCCAGCCGCCGGCGAATCCGCCAATGAAGCGGATACGGTCGGCCATGATCGTGGAATCTCGCCGATCGGCGGCCGCTTCGGCGCGAAACGCGCGAAACTTGTCACCATAGTCGGACTGGCCGTGGGGTGCGGGGCCTTCCTCGCCGCCACCTGGGATCGCGGCGCGGCGCCGACGAAAGACGATCAGGAAACACCCCCTCGCCAACTGGCTGCTTTCGAACCGGCGTCGCCCCGCCCGGCCTTGGCCGACGTCGCGATCGATCCCGACGCGCCGCCCCTCTCGGAAGGCGAGGATATCCCCGCAATCGAAGCCGGGCCCGCGCCTCCTCCATCCGCGTCTTCTGCACGCGGCGACAGCCTCCAGGACAGCGCCCGTCGCGCGCCTGTCCTGGCCTACAGCCGCCGGAGTTCCGACGTAGACGACGCCTTCATGCAGTCGGAACTGGCTGCAGAGCCTGTGACTGCCCTCAACGCCGAGCCGACGGCCCTCGATCAGCTTCGCCGACAGGGCGCGATCAACCAGGCCCGAGCCGGACGGTTGCCAGACCGCAATCTGATCATCACGGCCGGGGCGGTCCTGCCCTGTGTGCTGCAGACCGCGCTGGACAGTTCAACGCCGGGCTACGCCGCCTGCGTTCTCTCGCGCGACGTCTATTCCGAGAGCGGCGCGGTCGTGCTCATGGAGCGGGGCACCCGCGTCTTGGGCGAGTACCGAGGCGGCGTCCAACAGGGCCAGGCTCGATTGTTCGTCCTCTGGACCCGCGCGGTGACGCCGACCGGCGTCACGGTCGCACTTGCGTCTCCCGCCGCTGACGCCCTGGGACGCGCCGGCCTTGACGGAGAGATAGATCGTCACTTCTGGGACCGCTTCGGCGGAGCAATCCTTCTGTCGTTGATCGACGAGAGCGCGGCAGTACTCAGCGAATCCGGGGCCGGTCGCACAACGATCCGTCTGCCGTCTGACGTCGCCTCGACCGCCTTGGCAGGGACGATCAACATCGCGCCGACGCTGAGACGAGCTCAGGGCGCCGAAGTGTCCATCTTCGTGGCGCAAGATCTCGATTTCCGCAGCGTCTACCGACTGAGGGCGCGATGACGCCCGACACGACCGTCCTCGAACACTTCATGGCGCCGCTGCGCCCGCTGCTCGAGCCAGAGGGCGTGACCGAGGTGGTGATCAACCGGCCGGGCGAAGCCGGCGTCGAGACCGAAGGGCGCTGGACCTGGCATAAGGCCCCGGAACTGACCGAGGACTGGTTGCGGACCCTGGCCGTGGCGGGCGCCGCCTATACTCAGCAGGATGTCGGCTCCGATCACCCGATCTGCTCGACTGCTCTGCCCGGAGACATCCGCTGCCAGATCGTGCTCCCGCCTGTTGCGCCACCTGGGACCGTGTCCCTGACCCTGCGAAAGCCCTCGCGACGCCAACTCACGCTTGATGATTTCGCGACATCCGGCCTCTTCGCGACCGTGGCGGCGGCCGAACAAGGGCGAAGCGACCCGGTCGACACGGACCTGGCCCTGCTGCGCGACGCGGGAGATTGGTCGGGCTTCTTCAAGCTTGCGGTCGCAGCCAGACGCAACATTCTCGTGTCCGGCGCGACCGGGTCGGGCAAGACCACCTTCGCCAAGGGCCTGGTCGATCTGATTCCGCGGAGCGAACGGATCGTCACGATCGAGGACACACGCGAGTTCGTCGTGCCACACCGGAATGTGGTCCACCTCCTCTATGCGAAGGACAGCCGAGCATCGCCAAGGATCGGGCCGAAGCAACTGCTCGAGAGCAGTCTGCGCATGCGGCCAGACCGCGTTCTTCTTCAAGAACTTAGAGACGAAAGCGCATTCTTTTATTTGAGAAATGTCAACTCCGGCCACCCCGGTTCGATCACCACTATCCACGCCGACAGCGCCGCTTTGGCCTTCGAGCAACTCACCCTTCTGGTCCGTGAATCCGAGGCCGGGCGAGACCTGCCCAGGGCGGACGTCCGCGCCCTTCTCCACCTGCTGATCGACATCGTGGTTCAGATGCGAAAGGTCGACGGCCGCTTTCGCGTGACGGAGGTCTGGCATGAACCGTCTGCAAAGCCTCGCACCGGCGACTAGGGCCGCGCTCATTACGGTCGGCTTAGCGGCGACCCTCTCTCTATGGGCTTGTCTTTCCGTTGGGATCGCCCTGGTCGGTTTGGGTCAATGGAGGCCGGACCTCGAATGGCCGCAGGTCCCAGCCTGGTTCTGGTACTATCGTTTCGACGCCGACGTCCGGCGCTGGCTCGGCATCGGGACCGCAGTCGCTGGACTGATCCTATGCGCCCTTGGAGCCGCCGCCTTCGTCGCACGGCGTCGCCCTCTCCATGGCGCAGCGCGTTGGGCCTCAGATGCCGAAACGACGCGCGCAGGCCTCAGGGCCAGATCAGGCGTCCTCTTGGGGCGGACAGGCGGCGACTTCCTAATCGCGGATGGTCCGGATCACATCATGCTCTATGCCCCGACCCGAACCGGCAAAGGGGTTGGCGTGGTCATCCCCAACCTCCTCGCCTGGCCAGACGCGGTCGTCGTCCTCGACATCAAGCGCGAAAACTTCTTGGCGACAGCGGGATATCGCGCCCGGGCCGGTCAAGCTGTCCACCTCTTCGATCCCCTGGCGCCAGACGGCGAGACGTCCCGCTTCAATCCTCTGGGGCACGTCGACCGAAACGACGACTATGCTGTTCTGGACGAACTGCAGCGCATGGCGGCCATGATCTTTCCAGGCAGCGACCACGCCGATCCCTTCTGGTCGGAGGCGGCGCGAACCGGGTTCATCGGGGTTGGAGGCTATGTCGCGGCCACGCCTGACCTGCCCTTCACCTTGGGGGAGATCTTCCGGCAACTCACCGCTTCCAAACCCCAGTCCCGGTGGGAAACCATTTTAGCCGACCGAGCAAGCGGGGCGCATCCCCTCCCCGCAGCAGCGGCCGCCGCTATCCGGGACTTCATCGCCGCCAGCGAGAACACCTTCTCGTCGGTGCGCCAGTCGATCACGACCCGCATGGGGCTCTGGTTGAATGATCGCGTTGATGCAGCCACCTCGACCTCCGACTTCGACCTCCGAACGCTGCGGGAAGGCCGACTGTCGCTTTACCTCGGCGCGACGCCCGACAATCTTCTACGGGTTCAACCCCTCTACGCCCTACTGTTTCAGCAGTTGATCGACCTCAACAGCCGCAGTCTGCCGGGCCCTGAGGACCGTCCGGTCCTGGTCATCCTCGACGAGTTCGCGCGTCTCGGCGCCGCGCCTGTCCTCGCCCATGGCTTTTCCTGGGTGGCGGGCTATGGGCTAAGACTGCTGGCGGTCTTGCAGAGCCCGGCGCAACTTAGAGCGACCTACGGGCCGGAACTGACCGAAGACATTCTATCCAACTGCGGCATCGAGATCGTCTTCGCCCCCCGCGCGCTTAAGGTGGCGCAGGAGCTGAGCGACAGGCTCGGGTACTACACCACGCCCGGGCGCAGCCGCAGCAGTCCGGTTGGGTTGGGCCGAGGACGTCGCAGCACCACAGTGTCGGATCAACGCCGCGCGCTGATGCTGCCTCAGGAACTGATGCAACTGCCCAGCGACGCCTTGATCGTCTTGAAGGCGGGATCATTGCCGGTGCGCGGTCGTAAGATCGTCTACTGGCGCGAACGCGCTTTCAAACGCCGTTTGCGTCCGCCGCCGCCAGTGTTGCGGTCCCATCCGACGCCTCTGTTCCCGCTTCGCGCAGAAGGATCGCCTCCTCCCCTGGGGCCCAACGCAGTGGAGGCCGATCCCATGGACTTCGACTTGATCGCCCAGGCCTTTGTCCGCGACGGCCTCGCGCCGCCGGCGATCGGCGCTTCCGAGGCCGAGGTCAGCGCCTGGCTCGACCGGGTGGTCGATGACAGCCTAGCGGAACGCTGCCCATGAGCGCCGAACGTACCAGCGCGGGGAGCGGCCGAGGCGATGGACCGACCAATCGGATTACGCCTCAGCGTTCGGAGCGGGCGGATCTGCCGGCGTCGCGCTCGCTCGCCAGGGGCGATGTCCCCGAGGCGATCCTCGACCGCTACCTGATCGAGCGCGACCGGAAGGGACGTCCCGAGCGCTTCTTCCGCGACCACAGGAGTGAAGATCCGCATTTTCAGGATCGCGGTCGCGCCCTGGTCGCCGCGCATGCCTATCCGGACGCGGTCGTCGACATGTTGAAAATCGCCCGACACCGCAACTGGTCGCAGGTGCGCGTCGCGGGCGACGACGCCTTCAAACGTGAGGTCTGGATCCAAGCCCAGGCGCTCGGCCTGGAGGTGAAGGGCTATCGTCCACGCGAGCGCGATCGTGAAGCCGCCGGTTTGCCGCCCCAGGACCGCCGAGAGGTCGGACGGCAGCGCCTCGACCAGGCGGCGGCGATCGTGCGTGGTCTTATACCCGACGCCGAGGTCCAGGCCCGCCTGTTAGCGCACGCCTGGTCGCGTCTTCGCGAAGGCGAACAGCGCCGCGATCTGGACACCCGGCGCGATCGGGCGCGCGAGCGCTAATCACCCCCAGTGGACTACGGCCGCCTGGGTCAGCACCCCGCTCACCAGCGCCCACCCGAAGCTGAGCATGGTGCCGATGATCACATATTCGGTGTGGGCGCGCGCATTGCGGTCGGAAAACCGCAGGACCGACTTGGCCGCCAGCATCAACCCTATGCCTTCAGGCTGGCCGATCAGTAGGAAAAGCAGGATCAGCGCCCGTTCCAAGGCGCCGATCGTTTCGCCTCCGCCTGGGAGGCCTAGGGTCTCTGTCTCCGCCCGGATCTGCAGATCGGGTCGCGACACCGTCGGCGCGGCGATCGTCTCCAACGCCTTGGCGACGACGACCCCGCCGGCCCGGACCGAAAGCACCGCGCCCCCGATCACGGCGAGACCCTGGTAGAGGAACAACTGGACCTCCGTGTCCAAGTCGCCGATCCAACCGTTCGCAACCGTGTCGGGTCGCCATACTGCAACCACCGCAATGACGCCGAGATGGAAGACTTGATCGATGAAGAAGGGTCTCAAGCCGTCGCCGAGCCAACGAATCTTGATGTAGTCCATCGCGGCATGGGTGACGCCGATCACGAGCCAGACACGAGGATCCAAGGATCCGCTGAGCGCCAGGGTCAGACCGGCGACGATGGCGATATGGGCGGCGAACCAGAGCGGTTTGCGCTTATTGGCCACCATCCGCGCAGACTGGAATAGGAAGTCCGCAAGAAGGTGCGCGACGACCAAGGCGAGCAAGGTTTCCAACATGGCGGTCGCTCCCTCTCAAAACGTTGTATCGGCACGAACAACGCAATTGAGATGTTTTTACCTAAACAACGCAATTTCGTTGCAATTCACGTTGCGGATCCAGCACCTAGCCTGTCGAACGGCAGGGCTTCGACCAGAGCCAACACTTCGAGCAAGGCATAGAGACCGGCGTCGCGATAAACACGGCTGATCGACTGGGGATGCCGGTCCAGGGCCTCCGCCGCCTCGGCCTGCGTGGGAGCATCGGGACGCAACAGAGGCAAGGCCACCTCCGCCTGGCTCCGCGTCCAACGCGAGACGATGTAATCACAAACGGTCACTTGAGCCGGCAACCAATCGAATTGCCCCAGAGCTGCGGGGAGCACGAACCCCATGTCGCGCCGCTTGCCCATCGCATCCAAGGTCCGGCCGGATTGGGTGAAGGCCTCGCCAAGCGACCGCGAGACCATGTCCTGATCGATCGCCTCAGCGGCGCCGATCCCGATGGCGATCCGGGTCTGCGCCTTCAGGTCGGAGGCGATCAGAGAGGCCTTGAGCCAGACCGCCGTGCGCAAGAACAGGTGCGGATCCTCCAGCACCAACTGCCAGGCGTCTCCGCGATAAAAGTCGGGCCCATGGGTCGGACGATGCGACCAACCGCCCGCATCCGTCGCGGCCCGCTCCAGAACGCCGCGCACGGAAACCAGATCTTCCGCACTCATCTTGGTGGAGTTGACGATATCGCCCGTGAGGACCGCCACGATCGGAGGCGTCATGATCAGACCTTTGTCTTCAGGGGTTGGGCGGTGCAGTTCAACCGCGTGCGACGATTGCCGGCCTTGAGCGGCCCGGATGCGAAGAACGGCGCGACGCCAGCTTCGACCTCCATCGCGCCGTCGTAACGATTGACGCGCGCCTCGACGGCAGGCCGCCCCGGCGTCGCCGAGAAAACCATGCGATGACTGTAGTCGCTCGTCTCCAACCGCCCTTCGGGCGCGTCGGGTCCATTGGCCCAGACCGCCAGGTCGCGGCCGGTGTCGAGGACAAAGACCATGACCACCGCGCCGCTGCTGCAGGCGATCTGATTGCGGGTCGGCGGATCCAGATCCGGCGACCACGGCTTGCATCCCGACAAGGCCAGCAGGGCCATGCCGGCCGCTGCGCCGACTCGATGTTTTGCGCCCCACGTCATCGCCAGACCCTAGCCCGGGCGGCGTGCGCGGCAAACCGTCGAGATCGCCGCGCGCTCATCGTTCGGCCTCCGGACCGTCTCGCCTTCGCTCGAGACCTCGCCGGATCAAATCCGCCTGGGTCTCCACCCCAGGAAGGCTTCGAACGAAACCCTCCACCTCACGAGCGAGACGCGGATCCGGATTCGCCGCGTCAACGGAAAGCGCCATCGCCTCGCCGAGCAAGGCCCGGCGGATCTGTCTTTGCCGATCGACAAGGGCAGCCCGCCACGGCGCGGGCGTCTTCGACCCTGCCGTGGCCTCGCGTGTCGCCTCGACGATCAGACGCGGCGCCGGGCCGCCAGCCATGGATCGCTCGCGTAGTTTGCGCACCGGCATCCGTTCGGCCTTGCGCGTCACCCCTCGCGCGCGACGCGGCGTGGCCTCCGCCTCTATTCCGCGGGCCCGCAGCGCCATAGCGAACCCCTCTCGCCAGACCTGCAGATCCGCCTTGCGGGGATCGAGACGCACGCCGTCACGCCCCAAGGCCTGAACGGAAAGATGCACGTGAGGATGACGCCCCTCGTCATGCAGGGCGAAGACATAATCGAACCGTCCCCCGAAAACATCCGTCGCAAAGGCGCGCGCCGCATCCTCGAGGCGCCACGCCGACGTGCCGGCCGGCATGCTTAGGACGATCGATAGCGAGAGGGGCGCATCGCGTCTGCGACGCGGCGCCGCCTCCGCGTCAGACGCCCAGGCGTCCGCCAGTTCGCGCGCCCGGCGTGGGTCGGCCAGCCGTTCCCCCTCTCCCCCTTCGAGCGCGAGCTTTCCATTGCGACTGATATAGACGAGATGGGCGCGCAGGTGGGCCGCGTCGCGCGTCCGGCCTGTAATCTTGACCATGACCTCGGGCGTCCGCCGAACAACCCGGCGAACCTGATCCCGCAGCGACGACCGCCCCTCTCGGACGACACGCAGGACGCCCGGCGTCAACCGGGCGCGGCGCACATCGATCGGCGGGCGCAAAGCCTCCTCGAAGCCTCGCACATCGGCGAAGGCGCTCATCGCTCGCTCCAATAGTCGAGATTGCCCTCGAACCCCTGGCCTAAGGCGGTGATCCATGCACCGATCTCGGCCTGGAACGCGGCGAGTTGGGCGATCTCCAGGGCCAGCACCTGCCCCTCGAGCACGGCCGTGTTCAACGCCCTGACGATCTGATTGATGTTGACGCCGATTCGGCGCAACTCGCGACGACACTCGATGAAGCTCGTCTGTTCGAGCGGGACCAACTGAGGCCGTCCGTGTAGACGGCGCCGGATCAAGCCGACGCTCCACTGGGTCCGGGAAAGGCCCACCGCTGCAGATTCTTCCGCCAGGCGTGCCCCATCGAGGGGCGAGAGGCGAAGGGTCAGCTTCAATGACGCCCCTTGCGTCAACCCGGTCAGGGGCGCGTCCAGGGGCGCCGGAAAGGGCGCCTGCGCGGCCCGATCCATCAACCGTCGAAGGAGACGCGAGCGTCCGCCCTGGCCGACCGCCACCCGGTCGAAACGGCGGATCAGATCGGACGGGAGACGGACGGTGATGCGGTTCATTGGCGGAGGACCTCGTCAGACATTGCCAGCGCAATCCCTATCCTGCCCTAGACCCTCACCCTCTTCGCCCCGTAGGCCTACGAGGCTGCCCGCCCTCCCCTCGGCGTCCGTTCCGTCCGCTCGCCCGCCGCCCTGAAGGGCGCCCCAACCGGGCGGGACAACAGCCCTTGCTCCGCCTCAGCCCCTGGTTCATTCAAGGCCTCTCCCCAACCTTGGAGCCGACATGCCGCACGCCGCACTCACGCCTGGCGCCGTCGCCGTCATCACCGGCGGCGCGTCCGGCATCGGTCTTGCCGCCGCCCGCCGTTTCGCCGCTCTCGGCCTGACCGTCTGCATTGCGGATCTTGGCAAGGACCGTCTGAGCGAGGCCGTCCGCCTCATTCGCGCGGAGGCTGTCATGGGCGCAGACGTCGCCGCCTACGAAACGGACGTCGCCGATCGAACGGGCCTGGAAGCGCTCGAAGCGGCGGTCACGACGCGGTTCGGCGGCACGGACGTCCTGATGAACAATGCGGCGATCCAGACGCCCACCGACGCGTTCGGACCGACCGCCGATTGGCGCCGACTGCTAGAGGTCAATCTCTGGGGCGTGATCGACGGAAGCCAGGCCTTCGCACCGAACATGGTCAAGCGAGGTCGCCCGGGCCTGATCATCAACACCGGATCCAAACAGGGGATCACCACCCCGCCCGGAAACCCCGCCTACAATGTCTCCAAGTCCGGGGTGAAGACCTACACCGAAGCGCTCCAACACCAGTTGCGCAATACCCCGGGCCATGCGGTTTCCGCCCACCTCCTGATCCCAGGCTATGTCTTCACGCCCCTCGCGGCAGGCGACCGTCCGGACAAGCCGGCCGGCGCATGGACGGCGGACCAAACGATCGACTTCATGCTCGAGCGACTGACGCTGGGCGACTTCTACATCCTGTGCCCGGACGAGGACGTCGATCGCGCCCTCGACGAGAAGCGGATCGCCTGGGCGGCCGGCGATCTGATCAATAATCGACCGCCCTTGTCTCGGTGGCATCCCGAGTACGCTCCCCTGTTCGACGCCTTCATCGCCGGTCCGGGCGGTCCTAAAACCTGATCGAGATTTGGTCAGGCTTCAAGAATGCGGTCGCGCTGCTCGGTCCAGATCTGACGCCCCCGTCGGCGCCCCCGTCGGCGTTCGATCTCACGCATCGCGCCCTCCAGACGACGGGCGTCCGAGAGGTCGCGAACGAGGGCGTGATGGGTCTCAGGGATATCGGCGGCGGGATCGACGGGCGGCATGACGGCCTCCGGTGTGAGCGCTGAAGCCGAGCAAACGCGTCAAGATCCCAGACGTTCGCGCTCAGCTTGAGGCGGACTAGGCGCCGATCAGAGCAGCGTACCGCGCTCGGGCCTTGTCCTCATCGTAGAAGATCTCCGACTGGCGCGGCGGGACGATTACATAATACATGGTCACAGGCGCGAAGGTCATCCGCTCGCGCCGCCACAGCGCCGCCCCCTCGCGCCCTTCCAGCCGCGTCCAAGCGCCATCGTCATTCGGGTGATCGGGGATGGCGGCCATATTGTCTCCTCATAGGTCTTGCGTCCACCTAGGCGCCCCTCGCGGCCAGATTAGGGTCGCAGCCTAAATCTCCCGTCGCGCGCCGGACAGACGCGCGACGGGATCTCGAACCTCACCCGTCGTCCGGTTGCAGGCCATGAAGTAAGGCGACAGCACGTTGAGCATGGGCGGCGGCCGAGACGATGAAACGGGTGTCGTTGCGCAACACCTCGAGCCATGAGGCCAGATAGGCGGCATGGTCCTCTCGGGGCTCCAGCGTCAGTCCGAGATCAGCGCAGAGGAAGGCTGATCCAATCTCAGCGACCATCTCTTCGCGGGCGTAGCCGGCGTCCCCATGACGGCGACGACCGAAGTCCCGATCCAGCCGCGTCGCATGCCGGGTCCAGTGGGTCATCTCATGGCCCAGGGTGGCGTAATAGGCTTCGGCGCTTTCGAAACACTCGAACAGCGGCATCTGCACATAGTCCGGTTCCGGCGCATAATAGGCGCATCCACCGCCATGCCGGATCTCGGCTGAGCACTGGGTGAAGAAGGTCTCGGCTCTAGCGATCCGATGGTCTGGATTGATCGCAGGCGGCGCGACCGCCGCATAGGTTTCGGGCAGACCCTCGATCTGGTCGAGGTTGAACACCGTGTAGGCTTTCAGGAAGGGAATACGCTGTTCGTTCTCCTCGCCAGCCTCGTCGGTCTCCTGGCGAACGATCTGGTTGGCGTAGACGACTGTTGCGCCTCGCTCGCCCTTGCGGACATGACCGCCCAAGGCCAGAGCCTGGCGAAAGGTCATCCAGGTGGCTGCGCCATAGCCGCGTGCGGCGGCCTCGGCCCAGAGAAGCAGAATATTGACGCCGCTGTAGGGCGTGCCGTCGTGACGGAGAGGACGGCTGACGGAGGTCTGGCTCTTCCAAGGTTGGGTCCAGGGCCGCACGCCGGCCTCCAACTGGACGATGATCTGTTGAGTGATCCGGCTGTAGATGTCCGGACGAGCGGGATCGGCGGGGCGCGTCATGGCGGCCTCCTCGAAACGGATGGTGGAAAAAGGGAGCGGCGGCGCGTCGCCCGCGCCGCCGCGGCTTGCTGGTCTCAGCGGGACCAGATCAGGCTGTGTCCGCCCTCGACCTCGACCAGGGAGGCGTAGATCGGGGCCGGGAAGCTGGGGTCGTCGAGCTTGACCGAGAGGTATTCGCGGTTCTGCTGGCTCGTCTTCTTCCAGGCGGCGCCGAACTCGATCTGACCCGCGAAGATGCGGTAGTCCGGAGCCTTGTCGTCGCTCTTCTCATTGGGCCGCAGAACCGCCTGCCGAACGTTGAGGGTGAGGGTCTTGATCGAACCGGTGAAGCCGTCGCCTTGGGCGGTGAAGGTTCCGATGGCAGCCATGTCAGTCTCTCCTGTGCTTCGGGCCACGCCAGTCGCGGCCTCGATGGCGATCGGAGGACCGGGGCCCGGATCGGCGCGCAGGGAGAGCGCAGCGAGCCCCCGCAGCATGGCGAAGGACCGCTGGAGCGTCTTTCTTGTCGCGCGAGGAGGCCGCAAGGCCGGGGAAGAAAGTCGTGAAAGCGGTTGCGCAAGCCGGCCGGGCTTCGGTCAGATCCGCCCCTTCGAGCGGCCGCGCCGTTTGGCACGATAAAGGAAACGAAATACGCTGAGGCGCCGTCTCAACCGGTCTACCGCCTTGGCGGCCACAAGGGCGAACACCCTGCCCTCACCCTCGCTCCGGCGTCAGGACGTCAGCCCGGGAAGACCTTTTCGACATTGAGACTGCCGGCCGGCAGGGGCCGCAACAGATCGCGTTCGGAGCCCCGGAGATCGAGCCAGGCCGCGCCCTCTTCGGGTCGCAGCACGACGATCTGTCGGTCATGATAGGGAGCGATATCCGCACCCGGTTCGGTGGTCAGCATGGCGAAGGCGTCCTGTCGGACCAGGCCTGCGATCCAGAACAGCGGCGCGTCGGCGAGGCTGAAGCGCCACTTGGTCTTTCTTTTCTGCCCCGGTTCAGCGGCCGTAAACTCGAAAAACCCATCCGCCGGGATCAAGCACCGCTGCACGTCGGCAAAGGATCGATCGTCAGATCTGAAGTTGAACACCGGCCGCCCCTGCGGCGATCGCCAGGACCAGGGCAGAAGCCGCAACTCAGCGCCCGCCTCGCTCGTCCTGATCACGGGCGCCCGATCACCAATCCGGATGGACTCCTGAGGCTCGAGATTAGGCCGGCCCTCGGGGAAGGCCGCCGCTACGCCGTCCTCGACCAGGGTTGCGACAATGTCGGCGATCGGCAGCTTGAGCTGGTATTCGTTGCACACAGCCTGGCCTCTTACAGGTCGATGACGGATCGCGTGGAACCGGGCCCCGCATCTAACCCTAGGCGAAGGGCTCGCGCATCATCCACTCCCGAAAGGCGTCGGCGTCCGCCTGGGCGCCGAAGTGGAAATTGTCCGACATGGCGTAGAACCAGCCCGTTCCCGGCCGCGCCGTCAGCCACTCCACCATGCGCGCGCGGACGACTGGACCACGATCAATGAGGCTCAGGGTGGTGATCCGGTCGCGCATGCGCGCCCATTCGGCAGGGGTCAGTTGTCTCATGGGCGCGCCTAGGAGACCGCTTCGCCAGACTTGTCGATGCGCCTTCGACGATTATCGACAGTTCCCAGCGTTCGTCCACGATTGACGACTGGGTCCAGCATCTTCGTTGGAGGCGTGAAGCTCGATCAGTTCGTCGCCACCCACAGTTCGCCGCACGACGCTTCGGCGAAGCGGCTTGACTCCCGGACCGTTCGATAAGAACAAATGCGGAACATCAATCCCCCTTCGAAGTTCAGGAGATCATGACCGTCCCCCCGTCCGCCTTCCAAGCCTTGCGCACCGAGATCGCCCGGATCGAGGCTGGTCGGCGCGTGCCCAGCGGGGTTCTACCCTTCGGCCTGGAGCCTATGGACCGCAGACTGCCCTGCGGCGGACTGACCCTCGGCGCACTGCACGAGGTTGCGGGCGGCGGGGACGGCGCGGTGAACGGCGCGGCCGCCGCGCTGTTCGCGGCGGGGATCGCAGCGCGCACGCCGGGGCCCGTTCTATGGTGCGTCACCCGGCCGGACCTGTTCGCCCCGGCGCTCGAACAGGCGGGGCTCTCCTCCAACAGGGTCATCTATGCGGAAGCCGGCGACGAGGCCGGACTTCTGGCCGCCTTCGAAGACGGCCTACGCCACGGCGGTTTCGGCGCCGTCGTCGGCGAGGTGGCGCGGCTGTCGATGACGGCCTCGCGTCGCCTCCAACTCGTCGCCGAGGAATCCGGGTCCATGGGCCTGGCCGTCAGACGATGGCGACGCCAGGCGGAGGCGGCCGAGTTCGGCCAACCCACGGCGGCAGCGACGAGGTGGCGGGTCACCGCCCTGCCCTCCGCCCCTCTGCCGGTCGCCGGCGTCGGTCGCCCCCGCTGGTTCGTCGAACTGATCCGCTGCCGCGCCGGAGACTGCGCGGATTTCGAACTGGAAGCCTGCGATGAGACGGGTCGTCTCGCTCTACCTGCCCACCTGGTCGACCGACCGATTGAGACGCCGGCTTGGGCCGGACTCGCCGTCGCCTGAGACGCCACTCGTCCTGGTCGGCCGTCAGGGGCGAAAACGCCTCGTCCTGGCCGCCGACCCCGCCGCCCTAGCGCACCGTCTCCACCCCGGGATGGCGGCAACCCAGGCCCGCGCCCTTGTCGGCGACCTGGTCGTCCACGACTTCGATCCCGCCGGCGACGCCAGCGCCCTGGATCAGTTGGCGCTCTGGGCTCTGCGGCGCTACGCCCCGATCGTCGCCGCAGATCCTCCGGACGGCCTAGTGCTCGATGTCACGGGCGCGACCCACCGATACGGCGGCGACCAGGCCCTGCTCGACGACTTGATCGCCCAAACGACAAGCGTGGGCCTGAACGCCCGCGCCGCCTTGGCCGACACCTGGGCTAGCGCCCACGCCCTGGCCCGCCATCTTGCTCTACCGAGCCTTACGGTCGAACGCGGCGGCCCGGCCCTCTCCGACCTGCCGCCCCGCGCCCTTCGTCTCCCCCCCGACATGGTCGAGGGTCTGGGCCGTCTCGGCGTCGATACGATCGGCGAACTCGAGGCGCGGCCGCGCGCGCCTCTGGCGCTGCGCTTCGGCCCCGAACTGACCAGACGCCTTGACCAGGCCTATGGGCGCGCGGCCGAGCCGATCACGCCGATCGATACGCCCGATCTCGTCCAGGTTCGCCGTGTTTTCGCCGAACCGATCGGCGCGCCCGAGACCCTGGCCCGCTATACGCTCAAACTGGTTGAGGCCCTGTGCGTAGACCTCGAAGCCAAGGGGTTGGGCGCCACGCGCCTCGACCTACGCTTCGAACGCGTCGACAACCGGACCGAGGCGATCCGCGTCGGCACGGCCCGACCGGTCCGGGACGTCAAACGTCTCACCCGCCTGTTGTGCGACAAGATCGAGACCGTCGATCCCGGCCTGGGCGTCGAGGCGATGAGCCTGGCCGCGCCGATCGCCCTGCCCCTCGACTGGGCGCCGATCGCTGGTGATCTGACCGGCCCGGCGGCGCCCGAGATCGGCGACCTGGTCGATCTCCTCGCCAATCGCCTGGGGCCACAACGGCTTTATCGCCTGGCTCCGGCCCAGAGCGACGTGCCCGAGCGTTCGACCCGCAAACTTCCTCCCACCGCCCCGCCGGTGACCGAGACCTGGCCGAGACGTTGGCCGCGCCCCTCGCGGCTCCTGGACCGCCCGGAGGCGATCGAAGCGGTCGCCCTCCTCCCGGACCAGCCGCCTGTGGCCTTCACCTGGCGCCGGATCCGTCACCGGGTCCGCCGTGCGGACGGCCCCGAACGCATCTTCGGCGAATGGTGGCGGCGCGACGGCGAGCGCGACGCCGTGCGTGACTATTTCCAACTCGAGGACGAGGCGGGCGCCCGCTTCTGGGTCTATCGCCGCGGCGATGGCGAACAGGCCCACACCGGCGACCTCACCTGGTGGCTGCATGGTTTGTTCGGCTAGGCAGACAAAGCGCTCATTGCCGCGACTGACTGGCCGCAGCCTTACGTAGCGCTTGGTCCGACCGTTCGGCCAACACGCGATCTCCAACCTCAAGATCCGTGATCGCGCCAGGCCACACGTCGTTCACGCTATGACAATAGGCGCGAACATCATCGCTTAAGCCGGTCGCGGCATCGATGAGCTCATCCGCCGGCAGGTCGTAGAGCGGTTCAGAAAACGGGATCGTCGACCGTTCGCGCGCCACGCCGGCTTCAATGATGCGGGACACAGTCTCACGGCTCCAACCGGCCTCAACGGCACGCGCCGCAAACCGATTGGCCAGGTCCTCGGCGACCAGTTCGTCGACGGGATAGCCCTGCCGGCCGCAAACCGCGAGGGCCTCGCCTAGACGCCCGGCGTCATGGCCCTCGCGCACAAGATCGGCCTTCGGCAAGGTCTGCAGCAACGTCATGAGGAGAAGAGGAATGACCAAGACGGCTCCCGATGGTGATCCCGGCCGTGCGTCGGTCCAGCCTTTGAAAGCCCCGCCGGACCGCCGGTTCCGCGTTCACGAGAGGACGAGGGCCTCTGACTGCGCCACCTTCTCCAGGTTGGAGACGCTGACCCCGACCAACCGCACCCCCTTGGGCAAGGGATAGAGGGCGCGCATCAGAAGACGGGCCGCATCCTGCAACTGGGCCAGCGACGTCACCGGTTCGCGAAAGGAGCGGCTGCGCGTCGATTGCTGGAAGTCGGCCCATTTCACCTTGACGGTGACGGTGCGGCCAAAGCTCCCCGCCTTTTCGCACCAGGTCCAGACATCGTCCGCCATCTCCGCCACGCCCGCCTCAACGGCGGCGGGATCCGTCAGGTCCGACGCAAAGGTGGTTTCCGATCCGCTCGACTTACGGGTCCGATCCGGATTGACCGGTCGGTCGTCCTGGCCGCGCGCGATGGCGTAGTACCAGGGTCCTGACTTGCCGAAATGGTGCTGCAGAAAGGCCAGGGACTGGCGACGCAAATCGGCGCCGGTCTTCAGACCGAGCCGTTCCATCTTCGCGCCGGTCACCGGCCCCACGCCATGGAACCGTTGGACCGGCAGATCCTCGACAAAGGCCTCGCCGCGCCCAGGCGCCACGACGAACTGTCCGTTGGGCTTTCTCGGGTCTGAGGCGAGCTTGGCCAGGAACTTATTGTAGGAGATGCCTGCCGAGGCGGTCAGGCCAGTCTCTTTGAGGATCCGCGCTCGTATTTCCTCGGCCGTCGCGGAGGCCGTCCCCAGACCGCGTCGATCCGCCGTAACATCCAGATAAGCCTCGTCCAGCGACAGGGGTTCGATCAGGTCGGTGTAGTCGGCGAAGATGGCATGGATCTGCGCCGATACGGCGCGATAGACCTCAAAGCGCGGCGGCGCGAAGATCAGGTCCGGGCATTTGCGCAAGGCCGTGGTCGACGGCATGGCCGAGCGGACGCCGAACCGGCGCGCCTCGTAACTGGCCGCGGCCACGACGCCGCGCGAAGCGGCGTGTCCGACGGCGACCGGACGGCCGCGAAGGCTCGCATCGTCCCGCTGCTCCACGGACGCAAAGAAGGCGTCCATGTCCACATGGACGATCTTGCGGATGGGTCGATCCTGCATGAGCGTTCAATAGCGACAAAAGAACGAATGAGGAACAACATCTTCGCAAACCCATCTCAGACAGACGCACGGCGCCGCCGAAAGCGCTCAAACGATGATCGTATCCAACACCGCTCTCGTTTCGCGAAGAGCGATCAGGTCCGGCGTCCCATCCGCTTGGACGTCGATCGCGCGACAGAAGGTCAGTTGGGACGACTGGGGCGGCCTGGGATTGAAACCGGCCTGGACCAGGCGTGAACCAAGGCGCTCCGCGTCCGACAATCCGTCTGCGAGAAACTGCACGCCGAAGAGATCCTGCCCTCTTGCATGGCCCGCCCAATACCGGATGCCAGAGCGCAAGGGTTCGGACCGGAGGTAGCGACCGCTGGCCGCTCGCGTCGCCGGCGCGATGCCAAGATCTTCAAAAAGTCTTTGGGTACGAACACCAGGATTCGGCATGACGCGGCCTCCCTTCACAAACATCTCAATGACGCTTCCTAACCTAGCCGCGATCGGTCAAGGCTGTTCCAGCGCCACGCTCCGCCCACCCCAGATCAGAAAATCCAGCTTGCGGTGAATGTGGAGTGCGGACGCGCCCGGCACATCGGCGAAGGTCAGATCAAATACGTGGCCCCACTCGAGAGCTTCAGGCGTCTCCGCCAAAGCTTCGAAGACCGCAAGCAGCCACCGATAATAGGCCATCGCCTGGTCCTGCCCGCCGCCGAACGCCGGCGCGTCCATAAGAGCTGCGAGCCGCAGGCGGATAACGCTGTCGATGATCGGCCCTTCCGACCTGACAGCGGACACCGCCTTGCTGACAAAGGACGCTTCGACCCGTCCGGTTCGCTCCGACACCGCCCCCAAGAGGGTATCGAATAGATCCGAGGTCGAACCCGCGCCGGCCTTGTTCTCCTCGAAAGCGGTATAGAAGGCGTCTCGCCAAGCCGCGTTGCGGCGGACGCCATAAAAACCATTGAACCGGCGGCGATAGTGTTCGGCGCCCTCACCCCTGAGATCGATCTTACCTACCTCGTCTCGAAGCATGCAGCAGACCGCCACGGGCGAGACCTTGCGGGCCTTGATGAGGGTGATTGCGGCGCCGTGGAGGCCCGGCAGGCGTCGGGCGAGCCTCGTGATTTCCTCACCCGACGGACGCAACGGTAGGTTTGGAACGGGCGGCAGGACGAGCATGAAGCAAGCTGTCCGCGATTTGCCCAGAGATGTCGATGATCGCCAAGCGGAGATAAGGGCCCACGCGTTCGGCCCGCCAAGCCGCACACGGTTTGCTAGACTTGAACGAAGCCGAATATGGTTAAGCCATGAGCGAAGATCCTGATCCCGTCGACGTCCAGTTGGGCGGCGCCATCCGCATGCGACGTGAGGCGTTAAATCTGAGCCAGGCGGCGCTGGGCGGCCAGATCGGCGTCACCTTCCAACAGGTTCAGAAATACGAGCGCGGCGTGAATAGGGTCTCCGCCTCTCGCCTGCTGCAGATCGCCGCCGTCCTGGAGATTCCCGCCAGTGAACTGCTCGGCGAACGCTCAGATGACAACAAGCCCGGCGCAGCAACCTTGCTCGCCTGGTACAATCAGATCGAAACTGAGGAGCACCGTGCGGCGCTCTTGGCGCTCGCAAAGGCGTTGCGCCCTGTTACGGCGGCCTGACGCGGGGTGGCTTTTCGCGTCTAACCAACCATAAACCGCGCGCCAAACCAGGCAGCCAGAGCCGCCAAGCTCCATCCGCATAGGCCAAAGACGATTCAGGCGGTCACCCGGACTGCGCCGCTCCCCTTCGGCTCGCCGATCACGCCACTGTCCTGCGAATGCCTAGGATGGCGCGAGCCATCACCCGATTGATGACCGCCAGGATCAGGCCGCCGCGACGGATTTCGAGATTGTAGAGCAGATCGCGACCGATGCGGATCAAGGTCATCGGATCATGATCGATGTCCAGGCGGCAGGCCGCCTCGATCAGGCCGGGATCCAGGGGCGCAATCTCGTGCTCGTCGCGAACGCTTGCCCATTCGAGATTGGCCGACCGGAGCCGTGCTGCGAAGTCTGCGGCGGAAACGCTCGGCGGCAACAGTCGCTGTCGAAAGGCGAAGATCGCGAACTGGCTCAATCGATTGTTCGGCACCACCATGACAGACACAGGCGCCCACTCCTCTCAACCAGATGCATAACAAGACACATTGCATACTTAGGGTTGTCAACTGGAGGATCAGAGGCCTTTTGAGAATGACGGCCCAAGGATCACTTTTGTGGTCCCCAACACCCACGGCCTGAAACTCTGGCGCCCCTGGCCGCGGACCTGCCGGTTCGCCCTGGTCCCGGACGACCTCAACCCCTTTCATTGCAACCGTTTTCCCTGCGGCGGTCTGTGGTCCCGCCCGGACCGTGTCGCCTGCCTGCACCTCAAGGCTCCGGCCAAACCCTGGCCGCCGGCCTCCCCCAACGCCTCCGCGTCTCTCAAAGAATTCTAACGGCGACGCTTGCCAGAGCCTGAGTTTTTGGCGCACGGCGAAATGAGAACAAACAATGAACTTATGTCCTACGTCGAACTCCAGGCCACGTCCCATTTCTCCTTCCTGCGCGGCGCCAGTTCTTGCGAACTGCTGTTCGAACAGGCGCGCCTATGCGGCCTGGAGGCCTTGGCCATCGTCGACCGCAACTCCCTGGCCGGGATCGTCCGCGCTCATGAAGCGGCCAAGGCCTCTGGCGTCCGCCTGATCGTGGGCTGCCGTCTCGACCTTGCCGATGGCGCCGGCGTTCTGGTCTATCCGACCGACCGCCCCGCCTATTCCCGACTGACGCGACTGCTGTCGCTCGGCAAGCGCCGCGCCGGCAAGGCCAAATGCCATCTCGAGTGGGCCGATCTGAAGGACTGGTCCGAAGGTCTGATCGCCATCCTCGTCCCCGACGAGGCGGACGAGACCTGCGCCGCCAATCTACGTCGGCTCAAGGCGACGTTCCCGGCCGGGGCCTATCTGGCCCTGACCCTCCGACGGCGCCCTGGGGATGCGCTGCGTCTGCACGACCTGGCCAATCTGGCGGCCCAGGCCGACGTGCCGACCGTGGTGACCAACGACGCCCTCTTCCATCATCCCGATCAAAGACTGCTGCAAGACGTGGTCACCTGCGTCCGCCATGGCTGCACCATCGACGAACTGGGCTTCCGCCGCGAACGCCACGCCGACCGCTACCTCAAGCCGCCGGCCGAGATGCACCGGCTGTTCAAAGCCTATCCCGAAGCGCTGGCGCGCTCCGTCGAAATCGCCGACCGTTGCCGCTTCTCGCTCGACGAACTGGCCTATCAGTATCCCGACGAGGTCTCGACGCCCGGCATGACGCCGCAACAGACTCTGGAGCAACTGACCTGGGCCGGCGCCGCCGACCGCTATCCCGAAGGCCTGCCCGACAAGGTGGTCGCCGCCCTGCGTCACGAGCTCGATCTGATCGGCAAGCTCGACTACGCCCCCTATTTCCTGACGGTGAACTCCATCGTCCGCTTCGCCCGCAGCCGGGACATCCTGTGCCAGGGGCGCGGCTCGGCCGCCAACTCGGCGGTCTGTTTCGTACTGGGCATCACCTCCATCGATCCGGGCCGTAACGACCTGCTGTTCGAGCGGTTCGTCAGCCAGGAGCGCAAGGAACCGCCGGACATCGACGTCGACTTTGAGCACGAGCGGCGCGAGACGGTGATGCAGTGGATCTTCGAGACCTATGGCCGGAACCACGCTGCCCTCTGTTCGGTCGTGACCCGCTATCGCTCCAGGGGCGCGCTCAGAGACGTCGGCAAGGCGCTCGGCCTCAGCGAGGACCTGATCAAGACCCTGTCCTCCCAGGTCTGGAGCTATTCCAGCGAGGGCGTCGAGGACCGGCATGCCGAGGAACTGAACCTCAGCCTCAAGGACCGCCGATTAAGACTCGCGCTCGACCTGTCGCGGCAACTGATCGGCGCCCCGCGCCATCTCAGCCAGCACCCTGGCGGCTTCGTCCTAACCCATGACCGCCTGGACGACCTCGTGCCGATCGAACCGGCGGCGATGAAGGACCGCCAGGTGATCGAGTGGGACAAGGACGACATTGATGTTCTGAAGTTCATGAAGGTCGATGTCCTGGCGCTGGGCATGCTCAGTTGCATGAAGCGCGGCTTCGACCTCTTGGCTGAGTACAAGGGGACCAACCTCGACCTAGCGACCATCCCCGCTGAGGATCCCAAGACCTATGCGATGATCAGGAAGGCCGACACCCTGGGCGTCTTTCAGATCGAGAGCCGGGCCCAGATGGCCATGCTGCCTCGGATCAAGCCCAGAACCTTCTACGACCTAGTAATTGAGGTCGCTATCGTCCGTCCCGGCCCGATCCAGGGCGACATGGTCCACCCCTATCTGCGGCGCCGCGAAGGCAAGGAGGAGGTCGACTATCCAAAGCCCGAACTGGAGAAGGTTCTGGGCAAGACGCTTGGGGTGCCGCTTTTCCAGGAACAAGCCATGCGGGTCGCCATCGAATGCGCCGGATTTACGGCCTCAGAGGCCGACCAACTCCGTCGCGCCATGGCGACCTTCAAGTTCACGGGCGGCGTCAGCCACTTCAAGGACAAGCTGGTCAACGGCATGGTCGAGCGCGGCTATACGAGCGCGTTCGCCGAGAAGACCTTCAGCCAACTCGAAGGCTTCGGCTCCTACGGATTCCCAGAGAGCCACGCGGCCTCCTTCGCCCTGATCGCCTACGCCTCCTCCTGGCTCAAATGTCATCACCCGGACGTCTTCTGCGCCGCCCTGCTGAACGCCCAACCCATGGGCTTCTATGCGCCGGCTCAGATCGTCCGCGACGCCCAGCAGCACCAGGTCGAGGTCCGACCGGTCTGCATCAACGCGAGTCGCTGGGACTGCACGCTCGAACCCGCCGACGCGGGCAATCCTCTCGCCGTCCGCCTAGGCTTAAGAATGGTGCGCGGCCTCTCCAACGCCGATGCGGCCCGGATCCTCGCCGCCCGTGAAACTCGCCCGTTCACCACAGTCGACGACCTCTGGCGCCGCGCCGGCGCCCAGATCGCCAGCCTGGTCAAACTGGCTGAGGCCGACGCCTTTCGCCCGAACCTGAAGCTCGAGCGCCGTGATGCGCTCTGGGCCATCAAGGCGCTACGCGACGAACCGCTTCCCCTCTTCGCCGCCGCCGACGCCCGGGACCGCCAACCCGAGATCCTCGAGCCCGAGCCCAACCTCAAACCCATGACGCCGGGCCGCGAAGTGGTCGAAGACTATGGTCACGTCGGCCTGACGCTGCGCGACCATCCCCTCGCCTTCCTGCGTGGTGATCTGCAATCCCGACACGTCATGACCTGCGCCGACGGCACGGCCATGCGCGACCGTCGCCAGACCCGCGTCGCCGGACTGGTTCTGGTTCGCCAGAAACCCGGCAGCGCCAAGGGTGTGATGTTCATCACCATTGAGGACGAGACTGGGGTCGCCAATCTGGTGATCTGGCCGAGCCTCTACGAAGAACAGCGGCGCATAGTTCTGTCCGCCACAATGCTTGTGGTCGACGGCCAGGTTCAGCGTGAAGGCGAGGTCGTCCATATCGTCGCGACCAGACTTCACGACGCCTCAAGCCTGCTCGCCTCGGTCGGCGACCGACAATCTCCCTTCCCCCTGCCCCACGGCCGCGGCGACGAGTTCCATCATGCCAGCCCGCCCGATCCTCGCGGCGCCGCCCCGCGAACAATCAGGCCCCGCGACATCTACATCCCCGACCTGCATCTCGACACGATCCGGCCAAAGACCAGGGACTTCCGGTAAGCGCTATCGCCAGTTCAGGCGCCGAGGGCGGTCCGTCGACTTCCCGCCCGACACGTAGGAGCATGCCCAGTTCGGGAATTGCTCGTCAAAACTCCAAGAACCGATTCTGGGGACGCGAGAGATGTCAGGTAAGAAGCAGCACTTCATTCCCCAGTCGCTCCTTCGCGGATTCGCGACCGAGACCCGAAAAGGACATCGGCTCTGGGTCCACCACCGTGAACGCGGGGTGTTTGAGGCCAATGTCCAGGACGCCGCCGCAGCCCGCTTCTTTTATTCGGAACTCCGGACAGAGGGGGCGCCCGCGACGCTCGACGATCGGATAACGGCCTACGAAAGCCGACTGGCCGAACATCTAAAAATGCTCACAGCGTCTCCCGAGGGGATGATCGCCGATGATGAAGTCGCCAGGGAAGTTGTGGCGCACCTGGCCTTTCGAACCGAGGCGACCAGAGACCTCGTCGGCGAAGCCATGATCACCACCCAGCGACTGAAGGCATGGATGGCGACTCCAGCCGTGATGCTGGCCTACGTCGGTGCAGATCGAGACAAGCCGGGACCGCGGATCGAGAGCTTCCTCGAAATCCTGCGTGCTGACCCGCGATGGACGAGGACCTTTGGCGCCGTGAAGTCCCGCCACATCCGAAAGGTTCTGTTCGCGGAGGTACGACGCGACCCGATGCGCTTTGTGGGCGGAATGATGGAGGAAACCCGGCGTGAGACCGAATTTCTCCTTCGCGAACATCGAGCGCTCGCCAGAGAGGTGCATACCGACGCCCTTAGCGCGGACGTCGTATCAACGGCGTCGATGCGGCGACTAGAGGGCCTCACCTGGTCGGTCGCAGACTACGACAATCTTCCCCTACCCGACACGGTCGTGCTCGCTTCACGGGACAGTTTGAACTTTCGCGGTCTATCCTGGATAGAGGCTGCTGAGCAGCGCGACGTTGTCATGCCACTATCCCGAGGACGGTTGCTTCAAGGCCAGCGAGACGGGCCACGACATTACGATCCCGGGACCTTGCGCTACGCCTTGATGCGGGGCGCAGACGCGTTCGTGATCAACTGCACCCAGATCGCCACCTTCGATCCCTCGATCATCGGCGCGTCGAACGCCGAGGCTTTCGACGAACTTATCACGAGCCTGACGTCCAACATTCTCACAGAACCACTCCGGCGATCTCGCCCTAGTGACACGCCCGCCCTGACCAGGCGCTAAATCATGCCAGGGAAAAGGCACCAGCATTCTATGCGTCAGTCCATTTCAGCGAATACCGATTAGCGCAAAACGCTTTGCTCTTCCTCGCACACCCAGGTCGCCTACACGCAATGGCGACTGCGAGGCGCCGGACGTCTGACAGGCGCCACAAGCGGAAATTCAGATCCTGCCCAGATGCCGACATTCATCCGCGCCCGCAGTAGTTTTGATCCCCGAACGCTGATTGCACTGCGGCGTCTCCGAAGGTCCGCCGGCAACGCAAAGCCGCTCCGTTGCGATGCATTAGTCGTTGAAGATCGGTCGGCGATCACCGACATTAAGGCCAAGATCAACCTCGGGTTGGTCAAGCGAACCAGAAAACAGGAAATCCTATGGCCGGTCTGGTCCCCATTAGATCCAACGAACTCATCGATCCGCAGGCCCAACTGCTGGTTAGTTTCCTCGAGCAAATGGGACTGCCGTCCGAAAACATCATCGCCGATCAAAGTCAGCGCGCCATCATTGGGACCAATCTTGGCGAACTCATCGCCTCGATTCCGGCCGAGCATCGCAAGGATGCGCGGTATCTTTCCAAGTTCGTGATCGGTGCCGGCTTCGGTCTATTCGACTACTCGCTCAACGCCATCTGGAACGAGGTCGTTCTTAAGCTGCGCGCAAAAGCGGTCATGTATGGGCTGGACATCTTCTTCGATGCGGCCGTTGGCGGCAGCAAGGCCCGCGAACTGTATTCGACCGAGGAACATCTTTCAGCGCTCAAGGACTCGGTCCTGCTCGATAGCTGCCGCAAACTCGAACTGATTTCCGATACCACCTACAAGAAGCTCAAACACATCCTCGACATGCGGAATGACAACGGCATTTCGCACCCTACGACCTACTCGATCAACGCATTTGAGTTGCTCGGCTACCTGCAGAACTGCGTCCAGGATGTCCTGAACGAAAATCCAACGGCCGCGGCGCTCCAACTGCAGAGCTTCGTCGCCAATCTAAAGACCTTGAACGGCCCGCTCGACCCGACTGCGAAGGCTTCGATCGAGGCCAAGATCATCGAACTGCCGACCCATCTGTGCGGAAACCTCATCCGCACGGTGTTCGGCCTGTACGTCGCGCCTGAAACAGACCCGGCAGTCCGCAAGAACATCACGCTGTTTGCGCCCAAGCTTTGGGCTGCGTGCGATGACGACACCAAGTTCAAACTCGGGATCGTGCTCGAGGGCTACAACGTCAATCTGTACAAGGACAAGCATGCGCTTGGCGCACAGTTCTTCGAGGTGGTCGGCGGTCAGGCGTTCCGCTCGCCCTCCGAACGCGCCATCATTATCGATGGGTTGATCACTAATCTGCTCAATACTCATAATGCCTGGGATAACTTCCATCACGAACCGTCGGTGGCGCTCGAACTCGCCTCCTACGTTCCAGACCAAGGGGCGGTTATCGAGCACCTGGCCAACCGGATGTTCACGGTCGTGATGACCTGTCGTCTCGGCAACGGCGTGGCCTACAATTCAGGCGTTTCGCCCGGCGCGAAGGGGTTCTACGACCAGATTCTCGCTATCGCGGGAGATAAGTACGCCCCGCATGTAATGGCTTCGCTGTCGTCGTCCTACGAAATCAAGGCGCGACTGAGCAATGAGCGATGCCGTGCGCAAGCTCACAAAGCTCTCCAGGTTGTTCGAGGCGTTGTCATCAATCAGCGGATCGCCGAATGCCTTGATTACCTGATCGCCCGGATCGAAACGGATTCTTGCTGTGTGAATTCGATCGAGTTCCAGAAGCTCTCCGCCGGCTACATCAAGTGGGGATAGGAGCGGGTTTAAGCGGTCCGACAGTTCGAGTTGGTCCGCCGGAGAGTGATCTGTCCAAAAGCGGCGGCTGTGAACCCAACTGGCGGTTCGCGGTCTAGACCTGGCTAGACTAGGTTGAACTGATTCGGCGGTGACATGTATCGGGACACCATCTTCATCTGCCACGCTACTCCGGACGATAACGATTTCGTCCGGTGGCTCGGCGCGAGGCTCACAGGCCACGGCTATAAGGTGTGGGCCGACATGTTCGGCTTGAAGGGGGGAACGCCGTTCTGGAACACCATCGAGGAAGCGCTTCGAGAACACGCCTGCAAGGTCATCTTCGTGGCGTCGCAGGCCAGCGTCGATCCCCAACGTCAGGGTGTGAGAAACGAGCTCTCCGTGGCCGACGCGGTTCGTAAGGCGCTCGCTGATCCCGCCTTCATCATCCCTGTTCGGATCGACGACGTCGGTTTCGCCGATTTCCCCATCCTCGTGCATCAGCTCAACGCGATCGACTTCAGCAAAGGCTGGGGCCCAAAGCTCGTTGAGCTGCTCGACACGCTCGAAACCGCCAACGTGCCGCGCATTGAGCACGACCAGACCGCCGAGTTCGAACTATGGCGGCAGGATGCTGCCAAGACCTCGGCCCTAGTCAACGTCGAGCCGGAGCCCGTGCTGACCAGCCTGTCTCCTGTAAGCGCTCTGCCCTCGACCCTGCGCTACCTGAAGGTCAACGCGGACGCCGCTGTCGTCGCGCAGTCGCTGCGCACGAGCGGGATCCCGTTTTCGGTCTTCTACCAACTGCTTCTGACCTTCGCCGATCTGGATGAGGTCAATTCGGCCTTGCCGACCCCGTTTGTCGCCGAGCCCCGAGCCGAGCGTCCGTTGCAGGATTTTCTGAAAGGCCCTTCAGCCGACGTCACGAGCCCTAAGCGCGGCGACGCCCACAATATCGCCACGGCTCTTCTCCGGCAGCATGTGGAGCGGCATCTGTTGAACCGAGGCCTCAAGGCTCTGGAGCAGCGGGCCGGATCGGCCTTCTATTTCCCGGCCGATCTCCTCGCCAGCAACAAAGTCACCTACACGGCCGCGTCCGGGAAACGGACCTACAAAAAGGTCGTCGGTCGCAGCGAGCGGAACCGTGTCTTTTGGCATCTGGCGATGAAGGTCACCGTCGTCCTCGGGCCGACGACGTTCGTTCGGTTCAAGCCCTATGTCGCCTTCTCCGACGACGGGCAGGTTGCGATCTCGGACCCGAAGCGAACCACGCCGATACGCCGTCGCTTCTGCAAAAACTGGTGGAACCAGCACTGGCGCCAGCTGCAGGAGGCATTTGTCGCGTGGCTTGCGGAAGGACAGATGGACTGCGTCATCCCATTGGACGGCGACCAGAAATTGATCCTCGCCGGCCGGCTGTTGCAGTTGACCGCTCAGAGACACATCGTCGGGGATCTGCAGTTCCAAGACGACGCCGACGATCCGGACGAGCCGGAGGATGATGAGGACGACGGCGTATTCGACGCCGACGCGGAGGGCGAAGAATGAGCGATTGGACGGTGACCCACATCGACGAACCGCTGCTCAGCTTCGGATTCAACCAGAAGACCGAGCATCCAAAGGATGGTCTGTTTCTGTTCGGCCCGCCGGCGTCCAACCAGAACCCCGCGCGCATGGATGTCGGCGTGATAGGGACATCGGACGGCATCAGGAGGTACGAAACCTGGGTCAGGGCCTTGGCTGCGACGATCGCGGCTCCGGGCAGCGGCCGCGAAGAAAACAAGACGATGTGGCCAGGGTTTCAGGCCGCGTTCGGCGTGCCCTGGCCCGCGACGCCCTTCGCCAAGATCACGATCGACGGCGACCTTCTGAGCCGCAGTATCCGCAGCGAGGATCGGCATGACGGGATTTTCCGGGCGGTCGATGTCTACGGCGACGCCTTGCGGAAGTATCTGCGCGAGCAGGAAGGCCGACCGCAGTTCTGGTTCGCGGTCATACCCGAAGAGGTGCATCGCTATGGTCGTCCAAAATCCGTCGTGCCCCGCGATCAGAGGGAGAAGGCGTCAGGCACCATCGGTCGTCGCGCGGCGAAATCCATCCTGTCCGCAGGCTCGCTGTTCATCGAAGAGATGGAGGCCGCCGCGCTCTATGAGTACGAGCTCAACTTCCACAACCAACTGAAGGCTCGTCTGCTCGACACGGGACAGGTATTGCAGGTGGTTCGGGAAACGACCCTGACGCCGTCCGAGTTCGAAGAGGGGGCCCGCAGGTCGCTGCAAGATCCGGCCTCGGTGGCCTGGAACCTCGCCACCACCAGCTTTTACAAGGCGGGGGGCCGTCCGTGGCGGGTAGCGGGAGTCCGAGAGGGGGTTTGCTATGTCGGGCTGGTGTTCAAGCACATCGAGAGCGCCAAGGGCCGCGACAACGCCTGTTGCGGAGCTCAGATGTTTCTAGATTCCGGCGAAGGCGTGGTTTTCAAGGGCGCCGTCGGGCCCTGGTTCTCGTCCACCGATCACAGCTTCCACCTGAGCCGCGAGAAGGCCGCGGAACTGATGGGCATGGTGATTGCCTCCTACATCGAGATGCACGGCCGCCCGCCATCCGAATTGTTCATTCACGGCAAGACTTGGTTCGAGACGGCGGAATGGGAGGGTTTCCAATCAACGGTGCCGCCGGAGACCAAACTGATCGGCATACGCATCCGCCGTCAGAATGAGCTGAAGCTGTTTCGCTACGGCAGTCGGCCGGTCTTGAGGGGGACCGCCATCCTCGCTTCGGATCGTCGCGCCTATCTCTGGACCACCGGCTTCACGCCTCGGCTTAACACCTATCCTGGCCGGGAGGTGCCGAACCCCATCACGGTGGACATCGTCCATGGCGAGGCGGACATCCGCCAAGTGCTCACTGACCTGATGGCGCTGACCAAGCTAAATTTCAACAACGCCAGTTTCGCGGATGGATTGCCGGTAACGCTGCGTTTTGCCGACCTAACGGGTGAGATCCTCACGGCCGGGCCGGCAGACGCCACCGCTCCATTGCCATTCCGATTTTATATCTGATGGAGATCACGCCCGGGGAGTCGCGGGCCCGCATGCGCCAGAGGCCGCCCGAAAGCAGAGCTTCCAAAGTTCGCCTTTGAGTTATTGGCGGCTATTGCTCGCTGCCGCCTGCGCACCAAGACGATCAAGGTGCTCGCGACAGACTTGATCGACAACGACTCGAAGAGCCTCGACCCGCTCTCCCAGCCAGGCCAGTTCCTCGGGCGTAATCTTGTAATGCTTCGAGTATCGCGCCTTTACGTAAGCCGCCCGCAAAAGCTCGAAACAACGCCGCTCAAACTTGGTGTCGTGCGGCCATGCCTCTGCCAATCGCAAGTCTAACGGCTCGCACCGGCGCCGCAGAAAGACAAGATTATGGGACTTTGGACTGTACTGCGTGAACACAAGAAGGATACAATGATAGAGACGCTCTGCAGCCTGGTGAAGAAGGAATGCTGCATCGTTTGGCTCCCCCTTCTCAATAAAGAACTCCGCACCCATCAGTGCACTTGAGGCGCGAGGAATCCACTCTTCAAATGAGATGCGAGCCTCCTCCAGGGCCACCCTCGGTGCTAACTCACTAGGCGTCACGAACTCCACTCCTGGCGTATCCTCCAGCACGACCCCCTCGCGTAGAATATCCGCAAAGAACGACCGCCCGCGCGCCAACTGGTGGTTCACGTCATCCAGACTGTGCACAATGAAGCTGATCGGGGTCCGTAAACGCGATACACCCGGCGTCGTCCGCCACAGTGCGGCATCCCAAAACTCACTGTCGGTCAGATCTTCATGATCGACCACGATCAGTATGTCGAAGTCCGAGAAATACCGCCCGACAGGGTCATGCACCCAGTCGCCGCGCGCATATGATCCGTAGAGGATGATCTTCAGGATCCGACCATTCTTCAACCGCTCGGCGTTTCGCGTCGAAATCGCTTCGGCGAACGAGGCCTTCAGCACCTCGACCACGCGAAGCAGCTCCGCCCGCTTCAAGGGCGGCAGATGATCGAGATTGAAATTCATCTCAGGAGTCTCACCGATGGCGAACGTCGCCGCAAGTGCGATGATCTATCGCCCAACCGCACTACGCGTCCGGTCAACCGGATTCGTAACCACAGAATCCAGTTCGCAAGACGCTCAAACCCCTTGACGGACATTTCGGAATCACGGCCTCCAATAATTCTTCCTTGCTTCCCAGCAGATTTCTTTCAATGGAGATTTGCGGGTGAAGCTCATCAAGCCGAAACACATCGAACCGCAGCGGTCGCCGAACCGGGTGTCCGTTCGCAGCGGCCGCTTCAATCTAGACGGTGATGGTGCGCACGGAGTCTGGGCTGTCGTCGCCATCTTGACCGGCCTCTTCGTGCTGATCGCCCTAGCGCCCGCCGCCGTGGCGACCGTCATTCGGCTGATAAGATGAACTCGGCCAACCGCATATCACCTCGCATTTCGCCTCGGGCACATCGACTGGTCCGGCAGCGCATCCGCTTCACCCCGGCCTGGGTAAGGCCGGAGTCCTAGCCCGAAGACATCAAATGCCTTCGCCCTCAGTTTAGCGTCAAACTCACGGTTCTGGACGGTCTGCCTCGTCCAGCGACGATGCGCTGATGATTGCCCGGAATTCCTCAACCAGTTCAGGATGTCGCGTCGTCAGATAGCGTTCGATGAGGGTATTGCCCAACAAGCGGTTCAGATAGCCGCTGGCGAGGACCAGATGGAGCACGTCGTCGCCGTAGGACGCCTCGAGCGCCCTGAAATCCTTGGTCAGAGAGGCCATCTCCCGCTCCATCCGGGCCATCTGGTCCGAGGTCATGCCGCCGACCCGCTTAGGCTTGTCCGGCCGGATCAGATCCGTCTGACGAGTCGCGGCCAGCAGAGCCTTGGCATAGGCCGAGGTGAAGTTGTTCGCCGACAGCATCAACTCGGCCGCCTCAACCTGACGCATGGGACGCATCTTGCGCAACACGTCGAAGGTGACCGGATTGACCGAATGCGTCTTCAAAAGATCGACCACCTCGGGCGCCACGCCCTCGAGGAGACTACGGCGGCGCTGAATTGCTTTGACGTCGACGTCCAGCGCCCGCGCCAACTTCTCTTCCGAGACGCCACGCTCCAGGGCGCGAACGATCATGTAATGCTCCTGAATCGTCGCCAGTCGATTGACCCGACGATTGTAGGTGAAGGCCTCGTCGTCGTCCGCGACCAGGCAGCGGGTTTCGACGGCGCCGAGGCCTCTTAGGATCGCAAGGCGGACATGGCCGTCCAACAGCATCCAGGCGCCGGGCGTTCTCGGTCGCGCCACCACGAGGGGCTCGATAACCCCCACCTCCTCGACAGAGCGAGAGATCCGCCGATACTTGACCGACTTCAACGCCTGGTCGGTGAGCCGCCGCATCGGCAAGATGTCGTCGAGCGCCAAGGTCACCAGACGGTCTTCGAAGGCTGCCTTCACGTCCTTGCTCATGTCAGCGTCCCGACGCACCCAGGCGTTCAGCCAGCGGACGCGGGAGGGTGTGCATAGACTCAGCGCGCAGCAGGGTGACGAAATGATCGTCGTCGAGCAGTCGCCGTAAAGCGTTGACGACGAAGACGAGGCGGCTCTGGGTCAAGGCCGCTTTCTTGACCAGGAGCTTTTGCCGGTCGGTCTCCTTGCGGTAGGCTCGCACGAGGACGTCGGCGGTCACTCTAGTACGCGGCCCTCCCCCGCCCTCGCGGGCGCCGGAGCGGCCAGCTTTCCCGCTGGTCCGGCGCTGTTCGATGATCCTCCGGATCGCCAAGACCTGGTTGCCGGGCAAGGCCTTGCGCTCATAGGCGTCCGCCAGCGCGCCCTGAACCTCCCGGTCGTCGGCCTTGGCGATCTCCATCGCCACCGAATGCGGGATGACGCCGCGCTCTACAGCGGCGATGAGGCGTTCCTCGCCATTGTCGAGCAAGAAGCAGATCGCCCAGATGTATTCGGCGCTGAAGTCCGTCTTGATGGCGATCTCCTGGGTCGAGTAGCCCCGCGCCTTCAAGGCCCCGATCTCTTTGACCAGTTCGACGGGCCGGTGCTGACGTCGAGCCAGGTTCTCGACCAGGCTCATGACAAAGCAATCCTCCTCGGACGCCTCCGTCACGAGCGCCGGGATTTCGGATTGTCCCAAGGCCATGAAGGCCTCCAGTCGCCCCTGCCCGCAGATCAGATCATAACCGCCGTCTGCCCGCGCGCTCACCGTGATCGGCCGCTTCAGCCCGAGGTTGGCGATGCTGGCCACCAATTCCTGAAACACCTTCTTGTTGCGCGAGCGAGGGTTGAGCACCGTGATCTCAGCGACGGGGATGGACCGGACGTCAGAGATGAGATCGGTCATGCCGCAATCCTGATCGACGTGCGTCGCGTAAGTTCGAAGAAGGCATCCAGATCGTCAAAGCGGAAGGCGTCGAGGAAGATGCCGTTCGCCTCGGCCATGCGGACCCGGCCCATTGGCCCGACGTCGAGCCAAGGCAGGAGGTAATAGTCTCTCGCGACGGTGTTCGTGGCGTCCATCCGCACGGCTATCGTGATGTCCGGCTTCAGTCCGGCGTCCAGGCGCAGCTTCCACCGCAGTCCGCCAGCAGCGGTCTGCGAACACCGGACGACCGTGACCGAAACCGTGATCTCATCATTGACGGTCAGGAGGTCCGTCACCGGGTCGACCCGGATCGCGCCGCCCAGTCGCTCGACCTCCGCAACCGTGCGGGAGACCACGTCTGGATGGAGGGCCCGCAGCACCCGATTGGTCTCGAGGTAGCGGTAATCCCGCCCGGTGTCGTAGCCCACCAGTTGGTAGGCCCGAAGCAGTGTGCCGAACCTCTGCCGATAGGTCGAACTCGACGGCATGTCTTCGACCTCGTCGATGAGCAGACCTGAGAGGCAGCCCTTGCGCCCCAGCAACTCGGTCAGTCGCTCGAGGAGTTCCTCGTCAGTGAAGCGCCGCGTGCGATCGCTGATGATTCTCTGCGCAGCCGCGAAGAACTCGGGATCGACGATTCCCTGGAAAGCGCCGTCGGCGCGGACCCAAGCGTCGGGCGCATTGAGCACGCGCTTCTTCTTCAGCTTAAAGGAGACGCGGTTGTAGACGTTGTTGCCAATGTATTTCTCGTTGGTCAGGACCTGGTGCACCGTCCCACGCGTCCAAGGCCTGTCGAGGTCGGTGGCGATCCCCTCGGCGTTCAAGCGGACCGCTATCTCACGCTCCGAACGCCGTTGCAGCACGAACATCCTGTAGATCCGCTGGACGACATCAATCTCATCTTGGGGTCCTGCCGTCAGGATTACCCGATCCGTCTGCAGGCTCTTGTGCTCGCCCCGATCCAGAAGCGCTTTGGGACGCCGCTGCTCATCGACGAGTTGGCGCCGCAGACCAAAGCCTGCCGGTCCGCCCTGCCGGTAGCCCAGTCCGATCAGGCGACATTGGCCCGTAAAGACCTTGGCGGAGAGTTCACGGCTATACTCGCCGGCCATGGCCCGCTTCATGCCCTTGATGATGGTGGCCGTTAGGCTCCCGTCATTCTCGAACTGTTCGGCGCAGTAGTGGACGCTGATCCCTGCCTCGCGACACAGGTACTCGTAATAGGCGCTCTCGTCGGCGTCCTGGAACCGCCCCCAACGGCTCACGTCATAGACCAGGATGACATCATAATCGGCGCGCCCGGCCTGGACGTCCGCGAGCAGACGTTTGAGGGCTTCACGGCCGTCGATCCGCAAGCCGCTCTTGCCCTGGTCGGCGTAGGTCTTGACGATCTCGAAGCCTCGTCGCTCCGCGTAACCCGCGATGATGTCGGCCTGGTTCTCCGTCGAATATTTCTGATGTTCGGTCGACATGCGAACGTATTGAGCGGCGCGTAAACGCACGCTGTGGGATACGGCCGGGTTGTTCTCCCAAGCGCGCATAAGGGGTTCGGCTCCCTTCAAACGTCTCACTCCTGCTGGCGGCGACGTCGGGACATCTACGAGGGGGGAGCGCTGTATGTCGCCTACGCAGAAGGACCGAAAACTTCGGTCGAATTCCGGAAGAAGTCTTCTTCGGCCGCCGCAACCGGATCAGCAACCCAGCTTCGCCGAGGCCGTCGCAGACGCCATTCGTAGGGAGTTCGGCGGCACGCCGGGATCGGTGAAGCGCGTGGTTCGACTGACCCGCGCGAACGAGCGCGCGGTGCGCAACTGGTTCGAGGCCAAGAACGCGCCGAGCGGTGAGAACCTCGTCGTTCTTATGCGCCACTCCGACGAGGTCCTAGAGACCGTCCTCGCGCTAGCGGATCGCCAGGATCTGGTTGCGGCGCGCAAGCTCGCGGCGGCCCGCGAGAAACTGGAGGAGATGCTCGCCATGATCGACGAGCTTCAGACAGGGTGAGACGCCGCCAGTCTGCCCGCCGCTAGATCCGCGCTGAAAACCGGTCGGAGGCGTCGATCCGGCGCGGCGCGAAATCGACGTCCCGCTGGTAGATCTCCGCCCGTAGGAAGGCGATTTCGGCCTCCAACGCCTCCTCGCCGACATCGACCCACCAGGCACGAGGCGCACCGCGCGAACCATCGTCCCAACGATAGCCGCGCCCCTTGAGCGCATCCTTCATTTCAAAAGGCGCCCCCTCGGCCCGCAGTCGCCAGGTCGCTCGTCGGGCGGCGGACAAGAGACGCGCTAATCCGAAATCACCGCTGACGGGCAGACGCCGACGCAAGAGTTCGATCGCCGCCGCACAGTCGTTGGCCGCCCGGTGTCCGTCGTAGAAGAAGCCGGCCTGCGCAGCGAGGTGCACGAGTTTGAGGCCGTCCGCGCCTTCGCTTGCCCAATCGATCTGGGTCATCGAACATCCCCAAGGCCGCGTGACGAAGACTTCGCTAAACCGCTCGAGCATGGGGCGGTCGAAAGCGGCGTTGTGGGCGATCACTATGGCCGCCGAGGCGGCGAAGTCCCTCACCGCGTCCGGATCGATGACCTGGCCGCGCACAATCGCCTCATCGATGCCGGTCAGGGCCGTGATCTCCGGGGTGATCGGTCGGGATGGTTCGCGGAAGCCCTGGAAGGTCTCGCCTATGCCCAACACCTGACCATCCAGCCCGTAGTAGAACCGTACCATGGCCAGTTCGATGATCTCGTCGTGCACGAGATCCAGGCCCGTCGTCTCGACATCGACGAACAGACCCATGCGCCAGTCGCCGCCGCTCGGCGGCGGCGTGGCTGCCGATGGCTCGAGTTTGGTCAGCACCCGGTAGCGGCCGCTCGCGGTCAGGGCCGCCGCCATCGCCTCAAGATCCATGCGCACACCCTTCCCCGTCGCTCTCCATCCTAGCCAACGAGCCGCCAAGGTCCACGCCCCAAGCGGCGCTATTCGCTCGAGAGACGGCGCACACCAACGACGAATCCGCTAAGTGGTTGGACCAGCTCGCTTTCGTCGTGTCGCACCGGACCAAATGTCCGATGGCTGCGTTTTTCCCTGGATTTCGCGCGTTGCGCGTGAAAAACTACACGCCTCAATGAATCCCCTTCGCGCGAAAACTGCACGCTGGAAAACGGATCTTAGGCCGCGAAACCGTGACTCTCGTTCTCACCCTTTGCACCAAACGCAAGCGCGCCCCGGCCTCGGCCGAGTTGCATGCGCGCGCCTTGGCGCAGGGAACGGCGTCTGACGTCGCGACGTCCTGGTCCGAACGGCTAGCCGTCGCGCCTGCGGCTCAGACCGTCGGCGACCTATATGGCGGCAGGGGGTTCACCGAGGCTCGGCGCGCGGCCGATCACGTCTCGGGGCGACTGGCCATCATCTCAGCCGGGCTAGGACTGGTCGACAGCGAGACCAAGGCGCCGGCCTATAGTTTGACCACCGCGCGGGGAGACGCGGACGACATTCGCCTGAAGACCGGCGGGGGACGAAGCGAATGGTGGGCGGCGATCCAAGCCGCGTCGCCCTTTGCTGCCCAAGCGCCAATGCTCGGCGATGGTTTGATCCTGGCGGCGGTCTCTTCGGCCTATTTGGAGATGGTGGCCGCCGAGTGGTCGGCTTGGCCGGCTTCGGATCGGGCCCGCCTTCGCTTGTTCAGCAAGGAGGCTCCACAAGGCGCCGGGGCGATCTTGAGCGACGCCTGGATGCCCTATGACGACCGCCTCGACGCGGTCCGCGGGGATCTCGCCGGGACCCAAGGCGACTTCGCCCAACGGGCGCTTCGCCACTTCGCCACCGAAATCGCCCAGACGGGTTCGCCATACGAGGACGCGGCCCAGGTGTCGAAGGCCCTGCACGGTTTGAGTGCCCGCGAGGTTCCCGTGCGCCGGCGCATGACCGATGACGAGTTGAAGCAGGTGATCCGCGAGAACTGGGCGGCGGCGAACGGTCAGTCGACCATCATGCTCCGACGCCTGCGCGACACCTTGGGCCTCGCCTGCGAGCAGGGCCGTTTTCAAGGCCTGTTCCACGCGGTCAAGGCGGAGAGGGTCCAATGAGCAAGGTCGTGGTCCGTGCGCTGAAGACGCACCAGGGTTCGGATGTCGCTGTCTACGCCTTCTTCGTTCCTGGCGACCAGGTCGCCGAACTGGCCGACATCAGCCGCCTCAAGCGCGCCGATGGCGAACTGGAGGGTTTCCAGCGCCGCGAGATCAAAACCCATGTGGCGGAGATCGCCGAGTTTCTGAAGCAGGGGCAGGTCCTCTTCCCCAACGCCATCATCCTCGCCCTCTCCTCAGACGTGCGGTTTAAGTCCTCGCGCGGTCCTTCCGGCGAGGACGGTCAGGTGCGCAGCGGCGAACTGACCTTGCCGCTCAGGCCAGCCGGCCAACGCGCCGCCTGGGTGGTCGACGGTCAACAGCGATCCCTCGCCCTGGCCAAGGCCGGCCGCGCCGACCTCCTCGTGCCGGTCATCGCCTTCCAGTCCGACGACGTCACGGCCCGGCGCGAGCAGTTCATCCTCGTCAACAAGGCCAAGCCTCTGTCGCCGCGCCTCATCGACGAACTGCTGCCGGAGATGGGCGTGAACCTGCCTCGGTCGCTGAAGCCCCGTCAGGCGCCAAGTGAACTCTGCACGGCCTTGAATGACGACCCCGCCTCCCCGTTCTTCGGCCTGGTCAAACGGGAATCTCAACCGAACTCGCCGACCGGTGTCGTCACCGACAGCGCTCTGGCCAAGGCGATCCGCCTTAACCTGCGTCCCGGCGGAGCCTTGGGCGCGTACGACGGGGACGGCGGCCTGGAAGCCGCCTACCAAGCCCTGGTCGACTATTGGAGCGCGGTCCGCGACGCCTTTCCTGAGGCTTGGGGCAAGCCCTCGACGGAGAGCCGCTTGATGCATGCTGCCGGCATCCAGGTCATGGGGGCGTTGATGGACCCTATCTGGACACGCGCTGACGCCACTTCCGACCCCAAGGCCGCGGTCGCCGCCGCCCTCGCCCGCCTCGCGCCCCGCTGTTGCTGGGTCGACGGGGTCTGGGAAGACCTGAACTGGCCCTGGAACGAGGTCCAGGCCACCACCCGCCACATCAAGGGTTTGAGCGACCTGCTGCTCAAGCTTGACCGAGACCTATCGCGACCCGCCCGATGAAGTTCATATTCGCCGACAGTTTGGACTTCGTGGACCCTGGCTACGATTTCCTCAACGACCGCAACGCCCCGGGGCGCAAACCCTACTGGGACGATGCCTATCCGCACGAGATCCTGGGCTATCCGCCCTATCACGGCATGCTGGTCTCGCGCGGCATCGTCGGCGACGGCCCGGTCGCGGGCAAATACACCGACGCCCAGGCCATGCGGTTTCGGCGGGTCGGCGCGCGGGAGTTTCTGCGCCTGAACAAGCCAGAGTTCGCCGACCTGGCCCTCTTCGGCGACTGCGGCGCCTTCACCTACGTCAAGGAAGCCGTCCCCCCTTATACGCCGGCCGATACGGCGGAGTTCTACCACGACTGCGGCTTCACCCATGGCTGCTCGGTCGACCATATCATCTTCGATTTCGACGAGACCGTGCGCGGCATGGAAGGCGGCAGCGCCGAAGCGCATCGGCGGTTCGACCTGACGCTCGAGAACGCCGAGGCCTTCCATCGCGAGGCGGATCAAAGCGGCGGCTTCACCCCCATGGGCGTGGTCCAAGGCTGGTCGCCGCAAAGCATGGCCGAGGCGGCCCGCCGTCTGGTGGCCATGGGCTACGACTATCTGGCGATCGGCGGCATGGTCCCCCTGAAGTCCGTCCAGATCAAAGCTTGCTTGGCCGCCATTCGCGACGCGGTCCCGGCATCGACCCGGATCCACATCCTCGGCTTCGCCAAGGCCAATGACATCCACGAGTTCGCCCCGTTCCACATCACCAGCATCGACACGACCTCGCCGCTGCTGCGGGCGTTCAAGGACGACAAGCAAAACTACTGGCTGAGAGAGAACGGCGGTCTGGAATATTACACCGCCGTGCGCATCCCCCAGGCGCTCGAAAACCCTCGCCTGCAACGCCATGTGCGCCAAGGCGACGTCCGCGCCGAGGATCTCAGCGCCATGGAGGCAGCGGCGCTCAAGGCGCTACGCGCCTATGACCACGACGACCTCGACCTCGAGGGCGTGCTGGAGACGGTCCTGACCTACAATGCCGTCTTGGCCATGGGCCGGCCCTACGACGAGGTTCGCCATGCGCCGACGATGGAGAAACTCCGCGCCCGCTACCGGACGACCCTGGCGGCCAAGCCGTGGCGTCGATGCGGTTGCCCCATCTGCCGCGACGTCGGCATCGAAGTGATCATCTTCCGCGCCAGCAATCGCAACAAACGCCGGGGCATCCATAATCTCGGCGCCTTCAAATCCGTGGTGGACGCCCTGTCCACACCCGCAGACCTGATGCCATGACCCAGTCCACCCTGACCTTCCTAGCGGCCCGCGCACGTCAGAGCGCAAACCACGATGTCCTCACCTTCGCGGCTACGGCCGACCAGGTCCTGGCCTTCTCCGAGATCGAGCGGGTCGGACGCGACCAGGACGGCGCCTTGAGCGGCTTCCAACGTCCGCAGATCGCCGGCCATATCCGCGAGATCCGCGACTACCTCGAGACGGATCAAGCCGTTCTGCCCAATGCCATCGTCGTCGCCTTCACCGGCGGCGTGACGCTTGAAGACCTCGACGGCGGCATCTGCCGGATCACCATCCCTACGGGCGACGACGCCCCCAAAGGACTGGTCGTCGACGGCCAACAGCGCCTGACCGCCTTGAGCACTTCGCACCGACGCGATTTTCAACTGTTTGTCTCGCTTCTGGTCTGCCGAGACGAGGAAGAACTGCGTCGCCAGTTCGTGTTGATCAACAACACCAGACCACTGCCGAAGTCGCTGATCTACGAACTGCTGCCCGGGGTCGACGGCCTTCCGGACCGCATGCAGAGTCGACAACTGGCGGCGCGCCTCACCGAGCGCCTCAACTTCAACGCCTCGTCGGCGCTGCGCGGCCAGATCTACCAGCACACCAATCCGACCGGCGTGATCAAGGACACGGCGATCCAGAAGGTGCTGATGAACTCGCTGAGTGATGGGGTGATGCGCCTGATGGTGCAGGAGCCCAATGGCGAGCGTCAGTGTTTTGACCTGATCAGCGAGTTCTACAAGGCCGTGCAGATGGCCTTCCCCGAGGCTTGGTGGGGCCACAAACCGTCATCTTCGCGTCTGATCGGCGGCGCCGGGATTCAGGCCATGGGCTATGTGATGGAGACCCTGGCCCAACTGGACGACGCTCGGTCGTGGAGCGACTTCATGCGCGGTCTCTCCGCCCTTGAAGGCAAGACGGCCTGGACGGAAGGGTCGTGGGACTTCGGCAATGGGGATGTCCGCCACTGGAAGGCGCTCAATGTGACCCCGACCGATGTCTCCTTACTCGCGCGCTATCTCGAAGGCATCGTTCGCAAAGACATCCGGTCCCGCCGGGCCGCTCGCCACGAAGCCGTCGACGCCTAACCGCCTCCCCTTCCGCCCCCGACTCATGATCCTCTGACAACCACGCCATGTATGAACTGACCAAACAATTCCGCTTCGATTGCGCCCACACCCTCGAACGGGTCATCGAGACCGAGGGCAGCCGGCGGATTCATGGACATTCGTACCGCGCTCTGGTGACGCTTCGGGGCAAGCCAGATCCGGTCAGCGGGATGATCATCGACACCTCCCTGTTGGCCCTCAAGCTAGCCCAGGCTCGCGACGCCTTGGACCATCGTTTTCTCGACGAGATCAATGATCTCGGTCCGGGCACGATGGAGAACCTGTGCGCCTACATCTGGCGCAAACTCGAGGACGACGTGCCGACCCTGTTCAGCGTCTCGGTTCTGCGTGATTCCACCGAGGACCAGGTCACCTACTTCGGTGAAGCCGCGTGAGCGGCGCCCTGGTTCTCTTCTCGGGCGGCCAGGATTCCGCCACCTGCCTGGCCTGGGCGCTGGATCGGTTTGACCGGGTCGAAACCATCGGCTTCGACTACGGCCAACGCCACAAGGTCGAACTCGACGCCCGTCAAACCGTCTTCAGCGCCCTGAAGGCGCAGTTTCCGCAGTGGGCCTCCAAACTCGGCGAGGACCGCATCCTCGATCTGAGCGCCCTGGGGGCGATCAGCGCCACGGCCCTGACCCAGGACATGGCGATCACCACAGCAGCCTCCGGTCTGCCCAACACCTTCGTGCCGGGCCGCAACCTCCTCTTTCTGACCTTCGCCGCCGCCGTCGCCTACCGCCGCGGCTTGAAGCATATCGTCACCGGCGTCTGCGAGACCGACTACTCGGGCTATCCAGACTGCCGCGACGACACGATCAAATCGCTGCAGGTGACGCTGAACCTCGGCATGGAGACACGTCTGGTGCTCGAGACGCCGCTGATGTGGATCGACAAGGCCCAAACCTGGGAACTGGCGGACGAACTCGGCGGCGCAGACCTGGTCGAGCTGATCCGGGCTGAAACCCTAACCTGCTACAACGGCGACGTCAGAACCCAGAACCTTTGGGGCCGCGGATGCGGCCAATGCCCCGCCTGCGAACTCAGGCAGAGCGGGTTCGAACGCTGGCGTTCGACGCAGTCCTAATTTCTTAGTGACTGCGGCACCTTAGCAATTGCCAACGTCCGGTTGCTGCGCTTGACTACCCCTAGGGGGAAGCGTGCCGAATCCAAAGAGAGAGACCGAATACCGGTCCAGACCACCAATCCAGACAGGGCCCGGGGCGCCTTGATGGGTGGGACCGAATCTGAGGCCTGGCTGGCCAAAACCCAAGGCAAGGCAAGCAACGCCTTCTGCGCGGCCGAAACAACCGCCGACCGATTGGCGATGCTGCGAGAACTCGCAAGGCTCAGCGGCGGCCGAGCCTATCCCCCGATCCCAATCGCCGACGAGGACATCGCCGCGCTTGGACGCTTCGGCCTGGCCCTCGCCCACGACGGCGCCGTGCGGATCCTCGACGAGAACCTAGATGATATTGCGCTCGGATTGGACCGGGCGATGCGGGTCGATCCAGACCCACGCGGCGTCGCGGCAACCGCAGAGCCTGATGCCGCCCTCCTGCGACTGACAACGCACCGCCGATATCGGAGCCGAACCCAGAAGTCTGCGATCCAGGCTATTCTCACGTCGCCGGATGGCGCGAGCCTAATGGCGTCGATGCCGACCGGCGCCGGCAAAAGCCTGCTGTTTCAACTGCCGACCCTCTGGTGGCGGGAAGCGACGCCGGGAGCCTGCGCGGTCGTTGTTGTCCCCACCGTCGCCCTCGCCGAGGATCACCAACGGACGCTGCAGACGATGCCCGGCCTTGAGGCGTCGCGTGCGCTCAGTGGATCGACCTCACTCACGGAGCGACAAGACGTCCTTGCGCGCTTCCGGAATGGAGAAATCCCGATTCTGCTCTTGTCGCCTGAAGCCGCTTTTGGTTTTGCGCGACAAGATTTGCTGCAGACCGCCCTCCCTCTGGACGCCGCTGAAAAATATGGCCTTCAGGGAATCCTCGCCGGCGTATTCATTGATGAAGCCCATATCGTTGAGAGTTGGGGCCGAAGCTTCCGACCGGACTTCCAACGCCTTCCAGCGCTCATCAGCGAACTCCGCCGTCAGAACCCCGCGCTTCGCACAGTTCTTCTGTCAGCGACTTTGAACCCATCGGCCCTAAACGTTCTGCGCAATGACTATGGGTCGGGCGACTGGAGCGAAATCCACGCGCGCAGTCCCCGTTATCAGTTCGACCTTGCCGCCGCAGACTTTGAGACCCACGAGGCGCGCAACGACGCCCTCCTTCGCCTGATCGACCGCGCGCCCCGCCCGGCTGTCGTTTACACGACCCGGGTCGACCATGCCGAGGCTTTACACACCCGTCTCGTCAGAGACGGCGGGTATCGCCGCATCGCCTTGTTCACCGGGGCAGTCGCCGACGGCGATGTCCGCCGCCGTATCGTCTCACAATGGGCCGACGGCGATCTCGACCTCGTTGTCGCGACCTCCGCCTTCGGCCTTGGCGTCGACAAGAGCGATGTCCGCACGGTGATCCACGCCTGCCTCCCCGAAGGCGCCGCGCGCTGGTATCAAGAGGTTGGGCGGGCGTCTCGGGATGGCCACCAAGGTTTGGGCGTGACCCTTTGGGTTCCGAAGGGCGAGACCTCAAAGCCGCAGGGAAGACGCGCGACCGAGGAGGACAGCTTCCAGTCGGATGAGGACGACGCGGGCTCCATGGCCGGCGGCGGGTGGCTCTCCCGCGACATAGCGGAAGCGCGCTGGCGGGCCCTTTTGGCCGCGGCCAACGTCGACGGCCGTGATCCCCAGACAGCGGCGACGCGTCTGACCCTTCCCCTTGATGCGGCGCGGGAGGGCATGGATCCACGTTACACTGGCGAGCGCAATCGCGGTTGGAACCGCAGCCTACTCAATCTGCTGCAACGACAGGGCGTTCTGACTGTCGACGCCGACGCTCCCCAGAAGGACGACATCCCTGTCCACTGGCGCGTGTCCGTCGACCGCGATGACCTGCTGAACCTGACAGATCAGATCCGATGGGACCAAATCTGGACAGAAATCTTTGAGGGCCGAGACCGCGAAGTGTTGGAAGCGCGAGCGGAGTTGCGGGCCTTTGTGAAGGCTATGCGCCGCCAGGCCACGGATTGCCTCTTGAGAAGCACCTATCGTCTCATTGAACCCGAAGCCGCGCCGGAGGCTTGCGGCCGCTGCACCGCGTGTCGCGCCCAATCCGTCTCGCCGCCCGAGACGCCCACCCCGGCAACGGCCCCGCGGCCATGGGGTGGCTACGCCCCGCGCCAAGGCCTTATGCCCCGCGGCGTCCTCTTGGTCGCCCCTGAGGCGTCCGACACTCATCTGATCGAGCGCCTTGTGGGCGTCGGCGTCGAACAAGTCGTCGCGCCTGAGCGCGACGCTGAAGACGTTGCTCGCAGATTGTCATCGCTCGGCGCCCGTTTCGGCTTCGTGCGCGGCGCGGCGAACTGGCTCCGACGAGACGCTCGATTGCTCAATCTTCCGACGGCCCTCCTCCCACCGTCATCAGAGCGACTGGGACCCTGGCTGCGTGAAGCCGAGCGCTTCATTGCCGACTACCCCGACCAGTCCGTAATTCTGATCGCGGATCCGAACCAGCGAATCGATGGACGTCCCTTGCATCAGATCACCTCGCAGCACGCCCCGTATGACGAGGCCGTGCTCGACGCCTTCATCCAAGATTTCCGAGAACCTGCGCAATGAGCCTCCTAAGCAGTACTCAAGGCACGCCAGAGTCCGTTTGGTCCGCCATTAGGATCGTTGCGGCCGAAGGCGGGCAAATGCCCAGAGAAGAGCTCTGGACCTGGCTTAATCCGCCCTACAAAGAGAACGGCGGCGAACGTCCCCGCGGTTCGGCGGATAAGCAGACCGTCAGCGCCGCCTCCAGTTTGGACCTCCTCGTCCAGGACGGATCGATCTACCGCCTAGGCGCGAACGTGCTCGACAGTTACGCCGCCTATGCGGACGAGGTCCACGATCGCCTCGTCGACCTCGCCCCCGACCATGCCGACTACATCGTCCTGGAGACCTTCGCCTGGCTCGGCCTAACCGCCGACGGATCAAGCTCTGAGTGGGCGGCGGCTGGCGATTTTGCCGATCGCGTCGAAGAGGCGCTGGGGGATCCCACCGCAGGCGATGCGCGGCGTTTCAACAGCACCAAACAGGCCTCGTGGCGACGGTGGATCAGCTTTCTTGGATTGGGGTCAAACCTCCCCTTGAACCAACTCAGCTTCCAACCAGGCGTTACCCGGCGCCTTGAGATCGAACTGCGACGAGCCGAGCTTCCCTATGACACCCCGCTGGAAATTGATGGAGTGCTCAACACCCTAGGACAGCGGATGCCCTATCTCGACCGTGGGCGCCTCCGGTCCGCCGTCGCCAAGCGGTGCGGGCTGATGGATGATCCCGCTCGCCTTTCTTATGTCATGAGCGCGGCTCTGCGAGACCTGCATGATGAGGGGATTATCGAACTCGAGCGGCGCGGGGACGCCATCGGATATGTCGACCTCACCCATGACCCATTCCACAAGATCCAGTCTGTGCTTACCCTCACGCTGAAGGATCAGGCCAATGGCTGATGGCTTCGCCGTACCGTGCTGGACGCGTGAAAACGCCGACGCCATTCTTCAGACACAGGCTTTGGCGGCTCAAGACGCCATCTTCCTGGCGACCCACTCGCCGGTCCGAGACTTCGATGGCGCATCTGAGAAGTTCGACCTTCAGTCGCCTACCCAGGAAGGGCTGCTTGAGACCTTGGCGAGCCCAACCCGTCGCCACGCCTTCTGCGTCGTCCAGGGTGAACCAGGGTCAGGCAAGTCGCACCTTATCAGATGGCTTCAGGTCAACTGGCCGAACCCAAACGATTTCGTACTGCTGATCCAACGCGCCGACGGCTCGCTCCTTGGCGCCCTCAACCAACTTCGCAACAAACTGCCGAGGGAACTCGGGCACCTGTTCGACCGCCTCGGCCAGCGACATGCGGCAGGCCTCGAAGGACGGGCGTTCCAGTTTCTGACCAATCTCGGCGCCATGTTGACGGTCAACTACTTTGACGATCCGCCTGAGGACATTGAATGGTGTCGTGAGTTTGAGCCCGACAAGCTGATCCTCGCCGCCCAGGTGCGTGAGAACTGGCAAGGTCCCGCGCGGGTGCTCGGTATTATGAATGGCGGCGAAGACCGCAACTCAGCCTCCGCGACCTTCGATATTCCTGACGTCCTGGAAATTGCCGAAATCTGGCACACCCACTCCGCCGGAGATTCAGAGAAAGCCCAACGACTGGGCCGCAAACTCTCAACAGAGAGCAGTCACATCGAGGAGGCTCGCAACGCAGGCCGCAGTTTCGATGAGATCCGCACCGAATGTGCGGAGAAGATCCCAAACACGCTGCAGATGGTGCAGGCTCTAAACGCGCGGCGGAACCAAGCGGTCCAGGATGTGCTCGGGGTCTCAGCCGACGCATTGAAGCAGTTGTTCATGGACCTCAGGCTGGAACTTGCCCGACAGGACGAAGCCAAGCCCCTCGAGGAGCGTCGTCGCCTCGTGCTTCTGCTCGAAGACGTGACGATGTGGGAGGGGTTGGACGACAGCCTGATCGACGCTTTGGTCGCCGACGCCACCCTACGCGACGGCGATGTCTGCCCGTTGATCTCCGTGATCGGTTTGACGACTGAATACTACCGCCAACTCAAGAACAACTATCAGCAGCGGATCACCCATTCGATCCGCCTCGGCGTCAGTTCCGAGGGACAGGTCAAGCAGATTGCGACCTTGGGGACGGGGGACCGCACCCGCTTCGTCAGCCGATACCTCTCTGCTGTCCGCGCGGGCGTCGACCAACTGCAGGACTGGCGCGATGCCTATCGGACGGATCAGAACCTTGCGCCGCCAAATCCCTGCGAAACCTGCCCCCGGCTTAATCCGTGCTTCAATGCCTTTGGGGACATCGACGGGGTCGGGCTGTTTCCCTTCACGGCCGAGGCGATCGATGGCTTCTATGAAGCCCTGAAACCGGACGATCACGGTCAAACCCACCGTACGCCCCGCGGTATGCTTCAAGGCGTTCTCAATCCTACCCTCCTTACGCCGGAACGAATGACGGCCGGCGCCTACCCCGGCCCGGAGATCGAGTCCCGCTACCTCGAGCAACCGCTGCTGGACGCGTCTTTGAGGATGGTGATCCAGAACCACGCCGAGGACCCTCAGACCGAAGTTCGTTTGACCCGCTTAATGCGGTACTGGGGAGACAGACGGCCACACCTGACCTCGGAGGACGGCTTCGAGCGCTATGCTGGCGTGCCGCGTGAGGTTCTCGAAGCCTTCGCCCTGCCTTGGCTCGGCGCGGGCCAATCTGCGACTACAGTCGCTCCGGAGAGGCCTATCGCTCCCTCGATTGGCAAGCCGGAAGCCGGTCCCGACCGACCGGCGGAAACCGCCGAAACGCCGACCCGTCCGCTCGCTCCGCCACGCCCACGACCAGTTACTCCCGTTCGGCCGACGAATGAGCCGAAGGCCGCAACCAAAAAAGACCTTCAGCGCATGCTCGATCAGATCGAGACTCTGCGCAGTGACGGCATCCTTCCGAGTTCGTCAGAGTGGAACGGCATAGTCTACGCCGCCCTCAAAGAGATCGATCCGCGGCGACTGGACACGGACCGCCGCACGTTCGAGCAGGTGTTCACAGGCGAGAACGTCAAGATCGCGGGGACCGGACTCGCCCGGGCCACACATTTTGTCGTCCCGCGCGAGACCTGGCTCATCGATGGCCTAGAGGCCTATGTACGCCTGCGCGCCGACGACGATCTGACGAGCAATCAAATAGAGTTCCACCGACGACGCTTGGCGACGCTGGGGAGGAGATTGGAGCAAGGGGCCGGCGCGCATCTCGACCGCGTGTTGCCGAGAACAGCGGACGGGCGGCGATGGTCTCCGGCGGCGGCGGCGACCCAGGCCTTGGCGGCCCGGGCCTGGCTTCGGGGCGGCGCTCTCCCGACAGCGACGAGTGCGGCGCAATGGACTGCGCTCCTGAGCGACGAGGACGAACCAACCACGACGCCAAGCGTGCGGACCTCCGCTTGGCAGGATGCACTCAATGCGAGCGACAGGCGCCACGCTGAAGTCCGCAACGCCCTCCGACTGATGATCAGCCTGCCGCAGGGAAACGCTCAGGGCCGTGGCTTGGCGGACGCAAGCATGGCGGCCCAGGCGCTTGCAGATCTGCGCCGAACTCTCAAGTTTTCACCCGGCGTCGAGGCGTCAACTCAGGACCTCCTGTTCGCCGACTGGCGCGGCGCACGAGCGATCTTCGACCAGATGGCGCCGCACCTGCCCCGTATTCCAAAGGCGGAAGCGGACATGATGCGAGATCGCGCCACACGGTTGTTCGCCTTGTTGCGCGGCCGGGCGCCCCGTGACCATGACACCCGCCTCAGCGACCTAATCGACAGGGTCAGCCGGCAGATGCTCGGCAAGGCGAGCACCGAAGTTCGCGCCTGGGACGACGAGCATCGCAAGCAAGCACGATTGTTTGACGGGTCCGCGCACGACCGGTTGATCGACGTGCTTTGGCGGTTATCTCCAGACGGTGGCGATCTGCCAGTGGACGCCGCCGGCCTCGCGTGGCTGATCGAGGCGCCCGCGGGCGATCTATCGAGCGCTCTGGACCTCTTCAATCGCGGCGAAACCGCAGTGAAGGCGCTTCTGCCTCACGTCCAGGACCTGGTCGCAGACGCTGCAAAATCCGTCGATATCGACGACATTCACAAGGCGGGCAAAGATTTGGCCGACGCCGCTCAAACAGCGCGTGCAAAGCTCCAAGGTGCGGATCAATGACCGACGTTCTCGACCTATTGGAGGATCTCGAGCCCCGCATCGCCTCGGCGAAGAAGAGCATCGCTTTCGGCGACGCCGCCGAACGCGCGCGTAGGCCCGTCGAACAGGCGCCCCGTCACGCAGCGCTGCTCCTGCGTCTCGTCCAGTGCGTCGAGGATTTAGATGGCTTCGCCGACGCCGCCCTTCGGCAGAGAATTGGGAAGGCCATCGCGGTCGCTGACGACCTTGGCGGCAGCCTGGGAACTGCAGCTAACGCTGATGACCTCGACGGCGTTGCCATCGACTACGCTCAGATGAACCAAGCGCTTTCGGGGCTGACTGACCGGATCAAGGACCACTGGTCAAACCTTGTGAACAGCGACTTTAATGGCCTGATTGCGGTCGGAGAACTCCTTGGGAAGATATCTGGCGCCGAGGCCATCGGGGCGGAACTGGTCAAGATCGGCCAGGAGGCGCGAGCGCTCACTGAGCCGAACACGAGTCAGGACCGTCTGATCGACTGGGCTCCGGCGCTTAGGACCCGCCGCTCTAGCACTCTGGAGGCGATGCGGGCCTTCACCGGCCAGGCGGAGGTCGACGACTTCCTCGCCGCTGTCGTGATGCAGACCGCCACACTCAGCTTGGTGACGCCGACCGTTCTAAGTTGGCTGAACGACCGGAACGCCCTCAGCGCGTTCAATGTGCGTGGCTAAGAGGCCTCGCACAAGAAGCGCGCCACGAGGGTCCGGCTCGTCGACGCCTCCATCAGACCTTCGCTCATGATGTCGCTTGGTCGATGGACGCAGGCCGGGCAACCGTCGACGCAAAGGCGAGCGCTCAAGCGATACACCTGATCCGCCAAACGACCGCGAGGGCTAAGGCCTTCGACCTGTAGCCCCTCCTCTACGGCGCCATAGGCGGCCAACAGTCGCCCAAGCACCGCCCCTTCATTCTGCTCAGCGGCGTTCACCGCAGCACTGGTGACTTCCCAAGCGCTAGGCGCTCGTCCCAAGCGCGTGTGAAGTTCCTCGCTCGCGGAGCGAACGGCGCCAGCCACATCATAGAGATCGAACCGCTCCGCCCCGATCGCCTCGACCCCGTACAGAATGCGGAGGAGACCGGCCGGCAAAGGCGCGTCGGCATCCAGCCCCAACGGCTCGGCAATGGTCCGCAACTGGTCTAGGTCATTGGGATTTAGGCCACGCCAGAGGGTATGGCATTCCTCCATCGCAAAGAAACGAGTCAACGCCGCGTCCTCACGGGCATTGGGGCAGTCTGTGAGGAAGCCGTCGCGCCAGTGTTGAGCGGCCTGCGCGCTGCGATCTAGGAAGGCTCGGGTCGTACCGTCGCCGTTATTGCCGACCTCGCAGACTGTGATGTCGTCGTTGCTCTCCGGGTCCGTGCCGAACTGGATCGGCAAGGTGACATGGGCAAGGACCTTGCGGTCGTCACCGTGACCAAGGAGCACGAAGCTGTCTTTCAGCCTTAGCGCGAGGCTATGCAGCAGGGTGGAGCGCACCCAATCGCCAAGTTTAGCCTCGTCGTCGGCGTCACGCAGGGCTGACGAGAGGACGGGGTGCATGCGCGCATCACCAAAGGCCTCCGCGACCTTCTCTACCCGATCAGCCGACAGGAGTGGATGGCAGGTCAACAGATCTGCGCGAACAGCCTCGAAAAGGGCGGCGATATCGCCGGCGTTCCAAAGGAAGGCCGCCCGACGAAGACGGTCGGCATAGGCGGGTACGGCCAAGGCGCTGACAATGATCTCGCCTGCACGGCGCATCTGGAACATGTTCAGTCCCAGCGCCTGGGCGCCGCTTTCGACCTTCCACCGAACGAAGAGCCCCAACAGGCGCTTCTTGGCCTGCGGATCTCCTGACAGACGCGCCAGTTCGGCGGCGACGAAAGCGTCGATCCGATCCTTATTCAGACGGAACCGCACGCCTTCAGTCTGAACATGATAGCCATGCAGCGTTGGGCCGGCGCCGGGCGATGTGAACACCTGCGAGACGGGGACCACCTCCCGTGGCGGGCCTGACAGCACGAGCTCCGCGTCGGCGCCCCAAAAGACCCGTGCGAGGCCAAGGCCTGTCGTTTTCCCGCCGATCCCATCCCCCAGGAAGCCATCCAACCGGTCAACCCAAGCCGCCAGACCGGAAACGTTGGAGGGTCGGGCCGCCTCATCGCTCGGCTTGACGATTGGGAAGCCGCGCAGGTGGCTATGGGACTGATGGCTGACCTGCCGGTTGGTCGGTCCCCCCGAGGCTGGGCTCAGTTGATCGGCGCTGTTTAGCTCCCAGTCCGCCACCCAGGTCGCGCCGTGCATCTGCCCCAAGCGCTGAAGCGTGATCTGACGAGGCCGGACATAGAAACTTGAGAGCCCTGGCAGTAATGGTCGCGCTTCAATCGGCAACCGGTCCAGCCAGCCGTTGGCGTCGGCGCCGAATGGCTCCGGCTTCTGAGCGGCTTCGTAGTCTTCCGGTGCGAACCAAGGCGCCAGGCCGGCGGTAGGCGGCCTCCAATCGACCTCCACCGGATGATAGCGACGCGTCGCCGCGCCCGGCGAAAGCGAAGCTGCGGCCAGCGACACATCCTCAGGCCGCGCCGTGGCGTCGTTCGGACGGCGAATATCGAGTTGCGGAAGATTGATGGAATCGAACAGGAGATTAGGCGCCCAGTCGAGTTCGCTCCGCAGTTCTGCGAGCCCACGCGGCGCGCCTGTCCCTCGTCGCTGAGATACAGCGCTGCCCCAAAACTCGCCAATCGTCTGCCCCTGCTCCGCCCAAGCGTCACGCCCGAACACACCCCGCACCATTCCAGCGGCAACATCCAACGCCGCCTTTGGCGGAGAGATCAGATTGAAGGCTCCAAAGCGCCGTTCATGCCGGGCGAAGCCGTCAAGCATGGCCGAGACGATCTGCCCCCTGCGCACAAAATAGTTGTCCGGATTGAGCGGACTGTCGAAGCCGACCGGTTCAAGCATCGTCCACGGCCGACGGAACCACCAACTGTCTCTGCTCGAATAGATTGAAAGCGTGACCGCCGTTATGGGCCGGTCGTCGCTGCCCCGACCTCCCCGCCCCTTTCGCTGGACGAAGCTTGCCAGGTTCTGAGGCGCGTAGTGCTGGTAGACCAGGGTGATGTCCGGGTCGTCGTATCCCACCTCCAGGGATGAGGTCGCGAACACAACATCTGAGGCCTTGATGGCGTCCTCAACCCGCCCCGTCGAGGCTGAGGTCACAGGCCGATCGATAACGCTGAGCGACTGGCCAGGGCGACGAAGGCCGCTCGCCCCGACCTGGGCTGGATCGGTCGCTGCGAAAATCCAGCACTCCCCGCCCTGGAACCGGTCGCAACCGTGTGGTTCACCGCAGCATTCAGACGGCAACTCGCCTGTCGCGGGATCCTCCGGATACTGGCGGGTTCGATAGGCCGCCAGTTTCCGTCCATCCTCGGCATCGGTGTAATCGCCGTGCAATCGACGAACCTTGTCGATGGAGTCCAGGAAGACGACGCTACGGAATCCGCCCTCGTCGTCAGTTCGTCGGCGCATCCCGTGAGCCAAACACATCAGGCTTTGGATGGTCGTCGAAGCCCCTGCGATGTCGGCGCCCCGCGACTCGACCTCAGGCTGGATGAAGTAGAAGTATTCACGCCCGCGCGGATTGGTCTGTTTCTCTTCAGGGCGCGCGGCGAGCGAAAGCACTTGGCTGCGCCCGCAGAGCCGCCCCCACGTCAGAGCGGGGTCGCCAAGGGTGGCGCTCATTCCCACCATAAGCATCGGCGGCGCATCCGGCGCATTGATCGCAACCCGGGCCGCTAGCCGCTGCAGCGCCAGCGCGACCTGGGCCCCATGCACATGGGAGTAGAGGTGGATCTCATCCGCCATAAGCGCCCGAGGCGGCGCAAACTCGGGGTCGTCACCAAATAGCCGACCGGCCTGTGGGTTGTGGAGCCATTGGTGGAGCGAGTCCGTCGTGATGATGAAGAGCGCTGGCGGGGTCGTTCTCAGCCCCCGCTTGCTCCCGATCCATCCACCGAACGTCCAGTCGCAGGCGACGCAGGACAACCGGTCGGCGCCGTCCACGCCGCCTTCGCAATAGAGATGAAGATCCTTCTCGCAACTCGGGCAACCGAACAGCGGGAAGATCAGTTCGCCGTCGCCTAGGGCGCGCCAACCCTCCTCGAGATCCCAGGCCTTCAAACCGTCGAGTTGACTGGGCGTACCCTTGAACTGGATTCCCACGGTGACGATCGGAACCCCCGGTTGGGCCTCCAACATCGCCGCATAGCGTACCAGGCGTTGGGCTTGGTTTGTCGCCAGACGGATCCGGGGATAGGCGAGAATGGCGCGAACGCCGTTCACACCCGCCAGCCGGTCAGCCGCGGCCCCGGCGATCAGCGGCAGAACCGCGGCCTCTGTCTTCCCGGAGCCGGTGTCCGCCGAAATGACCGCCGCCTCGGGACCATCACCGTTCCAAGCGCGCGTCAGCGCTTCCAAGCTCCGACTTTGGAACCCGGCGATCGCCGCGTCGTCTCCCCATAGGGTTTGCAAGCCCCGTCCTAGGGCCCGTAACGCTTGTGCGTGCTCTGCTGTCGCGGTTGCAGCCAGGGCCTCAATCACGTCGGCCAGAGGTTCGCTGCGGACCGGCTTATCTCGATCTCGTAGTTCGACCTTTAAGCTTCTCACGAGGAAAGGCCGCTCATCGGCGTCGTCGCGTGCAAACCTCTGTTTGACGTAGCGAACCTCGCGCGCGAGTTCCGCCATCCGACTACGGATGCGTCCATCCCCCGCCATCAGGACCCATCCGGCCGCCTCGAGGCGTCCGAGCGCCTGCTGGACGGCTGATCGCGAGAAGGGCGATCCATCAGCCAAGCTGGCGGTCGACGTCCACCCTTCAAATACTCCGAAGTTGATCCGCTTCGCCTCGATATCCTCCAGCAGGTTCAGCACCTGGAAGTCGGCGTCTGAAAGCTCCGGCGCGGGCGGCGGCGCAGGCGGCGGCTCGGCCGTTTCACTCCCGATCCACTCCAGCCGTAGCTTGTCCCCTTCGCTGGTGTATCGAACCAGGGCATCGTCACGGAGACGATCAAACACGGGTCGTGCCAAATCGCGCCCCTCAGGGCTCACCCAAGCGAACTGGCGACGCACGTCCTCATAGAGCGAGGGCTTCTTGCCACGTCGCGCCTGATTGATGACTTCCTCGGCCCGGCCTCGGACTGTGTCGAAATCGACTGGGAATATCCGGCGCGCCGGTTCGAGCGGCCTGGCGACCCAAAAACCGCCGCGAGCGCTGGCCTGATGACGGAGCTCCACCAATCCGTTGGCTTGGAGCCGCGCCAATCCAGGCAAGACCGGCTTACGCCCCAATCGCGCCTCGAGTTGGAAGTCAGAGGCGGTGCCATAGGCGCTCGCCAGAGCCAAATCGCGGACCGCTTGCAGCAGATGACGATCCGCATCGGTCAGAGCCTGAGCCTCCTGCCGAACTTCGATCAACTCCCTTACAGGCGGGTCGAGGAGTTCGGACGAGTCGTCAAAGCCAGCCAATCGCACCTGAACCTTGATCTGAGCCCCGGTGCTATCGACGACGACGACCTCCCGGGTCACATCCGCGCCGAAGACGAATTCACGGAGCAGTTCCGCCTTGTTCATCTGTTCCTGATCGACCGGCGCGGCGTCCAATAGGCGGCGGCTGATCAGAACGATCAGTTTGTGCCTTGCACGTGTGATCGCGACATTGAGGCGTTCTGGCGCGAAGATGAAGTCAGCCTCAGCGAGCGCGAACTCCGTATCGGCGACGGCATAGGAGAAGACGACGGCGTCCCGCTCCTTCCCCTGGATCCGGTCCACAGTTTCGACAAAGGCGTTTGGGCGCAGCGCCGTCGCAAGCGCCGCTCTGATGGCCCCGTTTTGAGCGCGGTGCGGGCTGACTGCAGCCATGCGCTCGCGCCACAACTCCGGTCGGAAGGCGCCCTCGGCGTCCCGAACGTCAGCCATCCGCTCGGCGAGTTTCTCGAGCAACCGAGCGCTTGCCCAGGCTTCGAACGGATTATTGCTCGCCGCAGGCGGGCCGTCATGGACAAGGATTGCGACGGGCCAGTCGGGATCCAAGACGTAGGACTCCCACGGGTCTAGCCCCTCTCGCCAATCAGGCCGTAGGGCGAGCCTGGATTCGCGAACGGCGTCCGCAGATCGGTACTGGCCTGTGTAGAAGGATTTCTCCGGGAAAGCCGTCAGCGGTCCATTGAGGCGGAAGGTCTCATCTAGCGCAAACTCAGGGGCGCCGGCAGACTTCATAAAGGCGTAGAGCGATCCCCCCAACTGGCGTCCCGCCACATCGACGTCGCGTCCTGCGCGGATCGGCGGGAGTTGGCGGTCATCACCTGCGACGACGATCCGACCGTCGGGCTTCAAGCCGGCCAGCGCCATAAGCCCCTGGCTCAAAACGACTTGCGACGCCTCATCGATGCACACGAGGTCGAAGATCGGCGCGACATGGCCATCGCCAGGAGCGTTCTTGTGAGACAACAGCTTGTGGAGTTGCCAAACCGAGGCGCCGACCACCACCGCCTCCGCGGAGAGGTCGCGAAACGCTGCATCGCCCTCCGCTTTGGCAACGGATTCCCTGTGTTTGATCTGGTCAGACAGGCCTGCTGGCGGCTTCGCCCCAAGAAAATGGGTGTCGAGTTCATCGGGGGCGACGATGGCGGCCCGCGAAGCGATACTGTCGAGCAGATTGCCGATAGCGTTTCGGGTGAAGGCGCTGACGAAGACACGCGCTGGCAATCCAGCGGCCCGCCGCGCGAGGATGTAGCCAACGATCTGCCAGGCCAGCAGGTGGGTCTTGCCCGTTCCCGGAGGGCCCAGCACCAAGCCCGCACGGGCCGGCGCGAGTCCACGCCATGCTGCGATCTGAGCGTCGCGGAGAGGGGGGCCGGCCCCTTCGGCGAGGAGAGGCACAGTGATCCCGTCGAGCGCATCCAACCAAATCTGCGGATCAGTCGCGCCCGCCGCGAAGCTCTCGGGGTCGGTGAGAAAACGAAGGATGTAGTCGCGTGTCGTCATGCCGCTTGGCCTGCTGCTAGATGGCGCAGGAAGCGCTCGGACTTGATCGTATTCACATCAAAGAACGGCCGATCGAGGTGCCAACCGTTCATCGGCGTCGTTCTCAGCAGATCCTGGAAGACCGCGCCTTCATAGACGTGACGTCGCACAACGACCTTGACGATATAGGGGAAGGCCAGATCTGTTTCGCTTGGCGCTAGAATTCGCGCCTCGACTAGGGGCCAGGACGAGACATCAAGGCGGTGATCCGGCGCATCGTCGGTTAGGATCAGCTTGAAGTCGTTTGGCCCAAGATCCGTTTCCTGACTGACAGGCGGAATTCGGAACACCATCAGCTTGTCCTGCCCGAAAGGCGTGGTCCGCATCAGTTCCAGGCCCGCCATACACCGTCCCGCGTCGCGCCGCCGGCTGGCCGGTTGCGCAAGGCCCACGAGCGTCTCCAGCAGCTTGGCTCGGTTCTCGAGGAGCTCGCAGGCGAGAAGGACATCGAGATCCGCTGCGTCCAGGGGATCGAAGGTCTCGTGGAATATGAAGGGTCGCTTGCTCAAACGAAGTAGCGGCCGTCCCTCTGCAGCAGATCGATCATGTTCGGCGTAGAGCCAGCCGATAACCCCTTGAAGCGCGTCGAGACGGGCGCCGACATCGTGGGTGATCGCACCGATCGAAGGCGCGTTTGTTGCAGCCTCGCGCAGGCCTCGGATGACATCGATCGACAGCAGTGAAGAGAAGGGGCGCTCAAACGCGGTCACAGGGATGTAGGGCGTCTGCGCCCCCTTCACCGCCAAGGCCTGACTCACCTGTTTCAGGTCATAGGCGACGGCGACCGGAAGAGCGTACAACTGCTCGACGACGCTGCGTACAGCGGTCGCGGGCAAATGGTGCGCGCCTTTGAATTCGGGCTCCGGGACAACGTCCTCAGGCGGGAACAATCGGACCAGGTGCAAGAGACCGGTTCGGATCCGCGGATCTTGGAGATGGCGGCCAACCGCCTTCTCCAGGCTCATCGCTTCAGAGGGTTCATAGAAGAAGATGTGGGCATACAACATCGAGGCTTCGTCGCCTCGATCAAGGGCATCGCGATTGACCCGGTCGATCTCCGTCAGGTCTGCGATCAACCTGCCGAGCACGTCCACAAGTGCATCCGCTTCATCGCGAAGGGACGCGGTAGCGGGAATGCGAACCACCTCCCCCGGAGCCGCCCCAGCCTCGACCCTGCGATATCCCAGCGCCGCGATCCGATCGTCGATAGGATCATAGTCGAGCGACAAGAGCAGCTTCACGTCGGTGCGCGGCGGCATCAGGAAGCTGTGCTCGTCCTCGGTCCTTAAGACCTCGCCATCGCTCAAGGCCTTGGCCCTTGCGATCAATCTCGGCGCATTCCGGGTCAGCGACCAACCGGCGCCGGGAGCCTTCGCGAGGCCATGCGCAGTTGCGAGCGCGCCGACTGTGTCTATTCCCATGCGCGTCAGTGCGCGTTTGGCTTCGTGGCTGACGCCTGGAACTGCCGAAACGTCCCGCGCTCCCCCAAGGCTCGGTTCGATTGTCTGAACACAATGGTCCAGAAAGGCGCACTGCTCGCACTTGAAATAGAGGTGATGGAAGGTTTGATCGGATCGGCCGATCCCAATCCGCTTCTCGGCGATTTTCGGCAGCATCTGCGCGCAAAACTCGTCGACCTGTCGAAGATAGGGTCGAAGGTGAAAGACCTCAGCCTGCCATCGATCGCCATCGGCGGTCCCATCGTCGGGAATCCGCCAGACCTCGCCCTCGCGATCGAGAACGACACGGCCAGTCACGCCGATTTCGGCGAGGCGTTCTTCAAGGACGCGCACATAGAACGCGACCTGGCTCTTATGAAACAAGGTCGCGCGCCGCGTCGCCTTGACGTCGATCACCGTAAATCGGACCCGCCCATCCGGTAGAACGTCTCGTCGCAGGAGGTCAGCGATATTGCGGTTGAGGTTTAGCCCCGTTCCCTCCAGGAATCTGGGAATGCGGCCTGGTTTGAGATTGATCTGCGCCGCATAGGTTTCGGACCGTTCGCCCCGAAGGAAGGCAAGCGTCAGACGCTCGGATAGGCTTTCATTAGGATTGGCGGGGCGCAGAACTGACGCCTCTGACGCCAACCGTGCGACGACGCGCTCTTCAAACTGGTTGCCGAGCGTCGCCCAACGGGCCTCGCGCACATCCTTGACGACGGGAACAGCTGCAAGTTCCGCGTCAGTCGAAAGTTCGTACCGGACCTTTCGCTCGCAGCGATACTGGAACCACGACTTCACCGTGGATGCGCTAAAATTTTTCAAAGCCTTGGCCGCTCCCCAACAGCCGATTCTTGGCTGCCCTACCCCAAGCTGTCGCCAGCCCCACGGCCCGTCAAGCGCTAGCCTGCCGCTCGCGGCACGAGTGTTCGATCACGACCTCAAAAGCGCCACCGCTGTTCGATCAGCGCCCACCGACGGTCCGACGCCAAGCTACCGATTGACCACCGCTCCGAAGCAGCGGAATCCCCTTATGATGACCTACGCCGTCAAAGAAGCCTTCCTGACGATCCAGGGCGAGGGCGGGCAAGCCGGCCGCCCGGCTGTCTTCCTCCGCTTCGCCGGTTGCAACCTCTGGAACGGCCTAGAGCGGGATCGCGCATCGGCGGTCTGCACCTTTTGCGACACAGATTTCGTCGGCACGAATGGCGACGGTGGCGGAAAATTCTCGACCCCAAATCAGGTCGCTGATCACGTCGCCGCATTTTGGCGGACAGACGCCGCTGACCACCGGCTTGTGGTCTGCACCGGCGGAGAGCCCCTCCTCCAACTCGATCCTCCGTTGATCGCAGCCTTGAAAGCCAGGGGCTTCTCTATCGCCGTCGAGACCAACGGCACCTTGAGCGCTCCAGCGGGGATCGACTGGATCTGCGTTAGTCCGAAGGCCGCAGCGCCCGTCGTTCAACTCACTGGCGCGGAGATGAAGCTTGTCTTCCCCCAACCTCTGGCGATGCCGGAGCGGTTCGAACATCTGGAGTTTGAGCGATTTTGGCTCCAGCCGATGGACGGTCCGGATCAGGCCGCCAACACGGCCGCCGCGATCGAGTACTGCCTCGCTCATCCGCAGTGGCGCCTCAGCGTGCAGACCCACAAGTACATCGGGGTCCGTTAGCGGGAAGCCCAGTATCCGCGTCGGCGCCGCTGCGCCTCGGCCTGCTCGTCCCCGTAGGGATTGGCATAGCCCGGATCTGAGATAGCCAGACCCTCACGAACCAAGATCCCCCCCAGATCCCCGGCGGACACCCTGCAGGTCGCGACGTGACGTCCGTATCGGTCAGTATCCAGAACGGTGCAGACTGCGCCCTGCGAAGCGAGTTCGCGGGCCCGAACGGTAGCGCGCGGCCCCCAAGGGCGGGCTGCCGCCGAACAAGCCCATATGGTCGGCCTTTGACGGCAGCGGGTGTAGGGCGAAACTTCGGCTGCATCGATACCCTGCAGCCTTACACGTTGGGTCTCGCCGCTCTGGAGGCGGCAGCGACCGCTGTCGCCATCGGACATCAAGAGAGAGGTGCAGACGAGAACGGCGGCGATCATGACGCCGCCATGCCGCGATTCTCATTAGTCTGTACGCAAGCGCCGGTGCGTCGCCGTTCTATAACGCGCCCAGGCTGCTCAATAGACGGGTGAAGTCCGGAACTGCCGCCTTAGTGCGCTCAAGGGCGGAAGTGATTTTTACCGTCATGGGTGCGTAGTCGGCGGTTTCGACACTATCGATCATCTCCGCATAGACGGGCGTACAATCGGTTTGAAAATGGGCGGAGGCCGTCCAGATGAACCCGTAACCGGCGAGAGTTTCAGCCTCCTGCCTCGCCGCGATTTTCCAGGGAGGCCGCGGTCCCTTGTACTGAAACCAAAGAGCGGTTCGCGCGCCGCCGGCGCCCAACAAACCCAGGAGTTCAAAATAGTGACCGAGGTCGACGTTGTCAGGCCCTGCAGCGAGGGAAAACGCCGCTTTAGGCACGCCGTCGCCATCCCACGGCTTGGGCCAAACCCGAAGATCGCCCTTCGGATCAAACTCTCCAAGCCAGCCATTAGATGCCGCCCAAGCTCGCAGCGTCGTCGCTTGCGCATCCCACAACAAGGACTGCAACTGATCCATCCGCGTCGCCGCAGCGTCGAGGTCGACGACGCTCTCGACGATCAACCGATCGAGGTCAGGATTGTTCATCTAGGCCTTCTCAAAGCGAGTGATGTACTCGGCGAACTGGATCGCCGATTGTCGATCGTAGGCATTGGGCACTGCGTCAGAGGCCGCCATCAAGGCGCCGGCCGTCCGGCGCCAATCGATCCAGACGCAGGTGTCAGGCAGCAAGGTCAATGACGGCGCAAGATAGATCACCGCATGCCGCAGCTTGCTTCTAAGGGAGGCCGAACGCCTGGCCGCTTCAGCATAGCGTCCCAACTGGTCCGGTTGCAGATTGGCATCCACCTTGACCTCGATGAAGAGCACGAAGTCATCCCCCTCAAGGGATATGTCCACCCGGTCCGCCTGATCCGCCAATGGGCACACCTCGACCGCACTACGCCGGAGTAGGCGAAGATCAAACTCCGTCGCGGTTTCGCCGGCGGCCTCTCGCCAGAGCGCCGCAGCGAACGGGATGGCCATTCCGTGCGATGCGAGCGGATTGAGCCACCACCCAGCACCTTGGAGATCCGCACTTCGTCGCGACCGAGTCCCGCGGTCTCCCAGACATTCCCGGCCGGAGAACGGGACCGTTGCTCGTTCAACCGACTGGCAAGCGTGCTGACGACCACGCTCATCCGGTCGGTCGTCACAGATGGCTGCTGGACCCCGGGCCCCGGCCGATTGACGTCGCGAAAAGCCCCAAGAAACGTGCGCAGTCGCTCGACTTCGGATCGCTCACGCATGGCCAACGACTGGCCAGCTCCTGTCAACCGTTCTGTCTCTTGGGACTGCAATCGAAGGCTTTCAGTGCGTGGGGGAGCGGGACTGTCGCACCGTGTCGCCGTCACGCGCAAGCTTGGTGACTGACCTAGACTTTCCCGGCGGCGAAATCAGTTCGACAGCGCCGCGGCGACCTTCTCGGAAATATCGCGGAGGTCATTCCTCATCCCGGGCAGGCTGATAGGTCTGACACCAGCGCCGCCCAACCCCATGTCCCACGCCATCAAGGGCGCTAGAGTCGCTCGTTTCCCTTCGAGTCGCAGGGCGTAATGGACGGCGAGGGTTTTTCCGCCAGGACGAAGCACGATCACACGCGGTCCGGGATAGTATACAGGCTCAAAACCGGCGTCCCGCAAACGGCTAGTGACGAGGTCAGTCCGGTTTTCCGCCTCGTCGGGACCTGCCTCCCGAAGCAACACCGAGATTGCCGCCGCATCATAGAGCATAGGGTTGCCCACGCTGCCTACTCCGCCCGTGTAACCGCCAAGGTAGGCGTTAGTGTACTTTGCGGAGGCGCATCCGCTTGCTGACAGCCCCAGACACCCAACCGCAGCAAGTAAGGAGGCCTGTCGCTTCATATCCAGCATGGCGCACCATCCGTACCCTTCACGGCCTTGTCGACGACAAAGCGTGCGCTCTCCTCATTGAACGCCGCCGCTGCCGAACAACGCGTCAGCCAAGCCGCATAGCCGTCTGCGTCAACCTGTGAACTCCCGGTCGTTTGATAGAAGGCGTCGAGCAGAAAACCCGCTTCCACCGCATCAAGGTCAGGCATGAGGCGGCCCACCCTCTCGACGAGGATCTTAAACGCCTCTTTTGACGGCCTGCGCCGGAATGCCTCGCGCTCGCTGAGGGCGCCCAACGCATTCACAAGTTTGGCTGCGTCCTGTTGCGCCTCGCCGAGTTCGCTCTGCACGACTTGAGGGTCGGTGAGACGACGGACGATTTCGTTAGAGCGCGTCCTCACGATCTGCGGCACCGCAAGATCCGCTGTTAGAACCGTAGTCAGGATGAAGGGGGAACTCTGAACCACGCCCGCGTCGTTCAGAACGCGATTCAGGCGATGGTCATACTGATACGAATGCGACCAGTAGTCGTTCGTCTCACCGCAAGGCGGAGCAGTGATCAGCATGCCGCCCGTCTGCAACACCCCGAGAGGCATGCCGCCGGCTTCGCCCAGAAGGTGGGCGCCGTAGAGTTGGAAGGTGAAATCCACCAGCGAACGGTTGTGGTCATTGGCAAGCACCTGGTCGGCTGCGAGCGCGCCGATGCTGACGATCGGTGCGGCGCCGGCAGCGCCGATCATGCTCGTGATCGTGTCAGACGATGAGCGGATTTGGCCGAGCAGCGCCCCGACGGCAGTATTCCGCTCGGCGGAGACATCGACTAACCGCAACCTAAAGTAGGGTGGGTATTTCGCATCCCAGGCGTCGCTGCTGTAGACGAGCAAGTCCTGGAAAGTGAGCAATTCGCCAGGCGATACATCCCGCTGGTACCAGACCGCGATAAAATCCTGCTTCTCCGCCGAGGTCGACACGTCGAGAAGCACGGCGACGTCTCGGCCTCGCGGAAACAGGATGTCGCTCGCCCGAGGTGAACAAGTTCGCAGGTCGGCGGGTATGAAGGCCCGCGACGCTACGATGGCGACCGGCTGTCGGTTGCGTACCGATCGGCGGACCCCAGGCGTCGTGGCATCCGCACCCGCGGACGCTGCCATCTCATAGCCCTCCTTGAGGGCTGCGAAGCGCGCCTCGTCGGGCACCGGCTCCATAAAAAGAACCTTGTTTGCGCTGTACACAGGCGTCTGGACTGCGCTTGTGTTTGTCCAAGGCAGGTCGCTTCGAAGTGATCCGCAGGCGCCAAGCGCTAACGTCGCCGCGATGCACGCGGCCGCCGCTCCCAATCTAGCAAACACCACCACCCCCGCAGCGAACGTTGTTATCTGCAACCAAGCATATCACGCCCTCGCGTTGCAACCCCGCCCTCTTAAACAACCCCACATTGTCATTCGCACCGAGGTTGGCGCATCACTTTCACAAACCGTTGGTCTTCAGGTCGTCCAACTGACGGAATTTGGGTCCGATGCACGCCGAACCGCAGCGCGATACGCACTAGCGCCTCAACTGCCGACGTCATCGCCGGTGTCGATCCCGTCGATACCGTTTGCCGGAGCTGGTGTCATATCGGGGGCTTGAGATGGCTGATCACGCAAGGCGCGTTGCACTATGGGTTGCTGCGCTAATCGTCATCGCGCCACTGATCGCAACGGCGCAAACTTGGTGCCCCAAGCCCAGCGCTGCGGCAGCGCGGGAGATCCTTTTTCAATCAACTGAGGCTCTGAGACCAGCGGTCGATAAAATAGTCGGCGGCCGTCGATATCTTCTCATCCGCAAGCCCTCTGGAGAGAACATCCGCGATGAAGCGGCGTACCAGCGCACTTACGTCGATACGGTGATCCAGACTCACTCGGATCCCCGGCGCGGAGAGCCGCAGTATGAGGAAGAACTGAGGACTGTGGCGTCTCAGGCGGCGATCGAAGACTTCGAAAACGCCATTGCCGGAAATGTTGGCAAGGCTGAAGACGGACAGACCGTCGAGATGGTCTACTTCTACTCGAACGCACCCCGGTTTCGCGAGGACGTCGACATTCCAGGCGTCGAACATGGCGCCGTTATGGAAGGCTGGGCCGGCGAGTTCGACGCACTGTTCAAATCAGGCGACAAACCAGCGCGCCTTCCAGAACTCTTACGGAAGTGGCGGATCGAGCACATCGTCGTCGATGACGTCGAGATAGATCCGCTCCTGTTGAACAGGCTGCCAAAGGCCACGACGATCATCAAACTGCCTCGCGACGCAGAGGCGATGGAACCGCTCATTAGCCTAGCTCAGGGTCGCATCGGCGATGATCGCGCCGTGATCTTCGCCTTACCCACAACTATCGCTCAAGGCCTGCAATGGGGCATGACCCAGCACCGTGCAGAGCAGTTCGCCCACCATGGCGCCCGGATCAAATCAACGCTTCTTCGCCAAGGCGTTCGAATGATCGATCTCACCGGCAAGTCGCCGGCGGAGGTGGAAGGTGAACTCATTAGCCTGCGATCTAGCGGCTTGAAGCTCGCCGTGATCGGCGAGGCGGCGAATGGGGGTGCCGGCTTTCGCATCCCCGGTCAGGCCGCCCCAGTCGAGGTGTCTGGCTCAGTCGCAAAGGCTCTCAACGGCGCGTTGCTGCTCTACTGCAACTCCAGCGCCGCCCAATCCAATGGCGTTAGCGTCGTCGGCAGGGTGTACAGCGCTCAGTCCCAGAACTTCATTCTTGCGATGTTCGGCGCCGACGACGGCGGCGTTCCCGAGCATGCATCCAATCAGCCGAGTGGGCCTGACGGATGGCCATCTCCATGGCCTGCGCCCACCACACTCAACCTGGCTGCGACCTGGGTGATGCAGATGAACGACCCAACTAGTAACTGGATGCTAGACCTTGCGACCTTGGCTGATGGAAAGCTCGTAGTCGGGGAGTTCAACTATGTCGCCCCCCCGCCCCCATCGCCCCCGCCCCCACCGCCGCCACTCGAACTTCCCCCTTGGATTGGGTTGGCCTTGGTTGGTGCGGTTGGCGGCGCGGCCAAGGAGTTCTTCCGCTGGAGAACGCTCGTGTTACGGGCCCGCGCGTCAAAGTTCCTACGCCCTGAGTATCTCGCTACGAGCGCCGGCTTCATCGTACTGGCCGGATTCGTGGGCGCGCTATTCGGAAGCCTATTCCAGGAACTGGCTGGTCTAGTCGTGGCGTTCACGGCGGGCGTCGGACTTGAGGAAATCATCGCGCGCGGCAGTCGTTTGGAAATCTGGAACCCGCAGGGCGTCGACCTCAATGATCAGGCCGATGAGGAACCAAGCCCTCAGGAATTTCTGAAGCGATAGCGTGACTAGCGCGAGCCAGTCTCGCCGTCATGCTGGGTCGTCTGCCTACAGCGCCCTTACGGGTGTAAAATCGGCGAAACCTCGTTGATCCTGCCGTCCAAAGGAGACAGACGGGAGAGTGCGCGGTGACTGAACCCCGGCTGCTGACCGAAAGTGAAGCTGCGGCCTATCTGGGCCTACCGCTTGCGTCAGTTCGCAGGCTGACATTCGGCCACGTCCGCCTCGGCACACGCCGTCGGTACGATCGAAAGGCGCTAGACGCCCATCTTGACCAACTGGCCGGTCTGGATTCTGATCAGGAACCGAACGTGAACAGGGCCGATGTCGAACTCGCTCGATTCATTGCCGATCACCCGGATCTTGCCCGGCGTCCATAGGATCAGGCGCGCCAAAGGCAATCGGGTGTTTGAATACTGGTACGCCTGGCGGGGCGGACCGCAAATCCTTGCGGCCTCGGCCTCTAATCCACGCAGCCTAGCGCGTTTGGTCGCCCGCAAGGCGCCCGCAGCCATGGAAGCCTATCGCACCCAGGATCGCTCCATCGAGCGCCCCGTTGACGCCCTGACGCTGTTCGGCCTGATCACGCGCTACCTTGAACTGATGAACAAGGACAAGTCGCTCGCACCTCGGACGAAGACCGACCGTCGCAAACACTTGGACATTGTGCGCAAGGAGTTGGGCGACCTTACCCTGACCGCCCTCACCGCCCCGAAGGCGCGCTCATTCCTTCTCAACTGGCGAGACAGGCGAGCGAACACGCCCAAGACCGCCGACGAATTGCTGGGCGCGCTTTCTCTGGTTCTAAACTGGGCCGTCAACCGCGGAGACCTGCAGACCAATCCCGTCGCCAACTTCCCTCGGATCTACAGGGTCAATCGAGCAGACATTATCTGGGAACCGCACCACCTCGAGACGATCCTGCGTTATGCCGATCCGCAGGTCGCCGCCGCCATCCGCCTGGCGTCTGTCACAGGCCTGCGCAAAAACGACCTGTTGGCCCTGCCTTGGTCGACCGTGAAGGAACACGCGATCGTCTGGCAGACGGGCAAGAGCCGCGGACGCAAGAGCGTCGTCCTACCGATCACAGACGCCGCGCGTGAAGTCTTAGACTCGCTCGAACGCGGGTCGTGCCCAACGATTCTGGCGACATCTGACGGAACGCCTTGGACGCCTCCTGGACGCGGCTTGGATAGCGGCGTCCAAAGAGCCCGTGACGAGGCTGACGCGGAGGCCCGCAAGGCCGGCGGCCCCCAAGCCACGGCCGGCCTTGAGGGCCTCCGATTCCACGATCTTAGAGGCACCGCGGCGACCAATTACATTTTGGCCGGCTTGCCGCTCGACGACGTCGCCACGATCCTGGGGTGGGAACTCCAACGGGTGAAGGAGATCGCCCGCCGCTACGTCACAGGCGAGGCCATCGGATTGGGAATGATCACGAGGCTCCGGGAGACCCAGAACAAAACGCCAACTGTAAAACCCAGTGTAAAACCCACATCCCTGAGGAGGGGTCAAAAGGGCTCAAATGCAGTGAGGGCGGTGGCTGGGGAACTAGGACTCGAACCTAGAATGACGGTACCAAAAACCGGAGTGTTACCATTACACCATTCCCCAGCAGGTCCGGCGTTTCCGCCACGTCTCTGCGGCGGAGGCGGTCAGATAGGCCAAACCGTTTTGGGATGCAACACCCTCTTTCAAGACAATTTTCGACCGCTGCAAAAAGGGTGAAATGGGTGCTTGCGAGGTCGGAATCCCATAGCTATAAGCCGCGTCCTCACTTCGGGGCGACGCCGCAAGGCCCGCTCCCACGGTCGGAGTGTGGCTCAGCCTGGTAGAGCACTGCGTTCGGGACGCAGGGGTCGGAGGTTCGAATCCTCTCACTCCGACCATCTTCTCTTCATTGAAATCAATGTGTTGAGCCAGCCCCTTCGGGGCCAGCCTTCATGCGTCGTTCGCCGCCTTGGCGACCAGATTCAGGTGCGCGCCGACCTGTTCAATGGTGCGCAGGCCCAGCGCCTTGCGACGCGCCAGGAGGTCAGGCGATCCCGCGTCATAGTCCGCTATCAGCCGTTTCACGAAGCCGCCGCTCTGAACCTCGGCCAGAACCTCGTCCATCGCCGCCTGTGACGCGGCATTGATCACGCGCGGCCCAGTCAGATAGGCGCCGTACTCCGCCGTGTTGGATATCTTGGCGAAGGCGCCGGCGATTCCCCGTTCGTACATCAGGTCTGTGACCAGCTTGGTTTCATAGAAACATTCGAACCAGGCGACTTCGGGCGGATATCCCGCGTCGACCAGCTTCATAAAAGCCGAATCGATCAGTTCGGCGATTCCTCCGCACAGAACCACCTGCTCCCCGAACAGATCGCTCTCACATTCATCGCGCATGGTGGTTTCCAGAATCCCCTTGCGCCCGCAGCCCAGCGCCGCCGCATAGGAAAGGCCCAGCGCGTGCGCCCCGCCCGTGGCGTCCTGATTCACGCCAAACAGGCAGAAGACGCCCTCCCCGGCCTCGTACAGATCACGGATGCGCGGCCCGATTCCCTTGGGCGAGGCCAGAATCACATCCAGATCGGCGCGCGGGGACACCAGTCCGAATCGCACCGACAGGCCGTGGGCGAAGATCAGGGCCGCGCCAGACTTGATGTTCGGCTCCAGTTCGTCGCGCCACAGGTCGCGATGCGCCTCGTCCGAGGTCATCACCGCAACCACATCGGCGCCCGTCGTCGCTTCGCCTGCCGTCATGACGACGAATCCGTCCGCCCGCGCCAGCGCCCGCGTCTTCGAATCGGCCTTCAGCCCGATCACGATGTCCGACACGCCGGAATCACGCAGGTTCAAGGCATGGGTGCGGCCCTGGCTGCCGTAACCGATCACGGCGACGCGCTTGCCGCGTATGATCGACAGGTCGCAATCGCGGTCATGGAAGACAGGCAGAGGATTGGGTAGGGTCTGGGTCATGACCGTTCTCATAACCCCATCCGCCGTCGTCGCCTTCTGGAAAGACGCCGGCCCCGCCAAGTGGTTCGCCAAGGACGAGGCCTTCGACACCGTCTTCCGCGACAGCTGCCGCGCCGCACACTGGACCGCCGCCCGTCGCGGTCTGGACGACTGGATGCAGACGGCTGAGGGGGCGCTGGCCCTGTTGATCCTGCTGGACCAATATCCCCGCAACAGCTTCCGCGGCACGGCGCATCAGTTCGCCACCGATCCTCTGGCCCTGATGTTCGCCAAACAGGCGGTCGAGCGCGGATTCCATCTGCAGGTCGAACCGGACCTGATGAACTTCCTCCTTCTGCCGTTCGAACATTCAGAACGGATCGAAGATCAGGACCGCTATATGGAGCTGGTCGCCGGGGACGCCGAGCTGGAGAAATGGGGCGGCGTTCACCGCGACATCATCGTCCGCTTCGGCAGGTTCCCGCACCGCAACGCCTGTCTGGGCCGTGAGACGACGCCAGACGAGCAAGCGTTCCTGGACGAAGGCGGCTTTGGCGGGTGACAGCGGCAAACTGAACAGTTGTCATTCAGCCGCAGCAAGGCTAAGTGCCGCCGTTTTTTGACAACTGTTCGCTGGAATCATGCCACATTTTGCTTGCGGTCTAAGCGCCGCTGTCGCGCTGACGTTCACATTCACGACTGCCGCTGACGCGCAAATTCTGGGCCGCCGCAACAACAACGCGCCCGCAACCGTCATCAATGAAACCCCGCGCTGCACTCAGAACCTGGGGACGGTGGCCATCGCCGAAACCCAGGGTGTCCTCTTCAGCCAGATGGGCATGGGCGCCCCCACCGAGCTGCTGCGCACGCTCATTCGCGACTCCGGCTGCTTCACCCTGATCGAGCGTGGTCCCGGCCTCAATGTCGTTGAGCGTGAACGCGAAATGAGCGGCGCCGGACGCGCCCGAACGGCGGACTTCGTCCTGGTCGCTGAACTGGCCAATCCAATCGACGCGGCGGCGGAAGCTCAACGTTCCGGCATGCTGAGAGGTCTGGCGTCAGCGGGCGGCCGCGCCCTGCTCAACGTCGGCGTCGCGGCGGCGGCGAGCACCCTGACAGGAGACGGCGGCGGTTTCGGCGGCGGCGGCCTGGGAGGGCTCGGCGGCTTGGGCGGGCTGGCCGGACTGGGGGGCGGCGATGCTGCCGGCCTCAACCCCATGCAGATGCAGGCCCTCAGCATGGCCGCCAACGCCGTCGGCGGCATGACCGGCCAGGGCGCGCAGCAACAGCAGGCGGCTCAGTTGAACGCCAGCACGGTCAACCGCATTCGCGACATCAAGAAGGATATCGGCCGCGGCAAGGAAGACGCCCAGATCGTCTTCTCCCTGACCAGCGTGCCTTTGGCGGAAACCGTCGGCCACGCCCGTTCGACGGCCAATAAGGATGATGTCCGCCGTCTGCGGATCCGCGACAACCACTTCGGCGGTCGCGTCGGCGCCGGGTATGAGAAAGAAGACGAAGGCAAGATCATCGCCCTGGCCCTTGTTCGCGGCTATGCCGACATGGTGACCCAGTTGGGCGGCATGGGCTCGTCCACCCCCGAAGTCACGCGCGCCAACCGCGAAGCCATCCGCGCCGAAGCTGAACAGCGCGAGCAGACCGAACGTCGCGAGCAGGAGCGTGTGGAGCGCGAACGCGAGGCAGAGCGTCGCCGCATCCGCGATGAAGTCCGTCGCGAAGAAGAAATGCGCCGCGCGGCCGCCGCACCGTCGATGGCCACCCGCCGCCTCCAGGCGCCCGCCGTCCTGAGATCGGCTCCGGATGGCGCCGTGATCCGCCCCCTGGCCGCCGAAACCGTCGTCTTCCCAACGGGAAAGGTCGAAGGCGATTGGGTCGAGGTGCTGGACGCCGACGACAACATCGGCTGGCTTCAGGGTGAACGCCTGAGCCGCTGATCCAGTGAAAGCCCGCCGCATGTCGGCGGGCTTTATTGTCATTCAGACTGAGCTGAGCCGCGGATGACGATCATTCTCTAGTCCGCTGATTCGATTTCTTGTGGACGCCCATCCAGGCGACGGAATTATCGGGGGCCACGAATCATTTTCTGAGGCACGCTCAACCCATGAACGCTCAGGTCGCCCCCGCTGATCTTCAGGCCCGCACGGACGCCGCGCCGACGGATCACCCCGAATGGCAGTATCTGAACCTGCTGCGGGACATCCTCGACAATGGCGTGCGCCGCGACGACCGCACCGGCACCGGCACCCTTGGCGTCTTCGGTCGCCAGATTCGCTTTGATCTGGCCAAGGGCTTCCCCGTCCTGACGACCAAGAAGCTGCACCTGCGTTCGATCATCATCGAACTGCTGTGGTTCCTGCGCGGCGAGACCAACATCGGCTGGCTCAAGGAGAACGGCGTCCGCATCTGGGACGAATGGGCAGACGCCGAGGGCGAGCTTGGCCCCGTCTATGGCAAGCAGTGGCGCTCGTGGACGGCGCCGGACGGCCGCGTCATCGACCAGATTGAGAAACTGGTTCACGGGCTCAAGACCAATCCGAACGGGCGGCGCCACATCGTCAGCGCCTGGAACCCGGCGGACGTGGACGACATGGCCCTGCCGCCGTGCCACTGCCTGTTCCAGTTCTTCGTCGCAGACGGAAAACTCAGCTGCCAGCTGTATCAGCGCAGCGCCGACATCTTCTTGGGCGTGCCGTTCAACATCGCCTCCTACGCCCTGCTGACCCTGATGGTGGCCCAGGTCGTGGGTCTGGAGCCAGGCGAGTTCGTCCACACCTTCGGCGACGCCCACCTGTATCTGAACCATCTGGAACAGGCCGAGCTTCAGCTGACGCGCGAGCCCCTGCCCCTGCCGACCATGAGCCTGACGCCCAAGGCCGACCTGTTCGCCTACGAACTGTCCGATTTCATCCTGAACGACTATCAGGCCTGGCCGCATATCAAGGCCCTGGTCTCCAAGTGAGCGTCAGGCCGCCGGTCTTCATCGGCTCCTCGGTCGAGGGGCTGGAGGTGGCCTATGCGATCCAGGAAAATCTTGAGTTCGACTGCGAGCCGACCGTCTGGCCGCAGGGTGTATTCCAGCCGTCCAGCGCGGCCCTGGTCGACCTGTACGCCTTCACGCGCCAGGCCAAGTTCGCCATCTTCGTCTTCACGCCCGACGACGTCCTGCATATGCGCGGCTCGGCCCTGCCTGTGGTGCGCGACAATGTGATCTTTGAACTGGGCCTGTTCGTCGGCGCGCTGGGACCGCGGCGATGTTTCTTCGTCGTGCCGTTTGAGCATGAAATGCATCTGCCGTCCGATCTGGTCGGGGTGGAGCCGCTCCGGTACGTCGCCGACCGGCGCGACGGGAATCTCCGCGCGGCGCTGGGCCCCGCCTGCAACCGGGTGCGGCACGCTCTGCGCGCAGAACCGGCCACCCTGCCTACGGCCAGCACATCGCCCATGATGGCGCAGACGCCGCTGCAACTGACCCAGAGCCTGGTCGCGACCTGGAACTCAGAAGCTCTGATCGCCGTTCGCGCCGTGCTGCGCGCGGGCATCCCCTTCCATATCTCCGACGATCCCGACGGCGTGGCCACCGAAGCCCTGACCCAGGCCTTCAACTTCCTGAACAGCGTCGCCGACGGCGTCCTGTCCGGCCAGGTCAATGAGCATCTGGCCACCGTCACCTTCAGACAACCGATGATCGAGGTCTGGACCCGCGCTTTCGGCTATTTCGTCCCTCAGGGCGGCGATCCTGAAGAAGCCTGGACCCCCATGCCGCCGATCGGCCAGCTTGCGACACGATGGACGACCGTTTCTTGACCCTATCCGACCTGACCGCCTCAGTCTTACGCATTTCCGACATCTACGCCGCCGAACACAGCATCGACCGCGACCGCGACTGGGCGCTGCTGAAGCTGCAGGAGGAACTGGGCGAACTGACCGCCGAGCATCTGCGACTGTCCAGCCGCGCACGCGGGACGCCGGACGCCCAGGCCCTGGGCGATGAGGCGGCGGATGTGCTGGGCATGCTGCTGATCTACTGCGCCAGAGCGGGAATCGACCTGGATCAGGCGATGCAGCGGAAATGGCTCAAGTGGCTGGAACACAAGTCGTAACGACAGGTGGTCAACCGGTGGTTTTCAGAGCAACCTCTGCTCATCCGCGATGGTGCGGGTGAAGAACGGGGGAAACTCTCATGTTGAAGAAGTTCACGGCCGAATTGGTCGGAACCGCAGTTCTCGTGCTTTTCGGTTGCGGCGCCGCCGTCCTGGGCGGTTTTGACCATGTCGGTCAGTTGGGCATCGCCCTGGCGTTCGGCTTCGCCATCATCGCCATGGCCTATGGCATCGGCCCGGTCTCAGGCTGCCACGTCAATCCGGCGGTCAGCCTGGGCGCCTTCGTCGCCGGACGGATCAGCGCCAAGGACATGCTGGTCTATTGGGTCGCCCAGTTCATCGGCGCCGTCATCGGCGCAGCCATCCTGGGTCTGATCGCCAAGACCGGTTTCGCCAATCTGGGCCAGAACGGCTTCGACGCCGGATCGCCCGGCGGTTACGGGCTTCACGCGGCCCTGATCTTTGAAATCGTGGCGACCGCCATCTTCGTCATCGCCATTCTGGGCGTAACCGGTGCCAAGGGGCATGGCGCCTTCGCCGGCGTCTCCATCGGCATCACCCTGGCGGTGATCCACATCGTCGGCATCCAAGTGACCGGCGTGTCGGTCAATCCGGCGCGCAGCTTCGGCCCTGCCCTTCTGGCGGGCGGTCAGGCGTTGTCGCAGGTCTGGGTCTTCTTCGTCGCCCCCGCCATCGGCGCGGTCATCGGCGCGGCCTTCTTCCGCCTGAAGCTGCTCGAGCCAGACGCCTGACGCCGCAAGGTCGGGGATGGCCTGTCGCCATCCCCGACCGCTTTCATACTGACGGCGCGATCATCGTCATCGGCTTCAGACGCAGGGTCAGGGTGTCGCGGCTCTCGATCCGCTCCAGCAGGATGCGGTTCTTCAACGCACCCATCGCCATAGTGGCACGAAAGGCGATGATCTCACCCGGCGCGGCGATGAAGCCTTCCAGCGTCGGCTTGTTCTGTTTGCCCGCCAGACCGCCGAAGGCCATCGAAATCTGATGCCCGCCGGGCTCGACGGAAATCGCGGTGAACCGTGGGCTTTTAAGCTGCGCGACGAACTGGTCGTCAATCAGCAGGTCCATGCCCGCCGCCATGCCGACGAAGCCTTCGCGAAAGACGATCAGCATCGCCTTTCCGGGCTCAGGGCGGAAATCCAGCACGGCCTGCTTCTGCTCCGCCGTCGCCGCCTTGCCCCGCTTCGTCCCGGCCAGGTTGGCCATGATGTAGGCGGTGAACACGCCCAGGAAGCCGCCAATGAACATGGGCGTCATGCCGGGCGACACGCCTGCGGATCGCAACAGCATCGAGAACCCGGCCGACACCACGAAGGCGACCAGGAAACCGACGACGATGGCGGGGACGTACTTGCTCACAGGCGGGCTCGCGTTCATTGAATGGCCTCCTCCAACGCACGGATACGGTGACGGTTCTTGTCCCAGCCCAAGATTTCTCTCGTCGTCGCTCGTGGGCGAAACGGCGTCATCGGCCGTGACGGCGACCTGCCCTGGCGGCTGCGCTCTGACCTTCAGCGCTTCAAGGCGATCACGGTCGGAAAGCCCTGCCTGATGGGCCGCAAGACCTGGGAGAGTCTGCCGCTGAAACCCCTGCCCGGCCGCCTGAACATCGTGCTGACCAAGGACGAATCCTACGAAGCCGACGGCAGGGCCAAGGGCGCCCTGGTCTGCTTCACGCTGGATGAGGCCATCGAAATCGCCCGCGAGACGGCGCAAGACGATGGTGTCGAGGAGATCTGCATCATCGGCGGCACGGCCCTGTTCGAGGCCGCCCTGCCCCGCGCGAAACGCCTCTACATCACCGAGGTGGACGCCAGCCCGGAAGGCGACGCCGTATTTCCGCCGTTTGATCAGACAGACTGGATCGAGGCATCGGCCGAATCTCATCCAGCGGGTGAGAAGGACGATCACGCTTTCACATTCCGCGTTCTTGAGCGCCGCTAGGAGACCTTGATGTACGTCACCACCACCAACGACCTGCCCGGCTTTCGCGTCACCCGCCACATCGGCCTGGTGCGCGGCGTGACCGTGCGCTCGCGCAACGCCATCTCCGACGCCATCGGCGGCGTCCAGTCGATGCTGGGCGGGCGGGTCGGCGCCTATGTCAAGCTGGCTGAAGCCGGTCGCCAGGAAGCCTTTGACGAACTGGTCAAACATGCCGAGGCCCACGGCGCCAACGCCATCATCGCTGTACGCTATGACGCCACCGAGATCATGCCGGGCGTGACCGAAGTCCTCTGCTACGGCACGGGCGTGATCGTCGAGCCGGTGTGACCAGACCGGCCCGACGCCGCAGTCCTACGACAGTGTCGCAAGCGCCTCACGTTCGAAGTTCTGCAGTTCGCTGGTGCGGCCGTCCCTGATCTTGTTGACCCATTGCGGATCAGCCAGCAGGGCGCGGCCCACGGCGACCAGATCGAACTCTTCATTTTCAAGGCGGCGGATCAGACCGTCCAGCGACGCCGGACGCGACCCTTCCCCGCCAAACGCCGCGATGAACTCGCCGTCCAGCCCAACCGAGCCAACCGTGATGGTCGGCTTGCCGATCAGCTTCTTGGTCCAACCTGCGAAGTTGAGGTCCGAGCCTTCAAACTCCGGCTCCCAGAAACGGCGCTGCGAGCAGTGGAAGACATCGACGCCCGCGTCTGACAGCGGCGCCAGCCACTCGACCAGTTGATCCGGCGTCTCGGCGATGCGCGCTGCGTAATCCTGCTGCTTCCATTGCGACAGCCGCAGAATGACGGGAAGGTCGTCGCCCACGCCCTCGCGGATCGCCTTGACCACCTCGACGCCGAAGCGGGTGCGATCTGCGATGGTCGGGCCGCCCCAGCGGTCTTCGCGGGCGTTCAACCCGCCCCAGAAGAACTGGTCGATCAGATAGCCGTGGGCGCCATGGATCTCTACGGCGTCGAAGCCGACGTCTCGCGCCGCCCGCGCCGATTTGCCGAAGGCGGCGATCGTGTCGGCCACGTCCTCCTCGGTCATCGGCTCATACTTGGCCTTGCCCGGCAGGGTGAAGCCGGAAGGGCTGTCCACCTTGCCCAGCGGCGTCCAGTCCGCGCCTTGGCCACGGGCTGATCCGACGTGCCAGATCTGCGGCGCGATCAGACCACCCGCCGCGTGAACCTCATCCACGACCGACTTCCACTGCGGCAGGGCTTCACCATGGAAGACCGGCACATTGACGTCGTTTCGGGCGGCAGGACGTTCGATCACCGTGCCCTCGGTGACAATCAGGCCCACCCCGCCCTCGGCACGCCGGCGATAATAGCCCGCGACGTCCGACGTCGGGATGCCGTTCGGTGAAAAGGACCGGGTCATGGGGGCCATGACGATCCGGTTGGGCAGTGTCAGGTTCTTGATCTTGAACGGCTGGAAAAGGGCGTCGACGCTCATAAAGCGCTCCATTGGCGATTGGTAATGACCAAGGTGGCGGTTAGGGTTGCGTTTGAAAACCCTTCCGGCCGACTATTTTTCCTAAAGGTTCAGACCGGAAATTACGCGCTCGGCGACAGTTGCGAACCGGGCCGCAACATCCCCATCTGGATCGACCGCGACAGGCGGGCGTCCGGCGTCCCCGCCCTCCCTCAACGCCGCATCCAACGGCAGGTCACCCAGGAACGGAATGGACAGACGCTCCGCCTCGGCCTTCGCGCCGCCCTGCCCGAACACGGGACCGCTCATGTTCTCGATCAGACCCAAGGTCGGAACATTGACCCGCTGGAACAGGGTGTGAGCGCGTCGCGCGTCCGCCAACGCCACTTCCTGCGGGGTGGAGACGATGACCGCGCCGTCCAACGGCGTCTTCTGGATCAGGGTCAATTGCACGTCGCCGGTGCCGGGCGGCAGATCGACCACCAGGACGTCCAGCGGGGCCTCCGCCGTGCCCCAGCGCGTCTGGGTCAGCATCTGGGTGATCGCCTGGGACGCCATTGGCCCGCGCCAGATCATGGCGTCATCCATCTTGGTCAGCAGTCCCACCGACATGGCCTTCAGGCCGTGCGCGACATGGGGAACGATAGCCCCGTCCTCATAGGCAGGCTGGCCGCTGATCCCCAGCATGGTCGGCAGTGACGGGCCATATACATCGGCGTCCAGGATGCCGACCGACAGGCCGCGCGCCGCCAGCGCCGCCGCCAGATTGACCGCAACCGTGGACTTGCCCACGCCGCCCTTGCCGCTGGCGACCGCCAGAACCCGGCGGACATGGGCCGGACGATCCGTCGCCACCGGCGCCTTGGCCCGCCCCTGATCGACGGCGGCCTTGGACAGACCGGCGGTGCGCGGGGTGCCTGCTGGCTTGCTCAGGCCCGGCTTGGCTTCCGCCGTCAGGATGACCGACACTCGCGCCATGCCTGGAATGGCTTTCAACGCCGTCTCAGCCGCGTCGCGAACCGGCGCATAGGCGGCGGCCTGACTGCGGTCGACCTCTAACGCGAAACCGGCCCGGTCGTCGGCCACCACCAGTCCCTGAACCAGACCAGCGGCGACCAGCCCCTGCCCCGAAACCGGATCAATGACAGTGTCGAGTGCGGCGATGACGGCGGAACGTTCGACCAAGGCGGTCTCCCAAAAACATGCGGGCGCTTGCAGGCGATAAGCCGGGCGTTCTATCGCCGTCAGACACGACCTGCGAGCCTCCATTTGTCCCAACCGCCATTAGTCACCCTGATCGCCGGGCCAACCGCCTCGGGCAAGTCCGCGCTGGCGCTGAAGATGGCGCGCGAAACCGGCGCCGTGATCATCAACGCCGACAGTCAGCAACTGTACGCCGATCTGCGCATTCTGACGGCGCGTCCCTCGGTCCAAGAAGAGGCGCAGGCCGATCACAGACTGTATGGCGTGGCGGATGCGGCAGACGCATGGTCGGTTGGGCGATGGAGCCGGGCGGCGCTCGATCTGGTGAACGCACTGACCGCTGAGCGACGCCCCGTCATTCTGGTTGGCGGGACTGGACTTTACTTCACCGCCCTGACGCGCGGCCTGGCGGACATTCCCGCCGTGCCGAATGAGGTGCGTGATCAGGTCGAGGCTGAGTATCTCGCGGTGGGCGAAGCCTCGTTTCGCGCCCGTCTTGCCGAAGTGGATGGCCCCGCAGCACGCAGTATTGAACGCGGAGATCGCCAGCGCCTGATCCGGGCGATGAGCGTTCACGCCGCCAGCGGTCAGGCCCTTAGCCAATGGCAGGCCGAAACCACCCCCCTGCTGCCGCCCGGCAGCTGGACCGGTCTGGTGATCGAACCGGATCGCCAGCGTCTTTATGACAACTGCGACCAGCGCGTGGATCTGATGATGGAACACGGCGCCCTGGATGAGGTTCGAGCTCTCGTTTCCCGCAACCTATCGCCCGCGCTTCCCGCCATGAAGGCGGTCGGTGTGCGTGAACTGTCCGCTCTCATCAAGGGTGAGCTCTCTCGTGGTCAGGCCGTCGATGCTCTCAAACAGACGACAAGGAACTACGCCAAACGGCAACTGACCTGGTTCCGCAATCAGACGCCCGGATGGCGTAGGGTCTAAAGGGAAAATCCCAATCCAAACAGGCGGCGCTTGGAATGCGCCCGCACAAGCCCTATATTGGGTTTGTCCGGTTTCGGCCGGACTATGGCGATAAACGCGCTTGTAATAAGCGGACCGGACCCGGGTGCGATTCCCGGCGGCTCCACCAACTTTCTCCCCGCGTTATCGGCGGAGGCAGCATGGGGCCGACTAGCATCGACGGACGTGTAAAGAGGATTGCTTTCGCTCGTCCTGGCCCACCGTATCGGGCCATTTTCTAACTGCGAACGATAACTTCGCTGGAGAAGTCGCTCTCGCCGCGTAATGCGGTTCGGGTGATTTCGAATCTTAAGTCCTAGGGGTTCAGATCCTTGGGCGGGGCCCGTCGGGGGGCCTGGCAACAGAACCCCCGGCACTTTCCAAAATATGATCAGGGGTCTGTCGCCATAAATCGCGATGGTTCACCTTAATGATCCCTTTCGCGCGAGGCCCGTCGCCGCTATCAGTCGCGCTCAGGTTATGAGGTGACGATGAGCGACCAAGCCCCTCCGGTCGATGAGATGCAGTACGAGCGTCTGGCGCACGAGGCCCTGAGAGGCGTCGTCAGATCGGCGCTGGAACACGTGCTGGCCGAAGGTCTGCCCGGCGCCCATCACTTCTACATCACGTTCAAGACCCGCGCCGCAGGGGTCAGCGTTCCGCCGGACATCCTCGCCAAATATCCCGAGGAAATGACGGTGGTGCTGCAACACCAGTACGAGGATCTGGCCGTCGACGCCGACCAGTTTTCGGTCAAGCTGCGGTTCGGCGGACTGCCCAAGCATCTGGTCATGCCCTACTCGGCCATCACGCGTTTCTATGATCCCAGCGTGCAGTTTCTGCTGCAGTTCGAGGAGCCGGAAATCGTCGAACCGATCGAGGAAGAACCGACCCCGCCCAAGGACACGCCGCCGATCTCTGACGGCCCCAAGGTCGTCTCGCTGGATCAGTTCCGCAAAAAATAGGCCTCAGCGCACCCGTGGATAGGAGCGGATCGTGATCCGCTCCTTTTCGCCCTCATTGCGCTCGACCACCAACCGCGCGACCTGGCTGTCGTCGTGGAACAGATAGCCCTTGATCGAATCCAGCAGGGCCTTGGCCAGGTTATCCAGGTCCATCCACGGCGGATCACCGACGTGCTCCATGCGGATTTCAACGACATGGTCGCCCCAGGATGGGCGTGACGACCATTCCTTGCGCATGAACTCATAGACCAACGGCTTGTAGTATTTGGCCTGGGTCGTCAGGCCGTCGATGACGATCTCGACAGCATCGCCGTCTTCCCGTGCGCGGACCTTTCCGGTCCCGATCCAATCGCCGTTCGTCTTGCCCTGCATGACTTGCGTGCTACACCGCCGCGCAACCAATCGCCACGCCTGAGAGACGAGTCCCGCGCATGAGCAACGTCCGCATCGAAACCGACACCTTCGGCCCCATCGAGGTCGCCGCCGATCGCTACTGGGGCGCCCAGGCGCAGCGGTCGCTGGGCAACTTCAAGATCGGCTGGGAGAAGCAACCCCTGCCCGTCGTGCGCGCCCTGGGCATCGTCAAGCGCGCCGCGGCCGAAACCAACCGTGATCTGGGCAAGCTGGACCCCGCTCTGGCCGACGCCATCGTCAAGGCCGCCAACGAAGTGATTGAAGGCAAGCTGAACGACCATTTCCCGCTGGTCGTCTGGCAGACCGGCTCCGGCACCCAGTCGAATATGAACGCCAACGAGGTGATCTCGAACCGCGCCATCGAGATTCTGGGCGGCGAGATGGGCTCCAAGAAGCCGGTCCACCCGAACGACCACGTGAACATGAGCCAGTCGTCCAACGACACCTATCCCACGGCCATGCATGTCGCCTGCGCCGAACAGGTGGTCAACGACCTGCTGCCCGCGCTGAAGCACCTGCACGCCGCGCTGAAGGCCAAGTCGGACGCCTGGGCGCACATCATCAAGATCGGCCGCACGCATACGCAAGACGCCACCCCCCTGACCCTGGGCCAGGAGTTCGGCGGTTACGCCCAGCAGGTCGAGAACGGCATCAAACGCATTGAGCAGACCCTGCCCGCGCTGATGGAGCTGGCGCAAGGCGGCACCGCCGTCGGCACCGGCCTGAACGCCCCCATTGGTTTTGCAGAGAAGGTCGCGGCCCAGATCGCCGAGATCACCGGCCTGCCCTTCACCACGGCGCCGAACAAGTTCGAGGCCCTGGCGGCGCACGACGCCATGGTCTTCAGCCACGGCGCCATCAACACGGTCGCCGCATCTCTGTTCAAGATCGCCAACGACATCCGCTTCCTGGGCTCCGGCCCGCGGTCGGGCCTGGGCGAACTGGCCCTGCCGGAGAACGAGCCGGGCTCGTCGATCATGCCGGGCAAGGTCAACCCGACCCAGTGCGAAGCCCTGACCCAGGTTTGCGTCCAGGTATTCGGCAACAACGCCGCCCTGACCTTCGCCGGTTCGCAGGGGCATTTCGAGCTGAACGTCTATAACCCGGTTATGGCCTATAACTTCCTGCAGTCGGTGCGCCTGATCGCCGATGCGGCCATCAGCTTCACTGACAACTGCGTCGTCGGCATCGAGGCTCGCGAGGACAATATCGCGCGCGGCCTGAACAACTCGCTGATGCTGGTGACGGCGCTGAACGGCAAGTTGGGCTACGACATCTGCGCCAAGATCGCCAAGACCGCGCACAAGAACGGCACCACCCTGCGCGAAGAGGCTGTCGGCGGAGGCTATCTGACCGACGCCGAGTTCGACGAAGCCGTGCGTCCCGAGAAGATGATTTCGCCGGGCTGAGCCTGACACAGATCACCCAAGGATGGCTGGTTCTCCTGCGAGAACCGGCCATTTTCGTTTTTGCAGCCTCTATCGCTTGTCGCGGATCGTGCGCCCGACCGGCGCCAGGGCCAGCTTGGCCAGTTCAAGGTGTTTCAGCGCGAACGGAATGCCGATGATCGAAACGAACTCAGCCACCGCGATCATCAGGTGCGACAGGGCGATGTACCAGCCCGCGACCACGAACCAGACGATGTTCAGCACGACGCCCAGGCAACCGGCGACCGGGTGCGCCTCTTGCCAGACGATCTCGCGCCCAAACGGCCAGAACGAGTAGCTGGCGATGCGCCATGCCGCAAAGGTCCATGGCAGGCCGACGATGGTCAGGCCCAGGATCGCGCCGCCCAACAGCCACAACAGCCCGGACAGCCAGCCGCCAAGGACAAACCACAGCAGATTCAGGATCAGACGGATCAAGGATGTCGCTCCAACGTCGCGCCATTCACGACACCCGCACAGATACGCGAAAGGCCCCGCTGGCGACAGCGGGGCCTTTTTCAGTCAGGCGATGACGAAGACTAGTGCGGCTTTTCCGTCCAGCGCGCCTTGGCTTCATCCTTGGTCAGGTTGAGGTGGACATGCTTGTCATCCACGCGGTCAACCCAGCTGGTCGGGATCATGTGGTGCTTGAATCCGCCAGCCAGATCCATCTTGGCCAGTTCGATCTGGTCGCCGAGCAGATGGTCGACACGGCCGACATGGCCGCCGTCCGAACCGACGACTTCGAGGTGTTCCTTGATCTGAGAGGAATTAAACATGAGCTTCTCCTTTCGGGCAGGATTGTCCTGGCTTTGGAAACGCGATGGCGCGTAGCGAGTTTCAAACTGCGGCGCTTGCAGGTCGGCGGCTTCGTCTTCCTGTGATGACAGAAGGCTCCTGCGGATTGTACAACGCTGGCGCGCGAAACAGGGTTGGAACATAGCGAATGCCACGGATCGGTGCTGGCCTGCTGGGCCTTGTCATGGCGTTGGCCCTGTCTGCATGCGGCACCCTGGACCGGCCGGTCGGGCCGCTCAGAATCACCGACGGCACGCTGATCAAGGCGGCGGACCCGCGCATCCGCGCCAACGACAGCGCCCGCCTTCAGGCCTTCACCCAGGAGATCGGCGGACGCCTGCGCAGCGATCATCCGACCACCATGCTGGCCCTGTCAGGCGGCGGCGCCAACGGCGCCTATGGCGCAGGCGTTCTGGTGGGCTGGAGCGATCATGGCGACCGCCCGCGCTTCGACGTGGTCACCGGCGTCAGCACCGGCGCCCTGGCCGCCCCGTTCGCCTACCTCGGCCCGGAGTGGGATGACGAACTCCAGCAGGCCTACACCAGCGGGGCCGCCGACAATATTCTGAGCTGGCGCAGTTTCGCCGCCTTCCTGAACCCCAGCCTGTTCTCGTCCAAGGTTCTGCGCGATCTGGTCGATCAGAACGTCACGCCCGAGTTGATGGCCGCTGTCGCCCGTGAAAACGCTACGGGGCGCAAGCTGCTGGTCGCCACTACGGACCTGGACAGCGAAGAGACCGTCATCTGGGACATGGGGCTTCTGGCGGCTCAGGGTGACGACAACGCCCGCGAACTATTCAAAGAGGTGCTGGTCGCCTCCGCCAGCATCCCGGGGGTCTTCCCGCCCGTGCTGATCGCAGGGCTTCAGTCGAACAATGAAGTCGCGCTGGAAATGCACGTCGACGGCGGGGTGAACACCCCCTTCCTGGCGATCCCGGAAGACCTGATGCTGTGGACACGGCCCGATAACCAAGGTCGCGTCGGCGCCCTGTACGTCATCGTCAACGGACAGGTCGGCCGCAATGACGGCGTAACACCGGGCCGCATCTCGGGCATCCTGGCCCGCACCTATGACAGCATGAGCAAGGCCTCGCTGCGCATCCACCTGGCCGTCACCGCCGCCTTCGCCCAGCGCAACGGTCTGGACATGTCCCTGTCCGCCATCCCCGACAACGTCTCGGCCTCCAGTCTCAAGTTCGATCAGGAGACTATGACGGCGATGTTCGATCTGGGCCGCCAGCGCGGTCGAACCGCTGACGCCTGGACCCGACTGGATCAGCAATCGGTCGGACGACCCTTGATCACTGGCGCAACGATCCCGGACGCTGAGGTGCCCACGGCTCTGGCCCTGCCGCCGGAATCCGATCCCGCAAAATCGGCCCAACCCGCCCAGCCCAAGGAATAGTCCATGGGCGAGATCGTGAACTTGAATCGGGCTCGCAAAGACCGAGCAAAGGCTGAAGACCGCTCGCGCGCCTCGGCCAACCGCGTGGCCCACGGTCGCACCAAGGCCGAGAAACAGGCGTCGGCGAAGGAAAGCGAACGCGCATCCCGGCTGCTCGACGGGAAAAAGCTGGACGACTGAGGCTCAGGCCTTGGGCGCGCGGATCAGCAGGACCTGTCCGACCAGCACCAGCCCCAGACCGATCAAGGCCGACCACCCGAAGCGGGCGCCCTCGAAAAATACGGACACCAGCATGGCGATGGGCGGCGTCAGCGCCGAGATATAGCTGGCCAGCGCATAGCCCCGCTGACGTGCGATGCTGAAATACAGGCCGAACGCGATCACCGATCCAAACAGCGACAGATAGAGCAGCGACAGCACATAGGCGGGCGTCAGTTCGATCCGCCAGGTGACGCCCGTTAAGACGCCATAGATGGCCAGCATGGCCGTGCCATAGGCCATGGCCCAGGCCGTGGCGGTCAGCACCGGCGCACCCGCCTGCTGGCCCTTCCAGGCGAACCAGTTGCCAAGCGCCGAAGCCAACACCGCCGTGATGGCGAAAATCACGCCCAGTCCGGGGTCCAGCCCCGCCCCCGCCCCCGCCCCCGCCCCCGACAACTGACCAAAGGACAGGACGCCGACCCCCACGACGCCCAGCGCCGCGCCGCACCAGGCGGCGGATGAGGCTTTTTGGCCGCCCAGAACCCGGAACAGGACCAGGTTCACAAACGCCAGCGCGGCGAAGATGACGGCGACAACCGCCGAGGCGACCTGCGCCTCCGCTGCATAGACAAAGGCGTAGCTGATCGCGAAGACGAACGCCCCCTGCCCTATGGCCGCCAGATGCTGGCTGCGCGTCAGGCGCAAGGGCCGGCGGCTCACGGCGCAAAATCCGAACAGAACCGCAGCCGCAAGGCCAAAACGCCACACGACCGAAACGATGGGCTCCACCGACCCCAGCTGCAATGTGATCGCAAACCAGGTCGTGCCCCAGATCAGGGCGCAGATCGTGACAGCGACGGCGACGAATGACCTGTTCAAAACGCGGGCTCCAGCGAGGGAACCGTCCCTTATCATGGGTATTCAGAAAGCGTCGCTCCCCCGCAAAGCTTCGGTGTGGCATACTGGACCAAAAGGAGTTTCTCCATGCGCTTCGCCCCGATCATCCTGCCTGCCGCCTTGACGTTGGCCGCCTGCGCAACGCCTGCGCCCGTGGCCCCGCCCGATGTCACCACGGGAACCACGGTCGTGCACGTCACCGCCTTCTATCGCGAGCGCATCATGCTGCCGCCCGGCCACGTGCTGAACGTCCGTGTCGAGGATGTCAGTCTGGCCGACGCGCCTGCGCGGGTTCTGGCCGAAGCCAATGAGCCCATTGCCGGCGGCCCGCCCTATCGCCTGACCCTGGCCTTCTCCAGCGCCGAGATTGATCCGCGTCACACCTATGCGGTGCGCGCCGACATCCGCGATCCGTCCGGCGCCCTGGTGTTTGTGACCGACACCCACACGCCCATCCTGACCAACGGCGCACCGACGTCTGCAGAGATTGTGCTGAAGTCCATCCGTTGAGCGGGTTGAGCAAACGCTCGGTCGTTCTGGCCGGACATGCGACCTCGGTCGCGCTGGAACCTGAATTCTGGGCGGTTCTGGACCGCATCGCTCAGACGCGCGCGCTCAGCAAGGCGCAGTTGCTGGCCGATGTCGACGCCAACCGCGGACGACGCCCGCTGGCCTCGGCCTGTCGTCTTCTGGCGCTGGATTGGGTGGCGGAACACGGCAAGCCGTCGTAGCGTCCGCGAACCCAAAGGAACCAAATCATGGACAACGCCCGCCTGATCCCCGCAGCCGTCGTCGGCGGATTGCTCGCCATCGGTCTGGTCGGCGGCGGCGCCCTGATTGGTCAGGGCGTGGTCAACGCGCGGGCGGGCGACCGATCCGTCACCGTGCGCGGTCTGGCGGAAAAGGACGTTGAGGCCGATCTGGCGGTGCTGCCGATCCGCTTTACGGCCTCCGGCGATGTCCTGTCCGAGGTTCAGGCCCGCATCGACGGTGACCTGGCCACTGTGCGGCAGTTCCTGAAGGCGCAGGCCTATCCTGATGCGTCCGTCGATCTGGGACGTCTGGAGGTCACCGACACCCGTTCACGCGAATACGCCAGCCAGACCGGTGGCCCACGCTTCATCCTGGCCCAGACCGTCATCGTCCGCACCAATGACGTGGACCGCGTCCAGACCACGACCCGCAGCCTGAATGACCTGGTCCGTCAGGGCGTGGTGCTCCAGGATTTCCAGGGCCCGTCCTACATCTTCACCAAGCTCAACGACGTACGTCCGGCCATGATCGCCGAAGCCACCGCCGCCGCCCGCACGGGCGCGGAACAGTTCGCCAAGGATTCCGGGGCGCCTCTGGGCCCCATCAAGTCCGCCGGACAGGGATCGTTCGAGATTCTGCCGCGCGACGGATCAGGCGATGAGTCCTCGGCGCTGAACAAGAAGATCAGGGTCGTCACGACCATCAGCTACCGCCTGCGCTGACCGACAGACGCTAGTCGACGGGGCGTCTCGCCCGCGTGCAGACGTGCAGACAAGGGACTGACTTTGTCCTCTGTGCTGCTTATGTTCTCCTGATCAGATTCTGACGGCCTGGTTCCGTCCAGCCACAAGACCCATTCAGTGACCGATTTCCCCGCCCCCCGCATTTCCGACCTCGCGCGCGCCCAGCCGCCGCATGAGGCCGTCGACTATCTGAAGGGCCTGAACCCCGAACAACGTCTGGCGGTCGAGACGACCGAAGGTCCGGTGCTGGTTCTGGCGGGCGCCGGCACCGGCAAGACGCGGGTTCTGACCACCCGGCTGGCCCATATCCTGGCGACCGGGCGGGCCAAGCCATGGGAGCTTTTGGCCGTCACCTTCACCAACAAGGCCGCGCGCGAGATGCGCGAGCGGATCACCCACCTGATCGGGCCATCGGCCGAGGGGCTGCGCTGGCTGGGCACATTCCACTCCATCGCCGCCCAGATTCTGCGTCGCCACGCCGAACTGGTCGGCTTGAAATCCAGCTTCACCATCCTGGACACCGACGATCAGGAACGGGTGCTGAAGCAGCTTCTGGAAGCCGCCAACATCGACACCAAACGCTGGACGCCAAAGTCGCTCAGCGGCCTGATCGATCACTGGAAGAACCGCGGCTGGACGCCGGACAAGCTGCCGCCGGGCGAAGACTTCGCCAATGGCAAGGGCCAGGGCCTGTACGCCGCCTATCAGGCGCGCCTGCGGTCCTTGAACGCCTGCGACTTCGGCGACCTGCTGCTGCACAACATCACCATATTGTCGCAACACGCGGACCTGGCTGAAGAATATCGCCGCCGTTTCCGCTATATTCTGGTGGACGAATATCAGGACACCAACGTCGCCCAGTATCTGTGGCTGCGGCTGCTGACCTCCTCCACCGGCAATGTCTGCTGCGTCGGCGATGACGACCAGTCGATCTATGGCTGGCGCGGCGCCGAGGTGGACAACATCCTGCGCTTCGAACGCGACTTCCCCGGCGCCAGGATCGTCAAGCTGGAGCGGAACTATCGTTCAACCAGCCATATCCTGGGCGCCGCATCCGGTCTGATCGCAGGCAACCGCGATCGTCTGGGCAAGACCCTGTGGACCGAGGACGACAGCGGCGACAAGGTTCGCGTGCGCGGCGTCTGGGATGGCGAGGCCGAGGCCCGACTGATCGCCGACGAGATCGAAACCGCGCGCAGGCCCCACGCGGGCCAGCCGGGACTGAAATACAAGGACATGGCCATCCTGGTCCGCGCCTCGTTCCAGATGCGTGCGTTTGAAGAACGTCTGGTCATGCTGGCCATCCCCTATACGGTCATCGGCGGCCCGCGTTTCTTCGAGCGCGCCGAAATCCGCGACGCCCACGCCTATCTGCGCCTGATCCTGTCCGAAGACGACGACCTGGCCTTCGAACGGATCGTCAATGTGCCCAAGCGCGGTATCGGCGACACCTCAGTGCAGAAGATCCTGCAGATCGCCCGGCAACATGATCTATCGGCGCTGACGGCTGTGCGCGGCCTGATTAACACCGACGAGCTTCAGGCCCGCACACGCACGGCCCTGTCCAACTTCGTGCGTGATCTGGACCGCTGGCTCGCCCTGGCGGACGACACCCCGCACTGGCAGGTCATGGAGACCGTGCTGGAGGAAAGCGGCTACACCGACATGCAGAAGGCCGACCGCACCAGCGGCCAGACGCGGCTGGAGAACCTGAAGGAACTGGTCCAGTCGATGCAGCAGTTCGAGACGCTTCAAGCCTATCTGGAGCACGTCTCGCTGGTCATGGACCTGGATCGGGGCGCCAATGACGACCCCAACGGCGACGGCGCGGTGCAGATCATGACCCTGCACGGCGCCAAGGGGCTGGAGTTCCCGCTGGTCTTCCTGCCGGGCTGGGAGGAAGGCGTCTTCCCCAGCCAGCGCAGCATCGATGAGAAGGGCGAAAAGGGCCTGGAGGAAGAACGCCGCCTGGCCTATGTCGGCGTCACCCGCGCCAAGAAGGATGCGCGGATTTCGTTCGCCGCCAACCGTCTGGTCTATGGCCGCTGGACCTCGCAACTGCCCAGCCGCTTCGTCGACGAACTGCCCATCGCCCATGTCGATCCACAGTCCGACACCGGCTACTACGGCGCCTCGACCGGCATGAAGGAGGCCAAGAGCCGGTGGGACGAAAGCCCGTCCTTCGGCAGCGGCTATTCCTCGCCCGGCTGGAAACGCGCCCAATCCTACACCGCCGCCCAGACGCCCGCGCGCATCCCTGCCCGCAAGGCCGTGATCGAAGGCGATGGACGCCTGATCGCAACCGCCGCCAAGTCCAGTTCGAAATGGGCCAAGGGCGAGCGCGTCTTCCACCAGAAGTTCGGCTACGGCTCCGTCCGCGTCATCGAAGGCAACAAGCTGCTGGTCGACTTCGACAAGGCCGGCGAAAAGCGCGTGATCGACAGCTTCGTGGAGAAGGCGGACACCTGATCTTCAGACCTGTGGCGGCCGCAGACTTTCCCACACGCCTATGGCCATCAGGACGATGGTTGTTGCGATGCTGAGGGTCAGAGGCGTCGTCCACGGGACCACCAGCCACCCAGTCGCCAGCACGGCGCAGCCGACCAGCCGCGTCCAGTTGACGTGCCGCCAGATCGCCCAGCCCGCCACCGCCGTTCCCAGAAGGAACAGGATCGGCCCGCCCAGCAGCGTCAGGGCTGTGGCCATTGAGACATGACCGCTGGGATGAGCCAGCACCAGTTCATCGCTGACCGCCACCACGATGATCCCGGCGATGACCAGAATGGGCGAATAGGTATAGGCCCGTCGCGCCACACGCCCGGGATCCGCAGCGTGCATGATGGCCTCAGACGCAGATTCGTGCGCCTGGCTGAAGAACAGCCGCCACATGGCCACGGTCGACAGAATGGCCGAGATGAAGGCGGCCCAGACCTTGGCCGACGACCAGTCCAGTTCCCCGAAAGTCGCGCCGGACACCAGCAGGGTCTCGCCCAGACAGATGATGACGAACAGGCCGACGCGTTCGGCCATATGCCCGCCTTCGATGGTCCAGTCCTCGGTGCGGGACCGCCCCAGACCGGGCACGAAGAAATACAGGGCCGGAGACGCATATTCGACCGCCAGCGCCGCCAGCCAGAACCAGAGGCGCTGTTCGGGCGCAGCCAGACCGCCCGCGATCCACAGAACGGCCGATGCCGTCAGCCAGATCAGAATACGGACGGCGTTACGCCTCAGGCCCTCGTCCGCACGCATCGCCCAGACCATGAAGGCGGTGCGGCCCACCTGTATGCCGACGAAGGCGAGTGCGAACGAAAGCCCCGTCTCCTGGAAGGCGTGCGGCAGCGAGGCCGACATCACCAGCCCGATCCCCATCAGGACGAACAGCGCGGCCTGCACCGGCACAGTCTCGGGATCGAGCCAGTTGGTCATCCATGAGGTGAAGATCCAGGCCCACCACACGGCGGCCAGCAGCATCGCCGCCTGAACGGCGCCGAGCGGCGTCAGATGCGCCAGCAGTCCGTGGCTGACCTGGGTGATGGCGAAGACGAAGACCAGGTCGAAGAACAGTTCGACAAAGCCCACACGGGCATGTTCGCCCTTCACCCGTTTTCGCAACAACGACGCCATGCTCGCTCTCCCGCTTTGGAGAGCAAGGTTAGCGCGACATTCTGTCGCTGTCCCGCCGGATCAACGTCGGGACAGCAGCAGGATCAGAGGTGCAGCATGCGTCCGTAGGCGTCCAGCGCGGCTTCGTGCATGGCTTCCGACATGGTCGGGTGCGGATAGACGATGCCGTGGATGTCTTCTTCCGTCGCTTCCATGGTGATGGCGGTGACGTAGCCCTGGATCATCTCGGTGACTTCGTGGCCGATCATGTGGGCGCCGATCAGGGCGCCGGTCTTGGCGTCGAAGATGACCTTGACGAAGCCGTCGACTTCGCCTGCCGCCACGGCCTTGCCGTTCACGCGGAACGGGAAGCGGCCGATCTTGACCTCGCGGTTCTCGGCGCGGGCGGCCTGTTCGGTCACGCCGACCGAGGCGACCTGCGGCTGGGCGTAGGTGCAGCCCGCGATGGGCGAATGGACGTTCGGCGTCTTGTAGCCGGCGATGTGTTCGGCGGCGTGAATGCCTTCGTGGGACGCCTTGTGCGCCAGCCAGGGCGCGCCGGCGCAGTCGCCGATGGCGTACAGGCCCTTCACATTGGTCTGGCAATGGCTGTCGGTCTTGATGTGGCCGCGGTCCAGTTCGACGCCCAGCGCCTCCAGGCCGATGCCGTCGGTGTTGGCGGTGATGCCCACGGCCGAGATGCAGACTTCGGCCTCCAGGGTTTCGGCCTTGCCGCCGATCTCGACAGCCACGGACACGCCCTTGGCCGACTTGGTCACCTTGGTGACCTTGGCGCCGACTTTGAACTTGATGCCGCGCTTCTCGAACGACTTCTGGGCGGCCTTGGAGACCTCTTCGTCCTCCATCGGCATGATGCGGTCCACCGCCTCGACGACCGTCACCTCGGCGCCCAAGGCGCGATAGAAGCTGGCGAACTCGATGCCGATGGCGCCCGAGCCGATGACGACGAAGGTCTTGGGCAACTTCTTCGGCGCGAGGGCGTCGCGATAGGCCCAGATCCTGTCGCCATCGGCCTCCAGGCCGATCTGCGGCAAGGATCGCGCGCGTGCGCCGACCGCCAGCATGACCGTCTTGGCTTCAATGGCGCGCGTTCCGCCTGCCTTGAGCGCGACGACGACCTTGGGCGCACCAGAAGCTCCATTTGGGCCTTTTTCGAGCGTGGCCGATCCCTCGATCACCTCGATCTTGTTCTTCTTCATCAGGAAGCCGATGCCCTTGTTCATCGTCGCCGCGACACCGCGCGAGCGTTGGATGATGGCGTCGAAATCGAACGAAGCGCCCGATGCGGACAGGCCGTATTCCTTCAGGTGCGACAGGCTCTCGAACTTCTCGCCGGACTTCAGCAGGGCCTTCGTCGGGATGCAGCCCCAGTTCAGGCAGATGCCGCCCAGATTCTCGCGCTCGACGATGGCGACCTTCTGGCCAAGCTGGCTGGCGCGGATGGCGGCGACGTAACCGCCGGGGCCCGAGCCGATGACGACGAGATCGAATTCAGCAGCCATGATCAGATCAACTTCTCGATGTCGGCCTTGATGGCCGAGGGTTCAGTCTGAGGCGAATAGCGCGCGACGACGCGGCCTTCGCGGTCGGTCAGGAACTTGGTGAAGTTCCACTTGATGGCCTGAGAGCCCAGGAAGCCACGCTTCTGTCGGGTCAGCCAGGCATAGAGGGGGTGACGGTGCGGTCCGTTGACCTCCACCTTGTCGAACAGGGGGAAGGTCACATCGAAGCTGGTCGCGCAGAAGGCGGCGATCTCCGCCGCCCTGCCCGGCTCCTGGTTGCCGAACTGGTTGCAGGGGAAGCCCAGCACCTCGAACGGCGCATCCGCAAAGTCCCGGTGCAGTTTCTCCAGACCCTCATACTGGCCGGTGAAACCGCACTTGGACGCCGTATTGACGATCAGCAGCGCCTGACCGCGAAAGCGGTCCAGCGATACGTCCGTGCCGTCGATGGCGCGGGCGGAGAAGTCATAGACCGAGGTCATGACCTCACCCTCCCCTTAGGCCAGCATCGCGACGGGATCTTCGATCAACGGCTTGAACGCCTGCAGGAAGCGGGCGCCGGTCGCGCCGTCCACCACGCGGTGATCGCAGGTCAGGGTCACGGTCATGACGGTGGCCGCAACAACCTGGCCGTCCTTGATGACCGCGCGCTGTTCGCCCGCGCCTACGCTCATGATGCAGCCCTGCGGCTCATTGATGATCGAGGTGAACTGCTTGATGCCGAACATGCCCAGATTGGACACCGAGAAGGTGCCGCCCTGGAACTCTTCAGGCTTCAGCTTGCGCTCGCGGGCGCGCTTGGCCAGGTCCTTGGACTCGGTCGCGATCTGCGCCAGGCCCTTGGTTTCGGCCTTCTTGATGATCGGGGTGATCAGGCCGCCGTCGATGGCCACGGCCATGGAGACGTCGGCGTTGTGGTGCATAGCGATGCCTTCAGGCGTATAGGAAGCGTTCGCCTCCGGCACGGCCTTCAGGGCCAGAGCAGCCGCCTTGATGACGAAGTCGTTGACGGAGACCTTGATCCCCTGCGGCTCCAGCATCTTGTTGACCTTGGCGCGCACGGCCATCAGCTGATCGATTTCGACATCGATGAACAGCGGGAAGTGCGGCACGTTCTGGATGCTGTCGACCATGCGGCGGGCCACAGCCTTGCGCATGCCATCCAGCGGGATCAGGTCGTAGCTGCCGTCCGGAATGCCCATTTGCGCCAGCGATTGCGCCTTGCGGGGCTCGATGCCCGAGGTGGCGGCGGCAGCCGGGGCCGTCGACGCCACAGCAGGCTGAGCAGTCCCCTTGCCAGCGGTTTGGGGCGCGCCCTCAACGTCACGCTTGACGATGCGGCCATGCGGGCCGGTGCCCTTGATCGACTTCAGGTCAACGCCGTTCTGCGCGGCGATGCGACGGGCCAGGGGCGAGGCGAAGATGCGTTCGCCGTTCTCGGACTTCGGCGCCGCGGGCGCAGGCGCGGCGGCCTTTGTCGCCTCAGCCTTTGCCGGAGCGGCCTCAGCCTTGGGGGCGTCCTCCGTCTTGGCGGCGGGCTTGGGCGCGGCGGCCCCGCCCTCATCCTTGAGGCGCGCGATCGGCGTATTGACCTTCACATTCTCCGTGCCTTCCGGCACCAGAATGTCCGTGACTTCGCCCTCGTCCACGGCCTCGACTTCCATCGTGGCCTTGTCGGTCTCGATTTCAGCGATCACGTCGCCGGCGGAGACGACGTCGCCCACCTTCACGTGCCACTTGGCCAGAACGCCCTCCTCCATCGTCGGAGACAGAGCAGGCATCAGGATGTCGGTCATCAGGCGTTTCCTGGGGCTGGTGCAGTCGGCTCGACAATGGTGCTGACATTATCCGATTTTACGACTTCGGAGAGGCCTTCGAGAATTCTATGGTAGGCAGCCTTTTCGTCGTGGCCATGACGAACGGCGTAGCCATGCGCCATATGACGTGCAGCATAAGCCAGCAGACGACCGAAATGAATCGGATCATCAAAAGCGGGCTTGACCGCCATTACCGGCTCTTCTTTTGACCACCACATCCTCAGCAATTCTATAGCTTGAGGATCCGCTGCGACGCTGTCAGGCACCGTTAGAGTGAACTCTGCGGGGTCCGTCATGCCACCACCTGCTTAACGGCCGCGATGATCTTGTCCACGCCCGGCAGCGACAGGGCTTCCAGGTTGGCGGCGTAGGGCAGCGGCACGTCTTCCTGGTGCACACGCAGCGGCGGGGCGTCCAGATAGTCGAAGGCGTGTTCGATCACGCGGGCCACAACCTCGGCGCCCACGCCCATCGGACCCCAGCCCTCTTCGGCCGAGACCAGACGGTTGGTCTTCTTGACGCTTTCGACGATGGTTTCATGGTCCAGCGGACGCAGGGTGCGCAGGTCGATGACCTCGGCCTCGATGCCCTCTTCGGCCAGCTTCTCAGCGGCCTGCAGGGCAAAGCCGACCATGCGGGCGTGCGCCGTGATGGTGACGTCCTTGCCTTCGCGACGGACCTTGGCCTTGCCGATGGGCAGGACGTAGTCGTCGACTTCCGGCACGTCGAACTCGGTGCCGTACAGCATCTCGTGTTCGAGGAAGACGATCGGGTTCGGATCGCGGATGGCGGCTTTCAGCAGGCCCTTGGCGTCAGCGGCGTCATAGGGCGCGATGACCTTCAGGCCCGGAACCTGGGCGTACCAGGCGGAATAGTCCTGGCTGTGCTGGGCGCCGACGCGGCTGGCCGCGCCGTTCGGGCCGCGGAAGACGATGTCCGCGCGGATCTGGCCGCCCGACATATACAGGGTCTTGGCCGCCGAGTTGATGATGTGGTCAATCGCCTGCATGGCGAAGTTGAACGTCATGAACTCGACGATGGGCTTCAGGCCCGACATGGCGGCGCCGACGCCCAGACCGGCAAAGCCGTGCTCGGTGATCGGCGTGTCCACGACGCGGCGTTCGCCGAATTCCTGCAGCAGTTCGCGGCTGACCTTGTAGGCGCCCTGATACTGGGCGACTTCCTCGCCGATCAGGAAGACGCGGTCATCACGACGCATTTCCTCGGCCATGGCGTCGCGCAGGGCGTCGCGCACGGTCGTCTTGACCAGCTTGGCGTCGGCCGGGATTTCCGGATCGCGCAGTTCGACCTTAGGCGTCGAGGTCTGCTGAGGCGCCTTTTCGGGATCGCCCGTCTTTCCTTCAGCCGTCGCCGCCGGGACGTCAGCCTTGGGTGCAGGCGCCGCAGCGCCGTCCTCACCGGCCAGACGCGCGATCGGCGTGTTGACCTTCACGTTCTCAGAACCCTCGGGGACGAGGATTTCCAGAACTTCGCCTTCATCGACGGCTTCGACTTCCATCGTCGCCTTGTCGGTTTCAATCTCGGCGATCACCTGGCCAGCCGATACGCTGTCGCCGGCCTTGATGTGCCATTTGGTCAGCGTGCCCTCTTCCATCGTGGGGGACAGCGCCGGCATCAGAATGTCGGTCACGGATCAGGCCTCCACGTAGACGTCAGTATAGAGCTCGGACGGATCCGGCTCAGGGCTTTCCTGTGCGAACTGCACAGACTCGGCGACAATCGCCTTGATCTCGTTGTCGATGACCTTCAGCTCTTCCTCGGTCGCGTTGGCGGCGGCGAGCAGCAGCTTGATGTGATCGATGGGATCGCGGGTCTTCTTGACCTCGTCCACCTCTTCCTTGGTGCGATATTTCGCCGGGTCGGACATCGAGTGGCCGCGATAGCGGTAGGTCTTCACTTCCAGAATATAGGGTCCGCCGCCTTCGCGGGCGCGCTTCACAGCGCGCGCGGTGGCGTCACGCACGGCCAGCACGTCCATGCCGTCGACCTGCTCGCCCGGGATGCCGAAGCTGGCGCCGCGCATATAGAGCTCGGTCGTGGACGACGAGCGGTCGATGCTCGTGCCCATGGCGTACTGGTTGTTCTCGATGATGTAGATGGCCGGCAGCTTCCACAGCTGCGCCATGTTGAAGCTTTCGTACACCTGACCCTGGTTCGAAGCGCCGTCGCCGAAATAGACGAAGGCGACCGAGTCATCGCCGCGGTACTTGCCCGCGAACGCCAAGCCAGTGCCCAGCGCGACCTGGGCGCCGACGATGCCGTGACCGCCGTAGAAGCCGGTCGGCACGTCGAACATGTGCATCGAACCGCCCTTGCCCTTCGACGAGCCGCCGATGCGGCCGGTCAGTTCGGCCATGACTTCCTTCGGGTCCATGCCGGCAGCCAGCATGTGGCCGTGGTCACGGTAGCCCGTGATGATCTTGTCGTGGCCCTGTTTGACGCTTTCCTGAACGCCCACAGCGACCGCTTCCTGGCCGATGTACAGGTGGCAGAAGCCGCCGATCAGACCCATGCCGTACAGTTGGCCTGCACGTTCCTCGAAACGGCGGATCAGCACCATTTCGCGGTAGAAACGAAGGAGGTCTTCCTTCGACGCCGTCGGCGTATTTGGTATTTTGTCAGGCGCGTTGGTCTGAGCGTTCTTGGCAGGGGCTTTCGCCATCCGGCATCTCCCGGCTAGGCGCCAGTGGCGACGCCTTACTTATCGTTACGGAAGGGGGCTTTAGCAGCCTTCCTTCCCGGAACGCAAAGGGGTGCGATGCCGCCTGTAACAATAGTTCAAGTATTGACTGACGATCAGCCTTGGACGGTTTGCGCCGGAATGCGGATCACATAGTCGCGCGGATCGGAAAAACCGATCACAGCGCGCGCGCGCTCTTCAAGAAGATCTTTTGAAAGACTGTCGGTCCGCAGGTAGCGGACGCGCGTCTCCAGGTCGCGACGCTGCTCAGTCAGATGCGCCAGTTGTTCAGCGCGCTGGGTCAGCAACGCATCCCGCGAGGCGCCGCTCAACAGGCCGCGCTCCCCCGTGAGGGCCTGCACGCCGAGATACGCGAACAGAAGCAGCAGGACGATGGAGGTACGGTACGGTTTCATCCGTTCAGGCACAGCAGACGCTCCTTCTGAGCGCGAAAACACAGTTCACGAACTGTGGCTGACAATGCCTAACAAATTGTAGCTTGACGGTAAGAAGGTCGGTGGAGAACGCTGATTCTCCACCGACAATTCAAAGACCTATTTCAGCAGCATGCCGTCGCCGAAATAGACGGCCTGGTCGCCCAGCATTTCCTCCAGGCGCAGCAGCTGGTTGTATTTGGCCACCCGGTCCGAGCGGGCCAGCGAACCGGTCTTGATCTGTCCGCAGTTGGTGGCGACGGCCAGATCGGCGATGGTGGAGTCTTCAGTCTCGCCCGAGCGATGGCTCATCACGGCGGTGTAGCCCGCGCGCTGCGCCATATCGACGGCGTCTAGCGTCTCGGACAGGGTGCCGATCTGGTTGACCTTGATCAGGATCGAGTTGGCCAGGCCTTCGCCGATGCCCGCAGCCAGACGCGCCGGGTTGGTCACGAACAGGTCGTCGCCGACCAGTTGGACGCGATCGCCCAGACGCTCCGTCAGCAGGCGCCAGCCGTCAAAGTCGTCTTCGGCCATGCCGTCCTCGATCGAGACGATCGGGAAACGCTCGCACAGGTCGACCAGATAGGCGGCCATGCCCTCGGCGTCGACGGTCTTGCCCTCGCCCGCCATGATGTATTTGCCGTCCTTGAAGAACTCGGTCGAGGCGACATCCAGACCCAGGTGGAAGTCTTCACCGGCCAGATAGCCAGCCGCCTGGCCAGCCTTGGTGATGAAGCTCAGCGCCTCATCGGCCGAAGCCAGATTGGGGGCGAAGCCGCCTTCGTCGCCGACGTTGGTGTTGTGGCCCGCGTCCTTCAGCTGCTTCTTCAGCGCGTGGAAGATCTCCGTGCCCATGCGCAGGGCTTCCGAGAAGGTTTCCGCGCCGGTCGGCAGGATCATGAACTCCTGAATGTCGATCGGATTGTCGGCATGGGCGCCGCCGTTGATGATGTTCATCATCGGGGTCGGCAGGACGCGGGCCGAGACGCCGCCGATATAGCGGTGCAGCGGCAGGCCGGCCGAGATGGCGCTGGCCTTGGCCGCGGCGAGCGACACGCCCAGGATGGCGTTGGCGCCCAGACGACCCTTGTTGGCCGTGCCGTCCAGATTGATCATCGCCTCGTCCAGACGGCGTTGGTCCTCGGCGTCCATGCCTGACAGGGCGTCGAAGATTTCGCCGTTAACGGCATCGACCGCCTTCTGGACGCCCTTGCCGCCCCAGACGTCCTTGTCGCCGTCGCGCAGTTCAACCGCCTCGTGCGCGCCAGTCGAGGCGCCCGACGGCACGGCGGCACGGCCGAAGGAGCCGTCATCCAGGATCACATCGACCTCGACCGTCGGATTGCCCCGGCTATCGAGGATCTGGCGGGCGACGATGTCGGCGATATCAGTCATGGCTCGGTTCTTTGGCTCAGGGCGGATGAAAGTTGCGAGGGGTTTAGCCGCCTACCTGCGAAACGCCAATGGCTGCACCCGCCTGGGCCGGTAACAGGTTGCTACCTAACCGCAGTTTTCGACCAGTTGGATCGACGGATCGCCTGCATGAACCCGCGAGACGAGGCCGTCCTTGCCCACCTCGTAGCGAATTCCGCGCGCCGCCGGATCGACGACGTAGGCGGTCGAACGTCCCCTGGCCCAGGCGAACAGGTCCTCGGCCGGCGCCGGGTCATATTTGGCGGGCTGGGCGAAGACGGCGCCGCCGTAGGCCTGTTTGATCGCGATGCCGCTGTCGCCGACGCCAAAGCCGCGATCCGTCTTCACGGACGAGCCCTGGCCCAAGGTGATTCGCGTCAGGCGGCCGTCCTGCAGCATTACGTCCACGCCATCAGGCGCCTTGTCGAGGTGATAGACCTGGCAAGTCATCGGCTCGCTGACGACGGCGTTTGCGCCCCAGACTGTCGCGACCTCAGCCGCCGTCATGCCGATTCGCACCGCGCCCAGTCCATCGGCTGTCAGGGCCGTTCCAACGGCAGGCGCCGTTGCAGGCGCGCTGGCGGCGCCGGACGAAACCGCTTCGCCGGGCTTCTCTCCACGGTCGCAGGCGGCAAGGGTGAGAAGCGCCACAGCGCTGACAGCAGCGAAACGAATCATCAGGCGACGTCTCCGAAAAAAGCTTCGCCGTGCAGAACGCACGAAAACGGCGCGCGGATCACCGCGCGCCGTTAAAATCGTCATCCGATCATGATCGGAAGGCCGTGAAAGACCTAGTCTTCCTTCGGCGTCAGAACCTGACGACCGCGGTACGTGCCGCTTTTCAGGTCGATGTGGTGCGGGCGCTTCAGCTCGCCGGTGTCCTTGTCCTCAACGTACACGTTGGAGGTCAGGGCATCGTGGGCGCGGCGCATGTTGCGACGCGAGGGAGATACTTTGCGCTTCGGAACGGCCATGTCCGTCTCAATCTTCTAAGTCGGGCGCCGCCCAGAGCCGAAGCCTGTCTAGCGCGAAAACAATAGCGGCGGCTCCAACCCTTCGTAGTGAAGAACGGGGGACCGCCACGCGAGGCGCGGCTTATGCATGAAGTGGCGGGCGATTTCAAGGCGTATAAGCAGCTCAAGATCAGGGAAGCTTCAGCAGGCGATCATCGCCGTCTCAGCCACCTCAAATCCTGCCGCCCGACCCTTGGCCGTCGCCCGCTTTTGTCCGTCAACTGACCTGCAAGGCGTCCGCCACCGCCTCCCCGATCGCCAGCGAACTGGTCAGGCCGGGGCTCTCAATGCCGAACAAAGCCATCAGGCCGTCGATGCCGTGATGCTCGCGCCCATGAAGCTGGAAATCCGGCTGCGGCTCGCCCGGCCCATGCAGCTTAGGCCGAATGCCTGCATAGTCGGGCGTCAGGGCGCCTTCGGGCAGAGCAGGCCAGAAGCGGCGTATATAGGCGGCGAACTCATCGGCCTTCGCCGGATCGACCGAATAATCCTCAGTCTTGACATAGACGAGGTCGGGGCCGAACACGGCCTGCCCGCCCAGATCCTTGCGGTAATGGGTGCCCAGCGCGCCGGGAATCGGCGGCGGATAGATCAGGCGATTGAACGGCGCCTTGCCGACCAGTCGGAAATAGACGCCCTTGCCCAGATGGCGCGGCGGAATGTCGACGGCGGGATAGCCCGCGATGCTGGCGGCGACCGCCTGTGATGACAGGCCGGGCGCTGTGACCAGAAGGCGGCTGGACACCTCCATCGCCCCCTCCCCGCCGACATGGACCTTGAAGCCGCCGCCCGCCAACGGCTCGGCACCCTCGAACGGGGCGGAGATCACGACCGATCCGCCTGCATCCTCGATCTCGCCCTGCAGGGCCAGCATATAGCCGTGACTGTCGAACAGGCCGCTCTCGGGCGACAGGATGGCGGCGTGGGCGTTCAGTTCAGGCTCCAGCGCCCGCGCCTGGGCGCCGGTCAGATGCTCCAGCCCCTCGACGCCGTTGGCTGTCGCCTGTTCGAAGATGGCTTCGATCCGCGCGACCTCCGATTCCTGCGTCGCCACGACCAGCTTGCCGCATTTCCAGTGATCGATCTTGTGGCTGGCCAGGAACGCATAAAGAGCCCGCCGCCCTTCGACGCAGAACTGCGCCTTCAGCGAGCCGGTCGGATAATAGAGGCCGCCGTGGATGACCTCGGAATTGCGCGAAGAAACGCCCTGGCCGATATGGCCGTCCTTCTCCAGCACCAGAACCGTCAGGCCTCGTTTCGATAAGGCGCGTCCGCAAGCCAGGCCCACCGCGCCTGCGCCCACAACGACCGCATCGAAATCAAAGCTCATTTCGGCCCGTACCTCCGCTTCGCCTCAGCCTCGAAACAGCCGATCAGCTTGCTGACCGCCAGATCGAAGTTCGCCTGGAGCATGACATCCAGCATCTTCGATTTGAAGGCGAAGTCGATCATGAACTCCAACCGCGTTCCGTCTGGATGCGGAAAGAACTCCCAGCGGTTCTTCAGATGCTTGAACGGCCCGCGCAGCAGGCCGACCTCGACCTTGGGCGCATTACGGTCATGCCGAACCCAGGTGGAGAAGCGCTCCTTCAGGAAGGCGAAGCCGACGCCCGCCTCGGCGTCGACGATCGTAACGCCCTCGCCCTCTGCCCGGTCGTTCCAGACGCGCATGGACGTCACCCACGGCACAAAGTCCGGATAGGCGCGAATGTCGGCGACCAGATCGGCAAGCTGATCCGGCGCATACGGAAGGATGCGCGTGACGCGATGGACAGCCATTCCGGGTTTAGCGCTTCAGTTGCGCCTCGCGCGCAGACTTCAACCGGGCGAAGTCGTCGCCGGCGTGGTGCGACGAACGCGTCAGCGGGCTGGACGACACCATCAGGAAGCCCTTGGCGCGTGCAATCGCCTCATAGGCCTTGAACTCTTCGGGCGTGACGAAGCGGTCGATGGCGGCGTGCTTTCGGGTTGGCTGCAGGTACTGGCCGATGGTGATGAAGTCGACGCCGGCGGACCGCATATCGTCCATCACCTGCATGACCTCTTCCTTGGTCTCGCCCAGGCCGACCATGATGCCGGACTTGGTGAACTGGTTGGGGTCGCGCTCCTTGACCATCTGCAGCAGGCGCAGGGAGTGGAAGTAGCGGGCGCCGGGCCTGATTTTCAGATACAGGCGCGGAACGGTTTCAAGGTTGTGGTTGAAGACGTCCGGCTTGGCGTCGATCATCACTTCGGCCGCGCCATCTTTGCGCAGGAAGTCCGGCGTCAGAATCTCGATTGTGGTGCCCGGCGCCTGGATGCGAATCTGGCGCACTACCTCGGCGAAGTGGGCGGCGCCGCCGTCCGCCACATCGTCGCGGTCGACCGACGTGATGACGACGTGGTTCAGCCCCATCTGCTGCACGGCCAGACCGACCTTGCCCGGTTCTTCCGGGTCCAGCGGCTGAGGCAGGCCCGTCTTGACGTTGCAGAAGGCGCAGGCCCGCGTGCAGGTGTCACCCATGATCATCAGGGTGGCGTGCTTCTGGCTCCAGCACTCGCCGATGTTCGGGCAGGCCGCCTCTTCACAGACCGTCACCAGGCCCTTGGAGCGGACGATGTCCTTGGTGGCGTTGTACTGGCCCGAGCCGGGCGCCTTCACGCGCAGCCAGTCGGGTTTCTTCAGAACCACCGTCTCCGGACGGTTCTGCTTCTCCGGGTGACGGAGTTCGGAGGGCTTGCGCTGCAAGGTGTCGATCAGGGTGACCATGGCCGGTATTTCGGACTTCAAAGCCGTTTAGGCAAGCCAAACCCGGTTACAGATATGCCGCAGGCGTGATCTGGCCTTGGAACTCACGGCGCGTAACATATCTTTTCAACATGACGCGGCGTCATTAATGACAGATGCCCGAACAACAGAGAGGGCCGGTGGCGCCCTCCGTAGGAGACGCGTTTGCGCCAGGCTCTGGATCCCTCGCTGTACGAAGCCTCTTTGATCGACGCCCTGATCGAGGCCCGCTCAAGGTTCGGCGACAAGGAAATCCTTGAAGATCAGGACAGGCACCCCCTCACCTACACCGGCCTTATCCGCGCCGCCTTCGTCCTGGGACGCAAGATCGCCAACATGACGGAAAAGGGGGATCGGGTCGCGATCCTGCTGCCGTCGTCGATGGGCGTGGTCGTCACCTTCTTCGGCCTGCACGCCCATGGACGCGTGCCGGTGATGCTGAACTTCACGGCGGGCGAGACCAATCTGAAGGCCGCCATCAAGGCGTCAGGCGTCAAGAAGGTGCTGACGGCCAAGCGCTTCATCGAACAGGCCAAGCTGGACGATCTGGTCAAGGAGCTTTCGACCGTCGCAGAGGTCGTCTGGCTGGACGATGTGCGCAAGACCATTGGTCTGGCCGACAAGCTCTATGGCCTGGCCGCAGGCGCGGCGCCCAAGCGGTTCCGCGTCAAGACCGACCCGGATGCGCCGGGCGTTGTGCTGTTCACCTCCGGCAGTTTCGGCACGCCCAAGGGCGTGGTGCTGAGCCAGAAGAACCTGGTCGCCAATGCACGCCAGGTCGCCGCCCACATCGACCTGAAGCCGGACTGGGTGATGTTCAACCCGCTGCCGACCTTCCACTGTTTCGGCCTGACCGGCGGGGTCATCCTGCCCCTGCTGCAAGGGTTGAAGGCCTTCCAGTATCCGTCGCCGCTGCACGCCAAGCAGATCACTGACCTGTTGCCCAAGGTGAAGGCGTCGATCCTGTTCGCGACCGACACCTTCCTCAGCCAATACGCCCGCGTCGCCGAACCCGACGACTTCGCCACCTTGAAGTTCGCCGTCGCCGGGGCGGAGAAGGTGCGCGAGGAGACGCGCAACCTGTTCAACACCAAGTTCGGCGGCGTCGAGCTGCTGGAAGGCTATGGCGCGACCGAAGCTTCACCCGTCATCGCCGTGAACCATCCCGACTATAATGCGCCGGGCACCGTGGGTCAGATCCTGCCGGGCATTGAGTGGAAACTGGAGACGGTGGACGGCATCAATGCGGGCGGCCGCCTGCTGCTCAAGGGGCCCAATGTCATGAGCGGCTATGTCACCCAGGCCGAGCCTTTGGCCTGGGATCCGGTCGGCGACGAATGGCTGGACACCGGCGACATCGTCGATGTCGATGAAGAGGGCTATGTCACCATCAAGGGCCGCGCCAAGCGTTTCGCCAAGATCGGCGGCGAGATGGTGTCCCTGACGGCAGTGGAGGGCATCGCCGGGGCCGTCTGGCCGGAACAACGCCACGCCGTCATCTCCATCCCCGACAGCCGCAAGGGCGAGAAACTGGTTCTGGTCACCGACCATGCCGAAGCCGAGGTCGCCCCGCTGGCCGAATGGGCGCGCAACAACGGCGCGCCCGAACTGATCGTGCCCAAGAAGATCGTCAAGGTCGCCGAGGTGCCGGTCCTGGGCACCGGCAAGACGGACTATGTCGCCATCCAGAAAATGGTCGAGACCGACAAGGCGGCCTGAGCCGTCTGCGCGTGCGGATCAGCCGATCCGCACGCCCGTCATCGAAATCGACCCGCCGTCGATGCTGTCGTTGAAGAAGGCCACGGGCTCGCCCGGTTCCTGCTGCGCGGCGACATAGAGGACCGGCAGATAGTGTTCGTCCGTCGGCACGCTCATTTGCGCGTCTTCCGCCAGGCCGACCCAGTTGATCAGGGCCTCATGGTCACCGCGTTCGAAGGCGTGCTTCACCGCCTCGTTGAAGCTGGTCGCCCAGCCATAGGGTTCGGCGCCCGGCTCGCGTTTCCAGGTCCGCAGATTGTGAACGAAGTCGCCCGATCCGGCGATGACGACGCCTTCATCGCGCAACGGTCTCAGCGCCCTGGCCAGTTCGTAATGCTGGCGCGCCGTCAGGTCGCGATTCAGCGACAGTTGAACGACCGGCACGTCCGCCTCTGGCCAAACGTGAACCAGCACGGACCATGTCCCGTGATCCAGTCCCCATTGCTGAGTCTGAACGGCGCCCGTCAGTTGCGCCACCCGCGCCGCCAGCTGTGGCGACCCCGGCGCTGGATACTGCACATCATGAAGCGCCTGCGGGAAGCCGCCGAAATCATGGATGGTCTCAGGCCGTTCCTGCGCAGTGACGCCCAGACCGCGCGTCTCCCAGTGAGCGGACACCATGACCACGCCAGTCGGCTTTCCAACGGACAGGCCCAGTTCGCGCCACGCATCTGCAAATGGCCCGCCCAGCGCATTCATCGGCGAACCATGGCCGAAGAAGACAGCCGGTTGACGCGTCGCCCCGCCGTTCGAAGCTGCGCTATGGACTTGCCCGGCAGTCATGGTTTGAAACTCCATCCAATGCAGTGACTATTAGTCACCACTACAGTTCCAGATTTGGGAGCTGATGCATCGCAGATCAAGAGCTCTCTTGCCGATCCGAAACTTCAAATGGACACACCGCGTCATAGAAGCCCAGGCTCGCAGGCGCCGTCAGCCCGCGTCGTGCGTGGAATCGATGCTCGACCAACATGGCCTGCTGTTCGATGTTCAAGCCCTCCCACCGGCAGGTGTCGTCGGCGGCATAGGTGTAGCTGGCGATGCTGTCGCCCGCCTTAAGCTTGGCGAACAGCAGGTTCACCCCCTGCTGCGCCTGCCAGACATGGGTCAGTTCGTGCACCAGCACCCCCTGCACGCCCAGGGCCGCCGATGCGAAATCCTCAACCAAAGCCCGCGCAGGCCAGACGATCCAGTCCCGCCCAAACCAGCGTCCGGCGACGAACGCCCGCGCGAACGGCCAGCCGATCAGCCGCACGGTGTCCAGACGGACGGCGTCGCCGAACGCCTCACGCGCCAGCGCGGCCTCGCCATCGGTCAGGGCGCGAACGTGTCGTCCCACGGTTTCACATACTCCCAGTGCCAGGGTTCAAAGACATAGGGCACGAAACCGAAACGCCCCGCATTGGCGACCAGCCAGCGATAGGTGGCTGTGCGGCTCATGTGCTGACGGCTGGCGACGGCGGTGGAATCGACGCCCATGCCTTGAAACTGCCCCACATACAGATCGACCGCCGTGCCTGTGCGGTGCGGCGAACAGACGGCGCGGCGCAGGCCGTCGCAGTTCCGATCCTGTGCGCACCGCGCAGCGTCCGCCTCCGGGTCGCGGAAGCCGGAGAAGATCTGCAGCAGCTCCGGATCGGCCGCTGCCTCTGGAACCTCCGTCCGCGCCGCTGCGGCCAGTCGGCGATAGGCGTCCAGGACATCACGCCTCAACAGCCGCGTCAGACGGTCCGCATGTTCCTCCGACGCCACCAGATAGCCCAGTTGATTGATCGGCGGCGGCTCGGGACATTCCTGACGCAGGCGCGCCATCACGAAGGGGCGGCGTTCCTGCCATACGCCGCGGAACACCTGGAAGGTCGCGGCGTCGAACACGCCCGTGGGCGGCAAGCCGTAGGTCTGCTGGAAGGCGGCCAGCCGCGTGGCGAAGATTGGCGTGCCCGGGCCGCAATCCGTGCCGATCTCCTGCTGGATCAGCGGCAGATAGGTCTCCCATCCCCACTCAGCGGCGCCGAACGGCGCCCATTCCAGCGTGTAGAAGGAGGCGGCGTTGGCCAGTCCCTGCTCGTTCCAGTCGCCGGTGTCGGCGTGGCAGGGACCAGAGGCCCGCGCGCCGCCCGCCGCCGTCAGCGCAAGCCCAAGGATCAGAAACGCAATCAGACTTCGCAACATGGTCTAAGGAAGCCTCAAGCCGCTGGTTCCGACAAGTCCGAATGCCTGACCTGTGATCGCACAAGTCCCGGTGCAAGCTTCATCAATCGCTGGCATGGTGACGCGCGGCCGACTCGCGCCGCGCCGTTTCGGAACGACGCATGTCGACCGCCCCTGCGACGACCGCCCCCCGGCGCTCCAACGCCGTGCTGGCCGCCTTTTCCGGCCCCTGCCTGCCATTGGCGGCGTTCGGCGTCGCCCTGCCCGTCACCCTGCCCGAGTTCTACGCCACCCATGTCGGGTTGGAGCTGGGCGTCGTCGCCGCCGTCTTCATGGCCGTGCGCCTGATCGACATCGTGTTCGACCCCTTCATCGGCTGGGGCATGGACAGGACCAAGACCCGCTTCGGCCGCTATCGCCCGTGGATGGCGATTTCGACGCCCATTCTAATGCTGTCGGCCTTCATGATGTTTGTCGTGGTTCAGCCCGGCGCAGGCCCGGCCTATCTGTTTGGCTGGCTGTTGGTCCTGTACCTCGGCTTTTCCATCGGCACCCTGGGCCAACTGGGTTGGGCGGCGGTTTTGGCGCCCCAGTATGATCAGCGCAGCCGCGTCTATGGCTGGTGGCAGGTGTTCAACATCATCGGCGTCATCCTGATCCTGGTCCTGCCGACAGTCGTGGTTCAGACCGGCATCGGCGACTATGCCGACGGCGTGCGGATCATGGGTTGGGCCATTCTGATCGCCCTGCCCCTGACCGTCGGCCTGGCCATGTTCGCTGTGCCTGAGCCGGTCAATGCAGGCCAGCAGCCGCATGGCGGCGCCAGCGCCTATCTGAACCTTCTGACGATGCCGACCGTGCGCAAGCTGCTGATCGCAGATCTGCTGCTGGGCGTGGCGCCGGGCATCACCGGCTCGCTGCTGTTCTTCTTCTTCGGCCAGATCAAGGGCTATGACCACAGCCAGGCCGGCCTGTTCATGCTGTGCTATTTCATCGCCGGCCTGTGCGGCGCGCCCATCTGGGCCTGGCTGGCCACCAAGGTCGGCAAGGACAAGGCCCTGGCCATCGCCAGCCTGATCTTCGCAGTCCTCTACATCGGCGCGACGCTTGTGCCCGGCGGCAATTTCGTTGTGACCGCCATCGTCATGTTCATCGCGGGCCTGCCCTATGCAGCGGGCCTGTTCCTGCTGCGCGCCATGATGGCGGACGCGGGCGACGAGGTGCGGCTGGAGACCGGCGTGGACCGCACCGGCCTGATGTTCTCGGTCCTGTCCGCGACGACCAAGATCGGGCACGTCGTGGCCCTGATCCCCTACCTCATCCTTCAATGGGTTGGGTTCAAGGCGCTGCCGGGACCAGAGGGCAACAGCGAGTTCTCGCTTGTGACCCTGCAGATACTGTTCATTCTGGTTCCCGGCCTGCTGCTGGCCGCCGCCGCACTGGTGCTGAAGGGCTATCCGTTGACGCCCAAGCGTCACGATGAAATCCGACTCGCCCTGGAAGCCCGTGATGGAGCGCAGTCTTGAGGCCTATCGACCGCCTGCTGGGCATCATGGAGACCCTGCGCGACCCGGACGGCGGCTGCCCCTGGGACATTGAGCAGACCTTCGCCACCATCGCCCCCTACACCATCGAAGAAGCCTATGAGGTCGCCGACGCCATCGAGCGCAACGACCTGACAGAGTTGAAAGGCGAACTGGGCGACCTGCTGTTCCAGGTCGTGTTTCACGCCCGCATGGCCGAGGAACAGGGGCTGTTCGCCTTTGACGACGTGGTGACCGCGATTTCCGAAAAGCTGGAACGTCGCCACCCTCATGTCTTCGGCGAAGAGGCTCAACGATCCTCGAAAGAACAGACCGTCGCCTGGGAGGTCATAAAGGCCGCCGAGCGAAAGGACCGCCAGAAGCCCGGCGTGCTGGACGACGTGCCTGTGGGCCTGCCCGCCCTGACCCGCGCGGCCAAGCTGACGAAACGCGCGGGCCGTGTCGGCTTCGACTGGCCCTCGACCGACGAGGTGTTCGACAAGCTGGCGGAAGAGGTCGAGGAACTGCGCGTCGAGATCGCGGCTGGCGACAAGGCCAAGGCGCGCGAGGAATTGGGCGACCTGCTGTTCGTCGTCGCCAATCTGGCCCGCAAGCTGGATGTGGAGCCCGAAGACGCCCTGCGCGCCGCCAACGCCAAGTTCGTCCGCCGTTTCGGCTTCATCGAGACGGAACTGGCCAGGGATGGGCGCACGCCCGACCAATCGACACTGGAAGAAATGGATCGCCTCTGGGACGCCGCAAAGGTCGCAGAGAAGACCGCCGCAAAGAACTGAGCGCCGCGCGTGACCTACGACCTTATCATTTTCGACTATGACGGCGTCGTCGCCGACAGCGAGCTTCTGACCAGCACCATCATGGCGGAACAGCTCACCGCGCTGGGACTGCCGACCACGCTGGACGAGGTGTTGAGCGAATATGTCGGGCGGCGCTGGCGCGACAACCGCGCCCTGGTCGAGGCGCGGCACGGACGGCCCTGCCCGGATGAGTTCCATGTCAACTATTCGCGTATTTCCCGAGCGCGCGCCCAGTCTGAAATGGAGCCGGTGCCCGGCCTCATCGACTTTCTGAACAGCCGGACCGAAACCCGCTGCATCGCCTCATCCAGCGGACCGGACTGGCTTTCGCTGGGGCTGGACCGGTTCGGCCTGTCCGAGATGTTCGCCGACCGGGTCTATAGCGCCGCCCTGCACGTCGATCGCGGCAAACCCCACCCCGACGTCTTCCTCTATGCGGCCAAAGCGCTGGGTGTCGATCCGGCGCGGACGCTTGTGATCGAGGACAGCGAGGCGGGGGTGCAGGCGGCCCTGTCCGCCGGCATGACGGTCGTCGGGCTGACGGCGGGCGGCCATGTGCGCGAGGGTCTGGCCCAACGACTGACGGCCAAGGGCGCGCACCATGTGGCCGACAGCTATGACGCCGTCGCCGCCTTCATGGATCGCTGATCCTCACAGATAGCGGATTTCCTGCAGGTCCACTTCACGGATCATGCGACGTGCGGTGACTTCGTCGATCTGACGCAGGCGCATCAGGCGGCCCAGCTCCGACCGTTCCGCCGCCAGCCCCGCCAGCCACAGTTCACGCTCGACCCGGTCGATCTTGCGCGTCACGGCGGCGTCGTCCTCCGCGCCATGCGTGTGGGTCTCGATGCGGCGGCGATAGACCTCCATGATCCGGCTGGCGACCTCGGCATAGAGGTCAGGATCGGGCTTGCTCTCGGCCATGGCGTGTGAGGCGTCTTCGATGGCGCGCAGAGCGGCGGATGCGGCGGCGACCCTGCACCGGTCCTCCTCCACCTCATGGGACGGTTCAGGCGGCAGTTCGACATTCTGCAGCAGACGCGGCAGAGCGATGGTCGCCACCAGCAGCGAGACGATGATCACGCCGGCCGCAAGAAAGATCGCCAGATTGCGCGATGGCAGCAACGTGCCGTCCGCCACGAAGAACGGCAGGGTCAGTATGCCCGCCAGCGTGATCGCGCCGCGCACGCCCGCCAACGACATCACCATGGTCAGACGCAGGCCCACCTTGGGTTGCGGGCCTCTGTGTCGACGGCGAAACAGCGTCAGCTTCAGCGACGTCCACACCCAGATGAAGCGAAGCGCCGCCAGCGCGGCCACGATGGCGAAGACATAGACCGCCAGCCACCAGATTTCAGGACGGCTGGTCCCGGCCACCACCTCCGCCGCACGCGCCATGATCGACGGCATCTGCTCGCCCAGGATCACGAAGATGAAGCCGTTGGCGACAAACTGAACCGTGTCCCAGACAACGCCGCGCCGGATGCGGGTCATGGCCAGCGACTGGTTTCCGCCCACACCGCCGCGCTCGGTGAAGCTCATGGTGATCCCGGCGGCCACAGCGGCCAGAATGCCCGAAGCATTCAGCTCTTCCGCCACCAGATAGGCCGCGAACGGAATAAGCAGGCTGATCAGAACCTGGGCGCCCGCATCCTCGCCCCAGCGCTTGTTGACCCAGTTCTTGGCCCAGCTGATCGCCATGGTGACCAGAACGCCGACCGCGACGCCCGCCACCGCCAGCCAGGCGAAAGTCCCGATCGCGTGACCGATGGAGAAGGCGCCCGTCGTCGCCGCGATCACCGCAATCCGCATGCAGGTCAGGCCGCTCGCGTCGTTCAGCAGCGACTCGCCCTCCAGAATATGCATCAGCCGCTTGGGGATGGGCGCCCGCGCGGCGATGGCCTTCACTGCGATAGGGTCGGTCGGCGACAGGATGGCGGCCAGGGCGAAGGCCACCGGCAGCGGCATCTCCGGGATCATCCACCAGATCAGGAAGCCCAGGCCAACGACCGTGAACAGCACCAGCCCCAGCGCCAGCTCCAGGATCACCGCCCGGTCCCGGAACAGCGCCTCCTTGGGAATGCGCCAGCCATCCAGAAACAGCAGCGGCGGCAGGAAAAGCAGGAAGAAGACATCCGGCTCCAGATCCACCGTGCTGCCGGTGATCAGCACCAGCGACGCGCCCAGACCGATCTGCACCAGAGGCAGGGCGATCCGTGTGATCTTGGCGATCGAGCCCGACACCACAACGGCCAGAAGCAGCAGCAGCACAGTCTCGATCAGATGCATGTGTCAGTCGACCAGGTCGGGATAAAGCCGCTCGAAACGCCCGAGCGCCGCAGGGTGCAGCCGCACCGTGACATGAGTGCGGCCATCGTCGTCGGTATCGCGGAACGTCACCCGCCCATGCTCATACAGCCAGGCCAACGCCTCGCCCTGTTCAGGGGCCAGAATCATCCGCGTCTCGGGGTCGTCGTCGATCAGTCCCGCGATGGTTTCGCGCAGAGGCTCGAGCCCTTCGCCCGTCCAGGCGGACACGGCGACCGCCTCGCCTTCCTTCGCCAGACGTTCGGCCTGACCGAGAACGGCCTCGCGCGCCTCCTCGTCCAGCAGATCGATCTTGTTCCAGACCTCCAGCACGCGGCGGGTCTTGCCCTCCGGCGTCTCGATCTGTTTCAGCACCGCTTCGACATCCTTGGCCTGGGCGTCGCTGTCGGCGGAGGCGATGTCGCGGACATGCAGGATCAGATCGGCCTCACCGACCTCTTCCAGCGTGGCGCGGAAGCTTTCGACCAGTTCGTGCGGCAGATCGGAGATGAAGCCGACGGTGTCCGCCACAATGGCCGGTCGGCCCTGCGGCAGCCGGATCGTGCGCTGGGTCGTGTCCAGCGTGGCGAACAACAGATCCTTGGCGAAGACCTCTGATCCCGTCAGCCTGTTGAACAGGGTCGACTTGCCCGCATTGGTGTAGCCCACCAGGGCGATGGTCGGGAACGGGACCTTCTGGCGCTGCTTGCGGTGCAGGCCACGCGTGCGGCGCACCTCTTCCAGTTCAGCCTTCAGTTTGACGATACGGTCGGCGATCAGGCGTCGGTCCAGCTCGATCTGGGTTTCGCCTGGCCCCCCGGTCGATCCGGTGCCGCCGCGCTGGCGCTCAAGGTGGGTCCAGGTCCGCACCAGACGCGAACGCTCGTAGTCCAGCCGCGCCAGTTCGACCTGCAGGCGGCCTTCCTTGGTCCGCGCGCGGCGGCCGAAGATTTCCAGGATCAGGCCGGTGCGGTCGATGACCTTCACCTCCCACGCCTTTTCCAGATTGCGTTGCTGCACCGGGGTCAGGGCGTCATCGATGATGGCCACATCGGCCTCGGCGGCGCGCATCAGGGCGGCCAGTTCCTCGACCTTGCCGGTTCCGAACAGGGTGGCGGGCGTCACCTTGCGCACGCGCACGATCTCCTCGCCCTGGATGTCCAGATCGAGGGCGCGGGCAAGGCCGGTTGCCTCCTCCAGCCGTTCTTCGGCCAGACGAGGCGATTCCGACCGTCCGTCGGGGTGGATGACGACCGCCCGCTGAACGGGGGCGGCGTGATCAATAAGCTTTTGGGTCAATCAGTCTTCTTCGGCGTCGGGCTCGTACAGTTGCACGGGCGCGGACGGCATGATGGTGGAGATGGCGTGCTTGTACACCAACTGGGACTGGCCATCGCGGCGCAGCAGCACACAGAAGTTGTCGAACCAGGTCACGATGCCCTGCAACTTGACTCCATTGACCAGGAAGATGGTCAGCGGCGTCTTGGTCTTGCGGACCGAGTTGAGGAAGGTGTCCTGAAGGTTCTGACGTTTGTCTTGCGACATGGCAGGTTGTTCCTGTTCTTTGTTGTTCGTCGCCGGTTAGCCGGCGCGAGGCCGGAACGGCCGAAGGCGACCTTAAACGCCGTCTCCCCGCTCGGGCAACGGCCTAAATGGCGTCTCTTCGCGCCTGTTCAAGATAAAGGGCGCGCAGGCGGGTCGTGATCGGCCCGGGCTTGCCGTCCCCGATCCTGGCCCCGTCAATCGATATGGCGGGCGTGACGAAGGCGCCTGCGGCGGTGAAGAAGGCCTCGCGGGCGCGCTTTGCCTCATCGACGCTGAAGGCGCGTTCGTCCAGTTCGACGCCATGTTCGGCGATCAGCGCCATCAGGCTGGTGCGGGTGCAGCCCTTCAGGATGTTGGCCTGTACATCGCGCGTACGCAGCTTGCCGTGTTCATCGACGATCCAGGCGTTGGTCGAGGCCCCCTCGGTCACCAGCCCCATGTCATCGACCATCCACGCCTCATAGGCGCCCGCCTCCCGCGCCGCCTGTTTGGCCAGGACGTTGGGCAGCAGCCCCACCGTCTTGATGTCGCAACGCCCCCAGCGGATGTCCGGCTGCGTCAGGACGGCGACGCCCTTCAGCGCCTGGGCCTCGCCGCGTGACAGATTGACCGACTTGGCGGTGACGATGACGCTGGGCGGCGTGTCGGCGGCCGGAAACGGGTGGTCGCGCCGCGCCGTGCCGCGCGTGACCTGCAGATAGACCAGGCCGTTGCGCACGCGGTTGCGCCGGATCGTCTCACGCAGCACCTGCGTCAGGGCTGCGACCGACATGGGGATGGCGATCCGCAGTGCAGTCAGGCTGCGATGCAGCCGTGTCATATGTCCGTCGAAATCCGCCAGCCTGCCGTCGAACACCGCCCAGACCTCATAGACGCCGTCGGCGAACTGGAAGCCGCGATCCTCGATGTGGACCACGGCCTCCCCATGTGGGCTGTAGCTGCCGTTCACATAGGCGACGCGTGACATCAGGCCGGTTCGTCCTCTTCACCGCCCCGTGCAGGCGACACGCCCAGCGACTTCAGCTTGCGGTGCAGGGCGGACCGCTCCATGCCGATGAAGGCGGCGGTGCGCGAGATATTGCCGCCGAAACGCATGATCTGGGCCGCCAGATACTCCCGCTCGAACACCTCGCGCGCCTCACGCAACGGCAGGGCGATGGTGCGTTCCGCGCCCAGCGACGGCGTGGCACCGTTCGAGGTGGCCACCTCCTGCGGCAGCATGTCGGCGGTGATCGTTTCGTTGGGATCGCCGGTCGCCAGGATCAGCAGGCGTTCGATGTTGTTGCGCAGTTGGCGGATGTTGCCCGGCCAGGGGTGAACCTGCAGGACCGCCACGGCGTCGTCGCCGACGACCCGCTTGGGCAGGCCTTGCGCCGCGCTGATGGTGTCCACGAAATATTCGACCAGTTCAGCAATATCCTCGCGGCGCTCCGACAGGGCCGGAACCCGGATCGGCACAACGTTCAGGCGGTGGAACAGGTCTTCGCGGAACTTGCCCTCGGCGATTTCGGCCTTCAGGTCGCGCGAGGTCGAGGTGACCACACGCACATCGACCTGGACATCCTGCTCGCCGCCGACGCGCCGGAACCGCTGATCGACCAGAACCCGCAGGATGCGGCTCTGGCTTTCGCGCGGCATGTCGCTGATCTCGTCCAGATACAGGGTGCCGTTATGGGCGCGCTCGAACACGCCGATCTTGCTGGGGCGGCCGTCCTGGCCTTCCTCGCCGAACAGTTCGAGATCCAGACGTTCCGGCGTCATTCCGGCGGCGGAAATGGCCACGAACTCGGCGCGGGCACGGGGGCTGCCCTCGTGAATCTGGCGCGCTACAAGCTCCTTGCCCGAACCTGCCGGACCGGAGATCAGAACCCGGCTGTTGGCCTGGGCCACTTTTGCGATCGTGCTGCGCAGAGCCTGAGCCGCCTGAGAGCGCCCGATCAGGCCCGACGGCGTCATGGTTGCGGCGCGCAGACGCCGGTTCTCACGACGCAGGCTGGCGGCCTCGATGGCGCGTTCGACCACCACGACCAGCCGATCCGACTTGAAGGGCTTTTCGATGAAGTCATAGGCGCCACGCTTCAGCGCCGTCACCGCCGTCTCGATATTACCGTGACCAGAGATCATCACGACCGGCAGATCAGGGTCGATCTCCTTGACGACTTCAAGCAACTCCAGCCCGTCAAGGCCGCCGCCCTGCATCCAGATGTCCAGAATGGCCAGCGAAGGCTTGCGCGCTCGAATGGCCGCCAGGGCCTCGTCGGAGTTGGCGGCCACGCGCACGGCGTGCCCCTCGTCCTCCAGAAGGCCGGACACCAGATCGCGGATGTCAGCCTCATCATCGACGACCAGAATGTCGGAACCAGTAGGTCGCATCTTGCCTCGCTATTCGGCGGCGACGTTCAGAAGCTTGCGCTCCGATGCGTCACCGTTCTTGCCGGGTGGGTTCAATGGGAAAATCAGACATACGCGCGCGCCGCGCAGGGTTTCCGCGTCCGCGAGCTTCAACTCGCCGCCGTGGTCCTCGCAGATGCGCTTTACTATGGCCAGGCCTAGCCCCGTGCCCTTTTCGCGCGTGGTCACATAGGGTTCGGTCAGGCGGTCGCGGTCGCGCGCAGGCAGGCCTACGCCATCGTCCTCGACCGCAAAGGTGGCGATGCCGTCGGTGATCGTCAGCGACGTGATCACGCCCGGCAGATCCGAGGCCGCCGGATCGCCGTCGGCCAGTCGGCGCGCAGCGACAGCTTCCCCGGCGTTCTTCAGGATATTCAGCAGCGCCTGCCCCACCATTCGGCCGTCGCACGTCTGCGTCGCCATGGGCAGAGGTTCGACCATGCTGACGACAATATCGGGCGCAGCGACGCGCTGTGCGAACACCGCCTCACGCAGCATCTCGGCCGGATTCGCCTGGGCGAAGCGCGGCGCGGGCATCCGGGCGAAGGACGAGAACTCGTCCACCATCCGGCCGATATCGCCGACCTGACGGATGATGGTGTCGGTGCAGCGGTCGAAGATCTCCACGTCCTCGCCGATGCGAGAGCGATATTTCCGCTTCAACCGTTCCGCTGACAGCTGGATCGGCGTCAGCGGGTTCTTGATCTCATGGGCGATGCGGCGCGCCACGTCGCGCCAGGCGGCGTTGCGCTGCGCCGTCACCAGACGCGTGATGTCGTCGAAGGTCAGCACCATCTCGCCGCCCAAACCGCCCTCGATCCGCACCCGCAGGCGCAAGGTCTCGCCAGCGCGGCTGACGTCGATGTCTTCTTCGATATGGGCCTCTGCGCGGCGCACCAGGTCGCTGAGTTCAGGCGACAGGCCGCCAAGCTCATGACCCAGCACCTCGGCCTCTTCGATGTGCAGCAGTTGCAGAGCGCTTTCGTTGATGGCGGATACGCGCCCCAGCCGATCCAGACCGATCACCCCCGCGCTGACGCCGGACAGAACGGTTTCAATGAACTTGCTTCGATCCTGCGCCTCTTCGCTGGCGTCCTTCAGCGCCGTCTGCTGGGCCTGCAGATCGCTGGTCATGCGGTTGAAGGCTTCAGACAGGGTCGCCACCTCGGCAGGCGCGCCATGACTGTCGACCCGCGCGGTGAAGTCGCCGCCCGCCACCTGGCCCGCCGCCTTCACCAGACGCCCGATCGGCGCCGATATGCTGCTGGCCGCCGACATGCCCAGCCAGACCGCCCCCACCAGCACCAGCAGCGCCGTCTCCAGATAGCTGAGGATGAAGGCCGACTGAATCCGCGCCCGGCTTTCCTGCGCCTCACGATAGGCGACGATGGACTGGCTTGACGCATTCATCCGCGCCACCAACCCCTCCTGCAGGGGCCTCACCAAATAGAGATAGGCGTCGCCATAGGCAGGCAGGGCGATGATCGAGCGCACAGCGTCCGGATGCTCCGTGACCTGCTGCGGCGGCTTGCCGCCCTCGGCTGCGGCTTCCAGCTCGGAGCGCGGGGGGGCCAGATAGGGCGGCGCCTTGGCGGACTCGCCGCGCGCCAGAACCTCGCCCTTGCTGTTGAGAATATAGACCGCCGGATAGCCGAAGATGTCGCCGATCTGCTGCAGCGCGTCGTTGAAGCGGATGCGGTTGTCGAACAGGCTGCGGGCGCCGGTCAGTTGGTCGGCGATGATCACCAGGTCGGAGTCCATAGTCCCCGACACGTCGTCGATATAGGCCCGCCCGACGATGGCGCCGTTTTCGACCGAGGCCTGGACGTTCTGGCTGAACCACTGATCGACGCCGCGCGTCACCAGCATGCCGAAGACCAGGGCGATCAGCACCGACGGGATCACCGCCACCATCGAGAACAGCGTGACGAACCTGAGGTGCAGACGCGAGCCCGCCTCATTGGTGCTTCGGGCCAGGGCGAAGACACGTCGTCCGACCAGAAAGGCCAGACCGGATATCAGGAACAGGTTGCCGATCAGGACATACAGCACCAGTTGGCTGCCGATCGAACCTTCACCGCCCGAAATCGCACTGGGCGCCACCGCCACCAGCCAGATGGTCGCTGCGGTGATGACGACGGCGATGACATAGGCCAGCCCAAACAGGGCCCGCGCACGTTCACCCTGCAACCGCCCCCAGAACGACTCATCGTCCGACACCAGGTCGGGCAAGGAGCTCACAGGGGGAGGCGTATCCGTCATGCCACAGCAGTTTCCCCCACCTGTGTCGCGCTTTCAACAACAGAGTTGCCGGATTTCAGCAAATTTCGCCGCCAAAGCTGAGCAATCTCTCGCTCAACAGCCTCTGGATCATCAAGGCGGCAAATTCTTGCCTTTGCCTCGCGACGGTGTTGCGGATCGGTCGGCCATGGCGCCTGCTCGATGTACCAACCCAGGTGCTTGCGGAACATGCGAAGTCCCAGCGGCATCCCATAGAAGGCGACCGACGCCCGCAGATGCTCGATCACGATCTGCAACCGCTCATCCACGTCAGGTTCGGCCAAGGCGACGCCGTCGATCAGCGCCCGCTCCAGGTGGGCCGCCAGCCATGGGCGGCCATAGACCCCGCGCCCCAACATCAGGCCGTCCGCGCCAGAACGGTCCAGGGCTTCACGCGCCTCTTCCGCCGTAATGATGTCGCCGTTGACGATGACGGGGATTTCGACCGCCGACTTGACCGCGCCGACAGCGTCCCAATCCGCCCGACCCGTATAGAACTGCTTGCGCGTGCGGCCGTGGACCGTCACCGCCTTGACGCCGATGTCCTGGGCGCGTCTGGCAAGTTCGGCGGCGTTCTTGCTGTCGTCATCCCAGCCCAGGCGCATCTTGACCGTCACCGGACGGCTGGTCGCCGCAACCGCCGCCGCCATGATCCGGCACGCCAGATCGGGGGTCCGCATCAGGGCCGAGCCTGCGGCCGATCCCGTGACCTCCTTTGCCGGACAGCCGAAGTTCAGGTCGATGATGTCGGCGCCCGCCTTTTCGGCCATCCGCGCCCCCTCGCCCATCTGATCCGGGTCACGTCCGACCAGCTGGATGACCGTCAGCGGCAGACCTGCGCCGACAGCCGCCCGACGCACCACGTCAGGCCGTGCGCGCGCCAACTCCTTGGCCGCCACCATTTCGGTCGCGACATAGGCGGCGCCCAGCTTCGAGGCCAGGACACGGAACGGCAGATCTGTGATGCCGGTCATGGGCGCCATCAGCACCTGTCCGGGCACCGTCACATCGCCGATCTGTAGGGTCTTCGCCATTTCCGCCTTTCGCCGCATTGGGACCGGGTTCGTCAAGCCTGACAGCGGCGGTTTGATGGTTTCGCTGAAAAGCGCTGACCTTTTCAGCATCGCGCATTAGTAAGGCCGCCATGAGGTTTTCAGGCATTATCGTTGCGGCTGGTTCCGGCTCGCGCGCGGGCGGCGACAAGCAGTGGCGCGCACTGGGCGGCAAGCCTGTCCTGCGCTGGTCGGTCGAGGCCCTGCTGAACGCCGGCGCTGATGAGGTCGTGATCGTGGTCGCCCCCGGCGAAGACGCGCGCGCCGCCGATGTTCTGGCCGGATTGTCCAACTGGCGAAGCGTGGACGGCGGGGCTGCACGGGCCGATTCTGTTCGTGCCGGCCTGGCCGCCCTGACCTGCCCGGCCGACCAGCCGGTCCTGATCCACGACGCCGCGCGCCCCCTGTTGTCCCAGGCCGTCATAGAGCGTCTGGTGGGCGCCCTGAATGAAGCCGACGGCGCCCTGCCCGCCCTGCCCGTGGCCGACAGCCTGCGCCGTGGCGAAAACGGCCGGATGGCGGGCGTGGTCGAACGCGAGGGCCTGTGGCGCGCCCAGACGCCGCAAGCCTTCCGCCGACAGACCATCGAGGCCGCCTACGCCGCCTGGACCGGCGCAGATGCGCCAACCGACGAAGCCGTCGTCGTCGAACGCAACGGCGGACGCGTCGTCCTGATCGAGGGCGACCAGCGGCTGATGAAACTGACCTACCCTGAGGATTTCGCCATGGCCGAGGCCCTGCTGCCCCGTCAGACCCGCATCGGCTCCGGCTATGATGTTCACCGCTGGGGGCCCGGCGGCTCGGTCTGGCTCTGCGGCGTCGAAGTTGCGCATGACCAGACCCTGATCGGCCATTCCGATGCGGATGTGGGTCTGCACGCTCTGACCGACGCCCTGCTCGGCGCCATCGCCGAGGGCGACATCGGTGATCATTTCCCGCCCAGCGATCCGAAGTGGAAGGGCGCAGCGTCCGACCGCTTCCTGCAACACGCCGCCGAACTGGTGACGGCGCGCGGCGGCCGCATCATCAATGTCGACGTCACCCTGATCTGCGAACAGCCCAAGGTGAAGCCGCATCGTCAGGCCATGCGTGAGCGGATCGCCGCCATTCTGGCCCTGCCGCTCGACGCCGTCAGCGTCAAGGCGACCACGACCGAGGGCCTGGGCTTCACCGGACGCGGCGAAGGCATGGCGGCGCAGGCCGTCGCGACTGTCGACATGCCCGCGCCGCAGGCGCTTTAACGCGCCGCCATCTTCCATTGCCGGAGCAATGAACCGAACAGATTGACGTAGTCGTCCGTCCACGGACGAACGTCTGTCCGCTCCAGCGTCCGCCAGCGCCCATCCGCGCGATAGGGGGCAAGTGCGGCTTCAGATTTGCCGATGATCAGCGCTTCGGTCGAGGCCTCGGACATGCCTGGCCCGTCCTTACGTTCGAAATAGATCTGATGCAGGTTCGGGACGTTCAGCGCCTGGGCCGCCGCCTCTGCGGGCAGAGTGATCTCAAGGTTCCGGTTCGACAGGTGCAGCACCACGACCCCGTCGGGTTTAAGCAGACGCAGATAGCCCTTGATCGCCTCGACCGTCAGCAGGTGTGTCGGCACGGCGTCAGACGTGAAGGCGTCGATGACCAGCAGGTCATAGGTTCCCGCGGGCTCCCGCTCCATCGTCAGACGGGCGTCGCCCAGAACCGTGCGAACGGGACCATCGGCGCAGCCATTGATGAAGCTGAACCACTTGGGATCCCGTGACAGGCGGTCCACCATCGGGTCGATTTCGAAGAAGGTCAGCCGGTCCTCGGCCCGTTTATAGGCGGCCATGGCGCCCGATCCCTGCCCCACAACGCCGATCACGGCGCCCTCGGGATGGCGTTCCTGGGTCTTGAGCGCCGACTGCCCCAGAGGCGTGCTTTTGGCGTAGTAGAGGGTGGGCGCGCACCGGTGCGAAGCCTCCATCGACTGGGCGCCATGCAGGGTCGTGCCGTGCATCAGCACATGGATCCGTCCGCCCAGAGCCTGATCCTGCGTCGTCGCCACGCGCATCACGCCAAAGAAGCTGCGCTCCGTCAGATCCCAGTCATAGCCGCGCGCGATATGCAGCCCCGACCAGACCATGGTCGCCAGCGCAATGGCGAACAGCAGCGCCCGATCCCGCACAAGAAACGCGATGACGGCAGCGATGCCCAGAATGCCCTGCGCAATCCGGGGCGTCTCGCCCGCGGGGACCATGGCCCTGAAATCGGGATTGTAGCGCATGATCTCCAGCAGAATCGGCGGCGCCAGTGCGATGGCCAGCGCGCCGAGGAAACAGATGATCTGCCACGGCTTGAAGGCGTCGCGTCCCCACGGGCGCAACAGGACCGCTGCGACCAGGACGATCGGATACTCCCAGACCATGTTGAAGATGACGGGCGCGATCAGGGCGTTGAACACGCCCCCGACGACGCCGCCGAACGACAGCAGCAGATAGAATTCGGTCAGGCGATCGGGGGCTGGCCGTCGCGCCGCCAGACGCTGGTGGCACATCAGGGCTGTGAAGAAGAAGGCCGCCAGATTGACGAAGAACACCAGCGCCCACTCGCCGGTGCGAAACGCGATCATCGCCGCGCACAGGGCCGCCGCCGCCCCGTGGAACGCCAGACCTATGTGCGGCGGGATGAATGGCCGCGACTGGAAGGCGATGACAAAGGTCAGCAGATACAGCGCCAATGGGATGACCCAAAGGAAGGGCGCCGAGGCCACATCGGTCGACAGGTGCGCGGTCACGCCCAGCATCAGGCTGGACGGCGCTGCCGCCAGCAGGACCAGCATACCCTTCTCCCGCCATGAGATCGGCGGGCTGACGGCCAACCTGGCGGGTTCGGGCGCCGCCTCCGCACGCCGCCGCCACACCACCAGCGACAAGCCGATCACCATCAGCAGGAACAGGGCGTAGCCGCCGCTCCACCCCCAGCGCTGTCCCGACAGGCTGGCCAGCGGCTCGATCAGCACCGGATAGGCCAGCAAGGCCAGGAAGCTGCCCAGATTGGACGCCGCATAGAGGACATACGGGTTTTTGCCGTCGGCGTGGGCCGCCCGCACCCGCGCATACCAGGCCTGCAACAGGGGCGCGGTCGCCGACAGGATGGCGAACGGGGCTCCGATCGACAGGGCCAGCGTGCCCAGCAGCCAGGCCACGGGCGCCGCCGGGTCAGGATCGCCCAACAGGCCGTTGATCTTCAGCGGCAGGAACAGGGCCGCCAGCAACAGCAGGCCCACATGCACCATGACCTGGGTTCGGATCGACCCGATCCGCTGCAGCAGGTGGGCATAGCCATATCCCGCCAGCAATGCGGTCTGGAAGAAGACCATCGACGCGTTCCACACCGACGGCGAACCGCCCAGCGTCGGCAGCACCAGCTTGGTCACCATGGGCTGAACCACGAAGACCAGACAGGCCGAGGTGAAGATGGCGACGGCGAACAGGATCGGTGTCGACCGGTCCCGTTTCATTTCCGAGACTGGCGTTGGAGCGTCCACGAAATCGGTCATGCCTCTGGTTAGAACCCGGTTCGGCGATTATGAAAAGCACATGTTCCCCGATGACATTCAGCAACTGGCGCAACAGATTGTCGCGGCGTCAACCGCGCGAGGATTGATGCTGGCCACAGCCGAGAGCTGTACGGGCGGTCTGGTCGCCTCGGCCCTTACCGCCGTTCCCGGCTCCTCTTCTGCGCTCGACCGGGGCTTCGTCACCTACAGCAATGAGGCCAAGAGCCAGATGCTGGACGTCCGCCAGACCACGCTGATGGCCCACGGCGCGGTGTCGGAAGAAACCGCGCGAGCCATGGCCGAAGGCGCCGTCTCCAACTCCCGCGCAGAAATCAGCGTCTCGGTCACCGGCATCGCGGGGCCCGGCGGCGGTTCGGACGACAAGCCGGTCGGGCTGGTTCATTTCGCGTCTCAGGGTCCAAAGGGCCTGACGCACGTCCAGAAACGGTTCGGCGAGATTGGTCGTGACGCCATTCGCATGGCCAGCGTCCGCACCGCCCTGTCGATGCTGGCGGATCAACTGGGGTGAGCCAACCCATCATCGTCGACGCGCGCGGTCACCGCTGCCCGACGCCCAGCCTGAAATTGCAGAAGGCCATGGCCGATGCTGCGCCGGGCGTGCGTTTCGTCCTGCTGGCGACCGACCCGATGGCGCGCATCGATGTGCCGTTCATGATGAGCCAGAAGAACGGACGCCTTGTCGAAATCCAGGACATCGACGGCGTCCTGCACCTCACCGTCGAGAGCGGACCCGCGACGCCCGACGCTCGGACAGATTGACGACCTCTGCGGGCGCTTCTTCGGGCACGCGCCGGGCCTTGTCGGCGATCTCCATTTCGGTGGCGAATGCGCCGCCATAGAAGATGGCGTTCACGTTCCACGACAGCCAGATCAGCAGGACCACCACGGCGCCCACCGATCCATAGGTGGCGCCCAGCGGCGCGATCTGCTCGACATAGATGGCGCACAGCCATGACGACACGACCGACATGCAGGTTGCGACCACGCCGCCCGTGATGGCCGGAACCCAGGCCACCGGCGTCGTATGGCTCATGGCATAGCGATAAAGCATGGTCAGCCCGATCACGAGGCCGATGGCCGGCAAGGCCGAATCGAACGGCATGAACCGCCCCTGTTCGGCGACCGCGCCCGTTGCATTTGCGGCATGGGCCATGATCCGAACCGTCACGACGGCGCCCGACACCACGGTGAACAGCGCAAAGGCGAAGACGGCGACGAAAAACGCCAGCAGGTTGAACTTGAAGAACCCATGCGGCTCTGTCTCGTCGTGGATCAGGTTCAGCCCGGCCAGCAGAGCCTTGAAACCCCGGTGCGCCGCATAGGCGCCGACGAACAGGGCGAACGCGCTTTGGGCCGACACCGTCCGCGCTGAGGCGTTGCTCAGCCGCGTGATCTCGCTCTGGAAAATGTTCTGCGCAGCGCTGGGCAGCAGATCCGACAGAGCCGTCGCCTGGGCGCTGACTTCATTGATCGACAGGCCCAGCTTGTAGAAACCGATCAGGATGGCGATGGCGGGAAACACGGCCAGCAGCGCAAAGAACGACACCCCGCCCGTGTAGAGCATCACGTCCCGGCCCCAGCTGCGCGTGAAGGCCCGGACCGCAAGGCCGCCCCAGAATCTGGGTGCCTTCAGCACCGAACGGGTCAGATTGTCACTCAAGCCGGTCCCCACAACCGTTACGCCAAGCGGCGGAACCTAGCGGATTCCCGCGCTCAAGGAAGTCGCAACCGCGTGAATGTTCCCGTATTGGGACGTTCGTCCACGACATAACTTCCTTAAGCATAGCATCCCTATGGTCCGCGCGCGGTCCAGGCGGTATGGGCGCGTTGGGACGGGGGCGTCCCCTGGAGACGATCTGCTTGGCTTTCGACGCGCGTGTATTGATCCTGGCGGCCGATGACGGTCGGATCGGGCCGCTGGCCGAGGGACTGGATGCGCTGGGCTGGCGCACCGTGACCGCCCGCGATCTGGCTTCCGCCGCCGCCACGCTGCAGGACTTCCCCCTGGAAGCGGCCATCATCGACATCGCTTCTTTTGCGCCTGACGCGGCCCTGCGCCTGCGCGCCGCCGCCGAACCGCGCCGCCTTCCGGTTCTGGTCGTCGGTGCAAGACCTGACACCATCGAAGGCGCTGATCTGGTCATGTCCGCGCCGCCGCACCCAGCTCAGGCCGCCCTGCGGCTGGAGCAGCTGGTCCGCGCCTCCATCGCCGAAGAGGAATATCACCTCCGCACCACGACCTTCTCCCTGCGCGGCGTCGATCTGACCGCCCGCCCGGACGACGAGGCCCCCTTGCGCATCCTGGCGGCCGGGTCGGCGGACCGGCGCTTCCTGGCCCTGTCCAATCTTCTGACCGCCCAGGGGGTCGAGGTGATCGCTGCGCCGACGCCTTACACCGCCTTCGACTATCTGCACGAAAGTCCGTTCGACGCCGCCGTCCTGTGGGGGGCGGAGGATCACGCCCCTGCCCTATCCATCGCCTCGGGCATGAAGCGGAACACCCGCCTCTATCACATTCCCCTGATGCTCTATCTGCGGGGCCAGACCGAGATGGGGTTGTCGGAGCTGTTCAATCGCGGGTTCGCCGATGTCTCAGCCGCCGACACGCCCGAGGATGAGACGGCCGAGCGTCTTCTGGCGCTGGCGGCGGCCCACCGTCGCCACCTGTCGATCCGCCGGGCGCTGGATTCGGTGCGAAGCCTGGATGTGATGGACCCGACGACGGGCCTGTTCACGCCTGAGCTGTTCGCCGCCCACCTGGGCCGCATCGCCGAAGGCGCCCGCGCGCGCCGCCGTCCCCTGTCGGTCTGCGTCCTGCGTGTTCGAGAAACCGAGGCCGTCGCCTGGGCGCGCCAGGGCAGTTGGCTGGATCGGGCCATGCCGCAGATCGGGGCGATGGTGTCGCGTCTGGTCCGCATAGAGGACACGCCCGCGCGTCTGGCCAAGGAAGTGTTCGCCCTGGCTCTGCCCGCCACCCATGCCGCCCAGGCCCGGCTGGCCGCTGAACGGATCGCCGCCGTCATCGGCTGCACCGCTTTCGACGCCGGCTCCGAGCGCTCGCCCTTCGTGGCCGAGTTCGATGTGGGCGTCGCTGAAATGCGCGAAGGCGAAGCCCCCGGCGCCCTGCTGGAACGCGCGTCCGCCGATCTGTTCGAACAGACGCGCTAGATCAACCGCAGGCGGGGCGCCTACGCCCCCGCCACCCGGGCCAGGTCGGCCGTGATCCGTTCCGCCACCTTCAGCCGGTCCTCTGCCGTCGGCCAGTCGCCTGACACCACGATCTTCTGATCCGGCCTGATCTTCCAGAACGCCTGGTTCTTCTGGATCAGCCCCACCAGCCCGACGGGGTTGGGGAAACTGTTGTCACGCAGGGTCAGCACGGCGCCGCGCGGGCCGATGTCGATTTTCTCGATGCAGGCCTTGCGGCAGTTCGCCTTGATGCCGACGATCTTCAGCAGTTGCTGCGCCTCGTCCGGCAGCGGGCCGAACCTGTCGATCAGTTCAGCAGCCAGGGCTTCGCGATCCTCGGCCTGCTCGGCGTCGGACAGGCGTCGATAAAGGCTTAGACGCACATTCAGGTCTGGGACGTAGTTCTCTGGAATCAGAACAGAAGCGCCGACGTTGATCGACGGCGACCAGCCACGATCCACTGAACCCGGCTCGCCGTTCTCGCGCAGTTCGGCGACTGCGTCCTCCAGCATCTGCTGGTACAGTTCGACGCCGACCTCGCGGATATGGCCCGACTGTTCATCGCCCAGCAGATTGCCCCCGCCGCGCTGATCCAGATCGTGGCTGGCCAGTTGGAACCCGGCCCCCAGATTATCCAGCGACTGCAGCACCTGCAGCCGCCGCTCGGCCGACAGGGTCATCGGCTTGACCGCATCGGTGGTCAGATAGGCGAAGGCGCGCGCCTTGGAACGCCCGACCCGTCCGCGGATCTGATAAAGCTGGGCCAGGCCGAACATGTCGGCGCGGTGCACCACCAGCGTGTTGGCCGTGGGAATATCCAGCCCGCTCTCCACGATGGTGGTCGAGACCAGCACGTCATATTCGCCGTCGTAGAAGGCGCTCATGACCTCCTCCAGTTGGGTCGCGCTCATCTGGCCGTGGCCCACGACGAACTTCACCTCCGGCACCTGTTCGCGCAGGAACTTCTCGATGTCCGGCAGGTCCTTCAGGCGCGGCGCGACATAATAGGCCTGACCGCCGCGGTATTTTTCTCGCAGCAGGGCCTCGCGCACCAGCACAGGGTCCCACGGCGTGACGTAGGTCCGCACCGCCAGACGGTCGACCGGCGGCGTGGCGATGATCGACATCTCGCGGATGCCCGACAGCGCCATCTGCAGCGTGCGCGGGATCGGCGTCGCGGTCAGGGTCAGCAGGTGCACGTCGGCGCGCAGGGTCTTCAGCTTCTCCTTGTGCTTGACGCCGAAGTGCTGCTCTTCGTCCACGATCACCAGACCCAGATCGCGGAAGCCGACCTGTTCCGACAGCACCGCATGGGTGCCGACGACGATCTCGACCGAACCGTCTTTCAGCCCCTGCCGCGTCGCCGACGCCTCCTTCGATCCCACCATCCGCGACAGCTGCCGCACCTTCACCGGCCACCCGGCGAAGCGTTCGGTGAAGGTCTTGAAGTGCTGGCGCGCCAGCAGGGTCGTGGGCGCGACAATGGCCACCTGCTGGCCCGTCATGGCCACGACGAAGGCCGCCCGCAGCGCCACCTCGGTCTTGCCGAAGCCGACATCGCCGCAGATCAGGCGATCCATCGGCGTGCCCTTGCCCAGGTCTTCCAGCACATCGCCGATGGCGTTCAACTGGTCGTCCGTCTCCTCGTAGGGGAAGCGGGCGCAGAACTCGGCGAACAGGCCGGATGGCGGAACCACGGCTTCGGTTTCACGCAGCGCACGTTTGGCCGCCAGCGCGATAAGCCCCTCGGCCATCGCCCGCAGGCGTTCCTTGGCCTTGGCCTTGCGCGCCTGCCAGCCAGCGCCGCCCAGCCGGTCCAGCTGCGCGCCTTCCGAGTCCGAGCCGTATCGGGTCAGAAGATCAATGTTTTCAACCGGCAGATAGAGCTTACTCTCACCGGCGTACAACAGCTCCAGGCAGTCGTGCGGCGCCTGCTGGATGTCCAGCGTCTTCAGCCCCTCATACCGCCCGATGCCGTGATCCAGGTGCACGACCAGATCGCCGGTCGTCAGAGCGGAAGCCTCGGCCAGGAAGTTCGACGCCCGCCGCTTCTTCCTTGGCCGCGCCAGACGATCGCCCAGGATGTCCGTCTCACAGATCACCGCCACGTCGTCGGTGACGAACCCATGCTCCACCGGCAGCACGCCGCGCAGATAGATGTCCTTGGGCGCGTTCTGGACGTCGTCCCAGTCGCGCACGGCGACGATGTGATCCAGCCCGTGGTCCGCCAGCATGGTCGCCAGACGGTCGGACGAGCCCTCTGTCCACGACGCGAACAGAACCCGCTTGCCCTCGCTTTTCAGCGCCTGGGCATGGGCAGCGACGGCCTCGAACAGATTGACGCTGTCCTGGGCCCGCTCCGCGCCGAACGTGCGACCCAGCCGTCCGCCTGCATCCTCTCCACCGCTGGAGAAGGGCGTGAAGCGCCGCACAGCACGACCGGCCAGGGCCTGGTTCCAGTCGCCTTCGTCCAGATACAGCCGTTTTGGCGGCAGGGCGCGATTGGCGCTGGCCCCGCCCTTGGTCTTGGCGGCCTCAGCCCGCGCCTCATAGGCGTCAGCGACCAGATCCCAGCGCTCGCTGCGCGCCGTCTCGACCTGATTGTCCAAGAAGACCTGCGCCTGATCCGGCAGGTAGTCGAACAGGGTGTCCAGCCCGTCGTAGAACAGCGGCAGCCACTGCTCCATGCCCTGGCGTCGCGCCCCTTCGCTGATGGTGGCGTACAGCGGGTCATCGCCCGGCGCCCCGAACAGGTTCAGGTATCCTGTGCGGAACCGCGAGATGGCTTCCTTGTCCAGCAGGGCCTCGGACACAGGCGCCAGGGCGACCGCCTTCATCTGTCCGGTCGAACGCTGGGTTTCAGGATCAAAGGTGCGGATCGATTCCAGCTCGGAGCCGAACATGTCCAGACGCACCGGCTCGGCGAAGCCGGGCGGGAAGACATCCACCACCCCGCCGCGCACCGCGAATTCGCCGCGCTCGGATACGGTCGAGGCGCGGACATAGCCATTGGCGGCGAAGTACCGCTCCAGCGCCTGGATATCCAGATCACGCCCGACCTTGGCGTCGAAACCCGCCAGCGTCGTCACCGACCGGGGCGGCGTGCGTTGCATGGCCGCCGACACCGTGGTGACCACCAGAACCGGCGCATCGTCTGGCTTGCGCTGGGCCAGCCGCGTCAGGGTCGCCATGCGTTGGGCGGCGATCCCGGCTGTTGGGCTAAGCCGGTCGTAAGGCAGGCAATCCCATGCCGGATAGTCCAGCACTTCAATATCTTGCGTGAAGAACTGAAACGCCTGAACGAATGCCCCGGACCGCTGATAATCGCGTGCGACGAACAGGCCGACGCCACCCGACTCCTTGACCCGTTCGGCGACGATCAGGGCGTCCAGACCTTCCGGCGCGCCGCCCAGCTCCGCGTCGGTCCGATGCACCTGCGCATCCATCAGCCGATCCCCTTGCTGACCTCGGCGGCCACATGCGCACGCATGAAGGCCCGCACCTTGGCCATCACCGGCGTCTCGAACTCGGGCGGTGTGGGATCACGTTCGATGATCCAGCCGTAAAGCCACTGATCCTCTTCATTGATCAGCCGCTCATACTCATCCAGTTCGGCGTCGCTCAGGGTCGGCGCCACCTGATCCGAGAACGGGCCCAGCACCATGTCGGCCTCACGGAAGCCCCGCCGCCACGAGCGGAACTGAATGCGGCCCAGCCGCTGCCGGCGTTCGGGGGTCATTTCGTCGCCACTTTCGCTTGGGGGACGCGCGTCGATTTCGGCCACAAGAATCCTTGCCCGGTCCAGACTTTCAAACAGGTTGGGTCAAATAGCGTCCCCGGAGCCACTTCGCCACCCGTGATGGTCACGCTATGTTCACGGCGATGCGTCCGCAGATTCTCTTTCCCCTGTTCGCCGAGGTCTCCACACTGAAGGGCGTGGGTCCTCGCGTCCTGCCGCTGGTGCAAAAGGTCGCGGGGCCCTTGGTGCGTGACCTTGCCTTCCTGAGCCCCTCTGGCGTCATCGTGCGCCGTCCGATGCAGGCCGCGACCGCCGTCGATGGCGAGGTCGGCGTCTTCGAAGTGACCATCGACCGGATGTTCGTCCCCAGCCGCCCCGGCGCGCCTTTGAAGGTGCGGGCCAGTGATCCGACCGGCTTCGTCCACATGGTCTGGTTCGGGGGCTCGGCCCAGCATGTCGACCGCCTTTTGCCGCGCGGCGAGACACGACTGGTCTCCGGCAAGGTCGAACGCTTCAACGGCGAGGTCCAGATCGTCCACCCCGACATCGTAACGGTGGAAAAGGCGACGGACATCCCATCGTCAGAGCCGGTCTATCCCGCGACACAGGGCCTGACCTCCCGCCAGCTGCGCAAACTGGTTCAGACCGCCCTGCCCGCCGCCCCCGACCTGCCGGAATGGCAGGACGCCGCCTGGCTGAAGAAGCAGAACTGGCTGGGCTGGCGCGCCGCGCTTGACGCCCTTCATGCGCCGACTGGCGAACTGGACCTGACGCCCGACGCGCCGGTGCGCCAACGTCTGGCCTATGACGAGTTTCTGGCTCACCAACTGGCCCTGGCCCGCCGCCGTCGCGCGCGTGAAATCAAACAGGCCCCGGTCATCGCACCGGGCGCAGCGTCCGAGCATCTGCTTCAGGCCCTGCCCTTCCAGCTGACCAATGCCCAGGCCCAGGCGGTCGCGGAAATCCGCCGCGATCTGGCGTCCGGCCAGCAGATGGGGCGGCTACTGCAGGGCGACGTCGGCTCGGGCAAGACCGCCGTCGCCGCGCTCGCCCTGGTCGATGCGGCCTCCAGCGGCTTCCAGTCCGCCCTGATGGCCCCGACCGAAATCCTCGCGCGCCAGCACTATGAAAAACTCGGCCCGATGCTGGCGGCGGCTGGCGTCACCGCCGTGCTGCTGACCGGGCGCGACACCAATGGCCAAAGGCGCGAGAAGCTGGCGGCCCTGGTCTCGGGTCAGGCCCAGATCGCCATCGGCACCCACGCCCTGTTTCAGGACGCCGTTCGTTTCGACCAGCTGGCCCTGGCCGTCATCGACGAACAGCACCGTTTCGGCGTCAACGAACGCCAGCGGCTTCAGGCCAAGGGCGACCCCCGCATCGGCGCCGTCCACCTGCTGACCATGTCGGCGACCCCCATCCCGCGCACGCTGGAGCTGACCCAGTACGGCGAACTGGAGGTCAGCCGCCTGACCGAGAAACCGCCCGGCCGCACGCCCGTCACGACCGCTGTCCTGCCGCTTGCCCGCATCGGCGAAGTCGCCGCCCGGCTGAAGACCGCCGTCGAAAGCGGGGCGCAGGCTTACTGGATCTGTCCGCTGGTCGCCGAATCCGAAGCCATCGACCTGGCCGCCGCCGTGGACCGCGCCGATGACCTGCGTCGTCTGCTGAATGTCGAGGTGGGACTGGCCCACGGCCAGATGCCCGGCGCCGAGCGCGAGGCCGTCATGGCCGACTTTGCGGACGGGCGGATTCCCGTGCTGGTCGCCACAACCGTCGTGGAGGTGGGCGTGGACGTGCCCAACGCCTCGATCATGGTCATCGAACACGCCGACCGCTTCGGCCTGGCCCAGCTGCACCAGTTGCGAGGCCGCGTGGGCCGGGGCGCCAAGGCCAGTTCCTGCATCCTGCTGTACGGCGGTCAGGACGGCGCGCTCGGGGAAACGGCCAAGGAACGTCTGGAGACCCTTCGCCGCACCGAGGACGGCTTCGAGATCGCCGAGGAAGACTTCCGCCTGCGGGGCGGCGGCGATCCTCTGGGCCTGAAACAGAGCGGCTTCCCCGCCTATCGTTTCGCCGATCCGATCCGGCACCGCAGTCTGATGCTGGCCGCCGCCGACGACGCCCGCCTGATCATGAACCGCGACCCGGACCTGACCTCAGAACGCGGCCAGGCCATTCAGGTGCTGGAAGAACTGTTCGACTGGAAGGCACACAAGGCAGGAGCGGACTGAATACGGCTCCGACCTCATCTTCGGGTCAAGCCCGAGGGTGACGGAACGAGGGAGAGGGCCACACCGACCGAAACCCGCCAACTCTCCTAATTCGCCACCCGAAGTCATTAAGATTCCACGAATTATTCCAACACATCGCCAATCATCCTCGCATCGCTTCAGGCCGTGTTAGGCTGATGCTCCGGTCTTTGAAATCCTCGGCCAATAGACTCATTAAACTCATTGGACTGCTTTTTTTCGCCGCCAGGTCGACGCCCTACCCGACCCGTCGGCTCCAGCCGTCGAAAGCAACCTCGACATTCGGTGGAACAATTGCCGACAGTTGCTTGTAATCCATGTCGATATGCAGGTTCGTCAGCACGGCGCGCTCGACATCTGCGGCGGCAATCCACTCCAACGCGCGGTCCAGATGGGCATGGGTCGGATGCGGCGTGTAGCGCAGCGCGTCCACGATCCAGACCTGGCATCCCGCCACCGCCTTGATCGCCGCATCATCCAGGTCGGACACGTCGCTGGAATAGGCCACGTCGCCCAATCGATAACCGACTGAACGAATCGGCCCATGCGCCTGATCGAAGGTGACGACCGGCACAGCCCCGCCCGCCCCGTCGACAGACCAGGGCGTGCCGTGAGGCGGAATGATCTGGCCGTCCAGAAGCGGCGGATAGCCAAACTTGGTCTCGAAGATGTAGTCGAACCGATAGGTCAGCGACGCATGGGTCACGGCATCCATCCACGCCGGTATCCGCTTGCGCGCCCGCGCCGCGAAGGTGCGCAGGTCATCGATCCCGTGCGTCTGGTCGGCGTGGTCGTGGGTGTAAAGAACCGCGTCAACGTGGCGGGTTCCGCTGGCCAGCATCTGCTCCCGCAGGTCTGGCGAGGTGTCGATCAGCACATTGGTCACGCCGTCCGGCCCGGTCTTTCTCGCCAGCATGGAACAGCGCGTGCGCCGGTTCTTCGGCTCGGCAGGATCACAAGCGCCCCAGTCTCCGTCGCCACGCGGCACGCCGCCCGATGATCCGCTGCCCAGAATGACGACTTCAAAGCTCATGCCGGTCTAGGTATCCGGTCAAAAAGGCTGAAAAATGCATCGGTCGTGCGCTGGTCGGCGTCTTTAGGGCTCCAGCCTCTGATTTCAGCCAGTTTGTCCAGCACATGACCGACATAGGCCGGCTCGTTCCGACGGCCGCGATGCGGGATCGGCGCCAGATAGGGGCAGTCCGTCTCCACGATGATCCGATCAGCCGGCATGTCGCGGATGACCGCCCGCACATCCTCAGCCGCCTTGAAGGTGGCAATGCCGGAGACCGAAAACCAGGCGCCCAGCTCAGCCGCCGTCTTCGCCAGTTCCGCGCCGCTGGTGTAGCAGTGCATCAGCATCCGAAACGGCCCAGCGGCATGTTCCTCGCGCAGGATTTCCGTCATCACCTCATCGGCCTCACGCGTGTGGATGACCAGCGGCAGGCCGGTTTCTCGCGCCGCCTTCACATGCTGGCGGAACACCGCCGCCTGAATGTCGCGCGGGCTGAAGTCGTAGTGAAAATCCAGGCCGCACTCGCCAATGCCCACGACCTTGGGCCGGTCGGCCAGTTCGATCAGGGTCTGCGCCGTCAGGTCCGCGGCATCCTTGGCCTCATGCGGATGGACGCCGACCGTGCACCAGATGTCGTCGTGCGCCAGGGCGATGCCGTGGGTCGCCTCGAAGGTCGTCAGCTTGTCGGAGATCTCGACCATAAGCTGCACGCCCGCCGCCCGCGCGCGTTCTATGACCGCATCGCGATCCTCGTCGAACTGGGGCGCGTGCAGGTTCACATGGCTGTCGATCAGCATTCAGCCCAGTCTTTCTTCTTGCGCCCGCGTCCGCCGCAGGTCCGCCAGCGCCCCCGCCAGCACATCGCCCCGGTCCAGGTTCAACCCCGCCGCCCGGTCCGGCAGCGGCTGCAGCCGCTCCCACAGCTCGGCCCAGCGATTGCCGCGTCCCGGCCCGCTGTTCAGCGCCCGCATCCGCACCGCCGCGATCAGCCGACCCATCAGGACCTCGAACCGATCCTGCCCCTCGGCGCCGCGGAACTTGTCTGCGATGGACAAGGCTTCGGTGCGATCGATGTCGCCCGCCACCCACTGGCGCGCCAGTTGGTCCATCTCGAATGTGGTTCCAGCGGCCAGAGCCAGGGCGGCGCCGGGAGATCCGCCCGCCATGGCGGCGGCATGTTCAGCGTCTTCGATATCGGCGCCCGTGCGGTTGCGCACCAGGGTCTCCAGACGCTCAGGCGTCCAGATCGGAAAGCTCAGACGACGGCAGCGAGACCGGATGGTCGCCAGCAGACGCCCCGGCGCATGGGTCACCAGGAACAGCACGCCACTCTCAGGCGGTTCCTCAAGAACCTTCAACAAGGCGTTGGCTGCGTTGATATTCAAGTCATCGGCGGCATCAATGATGGCCACCCGGTGCTGGGCCTGGGACGGGCTCTTGGAGAAGAATTCCGGCAGTTCGCGCGACTGGTCGACCGAGATCGACTTCTTGACCTTGCCGCCCTCGACCAGGCGTTCCAGCACCAGCAGATCGGGATGCGCCTGGGCCGAGATCAACCGGCTGACCGGATCATCGCGCCGTGCGCCCAAGGGTCCGCGCGCAGGATCAGGCGCCGCGCCCAACAGTCGCCTGGCCGCCCGATAGGCGAAGGTCGCCTTCCCGGTTCCCTCGACCCCGCACAACAGCCAGGCGTGATGCAGACGCCCCCGCTGCAAGGCGTCCAGAAACGCCTCTTCCGCCGCCGCGTCGGGGATCAGATCGAACCGGTCGCGGGGATGTTCGTCGCTCACAGCAGCCGATCCTCAACCGCGCGCCAGACCCGTTCCTCGACCTCCTCCAGCGTGCCGACGGCGTCTATCAGAACACACCGCTGGGGATTGGCTTCAACAATCCGCAGGAAGCCCTCGCGCAGACGCTGATGGAACTCCAGCCCCTTGGATTCAAACCGCGTTTCGAACAAACCGCGCCCAAACGCCCGTTCCAGACCGACCTCCACAGGCAGGTCGAACACCAGCGTCAGGTCGGGTTGGTCCGCGCCCACCACGCCCGCATCAATCTGCTCGATGAAGCTCTGGGCCACGCCGCCGCCTGCGCCTTGATAGGCGCGGCTGGAATCGGCGAACCGGTCACAGATCACCCAGTCGCCGGCCGCCAGTGCAGGCCGGATGGTCTGCTCCAGATGGTCAGACCGCGAGGCGTACATCAGCAAGGTCTCTGTCATGGCGGACCAGGGCTCGGCGTCGGTGGCCACGACCAGATTGCGGATCACCTCCGCGCCTTTGGAGCCGCCGGGCTCGCGGGTCCGCACCACATTGCGCTCGCCTAGCACAGCCTGCAGGCGCGTCATCAGGCGTCCGACCTGCGTCGACTTGCCGGCGCCTTCGCCGCCTTCAAAGCTTATGAATTTTCCACGGGTCACGCGCGCACAATGGCGACCCCGGCGCGGGAGGCAAGCCTTAGCGGCTGGATATCAACAGGGCGTCTGCATATCCCCGCGCCACAACGGCCTGACGGGCGCTTTCGGCGGCGGTTGCATCCTCCCAGGGGCCGACAACGACACGGTACAGCTCTCGCCCGCCGCTGTTCGTCGGCTGAACCGTCGCGCGATCACCCAAGCGCTGAGCGATTCGGCGGGCAGCCCGCGGATCAGCGAAGGCCCCGGCCTGCACCCACACGCCCCCAGTTTGCGCCATAGGCGGCGGCGCGACAATGGGCGGAGACGCAGCAGCGATGGCCGTATAGGGCACAGGTTGGGACGCAGGCGGCGTCCGTGCAGGGCGCACCTCAGCCTGCTGCAACACCACGCCGCCGCCCAGCCGCGGCGCCTGGCCCAGATAGCGAACCCGAACACGTCCGACGCCCTGGGAAATCATGCCCAATTCCTGAGCCGCGCCGCGCGACAGGTCGATGATCCGGCCATCCACGAACGGCCCCCGATCATTGATGCGCACGACGACCCGGCGCCCGTTCTCCAGATTGGTCACCTCGACCAACCCCGGCAAAGGCAGGGTTTTATGGGCGGCGGTCAGCTCATGCATGTTGAAGCGTTCGCCGGTCGAGGTTGGCCGCCCGTTGAAGGCGTCGCCGTACCAGGAGGCCATGCCGACCTCTTCATAGTTGGGCTGTTCCTTCGGCGTGTACCACCGCCCGCGCACCTGATAGGGCCGCATGGTGCCGGAAACGATCGGCGCGGGGTCGTTAACGACGGGAATAGTCCCGCCCCCGGGTCCGCCGCCAAAGGTGGAGCACGCGGCCAACAGCGAAAACAGCCCCAAAATCAGGGCGCTGCGCATCAATCTCACCGCTGTCATCCGTACGCCTCGTCACAATCGTGGAAAACAGCGTGACAGAAGACATTTCCGCTTTGGTTAATGAGGGGTTCGCCTGCTATGGTGTTCGCCCGACCGAGCGCAGCCGGTAAGGAAGTGTGGCCGAGTGGTTTAAGGCACTGGTCTTGAAAACCAGCGACGGTGAGAGCCGTCCGTGGGTTCGAATCCCACCGCTTCCGCCAGCGCCCTCGCAGCGTTTCCCATTTACGACGGCGTGGTGAAATGCTGCGCCAGATGTGTGTGGCGCGCTGCAAACAGCCCCAGGGTAACGATCATGGCTGTCAGTGAGGACAAAATGATCAGGCGCCGACACCGATGCGCCCAGTAAACGGTTTCGCCCAAGGCGATCACCAGCAACATGTTCGCCCCCCCGAACGCGTTAATCCTATGAACTAGGACGGCGCCCGGATGAAAAGACCGCATTATTATCCGCCGTCATGCGGTCCCTGCGCCTCCCTTACGGAATAAATGGCGCGCTACGCTACGCACGGTTGACTGTACGGCCACCGCCGTTATGGCTGCATCATCTTCATGCACGCCGCGTTCAATCATGCAGGATAGGGCAAGGCCCTCTGACGACGCCCTGCAGCAGGCGCACGATCGGCTGCTGCGTGACGATTCGTTCCAGTTCGACCGCACCGGCTATCAGCCGCCGAAGATGCCGCAGTGGCCCAAGTGGATAGGCGACATGCTGGAGGCCGTCGCCCCGGCCCTCAAATGGGTGCTGTGGATCGGTCTGGCCCTGCTGGCCGCCGCGATCCTTTACCTCATCATCCGTGAAATCCTGCAACTGCGTGGGCCGCGCGCCAAGCCTGACAAGCCCAAGGCGGCGGTTGATGCAGAGTGGCGGCCTGACGCACAGGCGGCGCGCGACCTACTGGCAGGCGCGGACGCCCTCGCCGCCGAAGGCCGCTATGCCGAGGCTGCACACCTGCTTCTGCTGCGCAGCGTCGAGGATATCGACAAGCACCAACCGCGCGCCCTGCGCATCTCCCTGACAACGCGCGAGATCGCAGGGATGGCCTCCCTGCCAGAGGCGGCGCGCCCGGCCTTCATGAAGATTGGTCGCGTCGTGGAGCGCAGCCTGTTTGGCGGCGCACCCGTTGACGCTGAGGATTTCGCCGACTGCCGCGACGCCTATGAAGCCTTCGCTCTTCCAGAAGGCTGGCGCGCATGAGCCGGACATCCCGGGCGGCCAGCGGCGCCTTTTCACCTGTCACCATGATCGTCGTCCTGGTTGTCGGCGTGCTGGCTCTGGCTGGCGTCGGCATCCTGTCGGCCTATTCGCCAGAGCTTAAGTCCGGCAACGACGGCGGCGGCCATGTCCTGTCAAAGGCTTCCACCGGCTTTGGCGCCCTGCCCGTTCTATTGCGCAGCCTTGGCGTCCCGGTCGTTCTGAATCGCGGCGTTTTGACCGACGCTTCGGATGACAGCCTTCTGGTTCTGACACCTGCGGTTCAGACCAAGCCGGAGCAGATCGACGACATCATTCACTATGGCCCGACCTTGATCATCCTGCCGAAATGGGTGGCGGCGCCGGACGCCAATCATGAAGGATGGGTCCGGACGCTGAACGCCTACAGCGGCAAGAGCAGTTTGGAGGTTCTGCCGGAAGGCCTGCTCAAGGATACGACCCTGATCGAGCGAGAGGGTCGCGCGACCGTGTCTTTGCGTCGCCCAAACGGAACGTCTTTCGGCAAGCCGATACAGATCGAGGCGCTGCGGACCATCGGCGGCGATGCCTGGATTCCGGTCGTGGTGACACAACAGGGTGACGCCATCCTGGCCATGCACCGTGAAACCCGCACCTATGTGCTGGCCGATTCCGACTTCCTGGACACTTCTGCACTCAAGAGCTTGGCCGGCGCCCGCACGGCGGTCGATCTGATCGAGATATTGCGGCCCGATGGTTCTCCCGTGGTGTTCGACCTGACCCTGCATGGGTTCCAGCGCACGCGCAGCCTGTTGCGGCTGATGCTTGAGCCGCCTTTGCTGGGCCTGACCCTGGTCCTGGCGGCGCTGGCTGTGCTGGCGGGGTTCCAGGCGGCGGTGCGGTTCGGTCCGGCGCGCGACCACGCCCGCATCATCGCGCTGGGCAAGCGCGGGCTGGCCGACAACACAGCGGCGCTGGTGCGGCTGGCCAAACGCGAACACCATATGGCCGCCCCCTACGCCCTGCTGGTCCGGGCCGCGGTCGCGCGCGTCATTGGGGCCCCGCGCAGCCTGAGCGACGATGAGTTGAACGCCTTCCTCGACCGCGTCAGCCGCACGACCGGCGCACATTCGACCTATTCCGCCTTGGCCGAGCGCGCCAAGGCGGCCAAGACACCCGGCGACCTGATGCAGGTGGCCGGCGACCTCTATCGCTGGAACCAGGAGCTGACCCGTGCACGTCAATGAGGTGAAGGCGGTCGCCGATCGCATCCGCACCGAAATCGCCAAGGCGGTCGTCGGTCAGGACGGCGCCGTCGATCTGTTGCTGACCGCCCTGTTCGCTGGCGGCCACGTTCTGTTGGAAGGTCCGCCCGGAACCGCAAAGACCCTGTTGGCCCAGGCCTTCGCGCGGGCCGTCGGCCTGGATTACGGACGGATCCAGTTCACCCCGGACCTGATGCCGGGCGATATCATCGGATCGAACCTGTTCAACTTCCAGACCTCGGCCTTCACCCTGACGCGCGGGCCGATCTTCTGCGAACTGCTGCTGGCGGACGAGATCAACCGTACTCCGCCCAAGACACAGGCTGCCCTGCTGGAAGCCATGCAGGAGCGGCACATCACCATCGACGGTCAGGCGCACGCCCTCAGCAAACGGTTCACCGTCGTCGCCACCCAGAACCCCATCGAGCAGCAGGGCACCTATCCCCTGCCCGAGGCCCAGCTTGACCGCTTTCTGTTCAAGCACGTCCTGGCCTATCCGTCGCTGGAGCAGGAACGCGCCATCATCGCCGCCTACGGATCGCGCACCGGCCAGATGGACCCCATCGCCTTGGGCGTTGAAGTCGTCACAGACGCCCCGACGATCGACGCCGCCGTGAACGCTGTCGCTGACGTGCGCCTGACGGACGAGGTCATCGGCTATGTCGCCGATCTGGTCCGCGCCACACGGGACTCGGCCGATGTGGACACTGGCGCATCGCCCCGCGCCGCCGCCATGCTGGCCGTCGCCGCCCGCGCCCGCGCGGCGCTGGAAGGACGTGACTATGTCATCCCTGACGACGTGAAGCTGCTGGCCCTGCCTGCCCTGCGCCACCGCCTGGTCCTGTCACCTGCCGCAGAGATCGAAGGCCGTCGCGTGGATCAGGTTCTGGCCGGTCTGGTCGAGCGGGTCGCGGCGCCCCGGTGATCTATCCCACGCGGCGAGCGGTGATGGTCATGGGCGTCGGCGCGCCTGTCGCGCTGCTGGCCGGCGTGCTGACGCCTGCGGGCTGGCTGGCTGGCCCCATCTGGATTCTCGCCGTCTTCGCCTTGATTGCGATCGACGCCGTGCGCGCCGGATCACGCACAGGGCTAAGCCTCGACGCGCCGGAGCCAGTGCGCGCAGCGGTGGGCCGCCCCGGCGTGACGGGCTTCATTGTTCGGTTCGCAAGCAAGGGTCCGGCGCCGCAGACGGTGGAGGCCGCCGCCTCCGCCGACGCGCGCCTGGGCCTGACCACAGCATCCCGACAGGCGAAGGTTGAAGATCGTTCCGCCATCCTGACCTTCCCCTTCACGCCGGAACGACGCGGAACGGCGGAGTTTGAAAACCTTTGGGTGCGCTGGCGCGGCCCTCTGGGGTTGGCGTGGAAGCAGAAGATTTTCAGCCTGAACCTGCCCGCGCCGGTCCTGACCGATCTTCAGTCCGTCCGCGACCAGGCCGTGCGCCTGTTCGCCCGCGACGCCCTGTTCGGCGCCAAGACCCAGATCGAAATGGGAGAGGGCTCGGAGTTCCAGTCCCTGCGTGATTACCAGGCGGGCATGGATCGTCGCGCCATCGACTGGAAACAGTCGGCCCGCCACGCCGCCTTGCTGGCCAAGGAATTCCGCACCGAACGCAACCACAATGTCATCATGGCGCTGGATTGCGGACGCGCAGCCTGCGAACCGGTCGGCGGCGTGCCCCGCATCGACCGCGCCATCAACGCCGCCCTTCTATTGTCTTACGCCTGCCTGCGATCCGGCGATCGCGCGGGCCTGTTCGCCTTCGATTCCGCGCCGCGCGTGACGACCGGCGCCCTGGGCGGCCTCAACGCCTTCCGCAGCCTTCAAGCGGTCGCAGGACGCATCGACTATTCGACGCACGAGACCAACTACACCCTGGCTCTCTCGACCCTGTCCGGTCAGCTTCAACGCCGTTCTCTGGTCGTCGTCTTCACCGACTTCACCGATTCCACCGCCGCCGAGCTGATGATCGAATCGCTTGGCCGTCTGCTGCGGCGGCACCTGGTGCTGTTCGTGGTCATGCGCGACGAGGAACTGGAAAGCCTGACCGCCGCAGAACCGCAGGAGCCTGAGGATGTCGCCCGCGCCGTCGTCGCCGGATCCCTGCTGCGTGAGCGTGATGTGGTGGTCAGCCGCCTGCGCCGCATGGGGGCCCATATCGTCGACACCCCCGCCGACCGGATCGGCCCGGAAGTCATCAACGCCTATCTGGATCTGAAGCGGAGGGACCTGCTGTGACCGACGTTCGTCCCACCCAATTGCTGAAAAGCCAGCGTTTCCGCCAGCAGCGCGAGGGCGACTGGCGCCGCCTCGAACAACTGATGACCAAGGCCGAGGCGGGATCGGCGTCCAAGCTGACGGACGAGGAGATCCTGGCCATCCCAGTTCTCTATCGTTCGACCCTTTCGGCCCTGTCTGTCGCGCGGGAAACCTCGCTGGACCTGGGGCTGGTCGAATATCTGGAGACCCTGTCCGCCCGCGCCTATTTCTTCGTATATGGGTCTCGCGCCACCCTGCAGGATCGCCTGACCAGCTTCTTCCGCAACGACTGGCCCAATGCCGTGCGTGGTCTGTGGCGCGAAACACTGATCTCGACCGCCCTAATGCTGCTGGGCGCGGCGGTGGCGGCCTGGCTCGTGCTTCACGAACCGGAATGGTTCTACGCCTTCGTGCCGGGTGAGCTGGCCGGCGGGCGCGATCCCGCCGCCTCGACCGAGGCGCTGCGCTCCACCCTGGACGGGTCAGACGGCAATGGCGGCCTGTCCGTCTTCGCCGCCTTCCTGTTCACCCATAACGCCCAGGTCGCCATCCTGGCCTTTGCACTGGGGTTCGCCCTTTGCCTGCCGACGGGGATGCTGATCCTCTATAACGGCGCGACACTGGGCGCCTTCGTCGCCCTGTTCGCCAGCCGGGGTCTGGGCGTTGAGGTTGGCGGCTGGCTGCTGATCCACGGCGTGACTGAACTGTTCGCCGTCATCCTGGCGGGCGCGGCAGGCTTCCGCATCGGCTGGGCCGTGGCCTTCCCCGGACAGAAACGCCGTCTGGACGCCGCAGTAGAGGCCGGACGCACCGCCGCCATCGTCATGGGCGGGGTGGTGGTCATGCTGTTCTTTGCGGGATTGCTGGAAGGGTTTGGCCGCCAATTGGTCGTTCACACCGGTCTTCGCTACGGCGTCGCGGCGTTCACCGCCCTGGTCTGGGCCGCCTATTTCTACTTCCCCCGCAGAGAGGCGCGTCTTGGCCGCTGAACCCGTCGCCCGCTCCGGAACCGCACGCACCTTCGTCACGCCGGAAGGCGTCGATCTGCGTCTGAACATCGGCGAGGCTGGTCAGCGCGCCGCCGCCTTCCTGCTGGACGCCGCCATCATCATCGGCGTGCTGATCGCCTTCACCATCATCGCCTTGTTGATGGGAATCGGCGCGGCCGCAGGGGGCGGCAGACAAGGCGCAGAGATCGTCGCCGTCATCTGGCTGTTGGTCTTCTTCGTATTGCGGAACTTCTATTTCACCGGGTTCGAACTGTCCGCAGCCGCCGCAACGCCAGGCAAGCGCGTCATGGGCCTGCGCGTCGCGTCACGCGACGGCGGGCGGTTGAAGGCGGAATCGGTTTTCGCCCGCAACGCCCTGCGCGAACTGGAAGTGTTCCTGCCGCTGTCCCTGTTGATCAGCCGGGCGGGTCAGGGCGTCAACGCCTGGATGTATCTGCTGGCGCTGGTCTGGGCCGGGATTTTCGTCTTCTTCCCCCTTTTCAACAAGGACCGCCTGCGTGCGGGCGATCTTGTGGGCGGCACCTGGGTCGTGCGTACGCCCAAGCGCAAGCTGACCCGCGACATGGCAGACGACGGCTCGCAACGCCTTACCGCCTACGACTTCACCTCGGCGCAGATTGACGCCTATGGCGCCAAAGAGTTGCATGTCCTTGAAACCGTCCTGCGCCAGCGCGACCGCAACACCATGAAGGCCGTCGCCGAACGCATCGCCAACAAGATCGACTGGTCCCGCACCGACGACCGCGACTACGATTTCCTCAGCGCCTACTACGCCGCCCTGCGCGGTCGGCTGGAGCAACGGCTGCTGATGGGCGTTCGACGCCGCGACAAGCACGACGTCTGAGCGACCTCAGTCGAACACAGACGCCAGTTGCTCTGGCCCCGCGCCTTCCTTGATCGCGCGCAGTTCATAATAAAGCGCCGCCACGCCAGCCGAGGCCACCACGCTGGTCAGGGTGTTGGTCAGGGCATTGGTGATCATGGTCACGACTGCACCGGGCGCGCCGCCGCCGAAGGTTCCACCAGCCGCCAGGTTCACGCCGCCCACCAACATGCCCACGACCATCGACAGGACCAGATAGATCACCAGCAGCCCGAATATGTGCCAGCGATAGCCGCGCGTCAGGTCGCGACTGCGCTGCATGGCTTCCAAAACACCGCGCTTTTCCGCGACCACTGCGGGGGCCGACACCGACCACAGAACCGTCAGCATCACGCCCGGCACAATCAATAGGATGTAGCCGAAGCCCGTCGCTACGCCCGCGACGATCGCCAACCCCAAAAGCGGCAGGAACACTTTCGCACCCGCGCTCAGCGCCTCGCCAAAGGTGGTCTGCTTGTCGTTGAAGCTGTTGATCGCCGCCTTGACGACCATACCCTGCACCACATAGGCGCCCACCAAATACAAGGCCCAGCCCAGGATCATGGCAAGAAACGCCGTAGCGCTGGTCTCACTGGTGGTCAGATCGGCCTGACCGAAGGCCATCAAGGCGCTCGGGATGCCGACGAACAGGGCTGCGGCGGCAAAGAAGGCCATCCAGTTGCCCCTGATGGTCGAAAACGTCCGCCCAATCACCCGCCCAAGATCAAATCCTCCAAAACTGGACGACGTTCGAGGGGTTGCGCTCGCGATCGGCGGCGTCGCCAGGGCCATGATATCCCGCGCCTGGCGGTCGTCGGTGGCGATGAAATCCACGCGCTGCCCCACCTTCAAGGGCGAGGTCGCACGGACGGCGGAAGGCTCAAATCGATAACGCGCACCATCATCGCCAACGATGCTGCCAGTTCCGGCCTCATCGATCCCCAACACTTCACCGCGCATCGTCGCTCCAGCCGCACTGTCGTCCTGCGGCTATAATGACCAGCGATATGCGCGGAGCAAGCCGCCTTCAGGTCACCCGACGCTTTTCCAGTTTCCGCGCCAGGGTGCGTCGATGCATTCCCAGCCTGCGCGCGGCCTCGGAGATGTTGAAATCGGTCTCGACCAGGGTTTCGTGGATACGCTCCCACTCCAGCGTCTTGATAGAGGTGGGACGTGTGCCCAGAGGAGTCTCGGCGTCGCCGTCGGCCCGGCCGAACGCGGTTTCGATGTCGTCGGTGCTGGCGGGCTTGGCCAGATAATGCCGCGCGCCCAGTTTGATCGCCTCCACCGCCGTGGCGATGCTGGCGAACCCCGTCAGAACCACGATGTTCATTTCGGGGTCGAACGCGTGCAACGTCTCCACACAGTTCAGGCCAGATGCGCCGCCCAGCTTCAGGTCGACCACGGCATAGCCGGGCCGATGCACCTTCAACACATCCGCCATCTGCTCAGGGCTGGCCGCGCTGACGACCGTATAGCCCCGGCGTTCGAATGATCGTCGCAAGGTCGTGGAGAAGGATTCGTCGTCCTCGACGATCAGCAGCAGTCGCGTGTCATCGGTCATCAAGGCTCTCCTTCGGCGCCAGCGCCGCCAGCGGCAACGTCAATCGCACCTCGCCCCCGCCCGCAGCGGGATTGGACGCCTCGACCTTGCCGCCCAGCGATCGGATCACGTTCATCAGCAGGAACAGGCCCAGGCCCGCGCCAGGGCGATCCTTGGTCGAGGCATAGGGTTTGCCCAGGTCAGCCAGGATCGAAGGCGCAAAGCCCGGTCCATTGTCGCGCACGATGATGTCCAGGCTGTCGCCGACAAGGCTGATCGTCAGGCCGACACGCCTGGCGCCTGCCTCCACCGCATTGTCGAACAGGACGCCCATCACCTGACGCAGGGCCGGGTCGGCGATGATCACGGGGTTCTGGCTCAGGCGGTCATGGATTTCGGTGACCACGCCATCGCCCTTCCAGGCTTCGACCACGTCGGCGACAAAGGCGCGGACAGTCGTGCGTTCCGGCGCCTGGCCCCTCGCCTCTCCCGCCGACATCAGAATGCCGGTCACGATGGATTTGCAGCGTTCGACCTCGGCCCGCATCACCGCCATGTCCTGCGCCAGGTCTGCGTCATTGGTGAGGGCCGGCATCCGCTTCCAGTCGCTGAGGATCACCGACAGCGACGCCAGCGGCGTGCCCAGTTCGTGCGCCGCACCGGACGCCAGCAAACCCATGCGGACGATGTGGTCATGCTCTGCCGTCTGCTGACGAAGGGCCGCCATCGAGGCGTCGCGCTCACGCAGGTTCTGGCTGATCCGCGTCACGAACAGCACCAGAAGAACCGCCATCAGGACAAAACAGATCAGGCTGCCCTGCAGATACAGGCTCAGCAGCGCATTCTCTCGCGTCGGCGGCAGGTTCAGCGGCAGATTATGAAGGCCCAGGCCCGCAAAGCAGGCGCTGGTGATGGCGATCAACGCCCAGGCATAGACGGGCGCCAGCAGCACGGCGCCCATCACGACCTGCATCAGATAAAGCGCGGCGAATGGGTTGGCCGCGCCCCCCGTCAGGTACAGAAGCCAGGTCAGGGCCGCCACATCGGTCAGCAGGGCGACCATCAACTCCTGGTCCTCAACCCCGTTGCGCCGGGCGGTGATCGGCGCACTGATCAGATTGACGAGCACCAGTCCGGCCGGCGCCACCAACAGCCAGAACAGCGGCAGCGGAATCCGCATCGCATAATGGACCAGCAGAATGGTCGCCACCTGCCCCGCCACCGCCAGCCATCGCAACTGGATCAGCAACAGCATGTTCCGGCGGTTGGCGCCGTCGTGCGACAGCATGGCGACATTCCAGCCGCCCAGGCCCAACAGCCGCTGCAGATTGGTGGTCATGACCTGCGACGACGCTCTTCGCGCAAGAACAGGCCGAACCCGACGACTGTCAGCAAGGCCATGCCGAACCAGGTCAGGGCGTAGATCAGATGGCTGTTAGGGAAACGGATCACCGTCAGCCCGCCCAGCGGCCAGCCGCCGGGATTGGGCGTCGCGTCCGCATCAATGAAATAGGGCGCGGCGTTCGACAGTTCGCGTCGCGCCGAAATCGCCGCCACATCGCGTGAGCGCCAGCGGTCGGCTTGCGGCTCGTTCGCACGCAGGAAACCGCCTTTCGGCTCACTGATGCGCAACAGGCCGACGACCGTCTGTTCGCCCGTCAGCTGACCGTCTGCGCGCAAAGCCGAGTCTCTGCGTTCGGGCGTAACGAAGCCCCGGTTGACCAGAACCGTGAAACCACGGGCGTCCGCTAGAGGCGTCATGACCCAGAAGCCCGCGCCTGCGTCAGTCACCGCCTGCACAAATGTCTCGCGGTCATTCTGGAAGACGCCGTGGACGGACACGCGGCGATACTGATCATTGCTGCGCGTCACCGTCGCCCATTCCGCAGGTCCCGGCGCGGGAACAGGGGTGGCGTGGACCCGGGCGTCGACCTGGGCGATCAAGGCCGTCTTCCACATCAGGCGCTGAACCTGCCAGCCGCCCAACGCCAGAAAGCCGACGAAAAGCACCAGCGCTGCGACCGACACGATGGTCCGTGTCAGTCGCGAACGCGGCGCCTTGTCAGGTTGGGGGTCGATGATCCCGCCCCCGTCAGCCGACCATCTGCGTCATGTCGTGCGTCGGCATCATGTTGGTGTTCAGGTGGTGCATGACCCACAGCGAACCCGCCAGGCAGATGAACACGATCACGATCGTGAAGATCAGGGCCAGCATGTTCCAGCCGCCCTCCGACTTGGTGTTCATGTGCAGGAAGTAGATCATGTGAACCACGATCTGCACGACGGCGAAGGCCATCACGATCAGGGCGGTCGCCTGCGCTGGCAGGGCGCCGGTCATAACCAGGGCGAACGGAATGGCCGTCAGGATCACCGACAGGACGAAACCGATCATATAGCTCTTGAACGAGCCGTGATCGTGGTCGTCGTGCGCGTCGTGACCGTGATGGTCGTCGTGGTGCGCCTCGGCGGCGTGATTGTCAGCGCTCATCGCAGCATGCCCAGCAGATAGACAAAGGTGAAGACGCCGATCCAGATGACATCCAGGAAGTGCCAGAACATCGACAGGCACATCAGGCGGCGCTTGTTGGCGGGGATCAGGCCCTTGAACTTGACCTGAACCATCAGCGTCACCAGCCAGATGATGCCGAAGGTCACGTGCAGGCCGTGGGTGCCCACCAGAACGAAGAAGGACGACAGGAAGGCGCTGCGTTGCGGCGTCGCGCCCTCATGGATCAGGTGTGCGAACTCGTAAAGTTCGATCCCCAGGAAGGCCAGGCCGAACAGGCCTGTGACGGCCAGCCAGATCAGGGTCTGGTTGATCCGGTTCTTGCCCATCGCCAGCATGGCGAAGCCATAGGTTATCGACGAGAACAGCAGCATGGCGGTGTTCACCGCCACCAGATCCAGGTCGAACAGCTCCTTGGGTCCTGGGCCAGCGGCGTAGTTGCCGCCCAGGACGCCGAAGGTGGCGAACAGCATCGCAAAGATGAGGCAGTCGCTCATCAGATACATCCAGAAGCCCAGCCCGGTGCTGGAGCCCTCCGGGTGATGCGGCTCTTCCGGCAGGTGGAAGACGACAGGTTCGTCGGTCTTGATCGCGGTCGCGCTCATGGATCAGGCCTCCGTTCCGGCCAGGGCGCGGGTGCGCGCGTCTTCTGTTTCGCGCACTTCCTCCAGCGGGATATAGTAGTCGCGGTTGTAGTTGAAGGTGTGAGCGATCGCGACGGCGATCACCGCCAGGAAGCTCAACGCCGCCAGCCACCAGATGTACCAGACCAGCGCCAGACCCATCACCAGGGACAGGCCCGAGATGATGATGCCCGTGCCCGTGTTCTTGGGCATGTGGATCGCGGCGAAGCCGGTCTTCGGACGCTTGTATCCACGGCGCTTCATGTCCCACCAGGCGTCGGTGTCATAGACGACCGGCGTGAAGGCGAAGTTGTAGTCCGGCGGAGGCGAAGACGTCGCCCATTCCAGAGTGCGGCCACCCCACGGATCGCCCGTTTCGTCGCGCAGCTTGTCGCGGTTCTTAAAGCTGACAGCGAACTGGACCAGCATGGCCAGGATGCCCACTGCGATGACGGCGACGCCGACGGCGGCGATGACGAACCAGATCTGCAGCGACGGATCATCGAACACCCGCATGCGACGCGTCACGCCCATCAGGCCCAGCACGTAGAGCGGGGCGAACGCCAGCCAGAAGCCGACAACCCAGCACCAGAAGCTGACCAGACCCCAGGTGCGGTCCAGCTTGAAGCCGAACGCCTTCGGGAACCAGAAGTTGATGCCGGCGAACAGACCGAACAGCACGCCTGCGATGATCACGTTGTGGAAGTGGGCGATCAGGAACAGGCTGTTGTGCAGCACAAAGTCAGCAGGCGGCACGGCCAGCATGACGCCCGTCATGCCGCCGACCACGAAGGTCAGCATGAAGGCGATCAGCCACATCATCGGCAGTTCGAAGCGGATGCGGCCACGATACATCGTGAACAGCCAGTTGAAGATCTTGGCCCCTGTTGGGATCGAGATGATCATGGTGGTGATCCCGAAGAACGAGTTCACCGACGCGCCGGATCCCATGGTGAAGAAGTGGTGCAGCCAGACCAGGTACGACAGGATCGTGATGACCACGGTCGCATAGACCATCGACGTGTAGCCAAACAGACGCTTGCCCGAGAAGGTCGAGGCGACTTCGGAGAAGACCCCGAACAACGGCAGGACCAGGATGTAAACCTCCGGGTGACCCCAGATCCAGATCAGGTTCACGTACATCATCGGGTTGCCGCCGAAGTCGTTCGTGAAGAAGTTGGTGCCGACGTAGCGGTCCAGCGTCAGCAGGGCCAGAACAGCGGTCAGGACGGGGAAGGACGCCACGATCAGGACGTTCGCGCACAGCGAAGTCCAGGTGAACACCGGCATCTTCATCATGCCCATGCCCGGCGCGCGCATCTTCACGATGGTCGCGATCAGGTTGATGCCGGACAGGGTTGTCCCCACCCCCGCGATCTGAAGCGCCCATATGTAGTAATCGACCCCGACGCCGGGGCTGTAGCCAATGCCCGACAACGGCGGATAGGCCAGCCACCCGGTGCGGGCGAACTCGCCCACGAACAGCGAGGCCATGACCATCACGGCGCCGGCCGTGGTCATCCAGAAGCTGAAGTTGTTCAGGAAGGGGAAGGACACGTCGCGCGCGCCGATTTGCAGCGGCACGACATAGTTCATCAGGCCCGTGATCAGCGGCATCGCCACGAAGAAGATCATGATCACGCCGTGGGCGGTGAAGATCTGGTCGTAGTGGTGTGCGTTCAGGTATCCCTCAGACCCGCCGAAGGCCATGGCCTGCTGGATCCGCATCATGATGGCGTCGGCGAAACCGCGCAGCAGCATGATGATGCCCAGGATCATGTACATGATCCCGATCTTCTTGTGGTCCACCGTGGTGAACCATTCCTTCCAGAGATAGCCCCACAGTTTGAAATAGGTCAGCGCGCCCAGCAGGGCCACGCCGCCCAGGGCGACGACGATCATGGTCACGACCAGGATCGGTTCGTGCAAGGGCAGAGCTTCGAGCGTCAGACGCCCGAAGATCAGCGGAATGAGTTGGTCAGCGTTCATAGACTCTGTTCGCTCAGGCGGTGGGGGCGGAACGGACGTCGGTCGAAACCGGCCCCGTGGCGACTGGGTTGCGGACGATTGAGGAAAGGGAGGCCATCGGCACGCCCTGCGGCGTCAGGCCCTGCCCGGTGATCCGCGCCAGGCTGACCGGCGCAGAAATGTTGTCCAGTTCGGCGCGGCGGATGCGGTCGGCGGCGGCGGCTTCAGCCTGCAGCGGCGTGCAGATCGTCATGACATAGCTGTCGTTCGAACCGAAATAGGCAGGCGACTTACCGCGTCCGGCGTACTTGTCGTACACCAGCGGCATGGTGTTGCGCACCGAGGCCATGTTCAGACCGCCGCGCTTGTCGATCTCCATCATCTCGCCCATGCACATCTTGCCCGGCTCGACGCACATGTTGAGGATCGAATCCCACAGGGCGCCGTCAACGTTCGCGAAGTGCATGACCGGGACCTTCTCGCTGGGCTTCTCCAGCTCCAGATAGCCTTCACGATCCAGCGAGCGGCTGTCGCTGCGGACACCCGCGATCCACTGGTCGAAGCCAGCCTGATCAAGGCCGTGGAATTTGAAACGCATGTTCGAGAAGCCGTCGCCGGAATAGTTGGCCGAGAAGCCGACATATTCGCCCGGATGGTTGATCACGGCGTGCAGCTTCGTCTCCATGCCGGGCATGGCGTAAATCTGACCGGCCAGGGCCGGGATGTAGAAGGAATTCATCACCGACGACGAGGTGATGTGGAAGCGGATGGGACGATCCACCGGCGCCGCCAGTTCATTGACCGTGGCGATGCCGTACTCCGGATAGATGAACAGCCACTTCCAATCCAGCGCGACCACATTGACCTGCAGCGGCTCGACCTGCTCGCTGGCGGCCTGACCGGGCTTGATCCGATCCAGCGGGCGATACGGGTCCAGAAGGTGGGTTCCGGCCCAGGTGACAGCGCCCAGGAAGACGATAATCAGCAGAGGCGCGCCCCAGATCGCCACTTCCAGCGACGTGGAGTGATCCCAATCCGGATCGTATTCCTTCTCAACGGCCTTGTTCGATTCCCGATACTTGTAGGCGAAGAAGACCACCATCCCCATCACAGGGATGACGATGACCAGCATCAGAAGCGTGGAGAAGACCAGCAGGTCACGCTGCTGCGTGGCGATATCACCCGCAGGATGAAGCACGACCATGTTGCAGGCCGACAGCAGGGCCACGAGGGGCGCGAGCAGGAGTAGGCGCAGACGGCGCAAGGCGGATCCAATCGAAAAGCGTCGGGCAAGGGGGAGGCGCCGCGACGGTTGGCGTTCGAATTGGCGGCGATAGTCAGCTTCGATCTGGAACGACATTGGACAATCTGTCCTATCCTCTCAGCGCGACTTTCGTCGCAAAGGCCGCGCGATCATAATGCGGCAATACGCCGTCGAGTCTAAACCCTAGTTTCAAACGGAGCGACTAAGCCCATGTCCGCCTCGACGACCCCTTCGTCAGAGTCGCTGGAACGCGACGCCGCCGCTATCAACTCGCATCACGGCAAAGTGGATGCAGGCGAAATCGCCATCGGCGTCATTATTGGCAGAACCTCCGAGTTTTTCGACTTCTTTGTGTATGCGATCGCCTCCGTGGTCGTGTTCCCGCAGTTGATCTTCCCGTTCGTTTCGCCGGTTGAAGGCACCCTGCTTTCATTTGCGGTCTTTGCACTCGCCTTCCTGTTCCGCCCCCTTGGAACCCTGATCTTCATCGCCATCGACCGGAAGTTCGGCCGCGGCACGAAGCTGACGGCGGCGCTGCTGCTGCTTGGCACGGCGACCGTGTCCGTGGCCTTCATCCCCGGTTTCGAGAGCATCGGCATGTGGGCGCCGGTGTTGCTAGCCATCACCCGCATCGGCCAGGGCATCGCGCTGGGCGGCACCTGGGATGGTCTAGCCTCTCTGCTGGCCCTGAACGCGCCTGAGAAGCGCCGCGGCTGGTACGCCATGATCCCGCAACTGGGTGCGCCGTTCGGCCTGCTGGTCGCCTCGGCCCTGTTCGCCTTCTTCCTGAACACCCTGTCGGCGGCTGACTTCCTGGACTGGGGCTGGCGCTATCCGTTCTTCGTGGCCTTTGCGATCAACGTCGTGGCCCTGTTCGCGCGCCTTCGCATCGTGGTGACGCCCGCCTTCCAGAAGGCGTTCGAAACCAAGGAATTGCAGCCGACGCCAGTTTCACAAGCCATTCGCGAGGAAGGTCCGCGCATCTGGATCGGCGCCTTCGCCCCTCTGGCCAGCTTCGCCATGTTCCACATGGTGACCGTCTTCCCGCTGTCGTGGGTCTTCCTGTTCACCAACGAAACGCCGGTTCGCTTCCTGTTGATCGAGATGGTCGGCGCGGTCTTCGGCCTGATCGCCATCCTGGCGTCCGGCGTGCTGGCTGACCGTTACGGCCGCCGCACTCTGCTGGCGATCACCGCCGCCGGCATCGCCGCCTTCTCGGGCTTTGCGCCGCAACTGCTGAACGGCGGCGCGGCGGGCGAGCTGACCTTCATGATCTCGGGCTTCATCCTGCTGGGCCTGTCGTTCGGCCAGGCGTCGGGCCCCGTGGCCTCCAGCTTCAGCCTGACGAACCGCTACACCTCGTCCGCCCTGACGTCGGACCTGGCCTGGCTGTTCGGCGCGGGCTTCGCGCCTCTGGCCGCCCTGTGGATCTCCAGCCACTTCGGCCTGATCGCCGCAGGCGCCTATCTGCTGTCCGGCGCGGTCTTCACCCTGCTGGCCCTGTGGCTGAACCGCGAACTGGCGGGCAGCGCCTCTGACCGCCCTCGCAAACGCGCGGCCTGAGACCCAGCGACAAGCTGAAATGACGACGCCGCCCGCTGATCCAGCGGGCGGCGTTTTCGTGTGTGCTCGAATGTGACGTCAGCGACGCGCGGGAAAGCCGCCTACTCCTCATCGGCAAAGGGCGGCGGCAGTTGGCCCGATTTGAAGATGATCGTGGGTTCTTCGTCGTAGTCGCCCAACTCGGTGTCCGCAGATACAGCGAAGGCCACGACGCCCAGACGCAAAGGCGCCAGACGCTCGGCCTTGCGACGCGCCTCCTCTGCGTCCTTGCAGCCGACCTGCGGCTCCGCGCGCAGGGATTTTCCCCTGCCCTGCACATAGGACTGGATAATGTAGACGGTTTCGGTGGCCATCCGCATCCAAGGGGCCTGTTCGGGGCAGACGTCAACCGCCCTGCCCCGAACATCAACTTCAACCCTAGATCAGGCCATGGCCCTTGGGCAGTTCAGCATAGCGGTGAACGCGCGTGGCCATCACCAGGCCAAAGCCAATCATGACAGTCAGCATCACAGTGCCGCCATAGGACAGCAGCGGCATGGGCACGCCCACGACCGGCGCCAGCCCCATCACCATCGCGCCATTGATCAGCACATAGAGGGCGAAAGTCGCGGTCACGCCCGACGACGCCAGCCGCCCGAAATGGCTGTGCGACAGCGAGGCGATACGCAGCGAGATCAGGATGATCCCCGCATAACAGGCCAACAGGGTGAAGGAGCCCAGGAATCCAAACTCCTCGGACACGGCCGAAAAGATGAAGTCCGTCTGCTTCTCAGGCAGGAACTCAAGCTGGCTTTGGCTGCCCAGACCAAACCCCTTGCCCAGCAAACCGCCAGACCCGAGCGCGATCTTGGACTGCATGATGTGATAACCGGTGCCGGACGGATCGGCCTCTGGATCCAGGAAGGTCAGCACCCGGTGTCGCTGGTATTCATGCATGCCGAACATGACATAGGGCGGCACGAAGGCGACGCCTGCCGCCACAACGGCGCCAATGATCTTCCAGCTTAGTCCCGCCATGAACATGATGGCGGCGCCGGTCAGGCCGATCAGCATGGCCGAACCCAGATCGGGCTGGTGCGCCACCAGCAGGAACGGCAGTCCGATGATGCCGATCGGGAAGATCAGCTTCCAATGGAAACTGGCCTCCTTGGCCGATGCCCCGTGATACCAGCGCGCCAGGGCCAACACGACGCCGATCTTCATGATTTCGGAAGGTTGGATGCGCGTAAAACCGATGTTCAGCCAACGCGTCGCGCCCATGGCCGTGTAGCCCAGACCCGGAATCTCGATCAGCGCCAGCATCAGAAGCGCCACCCCATAAACGGGATAGGCCATCGAGAACCAGTAGCGGATGTTGATCATCGACAGGACCAGCATCAGCGCCAGACACATGCCGAAGCGGATCATGTGTTTTGCAGCCCAGGGCGACCAGGATCCGCCACCGACCGAATACAGCATCAGCCCGCCCGTACCGGCGACAACGCAGATCAAGGCCGCCAGACGCCAGTCGATCTGGGTCAATTTGGTCGAAAACCGCTCGCGCTCGCCCGGTCTTGAAATGGCGGAAGCGGTCACTGTGTCACCTCTGGCGGCGGTGCGGCGACATCGACTGCTGGCGCGTCGATGGGCTCTCCCCGGGCCTCGGCCTCACGCACGCCTGCGTCTTCGGGCGCTTCGAAGCCTGCGTGTTCGATACGGGCGCGGATGTCCGGGTCCTTCAGCAGGGCGACCTTCATCACCTCACGGGCGCGCGGCGCGCCTGCCGTGCCGCCGCCCAGACCGCCGTGCTGAACGATCACGGACACGGCGTAGCGGGGATTGTCGGTCGGAGCATAGGCGATGAACAGGTTGTGGTCCTTCTGGGCCCAGGGGCGGCCTGCGCCCTTGCGTGATCCCGCGCCATAGTTCTGGGCCTGAGCCGTGCCGGTCTTGCCCGCCATGCGCACAGCGCCCAGCCCCAGCTGGCTGTTGCGGAAGCCCGTGCCCCCGACGTCCGTCACCGCCTCCATGCCGTCGCGAAGGACTTTCAGCATTTGCGGGTCATAGGGCAGTTCGCCAAACGGCGTGCCCGCCTTCTGCTCGACGCCGCCGATCGACTTGATCAGGCGCGGCATGACGGCCTGGCGGCCATTGGCGATGCGCGACGTATAGACGGCCAACTGCAGCGCATTGACGTTCAAGGCGCCCTGCCCGATCCCATAGCTGGGCGTCTCGCCGGGATACCATTTGCCGTCCCCGCGCACCGGGTTCCGACGCCGCCATTCGCGATCGGGCACCAGCCCCGCCTTCTGTCCGGTCAGGCCGATGTCGAAGGTCTGGCCGAAGCCCAGGTCGCGCGCCGTCTCAGCGATGGCGTCGGGGCCAAACTCGGTGGCGATCGTCATGAAATAGACGTTGCAGGAATTCTTGATCGCGCCGCGCAGGTCCTGCGCGCCATGCCGTCCAAGGCAGGCGAACCGGCGGCCCAGGAAGAAGCTGCCGTTGCACACCACGCGGCGGCTGGGGTCCCAACCGCGCTTCATGGCCGCCAGACCGACAACGGGCTTGAACGTCGAGCCCGGAGCGAAGGTGCCGCCCAGGGCCTTGTCCAGCAGGGGGCGGCGCTCATAGTCGGCCAGCGCGCGGTAAGCCTTGGAGGGTATGCCCGACACGAACAGGTTCGGGTCGAACGACGGCGACGACACCATGGCCAGAATGTCGCCGTTGCGCACATCCATGACGACGCAACTGCCGGATTCTTCGCCAAACACCTCCAGGGCGCGGTTCTGGATGTCGGCGTCCAGCGTCAGGATGACTTCCTGCCCCTGCACCGCCGGACGTGATCCGCCGATGTCCTCGGCGACAACACGGCCACGCGCATCGACCTCGACGCGGTTCCCCCCCGCCTGGCCCCGCAGATCCTGATCCAGCGCCTTTTCGATGCCCTGACGCCCGATGCGGAAGCTGGGATTGAACAACAGGGCCGGCGGCTGCTGCCCCTTGTCGCGAATGGCCTGCACGTCCCGATCCGAGACCTTGGCCACATAGCCGATCACATGGGCGAAGGCGCCGCCGAACGGGTAGTATCGCGCCTCGTTCATGTCAGCCATCACGCCCGGCAGTTCCGGCGCGTACTGATTGACCTTGGCGAACTCCTCCCAGGTCAGGTCGCTCTTGACCGGCACCGGGTTGAACTTGGACGCGGCGTTGACCTCGCGAATGATCGCGCGGCGGCGATCCATCGTGTCGGGCAGAAGCTGCCCCAGCAGATCCAGGGTCTGGTCCAGATCCTTGGTCTCGTCACGCACCACCAGGACGCGGAAACTGGGCCGGTTGCCCGCTATGACCACCCCGTTCCGATCCTTGATCACGCCGCGCGGCGGGGGGACCATGCGGAAGTTGAACTGGTTCTGCGACGACAGGGTCGCATATTCCTGCGCCTGAACGATCTGAAGCTGCGCCAGCCGTCCGACCAAGGCCAGAATGCCCAGACCGCTGAAACCGCCAAACACGAATGTCCGACGCAGGAACGAGCCCTGACGTTCATTGACATCGGAAAAGAAGATTGACGGTTCGCTCATCGGAACCTCGTGTCGCTGTCGTCGAAACGCTCCAGAAGCCAATCGACCGCCGGGTAAAGCAGCAGCGTGGGCAGCACCTGTAGCACCAGCGACAGGATGGCCGGCGGATTGCCCGAACGCATGGCCACGATCAGATAGGCCATCAGGAAGGCGCCCAATGTGCAGGCGGCGTACCAGGCGAAGCGGATCAGTCCTTCATGTCCGGCGATCAGGTTCCTGGCGAACAGGACCGTGCAGTACACGCTCATCAGCGCCAACGACCACAGGCCCAGAGGCCCTTCCCAGAACAGGTCCAGAAACACGCCCAGGCCGAACAGAACCGCCGGTGCGATCATCGACGGCCGGATCAAGGGCCAGCAGAAGGCCAGCACCATCGGGATCACCGGCTCGGGCAAGCGCAATCCGAACAGCTGGACCGGCATGCCGAGGATGATGGTGGCGGCTACAACCGCCAGGGCCGGATAGACAATCCACTGAAGAGGCCCAACGACGCGGACCGCGGTAGACCGTTTCACGGGGCGCCTGCCGGTGCTGGATCAGGTTGCGCAGGCGCAGGCGTCGTGGGGGCCGGAGCAGCCGCCGACGGCTGGACCGGGCGTGCGACGGGGCGCGGCGTCGGCGTACTTGCGGCAGGCGTCGCAGGCGCAGGCGTCGGTGCTGGGGCATTCGCTGCCGCCGCAGCCCGCGCCGCCTGAGCTTCCGCCGCCGCACGACGGCGCGCCGCCGCATCCGCAATGGCTGCGGCCTGAGCCGCATTCGGCTCAGGCGCCGTGGTCAAACCCGCCAGAGGCGCCGCGTTCAAGGCGTCCGGATTAATCAACTGGCCAAAGTCCTGGAACAGCAGCACACGGACATAGTCGATGGCGCCCAGTTCGCTGAACAGCTTGACGCGCCAGCTGCCGTCGACGCCCTTGGCGGCGACGCCTATGGGAATGCCGCGTGGCAGACCGCCGCCGTCGCCGGACGACAGGATGCGATCCCCCGGCTGGACCGAGCCCGTGCCGCGAACAAACTCAAGGCGCGGATTGCCGCTGCCGTCACCCGTCATGACAGCCCGCGCATCCGTGCGGTCGATCAGAACCGGCAGGCGCGACGCCACATCGGTCAGCATGATCATGCGGCTGACGCCGCCGGTCACGCCGCTGATCCGGCCCACCAGACCGTCTTCATTGAGCACAGGATTGCCGACGCGAACGCCCTTGGATGAACCGACGTCCAACAGCTTGGCGCGATTGAAGGGGCCGCGCGCGTCCGAGATCGCCCGTCCGGCGACCATCGCCACGGCAGGCTCGCTGCGCAGGCCCAGCATGGCTTCGTAACGACCGTTGACGTTCTTCAAGGCGATCGCCTCGTCACGCCATGACCGCAGGTCTGCAATCTCGGCCTTCAATCGGCGGTTCTCGGACACGGCGAAGAAATAGCCGCCGACAAAGCTGCTCGCATCGCCAAACCAATGGACCGGCGCAGCCAGGACATTGCTGACCGGCCCGACAACAGTCTCAAACCCGCCGCGCAGAGTGCTGTAGCTGGACTCGGCGTCCGCAGTGCGACGGTCGCTGATAAGCAGAAGCACGGCGCCGATTATGGCGACCACAGCCACGACCGCGGCAGTCCAAGCCAGCGGCACCTTCAGGTTTTCAAAAGGGCCGTCGCGAAACGCCACGGGCGACCTTCCACAAAAGGGGTTTGGAATCGGCGGGACCGGGCCCGCCATTAAGCCTGCCTATCGCAAAATCGAGGCGGGAATGGAACCGTCGATCATGCAACCGGGAAAACTATCGCGGCGCAGATGGCCTGCGCTGCGATTTTAATCAGAGTGCGGACTCAAGCACGCCCTTCATCCAACGCGGATGTTCGAGCACGCGACCGCAACCGACAGCAACGCAGGACAGCGGATCATCAGCGACCGAAACCGGCAGGCCGGTGTGGTCGCGAATTTCGACATCCAGACCGCGCAGCAGAGCGCCGCCGCCCGTCAGCATGATGCCCTTGTCGGCGATGTCGGCGGCCAGTTCAGGCGGCGTGGCTTCCAGCGCAACCTTGACGGCTTCGATGATCTGGGTGACCGGCTCGGCCAGGGCCTCTGCTGCCTGACGCTCCGAGATGCGGACTTCGCGCGGCACGCCCTGCATCAGGTCGCGGCCCTTGACCTCGATCGACAGGCCTTCGCCGTCGGCGGGGATGCGGGCGGTGCCGATATCCTTCTTGATGCGCTCTGCGGTCGTTTCACCGATCAGCAGGTTATGATTGCGGCGCATGTAGCTGATGATGCTGTCGTCCATCTTGTCGCCGCCGACGCGGACCGAACGCGAATAGACGATGCCCGACAGCGACAGAACGGCGACTTCCGTCGTGCCGCCGCCGATGTCGACGACCATCGAACCCGTGGGCTCGTGGATCGGCAGGCCCGCGCCGATTGCAGCCGCCATCGGCTCATCGATCAGGCCGACGCGGCGTGCGCCGGCGTTCAGGCACGAGTCATTGATCGCGCGACGCTCGACCGCCGTGGCGCCCGACGGCACGCAGACGATGATCTTCGGGTTCACGAAACCCTTGCGGTTATGCACCTTGCGGATGAAGTGCTTGATCATTTCCTCGGCGACTTCGAAATCGGCGATGACGCCGTCACGCATCGGGCGGATGGCTTCCATATGACCCGGGGTGCGGCCCAGCATCTGCTTGGCCTCGATGCCCACAGCGTGGACGATCTTGCGTCCGCCGACATTACGCAGCGCAACGACTGACGGCTCATTCAGGACGATGCCTTTGCCCTTTTGGTAGATCAGGGTGTTGGCGGTGCCCAGGTCCATCGCGATGTCGTTCGAGATCGCGCCGAAAAGGGAAAAGCTCATGGAAAATGATACCGTTTGTTCTGACCGAGGGCGTCTGTTCTGCAGTGGACTTGGCGACGCCCTAACTGTCACGGCATCCCCGTGCCGGACAGCGTCCTGATCGTCTTCGCCACGCCTACTCAGGCCCGTTTGCCTGTATGTTTCTGGGATTACAAGCCCTGATCACCGCCTCGTTAGCGTGACATGAATGACAGCGGTCAAGGCTAAGCCGCGCGCGTTTCCAGACATTCCGCCAACGGATAGAGTTCCCGCTCTTCCCGATCCACGCGCTGAGCGACGGCCTCCATCAGCACACGACTGACGACAGCAAATCTATCGGCGTTTCGGCAGATCATTTCGACCGGCCATTGACGCTGATAATCGCACCAGGCTTCGGCCAGACCGCCCATGTCCTCGGCACAGTCTTTTGTGATTTCAACGACGCGGGCATCGTCGCACCCCATCAGGGCGGGATAAAGCTCGATGTCCTCAAGCTCCAGATGAAGGCACAGCACCCGGTCAAGTTGCTCGATCAGGAAGCGCGCGTCTTCGGCGTCGTCCCGACTGCGCACCTCTCGCGACACGCCGATCAGGTCGCTGGCTATGCGAATGATAGCGCGATGGTCCTGATGCAACCTTCGCAAGTCCATAGGCGGCGCTCCGTACACTTATGCACAGCCTGAGCGCTCGCCATGAATGAGGATTGAATTCATCGGTACGCAAAATCCCTGATGAATTTTGTAATTATTCGCCCCGTGACGCCTCTCGACGCTTCACCAGTTCACGAACGCACAGCATGAGAATCAGCCAGGCCAGAGCGACACCAGCCAGGATCACCGAGGTCCAGACGCCGTCGCCGCTGACGGCCGTCATGAAGGATCCGCCGAAGAAGGCCACAAGGGCCGTTTTGGGCAGCACGCCCAGGGCGCAGCCCGCCAAGAACCCAGGGAACGACGCCCGCGCGGCGCCGAACGCCATATTGACCACGATGAAGGGCGCAGACGGGACGTTGCGGATCATGAAGCTGGCGTAGAAGGCGTTCTTGCCGACAAAGCGCGTCAGACGCCCAACGGTCCTGCCGCCGTGCCGCTCCAACAGCCGTGCCGTCGGCCCTCGCCCCAGCCAATAGGTCACGCCTGCCGACACCACAGTGGCGATCCAACTGTAAAGGAAACCGAACCACGGCCCGAAGGCGACCACGCAGGCCGCGATCAGGATGAACTGCGGCGCGCCGAAGAAGGCCGCGATCGTAAACACGGCGATGGCGGCGACCAGCCCCCAGGGGCCATGCCGGAACCCCGCAAGCCACGCCTCAAGCTGGTCTTCCGCCTCCAGACCGAGTTGGCTCTTGCCGACCGCGAACAAGCCGATCATCGCGCCCAGCAGCAAGGCGGTCGCCAGCACAGCGCGCCAACGGCGCGCCTCCATGTTCGACAGGAAATCGATGATCCAGCGCATCAGAAGCGCCGCTTATCACTCCGCCCGCGCATTAGCGAGCATCCACGCATTGTCCCCGGGGGCGACCACGCGTAAGGAACCTCGCCTCCCCGGCAAAAACTTCCAAAACCCACGGGATAATCATGTCCAGCCTGCAATCCTCCGCCCTCTCCCGCGTCAAGCCTTCGGCGACCATCGCCGTCACCGCCCAGGCGCGAAAGCTGAAAGCCGAGGGTCGCGACGTGATTGGGCTCGGCGCCGGCGAGCCGGACTTCGACACGCCCGATAATGTGAAGCAGGCGGCCATCGACGCGATCAATCGCGGCGAGACCAAGTACACCGACGCCGACGGCATGCCTGAGCTGAAGGCCGCCATCGTCGCCAAGTTCAAGCGCGAAAACGGCCTGGACTATACGACGGCCCAGATCCATGTCGCGCCGGGCGGCAAGCCCGTCATCTTCAACGCCCTGGTCGCCACGCTGAACCCCGGCGATGAAGTCATCGTGCCCGCGCCCTACTGGGTGTCCTACCCGGACATGGTGCTGCTGGCGGGCGGCGAGCCGGTCACCGTCGTCGGTGAAGAGAAGGACGGCTTCAAGCTGCGTCCGGAAGTGCTGGAAGCCGCGATCACGCCCAAGTCCAAGTGGCTGATCCTGAACAGCCCGTCCAACCCGACCGGCGCCGCCTACACCCGCGCCGAACTGGAAGCCCTGGCCGAGGTTCTGCGTCGTCACCCCCAGGTCTGGGTGCTGACCGACGACATGTACGAACACCTCGTCTATGGCGACTTCGAATACACCACCATCGCCCAGGTCGCGCCGGATCTCTACGAACGCACCCTGACGGTCAACGGCGTGTCCAAGGCCTATGCCATGACCGGCTGGCGCATCGGCTATGCAGGCGGCCCCAAGCCGCTTATCGACCTGATGCGCAAGGTGGCCAGCCAGACGACCTCCAACCCCGCCAGCATCAGCCAGTGGGCGGCCGTCGAGGCTCTGAACGGACCGCAGGACTTCATGGCCGAGCGCCGCGACGCCTTTGAAAAGCGCCGTGACCTGGTGGTCTCCATGCTGAACCAGGCGACCGGCATCACCTGCGCCACGCCTGAAGGCGCCTTCTACGTCTATCCGTCCATTGCTGGACTGATCGGCAAGACGACCGAGACGGGCGTCGTCATCGACGGCGACAGCACATTCGCCGCTGAACTGCTGAACGCCGAGGGCGTCGCGGTCGTGCAGGGCGAAGCCTTCGGCCTCAGCCCCTACTTCCGCATCAGCTACGCCACCTCGGACGCCGTGCTGGAAGAAGCCTGCAGCCGCATCCAGCGCTTCGCCGCGTCGCTGCGCTGATCCGCACAACAGGCTGAAACAAAAACGGCGGCTCTTTCGAGCCGCCGTTTCTTTTTTGCCTGAAGCCCAGAATCAGGGACGGCTGGCCATACCCAGCTTGACGGGCTTGGCGTCATCCGACGCCCCGCCACGCTTCACGCCCCACAGCAGGATGATCGGCGCACCGACATAGATCGACGAGAAGGTGCCGATGACGACGCCGAAGGCCAGGGTGATCGAGAAGCCGCGCAGGGCCTCGCCGCCGAAGACGGCCAGAACGATCAGGACGATAACCGTGGTGACGCCGGTGATGATCGTCCGCGACAGCGTCTCGTTGATCGACAGGTCGATCACTTCACGCAGCGGCATGACCTTGTACTTGCGCAGGTTCTCGCGCAGGCGGTCGAACACCACGACGGTGTCGTTCATCGAATAGCCGATGACGGTCAGCAACGCCGCGACCAGGTTCAGGCTGAACTCCATCCGCAGGAGGACGATCAGACCAAAGGTCAGCGCCACGTCGTGCAACAGACCCGCAACGGCGCCGATCCCGAACTGCCAGGGGAAGCGGAAGGCGATGTAGAGGAACATCAGCACCACGGCGATGACCAGGGCCAGAACGCCGTTGGTCAGCAGTTCGCCGGACACTTTCGAACCCACGACGCTGACGCCGGAATAGGTCACCTGCCCCACCGCCTGGTCGATGGCGTGTTCGACCTTCTGGACAACTTCCGTCTGGTCGGCGTTGGCCGGGACCTGGAAGCGGACAATGGCGGTCGAGCCGTCATTGGCGTTGGTGTCGCGTCGCGCAATGCCCTGGACCTGGACGTCGCCCATGCTCAGGCCGTTCACAGCCCCGCGCAGACGATCAAGCTCCAGAACCTGACCCGCAGGCTTGGACACCTCCATCGAGGCGCCGCCCCGGAAGTCGATGCCCAGGTTCAGACCGGGATAGAAGCAGCCGACGATCGCCGCCACCGTCAGGATCGCCGACATTATGGCGAATCCCTTGGCGTATTTGACGAACTGGAAGTTCGTCTTGTGCGGCAGCAGTTTGATGATGGGCCAACCGTTCATCGACATCACTCCGCGATCGGCAGTTTCTTGGGCTTGGCCACCTTGAGCCAATAGCCGAGCAGGACTTGGGCCGTCAGCACCGCCGAGAAGACGGAGGTGAAGACGCCGATGGTCAGGGTCCAGGCGAAACCGCGCACCGGGCCCTCACCGAACAGGAACATGATGCCTGCCGCGACCAGCGTGGTCAGGTTGGCGTCGACAATCGTGCCCATGGCGCGGTTGAAGCCGGCGTCCATGGAGGCGATCACCGAACGTCCCTGTCGGGCCTCGTCACGCATCCGCTCGTAAATCAGCACGTTGGCGTCCACGGCGACGGCGAAGGTCAGGATCAGACCGGCGATGCCCGGCAGGGTCAGCGTCGCCTGGGTCAGCGACATGGCCGCCACGATCAGCAGACCATTCAGCGCCAGACCGATGACCGAGATGCCGCCGAACAGGAAGCCGTAGGCCAGGATCATGAAGACCACGATCACGACAAAGCCGAGAGCGGTCGACAGGGCGCCTGCGGCCACGGCGTCGGCGCCCAGTTCGGCGGTGACGACGCGGCGTTCTTCAACCTTCAGGGGCGCAGGAAGGGCGCCGCCGTTCAGCAGGTTCACCAGGGTCGAGGCTTCCTGAATGGAGAAGTTGCCGGTGATCTGGCCCGAACCGCTGGTGATCGCGCTCTGGATCGTCGGCGCCGAGATGACCTTGCCGTCCAGAATAATGGCGAAAGGCTTGCCCAGGTTGGCGGCGGTCGCTTCGCCGAACCGGCGTGCGCCGGCGCCGTCAAAGCGGAAGTCGATGGCGGGACGACCGCTCTGGTCCGAGCCGACGCCTGCGCGGGTCAGGTTCTCACCCGAAACCAGAACGCGCTTCTTCACCAGATAGGGCACGCCCTGCTGGTCTTGCAGCAGTTCGGAATCCGGCGGGACGCGGCCTGCGACAGCGTCGTTCACCGAGTTTTCGGTATCGACCATCTGGAAGGTCAGCTGCGCCGTCTGGCCGATAACTTCCTCAAGCTTGGTCGGATCGCTCTCGCCCGGCGCCTGGACCACGATGCGGTCCGCGCCCTGGCGGGTGATCGAAGGTTCGCGCGTACCCAGACTGTCGATGCGTCGGCGAACCACGGTGATCGACTGGTCAACCGCCGCCGGCCCCATGCCGTTCATCGCCGCTTCGGTATAGGCGAAACGCAGACGACCATCGCCCAGGCGCGACGCCACGCGCTCGGCCTGACCGCCCGGTCCGACCTGTCCGCCCAGTTGCTGCAGCGCCTTGAACGCCGCATCCGTCTGGGACGGGTTGGCCAGCGTCACCACGACGCCGCCCCCTTCACGCTGCAGGCCGCTGGTGGCGATGCCATCGCCGTTCAGGGTGACCCGCACGTCTTCGATCAGGTTCGTGACCCGCTTCTCGCGCATCTGCGGCACGTCGACTTCAAGCAGCAGGTAGGAGCCGCCCTGAAGGTCCAGGCCCAGGTTCAGCCCATGCCTGGGCAGCCACCCAGGCAAGGCCTCACGCTGCGCTGGCGTCAGCAGATTGGGATAGGCCAGGAAGCAGCCGATGATCGCCGAAGCGACAACGAGGATGATCTTCCAGCGCGATAGCTGAATCATGCGGGCGGTCTCGGTTCAGCGATACCGGAAGGGTATCAGGCCTTGGAATCGTTGGCGGCGATGGCGGTGCGGTTGCGGACCTCGGCGATCATCGCCTTGACGACGCGGACGTTGACGCTGGGCGCGATCTCGACATTGACCTCGGCCTCTTCGACGCGAGTCACCTTGCCGATCATGCCGCTGCCCAGGACGACGGTGTCGCCACGCTTCACAGCGCTGATGGCGGCCTGATGCTCCTTGGCGCGCTTTTGCTGCGGGCGGATCAGCAGGAAATAGAACAGGATGAAGATGGCGACGATCGGCAGGAACTGCACGATCACGGCCATGATGCCGCCGTCAGCTTGAGCGCCCATGGTAGTCTCCGAACACGAGGAAGGCTGCCCTCGTCGGCGCCCCCCATTAAAAACGAGGCGCGGAACCTAGGGCCGCGCCTCGACGAATGCAATGTGGCGCGGCGTCAGCGCGGCAATACCGTCAACGGATCAACCGCCACGGGGTCGTCGCCGCGCATCTGCCGGGTCTCGAAATGGATCGACGGACGGCCGTCGCCAGCGGTCAGGCCCACAGTCCCGATCTGCTGACCGGCGCGGACATCGTCGCCGTCCTTGACCGTCGCCGAGCCCAGATGGCCGTAAACCGTGCGCCATCCGCCATTGTGGACGATCAGGACCGTCAAGCCCTGCCCCACCAGATCGTCACCGACATAGGCCACGCGCCCAGCCGCAGAGGCTGCCACGGCTGCGCCTGCGGCGGCGCCGATGTTGATGCCGTTGTTGCGTTCACCCATGCCGACCGGCCCGAACCGGCGTAGCACTTCGCCGCGCACAGGCCATTGCAGGGCGATCGCGGCGGTCGATGTCGGCGGGGCGGCGGACGCCACGGGCGGAACGGGGGCCGTAGGCCGGGTCTGCGCCGGCAGGGCTGCATTGCCTGAGCGCGGCGGCGGCGGCGGCGGGGCGACGCCATTGTTCGGCACCAGAACGCCGACCGGGGACGGGCCGGTCGCATAGGGATCGTGGCCCGTGTCGACGGCTGCGTCCGGCAGGATGATTCGCTGTCCGGTCGTAATGGCGCCGCGCGGGCCCAGGCCGTTCAGGTCGATCAAGGTCTGCACGGGCGTCTGGAAACGACGACCGACGCCGGAAATCGTGTCCCCGGCCTGGATCACATAGGCAGCGCCCGGCGAGACATGCGTGGGCGTGCGTGTCGGCGGCGGCGGCGAATATTCGTCACGCGGCGGGGTGTAGGGCTGCTGCACGGGCGGCTGCACGACCACGGGCGGCGGCAAGGCCCCGCCTTCCACAGACCCGACCGGCGCCGTTGCTGGCGGCGGTGATTCGTAGGGCGCGGTCTGATACGGCTGGGGCGGCGGCGTATTGGGATAACCGCCCTGCGGGTACGGCCCCGCCTGCCCTGCCCCTTGTGTCGGATGGGTCGAATAGCGCGGCTCGGACGGGTAGCTCGTACAGGCCACCGCCGTCAGCGACGCCCCTGCGATCAACGCCGCTTTCATCAAGGCCGATTGTATCGCCACCCGCAACTCCTCACATGGTTAAGACCGGCCCCTGCGGTTTGCCCGCTCAAGCCCTTGAATCCAACCCTTCAATGCGCGCAGAATTGGGGCGTGAAGGTTAACAGGCCCTTCAGATTTCCTTGGCCGTGCCCTCGACCAGCGGCACAAACCGCACTTCCGTCAGGCTTTCGCGGCGGAACGAACCGTCGCCCTGCCCCACATAGCGATGCAGCATCTGCACCGAGGTGCGGCCGACCGGCGCGACCAGAACCCCGTTGGGCTTCAACTGTTTCAGCAGTTCCGTCGGTTCCGCAGGCGAGGCCGCCGTCACCATGATCCGGTCGAACGGCGCCTGCTCGATCCAGCCCAGACCGCCGTCGCCGTGCTTGGTGATGACATTGTCGATACCCAGCGTCCGCAGGCGGCTTTCGGCCTCGACCAGCAGGCTGCGGTAGCGTTCGACCGAATAGACATAGCGCGCCAGCCGCGACAGCACCGCGCACTGATATCCGCTGCCGGTGCCTATCTCCAGCACGCGGTGGCGCGGCTGGACGTCCAGCGCCTGGGTCATCAGGCCGACGATATAGGGCTGGCTGATCGTCTGGGCGCAGTCGATCGGCAGGGCCTGATCCTCCCACGCCTGATCCAGGAACTTCTCGTGCACGAAGACCGCGCGGTCGATGCTTTCCATCGCCGCCAGCACGCGCGGGTCCGTGACCCCCTGCTGGCGCAGCGACAGGATCAGTCGTCCGGCGCGGTCGTCGTGCAGGTTCAAGCGGCCCGGTCCGTCTTCTTGGGCGGGGCGCCGCCCAGCACCTTTTTCAGATCATTGACGCTCTGCATGTGCGTCAGGTCGATATGCAGCGGCGTGACCGAGATGCGGCCCTCGTCGATGGCGCGCAGGTCGGTGCCTTCGGGATGCTCCTGCTTCTCGCCGCGGAAGCTCATCCAGTAATAGTCCCGGCCGCGCAGGTCGGTGCGACGCACGGCGTGCATTTCGCCCACGTCGCGGAACCCCTGTTTCGTCACCTCGACCTGTTCGACCTGTTCCGGGCGGCAGTTGGGGAAGTTCAGGTTCATGACCACGCCGGGCGACCATTTCTGGTCCAGCAGGCGGGCGATGATGGCGGGGGCGAAGGCTTCCGCCGTCTCCCAGTGCGCCACCACCTCGTCATGGAACCGCTCAAGGCTCTGGCTCAGGGCGATTGAACGAATGCCGAAGGCCATCCCCTGCAACGCGCCCGCCACCGTGCCGGAATAGCTGACGTCCTCGCCGATGTTGTGGCCCCGGTTCACGCCCGACAGCACCAGATCGGGCCGCTCCGGCATCAGGTCGTTGACGGCCAGAACCACGCAGTCGGTCGGCGTGCCCGTCACCGCGAACCGCTTTTCACCCAGATGATGCACCCGCAGCGGCTCGGTCAGGGTGATGCCCCGTCCCTTGGCCGACTGTTCGACAGCAGGCGCGCACACCCAGACATCGTCGCTCAGGGTGCGGGCGATCCGTTCCAGACAGGCCAGACCCTCGGCTTCGATGCCGTCGTCGTTGGTAAGCAGAATACGCATCAGGCGCCGACGACCTTCAGGCCGCCCATATAGGGTTGCAGCACGGCAGGCACCGCGATGCTTCCGTCCTCCTGCTGATAGTTCTCCATGATCGCCACCAGCGTGCGGCCGACCGCCAGGCCCGAGCCGTTCAGCGTATGGACGAACTCGGTCTTCTTCTCGCCTGCGCGCTTGAAGCGGGCCTCCATGCGCCGGGCCTGGAAGTCGCCGCAGTTCGAGCAGCTGCTGATCTCGCGATAGGTGTTCTGGCTAGGCAGCCAGACCTCCAAGTCGTAGGTCTTCTTGGCCGCAAAGCCCATGTCGCCCTTGCACAGCAGCATCTTGCGATACGGCAGCTCCAGCGCCTGCAGCACCGCCTCGGCGCAGCCGACCATCCGCTCGTGTTCGGCCTCAGAGTCTTCTGGGCGGGTGATCGACACCATCTCGACCTTGGTGAACTGGTGCTGGCGGATCAGACCGCGCGTGTCGCGTCCCGCCGAGCCGGCCTCGGCCCGGAAACAGGGCGTCAGCGCCGTCATGCGGATCGGCGTCGCCAGTTCGTCCTCAGGCAGGATCTGCTCGCGGACGAGGTTGGTCAGGGAGACTTCGGCGGTGGGGATGAGCCAGCGACGCCCAGCAATAACCTCAACTAAATCTATAGAGTAGGTTTGTTTTGCCTGCGCTCCATCCAACGCAAGGAACAGATCTTCCTCAAACTTCGGTAACTGTCCCGTGCCGAACATCGCCTCGTCGCGCACCAGCAGCGGCGGGTTCACTTCCAGATAGCCGTGTTTGTCCGTCTGCAAGTCCAGCATGAACTGGCCCACAGCCCGTTCCAGACGCGCCAGTTGGCCCTTCAGCACCGCGAACCGCGCGCCGGACATCTTGGCCGCAGCCTCGAAGTCCAGCAGGCCCAGCGCCTCGCCCAAATCGGCGTGATCCTTGGCCGGACCGCCCTCGCGCGGCGTGCCCCAGCGGGACACCTCGACGTTCTGGGCCTCGTCCTCGCCTTCCGGCACGTCGTCAGCAGCCAGGCTCTTCAGGCCCGCCAGCTGGTCGCGCAGTTCCTTGCCGACGCGGTTCTCGACCTCGGCGGCGGCGGCGATGTCGCCCTTCAGGCTCTCGACTTCGGCTTTCAGACGGTCGGCCTCGGCCATGTCCTTCCTGCCCATGGCGGCGCCGATCAGCTTGGAGGCGGCGTTGCGCTTGGACAGGGCGTCCTGCCCCGTCGTCTGAGCCTGACGCAGTTCCGCATCCAGACGCAGAATATCGGCGACCAGACCATCGGCTTCGTCAACGCCGCGCGACGACCAGCCCGCCACGTAAACCTGGGGGTTTTCGCGAATGGCTCTGATGTCATGCATGGCTCTAAACCTTGGTCAGGCGGGAGAAGCCGAACGCTCTACCCGGATGGGCAGAGTCGGGCAACGCGCGACAGAAGCCAAATCCTTCTGCCGCACGGCGATCAGGGTCAGCGGGTCTTGCCCAACAACCGGTCCCGCGCGGCGTTGACCCGCATGGCCAGCCCCTCGGTGCCGCCCTGATCGGGGTGCGCGCGCGCCATGGCGCGTTTCCAGGCTGTGCGGATTTCCGCCTCTGTGGCGTTTCGCCCGACGCCCAGCACGGACCGCGCGTCGGCCTCGCTGATCGGCTCAGACCGCACGACAGGCCGCATCCGCGATGACCAGATGACATAGAGGCCCGCGCCCGCCAGTCCGGCCGCCGCCAGCCATGCGCCGTGCGACGCCGCCAGCACCGCGCCAGCCACCATCACCGCGCCCAGCAGGGTCGCCGTTACGCGCCAGTGCCCGCGACGCGGCTTTTCAGTCTGTCGGCCCAGCCGCACCAGCGCCCAGACGGCGATCCCCGCCAGGGCGACCCAGATCAATCCCATAAACGGCTCAGTCCGCCTTTCAGGCGGCGACGTCCAGCGGCTGCATCGCCTGCTCCAGCCCCATGGCCTTCATCAGGTTGCGAAGCTCCTGGCGCGCCGCGACGTGGGCCAGGGACACCGCCACGGGGCGGATGTCGTTGGACAAATCCGCCACCGTCAGACCGAAGGGGAACAGTTCGCGATAGATGACCCGGTCGCGCAGGCCCGGCCCGACGCGGAAGCCGACCCGCTTGGCCAGCTTGTTCATGCGTTCTTCCAGGCGTTTGCGGTTGCGCGCCTCGGCAACGGCCAGACGGTTGGTGACGACCAGCCAGTCGATGGTGGCGTTGCGGCCCTGGCTGATGGCGCGGACCTTGCGCGCCTCCCAAACGCTCTCAGAATAGATCGACGGCTTCAACAGCTCCAGCGACACCGGATCCACCTCGCCCAGCAGGTCGAAGTCGACGAAGCTGTCGTTCATCGGTGTGACGATCTGGTCCGCCCGCGCGTGCGCGGCGCTGGACACCGCCGTGTCGCCGCCGGGCGTGTCGATCAGGATGCACTCGACGCCCTGGGCCACCGCCTCGTCAAACGCCCGCTCGAAGGCGATGATCTGCTCATCAACCGACGCCTTGGCCAGCACCTTGCCATCGCCCATGTCCGGGATCATCGGCTGCGGCAGCGTATGACCGTTGGCCTCCACCCAGCTGAGCCGATTGGTGAAGAAGCGCTGCATGGACCGCTGGCGCAGGTCCAGGTCGATGATGGCGACCGTCCGGCCCGCGTGCAGCAGGCCCGTCACAATGTGAATGGCCAGGGTGGACTTGCCCGCCCCGCCCTTTTCGTTGCCCAGAACGATCACATGTGGCTGCGTCATGAGGAAATCCTCTGTGCCGGTCGACGCGACTCAAATTCGGCGCGACCCTCAATGGGCGCAGATTCGGCTTCCTGGCGGCAAACGTCAACGGAACCTTAACGCCAGCCTGTGGACGATGTCAGCCCTGACGCGCGCACCAGGCGTCGGCGACCTGAACAGCGTGACAGACGGCCACAGCCGTTTCCGCCGGGATCGGCCCGACCTTCAGCCGTGTCAGGTTGCGCCCGTTGACCTCAACCCCTTCAAACACAGGCGAAAGGGTCGCCAGTTCATCCCTGGTCCTCAGCCGCGCCCACGCCTCGCGCGCGCCAGCCTCGCTGGAAAAGGCGCCCAGTTGGATGGTGCGGCCTTCAACCTTTGCAACAGCGGGGCGAAGCACGGGGGCCTCCAGCGGCTGGACCGGCTCGCGGATCACCGCGCGGACGATTTCGGCCTGTTCGACAATCGGCTCGGCGGGTGCTGTGATCACGCGCTGCGACGGGCTGAAACCACTGCGCAGTCCGTCGGACTGGGCGTCGCGTGCATCCCACATCTCATGCGGGTCCATCAGCGACACTTGTAAAGGCGAGAACCGGCCGGCACGAAGCCCCGCTTCTGCGGCTGAGTTGCTGTGCGGCGCGGCCTTGCCGCCCCCTGACACGTCAATCGCCGCCACCTGTTCGGCCATGGCGTGAAAACGCTGCGGATTTTCAACGACGCCGCAACCGGCAAGCATCGCCCCCCAGGTCATGGCCAGGGCGATCAGAACTGGACGTGTCGCTTGTGCGGGCGTCATAAGCACCACCCTAGTCTCCAGACTTTGAAGTCTGGTGCATGAACAGGCTTAAACTTGAAGGTTAATCGCTTCACCATGACTGACGCCCCGTCCCTGCCCGTTGCCCGCTCCGTCGCCGAGTTGCGCCAGATCGTCGGCGACTGGAAACGACAGGGGCTGAGGGTCGGCATGGTCCCCACCATGGGCGCCCTGCATGAAGGCCACCTGACCCTGGTGCGGGAGGCTGCACGTCGCACCGACCGTGTTCTGGCCTCGAACTTCGTCAATCCCACCCAGTTCGCTGCGCACGAGGATCTGGGCCGCTATCCACGCCAGCAAGAGGAAGACGCCCGCCTGCTGGCCGGCGCGGGCTGCGACCTGATGTTCGCCCCCACGGTGGAGGAGATGTACCCGCAAGGTTTCGCCACCAGCATCGCCGTCTCTGGCCCGGCGCTGGGCCTGGAAGGCGACGCCCGCCCCCAGATGTTCGGCGGCGTGGCCCTGGTGGTCACCAAACTGTTCAATCAGGCCCAGCCGGACGTCGCCGTGTTCGGCGAGAAGGACTTCCAGCAGCTGATGGTCATCCGCCGCTTCGTGCGTGACCTGGACCTGCCGGTCGAGATCATCGGCAGCCCGACCGAGCGGGATGAGCATGGCCTCGCACTGTCCTCGCGCAACGCCTATCTCAGCGAAAAGGAACTGGCCACGGCGCGCAGTCTGAACCTGATCCTGCGCAAGGCGGCGGATGAGGCCGCATCGGGACGCCCCCTGCCCGGCGTCGAGCGTGAGGCCTATTCCGCCTTGCTGAAGGCAGGGTTCGACCGCGTCGACTACGCCACCATCCGCCACGCCGAAGACCTGACGCCGTTCAGGGACGACATCGTCGACGCCCCGGCCCGCATCCTGGCCGCCGCCTGGCTGGGCAAGACGCGGTTGATCGACAATATGGCCGTCGGCGCCTGACAGCCGAAGGGCCGCACCCGTCGCCGGATGCGGCCCTTTTTCAGTTCAAAGGCGCGGCCTAACCGATTGCGCCGACGCAGCCTTCCGCATCGCCCGGCGCCAGTTCGGCGTCCGTCAGGGCGATGGTCCAGCCGTGGTGCGTGTTCAGGCCCCAGCGACGTGCGCCGCCGCCGTCGCCTGCGTCCCCGCCAGCGGTGACCACAACGCGGCGGCCGGTCGGCAGGGCCGGAGGATCAATCTTGCCCACCGCCAGAGACGTCGGCGTCTCGCCGCCGTAACCGTCGAATACGCTCAGCATCGACCATTCGCGACGCAGGCCCATCCACCAGGCGTCTTCGGTGTTGATGGCCAGAACAGCAATGCCGTGCCCCTCCGCCGCGAAGGCCAGCGCCTTCTGCGGATCGCGGACCATGCGGATGTCGGCGGCGGCGCCGAAACGCAGGCGTGCGCCGTCATAGGCGCGGGTCGGCTCGATCGGCGCCCAGACCTGGACCTGCAGACGGCCTTGTCGGGCCAGACCCCAGCCGACGATCTCACGCCACAGATGCTCGACGGCCTCGGCGTTCTCGGGCTGGCATTTGGACAGCATCCGCGCCAGGACGGTCTGCTCGCGGTCAGGCCGCAGCTTGGTGTGCGGGCCGGTGGGGGCGTCCTTGGCGCGACCGACCGTGGCGGCGACGGCCAGACGCTGTTCGAACAGGTTCAGTATCTGATCGTCGATGCTGTCGATCTCGGCGCGCAGGGCGGCCAGAGCCTGTTGCTCGGGGGTCAGATCGGCCACGTCAGGCCACACTTGTTGGACGTTGGAATTCGGCATTGGATTGGGCTTTCAGCATGGGGGAATTTCGATGTGCAGGGGCGAACAGCCGCTCTGATCCAGAACGGTCGCCGGTGAGACTGTCAGGAGCGAAGTAAGCCCGACGCCTCAGCCGGCGTATCGAAAGCCGTAAAAGCCGTAGCCAAAATAATAGCCGGCAACCGCGCGCATACGGTCGGAAGAAACAGAAAGAGCGCGCTGGCGGGACATGGGTCCGGGTCCGGTTATTCAGGATCGTTTGCGATCCGAGCGGCCTTAAAGGACGCAAAGACTATGCGCAGTCAACCCTGCGACACGCCCAAAAGCAGGAAACGCGTCCGATTATCGCTCGAATCTTGCAAATCGTTGCGCAGGATCGACAGGCCATACACCTCAGCCGCACCGACAGGCGCAATCGCCGCCCGCGTGGCGTCGCCTGCTTCGGCGACATCTCGCGCGGCGCCTGCGGTGTCGAAATGTTCGATGATCTTCAGGTGCATGCCCTTCAGCGTGGCGGCGCACTGGGCCAGGGCGATGGGATGGCTTTCGACCGATCGGATATCCGCCAGACGCGCACCTTCAACCGACATCAGGGCATGACGGATAGGACGCCAGACGTCCGCCAGCACCGCCAGACCCGACTCGCGCACCAGCGTCGCTGCGGGTTCGACCGCCCCGATGCTGGAGTTTTCGACCGGGATCAGCGCCATGTCGCAATCACCAGACGTCAGGGCCGCCAGAGCTTCCGCAAAGGTCGCGTGGGGCACAGCTTCATCCCAAGGGCGCAACGCAAGGCAGGCTTCATGACTGAAGGCGCCCAGCGCGCCCTGAAACGCCACGCGGGCGTAGGCGGGTTCATCAGCGGGTGAAGGCGTATCGGTCATGATCGGTCCTGGATGCGCGCCAGTCCTTACAAAGGACCGACGTTGTGGCCGCATCGCGTCCACAACAGATTGCCTTTGCGGCGCCCGCTCGGTCGCGACAAGCCGGGCGGGATAACCGCCTGACCGAAGTCAGGCGGTTTTCTTCAGTTCGTCAGGCCGCAGCCGACTGGTTCACTCGGCCCGACTTCAGGCGTTCGGCCACCAGGAAGGCCAGCTCCAACGCCTGATCGGCGTTCAGGCGCGGGTCGCAGTGGGTGTGGTAGCGGTTGGACAGGTCGTCCTCGGTCACCGCCTGGGCGCCGCCGATGCATTCGGTGACGTTCTGGCCCGTCATCTCTAGGTGGACGCCGCCAGGGTGGACGCCCTCAGCCTCAGCCACGTCGATGAAGGTGCGGACTTCGCCCAGGATGCGGTCGAACGGACGGGTTTTGTAGCCGTTGCCCGCCTTCAGCGTATTGCCGTGCATCGGGTCGATGGACCAGATGACCTTGCGGCCCGACGCCTTCACTTCGCGCATCAGCTTGGGCAGACGCTCGCCGACCTTGTCATGGCCGAAGCGGCCAATCAGGGTCAGACGGCCCGAGATGTTGTCGGGATTCAGGGCGTCGATCAGCGGTAGCAGATCGTCTGCCGTCATCGTCGGTCCGCACTTCACGCCGATGGGGTTCTTGATCCCCTTCATGAACTCGACATGGGCGCCGTCCAGCTGACGGGTGCGCTCGCCGATCCACAGCATGTGCGCCGAAGTGTCGAACCATTCGCCAGAACCGCCGTCCAGACGCGTCAGCGCGCTTTCGACGTTCAGCAGCAGGGCTTCGTGGCTGGTGAAGACCTCGACCCGGCTCAGATCCGGGTGGGTTTCAGGCGTGACGCCGACAGCTTCCATGAAGGCCAGGGCCTCGGTGATCTTGTCGGCCAGTTCGCGGTACTGGGCGCCCGCGGCGTTATCGCCCGCGAAACCCAAGGTCCAGCGGTGGATGTTGTACAGGTCCGCATAGCCGCCGCCCGCAAAGGCGCGCAGCAGGTTCAGCGTCGAGGCCGACTGGTTGTAGGCGCGGATCAGGCGTTGCGGATCAGGCATCCGCTCTTCCGGCGTGAAGCCCATGCCGTTGATGATGTCGCCGCGATAGCTGGGCAGTTCCACCCCGCCGATTTCCTCAAGCGGCGACGAACGCGGCTTGGCGAACTGACCGGCGATGCGGCCGACCTTCACCACCGGCTTGCGGCCGGCGAAAGTCAGCACCACCGCCATCTGAAGGATCAGACGGAAGGTGTCGCGGATATTGTCCGTCGAGAACTCCTTGAAGCTCTCGGCGCAGTCGCCGCCCTGCAGCAGGAAGGCCTCGCCCCGCTCAACCTGCGCCAGCTTCGACGTCAGGTGGCGGGCTTCGCCTGCGAAAACGAGGGGCGGCAGGGCGCGCAGCTCGTCCTCGACGGCTGCGAGCGCTTTAGGATCCGGATAGTCCGCCGGCATGTGCAGGGCGGTCTTCGTTCTCCAACTTTCGGGGGTCCAGCGTGTCATCGCGCAAGAATAAGGCTTCGCAGCGCATCAAACAACGGAAACAGGGACAGATATTGCTTTAATCCGCCGACTGGTCCTCTGGCGGTGATTTTTCGCCCGCCGCCTCGGCTTTTCGCTCGGCTTTCAGGGCCGCCTTCTCCGCCGCCTTCTTCGCCGCCGCCCGCTCACGTTCCTGGCGCTCAAAACTGTAGTTCGGCTTACGGGCCATCGGCGTCTCCATTCGTTGGTCTGATCGCAAGATGGCGACAGGAACATCCGTACACAACGGATGGATTCGCCGCACCACGCGACTGTGCCGACCGATATTTCTCAACATCGGCGTGAAAAGCCCGGCGGACGGCGTGCATCGCCCTCTACGCGATAGGTCGCAGGCCTGACGCCTGAACCTTCCCGTCGCCGGACTCGTTGTCTCTCCATCGAAATGGAGCCGAACATGTCCGCCACATCCATCCGACGCGAATATCTCAGCCGCCCCCTGTACGCCTGGGCCAAAACCGTCCTGCCTGAGATGTCGGCGACAGAGGCCGAGGCCATTCAGGCGGGCGATGTCTGGTGGGATGCCGAGCTGTTCACCGGCGCGCCGGACTGGGACGCCTTTCTGGCCATTCCCCCCCGCCACCCTGACCGCAGAGGAGCAGGCGTTCCTGGACGGCCCGACCGAACAGCTGTGCGCCATGCTGGATGACTGGAAGATCACCTGGGAGGACATGGACCTGTCGTCGGAAACCTGGGACTTCATCAAGCGCGAGAAGTTCCTGGGGATGATCATCCCCAAGGCCTATGGCGGACTGGAGTTTTCCGCCTACGCCCATTCGGAGGTGGTGCGTAAGATTTCCACGCGGTCGGTCGCTGCTGCGGTGACGGTGATGGTTCCCAACTCGCTCGGCCCCGGCGAACTGCTGATGAAATTCGGCACGGAGGAACAGCGTGAACGCTGGCTGCCGCGTCTCGCCGACGGCCGCGATATTCCCGCCTTCGGCCTGACCAGTCCTGAGGCCGGGTCAGACGCCGCGTCGATGACCGACGAAGGCGTCATCTGCGAAGGCGAATATGAGGGCCGCAAGGTCCTCGGCATGCGGCTGAACTGGAAGAAGCGCTACATCACCCTGGGGCCCATCAGCACCGTCCTTGGCCTGGCCTTCAAGATGCGCGACCCCGATGGCCTGTTAGGCGGCGAGGAAGACCTGGGCATCACTGTCGCCCTGATCCCGACGGACACGCCTGGCGTCACCATCGGGCGCCGCCACCTGCCGTCGATGCAGGCCTTCATCAACGGGCCGAACGAAGGGCAGGATGTATTCCTGCCGCTGGACGCCATTCTGGGCGGCCCGGAACGGATCGGCCAGGGCTGGATGATGCTGAACGCCGCGTTGGCCGCCGGGCGCGGCATCTCCCTGCCCTCCCTGTCTGCGGCAGGCGCAGCCCTGGCCGCCCGCACCACCGGCGCCTATTCCCGCGTCCGACAGCAGTTCCGCATCCCCATCGGTCAATTCGAGGGCGTGCAGGAACGCCTGGCCCGCATCGCCGCCAACGCCTATCTGCTGGACGCCGCGCGCCGTTTCACCTGTTCCGGCCTGGCCCTTGGCCATCATCCGTCCGTGGTGTCCGCCATCATGAAACAGGGCGCGACCGAGCGGATGCGCACCGCCGCCAATGACGCGATGGACGTCCACGCCGGCAAGGCGGTGATTGACGGCCCCAGCAACTATCTGGGCAATTTCTATCGGTCCGTCCCGGTGGGGATCACGGTTGAGGGCGCCAATATCCTGACCCGCAGCCTGATCGTGTTCGGTCAGGGCGCCATTCGGGCTCATCCCTACATCCTGAGGGAGATGGAGGCGCTGGCCGATCAGGACATGGAGCGCGGCCTCGCCCAGTTCGACGCCGTCTTCTGGACCCACGTCGTCCACAGCCTGCGCACCGCCCGCCGCGCCTTCACCAGCGCCTGGACGGACGGTCGCTTCGGCGCCGCGCCCCAGTCGGGACCGGCGCGTCGCTACTATCGCCGCATGGGCCGCTACGCCGCCGCCTTCGCCCTGGCGTCAGACATGGCGATGCTGACCATGGGCGGCGAACTGAAGCGCAAGGAGATGCTGTCCGCCCGGTTCGGCGACATCCTGTCCGAGCTCTACATGATGAGCGCCGCGCTGAAGCGCTGGGAGGACGAAGGACGCCAGACCGCCGACCTGCCCCTTGTGGACTATGTGATGCAGGAAGGCTTCCTGACCATCGAGCGTCGGTTGAAGGAGATCCTCGACAACTTCCCCAGCCGTCCTGCCGCCTGGCTGCTGAAGGTGTTCGTCCTGCCGTTCGGGGTCATCCGCTCGGGTCCGCGCGACGCGACCGTGCGCGCCTGCGCCGCCCTGCTGATGGAGCCGTCCGCGACGCGGGATCGTCTGACCGAGAACGTCTATATCGGCGAACAGGCCGTCGGCCGCCTGGAGCACGCGTTCGAGTTGGTGGTCCAGACGCAACCGATCCACGACCGCCTGAAACGCCAACGCATCCGCGACTGGCGCGATGCGCTGGACCAGGGCCTGCTGTCGAAGGGTGAGATCGAACAGCTTCAGGCCGCCGATGAAGCCGTCGCTGAGATTATCGCTGTCGACGACTTTGCGCCGGACGAACTCGCACGGGTCCGCCGCTCGCCGGGCCTGGCCGCAGCCGCCGAATAGGCCGAAGGCAGGGGCGCATAGGCAGTCTGCCGTGCGCCCCGCCATTCTGCATCAGGCGCGTCGCGCCGCCTCCGCCGCGCGCAGCACGCGCAGGAAGTTTCCGCTCCAGATCGCGTTGATCTGCTCCTGCGTATAGCCGCGACGCAGCAGTTCACGCGTCACGTTCGGCGCCTCGGCCTCACTGTCGAAGCCAATGATCCCGGCGCCGTGATTGAAGTCGGTGCCGACGCCGACATGATCCCAGCCGATCCGCTTGGCGACATAGTCCAGTTGGTCGACATAATCGCTGACGGTCGCGCGCGGCAACAGCGGGTTCAGCGCATCAAGGAAGGCCTGTTGACGGTCGCCCAGTCCGCCATAACCGTCGTTCGGCGCAGAAAACTCTGGCGACAGACCATACTGAACCCGCAAGGCGCTGATGGCCGGGCGGGTGCGGCCATCCACCTGCGTCAGATACGAGTTGAACGGCGTCAGCTGCACAATGCCGCCATTCGCCTTGATGGCGTCCAGTTCCGCGTCCGACAGGTTGCGGGTGCTGTCGATCAAGGCCCGCACGTTCGAATGGGTCGCCGCGACCGGCGCCCGCGTCAGGGCCAGGGTCTGAGCCAGGGCCTCGCTGGAAAGCTGCGATACGTCGATCAGGACGCCCAGGTCATTCAGCTTGGCCACCGCTGCTCGACCTACTGGCGACAGGCCGTGATGCTCCGCCACCGGCTGATCGACAGGCCGCGACGAGTCCGAGAAGGCGTTGTGGCCCGCGTGGTTGAAGGCGAACACCCGCACGCCCTCACGATAGAAGGTGTCGATCTGGCTCAGATCGTCACCGATCGACCGAGCATTCTGGAAACCGATGATCACGGCGACCTTGCCCTGCCCCACCAGACGCGTGACGTCGTCCGCGCTCAGGGCGATGCCGACGCGCTGCGGATTGTCGGCTGCAAACGCCTTGATCTTGGCCAGCTTCTCATCAGCCTCGGCCCTCGCCGCGCGCTGGCCTGCCGCATCGCGCGGTCCCGGACCCACCGCGACCGACAACACCACCGCATCCACCCCGCCGCGCGTCAGATGATCCAGATCCACCCGTGATCCGTGATTGGGCAGATAGTATCGCTCGGGCGTGCTGGGCAGCAGCACGTCGGCGTGCCCATCCAGCACCAGCGCCGCCCTGTGCACCGCCTCGGCATTCTGCGCCTGCGCCCAGACCGGCGCACCGCTCAAGAGTGCCAGAGCACTGACTGCTGTCACCAATGATATCGCCCGTGTGATCGCCATTACGACCTCCTCCAAACCAGGTTTCGAAGACGAGGTTAGGCAGGGGGCTGGGCGTTTGGCGCGCCAGAAGGATGCCGCAGCGCTTTAGCGTTTCTGCTGAACCTCATCCTACGCTGCAGAAACAAAAAGGCCGCGCCCGGGGATAGTGGACGCGGCCCAGTTCGAGAATGATCGTCAAGGACGAACACAACCCTTGATACATATTCCCTTCACTTAAATCCCGACAGAAACGCTGACGGCATCGGCAGAAAGTCTCCAGCCTCGGCCATCCCAGACATTTAGATTTGCTGCCGAACCGTCAGACGATCTTGCTTGTCCGCGGCGGGCCAGTCGGCGCTTGATGATGATGCGCCACAGCCAATGGGAGCCCCTTATGCGCATCCAGAACACCGCCTCTTCCGACCGTTCGACGAGCCAGCAGCCGTGCGACCGCATTCGGGTTCCGGTGTCATGTGCGGCGCGCGGCGGTTGGACGATTCACGTCCCCAGGACCGCTGGTCAACAACGGCAGTCTGGTCAGGCCACAGCCTGATTCAAAAGCATTCAGTCTGATTTCAGCGCCGCCCCGTCATGGATGGGGCGGCGCAATCCCATACAACTCCACCAGGCAGGCGATGATCGCCCCCGCACCCGCCACCGAACGCCTGTCCGCATGGGTCGGACCCGGCTGTTCCGTTGTCACGCCCACGGGCAGCACCAGGCGCGGCAGGGTCTGATGCTGCTCTCCAGCCAAGGCCGCCACCGCAGCACGCGGACGTTCAAATGCAATCCGATGCACCCGGATGCGCTCCTCCAGATGCGGATAGGAGTGCAGCACCCCCTCCAGCAATGCAGAGTAGCGGTCGAAATAGACCGCACCCGGAAAAGCCGGGTCCTCGAACCCGGGCGTGAGAAGAAAGAGATCGGCGCGCTGGGGGATGGCGTCTGTCATGACTGCATCTCTCCCCAAGGCGGGCGCATCGCTCAACCTCAGAAAATCTATACCGTCCGTGCAGCGATCTCATTTGCCCCATCAACGCTGCGCGCTGGACAGTCCCCGCCGAAATTGGACCTGAGGGGGACCGCAATGCAACAACCACAGCGACTACACAGACTTAGAGCCTTCACTGCCCTGACGGCCTTGGCTACCTCACTGGGTGGGATGACGGGCATCGCGAATGCTCAGGACGCCACGCACCAGTTGGGTGACGTCGTCGTCACCGGCAAACGCACCTCACAGGCCGCAGTCGCCATCGGCACGGATCAGGTCTCAAACACGATATCGATCACACGCGAAGCCTTGCTGTCGGCGCCCGCAGGCGTTTCTGGATTGAAGATGCTGGAAGGTCTTCCTGGCTTCAATGTTCAGGCCAACGACGCACTCGGCCTCTACGAGTTCGGCAACTCCGTGTCAGTTCGCGCCTTCAACTTCCAGCAGATCGGCTTCGTGCTGGACGGTGCCCCGATGGGGCGGTCAGACCAGTTCGGCGGCAGCCCAATCTTCCGCTACGTCGAGAATGAGAACCTGGCGCGCGTCACGGCCTCCCAAGGCGCTGGTGATGTCACCCTGCCCAGCTACGCGTCGCTCGGACCCATCGTCCAATACGTCACGATCGATCCCGCCCAAAACTTCGGCGTGACCACCACCCTGTCAGCAGGCAGCGACCAGTTGCGTCGTGGCTTCCTGCGTATCGACAGCGGTGAGCATGGCCCGTTCTCCGCCTACGCCAGCTACTCCAAATTCTCCGCCGACCTCTGGCGCGGGCCCGGCGACATCAACCGCGAACATGCCGAAGGAAAGCTACGCTACCGCGCAGCCAATGGCGCCGAGGCAACCTTCGGCATCACCTGGAACGACTATTTCGACTACGATGCGCCCGCCATCACCAAGGCCCAGTACAACGGCATAGCTGGTGACGCGTTCGGGCGCAGCGGCCGCAACTTCGCTTATCTGGGCGAAGTGCCCGTACTGGCCCAAACGGCGCCGGGCGTCATCTACTCGAACCCGCTCTACAATCAGTACTATAAGCAGGCGATCAACAGCCGCACGGACATCCTATACCGCCTGTCCGGCGCACTCCCCTTGTCGAACACCCTTCACCTGGAAGGCACAGCCTATTACGAGGACAAGAAGGGCTACGGCGTCTCGCCAGAAGCCTATGCGACGTCGCTGACAAGCTACAACGCCGAACGCCTGATCCTGACGGACCTTGTTGCGCCAAAGGGTCTGCAATACGGTCTGTCGGAAGTATCTGGTGACAGAAAAGGCGCCGTCGCACGGGCCGTCTGGGATCTTGGGGCGCACCGCCTGACGGCTGGCGCGTGGATCGAAACCGACGATTACCACCGCACCCAGGCCCGTTATAATCAGGCAGGCGGCAGCCCCGACGGCGCCCTGCTCAAGAACGAGCCGGTTCACCGCCAGCGCGATTTTGTCTCGACGCGCGAGACACGCCAGCTGTTCATTCAGGACGTGATCAGCCTGCTGGATGACCGCCTGAAAATCGAACTGGGCGTCAAGGCTCTGGATATCGACTACACGATCAGCGGTTATCGCAACCCCGCCGACTATATAAACCGCCGCCAGCCCTCGATCACCAACAACTGGTCTGACAGCTTCCTGCCCAATGTTGGGCTGGTCTGGAACCTGACGCGCACGGACCAGATCTTCGCCTCGTATGCCGAGAACCTTGCCCTGCCGCGCGGCGCTGACGATGTGTTCGCCCTGGCCAGTCCGAACGCCAAGACGCCGGACGCCGAAATATCCAGGAACTGGGAACTGGGCGTCCGCACGAACCGCCCCACCTTCAACGCCGCACTGGCGCTCTACCGGACCAACTTCGACAACAGGCTTCAGTCCTATGCCGTCACAGTACCGGGCAGCGGCGTCACCGAAAGCTTCTTCCAGAACGTGGGCGAGGTCGAAGCCCACGGCGCCGAGTTCAGCGGCACCTGGAAACCCGAAGGCCTGGGTGGTTTCGTCTATTTCAACGCCAACGCCAGCTACAATGTCGTCGAGTTCAAGAACGATCTTCCCGGTTTCACCCCTGTAACGGGCGCACCGCTGGTCATCTCCGGCAACACTGTTCCCGACAGTCCCGAATGGATCATACAGGGCGGCGTCACCATCGAGCCGACGTCCTGGATCGTGGCCAACGTGTCGGCCCGCCACATCGGTGAGCGCTTTTCGAACTTCACCAACACCGAGACCGTCAGGGGCTATACAATCGTCAACGCCTATGTCGATTTCGGAGATAATTGGTCCATTGGTCCAGCGCGCGATTTAAGGCTACGCTTTAATGTCGATAATCTGCTCGATGAAGACTACCTGGGCACCATCACAACGACTGTGAACACCCCAGCCACCTTCCGTCCCGGCCCGCCCCGCACGGTGCAGGTCTCGCTTACAACGAGTTTCTGATGATCCGATCCAAGTTTCCGTCGCTTCGCCACGCCCTGCACACGTCCACAGCGGCATCTCGTAAAGCCGCCCTTATCGGAGCCGCCCTGGGCGGTCTTATTCTAGCGGCAGGCGGAACCGCATCGGCCCAGGCGACGGCGACGCCTGTGTCCGCCGAGGTTCATGCGCTGCATGAGCGTTTGCTGGTGCTGGATACCCACCTCGATACGCCGATGAACCTGGTCAAGCCGGGCTGGAGCATTCTGGATCGCCACAGCGTCGAGGATGGGTCGCAGGTCGACTATCCACGCATGGTCGAGGGCGGGCTGGATGGCGGCTGGTGGGCCGTCTATTCATCGCAAGGCCCGCTGACGCCCGAAGCCACCGCCGCCTCCTTGGCCGTGGCCCAGGAACGCATCCGCGCCATTCGCGCCCTTGCGACTGACCATCCAGACAAATTCGGCCTGGCGCTAAAGGCGTCGGACGCTGCTCCGATCGCTGCGGCAGGCAAGCGGGTCGTCTTCATCTCGATGGAGAATGCCTACCCCCTGACGGGCCGTCCCGATCAGGTTCAGGCCTTCTATGATCAGGGTCTGCGCATGATCAGTCTGGTTCACTTCGCCAACAATGAGCTGGCGGATTCCGCCACCGATCCTGCGGGTCCGCGCTGGCATGGCCTCAGCCCCGCAGGGCGCCGCATGGTGGCGCAAGCCAATCAGCTGGGCATGGTGATCGACGCCTCCCACGCCTCGGACGAAGTCTTCGACCAACTGATCGCCTATTCGCCAACGCCGATCATCCTGTCCCACTCGGGCGCGCGCGACATCTATGACCATGCCCGCAACATTAACGACGAGCGCCTGCGCCGTCTGGCGGCCTCTGGCGGCGTGATCCAGGTCAATGCGCTGGGCGCCTATCTGAAGGCTCTGCCAGATACGCCTGAACGCGCCGCTGCGCTGGCTGCTCTGCGCACCGAGTTCGGCGCGCCAGCAGATCGCACTCCCGCGCAGAGCACAGCCTATGTCGAGCGACTGCGCGCACTGAACCGCGTCCATCCGGCGACCCAGGCGGACTTTGAGGACTACATCCTGCACCTGCTGCACATTCTGGCGGTCGCGGGGCCGCGCCATGTCGGCATCGGTGCCGACTGGGACGGCGGCGGCGGCGTGACCGGCATGAACGATGTCGCCGCCCTGCCCCGCATCACCGAGCGCCTGCTGGCCGAGGGCTATTCGGAAACCGACCTCGCCGCCATCTGGTCCGGCAACGCCCTGCGCCTGCTGAAACAGGCCGAGGACTACGCCGCATCCCTGAAGCCCGCACCCCGTCGCTAGAACGGAAAAGCCGGGGCGTCGCATCCGACGCCCCGGCTCTGAACATTCCGGCGCCGCTGCAGTGATGCAGCGGCGCTTTTCTATTTATGGATCAGGTCGTCTCCAGCGGCACCGACGGCGTCACATTGGGGAAGATGACCTCGATCCGGTCATCACTGACGTGCGAGGCCATACTGTAGGCGTTCACCGGCTGCGCGCGGTTGACCCACAACGCATAGTACAGATGGTCGGCGCGCGGATCATTGGTGTTGGGATGCAGCAGGATCGTCAGACCCAGGCTGTTGAGCTGCAGCCACGGCACCAGTGTCGGCAGCAGTTCGTTGCTGAACCCGAAATAGAACGACGGCGTCACGTGCGGACCGCGCGGCTCCAGGTTCCAGTTGCCCAGTTCGACGGGGAAACGCTCGGTCGCCCACTTCCGCAGCAGAGCCGCCTTTTCGTAGGTGTCTTCGTCGAAATAGATGTGGGCGTGATAACTCTTGATGTCGGTGTAGGCGCGCGGCAGCGACGGCAACGTCTGCTCGCCGGGACGAACGCTGACGGGCTGAGCCGCCGGTTCCTTGTAGGTCTCATACCCCCAGGGGCTGCGGCCCGTGGCGTTGCGAGGCGTCGAAGGCGCAGCCGCAGCGCCGCTTCGCGGCGCACGGCCCTGGGCCTGAGCCTGGGCTTGGGCGACGCCTGCGTTGGCGACCAGACCGGCGGCCACGGCCAGGCCGGAACCGACCAGCAGATTGCGACGACCAGGAGACAGCAGATCCGCCCAGTCCTGATCGGTTTCTGCCTCGGCGGATCTGCGAGTATCGGATGATTTTGACATGAGCTTCTTCTGGCTTAGCGGCCGCTGTCAGGGCGGTGCGATACCGTTAAAACTTCAGCCTTAACAAGCGTCCGTTCATTGCTCATACGCATATGAGCCCCCGAGAAAACAAGGGTTCCTAAGTAGGCGCTGGGCGCCATGCTGCAATGCAGAACTTCTGACCTGACTTTAGGAAAACTGTCAGCCGCCTGGCTTGATCGACACATGAAATAAGAAAAGCTTCGCTGGCGTGTCGGGGACGCTTGACGATATGTGATGTTATCTCATAACTGACACACCTTCTGGTGAAAGTCCTCCTCCTCATGCGTATGACCTCCCCCTCGCGCGCACTTCTTCTCGGCGTCGCCGCATCCGCCCTGCTATCGGGCGCCGCCACCGCACAGACCGCAACGCCGCCGCCCCAGACAGCGACTGTCGACGACGTGATCGTCACCGGCGCGCCCTACGGCATCAGCCAGCGCGCGACCACTATCGCCACTGACGTCATCGACCAGCAGGCGCTCTCGACTTCGCCCGCCGTTTCGCTGGGCGATCTGGTCAGCAACCGCCCGGGCATCCGCTCGACAGACTTCGCGCCGGGCGCCAGCCGTCCTGTCATTCGCGGCCTGTCAGGCCCGCGCGTTCAGGTGCTGACCAACGGCATCGGCCTGATCGACGCCAGCTCAGTCTCGCCCGACCACGCCGTCGCCACCGACCCGGCCGAAGCCAGTCGGATCGAGATCATCCGTGGACCGGCGACACTGGTTTACGGCGGCTCCGCCATCGGCGGCGTCGTGAACGTGATCGACGACCGCATCCCGACCAAGATCCCCGAAGGCGGCCTGTCGGGCGTCGTTTCAACCCAGGTCTCCAGCGTCGATGACGGGCGCAGCGGCTTTGGCCGCGTCACTGTCGGAAGCGGTCACTTCGCCTTCAATCTGGATGGCGTGCGCCGCAAGACCAGCGACTACGACATCCCCTCACCCGCTATATCCGCCCGCAAGGCCGAGGCTGACGGCATCGATCGCGGTCCCGGCGGAACCCAGCCCAACAGCTACACCGACCTGACCGCCTGGGGCGTCGGCGGCTCCTACATCATCGACAAGGGCTATATCGGCGCCTCCTACAAGGACACCGACAGCGAATACGGCACGGTGGCGGAAGAGAACGTCTTCATCAAACTGAACCAGGAGCGCTACGACGTCCGTGGCGAATACCGTTTTGACGACGGCCCGTTCTCGGCCCTGCGCGGCTCCTACGGCCATGCCAAATACACCCACACCGAGTTCGAGGATGTCGGCGAACCCGGCACCATCTTCAACTCAGACGGCTGGGAAGGGCGCGCCGATCTGGTTCAGCGCGAACGCAACGGCTGGAACGGCGCCGTCGGCGTTCAGGGCCTGTCGCGCAACTTCCAAGCCATCGGCGAAGAGGCCTTCGTGCCCACCGTCGATATCGACGAACTAGGCGTCTATACGGTTCAGCGCCTGGACCGCGCCCACTACGGCTTCGAGGGCGGCCTGCGCTACGACCGCCGCGAACTCAGCGCCACACCCATCGGCGGCGTCAGTCAGGTGAACCGCGAGTTCAACAACTGGTCCGCGTCGGTCGCCGGCTTCCTGCGCCCCGCCCCCGGTCTGTTCCTGGGCCTCAGCCTGGCCCACAACGAACGCGCGCCCAGCGAGGTTGAACTGTTCGCGGACGGCGTTCACATCGCCACCGCCGCCTACGAGACCGGCGACCTCAATCTGAACAGCGAGAAGGTCAATACGCTGGAGGGAACCGTCCACTATGACCGCGGACGCTTCACCGGCGACCTGCACGTCTATCATTCCTGGTACAACGGCTTCATCGACGAGCGCGCCACCGGCGCGGACTACCTCTACGAAGGTGAAGAGTTCCCGATCTTCCAGTTCGTCCAGACCGACGCCCGCTTCTATGGCTTCGAACTGGAGGGCGCCTATTCCCTGTGGGAGAGCGGCGACCGCAAGCTGTCGCTGGAAGGCGCGGCAGACTTCGTCCACGCCCAGACGGACCTGGGTCCAGCGGCGCGCATCCCGCCCTACTCCGTCACCGGACGACTGGCCTTGACCTCCACGCCGTTCGACGCCAGCATCGAGGTTCGCCATGTCGGCGAACAGGATAGGGTCGCCAATGCCTACGAACTGCCGACCGACGACTACACGCTGCTGAACCTGGCCGCCGCCTGGCGTCCGCTGACGGATCACAACGTGACGATCTTCGCCGAAGCCAGAAATCTGACCAACGAAGAGGCGCGCGAACACGTGTCCTTCCTGAAAGACATCGCCCCGATGGCCGGTCGCAACCTGCGTGTCGGCGTCGCCTACCGGTTCTGACCGTCAGACGAAACGAAAAGGACGGCGTCGAGAAATCGACGCCGCCCTTTCTAATTCACGATGGCCCCGGTGCTAGTCGCGATAGTTCAATGCAGGCGAACGCTCGCCCAGCAGGGCGCGGTACTGGAAGTTCGGACCACGGCGCTGTTCGAACTCAGCCTTGGCCTGGGCGATCACATCAGGGCTCTGGAACAGTTCCGCCGTCGTCAGCGCCAGGGTCTTGGCGGCCAAGTGCGCGCCCTTCAGCCCGATGGACGAGCCCGCAGCCACGACATTCTGCCAGCTGTGACCCGCCGAGCCCGGGACGAAGGTCGCCGTCGACAGGCCGACCGTCGGCGTGACCCAGCTGACATCCGATACGTCGGTGGAACCGCCGAAGTCGCCGCCGATCACAGCAGGCTCGATCTCGCCGACGCTGGACAGCGGCGGACGTACCGGGAAGCTTTTCTGGATCTCCGTCGCCAGAGCGATTTCTTCAGGCGTCCAGGTGATGCCGCCGACGCTGCGCAGGTTGCGGTCCATCACATGCATCAGGGCCTCGTTCGGCAGCATGGAATAGACGCCGCCGATGGCTTCGAACTCGACACGTGTGCCGGTGCCCATGGCCGCGCCCTCAGCCGCCGCCTTCACCCGCTCCAGCACATCGCGAACGATGTTGGGATCGGTGTGACGGACGTAATAATAGCTTTCGGCATAGGCTGGCACGACGTTGGGCGCCTTGCCCCCGTCGGTGATGACGTAGTGGATGCGGGTGCGGTCCGGAATATGCTCGCGCATCATGTTGACCATGTTGTTCATGGCCTCGACGCCATCCAGCGCCGACCGCCCCTTGTCCGGCGCCGCCGCCGCGTGGGCCGCCGTGCCGTAGAAGCGGAACTTGCCCGAAACATTGGCCATAGTGTCGCCCTGACGGGCGCTGTTGACGTTGCCCGGATGCCAGTGGATCGACACGTCCACATCATTAAACAGGCCGTCGCGGACCATATAGACCTTGCCCGAGCCGCCCTCTTCCGCCGGCGTGCCATAGACGCGCAACTCGCCCTTGATGTTGTTGGCGACCATCCACTCCTTGACGGCGATGGCCGACTGGACCGAGGCGGCGCCGAACAGATTATGGCCGCAGCCATGCCCGCCCGCCGCGCCAGCCGCCTCCTGAACCGGGCTCAAGGTCTGGGACAGTCCTGGCAGGGCGTCGAACTCGGCCAGAACCGCGATGACGGGTCCGGCGCCGTTCTTGAAGCTGGCCAGGAAGGCCGTCGGCTCACCTGCGATGCCGGGCGTCACGGTGAACCCCGCTTCGCGCAGCTGACCTTGCAGCAAGGCCGTGCTCTGGACTTCCTGATACCCCAACTCGGCGAAACGCCAGATTTCGAGCGCGGCGTGGTCGAGCGCGGGTTGGTTGCGATCAACGGCGGCGACGATCTGGGTCTTGGCTTGAGGCGTCAGTTCGGCGGCGACCGCCGGAGCGGCAAGTCCGGCGAGAGCGGCGGCGAGCGCCAGTGCGCGCATCGAAACAGGTTTCATCGAGAACTCCAGAAAACACAGGCAGATGGGACGGAGAGCGTCACCGCTCTCCGCCCGAGACAGTCAGTTCGGATCAGAAGGACTTGCGGACACTGACGTACCAGTAGCGCCCATAGGGCTGGTAAACGGTGCCGACATAGCCCGCGCCGGACAGCGGCGGCTGCTCATCGGTGATGTTGCGCACGCCGACCCGCACAGCCGTGTTCGACAGACGACCGCCATCGAACTCGTATTCACCGTACAGGTTCGCCGTCAGCGTCGATTCAACAGTCCAGAAATCACCCGCCGAGTTGACCAGAGACGTATCGTTCAGGTCCGAGATGTACTGGGTGAAGGCGCCCACGGTGACGTTCTGATAACGCCAGCTGCCGGACAGCGACCACTTCCATTCCGGCCGGCCCAAATCGCCGATCAGATTGCCCGTGCGACCGCCGAAGGTGATGGCCGGATCAATCGCGCCCGACGCCTTTGCCGCCATCAGCTCCTGCATGCCCGGCGCTGATTCAAGGTAGTACTTGATCAGGTGGGATACGTTCAGGTTCAGGCTGAAATCGCCGTACTTGGTGCCGCGCAGGTTCCACATAGCCCCCAGGTCCAGCCCCTCAACCGTCTGCGGCTGCTGATTGGTGTAGGCGTCCGTGATGTACTGGACTTCACCTGCCGTTGTCAGGCCCGTACCTGCGTAGATGATGTTGTCGGCCGCCGTGGGATCGGCGCGCACGACGTTCGGATTGAAGCTGCCGTTCTTGCGCAGCAGATAGTCCAGGATCAGGGCGTTCTGGCCACGGAACAGGCCGACCATGCCGGTCTGTTCAACCTTCCACCAGTCGGCGGTGAAGGTGAAGTTGCCCAGTTGCTCCGGCAGGAAGCGCGGCTGAATCACAACACCGAACGACGTGGTTTCAGACTCTTCCGGCTGCAGGTTCGGATTGCCCGAGCGCCGTTCGGCCGTCAGCTTGCGCACATGGTTGGTGTTGATGCTGGCCGCATCTGCAAAGCTGGTCGGCGGCGTATAGGACGCGCCGCACTGGTTCATGTTCGTCATCGCGCCACGACGGATCAGCGCTTCGCAATAGGCGTAATCGTTCGAGCTGTTCGAACGCGTGATCACCGTGGCGTTGATCTGCTCCAGGTTCGGCGCCCGGAAGCCCTGCGCCCATGACGCGCGCAGCCGGAAGCCGTCAACGATATCCCAAGCGGCTGCGATCTTGGGCTTAGCCACGTCGCCGAAGTCCGAATAGTGTTCGAAGCGGCCGGCGACCTGGACCTCAAGATTGTGCACGAACGGCACGTTCATCTCCGGCGAAACCAGAGGCGCGGCAAACTCGGCATAGGCCGAGAAGACGTCACGCTCGCCATAGGTGTCCGGGTTTTCCGCCGAGTTGATCAGGTCGCTGTAAACGGCGCCCGATTTGTCGGTGTAGCGGATCGTGCCGTCAATGCGGCTGTCGCGATCATCCAGTTGGGTTTCGGTGCGGGCTTCGATGCCGAATGCAGCCCCGACCGGACCGCCCGGCAGGGTGAAGAGATCGGGACGCGAAATCTTGAAGTCCCACAGTCCCAGCTCTGTCTTGGTCTTGCGGACCATGTCGACGCGGATCGCATCCAGCGCCGCCTGGCTCGACGGCGTCGCGTCGCCGTAACGCGGATGGACGCGGTCACCGCCGTTGAAGAAGTTGTAGGCGTCAGGAGTCGACTTGGCCGCCCATTCCGCCAGACGCGTGGTCGAGATGTTGTCCGACACGTCCTTGGCCGAGGCTTCGGACCACAGAAGCGCCGACTCCCAGTTCCAGCCGCGCCATTCGCCGCGCAGACCGCCCAGGAAGCGATACTGCTGGTTGGTCACATCGACATTGATCGGGCCCATGTCGTTGAACCGGTACCCCGTCAGCAGAACGTCCTGCTTGAAGGGGTTGTAATAGTTCGAGCCCGGGATGGTCATGACGACTGACGACAGGGTGTTGATCGGCGCCTGACGTGCATGGGACTTGGCGTAATAGACGCCCAGTTCGCCGAACGCCTCGACCGAGTCGTTGATCTTGTAGCGACCGGTCAGGAACAGGTTGAAGCGATCAACCTCCGGAATCACGGTCAGATCTTCCTGCGCCGTGTCGCCGCGAAGCGCTGCGTCCACCGTGGTCGTCTTCTTCAGGCACAGGCCATCGCCCAGAGCAGCAGCGCAGCCTGCAATATTGTCAGGCTGAATGGTGAAGGTGGTGAAGCTCTGACCGCCGAACTGGCCAGTCGCCCGATTCGCCAGGGTGAACTGGCCCCAGGGGGTCAGCGAAGACAGACCATTAAGGCTGGAGTTGTTTTCAAAGCCCGTGCCCTCGAACAGAGGACGTTTGTCGTCAGACGCCGTGTACGGCTTGTCCAACGTCGTCATCTCGTCGCGATGGTCATAGTTGAAGAACAACGAGACGTTGCCCCGGCCGTCGTCGATGTCCTTGCCGCCGTAGAGCGAGAAGTTGAACTCCCGCATGCCCGTGCCTTCGGCGGCGCCGTACTGGCTGGAGACGGTCCAGCTGTTCATGTCGTCGCGCAGCACCGTGTTGACCACGCCCGCAACCGCGTCCGCGCCATAGATGGCGGCGGCGCCGTCGCGCAGGACCTCAAGACGCTTCAGACCCGAAACCGGGATCGCGTTGGTGTTGTAGGTCAGGACCGGAACCAGGTGTTCATTCGCCTGAGACGTCGGGTGGCCGACGACGCGGCGGCCGTTCAACAGCACCAGCGTGTTGCCGATGCCCAGGTTGCGCAGGTTGACCGAGCCGGTGTCGCCGCGCGCCGAGTTGGAGGTCGCAGGCAGATAGCTGGAGTTGAAGGTCACGTCGCCCATCTGCGGGATTGAGCGCAGCAGCTCATCGCCCGAAGTCGCGCCGGTGGCCAGGATCTGTTCTTCGCCGACGACCGTGACCGGCAAGGCCGCCGTGACCTTGGCGCCGCGAATCTGAGAGCCGACGACGACGATCTCATCGACCTGGCTGACAGGGCCAGAGTCCGCTTCCTGAGCCATGGCGACGCCTGAGCCGAACAGGGCGGTGGTGGCGAGCATGGCCGCCTTGACGCCGCAACGCACGTTGAATGAACGCATAAACTAGGAACCCCCAAACTGTGAACCGGGCGCAGTATCCCCTCGATGCCCGCGACCGTTTCTGAAATGTCGTTTTCAAAGGACAGTAAACTGAAAGCAACGAGGGATTGTGGAGCCCGCCACCCGAGTGAATTGCCTCATTTCGGACTAGAATGTGTCACACTTTCCGCGTCAAGCTTTGCAGAATAAATATTGTCGTTATACGATAAAGAGCGCAGCAGGATTTCGCGAACTGTGCTTGAATCGACTTTTTCAGCAATGCTATCGCTAAATTTGCAAATTTGAGCTCCACAGCTTTGCCGCGTAAGCATGGCCATGCACGAGACAATGAGGGCGTATTGTGACGAAACGCGTACTGTTTGACCGGGCGGTGAAAACCGCGACGGCGATCTCTGTTTCAGTAATGTTGCTGACCGGGCCAACTCAGGCCCAGGTTGCTCGCGCCGTCGTCCATCCCGGCGCTGGCAGCGGCGGCGATATCGTTGGTTATGGCCAGATTCACAGCCCCGTTGTTGGACGCGGCGGCATGGTCGCCAGCCAAAGCGATCTGGCCACGCGCGTCGGCGTGGACATCCTGCGCCAGGGCGGCAACGCCGTGGACTCCGCCATCGCCATCGCCTTCGCCGAGGCGGTCACCCTGCCCCGCGCCGGCAATATCGGCGGCAGCGGCTATATGCTGGTCCATATGGCGGCGACCGCCGACCGACCGGCTCAAGACATCGCCATCAACTACTACGGCACGGCGCCCGCCGCGACGACGCCGGAACTGCTGCTGGCTGCCGATGGCAAGTTCGACCGCACCAAACCCTCGGGCTTCATCAATGTCGCCGTGCCCGGCACGGTCATGGGGATGTGGGAAGCCCACCAGCGTTTTGGTTCGCTAAGCTGGGCGCAACTGATCGCCCCGGCGATCCGCTTGGCCGAAGACGGCTATGTCCTGACTGACGGCGAAGCCGATGCGACCGGCGGGCGCGCCCGCGTTCTGGCCACCGATCCCGGCGCACGCGAAGCCTATCTGAAACCCGACGCCAGCCCCTATCGGGCGGGTGAAGTCTTCCGCCAACCCCTGCTGGCGGAAAGCCTGCGCAAGGTGGCGCGCGGCGGTGCGGATGAGTTCTACAAGGGCGAACTGGCGCACCAGATCGTGGCGGGAATCCAGGCCCAGGGCGGCGTGATCACCCTGGCCGACATGGCCGCCTATCGCGCCGATGTGTCCGAAGCGATCATGGGCAGCTATCGCGGCGCCCCGATCGCCTTCATGCCCCCCACCGCATCGGGCGTCAGCGTGGCCGAGGCCTTGAACCTGCTTGAGCATTTCGATCTGAAGTCGATGGGCTGGGGCAGCGTCGACACCCTGCATCTGATCTCCGAAGCGATGAAGATCACCTCGTCCGATCGTCGCCTGATCGGCGGCGCGCCGCAGTGGAACACCCCCGCCCAGGGCCTGGCCAGCAAGGCCTTCGCCGCCGAGCGCGTCAAGCTGATCGCTCTGGACCGCAGCCTGAAGGCCGAGGACATTCCCGAGGGCAATCCCTATCCGTATGAAAGCCGCGACACGACCCACTTCTCGGTCGCCGACGCCCACGGCAACGCGGTGTCGAACACCTACACCCTGTCCAACTCCTACGGCGCGCACGTCGCGCCGGTCGGCACCGGCATCCTGCTGAACAACCATCTGGACAACTTCAGCTGGGGCACGCGCGACGAGCCGAACTCTCCTGCCCCCGGCAAGCGGCTGGGCTCGACCATCACGCCGATGATCGTGTTCAAGGACGACAAGCCCTGGCTGGTCACCGGGACGCCAGGCGGCGGCTATATCATCGCCACGATGGTGCAGTTGATCTCGAACGTCATCGACCACAACCTGAACATCGCAGAGGCGGCGATGCGGCCCCGCCTGAACCAGGGTGGCGGCGACAGCCCGCTGGAGCTGGAAGGCGGCTTCTCGCCCGACGTGGAGCGTTTGCTGCGTGAGCGCGGCCACACGGTGCGCCCGTCCATGACCATGGGCAGCACCCAGTCCATCATGATCGAGGGCGATCGCTTCCTCGGCGCCGTGGACACGCGCCGCCCCGACGCCCTGGCGCTGGGCGTCCGCTGAAGCCCGCCTGACCGGAGACATGCCGATGATGCGTAAACTGTTGATGGCCAGTGTCGCCGGCTGCATCGCAGCGACCGGAGCAACCCCCGTTCTGGCCGCAGCCGCCAGTCCGCCAGCCGCCACGGCGACCGCATCACCGACATGGCAGGACGGCCTGTTCGGCGTCCGCCTGGACCAGCAGAAGGCCAAGGTGGCCGTTCGCTTCCCCGCGCCGCAGGCTGACGGAACCCTGGGCCGATACCTGTACCAGCCGGGCCTGTCCGCAGGCCTGGGCATGGATGGCGTCGGTCTGGACCGCGCAGGCCTGGGCCAGGCGCAGATCATCGTCTTCCAGAAGATCGGCGCCCGCGTCTTCGCGCGGTTCGAGAACACCCGCTACCGCGCCGTTGATGCTGACGCCGATCAGGTCAACGCGGTCACGGCCTCCTTCGCCGCTTCTGTCATCTGGTCCGGCGAGATCACGGACACCGGCGCCGATGGATCAGTGTCGGTGGATCTGTCCTCCTTCCTGGAGCGGGATGCGGTCAACGCCGTCGCGCGTTTCAAGCGCGCGCGGCTGGGCGCCTTCAAACTGGCCCCGACACTCAGCTACGTGGACATCGGCCAGACCCTGGTCTTCCCGGACAATGTCGAGTTCGAAACGGTTCAGACCTTCACCAGCGATGAGCCCGGCGCAGACCTGAACCGCGTCACGCCGGACCCCCGGTCAGTGACGCTGGCCGTCCGACACTCCTTCATCCGCCTGCCGGATGAGGGGTTCCAGCCCGTCCCCCACGACCCACGCTCAGGCACCTCGGCCCAGGTGATGGTGACCGACTTCGCCGCCGACTTGGATCAGGCCGTCGTCAGCCGACTGTCGCGGCGCTTCCGTCTGGAAAAGACCGACCCGACCGCCGCCCGATCTACGGTCAAGAAGCCCATCATCTTCTATGTGGACCGCGCCGCTCCGCCCGCCATTCGCCAGGCCCTGATCGAAGGCGGTGGATGGTGGACCGAAGCCTTCGACAAGGCGGGCTATATCGACGCCTTCCGGGTCGAACTTCTGCCCGAGGGCGTGCATCCGATGGACGCGCGCTACAACATCGTCTCCTGGGTCCACCGCGAGACTCGCGGCTGGTCCACAGGGACCAGCGTCAATGATCCGCGCACCGGCGAGATCGTGCGCGGCGTGGTCCAACTGGGCTCCCTGCGCGATCGCCAGGACAAGATGATCTTCGAAGGTCTGGTCGGCGCCGACCGCAGCGGCACGGGCGCGCAGGATGATCCCGACCGCCTCGCCTATCACCGGCTGCGCCAACTGGCGGCGCACGAGATCGGCCACGCCCTGGGCATCGCCCACAACTTCGCCGCCTCGCGTTTCGAAGACCGCGCCTCGGTCATGGACTATCCGGCCCCCTGGGTGATCGCAGACGGCGACCGTCTGGACTTCAGCCGCGCCTATACGACCGGCGTCGGCGCCTGGGACGATTACGTCGTAAACTGGCTGTACGGCGACGCGCCGGGACAAGACGCCAATGCCCGTCGCGCCGCCCTTGCATCTGAAGCCCAAGCCAAGGGCTATCGCTTCCTGAACGACACAGACACCCGCCCGCTGGGCAGCCTGCAGCCCTACAGCGCCATGTGGGACAACGGCGAGGACCCGGTGGCCGAGTTCGCCAATGTCATGGCCGTGCGCCGCATCGCCTTGGCGCGGTTCGGGCTGAACAATCTGCCGGCGGGCGCGCCGACCTCTGATCTGCGCCGCGTGATCGTGCCCATCTATCTGTATCACCGCTATCAGACCACGGCGGTCGGACGCCAGATCGGCGGGGTGGATTACGCTTACTCGGTCAATGGCGACGGGCGTGAACGCGCCGAGGCCACGCCTGCCGCCCAGCAACGAGCGGCCTTGGACGCCCTGATGACGGCCCTGTCGCCCCAGACGCTGGATCTGCGCGACGACCTGATCGACCTGCTGTCCTCGGCCCAGTCGGGCGTCGGCGACCGTCAGACCCAGATCGAGCTGTTCGAGGGCAAGACGGACGCTGTGTTCGACCCATCTTCGGCCGCCGCAGCCGCTGTCGAGGTCGTGCTGGAGACGCTGCTGGCGCCGGAACGGCTGAACCGGCTGGTGGAGCAGCAGCGCCGCGATCCCGGCCAGCTGGGTCTGACCGAGGTGCTGGATCGTGTTTCGGCCACGGTCGGGGCGGGCGCACAACTGTCACCGCGAGAGGCCGAGCTGCGCCGCGTCGCCCGCGCCCGCTACGCCGCCTATCTGGCCAATCTGATGCAGAGCAAAGACCTGTCGTCCACGGCTCAGGGCGCCGTCCGCGACAGCGCGCGCCGCTTCAGCGACCAGTTGAAACGCTGCCGGGGCGATCGGCTGGAAACCGCCCAGTGCGCCTATCTGGCGGACGCCCTGAACGGGTCGCCTGAAAGCCTGAAGGCCCTGATCGACACCCTGCCCGCGGCCCAGCCCGTGCCGCCCGGCGCGCCAATTGGCGGCGGAGACTGGCTGTAGCCGCCTCTCGGTTTCCCTGCCGAAAACGAAAAAGGCCCAGGCGAACACCTGGGCCTTTCTTGTTGTCTGAACCGACTGATCAGTCCTGACGCGTGACCCGCAGGCTCTTGCCCGCATAGTCGCGAGGATCAACGCCGTTGACGCGCTGCACCTTGGGCCCGTCATTGCTCATATAGGTGACTTCGACCGTCACCGGCTCCAGCGTCTTCAGACCGAAGTGGACGGGGATGGCGCTCTGGGCGTTATAGCCGCCGCCTGTGGGCACCTGGCGCGAAGCCAGGATCTTGCCCGTCTGGTCGTACAGACGGACCTCGGCGCCCGGCACGATGGTGCGTCCCGTGGCGTCCAGAACCGTGACGCTGAGGCTGCGGGCGCGCGCTTCGGCCGGCAGATCATTGCGGAACAGGAAGTGTCCGCCAACCGGCCCGTAACCCCGCGTCACCGACAGGTCCAGCGCGCCATCGCCATTGTAATCGACCCATTCAACGCTGTGGTCGGCGGCGTTCAGCAGGCTGTCCTTGGTCAGGACCTGAGTGAAGGTGCCGTCGCCGTTGTTGTGATACAGCAGGTTCAGCGGCGTCTGCGATCCCGGCTCGCCTTCATAGGTGGCGACGAACAGATCCAGGTATCCGTCGTTGTCATAGTCGCCCCAGGCCGCGCCGACGGCATGTCCGTCGTTGTTCACGCCCGCCTGCGCCGCCACCTCGGTGAAGGTGCCGTCGCCATTGTTGCGATACAGCAGGTTCGCCCCGTAAACCGCGACAAAGACGTCGAAAAGGCCGTCATTATTATAGTCGCCGATGGCGCAACCGACGCCGCCCTCGCTGCGATCGCGTCCGGGCGCATCCAGCCCCAGCGCCGGCGCGACATCGACGAAGACGCCATTTCCGTCGTTGCGCCAAAGGGCGTCGGTCGCACCCGACTGGTTGGCCAGGAACAGGTCCAGCCGCCCGTCGCGGTTATAGTCGAACCAGCAGCTTCCGACGGTGGGGCGCAGGTCATTCACTCCGCCCTCGCCGCCCACCTTGACGAACTGGCCGCCCTCGTTGCGGTAAAGCTGGTTCGGACCCGAGCGGTTGGACGCATAGAGGTCCAGTTTGCCGTCGTTGTCGAAGTCGATCCAGTTGGCCTGGCGGCTGACGCGCTCGGGGATGGTCAGGCCGATTTCGGCGGCGACCTCGACGAACTTTTTGCCGCCCTCGTTCTTCCAGACGTAGGAGCGGTTCTGGCCGGGAACGACGGGCACGACGTTGGACCCGCCCAGCAGATCCACAAAGCCGTCGGCGTTGTAGTCGCCCCAGCTGAGGCCGCGGATTTCATCACTGCCCGCCTGAGGCAGGCCGACTTCCGCCCCGATGTTGGTGAAGACGCCGTTGTCGTTGCGGTACAGGCGCACCTCGCCGCTTTTCAGCGAGACAGCGAAGCCCAGGCTGCCGCTGTTGTCGAAATCGGCCCAGGCCGTCGACAGCGAACCGACGACGCCGAAAGTCTCGGGCTGGATCGAGGTGAAGGCGGGTTCCTGGGCCTGAGCCCCCGTCGCCGCAAGGACCATCGGCGTCAGCAGCGTGGCGCCATACAGACGCCAGTTACGCTTGCGATCATTGCTCATCGACGGCTTCCTCCACGGGTGGGTGTGAACGGCGCGCGCTGCTCGACATGGGCCTCGACCTGTTCGCGGCGCAGCCACAGTTCGCGGAACTGGTGATCCGACAGGGCCTGCAGCTGGTCGCTGTGGTGTGTCGTGCCGGGCTGGCGCGAGTTTCCGTAGCTCATCAGGCCATAAGCCTTCACGGGTGTGGAGAATTCGATCATCGCCACCCAGGTCTCGCCATGGTTAGGGGTGCGGACACCCTGAGCATTCAGGTCCGACCAGGTCATGACGCGGAAGGCGCCCAGATTGCCGAAGCCGCCGCTGCCGGGCACGTCCACGCCGTCCAGAATGAAGCGGGACACATCGCCGTAGCGGCGGTCGATGGCGCCATATTTCTGTTTCGTCGTGGCGATTGCGCGTTTCAGTTGATCCACGGCGGCGGCGGTGTCGCGCACGCCGTATGGGGTGCTGATCGGACGCTGTTCCGACCATGGCACGGCGAACCCGCCCTGCCCGGCGAAGTTCGGCCCGGCGAACAGACGCGCCCATTCCTCGAACAACAGACCCGCACGGTTGTCGGCGTCGAAGGTGCGGTTCCAGTTGGCCAGCAGACGGCCCGCCGCCTGAACTTCTGGATCAGGATCGGCCAGTGCGGCGGGAACCAGATCGGTCAGCACACGGTCCGCCATGACGGCGTCCTGCCCCAGCTTCAGCTCCTTGAAGCGGTCCAGGGTGATGCCGTTGTTCTCGGCGATGGCCGTCACGGCATACTGGGCGCGAAGGGATTCAGGGGTGCGCGGGGCCAGATAGGACGGATAGTCGTCCGGCTTGATCGTCACCGGCCAGCTGGCGACCCAGGGCGGATCATTGGCGTTCTGGACAAAGCCGCCGACCGGATCGGTCACACGCGGCAGGTCCTCCAGCGGGTGCGTCTCGGTCCAGAGGTAACGCGAACTGTCGCCCGGGACGAGGCCCGACCAGAAGTTGATGTCGCCTTCGCTGCGCTTGGGCGCGATGCCATTGAAGGTGTAGTCGATATGGCCGTCGCGGTCGGCATAGACGATGTTGAACGTCGGCACCTGCAGGCGTTTCAGCGCCGTCTCATAGGCGCCGAAGTCCTTAGCCGTGACCATGTCGAAATACTGCTGCAGCATATAGGGGCGGTCCAGGCCCGCGACCCGCACGGCCACAGCCGTTCCATCCGCTCGGTCGAACACCGGGCCGTGAATGCTGGAGCGGATGACCAGCGGCTTCTCCAGCTCCGAACCATCCGACTGACGCACGCGATAGCTGGTGCGGCGGGTCTGGAACTGGCGAACCCGGCCGTCATACAGATAGCCGCCGTCCTGCAGCGTCAGCTTGTAGTTGGTCGCCCCCACCATGCCGTTGACGGTGTTGGTGATGCCCATCTGCTGATTGAAGGCGAAACGGACGATGGGCAGGCCGATCTGGGTGGCGCCATAGATTTCGAAATCCGGGCCGGTCAGATGGGCTTCATAATAGATGAAATAGTCCGTCGCCCACGGCAGGTGCGGGTTCTGCAACAGAAGCGCGTGGCCATCGGCGGTCTTCTTGGGCGCGACAGCCCAGGAGTTTGATCCCTGCTCGGACAGGTCGGGCGGATCACCCTCCCCCAGGGTTTTGCCGGGCGAGGCGACATAGACGAAGTTCATCAGACGGTGCGCATGGGCCACCACGTCGACGCCGGTCACGGGCAGGACCTGACGCACGTCCTCGGCGATGGCTTCGGGATGGGCCGTCGCATAGGCGTTGATGCCGGCGGCGAAGGCGTCGAGGTTGGCGCGGAAGGCAGGCGTCTGCTGGTCGTACCAGGTCTTGGCGCGCGCCGGGACGCTGTTGGTCAGCAGCCAGACAGAGGTTTCCTCATACTCCGGGCCCCAGTATTCCGAACCCTTGCCGCGCGCCTCGCCATACAGACGGATGATCGCGCTGGCGTGGCTCTGCGCCTGGGCATAGCCATAGCCGTAGAAGACCGCGTTCCGGTCAGTCCCGTAGATGTGCGGAACGCCATAGGTGTCCCAGAGGATCTCATTGGTGGTCGGCTTGTAGGCCGCCACGGCAGGCGTCGTCGCCGCGCCGGTCGTTGCTGCGCCGGTCTGGGCCAGCACCGGGCCTGAGGCCACGCTGACCAGGGCGGCGGCGGCCAGCCCCATGAAGGTGCGGCGAATGATCATCATATTCTACTCTCCCCGAACACTAAGAAGAGGGGCGCAGCCGAACGGCCGCGCCCCCATTCATCACCACTTGTAGGCGACGCGGACAAACCATGATCCGCCGGTGAAGCCGAACGGCGCAAGGCCGCTGTACTGGTTGGTGCCCAACGCCGCAGACGGCGCATCCACCTGGGTCGGATATTTGTTGAACAGGTTGTTCACCCCCGTGCTCAACCGCACCTGCTCGTTCAGGTCATAGTTGACCTGCGCATCCACGATCCACTCCGCATCAATGTTGCGGTCCTGGGCCGGGTTGGTGGCGTTGCGCGTGACGAAGCTGTCAAAGCGCGTGGCCCGCAGGTTGGCGCTGACACGGCCCAGCGACCAGTTGGCGTTGGCCGAGACCTTGGACTTGGGCAGGGATTCCGTCAGGGCGGCGCGCTTGCTGCGGTCGAACAGTTCGATATTGCCCAGGGCCGCCAGTTGGGGCGGGTTGGCGACAATGCCGGTGATCTCGGTCTTGTTGTGGTTATAGCCCAGACTGAAATCGAACAGGCCAAAGCTGTCGGTCGGCAGCTTGTAGGTGACGACCAGATCCACGCCGCGGGTGCGGGTGTCGATGGCGTTGGTGTAATACTGGCCGCTGATTTCCGGCGACAGACCGTTGGCGACCAGGATGTTCTGGATCTGCTTGCCGATGGTGGTCACGCCGTCCGCCGACAGACGGGTGTCCAGCGGTGAGAATGTCGAGGTCACCGCGATCCGGTCATCCACATCGATCTGATAGGCGTCCAGGGTCAGGGCGAAGTTGCGCCATGGCGTCAGGGTGAAGCCTGCGCTGAGGTTCTTCGACAGCTCCGGCGTCAGCGGTTTGGCGCCCAGAGCAATGGCCTCGGGCGAGTTGACCTGCAGGTTCTTCAGCAACAGCGGCACCAGAATGCCGTTGCCGACCACGTCACGCAGTTGGCTGGTCGTCGCCGAATAGGCCTGCTGAGCCAGGCTCGGCGCGCGGAAGCCGGTGTTGTACGAGGCGCGAACGGCGAACCAGTCGTTGAACTCGTAACGGCCGCTCAGCTTGTAGATGGTCGTGTCGCCCGCCGAGTCGTCGAAGTTCTCGTAGCGGACAGCGGCGCCCAGATAGAGCCGCTCATTCGGGTTCCAGCCCAGTTCGCCATAGACGCTGTAGTTGTTGCGGCTGACGTCGGCCTCGTCTTCGGGACGGAAGCCCGGCGTGGATTGGCTTCCGGGGGCCAGGATCTGACCTGCGCCGGGCTGACCGACCGGACGGACATAGGTTCCCTGGATCCAGCTGGCCTCGTCACCCTGCTTGATCTGATAGTTTTCACGGCGATGCTGAAGGCCGAACGAGACCTGCAGATCGCCTGCATTGTCCAGCTCGAACCCGCGCGTCACGTCCAGGGCGTTGACCCATTCCGCCGAACGAAGCTGGCCGATGTAGAAGTGGCGCGGGCTGCTCGGACCAAGGCTGGCGTTGAAGCTGTTGTTCTCCCAGTCGGAGATGTTCGTGCCGTAGCTGGTGGACAGATCCCAGTCCCAGCCGCGCAGCGTGCCGCGCGCGCCGCCGACCAGTTCATAGTCCTCGTCCTTGATGACGGTCTGGGCGCGGAAACCGTCAGGCGCGATTTCCGGCAGGGCCAGAACATCCGTCGCCGGACGGAAGGTCCAGTTCAGGTCCGACACCCGCTTGCCATAGGTTCCGAAGCCGTAAAGCTCGACATCCGGGTTCAGACGGTACTCGGCGTTCAGGCCGAAGACGTTCGATTCCTGCGGCATCTGGCCGTAGTTCGTCGTGACCAGACGGTCGATGGTCTTTTCGCGCGGGTCAGGCTGACCGTTGACCAGCGGGTACAGGCGCACCGAATCCGCAATCGGCACGGCGCGGTTGGACGCGCCGCGGTCCATGTAGCTGTAAGACAGGTTGGCGAAGCCGTTCTCGCCCAGCGCGAAGCCGATGTCGGCGTCGACGTTGACGAACTTGCCGTCCTGACGATCGAAGTTCTGGCCGTGGCTGACCGAGATCTGGCCGCCCTCGGCGCTCTTGTTCAGTATGACGTTGATCACGCCTGCGACAGCGTCCGAACCATACTGAGCGGCGGCGCCGTCGCGCAGAACTTCGACCCGCGAAATGGCCGACGACGGCAGCATGTTCAGGTCGACGCCGACCGAACCATTGTACAGGGTCGAGACCGAGTTGATCAGGGCGGTGCGGTGGCGGCGCTTGCCGTTCACCAGAACCAGCGTCTGATCCGGGTTCAGGCCCCGCAGCGAGCCGGTGGCGATGACGGTGGCGCTGCCGCCCCCTGCCCGCGTCGGCAGGTTGAACGACGGCACCAGATAACGGATCGACTCGAACACGCCGGTCTGGGCGCCCTGGCTCAGTTGTTCGGCGTTGAACACGTCGATGGGGGTGGGGCTTTCGATCGCGGTGCGCGGCGCGCCGCCCCGGATGCCGGTGACGACCACATCGCCCACTTCCGCAGCCGACTGGTCCTGCGCCATGGCGGCGCCCGCCATTAGGGTCAGGCTGCTGACCGACCCCAATGCAAACAACTTCAGATACGCGTTACTGCACCGACTCGACATAGTTCTTTCCCCCAGGAATGCTCAGGCCAAATACTGATTGGCGGGAGCGTCAAATCCACACTCAAGACGAAACTTGCAACTCAGATATAACTATAAGCGCCTATAGAATTTCTACTCATGCGTAATCTTGCTGTTATGCTTGGTGTCACGCATGCAAACGAAGATAATTAAAGAAAGACCGATCATTCCGGTCACATACCAGAAATAAATACTTTCATTCCCGATCGACTTGAACCACAGGGCCGCATACTCAGCGGTCCCGCCGAAGATGGCGTTGGCCAGGGCGTACGGCAGGGCGACGCCCAGGGCCCGGATGTGCGCGGGGAACAGCTCGGCCTTCACCACGGCGTTGATGGCGGTGTAGCCGGACACGATGACCAGGGCGGCCAGGGCCAGGCCGAACGCCGCCCACGCGTTGTCGACCGACGACAGCGCGGACATGATCGGCACGGTGAACAGCAGGCCCGTCACACCGAAGGCGATCATCACCGGCCGTCGCCCGATCTTGTCCGACAACGCCCCCACGGCGGGCTGAAGCAGCATGAAGATGAACAGGGCCGCCGCGCTGATCTGGGTCGCGGACTCCTTCGAGAAGCCCGAAGTATTGACCAGGAATTTCTGCAGATAGGTCGTGTAGGTATAAAAGGCCAAGGTGCCGCCGGCGGTCAGGCCGAACACCAGCAACGCTTCCTTCGGATGCTTGCGGATCAACAGGGTCGCGCTGGAGCGCGGCGCGGCCTGGGTGTCCTCGGCCTTGAAGGCGTTGGTCTCGTCCAGACGGCGACGAAGCCAGAAGACCACCACGGCCAGAGCGGCGCCGACGAAGAAGGGTATGCGCCAGCCCCAGCTGGCCAAGGCCTCCTTGTCCATCACCTGCTGCAGCACGATCAGCAGGATCAGCGCCAGAAGCTGGCCGGAAATCAGGGTCACATACTGAAAACTGGACCAGAAACCGCGGTTCCTGGCTGTCGCCATCTCAGACAGATAGGTGGCGGACGAGCCATATTCGCCGCCGACGCTGATGCCCTGAAGCAGGCGCGCGAACAGCAGCAGCGCAGGCGCGGCCAGTCCGATGTCCGCATAGCCCGGCGTGCAGCCGATGATCAGAGAGCCGGCGCACATCAGGCTGACCGACAGGGTCAGGCCCGCCTTGCGGCCCTTGCGATCGGCATAGACGCCCATGATCCACGCCCCGACGGGACGCATCAGGAAGCCCACGGCGAACACACCCGCCGCGCTCAGCAACTGGGCGGTCGGGTCTTCGCTCGGGAAAAAGATCGGTGCGAAATACAGGGCGAAGGCCGCATAGGCGTACCAGTCGAACCACTCGACCAGATTGCCCGCCGAACCGCCGACGATGTTGCGCAGCCGCCGCGCCGGGGTCATGGCGACAATCGATGACGCGCCGCTCATGCGGGCGATCCGGACTGAACGATGGCGGACTGAGGAACAATGGTCATGCGAAGCTTCGGCGCCTTTGCGGATGGCGCGGCACGTTCGGGCCGCTGATCGACCATCACTGTGCGCGGAAACGCCTACGCCTCGAAATAAAACTCAGCATGCCGCCGATTTAGGCGCGATTTCTTTGTTTTAGCTCAGCTTTCCCCCCATAGACCCGCCACATTACGGTCATAGACTGTGTGGAACGACACGCATATGCTCCCGCACACTGTGCGTATTCCCATACACATCCTGCGGCGCGCCCTGGCTGCCCGCTATCGCCTCCTGACGCTGACCGGTCTCGGGCTGGCGGCGGCCGCAGCCCTGGCGATCTGGATGTCGGCGCAATGGGTTCACACCGCCGCACAGCAGCAGACCGACGCCGCTGCGCGGGATCAGGCGGAAAAACACGCCCAGATGCTGGCCAGCGAACTGCAGAAGTTCCGACTGCTGCCGTTGGTGCTCAGCGAATACCCCGATGTTCACGCCGCCCTGTCCGGCGGATCACCCAGGGCCGTGCAAAGCCTGAACACCAAGCTGGAGCTTCTGGCCCAACGCACGGACGCCGCCGCCATCTATGTCACCAACAGCCACGGCGACACCCTGGCCGCCAGCAACTGGAACGAGCCAGGCAGTTTCGTCGGTGAGAACTTCAGCTTCCGTCCCTATATTCAGGGCGCGATGGCGCATGGCGAGGCGGAGTTGTTCGCCGTCGGCGCCGTGACCGGACGTCCCGGCCTGTTCATCGCCCGCCGCATCGACGAGGACGGTCGGGCGCTTGGCGTCATTGTGGTCAAGATCGACTTCGCCAAGCTGGAATCGCTGTGGGCCAGAGAAAGCGGCCGCACCGCCATCATCGAATCCCACGGCGTCGTCATCATCACCGGTCATGATCCGTGGCGGTTCCGCGCGACCCGTCCCACCACGCCTGCCGAACAGGCCGAAATTCACCGCACCATGCAATTCGGCAGTCTGTCGCTGGATCAGGTGGACCTGGACCCGAATGCCGAGGGCTATCTGACCCTGCCGGACCATGACGGCCCCTATCGGATTGCTGAAACCCCTGCCGCCCTGCACGGCGCGCGTCTGGTGCATTTCGAACCGCTGGAGCCCGCCCGCACCCGCGCGGCCAGCAATGCGCGACTGACGCTGTTCAGCCTGATCGGCGCAGGCGCTCTTGCCTTCGCGGTCTTCTGGCGCATCCATATGCGCCGTCTGGCCCAGACCGACATGCAGCAGATGCTGGAGGATCAGGTGTCGGCGCGCACCGCCGAACTGCGCCAGGCCAACGACCGACTGAAGTCGGAATCCCAGCGCCGCATGGCCGCCGACAGCCGCTGGCGGGCCGCGCGCGAGGAACTGGCCCAGGCCAACCGGCTCAGCACCATCGGCCAGGTCACCACCGGCGTCGCGCATGAGATCAACCAGCCCATCGCCGCCATCCGCGCCTTCGCCGAAAACACCGGCCGCTTCATCGACCGCAAGGACGTGGACCGGGCCAAGAGCAATCTGACCAGCATCGTCGAACTGGTGGACCGGGTGGGCAAGATCACCACCGAACTGCGCCGCTTCGCCCGACGCGGCACCCCCGCCATACAGGCCGTCAGCCTGACCGAGGCCGTCGACGGCGCCCTGCTGCTGATCGGCGACAGTCTGCGGGCCAATGGCGTGACGCTGGAATGGGCGGGTCTGACCCAGGATGTTCAGGTGACCGCCGACCGCATCCGGCTGGAGCAGATTCTGATCAATCTGATCCAGAACGCCCGCGACGCCCTGGCCGACACGGCTGCGGCGCGGATCGCGATTGATGTCCGCACCGATGATCCGGAGCGGATCTACGTCACCGTGCATGACAATGGCCCCGGCCTTGGGCCGGACATCGCCCGCACGATCTTCACCCCCTTCGTCACGACCAAGCCGGACGGTCTGGGGCTGGGCCTTGGCATCGCGCGGGACATCGCCCGCGAGTTTGGCGGCGCCCTGAACATCGCTCCCTCGCGGCTGGGCGGCGCCGCCTTCTGCATCACCCTGAGACGCGCATGACCGACGCCCTGCCCACGCCTGTTGCGCCCGTCCTGTTTGTCGAGGACGACGCCGAACTGCGCCGCGCCATCACCGAGGCGCTGGAGCTTGCAGACCTTGCCGTCCTGCCCTGCCCTGACGCCGAACGCGGTCTGGCGTCGCTGACGCCCGACTTCCCCGGCGTGGTGGTGTCCGACATCCGCATGGAAGGCATGGACGGGCTTGAGCTGTTCGCCCGCATCCGCGCCATCGACCCCGAAATCCCTGTCATCCTGATCAGCGGCCATGCTGATATCCCGATGGCGGTGCAGGCGTTGCAGGACGGCGCGTTCGACTTCCTGACCAAGCCCTTCCCGCTGGAACGGCTGGTCGGCGCCGTAGGACAGGCGCTGGAGACGCGGCGCAGCGTCATGGAGAACCGCGCGCTTCGCGCCGCGACCGCCACCCTGATCAACACCGACAGTCCCCTGATCGGCGACAGCCCCGTCATGGTGCGGCTGCGCGAAACCATCTCCCACGTCGCCAAGGCCGATCTGGACGTGCTGATCGAAGGCGAGACAGGCACCGGCAAGGAACTGGTCGCCCTGCTGCTGCATCGGCTGGGACGACGACGCGGACGGCCTTTCGTGGCGGTCAACTGCGGCGCTGTGCCGGACGCCTTCGCCGAGGCTGAGTTGTTCGGCCATGCGCCCGACCGCTCCGGCTATCGTCAGCCCCAGCACACGGGCCGCATCGAAGCCTCGGACAAGGGCACCCTGTTCCTGGACGAGGTGGACAGCATGAGCCCCAATCTGCAGGTCAAACTCTTGCGGGTGCTGGAGGAGCGCGAGGTCACCTCGCTGGGCGGCGGCGAACCCCGCCCGGTGGACCTGCGCGTCGTCGCGGCGGCCAAGCGCGACCTGCATGAGGCGGTCAAGGAGGGCAGTTTCCGCGAAGACCTGTTCTATCGGCTGGACGTGGTGCGGCTGCGGGTGCCGGCGCTGCGGGAGCGACGCTCCGACGTCCTGCCCCTGTTCGCCTATTTCGCGGAACAGGCGGCCAGGCGGATCGGCGTCAAGGACTACGCCATGTCCGACAGCGTGCGGCGGCGACTGGTCGAGCACGACTGGCCGGGCAATGTGCGCGAACTGAGAAACTTCGCCGTCAGCGCCGTGCTGGACCTGCCCTCGGCAGGCGGCGTCCAGCCGACCCAGCCCCAGGCGCCGTTGATGGAGCGGGTCGACGCCTTCGAGGCCATGGTGATCCGCGAGGCGCTGCAGTCGACTTTGGGCAATATGACTGAGGCCATGGCCCTGCTGGGGGTGGCGCGCAAGACGCTGTACGACAAGCTGAAGCGCCACGACATCGACCCGAACGACTATCGCCGCCCGACCAGGAGCAGCTAACGCGCCGTTGCGTGCCTGAGCGCGTCAGGCAGCAGGGCCAGGGGCGCCGAACCATGATCGGCGTTAGGCGCAATCAGCAGTCGGGCCGACGACCTCTGGGCGAAGGCCTGAGTCCGGCCGACCATGTCGCGGCGCTGCTCCCGTTCGCCGATGCCCAGCAGCAGGGCGTCGCCGCCCTCAAGCCGCAGGTCGTCGCGCCACCACAACGACGGGCTGATGCTGACCCAGCGGCTGAACAGGTCAGGCTGTTGCGCCAGCGCCTCCAGCACGAATAGCCCGCCCAGCGAATGACCGAACAGAGCGCGGCGGCTGGGATCAAGCGGCAGGTAGTCGCTGACCAGCGGCAGCACCACGTCGGTCAGCGTCCGTCGAAACGCCTCCGCCCCGCCAAAGGCCTTGCCGACTTGCTCTCCTTGCGGCGGCGCGACCGAGGTGTAGTCACGCGACCGTGCGTCGGCGTCCAACGCCCGACCATCACCATGAAAGACGCCGATGACGACCATCGGCTCGACACCGGTCTTCTGCGGACGACGGCTCAGGGCCGATGCGCCGTCGCTCATGGCCGCGAAATGCTGCACCCCGTCCAGCACGAGAATCGACGGATAGCCCTGTGCGGGCGCAGGCGCCTCGGGCGTCGAGACGACGATCCGATAACGGCGCTCATCGGCGGTCACGATGTCCCGCGCCTGCTGGCGGGCGGGTTGATGGGGCGTCCAGTCAAGATCAGCGGCAAGTGTCATGAGGTCGTTCTAGCCCAAGACGGCCCACTGCTGTAATGCGACGCACTATTAATCTCGTGCAGGACGGCGTCGCAGTCGATTGACCCCCATCACCGCTCATCTGACAACGCCTGCCGAAGCCGTCGCCCATCATGGCCGATTACAGGCCAAACGCCGTCTGGTGCTGCTAGCGCTGGCGGTCGGCTGCGTCGCTGCGCTTGCGCTGGACGTGATGGTGGGGCCGTCGTCCATGTCGCCCTGGCGCATTCTTGAGGGCCTGGTGCGGCCCTCGGTCCTGTCGCCGTCAGAGACGGCGATCATCTGGCAAATCCGCCTGCCCTACGCCCTGATGGCCATCATGGTCGGCGCCGCCCTGTCGCTGGCGGGTGCGGAAATGCAGACGGTCCTGAACAATCCGCTGGCCAGCCCCTTCACCCTGGGCGTTTCGGCGGCGGCGGCGTTCGGCGCGTCCCTGTCCATCGTGCTGGGCCTGGGCCTGCCCTTCGTGTCGAACGACACCCTGACGACAATCAACGCCTTCGTCTTCGCCTTCGGATCGGTGCTGGCCCTGCAGGCCCTGGCCAAGGCGCAGCGCGGCGGGGTGCAGAGCATTGTCCTGTTCGGCATCGCCCTGGTCTTCGCCTTCAACGCTCTGACGGCGTTGGTCCAGTATGTGTCGTCGCAGGAGGCGCTGCAGCAGTTGGTGTTCTGGACCATGGGGTCGCTGTCGCGCTCCACCTGGCGGTCCGTGGCCTTCATGGCGGTGGTGATCGTCCTGACGACGCCGTTTTCGGTGCTGGCGGCGCGGGCGCTGACGGCCCTGCGGCTGGGCGAGGATCGCGCCATGAGCTTCGGCGTCAATGTCGGGCGGTTGCGGTTCCTGTCGCTGCTTCGCGTCAGCCTGCTCTCGGCGACGGCGGTGGCCTTCGTCGGCGTGGTCGGTTTCGTCGGTCTAGTGGCGCCGCACATCGCGCGCCTGCTGGTCGGAGAGGATCACCGCGTCTTCCTGCCCGCCAGCATCCTGAGCGGGGCGCTGTTGATGTCGCTGGCCTCGGCGGCGTCCAAGACGCTTGTGCCCGGCGCCCTGCTGCCGGTCGGCATCGTGACGGCGGTAATCGGGGTGCCGGTCTTTCTGCTGCTGATCTTCCGCAATGGAGCCAAGGGGTGAGCCTTTCGGTGCAGAACCTTACGGTCGGCTATCGCGACCGCACGGTGATCAGCGGCCTGTCGCTGGCGCCCATAGCCGCCGGACAGGTGGTCTCGTTGGTCGGCCCGAACGGCGCGGGCAAGAGCACCCTGCTGCGCGCCATCGCTGGCCTGACGCCCGCCAGGGGCGATATGCGTTTGGGCGATCTGAACCTTGGCGCCATGTCGATCAGCGAACGGGCGCGCCACGTCGCCTATATGCCCCAGACCCTGCCGCAGGATGTCGCCCTGACGGTGCTGGAGACGGTGATCGCGGCGCTGGAGGCGTCACCCGTCGCCGAATCTCACACCCATTCGGCGGACCAGGCCATGCAGGCCCTGGTCAAGGTTGGCGCTGCTGAGCTGGCGTCGCGGCGGCTGGATCGCCTGTCGGGCGGCCAGCGTCAGATCGCCGGCCTGGCCCAGGCCATGGTGCGGCGCCCCAAGGTCCTGCTGCTGGATGAGCCGACCAGCGCCCTGGACCTGCGTCACCAGCTGGATGTGCTGACCCTGGCGCGAACCTATGCGCGCGAGAACGACGCCGTGGTCATCATGGTGCTGCACGACCTGCAATCCGCCGCCCGCGCCTCAGACCACATCGTCGTTCTGTCGGATGGCGCCGTGAAGATCGAGGGCGCCCCTCAGCAGGCGATCACGCCAGAAGTCCTGGCTGACGTGTGGCAGGTTCAGGCCCGGGTCGAGAACTGCGGACGCGGCCTGATCCAGGTCATGGTCGACGCGGTCCTCTGAACGCAAAAGAGGCCGGGTCTCCCCGGCCTCCTGAACCCCTCTTACGGGCGGATGATCGTCACCGTGTCGCCGTTCGGATCGACCGGCACAGGCGTGCCTTCCGGTGCGTTGCGGGGCAGACCGCGCGCCTTGTTCGTCACATAGACGGCGTTGGTGGCGCGATCGATGGCGATGGTCTGGGGGAAGGTGCCCGTCGCCAGGTTGGCAAGCACCGAATAGTCGGCGCCGTTCACGACGGTGACCGTGCCCGCCTGGCGGTTCGACACATAGATCTGGCCGTTGCCGGGGTTGTAGGCGACGCTGAGCGCGCCCTCGCCTGTCGGCACCTTGCGGATGATCTCGCCGGTATTGGCGTTCATCACCGTCAGGTCGCCGCTGCCTTGGCTGGCGATGAACAGGCGGCTGCCCGCCTCGTCCACGGCGACGTTGGTCGCGCGGTCGCTGCCGGTCGGATAGGTGGCGGTGGTCGCGCCGGTGGCCAGATCGATGACGCCGACCGTGTTGGAGCCCATGCCCACGACATAGAGGCGGTTGTGGGTGTTATCGATGGCCGCGCCGGTCAGGCTGCCGACGGTGACGTCCAGCTTGCGTTCCAGCTTGTTGGTCGCGCCGTCGATGACCCAGACCTGGTTCGGGCGGCTGGCGTCGCCCGCGTCGCCGCCGACGATGGTGACATAGACCTTGTTGTTGACCTCATCGACGATGGCCTCGCGCACGTGGGCGGACTCTTCGTCGCCGTCCTTGATCGTGGCGATAACGCGGTTGGTGCGCACGTCGATGGCGGCCACCGTGCCGGTGCGGGTCGCGGTGCCGTACAGGGTCTGGGTGCGACTGTTGAAGCCCAGGCCGTACAGGGCGTCCGACGACACGTCGATGGAGGCGCCGGGCGCCAGGGTCGTGGCGTCCAGACGCGCGATGGCGGCGCGGTTCTCGCCGCGCGGGCCGACGGCGGCGACCAGAACCGTCTTGTCGGCGGGGTTGAAGACGATTTCATAGACGCCGCCCGGCGCGACCTTGACCGAGCGGTCAATGGTCGGGGCCGAGGTCGCGGCCGCGGCAGGCGCGCCCTGAACGGTGTAGGCGACGGCAGGCGCCGCTGCGGCCATCAGAACGACGGCGGCGGCCGCCGTCAGCAGGCTTCTGTGGAAGGTCATAGTCGATCTCCTTGGGAAAATAGCGGTCATGCGGGCTTCAGATCGGCCCAGTAGTCGCCGCGATAGGGAACGGCGAGGAAGCGGCTGTTGATCTCGTCCAGCGTTGCGCGCGGATCCAGATCACCGAACAGTTCGGGGTGGATCCACTTGGCCAGCGCCTGAACGGCGACCACGTCGATGGGCGAGTTGATCAGTTGGTGCGACAGGCCGTGGACCCGACCCTCGCGCACCGCCTTGAGGGTCGCGATGCCGGGACGCGAAACGACGCGGCGCAGCCCCGCCTGCGACTGCTCAGGCGTGAAGCCGGGTCCGACGACAAAGCCGCCCGCCTTGGCCAGGTGCGGGCCGCCGGTCGGGATATAGACGTCGGGGTCGCGCTGGATGACATATTCCAGGTTCAGCTTGCCGAACGGCTGGTTCAGCACGTCCGCGCCGATGTTGCGCCCGCCGACGAAGGCGATGTAGTCGCCGACATTGCCCTTGCCCGGCGAACTGCAGCAGTCCGGCGTGATCATGGCGTGGGCTTCCAGGAAGACGGTCGGGCGCTTGTCTTCGGGGATGGTCGCGACCTTGGCGGCGATGGCGTCCAGACGCGTCTGGCGGAAGGCGTTGAAGGCCTCGGCTTCCGCCGTGCGGCCAATGATCCCGCCCAGCAGCTTCAGGCTGCGCGCCTGGTTCTCGAAGGGGTGGGAGAAGAAGTCGATGAAGGCGACAGAGACGCCTGCGGCCTCCAGTTGCGCGGCCTGGGCGTCGGTGGGGCCCGAATCCTGCGACACCACCGACACGGCGGGCGAGGCCGCCAGGATGGCCTCCAGATTGAACTCGCCGCCCGATTGCGCGGTCTTGGGCAGAGTGGCCAGTTGCGGCGACTTGGCCAGGAAGGCCTCGTACATGTCCGGGCTGATGCGGTTGATGTCGCCCGACCACGCCGCCAGCAGCGACACCGGGTCCGGGTGGATCAGCGACAGGGCGATCAGATAGCGGCCATCATCGATGGTCAGCTTCCCCCCCGGCGGAAGCGGCCGCACCGGACGATCCCGCAGGTCCTTGAGCGCCGTCGCGCCCTGCCCCGCCTGCTCACGACCGCAGGCGGCCAGAAAGGCCAGACCGCCGAATGCGGCCAGCGTCGAACGTCGCGACAGGTTCATGAAAGCACATCTCCAGGTGCAGGCGCGACGCCCGCGAAGGACAGAAGGGTTGGGATCAGGGAGGCGGACAGCATTCCGCCGTGCCCCTGACCGGGTATCTCTGCGAAGCGGACATCCACGCCCGCGGCATGCAGTCGTTGCGCCAGGTCGCGTGTCGCGCCTGAGGGGACAGAGGACCACATGGGATTGGTGCGCGTGCGGCCGCCCCGACCCGCGACCTCCTCTTCGCCGACCAGCAGCGTCAGGGACAGGGCGGCGGGATGCGGGCGGCTAAGGAACGGATCGACCTCGGCCAGCACCGACCCGTAGTTCCACCACAGGGACGGACTGACGGAGACGAAACGACCATAGGCGTCCGGCCGGGTCAGGGCCGCGTGCAGCACGCACAGCCCGCCATACGAGTGTCCCCACAGCAGACTACGCGTCGCGTCAACGTAGACGCGCGCCGTCACCTCTGGTGCAATCTGGTCGTGCAACAGCGTCAGAAAGGCGTCCGCCCCGCCGCCGGGCCGCCCTGCCGCATCAACCACATAGGCGCCGTCCTGCGCAGGCGGCGTATAGTCATAGGCGCGGGCAAGAACATCGAACTGACGATCCCCCTGATAGCCGACGGCGACGATGACCGGCGGATCGCCCGCATTCAGCTGCCCCAGCAGCGTCTCGTCGATCCGCGCCATCGCCGCATCGCCATCCAGCAGATAGGCGACCGGATAGCCCCCCGACCCCGGCGCCTTGCGCGGCACGCCGATCTGCACGCGATAGACGCGGGCGCCATCAGCAGACGTCACCGACACCTGCTCGAACCGATAATAGGCGGAACCTACATCGGCGATGGTCGGTCCCACCGCGCGCGGCGCAGGCTGCGCCAGCGCCGCCCCCGCCATCAGGGCGAACAGGGCCGACGCAAGAATAAGACGGGCGCTTCGCATCAGAAGTTGTAGTTCACGCCGAACCAGTAGCGACGACCATCGCCCTGATAGTCATAGTCCCGGACTTCCAGCACCTTGTCGCCGAGGTTGTAGACGCCGAACTTCAGGGTCACATCCTTACGCACAGCCCACGACGCCCCAATGTCGATCAGGGTGTAGTCGGGATAGCGCCGCCCCACCTGACGCGCGCCTTCCAGCACCGGCTGGCCATTCGTGCCGACACGCAGGCCCGCGTTGATCTCCTCGCCGCGATAGGTGACTGTGCCCCACAGGTTGAGGCGGTCCGTCGCCTTATAGTCCAGGCGGGCGTTGGCCATGTGCTTTGGCGTCCGGCCCAGAGGCTGGCCAGCGTAAAGTCCGCCCTTCTGCTCAGAGTCGGTGAAGGTGTAGTTGGTCTTCAGGGTCAGGGCGTCTGTCGCCTTCCAGACGCCGCCGAATTCGACGCCCTGGATCCGCGCGTCGCTGACATTGTACCAGTAATAAAGCTGATACAGCGGGTCCTGGTCCCACCGCGCGACCTCGCTGGGGACATCGCATATGCCGTTGTTGTTCAGGTCCGGCCCGCAAACCCGGTCGTCGGCGATCTTGTCCTTGAAATCGGTCAGGAACAGCGTGGCGTTCAGTGACAGGTTCGCGCTTGGCCGCCACAGCGCGTTCACCTCATAGCTGGTGCTGGTCTCTGGCTTCAGGTTGGGATCACCGATGATCACCCCGCACAGGCCCGCGCCATAGTTGCAGTTGGCGCCGCCGGTCTCATAGGCATAGCCGTCGGCTACGGCCCGCACTTCCGGCGCGCGGAAGCCGGTGGAGACGCCGCCCTTCAGCGTCAGGGTCTCGCTGGGCGTCCAGACCAGATAGGCGCGCGGGCTCCAGTGATCGCCGTAACGTTTGTGATCATCCCAGCGCAGCCCCAGGGTCAAGGCCAGATCGTCCGTCAGACCGATTTCGTCTTCGACAAACAGCGCCCGCTGCCAGACCTCAAACGTCGCCGCGATATTATTGCGGGCGCCGGGGTTCACGTCGACCAGCTTGTTCTGATTGATCTGACCACCGAAGACCAGATTGTGATTGCCCAACAGGGTTCCCGTCAGCGGCACGTTGAACAGAGCGTCCCAGACCGTGTTGGTGATCTCCGGCGCACGCCCGCCCCGGATCAGACTGCCCGTTGCATCCGCCGTATAGGTCACACGCTGGGCCTCTTCACGCATGACGGAAACCGCACTGGTTCCCCAGCTCCAGTCGCCGTTCCAGCTCAACGAGGCGCTGTCGCGGTTGTGGTCGTTGCGGACGCTGCGTCCTGTCGGAGCCACCGTCAGACCCGCCGTGCTGGTGCGCTCGATCTTGGCTGTATCCAGTTGCAGCAGGATTTCCTGGCTGGTCGTCGGCGTCCAGGCGATGCGACCTGCCAGATTATATTCATCCGACCCCATCGAACCCGTGCTGCTGGGCGCATTGTAGATGTGGTCTTCGTCCCGGTTCAGCGACCGCCCCCAGAACTGAAGACCCAGCTTCTCGGACACGACGGGCCCTGCCAGATAGAACTGTCCTTGATGCCAGTCGCCGCTCCGGCCGTTTTCCTGCGACACATAATCGGCGCCGACAGAGCCGCCCCAGCGGGCAGGCACCTTCTTGGTGATGATGTTGACCACGCCGCCCAAGGCGTCCGATCCGTAGAGCGACGACATCGGTCCGCGCACGACCTCAATCCGTTCGATCGCGCCCACGGGCGGGGTGAAGCTCTGCTCCAGCCCCCCATTGCCATTGACCCGCGCCTCACGCGTCGACTGGCGCCGTCCGTCCACCAGTGTCAGGGTGTAGGCCCCCGGCAAGCCCCGGATCAGGATGTCCTGAAAGTTCGATCCGCCGCTGACGGAGACCCCCTCAACATCGCGCACGGCGTCGAACAGATCGACATAGGCCTTGTTCTCCAGCTGTTCGCTGGTCACCACCGAGATGGAGGCTGGCGCCTTGGCCACGGATTGCGCTCGGGTAGAGGCGGTCACGACCACATCATCCACCTGTGACGCCTGCTGGCTCTGCGCAAAAACCAAGGTCGGTGCGGCGGCGCAGGCGCTGGCGAGAAGCAGGGTGCGGAAGGCGGAGATCATGGCGTGTTCCCAACAGAGGCGCTTGCGGTACTGCAAATGGTTCGCATCTGCAACCTGGCAGATCGTCTCAGCCTCGTCATGCCCGCGACAGCCATCAGCAAGACGAGAAGAGTTGCGCTGGGATTCAGCACGGCCTATCTGCTTTTGATTATTACTCGCATTAGAAGTTGCGTATCCAGAGGCCCGCCATGTCCGCCTATGCCCTGTTTGACATCACGCTGAAGTCCCGGCGGGATGTCAGCCCTTCCCTCGCCTGCTTCACATTCGGCGGCGATATCGAGCCGTTGACCACCTTCGCGCCGGATCAGCGCGTCAAACTGTTCTTCGCCGCAGATCGCGCGGCGCCCCGTCTGGCTCAATGTCTGGCCGGCCAGGATGACTGGTACGCCGCCTATCGCGCCCTGTCGGACGATGAACGCCCTGCGATGCGGACCTATACGATCCGGGCCGTGCGCCGCGATCCGGTCGAGGTGGACATCGAGTTTGTCCTGCATGGCGACAGCGGTCCTGCGACACGCTGGGCCACCACCGCCCAACCGGGCGACAGCCTGTCGATCAGCGCCCCGGTCCTAGGAGGGGATCTGGTCGGATTCGAGTGGAAGCCGTCGCCCCACATCGACGATATCGTCCTGGTGGCCGACGAAACCGGCCTGCCCGCCGCTATCGGCATCATCGAGGAACTGGACGCCCGCCCGGTCAAACCTCGCGTCCGCGCCGTTTTCGAAACGCCTCTCGCCGCCGACCGCCAGACTTTGCCCGGCTGGGTCGAGGCCCTGTGGACCTCACGCGAAAACGGCCACGTCGCGCGTGTCGGCCAGACGCTGATCGACGGCGTCGAAGCCCTGAACCTGCAGACCGCCGCCCTGCCCGACGCCGCGCCCGCCGAAACCGATCCAGACGTGGACACGGAAATCTACTGGTTGCCTGCGACGCTGGCGGCTGAAGACCGTCTCTATGTCTGGATCGCCGCCGAGTCCGCCGTCGTGCGTGACATCCGACGCCGTCTGGTCAACGAGCGCGGCCTGTCAAAGCGCAGCGTCGCGGCCATGGGCTACTGGCGCGAAGGCCGCGTGCTGGAGTGAGGCCCTAATAGACGCCTTGCCGCCGGATCACCGCCGGAATGGTCAGCAACAGAATGACGCAATAGGTGCGGACAGAGCGTCGCCGCACCAGGGTGACGTCCATCGCCACCCGCCGTCTGTACGGCACGTCATTGCGCCCCTTCACCTGCCACAGGCCGGTCAAACCGGGGCGAACGGCGGCGTAATGACGGATGCGTTTGCCGTAACGCCATATCTCGTCGGCCACGATCGGACGCGGCCCGACCAGTGACATGTCCCCGCGCAGCACGTTCAGAAGCTGGGGCAGTTCGTCCAGGCTGGACACCCGCAACAGCCGCCCCAGCGGCGTCACACGCGGGTCGTCCCGCAATTTGTGCGTCAACGACCATTCCAGCTGCTGAACGCCGGTGCGGCTGATCAGCTGATCCAGCTTCCGCTCGGCCCCCACGCTCATGCTGCGGAACTTCAGACACTCGAAGACCAATCCGCCGCGCCCAATCCGCGGCTGGTGATACAGGGCCGGACCGCCATCCTGCAGACGGACCAGAATGGCGATCAACACCATCGTCGGGGCCACAAGCACCAGCGCCAGCGTCGCAATGGCGATATCGAGCGCCCGGATCAGCACATCGGACCACACGATCCGGCGCGGCGACGCACCTGCAGGCGCACAGATCCCCGTGCGTATCGCCCCCACCGATGGCATGTCACACTCCCGACCTACCCCACGTCAGGCCACTATCTCATTAAGGTTGACAGATTTGCAACTATGGCGATGCGATTCGCCAAGACCCTTTGTAGTCCTGCCTGGAGGTGTTAAACAGAATCACACTTCAAGGTTGCATTTTGAAATCAGGCCGTGCCCCACGCCAGCGCGACCCGCGCCGGACCGCTCAATCACAACCGCCTCGGGGCAACCCCGCAGGCGCCAAATGGTCTGCGCGAACCACCCTTGCCGTCCTGATCGTCATCAGCCTGCTGCTATGGGGCCTTGTCGCAGGCGCGGCCTATCTGATCGCCCGCCTCGTCGCCTGACTTCAGTCGCCGCCCCACAGGCCCAGCCGCACAGGAATACCGGTTTTTCCGACGGTCAACGTGCCCGTCAGCACTGCGGTCTGGTCACCCAGGTTGCGCCGCGCCGTGGCCAGGTCGCCCTGATCCAGCTTGCCGACAAAGGCGACAGTCTGCCCGCCTGCTGAGACGCCGCTGAACCGGAAGACGTCATCCGTGATCTGATAGGATTCCGGCCCGACGCGGACCGCGCCCTGAGCCGTCTTGAAGGTGACCGTAACCGGCGATGCGCCGCCCTTGCCCTCTTCCCACGCCTTCAGCGCCGACACCTGGCCGACGAAGATGGATTCCAGCTCCGCATCGCCCAGTTGAACCGGCTGGAGAGGTCGGTATTCGCCTGACACATCGCCCGACAGCGCATGGCGATAGGCCTGCTGGGCCGCGGGCGCCGCTGCCTCATCCGGCTTAGCCCCGCCAAACCGGTCGCAAGAGGCCGCCAGCAACGCCAGGGCCAGTACGGGTAGAAGTCGACGCTTCATCGATCCAGAGCCTTGTCGAGTGCGTGGAAGGCGGCGATGGCCAGTTCGCTGGCGCTGATGAAGACCGAGGGCGTGATCCGCTCGAAATCATCAGACGGGCGGTGATAATCGGGGTGATAGTCGACGCCCAGATACAGGAACGGCACGCCCTTCTCCTGGAAGGCGGCATGGTCGGAGGCGTCGACCCAGTTGTCCTCTTCCTTGTCCTGGGGCGTATCCTTGCCAAAGGCCAGCGACACCGCGCCATTGGCGGGCAAGACCTCCAGGATCGGGCGCAGGTTCGGGTTCTGATACGTCCCCGTCACCCACAGATGCCCGTCCGTCTCGGTGCGCGAAATCATGTCGAAGTTCAGGTTCAGGCTCATGGCCGCCAGCGGCACGGGCGGCGAGGCCACGAACTCACGCGCGCCCAGAAGGCCCCGCTCCTCTCCGTCCAGAGCGACGATCAGAACGCTGTGCTCCGGCGGGTTCGCCTTCAGCCGCGCGGCCAGCTCCAGCATGGTCGCCACGCCCGAGGCGTTGTCGTCTGCGCCGTTGAAGATCTGACCGCCGTTGATCCCGACATGGTCATAATGGGCCGTGATGACGATGTAGCGATCCGCCACCCGCGTGCCGGGAATAAAGCCGATGATGTTGACGCCATTGAAGGTCTTCACGCCCTCGCGCGTGCGTCCCGGCGCCTCGAAGCGCTGCAAGCGGCCGAAGGGCGCGGGCTGCACGCCCATCGCGTCCAGGCGGCTGACGATATAGTTGCGCGCCCTCTCGCCCCCCGCCGACCCGGTGTCGCGCCCCTCCATGTCGTCGGCCGACAGGATGCGGACATCGGCCAGCAACTGCTCATGCGACGCCTCGGCGATCACTGCGGGCTGTTCGACCACGGCCACCTTCGGCGATTCGGTGACACAGGCCGACAGCGCAAGAACAGCACAGCCCGTCAGGGCCAGTCGCAGGGCGGAATGTCTCATGCAGCCTCCAGAACCAGTTCCGCGAACCTAGCCGCCCGATACGGCGGCGTCAGCATACGGATCGGTCATGAAACGCAGAAATCGCGCTGGCGGATCGCCGGGCCTGCGCGTGCGTTCGTGCTGGTGTTAGACAGGGGAAATCATGGCCCGCGCGATTCCCGACATCATTCCCCTCGATGACCAGACGCCTCAGACGGCGGCGGACGAACTGGCCTGGCTGGCTTCAGAGATGGCCCGGCACGACGCCCTGTACGCCGAGGCGGCGCCCGAGATCTCCGACGCAGACTATGACGCCCTGCGCGCCCGAAATCTGGAGATCGAGGCGCGGTTCCCCGATCTGGTGCGCCCGGACTCGCCGTCGAACAAAGTCGGCGCCGTCGCCTCCAGCCAGTTCACCGAGGTCCGCCACGGCGTGCCGATGCTGTCGCTGGACAACGCCTTCGACGAGGGCGAGGTGCGCGATTTCGTGGCCCGGATCGCGCGTTTCCTGAAACTGCCCGCCGACGAGCCCATCGCCTTCGTCGCCGAACCCAAGATCGACGGTCTGTCCGCCAACCTTCTGTATGAAAAGGGCAAGCTGACCATTGGCGCCACGCGCGGAGACGGTCGCACGGGAGAGGACGTCACCGCCAATCTGAAGACCATCGCCGACGTCAAACAGACGCTGGCGGGCGACGACTGGCCTGACAGAATCGAGGTGCGGGGCGAGGTCTATGCCCCCAACGACGCCTTTGCGGCCTTCAACGCCGACGCCGAGGCCGAGGGCCGTCGCACCTACGCCAACCCGCGCAATTTCGCCGCCGGCTCGCTGCGTCAGAAGAATGCGAAGATCACGGCGGGCCGCCCGCTGAACTTCTTCGCCTATGCCTGGGGCGAGCATTCCAGCGACTTCGCCGAGACCCAGTGGGAGGCGTTGCAAAAGCTGAAAGCCTGGGGCTTCCCCGTCAACGCCCGGTCGAAACGGGTCGAGGGCGCTGAGGGGCTGATCGCCGTCTATCGCGAACTGGAGCGCGACCGCGCCGCGCTGGGCTATGACATCGACGGCGTCGTGTACAAGGTCGACCGCATCGACTGGCAGCGCCGCCTGGGCTTCGTCGCCCGCAGCCCCCGCTGGGCCATCGCCCACAAATTCCCGGCCCAGCAGGCCACGACCGTACTGGAAGGCATCGACATTCAGGTCGGACGCACCGGCTCCCTGACCCCTGTTGCGCGCCTGCACCCGGTGACGGTCGGCGGCGTGGTCGTGCGCAACGCCACCCTGCACAATGAAGACGAGATCGAACGTCTCGACGTGCGGATCGGCGACACCGTGCGCCTGCAACGCGCCGGCGATGTCATCCCGCAGATTCTGGGCGTCGTGCTGGACCAGCGCCCCGCAGACGCGGTTCCCTATGTCTTCCCAGACAAATGCCCGGTCTGCGGATCAGAGGCCGTGCGCGAAGGTGACGAGGTCAAGCGCCGCTGCACAGGCGGTCTGATCTGTGACGCCCAGATCGTTGAGCGCCTGAAGCATTTCGTCGGCCGCCGCGCCTTCGACATCGAGGGACTGGGCGAGAAGCAGTTGATCGCCTTCCATGCCCGCGGCTGGATCAAGGAGCCCGCCGACATCTTCCGTCTGGCTCGCGACCCCGAGCGCCTGAAGCAGTTGGAGAAGGACGACGGCTATGGCGAGACCAGCATCCGCAACCTGATCGCAGGCATCGACGCGCGCCGCACCATTTCACTGGACCGATTCCTGTTCGGGCTGGGCGTGCGCGATATCGGCGAACAGACCTCCATCGTCCTGGCCCGCGCCTTCGAAAGCTGGGCCGCGCTGAAGGCCGCCTGTCTGCAGGCCGCCAATGGCATACAGACCGATGCCTGGACGGAACTGGCCTCCGCCCACGCCATATCGCCCCGTGTCCTGACCCTGATGACCGAGGCGAGTCCCCCCGCCGATGATCCGTGGCCGGATGCCCCGATGGACCAGAAGATCGCCCTCGCCTTCCCCGGCATGGCCGCCCCCGCCCGCCGTTCTCTGGCGACCATGACGAACGATTGGGCCGGTCTGGTGCGGTTGGCCGGGATCGCCCGCAACGAAGGCCCGTCGGAGATGCTGAACCAGATCAGCGCCGTCACCGGCGTCGGGCCTGTGGCGGCCCTGGCCCTGGCCCACTTCTTCCATGAGCCGCACAATCTGGAAGTCGTCGCCGCGCTGGAAGCCGAGATGACCGAAATCGTCGACGCGGAACGCCCCAAGGCGGACACCCCGGTCGCGGGCAAGACCGTGGTCTTCACCGGCTCGCTGGAACGCTTCACCCGCGACGAAGCCAAGGCTCGGGCCGAAAGCCTGGGCGCCAAGGTGTCGGGCTCAGTGTCGAAAAAGACCGACTATGTCGTCGCCGGCCCCGGCGCAGGGTCAAAGCTGAAGGACGCTGAAAAACACGGCGTCCAGGTGCTGACCGAAGACGAGTGGCTGGCCCTGATCGCCTAGATTAGATCGACAGTCAGCTCAGAGCCGTCATTCCGGGGCATCCGAAGGGCGAACCCGGAACCCAGGAGGCTCGCATCCGGCATGGAATGCGTTCAGCGGCACGGTCGCGGCTCTGGGTTCCGGGTTCTTCGCTCCGCGCAGCCCCGGAATGACGATCGGTGGGAGGTTGGCCACTGATCGACGATCAAACTCAGCCGCGCAACTGCTCCAGCGCCGCCGGGTACCGCCGCGACAGCGGGGCCTCAACGGCGCCCAGCTCCACCGTCCAGTCGCCTGAACCATCGGGGCGCAGGCCCGTGACGCGCTCAGTATTGACCAGCCATGAGCGGTGAACCCGCACAAAACCGAACCGCGACAGTTCCGCCTCCACCGCCGCCAGGGTCGCCCGCATCAGGGGCCGCCGTCCATCCGCCAGCCGGAACTCGACATAGTTCCCCGCTGAACTGACCGCCAGAATGTCGGCCAGAGGCACGCGGATGATCCGAGCGCCGTCGCGGATGTCGAAGCTGACCGGCCGCACCGCCTCATTGCGCCGTCGCCGCAGATAGGCGCTCAGCAAGAAGGTGCCCGCCAGCAGCCCATAGGTCACCAGATCCTTGCGCAGTTCATAAATGAAGGCGCCGCCGAATTCGTACTCACCCGCCCCCATCAGGGCGTACCCGGCCTTTCGCATCATGACGAAACCGATGACGTGCAGGGCGGAAAACGTCAGCACGCCCGCCAGATGGATCAGGGCGAACCGCACCTTCGGCCGCCAACCCTCGCCAGCCGCCTCATCCGGCGGGGCCAGACTGATCGCGCCCCAGGGAATCCACATGGTCGCCAGAATGGTGATGCTGCTGGACACCTCCCAGAGCATCGGCTTCCAACTCGCGATGTTCGGGTTGTCGGCCTGGGCGCTCAACACATTGACCGTCGTATCCACCAGCGAGAAGGCCAGCACCCCCAAGGCGCAGGCCCAAAAGACACGCGCATCCAGTCGCCCCTTGATCCGCCCCCAGCCGCTCGTCACGGCAGGCGCGCCGTTCGTCCCCGCCAGGCCGACATCATCCCGGCCAGACGGCCGCGCGCCCCCTGACGATTGCTGATCCGCCCGCTCATCCGCGAGTACGCGGCTCATATCATTGGCCAAGGAACTCTCGCATGTCTTCACCGCCCCTGCTCGCGTCGCCGCCCGGCATGTCGGACCGACGATACGATCTGGACTGGATTCGCGTCGGCGCCTTCATGCTGCTGATCCTCTATCACGTCGGCATGTTCTATGTGCCCTGGGACTGGCATGTGAACAGCCCGCGTCAGATCGAGGTGCTGGAGCCGATCATGATGCTGACCAGCCCGTGGCGGCTGACGCTTCTGTTCCTGGTGTCCGGCTGCGCGACACGGTTCCTGGCCGACGGATTTGAGGCGCGCGGCAAAAGCGGATGGGCGCTGGCCGGATCACGCACCCTGCGCCTGCTTCCGCCCCTGTTGTTCGGCATGTTCGTGATCGTGCCGCCCCAGAGCTATTACGAGGTTGTGGAGGCCGCCAAGGGTCTGGGCATGGCCGACCCGGCGCACGGCGCCGTGCTGAAGGATTTCTGGATCCGCTACGCCACCTCGACCGGTCACTGGTGCGATGCGGACGGGTGCCTGACCACCCCGACCTGGAACCATCTGTGGTTCATCGCCTATCTGCTGCCCTACAGCCTGATCCTGGCGGCTCTGATCGCCATTCCCGGCGTGCGGCGGGGGCTTCTGGCGGGGGCGGAACGGCTGTTCAGCGGCTGGGGCGTGATCGTCTGGCCGATCCTGTATCTGTTCGCCATCCGCTGGTTCCTGGCGCCCCGCTTCGACATCACCCACGCCCTGACGGATGACTGGTACAACCACGCCCTCAGCTTCGGCGCCTTCCTGTTCGGCTATCTGATCGCGCGATCCGAAGAGGTGCGTCAGACGCTGATCCGCATTCGCTGGCCGGCCCTGATCGTCGGCCTGTGCGGCTGGGCCGGCTGGGCGACCTACGCCTGGGTCTATCGGGGCGACGCCACGCCGCCCGAGCAGCTGCGTCAGGCGATGCGGTTCGTCTATGTGCTGAATCAGGCGGGCTTCATGGCCGCCATACTGGGCTTCGGCGCCCGCTGGCTGAACCGTGGCGGTCCTGTCCTGCGCTATCTGTCGATCGGCGTCTTCCCCTTCTACATCGTGCACCAGACAGTGGCGGTGGTCGCGGCGCACAATCTGGCCCTGCTCAAGCTGCCCTTGGGTCTGGAGGCTGTTCTGGTCATCCTGATCACCGCCCTGGGATGTTTGGCCGCCTATGAGGTCGCACGACGGCTCGGCTGGCTGGGGCTGCTGCTGGGCGTGAAGCCGGGCGCGGCCGCCAGGTCTTCGTCTGCGGTCACGGCCTGACGCCTTGAATGGCGACTGGAAAGTTGACGTAACGTCCCGTCAATTCGTGATTTCCGGTCGCCATTTCCGTCTTGTTTTGGACCGAAACCGGGATCAGCGTGTTCTTCGACAGGCCCGGCGCAGACCGGTTCCAGGAAAGGGAATGACCATGAAGACCAAGATCATGCTGGCCGCCGCCGCACTGGCCGCCGCGCTCGCCTCGCCTGCCTTGGCTGGCGATCCGACCGGCCTGTGGCAGACGCCGACGAATGGCGGCCAGGTCCGCATCGCGCACTGCGGACAGGCCCTGTGCGGCACGCTGGTGACCTCCGACCACATTCGGGCCGATCCTAACACCCTGGATGTCCATAACCGTGATGCAGCCCAGCGAGGCCGCACCCTTCGCAATCTGCCCATGCTGACCGGATTCACGGGAGGCCCGACGGAATGGCGCGGCGGTTCGGTCTATAATCCGGCTGACGGCGGCACATACCGCGGCACCATCACCATGACCGGCGACAACAGCCTGCGCCTGCGCGGCTGCATCGTCGCCCCTCTGTGTAAGAACCAGACCTGGACTCGCATCCAGTAGGCCGCACACCGGACACACAAAGGCCCGGCCGGAGCGATCCGACCGGGCCTTTTTTCATGCCTGTTGACCGATGATCAGCGGTTCAGGGCCGCCCGCGCCGCCTCGGCATAGCGATGGCCCACCGCCGCCCCCTTGGGGAACACCGCCTCGATGCGCGCCAGATCGTCAGGCGTCAGCACCAGATCGACCGCCGCCGCGTTCTGCTCCAGCGTCGCCACCCGCCGCGTGCCGGGGATCGGAACCAGATCCTCGCCCTGCGCCAGAACCCAGGCCAGAGCCAGTTGCGCGGCCGTCACGCCCTTGTCTTCGGCGATGGCCTTCACGGCGTCGACCAGATCGAGGTTCTTCTGGAAGTTCTCCCCGACGAAACGGGGGTTGGTGCGACGGAAATCATCCGCAGCCAGATCGTCGATCGACTTGATGTCGCCGGACAGGAAGCCACGCCCCAGCGGGCTGTAGGGTACGAAACCGATGCCCAGTTCGCGGACGGTGGCGAACAGTTCGTCCTCCGGTTCACGGCTCCACAGCGAGTATTCGGTCTGAAGCGCGGTGATCGGGTGAACCGCATGGGCCTTGCGCAGCGTATCCGGCGCGGCCTCCGACAGGCCCAGGAAGCGCACCTTGCCCTCTGCGACCAGTTCGCCCATCGCCCCCACGGTTTCCTCAATCGGCGTGTCCGGATCGACGCGGTGCAGATAATACAGGTCGATGTGATCGACGCCGAGGCGCTGCAGGCTGCCTTCGACCGCACGGCGCACATTGGCGGGGCTGCCGTCCACCAGCAGCCGAGAGCGATCTTCGTTGTAGTTGATGCCGAACTTGGTGGCGATGAAGGCCTGGTCGCGCCGATCCTTCAACGCCTTGCCGACCAGAACCTCGTTGGTGTGCGGCCCATACATTTCCGCTGTGTCGAACAGGGTGACGCCCAGATCCAGCGCCCGGTGAATGACGTCAATGGATTGGGCTTCGTCAGAGCCGCCGTAGAAGGCGCTCATGCCCATGCAGCCCAGGCCGATGGCTGAAACCTCAGGACCGTTGCGGCCCAGTTTGCGCGTCTTCATGAAGCGCTCTCCTGTCGATGTGGGGGATCGGCGATCATGCCGACGATCAGGAGATGGGCGTCCACCCTGTGCCTGACAAGGCCCGTGGGCGCTTCGAGATGGTACCGCCTCTCAGGCTTGAACTGAGGACCTCCGGTTCCACAAACCGGCGCTCTAACCAACTGAGCTAAGGCGGCCCGCTCATCGCGAGGCGCGTTCTGTAGCGAGGCCTTACGGCCCGATCAAGCACAGAGTGCGCCTTATACAAACAAAAACGCCCCGGCCGAAACCGGGGCGTTCTCGCGATCTTTCGATCAGTCTTATCCGAGGCGGAAGCGAACCGTGAAGCGCGCTTGTCCACCTTGAGCCACACCATCCACGGTGCCCGGCGCAAAACGAGCCGAACGCATGGACGAGAGAGCTTCGCGGCCGAAGCCTGCACCGGACGGCGTTTCCGACACGATGCTGCAGTTGGTCGCGGCGCCATTGGCTTCAACCGAGCACAGCAGAACCACGGTGCCTTCCTCGATCCCACGCTCTTGAGCGCGAGCCGGGAATTCCGGTCGAGGCTGACGCGACCACGAAACGTTCGTGATCGTGGCCGGCCGGGCCGGAGCCGGAGGAGCGGGCGGAGGCGGAGGTCCGGGGACGATAACGGGCGGGCCCGTATATTCGACGCGGTCTTCCTTCTTCGTCGGCTCGATCGGCAGCGTGACCGGAGGCGGCGGCGCTTGCGTGTTGACCACGGGCGGACGCACCTGAAGCTTCGGCGGCGGCGGCGTGTCGGGCGGAGGCGGCGGCGGCGGGGGTGGCGGCGGCGGCGGAACCGGCGCAACCAACTCAACCTTCACGGCCTCGTCGACGTAGTTGAACTCCTTCAGCTTGAACTTCGACTGTTGCAGGAAGAACAGAAGAAGCGCGAACAGAATGGTGACGATCAGGAGGCAGACGATCAGCACGGGGTAGGAAACCCCCATGAAGCCCTTCTGCTTCGGGATGTCGTAACGACTGCGATGATATTCGACGTCTGTCATACTATCTCCGCACCTCAACTCGTCGCTTGGTCTTCGCCGACCAGGGCGACGCTGTAGAAGCCGTTATCCTGCAGAGCGTTCATGACCTGCATGAAATCGCCGTAGCGGGTGTTCTGGTCGGCACGAATGAAGATCCGCTCATCAGCCGGGTTCCGCGCGCCGATCTGATCGCTCAGATCCGCACCCAGAGAACCGACGCTGGTCTGGAAGTCGCCCACATAGACGGAACCGTCTGTCTGGATCGAAATATAGACCGGCTTGGGCGGGTTCGGCGCCGCCTTGGCGACAGCGATAGGCAGTTCCACCGGCACCGACACGGAGGCGAGCGGTGCCGCAACCATGAAGATGATGAGGAGGACGAGCATGATATCAACGAAAGGCGTAACGTTGATATCGCTGTTTGCCTCAACCTGGTTGCCAGCGCCGCCCGTTTTGATCTTGGCGGCCATGCGTATTACGCCCCCTTGTCGAGCTGACGCGAGATGCCGTTCAACAGTTCAGCAGCAAAGCCGTCGGCGCGCGTGCCGTAACCAGCGATGCGGGTGTTGAAGTAGTTGTAGAACACAACGGCCGGGATAGCGGCGAACAGACCAATACCGGTGGCGAGCAGAGCTTCAGCGATACCCGGAGCAACGACGGCCAGGTTGGTCGTGTTGGATTCCGCGATGCCGATGAAGGAGTTCATGATGCCGTACACGGTGCCGAACAGACCGACGAACGGACCAATCGAACCAACCGAAGCAAGGAACTGCTGGCCGCCCGACAGGCGCTTGGCCAGACCGGCTTGAACGGCGTTCACGGCGGCGGTGGCGCGGCCCAGGGCCGAGTCCAGGTGATCGCCGGTGACCGACAGGCCCGATTGACGCGACAGTTCGATTTCTTCGGTGGCGGCGGCTGCCATATCAGCCAGCGGGTTGCCGTCGAACTCTTCTTGCGTCGCGATGGCGCGCATGTCCGAGATCGTGCGAGCGCCACGGAAGGTCTCGAGGAAGTTGTCCGTCTTGCGGTTCAGCGAGCCAAACTCGAAGAGTTTGATCAGCAGCAGGGTCCAAGAGAAGATGGACGCCAGCAGCAGGCCGATCATGACGACCTTAACGATCACGGTCGCTTCCATGAACATCGAGATCGGCGTGATGCCGCCGCCGTGATGCGAGGCAGCGGCTTCTTCAGTTGCCGGTGCTGCATCAGCTGCCGGGGCAGCTGCGGGGGTTGCTGCACCAGCGGCGGGTGCAGTTGCCGGGGTCGGCTCGGCCGTGGCCTGGGCCAGAACCGGCGAGCTCGCCATAAGGGCGGCGGCGCCGGCCATGGCGAGGAGGATATTCGTCTTCTTGCTGTTCAGCATAGTTCGCCAGTTCCTGCTTGGTCTGACTCGTGGAACCAAAGATGCGGCCATAGTCAGCGACCGCATCCCAACCTGAAATGTTTCCTTCAGCCCCCCTTCCGCTCGGGAGCGGGGAACTGAAATCTTTTAAAAAGAGACGTGGGCGGTTGCCCGTCCAGCCTCCGATGTCGAACCGTCGGAGAGCACGCCTCCTGAAATCCGTGACGCCCTATTGATAAGGCGTCTCAACCCCTTTGACGAACCCTTACCGGAGCGTCAAGGGCGAAGCGCCCGATTTCACTTAACGGGATACATGGAGTGAAGTCGTGCGCGACAGCCCTATCTGAGCAGCATCACGCGACATTTTAATGATGTTTGGCCGAACTTCGGAGCAAGGATGTTCGAAAACGCCTGATAACGAAGAAATCGTTCCCCATGGCGTCAGATAGCGGCAATCGCCTTCCCCAAGCGTGGCGGGAGAGCGACCATTTCTGCTACGATTTTTAGGAAAAAACGCAACGACCCCAAAAGTCGTTGAGAGATGGTGCCTGGAGGCGGGTTCGAACCACCGACACGCGGATTTTCAATCCGCTGCTCTACCAGCTGAGCTATCCAGGCGCCGACGCGGCGTCGCGAGAGGCGGGTCTATAGGCGAGGCTTTTCGGCCTGTCCAGCGCCGTTTCAATCCTTTTCCACATCATCTTCAGCGCTCTCGTCCAGAGCGGCCGGAATAGCATAGGCGCCGGTGAACCAGCGCTGCAGGTCGACCTCGGAACAACGGCGAGAGCAGAAGGGCTTGTACTTGGGATCGGGCTCGGCCTTGCGGCAGATGGGGCAGGAAGCCATGGGTCAGTTCTCTTCTATATGTCCGCGGCCCGCGGCGACGGCGGCGTCGCCCAGAACGCCCGCACGCGGCCCCAGCCGCGCCGCCAACGGTCCAGCGATAGCCGCCTCTTCCGGGGCGCAACGCATCAACAGACGCGGCGAAGCCGTGTCCGCCAGCATTTGACGACGCAGGCGGCGCACCAGGGCAATCGCGCGCGTCTGAACCGTGGGGCGTCCGTCCGGGACCAGCAGCCGCTCTTCAATCGGCGTCCGCCGCCAGGGCAAGGCGATCTGCAACAGGCCGAAACGACTGACCGGCGCAAACACCGCCTGAGGTTCATGGGCGAACACAGCCCGCGCGGCCTTCAACTGCGCCTCGCCGTCCTGCCCGTCGCCCACCAGGTCGATCACGACCAGCCCGGCCCAGTTCCTGAGTTCGATCAGCCGCGCGGCCTGGCGCAGGCCTTCGCGATTCGCGATCGCCCTTCCCTGTTTCGGGTCTCGTCCCGCCGTCGGCGCATAATCGATGTCGACCGCGACCAAAGCGCGCGTGCGCTCGATCGACAGGTCGATTCCGGCGCTGGCGAAGGCGTGCGCGCGGCTCAAGGCCTCGTCTTCGGCCTCGAGCACGGCGTCGATCGCTTCGATTCCCGTCACTGATTCCACGCCGGGCGCGAAGCTTTGCAACTGGAGCGCAATGGAAGGGGCGGGCTCCAGCAGACGCGGCGCCCCCTCACCCGGCCCGAGGCGACGAACCGCCGCACCCTTTCCGCCGCGCGATTCGGCGGTGACGACAACCTCAAGACGCTGCCCCTGCGTCAGACGGTCGTTGCGAGGGAAAGGCAGGAAGACCGGCGAATCGGCGCCGATGTCGACGAAGGCGCCGCGCAGGGCCGGATTGACCTCGGTCACGCGCCCGACGGATCGGGCGCCGAGGCGGGTCTGCGGGCAATCGCCCTCACGATGAATCAGAAGATGGGTGTAGCGGCCGTCCCGCATCACGGCGCCGCGCGTCTCACCCGGCGTTTCGTCGAGGAAGACCTCGAGATCGCCGCTCAGCGGGGTCATGCCCGCCAGCCGACGCCGTTCAGCAGTTGGACGGCCTCATAGACCGGCAGGCCCATCACGGAGGGATGGCTGCCGACGATGCGTTGGATAAAGGCGCCCGCAGGCCCCTGGATGCCGTACCCCCCCGCCTTGCCGCGCCAGTCGCCGCTGGCGACATAGGCGGCGATCTCATGGTCAGACAGGGGTTTGAAGGTCACGCGCGTTTCGTTGACCCGCGACGACAGCTTGCCGTCCCGAATGACCGCCACGCCGGTGAAGACGCGGTGATTGCGGCCCGACAGCAGTTTCAGGAAACGGGTCGCCTCCGCTTCATCGGCCGCCTTCTCCAGAAAGCGGCGGCCGACCGACACGACCGTATCGGCGGCGATGATCACGGCCTCAGGACGACGGGCCGCCACGACCTGCGCCTTGGACGTGGCCAGACGCTCCGCCAGACGCGGCGGCGTTTCGCCTTTCAGCGGCGTCTCGTCGATATCGGCAGGGTCGATATGGTCGGGCTTGATGCCGACCTGCGCCAGCAGTTCGATGCGGCGCGGGCTGGACGACGCCAGCACAAGTTCAGGACGGGCCAACTCGGCCTGTCCTTACTTGAAGCGGTAGGTGATGCGACCCTTGGTCAGATCGTACGGCGTCATCTCAACCAGGACCTTGTCGCCGGCCAGCACGCGGATGCGGTTCTTGCGCATCTTGCCTGCGGTGTGAGCGATGATCTCGTGGTCGTTCTCGAGCGTTACGCGGAAAGTGGCGTTCGGCAGCAGTTCGCTGACGGTGCCGGGAAACTCGAGCAGTTCTTCCTTAGCCATGCGGCCTCTCACGCCCGTCTGAAATGCGTTCAACCCCACGCCGGGCGGGCGCGTGGGGCGGAATGGAGGGGCCTAATGCCCGAAAACGTAGAGATAGTCGAGGTCAGCCGCGACGGTAGAGGGCGCAGAGCAGCGTAAACAGCCGCCTGGAGGTCTCATGATCGACCACGATCTTGCCTTCCAGCCGTGTCTCCAGCTGTTCCGCCCCTTCGTTGTGCAGGCCGCGACGGCCCATGTCGACCGATTCGATCTGGCTGGCGGACGAGCCCCGCAGGGCCTCGTAGTAGCTGTCGCAGATCAGCAGATAGTCCTTCACCACCCGCTTCAGCGGCGTCAGGCTGATGGCGTAGGTGCGGGTGAACTCGGTCGCCGTGATGTCGAACACCAGACGATTGTCCTGCAGCGACAGCTTCAGCTGATACGGGCCGCCCTCGGCGCCGACCGGCTCGAAACTGTTCTTTTCGACCAGATCGAAGATGGCCACGCGGCGCTCATGCTCGATCTCTGCGGTCGCCGCCGGGAGCGTCGCGGCGTCCAGTTCGACCGAGGAAAGTCTGTGAGGACCGCTCATGCTGCATCTCCATTATCCAGATGGACCTCATCCAGATGGGTCGGGGCGATCCGCGCCGGCCAGCGTTCCGAAATATCCGTCACCACGGCGTCCAGGCATTCGACATCGACCCGCAGGTCGCCGCCGCCCGCGAACATCAGGATGACCTTGCCGCCGGGCGTCTCGGTCGGAATGAAGTCCAGGGCCAAAAGCTCCAGCGAGGCGTCCGGGCTGCGCGACAGGCGGCGGCTCTTGACCCCCTGCACGTCGCCGAACTGCATGGCGCACATGACGCGCGTGCCTCCGCACTCCCAGCAGAAGCGGCTGAAGGCGATGGTCAGGGTGCGGGCCTGCTTCTCCCAGACGATGTCAACAGGCCGCAGGATGGCGTCCTGAAGCGCGGCGGAAATGATCTGAAGATCGTCGGCGTCCTCCGCCAGCAGACGCAGCGGCTCGACCGGCGTGCTGGGAACAGGCGGGACGCCGTCGATATCAGTGCTCATCACCTGTTCCCTTTATCCGCCGAATGTCAGCCCCGCAGGCGCCGAGCTTTTCTTCCAAACGCTCGAAACCGCGATCCAGATGATAAACGCGTCCGACCGTGGTTTCGCCCAGGGCCACCAGCCCTGCAATCACCAGGCACATCGACGCCCGCAGGTCCGTCGCCATGACCTGCGCGCCGTGCAGAACCTCGACGCCGGTGACGTGCGCCTCGCCCGCATGGACCGAGATGTCGGCCCCCAGGCGCGCCAGTTCCGGCACGTGCATGAAGCGGTTCTCAAAGATGGTCTCGCGGACCGTGCTGACGCCTTCGGCCGTCGTCATCAGGGCCATGAACTGGGCCTGCAGATCGGTGGCGAAGCCGGGATAGATGGCAGTCTCCACATCGACGGCCTTCAGCCGCTGTTTCGGGTCACGCTTGATCAGCACGCCGTCGGCGGTGGGCGACACCTCGACGCCCGCCTCGATCATCTTGTCGGTCAGGGAGCCGATCAGCTCGGGGCGCGCCTTGGTCAGACGCACTTCACCGCCCGCCATGGCGGCTGCGACGGCGTAGGAGCCCATTTCGATCCGATCGGGAATCACCGACCAGGTCGTCCCGTTCAGCGACGACACGCCAGTGATGGTCAGGACGTCGGTGTCGATGCCTTCGATCTTGGCGCCCATCGCCGTCAGACAGTGGGCCAGATCGCCGATTTCCGGCTCACGCGCGGCGCGGCGCAGAACCGTCGTGCCCTGCGCCAGCACAGCCGCCAGCAAGGCGTGTTCGGTGGCGCCCACGGAAACGAACGGGAACTCGATCTCGGCGCCCTTCAGGCCCTTGGGGGCGCGGGCGGTGACATAGCCCTCTTCCAGCTCGATCTCGGCGCCCAGCGCCGTCAGCGCCTGCAGGTGCAGATCCACCGGACGCGCGCCGATGGTGCAGCCACCGGGCAATGACACCTTGGCCTCGCCAGTGCGGGCCAGCAGCGGCCCCAGCACGTTGAACGACGCCCGCATCTGGCGAACCAGATCATAGGGGGCGAAGGTCGAGGTCAGGTCCTTGGCGTGGAACAGGCTCTCCTGTCCGTCCGCGCCGTCACGCTCGGTCACCTCGATGCCGAACTGACGCAGCAACTGCCCCAGGAACCGTGTGTCCGCCAGACGCGGCATATTGGTCAGCAATAACGGCTGATCCGTCAGGATCGAGGCGGCCATCAGCTTGATGGCGGAGTTCTTGGCGCCGCTGACGGGGATGTCCCCGAAAAGCTGGGCGCCGCCCTGAATGGCGATGCTGTCCATGACGTCCTTGAAGCGCGCCCGAAGGAAACGCCTCGGGGGGATCGTTCTCTAGCAAGCCGTCAGCCGCTTGCCAAAGGGATGCGTGGGCCTGCGGCGATGACTTTGCGTTGCCGACTTCAGTTACGCGGCTTGGGCGCTGACGGCGTGCGCTGCGGCGCCTTGCGACGACGCAGGTTGTCGCGAAGGGCGGCGGCCAGACGCATGGCCTTCTCCGCCTTGGCGCGCGCCACTTCAGTCTGGGGAGTCGAATCGCCAGGCGCCCCGGAAACGGGATTCAGGGGCGTATCGGCGTCATGCGGAGGTTGAGTCATGGCCGGATGATGCCGCGATGACGGGCTATTTCCAAACTTTCTTTCGTAAGATCAAAAAGCCGCTTCCCTCCCCCGATCTGTTTGGCTATACGGCCGCTTCCTCAGTCGGGGCCGCCGTAGCTCAGTGGTAGAGCGCATCCTTGGTAAGGCTGAGGTCGTGGGTTCGATTCCCCCCGGCGGCACCATCTGAGAACTGAAAAGGCCCGGCATTCGCCGGGTCTTTTTGCGTTTCCGGGCCAAGGTTTCTGCACGGCGCATCAGGGCGCGCCGGTCGCCTCAACGGCGGCCTCAGCCGAGATCGCGTTTGGAACGGCTGCTGGCGTCGATTGTTTTGTTTGGGCAACGGAGAACACGATGACCCAGCCCGACACCCCCTCGCCCGCCGAAATCGAAGAGCTTCAGCACGAGGCGGACGATCTCGAAGACTGCGCCGAACACGACGGCATCCTGCCCGACGACGAAGCAAAGGGCGACGGCGTAGGAAGCGTGACAGGACTGGTGCCCTGAAACCAGCAGCGCCCCTGAACTCCGTGGGCGTTACTCGTTCAAGGCAAACGCGCGCCTGGCCTCTTCGATCTCAGGCAGATGGGTGCTCACCCAGCCGCAGATGCCCGTAACCAGCGCCAGCAGACTATGGCCAAGCGGCGTCAGTCGATACTCGACCTTGGGCGGCACCACTGGATAGACCTTTCGGCTTATCAGTCCGTCACGCTCCAGCTGACGCAGGGTCTTGGTCAGCATTTTCTGACTGATGCCCTCGATGGAATCGCGCAGTTCCGTGAACCGCATCTGCTCGCTCTGTCCCAGTGTGGCGATGATGAGCAGGGTCCATTTATCACCGATCCGGTCGATCATCTCACGGGCCAGGGCGCGGTCTTCGTCGCCAATCTGCACGGGAATTTCGTTGATGGGGCGCATGGTTTCCACGCGGAAACAGTACCACTTCAAAGTGCCTTCTTCCTAGAAGAAACTCACTCTCCTACGGTTACAGACACAACCAATGGATACTCTATCTCCACTGGCGACATTTTTGACCGATAAGGATGTAATGAGATGCGTGCCTTAGTTGCGACCGGAAACGCGGATCGATTGGTTGAACTGACCAATGTCGATGAGCCTGCGCTCGCCCACGACGAACTGTTGGTTTCCGTCGAAGCCTTCTCCCTCAACCGACCCGATTTCCTGTGGCTATCCGTCCCGAACCCACAATGGCGTGTCGGCATCGACTTCGCCGGCAAGGTGATCCAGGCGGCGGCCGACGGCCATGGGCCAGCCGTTGGCGAACGGGTCATGGTTCACGCGCCTGACGGCGGCGGCGGCGCAGAGCTTGCGACCGCAAAACCGCAGTTCACCACCACGATCCCCGCCAATGTCAGTTCGGAAACCGCCGCCGCCCTGCCCCTGGCGGGCCTGGTCGCCTTGCGCCTGGTGCGTGAGGCAGCCATCAAGAAAGGCCAGCGCGTCTTGATCACCGGCGCAACCGGGGGCGTGGGGCACTTCGCTGTCGAACTGGCGTTGAACGCGGGTGCGTCCGTCACCGCACTGGCCCGCCCCGGAGAACCGGTCGACACCCTGATCCAGCGCGGCGCCCAGGTGATCTATTCGCTCGATGAGGCGACAGAGCCATTCGAGACCATCCTCGAATCGATCGGGGGCGGCGTGCTGACGCAGGCCTTCGCCAAACTGGCGCGAAGGGGCACGATTCTATGGTTCGGCGCCGCCAGCGGCCAGCCTGCCCAGATCGACTTTTTCAGCTTCTTCCCTGATCGATCCAGCATGACGCTCAAACACTTCGTCTACAGCGAGGTCGAGGGCGACGACGCCGCAGACCTGCAAGAGCTGATAAACTTGGTCGCGAAGGGCGTGTTGAACCCACACATCTCAAGGATCGAGGACTGGAGCCAGACCAGCGAAGTCCTGAAATCAATTCAAACCGGGTCCCTGACCGGCAAGGCGGTTCTGACAGTCAAGACGTGACATCAACCCGCAACGAACGTCACGGCCGCCATCCCTGGATGCTCAATAGGGCGGAAAGAACGGCCGGTCGCGGCGTTCGTCCTTGTCGCCGTCCTTGCTCCAGCTCAGGCCCACCGACACGGTGCGGCTGGTGGAGTCCTCGACGCGGTAACGGCCCATGCCATAGCCGGGATAGTAGCCTGGGCGTCCATACCAGCCCGGCGCGCCATACAAGCCCGGCGAACCATACAGCCCCGGCATGCCCCAATAGTCGTTCTTGCCTTCGCGATAGGCCAGATCCAGACGGCCATTCTCGCCAAGAGGCAAGGAAACCGCCGCCCCATAGGTGCGATAGCCGCCGGTGCCGATTCCCGCCTCGACCATGCCGTGCATCTTGCGCTCAGGCGCCGGCCCGGAATCGACCGGTTCGTCGAAGCTGGCGCCCGGCGTGCGCGAGGCGATCCAGTTCTGGATCTGCTGTTCTGTCGTCAAGCCATGCGGCGCCGCATCCTGGGCGGTCGGAACCGCCACGGCGACAGCGGAAGGCGCGGCCATCGCCGCCGCCACGTCCAGGGCGTTGGAAGGCGCGGTGGCCACCACCCCGTCGGGGTCGGTCAGGGCCACAACTGCAAGCAGGCCGGCGATCAACATGGGAACGTCTCCTTCAGGCGCATCCTAGCACAGCGATTAAGGCCAAGGTCAGGCCGTTCCGTCACCCCGATGCAGCGGATCAGGCAACGCCTCGCCTTCTGCAACAAAAGTCAGCGCTACCGAGTTGATGCAGTAGCGATTTCCTGTCGGCGGGGGGCCGTCAGGAAAAACATGACCCTGGTGGCTGCCGCAGCGGGCGCACTGGGTCTCGACACGGATCATGCCGTAGCTGGTGTCCCGGATCGCATGAACATGGCTCTCGTCCACCGGCTTGGTGAAGCTGGGCCAGCCTGTGCCGCTCTCGAACTTGGTCGCGCTGCGGAACAGCGGCAGACCGCATTCACGGCAGCAGAAGACGCCGACGCGCTTTTCGCCCAGCAAGGTGCCGCAGAAGGGGGCCTCGGTGCCATGGGACAGCAGCACGCGCTTCTCTTCGGCGTCCAAGTCCGCTTCCAGCCGCGCACGCTCTTCTTCATTGGGCGGCGTCAGGTCGAAGCCCGAGGGCGAGCGCAGATCGTCGTGGGGTGTGGCGGTGTCGGTCATGGTTCTCAAATGGGAAGGGCCGGGCCGAGGTTCCACCCCTGCCCGGCCCGGATTGGCTGAAGTTCAAACCCGATCCGCTCAGGGCGGACCAGCGCCCCCTAGAACAGGGTTCCGACCCAGGTGCGGACAGCCGCTTCATCCGTGGTCACGCCGGTGTAGGCCAGGCCGGCGGCCGGGGTGAAGGGCGTGTTGTTGGCGCGTGCGCGTGTCGTCCAGGCCTTATGCCCATAGGACAGGTCGGCGTAGTTGGACGGCAGGCGCTGCACGGTCGGTTCGATGAAGATGGTGTCCTGCGCCGTGACGGAACCGGCCAGACGCACGTTGGGCAGCCGCGTCAGCAGGTCCAGCGTATCCAGGCAGCCGCTGGTGCAGCCGCCGTCGACCAGAACGACCACTGGCCCCGCGACTGGATTGGCGACGCCTTCATCCGGCACGGACGGGCGGCCCGGCAGGGTGAAGGTCTGCTGACCCGCCGCCAGGGCCGAGTCGAAGGCGGCGACGATGGCCGCCGTCTGTTCGATGACCGGACCCGATTCCTGCACGAAGCGCGGGTCAGACTGCATCCGGCCCAGGGTGTCGGCGTACCACTGCCGGTTCGCCTGGGTGGCGCGATAGGTGATGGAGCCCGCCGGGGGTTGGCGGCTGACGGTGAACTCCGGCGTCCAGATGCGGTTGGCCAGGCCATAGCCGCGCGAGGTGGCGTTGATCGACTCGCCGCTGGCGCCGCGCAGGTCCAGCACAAAGCCCTGCGGACCGCGGATCGTGCTCAGCTGACCTTCGATGGCGGCGAAGAAGGCGTCCCAACCGGCGTTGTCCGCCAGGCTGTGCACGCTGATCCACGGGCGGCCGTTGACGGTCTCGATCGAGAGCGGAACCGAGCCCGGCGTATAGACGCTGGCGCGATAGGCGGCTTCCAGCGAGGCGGCGTCAGCCGGTTGCGAGGCCAGGGTGTAGTCGCGGTCGCGGCGGCCCTGCTTGAACTTGCACTGAACCGTCGGCACGCCGCCCGTGAACGGGTTGTTGCGGTTCCACAGCAGATAGGGCGCGGTGCGGACGCGGCCCGCCTCGGTGGTCAGGTCGCCTTCCCACTTGTCCAGACGGGTGCTGGCCATGTCGGCCGCGCTCTGATCACCGCAGCTGACCAGAACCGCGCCCAGCGGCGGGGCGTTGCGCACGCCCTCCTTCACATAGGAGACGACATATTCTCCGTTGCGCCAGGCGGTCGCGAATCCGGGCCAGCCGGTGGCGAAGAACGGCCCCAGACCTTCATAGGTCGGGCGGATCGCGATGTTCGAATCGCGGAATCCGTTGGCGTAGTAGCGCATCAGATAGGCGTGGCTGTCGCCGCTGTTGACGCGCGGTGCCTTGGACTGGGCGTCCTGCAGCCCCGCATCGATCCAGCTGCGGAAGGTTTCGCTGGCCGGGCCGGGAATGACGGCGGCAGGGTGGTTGGCGGCCAGGGCGTCGTGCGCAGCCTGAAGGTCCTGTTGCGCCAGAGCGCGGAAATCCTGCGCGACGGCGGCGCCAGCGGCGAGCGTCAGCGCTAGAACGGCAGCCGATGCGGCGGCGGTCATGCGGTTCATAGGTCGGTCTCCTGAGCCTGCTTGGGGGAAGCTTTGGTGGAGCCGTTAAACCTCATGCGTCGCCGCCTTGCCAAGTCCGCCGCCGCGTTTTCGCCGGAATGTCACCCGATCTGCGGCGATGAAACGCGCGTCAGAAGGGCGCGGCGGCCTCTTGCACATCGCCGAACAGGCGGCGGAAGCTGGTCTTCAGCGCCGCGTCCGCCTCATCCAGCGTCGCCAGCACGCCCAAGTCCACCAGACTGGTGACGCCATGCTCCTGGATCCCGCACGGCACGATACCGCCGAAATGCTCCAGGTTCGGTTCGACGTTCAGGCTGATGCCGTGAAAGCTGACCCATTTGCGGACCTTCACGCCGATGGCGGCGATCTTGTCCTCACGCGCCCAGCCCGGCCCCTTGCGTTCGACCCAGACGCCGACGCGGCCCTCGCGCACATCGGCTTCGACGCCGAACTCGGACAGGCCGCCGATCAACCATTGCTCCAGCCCCCGCACGAAGGCGCGCACGTCCTTGCCGCGCCGGTTCAGGTCCAGCATCACATAGGCCACCCGCTGGCCCGGCCCATGATAGGTGAACTGCCCGCCCCTGCCCGTGCGGTGGACCGGGAACCGCCCTGCATCCAGCAGGTCCTCGTCCCGTGCGGAAACTCCGGCGGTGTAGAGCGGCGGATGCTCCAGCAGCCAGACCAGTTCGGACGCCTCGCCCGCCGCAATCGCGGCCACGCGCGCCTCCATGAAGGCCTCGGCGGCGTCATAGGGGACATAGTCGCGCGACACGGCCCATTCGGCGGGTCGGTCGTCGTCGCGGTGCAGCTTTAAAAGCTCGGAATTTAACGGGTCGGCAAGCATGACGCTTCAATGTGCACCCTACGGCGATTGCGCAAGGGTGCGGCGTTCGCCTGAATGAGCAAGACCTTGAGCCAGATCGAAGCCGTAGACGTTGAAATCTCTGTCGTGCTGGGCCGATCGGTGCTGCCCATGTCCCAGCTTCTGCGCATGGGTCGCGGCGCGGTGATTCCACTCGACGCCTCGGAACATGACGAGGTCTGGATTCTGGCCAACAACCACCCGGTTGCGCGCGGCGAGATCGAAATTCGCGACGACCGCATCGCAATCACGGTCACCCGACCGGCCGATCTGTATGACTTCATGGCCGGTGCGGTCTAGTTCGGCGCGCCTTTCGACCAAACTAACAACGATAAGCGCAATAAAGCCGCTTTTCTTTTCCGGCGGCTTCGTCTATTCGCCGCCCTCCGATGCGAGCGGTCGTGGCGGAATTGGTAGACGCGCAGCGTTGAGGTCGCTGTGGGGCAACCCGTGGAAGTTCGAGTCTTCTCGACCGCACCATCTGGCTAAACAGGGCGATTCATCGGCTAACTACGGCTGGACATTCTACCAACGGAGGCGACAACGTGAGCACCACGGACAACGCCTTCAATCCAGCCGAAGCGCCTGAGACCGAAGACCACGCCGCCCTGGATGAGGACTATGTCCTCACACCTTCATTCGTCGAAAAAGTCGTGGACGCCGCTGACGACGGCGACGGCATGCGGCTGCGTTCGCTGCTTGAAGACCTGCACCCCGCCGACGTCGCCGACCTGATGGGCTTCCTGACGGCGGAGCATCGCACCGTCGTGGTGTTGTGGCTGCCGCCGGAGCTGCTGGCCGAGACCCTGCCCGAACTCGACGACGGCATTCGCGAAGAGGTGCTGGAGCGCGTGCCGCACGGCACCCTGGCCGAAGCGCTTCAGGAACTGGATTCCGACGACGCCGCCGCCGTGGTCGAGGACCTGGAGGACGACCAGCGCGAGCGGGTTCTGGCCGCCATGCCGGAAAACGACCGCGCCGCCATCGAGAGCAGCCTGGGCTACGAGGAAGAGTCCGCCGGCCGCCTGATGCAGCGCGAGGTCATGGCCGCGCCCCAGTTCTGGACTGTGGGCGACACCATCGACCACATCCGTCGTCAGGGCGACGACCTGCCCGAACTGTTCTTCGACATCTATGTGGTCGATCCCGTGAACCGCCCCGTCGGCGGCGTCTCGGTCAGCGGCCTGCTGCGCGCGCCGCGCACCGCAAAGCTGACCGACCTGATGGAGCCGGTCAATGTGATCGCCGTCGATCAGGATCAGGAAGAAGTCGCCTACATCTTCGAGAAATATCACCTGATCTCGGCGCCGGTCGTCGATGCTGGCGGGCGTCTGGTGGGCCAGATCACCGTCGATGACATCGTCAACATCATTCAGGAAGAAAACCGCGAGGACATCCTGCGTCTGGCCGGTGTTTCGGACGAGGACCGGGGTTCGTCGGTCACCGAGATCGTGCGCAGCCGCGTGCCCTGGCTGGCCATCAACCTGGCCACGGCGGCCCTGGGCGCCAGCGTCATCGGCCTGTTCGAGGGCACTATCCAGGCCATCGTCGCCCTGGCCGTGCTGATGCCCATCGTGTCCGCCATCGGCGGCAACGCAGGCACCCAGGCCCTGACCGTGACCGTGCGCGCCCTGGCGACGCGCGAGCTGAACTCGGCCAACGCCATGCGGACCTTCCTGCGCGAACTGGTCGTGGGCCTGGCCAATGGCCTGGTCCTGGCGCCCCTGATCGGCGTCGCCGCCGCCGTCTGGTTCCGTGACGAGGACTGGCGTATCGGCGTCGTCATCGCGGTGGCCATGGTGCTGAACCTGCTGGTCGCGGCCAGCGTGGGCGTGCTGACGCCGTTAACCCTGTCGAAACTAAAGTTCGACCCCGCCGTTTCCTCGGCTGTCTTTGTCACAGCAACGACGGACTTCTTCGGCTTCCTGATCTTCCTCGGTCTGGCGACGCTGGTCCTGCTCTGATCCGGGCGGGCGCGGAGCAGAGGCGCCCTCCTTGCTGTGTTCGCTACGGGGGCTGCGCGCCCGTCTCGAATTGGGTCAACTGTGTCCGACGTCGTCCAGAAACCAACCAAGGTGTCCCGCGAGGGCGTGATCCTGATCAAGAGCTTCGAGGGCTTCCGTCCTCGTGCGGTTCAGCGCAACGACGGCCGCTGGATGATCGGCTATGGCCACACCCAGTCCGCGCGCGAAGGCCTGACGATCTCCGAAAGCGACGCCGAACTGCTGTTGCAGCACGACCTGATTCCGGTCGTCCGCGCGGTCAAAGCCATCCAGACGCCGCTGAACCAGCACCAGTTCGATTCCATCGCCAGCTTCGCCTTCTCGGTCGGGGTCGACCGTTTCAAGACCTCCGACGTCCTGGCCCGGCTGAATGCAGGCGCGCCTGCCGAGGCCGCCGACGCCATGACCGGCTGGGCCGATGACGCCGCAGCAGAAGGCCCGCCGCGCCGTCGCGCCGCCGAACGCGCCCTGTTCTTCGCCCGTCCCGGCGCTGCTGTGGCCCTGGCCGACCTGCTGGCCGCCCCCGTGCCGCACCTGCCGCATGTGGTGCGTTTCGACGCGGCCCCCGCAACCCTGGTCTCCACGCCCCTGGCCCTGTCGTCCGACACGCCGCAGGCCGCCGCCTTCCCTCTGGACGAGGCCGCGCCCCACGCGCCCGACAGCACCATTTCGGCCGCCGCCGAGGACGTCGCCCCCTTCCCGCTCGATCCCGACGCCCCGGCGCCGACACCTGTCGAGGAAGAGACCGTATCGAATCTGGCTGACCCCGCCCCCCTCGCGATTGATCCGGTCGAGGCGACGGCGATTTCGACCAAATCCGCCTTCCACAGCTATTCTCCCTTCGGCCAGAAGGTCGTGGGACCGCTGCCGCATTTCGACCAGCCGTCCGGGGTTCTGGCGGGTGATCCGTCCGGCGTGCCATCGACCGTCAAGGATGAGGCCGCCGCCCTGCCCCTGGTCGCCGCCAATGATGTTCAAAACGCCGTGACCGCCCAGGCGGCCTCGACGTCGAACGACACCCTGAACAGCTTCCAGAACGCCGTCGAAGGCCAGTCGCCGATCGTCGCCTCGCCGCTCGCATCGCTGGACAGCCCCGCACTGGCCTTGACGGCGCCTGACGACGCAGAGACGTCCACCGGCGGACAGGCGGCCCGGTTCGATCCGGCCGCCCAGGCTGCAGCCCCCAAGAGCCCGGAGCGCCCCTATAATCCCCGCAAGGCCCTGCCTCGTCGGTCAGGCCTGGGCGAGACATGGACCTTCCTGGCCATGGGCGGGCTGGGCCTGATCGCCCTGGGGACCGCCATCGCCGCCTTTCGCCGCGCGTCGGTCACGCAAGCGCGTGATTCCGCCACCATCGGCTGGGTTCTGGCCCTGATCGCCGTGGCCTGCGTTGGTGTGGCGGGCTGGAACCTGTATCAACGCTGGGGCCGAGCCGAGCGCCGATAAGCGCGCTTTACGAAAAGGAATGCTCAATGCTACGGCTTTGGGCATGAGCATTCCCTTCGCGCCCCAATCCATGGAATTCGGTCTCGGCGAGAACGCCGACGCCATTCGTGACGTCACGGCCCGCTGGGCTGCCGATCGCCTGGCCCCGCTGGCGGCCGAGATCGACGAAAAGAACGAGTTCAAGCGCGAACTCTGGCCCGAGATGGGCGGCCTGGGCCTGCATGGCATCACGGTCGAGGAAGAGTTCGGCGGCCTGGGCCTGGGCTACCTCGAACACGTCGTGGCGATGGAGGAGGTCTCGCGCGCCTCGGCCTCCATCGGCCTGTCCTACGGCGCCCACTCCAACCTGTGCGTCAACCAGATCCGCCGCTGGGGCACGCCCGAGCAGAAGCACAAATACCTGCCCAGGCTGATCAGCGGCGAACACGTCGGCTCCCTGGCGATGTCAGAGGCGGGATCGGGTTCGGACGTCATGTCGATGCGCACCCGCGCCGACAAGAAGGGCGACCGCTACGTCCTGAACGGGACCAAGTTCTGGATCACCAACGCCCCCTCCGCCGACACTCTGGTCGTTTACACCAAGACTGATCCCGAAGCCGGATCAAAGGGTTGCACCGCCTTCCTGATTGAAAAAGGCATGAAGGGCTTCAGCGTCTCCAGGAAGCTCGACAAGATGGGCATGCGCGGCTCCGACACCGCCGAACTGGTGTTCGAGGACTGCGAAGTGCCGGAAGAGAACATCATGGGCCCGCTGGGCGGCGGCGCAGGCGTGCTGATGAGCGGCCTGGACTATGAGCGCGCGGTCCTGTCCGCCGGACCGCTGGGCATCATGCAGGCCGCGCTGGACGTGGTCCTGCCCTACGTCCGCGACCGCAAGCAGTTCGGCAAGCCCATCGGCTCGTTCCAGCTGATGCAGGCCAAGGTCGCCGACATGTATGTCGCCCTGAACAGCGCCCGGGCCTATGTCTACGCCGTCGCGCGCGCCTGTGATCAGGGCAAGACCACCCGCTATGACGCAGCGGGGGCGATCCTGCTGGCCTCCGAAAACGCCGTGAAGGTGTCGCTTGAGGCCGTTCAGGCCCTGGGCGGCGCGGGCTACACCAAGGAATGGCCGGTCGAGCGTCTTGTCCGTGACGCCAAGCTTTACGACATCGGCGCCGGCACCAACGAGATCCGTCGCTTCCTGATCGGTCGGGAACTGCTGGGAAGCTGAGGGCTTGTTCCGGGCGGAAGGAGAAATCCCATGCCCGCCAAATCCGCAGCACAACAGAAGGCCGCCGGCGCCGCCCTGTCGGCCAAGCGCGGCGATACGCCGAAGTCAGACCTGAAAGGCGCCTCCAAATCCATGGAGAAATCCATGACCGAGGCCGAGTTGGAAGAGCTCGCGTCGACCAAACGCAAGGGCAAGCCCGATCATGTGTCGAACTGACACACCGCGAATTATTTGACTTTGTTGCGGTTCTGTAAGTGGCGGCGCAGTCCACGACAGCCTAGATGGGCGCCACCCCTAGCAGAGCGCCCCGTCTGATGTCCGCCGTCCCGCCGCCCCCTACTGACGACCTGAGGCGGTTTTCCGACGTGCTGGAAGACCTTGGCTCCGCGCCCGGCGCCAAGCTGACCATGGCCGAACTGGTCGCGGCGTTCGGAGAGCGCGGCTTCGGGGCCATGATCCTGATCCTGTCGCTTCTGGCCCTGTTGCCCTGGCCGCCCGGCGGCAAGGCGGTCTTCGCCATTCCGATCATCCTGATGTCGCTGGAACTGGCGTTTCAGCGCAAGAGCGTCTGGCTGCCGCGCTGGATGCTCCAATCCTCAGTATCGCGCGCCGCCTTCGCCTCGTTGATCGTCAAACCTTTCGCCGCGCCCGAGTGGCTGCGTCGCTGGGTCTTGACCTTCAAGATCAGGATCGGCCGCCGTCGCTACGTCTTCACCAACCGCGTCCGCCGCATGGTGCGCCGTCGCCCGCACGGCCTCAGCGTGCTGAAGATGGTTCAGGGGATTGAGCGCCTGACCCGCCCGCGCCTGGCCCTGCTGACCGGCGATGTCGCCGACACCTTCACGGGGCTGGTTTGCGTGGTTCTGGCGCTGATCATGGCCTTGCCGATCCCGTTCGGCGACGCCCTGCCCGGCGTCGCCCTGGTGCTGTTCGCCCTGGGCATGATGCAGCGCGACGGCGTCGCCATCCTGCTGGGCGCCGCCATGACCGGCGCCTGCGCCCTCTATATGATCCTGATCTGGACCACGGTCGTCGAGGGCGTCCACCACCTGGCCCATTGGGTCACCCGTCTGTTCGCCTGACCCCGTCCAGACAAGACGCAGATACAACAAAGGGCCGCCGCGTCGCCGCGACAGCCCTCCATTGTCTGACCGCGAACGGCCGGACCGCAACATTCAGCCTGAAAGGATCAGGCCCGGACCTCTCCGAGGACCAGAGTCGCGGCCACCGCACGCGATTGATGACAATGAGACACTGGATCACCTCCTTTCGACTGTTGAACAGGGAAGTCGAAGGTGGGACGCCACGGGCCGCTCGTCAACCGGTCGGGACGATAGATTACGATTCGTCTTGCGTACCTCTTGCGGCCTCTTCCTGAGTGGCGCTCGAATACCCAGATCGACCCGTTGCGGACATCCACGCGGAAAAGCATACTTGGCGGATGTCAGCGCCGGATTACAACGATCCTAGATCCAGACTTAAGCTGCGTTTGAGGCCGATACGCGGTTCAAGTGCCGGCGCCGCGCTTGCCGCAGGCCTATCCACCCTCGCCTCCATTGTCTGCCTGATCGCTTTCTTGGCCAGCTTTCTTCCCGGTGTCGAAGGCAGCGGAAGTCCGATTTGGCACCTAGCAGGCTCCGCAGGCTTCGCTCTCAGCGCAAGAGCCTTCTATTCGGCTCACAAGTTCTTTCGACGCCTGCGCTGACCACCCTGACGGGCGCCAACCGGCCGATCCCGCTTCTCATAGTGCGGCAGTTTCGGCTACCATTCCTCATCTATCGGGGAAATCATGACTGACCAGTTTGCAGCAAGGCAGGGCAATAGAATCTGACGACAATGGCGACAGGAAGCGGGCCACGCCGACCGATGTCCCGGTTGCCAGATCTGAGGGATTTCATCTTGCCAAACGGCTGACTGAGTATTTTTCGGTCGTCACCGCCGCATCGTTCGCCCTGTCAATATTTGCAAATCAGGCGGTATTTGATCGCTGGGGTCTGAACTTCCTCCAACTCGCAACGATCACTGACGTCGTAATGTCGGGACTATCGCTTCTCTTCTTCACCATTCCGCTGGCCATGGCCCTTCTGGCCGCCTGGGTCATCGGCGGCCTTGGAGGGCGTTGGCGTTGGATTGGCCGGATTGCGTTCATCATCGCCGCCCTTATTTTCGCCCTCGGCCTTTTGGGACTAGCCCAAGGCGAAGCCGACCAGGGCGCAGCGGCCGCGGTGTCTTCAAGCGGCCTGGTGCTGGTCGGTCTGCTCGGTCAACCCGCGCTGCGTTTTCGCAGGGAAAAGAGCCTGCGCGCCGGCATCGCAGCCATCGCCGCCGCCCTCCTCGCCGCTGTGACCCTGGCCCAGACAGTCGCATACACCGTGAAGAGGTATGAGGTGCGCGGCTATTCCGCCGACGCCCAGCTCTATCTTCAGTCCGCGATCCCTTCCTGCAAAGGTCGCGCACTGTGGGTTGGCGAGCGCGCCGTAGTGCTCGACTGCAGCGAGCGCAGCGCCCCCCGCAGCATCAGCGTCATCTTTGGACAACAGGATCGTCTCTACCGCGCTGTGGCGCCGCAGCGGGATGGGGAAGTCCGCTAGCCCCCTAACTGGCGTTAGGGACGCGGCGACATAGAGCGTCCCGGGCCGAAGAGCCCAGCGTCCCTTCCAACCCTAGCGTAAGATCGAAACGGCCGCCGTCGGCCTCACGCCGCCTGCTGAGATCCTGACAGGCCCTGCATCATCATGCGGTTGATGTCGATCAGGTCCTGGAAGCTCTCTTCCCCGCGCATCACCGCCGAGGAATGGCGGTTCACGAACAGGCTGAGCGAGATGATCTGGGCGCGCATGGATTGGCCCAGCACATTGCCGGGGTCGCTGCAGTCGTTGGCCAGCACTGACCAGAGGCGGCGGTTCCAGTCTAGGGCGTCTATGCGCGTCGCGATATCGGTCGCATCGACGCTGGCGGCATGAACAAGCGCGCGCGTCACCTGGCCGAACAGCCGGTATTCCAGGTCGCGAGGGGTCTCAGCCCTGGTCGCCGCTGCGGTGTACGCTTGAAGCGACATCCAACACCTTTTCTTCGTAGTCGACGATCTTACGGGCGGCCATCAGGGCCTTGTAGTATTCGCGCGCCAGCACGTGACGCGACACCGAGACGCATTCGGCCAGGATGTCGGTGTTGCGCGTGGCGCCCATGAATTCGCTCAGGCGCAGGGCCAGCTCATCGTGGAATTTGGCGGCGCCCGCCTCATCCAGATACATCATCATGATCGGGAAATAGATGCGGCGTCCGGGCGTGTTCACGTCCTCGACCTGCATGATGTCCTTCTCGCGCAGGACGCTGGCTTTGTTCTGCAGAACCAGCACGCCGCGCCGGTCGCCGTTCTGGACGACAGCGCCGTTGAGCACGAACTTTTCGCCCGGCTTCAGAGATAGTTTCAAAGCCATGGATGGCGGCCCTCACGACCTGGCTTAAGTCGCCCCCGGTTTAGGGCCGCCAGAACGAATCCACCTTAAACAGACAGGGTTAACCATCTCTTGTCTAACAGCTACGCTGGAACGCCGCGGGCGGACGACACGTTTCCTTCAACAGGAGAGGAACACGCCATGTCGGACAATGACTATCAGGACGATCAGGAACAGTCGGAGACCTTCGACGAGACCCATCTGGACGATGAAGGCGACGGCGATTTCCTGCTGGACGAGGCCGATCAGGTTCTGGACGTGACCCAGGCCGACGGCGACGCGGACGAAGAACCGTTCGACGAAGACGATATCGAGCTGGACGATCAGCTCGCTCTGGACGGCATCGAGGCGGAGGCCGACGCGCTGCTGGGCGTCGACGGCGAACGCCGCAACCAGTCGGACGCCGCCAGCAACGGCCTGCGCGGGCCGGACGAGGTCGAGCTGGTCTATTCCGGCCTGATGGAGAACGAGCGCGGCGCCCAGGCCAGCGCGGCCCACTGGGAATCAAAACGCCTGTCGGACGACGACATCGAGGACCTGGGCTACGGCCCCGACGAAACACCCTCGCAACCCACCTAACAGGAGACGAACCATGGATCCCCACACCAAACGCGACTCCAACCAGGACACGCCCCACGCCTCACGCACCAAGGACGAAGGCGGCAAGCCGGACCAGTTGAACGAGGAAACCCGCAAGTGCGAAAGCCGCCAGGAGGCCCTTCTTGACGAAGGCATCGAAGAAACCTTCCCGGCCAGCGACCCCGTATCGGCCAAACGGATCACCTGATCGCTGTTCAGGATCGTTTTGATCCGCTACCCACTCCGCTGAAACAGACGGAGTGGGTTTTCATGAGCCGTTTCGAAGGCACCGATCGCTATATCGCCACCAATGACCTGAAGGTCGCGGTCAACGCCGCCGTGGCGCTGGAACGTCCCCTGCTCATCAAGGGCGAGCCGGGCACCGGCAAGACCGTCCTGGCCTATGAGATCGCCAAGGCCTTCGACTCCCCCCTGATCACATGGCACGTCAAATCCACGACCAAGGCCCACAACGGCCTCTATGAATATGACGCCGTCAGCCGCCTGCGCGACAGCCAACTGGGCGACGAGCGGGTCCACGACGTCCGCAACTATCTGAAAAAGGGCAAGCTGTGGGAGGCCTTCACCGCCCCCGTTCGTCCCGTGCTGCTGATCGACGAGATCGACAAGGCCGACATCGAGTTCCCCAACGACCTGCTGCAGGAACTCGACCGGATGGAGTTCTATGTTCAGGAGACGGACGAGACGATCCGGGCCGAGGTGCGCCCCATCGTCATCATCACCTCGAACAACGAAAAGGAGTTGCCCGACGCCTTCCTGCGCCGCTGCTTCTTCCACTACATCCGCTTCCCCGACGCCGAGACCCTGTCGTCCATCGTCGACGTCCACTTCCCCGGCATCAAGCCGCGCCTGGTGTCGGAGGCGCTGAAGACCTTCTACGAAATCCGCGACACGCCGGGCCTGAAGAAAAAGCCGTCCACATCCGAACTGCTGGACTGGCTCAAGCTGCTGCTGGTCGAGGACATCGACCCCGAGACCCTGCGCGAAAAGACGCCGAACAAGCTGATCCCGCCCCTGCATGGCGCCCTGCTGAAGAACGAACAGGACATCCATCTGTTCGAGCGCCTGGCCTTCCTGGGCCGTCGCGAAGGCGGTCGTCCCGGCGCCTGAAACACGCAAATCCGCCCCCGGCATTACCGCGATTTCACTGGATCGAACGTCGTTCAAGCGCGAAATAGCAACCATGGACGTCACCAAACCGACTCGTCTTCTGATCCCCGCCCTGATGACCCTGGGGCTGGCGGCCGGTCTGACCGCCTGCGACGGTGAAAACTCGATCCGCATCACCGCGACCACCACCAACTCGGACGCCAAGGGCGTGCTGAAGGTGGTCGATACGTTGAAATGCCCGGACACGGTCGGCGTGCTAACCCGCAAGGGCTCGGCCGATCCCGGCGGCGGCTCCTGCACCTATGGCGGGCCGCGCGGCGCAGAAGTGGTCCTGTATCTGGCGCGTCTGGACGGCAAAACCGCGCCCGAGGTGCTGCGCGACTACGAAACCCGCCTGTCGGCCGACATCCCCAACGCCAACGCCCGCGCCAACGTCCGGGTCGCCGACAATGGCTCGAACGACGCTTCGGTTCAGGCGCCGGGCGTGAACATTCAGGCCAAGGGCGAGGACGCAACCGTCAGCCTGCCGGGACTGCACATCGAGACCAAGGGCGACAACGCCACGGTCCGCATCGGCGGCATCAACATCGCGGCCAAGGATGGTCAGGGCAAACGCGTCGAAGCCCCCATCGTGGACATCGACGCCCACGGCGACCGGACCCTGGTCCGCACCCAGGCGCCGGGCGAGGCCACCCGCATGACCTTCGTTCTGGCCGACGACTCGGCGGACACCGGCCCCTGGCGCCGGGTCGGCTTTGAGGCGCGCGGCCCTGCCGGCGGCCCTCTGGTCATCGCCACCGTCCGCACCAAGGCCCGTGACGAGGGCGTGTTCGAGGCCGCCAAGGATCTGGTGACCCAGAACGTCGGCGAATAGAGGGTTTTCCACCCCAAAAGGGCGTCTTGCCTTGATCCTGTCCCCTGTTTGCGTCACCTGACCGACCCGAAAGCGAACAGGATCGAAGCATTGGCCGAGCGCCCCAGGAAGAAAAACGAATCCCGCGCCTGGCAGCGGATGCTGTCCGGCCGTCGCCTGGACCTGCTCGACCCCTCGCCCTTCGACATCGAGATCGAGGACATCGCCCACGGCCTGGCGCGCGTCGCCCGCTGGAACGGTCAGACCATCGGCGAACACGCCTTCTCGGTCGCCCAGCACAGCGTCGTGGTCGAAGAGATCGCCGCCCACATCAAGCCGGGCCTGGATCCGAAATGGCGTCTCGCCGCCCTGCTGCACGACGCCTCTGAATATGTGATCGGCGACATGATCTCGCCGTTCAAGGCGGCGCTGGGTTCGGGCTACAAGGACTTCGAGGCGCGGCTTGAGGCCGCCATCCACGTTCGCTACGGCCTGCCGCCCAAGACGCCGCAGACGATCAAGACCCTGATCAAGAAGGCCGACAAGGCCTGCGCCTTCTTCGAGGCCACCCAGTTGGCGGGCTTCACCGAAAAGGAATCGCTCGGCTTTTTCGGCGCCCCGCCCGAAGGCTACAGCCTGACCATCAAGCCCCTGCCCGCCTCACAGGCCCAGGCGCTCTATCTGGAGCGCTATAATGTGTTGGCCAAGGCGGTCGGACTGATCCCCGCCGACGACGCCTGGCACACGGAATAGATCATGGCGGGCTCGGCGGAACAGGGCGTGCGGATCGGCCTGTCGGTCGTCGTCATGACGCTCAGGGACCGCCGGGCCGTCGTCCTGACCACGGCGGGCGAAGACGGCGCCCGCGCCCTGCCCTTCGGCCCGTTCGATCCGGCGCGCGACCGCACGTTCGAGCGCGCCCTGCGTGACTTTGTGACCGACCAGACGGGCTTTCCGCTGGGGTTCGTCGAACAGCTCTACACCTTCGGTGACGCAGGCCGCGCCTCGCCCCGCGCCACCCCCGGCCCGGACCAGAAGCGCGAAGTCTCGGTCGGCTATCTGGCCCTGACGCCCGACGCCGCAGAGGGCCAGACCCACGACTCGCGCTGGGACGCGCTGTTCGACTTCTTCCCATGGGAGGACCGCCGCGTCGTCGATCCCGCCCTGAACGCTTACATCAGCGAGGGCCTGACCGCCTGGGCCGCCGGCGACGCCCAGCGCCTGACCCGCGCCCGCGCCCTGTTCGCCCTGACGCCCGAACACCGCTGGAACGAGGAGCGGGTGCTGGAGCGCTATGAGCTGCTTTACGAGGCGCGTCTGGTCGCCGAGGCCTTCCGCGACCGCGACACGGCGGCGCCCGCAGACACCGCAGGCCGCCCGATGACCTCCGATCACCGCCGAATCCTCGCCACCGGTCTGGGGCGGTTGCGCAGCAAGCTGAAATACCGCCCGGTCCTGTTCGAACTGACGCCCGGCGCCTTCACCCTGTCCGAGCTTCAGGCCGCCGCAGAGGCCGTGTCCGGCCTGACCCTGCACAAACAGAACTTCCGACGCGGGGTCGAGCGCACGGGCCTGGTCGAACCGACCGGACACGTCACTTCGGCCACTGGCGGCCGCCCCGCCGAACTGTTTCGATTCAAGGGCGTGGACCCTCAAACCGGCGCGGCGCCGGGCCTGTCATTGCCCGCACAAAGATAGTTCGGATTTCTTTCAAGAACGGGTTGCGATACGCCACGGCTCCGATTAGAGAAGCCCCTCGCTCGACCAAGCGACTTGAACACCGCGGAGAGGTGGCAGAGTGGTCGAATGTACCGCACTCGAAATGCGGCGTGCCTGGAAGGGTACCGTGGGTTCGAATCCCACCCTCTCCGCCATTCAACCAATCCCGTAAAACTGATCGCCGCACCGCCGTCCGCGCGGCCTCTCGCCCTGCGTCGTAGGCAAGGTTGAGCGTGCGCCGTTTCATATGAAAACGGGCCGCGCAGTCGTCTGCGCGGCCCGTCTCATTTCAGGGTCTGCTGCGGCTTAGGTCGGGCAGCGGGTCTCGGTCTGGCTGGCGTCCAGCTTGATCTCGGAGACCGAGATGGTCAGCGAGCCGGGCGTGGCCAGATGGAACGGCACCTCGACGCGGGACAGATCGCCGCCGTCGGTGCGGAAGCAGGTCAGCGGGATGCGCGCCACTTGCCAGCGGGCGGCCGGGGCCGACTTCAGCAGGTTGGTCACATCGACCGCCCCGCCGCCCAGCGACAGACGCACCGTATCACTGGGCGCCGCGTCGATGCGGTAGCGGAAGCTGAGCGCCACCGCGCCATTGGCCTGACGGATCAGGTCGACGGGCGTGCCCCAGATCTCGACGCTGGCGGGACCCGTTCCGGCATAGGCGAACTGCTGGCCGCTTTCCTGCGCCAGATCGTCGATCGGGCGCGAGGTGACGCCGCTGCGCGGGCTGGAGGCGGACTTGGCCGTGCCCGGGCGCGTCTGGCCGCCTGCATCGTTCAGCAGCAGACCCCAGGGCGACACGAACCGGCCATCGACGAAATAGCGGTCCAGATTAGCCGCTGCGACGGCGACGCCGCTGTCCTCGGACAGACGCCCGACCCGCGCCGGATGAGCGTAGCTGAGGCCGTAGCCATAGGCGAACTGCGGGTCATAGCCGGGCTGGCCGACATTCAACGGCTCACCCTTGGCGTCCTTGGGCCAGCTGAACGACAGCTTGCCGGTGAAGTCGTTGCGCGGCTTGCCCGCACGATCGCCAATCAGCAGATCGGCAACCCCCGCCCCTTCCGTACCCGGCAGCCAGGCGGCGACGAAGGCGTCGGACTGGTTGATCTCAGGATTGGTCCACATCGGGCGGCCCGACAGGAAGACCGAGACGGTGGGAATGCCCGCCGCCTTCAGGCGCTTCAGCGTCTCCAGCGGCGCGGTCGGCACATAGGCCAGATTGTCGACGTCGCCCTGGAACTCGGCATAAGGGCTCTCGCCGAAGACGACGATGGCCACATCCGGCTTGGTCGTGAACGATCCGTCGGCGCTCAGACTTGCCGTGCCGCCCGACTGGCTGACGGCCTCATTGATACCCGCCCAGATCGACTGGCCCTGCGGGAAGTCGGCGTTGGTGTTGCCCGTGCCCTGCCAGCTCAGGGTCCAGCCGCCCGAGGCCTGGCCGATGTCATCGGCGGCGGTTCCGGCGACCAGAACCCGTGCATTGGCGCGGATCGGCAGGACGCCTTCATTCTTCAGCAGAACCAGCGACTTGCGCACCGCTTCACGCGCCAGGGCGCGGTGGGCGGGCGAGGCCAGCTCTTCGAACCGGCCTTCGACGGGGCGTTCGGCGTTGAACAGGCCGGCCTTGACCTTGGCCGTCAGGATGCGGCGCACGGCGTCTTCGATGCGGGCGGCGGGGATTTCGCCCGAGCGCGCCTGCGCCAGGGTGCTGGCGTACAACGGCTTCCAGCTGTCAGGCGCCATCAGCATGTCGATGCCCGCATTGACCGCCAGCGCACAGCTTTCGTTGGTGCAGCCCGGCAGTTGGCCGTGGGCGTTCCAGTCGGAGACGACGAAGCCCTTGAAGCCCAAGGGCCCGTGCAGCACGTCGCGCAGCAGGGTGTCGTTGCCCGAATGCTTGTAGCCGTTCCAGCTGGAGAAGCTGGCCATGATGGACAGCACGCCCGCATCGATCGCCTGGACATAGCCGCCCAGGTGGATGTCGATCAGCTCCTGCTCCGTGCCGGTGAAATCACCCTGGTCTTTGCCGCCGTTGGTCCCGCCGTCGGCCAGGAAGTGTTTGGCCGAACCTGCGATATGGCCGGGCGCCAGCGGCTGACCGGCGACCAGCGGCCCTTGCAGGCCCAGGGTCATCGGTCCGGCATAGGCGCGCTGCACCTCCGGGTTCTCGGCATAGCCCTCATAGGTGCGGCCCCAGCGGTCGTCGCGCGGCACGGCCAGCGTCGGACCGAACGTCCAGTCGGCGCCGGTCACGGCGACTTCCAGCGCGGTGGCCACGCCGATGCGGTGGATCAGGTCAGGATCGCGCGCGGCGCCCAGGCCGATGTTGTGAGGGAAGATGGTCGCGCCCGGCACGTTGTTGTGCCCGTGAACGGCGTCTATGCCGTAGATCAGCGGGATCACCGTGCCGCCGCGCGCGGCGTTGGCGGCGCGGAACGCCTGGGCCAGCTCCAGCCATTTCGGCGGCGCGGCCTTGTCGTCGCCCCACGGGCCGGAGCTGCCGCCTGCCAGGATCGAGCCCAGCGGATAGGTCTTCAGGTCTTCCGGCGTAATCGAGGAAATGTCCGCCTGGATCAGCTGCCCCACCTTCTCCTCCAGCGTCATGCGCCGGATCAGGTCGGTGACGAAGGCGTCGGTCTGGGCGTCGCTGATGGCGTCCGGCGTAGCGGCGCGCGGCCAGATGGCGGGATTGGCGCGGGCAGCCTCGGGCACCGGAATGGTCTGGGCCAGCACCGAAGAGGCGCCGCCCAGGGCGATCGTCAGGGCAATCAGGGAAGCGGCTGTGCGACGCATGAATCTTCCTCGTGTTTCAGAACGAGGACGTGCGGACTGTGTCGGAAGGCACAGGCCCGCAGAGGCGGAATGCTCCCATCCCTGCCCGACCACGCGGCGCGTCTGCTCCCGAGCGATCGATCCGCCGCCCTTACCTTTACGATAAGGGCGGCGAACGGGGGTATCGTCAAGCGATTTTTGAGAACGTTCTCAAACATTCACCGGGCCATTTGACGCACGGTGAAGGATCATCAGATTTTTGAGCGGCTTAGGCCGGCAGGTCCTCAGCCAGGATCGCCATTTCGAACATGAACGAACCTTCTTCGTCCTCGTCCTCGAAGACGATGCCGATGAACTCGTCGCCGACATAGACTTCCGCCGAGTCGTTCTGCTTGGGACGAGCCTTCACGATAATGCCGCCGGTGTTGAAGGTGCGCTTGAGGTGGGCCTCGATGCGCTTCAGGTCGGTGTCTTTCACGGGTGGCCTCATAGTCCTTGGATTGGCGGCGGACCCTAGAGAAGTCGGGCCTTCAGGGGAACTGGCAGATGAATTTTTCCGCAGCACCTGGAATGCCATCCCCTGCCGACAGAGCGCCTATAATGGCACCATGGCAATGGCGAAGCCCAGACGGTCAGGACGGCGCAACTGCACGACTCTCGCCACGACCCGCTTGACCAAGGCGTCTGCGATCTGCTGATCCACAGACCCGTCGATTTTCGAGAAGCGCGACATGAATAAAAACGAGAGAGTGAAGGTCGCCATCGGCTTTCCGCTGGGCCTGTGCCTGGGCATCATCTTCGGTGCCCTGATCCACAACATGGCCATCGGCATCATCGTTGGCCTGGCGCTGGGCTTCGGCGTCGTGACGTTCAGCCGCAGGAAGCCATAAACGGCCTTCAGATCACGAAGTCGTACACGACCTCGGCCAGGGTGTGGTCCATCGTCCGGGCGGGTTCTGCGCCTGTGGGGCAGTTGACCAGACGGGCCGGAACACCGGCAACGGTGCAGCCCGTCGGCACGTCCTTCAGCACCACCGAACCGGACGCCACCTTGGCGAAATCGCCCACGTGGATATTGCCCAGCACCTTGGCCCCCGCGCCCAGCAGGACGCCGTTGCCGATCTTGGGGTGACGGTCGCCGCGTTCGGCCCCGGTGCCGCCCAGGGTCACATTGTGCAGCATGGAGACGTCGTCGCCGACCACCGCCGTCTCGCCGATGACGATGCCGGTGCCGTGGTCCAGGAACAGGCCCTTGCCCAGCCGCGCCGCCGGATGGATGTCCAGTTGGAACAGTTCGGAAATGCGGCTCTGAAAGTGGAAGGCCAGGGTCTCGCGGCCCTGTCCCCACAGCCAATGCGCCACGCGCCAGGCCTGCAATGCCTGGAAGCCTTTGAAATACAAGAAGGGCTGCAACAGGTTGCGGATCGCCGGGTCGCGCTCGGCGACGGCCTGCAGATCGGCCTCGGCGGCCTCGACAATGCTGGGATCGGCCTTGAAGGCGGACAGGCAGACTTCGCGCACAGACATCGCGCTCATTTCCCCATCGGCCAGCTTGCGCGCGATCTGGAAGCTCAGCGCGCCGGACAGGTCGTCGTGCGACAGGACGACCGCGTTCATCTGGGAGCCCAGTTGGGGTTCTTCGCGCGACGCAGCCTCGGCCGAGGCGCGCAACTGGCGCCACACGCTGTCGTTTTCCGCGACGATTTCCAGCTTGGCCATGATCGGCTCCTTCGGGGGCATCATACGCGCCCAAGCAGGGCGCGCGCCAGCGCTTCGGGCAGTTCCCCGTTCTGGGCCATATGGTAGGCGCGGTAAGCCGTCGCCACCGTCAGGCCGTCTCGCACCGTCCCCCGCCCGATTTCCTCCAGCAGCGCGGCAAATGGAACACGCACGATGGTGATGACCTCGGTGGGATCAGGCGCGACCGGCACGGGGCCAAGCCCCCAGGCCAGCCAGGTGTAGGCCATCTCGGTCGTGACCGAATTCGACACCTCCATCGTCAGGGCAGGCAGCCAATGAGCCGCCTCCAGCCCGGCCTCTTCGGCCAGCTCCCGCCGCACCCCGTCGAACGGATCTTCGCCCACCGGCGCGCCGCCCTCGGGTATTTCCCAGGAGTATGTGCCCAGGGCGAACCTCTGCTGGCCGACCAGAACCACCGTGCCGTCGTCGTGGATCGGCAGCACCCCGGTAGCGACATTCTTGGGCTGCATGATCGTATAGTCGCTGGCCAGCCCCGTCGGCGCCACGACCTGATGCTGGGTCAGGCGCATCCAGGGGTTCTCGAACACCGTCCGCTCGCTCTCGCGACGCCATGCAGGCGGCTTGACCAGCCCCTTGGCCCACTGCGGTTCGTCGACGGGTTTCGGCGTATTGTTCATGCTGCGGGTATGGCGGATCGGGGGTCAAAAGCCTAGCTAGGCGGCATGACCCAGTTGCCCGTTTACGCCCTGAACGACGCCGTTCCCCTGCCCGTCCCGTCGCCTGAGTTCCGTCGGCGACTGGCCCAGCGCCGTTCGGCCCCGGCGCAGTCCCTGACCGCCCCCGGCCCGACCGACGCCGAACTGGACGAGATCCTGCTGCTGGGCGCCCGCACGCCGGATCATGGCAAGCTGTTCCCGTGGCGGTTCGTGGTTCTGGGCCCGCAGTCGCGCGCCGAAATCGCCGAACGCCTGGCGGTCCTGGCCGAGGTCCGCAACAAGCCCGCCAAGGATCAGGCCGTGCTGGCCAAGCTGACGGCGGCGCCGATCACCATACTGGTCATCTCCACCCCCATCCCCGACGCCAAGCCGATCTGGGAGCAGGAGCTGTCGGCGGGTGCCGTCTGCATGAACCTGGAACACGCCGCCAGCGGCTTCGGCTATTCGGCCAGCTGGATCACGGACTGGTACGCCTATGATGCTGAAGGCTCCGCCCTGTTCGGCGTCAAGGACGGCGAAAAGGTCGCCGGCTTCATCCACATCGGAACCCTGACCGAACCGCCTCTGGAGCGTCCCCGCCCAGAAATCGCCACGAAGGTCACACGCTTGCCGTAACTCGGCGGCATAAAGTCGCTTCACGTCGGTTTAGTCTCGACCGCCGCCGCCTCCTCCCCCAAGGCCTCAGTATGGATTCCCTGTTGCAAGCCGTGGGCGACTTCATCGCCCGCAATCATATGTGGGCCGGCGTACTCTTGGGCCTGATCACCTTTCTAGAGTCCCTGGCGGTCATCGGCGCCTTCGTGCCGGCGACCGGTCTGCTGGTCGCGGCGGGCGGTCTGATTGCGGCGGGGGTTCTGGACCCGGCCAATGTCATCATCGGCTGCGTCGTCGGCGCCGTGCTGGGCGACGCCGTCAGCTATTGGGCGGGCCGCCACCTGGGCATCCGCTTCCTGCAGCGCCCCATGTTCAAGCCGCATCGCCGCCGCATCGCCTGGACGCGTCTGTACTGCCGCCGCTACGGGGTTCTGTCGATCTTCGTGGGCCGTTTCTTCGGCCCCTTGCGCGCCTTTGTGCCGCTGACGCTGGGGATGCTGCGGATGCGCCAGCGGTCGTTCCAGTTCGGCAATGTGACCTCGGGCATCGTCTGGGTTCTGGCCATGCTGGCGCCGGGCTATCTGGCGGCCCAGGGCCTGGCGAAGATGGAGCTTCTCAGCGAAGCCCACGGCCCCACCCTGCTGATCGGCGCCATCGCCGTGGCCATTCTGGTGGTCGCCATCGTCTATCGCGCAGTGAAAGCCCGCATGAGCCGCAAGTCGGCCGTCATGCGCGGGGCGCTGGAGAGCCGCTGACCGCCTCCTCTTCCGGTCGGTGCACGATCGACACCAGCACCACCGAAATGATCATCAGCAGGAACCAGCTTCCCAGCTTGGCCAGGGACACCATCTCCCAGCCGTCGGCCTGCCCCGGATAGGTCCAGGCCCGGCCCAGCGTGCCCAGGTTCTCGGCGAACCAGATGAACAGGGCCACCAGCCCATAGCCCAGCAGCAGCGGCATCGACCGGCGCCTGCGGTCTGCCGTGAAATAGAACCAGCCCCGCCCGAACAGCAGCGCCGTCGCCACAAACAGCCCCAGCCGAACGTCCTGCAGCCAGTGGTGCGCAAAGAAGTTCACATAGATGGCCGCCGCCAGCACCCAGGTCGTCCATAGCGGCGGATAGCGCCTGACCCGGATATGGAAGATGCGCTGCACCCGCGCGATGTAGCTGCCGACCGCCGCATACATGAAGCCCGAGAACAGCGGCACGGCGCCGATCCTCAGCAGGCTGTCCTCGGGATAGACCCACGACCCATGCGCCGTCTTGAACAGCTCCATGATCGTGCCGGCGATGTGGAACAGGAAGATGACCCGCGCCTCCTCCCAGCTCTCCAGCCGGAAGGCCAGCATCGCCGCCTGAATGACCAGCGCCCCGACCACCAGAAAGTCATAGCGCGACACCGCCGCCCCATCCGGCCACAGCAGCCAGGTGCCCATGATCAGCACCAGCATCAGCCCGCCGAACAGACAGGCCCACCCCTGCTTCAGCCCGAACCAAAGGAACTCATAGGCGTAACGACGCGGCCGCGATTGGTCGGCCCAGATCTCGGCCCGCGTCATCAGGCGACGGCCCCAGACTTCGAGCGGGAGGCGGGGTGATGGGGTCATGGGCGGAGGCTTAGCGGAAACTACGAACAAGGTGAGGGCCGTCGTATTCAATCACCTCAAACCTTGTAGAAATCTATTGAAGCGTCACAGTATGATAGCGGGAGAGGCAATCAGGTGGGCTAGATGGCAAGCAGTTCTTCGAGAAAACCGGCACCTAAGGGCTCCCTAAAAAGCGACAGCGTGCGCTTCGAGGCGGCAAAGCTCGAGTCACTATTCCAGGTTTTGGATGCAATCGCATGGCTAGACGCGCCTTCAAGTTCTGAGATCGCGCAGTTCGCAGGCATTGACCCACGAACCGCTGGAAAACTCCTGAAGAACGCCCTCCATCTGGACCTCGTGGGCCCTATGGCCTCCGGGTACGTTTTGCTTGTGCCATACCCATACAAAGGCCCCCAAGAACAGAAGGAGGCTGCAGTACGTGAGGCCTTGGTCCGATACCCACTCTTAGTCAGCCTACGCCAATTTCTAAGGCTGGGTGAAAAAATCGAAGCCTCCACGAGGAAAGCTGCCACCCTAGTTGGTATCAGCCCATTCGACCCGGATGCATTAGCACCGCTGCTCCGGTGGGCGCAGACTCTTGGTGCGCTTCAAGCAGATTTGCTCGCTGAGGACCTTGTGGATGCTGCTGCCTCAGGCAAGGAACAGCGGCATAAGTCTGACAAGACTAGCCGGGTCGCGTTCCTATCCCACAGTTCAGCGGACAAACCGTTCATACGACAACTCGCCGCCGACCTTTCCGCGAACGGGATTGGCGTTTGGCTCGACGAGCAACGTATTCACGTGGGGGATTCGATCCCAGAAAAGGTAGCTCAAGGCCTCGCGGATTCTGACTACTTCTTAATTGCAGTAAGTGAACAATCCGTAGAATCCGATTGGGTAAAGAAAGAACTAAACGGAGCTCTCGTTAATGAAGTCGAGCGCCGAAAGGTTCACGTGCTACCGCTGAAGCTGGACTCCAGCAAAATGCCGATGGCAATATCTGACAAAAAATATGCTGACTTCTCTAAATCCTACAAATCTGGTCTCGCTGAACTCGTTGCAGCGCTTAAGGCGAAGATAAATGACTGAGCAGGGCGATACCCACGTCAAGAGAAAAATGCCAAAGGGCGTCCGCAAAGGCGGGACGCGTTTCCCACGACAAACCCTCGGAGATTCGCTGGCCTGGGCAAAGAAGCTGGTGGCAAAAACTCACCTAGGCCCACAGCCAGAAGGAGTTGTCCTATCCGGCGTGGTTGGCAATTCCAATTCGGTCGGCCGGGTCCGGCTATCCACCCTCAAACAATTCGGCCTCATGGAAGGAGATTCCAAAGGCTATATTGCATCTGATCTAGCCAAAAGGATCGAAGCGGCACCCACTGAAGAGCGATCAGCTCTATATCGAGCAGCAGTGTTAGCGCCTCCAGTTTTCAAAGCTTTATTCGATACGTTCCACGGAGATGAAGTCACCCATGCCAAGCTAAAGCAGCGCGCTGCAGAATTGAAAGTTCATCCAGAGGAAACTGGAAAATGCGCTGATGTTTACGTTACGTCGATGGTTACGGCCGGATTGGCCACCCTTGATGGCGATAAGATTGCGCACCTGTCAGCGATAGACATGGGCACACCTCCTCCTAGCCCGTTGATTACCGAGCAGGGGGACACTGATGAACCGAAGGTCGCAGACGACGACGGCGAAGGGCCGGAAGATGAAACCCAGCCCGAAGCACCAAATCCCAAACGCGCCATTTTCAACGTAAATGTGACTCTAGATTCTAGCCTAGACACAGAAAAACTGGAACGACAGCTTCGGCTCCTTAAAAAATTCGGTGCCATCTAACGACGAACACGCAGTCGACAACCTAGCGCGGAGCATCGCCCCTCACCCCCGCCCGCGATACGTCGGCACGCCCTGATCGGGCAGCCACAGGCCTTCCGGCGCCACGCCCGTCTGCCAGAAGACGTCGATGGGGATGCCGCCGCGCGGGTACCAATAGCCGCCGATGCGCAGCCATTTCGGCTGCAGCAGGTCGGCCAGTTTACGGCCGATGGCGACGGTGCAGTCCTCGTGGAAAGCGCCGTGGTTGCGGAAGCTGGTCAGGTACAGCTTCAGGCTCTTTGACTCGACCAGCCAGTCACCCGGCGCATAGTCGATGACGATGTGGGCGAAGTCGGGCTGGCCGGTCACCGGGCACAGGCTGGTGAACTCCGGCGCCGTGAACCGGGCCAGATACAGGGTGTCCGCGTGCGGGTTCGGCACCCGCTCCAGCACGGCGGTTTCGGGGCTGGTCGGGGCGGCGGTCTGGGCGCCCAGTTGGCTCAGGTTGTCGGTGTAATGCGTCATGCCCGCCATTTAGGCGTTCGCGTCATCCATGAAAATCCTCCTTTGCGCGGCGGATGGGCCAGGGCTGCGCCGAAACCCGGCCTAAAGACGCGGAAATGCGAAGACTTAGTCTTTCGATTTCAGCCCTTTGATTTCACGACACCCCAATCAACGCACGGCGGCGCGAACCTGGGTTAAGCTGGCCCCGCCAGTCTCCAAGGCCGCGCATTTCCGACGATTCAGACTATTCAGACTGTGTTTTTTCTTGGCGCACGCAATCCATTGCCTTACCCGGCGACAGCCGGTTATCCGTAGCGAAAGAAAACCAAGGAGACGCTCGTGGCTATTCCCGCATCGCTGCAAAAGGGCCTGACCCTGCCGATCATTTCGGCGCCCATGTTCCTGGTCTCCGGCCCGGACCTGGTGGTCGAGGCCTGCAATGCGGGCGTCATCGGCACCTTCCCGTCCCTGAACCAGCGCACGACCGAGGGCTATCGGGAGTGGATCCACGAGATCAAGGCGCGGCTGACGCCGGACGCCGCCGCCTTTGGCGTCAACCACATCGTCCATCCGACCAACCCCCGTCTGATGGCGGACATGATGGTGTCGGTCGAGGAGAAGGTGCCGCTGATCATCACCTCGCTGGGCGCGGTGCGCGACGTGGTCGATGCGGTCCATGGCTATGGCGGTCAGGTCTTCCACGACATCGCCAACATCCGCCACGCGAGGAAGGCCGCAGAGGCGGGCGTCGACGGCCTGATCCTGGTCGCCAACGGCGCGGGCGGCCATGCGGGCATCATCAACCCCTTCGCCCTGGTCAACGAGGTCCGCAGCTTCTTTGACGGAACCATCATCCTGTCGGGCGCCATCTCGACCGGCCAGGACGTGGCGGCGGCCCTGATGCTGGGCGCCGACTTCGCCTATATGGGCACCCGCTTCATCAACACGACCGAGGCCCTGGCGGCGCCGGCCTACAAGCAGATGATCATCGACAGCGGCTCGACCGATATCGTCCACACGCCCGCCGTTTCCGGCATCCCGGCCAACTTCATGAGCAAGTCTCTGGTCGAGAACGGCATCGACCCCAAACACCTGCCCGAGCACAAGCTGGACATGGGCGACGAGGCCAAGGCGTGGAAGACCGTCTGGTCCGCGGGCCAGGGTGCAGGCGCCATCCACGACGTCCTGCCGACCGCCGAACTGGTGGGCCGTCTGCGGCAAGAGTTCGCTCAGGCGACGGAAGAATTCGCGAAAAAGGCGCCCGCTCGCTAAGAGGGAGCCTGACACGCCCGCCGCGCGTTGGAGCCCTCATGATCCGCATCGCCTCGCCCGCCCCGCTCGGTTTCGCTCTTGTGCTGACCGCCTTCGCCACGCCCGCCCTGGCGCAGGCGGGCGGCGACTGGGACTTCCAGGTGGGCGCGGGCTCGGACAACCGGTCCAAGAACGTCTCCAAGTCGCAGACAGACCCCTACGCCTTCGGTTCGGCGACATGGGAAAGCGCCAACGGCCTGTTCTACGCCGGGCCGGGCTTTGAAACGATCAAGGCCGGCGGCTCCAAGGTCGAGCTGAACATGGTCGCAGGCTATCAGCCCGAGGCCTTCGGCTATCAGTTCGATCTGAACGTTGCCTACAAGAACCGCGCGGGCGCCGACGACGGCTATGACGACGACACCTGGGAGTTTACGGGCAACATCAGCCGCTCCATAGGCCCGGCCCGCGCTCGGCTGCAGGTCCAGTATTCGCCCGACGCCGCCGGATCGAACGAGGGCTTCGTCTGGGTCGAGGGCCGCGTGGGCTGGACCTTCACGCCGAAACTGGACGGCACCCTGGCCGTGGGCCGCCGCGAACAGGACAACGGCCCCGACTACACCGGCTGGAACGCGGGCGTGACCTACGCCCTGACCGAAAAGCTGGATCTGGACCTGCGCTACTACGACACCTCGGCCCATTCGGCGGGGGAACAGTACGGCGACGCCCTGGTCGCCAAGATTTCATACGCGTTCTGAGCGGCGCCCCCTTGCGCATGGGTTGTCGGCTTCCCATCTAGGGCTGGTCGATCTCACTGCGTAACGCCGCTGCTCCCTTTGCATCTACGCACCGAGGTCCAAAAGCCGATCCCATTCAGACCCGACAGGCCGACCAGGGACCCCTCCCTGCGGTCAACGCCAGACGGAGGTCTCCAAATGGCTACCGGCACTGTTAAATGGTACAATCCCACCAAAGGCTACGGCTTCATCGCACCCGATGACGGCGGCAAGGACGTCTTCGTCCACGCCTCGGCTGTCGAAACCTCCGACGTGGGTTCGCTGAACGAAGGCCAGAAAATCGCCTACGAAATCGAGCGTGACTCACGCTCGGGCAAGGAATCCGCAGGCCGTCTCAAGGCGGCGGAGTAGGACAAGCTCCAGGCGTCCAAAACGAACGAACCGCCCACGACCCGGATGGGCGCCATCGCCTTCGACGGCGAGATCACGCGCCTGCTGCCGCTGGGCGGTCGCCGTGTCCGCCTGGACAACGGCCATCTGATCACGGTCTTGCCCTCGCTGGGCGCCCAGACGGGCGTCTCGCTGCTGGGTGACCGTGTGACGGTGGAAATCGCCTTCAATCAGCTGAAGGGCTGGCGCCTCTCGCGCCGGCCCTGACGCCGTTTTCAAAAACGGATGCCGCCATGACCCCGCTCGCTGACATGATCCCCGCAATGACCGATGCAGACCTTGTGACCCTGCGCGCCAATGCTGCGCGTCTGGTCGAGCATGGCGCCTCGACGCAGGTGATCGCCGCCTCGGACATCATCCCGGTCATCGACACCGAAATCGCGCGTCGCGCCGCCCTGCCCAAGGCCGCAAAGGCCCCGGTGAAGCGCGCCGCCCCCAAGAAGAAGCTGCCGCCCGTCACCGGCCACCAGACCGCGCTTCCGGGTTGAGGCTGCACTCCGTCGTCATCCTCGCCACGCGGCCAGGATGACGACTTGAAAGCACTGTCAGCCCAGCGCCTGATCCAGATCCGCGATCAGGTCTTCGACATTCTCCACGCCGACCGACAGACGGATCAGGTTGTCCGTCACGCCGCCCGCCTCGCGGACTTCCTTGGGCACGCTGGCATGGGTCATGATCGCCGGGTGGTTCACCAGGCTTTCCACGCCGCCCAGCGATTCCGCCAGGGTGAAGACCTGAACCCGTTCCAGCACACGCTTGGTGCGCTCCAGATCCCCATCCAGTATCACCGTCACCATCCCGCCGTAGCCGCCGCTCATCTGGCGCGCCGCCAGCTCGTGCTGCGGGTGGGCGATCAGGCCGGGATAGATGACCTTGGCGATCCCTGCCCGCGTCTCCAGCCAGCGAGCGATGGTCAGGGCGTTCTCGCAGTGCGCCTTCATCCGCAGCGCCAGGGTCTTCAGACCCCGATTGGCCAGGAAGGCGTCGAACGGCCCCATGATCCCGCCGACCGAGTTCTGCAGGAACTTGATCCGCGTCGCCAGATCGGCGTCGCCGGTCACCAGCACCCCGCCGATGATGTCCGAATGGCCGTTCAAATATTTGGTCGCCGAGTGCATGACTACGTCCGCGCCCAGGCTCAGCGGCTGCTGGCAGAAGGGGGTGGCGAAGGTGTTGTCCACGACCAGCAGCAGCCCATGCGCCTTGGCCACCTTTGACAGGGCGGCGATGTCAGCCAGCTTCATCAGCGGGTTGGTCGGCGTCTCGACCCACAACATCTTCGTCTTCGGCGTGATCGCGGCCTCGACCGCGGCGATGTCGCTCAGGTCCACATAGGCGAAGTCCAGCCCCATGGTGCGACGGCGCACCCGTTCGAACAGCCGCCACGAGCCGCCGTAAAGGTCGTCGCCTGTGACAATGTGATCGCCCGCATCCAGCAGCTCCAGCGCCGTCGAGGTCGCCGCCATGCCCGAGCCAAACCCGAACCCGTGTGTGCCGCCTTCCAGATCGGCGATACAGGCCTCAAACGCCTCGCGCGTCGGGTTTTTGCCCCGCGCATACTCATACCCCTTGTTCACGCCGGGGCTTTCCTGGGCGTAGGTCGAGGTGGCGTAGATCGGCGTCATCACTGCGCCCGTCGTCGGGTCGGGATGCTGTCCGGCATGGATGGCGCGGGTGGAGAAACCCTGGCTGTTCTTCTTGTCAGTCATCGGCTTAGCGATTCAGGCTGAGGTGGTTGATCAGGTCGGTGCGGGTGATCAGGCCGACGAATTTCTCGCCGTCCAGCACGATGGCCACGCGGTCACGGTCGAAGACAGGGATCAGGGCGTCCAGCGGCTCCTTGACCTGAACCGTGTCCAGATCGCGCGTCATGGCCGAGGACACTGGCTTGGCGAACCGTTCCTTGCGCGTGATTTCGTCGGTGTTCATCACCTGGATCAGGTCGCTTTCATCCAGAATGCCGACCAGGCGGCCGTCGTCGATGATGGGCAACTGGGACACGTCCGCACCCTTCATCCGCTTGAAGGCGGTGTCCAGGGTGTCGTCCGGCCCAGCGACCACGACGTCGCCCTTTTCGTATTTGCGGTTGATCAGGTCCGACAGGTCGCCGTGGATTTCACGCTCGCCCAGGCCCTGATCGGCCAGCCAGGCGTCGTTGTAGACCTTGGACAGATATTTGGCGCCGGTGTCGCAGACGAAGGTGACGCAGGTCTTGGCCTCGGTCTGCTCGCGACACCAGCGCAGGGCGGCGGCGATCAGGGTGCCCGACGACGAACCCGCCAGAATCCCTTCCTTCAGCAGCAGTTCACGCGCGGTGCTGATCGCCTCGGCGTCAGAGATCGAATAGGCCTTGTCGATCAGGCTCATGTCCGCCGTGTCGGGCACGAAATTCTGACCGATGCCCTCGACGGTGTAACCGCCCTCCGGCCCCGGCACGCCGTCGTTGACGATGCCCGCCAGGGTCGAACCGACCGGATCGGCCAGAATGATCTCGGCCTTGGAGCCGACGCTTTTCAGATAGCGCGCCGTGCCTGTGATCGTGCCGCCCGAACCGATGCCCGCGACCAGGGCGTCGATGTCGCCGCCCGTCTGGCTCCAGATTTCCGGCCCCGTGGTCTTCACATGGGCCTCGGCGTTGGCGTCGTTGGCGAACTGGTTGACGTAGAAGCCGCCGGGAATGCCCTGGGCCAGACGCTCGGCCATGTCGGTGTAATATTCGGGATGCCCGTGCGGAACGTCCGAGCGCGTCAGGCGTACATCGGCGCCCATGGCCCGCAGATGCTGGATCTTTTCCTTCGACATCTTGTCAGGAATGACCAGAAGCACCTTATATCCCCGCGCCCGGCCGACCAGTGTCAGCGCCAGGCCCGTATTGCCGGCCGTCGCCTCGACGATCGTGCCGCCCTCTTTCAGGAAGCCTTCCTTCTCCGCCGCATCCAACATCTCGACCGCAATCCGGTCCTTGATCGATCCGCCGGGGTTCTGGGATTCCAGCTTGAGCAGCAGCCGGCATTTCCCGGTGTCGATCTTCGTCACCTCCACCATCGGCGTCTTGCCGATCAGATCCAGCGGCGACTTCACAGGCGCGCTCAGGGCGGGGGCGGATAGGGACATCAACGACTCCATTCGGGGTTCAGCGGAAGCTGAAGCTCCGCAATCACTCGGTCAACTCATGCAAGATTTGACCCAAGGGCGCGGTTCCGCGCTACGAAAGACATAATGAGCAAATCACCCAAGAGGCCGCCCGCCGGTCTCCCCGACAAAGACACCCTCGTCGCCTTCCTGCGCGAGGCCGGATCGGCCGAGAAGACCGATATCGCACGCCACTTCGGGCTAAAGGGCGGCGACCGCCGGGCCCTGCGCGAAATGATCCGCGAGCTGGAGGCCGAAGGCAGGCTGGGCAAACGCGGCCGCAAGGGCTTTTCCGAAGCCGGCGCCCTGCCCCCTGTCGGCGTCGCCGATGTGATCGAACGCGATGTGGACGGCGAACTGTACGTCCGCCTGGTCGAGGCCAGCCCCGATGCGCCCCAGGCCCTGCTGATCCCCGACAAGACCAAGGCCGCCCCCGGCATGGGCGACCGCCTGCTGGTCAAGTTCCAGCGCGGCGCCGAAGGCTGGGAAGCCCGGCTGATCAAGAAACTGGATATCGGCACGAACCGTGTTCTGGGGGTGATCCGCAAATCGGCGCGTGAGACGCGGGTCGAGCCGGTCGACCGCCGCTCCAAGGATGTGCTGCTGGTGCCCCAGGCCCAGTCCGGCGACCTGCGCGACGGCGATCTGGTCCTGGCCGCCATCGAAAAGGGCGAGCATCGCTATGGCCCCAAACGCGGCAAGATTCTTGAGAACATCGGCAAGGAGGACGATCCCCGCGCCGCCTCCCTGATCGCCATCTACGCCCACAGCATCCCGACCGGCTTCTCCGAGGCGGTCGAGCGTGAGGCCGAGGATCAGGAACTGCCGACGCTGAAGGGCCGCGAGGACCTGCGCGAGGTTCCCTTCATCACCATCGACCCCGCCGACGCGCGCGACCACGATGACGCCGTCTATGCCGCCCGCGACGAAGATCCCAAGAACCCCGGCGGATGGATCGTCTGGGTCGCCATCGCCGACGTCGCCGCCTACGTCTGCCCCGGCTCCCAACTGGACCGCGAGGCCCGCGAAAAGGGCAACTCGACCTATTTCCCCGACCGCGTCGAACCGATGCTGCCGGAGGTGCTGTCAAACGGCCTGTGCAGCCTGAAGGAGGGCGAGAACCGCGCCTGCATGGCCGTGCGCATGGTCTTCGACAAGGACGGACGAAAGACGGGCCACAAGTTCGTGCGCGGCCTGATGCGGTCGCATGCCAAACTGTCTTACGAACAGGCCCAGGCCGCAATCGACGGCCAGACAGACGACGCCACCGGCCCGATCATGGAGGCCATCCTCTATCCGTTGTGGAACGCCTATCACACCATGCTGAAGGGCCGCCTGAAGCGCAGCCCGCTGCAGATCGAATCCGCAGAGCGCCGCATCCGCATGGCCCCTGACGGCGGCATCGCCTCCATCGAGAAGCGCACCTCGCTTGAGGCCCACCGGCTAATCGAAGAAATGATGATCCAGGCCAATGTCTGCGCCGCCGAGACCCTGGAGCAGAAGAAGACGCCCCTGATCTACCGCATCCACGATGCGCCCAGTCAGGAGAAGATCTTCAACCTGGCCGACTTCCTGCACACCATCGGCAAGCCGTGGAACAAGGGCGAGCCGGGCACGACCAAGCGGTTCAACAAGCTGTTGGACGAAACGCGCGACACCGAACACGCCGACGTGGTCAACGAGGTCGTCCTGCGGACCCAGATGCAGGCCATCTATTCGCCTGAGAACGTGGGCCACTTCGGTCTGAATCTGGACCGCTACGCCCACTTCACCTCCCCCATCCGGCGCTATTCCGACCTGATCGTGCATCGCGGCCTGATCCGGGCCCTGAACCTGGGCAAGGATGGGCTGACGGATCGCGAGATCGCCGAACTGCCCGCCATCGCCGAACAGGTCACCTCGACCGAGCGTCGCTCGATGGCCGCTGAACGCGATGCGATGGACCGCTATATCGCCGCCTTCCTTGAGGAGCATATCGGCGCGACCTTCGCCGGGCGCATCACAGGCGTGACCCGTTTCGGCCTGTTCATCCGACTGGAGGACACGGGCGCCGATGGTCTGGTCCCCGTCTCGACTCTGGGCAGCGAATATTTCACCCACGACGACCGCGCTCACGCCCTGGTCGGCGAACGTACCGGCAAGCGTTTTACCCTGGGCCGTATGGTCGAGGTCAAGCTGCGTGAGGCAACGCCCGTCACCGGCGGGCTGGTCTTTGAAATGCTCAGCGAACCGGAACCCCGCGATCCCAACGCCCCGGCCCCGCGCTACGGCATCCGTGGAAGGGGCGGCGACGGCCCGCCCATGCGCGGCAAGAACCGTCCCGGCCCCAAGCCCCGCAACGGCTCCAAACCCTCTGGCGGCCTGAAGGGCGTCAGGAAGGGCAAGCGGAAATGAACCAGCCCTTCGACGCTGCACAGGATCTGGCCGACGCCCCGCGCGTCGGCGGCGCCCAGCGGCCGAAGGACGCCGCCACCCTGATCCTGACGCGCGGCGGATCGAAGCCTGAGGTTCTGATGGGGCGGCGAGCGCCCGGCCATGTCTTCATGGCGTCGAAATGGGTCTTTCCCGGCGGACGAATTGACCGGTCGGACTTCACCGCCGCATCCGCTGGCGACCTGTCGTCCGATGCCGCGCGCCGACTGATGGCCGAGGCCCCTGCCCGACGCGCCCGCGCCCTGGCCCTGACGGCGGTGCGCGAGACGTTCGAGGAGACGGGCCTGATCCTGGGCCGCCCCGCCCCGCCCGCCGCCGTCGCCGGGCCTTGGCGGGAATACAGGCAGGCAGGCGCCCTGCCCGATCTGTCGGTCCTGTCCTACATCGCCCGCGCCATCACACCGCCGGGCCGCACGCGCCGCTTTGACGCCCGTTTCTTCATGGCCCCCGCCGAAGCCCTGCTGACGCCCGAACCGACATCGGGCTCTGGCGAACTGGACGAGATCGCGTGGCTTCCTCTGGACGAGGCCCGCACGCTGGACCTGCCCGCCATCACCCGTTTCGTGCTTGGGGAGTTGGCCGAACGGCTTGAACACCCCGACCGCCCCCTGCCTTTCGTTCGCATGGTGCGCGGCCAGCACGTGGTCGAGCACAGGGACTGAACCCATGGCGGGCCAGACCATCACGCTTCGGCTGACGATCCAGGCCCCGGTCCCGGGCGTCGCCTACAGCCTGCAGGACAAGACCAACGCCCCGGTCGAGGTCCGGATCGCCGGCGACGCCCCGCTCAGCTTCGACGCGCCGATCACCTTGACGGACGACAACCGTTTCACCGGCCCGTTCGTGCGGCGTGAAGGCCCCACGCGCCGCTTCGTCTATATCTGCATCGGCGCCTCGGCGGGCCAGCACGGCAGCGAATGGAGCCGCCGCGCCAAGATCGACATTCACGACATCCCCGCCGCGCTGCTGGCTCAGGCGCGTGACGGCGTCGTGTTGGAGGTCGTTCTGCCGGGACGCGGCAAGGACGGGACGCCCGCCTGTGCGACGGTGCGTCCGCTTCAGCCCTGGCGCACTGCCTGACCTAGCTTGCGACCGGCTTGGTCAGATCGAACTCGACCCGGAAATGCCGGTTCGGACGACGCAGTTCATAGGCGAAGGTCTCGTGCGGGTGGACCTCGATCGCCCAGGTGTTTGTCGTCGAAACCGTCGCGTTATTGGCGTTGAACAGGGCGATGGATTCCGCGTCCACCGGGAACGCCTGCCGCTCCGCCGTGCCCTCGTTCACCGTATCGCCGCCGTACCAGTGCAGCACGTCCGTCGTGCCGTCCTCATGCCGGTGATCGTGCTTCAGGCGCAGGCCCACATCTCCCCTGGTCACAACCCAGGTCCGCGAGCGATCGTCACCCACGGCGAAGGGAATGCGAATCTCTCCGTCCGAGCAGTCGCGGACATGCATCAACAGCCGTTTGTTGGTGAAATCCGCGTCGGCAGGATCGGTCGTGACGACCCGCCCCTCGAATCGCTGGCCGCACAGGGCGGTCAGGTTGGAGAAGAAGGCGTCTTGGGGATTCGGGGATTCAGTCCCGCCAGCGCAGGATGAAAGGGCGAAACCCAGGGCCGTCGCGGCCAGCGCATATGCTAATTTCATGCTCCAAGCCTATATGTGCGAAATCCCCCATCAACGTGGCATCACGCCCGTTGACTTTAGGCCGTGTCTGAGTATGTTCCGCGCCTCTTATTTTAAGCGGCTGTCGCCGTCGTAGAGGTATTCCGATGGCCAAACCGGCTTCCATCAAAATCCGTCTGAACTCCACCGCCGACACCGGCTTCTTCTATGTCACCAAGAAGAACGCCCGCACCATGACCGAGAAAATGGTCGTCAAGAAGTACGACCCGGTCGTGCGCAAGCACGTCGACTTCAAGGAAGGCAAGATCAAGTAAGCACTTGATCTGCTAGAAAATACGACGCCCGGCTGATCACTCAGCCGGGCGTTTTTCTTTGTCCGAGATAGGCTGGGGTGGTGGCCGCCGAAGAGACTTCAGGCGGCCTTGGCGATGACGATGTTGCGGCCCTTGGCCTTGGCCTCATACACGCCCTCGTCGGCGCGTTTCAGCAGCAGTTCCGGCGTGTCATGAGGCCCGCAGGTGGCCGCCACGCCGATTGAAATGGTGATGGTCAGCATTTCCTTGCCGCCCATGATGCGGAAGGGTTGGGAGGCCACGTCCCGGCGAATCCGCTCGGCGACGCGCCCTGCGTCCTCCAGATCTGCGCCCGGCATGACGACCACGAACTCCTCGCCGCCCAGACGGCACGGCAGGTCCACGGCCCGCACATTGGTGGCCAGACGCACGGCGAACTCGATCAGAACCTCATCGCCCGCATCATGACCGAAGCCGTCGTTCACCAGTTTGAAGTGGTCGATGTCCAGCACCAGCAGGGCGACAGAACTGCCGCCATGCACGGCCCGGTTCACCAGGGCGTCCAACTGGCCGGTCATGTAGCGGCGGTTATGCAGCCCGGTAAGAGCGTCCGTGACGGCCAGCTCCAGGCTGGAATCCAGCTTGTCGCGCAGGAAGTCGGTGTAGCGCTTGCGGCGGATCTGGGTGCGCGCGCGCGCCGACAGCTCGTCCGGGTCGATGGGCCGGTTGACCACGTCCGCGGCCCCCAGCTCCAGCGCCTTGACCATGCGCGCCCGATCCATCGGATCGACAACGGCCAGCACCGGCGCCCGGCGCGCATCGCCTGACTTGGACAGGGCCAGCACCCGCAGGCCGTCGAAGCTGTCAGCCGCCACATTGACGATGACCAGGTCGAGCGGCCCGCGCACGGCCTTTATCGCCGCGTCAGCGTTCGCTTCAATCGTCACGCGATGCTCGACGCCCAACTGGTCGGCGATCTTCTTGGCCTGGGCTTCATTGTCATCGACGACCAGAACCCGACCGCCCTCGGCGCGCAGACGCCTGTCGCCGTCGGTGCTGACGCCCATGCGGCGGCTGTTTTCCTCACGCTCGCGCAGCTCGTCCATCACCTGTTTCAGGCGGCTTAGCGAGCGCACCCGCGCGAACAGGATCACATCATCCAGCGGCTTGGTGATGAAGTCGTCGGCGCCCGCCTCCAGTCCGCGAATCTTGTCCTCCCGCCCATCCAGCGCGGTGACCAGCACCACCGGAATATGGCGCGTCTCGGCCTGGGCCTTCAGGCGGCGGCAGGTTTCGAATCCGTCCATGCCCGGCATCATCACGTCCAGCAGGATCAGGTCCGGCTGGGTCTCCGCCGCCAGCGTCAGCGCGGTCAGACCGTCGTGACAGGACACCACGTCGAAATATTCGATCGTCAGCTTGGCTTCCAGCAGACGGACGTTGGCCTCAACGTCGTCCACGACCATGACCCGCGCGCTCATCCCAGGTGCTGCCGGACTGTTTCGAGGAAGTGCATCACTGAAATCGGCTTGGAGATATAGGCCTCGCACCCGCCCTGGCGGATGCGTTCCTCATCGCCCTTCATGGCGAAGGCGGTCACGGCGATGACGGGGATGTGGTGCAGCTCCTCGTCATCCTTCAGCCACTTGGTGACCTCCAGACCAGAGATTTCGGGCAACTGGATATCCATCAGGATCAGATCGGGCAGATGCGCGCGCGCCAGCGCCAAGGCCTGCAGTCCCTCGCGGGTCTGCAGGGTTTCATACCCCTGAGAATCGAGCAGATCATGAAAAAGCTTCATGTTCAGCTCGTTATCCTCGACGATGAGGACTTTCTTGGACATCATCACCTGACCTGCGCTCCCCCATACGCGGAACGCTTCGTTGGATGCGATAGTGGACAAGCAGTCTTAAGTTGGGATGAAGCCAACCTTACGGAGACCTTAAGCGTGGCCATAAAGGCCATCTGTCGCGATTGTCTGTGGACCGGCGAAGACCCTGCTGGCCCACCCGATCGCCGCTGCCCGTCGTGCGGATCGCGCCGGATCGTCGCGGACCCCGAACTGGACCAGTTGTCCATCGCCCACATGGACTGCGACGCCTTCTACGCCTCGGTGGAGAAGCGCGACCGCCCCGAGCTGCGCGACAAGCCGGTCATCATCGGCGGCGGCAAGCGCGGCGTCGTATCCACCGCCTGCTATGTCGCGCGCCAGTACGGCGTCGGCTCGGCCATGCCCATGTTCAAGGCGCTGAAGGCCTGCCCCGAGGCTGTGGTCATCAAGCCGAACTTCACCAAATACGTCTTTGAATCCGAACGCATCCTGGGGGCGCTGGGCAAGCTGACACCCTTGATCCAGCCCCTGTCGCTGGACGAGGCCTGGGTCGATCTGTCCGGCACCGAGCGGTTGAATGGCGGCCCGCCCGCCTTCCAGCTGATCCGCTTCCAGAAACAGATCGAAGACGAGACGGGCCTGACCGTCTCCATCGGCCTGGCGCCCAATCGATTCCTAGCGAAAATGGCGTCAGAGATGGACAAGCCGCGCGGCTTCTCGGTCGTGGGCCGGGCCAACGCCCAGTCCCTGCTGGCCCCAAAGCCCGTCACCGCCCTGCCCGGGGTCGGCCCGGTGTTCGGCAAGGCCCTGCGCAGCGACGGCTACGCCACAATCGGCGATCTGGCGCGGGCCGACGTGCGCGACCTGGTCAAGCGGTACGGCGAATCCGGCCTGCGCCTTCATGACCTGTCCCACGCCCGCGACGCCCGCGCCGTGAACCCGACCCACGACCGCAAGGGCATGAGCGCGGAAACCACCTTCAACGAAGACCTGATCGCGGCGCAGGCGCTGGAGGCCGAGCTTTGGCCCCTGTGCGAGAAGCTGGCATCCAAGGCGCGGCGTGATGGGGTGGCCAGCCGCGTGGTGGTGCTGAAACTGCGCCGCACCGACTTCAAGATCCTGACCCGCCGCATCAGCCTGCCTGAGCCGATCCAGACCGCCCGCGCCCTGTTCGCCGCCGGGCGCGACCTGCTGAAGCCGGAACTGGGCCTGCCCTACCGCCTGATCGGCATCGGCATGGCCGACATTCAGGACGCCGACGACGCCCCCTCCGGCCTGTTCCAGACCACCGAAACCCGCGCCCTGAAGACCGAACGCGCCATCGACAAGTTGCGCGAGAAGTTCGGCAACAACGCCGTTGTGGCGGGCCGCGCGCTGAAAGGCTGAGACCTCTAGGCCGCGCGCGTCAGCACCGGCCGCAGCAGCAGATTGGCCAGCAGGCTGACCGCCGCCATTCCGGTCATGGCCAGATAGCCGCCTGCGCCGAAGGCGTCGTACAGGGGCCCGCTGGCCAGGGTCGCCAGGCCCATCAGCACGCCGGCCGACAGCATCGAGTTCAGGGTCTGGGCGGCGGTCTGGCTGTCGCGCGGGACCAGCTTCTCGATCACTTCGACACCGGCCAGGAAATTGGCGGCGAAGCTCAGGGCGTGCAGCGCCTGCAACGGCCACAGCGCCCACAGGGGCGGCGAGGCGGACATGAAGGCCCAACGCACCACCGCCGCGCCCGAGGCGATCATCAATATGGGCCAGGGACCGATCCCGCGCCGACGCCGCCACGGGTCGATCACCCACATGAAGCTGATCTCGACCACCACGGCGAAGGCCCACAACAGGCCCGTCATGTCGGCCTCGACCCCTTGCGCGCGCCACAGGATGGCGGAGAAGCCGTAGTAGAAACCGTGCGCGGCCTGAACCAGACCGATGGCCAGAATGGCCGTCACGACCGCCGGGTCCTTCAACAGTCGGCCCATGCCGCGGAACCGGTCCCAGCCCAGCACGGGCGCCCCGTCATGCACCGGCTCGGGCGGCAGCACCCGCCAGGCCGCCAGGGCGATCCCGGCGCAGGCCAGGGTCACGCCGATGATGATCACCTCTGCGCCCGTCGCGCGCACGATGAAACCGACAACGACATTGGTGACGAAGAAGGCCGCAGAGCCGAACCCGCGCGGCACCGCAAAGGCGAAGCCTTCCTTGCGCGACAGCCGCAGGTTCAACACGTCCGTCAGCGGAATGATGGCCGCCACCCCGGTCGCGGCGATGAACCAGGCGACGGCCCAGGCGGCGAAGCCGTCGACCAGGCCCGCCGTCGCATAGGCAAGAGCCGACATGGCGGCCAGCAAGGCGATAGGGGTACGGCGATATCGGAAGCCATCTGCCCAGACCGCGATGGCTGGCCCCGTGAGCAGACGCGCCAGCATGGGGGCGGCCAGAATGACGCCGATTTCGGCCCCGCTTAGCCCCTGCGACCGCATCCACAACCCGGCGTAAGGCAGGCTGACGCCGGTGCCGATGAACATCAGGGCGTACTGAAGCGCGACGCGGGAACGGGCTGATGGGGACATGACGCCGCATAGCAGACTTCGCGGATTCGTCAGGCTAGGCTCAGCGCATGAATCCGACTCGCAGCCTGATTTTATTCGCCGCCCTGAACGGGGCGCTCGCCGTCGCTCTGGGCGCCTTCGCGGCTCATGGGGCCGAGCCGCAGTTGAAGACCCTGCTGACCACCGGCTCCCATTATCAGCTGGTCCATGCCGTCTTCGGCTTCGGCTGCGCCCTGTGGACGGGTGGCGGCCGACTGGCGCGGACAGCGGGCTGGCTGGGCTCAGTCGGGGGCCTGATTTTCAGCCTGTCTCTGGCCGCGCTGGGCGTTCTCAGCCTGCCGGTTCTGGGCGCCATCACCCCCATCGGCGGCGTGCTGATGATCGCAGGTTGGCTTTGCGTCGCCTTTGCGGCATTCCGGTCCGATAAGTGATTTTCGTGACTCCCTCGTAGAAAGACCTGCAAATCCATGGCCTTCCCTGCACCTGTCGATCCTCGCCGCGAACTCTATCCCGAGATCGAACCTTACGCGTCAGGCTGGATGCCGACCGATGGCGTGCATGAAATCTACTACGAGGTTTCCGGCAATCCGCAGGGCCGTCCGGTCGTGGTGCTGCACGGCGGACCGGGCGGGGCCGTCAATCCGGGAATGCGCCGCTACTTCGATCCGGCCCGATACAAGATCGTGATGTTCGACCAGCGCGGATGCGGCCTGTCGCGGCCCAACGCCTCGCTGGAGGACAACACCACCTGGACCCTGATCGACGACATCGAACGCCTGCGCGAACGCCTGAACATTGATCAATGGGTCGTGTTCGGCGGATCGTGGGGGTCCACCCTGTCGATGGCCTATGCGATCAAACATCCTGAGCGGTGTCTGGCGCTGGTGCTGCGCGGCATCTTCCTGCTGACCCAAAAGGAGCTGCACTGGTTCTATCAGGACGGCGCCTCGATGATCTTCCCTGACGCCTGGGAGCGGTTCCTGGCCCCCATCCCGGAGGCCGAGCGCGGCGATCTGATGGGCGCCTATTACAAGCGTCTGATCGGCGACAATGTCCAAGAGCGTGAGCGCTGCGCCCTGGCCTGGGCCGGTTGGGAGGGTGAGACCGTCAGCGTCGAAGGCCCGAACGCCAAGCCGGACAAGTTCGCCGAACCCGACTTCGCCGTCGCCTTCGCCCGCATCGAGAACTGGTACTTCACCAACGGCGGCTTCTTCGACGACGAGAACTGGATCATCAACAACGTCGACCGAATGCGACACATCCCCTGCTGGATCGCGCAGGGGCGGTTCGATGTCGTGACGCCCATCTCGGGCGCCTGGGCGCTGCACCGCGCCTGGCCCGAGGCTAAGCTGGACATTGTGGGCGACGCGGGCCACGCCTCGTCCGAACCGGGCATCGTCGACAGCCTGATCCGCGCGACCGACTGGGCCGTGACCGTCTAAGAAAAGGCCGCCGCATCAGCAGGATGCGGCGGCCTTTTCGTTTCAGATCTTGCTGCGTTCATCCAGGCTCCACGCGCCCGGTCCGGCGGTGAATATGTACAGGAAGACGAAACAGAACAGGATGGCGGCGTCCCCGCCGTTGACCGCCGGATAGGGGCTCTGGGGGAAATGAACCATCCAGTAGGCCACCGCCATCTGGCCCGAGGCGATGAAGGCGGCGGGCCGTGTGAACAGACCCAACACCAGCAACACGCCCGTCACCAGCTCGATCACGGCGCCCACGCCGAACAGGGAGAGCAACGGCACCTGCCCCGGCTGCGCGCCTTCAGGAAAGCCGAACAGCTTGACCAGACCATGCGCCAGAAACAGCAGACCGGCGACAATACGCAGGGCCGCCAATGCGCGCGGAGACCATCCACTCACTTGATTGAACATCGTGACCTTCCTCCCTGTTAGGGACGCCTGCAAAACGCAGGTCGCCCGGCCGAAACACTGTTCGGCCGGGCAGGTTGCACCTGAGTCCTAGGCTGCGTCCACCAGCACGACTTCGGCGTCCGTCAGCGCCTTGACCGTGATGACGTCTTCTTCGGCGATGGCTGCGCCGTCGCGAGGGCTCAGCTTCACGCCGTTCACCTCGACCTCGCCCAGCGACGCCACCAAATAGGCCCGGCGCGTGGCGCCGACCGGATAGTCGACGCTGTCGCCCGCCTTCAGCGTCGCCGCCGCAACCCGCGCCTCAGTGCGGATCGGCAGGGCGTCGGCGTCATCCTCAAAGCCGGACGCCAGGACCACGAACTGGCCAGAGCGGTCGCCCTTGGGGAAGGGCTTGGTGCCCCAGCTGGGCTTTTCGCCCCGACGGGTCGGCTCGATCCAGATCTGGAACAGACGGGTCAGCTCGGTTTCGGCGTTATATTCCGCGTGACGAATGCCGGTGCCGGCGCTCATCACCTGAACATCGCCTGCGACCGTGCGGCCCTTGTTGCCCAGGCTGTCCTCGTGGCTGATGGCGCCGTCGCGGACATAGGTGATGATCTCCATATCGGCGTGCGGATGGGGCGGAAAGCCGCTGCCCGGCGCGATTTCGTCATCGTTCCAGACCCGCAGGTTGCCCCAGCTCATGCGCTTGGGATCATAATAGTTGGAGAAGGAGAAGTGGTGCTTGGCGTTCAGCCAGCCGTGGTTGGCGCCGCCCAGCGATTCAAAAGGTCTGCGCTCGATCATTGGTCTGTCCTCAGGCCGGGCCGTCCCGGCGTCATCTGCTTGACGACAAGATAGAGATCGGCGACCGAACAGAAATAGAAACCATCGAAACTCATTGTTTCGCTTCACATAGGCCGCCGCATGTCCCGTCTGCCCGATCTTGAGGCCATGGCCATCTTCGCCAAGGTGGCGGAAACTCAGTCCTTTTCCGGCGCGGCGGAAAGCCTGTCCCTGTCCAAGGCGACCGTGTCCAAGGCGGTGACGCGGCTGGAGCAGCAGCTTCAGACCACCCTGCTGCACCGCACCTCGCGTCGGTTCGCCCTGACGGACACCGGGCGGAATCTGGCGGCGCGCGCGGCCCATATGCTGGCCGAGGCCGAAGGCGCGGTGTCAGAGGCCCTGGACATGTCGGTGACGCCGCGCGGGCTGGTGCGCCTGGCGGCGCCGATGTCGTTCGGCATGGCCTATGTCGCCCCTGCCCTGCCCGAGTTTCTGGCCACCAATCCCGACATCTCCATCGACCTGCATCTGGCGGACGAGGTGATTGATCTGGTCGGCGGCGGCTTCGACTGCGCCCTGCGCATCGCGGCCCTGCCCGATTCCTCGCTGACGGCGCGCAAGCTCAGGCCCGTCAAACGCGCTCTGGTCGCCTCGCCGTCCTATCTGGAGCAGCGGGGCCGCCCGACGCACCCCGACGACCTGAACCGCCACGCCTGCCTCTGCTACGCCTATATGCCGACGCCGGACATCTGGCGGTTCAGCAATGCGGCGGGTGAAGAGGTGGTGGTGCGGCCGCAGGGTCCGTTGCGCGCCAACAACTCCGACGCCCTGACGGCGTCGCTGTGCGCGGGTCTGGGCATCTTTCCCCAGCCGGACTTCATCTACTGGAAGGATGTCGCGGGCGGCCATCTGGAGACGGTCATGACAGACTGGAGCCTGCCGCCCATCGCCCTGCATCTGGTCGCGCCCAGCAGCGGACCGCGCCCTGCACGGGTCACGGCGCTGATGGACTATCTGGCCGACCGGTTCAGCAAACCGCTGTGGCCCGGCGATACGGTCGGCCGCTAAAGCATCAGACCGGCGTCAGCCGCACTTCACTTCCTTGATGATGTTGGTGGCTTCGTCGAACACGAAGTTCACGCGGTTCTCGCGGTAATCCATCGTCGCGGCGCAGCTGCTGCACAGCACGCGGAAGGTCTGGCCGTGCGGCGGCTCCGGGATGGTCGAGCGGTTCTGCCCGACGTAGTTCTGGAAATCCTCGACCTTGCAGATCTTGTACGCGGCGTCCGACCAGGTCGGGTCGTCAGCCTTGGGGCTGGACGCACAGGCGGACAGGGCCAGGGCGGCGGCGCTGAGGCAGGCCAGGGTGATGGCGGTCTTCATGGTCGTCTCCGTTGATCTGTCGCGGTTCAGCCGCAACGTACCTGTTCGATTATGCCCGTGTCCTGATTGAAGAAGATGTTCAATCGATAGGCGGAATAGTCCTGCGTCACCGGGCAGGTGGTGCAGGTCACGCGCCGGTTCACCACCTCGACCGGCACAGGGATTTCGGTGCGCGGCTTGCCCACCAGATACTGCATTTCGCCCGCGCGGCAGGTGTCCGCCGTGGGGCTGGTCGGCATCCGCGTGCCGACGGGCTGGTTCAGCTGCGCGCGTTCGACGGCGCGCGGCGCAGGGGCGTCAGCGGCGGGCGTCGAACACCCGGCCAGCAGGGCAAGGCCGATCAGGCCGCCTTTTCCCAGCGCCCCTCGTCCGACTGTTTCCAATAGGCCAGGTTTGCGCCCTGCCCCTTCAGTGTCTTCCACCGACCCCGCGCATGTTGCAGCGCCGGTTCGTCCCGTCCGTCGAATATGATGAAGCATCGTTCAAACCCTTCCGTCGCGCCGAGCTCTGCATCGTCGACGATGAACAGCGCCTGAGCGCCGTTCAGGTTCTCCCCCGATTCGCTCAACAGCACAGGCTGACGCGCGGCATGGTCCTGATCGGCGCGGCCGTGCGGCAGGAAACTGTCGTCGCGATAGGTCCACAGCGCCTCATCGACATCATCCAGCCGATGCGAGTGCGACGATTTGATCAAGGCGCGCCAGCCCCGCTCGAGGGTCTTCTCGAGCAGGGTCGGCAACACCTGGTCCAGCGTCGAACGCTCCAGGTGGTAGAACCAGATTTCGGGTTTGTCGCTCACCCGGCTCTACCTCCGGCGATCAGGATTCGTATGCGTCGGCGACCATGCGGTCCAGCGTGCGCACGGCGAAGCCGACGCCGCCTTCCGGCACGGTGGCGCTGGGGCTCTTGTTGGCCCAGGCGGTCGGGGCGATGTCCAGGTGCGCCCACGGCACGCCGTTGGTGAAGCGTTGCAGGAACAGGGCGGCGGTGATCGAGCCCCCTGCGCGGCCGTTGCCCATGTTCTTCAGGTCCGCGATCTTGGACTCGATGTGCTGCTCGTAGATGGCCGGGATCGGCATGCGCCAGAAGTTCTCGCCCACCTTCTTGGAGGCCGACAGGACGTTGTCAGACACTTCGTCCGAGTTGGAGAAGATGCCTGCATAATCCAGGCCCAGGGCCACGATCATGGCGCCCGTCAGGGTGGCCAGATCGATCATGAACTTCGGCTTGAAACGCTCCTGTGTGTACCAGAGGGCGTCGGCCAGAACGAGGCGGCCCTCGGCGTCGGTGTTGATAACCTCGATGGTCTGGCCCGACATGGACACGACCACGTCGCCCGGACGCTGTGCGTCGCCGTCAGGCATGTTTTCGACCAGGCCCAGCACGCCGACGGCGTTGACCTTGGCCTTGCGGCCCGCCAGCGCAGCCATGGTTCCGGCCACAGCGGCGGCGCCGCCCATGTCCCACTTCATGTCTTCCATGCCGTCAGCGGGCTTGATCGAAATGCCGCCGGTGTCGAAGCAGACGCCCTTGCCGACGAAGGCCAGGGGTTGCGCGCCCGCCTCGCCGCCCTTCCACTGGATTACGGCCAGCTGGCTTTCGCGGCGGCTGCCCTGACCCACGGCCAGCAGCGTGCGCATGCCCAGCTTCTCCATCTCGGCTTCGCCCAGGATTTCGACTTCCAGGCCCAGGCTCTCCAGCGCCTTCACGCGCTTGGCGAACTCGGCCGGGTACAGGACGTTGGCGGGCTCGGACACCAGATCACGGGCGAAGACGACGCCATCGGCGATCGCCGACAGGGGCTCCAGCGCGGCCTCGGCGGCGCGCAGGTCGGTGGTGACGATGCGGATGGTGGTGACCGACGGAATCTTTTCAGGCTTCTGCTGGGTCAGATATTTGTCGAAACGATAGGCGGCCAGACGCGCGGCGAAGCCGACGCGGGCGGCGTGTTCAGGGCTCAGGTGCGAGGCGTCGATGGTCAGGACTTCTGCGCCCGACAGCTTGACCGCCGCATAGGCGCCGCCGCCGAAGGCTTCCACCGCCAGATCGTCGCTCTTGTCCGCGGCGCCCGCGCCGACCAGCAGCACGCTGTCGGCGTTCACGCCCGCAGGCGCCGCCACGATCAGGCTCTGGCCGGTCTTGCCGGTGACGCGGCTCTTGGACAGGGCCTTGGTCAGCGCACCGGCGGCCTTGGCGTCCAACGCCTCGCCGGCGGCCGTCAGCACACGACCCTCATGAACCGGCACGGCTAGAATTTCAGCAGCGTCAACGGCGGCGACGAACTCGATCTTCATTCAGCGACTCCAGCCAGGCCCCACCCGGCATCTGTAAAAGGGCGAAAAGACAATGGCGCGTCCGCTTGCCGCAGACGCGCCCTCATGTGCTACTAGATGCGCCTCAATATCGCCGCCTGCAACCGGGCGAAGTCCATCCGCCCATGAACCTGATTCAAAGATACCTTTTCCGACAGATCTCGCTGCCCGTGGTCGCAGCGTGCGCCGCCCTGGCTGGAATCGGGATTCTGAGCCAGAGCCTGGACCAGCTGAAGTTCATCGTCGAACGCGGTCAGAGCGTCTGGGTGATGGCCAAGCTGACCCTGCTGGCCCTGCCGCAGCTGCTGTCGGTCATCCTGCCCATCGGCCTGTTCGTCGGCGCCCTGATCGCCCTGACGCGGCTTCAGCGCGAGCAGGAGATGACGGCGGCCTTTGCGGGCGGCATGACGCGCTGGCAGGTGATTTCGCCCGCCGCCCGTCTGGCCGTGCTGGTCGCCCTGGTCACCCTGCTGGTCAATCTGTTCTTCCTGCCCTGGGCTCAGCACGAGACACGGCGTCAGGCCTTCGCCATCCGCACCGATCTGGCCGCGCTGCTGGTCGAGGAGGGGCAATTCGTCCAAGGCCCCAACGGCCTGACCGTCTATGTGCAGCAGATCGAGCAGAACGGCCTGATCAAGAACCTGTTCGTCTATCTGGAGGACGGCGCAAAGGTCACCACTTGGAACGCCGCCGAGGCCCGCTTCAGCCGCGACGCCGCCGGAACCCCGATCCTGACCATGATCGAGGGATCGGCCCAGCGCTATTCGTCAGGCGGGGTGCTGGAGACCCTGTCGTTCGACCGTTACGACTTCTCGCTGGCCCCCTTCACCAGCGTGAACGAGACGATCCGCTACAAGCCGTCGGACCTGTATCTGCCTCAGTTGATGAACCCGTCGCCGCGTCTGCTTGAGACGGCAGGGTCGCGCGGCGAACTGCTGGCCGAGGCCCATTCGCGGATGTCATCGCCGCTGTATGCGCTTGTCGCCATGTCGCTGGCCCTGTCGGCCATCCTGGGCGGGGCGTTCAGCCGCACCGGCTATTCGCTGCGAATCGCCAAGTCGGCGGGCCTGTTCCTGCTGTTGCGCGTCGTCGGTTACGCCCTTGTCGCCGCCAGCGCCTGGAACGGCTGGATGAATATCCTGCAGTATCTGGTCCCCATCGCCGCCATCGCCATTTCGCTGCGGGTCCTGTTCCGGGCGTTGAAGCCCCGGCGTCGGCGCCAGTGGCCCGTCCTTGAGAAGCTGAAGGCGAGATTCGCATGAGCACGTCCTTCATGCCGTCGCGCTTTTCGCCTCACCTGCCGCGTCTGGGTCGGATCGAACGCTATGTCCTGATCCAGCAGCTGCGCTCGCTGGGCCTGGCCCTGGCGGTGATCGCCGCCCTGGTCATGCTGATCGACTTCGTGGAGGTGTCGCGCGGCGTCGGCTCGGCCCAGGATCTGTCGGCGGTGCGCATCTTCGGCCTGGTGCTGATGAAGTCGCCGTCGGTGATCGTGCAGCTTCTGCCGTTCGTCTTCCTGTTCGGCACATTGACCGCCTTCATCGGCCTGAACCGCCGCAGCGAACTGGTCGCCATGCGCGCCGCAGGGGTATCGGCCTGGCGTTTCGTGCTGCCGGCCGCAGGGATGGCTTTCGTTCTGGGCATACTGACCGTCACCGTGCTGGGCCCGCTGGCGGCGTCCGGCGACGCCATGTGGCAGCGCGAGCGGGCGCGGATTTCGGGAACCACGCTCGGCGCTGATTCCCAGGAGGCGATCTGGCTGCGCGAGGGCGACGACCAGCGCCAGATGATCATCCGCTCTGCCCGCCAGGACCGCGCCAACGCGCGCCTGCTGGACGTCAGCTTCTTCATCTACACGACCGGCGCCGACGGCGGCCGCACCTTCTCCGAGCGGATCGACGCCCAGTCGGCGACCCTCAGCGCGGGTCGCTGGCGCCTGAACAACGCCACTGGCGCCCAAGTGGGCCAGAAGGCCGTCACCTATTCCACACTCGACCTGCCCTCCAGCCTGGCGGACAAGGAAGCATTCGAGCGGTTCGCCCGGCCTCAGTCGACCCCGTTCTGGTCGCTGCCGAACCAGATTCAGCGAATCGAAAACGCAGGCTTCACCTCGACCGCCTATCGCCTGCGCCTGCAGCAGCTGCTGGCCACGCCGCTGGTGTTCGCCGCCATGTCGATCCTGGCCGCCGCCTTCTCGCTGCGGCTAATGCGTCTGGGCGATCTGGCCAAGATGAGCGTGTCCGCCGTGGTGCTGGGCTTCGCCTTCTTCTTCCTGAACCAATTCTCCTCAGCCATGGGTTCGGCCGAGGTCGTGGCCCCGTTTGTCGCGGCATGGCTTCCGCCCGTGCTGACAGCCCTCGCCGCGTTCACCTTGCTGTTCTATACCGAAGACGGCTAAGCGGGCTCCCTTACTCAGACGACGGATTGCATATGCAGGGTGATCGCCGCGACTGGCGCTCCAACGCCTTTCGGCAAAGGCTTCTGGCTGGCGCAGCGCTGATCGCCTGCGTACCCTTCTCCACGGCTGCGGCGGCTCAGACCGCTCAACCTGCGCCTGCCGCCTCGGGACAGGCCGCTTCGAAACACGCTGTTGAAGACGGCCTGACGCCTCAGGCCCTCTATATCGAGGCCGATTCCGCCACCCGCCAGGGCGACACGGTCACCGCGACCGGCACAGCCGAAGACCGCGTTTACGCCCGCTCACGCGGCCATGTCCTGCGCGGCGAAAGCCTGTCGTACGATCTGGCGAACGGCACGGCGACGGCGGATGGCCGGGTCGAGGCCATCACCCCCGACGGCACGGTCATCTATGCCGATCATCTCGAACTCGACCGCGACCTGACCACAGGCGTCGGCGTGGATTTCGCCACCCGCTTCCAGAACGGCGCCAGCCTGATGGCCTCCACCGTGGTTCGCCGCAGCGAGAAGGTGAGCGAGATGAACTACGCCATCTTCACTCCCTGCCCCATCTGCGACGCCAAGGGCCCCAAGACGCCCAGCATCTCGATCCAGGCCGAGCGCGTGGTTCAGGACGAGGCCCTGCACGCCATCCTGTATCGCAACGCCGTCTTCCGCGTCGGCGGAGTGCCGATCCTCTACACGCCCTATTTCGCCCACCCCGACCCAACGGTGGAGCGGGCCTCAGGCTTCCTGGTGCCCATTGTCAACTATGACGACGGACGCGGCTTCTCGGCAGAGACGCCGTATCTGCACGTCGTGTCGCCGTCGGAAGACTGGCTGATCAGCCCGCAGTTCAACTCCGAGATCGCGCCCTTCCTGAATGCGCAATGGCGTCGTCGCTTCGTGGACGGCGCGATCACGGTGCGCGGCGGCTACACCTACGAGCGGAATTTCGACAAGGCCATCGGCAACAGCCTGGTCGCCAACGACCGCGAAAGCCGCAGCTATCTGTTGTCGCACGGCAATTATGACCCGGCGGGGCCGTGGCGCTTCGGCTTCACGGCCGAGCACACCTCCGACAAGACCCTGTTCGACCGCTACGCCATTCGCGACCCGTACCAGGACAACGGCCTCTATTACGGGGACCGTCGCCGCCTGATCACCCAGCTCTACGCCGAGCGCCAGACCGACCGGTCCTACGTCTCCATCGCGGCCTTCCGCATCCAGAGCCTGCGCCTGGACCCGCGCTTCGCCGACAACGATTTCCGCGACGCCAACGGCAACAAGGTGTTCGAGAGCGACGAGAACCTGCCGATCGTCGCCCCGCTGATCGACGCCCGCTGGGAGCCGCATGATCCGGTCTTCGGCGGCCGTCTGCGTCTGAAGGGTTCGGCCGTGTCCCTGACGCGTGAGGCCTTCGTCGGCGCGCCGATCCTGAACCCCGCCATGGCGCCCCCGGTCACGACCGGTCTGTCAGGCGTCGACAGCCGCCGCGTCACCGGCCAGGCTGAATGGCGCCGCACCGTCATCACGCCTCAGGGCGTGCGGATCGAGCCCTTCGTCGACACCCGCGTCGACTTCTATTCGATGGCCGACCTGCCGCCGATGATGGGCGTCGACAGCGACCAGACCGTCACCCGCTCGCGGCTCAGCGCCGGGGTCGACTTCACCTATCCGCTGGTCAAGCGCACGGCCAAGGGCGACATCATCCTGGAGCCGGTCGCCCAGATTTCGATCTCCAGCAAGACCGACATCGACCCCCGCATCCCCAACGAAGACGCCCAGGTCATCGAACTGGACGAATCCTCGCTGTTCCGCATGGATCGCTTCTCGGGCTACGACCTGATCGAGGGCGGCGCACGCTTCACGGCAGGCGGTCGGGCGACGATTCGCTGGTCGGCCGGCCGCAGCGCCAGCCTGTTCGTGGGCCGCAGCTATCGCGCCGACGATGAAAACGCCTTCCGCACCACCATCCCCGACAGTCTGACGGGCGATCTCTATGATCCCACAGGCTTGGCCTCATCGACCTCAGACTGGGTGGTGCAGGGCAGCTATTCGCCGTCGGACCGCATCCGCAGCTGGGCGCACGCCACCATTGACGGATCGGGCGACATCCGCCGTGCAGAAGCCGCGCTGGATGGCCGCTGGGGCCGCCGCAACGCCGCCACCGTCAGCTATATCGTGGACCGCTCCAACCCGCTGGCGGGCGACCTGAACCGCAACTACGAGTTCGTCCAGCTGGCAGGCCAGCAGTTCCTGTACGGCAACTGGGGCGTGGCCCTGGCCGGGATCGCCGATCTGGAGCAGGACATCATCACCCGCTCGGAAATCGGCGTCCTGTATGACGACGACTGCCTGCGCGTTGAATTCGGCTTCCGCCGCGATAATACGCGCGTTCGCGACAGCGGCCGGTCCGACGGGGTGTATATCCGCCTAAACCTCGCCACTTTCGGAGGTTCAGGTTATGGACAGAGCGACATACGTTGAGCATGACGCTTTACGGGGCGCGACCGCTGACCACGATGGCCGACGGACCGCTGTGAGGAATCAGGAAGACCTATGGGTTTGATGCGTTATTCGACGGGGGCTGCGCTCGCGGCGTTCCTCCTCGCCGGTTCGGCCTACGGTCAGACGGCTCCCGCTCCTGGCGCAGTCGCCGGCGCGCCGAATCCGGCCGCCGAGGTTGCGCCTGCGCCGCACACCGCGACCCAACCCCAGTTCCAGCTGGCCGACGGCATCGTGGCCACGGTCAACGACCAGATCATCACCGGCTTTGATCTGCGCCAGCGGATGCTGATGCTGATCGCCTCGGCCCAGGTCCAGCCGACCGAGGAAAATCTGCCCGCCATCCAGCAGGCCGCGCTGAACAACCTCATCGAAGACCGCCTCAAGGCGCAGGAGATGACCAAGTTCAAGCAGTTGACGGTCACCGCCGCCGACGTCGACGAGGAGATCGCCGACATGGCCCGTCGCGCCGGCGCCACGCCTGCCGACTACATGCATTTCCTGCAGGAAGGCGGCATCAACCCTGACGCATTCCGCGAAAACCTGCGTATCGAGATCGGCTGGCAGCGCTTGACCGGCGGCCGCTTCGGCTCGCGCGCCCGCGCCAGCACCCTGCAGATCGACCAGGAAATCCGCCGCCTGAACGAAGCTGCGGCCCAGCCGCAGTATCTGCTCGGCGAAATCTATATTGAAGCCGCCCGCGTTGGCGGTCAGCAGGCGGCGCTGAACGGCGCGCGCCAACTGGTGCAGCAGATCATTCAGGGCGCGCCCTTCCAGGCCGTCGCCCAACAGTTCTCCTCGGCGCCCTCCGCCTCGTCGCGCGTCCCCGGCGATGCCGGCTGGGTCATCAAGGCCTCGCTGCAGCCGCCGCTTCAGGCCGCGCTGGACCAGCTTCAGCCTGGACAGCTGTCCAACCCGATCCCGGTCGAGGGCGGCGTCTATATCCTGTATCTGCGTGACAAGCGCGACGGCGCCTCCACCAGCCTGGCGTCACTGAAGCAGGTCATGGTCGAACTGCCCGAAGCCGCGACCGAGGCCCAGATCACCGCCGCGACCCGCACGCTGGAAGCCATGCGTCAGGGCCTGACCTGCGACAGCATCCTGTCCACGGCGCGCGCGACCCAGAGTGTGACCGGCGCGGACCTGGGCGAATCGGACATCGCCAACCTGGCGCCCCAGTTCCAGCAGTTCGCCCGCACCAGTGAAGTCGGCGCCATCTCGACGCCGATCCGCACCCCGCTGGGCCTGCATCTGGTCGCCCTGTGCGGTCGTCGCGTCGGCGGGCCGGAAGCCCCGTCGCGCCAGCAGGTGGAAAACCGCCTGCGTGGTCAGAACCTATCGGTGCTCGAGCGTCGCTATCTGCGCGACATCCGCAACGACGCCCTGATCGAGTTCAAATAATGAGGCCTCTGGTTCTGACGCTGGGCGAACCCGCCGGCGTCGGGCCGGAGATCATCGCCGCCTCCTGGCGCGCGCTTTCGACTGAGGCCGCCCCCTTCGCCGTCATTGGCGACGCCGATCTGATGCGGCGTCAGGGTGTGCCTGTGGCGGAGATCATGACGCCAGCGGACGCAGCGTATCGGTTCGCCTCCGCCCTGCCGGTCATTCACCGTCCCCTTCCCCGTCCGGTCGAGGTTGGCCGTCCCGATCCCGCCAACGCCCCCTCCGTCGCCGACGGCATTGAAGAGGCGGTCAGCTTCGCCCTGTCCGGAGAGGCGTCCGGCGTGGTCACCGCCCCCATCGCCAAGGCGCCCATGTATGCGTCGGGCTTCCGCTTTCCGGGTCATACCGAGTTCATCGCCGAACTGACCGCCGACGCCCCCTACCCCGGCACGCGCGGCCCGGTGATGATGCTGACGGCCCAGAACCTGCGCGCCTGTCTGGTGACCATCCACGTCGCTCTGGATCAGGTGCCGGAACTGGTCACCGCCGAGCGCGTCGCCCGCACCGCCCGCGTCGTCCATGAAAGCCTGAAGCGCGACTTCGCCATCGCCCGCCCGCGTCTGGCCATGGCCGCCCTGAACCCCCATGCGGGTGAAGGCGGCGCCCTGGGCCTTCAGGAAATCGACATCCTGATCCCGGTCGCCCGACAACTGCGGGCCGAGGGCATCGACATCACCGACCCCCGGTCCGCCGACACCCTGTTCCATGACGAGGCCCGCGCCACCTATGACGCCGCCATCTGCATGTACCACGATCAGGCCCTGATCCCGGTCAAGACGCTGGACTTCTGGGGCGGCGTGAACGTCTCGCTGGGCCTGCCCGTCATCCGCACCTCGCCCGACCACGGCACCGGCTTCGACATTGCGGGCAAGGGGATCGCACGTCCCGACAGCATGATCGCCGCCATCCGACTGGCATCGGAGATGGCGAAGGCGCGCGGCGCGCGCTAACAGGGCGTGTGACCGACCAACCTTCCCTCCGCGAAACCCTCGACGCCCACGGCCTTTCGGCCAAGAAGAGCTTCGGCCAGCATTTCCTGCTGGACCTGAACGTCACCCGCAAGATCGTGCGGCTGGCTGGCCCGTTCGAAGGCCGCGCCGTGATCGAGGTCGGGCCCGGCCCCGGCGGCCTGACCCGCGCCCTGCAGGAATCCGACGCCGGTCCTGTGGTCCTGGTCGAGAAAGACCCCCGCTTCATCCCCCTGCTGTCCGAACTGGACGACGGCTCCGGCCGCCTGACCATCGTGGAAGCCGACGCCCTGAAGGTGAAGGAGGCCGATCTGGTTTCCGGCCCGGCCCATCTGGTCTCCAACCTGCCCTACAACGTCGGCACGGCCCTGTTGATCAAATGGCTTACGGGGCCGTGGCTGCCGCACAGCCTGACCCTGATGTTCCAGAAGGAGGTCGCCGAACGCGTCGCCGCTGGTCCGGGTGAAGACGCCTATGGCCGTCTGGCCGTGATCTCCCAGGCCGTCTGCACCGCGCGCATCGTCATGCACCTGCCCGCCGCCGCCTTCACCCCTCCGCCCAAGGTGGCCTCCGCCGTCGTGCATCTGGTCCCGCTGGCCGAGCGCCCCAGCCCCGAGCGGCTCAAGAAGCTGGAGCGCGTCACCGCCGCCGCCTTCGGCCAACGCCGCAAGATGCTGCGCTCCAGCCTGAAACAACTGGGCGGCGCCGCCCTGTGCGAAGCCGCAGGCATCGAACCCGACGCGCGCGCCGAAACCATCGACGTGGCGGGCTTCCTGCGCCTGGCCGACGCCCTGGCCTGAACCCTGCCCCCGCTTCTGGCGGGACCGAGCCTGAAAAGAAGACGCCCCATGACCGAGCAAGGACAACCCGCCCCCGCCCTGGACCTGCCCACCGACAACGGTGGGCAGGTTTCGCTTGCTGCGCTGAAGGGGAAGCCTGCCGTCGTCTATTTCTACCCCAAGGACGACACGACAGGCTGCACGCGTGAGGCCTTGGACTTCACCGCCCTGGCCGCTGATTTCGCCGCCCTGGGCGTGTCCGTCATTGGCGTGTCCAAGGACACGGTGAAGAAGCACGACAGGTTCAAGGCCAAGCACGAGCTGAACCTGATCCTGGCCTCTGACGAGGACGGCGCGGCCTGCGAGGCCTGGGGCGTATGGGTGCAGAAGAAGCTGTACGGCCGCGAATATATGGGCATCGAGCGCGCCAGCTTCCTGATCGACGCCGAGGGCAAGGTCGCCCGCGCCTGGCGCAATGTGAAGGTCGCAGGCCACGCCCAGGCCGTTCTGGACGCCGCCCGCACCCTGGGCTGACATCTGCGTCGGAACAGGTCAGGCGACAGTTTCTCTGGCTGTCGATCAGAAGAATTACGCCCCGGAACGGCCCGCCGACGCCGGTTTCCGCCTGTGCGGCGCGCAAACCATATTGCAGCTGTCACGTTTGCCTGAATAACTGCGCCTCTCAACGTGGGGGCGTTGCACATGCAAGAGACGGAACAGCCGCAGCAGGGGTCGTTTGTCGAGCGACGGCTGCCTACTCGTTATCTCTATCTGCGCACCCATGACGACATCCGCGCCTGGGCGCTGACCACCCGGCGCCAGATTCTCATCGGCGTTGCGGCTCTGGCGGGCCTGATCTGGCTGGCGATCGCTTCCGGCGGGTTCATCTTCAATCTGATCAGCGCCCAGCGCGCCGACGCCCAGGTGATGCAGGCGCGTGCGGCGTCGGAGCGGCTGAACGCCGACCTTCAGGCCCGTCTGGAAAGCGCTGTGGCGCAGATGTCCGCCTCCGGCGGCGGCATGGAGCAGTCGCTGGACCTGATCGAGCGGCGCCACGCGGCCCTGACCCTGGTGATGCAGAACCTCCACGGCGTCGAAGGCGCGGCTGAGGCCCTGGCCCCGGCGCCGCCCTCGACCAGCGCCAATCCGATCCAACGCCTCATCGCCGTCCGCATGGATCAGGAGCAGTTGCTGGACCGCGCCGAGACCTTCGCCCAGACGCGCGGCGAGCGCCTGCGCCTGGCCTTTCGTCTGGCCGGCTTGAACCCCGCCGCCTATACGCCCGACGCTAATCAGGCTCTGGGCGGCCCCCTGATCGAGGCGCGCGATCCCCGCGCCCTGGCCGCCATTCTGGATGTGGACGAACCGTTCGCCGTGCGAATCCGTCACGCCGCCCGATCCCTGCACAGCCTGCGCAACCTGACCCAGGCCGCGGACACCCTGCCCTTCAGCCGCCCCACGGCCTCGCGCACCACATCCGGCTTCGGCGTGCGCATCGACCCGTTCGACGGCCGCCCCGCCATCCATGAGGGCCAGGATTTCGCCGACGGGCTGAACACGCCGGTCTATTCGACTGCGCCGGGCGTCGTGGCCTTCGCGGGGGTGCGCACGGGCTATGGCAATACGGTCGAGATCGATCACGGCAACGGTTTCAAGACCCGCTACGCTCATCTGAACACTTTAGGCGTCGAAACCGGCCAGCCCGTCGCCCTGGCCCAGCGGCTGGGCGCCATGGGCACCACCGGGCGCTCAACAGGCGTCCATCTTCACTACGAAGTCTGGCTGAACGGCCGCCCCCAGAATCCCGCACGCTTCCTCAGAGCAGGAGATCAACTTGTTCAACAAGACTAGCAAACCCGCCAGCGACCGCGCCTTTCGTCCCGGCCCGACGGTGATCCCGCCCCTGCCCGATATGCCGCCGCCCCCCAGCACGGAGGTCGTTGAAGCGCCGCTTCGCAGCCTGTCCACCCTGTCCGCAGACCTAGTCTTCGAAGGCCAGATCACCGGCGCTGGCGATCTCCAGATCGACGGCCAGGTCAAGGGCGATGTGCGCGTCGCCCATCTGATCGTCGGTGAGACCGGCCAAGTCGAGGGCAGCATCACCGCCGACGCCATCGAGGTGCGGGGTCGTGTTCTGGGCGGCGTCAAGGGCAAGCAGGTCAAGCTGGTGTCCACCGCCCATCTGGAAGGCGACATCACGGCGGAACAGCTGTCGATCGACGTCGGCGCCTACTTTCAAGGCCGCGTCACCCAGGCTCAGCGACCGGCTGCAGTCGCTGCCCCAACCCCAGCCTCCCAATCTGGCCCCGTGGTCACGCCCGTCCTGACCACGCCCGCCGCCCAGAACACGCCAGAGCCCGTTCCGGCCGAATAGGCCGCCATCCAGCGTCGGAATTGAAAGAGGCGGCCCGGTTCCGGACCGCCTCTTTTTCGTTGGTTCTCTGCGTCGATCAGTCGGCGCTGGAGCCGCGGGTCTCGCCGACACGCGCCGCCAGGGCCGCCCCCATGAACTGGTCCAGATCGCCGTCCAGAACCCCTTGGGTGTCCGAGGTTTCGACCTCGGTGCGCAGGTCCTTCACCATCTGATACGGCTGCAGGACATAGGACCGGATCTGGTGGCCCCAGCCGATGTCGGTCTTGGCGTCGGCCAATGCCTGGGCCGCCGCCTCGCGCTTCTGCAGCTCCAGTTCGTACAGGCGCGCCCGCAGCATCTTCCAGGCCATTTCCCGGTTCTGGTGCTGCGACCGGCCCGCCTGGCAGGCCACGACCGTATTGGTCGGGGTGTGGGTCAGGCGCACCGCCGAGTCCGTCTTGTTGATGTGCTGACCGCCTGCGCCCGAGGCGCGATAGGTGTCGGTGCGCACGTCCGACGGATTGATGTCGATCTCGATCGTGTCGTCCACGACCGGCGACACCCCGATGGAGGCGAAGCTGGTGTGCCGCTTGGCCGCCGCATCATAGGGGCTGATGCGGACCAGACGGTGCACGCCCGATTCCGACTTCAGCCAGCCGTAGGCGTTGGGGCCTTCGATCAGGATGGTGGCCGACTTCACGCCCGCCTGTTCACCCTCTTCGTGGGCCTCGATGGTGACCTCATAACCGTGCGCCTTGGCCCAGCGCGAATACATCCGCAGCAGCATTCCGGCCCAGTCGTTGGACTCGGTGCCTCCCGCGCCGGAGTTCACTTCGAGATAGGCGTCGTTGGAATCAGCCTCGCCGGACAGCAGGGCCTCCAGCTCGGCGCGGGCCGCGCGCTCCTTGATGCCGCGCAGGGATTCGCGGGCGTCCTCCAGCGCGCTTTCGTCGCCTTCCTCGTCCGCCATCTCGGCCAGCATGACCCCGTCTTCAAGGTCCTGCTCCATCGCCTTGACGGTGTTGATCTTGCCTTCCAGCTGCGAGCGTTCGCGGCTGACGGCCTGGGCTTCGTCCGGTTTGTCCCACAGCGTCGGGTCTTCGACCCGCGCGTTCAGCTCATCGAGCTTTCTTAGAGCGACATCCCAGTCAAAGACGCCTCCTGAGCAGAGCGACGCTCTGCTCGATGTCGGCCTTCATGGCCTCGACATCCGGTCTCATCGCAATCTCCAGCGACAGAAAAAGCCCTGAGGTCTGTGCGACAGGGCGACAAAGAACGAAAACGGCGCGCCCGAAGACGCGCCGTTCGAAGTCCCTACCTAAGGCCTCAATACAATCCGCTCAAGTCCTCGGCCGGTTCGCGGCGTTGAGGAATGGGCGGCGGCGCGGCCTGGGTCGGCGGCGGGGCCGATGCGCCCGCGTTCGTGCGGGCCTCCTGCTCGCGGCGGATGACGTCGTTGTAGTTCTGCGGACCGACCGGCGTGGCCGGCGCCTCGACCGCCGGGGCCTGACGCTCTGTGCCGGGCCGGAAGGCCTCCTCGATGCCGTTCACCACGCGGAAGATCGCATTCTTTGGCCGGACGAACGGACGCGCCGGACGCTCTTTCAGCGCCGTCTGCATGAACTGGGTGAAGACCGGCACAGCCGCCGAGGCGCCCGCTTCACCGGACCCCAGCGAACGGTTGTCGTCAAAGCCGATGAAGACACCGACCACGATGTCGGTTGTGAAGCCGACGAACCAGGCCGAACGGTACTCGTTGGTCGTGCCCGTCTTGCCCGCGACCCAGCGGCCCAGGCCGCGCGCGCTGGCGGCGGTGCCGCGCTGGACCACGCCTTCCAGCATCGAACTCATCTGATAGGCGGTGATGGGGTCGATGACCTGGGTTCCACGCGGTTGCAGGCGCGGCGATTCCTGGCCCGAGAAGCCGCGCCCGCATTCGCGGCAGGTGCGGTCGTCGGCGCGGAAGATCGTCTCGCCGTGACGGTCCTGGACATAGTCGATCAGATAGGGGTTCACCCGGCGCCCGCCGTTGGCGAAGGCGGCGTAGGCCGTGGTGATCTCCAGCGGCGTCACCTCCCCCGCGCCCAGCGACACCGACAGGTTCGGCGTCAGGCCGGGAATGCCCATCTTGTCCGACAGGGCCACGATCTTGTTCATGCCGACCGTCGAGGCCAGACGCACGGTCATGACGTTGCGCGACAGCTCCAGCCCGCGCCGCAGGGTCTGCGGGCCATAATACTGGCGGCTGTAGTTTTCAGGCGTCCAGCGCTGGCCGTTCGGCCCGCCCGCAAAGCTGATCGGCGCATCCAGCACGATCGACGCCGGGCTGAAGTCGCCCTCCAGCGCGGTTGCGTAGACGAAGGGCTTGAACGCCGAACCCGGCTGGCGCTTGGCCTGGGTCGCGCGGTTGAAGCTGGACAGCGCATAGGAATAGCCGCCGACCATCGCCAGCACCCGGCCCGACTGGGGCTCGACCGCCACCAGGGCGCCGTTGACGCGCGGCACCTGTTTCAGGGCGAACTGGCTGCCCTTCTTCTCGACGAAGATCAATTCGCCGCGACGAAGCTGGCGATTGGCGTTGGCCCAGGCGGCGTCGCCGGGGATCAGATTGCCCGTCTCATTGCCCTTGGCCGTGATGATGCGCACGCTGGCGCCGCTGACGCTCTCGATGGCGGCGGCTTCCCAGGTGCGGCGTTCGGGCGGCGCCTGCTCCTTCAGCGCGGCGGCCTGCCAGCCGTCGGCGAAGTCGGTCGTGCCCCAGCCCCCGCGCCAGCCGTGGCGACGGTCATAGTTCTCCAGCCCTTGCATCAGGGCCTCACGCGCCGCCGTCTGCAGCGTCGGGTCCAGCGTCGTGCGCATATAGAAGCCGCCCGCGCGCAGTTGCTCGCCGAACTTGGGATTGGCGGCGGCCTGACGTCGGGCCTCTTCAACAAAGAAGTCGGCGTCCTGATATTCGGCCCGCTTGGGCGCATCCTGAGTGGTCAGGGGCCGAGCGCGCGCCTCGGCGACCTGCGCCGGGGTCAGCCAGCCGCTCTGGCCCATTTCGCCCAGCACCCAGTTGCGACGGCCCAGGGCCGCTTCGGGGTGACGCTTGGGATGATAGTTGTTCGGCCCCTTGGGCAGCGACGCCAGGAAAGCCGCCTCGTCCGGCGTCAGCTGGTTCAGCGACTTGCCGAAGTAGTTATAGGCCGCCGAGGCGATGCCGTACGACCGATAGCCCAGGAAGATTTCGTTCAGATACAGCTCAAGGATCCGCTCCTTGGACAGGCTGGCCTCCAGGCGGCTAGCCAGAATGGCTTCCTTCAGCTTGCGGTTCAGGCTGGATTCGTTGGTCAGCAGGACGTTCTTGGCCACCTGCTGGGTGATTGTGGACCCGCCCTCGAGCCGCCGACCGGACGCCAGGTTGAAGACGTTCTTGATCGAGGCCCGGCCGATGCCGCCCACGTCGATGCCGCCGTGCTGGAAGAAGTTGCTGTCTTCCGCCGCCAGGAAGGCGTGAACCACTGTCGCCGGGATCTGGTCGTAGGATACGAAAATCCGCCGCTCGTCTGAAAACTCGCCGATCAGGGTGCCGTCGCCGGCATAGACCCGCGTAGCGGTCGGCGGCGTATAGTCCGCCAGCTCCGACGCATCCGGCAGGTCGTGGAACAGCCACGCCGCATAGACGGCGACAACCAGCCCCGCCAGGGCGATGCCGCCCAACAAGACCATGCCCGCCCATACGAACCAGCGTTCCGCAATCTTCACTTCGTACTCCGACGACGCGTCTCGAAAGCCTGCTTTAGCCCGCGTCGGGGCCATTCCGCTAGAGCCCGCGCCGCGCCTTGTTTGCAACGCCCCTTCAGCTGGGTCGTTAGACGCCCATCTCAGTCATTCCCATTGATAGGAGCCAGACCATGGAAGTTCTGTACCGCGCCCACGCCACTGCATCCGGCGGCGGCCGCGAAGACGGCCGTTCGGCGACCGACGACGGCAAGATCGACGTAAAACTGTCCACGCCCAAGGAAATGGGCGGCAAGGGCGGCGACGGGACCAACCCGGAACAGCTTTTCGCCACCGGCTACGCGGCCTGCTACCTAGGCGCCCTGCGTCTGGTCAGCGGCAAGGCGGGCACGCCCGTCGGCCCTGACACAAAGATCACCGCAGGCATTGGCTTCGGCAAGAACACCAGAGGCGAAGGGTTCAATCTGGATGTCGAACTGGAGATCTCGGATCACGGTCTGGAGCAAGCGGTCATCGACGACCTGATCCAGAAGGCGCACCAGGTCTGCCCCTACTCCAACGCCACGCGCGGCAATGTCGATGTGAAGCTGACGGCGGTCTGACACGCCCCTCAGGAAGAGCGGAGGCCCGCCATGCCGCCTGTGCTGATCATAGGGGCCGGTCCTGTCGGACTGGCCGCCGCCCTCTTCCTGACCCGTCGCGGCGTCTCCGTGCGCATTCTGGACGCAGACGCTGCGCCGCACGCCACCTCCCGCGCGCTCGCCGTCAGCCCGCGCACCCTTGAACTTCTGACAGACAGCGGCGTCGCCGCCGCCATCGTCGCTGAGGGCAACAGGGTCGACGGCATCCGCCTGTTCTACGACGGCCAACCGCTGGCGACCGTCACGCCGGACTGGAGCCGGATGGGATCGCCCTATCCCATGACCATCCTGCCCCAGGCCCGGTCCGAGGCGCATCTGATCGCGGCTCTGTCTGTTCTGGGTGTCACCGTCGAACGCGGGCGCGCCCTGACCGGCGTCCGCCAGACCGACGACGCCGTCACCGCCGTCTTTGCGGATGGAGAGGCGCTGACCACGCCGCTGTTGTTCGCCGCCGACGGCGCCCATTCCGTCGCCCGCCACGCCCTGAACATCAGCTTCCCCGGCGACAGCGCGTCCCAGGCCTGGCATCTGATGGATGCAGAGATCGAGGGGCCACCCACGGATCAGGTCTGGGTCAATTTCGGCGTCGGCCGCGCCTTCATCTGCCTGCCCTATGCGGGCAAGACCGTGCGGCTGTTCACCTTCGGCCAGCCGCTGATCGACAGCATCCCCAGGGATTGGCGGCTGGGTGAAATCCGCTGGCGCAGCGATTTCACGGTGTCGCACCGCATCGCGGATCGGCTGTCCGTCGGTCGGATCGCTCTGGGCGGAGACGCCGCACATATCCACTCACCCATCGGCGGACGCGGCATGAACCTGGGCATAGAGGACGCCTGGGTCTTCTCAGCCTGCGCGGCGGACTTCCTGAATGGCGAAACCAGCTGCATTGACGACTATGACCGCCTGCGCCGTCCCGCCGACGCCGCCGTCGTAAAGACCATCCGCGCCATCACCCGGTTCGTCACGGACGACGGTTTCATCGCCAATACGGCCAAGCGAACCCTGCCGCCCATCGCCACGCGTTTCCCCGGTTTGATCAACCGTGCGCTTCGTGTCGGCATGGGCCTCGACCACCCGATCCCACTGCGCTAATCGAGGGCCATGACCTCGCCGCTCGACGCCTCCCCCGATCCGCTGCTGACGCTTGAACCCCACCGCCGCGTGACGCTTCGCGAAGCGTTCGGCGTGGACAGCGACATGACCGTGCCGTGCTTCAACGAGCGCGACAGCCATGTGCCCGAGATCGACGAGGCCTATCGCTTCGATCCCCAGACGACCATCGCCATCGCCGCAGGCTTCGCCTTTGACCGCCGCGTCATGGTCCAGGGCTATCACGGCACCGGCAAATCGACCCATATCGAACAGGTCGCCGCCCGCCTGAACTGGCCGCTGGTGCGCGTGAACCTGGACAGCCACGTCAGCCGCATCGACCTGATCGGCAAGGACGCCATCGTCCTGAAGGACGGCAAGCAGATCACCGAGTTCCGCGAGGGCATCCTGCCCTGGTCGCTGCAACGCCCCGTCGCCCTGGTCTTCGATGAATATGATGCGGGCCGCCCGGACGTCATGTTCGTGATCCAGCGCGTGCTGGAGGCGCAGGGCCGTCTGACCCTGCTGGACCAGAACCGCGTCATCCGCCCCAACAAGCATTTCCGCCTGTTCGCCACGACCAACACCATCGGTCTGGGCGACACCACGGGCCTGTATCACGGCGCGCAACAGATCAATCAGGCCCAGCTGGACCGCTGGAACATCGTCACGACGCTGAACTACCTCGATCACGACGTCGAGGCCGAGATCGTCGCCGCCAAGGTGCCCGAGTGGTCGGACGCCGAGGGCAAGCGCCGCATCGCCGCCATGGTCCGCGTCGCCGACATGACCCGCAACGCCTTCATGAACGGCGACATCTCCACAGTCATGTCGCCGCGCACGGTCATCACCTGGGCCCAGAACGCCATCATCTTCGGCGGCGATGTGGCCCTGTCCTTCCGCCTGACCTTCCTGAACAAGTGCGACGAACTGGAACGCCCCACCATCGCGGAGTTCTACCAGCGCGCATTCGGCGAAGACCTGCCCGAAGCGGCGACACGGGTGAAGGTGGGGTGATGCGCGCCCTGACGGCATGCCTGGCCCTGCTGGTCTGCATGCCGTCCGCTGCTCTCGCCTGCAGCAGCCCAAGCTACTCAGAGTCGGGCCTCAGAATTCAGGCCGACCGGCTTGCCGAACGCATGGTGGCCGCCGCCGCCTTCATCGAAGTGGTCGTGGTGGATTCAATCACGCCCTGGGACACCACGACGTTTTTCGCCAAGGAACGCGCCGAAGCCCTGGCAAGCGCACGTCCGGAATGGGCCAGCGCAATCGCCGCCGACTATGACGCCTATCAGGCTGAGTATCAGACGTTAAAGGCATCGACCGTGACGTTCCGTGCCGTCGAGATCCTGAAAGGTTCGCCACAGCAGCCATTCTCCGCAGGCGGTTTTGTCACGACGGACGAGAATGCCGACTATGACCTGGCTGATCTGACAGATCGCATCCCTGCGAGCGGCCCCCTTCCCTCAGCGGATAACCTGTACAACTGGTATCCGATCACAGATTTGAACCAGCATGGCGGCCGCGGGTCTTGCAGCACCCCCATCGCCGTCAGGCCCAATGGCCGCTATCTGGTGTTCCGCGCAGCCGATGGCGAATTGCTGCGGGGCGCCTTGCCGACGATGACGACGACACTACGCCGTCGGGGGTTCAGCGTGGACGGGCCGAATTTCGAAGCGGTTTCAGAACCTCATGACCTGTGGCTCGATTAGGTTCGCGCCGCCGTCATCAACACATCCGGCCATTAGCCACCCCCCGCGATTGATCGCTCTTTAAGGACTCACGCCCTACGACACAGTTCGAGTGGGGCCTGGTTCATGATTGACAGCACTGAGTACGTTCGCGCCTACGCGGAGCGGTACAGAGACTTGTTTCCAGTGCGGCTGGCGTCGGTCGCTGCAGTCATCTTTCTGACCGTATGGCTCAGCGGCTGGGTCTGGGGCATCGGCTTCTTCGCCGTGCAAGGGCCGCTCTATGTCATGCTGTGGCGTGTGACCCGGCGCAGTCTGGCGCAGCCGGATGCGCCGGGCGGCGGTCTCAGGCTCAAGCGCTGGACCGAGGCGATCACCCTGGCGCTGGCGGTGCACAACAGCCTGTTCGTGCTGGCCGCCTGGCGTTTGCTGCCAGACCTTCATATCCACCTGATCCTGCTGATCTCGGGCGTGCTGATGGTCGGCGCCCTTCAGGCCCACGCCAGCCGCCTCAGCTTCGCGGCCGCGGTGGTTCCCCCCATGGCCGCCATCTTCTGGATCACCTTCATCGAACCCGGCGTCAGCCCCACCCTGCAGATGCCGGTCCTTATGCTGACGCTCGGCGTCGTCAGCGCCGCCTGGCGCCAATGGCGCACCGACCGCGAGACCGTCCGGCTGATGCTGGAGATGTCCGAACAGTCGCAACAGCTTCAGGCCGCCCTGTCTCAGTCCGAGATCGACCGCGCCGCCGCCGAACGCGCCAACCAGGCCAAGTCCCGTTTCCTGGCCATGATCAGCCACGAGGTCCGCACACCCCTGAACGTCGTCCTGGGTCTGGCCGAGGTTCTGAAACGCCGCCGCCTGCCCTCGGCGGAGGCGGGCATGATCGACGACATGGCGGATGCGGGCGGCATGTTGCTGCGCCTGCTGAACGGCGCGCTGGACATCTCCAAGATCGAATCCGGCCAGTCCGAGGTTCAGATGGCGCCCGCCGATCTGGCCCAGACCCTGACGGCCATCGTCCGCGTCTGGGGCGCCCGCGTCGAGGAGCTGAACCTGTCGCTGGAGCTGGAGTTGCTGGGCCGCCCCGAGGACTTCGTCGTCCAGACGGACGTGGCCAAGGTCGAACAGGTGATCATCAACTTCCTGTCCAACGCGTTGAAGCTGACGCCGAACGGCGTGATCCGCATCGTCGCCCAGGCCCAGCCCGCATCGGACGGCGCCGTCGCCCTGAGCTTCGAGGTTCACGATCAGGGTCCGGGCGTGCCCCAGGACCAGCGGGAGCGCATCTTCCAGCCGTTCGAGCAGCTTGAGGCCGGGCGCGCCGTCGGCGGCGCAGGCCTGGGCCTGGCCATCTGCCGCGCCAGCGTCCTGGCTCTGGGCGGCGATCTGGGCGTCCGCGCCGCCCAGCCGCACGGCGCTGTCTTCTGGTTCGGCTTCACGGCGGAGCGCACGACGGTCCACGCCGTCCCCCTGCCTGTCGAGATCGACCTGCCCCCGGCGCCGCACCGGACCGCCAGCCCGCCTGCGGATGACCGCCCGTCCATCTTGATCGCCGAGGACCACCCCGCCAACCGCAAGCTGCTGGCCCTGCTGCTGGAGCCGTTCGACATCAACCTGGTCTTTGTCGAGAACGGCAAGGAGGCGCTGGACGCTCTGTCCGACGCTTCATTCGACCTGGTGCTGATGGATGCGATGATGCCCGTCATGGACGGCATCACGGCCCTGACCGCCATCCGCGCGACCGAGGCCGCCGCTGGTCGCCCCCGCGCCCTGGTCCATATGCTGACGGCCAATGTGTTCGAGGACGACGTCGCCCGCTACATGCAGGCGGGGGCCGACGGGGTTCTGCGAAAGCCCATAGAGATCGACGACCTCCACCGCGTGGTGCAGCAGAGCTTCAGACAGCCTCTGGCGGCCTGACCGCCCAGCTGGGCTCCGCCATGCCCCGCGCTGTGTCGCGCAGGCCCTGGGGCCAATCGACGGTCGCCGCCGCAAACCCGGTGCGGTCGCCTGCGAACAACATCCGCACAGCCTCTTCATAGTTGGCCAGGTCCCCAGCCAGCGCGGTCATGAACCGATAGGCCGCCTCTTGCGCGCGGCGCGCCCGATCCGGCCCCTCGGCCTCGCGCATCGCCGCCTCGACCATCTTGCGTAGGGCCGCCGAGGCGCCGCCCGGCTGACCGGCCAGCCAGTCCCAGTGACGCGGCAACAGGGTCACCTCGCGCGCCGTCACCCCCAGCCGGGGCCGCCCTGGTCCCTTCTTGGGCTCAGGCGCCGCGACCGGCAGCCGCGCCAGCGCCGTCTCCAGATCGCCGCGCAGATCGAACTCGACGGCATGACCGCTCGCCAGATCGAAGACCAGCACGCCCTCGCCTGCGTCCGTCGCCGCCTTGACTGCATCCAACACGTCCTGCGGCCGCCCTTCGGCGATCAGACGCTGACCGGAAAAGGCCGCGCACTGCATGTCGAAAGTGGGGATCATCTTCGGCTCCTCGTTCGAGGCCCCGAATTGCCCGGATAAAATCACGCCGTCAAATCAACCCGGCGGGCTGGGCAAGGACGGCGGCGCCATGACGCACCGCCGTCCGTCTTTTCATCAGATCACGCCGAAGGCGCGCATGGCCTCGGCCACCCGCACGAAGCCGGTGATGTTGGCGCCCAGCACATAGTCGCCCGGCACGCCGTATTCGTCCGCCGTCTCGGCGCAGCGATCGTGGATCGAGTGCATGATTGTCGCCAGTCGCGCCTCGGTGTCCTCGAAGCTCCAGCTGTCGCGCGAGGCGTTCTGCTGCATCTCCAGGGCCGAGGTGGCGACGCCGCCGGCATTGGCGGCCTTGCCCGGCGCAAACATGACGCCCGCTTCCTGAAAGATACGCACGGCTTCCGGCGTGCAGGGCATGTTCGCCCCCTCGCCCACCGCCAGCACGCCATTGGCGACCAGTTGCCTGGCGTCGTGGCCCGTCAGCTCGTTCTGGGTGGCGCAAGGCAGGGCGATGTCGCCCGCAACATCCCAGATGGAGCCGCCCTCGACATAGTGGGCGCCCGCGCCGCGCAAGGCCACATATTCCGAGATCCGACCGCGCGACTTTTCCTTGATCTGCTTGACCAGATCCAGATCGATACCCTGCTCGTCGACGACATAGCCGTTGGAGTCCGAACAGGCGACGACCTTGCCGCCAAACGCCTGGACCTTCTCGATCGCATAGATGGCCACATTGCCCGAGCCGGAGACGATGGCGCGTTTGCCCTCCATCGCGATTCCCTTGGTGCCCAGCATCCGCTCGACGAAATAGACCGTGCCATAGCCGGTCGCCTCGGTCCGGGCGCGCGATCCGCCATAGACCAGTCCCTTGCCTGTCAGGACGCCCGCCTCATAGCGGTTGGTCAGGCGCTTGTACTGGCCGAACATGAAGCCGATCTCGCGCGCGCCCACGCCGATGTCGCCTGCGGGTACGTCGGTATATTCGCCCAGGTGGCGGTACAGCTCGGTCATGAACGACTGACAGAAACGCATGATCTCGCCGTCCGAGCGACCGCGCGGATTGAAGTCCGACCCGCCCTTGCCGCCGCCGATCGGCAGGCCGGTCAGGGCGTTCTTGAAGATCTGCTCAAAGCCCAGGAACTTGATGATCCCCAGGTTTACTGACGGGTGGAAGCGGATGCCGCCCTTGTACGGACCCAGGCCCGAGTTGAACTGCACGCGGAAGCCGCGGTTGATCTGCACCTGATTGGCGTCATCGACCCACGGCACGCGGAAGATGATCTGGCGTTCCGGCTCGCAGATGCGTTCGATCAGGGCATCGTCGGCATAGTTCGGATGTTTGGCCACGACCCGGCCCAGGCTTTCCAGCACTTCGCGCACCGCCTGATGGAACTCGGCTTCGCCCGCGTTCCGGCGCAGCACTTCCGCCAAGATAGGCTCGAGCTTTTCGTCGATCTGGGTCAAGTCGCACTCCGTCAGGCTAGCCAGCGTCGGGAGGAGCCAACGCCGTTCGGCGTGCTGCATAGCTAGAAATCTTCGAACTTCGCGTCTTTTTTTGACTTGAAACGATATTTTATTCCGAAACCACCCCATTCGACGGTCGGAAGCTGCGGAAAATCCTGTGTGCAGCGCGGCAAAAACTGGGCGGGTTTTGCGCTGACGGCGTACCGTCGAATCGGGTGCTGTGGTGGAGCGGTGGTGCCTCATCGCTTCTTTCGTCATTCCGGGCGCAGCGTAGCGGAGACCCGGAACCTAGCGGCGCCGAAGGCGAAATCCATCCGCCGCAACCTGTTCAAAGATCGAACCATCGACAGGTTCGCGCTCCCGCGCGCCGCTGGGTTCCGGGTCTTCGGGCCAAGCGGCCCTACGCCGGAATGACGAAAGTGGGTGCAGTGCTGGGTATTTCGCTCCAACTCACACAATGACGCTGCTCGATCCCAGCGTTTCCAACGCCTATCTCAATCCCAATCCAATCTACGCGCCTGACCTTCCGCATCCCTTATGCTGACAACGTCCCGTCGCCCGGAGGGCTCGTAAGGCCTGCGACCTTGCGGCGGCGGGAGCGGATGGAGCGGGGGCGGGTTTGCGACAACCCGCGTCGAGGGCGACTTATCGGCTGGACACGGTTCAGCGTCTGAAGCGTCGTCGGAGGGTCGAGGGGGATACTCGGCTGCACCTGGACGGTTCTCGCAGGAGCCGCCAGCCCGTCGCAGGCTTATGGGGTTAGGCGATAAGACCGCCACCATTCAGCGCCCCGAGCTTGCAGGCCAACCATTCGCGCGGGGCGTCAAACCTTCGTCGAAACGGTAATTCTAAAATCACACTCCGGGCGAAGGCCCGGTGCCCCGCCCAGCCCTCCATTTGGGCTTTCCGCCTGCCCCAACCCACGCCCCGCGGCGGCGGGCGCCTCTGCACGTCCAAAATGTTCTTGCTTTGTTCTGAAACTCGTTCCATCGTCAGGACATGGAAGCCGCAAAGGGAAGAGGCGCGCGTTCGAATGCGACCGGCCGCTACGAGACAAATCAGTCCGAGGCCTTTGACGACGGCTGGACCGGCGATGACGCCGCGCCCGCGCCGTTGCGCACCATCCTCACCCCCGAACACGCGCGCACCATCATTGCCCGGAACGACAGTCCGGACATTGGCTTCGACCGCTCCATCAACCCGTACAAAGGTTGCGAACATGGCTGCATCTACTGTTACGCCCGTCCGTCCCATGCCTGGATGGGCCTATCCCCGGGCCTGGATTTCGAGAGCCGGATCTTCTTCAAGCCCGAGGCCGCAGGTCTGCTGGAACAGGCGTTCCTCGCACCCAAATATCGATGCAAGCGAATCCACATAGGCGGCAACACGGACCCCTATCAGCCGGTTGAGCGGACACTGAAATCCACCCGCTCGATCCTTGAGGTCATGCGGCGCTACAACCATCCCTTCACCATCATCACCAAGTCGGTGCTGATCGGGCGCGACGCCGACATTCTGGGACCGATGGGCAAACAGGGACTGGCCTCCGCCATGGTCTCCATCACCACCCTGGACCGCAGTCTGGCCCGAACGATGGAGCCGCGCGCCTCAACCCCCGCCAAACGGCTGGAGGCGATCCGCAAACTGGCCGACGCAGGCTGTCCGGTCGGGGTCGGCTTCGCCCCCGTCATTCCTGGCCTCAACGATCATGAGCTGGAATCGGTGCTTGAGGCCGCCGCCAAGGCCGGGGCGACCTCGGCCATGTATGTCACATTGCGCCTGCCGCTGGAGATCAAGGATCTGTTCCGCGAATGGCTGGCCGACGCCCGGCCCGACCGCGCCGCCCGCGTCATGTCACTGGTCCGCCAGACGCGCGGGGGCCGCGACTATGACCCCGACTTCTCGCAGCGGATGAAGGGCTCAGGCCCCGTCGCCGACCTGATCGCCGCCCGCTTCAAGGCTGCGATCAAACGCTATGGTCTGGACACGCCCCGCGCCCTGCTGGACGAAACCCAGTTCCGCGTCCCGCCCGAGGCCCGGCCTCAGCTTGAACTTTTCGGCTAGTCCTCGTCCGCTGCCGACGGATCGATGGCCCGGGTCACCAGATCGCGCCAGGTCGGATCAGTGTCGTCGACCAGATCGACGTCCTCCATCAGGGCTACGGCCCCCTCCCCGTCCGGCAGGATCAGGCCCAGCACCTGCATCTCTTCGCCGTCCTTACCCAGATGGGTCTCGGCCTGGACGATGACCGCCGCCTGTTCGCCGTCTTCCTCCCACCAGATAACCGGCTGGGGCAGGTCCATGTCGATTACGCGCGGATCGTCCGTCTCGCCCAGGGCGAACACCGCCCGGCGCGCCTGCACGTCGTCCAGCGTCGCCACCGCGCCGGTGAACGGCTTCAGCCGGCTCCAGTCGTCGGCGTCGAACCCGCCGCCGTCCTCATCGAAATCCTGATCGCTCATGTGCTCACGCCTATCGTCTGAAAATACCGACCAGTTCGACGTGCGCCGACCACAGGAACTGGTCCACCGGCGTCACCGTCTCCAGACGGAAGCCCTTGTCGAGCAGCACCCGCGCATCCCGCGCAAACGTCTGCGGATTGCACGACACGCCCACGACCACGCTGGCCTTGGTGTCGGCGATCTGGGCCGTCTGCTCAATCGCCCCGGCGCGCGGCGGGTCGAACACAATGGCGTCGCAGCCCTTCAGGTCAAACGGTGTCAGCGGACGACGGAACAGGTCGCGTGCCTCCGCCGTGATCGCCTTCATCCCCTTGGCCGAACCGACGCCGATCTTCAGCGCGTCGATGCCCGGCTTGGACGCATCCGCCGCGATCACCGGCGCCACGGTCGCCAACGGGAAAGTGAATGTCCCCGCGCCGCAGAACAGGTCCGCGATCTTTTTGGCCCCCTTAACCGCCGCCAGGGCGCGCGACACCATCGCCGCCTCGGCCTCCGGCACCGCCTGCAGGAAGCCGCCCGCAGGCAGGGGCACGGTCGCCGGACCGAACGCCACCTTGGGCTGGCGCGCCATCATCATGACGTCGCCCGCCAGACTCAGCCGCGCCAGATCGGCCCGCTGCGCCGCCGCAATCGCCCGCATCTGGGCGTCGCCGGACAGGCCGCCCGTGCGACGCTCCACCCCCGTCACGTCAACATCCAGCCCCGACAGGGTCCAGGTCACATGCAGGCTCGGCGCGGATTTCGGATGCTCCAGCAGGGGCGCCGCCACCTCGGCCAGCATCGGGATGGCCGCCACGATACGCGGATCGGCGATGGGACAGGCCGTCACCTCGACCAGACGCCACGACCGACGCGCCTTGAAGCCCAACGCCACCCGCCCGTCCGGCATCCGCCGCGCATGCAGCGCCACCCGGCGACGCGTACCCGCTGGCGTCGCCACGGTCGCCTCGATCTCGGTCTCGATCGCTTCACGCGCCAGGGCCAGCCGCACCTGCTCGCGCTTCCAGCCCAGATACGGCTCAGCCGCCCAGTGCTGCAGCGAACACCCGCCGCAATCGCCATACTGGGGCGACACCGGCGCAATCCGGTCCGCGCTGACGGTCACGATCTCGATCTGTTCGGCGCGGCCGTCTGTCACCACCGCCCGGACAGTCTCGCCCGGCAATGTCAGGGGCACGAAGACCGGCCCGTTCGGCGTATTGGCGACGCCATCGCCCTGCCCGCCGACGCGGTCGATGCTCAAGATTTCCATCGGCGGGCTTCTAGCCGTCCCGCCCCATCACGCCAACCCAGCCAATTTCACCCGCAAGATGAACGAAGATGAACAATCCGCTCAAATAGCGTTCAGCTTCGGTCATCTACATCTCACTGCAACAGACACGGGGTTCAGCCGTTCTCCGGTTACGGAACGCGTCCGATCCTCGAAGGGGTTCAAACCAAATGCGCACGAAGATTGTCTCACTGGCCGCCGCCCTCGCCTTCGCAGGCCTGGCCGCGCCGATGGCCGCCGAAGCCCAGAGCTACGGCTACACCCAGAACTACGGCACCGGCGCCTATGGCCGCCCGTACAACTATGACAACCGCGGCTATCAGTATGATCCGTGCCAGACCCAACGTCAGGGCCGCACCGGCGCGGGCGCCGTCATCGGCGGCGGCGCGGGCGCCGTGATCGGCTCACAACTGGCTGCACGAGGCCGCCGCACCGAGGGCAGCGTCCTGGGCGGCGTCGTCGGCGCCCTGATCGGCTCTCAAGTAGGCCGCAGCAGCTCGGACAACTGCGACTATCGTCAGGACGGCTACTATAACCAGGGCTATCAGGGCGGCGGCTATTACAACCGCCAGCCGGTCTACACCCAGCCCCAGTATGGCTACAGCCAGCAGACCTACGGCTATTACGACAACCGTTACGCGGGCGATCAGGGCTACAGCTACGGCTACGACCAGTACGACCGTAACGACTACGCCCGCGATGACCGCGGCTATTACAACGACCGGTCGCAGCCGGTTCAGTCCTACCAGAATTCAGATGGATGCCGTCTCGCCGAGAGCGAAATCCGTCTGCCGGATGGTCGTCGCGACACCCGCTATGTGCGGACCTGCCCCGACCAGTACGGCCGCTATCGCGTCGTCGATTAATAATCAGCCCCCCTGTCGATCGACGACGTGACGGGAGCCGCCGGAGGATCAATCCTTCGGCGGTTTCTCCATTTTTTGGGGCGCCTACCGCGCGGTCGCGCTGCTTGAGGCGCATGTTGCTGGGCCTACCGCGCGGTCGCGCTACTTGAGGCCGTGTTTGGCCCATAGCAGGAACTCGACATTGCCGTCGCCTCCGGTGATCGGGCTTTCGGTCGTGGCCTGCACGGCCCAGCCGACGCCTTCCAGCCAGTCCGCGACGCGCTGCACCGCCGCCGTCTGGGCCTCACGATCCTTGACCACGCCCTTCTTGCCGACGCCGCCTGGGCCATCCGCCTCGAACTGAGGTTTGACCAGCGTCACCAGATCGGCGTCGTCCGCCGCCAGAGCCAAGGCCGCAGGCAGCACTTTCGACAGGCTGATGAAGCTGGCGTCGCATACGATCAGGGACGGCGACTGCGGGATCACCTCATTCGTCAGGTCCCGCGCATCGGTACGCTCCAGATTGACGACGCGCGGATCGCTGACGACCCGATCATGCATCTGGCCATAGCCCACATCGACGGCGAAAACCTTGGCCGCGCCACGATCCAGACAGACCTCGGTGAAGCCGCCGGTCGAGGCCCCGACGTCCAGCGCCACTCGACCCTCAACCGCGACAGGCCACAGACCCAGGGCGTGATCCAGCTTCAAGGCGCCGCGCCCGACCCAGCGGTGCGCAGGCTGGGCCTCCAGCACCGCGTCCTCGGCGATCTGCTCGGACGGCTTCTGCACCGTCACGCCATCGGCGACGACCAGACCGGCCTCGATCGCCGCCCTGGCCCGCGCACGGCTGTCGAACAGACCGCGCGTGACCAGAAGCTGGTCGATGCGGGCCTTCACCCGATCTCGCTGAGGCGCGCCAGCGCGGCCTGCAGCTTGACCTTGCCGGCCTCTGCCTCGGCCAGCTTGGCGCGCTGCTCGTCCACTACTTCCGGCGCGGCGCGCGAGACGAAGTTGGGGTTGCCCAGCTTCTTGTTCACGTGGCCGATGTCGCTGTCGAAGGCGGCGATTTCCTTCTCCAGACGCGCCCGTTCGGCGGTCAGGTCGATGATGCCCGCCAGGGACAGGGCGATGGTCGAACCGCCGGACACGAAGGTCACAGCGCCCGTCGGCGCAGCATCCGCCGAACCGACCTCGGACACACGGCCCAGAGTCAGGATCAGGTCTCGGTGACGGGTGATCCGCTCGGCGGTCGCGGCGTCGGGTGCGACGAAGGCCAGCGGCGGCTTGGCCGACGGCGGCACGTTCATCTCCGCCCGCAGGCCGCGGATTTCACCGACCAGATCGACCAGCCAGCCAATCTCGGCCTCGGCCGAGGCGTCGACGAAGGCGTCCGGCAGGGCCGGCCATTCGGCGCCGATCAGCAGACCGTCGCGCGCCGGGCCTTCCTTGCCGAGTTCCGCCCACAGCTCTTCAGTGATGAAGGGCATGACCGGGTGCAGCAGCTTCAGCGTCTGGTCCAGCGTCCAGGCGGTCATGGCCCGCGTCTCGGCCTTGGCGGCTTCATCGGCGCCGTTGAAGACCGGCTTGGCCAGTTCCAGATACCAGTCGCAGAAGACGTTCCAGACGAAGCGGTAAAGCACGCCCGCTGCGTCATCGAACCGGCCGCCCTCGATGGCCTCTGACACGGCGCGTTCGGCCTTGGTCAGTTCGCCACGGATCCAGCGGTTGATCGTCTGTTCCACAGCGGCGGGATCAAAGCCCTCGACGCGGCGCGCCTCGTTCATCTGGCTGAAGCGGGCGGCGTTCCACAGCTTGGTGCCGAAGTTGCGGTATCCCTCGATCCGCTGTTTCGACAACTTGATGTCGCGCGTGCCCGACAGGATGGCCATGGTGAACCGCAAGGGGTCGGCGCCCAGTTCGTCGATGATGCCCAGGGGGTCGATGACGTTGCCCTTGGACTTCGACATCTTCTGACCCTTCTCGTCGCGGACCAGACCATTGATGATCACGCGCTTGAAGGGAACTTCGCCGTCCATGAAATGAAGGCCCATCATCATCATCCGGGCGACCCAGAAGAAGATGATGTCCGCCGCCGTGACCAGGTCGCTGGTCGGATAGAACCGCTCCAGATCCTCGGTCTTCTCGGGCCAGCCCATGGTCGAGAACGGCCACAGGGCCGAGCTGAACCAGGTGTCCAGAACGTCCTCGTCCTGGGTCAGGACGACTTCGGAGTCATAGTCGGCCATCGCCTGTTCGCGGGCGTCGGCTTCCGTCTCGGCGACATAGATTTCGCCGTTCGGACCGTACCAGGCCGGGATGCGGTGGCCCCACCACAGCTGGCGCGAAATGCACCACGGCTCGATGTTGCGCAGCCACTCGAAGTAGATCTTCTCGTAGGATTTCGGCTCAAACACCGTCGCGCCGGCCTCGACTGCGGCAAGCGCGGGCTGGGCCAGTGTGTGGGCGTCAACGTACCACTGGTCCGTCAGCCACGGCTCGATGACCACGCCCGAGCGGTCGCCGTGCGGGACGACATGCTTGGTCTTCTCGATCTCGCGCAGCCAGCCGTCTTCTTCAGCGCGGGCGACGATGGCCTTGCGCGCGGCGAAGCGGTCCAGACCGACCAGTTCGGCAGGGATTTCCGGCACGTCATCAGCGACGATGCGGGCGAAGGCGTCCAGAATATTCAAGGCCGCCAGCCCTGCCCGCTTGCCCACGCCGAAGTCGTTGAAGTCGTGCGCAGGCGTGATCTTCACCGCGCCCGAACCTTTGGTCGGATCGGCATAGTCGTCAGCGACGATGGGGATGCGGCGGCCGGTGATCGGCAGGGTCACGAACTTGCCCACCAGACCCGCGTAACGCTCGTCCTCGGGGTGAACCGCAACGCCGGTGTCGCCCAGCATGGTCTCGGGCCGGGTCGTGGCCACGACGATGAAGTCGCGGGTTTCGAACTCGGTGGCCTTGCCGTCCTCATCGAAGGCGACGGGGTGTTCATAGGTCACGCCATCGGCCAACGGATAGGCGAAGTGCCAGTAGGCGCCGTCCACCTCGCGCTGCTCGACCTCCAGGTCCGAGATGGCGGTCTGGAAATGGGGGTCCCAGTTCACCAGACGCTTGTCGCGATAGATCAGGCCATCCTTGTGCAGCTGCACGAAGACCTTGCGGACGGCGGCGTTCAGCCCCTCGTCCAGCGTGAACCGTTCACGCGACCAGTCGCACGACGCGCCCAGGCGGCGCAGTTGGCGAACGATCGTGCCGCCCGATTCGGCCTTCCACTCCCACACCTTCTCGATGAAGGCGTCGCGGCCCATGTCGCGACGGCCGATATTGCCGCCCGCCGCCAGTTGGCGCTCGACCACCATCTGGGTCGCGATGCCTGCATGGTCCGTGCCGGGCAGCCACAGCACGGCCTTGCCCTTCATGCGGTGATAACGGGCCAGGATGTCCTGCAGCGTATTGTTCAGCGCATGGCCGATATGCAGGCTGCCCGTCACGTTCGGCGGCGGAATGACGATCGAATAGGCGTCGGCCGCTCCGTCCGTCTGGGCGGCGGCGCGGGGCGCGAACAGGCCGCTTTCCTCCCATTGGGCGTAAAGGCGTGGCTCGGCGGCCTGGGGTTCGAAGGTCTTCTCAAGCATCATCTGGTCTCGAATGAGAAAGGGCGGCTCCTGCGGGAGCCGCCCCTCAAATAGTCTGCGGTCAACTGAAGGGCTAGGCGCTGCGCGCGATGCGTTCGACTTCCTTTTGCACAGCGTCTTGAACGATCCCCGGCAGGTTGGCGTCCAACCACTGTTTCAACAGCGGGCGCAGCATTTCGCCGACCATGGCCTCGACCGTGTTGCCGCTGACGAACGGCAGATCGCTCGTTGCGGCTGGCGCGGGTTCCGGCTTCTTGAAGCTGGCGGCCAGGCCGGCGAAGGCCGACGCGGCGCTGGCGGCGGCGCTTTCACCGACCAGGGCGTCATAGGTCGGCGCGGGTTCCGGGGCGGGCGCAGGCTCAGGCTCGCGGGCATAGACGGGCGCCGGCGCGGGCTCGGCGTAGTAAGGTTCGGGCTCCGGTTCAGGCGTAACGTCGACTACGTCCAGATCGCCGATGCTTTCCGCAGCGGGCGCCTCATAACGGTCCGTCAGCTCCAGCACATCGTCCTCGACGGCTTCGGCCGCGATCTCGTGAACGGGTTCAGCAGGCGCAACCGGCTCGGGCGCGGGTTCCGGCGCCACGGCTGCAGGCGGGGTTTCAGCCGGGGCCTCATCTTCAGAAATGATCCGGCGGATCGACGCCAGGATCTCTTCCATCGTGGGTTCCTGAGCGGACTGATCGGTCATGTCTAAACCTTGTGGAAGGCCGGAAGAAAAACGGCGCCGGGCGAAAACCCGACGCCGATCTGTTGTCGTCGCATCAACGCCCGTCAGAATCAACGGGCGTTTTAGGGGACTTCAGCCCCCAAAGCTTCAGTTGCGCGGGGCGGTCCGCACAACCTCACCCTTCAGTTGGCTGTCGATCGGGGCGTCCGGCGCGTCGCTGGCGGCGACGATCGGGGGCGAGGCCACGCGATCCAGCGCCTCGATCACGCCGTCCCAAGGCAAGGCGCCGCGATTGCGGACGTGGTCATAGTTCGCCTTCGCGTCATAGACGTCCAGATCCGCATTCAGGTTCGGACCTTCCAACTGGCCCATGGCCTTCAACAGCGAGGCGCGTGCGACATATTCGGCCGCCTTGGCGTTGGCCAAAGCGGTCTGGGCCGAACGCAGGGTCACTTCCTGCTGCAGCACGTCCAGCGTGGTGCGCAGGCCGACCTGGGCCTCCTGGCGCACGCCTTCGGCGGCGACCGATGCGGCGCGAACCGCTTCGTTGCCCGCCGCGACGCCAGAGCGGGTCGACAGAACCTGCGCATAGGCCGTGCTGACGTCCTGCAACACCGCACGACGCTGACCCTCAACGCCGATCTGGGCCGCGTTGGCGCGCTCCAGCGCCTGGGCGACGCGCGACTGGTTCAGGCCGCCGGTGAACAGCGGCACCGACAGGGTCGCCCCCGCCTGGAAGCTGCGACGGTCGGTCAGTTCGCCCAGATCGCCAAGATCATTGGTCGAACCGCCGTAGGAGGCGGTGGCGCGAACCGACGGCAGATACTCGGAACGGGCGGCGGCGACAGCGGCCTCGGCGCCCTGCTGGTTGTAGATGGCGGCCAGAACACCCGGATTGCGGCCCAGCGCCGTCTCCATCGCGGCGTCGAAGTCCGTCGGCACTGCAGGCAGGGCCGGAGCCGCTTCCAGATCAGTCGGCGACTGGCCGATCACGGCGGCATAGGCCGCGCGCGACGACGACAGTTGCGCCTGGGCGTTGGCCAGGTCGGCCTCGGACTGCGCCAGCGAGGCCTCGGCCTGGGCGACGTCGGTGCGGGTGATCTCACCCACTTCGAAACGGGCGCTGGTTTCCTGAAGCTGGCGTTGCAGCACGGTCAGGTTTTCCTGGCGGATGCGCAGGATCTCCATGTCGCGCGACACGTTCACATAGGCCTGGATCACCGACAGCAGGACCGTCTGTTCGATATCACGCAGGTTCTCGCGGCCAGCAAGCACATTGGCGCGGGCCTGGTCGATGGCGCGGGTGGTGCGGCCTGCGGTCCACAGGTTCTGCGAGACACTGACGCCGACGTTGCCGCCGTTCGTGTCGGTGTCGCCCGCAATGGTCACGCCGTTGACGGTCGTGTCCGGCGCCCAGGTGCGGGTGTAGTTGGCGCCGGCCGAAGCGCTGAGCGTGGGGCGCAGGCCCGAACGAGCCTGCACCACCGTCTCGTCCAGAGCGCGCTGGTTGGCGCGCTGGGCCAACAGATTGGGATTGGTGCGATAGGCCAGAGCAATCGCTTCCTGCAGGGTTTCGGCCCACGCAGGCGCGTCCAATCCGCTCACAAGAGCCACCACAGCGGCCGAGGCCAGCACACGCGAGCGTTTCAACATTGTCCGTCCTTGCCTGACGCTCCCCCAGGAGCGCCCGATGTTACGCCAGCGTAACTGCGGCCTCACTCGACCATACGCCAGTTAAGTTTTTTTCACGCTCGCGGCCGCGATTTCCTTCGCAGCCGCAAAAACGATTACAGCGCGAAGGTAGGCGCAGGCGTCAGGGCTGCAAGAACCGCGGGCGACGAATCGAAAAGTTCACGTCGTGACAGGCCTTCACGGCCCTTCACATACAGGGCGGCCTTGCCCACGGCGCCGCGGCGCTCAACCGCCACGATGCGACCGCCCGGACGCAGCGCCGCGCCCCAGCTTTCCGGCAGGGCGGCGACGCCGCCCTCGCAGACGATCACGTCCCAGCCCTCGCCCGTCGGCTGGTCCAACGGCGCAACCACCGTGGCCACGCCTTCGGCGGCCAGGGCCTCGCCCACGACATCGAACACGGCCTGATCGGCTTCCTGCGCAGTGACGCTCAGGCCCATGCGGGCCAGGACGGCGGCGGCGTAAGGGGCCGCGATGGCCAACGCCTTCTCGCCTTCGCGCGCATCGGCGGCCTGCAACAGCTTGGCCACATCACGCGCCGGCATCAGGCGACGCTCGCCCGCGATGACGACGGCTTCTTCGGAATAGGCGGCGAAGGCGCGGTCAGGCGCACAGAATGATTCGCGCGGCACGGCCAGCATGGCCAGGTGAATCGCGCGCTCAGTCACGTCGTTCACCCGCACCTGCGAGTCGACCATAGCCTTGCGCTCTGCGGTGAAATCCATCTGTAAACAGCCTTTGACGATGATCCGGGAGGAATTCTGCCGCGCTTATAGGTCCGTGCGTTGCAGCGGACAATCCGATCTGATAGCGAACGCCCCTCGCGATGACCGCCCCCGCAAAAAACGGGGATCAAAAGCGGCCTGATGGCGGAGTGGTGACGCAGAGGACTGCAAATCCTTGCACCCGGGTTCGATTCCCGGTCAGGCCTCCATTGCGATACAGAAAAGGCGCGGACCCCACGGTCCGCGCCTTTTTCGTTTCTGCCGCCCGATCAGCCGTTCGGCCCCAGCCCCGGATCATTGGCGCGCACCTGCCGGATCAGACTGCGGCGAATCTCCTGGCGGATTTCCAGAGTGACCCGCAGCGCTTCCTGCGCGGCCTGACGACGCCCTCGGCGATTCTCTCCATGTCTGAGTTCCGATTCGATCCGTCGCCTCGCTGCTTCCTGCTCAGGGGCGCATTGCTCCAAGGCCGCGTCCACCGTCGCGGCGGGCATTCGCCGCAACGGCTGTCCGGGCGCAGCGTGCCGGGTGACGCATTCGCGCCACCGCGCAACCTCGTCCGCCGCCTCCGGCGCGATCTGCAAGGCGGTCAAAAGAGCGAGCACGATCATGGACTGACGAAACGCCGCCCCTTCCCCGCCGTCAAATCACGCGAGCGGGATCAACCCCGCGCCCATTGCAGGTGATGCAGGGCTACGGCGCTGGTCGCGGCGACATTCAGCGAATCGAATCCACCCGCCATCGGTATGCCCACCGCCGTGCAGCTTTCGATGACGCTGCGGGGCAGGCCTGGGCCCTCAGAGCCTAAAACCACCGCCGCCGGGCCCTTGCGCCGATAGTCCGCCAGCGTCTGGGTCGCGGAAGGCGTCAGGGCCAGAACATCGACGCCCGCCGCCTGCAGGGCTTCGGTGATGGTCTGCGCCCGGTCCATCACCACGAACGGCGTCCTAAGCACCGCGCCGACCGAGACGCGGATGGACTTGCGATAAAAGGGATCGCAGCAGCCGCCGTCCAGCAGCACCGCCCGCGCCCCGAACGCCGCCGCATTGCGGAACAGCCCGCCCATATTGTCATGATTGCCGATGCCGCTGGCGACGACGAACACATCCTGCGCCCTCACCTCGCCCAGCATGGCGTCCAGCGACAGCACCGGCGGCTTTTCGCCCAGGGCCAGTATGCCCCGATGCAGGTGAAATCCTGCGATCTGATCCAGCACGTCCTGAGCCGCAACATAGACTGGCGCGTCGTCCGGCAGGGCGGCGATAACGTCCGCCAGCGCCGCCACCCGCTTCTCGGCCAGCAGCAGGGCACGCGGTCTGCATTGCGAGGCGTCGGACGCCAGCACGCGCACAACCACCTCGCCCTCAGCAATGAACAGGCCTTCGCGGCCCGTCAGGTCACGTTCACGGATATCGCGGAAGGCGGCGATGCGGGGATCCTGAGGATCGGAGACGACGAACTGATTCATGGCGCACTTTTCCCGTTGCACGAATCGAACGGGCACTGCTATAGCGCCGCTCCCGAGCAGTTCCGCGGTAGCTCAGTGGTAGAGCAGCCGACTGTTAATCGGCTGGTCGTAGGTTCGAATCCTACCCGCGGAGCCACTCGGGTGTTTGATATGGTTGAGCTTCCAGCTCCCAACTTAGATAAGTCCAGAGCAGTTCCGCGGTAGCTCAGTGGTAGAGCAGCCGACTGTTAATCGGCTGGTCGTAGGTTCGAATCCTACCCGCGGAGCCACTCAGGTATTTGATCGGATTGAGAAATCCTCCCTGCCCACGGAGCGTCTGTTGGCGATGCGCCTGAACGGCGCCATCTTGGGTCGAACAGGCTCGGGAAGGACAATATGGCTCTAGCGACAGCACACATCGGCGCGACCCGCTACGTCACCCGCATCGCCACGGGCGGCGATCTGCAGCACAGCTTCACAGCGGACGAGCCGGAGCGGCTGGGCGGTCAGGACGCCGGTCCGGCTCCGTTCGACCTGCTGGTGTCGGCGCTTGGCGCCTGTACGGCCATCACGTTGAAGATGTATGCCGACAAGAAGGAATGGCCGCTGGAAGCGCTGGAAGTCCGCCTGGAATACCGAGGTGGAGAGCAGCCGCCGCGAATCGACCGGGTATTGGTTCCGTCAGGCCCGCTGTCCGATGAACAGAAGGCGCGCCTGGCCGACGTGGCGGAACGCACGCCGGTCACCCTGGCGATCAAGAACGGCGTCTCGATTCAGACGACGCTCAGCGCGTCCTAGGCTCTAGGCGCGCCCGCTTCCTGCGCCGCCTTGCGCAAGACGTCAGCCAACACCTCGTCGCCATCCTCCTTGGCCATGCGCGCCATCTCCAGGCACATGGCCCCTATATAATGGCGCGTGGGGAATTGGGGCGAACCCGGCGACAGAGGTGCAGGCGGCTTTGAGCGGGGTCCGGGATGAGCGGTCGCCATGGCTATAACTCTTGGAATCAGTCCGACAACCTATACAAGCACATATTCAGATTAAAACTACCTATACGTGCGTGATGCAGCCGACGATTGACACGCGGCTCCGCTCCAACCACGTTCGCGCCCCTTCCCGAGACCGAACCAATCATGAACCTCGTCATCGTCGAGAGCCCCGCAAAGGCCAAGACCATCAATAAATACCTGGGCTCGGACTACGAGGTCCTGGCTTCATATGGTCACGTCCGCGACCTGCCGTCCAAGGATGGCTCGGTCCTGCCCGACGACGACTTTTCAATGCATTGGGAGGCGGACGCCAAGGGCGCCAAGCGCCTGTCGGAGATCGCCGAGGCCGCCAAGCGCGCCGACCGCGTCATCCTGGCGACCGACCCCGACCGCGAAGGGGAAGCGATCAGCTGGCACGTTCTGGAAGTCCTGAACAAGAAGAAGGCGCTGAAGGACACTCACGTCGAACGCGTCACTTTCAACGCCATCACCAAGTCCGCCGTGCTGGAGGCCATGGCCAATCCGCGCCAGCTGGATATGGAGCTGGTCGAGGCCTATCTGGCCCGCCGCGCGCTGGACTATCTGGTCGGTTTCACCCTGTCGCCGGTCCTGTGGCGCAAGCTGCCGGGCGCGCGTTCGGCCGGACGCGTGCAATCGGTCGCCCTTCGCATCGTCGTCGATCGCGAAATGGAGATCGAGAAGTTCAAGCCTCAGGAATACTGGTCCATCGAGGCCGACCTGAACGCCGACAGCCCGCCGTTCACCGCCCGTCTGGTCAAGCACGCCGGAAAGCGCGTGCAGCGTCTGGACATCAAGGACGAAGCCACGGCCAGCGCCGCGCGCGCCGCGATCAACGCTGGCGACTTCACCATCAACTCGGTCGAGAAGAAGCCGGTCCGCCGCAATCCCTCGCCGCCCTTCACCACCTCGACCCTGCAACAGGAAGCCTCGCGCAAGCTGGGCTTCACCGCCCAACGCACCATGCAGGCGGCGCAGAAACTGTATGAAGGCGTCGATGAGACCGGCGGTCTGATCACCTATATGCGGACCGACGGCGTCTCGGTCAGCCCGGAAGGTCTGGCCCAGGCCCGCGAAGTGATCGGCAAGGAATACGGCCCCGCCTACGTCCCATCCGAACCGCGCTTCTACAAGGTCAAGGCCAAGAACGCCCAGGAGGCGCACGAGGCGATCCGGCCCACCAACATCGCGCGCCATCCCGATTCCGTGCGTCTCGATTCCGATCTGCAGCGCCTTTACGAACTGATCTGGAAGCGGATGGTCGCCTCGCAGATGGAGGCCGCGCGTCTGGACCGCACCACGGTCGAGATCGAGACGCCCGACGGCCAGACCGGCCTGCGCGCCACCGGCCAGGTGGTCACCTTCGACGGTTTCCTGGCCGTCTATGAAGAAGGGCGCGACGAAAAGCAGAAGGGTTCGGAAGAGGACGAAGGCGACGACACCAGCCGCCTGCCCGCCCTGAAGGAAGGCGCGAAAGCCAAGGTCGACGCCATCCGCACCGACCAGCATTTCACCGAACCGCCCCCGCGCTATTCGGAAGCGACCCTGGTCAAGAAGCTGGAAGAACTGGGCATCGGCCGCCCGTCGACCTACGCCTCGACCCTGTCGACCCTGCGCGATCGCGAATATGTCCGCGTCGACAAGAACCGCTTCTATCCCGAGGACAAGGGACGGCTGGTCACGGCCTTCCTGGAGCAGTTCTTCAGCAAATGGGTCGAATACGACTTCACCGCCGCGCTTGAGACGCGCCTCGACGAGGTGTCGGCAGGCGACCTGAACTGGAAGGTGCTGCTGCGCGAGTTCTGGCAGGACTTCCACGCCGCCACTCAAGCGGCTGGCGAACTGCGCACCACGGCCATTCTGGACGCCCTGAACGAAAGCCTGGGCGCCCACATCTTCCCGGACAAGGGCGACGGCTCTGATCCGCGCGAATGCCCGCTGTGTCATGAGGGCCAGCTCAGCCTGAAGACCAGCCGTTTCGGCGCCTTCATCGGCTGTTCGCGCTATCCAGAATGCAAATACACACGCCCCGTCGCCTCGCCCTCGGCCGAGGACGGATCGGCGGAAAGCGGCGACCGCGAACTGGGCATCGACCCGGCGACCGGCCAGCCCGTGCAGCTGAAGATCGGCCGTTTCGGCCCCTATGTCGAAATCACGCCGCCGGATGGAGAGAAGCCCAAGCGGTCGTCCCTGCCCAAGGGATGGTCGCCTGCGTCGCTGGATCTGGACCGGGCGCTGCGCCTTCTGGCCCTGCCGCGCGAGGTCGGGGTTCACCCGGAAGACGGCAAGATGATCACGGCAGGCCTTGGCCGCTACGGTCCCTTCGTGCTGCACGCGGGCACCTACGCCAACGTCTCGGACATCGATGAAGTGTTCGAGGTCGGCCTGAACCGCGCCGTCGCTCTGCTGGCTGAAAAGCGCGCCGGTCGCCCCGGTCGTGGCGCCGCCGCCGCGCCGCTGAAGGACCTCGGCGCCCACCCGGAGACGGGCGAGCCGATCCACGTCATGGCCGGTCGTTTCGGCCCCTACGTCAAGTCGGGCAAGATCAACGCGACCCTGCCCAAGGGCGCCGCACCGGAAGACCTGACGCTGGAAGACGCCCTGCCCCTGCTGGCCGCCAAGGCGGGCGCCGCGCCCAAGAAGAAGGCGCCCGCCGCCAAGAAAGCCGCCTCCCCCAAGAAGGCGGCAGCGCCTAAAAAGGCTGCGGCCCAGAAACCAGCCGCCAAGAAGGCGCCCGCTAAAAAGGCCAAGGTCGAGGAATAGACGTCTCGCCCAGTAAGACGGATGGGGGGGGGAGCGGTCAGTGCATGACCGCTCCCTCTTTCAATTTCAGTCCCGACGCGGCTCTTCCCCGCCGCCGATGAAGGCTCCGGCGATCCAGCTGACCACGCCTGTCACGATCGCCGCGCCGATTCCCGCCCAAAGGCCATGGACGGCGAACCCATCGAGGAACAGCGACGTCAGACCGATCATCGCCGCATTCACGACCAGCAGGAACAGACCGAAGGTCAGCACCGTGAACGGCAGGGTCAGCACCACCATGATCGGGCGCACCACTGCATTGACGACACCCAGAATGATCGCCGCAGCGATCAATGACCCGTTGTTGGTGAAGTCCACGCCCGGCACCACCTTGGCCGAGAGCCAGAGGCCCGCCATTGTGACCAGGGCCTGGGTGATGAAGCGGATCATGTCGTCCTCGATGAAAATGTTTTGAAGCTTGACCATAACGCGCGATGCGGACGAAGGCTCCCGTTCCTCGGCATCGGCTGCTATCCAGCATCGACAACGCGCTTCGGAGCCCCCCCCATGAGCCTGCACGGCGACTATGACCCCGACAATATATTCGCCAAGATCCTGCGCGGCGAAATCCCCTCGGTGAAGGTGTGGGAGGATGAACACGTCCTGGCCTTCATGGACGTTTTTCCTCAGTCGGAAGGCCATGTTCTGATCATCGCCAAGCAGTCGCAGGCGCGCAATCTGCTGGAGGTCGAGCCGGAGGTTCTGGCCCGCCTGACCGCCGCCCTGCAACGCACCGCAAAGGCCGTCGAGCAGGCCCTTCAACCCGAGGGCCTGGCCATCATGCAGTTCAACGGCGACGCAGGCGGCCAGACGGTCTTCCACCTGCATTTCCACATCATCCCGCGCTGGAGCAGCCGCGAACTGAAGGGCCACGGCCATGCGCCGATGGCGGATGCCGACACGCTGAAAGCTCTGGCGGCCCGCATCGCTGAGAAACTGGACTGACCCATCTTGCGTCTTATGCAATCCGTCCGCATAAGGCGCGCCTGTCCGTCAGGGACGCCGGCTTAGCTCAGTTGGTAGAGCGCCAGTTTTGTAAACTGGATGTCGCGGGTTCGATTCCTGCAGCCGGCACCACTTCCCCGCCCTTCCGCGTCAATTCCACACGTCACGCCGTCCTTGCGCTTCGCAACGGCGTGCGATGTCATGAGTTAAGCTGGGACCACGTTTCAGAAATCGTGTCTCATCTCCCACTTGGCAGATGGGGATTTATCCGGTCACTTCACGGCCTTGGGCAGGGAGGACATTGATGTTTCATCGCCGCGGATTGCTGCTGGGCGCAGGTGCGCTGACGCTGGCCGCCTGCTCGCCCCGTTCGGGCGGAGGCTCGGGCGGCGTGTCTCTGTTGAACGTCTCCTATGATCCGACGCGAGAGCTGTACCGCGCCTATAATCAGTTGTTTGATGCGCATTGGCGCGAGATCGGCCAGCCTGGCGTCAATGTCGAACAATCGCACGGCGGGTCCGGCAAACAGGCCCGCGCGGTCATCGACGGACTGCAGGCCGACGTCGTCACCCTGGCCCTGGCCGCCGACATCGACGCCATCGCCGAGCGCGGCCTGACGCACAAGGACTGGGAGACCAGTCTGCCGGACAACGCCTGCCCCTACACATCGACCATCGTCTTCCTGGTCAGGAAGGGCAATCCGAAGGCTATCAAGGATTGGCCCGATCTGGTTCGTCCGGGCGTTCAGGTCATCACCCCGAACCCCAAGACCTCCGGCGGCGCGCGCTGGAACTATCTGGCGGCCTGGGCCGACGCCATTCGTCGCCCCGGCGCGACCGAGGCGACCGCCACCGCCTATCTGCGCGAACTGTTCCGCCACGTGCCGGTGCTGGACACGGGCGCGCGCGGCTCGACCACCACCTTCGTCCAGCGCGGCATCGGCGATGTGCTGCTGGCGTGGGAGAACGAAGCCCATCTGGCGGTCGCGGAACTGGGCGCGGACAAGGTGGATATCGTCGTGCCGCCCTTCTCCATCCTGGCCGAGCCGCCTGTCGCCGTCGTCGACAAGGTGGTGGACCGCAAGGGCACGCGCGCCGTCGCCGAGGCCTATCTGAAATACCTCTACGAAGAGCCGTCGCAGGTTTTGATCGCCCAGAACTATTACCGGCCGCGCAATCAGGCCGTGGCCCAACGGTTCGCCGCCAGCTTCCCGCAGCTTGAGCTGGCCACCATCGCCGACTTCGGCGGCTGGACCGAAACCCAGAAGAAGCACTTCGCCGACGGCGGCGTGTTCGACAGCATCTACCAGCCGAGCGGCGGCGCGTGACGTCCATTCCGCTGCCCCGACGATGGCGCTGGAAGGAGCCGAACGTCCTGCCCGGCTTCGGCCTGACCTTCGGGTTCGTCGTCCTGTATCTGTCGCTGTTTCTGCTGATCCCGCTGGCGGCCCTGATCGTGCGTCCGTGGGAGTTGGGCCTTGACGGGTTCTGGAGACAGATCACCACGCCGCGCGCTCTATCCGCCCTGCAGCTCAGTTTCTACACGGCGGGCGTCGCCGCCCTGATCAACAGCGTCATGGGCCTGCTGCTTGCCTGGGCGCTGGTGCGCTATGATTTTCCGGGCAAGCGGATCATCGACGCCCTGGTCGATCTGCCCTTCGCCCTGCCGACCGCCGTCGCGGGCATCGCCCTGACCGCCATCTATGCGCCGAACGGGCCGATCGGATCGTGGTTCAATGATGTGGGCATCCGCATCGCCTACACTCCGATCGGCATTCTGCTGGCCCTGGTGTTCGTCGGCCTGCCGTTCGTCGTCCGTTCTGTCCAGCCGGTGCTGGAGGATGTGGATCATGAGGTCGAGGAGGCCGCCGAGACACTCGGCGCCACGCCATTCCAGCGGGCGCGTCTGGTCATCCTGCCCGCTGTCCTGCCCGCTCTGATCTCTGGCGCAGGCCTGGCCTTCGCGCGGGCGGTCGGGGAATATGGTTCGGTCATTTTCATTGCCGGCAATATGCCGCTGAAGTCCGAGATCGCGCCCCTGCTGATCGTGATCCAGTTGGAGCAGTTCAACTATGCAGGCGCGGCGGCCATCGGTCTGGCCATGCTGGGTCTGTCCTTCCTGATCCTGCTGGTCATGAACGGGTTGCAGACCCTGTTGCTGCGTCGAGGCCGCAAATGAGCTCCGTGCGCAGATCACCGGTGCGGGGCGCCGCGCCCTTCATCATCGGCATCGGCCTGCTGTGGCTGGCGGTGATCGTGTTGTTGCCGCTGGGCATGGTCTTCGCCGAAGCCTTCCGCAAAGGTGTCGAGGGTTTTCTGAAGGCGTTCGACGAACCGGACGCCTGGGCCGCTGTGCGTCTGACCCTGTTGGTCGCGGCCATATCCGTGCCGCTGAACGCCCTGTTCGGCCTGGCCGCCGCCTGGTGCGTCACCCGCTATGAGTTTCGCGGCAAGGCCCTGTTGACCACCCTGATCGACCTGCCCTTCTCGATCTCGCCCGTCATCTCCGGCCTGGTCTGGGTGCTGTTGTTCGGCTCGGCAGGCTGGTTTGCGCCCCTGCTGGATGCCTTGGGCATACGGATCATCTTCACCGTGACGGGGCTGGTGCTGGCCACCATTCTGGTCACCCTGCCCTTCGTGGCGCGCGAGCTGATCCCTCTGATGCAGCAGCAGGGTGCGGATGAGGAACTGGCGGCGGTGACACTGGGCGCCGGGCCGTGGGCCATCTTCTCCAAGATAACCCTGCCGAACGTGCGCTGGGCGCTGCTGTACGGGGTGCTGTTGTGCAACGCCCGGGCGATGGGCGAGTTCGGGGCCGTGTCGGTCGTCTCGGGCCACATCCGGGGTCTGACGAACACCCTGCCCCTGCACGTCGAGATTCTTTACAACGAATATGACTTCGTCGGCGCCTTTGCGACCGCCACGGTGCTGGCGGGATTGGCCCTGATCACCCTGCTGATCAAGAGCCTGCTGGAATGGCGTTTCGCCGACGAACTCGCCGCCACGAGGCGCCACTGAATGCCGCTGACGATCAAGAACCTGAGCAAGAGTTTTCGGGGTTTCACCGCCCTGCGCAACGTCGACCTGGAGGTCGGCGACGGCGAGTTCCTAGCCCTGCTCGGCCCGTCCGGCTCGGGCAAGACCACCCTGTTGCGCATCATGGCCGGGCTGGAGCAGCCGGAGGCGGGGTCCGTCATCTTCGATGGCGAGGACTTTCTGGCCCAAAGCCCGCGCGAGCGCCGGGTCGGTCTGGTGTTCCAGCACTACGCCCTGTTCCGGCACATGACGGTGGCCGACAATATCGCCTTCGGCCTGAATGTGCGTCCGGGCAAAGACCGCCCTTCGAAATCCGCCATCAGGGAACGGGTCGCTGAACTGCTGCGGCTGGTTCAGCTGGAAGACCTGGGCAAACGTTATCCCGCCCAGCTTTCGGGCGGTCAGCGTCAGCGCGTCGCCCTGGCCCGCGCCCTGGCCATCCAGCCCCGCCTGCTGCTGCTGGACGAACCGTTCGGCGCGCTTGACGCCAAGGTGCGGCGTGAACTGCGGCGCTGGCTGCGTCACATCCACGATGAGACCGGCGTCACCACCGTCTTCGTCACCCACGATCAGGAAGAAGCGCTGGACCTGGCGGACCGTGTCGCCATCCTGAAAGACGGCCATATTGAACAGGTCGACACGCCGCTGGACCTGTACCAGCACCCGTCCTCCGCCTTCGTCCACGACTTCCTGGGCGGCGCCGTCCATCTGCCTGCAAAGGTTCAGGATGGCGTTCTGACCGTCGATGGCTGGACGACAGATGCACCCAAGGACGCCCCCGCGGGGGAGGTCATTCTGGCCGTTCGCGGCGAAGACCTGATCCTGAGCGACAAGGGTATCGCCGCCAGCATCGTCACCCTCAGCCCGCGCGGTCCGCGCACCCGGATCGGCATCGAGATCGAGGGACAGGCGCTGGATCTGGAGCGCCCGGCGCATGATCCGCTGTCGAAACTTAGCGTTGGCCAAACAGTGCGGGTTCGCCCCGATCTGATCCATCTGTTCAAAAGCTGAAACCTGATCGACATTTGCAGGGATTGACGGTTCCGGCTGATTGGATGAAAGCAAACACTTAGACGCATCCGTTTTTTCGGAAACTCGCTAAGCCAGCGTTCGCGTCACCACCGCTCGACCATCTGGGGACATGGCCGAAAACACGAACAAGCTGGGACACAAGATCGGCGCACGCGGCGGACGCACGCGCCAGGCGATCCTCGACGCAACCCGCCAGCTTCTGAACGAGCGCCATTACGGTGAAATCCGTGTCGCTGATCTGGCGTCCCGCGCTGGTGTCTCGCCGTCGAATTTCTACACCTATTTCAAGACGGTGGAGGAGCCGGTTCTGGCGCTGTGCGAAGCCGCCGCCGCCGACTTCCAGGGGCTGTCCAGCCATTTCCAGGCCGACTGGCCGGGCGACAAGGCCTTCGCCATCGGGCGGGCCTTCATTCTCGACATCATGGAAATCTGGCGCACTCACGGCCAGGTTCTGCGCGTTGAGCATATGCTGGCGGACAATGGCGACGCCGCCTTTGTCGAAAGTCGAGTGCGCCGCCTGCGCCGTCTTCACCTGGCCATCGAGCGTCGCGTCGCCCAGGCCCATGCCAGCGGCCTGCATCCCAAGGACTACAGCCCGCGACTGGCTTCGTACCAGATCGCGTCCATCGCGGAATCGACGGCGGCCAGTTTCGACCTGTTGCGGCGCGCCGACACGCCAGAGGCCATTCTGGACACGGCGGCGATCATCATCGTCAAGCTGACGACCGGCCGCTGATCATACCGGCGGGCCGGCGTCAGCCCCCGCCCATCGACACCGCGACATGATAGGTCACGAACGAGGCCAGATAGGCCAGACCGAACATGTAGCCGATCATCACCCAGGTCCATTTCAGCGAGTTCGTCTCACGACGCACCACGCCCAGCGTCGCCACGCACTGGGGCGCGAAGATGTACCAGGCCAGGAACGACAGCGCCGTCGCCAGCGACCAGTGCTGGGCCAGGGTCGAGGCCAGCAGGCCCGTCGCATTCTCGGCGTCGGCAATGGCGTAGGTGGTGCCCAGGGCCGCCACCGCCACCTCACGCGCGGCCATGCCGGGGATCAGGGCGATGACCATCTGCCAGTTGAAGCCGATGGGCGCGAAGATCGGCTCCAGCGCCCGGCCCAGCATGCCCGCGAACGAATAGTCGATGGCCGGCAGGGTCGCGTTCTCGGGCGGATAGGGGAAGGTCGCCAGCACCCACAGAATGACCACGGCAGGCAGGATGATCCGGCCCGCCCGCGTCAGGAATATCTTGGCCCGGAGCCACAGGTTGAAGCCGACGCTTTTCAGGTCAGGAACCTTGTAGGTGGGCAGTTCCATCATGAAGGGCTCGACCGCGCCTCTCCAGAAGATCTTGCGAATGACCAAGGACACGATCAGGGCGCTGAAGATGCCCGCTGCATAGAGTCCGAACATCACCACGCCCTGCAGGTTGGCGAAGCCCCACACCGTCTGGTTGGGAATGAAGGCGGCGATGATCAGGGTATAGACCGGGATGCGCGCCGAGCAGGTCATCAGCGGGGCCACCAGAATGGTGGTCAGCCGGTCGCGCTTTGAATCGATCACCCGCGCCGCCATCACACCCGGAATGGCGCAGGCGAAACTGGACAGCAGGGGAATGAAGGCCCGCCCATGCAGACCCGCCCCGCCCATGATCTTGTCCATCAGAAAGGCCGCCCGGGCCATATAGCCGAAGTCTTCCAGCGCGATGATGAACAGGAACAGGATCAGGATCTGCGGCAGAAAGACCAGCACGCTGCCGACGCCGGAAATGACGCCGTCCACGATCAGGCTCTGCAACAGGCCGTCAGGCAGGATGGCCGCGACCATTTCCCCGATCCAGCCGATGCCGCCCTCGATGCCGTCCATCAGGGGCGCGGCCCAACTGAACACGGCCTGGAACATGACGAACAGAATGGCCATCAGGATCACCAGCCCGCCGACCGGATGCAGCAGGACGGAATCGATCTTGCCGGTCAGGGTGTCAGGCCGCTCGGGCGGGCGGACGCAGGCCTTCATGATCCGCTCGGCCTCACGCGCGGCGGAACGCAGGGCGGCGGCGTCGGGGCTATGCCATTGGCTTTCAGACAGTGCGGCGACATCCACCTGCTGTTCGACGGCGGCGATCAGATCGTCGATCCCCCGTTTGCGCGTGGCGACCGTGGTGATGATCGGCACGCCCAGTTCGGCGCCCAGCTTCTCCAGATCAATCCGCAGGCCCTGACGCTGGGCGATGTCGTACATGTTCAGCGCCAGGACCATCGGACGTCCGACGGCCTTCAGCTCCAGGATCAGGCGCAGCACCAGACGCAGGTTCGTGGCGTCGGCGACGCAGACCACCACATCCGGCGGCGTTTCGCCCGCCAGACGGCCCAGAACAGCGTCGCGGGTGACCTCTTCATCCGGGCTGCGGGCGCGCAGGGAATAGGTGCCGGGCAGATCCAGCACCGACAGGGTGCGGCCTGATGCGGCGCGGATCAGGCCTTCTTTCCGTTCGACCGTGACACCGGCGTAGTTGGCGACCTTCTGGTGCGCGCCGGTCAGGGCGTTGAACAGGGCGGTCTTGCCGCTGTTGGGGTTTCCCACCAGCGCGACGCGGGCGGCTTTCAGCGCAACATCCATCAGGCGGCGTCCAACTGGATCATCAGGCTTTCGGCTTCGTGGCGACGCAAGGCAACCCGCATGTCGTCCACCTTCATGGCGATGGGGTCACGTCCGAACAGGCCCTCATGCAGCAGTTCGACATGGGCGCCTTCGACGAAGCCCAGCTCCAGCAGGCGGCGCTCCAGTTCGACCGCGTCGGCCTGGTGATGGCAATGGGCGCCGACCTGGACGATCACTCCGCGATCGCCGCGACGGGCCTGACTCAGCTTGATGGTGTCGGTCAAATCTACGCTCGCACGGAAGGGCGGCGCACCCCTGCGGCCCTATATTCAGTGACAGTGATTATCAGCCGCGCGCGCGCCGCGCCAGCAGGACAGCTTGCCCAATTGCCGCGCTGGACGATTGCGGTATCAGGGGCCAAACAGGAACCGCCATGAACCGCTTCGCCCCGCTTGCCGTCGCCCCGATCCTGATGCTCGCCGCCTGCGGCAATGGTGGAGCGGACACGTCCTCTGCGCCCGCCGCCGCGCCGGCCAAACCGGCCCGCGTTCTGTCCGATGCGGAAAAGGCGACGCTGCTGGCGTCCCTGCCCGCACCGTACAACGAAGGTGATCTGGAGAATGGCCGCCGCGCCTTCGCCCGCTGCCGCTCCTGCCACACCATTGGCGAAGGCGGACCGGACATGGCGGGTCCGAACCTGTACGGCGTCTTTGGCCGTAAGGCGGGCGAGCGTCCCCGCTACAGCTACTCCAACGCCATGCGGACCGCGGACTTCACCTGGGACGCCGAAAAGCTGGATCACTGGCTCCAGAACCCGCGCACCTTCCTGCCGGGCAACAAGATGACCTTCCCCGGCCTGCCCGACGACAAGGACCGCCGCGACGTCATCGCCTTCCTGAAGGTGGAGACGGGCTACCAGGCGGAACCTGCACCAGCGCCCGCTTCCTGAGACCGAAGCCTATTCCACCGGAATAGGCTTCTCGCCGCCCCGCTCCAGTTCCTGGGCTTCCCATTCCTCGATCTTGCGGGCCGTCCACTCGGGCGACTTGGTGAAGCGCGCCAGAACGCCATAGATCACCGGCACCACGAACAGGGTCAGCACCGTGGCGAACATGGCGCCGGTGAAGATAACCACGCCGATGGTCTGACGGCTGCCTGCGCCCGCCCCCTGCCACAGCACCAGCGGCAGAGCGCCGAAGGCGGTGGCGATGGAGGTCATGATGATCGGGCGCAGACGCAGGGACGAGGACTCGATGATCGCCTCGCGAATCGACCGTCCCTGATCCCGCAACTGGTTGGCGAACTCCACGATCAGAATGCCGTTCTTGGCCGCGACCCCGATCAGGATGATCAGACCGATCTGGCTGTAGATGTTGAGGCTGGACCCGGCCATCAGCAGACCAAACAGACCGCCCGCCGCCGCCAGAGGCACCGTCAGCATGATGACCGCAGGCGTGATCCAGCTTTCGAACTGGGCCGCCAGCACCAGGAAGACCAGCAACAGCGCCAGTCCGAAGGCTGCAACGACCGCGCCGCCCGCCTGTTGTTGGTCGCGCGCCGCGCCGCCCCACTGAATGGTCACGCCGCTCTGAGATTGTTTGGCGGCCTCGGCCTGCAGGAACTGGATGGCGTCGTCGATGGTCGTGCCGGGGTTCAGGTCGGCCTGCAGCGAGATCGACCGCTGGCGATCCAGACGGCGCCGATCCGGCGTGTCGCCCGTCGTCTTGGTGGTGACGACCGCTGACAGGGGCACCAGCTGCCCGCCACCGGTCGCGACATACAGGGCCTCCAGGTCCGCGACCTCGCGCCGGTTGTCGCGGTCGGTCTGGAGGATGACGTCATATTCCTTGCCGCCCTTGATGTAGGTCGTGGCGCGGCGTGAACCGAACATGGTCTCCAGCGCACGGCCGATGGACTGGGACGACACGCCCAACGCCGCCGCCTTCTGCGGATCGACATCGACCAGCAGGCGCGGAGAGTTCGGCTCGTAGTTCAGGCGCGGGCGCGAAAAGCCGGGATTGGCCTGTGCCGCCGCCAGCATGGGCTGAAGCCAATTGTAGATCTGGCGGTAGTCATTGCCTGTGGCGACCAGCTCGATGGAGTTGGAGTTGCCCCCGCCCCGTTGGAAAGCGCCGGGCGTCGAGGCGTTGACCTGGGCGTCCGTCTGACTGCGCAGCTTGCCGTTCAGCTCTTGTGCAATATCGGCGGCGCTGCGGTCACGCTTGGACCAGTCGGCCAGGTTCAGCACGGCGTTGCCGGAGTTGAAGCTGCCGCCGCCAAAACCGGGCGCGGAGATCAGGAAGGAATCCGCCTCGCCATTGGCCCGGTATTCGGCCAGCAGCGGCTCCAGCCCCAGCATGATCTTGCGGGTGTAGTCGAAACCGGCGCCCTCCGGTCCGGCGACACGCACCTGAACCCGGCCCCGATCCTCGTTCGGCACCAGTTCATTGGGCAGGACCATGAAGATGCCCAGCGCGCCTGCGGCCACCAGGGCGATCACGGCGCCGACGCCGACCACGGCGATACGACGCCCCAGCAGCATGTCCAGCGAACGAGCGTAAGAGCTCTTGAGCCGTTCCATCGCCCAATCCACGCGCCGCGCCACCCATCCGCCGGTCTGGGCCGGTTTCAGGATCTTGGAGGCCAGCATCGGCGACAGGCTCAGGGCCAGGAAGGCGGAGAAGGCAACGGCGGCGGCGATGGCGGCGGCCAGTTCGACGAACAGACGCCCCACATAGCCGGGCAGGAACAGCAGAGGCGCGAACACCGACAGCAGCACGATGGTCGTGGCCACAACGGCGAAGAAGACCTGACGTGCGCCACGCTCGGCGGCGACAAGAGGCGGCTCTCCGTGATCCAGCCGCCGCTGGATGTTCTCGACCACCACGATGGCGTCATCCACCACCAGGCCGATAGCCAGCACCAGGGCCAGAAGCGTCAGCAGGTTCAGAGAGAAGCCCAGCGGGGCCAAGACGATGAAGGTCGCCAACAGGCAGATCGGCGCCACGATGGACGGGATCAACGCCGCCCGCAGGCTGCCCAGGAAGATGAAGTTCACCAGGGCCACCAGCGCCATCGAAATGCCGATGGTGATCCAGACCTCGTCAATCGCGTGCGAGGTGAAGACCGAGTTGTCGGATCCGATTTCGATGGTCACGCCGGGCGGCAGGGTCGGCCGGATCTCCTCGATCATCTTCTTGACGCCGTCAGAGATGGCCAGGTCGTTCGACTGGGCCTGACGGGTCACGGCCAGACCGATCTGGTCCATGCCGTTGCCACGGAACAGGCGGCGCGCCTCGGCGGGCGCCTCCTCGACACGGGCGATGTCGCCCAGGCGCGTCACATAGGTCGGCTGACCCTGAATGATGGCCGATGATCCGCTGCCTGATCCGGTCGCCACGGCATTGGTGACCGACGCCGCGCCCCGCACGCCGATCGGCAATTGGCGGAAGTCTTCCGGCCGCGAATAGGTTCGGGCCACGCGGACGGTGTAGTCCTTGTCCGTGGATTCCAGTGAACCCGCAGGCAGTTCGACGTTCTGGCTCGCCAGCGAGGTTTCGACGTCATTGACCGTCAGTCCGCGCGCGGCCATCGCCGTGGCGTCCAGCCATATCCGCATGGCATAGCGCTGCTCGCCATAGATGTTGACCGTGGCCACGCCCGGAACGGTTGCGATGCGGTCCACCAGGTAACGGTCGGCATAGTCCGTCAATTGCAGACGGTTCATGCTGGTCGAGCGCAGGAAGACGATCATGATCGGCTGACTGTCGGAATCCGCCTTGGCCACCTCGGGCGGGTCGGCCTGATCCGGCAGACGGCCCACCACGCGGCTGACGCGGTCGCGCACGTCATTGGCGGCGTCGTCGATCTTGCGGTCCAGCGAGAACTCGATGTTCACGTTGGAGCGGCCGTCACGACTGACGGAGGTGATCCTTTCGATCCCCTGAATGCCCGCCACCTGCTGCTCGATGGGCTCAGTGATCCGGCTCTCGATGACCTCGGCCGAAGCGCCGGCATAGGTGGTGTTGACCGAGACAATCGGCGGATCCACGTCGGGCAGTTCGCGCACCGGCAGGAAGAAGAAGGCGGCGGCGCCGATGACACACAGTACGATCGCGGCGACCGCCGCGAAAACCGGACGCCGGACCGAGACGTCGGAAAGCATCATTTGCGGGCGCCTTGCTGGGCTGCGCTCTGCTGACCCTGGGCGGCGCCTGCGACGCTGATCGGAGCGCCAGGCTGGATGCGGTTCAGGCCGGAGCCGACCAGACGCTCGCCCGCCTCGACGCCCGACAGGATTTCGACATAGCCGTTCTCGACCGCGCCAGTCGTGATCTCGACCCGCTGGGCGTTCGAGCCGTTCTGGCCGGAGGCGATGCGATAAACAAAGGCCCCCGCGCCTTCATATTGAATGGCGGCTTCGGGCGCGGCGACGGCCTGGCGCTGACCCTGTTGCACCGCGACGCGCATCATCATGCCCGGACGGATGCGGCCGCCCGGATTGGAGAAAATGGCCCGCGCCGTGGCGGCGCGCGTCGTTTCATTGACCCGTGTGTCGATCAGCTCGATCCGTCCCTGGAACGGCTCTTCGCCATAGGCGTCTGCGGTGGCGGTGATCGGCGTGCCGGGCTGAAGGCGGCTGAGGTAACGCTCAGGCAGGGGGAAATCGACGCGAATGCTGGAGGTGTCGTCCAGGGTTGCGATCACGGCGCCCGGATTGATTAAGGTTCCCGGCGTCACAGACGTAAGACCCAGAGTTCCTGCGAAGGGCGCGCGGATCACGCGGTCGCCACGACGGGCCTGCGCCGCCTGCAAGGACGCCTGGGTCGTGGCCAAAGCCGTCTCTGCCTGCTCCAGCAGGATGCGCGGGGCCACGCCCCGGTCGGTCAGATTCTTGTAGCGGTCATATTCCCGCTGCGCCTGGGCGACCCGCGCCCGGGCCTCGATGACAGTCGCCTCTTCTTCGCGCGCCTGCAGTTCGACCAGAGGGGCGCCTGCCGACACCTGCTGGCCGTCAACGAACATCACGCGCGTGATCAACTGGGTCGTCGGCGAGGTGATGTTGACCGACTTGACGCCGCGTGCCACGCCCAACACCCGGATCTGGTCCGAGAACTGGCGCGTGCCGACCACGGCTTCGGACACCTGCTGCCCACGTGCGCCGCCGCGGCCAGCGCCCGGCCCTGCTTGCGGACCATCCTGGGCGAATACAATTTTCAGAACCGCCGCAACGACCATGAGCGCCAGCAACACGCCAGCAGCGATCAGGAAAAAGTGCCGTTTGAACACGCGGTGTCTCTCACATGGTGAAGCCGCGCACGCTTAGCGACTCGGGGAACAGGCGCAACATTAAGTGTCTGTAATGAAGCGCCGAACGTTCTGAGTCTAACGCCGATCGAAGAGAAATCCGTCGCAAGTTCCGTCGCGTCAAAAACGTCGCCAGATCGCGAGGGTGAAACCGCGTGCAATCGGCGTCTCGCGACCCGCCACGGTTTCGCGCCACCCGGCCTGGACGCTCCATTCACCCAGGTCCCGCACCAGCGATCCCTCGATCGAAGCCCAGCGCGCGCCGCCGTCAGCCGCACCGCCAAACGCCTGTCCCATCACCATCCAATGGCCGCCGAACCGTCCGCCCACGGTGAAGTCCGCGCGCGTTTCATCAGGCAGATCGCTGCGCAGCCGCCTCGCCGCCTGGACCTCCACGAAGGCGCTGTCCAACCCCAAGCGATCCCCCGCTTTCAACGACCGGCCTGCAGAGACGCGCATCTCCCAGTCGTGCCCGCCGACACCCGGCGCCGCGTAACCGGCGTTTCGCCCCTCTCCCGCCTCGGCGTATCCGGCATACAGGCTGACGGCATTGTGATCGTCCCGCCAGGCCTTCCATGTCAGCCCCAGTTCGACGGGCCCGCGGCCCTCATAATCGACGAAGGCGTCTTCGCCGCTCTGCCAGTCAGCCTTCAACTGCAGCGTCAGCCGATCCGTAAGACCATATTCTGCAAACAGGCCCACCGCTGCGTCCCTGCGCCGCGCAAGCAGGGACAAGGTGTCGCCGGAAGGGTCGAAGCCTTCGTCGGCGCGCATGTCCTCGTATTTCACGATCACCTGTCCTTGGCCTTTCGGCTGGGTCCAGGCGCCGGCGGCGGCCATCGCGGGGATCAGGACCAGGACGCACGCCCCGGCCCCCGCTGTCGTCAGACGTCGTAACCGGGCGACTTGCGATCCAGTTGGCGAAGCGCGCCCGGCCAGGCCAGGCCCGAGATGAAGCCGATCCCCCGACCCTGCTCCCTGGTTTCGTTCTGCGCCTCGTCCGGTGCGATCAGGACATGGTCGCGCCCGCCTGACAGCGCCGCGACCTGCTGCGCGCAGGCCCTCTCCAGGAAGAAGATGCCGATCCATGCTTGAGCCGCCGTTTCCCCGACCGCCAAGGTGCCGTGATTACGCAGCAACATCAGCGGCTTGTCCCCCAGGTCGGCGACCAGACGTTCGCGTTCGTCATGGTTCAGGGCCAACCCCTCGTACCCATGATAAGCAACCTGATGCTGCAGTAAACACGCGTTCTGGCTGATGGGCAGCAAACCGTGCTGCTGGGCGGCGACGCCGACGCCGTTCACGGTGTGCAGGTGGACGACGAACTTGGCGTCCTCACGCGCCGCATGGACCGCCGAGTGGATGGTGAAGCCCGCCGGATTGATGAAGCTGGTCGTGTCCTGAACGATGTTTCCTTCGAGATCGACCTTCACCAGCGACGAGGCGGTGATCTCTTCGAAATAATAGCCGTAGGGGTTGATCAGGAAATGATGCTCAGGCCCCGGCACCCGCGCCGAAATATGGGTGAAGATCATGTCGTCCCACCCGTTCAGCGCCACCAGACGGTATAGGGCGGCCAACTCCAGACGGGTCTGCCATTCGGCCTCCGACACGCGGGTTTTCAGTGATGCAGCGCTGCCGTCGGCCATGATTTCCTCTTGTCATCGATTGCGCCTCTGTCGGGCTTTTTGTCAGCGTCCACCGGCTTGAAGACGGCGTCAAGGCGCGCAGAACAAGGCTGACGTTACGTCATGCGGCAGGCGACGGGCGTAGTTAACCCGCCCTTCATGACCTCCGCCGTAGCGTTTGAACCTCAAAGCCCGTCGGGGGATGTGTCGTGCCTGCTGTCGTTCAAATGCGGACGCCCGAAAAGGCCGTCTCCGATCGGGACGGACGGGGCCTCGTCGAACTGGCGCGCAGCCGCGACATTGACGATCGTCAACGGCTGCTCCTGTCCATCGTCGCCCTGTGCGAAGCTTCACCGCCCGAGAGCGGCGCCGCCCCGGTGCTCAGTGAAGTCTTCCTGACCCTGGCGCGCCAGGCTGAGCGGGATGTGAGAAAAGTCCTGTCCCAACGACTGTCGCAGGTCGACTGGGCGCCGCCCGCCCTGATCAACATGCTGGCGCTGGACGAGATCGAGATTGCGGCGCCGATCCTCGCCGCCAGCCCCCTGTTGCAAGACGCAGACCTGATCCGCGTCCTGGTTGAGGCGACCCTGGAGCATCAGATCGCCGTCGCCCGCCGTCCCTACCTGTCGGGTGTTGTTGCGGACGCCATCATAGATCGCGGCGACGCCGTGACCATGACGGCGCTGGCTTCCAACCGCACCGCCCTAATCACGGACACCTCGATGGGGCGCCTGGTGGATCAATCGCGCCGCATCGCGGGTTTGCGCGCCCCCCTGTCCCGGCACCCGCGCCTCAGCGAAGCCCAGGCGCAACAACTGTATCAATGGGTCGGCCAGGCCCTGCGCCAGTCCATCGGCGAACGATTCCGCATTGATGATCAACTGCTGGACGCGGCCATACAGCAGGCCGCCGACGACGCATCCAGAACGGCGGGCGCTGCAGGCTGGCGCGCCATGTCGGCACAAGGCCGCCGAACAGAACAGGACGACCGACCGGAGATGGAGCGCCGTCTGGTCGACAAGTTGAAAACATCGGGCCAGCTTCGCCCCGGCCTGCTGGTCCGCGCGCTGCGCGAAGAACGCCTCAGTCTGTTTGAGGAAGCCCTGGCCGCCCTGGGCGGTTTTCCGATATCGGCCATACGCGCCGCCGTGCGCGCGCCCACCGCAGAAGCCCTTTATCTGGCCTGCGTCGCCGTGGGCGTGGATCGGGCCGTCTTCGCCTCCCTGCTGACAGAGGTGCGCAAACTGGCAGGGGGGCTGCCGACGGAAGCCCGCTGGAGCGCCAGCGCCATGCACCCTCAAGCGGCGGCGCGCGCCTTTCGCCAAATGATGGAAACGCCTTCTAACGTTTGACTTGAGCCGCCGCGTCGGTTCACGTCCGCCCGTGACCAAGCTTGAATCACCCCCTGCCCTGGCCTTCATCGCCAGCGACCGCCCGGAAGCCCAGGCGTCGCGGCGAACCCTGATTGCGCGCTATGGCGCCGTATCCGAGGCCGAGGCGGATGTGATCGTCGCCATCGGCGGCGACGGCCAGATGCTGGAGACGCTTCACGCCAACCTGAAACGCCGCACCCCCGTCTATGGCATGAACCGCGGCTCGGTCGGGTTTCTGATGAACGACTATGAGGAAGACAATCTGCTGGAGCGGATCAGCGCCGCCGAGCGCACGGTCATTCACCCGCTGCAGATGGACGCCTGGACTGAAAGCGGGGAAGTGCAGACAGGCCTGGCGATCAACGAAGTTTCGCTGCTGCGTCAGACGCGCCAGAGCGCCAAGCTGAAGATTTCGGTCGATGGCCGGGTGCGTCTGGAGGAGCTGTCGTGCGACGGCTGCCTGGTGGCGACGCCTGCCGGGTCCACAGCCTACAACCTGTCGGCGCATGGCCCGATCATTCCGCTGGACGCCCGCGTTCTGGCGATGACGCCGATCAGCGCCTTCAGGCCGCGTCGCTGGCGCGGCGCTCTGTTGTCACACGGCGCCAAGGTGCGTTTCGATGTTCTGGAGCCGGGTAAGCGCCCTGTCTCCGCCACCGCCGACAATTTCGAAGTCCGCCGCGTCGCCACCGTGGAGGTGCGCGAACGTCGCGACGTCACCCTGACCATGCTGTTCGACGCAGGGCGCTCTTTCGAAGAGCGGGTCATGGCCGAGCAGTTCACCAACTGACCGGTCACGCCTTCTTAAGGGCGCGCGCTTAAGCTTTGGGCGATAGCTTTTGGAGATCGCCATGAGTAACCCGGCGCATATCAGCCGTCCCCCCAACACGCTTCGCATGAAGGTCGGCGGCGGGTTCAACATCAACGCCGACGCCATCGCCAAGGCGGAAGAAGCGTTGAAGGCCATGTCGGCCCAGTTCGGGCAGTGGCTGAACGACGAAATCACCAAGCTGGACAAGGCTCAGGCCGACATCCGTGAAAAGGGCTACACCCCCGAAACTGCCGAGGCGCTGTATTTCCGCGCGCACGACCTGAAGGGGCTGGGCTCGACCTATGAGTATCCGCTGGTCACGCGCATCGCCGGGTCGCTGTGCAGGATGCTGGATGATCCGGCACGACGCATGACGGCCCCCGCCGTCATTCTGGACGCCCATGTCGACGCCCTGCGCGCCATCGTCCGCGATCAGATCAAGACCGACGAAAACCCCACGGGTCGGGTTTTGGCCGAAACCCTGGAAGCCAAGGTCGCCGAACACAGGGCAGGCTGAATACCGGGCAGGCTGAATACTGACGCCTCAGACAGACAAAAGGCCCGCCGATCCGGCGGGCCTTTTTCGTTTCGTTGGACTGGCATCAGGCCGCGTTGGCGGCGATGGCCTGCCCTTCACGCAGCGGCGCGTGATCCAGCCGCTCCATCAGATAGGCCAGATCGTCGCGCATCACATTGGGGCGCTGGGTCACGAACCGTTCGAGCATTTTCTGGCGAAAGGGCGCGCCAGAGGTGTCCGCCCCTTCGGCCGCCAGGGCCCGCCAGGTGTCGACCCCGGCGCGGAAGGCCTGGAACAGGCGCGGCGGAAGACCCGCACGGTCATAGATGGCCTTCAGGCCCAGCGGCCCGGCGTCATGAACCATCAGCCATGCGCGCTGATGCGGCGTATGCGCCAGTTCGGCCAACCCATGTTCAAACAAGGCCATCTGCCCGCGCGCCAGTCCGCGCAGCAGCAGCGACGCGGTCAGAGCCTTGCGGTTGTTCAGCTGGGCGACAAAGGCGGGCAGATCGGCGCTGGCCGCCGCCTGGTCGATCAGGTCGATCGTGGCCCGCTCACGCGCAAACTGGGCCAGTCGGATGGCGGTTTCGGGGGCAACGGCATGACGCGTCACCAGATGCTCGCGCACCGTGTCGCTGGCCAGTTCGATCAGTCTTTCGGTGACCGACAAGGGCAGAACCTGACGATAGGCGACCGCCGTGACGACGTCGGACGAGGTCGAAAAACGATCCACGACCACGCCCAGCGCCGCTTCGCTGATATCTGCGTTGTCGTTCGCGGCCAGGGTCCGCACCGACTGTTCGCATCCTTCATTGGCCAAAGCCGTCGCTACGTCCCGCGACACGCGCTGACGCCCCGCAACCGCAGTCTGGCGCACCGGCGACCCGGCGCGGACGATCTCGATCAGGTCATCGTCTCTAAACGCAGGGCTCGCAGCTATGATCGGCAGGGCGATGCTGTCCAGATCTGACGCCAGTTTACGCGCCACATCATTGGGAATCAGGTCCGAGGCCTTGAGCGTGATCGCCATGGCCCGGCGCACCATTTCGGCGGCATCCTGCGACATCAGGCGGATGATCTTCTGCGCGGCCTCACGGCCCGTCTCATCCAGATCGGCGGCCTCCATGCTGCGGCACATCTTGTGCGCCGCCTCAGCCCGCTCGTCCTCGTCCGTCGCCTTGATCAGGCGGCGAATGTCCACTTCGGTCAATCGTGCGCGGTAGGCGGTCATGGACAGCTCGTGAAGGAATCGGACGTTGCCCTTACGATCACACTGCCATGCTTAACGTCCGGTTTACCATCGGCCTGTCGAAACCGGTTTCAGGTCGATTCCTTGCCGCGTGGCGAGAAGGCGCCGCCGAAGCCGCTGCTGGACTGTCCGTCCTGGCCCAGCAGCAGGGCCAGAAGCCCCTGATCCTGCTTCAGACGGTCCAGCCGCGCGGCCAACATCTGGTCCCGCTCGCTCAGGCTGGGAGCCGCAACTGCTGGCTCGCCCGCCCCCGCCGCCGGCGCGCCCTGGCCTGCGGTGCGTTGCAGGTTGGCGTGAACTTCTGCGACCGTCGCCGCCCGCCCATCACGATAGAAGATGCTGCGGTTCGCCCGCGCCGCATCGGGGAAAAGAGCCGCCGCGCTGCCGTTCGGATTGCGGTCCATCGCCTGCATCAGGTTGGCCGCCCCTGCCGGTCCCAGGAAGTGGGCGGCGTACAGATCACCTGCCCCCGGCTCCTTGCCCGTTCGCCCGCGCAGATAGGCGGCGTTAGAGGCCGTCAGCTCCGCCGCCATGGTCGAGGCCGCCTGCGGATCGAACCTCAGATCCAGCACCACATTGCGCGCCGATCCATCGACCCGCCAGCGTCCGTCCGATCCACGCTGGATCAGGTCAGCGTACTGGCCGTATCCATGCTGGGATCCGTGTTGTTTGACCGTGGACAGCCAGGTTTGTTCGATGAACTGAAACAGGCCCGCCGCCGATGATGTCCGGGCCTTGGCCGATGGGTTCATCGCGCTCTCGCGGCGGGCGGTCTTCATCAGGAAATCGAAGTCCACGCCTACGGCGTTGGAGGCGCGCCGGATGGCCGTCTCTACGCCGCTGGAAGAAGGAATCGATCCGATGCCCATGCGCGGAGGGTCTGCGACCATGGTTAATGAAACCCTAATCCTTAACAGCGCCGTTAAGGATCGACGTTGGTCGAACCCGAAACCTCCGCCGTAAAGCCGCCACAACCTTGACGCTCAACTTCACCTTACGGGCGCTGCGGGGGCGGTGAACGAGGGAGTGCATATCATGATGATTCGCGCCGCCGGAGGTCCCGGCCTGATCAGCCCCATCGACTTCGGGGAACGCAGAAAACCCATCCCTCGCTGGATGTGGGGCGCTATTGGCGTATCGGTCGTCCTGCACGTCGCGGCAGGGGTCGTTCTGTATAATCAGCGTTTTGAACTGAGCGGGATGGTTGCGCCCGATCAGCCGGACACACCGGTCGATATCGTCATGTTGAGGCCGCCTGAGACCAAACCCTTGCCGCCGACCGTGACGGCAGCCCCGCCGACGCCGATCCACAAGCCGGTCCTGACCGTGCCGATCGACGTGCCGACGATCCCGCTGACGCCGCCGGACAACCCAAGCAACATCGCACCCCCCGGCCAGATCATCGTCAGCACGGCGCCGACCGGCGTGGAAGGCGGCACGGCTCCGGTCGAAACCCCGCCCCGCGCCGCCTCGGTGATCAACAACCCGACCTGGGCCAGTCGCCCGTCCGCCGCCCAGATGGCGCGCGCCTATCCGACCCGCGCCGCTGAAAACGGCACGTCGGGTTCCGCCAGCCTGAGCTGTGTGGTCCGCGTCGATGGCGGCCTGACCGGCTGCCGCGTGGTGGGCGAAACCCCGAACGGCCAGGGTTTTGGCCGTGCGGCGCAAAGTCTGACGCGTGACTTCCGCATGAACCCGCGCACAGTTGACGGCCATGCCGTCGATGGCGCGACGGTCAACTTCACCGTCCGCTTCGCGATGGCGGACTAGAACCGTCGAGGGTCGAGGGCGCGAGCTTCCTGCGAAGGGGCGCGCCCCTCGACCGCATCGGCGACGACGGCTGCAACCAGCGGCCCCAGCAGCCAGCCGTTCCGACGCGGCGCCAGGGCGAAGAACAGGCCTTCGTCATCCGGGGCAGGCCCGGCCATGGGCAGTCCGTCGGCTGACGCCCCACGCACGCCTGCGCGCCATTCAATCTCCAGCAGCTCAGGCGGCTGGCCCAGCACGCGCCATGCCGCATCCGTCAGCCGTTCCCCGGTCGTGACATCCGGCGCCGTGTCGCGACGGCCCGGCTCCATCGTCGCCCCGATCACCGACCCGCCCGCCATCGGCGCGACATAGGCGCCCGGTCCGCGCACGGTGTGGTCGACCAAGGCTCGTGTCAGCACGCCGATCTGGCCTCGGATCGGCTGGATCGCGGCGACAAGGTCATGCGCCGCTGGCGGCAGGCCGGCGACGGCGTCCGCCGCCCCCGTCGCCAGCACCACAGCCGACGCCTCAAGGATTTCACCGTCCCCTGAGACACGCCACAGGCCGCCCGCGCGCTCGACGGAACTCACACGGCCCTGCACCACCGCATCGCCCAGCACCTGCCTCAGTGCAGAAACGGCCTGCGCAGGCTCGACCTGGTAATCTTCATCCGTGAGGACGCGGTCGCCCGCGCGACGGGCCTCGAAACCCAGCGCCTGCATCCGCGCCTCGATCCCATCAACATCGCCGCCACGCCATTCCGCCGGACGGCGCGCCAGATTGATTCCTGCTGCTTCGGCGAACAACGGCCAAAGGTCACGACCCGCACGGAATATCTGGGCCTGCTCCACCGACGCATCGTCAATGGCCGCTTCCATCGCCGGGGCCACCATGCCCGCCGCGACCAGGGACGCGTTCGCCGCGCCCGGATCAATCACACGCACGGCATGGCCCCGGCGTTGAAGCTCGAACGCCGTGCAGAGGCCCAGAACGCCCGCGCCGATGATCACGATGGGAGGAGATGTCGTCACGGGCCTCAGATCGACCCGTGACGCTCTTATTGCAACCCAGTTTGGACCGGAAACCCCAGCTTATTCCGCAGCGATGACCGTCTTGTCGCGCGCCTCCAGCCGCTCGACCAGGGCTGCATGCTGCGCCCAGAGGGCCTGCGGCAGGCGGTCGCCGAACTTCTCATAGAAGGCCGGAATCAAGGCCGCTTCTTCGCGCCAGACCTCGGCGTCCACGTCCAGCAGGGTCGACAGATGGGCTTGGGACAAATCAAGACCCGAAAGGTCCAGCGACCCTTGCGTCGGGACACGCCCGACGGCGGTGTCCACCGCGTCCGCCTCGCCGTCGATCCGCTCGGAAATCCACTTCAGGACGCGCGAATTGTCGCCAAAACCCGGCCAGACAAACTTACCGTCCTGATCCTTGCGGAACCAGTTGACGAAGAAGATGCGCGGCAGTTTCGAGGCGTCGCGCCCCTGCCCCATCTTCAGCCAATGTGCGAAATAATCGCCCATGTTGTAGCCGCAGAAGGGCAGCATGGCGAATGGGTCACGGCGCAGCTCGCCGACCTTGTTCTCTGCCGCCGCCGTGCCTTCCGATGCGACGGTCGAGCCCATGAAGACGCCGTGTTCCCAGTCGAAGGCCTCGGTGACCAGCGGCACCGCGCTGGCCCGGCGACCGCCGAACAGGATGGCGTCGATCGGCACGCCCCTGGGGTCTTCCCATTCCGCCGCGATGGCCGGGCATTGACCGGCAGGGGCGGCGAAGCGGGCGTTGGGGTGCGCCGCCGGTTCGCCGGACGCATGGTCGTGCGGTTGACCCTTCCAATTGGTCAGGCCTTCCGGCGCCTGTTTGGTCAGGCCTTCCCACCAGACATCGCCGTCGTGCGTCAGAGCTGTATTGGTGAAGATGGTGTTGGACGCCAGCGTCTCCAGCGCATTGTGGTTGGTCGCGCGACTGGTGCCGGGCGCCACGCCAAAGAAGCCGGCCTCCGGGTTCACCGCATACAGCCGCCCGTCATCGCCGAACCGCATCCAGGCGATGTCGTCGCCGATCGTCTCAGCCTTCCAGCCCGGCAGCGTCGGCTGCAGCATGGCCAGGTTCGTCTTGCCGCAGGCCGACGGGAAGGCGGCGGCGACATATTTCACGCTGCCCCTTGGATCGGTCAGCTTCAGGATCAGCATATGTTCGGCCAGCCACCCCTCGTCGCGGGCCATGATCGAGGCGATGCGCAGGGCGTAGCATTTCTTGCCCAGCAGGGCGTTGCCGCCATAGCCGGAGCCATAGGACCAGATCTCCCGCGTCTCGGGGAAATGGACGATCCATTTATCGTCATTGCAGGGCCACGGCACATCGGCCTGCCCCTTCGCCAGCGGCGCGCCCAGCGTATGAACAGCAGGCACGAACACGCCCTTGTCGCCCAGTTGGTCCAGAGCGGGTTTGCCCATGCGGGTCATCACGCCCATCGAAATGGCGACATAGCCGCTGTCGGTGATCTCGACGCCCAGGGCGCTGATTTCTGACCCCAGCGGCCCCATGCAGAAGGGCACGACATACAGGGTCCGCCCGGCCATGCAGCCGTCGAACAGGCCATCCAGCCGATCCCGCATCTCGATGGGATCGGCCCAGTTGTTGGTCGGGCCTGCGTCCGCCTCATCTTCCGAACAAATGAAGGTGCGGCTCTCGACGCGCGCCACATCGCGCGGGTCAGACGCGGCGTAATAGCATCCGGGACGTTTGGCCTGATCCAGTTCTTTCAGCGTGCCCTTGGCCAGCAGGTCCGCAATGATCGCCTGCTTCTCAGCGTCGGACCCATCACACCAGTGAACCCGGTCGGGCTTGGTCAGAGCGGTGATCTGCTCGACCCAGGCGATCAGTCCGGCATGGTTGGTGGGCGCTGGACGGAGTCCGGGCGTTACGGGAATCGACAAAGGGCTTCTCCTGAGCATCCAAGCCCGACGATCTGACGCCGCCGTGGCCATCAGCACGCGACGTTCACGCACTGTTACAGGCGAATTGCTCCGCTCTTTCCGCCACGTCAAACTGCGCAAGAAACCATCCATGTCCACCGGTGTCTGAGGCAAAAGATCACGGATGCCATGGCGCCGGTTCGGCGCTAGAAAGGCATCCGTGCAAACTCTCGACATCATCGCCGCCCTGCCCGACGGCGCCCTGACCTCGCCTGCCGCGCGACGCAACAGCGACGCCATCCTGAACGTGCTTCGCGCCCACTTGTCGGCGCGCGGCTCACTGTTGGAAATCGCCTCCGGTTCCGGCGAACACGCCGTCAGCTTCGCCACCGCCCTGCCCGGCCTGACCTGGACGCCCAGCGACCCCAGCACCGAAGCCCGCGCCAGCATCACCGCCTGGGTCCAGCAGGTCGGCGCCGCCAATATCCGCCCCGCCCTGCCTCTGGACGCCGCCAACGCCTCAACCTGGCCGATGGGTCCATTTGACGCGATCTTTTGCGCGAACATGACGCACATCAGCCCCTGGTCGGCGACCGAGGGGCTGATGGATTTGGCCGGTCGCGTCCTGCGACGCCCCGGCGGCCTGCTGGCTCTTTACGGGCCTTATCGCGAGGCCGAGGTCCCGCTGGCCGCGTCAAACGCCGCGTTCGACGCCAGCCTGAAATCACGCAATCCCGCCTGGGGTCTGCGCGACCGCACCGAGGTCGAAGCTTTGGCCAAGTCACATGGCCTTGCGGCCACGCTCAGGATCGAGATGCCGGCCAACAACCTGACGCTGCTGTTCCGGCGTTTCTGATCAGGCGATTGCGGAGACGATTTTCGACAGTTGAGCGCCTTCGTTCAACAGGGTCACGCCGCCGTCGCTGAACACAGCGCCGTGGGCTTCTGCGGCAACGCCGAAGCTTTCTGCCGCCACCGCGACCGCATCCGCCAGGGCGATGACCGCCAGGCTGTTGGCGCGCGCCAGATCGACCAACGAACGCACGGCCGCCAGACCGGCCTCGTCCGCCGAACCACCCGGCACGACCAGACCCTTCAAGCGTCCCTCGACGATGTCAGTCGCCGTTGCAGTGGCCAGAACAGTCACGCCGCCCGCGACTAGGCTGCCTTCGCCCGTCGAGATCGGAGCCAGACCAACGCCCTCGGCCCGAAGCGCGCCCTCCACGTCACCCAGTTCGCCGAAGTCCATGCCACGCCGCATCACCAGACCCATGCGCAGACGGGTGGGGACCGGACGGTTATAGCCAGTGCGCGAGCGGGGAGCGGAAGATTTGCTTTGAGCGTACAAGACGTCTCCTTTGTGGGTTTCAATAATACGACAGATCATGCAGCCCATGCCGCCGAACCGCCGTCACAACTGATCAGAGAAATGAAAATCGACAGGATCGACGACCGTCGTCCCGCACTTTCGATCATTTGTGGAATGCCGCGAGATATAGTGGCAAACGACCGAATATCAACCTTGATGCGCCACCGTCGGTCATCGCTGATTTAGATGGCACGCTGCGGCTTGCTGACATGTCCGCACGGCCTTAGACAGCGCCATCGATTTGGACGGAACACGATGGCCTTCACCCGCACCTATGACGGCGACGAACCGGTTCGCGTGAACAAATGGTTGGGCCAGACCGGCGTCTGCTCACGTCGCGAGGCCGAAAGCCTGATCGCCGAAGGTCTGGTCTCCATCGACGGCGAAACCATCAGCGACGCTGGCCGCAAGATCGAACCCGGCCAGACCCTGACGCTGAACGACACGGCCCAGCATGCTCTGGCGTCGGGCATGACCATCCTGCTGCACAAGCCGGTCGGCTATGTCTCGGGCCAGCCCGACCCCGGCAAGATCCCCGCGGTGCGCCTGCTGAAAACGCCGAACCGCGTCGGCGAAGGCGAGACGCCCGCCCGCGACGCCTCCCTACCGCCTATCGGCCGTCTGGATGAGGATTCGCGCGGCCTGTTGCTGCTGTCGTCCGACGGCGTGGTGGCCAAGGCCGTGATCGGCCCCGCCTCCGAGTTGGATAAGGAATATCTGGTCGTCGTCGACGGCCATGTCACCGAAGGCAAGCTCAGTAAGCTGCGCCACGGGCTGGAGTTGAACGGCAAGGCTCTGAAACCCGCCCGCGTCACCCAGATCGAACCGCAACGCCTGCGTTTCATCCTGACGGAGGGCAAATACCGCCAGATCCGCCGCATGTGCGAACTGGTCGGGCTGGAGGTGATCGACCTCTACCGCGTCCGCGTCGGCCCGCTGCTGCTCGGCGACCTGCCCGAAGGCCGCTGGCGCCATCTGACGCCAGCGGAACGCGACGCCCTGATCACCCAGGCCAAGGGCGAAGGACGCTAGACGGAAATACCCGCCAGTCCCGCCAATCGCGTCAACTCGGCGACGTGACCCGCGAACGCTTTGCGCCCCCCTGCCGTCAGTGACAGCCATGTGCGCTGCCGCCCTGCGAAGGCGGCCTTGCGCAGCTTCACATGACCGGCTTCCTCCAACTGCTTGACGTGCTTGGACATTACAGAGTCCGACACGCCGATGCCATCGCGGGCGACACTGAACTCAACCTCGTCCGCCGCTGACAACATGGCGCAGATCTGCAGGCGCCCCGGCGCATGAATAACCGCGTCGAAGACTGGCGCAGTCATGGGCGATACGCTGTTTCTGCCCGATAGACCCTCATCCACAAGCTGGACAGGATCATCGCCAACACGAAGCCGCTGACCGCCAGAGGCGCCCCCCACCAGTAGTGACCGGTCCGTCCTGCATAGACACCCGCCAGCATCAGCCCGCCGATCAGCGCGCCCAAGAGGATCGCAACCCATCGGGCATGTTTCGGCGTATAGCCCATGACGCTGACGCCGGTCTTTTCCGACCACCTGCGCCAAAGCAGCATCAACACGCCAGCCGACCCTGCCGAAGCCAGGACATTGAGCGGCATCGGCGCGACCTGACCGCCCACCATCACAGCCGCAAACGCGGAATAGACCAGCTGATAACGCCAGGACGCCTTGGCCACACGGTTTCTCACAGCGTCCTGCGAACGTTTGATTTCCGCCAACATGGCGCCGCTGTTTTCTAGGTCTTGTGACATGGCGATGTCCTCACTTTCCGCATTGGAAAATGACAATGACTTTCCACATCGTCAAGTCATAACTTTCCGTGATGGAAAGTTATTGCGCGAGAGCAGAAAACCATCGTTCCAGCAATGAGGCTTCCGCCCTGCGCGCTTCGGTGCGCTCTGCCGCCTCGGCGTCCACGCCCCACTGCTCCTCCTGAAACAGTTCGTCGATGCGAGAGAGGTCGAACGCCTCCTCACCGGAAAGAGCGCCCTGCTCCAGCGCCAGTCCCAGGACGGCGGAACCCAGCAGCGGCACAGCCGTCGCCAGACCAGTCAGGCGGAAATCATTCAGCGTCAGGGCGTGTGCCTTCACCCGTGCGATCGCATCCTCCGACTGCGGTTGGTGAATGATGCCAACTGCAGGCTCCAGCACCACGCCCATCTCGCGTGCAGCCCATTCGCGCCATGGCGTCCAGGCCGCCTCCTGTCGCTTGACCAGCGGTGTTGGATGCTCGGCCAGATAACAGACCACGTCCGTCCCGGCATAGGCCGCGATCTCATCCGCCACCGGCTCGCGCGCCTGACCGATGCGGTCGATGGCGGTCGAGGCCAGGCGCGTGGCGGGCATGGCGTGCGGGTCCAGAAACTCGCCCTGCGCCGCCCATTCATCCGCGACCAGACGCGCAGCCGCCTCGGTCGGCAAGACCAACGGGGCCTTGGCCGGCGTCTTGGGCGTGCGGCCGTCCAGCAGCACCGCCCAGCCGTCCTCGCCGTGAGGCGCGACCGTCACCTCTTTCCAGAAACGCCGAGTGCGGTCCTCGAGCTCTCGAAACCCCTTACGGGCGGCGACCATCGGGTCCAACGGGGGAATGTGGCTCATCGAATTCTCTTCACGCCCAGGAAGGGATCATCTTCGGCTTCGTCTTCTGAAAAGCCGAAGTGGGCGAAGCCGGCCTTCATTTCGGGGCTCAGCGGCGCCGTGACTTTCAGGACGCCGCCGCGCGGGTGATCCAGCTCAATGCTGCGGGCGTGCAACTGCAGCTTCAACGGACCCGACAACTCCTTGGATTTGTCGTCGCCGTATTTCGGGTCGCCCAGGATCGGATGGCCGATGCCCGCCATGTGGGCGCGCAATTGGTGGGTCCGGCCGGTGAAGGGCCGCAGCGCCATCCAGGCGGCGCGGTGCGAGGCGCGGCTGATGGTGCTGAATGCGGTCTCTGCCGGTTCGGCGCGCGGGTCCTTACGCTCGGCGGGGCGCATCATCTCGAAGTCGTTGATGCCGGTCTTCTTCAGCGGCATGTCGATCTGGCCCGAATAGGGTTTCGGGTTGCCGATGACGATGGCCCAATAGGTCTTCTTGGCCTGACGCCGGGCGAAGGCGCCCGCCAGTCGCTTGGCCGCCTCAGGCCCCTTGCCCAGCAGCAGGACGCCAGACGTGTCGCGGTCCAGGCGGTGAACCAGGCGCGGGCGTTCCAGCCCTTCACCCCAGGCCGACAGAAGACGGTCGACATGGCGGCTGGTCTTGGTGCCGCCCTGAACGGCCAGGCCGTGCGGCTTGTTGATGGCGATGACCATGTCGTCTTCGTACAGCACCAGCGACTTGGCGAAGGCGATGTCCTTTTCCGACAGCGTGTGCACGTCCCCGGCCTGACGCGAGGTGTCGTCCGGAATCGGCGGCACGCGCACGGCAGCCCCGGCGGTCAGTCGGCCCTCGGGTTTGATGCGGGCGCCATCCACGCGGATCTGGCCGCTGCGGGCCATCTTCTGCACCTGGATATTCGACAGGTGCGGCCAGCGCCGACGAAACCAGCGGTCCAGGCGGATGCCGTCTTCGTCCTCGGCGACATAGATGGTCAGGACTTCCCGCTTGGGGGCTTCTGCGGGCGGTTGATCAGTCAAAGGGGGGCTCCAAAGGCGCGGCGGGCGATCATCAGGCCGACAAACAGGGCGACGATGGCCAGTACGACTGAGCCGACGACATAACAGGCCGCTAGGGCCAACTGACGGCGCTCGATCATCTGCGCCGCCTCAAGCGAATAGGAAGAAAAGGTCGTGAACCCGCCCAGCACGCCGACGGCGGCGAACAAACGGATCATTTCCTGATGCGCGCCGCCGCGGAAGGCCAGCCAACCGACCAGCAGCCCCATCAGCAGGCCGCCGATGATGTTGGCTCCAAACGTCCCCAGCGGCCAGACGGCGTTGGGCGCCAGTCGACCAGCGGCGACGCCCAGGCCATAGCGCGCCATGGAGCCGATGGCCCCACCCGCTGCAACGAGAAGAAAACGCGTCATTATGCGGCGCTATATACGCCGCTGGCGACGAAAGCGAAGGGCGGCTGTGATCAGCGCGGGATCGAACCCTGCACCGAGCGCGCATCATAGGCGTTCGGACGGTCCGGCTTCGGCCCGCGGCCCAGCACGATCTCCAGCGTGGTCGAGGTCGGCTGCGGTCCCGAGAAGTTCAGACCCAGCCCGACGCCGACGCCCGATGCGGAATAGCCGCCGTAACGTCCCGTGCTGCCGCCGACCGAGACGCTGGGGCTGACGCCGCCTGCCCCGCCCGGTCGCCCATCAGTCCAGCTCTGGGTGATTTCGAACCAGTCGTAGCCCTGTTCCGTCGTCACGTCCGCAGCGCGCACCAGCGCCCAGTCCGCCACGCGGCCCGCCGCGCCCACGCCATTATAAGTGACGCGGTATCGGTTGTTTTCGATACGCTGTTCCGAATAGCCCTGTCCGCCCGCTCCGCGCTGCGCGCCATAGGGCGCCAGACTGGCGCAGGCCGTCAGGGCCAGCGCGGAAAGACCGGTCATCAAAATCGCCAAGCGTTTCATCACAGGCATCCTTTCATCGACATAGCGTCGCAGCGCCCCCGCCGTTCCCTATATTAGACACCTGCCAGCAGCGCGATCAAAGCCAATGCGGCCGGCAGAGCCTGAATGAACAATATCTTGCGGCTGGCCGTCGCCGCGCCAAACAGGCCCGCGATCACCACACAAGCCAGGAAGAAGACCTTGATCTGAAAACCGCCCGCGCCCAGCCACAGTCCCCAGATCAGACCCGCGACCAGAAACCCGTTATAGAGCCCCTGATTGGCGGCCAGAACCTTGGTGCGCTGGGCGTCCTCGACACTCATGCCGAACGCCTTGCGACCGCGCGGCGTGGTCCACAGCACCATCTCCAGCACGACGATATAGACGTGGATCAGCGCCACCAGGGCGATCAGGATTGTCGCGGCCATCAAGGCGCTCCAAAAAAAGCTTCGACCTTCAGTCGATCACGCCGCGCCCACGTCGGCAAGCAGCGTGTTCTACAGACCCAATGCGGTTCGCAGCCTGGCGAAATCTTCAGGCGGCGGGGCTTCGACGGTTGTCGTTCCCCCCTCTGGATGCGGGAAACTGAGCTTGGAGGCGTGCAGCATCAGGCGCGGTGCAGGCCCGACTTCGGTCGTCAGGGCGCCCCCGTAACGCACGTCGCCGATCAGGGGGCGGCCCAGATGCGCCATGTGCACCCGCAATTGGTGCATCCGCCCGGTCAGCGGCTCAAGCTCGACCACCGCGCCCCGATCATTGGCCGCCAGCGTCCGGTACCGGCTCTGCGAGCCTTGGGCGCCGGGCGCGTCGAAGGCGACGACGCGCATATAGGATTCACGCCCGATCTCCTCGCGACGCAGGGGCGCGTCGATCGCGCCAGACGCCGGTTCGGGCGCGGCGGACAGCAGGGCCAGATACTGTTTCCTGAACCGGCGCATCTGCAACGCCTTGCCCAGAAACCCGGCCGCCGGTTTGGTCTTGGCCGCCAGGATCACGCCCGACGTGTCGCGGTCCAGACGATGCACCAACTCCGGCCGCTTGCCGTTCGAGCGGGCAAATGCCCATAACAGGTCGTCCAGCGTGTGCGCCTTGATCCGACCGCCCTGACTGGACAGGCCCGAGGGCTTTGAGAAGGCGATGACATGGGCGTCCTCATGGATCACCCACGAACGGACGGCGGCGATCTCTTCTTCGGACAGGGCGACGGGCTGGCGGGTGGTCATCCGCCGCTTCTTAGACAGGCCCGCCGCATTGGTCAGCGAAATAATGGTTCAGGCGATCAGGTCGCGCGTAATCCCGGCGATGGATTTGGCGCCCGTCAGAGTCATGGCCACGCGCATCTCCTTCTCGAACAGATCCAGCAGGTTCTCCACCCCCGCCTGCCCGTTGGCCGCCAGCGCATAGACAAACGCCCGGCCCAGCATGACCGCATCCGCGCCCAGAGCAATCGCCCGCACCACGTCCAGACCATTGCGGACGCCGGAATCCGCCAGAATGCGGATGTCGCCCTTCACCGCATCGGCGATGGCGGGCAAGGCGCGGGCCGATGACAGGACCCCGTCCAACTGCCGTCCGCCGTGGTTCGACACCACGATTCCGTCGGCGCCGAAACTGACGGCGTCGCGAGCGTCCTGCGGATCAAGAATACCCTTGATGATCATCGGCCCATCCCAGAAGTCGCGGATCCATTGCAGGTCCTTCCACGAGATCGACGGATCGAAGTTGGCGCCCAGCCAGCCGATATAGTCGGCTAGCCCCGTCGGCTTGCCCAGATAGCGCGAGACATTGCCCAGATCGTGCGGCACGCCACGCAGCCCAACATCATAGGCCCACATCGGATGGGTCATGGCCTGCACCATCCGGCGCAAGGCGGCGTTCGGGCCGCTCATGCCCGAGTGGGCGTCGCGATAACGGGCGCCGGGCGTGGGCATGTCGACGGTGAAGACCAGCGTCTTCACGCCCGCCGCTCTAGCTCGCTCCAAAGCGTTCTTCATGAAGCCCCGGTCACGCAGCACATAGAGCTGGAACCACATGGGCCGGTCGATGGCGGACGCCACCTCCTCGATCGGGCAGACAGAGACGGTGGACAGGGTGAAGGGCACGCCGCGCGACGCCGCCGCCCTGGCCGCCTGCACCTCGCCGCGCCGGGCGTACATGCCAGTCAGGCCAACCGGCGCCAGCACGACCGGGAGACGCAGCGTCTCGTCGAACAGCTTCGTCTCAAGGCTGAGGCTGGTCATGTCCTGCAGCACGCGCTGGCGCAGGGCGATGGCCTGATAGTCCTCGACGTTCCGTTTCAGAGTCTGCTCGGCGTAGGCGCCACCGTCGATATAGTGGAACAGGAAGGGCGGCAGCTTGCGGCGCGCAGCCTCACGATAATCGCCGGGCGAAGAAATGATCACCGTCGCGTCCTATTGGAAGTTGGCGAAGGCGCCGCCGTCGACCAGCAGGGCCGACCCCGACATATAGCTGGCCATGTCCGACGCCAGGAAGGCGACCACAGAGGCGATGTCCTCTGGTCGGCCCAGACGGCCCAGCGGAATGCGGCCCTCCATGTATTCGCGCTTGGCCGGATCGGCCAGGTCGTCCTTGTTGATGTCGGTGGCGATGGTGCCGGGCAGGACCGAGTTGCAGCGGATGCCGTGGCGGCCCAGCGCAACGGCGCACGACTGCATCAGGCTGTGCACCCCCGCCTTGGTCGGGGTGTAATGGGTCTGCATCTCGCCGCCGACCAAAGCCGAGATCGAGCTGATGGCGACAATCGAACCGCCGTCCCCTTGCTTGACCATCTGGTTGGCCGCCGCCTGCACCATGAAATAGGCGCCGTGCAGATTGACCTCCATCGTGCGGCGCAGCGTCTCGACCGGCATGTCGAGAAAGGCGTGGAACGGACAGATGCCCGCGTTGGACACGAACACATCCACCCGCCCCAGTGCGTCCACCGCAGCCTGCACGAACCCCGTCGCGCTATCTGGCTGGGCCACGTCAGCGTCGAACACCACGGCCTTGCGCCCCAGCGCCTCGATTTCGGCCACAACCTCAGCCGCGACCGCATCATCGCGGAAGGTGTTGATGGCGACGTTTGCGCCCTGACGCGCGGCCTCGATCGCCGTCGCCCGTCCGATACCCCGCGATGCGCCCGTAATCAGGACGACCTTGTTCTCAAGCAGCATGGGGGCTCCGGCGTTTCTCTAAAGGATCAGGATTTGGGCAGCCAGCCGAGGTCAGCGCTAATGGCGTTGGCGGCGTCGGTGACGGTCTTGGTCAGGTCCGACATGCGGGCGTCTGACATATATTGTGCGGCGGACGAGACGCTGAGGGCGGCGACGATATGGCCGTCCACCGAACGGATCGGTGCGGCGACGCAGCGGATCTGGTCCTCGTTCTCTTCCAGATCGAAGGCGTAGCCGTTGCGGGCATAGCCGCGCATCCGCTCCAGCCACACCGTGCGCGCCGTCGAATCAAAGGCTGCGCCTTCGGGGGCGTAGAAGTCGATCCACTCGGCCTCGGTCTTGTCCAGGATCAGCGCCTTGCCCAGTCCGGTCGAGGCGATGGGATGACGCTCGCCCAGACGCGAACCGATATTGATGCGGCGGCGGCCCGCAACCTTGTCCAGATAAAGAGCCTGCCGACCATCCAGTACGCCCAGATGCACGGTGTCGTCCGTCTGAGCCGAAAGCTGCTCCAGCCAGGGCCGGGCGATGCGCGGCAGATGCATCTGCTGGCTGGCGGCGTGACCCAGCTCCAGCAGCTTCGGGCCCAGGCTGTAGCCCTCACGCGGGCGGAACGACAGCAGGCGCCGCTCGACCAGGGCCGAGGCCAGGCGGTGCGTCGTGCTGCGCGTCAGCTCCAGCTTTTCCGACAGTTCCGCCAGCGGCAGCGAGCCTTCCATCAGGGCGTCGATGACGTCCAGACCACGCAGCAGGGTCTGGCTGCCGGACGCCTTGGCGCCGACATCTTCTTCCCCATCGACCTGTGCGGTCTTGATTGACGGCGTTCGTCCCATTTCGTAGTCCTCATTCTCAGAATGTAGCAAAACGCGCAAGTCGCTCGGCCACACTGACCCGACTTTGCCGCTTCGCCCGGAGGAAAGCCAGTGAAATCCCGCATGATGGGAACTGATCACCAAATGCCGGTGATCGCCCAATGAGCCGCCTGCCGAAGATCAAGCACGTCCGCGCTTATGTTGTGAAAAACGACGGGACGGGCGGCGGCGCCGATTATCACGATCAGGGCGACGGGCACTGGATCGACGACCATATCGCCACCCCGATGGCGAAATATCCTGAATACCGCCAGAGCCGCCGCAGCTTCGGCATCAATGTGCTGGGCACGCTGGTGGTCGAGATCGAGGCCGAGAACGGCGTCGTCGGTTTTGCGGTGACCACGGGCGGCGAACCCGCCGCCTATATCGTCGAGAAGCATCTGGCCCGCTTCCTGGAAGGCCGCGATCCGTCCGAGGTCGAGAAGATCTGGGACCAGATGTATTTCTCCACCCAGTATTATGGCCGCAAGGGTCTGGTGGTGAACGCCATCTCCGGCGTCGATCTGGCGCTGTGGGACCTGCTCGGGCGCCTGCGTCAGGAACCGGTCTTCGCCATGCTGGGCGGCGCGGTTCGCGACGAACTGACCTTCTACGCCACAGGCGCGCGCCCCGACAAAGCCAAGGAACTGGGCTTCATCGGCGGCAAGATGCCCCTGCACCACGGCCCCGCCGAGGGCGAGGAAGGCCTGCGCAAGAATCTGGCCGAACTGGAGGCCATGCGGAACGCCTGCGGCGACGACTTCTGGCTGATGTTCGACTGCTGGATGGCGTTGGACCTGAACTACGCCACCCGTCTGGCCCATGAGGCCCACAAGCTGGGCCTGAAGTGGATCGAGGAGGCGCTCAGCCCCGACGACTACTGGGGCTATCAGGCGCTGAAGAAACGAGCCCCTCCCGGCATGTTGGTGACGACCGGCGAGCATGAGGCCACCCGCTGGGGCTTCCGCATGCTGCTGGAGATGGAATGCTGCGACATCATCCAGCCGGACGTGGGCTGGTGCGGCGGCGTGACCGAACTGATCAAGATCTCCGCCATGGCCGACGCCAAGGGCGTGCTGATGATCCCGCACGGCTCATCGGTCTATTCCTACCACTTCGTCGTGACCCGCCATAACAGCCCGTTCGCGGAGTTCCTGATGATGGCCCCCGGCGCCGACGAGGTCGTGCCGATGTTCCATCCGCAGCTGATCGGCGAACCCGTCCCCGTGAACGGCCGCCTGAAGGTGCCGGATGCGCCCGGCTTCGGCGTCGAGCTGAACCGCGACATCGCCCTGCACCGCCCCTACGCGCGTTAAGACCGAAAGACCCCAATGAAACTGTTGCGTTACGGCCCCAAGGGCCAGGAAAAGCCAGGCACGCTGGATACCGAGGGCCGCATCCGCGACCTGTCGGGCGTCATCGCCGACATCACCCCGGACCAGTTGCACGGCCCGGCGCTTGACGCCTTGAAGGCCATTGACCCGACGACCCTGCCGGTGGTCGAGGGTCAGCCCCGCTATGGCGTGCCGGTCAACGGCGTGCGCAAATTCCTGGCCATCGGCCTGAACTACGCCGACCACGCGGCGGAATCGAACCTGCCCGTTCCGGCTGAACCGATCCTGTTCACCAAGGCCACATCGTGCCTGACCGGCCCCGACGACGAAGTCATGATCCCGCGCGGCTCGCAGAAGTCGGACTGGGAAGTCGAACTGGGCGTCGTCATCGGCGCCCGCGCCCGCTACGTCTCGGTCGAAAACGCTCTGGACCACGTCGCCGGCTATGTTCTGGTCAATGACGTTTCCGAGCGCGCCTTCCAGAAGGAAATGGGCACCCAGTGGGACAAGGGCAAAGGCTGCGACACCTTCGGCCCTGTCGGCCCGTGGCTGGTGACCTCTGACGAACTGGGCGATCCGCAGGACCTGGACATGTGGCTGGACCTGAACGGCCAGCGCATGCAGACCGGCAACACCCGCACCATGATCTTCGATGTGAAGACCCTGGTCAGCTACGTCAGCGAGTTCATCACCCTTGAGCCGGGCGACATCCTGACCACCGGCACGCCCCCAGGCGTGGGCGAAGGCAAGAAGCCGCAGGTCTTCCTCAAGGCCGGGGACGTCATGACCCTGGGCATTCAGAAGCTGGGCCAGCAGCGTCAGGTCGTCGTCGGCTGGACGCAGGAAGGTGCGGCATGAGCGCCTATCAGGGTCGTTTCGCGGGCCGCACCGCCGTCGTCACTGGCGGCGCATCGGGTCTGGGCAAGGCGTCCGCCGCGCGCATCGTCGCCGAGGGCGGCAAGGTCGTGCTGTGGGACCTGAACCCCGAGGCGCTGAAGGCTGCGGCTGAAGACGTCGGCGCAACCCACGTCGTGGCGCTGGACGTGTCCGACGCCGACGCCGTCGCGGCCGCTGCGGAAGAATCGAACAAGGCCCTGGGTCGGATCGACATCCTCGTCGCCTCGGCCGGCATCACCGGCGCCACCACGCCCGTGCATGAGTTCCCGATCGACAGCTGGAAGCGGGTCGTCGACATCAATCTGAACGGCGTCTTCTACTGCTCGCGCGCCATCGTCCCCTATATGCTGGCCAACAGCTATGGCCGCATCGTCAACGTCGCCTCGGTCGCAGGCAAGGAAGGCAATCCGAACGCCAGCGCCTATTCGGCGTCCAAGGCCGGCGTGATCGGCTTCACCAAGTCGCTGGGCAAGGAACTGGCCGGCAAGGGCGTCATCGCCAACAGCCTGACCCCCGCCACCTTCGAAAGCCCGATCCTGGCTCAACTGCCGCAAAGCCAGGTCGACTACATGCGCTCCAAGATCCCGATGGGTCGTCTGGGCGAAGTCGAGGAAAGCGCCGCCATGGTCTGTTTCATGGCGTCCGAGGAATGCAGCTTCACCACCGCTTCGACGTTCGACACGTCGGGCGGGCGCACCACCTACTAAGGGCTGATCGTGGGCTCCGACCTCCGCATCGTCGACAGCCACGTCCACCTGTGGGACCTGTCGCGGGCCCGCTACGGCTGGCTGCAGGATGATCCCCTGCCGAACAATCCGGCGGGGGACATGTCCCCTATCGCCCACAGGAACTATCTGCTGGACGACTATCTGGCGGACACCGCTGGCTGGCGCGTGGACAAGATCGTCCATGTCGAGGCCGGTCAGCCCATAGGCCAGCAACTGGCCGAGACCGACTGGCTGCAATCCATCGCCGACCAGCGCGGCTATCCCCACGGCATCGTCGCGGGCGCCGACCTGCTGGACCCCGATCTGGATGGCCTGCTGGAGGCCCACGCCGCCCGCCCCAACGTGCGCGGCGTGCGCCAGATCGTCTGCTGGCATGAAGACCCGCTGAAGACCTACACCGACCGCGACCTGCTGCGTGACCCGCAATGGGTCGAGGGGTTCGGCAAGCTGGCCAAGCACGGCCTGTCGTTCGACCTGCAGCTCTATCCGTCGCAGATGGCCACCGCCGCCATCATCGCCGCGCGGCATCCCGACATCCCGATGATCGTCAATCACGCGGGCCTGCCGACGGACCGCAACGACATCGGCATGGAGCGCTGGCGCATCGTGCTGCGCCTGCTGGCCGCCCAGCCGCACGTCTCGATCAAGATTTCCGGCCTCGGCATCACCGACCGCAACTGGACGCAGGAAAGCATCCGTCCTGTCGTTCTGGAGTGCATCGACGCCTTCGGGACCGAGCGCGCCATGTTCGCCTCCGACTTCCCGGTCGAGCGCGTCCACGGAAGTTTCGACGCCTTCTATTCCGCCTTCGACGCCATCACGGCGGGCTTCTCCGCCGACGAGCGCGACCGCCTGTTCGCAGGCAATGCCGAGACGATCTACCGCATCTGATCCTTCAACCGCCCAGACCGCATCAAGACGGCCGGGTCCATCCCAGGAATGACAACATGGCTATCGAGACCGACGCCGCCCACACGCCCGGCGGCCTTGCGAAACCCGGCAGGTCGCTGAAAGGGCCGCTGTCCTTCGCCATCGCCTGCTTCCTGATCTGGGGTCTGGCCTATGGACTGCTGGACGTGCTGAACAAGCATTTCCAGGAGACGCTGAGCATCAGCCAGGCCGACAGCGCCTGGCTGCAGATCGCCTATTTCGGCGCCTATCTGCTGCTGTCGATTCCGGCGGGCATGCTGCTGCACGCGCGGGGGTACAAGTTCGGCATCGTCACCGGCCTGGCCGTCACCGCCGTCGGCGCCCTGTTGTTCATTCCGGCGGCGGGCGCAGGCGCCTTCCTGCCCTTCGTCGGCTCCATGTTCGTGCTGGCCGCAGGTCTGTGCGTGCTGGAGACCAGCGCCGACACCTACGTCAACGTTCTGGGCGATCCCGCCAAGGCGTCACAGAGGCTGAACCTGGCCCAGTCGTTCAATGCGCTGGGCGTCTTCTTCGGCCCCTTGATCGGCGGCGCGGTCTTCTTCAGCCCGACCACGACCGAGGCTCTGGGCGGGCCGACCCGTTCGATCCAGATCGTCTATGGCCTGATCGCCGTCGGCGTCGTGCTGTTCGCCATCGCCGTCTGGCGCGCGCGCCTGCCGGAAACCGGCCTGTCCGACCACGGCGGCGCCGTCGAAGGCGACGCGCCCGCCCTGCCCCTGTCCAAACAGCCCCACTTCGTCGCGGGCGTCATCACCCAGGCCCTCTACATCGGCGCCCAGGTCGGCATCGGCGCCTATTTCATCAATCTGGTGACCCATAACTGGGAAGGCCTGTCCTCGCAGAAGGGCGCCTTCATGCTGTCCCTGGCCGCCATCGGTTATCTGGTCGGTCGTTTCGCGGCCACCGCCCTGCTGCTGAAGGTCAAGCCGCGCGTGCTCCTGACCACCTATGGCGTCATCAACGTCATCCTGACCCTGATCGTGGCGGCGGGCGTCAACATCATCTCGCCGGTCGCCCTGATCGCCGTCTTCTTCTTCATGTCGACCATGTTCGCGACCATCTTCGCCCTGGGGACCACGGGCCTGGGCGCGGCGACCAAGAAGGCGTCTTCGCTGATGGTCATGGCCATCGGCGGCGGGGTGCTGCTGCCCTGGCCGATGGGCAAGATCGCCGACACCTATGGCGCCAACATCGCCTTCCTGCTCCCCGCCGCCTGCTTCGTCGTCGTCGCCTGGTACGGCTGGAAGGGCGCGGGCCTGGGACAGAAGACGACCGCCATCTGAGCAAACCGCTTCAAAGCCGGGCTTCGACAAAAAAGAAGCCCGGCGGGGCCGCCGGGCGAAAACTAAGGTTCGGTGATGGTGTTGTCCCGAAAAGGAACAATCCAGTCTATTTGCCGAATTGGTTACGCAGATATTAACGAACCGGATCCGGCAGCCACGTCGACTGACGCCCGCCCGCCGCCACCGGCCACGACAGACGCCAGCCCGCCTCGATCCGCTCCACCGAAAAGCCCGCCCCGCCGCCCGCGCCCGGATAGGCATAGGCGCGGCCATCGACCATGATCGTCGTCGCGGCCCCGCCGGACGCCATGGCCCGCCAGGTTCCCTTGCCTGCAAGAGGACGCACGGCTTCGCCGCCGATCTTCACATCGGGCGCGGCCTCGCCTCGATGACCGGAAGCAATGATGGCGCTGCCGTCCGCATCCACGGCGTCCAGCGCATTCTGGCTGTCCAGACGCAAGCTCGGCTCTCCCGCCGCGATCAGAACCACCGGCCCTGCCCCGCCCTGAATGACCACCAGCGTCTCTGGGGAAACCGCCGTGTCCTGCCCCAGTTGAACCTCTGGCGTGAACTGCACATCACCCGCCACCGGCGGCAGGCGCAGTTCGAACCGCCCCGCCGCATCAGCGCTGGCGGCGATGGCGCTGCCGTCCTGTCCGCGCAGGACCACGCGCGCGCTGGGCGCCGTTCCGCCACGCACCACCAGCCCGCCAGAATCCCTGACCACCCCGTCGATATGGGGCGGCTGGACCCAGGCCAGGGGCGCCGAACCATTTTCCGCCGCCGCATCCTGTCTGACCGGGCTGGAGCAGGCCGAAGCCATCCCGGCCAGGGCGACCATGATGATGATCCGGCGTTTCATCCTGCGGCTCGACACTATATGGCTAGCGCCCCAATCGGCGCGGAAACTGTTTGCCTCGCCGACGCGTGTTTGGCCATGGTTGACCGCGTATTCGTTCTGTTAGAGGCCCCATGTCCCTGCCCCCGGTTTCGATCCTGCCTTTCGACGGCCCCTCCGTCTGCCTGTTCTGCGGTGCATCCGATGCGGCGGATCCCGCCTATACCCAGGCCGCCCGAGACTTTGGCAAGGCGGCGGCCGAGGACGGCTGGCGTCTGGTCTATGGCGGCGGCGGCGTCGGCCTGATGGGCGCGGCGGCCCGTTCAGCCCATGCGGCCGGCGGCCGTGTCGTCGGCATCATGCCTGCCTTCCTGCGCAGCCGTGAACGTCTGTTCGACGACGTTGAAACCGTGGTCGTCACCTCGATGCACGAACGCAAGCAGCTGATGTACGATCAGTCCGACGCCTTCGTGGTCGCGCCCGGCGGCATCGGCACGCTGGAGGAAGTGGTCGAACTGCTGTCGTGGAAGCGTCTGGACCTGCACCACAAGCCGGTCGTTTTTTTGAATCTGAACGGTTTCTGGAACGGCTTCTTTGAGCTGATGAAGCACAGCGTCGCCGAAGGCATGACGCCCGCATCCTTCCTGCAGGCCTGGACGGTGGCCGATACGGTCGAGGACGCCATGGCCCAGATCAAGGCCAGCGACGATGCGCCTCAGTTGCAACATGATCGTAGGTAAGTGATCAACTTTCACCAACGCAACCTGCGGCACGTGCTCCGCACTTGACAGTTTTCATAGAAAACTGACAGTGGCGAGAACGGCACGACGCCGTTCTCGCATTTTCGGAGAGTATCCATGCGCGCACTGCTTCTCGCCGCAGTTCTTTTTGCGGCTCCGGCTGTCGCTCAGACGCCTGCCGCAACCAGCCTGACCCTTGCCGACGCCTCCAAGGCCCCTGCCCGTCCGACCATCGTCGATGGCGCGCGCTGGTCGTGTGAAGGCGCCGTCTGCACCGCCTCGGGCGGTTCGGAACAGCCCGCACACCGCGCCTGCCGCCGCGTGGTTCAGAAGTTCGGTCCCGTGACCGCCTTCTCCTACAAGGGTGAAGCCCTGTCGGCCGAACAGCTCGCCGTCTGCAACGCCTGATCAGATTATAGGTTTTAGCGAGAGCCTGATCCCTCAGGCTCTCGCAACGGCCTTCAGGCCGCTTCGCCTTTCAGGCGCCGCACGATGGTCTCACGGCCGATCAACGGCGCCATGGCCGCCATGTCAGGCCCATGCGGTTGTCCGGTCAGCGCCAGACGCAGCGGCATGAACAGCCCCTTGCCCTTGGCGCCCGTCTCCGCCTTGACGGCGTTGGTCCAGGCCGACCAGGCGTTCTCGTCGATCACATCCGGAAGCAGACGCAGCGCCGCTTCCGCGAAGGCGGCGTCCTCGATCACCGGCGTGATCGGCCCCTTTACGATCTTCGCCATATCAACGACATCGGCGAACTTGTTCAGGTTACCCCTGACCGTGTTCCAGAAGCCTTCGCCCAGGTCTGCATCCGCTGCGGCCAGACGCGGCTGGGCCGTTTCATAGCTCATGACATGCAAAGCCTGCGCATTCAGACGGTCCAGGTCGGCGGTGTCGTAGCGCGCTGGCGAGCGGCCCATCTTGGAAAAGGCGAAACTGGCGCCCAGGGCCTGAACCGACTCAGCGACTTCGAGTGCGTCAGAGGTGCCGATCTTGCCCAGGTGGCTGGTGATGGCGATGGGCTCATAGCCCTGGTCGCGCATGTCGCTGATCGACAGCGACCCCAGACGCTTGGACAGGGCGGCGCCATCTGCGCCGACCAGCAGGGGCATATGAGCGAACCCCGGAACAGTCGCGCCCAGAGCTTCGAAGATTTCGATCTGCGCGCCGGTGTTGGTGACGTGGTCTTCGCCCCGGATGATGTGGGTGATCGCCATGTCGATGTCATCGACGACCGACGGCAGGGTGTAGAGGAACAGGCCGTCCTCGCGGATCAGCACCGGGTCCGACATGGACGCCGTGTCCACCTCGGCATGACCGCGCGCCAGGTCTTCCCAGGAGACGCGCTTGCCTTCCAGTTTGAAGCGCCAGTGCGGGCGACGGCCTTCCGCCTCATAGGCGGCCTTCTGTTCGTCGGTCAGGTCCAGAGCGGCGCGGTCATAGATCGGCGGCAGGCCGCGCGACAGCTGCACCTTGCGGCGGCGATCCAGTTCGTCTGCCGTCTCATAGGCGGGATACAGACGACCCGAGGCCTTCAGGCGCGCCGCAGCTTCTTCATAACGGTCGAACCGCTTGGACTGGTTGTCGCGCTCGTCCCAGGTCAGGCCCAACCAGGTCAGATCGTCTTCGATCCCCTGCTCGAACTCGGGCGTCGAACGGGCCAGGTCCGTGTCGTCGATACGCAGCACGAACGAACCGCCCTGCCCTTTGGCGAACAGCCAGTTCACCAGAGCCGTGCGGACATTGCCGACGTGCAGCTTGCCGGTGGGCGACGGAGCGAAACGAACCTTGACGGACATGGGGGATCAACGACCTCAACAGCGAGGCGGCTAGGTCGCGCTCCAACCCGGCGAAGTCAAGGCGTAGAGGCGTCTTTCGCCTCAGTCGTCGCGGTGAACCCGCTCGCGCCGCTCGTGACGTTCCTGCGCCTCGACAGACAGGGTCGCCGTAGGCCGCGCTTCCAGACGCCCCAGGCTGATGGGCTCGCCAGTATCCTCGCAATAGCCGTAGGAGCCGTCCTCGATCCGACGCAGCGCATCCTCGATCTTGGAGATCAGCTTGCGCTGACGATCCCGCGTCCGAAGCTCCAGCGCGCGGTCGGATTCCGAAGATGCGCGATCGACGAGATCCGGGTGGTTCTCCGTCTCGGCCTTCAGGTTCACGACCGTGCCCTTGGACTCGCGAAGGATGTCATCCTTCCAGTCCAGCAGCTTCTTTTTGAAATAGGCTAACTGCCGTTCATTCATGAACGGTTCGTCGTCAGACGGCCGGTATTGTTCGGCCGAATCTGCAGATAGGACAGACGCTAATGCGTTCATCGCACTCACGCTCAAATAGCACGCCCCCCTGTGGCGTAAGGGCCGTATAATCAGGAGTACGAGTCGCAGCAACGCGCATCGCGATTCCGTGATCGCTATTGTCTGGCCAAACGCCAATCCGTGACAATTCTCACGCAGTCAGCTTACGGCTAAGCTTTGAAATCCTGCGACTTTCCCTCATCAGGCGAAGTATCAGCCGCGACTGTTGCGCGGCTCCGCCTTGGCCAGTTCGACCTGGGCGCGCAGATCGATCTGATCCAGCAAAGCCGTCAGTTCGGCGTCGCTGTCGTCGGGCCGTTCTTCGCGCAGGACGCGAGCCAGGCGTTCAAGGGCCGGTCCGCCCGACTCTCCGGACAACAACGCCATCTTCAACTCATCCAGACGGTCCAGCAGCCCGCCGCCGCGTCTGACCGCGCGCCGACGCCGCTCGAGCGGGCCTTCAACCTCCTGAAGCGCCATCAAGGCTGAAACGCCAGCCATGCTTGAGGTCGCCGCCACAGAGGCCGCCGCAGCAGGCGTCGCCGCCCCCGACGTCGGCCCCAGGGAAAAGCCGCTTGCCCCGCCGCGCGCGGCGCGCGAACCCGTGGCGGCGTTGGGACCGCCCGTGCCGACAACCTTCATTCTCGGATGCTCCGGATCATACGATCATGCTTGAGCCCCCGGGGTGACTGTTTGGTTAACGGCCCGGCAAAAACTGCCGCTGAAACACCACTGAGCAGCCCTCGTCACGTTGATTCAAATGAACTTTTTTAACGGCACGATCCTCGCATCAACAGGCGCGTTACGCTGCATGGACGCCTGACCGATGCAAAATCTGCTTGCCCGCCTTATCGCCCCCCTCGCCGCAACTCTTGCGCTGGGCGGATTGGCGAGCCCGGTTCTGGCCCAGTCGCGCATCAAGGACATCGCGTCAGTCGAGGGCGTCCGCACCAACCAGCTCGTCGGCTACGGCCTGGTCGTCGGCCTGAACGGCACGGGCGACAGCCTGCGCAACTGCCCCTTCACCCGCCAGTCGCTGGAAGGCATGACCGAGCGTCTGGGCGTCAACATCCGCGGCGCCACAGCCAACTCCAAGAATATGGCGGCCATCATGGTGACCGCCGACCTGCCCGCCTTCGCCACCCCCGGTTCGCGCATCGACGTGTCCGTGTCGTCCATGTGCGACGCCAAGAGCCTGCTGGGCGGCACCCTCTTGGTCACCGGACTGCAGGGCGCAGACGGTCAGGTCTATGCCGTGGCCCAGGGCTCGATCCAGACCGGGTCCGTCTCGGCGTCCGGCGCCTCGGGCTCGTCCGTGACGCGCGGCGTTCCCACCGCCGGGCGCATCGCTTCCGGCGCCACGGTCGAACGCGAGACGGGCTTTGAACTGTCGAACATGAATGAGGTTCGCCTGAACCTGCGCAACCCCGACTTCACCACCGCCCAGCGGGTGGCGGGCGTCATCAACGCCTCCTTCCCCGGCTCGGCCCTGGCGGAAAGCGGCACGGTCGTAGCCCTGCGTTCGCCCGGCCAGCTGGGGATGGCGGGCTTCATCAGCCGTATCGAGAACCTGCCGATCACCGTCGACACCCCCGCCAAGGTCATCATCGACGAAGTGAACGGCGTCATCGTCATGGGCGACGCCGTACGCATCTCCCGCGTCGCCATCGCCCAGGGCAACCTGACCATCTCTGTCGATGAACAGCCGCTCGTCAGCCAGCCCGCGCCGTTCAGCCGTGGTCAGACCGCCGTGGTCCCCAGCACCCAGGTTCGGATCGAAGAGGATCTGGGCACGGAGATGCGGCTCATCGACGGCGGCGGCAACCTGTCCACCCTGGTCCACGGCCTGAACACCCTTGGCGTCAGTCCGCGCGACATGATCAGCATCCTGCAGGCCATCAAGGCCGCAGGCGCCCTGCAAGCCGACATTCAGGTGATGTGAGCATGAGCGAACTGTCCGTCTCCGCCGACCTGCTGCGCCCGGCGCCCAGCCTCGGCGCCGCTGCCTCCGACCGGATCAAGAAGACCGCACAGGACTTCGAAGCCTCCTTCCTGTCCCAGATGATCAAGCCCATGTTCCAGGGCCTCAAGACCGACGGCCTGTTCGGCGGCGGTCAGGCCGAAGAAATGTGGCGCAGCTTCCTGGTCGATGAAATGGCCAAGAAGACCGTCGCCGCCGGTGGCATCGGCCTGGCCGACACGGTCATGAGCGAAATGCTGAAAATGCAGGAGCAGGGACAATGAGCGAACCCGAACTGGCCCGCGCCCGCGTCCGCCAACTGCTGGACCTGACCCAACGCCTGACCGAACGCCTCATGGTCGAGACGCGCGCCTTTGAGGACAGCCGACCACAGGACATCGTCGCCGGTTTGACCGAGACGCAGGACATGGCCAATGTCTATCGCCGCGATTCCGGTCATGTGAAGGCCAATCCTTCCTTGCTGAAAGACGCTCCGCTGGAAGACCGCAAGGCGTTGCTGGAGGCGACCGAGACCTTCAACACCGTGCTGGCCAACCATGCTCAGGCCGTCGAGGCCGCCCGCACCATTTCCGAGGGTCTGGTCCGCGCCATCGCCCATGAAGTCACCGCCGCGCGCACGCCTGCCTCTGCCTATTCCGCCGACGGACGCGCTGCTCAGGGCGACGGGCGCGCTGTCGCCCTGAACCGCATGGCCTGACGATCAATCAGAAGACGCAGCACGCCCGCCTTGTTGCCGTTTCCTTAAGCGGACGCATGCAAGGGTTGCAGCATGTCGCTGACTACACGTCTTCTTGGTCTCGCCTTTGCGTCCGCCGATGCTCTTGTTGAGCTGACCCCACGGGGCGATGTGGTCTTTGCGATAGGCGCAGCCGCCCAACTCGGCCATGACGCAGGCGTGGCGTGGAAAAACAGGCCTTTCGCCGACGTGCTGCATGATGGTTCGTCGGCCATGGCGGCGATCCGCCACACCAGACCCGGCGCACGCTCGGCGCAGATGGACATTCTGATCGCCGCAGGGCCCGGTCAGGTTCGTCGCGCCTTTCTGCGGGCTTTTGTCCTGCCCGAACTGGCCCCGGCAATCTCCTGCGCCATCGCCTATGATGGTCCCGCCTTCTCGATAGCGGATCTGCAGCCGGCTGCGCTGTTGGATGTGCAGACCTTCCTGGCTGACGCAGGGCGCATCGTCGCCGAAACGCCCGGACTGTCGCTGGCCTTCCTCGATGTTCAGGGCGTCGCGGGCCTGTCTGGCGATGCAGCGGACCGCGTGCACCAGCGTATTCAGGCGACACTCCAGTCGGCGGCGGCTCAGGGTTCGTCCGCCGCCAAGATCACCGCCGAACGGTTCGCGTTGCTGCGCCCAGCGGACGACCAACGCGACCTGGCCGCCGAGATCATCGAGGCCGGAAAGACGGAAGGCGTGACCCTGAACGCCGAGGCCTATGCCGCGCCCGTGCCCGAACAATCCGACAATCTCTGCGTCCTGCGGGCCATGCGTTTCGCCATCGAGGACTGCCTGAAGGACGGCGGCCTGGCCAATCCGCAGATCGCCTTCTCGGAGTCGCTGAAACGCACCCTGCGTGACGCGGAGTTGTTCCGTAACCTGGTCAAGGCGCGCGCTTTTCAGATCCATTACCAGCCGATTGTCGATCTCTCGACGCGGGACGTGCACCATTTTGAGGCCCTGGCCCGTTTCAGCCCGAACAACAGCCCCGCCGACGCCATCCGCATGGCCGAGGAGCTGGATCTGATCGAATCCTTTGATCTGGCCGTGGCGGAAAAGGTGCTGAAGCGGATGCGGCGGCCCGGTGCGGGCCTGCTCAAGATGGCCATCAATGTTTCGGGCGCATCGCTCAGTTCCGACGCCTATGTCGAACAGTTGCTGCACATGACATCGGGCGCGCCAGAAGAGCGATCGCGCCTGATCGTAGAGGTCACCGAAACAGCAGCCCTCGCCGACATCGAAGCCGCGAACCGCCGCATCGCCGCCCTGCGCGCCGCGAACATCAAGGTCTGCATCGACGACTTCGGCGCAGGCTCCGCCGCCTATGACTATCTGCGCAATCTGTCGGTTGATGCGGTCAAGATCGACGGCTCTCTGGTGCGCGACATCGACACTGACAACCGCGCCCGCACCATGTTGCGCAGCGTGACCCAGCTTTGCCAGTCGCTGAACCTCGAAACCATCGCCGAAATGATCGAGACAGAAGCAGTCGCCGCCCGGTTGAAGGCCCTGGGCGTCACCTACGGCCAGGGCTGGCTGTTCGGCCGCGCCGAAGCCGAACCCCGCACCAGCCTGACCACCGTGTCAGCCGCCCGCCGTCGCGGCGCCGTCGAGGCCTGGGGCTGACCTACAGCGCCACCACGCGTTCTATTCCTATGGCGTCGATGAAGTCCGGGTCGTGGCTGACCACGATCAACGCCCCGTCATAGGCCGCCAGAGCCGCCTCAACCGCCGCCACCGAATCCAGGTCGAGGTGATTGGTCGGTTCGTCCAAAATCAGCAGTTGCGCGGGGGTCCGCCCTGTCATCACGCAGGCCAGCGCCGCGCGCAGCCGTTCTCCGCCTGACAGTTCGCCGACCTTGCGATGCGCCGCCGTGTTGCGGAACAGGAACCGCGCCAGCGCCGCATGAGCGTCATTGGCCGTACCCTCAGGGTTCAGCCGCCGCCACGCCTCGATCAAGGTCTCATCCGGTTTCAGGGTCGCCGCCTCCTGATCCAGCAGCACAGCCGTCACTGGCCGCTCAACCGACCCAACGGTCGGCGACAGATCACCCGCGATCAGATGCAGCAGCGTTGACTTGCCTGCCCCGTTCGGGCCGGTCACCGCGACCCGTTCCGGCCCCACGATCTTGAGACTGATCGGCCCGATGATCCGTCGGCCCTGGGGCGTCGACCACTCAAGATCACGCGCGTCCAACACTGTGCGCCCTGCGGACAGACCAGTCGGCGGCATGGGGATCGACAGCGCCCGCACACGCTCGATGCGCGCCTGCGCCGCTTCCAGCGTCGTCTGAGCCTGTTCAGCCTGACGCGAGGCCAACAGCCGGTCGCGACCGCCGGTGTTCTCGGCCCGCTCGGCCCGCGCGCCCAACAGGATTTTCGGCATGTCCCCCTTGCCCGCCTTGCGCCGTCCGGCGGCGTCGCGTCGCGCCTTGGCCTCGGCGCGGCGTTGGGCGTCGCTGGCGGATCGCGCCGCTCCCTTTTCCGCGTCGGCCAGTTCCCGTTCCGCCGCCTGCCGCGCCTCGGCCTTGCGTTCGGCATAGAGGTCGTAACCGCCGCCGAAGACCTCGACGCCCAGGCTTGAGATTTCGATGATCCGGTCCATGCGGCGCAGCAGTTCGCGGTCATGGCTGACCACCACCACCCCGCTCTGCCACCGCTCCAGCACCTGCGCGACCAGACGACGGGCGTCGGCGTCCAGATGGTTGGTCGGCTCATCTAGCAGCAACAGATCAGGTTGGCTCAGCAACAGCCCCGCCAGTCTCAAGCGCGTCTGTTCGCCGCCGCTGAGCCCGTCCGCCTGCCGTTCCAGCGACAAACCCGCCAGCCCGACCTGATCCAGCACATCGCCAATGCGCGCCTCCAGCGTCCAGTCCGCGACGACCAGATCGTCTTCGCCGCCTTCGCCCGCCAGGATGCGGTCGATAACCGCCAGATCATCCGCCACGCCGAGCAGAGCGGCAGTCGTCTCTCCCGGCGCCGGATCATGCCTCTGGGTCAGGACGCCGATGCTCCCGACACGCGCAACTGCGCCTTCAGCGGGCGCCAGGTCGCCGGACAGCAGGCGCAATAAAGTGCTCTTGCCCGCGCCATTGCGACCGACGACGCCGGTGCGCTCAGGCCCGAACGTCAGGCTCAGATTGTCGAAAAGTATGGAGCCGTCGGGCGTCCTAGCGGCGACCTTGTCGAGTGTCGCGAACGCGGATGGGGACGGGCTTTGGCTTTGGCTTATTGGCATGGAGAATCGCGAGCAGCAGGGCGGAAAGGGCGAAACCGGTTCCCAGGATGCTGATCATGATTGTCGTGCCTCTTACTCAAAAAGCCGTCAGAACAGAGAGGATGGGTGCGAATGCTGCGATGCGCAACCCCGGCTGCGAACACGCCCGCGTGAAGACTGGTTAACAGCGTGGTCCCTCGACCCCGCAGGCGCCGCGCGATAAACGGCGGCCATGCAAGTTCCCTTTCGCATCGAAGACGCCGCGGGCGCCGCCGCCCGTCGCGAAGCCGCCGTGCAGCAACTGCGTGACGAAACCGGCATTGACGAGGCGATGATCGACGCCCTGGTCGAGGGTTTCTACGCCCGCGTCCGAGAAGACGGCCTGATCGGACCGATCTTCGCCGCCCGCATCGCCGACTGGGCGCCGCATCTGGCCCAGATGAAGCTGTTCTGGTCGTCCGTCGCCCTGTCCACCGGCGTCTATCAGGGGCGGCCCATGCCCAAACACCTGCCCCTGCCCATCGACGCCCGCCATTTCGACCGCTGGCTGGAGATCTTCGTCGTCACCGCCAACGAACTGTGCCCGCCTGTCGCCGCCAAACACTTCATCGAACGCGCCCGCCGCATCGCCGAAAGCCTGGAGCTTGGCGTCGCCAACGCCAACAAGGTCCTGCTGGCCAAGGGCGAACGCTATGTCCGGCCCTTCGAAGGCTGGACGCCGGAATAGTCAGTGATCCTCGCGCGTGTGGAAGATGCGGCTTACGATGACAGTCGACCGCTCGATCCGATATCGAATGACATAGCCCGCCTGTCCGAACGGAACGATGAAATCGCGTCCGCCACGACGGTTCGTCGGCGTGCGTTCGGGAAAGTGTCCCAGCGACTGCAGCGCCTGGTCGAGCACGTCCGCCGCGCGCAAAGCCGTATTCGGCGCCACATCCGCCAAAAAGTTCGAAACACGGATCAGATCGTTCCGCGCCGACGGCAGCAGCAGGACGCGGAACCTCACGCCTTTTCGGCCAACCGCTTGGCGAGGTGGGCATGAAAATCGCGCAAGGCGTCCTCAAGCGGCACGGTCTCGCCGGTGCGCTCGTATTCGACCCAGCGTTCCTCGTCTTCCTGAACCCAGTGCGCCGGATACTCTTGCAGGCCGATGGAGCCGCCGGCTTCGATGGCCTCTTCCAACACCTGCACCGCATAAGCCGCCGGATCGACCCCCGCAGCTTCAGCCACGAGCTTCAGCCGTTGCGCCTGTTCCTCGTTGAGGTGAATGTCAAAACCATCGGCCATGGGCCGAACATAACCTCACATGTTCAGCGCCGCAATGTTCCCACATTGTTCTTGCTGAATCACGCAAATTGATCCCCATATAGCGTTGTCGCGTCGGCCCCGTCCGACCCTCCCCCGCGTTCTCGGACTCCATGACTGAAAAGCACAACTTCATCCGCGTTCGCGGCGCCCGTGAGCATAATCTCAAGGGCGTGGACCTGGATATTCCGCGCGAGCAGCTGGTGGTGATGACCGGGCTTTCGGGCTCGGGCAAATCCTCACTGGCGTTCGACACCATCTACGCCGAGGGGCAGCGTCGCTATGTCGAGAGCCTGTCGGCCTATGCGCGTCAGTTCCTGGAGCTGATGGGCAAGCCCGACGTGGACCTGATCGAGGGCTTGTCCCCGGCCATCTCCATCGAACAGAAGACGACGTCCAAGAACCCGCGATCGACCGTCGGCACGGTGACCGAGATTCACGACTACATGCGTCTGCTGTGGGCGCGTGTGGGTGTCCCCTATTCGCCCGCGACGGGCCTGCCGATCGAAAGCCAGACCATCAGCCAGATGGTCGACAAGCTGACCGCCCTGCCTGACGGAGAGCGCATCCTGCTGCTGGCTCCCGTCGTCCGGGGCCGCAAGGGGGAGTACAAGAAAGAGATCGCCGAGTGGCAGCGGCAGGGCTTCCAGCGCCTGAAGATCGACGGCCAGTTCTACCCCATCGACGAAGCCCCGACGCTGGACAAGAAGTTCAAGCACGACATCGATATCGTCGTGGATCGGATCGTCACCAAGCCCGATCAGGAAGGCCGCTACGCCGACAGTCTGCAGACGGCGCTGAGCCTGGCCGACGGCGTCGCCAACGCCGAATGGGCCTCGACGAACGAGGGGGAAACCGCGCCCCGGACCATCCTGTTTTCTGAACGGTTCGCCTGTCCGGTGTCCGGCTTCACGATCTCCGAGATCGAGCCCCGCCTGTTCTCGTTCAACAATCCGTTCGGCGCCTGTCCGGTGTGCGACGGCCTGGGCGTCAAACTGGCCTTTGACGCCGATCTGGTGATCCCGGATCGTGACAAGACCCTGCACAAGGGTGCCGTCTCACCGTGGGCGCGCGGCCCCTCGCCCCTCTATACCCAGACGCTGCAGTCTCTGAGCCAGCACTACGGCTTCTCGATGGATGTGGCGTGGCGCGACCTTCCGGCCCAGGCGCATAAGGCGATCCTGTACGGAACCGGCGCCGAGAAAATCAAATTCACCTACGACGACAACGCTCGCAAATACGAGGTGTCCAAGCCGTTCGAAGGCGTCCTGCCGAACCTTGAACGCCGCTGGCGCGAGACGGACAGCGCCTGGGTGCGTGAAGAACTGGGTCGCTATCAGTCCGAAACCCCGTGCGACGCCTGCCACGGCAAACGCCTGAAGCCCGAGGCCCTGGCGGTCAAGGTCGGCGGCGAGGACATCGCGGACATCTCCATGCTGTCGATCTCCAAGGCCTATCTGTGGTTCTCGACCATCGAAGAAAGTCTGACGGAGAAACAGGCCGAAATCGCCCGCCGCATCCTGAAGGAGATCTGCGACCGGCTGCGGTTCCTGAACAATGTCGGCCTGGACTACCTGAACATGTCCCGCTCCTCCGGCACCCTGTCGGGCGGCGAGAGCCAGCGCATTCGTCTGGCGTCACAGATCGGCTCGGGCCTGACCGGCGTGCTCTACGTGCTGGACGAACCGTCCATAGGCCTGCACCAGCGCGACAACACCCGCCTGCTGGAAAGCCTGAAGGGCCTGCGCGACCTGGGCAACTCCGTCCTGGTGGTCGAACACGACGAAGAAGCCATCCTGACCGCCGACTATGTGATCGACATGGGGCCGGCCGCTGGCGTTCACGGCGGACAGGTCTGCGCCGAGGGCACGCCCGAACAGGTCATGGCCAATCCCAACTCCCTGACCGGCAAATATCTGACCGGCGAACGGGAAATCGAAATCCCGGCTGACGGGCGCCGCCCCATCGACCGCAAGCGGATGCTGAAGATCAGCGGCGCGACCGGCAACAATCTGAAGAATGTCACCGGCGAAATCCCGGTCGGCGTCTTCACCTGCATCACCGGCGTGTCGGGCGGGGGCAAGTCCACCTTCACCATCGAGACCCTGTACAAGGCCGCCGCGCGCCGGCTGAACAATGCGTCCGAGGCCCCCGCCCCCTTCGACCGGATCGAGGGGCTGGAGCAGTTCGACAAGGTCATCGACATCGACCAGTCGCCCATCGGCCGTACGCCGCGTTCCAACCCCGCCACCTACACCGGCGCCTTTGGCCCCATTCGCGACTGGTATGCGGGTCTGCCGGAGTCCAAGGCGCGCGGCTATGGGCCGGGCCGGTTCAGCTTCAACGTCAAGGGCGGCCGCTGCGAGGCCTGTCAGGGCGACGGCGTCATCAAGATCGAGATGCACTTCCTGCCTGACGTCTATGTCACCTGCGACGTCTGCAAGGGCAAACGCTACAACCGCGAGACGCTCGAGATCGTGTTCAAGGGCAAGTCCATCTCGGACGTGCTGGACATGACAGTCGAAGAGGCCGCGACCTTCTTCAAGGCCGTGCCGCCGATCCGCGACAAGATGCTGACGCTGGAGCGCGTGGGCCTGGGCTACGTCAAGGTCGGCCAGCCCGCCACAACCCTGTCAGGCGGCGAGGCCCAGCGGGTCAAACTGTCCAAGGAACTGTCGAAACGCGCCACGGGCCGCACCCTGTACATCCTCGACGAGCCGACCACCGGCCTGCATTTCGAGGATACCCGCAAGCTGCTGGAGGTGCTGCAGGAACTGGTCGAGGCGGGCAACACCATTGTGGTGATCGAGCACAATCTCGATGTCATCAAGGTCGCTGACTACCTGCTGGACTTCGGCCCCGAAGGCGGCGACGGCGGCGGCGAGATCGTGGCGGTCGGCACGCCCGAACAGGTGGCGGACAACAAGGCCAGTTGGACCGGCAAATACCTCAAAGAGGTGCTGGATCGGCACGAGGCGCGCCGCGAGGCCCGCGTCGCGGCTCTGGGTGTTTCGGACGCCAAACCCGCCCGCAAGAAGGCGAAGGCGTCGGCTTAGGCCCAATCGACTTTCAGTACACCGCGCTCTTAATTCGTCATTCCGGGGCTGATCGGAGCGAAGAACCCGGAACCCAGAGAGATAATCTCGTCCCTGAGGGCGTTCGTCGCTGGATGTCCATTTCCTGGCTTCCGGGTTCGTCCTTCGGACGCCCCGGAATGACGGTTCGAGTCTTAACCTAAACCGGCGCCTTCTCTTCAGCGACCACCACGGGCGCCTCACCCACAACGCCGTAATCTTTGCTGCGCCAGCGCAACGCCAAGACGACACAGGCGAGCAGCAGCACAGCCGTCGTGACCACGCTGCCTTCCGGCCCAAAGGCGGCGCCGGTCAGCCACCAGGGCGCGCCTGTGCGGTCGGCAAGATCGATGATCAGCGGCGGCGTCTGGATCACCTGCCCCGACACCTCTAGCCCAAAGCCCAGGCCCAGCAGCCAGTTCCAGGCCGCGTGCCAGCCGCACACGCCCCACAGCGATCCCTCGCGCGCGGCGTAGAAGCCGATCATCACCCCGAACAACACCACATTGGCCACGCCGACCACCAGTTCCGGGGACGGCTTGATATTGCCTGCATGCAGCAACCCGAACAGGGCCGAACTCAACCCGATGCCCCAACCCAGACCGTGGCGTGACGCGATGACCTGCATCAGCCAGCCGCGCGTGACGATCTCTTCCGTCGAGCCCTGAATGATGAAGCCGATCAGCAGCACGACAATGGGAAACAGCGCGCCCAGCACGTTTGGCGTGGTGAAGGCCCCGCCCGCTTCTATGCGATAGCCGCCCAGTGCCGCGATGAGGCCGACAACGGTCAGCAGGAAGGCCAGGCCGATGCCGTATCCGCGCAGGAAACGCTTCAGCCCCTGATCATTGAAGCCGATGGCGCGGATGCTGCGCCGCTCAAACAGGATCACCCAGCCGATGGTGATCAGGGCGATGACCGCGAACCCGGCCAAGGTATAGGCCATGGCGCCCCAACCCTGGCTCTGGCCCTGCATGTCCACCCAGCCCAGCAGGATCGCCGGGATCATGGACAAGGTCTGCCCCAGGATGATGAACACCACCGCCAGGATCAGCGCCACAGCCGTCCACGTTCGGCGATGACGCGGCTCACGCGGTGCGTAGAGTTCAATACCCGCCATGGCCTGTTCTTCCCCGAGAAGACTGTTTCTTGGACTCAGCGGCCGCGAATGCCCAGCCACGCCGCCGAGAAGGGTGCATAGACCACAGCGATCTGCAATGCCGACAAGAAGGCGTTGACCACGGACCAGAGCAGGATGGGCAGCCAGGCCTGGGCCAGAATCTCCACCGATGACTGACCGCTGAACCGGGCCAGGCCTTCGATGCCGCCGCCCGCCAGATTGACAGCCGCACTGATGATGCCGCCCAGAATGCTGACGACCATGCTCATTACGAAGGCCAGGATCGCCATGCCCAGCAGGGGCCAGAAGCGTCCCTTGGTCGCCTTGAAGGATTCCATGACGGCGATCTTGCCCGTGTCCACCGTGATCGGCACAGCAAGGCTGAGGCGCACGGCCAGCCAGATCACGCCGCCGATTGCAGCCAGTCCGGCCAGCAGCCCCGCCAGGGCCAGGATCGGCTGTCCCGACGCGGCCAGGGCGGTGACCAGGGTCAGAGCGACGCCGCTGGCCAAACCAAGGCCAAGGCTGACGATCAGGGTGACGATCAGCACGCGAACCTCATCCATGCCCAGACGCAGATAGCCCCAGCGGGTCTGGTCAGGCCGCAGCACGGAGCGCGCTACAGCGGCGCTGAGAACGGCGCTCAGGATCAAACCCACCGGAATGATCCACGCGATCCCGCCGAACATGGCCGCATAGGCCTCGCCTATGGCTTCCAGTTGCGCCTGAGGCGACCCGGAGCCGCTCTGCAGGCTCTCGGCCGACGCCATGAAGGTCGCCCAGTGTCCGGCCCCAAGGCCGAACATCGCCAGGAACATCGCCAGATAGGCCACACCCCAGAACAGCGCGGCGGCGGGGTGGCGACGAACGACGCGAAAGCCTTCGAAGGCCGCTTCAGTAGCGGAAAAACTCATGTCGCACTCCAGCTCAGATTCGAAATGATCTTAGACCAATGCGGGGACGGCGTCCTCTGGCGCGCCATCCAGCAATTGTCGGGCCGCGGACACAAAGGGCGCCGACAACAGCGTCATCACCGAACCATAGAGGAAGGCGCCCGGCCCCACGGTCAGCAAGGCGACACTCCACATCACGGGCGCCGAAGGGAACAAGTCGCCGAATGTCACCGCGTCTCCGATTGCGGCCATATGGGCGAAGGCTCCGGTGGCGAACAGGATGATGATCACCACAAAGGCGATGATAAAATAGACCACAAGATAGACCAGCCAGGTGCAGACCAGCAGACCCAGCAGCGGCAGGGCTCGCTTCTTGCCCAGGTTCCAGCCTTCCACGAAGGCCAAACGCCCCAGGATCATTGTTGCAGGAGCAATCAGCGACAGTCGCGCCGTCGCCACGGCGACGAAGGCGACCAGCGCCAGAAACAGCACGATGCCGAGGACAAGCGCCACCGCCTGACTAACATGCCACACGATGGCGGTGACCAGCGCACCGATCACCACCATGATCAGCACGGCGAGATAGGCTCCAATGAACAGGGCGATCCCCACCACACCGACACGCAACTCATCCATGCCGACGCGTAGGAAGAACCATTTGTCAGGTCGCCCAATTCGCAGCGTCGCCCGCATGGTCGCCGCCCAGACCGCCACGGTCAGCACAAGCTGAGCGATATTCATCAGCATGGAAATGCCCTGCATCGCCATGATCTGACCCAGGAATTCAGGCGGAGGCTCCGCACCGTCACCCAGCGGAATATTCGCCAATGTCCCGAAGATCATCAGCGCCGCCAACACGGTGAACACAGCGACCACAAACCCCCAGACGAAAACGGCCGCCGGATGACGGCGGATCACGCGCAACGGCGTGGCCATGGCCTCGCTGATGGAAAAGCTCTCAGTCACGTGCGCCTCCTTGCGGCGTGTGGGATTCGACCTGGCGATAGACCGCCCCCAGGTAGGCAAGCGCCAGCGGGCCCTGAACCACATTCAATATGACAGCCCAGACCACCCACCCGACGGCGCCCGTCAGCAGGCCCATCGACCACAGGCCGATCAGCAGAAACTTCGGGACGGCGACGAGGATCAATCCCGCGAACAGGGGCCAGAAGACATCGCGCGTAAGGGCCATGCTGTTCAGCGACACCATATGTCCGCGCCCCACGGTCGCCGCTGCGAACAGCGACAGCCGCACGATCAGGGCCGCCACGGCGAACAGGACTCCAACCGTCAGCACGGCCAGCAAGACCAACTTCCATGCCGGTCCGACCGCCGCCCATTCACGCGCCTGAATGGCGCTGGCGTCCAGTCCCGCCATGCCGAACACCGCCAGCAGCACCAGGGCCACCACGGACACGATCATGGCCATGAAGACGGCGCACAGGGCCGCCGCCCCCGCCAGCCTCAACTCCGGCATCCTGAACTGCAGACCGACCGGACCCAGTCCCAGGCGTCTGGCGTCCGCCTGATCCGCTGAAATTGAAACCCGCGTCAAAGCGCCCGTCAGCATCAACGTCGCCGCCACGGCGGCCAGAGTCCATGCCCAGACCAAGCCATCGGCGACGAACGGCCGCACGCCCCAGACGACAGCCCCAACGACCACCGCGCCCCACGCAGTCCTCCAGCCCCGGATCATCCCCGGAACCGTCGCTGACAAAGCATCGCCCAGTCGCAACTGTCTGTTTTTGCGCGTCATGCCGCCCCCTCTGAACGCGCGATATAGCAGGGGATCGTGACGCGCGGCCAGACGACGGCTATTAGGCCGCCATGACTGCTTCCACCACCTCTCCTTCACCCGTCCACGTCATCGGTGGCGGCCTCGCCGGATCCGAAGCCGCCTGGCAGATCGCCCAGGCCGGCGTGCCCGTCATTCTGCACGAAATGCGCGGCGTTCCGGGCATCAAGACCGACGCCCACCAGACGGACGGGCTGGCCGAACTGGTCTGCTCCAACTCGTTCCGGTCGGATGACTGGCAGTTCAATGCGGTCGGCCTGCTGCACGCGGAAATGCGCGCGTTGGATTCGGTGATCATGGCCTGCGGCGACATCAATCAGGTGCCCGCAGGCGGCGCCCTGGCCGTTGACCGCGACGCCTTCTCCCAGGCTGTCACCGCCAAGCTGGAAGCCCACCCGCTGGTGACCATCGTGCGCGAGGAGATCGCGGGCCTGCCGCCCGAAGAATGGGACAATGTCATCGTCGCCACCGGCCCGCTGACCTCCCCGGCGCTGGCCGAGGCCGTGCTGAAGGCGACCGATCAGGAAAGCCTGTCCTTCTTCGACGCAATCGCGCCGATCATCCACGCCGACAGCATCGACTTCGACATCGCCTGGCGCCAGTCGCGCTATGACAAGGAAGGTCCGGGAGGCGACGCCGCCGCCTACGTCAACTGCCCCATGAACAAGGAGCAGTACGAGGCCTTCATCGACGCCCTGCTGAACGGGCCCAAGGCCGAGTTCAAGGAGTGGGAGAACGTCCCCTATTTCGACGGCTGCCTGCCCATCGAGGTCATGGCCGAGCGCGGTCGCGAAACCCTGCGCCACGGCCCGATGAAGCCCGTCGGCCTGACCAATCCGCGCGATCCGTTGGTCAAGTCCTACGCCATCGTCCAACTGCGTCAGGACAATGCGCTGGGCACCCTGTTCAACATGGTCGGCTTCCAGACCAAGCTGAAGCACGGCGTGCAGGCCGAGACCTTCCGCATGATCCCCGGGCTGCAGAACGCCCAGTTCGCTCGTCTGGGCGGCCTGCACCGTAACACCTATCTGAACAGCCCGGAACTTCTGGACAAGCAACTGCGGTTGAAGGCCATCCCCCGCCTGCGCTTCGCCGGTCAGGTCACCGGCGTCGAGGGTTATGTCGAAAGCGCCGCCATGGGCCTGTTGACCGGGCGTCTGGCGGCGGCTCAGGCCCTGGGTCGCGACCTGTCGGCCCCGCCGCCCGAAACGGCGATGGGCGCCCTGGTCGAACATATCACCGGCGGCCATCTGGCCGGCTCGAAGTTCCAGCCGATGAACATCAACTACGGCCTGCTGCCCCCGCTGGAAGCGCCCAAGGTCGATGAAGAGGGCAAGAAGATCCCCCTCAAGGAACGCGGCCGCGCCAAGAAACGCCTGATGAGCATCCGCGCACTCGACAGCCTGAAGGCCTGGCGCGACGCGGGCTGAACCCCATCGGCCGGGTCGTCTCAATGCAGTTTGGGAAGACCCGGCCGGAAGCCTAGGGTGACCACGGCCAGGATCAGAATCCCGACGCCCATGGCGACCCACGCCTGGGTCAGATCGGCGACATGATCTCGCAGCAGACCGGCGGCCAGGGGTGACAGGCTGGCGATGATGTAACCGCCGCCCTGAACGAAGGCGAGCAGATCGCCTGAACGCGCCGGATCATCAATCTGGTCCATCGACAGGATCAGCGTCAGGGGGAAGATGGCGCCGATCCCCAGGCCCATGACCAGCACGACCGGAACCGCCAGGCTGACGGGCGCGACGACCAGCCCCGCCAGACCGACCAGCGCCAGAACCAGGGCGGTCAGGATCGGTCCGCGACGATCCGGGAAACGCCCGATCAAAACCGACACCAGCAGCCCCGCCGCCACCTCTGCACCCGTCATGGCGCTGAGTAGATAGCCCGCCGTCGCGCGCGGCTGCCCGAGGTCGACGTAGAAGGGCGGCAACCAGGCCAGAACCAACGTATAGGCTGACGTCCCCAGCCCCAGAACCAGGATCAGGCTCCACGCCCGTCCCTGTCTCCAGAAGGGGATTTCCGGGTGCGTCGCTTCGACGACCGCCAGTCGGTTGGGTTCTTCCGCCGCCGGATCACGCGCCGCGCACAGCCACACGACCGCCGCAACAAAGGCCGGCACGCTCCACAAGGCCAAGGCTCCCGCCCAGCCGATAGCCTCGGCCAGACCCGCCGCAGTCGCCGCCGCTATGGCCGCGCCGCCCATGATGCCCGTGGTGTAAAGCGCCATCACTGTGCCGAAACGCGCCGGAAAGGCCCGTTTGATGACGACAGGCGCCAGGGCCTGAATCAGAGCGACGCCGACGCCGACGACCACCGCGCTGGCGATCAGGCTGGCCGTTTCCTGGAACACAACCCGCACCAGACAGGCGACGCCGATCAGCAATGCGCCCAGCAGTATGCCCCGCCGCTCGCCCAAACGCCTTCGCAGCGGGCGGATGGACAAGGCCCCCACGCCGATCATCAACACCGGCAGAGTCGTCAACAGGCTGGCGGCGGTGGAATCCATCCCCGTCGCCGTTTCGATCAGATCCAGCAGAGGCCCAACCGCCGCCATGGCGGGGCGCAGATTCAGCGCCAGAGCCACGATAGCCGCCAACAGCAGCATGGGCGCGCCGCGCGTCAATTCGCCGTTGGACCGTACTGTCATGGCAGAGGACTCCACTCAAAAACTGGGCTAGTATCTCGCCATTAAGTATCTCGATGTCAAGATAACCAATGACCGACAGAGCCTCACGCGCCGCTGCTGAATGGGCCGTCCAACGCCCCGACCTGGACATGCTGCCCATGGAGGTGCTGGGTCGCCTGAACGAGGCATCCCAGTTGATCGTGCGCGAGCGACAGGCGCCGATCTTCTCCGGCTACGGGCTTCAGCCTGGCGAGTTTGATGTTCTGGCGACCCTGCGTCGGGCGGCGCCGCAGACGGGTTTGACGCCCACCGCTCTGTTCGAGGCGACCATGATGTCGTCTGGCGGCATGACCGCACGCATCGATCGGCTGGAGAAAGCCGGTCTGGTCGAGCGAGGTCCCCATCCGAGCGACCGCCGCGCCACACTGGTCAAGCTGACGGTCAAGGGGTTCGATCTGATCGACGGCATGATGTCGATTCATGAACGAACGGCGCAGGAAATCCTGTCGCCCTTGTCACGAGAGGAGCAGACGCTGCTCAATGGCCTGTTGGCCCGACTGGTCAGCGGGTTGAACGCCTAGGTTCAGATGCGCCCGCGCAGAGCGGCCCAGATCAGGCGCAGGCGCTTGAGCGGTTCGGGCGTGTCCTGCCCCGCCAGGGCCGCATGGGCCAAGCCTGGGAAGGCGGCGGGCGGCAGGGATTTCAAGGCGCGATTGGCGGCGGGGCGCAACGCCCTCGCCTCATCCGCCCGCCCGGTCTGCGAAAGCCCCCAGACCCGCCCGGCGTCAGCGACAGCAGACGCATGACCCGGTCCGGCCAGCACATGCACCGCCGTCTGCATCGGACCGACGTAGAAGGCGTCCAGGTCATGCGGTTCACCATGGACGCGACCGATATGCGCCTCGATCAGGGCGTCGAACGGTCCGCGCTCCAGTCCGTGGCGCGTCGCCATGTCGGACAGGGCCTCCAGCACCGGATGCCCCTTGCGCGGCACGCCGGTGAAGACGCCGTCCATCTGCTCGGCCCACCAGGTGTAGCGCATCTCGGCCAGCAGCGGCTGGGTGACGCGTGTGGGTATGGCCAGCAGTTCCGCCTCGAAGGCGTAGAGGGCGATCAGGTCCGCGCGCGCACGGCCGTCCGAAACCAACCGACTGGAAAGCCAGCGGTCGAGGTCGGCGGCGCGGACCTGGGCGTCCAGTTGTTCGGCGGGATCAGCCAAACAGGGTCTGGTACATGGCCATGGCCGTCAGCATCGGCAGCGACAGCAGCAGGTTGGTGCGGCTGCCCAGCATGGCGATGCGAGCGGCGCGGGCCTTCTTGTCGTCGTCGACGGCGACGATGCCCAGTGCACGCTTCTGGTTCGGCCAGATCACGCCCCAGACGTTCAGGAACATGATGATCGCCAGCCAGACGCCCAGCCCCATCAACGCAAACTGCTGGTCACCCTGATGCAGGCCGCCTGCGAAGCCGAAACTCAGCACCTCGGCGGCATAGGCATGGCCGCGCAGGCCCATCACCGCCAGGCCAGCCAACACCGTCACCAGCGCAGACCAGCGGAACCAGAACAGGGCCTCGGGCGCGATGTATTTCGACACGGCGGGTTTCAGATCGCCAGGGATTTCCGGCATTTTTCGGATCTGGACGAAGTTGAAATAGTACAGCAGCCCGATCCACAGAATGCCCGCCACGACGTGCACCCAGCGCAGCGCGGCCTGCCAGAAGATCAGGTCGAATCCGCCCGGCGCGATACGGCCGAAGGCGAAGATCATCACCGCCGCCAGCACGGCGCTGAGCAGGATGGTGTTGCGGAAATTGGCGAGCAGTCCGGACATGGCTTCAGCCCCTCCCCCGAGGCGTATTCGTTGAGATCACAGCTTGACTATAGGCGCAGTTCAGGCGGCGCGCGACACAGCGAAATCGGCCAGGTCTTCCAGCGCTCTGCGCCAGTCGCTGTCGGGCAGGATCGACAGCGCGGACTTGGCCTGATCGGCATAGTCGCCGGCCAGATCCAGCGTCGCATTGATGGCGCCGGAGCCGACCACCAGTTCGCGCGCGCGGGCGAAGTCGTCCGGCGTGCGTTCGCCCTTGGTCACGGTGCGGTCCCAGAAGGCGTCCTCGCGCCCCTTGGTGCGGGCCACCGCCAGCAGCAGCGGCAGGGTGGCCTTGCCTTCGTTGAAGTCGTCGCCGGCGTTCTTGCCCAGCGCCTCGGCGGTCGCGCCGTAATCCAGCGCGTCGTCGGCCAGCTGGAAGGCGATGCCCAGCGCCATGCCGTAGTCGCGCAACGCCTTTACGGCGGCGGCGTCCGCACCCGCGCCGACGGCGCCGGCCTCGGCGGCGGCGGCGAACAGTTCGGCGGTCTTTGCGGCGATGATCTGAAGATAGGTGGCCTGATCCAGGTTCAGGTCGTGGGCGCGCGTCAACTGCAGCACCTCCCCTTCCGAGATCACCCGCGACGCCGAGGCCAGAATGCCCAGCGCCTGCATCGAATCCGTTTCGACCATCAGCTCGAAGGCGCGGGCGAACAGGAAGTCGCCGACCAGCACGCTGGTGGGCGCGCCCCAGATCAGGTGGGCCGCAACCTTGCCGCGACGCAGTTCTGACGCATCAACGATGTCGTCATGCAGCAGGGTGGCCGTGTGGATGAACTCGACCGCAGCCGCCAGCTTCTTGGGCGACAGGATGTCTCCTTGCGCCCCGGCCGCGCGGGCGGCGGCGACCGTCAGCAACGGGCGCAGGCGTTTTCCGCCCGCCGACACCAGATGTTCAGCCAGCAGCGGGATGATCGGCACGTCAGACTGCATCCGATCAATGATCAGGGCGTCGACAGCGGCCATATCGACCTCGGCCAGCCGGACGAGGGCGTTCACGTCCCCCTTCGGGCGGGTAGCGGCGGCGATGGCAACGTCCAAGAGAAACTCTTTCACAGGGGCGCGGCGGACCGCGTCGAAGGATTTTGCAACCAGGCTGACTTGCCCCGGCGCGATGCGGCGCACAATGGTGTTCGCCCCTTTGGGGGTCAAGGAGATTGAGGGTTGGAAACCGCTGAAACAGCACGTCCTGAGGTGGTCGAGAATGGCCTGCTGAACGAACGAGTGCGCCTGCGGCAACCGGCGCGAGGCTATCGTGCAGGCATGGACGCCGCGCTTCTGGCGGCTGCGGCGCCCGTGGCGGCTGGCGAACGGCTGTTCGAGGCCGGATGCGGCGCGGGCGCCGTGCTGATGCAGATCGCGGCTCGACGAACGGAAACATTCTTGACGGGCCTGGAGCGTGACGCGTCCATGGCGACGCTGGCGACGGAAAACGCCGCCCTGAACGGCGTTCAGGACCGCGTGATGATTCGCCAGGGCGATGTGGCGGCAGGCTTTCGTGCGTTGGACCTGCCCCCCTTCGACTGGGCCGTCTCCAACCCGCCTTTCTTCGATGACGCAGGGGCGTTGCGCGCCCCCGCCGAGGGCAAGCGCGGCGCCTGGATGGCCGACGACGGTCTGGCCGCCTGGACCGGTTTCCTGCTGAAGTCAGTCCGCGAGGGCGGGCGCATCGTGGTCATCCACCGCGCCGACCGCCTGGCCGATCTGCTGGCCCTGCTGGGTCAAAAGGCGGGGTCTTTCGCCATCCGGCCCATTCATCCCTTCGCGGATGAACCGGCCAAGCGCGTACTGGTCCACGCCATCAAGACCGGCAGGGCGCCCTTGCGCCTGCTGCCGCCGCTGGTGTTGCACGACCGCACCGGCGGCAAACACACCCCCGAAGCCGAGGCGATCCTGCGGGGAGAGGCCGCGCTGGATTGGTGATCCCCACCTGATCCTTCTCCCATTGGGAGAAGGTGGCCCATAGGGCCGGATGAGGGTCGGACGGCTCACCCTCACCCTTTCGCGCAGAATGATCGCCGACGCTCTCGTGCGCTCAAGCCCTCTGCCGCCGGGAGAGGGAAATGGCTTCACGCCCAGTTCGGCTTGCGCTTGTCCAGGAAGGCGCGGACGCCCTCCTGCCCTTCCGCCGACACCCGTGCGCGCGCGATGCGTTTGGCGGTGTCGTCCAGCAGGCTGTTGTCCAGCTTGTGATGGGCGATGTCGTTCACCAGACGCTTGGCGTCGCCCATCGCGCCGGGCGCATTGCCTGACAGGCTGTCGGTCAACATGGAGATGAACTCGTCCACCGAACCTTCCGGCAGGACCAGATCGATCAGGCCCGCATGGGCGGCATAGTCGGCGTCGAAGCTGTTGCCGGTCAGGAACAGTTGGCGGGCGCGGCGGGCGCCGACGGCCTCTATGACATAAGGGGCGATGGTCGCCGGAATCAGGCCCAGCTTGACCTCGGAGAAGGCGAAGCGCGCGCCGTCGACCGCCACGGCCATGTCGCAGGCGGCGACGATACCCGCGCCGCCCCCCATGGCGTTGCCTTCGACCACAGCCACCGTCAGAGCCGGCACGTCATGCAGCGCCTTCAGCATCCGCGCCAGACCCAGTGCGTCGTCGCGGTTGTCGCTCTCGGACCAGTCGGCGGCGTCGCGCATCCAGTTCAGGTCCGCGCCCGCGCTGAAGTTGCCGCCAGCGCCGCGGATGAAGACCGCCCGCACCCGGTCGGCGCCATGCAGGGTTTCGAACGCCTCATGCAGGGCTGCGATGACGGCGGCGTCAAAGGCGTTCTTCTTGTGCGGGCGGTTGATGGTGACGAAGACCACCCCGTCGACGGTCGAGTCGATCTGCACCAGATCATCGTTCGCATCCGGCGCGGGATCGGCCACCAGCGGGTGCGAGATGCGATTGATCTCCGCCGCCTCGGCGTCGGTGACGTCCAGAGCGTTCAGATCGGCTTCGTTGGGCGTTTCGGCCATGGTCTTATCCTTGCGGGCAGCGAATGACGACCTGGGGTTCGTCGCCATAGTTGAAACTGAGCGTCTGTCGGTCGTTCGACAGCGTCAGGGTGCGTTCCAGACGACGAACATCCCCGTCATTGTCATGATCGACCGTAAGCCTAACGCGCTCAGGTCCGATTTCGTTGACCGAGATCACAGCGTCAGATGTTTCGGAATAGGTGATGTCCCTGGCGTCGATGGCCAGGCTCATCTTTCCGGTGCTCTCCTCGGCCGCGCATTCCGCCAGATCCGTCGCCCATGCGCCGCGAAATGCCTGCGGGATCAAGGCGACGGCGGCGTCGGGCTTGGGCGGCGCGACCACCTCTGCAGGCTCCGACGCAACGGCTTGGGGCGCAGGCTCGCGCCCCTCGCAGGCGGCCAGCGCCAGCACGGACAGGACCGCTGCACCCACGCGGATCGACCTCACCCGGATCAGACCTTGTCGCAACGGTGGGCCAGAACGGTCTCGCCCTTCTGTTCAATCCGCAGGTTGATGCCCGCCACCGGCGACAAGCGCAGCGTCTGGGTCAAGGTCACGTCGCCGTCTGACGACTGATTGTCCAGGACGACGCGGATGGTCAGGTCATCCAGGGCTTCCAGCGCGGTCAGGGTCGAGGTGTCCTCGTAACCCTTGATCTGGTTTTCAGTGATGGCGAACCGCGTGCCGCTTTCATCCTTGGCGCAGCCGTCGTCGCTGTAGTCCCAGTTGCCGCGGAACCCGACCGGGAAGACCGCTCGCGCCGACCGGCCAGCCATGGCGGCCTCTTCCTCCGCCGCCGAAACCGGCGCAGACGCGGGCTGCTGGGCCGCCTGTTCCGCGACCGGCGCGGTGTCCGCAGGCGCAGCAGGCTTGTCCGCAGCGGGCGAATTGCAGGCCGCCAGAGCCAACGAAAAAACCGAAGTCAGGGCGATTGCGGTGACAGTCGTCTTCATGATTCAGGCCTTCCAGCGTTCGATCTTCAGGATCAGAGAGGCCACAGTCTCAGGCCCGGCGTTTCTCTTCAAGCAGATTTTGAACAGTGCATATTTCAACCCGCTCGATTACATCCGGAAAACGCCGAAGGTGGTGTCGGGCACGGGCGCATTCAGGCTGGCGCTGATGGCCAGACCCAGCACGTCGCGCGTCTGGGCCGGGTCGATCACCCCGTCATCCCAAAGGCGGGCGGTGGCGTAATAGGGGTTGCCCTCGTCCTCATATTTCTGGCGGATCGGCGCCTTGAAGGCCTCGGCCTCATCCGGCGTCCAGGTGTCCGCATCGCGGTGAACGGTGGCCAGGACCGACGCCGCCTGCTCGCCGCCCATCACCGAAATCCGGCTGTTCGGCCAAGTGAACAGGAAGCGCGGCGAATAGGCCCGGCCGCACATGCCATAGTTCCCGGCGCCGAAGCTGCCGCCGATCAGGACGGTGAATTTGGGCACCTCTGCGCTGGCCACCGCCGTCACCAGTTTGGCGCCGTCCTTGGCGATGCCGCCCGCTTCATATTTGCCGCCGACCATGAAGCCGGAGATGTTCTGCAGGAAGACCAGCGGGATCTTGCGCTTGCAGGCCAGTTCGATGAAGTGCGCCCCCTTCTGGGCGCTCTCGGAGAACAGCACGCCGTTGTTGGCCAGGATGGCGACCGGATAGCCCCAGATGCGCGCGAAGCCGCAGACCAGGGTGGTTCCGTACAGGGCCTTGAACTCATCAAACTCTGACCCGTCCACCACGCGGGCGATGACCTCACGCACATCATAGGGGGCGCGCACGTCGTCGGGGATCAGGCCGTACAGTTCATCGGCGTCGAACGCGGGCGCCCTGGGCTCGCGCACGTCCAGCGGCATCGGCTTGGTCGTGTTCAGATTGGCGACGATGGAGCGCACGATCTCAAGCGCGTGCTCGTCGTTCTCGGCCACATGGTCGACCACGCCGGACCTGCGTCCGTGGGTTTCGGCCCCGCCCAGCTCCTCGGCCGAGATCACCTCGCCCGTGGCGGCCTTCACCAGCGGCGGCCCGGCCAGGAAGATGGTGCCCTGATTGCGCACGATCACCGTCTCGTCTGACATGGCCGGGACATAGGCGCCGCCCGCCGTGCAGCTTCCCATCACACAGGCGATCTGGGCGATGCCACGCGCGCTCATCCGCGCCTGATTGAAGAAGATGCGGCCGAAGTGGTCACGGTCGGGAAACACCTCGGCCTGATGCGGCAGGTTGGCCCCGCCGGAATCGACCAGATAGACGCAGGGCAGATTGTTCTGCTCGGCGATCTCCTGCGCGCGCAGATGCTTCTTCACCGTCATAGGGAAATAGGCGCCGCCCTTCACCGTCGGGTCGTTGGCGACGACCATGACCTCGCGGCCCGAGACACGGCCAACGCCCGCGATGACGCCCGCACCCGGCGCCTCGTCGCCGTACATGCCGCCCGCCGCCAGCTGCCCGAGCTCAAGGAAGGGCGAGCCGGGATCCAGCAGCCGTTCGACCCGATCACGCGGCAACAGCTTGCCACGCGCCACATGGCGCTCTCGCGACTTGTCGGAACCGCCCCGCGCCGCCTTGGCCACATGGTCGCGCAGTTCTGCGACCAGGGCGCTGTTATGCGCGTGCAGGGACTTGTATTGCGGGCTTTGCGGATCGACCGCGGATGTCAGCTTCGGCATGGACGTAAGGTGTAAGCAGGTCTGGCCGCCGGGAAAAGCCCTTCCTCATCCGCATCCCAAATAGCAGGATGACCGCAGCAGACGGCCACGCGCCGTCCATATATTGCAGCAAAGCTCTTGAACGCGCATTTTCGAGCCGGATCGCATGATTATGTGCGAGGAACCGCCGCCAGACCGGCGCAACCTTGCCTCCCCGCCCCTTTTCGCCTATAGGCCCCGCCTTTCCAGGGCTTCGGTCCTGTCGCGGAACGCCAAAGGGTTGGACAATCGGTCCCGCCGCCGCGCCAGGAGCCATCGTGGGATCGACTTACCCGGTCGTTGCCGCGCCGATGCCCACAAGGGAGACTACCGCATGGCTCTTTACGAGCACACGGTCATGACGCGCCAGGACATCTCGGCGCAACAGGCCGAAGCGCTGAATGACACCATCAAGGATCTGATCGTCGCCGGTGGCGGCTCGGTCGCCAAGATCGAATACTGGGGTCTGCGCAACCTGACGTACCGCGTGAAGAAGAACCGCAAGGCTCACTATTCGCTGCTGGCCGTCGACGCCCCTCCGGCCGCCATGGCCGAAGTCGAGCGTCAGCTGGGCATCAACGAAGACGTGCTGCGTTGGCTGACCGTCCGCGTCGAGGAACTCGACCTGGAACTGTCGCCCCTGCTGGCCCGCCGCGAGCGTGAACGCGAGCGTGAGCGCGAGCGCACGCCGCGCGAAGACGCCGCCGCCGACGCCGAATAAGGAACCCGGAACATGACCGATACAACCGCCCCGACCCCGGGCGCTCCGGCCGGCTCCGGCTCGGCCGGCCGCCGCCCCTTCTATCGTCGCCGCAAGGTCTGCCCGTTCTCGGGCGCCAATGCGCCGAAGATCGACTACAAGGACGTGAAGCTGCTGCAGCGTTACGTTTCCGAACGCGGCAAGATCGTGCCTTCGCGCATCACCGCCGTCTCCCAGAAGAAGCAGCGTGAACTGGCCAAGGCCATCAAACGCGCCCGCTATCTGGCCCTCCTGCCGTACGTGGTGAAGTAAGATGAAGGTCGTTCTGCTGGAACGCGTCGATAACCTCGGCGCCATCGGCGACGTCGTCACTGTCAAGGACGGCTTCGCCCGCAACTTCCTTCTGCCGCGCGACAAGGCCCGCCGGGCCACCGCCGCCAACCTGAAGGCGTTCGAACTCGACCGCGCCGCCATCGAGCAGCGCAACGAGAAGAACAAGTCCGACGCACAGAAGGTCGCCGACAAGATCGACGGCCAGACCTACGTCATGATCCGTCAGGCTGGTGAAACCGGCCAACTGTACGGATCGGTCGCCGGCCGCGACGTCGCCGAAGCCATCCAGGCTGAAGGCGGCAAGGTCGAGCGTTCGCAAGTCGTCCTGAACACGGCGATCAAGACCCTGGGCGTTCACGAAGTGCCGGTTCGCCTGCACGCCGAAGTCCGCGCTGTGGTCAAGATCAACATCGCCCGTTCGGCCGATGAAGCTGAGCGTCAAGCCAAGGGCGAAGACGTGATCCGCAGCCAGTTCGACAATGAGCGCCAGGCCGCCGAGCAATCGGCCCAGGAACTCATCGAAGGCGGCGCCGGTCAACAAGAAGGCTTCGGCGACGAAGCCTGATCCCACCGGATCAGCAAGACATGAGGGGCGCGTTCCGCAAGGGACGCGCCCTTTTTGCTGCGTCACATCCGGGATCCATTAGATTTCCTAAATCCGCCTATAGCAGAAGTCGCCGCCCGCCTGATTGACCCCGCCATGATCGCGCCCTTGATATGGCGATGACCGCGAGCCCCCTCCCCCCTTTCTCGCGGACGGAGACCCCCATGCTAAACGGCCCGCCGAACAAGGCGTGGTCGGCAGTCGGCAGGCGATGTCGCGGCTGAGCCGTCAATCGCACCGTCAAACTGCCGCCTTCAAAACGCCGGACGCCAAAGGCGACGGCGTGCGCCCAACGCGCCAATAACAAAACATCAGGAAATCTCTCCAATGCGCATCCCCCCTGTCCGGAACGCCTCCCCCGTTCTGTTCGCCACCGCCTCAGCCATCGCCCTGCTGACCGCAGCGCCCGCCTTCGCCCAATCCACCGAACAATCCGCCGAGACCGTCAGCGACATCGTCGTCACCGGCACCCGGGCGCCGAACCGTTCGCGCCTCGACACCCTGGCGCCCGTCGACGTGGTGACGGCCCAGAACCTGCAGAAGACCGGCACGACCGAGTTCGCGACGGCTCTGGCCCAGGCCATCCCGTCCCTGACCTTCCAGCGCCCGTCCGCCAATGACGGTACGGACTCGGTTCGCCCCATCACCCTGCGCGGCCTGTCGCCGGATCAGACTCTGGTTCTGGTCAACGGCACGCGGCGTCACGCCTCCGCCCTGGTCAATGTCAACGGCACGGTCGGGCGGGGCTCGGCTGCGGTCGATCTGAACACCATCCCGACAGGCGCTCTGGACCGGGTCGAAGTGCTGCGTGACGGCGCCTCGGCTCAATATGGTTCGGACGCCATCGCCGGGGTCGTGAACCTGCGCCTGAAGGAAGCCTCCAGCGGCGGCGGCGCCAGCGTCACCTACGGCCAGTATCTGACCACCGTGAAGACCGCGCGCGGCGAGCGCGACGAACACGACGGCGCCACCGTGACCGCATCCGCCTGGCAGGGCTTTGCGCTGGGCGACGACGGCTTCCTGACTCTGTCAGCCGAGTATCTGAACCGCGACAGCACCAACCGCGCGGACTATGACCCCCGCCCCGCCGCCAATGGCGGGATCACCGCCCGGTTCGGCGACCCGGATGTCGAGCAATGGACGGTCTTCGCCAATGCGGGCAAGGGTCTGGGCAATGGCTGGAAGGCCTATGGCTGGGCGGGTTATCAAGACCGCGACAGCACCGGCGCCGCCTTCCCGCGCCTGTCCGACAACATCAACAACGTCGCTTCCATCTATCCCAACGGCTTCCTGCCCAAGGTGGCGATCAACTCCAAGGACGCCTCGGTCGCCGGCGGCCTGCGCGGTGAGCTGGCCGGGTGGAACGCCGACATCAGCCTGACCTATGGCCGCAACGCCCTGGACTTCCGCACCAAGGATTCGCTGAACTCGACCTATGGCGCCAACTCGCCGACCGACTTTGATTCCGGCAGCCTGATCTATGACCAACTGGTGCTGGGCGCCGACTTCAGCCGCGCCTTCGATGTGGGCTTGTCCGCCGGTCCGTTGAACTTCGCCTGGGGTCTGGAGCAACGCTGGGAGAGCTATCAGATCAAGGCGGGCCAGCCTGAAAGCTACAACCGCGGCCCTCTGGGCGCGGACACCCGGTTTGCTGGCGGCGCCCAGGGCTTCGTGGGCTTCCAGCCCTCGAATGAAGTCGATGTCGATCGCAACAACTTCGCCGCCTACGCCGACGTGGAAATCCCGCTGACCGACAAGCTGACGGTCGATGGAGCCGTGCGTTTCGAGGACTATTCCGACTTCGGCACGACCCAGACAGGCAAGCTCTCGGCCCGCTATGACTTCAACCATAGCTTCGCCCTGCGCGGCTCGATCTCGACAGGCTTCCGCGCGCCGTCGCTGCAGCAGTCGTATTTCACCTCGACCCAGTCGGTGATCCAGAACGGCGCCGTGGTTGAAACCGGCACCTTCCCGGCGACCAGCGCGGTGGCGTCGGCCCTGGGCGCGCGCCCGCTGAAGGCCGAAACCTCGACCAACTATTCGTTGGGCGGCGTGCTGCGTCTGGGCCGCTTCGACCTGACGGTCGACGCCTACAAGATCGACATCGACAACCAGATCGTTTTGTCGGAACTGATCAACCGCAGCTTCTCACCCCAGGTCGCAGGGCTGCTTGACCCGCTGGGCATCCAGGCTGCGCGCTTCTTCCTGAACGGCGTCTCGACCTCGACCGAAGGCGTGGACATCGTGGGCCGCTATCGCCTGCCGACCGAACGCCTGGGTGATTTCGACTTCACGGTCGCCGCCAACTTCAATGATGTGAAGGTCAACAAGCTGCCGAACTCATCGTCGGTGCTGAACCCGGTCCCGACCCTGTTCGCCCGTCAGCGCATCCTGACCATCGAAGACGGGACGCCCGACACCAAGGTCTCGGCCGCCGCCGACTGGGGCCTGAACAAGTTCGGCGCCACGGTTCGCGCCACCTACTATGGCGACGTGCTGCAGGCAGGTTCGACTCCCGGCGGCGATTATTCGACCGGCGCCAAGACGGTCATTGATCTGGAAGGCCGTTATCAACTGACCGACCGGATCGGCGTCACCGTCGGCGTGGACAATCTGTTCGACGAATATCCGGACTATGTGCCGATCAGCAACGCGGCGTCCGCCCCTGGCACTGACCTGACGTCCAACGGGGTTCTGGGCTTCCCCTACTACTCGCCGTTCGGCTTCAACGGCCGTTACGCCTACGCTCGCCTGAGCGTGAAATGGTGAGCTGACACACAGATCAGGACGACGAAGGGCGCTCTGCGGAGCGCCCTTTTTCTCTGGTGAAGAACGGGTCTGCCCCGCCTGATCTTCATTGAGAAAATTCGGTTCGCCCACAGGGGGGACGATCTGTCCACGGTCTAGTCCGCGTCCCCATCTGACGCAGACGCGCGTCAGGGGTAAAGCGTTAAGACAATGAACGCCTTCGCCCCCATGCCCTATTCGTCCGCCCCGTCGGATTCCGTCAGCGTCAGCTCGATGCCCCACAACCTGGAGGCCGAGCAGGCCCTGCTGGGTTCGCTGATGTTCGACAACGGGGTGTTCGAGCGCCTCAGCGACCGCCTGCGCGGCAGCCATTTCTACGAACCTTTCCACCAGCGCCTGTTCGAAGCGATCGAGGACCACATCCGCCAGGGCATGCTGGCCGAGCCGACCATCCTTATGGAGCGCTTCAAGCAGGACCCGGCGTTTCATGAGTTCGGCGGCCTGCGTTACCTCGCCGACCTGGTGGACCGTGCGCCGCCCGCGGCCAACGCCCCCGACTATGCCCGCGTGGTCTATGACCTGGCGCTGCGCCGCGATCTGATCCGCATTGGCGGCGACATCATCAAGGAGGCGCCCAACCCCGAGACGCCCGCCGACGAACAGATCGAACAGGCCGAACAGACCCTGTATTCGCTGGCCGAAACGGGCAAGCCGTCATCCGGCTTCGTCAGTTTCTCGCACGCCCTGTCCGGCGCCGTGCAGATGGCGGCGGAAGCCTATCAGCGTGAAGGCAAGCTGGCGGGTCTGGCCACGGGCCTGAACGACCTGGACCGCAAGCTGGGGGGCCTGCACCCCTCTGACCTTCTGATCCTGGCGGGACGTCCGTCGATGGGTAAGACCGCACTGGCCACCAACATGGCCTTCAACGTGGCCCGCGCCTATCAGTGGGAGCCGACGCCCGAGGGCCGCAAGACCGTCAACGGCGGGGTCGTGGCCTTCTACTCGCTGGAAATGAGCGCCGAACAGTTGGCCATGCGTATTCTGGCCGATGCGTCGGGCGTGTCATCAGACAAGCTGCGTAAGGGCGAGATCGACGCCTCGGACTTCGGCAAGCTGCGCGATGCGGCGGTCGAGATCGGCGAAAGCCCCCTCTACATCGACGCCACCGGCGGCATCTCCATCTCCAAGCTGTCGGCCCGCGCACGGCGCCTGAAGCGGATGGAGCATGGGCTTGACCTGATCATCGTCGACTACCTTCAGCTGGTGACGACAGGCGAAGGCGGCGGCCAGAAGAACCGCGTGCAGGAAGTGTCCGAAATCACCGGCGGTCTGAAGGCCCTGGCCAAGGAGTTGTCGGTGCCGATCATCGCCCTGTCGCAGCTGTCGCGTCAGGTCGAACAGCGCGACGACAAGCGCCCGCAACTGTCCGACCTGCGGGAATCCGGCTCTATCGAGCAGGACGCCGACTGCGTGATGTTCGTCTATCGCGAAAGCTATTACCTGGGCCGGGCCGAACCGCGCGAAGGCACCGAGGAGCACCTGCAATGGCAGCAGGACATGGACCGCCTGCAGGGCCAGGCCGAGGTCGTCATCGGCAAGCAGCGCCACGGCCCCATCGGCATCGTCAAACTGGCCTTCGACGCCGACACCGTCCGCTTCGGCAACCTGGCGCACGGCTATGAGGAAGTCAGCTACGAATAGGGCGGCGCACGCCGCCCTGTCCGTTCGTCAGGCCGCAGTGACGGTGATCTGAACGTCAATATTGCCGCGCACAGCCTTGGAATAGGGGCAGGTGCGATGGGCCTCTTCGACGATGGATTCGGCGGTCTGTTGGTCGACGCCGGTGATGGTGACCGCCAGCGCCACCGACAAGGCCACGCCGCCGTCATCCTGCTGGTTCAGACCGACCGAGGCGGCGATCGCGACCTGATCGTCTGCAACCTTGTGCTTGCGCCCCGCTACATGGATCACCGCGCTGCCGAAACATCCGGCATAGCCCGCCGCGAACAGTTGTTCCGGGTTGGTCGCATTACCGCGTCCGCCAATGGCCGCCGGTTGCGCCAGTTTCAGATCCAGAAAGCCGTCATCGCTGAGCGCCGCGCCATTACGGCCGCCGACGACGTTCACTGTGGTTGAATAGAGGGTCTTCATCCGCGTCATCTCCCTGCGGAACAAATAGGATGCGCCGAACCGTCCGCCTTTGAACGGTCCGGCGCGGTCTGGGCATCAGGCGGTTATGCCGCCATCGACAGTGATCTCCGCCGCCGTGGTGTAGCTGGCTTCGTCCGAGGCCAGATAGACGATCATATTGGAGACCTCCTGCGGGTCCGCCAGACGCTTGACCGGAATGCGGCTGTTGATTTCGGCGACGCGCTCAGGATCGGGCTCGTCCACCATGGGGGTCTGGATGATGCCGGGCAGGACGGTGTTGACGCGGATATTCTCTTCCGCGAACTCCAGAGCGGCGACGCGGCTGAGGCCGTGAATGGCGATCTTGGCGGCGGTGTAGGCCGAGTTGCCCTTCACCCCGCGATAAACCGCCGCCGACGAGACGTTGACGATGGAGCCGACGCCCGCACGGCGCATCGACGGCAGCACCGTCTTCATGCCCAGAAAGACGCTGTTCTGGTTCACGGCGATGACCTTCGAATATTCCTCGAACGTCAGGTCCGCGATTTCCTTCAGCAGGACGATGCCGGCGTTGTTGACCAGAACACTGACCGGACCGAACGCCGCCTCTGTCTCGGCGACCACGCGCTCCCAGTCCTGGGGGTTCGACACATCGTGCTGGATGAACAGGGCGTTCTCGCCCAGTTCGGCGGCCAGCTCCTGGCCCAGTTCGACCCGAACATCGGTGAAGGCCACCTTGGCGCCTTCCTTGATGAAGGCGCGAACGTGCGAGGCGCCCTGCCCGCGCGACCCGCCCGTCACGATCGCCACCTTGCCTTGAAGTCTTCCGGTCATGGTCTTCTCCTGCCCCTGCGGCCGCGCCGCATCGAGGCCTCTGAAATCAGGTTCACAATCGTCCTTCTGGCGGCGGTGGGGAGCCCGAGCGTCATGTGGACAACGTCAACATGAGAAGCGAAGTTGACGTTGTCAACATGGTCCGGCAGGGTGCGGTCTATGGCTTCATCACGGTTTGACGATCTGTTGGCGGCGGCCGCCGTTCTGCTGGATGGCGCAGGATCGACCGCGGTGACGCTACGCGACGTGGCCGCCGCCGTCGGCGTGTCGCACAACGCGCCATACCGCCATTTCTCCAGCAAGCAGGATATCCTGGAGGCCCTGATCGCGCGCGAGATCGTGGCCATGTGCCAGACTGCCGAACGCGCCGAAACGCCCCTCAGCGTACAGGCCCTGACGCTTGTATTCGCCAACTGGGCGCTAACACACACCGAACGGTTTCGGCTTCTGATCCAGCAATGGCCGCATGGAGAGCGCGAAGACTTGCTTCAGGCGATGGAGCGCTGGGACGTCATCTACACCCGCGCCACGCAGGCCGATCAACAGATCGGCGCCCTGCCCCCTGGCGACCCGCAGCGCCTCAGCTATCTGATCCGCTCAACTACCCTGGGATCAATTCAGCATTATCTGGCGGCAGGACGCACGGACGTGCCTGAACCGGCTCAGATCATCGACGACCTGTTTCATCACCTTGGCCGAAGCGCGCAGGCATAAACCGCTTCCATCATGGGAAACTTGGCGCATAACGGGCGGATGCTGACCCCCGCTGTCCTCTCCGTCGATCTGAACGCTCTGGCGCGCAACTATCATACGCTGGAGGCCCTCACCGGCGTGCCAGTGCATCCGGTGGTCAAGGCGGACGGGTACGGGCTGGGCGCCGCACCCTGTGCAAAACGGTTGATGGCCGAAGGGGCCCGGACCTTCTTTGTGGCGCGCGCCGCCGAGGGGCTGGCGCTCAGGACGTCACTGGGCTCAGAGCCGACCATCTATGTGCTGGACGGCTGCCACGGGGAAATCGCGGGCGCGCTGAAGGCGGCGAACGTGCGCCCCGTCCTGAACCAGCCCGCACAGATGGCGGCCTGGGCGGCGGCGGGCGGCGGCGCCTGCGGATTGCAGATCGACACCGGCATGAACCGCATCGGCTTCCGGCCCGAAGATGCGCCCGAGATGTTCGCGGGGCTGGAGCTGGTTCTGACCCACCTGGCCTGCGCCGACGAACCGGCCAATCCGATGAACCGCCAGCAGCGCGACCTGTTTGCGGTTTCTGTCCAGCGCTATCCGGGTGTGACCCGCTCGTTCGCCAACTCCAGCGGCTGTTTCCTGGGCCGTGACTTCCAGTTCGACACCGCCCGCCCCGGCGTCGCCCTGTTCGGCGGCGGGCCCGAGGGCAAGCCCGACACACGCATCGCCCCGGTGGCGACCCTGCTGGCGGATGTTCTGCAGGTGCGGGACGTGCCTGCGGGCGAAAGCGTCGGCTACGGACGCGGCTTCATCGCCGATCGCCCTGTGCGGGTGGCGACGGTGGCGACAGGTTATGCCGATGGCGTGATGCGGTCCTACAGCCCGCGCGGCGAGGTCTGGATCGCAAACGAGACCCGACCGCTGCTGGGCCGGGTCTCGATGGACGTCTGTGCTGTCGATGTGACCGGACTGGATGTCTCGGTCGGCGACAAGGCCGAGCTATTCGGCCCGAACAGGCCGGTGGATGCGGCAGCGGCGGCGGCCGGGACCATCAGCTATGAGCTTCTGACCTCGATCACCACGCGCGTGCCGCGGGCCTATACTCAGTAACCGCCGGTGCTGAGCGCCGCGACGCTGGCCGTCGAGAGCACGAAGATTGCAGCAACAGCGCCGACGATGGCGCCCAGGATCACGCCCAGCACAATGCCGGCCAGCAGGATCACGACGTAATAGACGACCTTCTTGTCCTCCGGCACCTTCATCAGGATCGGCAGGCCAAAGAACAGCAGGACCAGGCTATAGATCGCGCCGACCAAGGCGATCAAACCGCCAGCAACCGGAATCAGGTTGGCGATGCCCGCGACCCAGGCCGCCGTATAGGCATAGACAGCCAGTTTCTGAGCCTGGACCGGATTGGGCGTGGCGCCGAAGCTGGAGGCCAGAGCGTTGATGATGACGCCCAGAATGAAGACGCCGGCCAGACCCAGCACATAGGACAGGATCGCCAGGATCAGGGCGCCGACGATGCCTTGATGCAGGAAGACCAGGCTGGCGATCAGGGTGGCGATCGGTGCGATCGCCGCCAGGATCATGGCATAGCCCGTATAGAGGCTCTTGGTCGTGGCGAACTCACGATCAATGACCTGCCACTCCAGCTTGGGCTGAAGCAGGATGCCCTTTACGCGGGCGACGAGCGCCGGATTTACGGCGGGTTGCGACGAGTCGGACATAGGTGTGGCAGGCCTTTATGGGGATGCGATGTTGAATATTGACGTTACGTCACATCAAGAAGCAAGCGCTTGTGCGACAAAGTCTCAATACCCACCCAAGGCAAAGGTTGCGTGTACGTCCGAGAGTGGCGTGGATAAACCGCAAACGCCGTCAGACAGGCGGTCCAATCGCCCGGTCTGCTAAGGAAGCTCATGGCTCGCGATTCTGTTCTTTACGTCTGTCAGTCCTGCGGCACGGTTCACGGCAAATGGTCGGGACAATGTTCGTCCTGCGGCCAGTGGAACACCCTGAGCGAAGAGAGCAAATCCGCCCCGCCCGGCGCGATCAAGCCCTCGGCGTCGGCGGCGGCGCGCGGTCGCGGCATCCAGTTCGAGACCCTTCAGTCCGACACGCCGGAACCCCCGCGCATAACAACCGGCGTCGCCGAATTCGATCGCGTCTGCGGCGGCGGCGTGGTGCCGGGATCGGCCATACTGCTCAGCGGCGATCCCGGCGTGGGCAAGTCCACCCTGTTGCTGGAAGTGGCGGCCAAGGCGGCGCTGCGCGGCGCGCGCGTGGCCTATATCTCAGGCGAAGAGGCGGTTGAGCAGATCCGCGCGCGGGCCAAGCGGATGGGTTTGGCGGATGCGCCGGTCAATCTGGCGGCGGCGACGGCCCTGCGCGACATTCTCGGCACCCTGAAACGCGACAAGTTCGACATCGTCATCATCGATTCCGTCCAGACCCTGTGGTCGGACGTCCATGACAGCGGCCCGGGCTCCATCACCCAGGTGCGCGCCTGCGCCAGCGAACTGGTGCGTCTGGCCAAGAATGACGGCCCCGCCATCGTCCTGGTCGGCCACGTCACCAAGGACGGGCAAGTCGCAGGCCCTCGCGTGGTCGAACACCTGGTCGACGCCGTCATGACCTTCGAGGGCGAGCGCGGCTATCCGTTCCGCATCCTGCGCGCGGGCAAGAACCGTTTCGGCGCCACGGACGAGATCGGCGTGTTCGAAATGGGCGACAGCGGTCTGCGCGAAGTGGCCAATCCGTCCGCCCTGTTCCTGGGCGAGGGCAAGGAGCGCGCACCGGGCGCCGCCGTTTTCGCCGGGATCGAGGGCTCCCGCCCCGTGCTGGTCGAAATGCAGGCGCTGGTGTCCAAGTCGGCCTATGGCACGCCGCGCCGGGCGGTCATCGGCTGGGAGACAGGGCGTCTGGCCATGGTGCTGGCCGTGCTGGAGGCGCGCTGCGGCTTCGGCTTCGGCGATCAGGACGTTTATCTGAACGTTGCGGGCGGCTTGCGCATCAATGAACCCGCGGCGGATTTGGCGGCCGCGGCGGCCCTGATCAGTTCGGCGACCGGCGTCTCCCTGCCGCAGGGCTGTGTGGTCTTCGGCGAGATTGGCCTGTCGGGCGAAGTCCGCAGCGTGGGTCGCGCCGAGGCGCGGCTGCGAGAGGCGCAGAAGCTGGGCTTTGATCAGGTGCTCGGCCCCACGCTTCAGGCCAAGACCAAGGGGGTCAAGGTCACGTCCGTAACCCGCCTGAATGATGTGGTCGAACGAATCTCCCAGAACCGCTACTAGCTGTCCTGCAACAACCGCCCAGGCCAACGTGACCGGCTACGACGTCTTCATCATCATCGTCCTGCTGTTCTCGGCCGCCGCCGGGTGGCTGCGCGGGGGCGTGCGCGAAGTCATCACCCTGCTCAGCGCGGCGCTGGCGGCGCTGGTCGCCCTGATCACCCTGCCGTGGACGGCGATTCCGGGGCGGGCGCTGGTCAATCCGGACTGGGCTGGGACCATACTTGCGGCGGTCGTCACCTTCTTCGTCATCTATTTCGGCCTGCGTCTGATCGGGTCGATGATCTCCAAGAGCGCCCAGAACAATCCAGCCCTAGGGTTCGCCGACCGCCTGTTCGGCCTTCTGGTCGGCAGCGGCCGCGCCGTCCTGCTGATCGGTGCGGTTCACCTGGTGATCGTTGCGGCCCTGCCGGGCGAACAGACCCCGCGCTGGCTGTCGCAGGCGACCTTCTACAAGGTCAGCGCCGTGGGGGCCCGCGCCATCCAGATCATCCTGCCCGGAATCGGCAAAGGCGCCGATGCGATCACGCCCGTGGTCGATTCCTCGGTACGCAGAGGGTTTTCCGACGACGAAGCCTTGCCCCCGACGCATTCCAAGACTAACTCGCGCCGCGAAGCCGCCCATTAAGTTTCCCCCGGTCATCGGAGCCCTACGATGCGCCATCATATCGCCGATCCCGTCGTCCACCGCGAACACTGGCGTGAGCCGGAGGATGACCAGCTCCGACTTGAGTGCGGCGTCTGCGGCGTCTGGGGCGCGGACGAGGACGAAGGCTCGGCCATCGTCGCCCTGGGCCTGCACGCTCTGCAGCATCGCGGCCAGGAAGCCTGCGGCATCGCCAGCATCAAGGACGAACGCTTCTACACCGAGCGTCATCAGGGTCTGGTGGGCGAGGCCTTCGGCGGCGGCGACCTGACCAAACGGATGCCGGGCCGCGCGGCTGTGGGTCACACCCGTTATTCGACCGCAGGCGGCAGCTTCCTGCGCAACATCCAGCCCATGTTCGCCGATCTGGATCAGGGCGGCATCGCCCTGGCCCACAACGGCAACCTGACCAACTTCAAATTCCTTCACAGCCAACTGGTCAGCGAAGGCGCCATCTTCCAGTCCACCTCGGATTCGGAAGTCATCCTTCACCTGATCGCCCGCAGCCGTAAGGCCAAGATCGTCGACCGCTTCATCGACGCCCTGGCGCGCATCGAGGGCGGCTACGCCCTGGTCGCCCAGACCCGCTACAAGATGATCGGCGCGCGCGACCCCCTGGGCATCCGCCCGCTGGTTCTGGGGCAGATCGGCGAGGCCTGGGTGCTGGCGTCCGAAACCTGCGCCCTGGACATGATGGGCGCCACCTTCGTGCGCGATGTCGAACACGGCGAAGTCGTGGTCATCGACAAGAACGGCCTGCGCTCGATGAAGCCCTTCCCGGCCCGCGCGGCCCGCCCCTGCCTGTTCGAATACGTCTATTTCTCACGTCCGGATTCGGTCGTGAACGGCCGCTCGGTCTATGAGGTCCGCAAGGAGATGGGCCGGGGTCTGGCCCGCGAACTGGGCGTCGAGGCCGACATCGTCGTGCCGGTGCCCGACTCGGGCGTTCCGGCGGCCCTGGGCTATGCTCAGGAAAGCGGCATTCCCTACGAAATGGGCATCATCCGCAGCCACTATCTGGGCCGCACCTTCATCCAGCCCAGTCAGGGCGCCCGTCAGAAGGGCGTGCGCATGAAGCACAGCCCCAACAAGGCGGCGCTGGAGGGCAAGCGCGTCGTCCTGATCGACGACTCCATCGTGCGCGGCACAACCTCGGTCAAGCTGGTCCGCGCCGTGCGCGCGGCGGGCGCCAAGGAGGTTCACCTGCGTTCGGCCAGCCCCCAGATCCTGTTCCCCGACTTCTACGGCATCGACATGCCCGAACGGGCGCAACTGCTCGCCGCCAACAAGACGTTGGAGGAAATGCGCGAGATGCTGGAGGTCGATTCGCTGGGCTTCCTGTCGATCGACGGCCTGTACCGAGCCATGGGCGAAACGGGCCGCAACAACGCACATCCCCAGTTCACCGACCACTATTTCACCGGCGACTACCCCACCCGCCTGCTGGATCGCGAGATCGAGGAAGGCGGTCGGGAGTTCGGCGCCAAGCAGCTTTCCCTGCTGGTCAGCGCATAAAGCGAACCTGACGCGCGCGCGGCGCTTGGCCTTACGGTCAAGGCCGCGCTATCAGGCCCCATGTCCGATCTTCCTCTGAACGACCGTATCGCCCTTGTCGTCGGCGCCTCGCGCGGCATCGGCTATGAAAGCGCGCTAGCGCTGGCCAAGGCTGGCGCCCATGTCGTCGCCACCGCCCGCACCCAAGGCGGCCTGGAGGAACTGGACGACGCGATCTTCGCCGCCACGGGCAAGCACGCGACCCTGGTGCCGTTCGATCTGGTGGACGGCGGCGCCATCGACCGTCTGGGCGGCGCCATCTTCGAACGCTTCAAGAAGCTGGACATCTGGGTCCACGCCGCCGCGACCATGGGACCGTCAGGCCTGACGCCGGTGTCCCACGCCGACCCACGTGAGTTCGCAAAGATCGAGAAGACCAACTTCACGGCCGTCTATCGCCTGATCCGCTCGCTGGAGCCGCTGCTGCGCGCCTCTGACGCCGGCCGGGCCGTTCACTTCACCACCAGCGTGGCGGCCAATCCCCGCGCCTTCTGGGGCATGTACGCCGCGACCAAGGCCGGGGCTGAGGCGCTGGTGAAGGCCTGGGCCGACGAGATCGAAAGCACCCCCGTTCGCGTCAGCATCGTCGATCCGGGCCGGATGCGCACGGCCATGCGCGCCCAGGCCTATCCGGGTGAAGACCCGTCGGTTCTGCCCCATCCATCAGAAATCGGCCCTATGGTCGTCGACCTGGTCCGCACAGACGCCACGCCGCCCCTGACCATCAAGTTTCAGGAGTGGAAATCCGGCCCCTCGATCGAAGCCCTGATCTGAGGCGCCGAAACGGGAGATCAGCCGCACCTATCGCGATGCGGTGCTGGGAATGCGGGGCCGGACGGCGCCTTAAGGCAGATAGGCCAGGACCTTCAGCCAGCCCTGCGCCTGGGCCGCGTCGATCAGTTCGAACAGCGGGATCGCCAACAGGAAGACCAGACCATCGCGGATGGTGGTCAGGAAGAAGGACGGACGCACAGAAAGCTCCGTCTCATCTCGCCACAGCGAGAAACGCGGCATGAAACGCGGCGTGCGGGCCTTGTAGGCTTCATAGTCGGGGCCGAAGGTTGCGCCCAGCCAGGCCTCCTCGCGGCGCACCGTCAGGAAGAAGACGCCGTAGGACGCCAGCATGAACAGGGCGGCTATGGTCAGGCTGCCGCTCTGCGCGCCTACGCCGAACGCGCCAAAGAAGCTGAAGACATACAGCGGGTTGCGCGTAATCGAATAAGGTCCGCGCGAAACGATCTCGGCCTTCTTTCGCCCGCCGATATAGAGCGAACACCAGGCGCGCCCGACGATGGCGAAAACGATGGCGGCCAGCCCGACAGCCTCAACCCCCTCATGCAGTCGGCTTTCCAAGCCCGTCGCCGATTGCGACACCAGCGTCAGCCCGGTCAAGCCGATCAGCGCCGCCAGCACTGCCGCCTTGCGCACCTTCTGAACCGCCTGAAGGTCAAAGCTCTGGATCGTCGTCATGAGGATGGCTTCCTGACAGAATGTCGCAGGGACAGGCCACTAAGGCGTAAAAAGCGCCGCTTGTCATCCCCCCGCTTTCAGCCATTTTCGGACCAGAATGCGATTGAAAATCAGTGCGCTAGGGAAGGCAGGCTCTCAACGATTTCCGCCAGATCATCGGGCCAGATGGTTTCAGCTGACGCACGAATATCGGCCACGCTCCACCAACGGTGCTCGGCCAGAACGCCGCGCTCTTCCTCAGTCCATCCCTGCGACGACAGATCGAAATCGTCGCTGCGCAACAGGAAGAAGCGTTGATCGACCCGCGCCATGCGTCCGTCCGGCAGGCGGAAGCACTCGATCCGCTGCGCCACCTCGGGTCCGGGATCGGTGACGACCAGACCGGTTTCCTCGAACAGTTCGCGACGCGCAGCATCGGCATAGGTCTCGCCCGGGTCGCAGCCCCCGCCGGGCGTGGCCCAGAAGCCGGTCCCCGCCAGAGGTCCGTCCGCATAGTCAAAACGGAACAACAGCACCCGCCCCTGCCCGTCCACGATCAGCCAACGCGAGGTTGGCCGATCAGGCAGGTCGGCGGGGGCGGCGTGGTTCATGGCGTCAGCGCTTTGCGCCGCCCTTTTGTCCGGTGCGGATGCGTCCCGAACGTGAGACCTGGCGTGCGCCCCCGCGGGCGCCCTTCTGGACGGCGACGGACGAGCCCGCCTTCTTCGATGCGCTGGACTTCAGGCCGCCCAGGACCTTGGGCTGCGCCTTGCGCGTCTTCTTCTGCTCCAGCGCCTTGCCGGGCAGTTTGGACAGAGCCTCTTCCTTCTCGGCCTTCTTGACGCGGCGCGGCGCGGTCTTGGCGTCGCCCTTGTAGCGTTCCGGACCCGACTTGGCGCCGCCCTCGGCATAGGGGTTTGCGCCGCTGGACTTGACGTTCAGACGGATCGGCGTGCCAGGCAGGTCGAAGCTCTCGCGGATCGAGTTGATCAGATAGCGCTTGTAATGCTCCGGCATCGACTCGGCGCGATTGGCCATCAGCACGAAGGTAGGCGGACGGGCCTTGGTCTGGGCGATGTATTTCGGCTTGATGCGCTTGCCGTCCACGGCGGGGGGCGGATGCCGCTGCGTGGCCATGGACAGCCAGGTGTTCAGGTCCTTGGTCTTCACCTTGACCGACCAGGTGTCATAGGCCTGCAGCACAGCCGGCATCAGGCGCTCGACGCCCCTGCCCGAGTGGGACGACAGGGCCACGAAAGGCGAACCCTTCAGCTGCGGCAGCTTGTCTTCAGCCATGGCCTTCAGCTTGGCCATGCGGGACTGGGGTTCGTCCTCCAGGTCCCACTTGGACGCGACATAGATCAGGGCGCGGCCTTCGCGCTCGACCAGATCGGCCAGTTGCAGGTCCTGGGTGTCGAAGGCGTCGTCCTTGTCCATCACCAGGATCACCACCTCGGCGAAGGTGATGGCGCGGATGGTGTCGGCGACCGACAGCTTCTCCAGCTTCTCCTGCACGCGCGCCTTGCGGCGCATGCCGGCGGTGTCGACCAGACGGATGTTCTTGTCTTCGTAAACCCAGTCCACCGAGATGGAGTCGCGGGTGATGCCCGCTTCCGGTCCGGTCAGCAGCCGGTCGTCGCCGATCAGACGGTTGATCAGTGTGGACTTGCCCGCGTTCGGGCGGCCGATGACGGCGATGCGGATCGGCTTGTCCGGCTCGTCGATCTCCTCGACGAAGATGTCGGCCGAGGCGGCGATCAGGGCGGCGTACAGATCGGCCATGCCCTCGCCGTGCTCGGCGGAGATGGCGACAGGTTCGCCAAAGCCCAGGGCATGGGCCTCGCCCACCCCGCCGCCGCTTTCGCGGCTTTCGGACTTGTTGGCCAGCAGGATGATCGGCTTGTGCACCCGGCGCAGGTGTTCGGCGAAGATGCGGTCCAGCGAGGTCACGCCCTCGCGCGCATCCATCATGAACATGATGACTTCGGCGTCTTCGATGGCGGCCTCGGTCTGCTCGCGCATACGGGCTTCGAGGCTGTCGTCGGTGACGTCCTCATAGCCCGCCGTGTCGATCAGGGTCAGATCGAAGTCGCCGATATTGCCGTCGGCATAGCGCCGGTCGCGGGTCACGCCGGGGCGGTCATCGACAAGCGCGAGGCGCTTGCCGACGAGGCGGTTGAACAGGGTCGACTTGCCCACATTGGGGCGGCCGACGATGGCGACCTTTAGAGCCATGTCGGCTTTCTAGCTTAATTCGGGCTGAAAATCAGCGGATGCAGATCAACTGACCATTGTCGGTCAGCACATAGAGCGCGCCGTTATAGGCGGCGGGAGCGATATAGGCTGGCGCGCCAAGCTTCAAGGTCGTCTGGGCCACACCCGTCTTCGGATCGAAGGCGACCGCCTCTCCGAACGAGTTGACCATCACCAGACGGTTCGAAGCCAGCAGAGGACCGGACCACTGCGGCGTGATCGTGCGACGTCCGATGGTCAGGAAGCCGCCTTCCTTTCGCGCGCGACCTTCGTTCAACTGACGCGTCCAATAGACTTGGCCCGTGTCGCGGTTGACGGTGATCAGTTCGCCGGACTTGGACACGACATAGACCACGTCGCCGACCGGCAGGGGCGCGTTCACGCCCACGACCGGCAGCTGCCACTTGGGCTGGCCCGAGCGCAGGTCAGTGGCGGACAGAACGCCGGAGTGGCTGACGCCGTACACCATGGCGCGGCTGATGACCGGACGGCCTGCGATGTCGCGAACTTCGGACAGCGCGCTGGTGCGGCTGGTGCGCGACAGGGTTTCTTCCCAGACGGCCTGACCGTTCAATGCGCTGAGCGCGACCAGCTGGCCCGAAGCGAAGGGTGCAACCACCGTGTTGCCGCTGACGGCGGGGCTGGAGGCGCGCATGACGTGCGCAGGCTCGCCGATGCCGCGATAGGTCCAGTCCTGAGCGCCGGTCGTGGCGTCAAAGGCGAACAGCTGGCTGTCAACGTCGACGACATAGACGCGGTTGCCCGCGACGGTCGGGGCGCCATGGATCGGGGCGTCGACGTTCTGGGTCCAGACCTTGGCGCCTGTGTTGGCGTCCAAAGCCGACATGGAGCGATAGCCGGACGAGACATAGACCTTGCCGTTGCCGACCGCGACGCCGCCGCCGAAGCCGCCGTTGCGGTCACGCTCGCTGTCCTTGACGTTGGTCTTCCACAGCACTTCGCCCGTGTCAGCAGACACGGCGGAGACGGTGGATTCGCCATCCAGGACGAAGATCTTGCCGTCGGCGGCCACGATCGGGGCCATGACATTGCCGACATGGGCCGAACCGGAGCCGATGCTGCGCTTCCAGGCGATCTGGAAGTTCGGCGCGGCGATGACGTGTTCGACCAAGTTTTCAGTCGTGCCGCCGGGTTGGGTCCAGGCGGTGACGGCCTGCGGGCCCGGCAGGAAGAAGTCACGTCCCGACAGGGCCGCCGACGGCGCCAGCTGCTGTTCGAACTCCAGCACCGAAATACGCTGGCCTTCACTGGCGGTGGAGCCCGCATCCTTCTTGCCGCCCAGGCCGAAGGGCAGATTGCGGCTGACGGTGCCGCACGACGCCATGGTGGCCGCGACGCCGCAGATCAGTGCGACTTTCAGAACTCGGTTCATCTGGGGCGTCCTGTAAACGGTCGTCACTGTTGGGCGGGGCCGACCAGAGCCGGGCTCTGCGTCGGGGCGGCGACGGGGGCGACAGGTGCCTTGTCCGCCGCTGCGATGATATCCTTCAGATTGCCTGCGGTGCCAGCATCAATCGCTTCGATGGCGGCGCTGGCGCGCTGGCGCACGTCGTCAGACACGTTCTGACCCAGTTGCAGCAGGACGAAAGCCTCACGGGCCTCCTTGACCTTGCCGTGCTGCAGACGGGCCAGAGCCAGGGCTTCCTGAGCGAAGGCGTGCAGAGGGCGCTTGTCGTCCGTCAGCGGCGTCAGGCGCTTTTCAATCTCTTCCAGCGGCGCGGTGTCCATCAGCAGGAAGGCGGCCTTCAGCGCGGGCGGGTCCGACAGGATCGGGTCCTTGGAGGCCTTCGCCGCCTCGTCGAACAGACGGACCGCATCGGGGAATTTGTTGGCGCTGACGGCCAGACCGGCCTGCTGCTGCAGGGCCAGCGACTTATAGGCGCCGTTGCCGACGTTCACGGCCTCTTCGAAAGCTGCGCGCGCGTCCATCGGCTTTTCAGCGCGCAGGGCCTCCATGCCGCGGTCATAGGCTTCCGCGCCCTTGGCTGCGCGGTTGGTGTTGTAGCTGTCCCAGCCCCACCAACCCAGCGCGCCGATCAGCGCAACGACCAAAACAACCGCCGCAACGGGCAGCCATGTGCGGGCCAGGCGCTTGTAACGGTCGGAGCGGAGCTCCTCCTCGACCTGCTCGAAGACATCAACCACGGATATGCAGCCCCAAAATTCTCTAAAGCAAACCGGGGCGGACCCTAGAGGGTCGTCTCTCCGCCCGCAACGAACCCATTACGACGAAGCCGGTTTTTTCGAGAAGTAGGTCTCGACTTCGGCAGGAAAACGGCGGGCGCGGACGTCAGAGGCGAATGAAGCCGCCGCGCGGTCAATTTCCGTGCGCAGATCGGCGTATTTGCGCACAAACTTCGGCGCCCAGTCGAAAACGCCCAAAACGTCCGTAATCACCAGAACCTGGCCGTCACAGGCCGCCGATGCCCCGATGCCGATGGTCGGGGTGTCGATTATGTCGGTGATTTCGCGCGCCAGTGATTCGGCGACGCCTTCGATGACGATGCAGAAGGCGCCCGCCTCGCTTATGGCGACGGCTTCGGCCATGACCCGTTCGCGCTCGGCGTCGGTGCGGCCCTTGGCCTTGAACCCGCCCTCAGCCAGGACCGCCTGCGGGCGCAGGCCGATGTGGCCCATGACCGGAATGCCGCGCTTGACCAGGAAGGCGACCGTCTCGGCCATCTCCACGCCCGTCTCCAGCTTGACCGCCTGGGCGCCGGTCTCCTGCATCACGCGCACGCTGGCGGCGTAGGCGGCCTCCTTGCTGGCTTCATAGGAGCCGAACGGCAGATCGACCACCACCATGGCCCGACGCGACCCGCGCATGACCGCTTGGCCATGCAGGATCATCATGTCCAGCGTCACGCCGACGGTGTTGGGCAGGCCATGCACCACCATGCCCAGACTGTCACCGACCAGCAGCACGTCGCAGTGCGGGTCCAGCAGCCCGGCCGTCGGCGCATCATAGGCGGTCAGGCAGACGATCGGCTCGCCACGCTTGCGGGCGGCGATCTCCGGCACCGTAATGCGTTTGACGGTCTCTTGGGTTTGCGCGGACATCCGACGGGCCTCCTGACTGAACTGCGGTCAGATAGGCGCACCCGCCGGTGGAGTCACGCTCAGACGTCCTGGGACAGCTTGACCGCGCCCGCCGCCAGAAGCGCGAACAGCGCCCCTGCCACGATCCAGAACGCCATCATGCCCGAGCCGCTCATCAGATCGAATGAACCGATGCCCAGCCCGTCCAGGCCGCTCTGGGTCGCGCCCTGCGCCGTCGCGGCGACGGCCCGCACGCTGTCGGACAGGCTGGCCGCCTGATGGGCGCTGCTCTTGAAGTTGAACTGCACGACCTCGCGCACGGCGACGCCGCCGCCCACAACGCCCGCCGCCGTCAGGGCCAAGGTCCGCCAGCGCGACCGCTTCTCCATCCGCACCGCCAGTTCGGCGGCGAACAGGGCCTCATCCGGCAGAGGCGTCGTCTTGGCGAACAGTCGTTCGATCATCGGATCGTACTCATCAACCGACATAGGTCGACCTCCCGCCAGATGTCTGCGCCGGTGATAGCCGGGCGCGGAGTTTATCCAGACCACGTTTGACATGGGATTTCACCGTTCCGAGCGGCAGATTCATGGCCGCCGCGATTTCCGGATGCGCCATCCCCGCGCCGTGGCAGAGGGTGACGCAGACCCGTTCGGTTTCGTTCAAGGTCTTCAAGGCTTCATCCAGATCCATCAGGCCAGCGGTGTCGACGCTGATCTGAGCGTCATCCGTCTCGACCTCTTCAACATAGCGGGCCTCTCGTGCGACGCGTTTCAGATACAGGCGCGCCGCGATCTTCTTGATCCATCCCGCAAAGGTCCCCTGCCCCCGGAACTCAGCGCAGCGCTGGAACCCCTGCAGAAAAGCGTCCTGCGCCACGTCGTCCGCCAGGGACGGCGCGGCGCCCATGCGGCGCAGAAGGCCCCGGACCGCCGAGCCATGCCGACGGACCAGCTCCCCATACTCCCGCCGACCACCGGCCGCCGCCTGGGCGGCCAGTTCGACGTCGTGCATCTCTCGAAGAGATTGCTTCATGACGGTTGCCCCTGCCGGTTCCCGTCAGTCCTTGTGCGGGTTGAAGAAGCTCAGGACGATGAAGGCCAGGCCAATCGTCGCGGGGATGCAGGCGATGCCCAGCAGACCGTTGTCGAAGTTGCCGTTCCAGCGGGCGCCGCCAATCTCGCTGACGACGCTGAATGCGGCGATGCCGATGCCGACCGCCAGCCAGATGATGCCGCGACGAATGTCCTTCAGGCGTGACGGCAGCGCCCGCTGCACATCCTTGGTCAAGGCGTCGATCAGTTCGGCCGGCAAGGGCTGACCCTTGTCCACCCCGTGGCGGATCGTCTCCTGCATGTCGCGCTTTTCGCGATACTTCAGGAAAATCGGACCGAAGACGATGGCCGTGATCGTGCCGAAAACGGCGAAGATGGCGAAGATCGGAATGAAGTCTTCCATGGTGCGTACCCTCGTTAGCCCTTGCGGCCAGCCTGCTGCGGCGGCCTTCTGATCACAAGAGGCTGCGACCCGACCCTATAGATGCGAAATCCTAGGTGAAATCTTCGTAAGGTCCGAACGACGGCAACCTATGCCGCATCTCATGTGTTTCTGGCGCATCCAGGCGGGGCGACCCGTTCACCCATCAGGAGCGACCCAATGGCCCACATCACCTATCGCGTTGTCGAACATGACGGTGGCTGGGCCTATACCCTCGACGGCACCTATTCAGAGACCTTTCCCAGCCATGAGGCCGCCCGGGGTGCGGCTGTGCGCGCCGCCCGCGAACAGAAGGTGCCCGACCAGAACGCCGTCATCGAATATGAAACGTCCGGCGGCAAATGGGTGACCGAAAGCGCCGACGGCCATGACCGTCCCGAGACCGAAGTTCAGGGCTGATCTCCAGCCTTCCGTCTATGCAAAGGCGGCGGCGTAAACATCCGGCTTGAAACCAACCAGACGACGCTCGCCCAGGTCCAGCACAGGGCGTTTGATCATCGACGGCTGGGCGACCATCAGGGCGATGGCCTTGGCCTTGTCGATATTGGCCTTGTCGGCGTCCGGCAGTTTCTTGAACGTGGTCCCGGCGCGGTTCAGCACCGTCTCCCAGCCGTGCTCGTCGATCCACTGACCCAGCAGTCCCGCATCCGCGCCCGCCTTCTTGTAGTCATGGAAGACGTAGTCGACGCCGTGCTGGTCCAGCCAGACACGCGCCTTCTTGACCGTGTCGCAGTTGGGGATGCCGTACATGGTGATCATGCACGGCTCCCTAGCGTGTCAGAACCGCTTCGTCAGCCCCAGGCTGAACACACGCCCGCGCGGGTCGGCGACGACGGGGTCATAGCCGAGGGCGAACTGGGCCAGCGGCGGGTCTTCGTCGGTGACGTTGACCACGCCCAGCGCCAGATCGAGGTCGGAACCGATGGTGCGGGTGTAGAGCAGATCCGCCGTCGTCTGGCTGGCGATGTTCGGGTCAGTGATGCCGCTGCGGTCGTTCTGGTATCCGGCGGTGTAGTGGACCAGCGCCGTGACCGCATTGGCGCCATTGCTCCAGGCCAGGGCGAACTCACCTCGATTGCGCGGCAGTGACCGACCGATGTTGTTCAGGTTGGTCGAACCCACACCCGAGACCGAGGCCGAACCCGCGTTCAGTCGGATGTCGTAGCTGTCGACATAGGTCCAGGTCGCCAAGGCCGTCGCCCGCCCGCCCCATAGGTCATGGCTATAACGGGCGGACAGATCCACGCCTTGCGTCTCGATGGACGAAGCATTGGCGAAATATAGTTGCACGAAGGTCAGGGCGCCGTTGGGCGCGCGGGTCACGCGCTTCTGGGCGTCCGTTCCGGTCAGGCCCGCGGCCGTGTCGGCCGCCGCCTGATCGATGACGGCCTGTGCGGACTGTTTGACCACCAGATCGGTGTAGTCGAAACGCCAGGCGTCCAGACCCAGTTCCAGCCCCTGAACAGGTCGCCACAGGACGCCGAGGCTGAGGCTTTCAGACTTCTCGGGCTTCAGGTTCGCATCGCCCGAGGTCAGGGTGTTGACGAAGACGAAGGCCCCCCGGTCAAACACCGACGGCTGCGACGCCTGTGCGCCCGACAGGGCATAGACGGACGGCGCCCGGAACCCCTGCCCCCATGAGGCGCGCAGGGCCAAGGCGTCGGTCACGTCCCAGCGGATCGCCGCCTTGGGGCTGAAACGGCCCTGATCGCCATCATAGGATTCATAGCGTCCAGCCAGTTGCGCCTCGATCCGGTCGCCCAGATGGATGCGCGCCTCGGCGAAGGCGGCCAGAGCCTCCTGATCGCCGGCAAAGTCCGGCGAATAGCCCGAGGTCAACAGGTCGCCCGCGTTGGCCAGATCGCTCCAGTCATGACGGAAGGTGCTGCGGCGATACTGAGCGCCGACAACGACATCGACCGACCCGCCGTTCCACGCAAACGCCTGCCCGCTGGTCGAGGCGTCCAGGGTGATCAGGCCAGAGGCGCCGCGCAGACCTACATTTCCGGTCAGGCTGTCGATCAGGGCGGCGCTATTGGCCGTGCCCGTGCCCAGATAGGCGCTGCCGAACGGATTGAAATACTGACAGCCGCCGGCGCCTGGAGCGCCCGTCGCCGGATTGCAGCCTGCCCCACCCAAGCCTTTCAGTGCGTTCTGAAGCGCGCTGCCGATCACGTCCGGCTTGTCATAGGCGACGTGCTGGCGACTGGCGGTTGCGGCGACATTCCAGGTCCAGCCGTTGGCGAAGGCGCCGTCCAGACCGGCGGTCAGGCGCCAGGTCTGATACTCAAATTGCGACCGCATGGCCCCGGCCTCGGCGCCCAGCAGACGCCCCCGGAAAAGCACGTCCTCGCCAAAGGGATTGTCCGGGTGCGATCCCGGCACCGTCAGGGCCTGCGCCAGGATCGGCAATGACGGCGTCAGCCGCGCCTCCGTCTCGGTCGAAGAATAGGCCGCCTGGAGCGACAGGTTCACATCGCCCACCGGACGGCGATAATCGGCGAACACCTGGGTCCGCGTCTCTTCCGGGATCAGGTCGAAGAAGTCGGAATAATCCAGCCGACAGAAGGTGTCGGACGCCGAGTTCTTGTACGCCTTGCCAAAGGCCGGATTGCCGCAATCCGGGTCGGGCGCATAGGCGTTCTTGCTGGGTCGGAAATAAGAGCCAGGCTGGCCATAGCTGGTCACGGCGGTCCATCCGGCGCGGCCGTAACGCTCTGCCTGGGTGAAGCCGCGCTCGTCCGAGCCCAGGGCCGAACGGTGGAAGTGCGAGGCCGCAAGCGTCAGGTCGCCGCCCAGCAGCTTGAACCCGCCTATAGCCTCGATGACGCTTTCCTCAGACCCGTCCGCGACCGCGTATTTGGCGCTGATTTCCGGGCGAGCCACGTCGTGACGCGTGATGAAGTTCACCACGCCCGCGACGGCGTCAGAGCCATAGACGGCGGACGCCCCGTCCTTGACGATCTCGACCCGCTGCAGCGCGATCATCGGAACCAGCGAGTTGATATCGACAAAGGCAGAGCCGTCGGTGGCGACCACCGCGCTGCTGGTCCAGCGCTGGCCGTCAACCAGAACCAGGGTCGAACCCAGGCCCAGATTGCGCAGATTGAACTGGGCCGTGCCCGAGCTCTGCGGCTGGTTCAGTTGATCGACCCGCGCCTCTGATCCCGAGTTGGCGGTGATCAAGCGCAGGATTTCGGAGGTGTCGGATACGCCCGCCGCCGCCAGGGCCTCGCGTCCCACCGTCTCGACCGGGGCAATGCGATCGCCGCCTGCGATGCGCGATCCGGTGACGACGATGTCATCGACGCGGGATGTCGCATCCTGCGCCTGCACAGTGGCCGCCCCGGCCATCCATGCCAAGGCTGCTGTACCCATCAAGGCTATGCGCCGCGCCATATTCACTACTCCCCGCGATTGGTGGGCGGCTTCTAGCCACGCTCGCCATTTTGCGAAAGTGTAATTTTGCAGTTTTGCAAATTCGGCCGATGCCGGCGTTATGAGGGCACGGAGCAGGCCATCGGTTCACACGGAAAGCAGGGAACGGATTTCCCAGAGACTGACAGATCTCGCCCAGCATCCTCGCGTGTGATCGCCCCCCGATCGCGTCGAGCGGATCGGGTTATGCAGGCCACGCTGAAATGAGGGGATCGTCGTCGCTGTCTTCGCGCTGCGGCGGGCTGATGCCTCACACCGCAATTAAGAAACCCATCCCGCCAACGGCGGGATGGGTCAAACGTCTTAGAGTTCGGCGTCCGGGGTCGGCTCTGAAGCCGGAGGGGGCGGACGACGGGCGGCCTCTGCGGCCTCAGCCAGTTCGATCAATTGATCGTAGCGCGCGCGTGCCTTTTCTTCATCATAGATGATTTCGGTCTGACGAGGCGGCGCGACGACATAGAACATCGTGATCGGCGCGAAAGTCATGCGCTGGCGCCGCCACAGGGCAAAGCCCTCGCGGCCTTCCAGTCGGGCCCATGAGCCGTCGTCATTAGGATGATCAGGAATCGCAGCCATGTAAGCTCCTCTACTGTAGCGAGTGCGCCTAGAGCTTAGAGACGGCGATTTTACGTCACACAACCGCCTTTGTAGGGAGCACCGCTATTCGAGCCATGCGGGCGCGACCGGCAAGGTGGCCACATCCTCAGTCGAATGCTGGACAATGATCCGCGCATTCTCGTGCGCCGCCACCCCGTCAAAACGTCCGAACGAGGCCAGGGTGTCTGCGCGACTGACGTTCACCGACGGGACCCGGTGATAGGCCCTGTTCTCCCGCGTATGATACAGGTCGCCGGTCAGAAGAATGGGGCCAGCGGCCTTCAACCGGATCAGCAGCGACTTGTGCCCCGGCGTATGGCCCGGCGTCTTCAGGATCAGCACGCTGCCGTCACCGAACACATCGGCGTCACCGTCAAATCGACGGATCGTAGCGTGATCCAGCACCGTCAGAAGACTGGGGATGACCCCCAGCGGCGCCGGGTCGGCATGCAGGCCGACGAGTTCCACCGGGTCCATGATCCAGGTTGCGTTCGGGAAAAGATTGGCATTGCCCGAGTGGTCGGCATGAGTATGCGACAGGGCGACATAGGTGATGTCAGACGGCTTCAGGCCCAGCCCATCCAATTGTGAAACCAACGTCCGACCGACGGTCCACTGGCCGCCGAACTGACTGATGCCGCCGGGGACCGCGGCCAGTCGATCACCAAGACCTGTGTCCCACAACAGCCATTCCGATCCGTGGCGGATCAGGAAGCATGGAACCGCCATCACGCCACGCTCGCCAGCGTGTTCCCCCGTATCGGAAAACGGGGCCATGTCGTCGAGGGCCAGGGTCCCGCAGTCGAGCGTATAGAGGCGCAACGGGGCAGACGCGGGCGCCGACTGCGCTTGCGCAACTGACGTGAAACAAAGGACAGCCGCCAGGGCGGCGGCGAAAACGGCAAGCCGGGACATCAGAAGTCGCTCCTATCAATGAGCCCTCGATTTGGCGGCTTCGACTCTGTGTGAAAACTCGGACAATCCGCACACGATCTGTGCGAATATGATCGGATGTTCGATTGGGACGACCTGCGGATTTTTGAGGTCCTGGCGCGCACAGGGTCATTGTCTGCGGCGGCGCGACTGCTGAAGGTCAATCACGCCACCATCGGGCGCAGGGTCGCGGCGCTGGAGGCGGAACTCGGCACAACCCTGGTCACCCGCCTGCCCCGCAACACTGTGCTGACGCCGCAGGGCGATGCTATCGCTGCATTGGCGCGCGAGATGGAGCAGACCGCCCAAGCCGTCACGCGTCGCGCCCGCGCCTTCGACAACAACCTGACAGGCAATGTCCGCATCAGCCTGCCCCCCGCCCTGGCGAGTGATTTTCTGGCGGAAAGGCTGACGGGGTTCAGCGCCCTCTATCCCGGCCTGACGGTGACGCTGAAAGCCACGCCGTTCGTCAGTTCGCTTGAGAGGGGCGAAACCGACCTGGCCATCCGCCTGGTTCAGCCCGATGGGCCGACCCAGGTCGCGCGTCGACTGGGCGTCATGCAGTTGGGGTTGTTTGCGGCGCCGTCGGTGGCAATCACGGCCCCGAAGCACTGGAGCTTTGTTCTTTCGGATGAAGACCTGGCGCATCTGCCGCATCAGGTCTGGCTGGCCAACTATGCCGATGGACGGCCGATCTCGGTTCGGTCCAGCGACATCCACACCCAGATCAGCGCCGTTCGCGCGGGACTGGGCGTCGCCGCCCTGCCCGTCTTCATGACCGAGAACACCGATCTGGTCCGCGTGGACGTGGGCATCGCGGCGCCCGCACGCGGCATATGGCTGGTGGTGCACGAAGAGGTGCGAAAGGCCCCCGCGGTCCAGGCGACGATGAGCTGGCTGGCGGAGACCTTTGCGGCGTCGGAATTCCGCGCGCCTATCGATTTTGACTGGTCGACGGCGCGCTAGAAATCACTTGGCCGGGACGACCGCGCCCTCATAGGTGCGGTTGATATAGTCCTTGATCTGCTGGCTGGTCAGGGCGGCGGCCAGGGCCTTGATGCGCGGATCGTCGCGGTTGTCCGGGCGCGTCACCAGATAGTTCACATAGGGGCTGTCGCCGTCCTCCAGCGCCAGGGCGTCGTTGCGCGGGCTAAGCTGGGCGTCCAGAGCGTAGTTGGTGTTGATCACGGCCAGAGCCACCTGATCCAGCACGCGCGGCAGGGTGGCGGCTTCCAGCTCGCGGAACTTCAGACCCTTGGGGTTGCCCGAAATGTCGGCGACGGTCTGCAGCGGATCCTGGCCCTTGCGCAGGGTGATCAGACCGGCCTTCTGCAGCAGCAGAAGCGAGCGCCCGGTGTTGGAGGCATCGTTCGGCAGGGCGACGTCGCTGCCCGCCGGCAGTTCGGCCAGCGACTTGTAACGGCGTGAATAGGCGCCCAGCGGCTCGACATGCACGCCCGCCACGGTCACCAGACTGGCCCCGCGCGCCTTGTTGAACTCATCCAGATAGGGCTTGGTCTGGAAATAGTTAGCGTCCAGCCGCCCTTCGGCCAGTTGCGTGTTCGGCTGAACATAGTCGTTGAAGACCACGATCTGCAGGTCGATGCCCTCATCCGCCAGGATCGGCTTCACCTGCTCCAGAATCTCGGCGTGCGGAACGGCGGTGGCGCCGACCTTCAGCGGACCTTCGCCCGCAGGCTTGGACTGACCGCAGGCGGCCAGGGTCAGGGCGAGGGCGGACAGGAGAACAGCGCGACGCAGCATGGCGGAACCTTCGACTTAGCGGTGCGAAACCCTAGCGACCCAACGGTCGCCGAGCACCTGCAGAATTTGTACGATTATCAGAAGCAGAACTACGGTCACCACCATGACGTCGGTCTGGAAGCGCTGATAGCCAAAGCGAATGGCCAGGTCGCCCAAGCCCCCTGCCCCGACCACGCCCGCCATGGCCGTATAGCCGACCAGAGCAATGGCGGTGACCGTGGCCCCGGCCAGAATGCCCGGCAGGGCTTCGGGCAACAGGACGCGGGTGACGATCTGCCACGTCGTGCCGCCCATCGCCTGCGTCGCCTCGATCATGCCGCGCTCGACCTCGCGCAGGGCCGTCTCGACCAGCCGCGCATAGAAGGGCGCTGCGCCGACGACCAGCGGGGGAATGGCCCCCGCCACGCCAAGCGATGTCCCCACCAGCAACACCGTCACCGGCAGCATGACGATCAACAGGATGATGAAAGGCACCGACCGCAGCACATTGACGATGAAGGACAGCACCAGATTGACGACGCGGTTCTCCAGCAGCCGCCCCTTGCCCGTGGCGTAAAGCGCCACCCCCAGCGGCAGGCCCAGAATGACGGTGATGGCCAGCGACGCGAACAGCATCAGCAGGGTGTCGCTCGTCGCCTCAGCTATCGTGGTCCAGTCGACATTGGCGAACATCAGGGCAGGACCTCTACTTCGACACCCTCGGCCCGCAGGCGGCTGATGGCCATGTCGGTATGCTCGCCCTGGAAGGCGATTTCGAGCTGGCCATAGGGTTGATCGCGGAACCGACCGATGCGCCCCGCCAGGATGGCGTGATCCACGCCCGTCTCGCGCGAGATGCGGCTGAGCACAGGGTCAAACGTCCCCTGCCCCCGGAACACCAGACGGGCCACCGTGCCGCTGGTCGGACGCGGGGCGGCGGTGTGGGATTCGCCCTCGGCCAGCAGGCTGCGCGTCGCGGCGGTTTGGGGGTTCAGGAAGACGTCGGCGGTCGCGCCGGTCTCCACGATCCGCCCGTCCTGCATCACCGCCACCCGATCGCAGACGCGGCGCACCACCTCCATCTCATGAGTGATCAGCACAAGCGTCAGGCCCAGTTCGCGGTTCAGCGAATCTAGCAGGGCCAGAATATCCTCTGTCGTTTCGGGATCGAGGGCGCTGGTGGCCTCGTCGCACAGCAGGATCGACGGTTCACTGGTCAGGGCGCGGGCGATGCCGACGCGCTGTTTCTGGCCGCCCGAAAGCTGCGCCGGATATTTGCGCGCGTGTTCCGTCAGGCCCAGCCGCTCCATCAGTTCATCGACCCGCCGCGCAATCTCGGCCCGCGACCGTCCCTCAAGCACCAGAGGCAGGGCAATGTTGTCGCGGATGGTGCGGCTGTGCAGCAGGTTGAAATGCTGGAAGATCATGCCGATGCGACGGCGGGCGGCGCGAAGCGCGGCGGGTTTCAGGCCTGTCAGTTCCTGCTCCGCGACAAACACGCGCCCGGCATCGGGCCGTTCCAACAGGTTGATGGTCCGCACCAGCGTCGACTTGCCCGCGCCGGATCGCCCGACCACGCCGAACACCTCGCCCGGCGCGACGGTCAGGTCGACATTGTCCAGCGCCGTGCGCGCGCCTGCGGCGCTGCGGAATTGGCGGGTGACACCCTCAAGACGGATCATGGCAGACGGATCATGGCTGGTCCTGAACAAGAACGGCGGCGCCGGTCGCGCGGTCTAGTGTGATGACGGCTTGCGACGCAAGTGCGGCCTATAGTTCGTCCTTCACGACCGCATCCGCCGCCGCCTCGGCCCGCAGCCAGGCGACAAAGGCCTGAGCCTCCGGCCGCAGGGCGCCGCGCCGGGTGATCAGACGATAGGCGTTGTCCGTCGCCAGATATCCGTCGGCGAACGGCGCGGCCAGACGACCGGACGCCAGATCGGCGGCGACGAAGGCGCGCGGCGCCAGCGCCACGCCACGACCATGGACAGCGTCCTCGATGGCGAAGGCGGTCTGGTCAAAGCGTGGACCCAGGGTGGCGTCGATCTGATCCAGCTTGCGTGATCCCAGCCATGCCGCCCAGTCCGGGCGCGGCTCCTCCAGCGTCGAACGGCCGACGTGAATCAGGGTGTGGTTGATCAGGTCGGCGGGCGTCGCCAAGGGCTTGGGGCCATGCAGCAGACTGGGACTGCAGATCGGGATCACGCCTGCCTCGACCAGAACCTCGGTCCGCACGCCGGGATAATCGCCCTGACCATAGCGCACCGCCACATCGGCGCGCCCGCCCGCGATGTCGGCCAACTGCATGTCGGCGGAAATCCAGATTTCGATCTCGGGATGCTGGGCCGAGAACCGCGCCATGCGCGGCACCAGCCAGCGCACGGCGAAGGACGGCGGCACGCTGACCGACAGGGACTGACGCCGCGACGGCCCATAGATGATGTCGGCGGCGCGCTTCATATGCTCGAAGGCGTCGCGCAGCACCGGCTGCAGCCGGGCGCCCAGTTCGGTCAGGACCAGCCCGCCCGCCTCGCGCCGCACCAGCGGACCGCCAGCATGGTCTTCCAGCAGGCGCACCTGCTGGCTGACGGCGCCGGGCGTGACGCTCAACTCCTTAGCGGCCAGCGACACGCTGGACAGACGGGCCGCGGCCTCGAACGCCTTCAGCGCGTTCAGGGGCGGCAGCTTACGGGGATCGGAGTCCTGGCTCATGCGCCCTCCAGCCATGACGGAACCGCAATGCCGCGCGTGCGCAGGAAGGCGGGATTATAGATTTTTCCGGCGTACCTCTGACCGGGGTCGCACAGGACGGTGACGATGGTCTTGCCCGGCCCCAGCGCCCGCCCCAGACGGATCGCGCCTGCGATGTTCACGCCACTGGACGGACCAAGGCTGAGGCCCTCGTCGCGGACCAGATCGAACAACAGCGCCAGCGCCTCTTCGTCCTCGATCCGCCAGGCATGATCGACCGTCAGACCTTCCAGATTGCCGGTGATGCGGTTGACGCCGATGCCCTCGGTCACAGAGGAGCCGTGACTTTCCAGCACCCCGCGCGTGAACCAGCTGTGCAAGGCCGCGCCCGGCGGGTCCGCCAGGGCGATGGCGATGTCCGCCTTCTGTTCGCGCAGATAGGCCGACACCCCCGCCAACGTCCCGCCGGTCCCGGCGGCGCAGACAAAGCCGTCGATCCGCCCTTCCGTCTGCTCCCAGATTTCTCGGCCGGTCGTGGCGTAGTGGGTGCGGCGGTTGGCCAGATTGTCGAACTGGTCGGCATAGATGGCGCCGTTGGGTTCGCTTTCGTTCAGTTGGGCGGCCAGACGACGCGAGAAATGGACGAAGTGGTTGGGGCTCGCAAAGGGCGCGGGATCGACCTCGACCAGACGCGCGCCGTGCATCCGCACCGCCTGCTTCTTTTCCTCGGTCTGGCTGCGCGGCATGACGATGACGACCGGGTGCCCCAGAGCAGCGCCGACGATGGCCAGACCGATGCCGGTGTTGCCCGCCGTTCCTTCGACGATGGTGCCGCCTGGTTTCAGTTCTCCTGATGCCCGGGCCGCCTGAATCAGACCCAGCGCCGTGCGATCCTTGATCGACTGACCAGCGTTCAGGAACTCGGCCTTGCCATAGATGTCACAGCCCGTCGCCGCCGAGGCGGCGTTCAGGCGGATCAGCGGCGTATCGCCGATGAGGGACAGAATATCTGCGGCGGCGCGCATGGAAGGTCCGATTCGAAAGACAGCTTCGCCTTGTAGAAATTCTCATCCAAAATGAGAAGACCTTCTTTGCTGACAGCCGTTGATAGAGTTTGTGTACAGACGATCTATCAGCAAAGCCGCCCCCGCGCACACCGCGCCCCATCATCGGCCGCAAAAACAAGAAGGCCGCGCCCGGGGATAGCAGACGCGGCCTTAAGTGCGGGAAAGAGCGCGGGGAGGCGCGCCACATCTCTGTAGCCAGCGTCGTGCCCGGACACACGCCAGAAGGAATGAGCGCGGGTGCAGTTTTTCTGAACTAGATCAAAGCCCGACGCGCCCGCCCCAGACGTTCCGCAGCCTGGTCCAGAACCGCATCCGACTTGGCGAAACACAGGCGCGCCACGGTGCGCGTGATCGGCGTCGCCTCGAAGGCCGACAACGGAATGGCGGCGACGCCGAACTCGGTGACGATACGCCGACAGAAATCCTCATCCGGCAAGGCGAGGCCCGACGCCGCCAGATCGACGCACAGAAAATAAGTTCCCTCGCTGGGCGTGACGGCATAGCCCTCGGCTTTCAGCGCGGTGCCCAGTCGGTCACGCGACCGTCCCAGATCGTCGCCCTGAGCCCTGAACCAGTCCGCCCCCCAGCCCAGCCCCGCCGCCACCGCCGTCTGCAGATTGGGCGCTGTGGTGAAGGTCAGGAACTGATGCGCCTTGGCGACGGGGGTGATCAGTTCGGGCGCCCCGCAGGCGAAACCGACCTTCCACCCTGTCAGACCGAACATCTTGCCCGCCGACCCGATCTTGATGGTCCGCTCCGCCATGCCCGACGCCGACAGCAGGCTGCGATGGGGCCGCCCGTCAAAGACGATATGCTCCCACACCTCATCGCTGACGGCGATCAGGTCATGACGGACGCAGACCCTGGCCAGTGCGGCGATCTCCCCGGTGTCGAACATCCGCGCCGCCGGGTTCAGCGGATTGTTGAACAGCACCATCCGCGTCGCAGGCGTCACCGCCGCCTCAATCGCCTCTTCCGTCAGCCGCCATGTCGGCGCGGTCAGGGCCACCGCCCGCACCACCCCGCCCGCGCGCTGGATCAGCGGGCGATAAGCGTCATAGGCGGGCTCGAAGATCAGCACCTCGTCGCCCGGACTGACATGGGCGAACAGGGCGGCGGCGATGGCCTCGGTCGCGCCGGATGTGACCACCACCCCGTCCACCGACAGATTGACCTGCTGCAGACGGCGATAATGCTCGACCACAGCCTCGCGAAGGGCGGGCACGCCGCGCGACGGCGGATACTGGTTCGGCCCGTTCAGCACAGCCTCCGCCGCCAGACGACGCAGCGCCTCTGGCCCCGGCGCATCGGGGAACCCCTGCCCCAGGTTGATGGCGTCGTGCTGGCGGGCGAGACCGGACATGACCTCGAACACGGTGGTCGGCATGTCGGTGAAGACGGGATGGCTCATGCCGACATCCGAACCGGCTTCGCAGCCCCTTGGCAAGTCGACGCAAAAAGAAGGGCCGCACCAGAGGCGCGGCCCAGATCAAAGGGAGGATCGCATGACACAACCGTACATGGCACAGGATCGTCGGATGGCCCTTTCAGAAATAGGCGTGGCCCCGGCGGTTTTTCTAAGCTGACCGCCGCGCCGCCGCCGTCGCTTTAGATCGTCATGACTACGCGACCCTCGATCTGGCCCTTGTGCATGCGCTGGAAGATGTCGTTGACGTTCTCCAGCGGCTCGACCGACACCGTCGCCTTGACCTTTTCGTCGGCGGCGAACTGAAGCGCCTCCTGCAGGTCCAGACGCGAGCCGACGATAGAGCCGCGCACCGTCGTTCCGTTCAGCACCATGTCGAAGATCGACAGGGGGAAGTCGCCGGGCGGCAGGCCGTTCAGCGCGATGGTCGCCCCGCGCGAGGTCATGTTGACCGCCTGCTCAAACGCCTTGGGCGAGACAGCGGTGACCAGCACGCCCTGCGCGCCGCCGTCCGTCTGGGCCTTGATCTCGGCGGCCGGGTCGTTGGAGGTCTTGGCGTTGACGGTCACCGTCGCCCCCAGACGCCGCGCCAGATCCAGCTTGGCGTCGTCGACGTCGACGGCGGCGACATTCATACCCATCGCCTTGGCGTACTGAACCGCGACATGGCCCAGACCGCCGATGCCCGAGATCACCACCCAGTCGCCGGGCCGTGTCTCCGTCATCTTCAGCCCCTTATAGACCGTGACCCCCGCGCACAGGATCGGCGCAATCTCGGTGAAAGAGATGTTGGCGGGCAGATGGCCCACGTAGTTCGGGTCGGCGATGGCGTATTCCGCGAACCCGCCGTTGACCGAATAGCCGGTGTTCTGCTGATCGTGGCACAGGGTCTCCCAGCCGCCGAGACAGTGCTTGCAGTGACCACAGGCTGAATACAGCCACGGCACGCCGACCCGGTCGCCTTCCTTCACCAGTGTCACGCCCGCGCCCACGGCAGAGACGAAGCCGACGCCTTCGTGGCCCGGAATAAAGGGCGGGTTCGGCTTGACTGGCCAGTCGCCCTCGGCGGCGTGCAGGTCAGTGTGGCAGACGCCGGAGGCCTCGATCTTGACCTGAATCTGGCCGGGACCGGGTTCGGGAATGGGCGCCTCTTCGATGGTCAGCGGCTTGCCGAATTCGCGCACGACGGCGGCCTTCATGGTCCTAGGCATGGATCAGTCCTTCTAGGTCGGATTGTGAAGGTGACGGGCGGGCCGATAGCAGGTCATCGACCCGCCCGTCGTGGGGGACGCTCTCCGAAACGGTTGACGGAGAGCGATACAAGGATGACCGGTCAGGGGGTGGTCATCCTTGATTCAGATCAGAAGAAGCCCAGTTTGTCGGGGCTGTAGCTGACCAGCAGGTTCTTGGTCTGCTGATAATGGTCCAGCATCATCCGGTGGTTCTCACGCCCGATGCCCGACTTCTTGTAACCGCCGAACGCCGCGTGCGCCGGATACTGGTGATAGCAGTTCGTCCACACCCGGCCCGCCTGAACGGCGCGGCCCGCGCGGTAGGCGGTGTTCATGTCGCGCGACCAGACACCGGCGCCGAGACCGTACTCGGTGTCATTGGCGATCTCGATGGCTTCTTCCAGCGTCTTGAAGGTGGTCACGGCCAGCACCGGACCGAAGATTTCCTCCTGGAACACCCGCATGTCGTTGGTGCCCTTGAAGATGGTCGGCTTCACGTAATAGCCGCCTGCCAGATCGTCCTTCAGCACGGCCTGATCGCCGCCAGTCAGAACCTCTGCCCCCTCATCCTTGCCGATCTTCAGATAGGACAGGATCTTCTTGAGCTGCTGGTCCGAGGCCTGGGCGCCGACCTGGGTGGTCGGGTCCAGCGGGTCGCCCTGTTTGATGGCTTCGACGCGGGCGATCGCCTTCTCGATGAAGGCCTCATAGATGTCTTCGTGGATCAGGGCGCGGCTGGGGCAGGTGCAGACCTCGCCCTGGTTCAGCGCGAACATGGCGAAGCCCTCCAGCGCCTTGTCCAGGAAGGCGTCGTCCTGATCCATCACATCCTTGAAGAAGATGTTCGGCGACTTGCCGCCCAGCTCCAGCGTCACGGGGATGATGTTCTGGGTGGCGTACTCCATGATCTTCTGACCGACGGCGGTCGAGCCGGTGAAGGCGATCTTGGCGATGCGCGGATTGGTGGCCAGCGGCTCGCCGACCTCGACGCCGGTGCCGGACACGATGTTCAGCACGCCTGGCGGCAGCAGGTCCTGGATCAGTTCCACCACCAGCAGGATCGAGGCGGGCGTCTGCTCAGCGGGTTTCAGCACGATGCAGTTGCCCGCCGCCAGAGCCGGTGCGACCTTCCATGCCGCCATCAGGATCGGGAAGTTCCACGGAATGATCTGACCGACCACGCCCAGCGGTTCGTGGAAGTGATAGGCGACGGTGTCGTTATCCAGCTCCGAAATCCCGCCTTCCTGTGCGCGGATGCAGCCGGCAAAATAGCGAAAATGGTCGATGGCAAGAGGGATGTCGGCGGCCAGGGTCTCGCGAACCGGCTTGCCGTTGTCCCATGTCTCGGCCTCGGCGACGGCCTGCAGGTTGGCTTCAATCCGGTCGGCGATCTTGTTCAGGATCAACGCGCGTTGGGCCGGACTGGTCTTGCCCCAGGCGTCCCTGGCGGCATGGGCGGCGTCCAGCGCCAGTTCGACGTCCGCCTTGTCCGAGCGTGCGACTTCGCACAGCACGCGGCCGTTCACCGGAGACAGGTTCTCGAAATAGCGGCCGTTGACGGGGGCGACCCACTCGCCGCCGATGAAGTTGTCATAGCGCGCCTTGAACTTGGGGGTCGCAGCGCGGACGAATTCTGGCTTGGTCATCAAAGCCTCCTGCTTGTGTTCCTCGGGCGTCGATTATCGACGTCGTTGGGATCAGAAGGTCTGCCTGCTTGGCGCGCGACGCCAGATGGCCGGATGATGGTGCAGCGCAAACCTGTCGCAGGAGTGCGACAGGTCGCGGTCAGTGAGGCTCGCCGCTCAGACCCAGCCGATGCAGCTTGCGGTGCAGGGTCGCGCGGCTGACGCCCAGGGCCCGCGCCGCCGCCGAAACATTTCCGCCGTTCAGCGCCAGCGCGCGACGCACCGCGCCGCGCTCGGCCTCCAGAAGGTCAGCCTCCACGCCGCCGCCGCCCAGAACCTCGGACGCCGCCAGCTGATTGGCGATCCGCTCGTCGGTGATCGACAGGGTCAAACGCGCCGCCCGCGTGGCGCCCACCACCAGATCATCGCGATCCACCGCCAGCAGGGCGGCCGCGTTCCGCTCCATCGGATCGCCGGCCAGCACGATCCGGGCGTCCGCGAACGCCTGCCGGAAGGCCTGCGCCTCGATGGCCCGAGCAGCGTCGGCGACGGCGGCGGCGATCAACCCCAGCATCGCCTCGGTCGCGTCCGCCCGGCACGACGACACATCCAGCAGACCCGCCAGCCGTCCCATCGGATCGTGGATCGGATGGCTGGTGCAACTCAGCGCCGTGTTGCGGGTGTGGAAATGCTGGTCGCGATGAATGGTCAGGGGACGGTGTTCGGCCAGCGCCGTGCCGATGCCGTTGGTGCCCTCGACCGCCTCGGACCAGACTGCGCCGGGCCACAGGCCCCAGCGCTGGAACATTTCATCGTCCGCCGCCGCCCCGCGTCGCTCGATGGGCACGCCGTCGGCATTGGTCAACAGAACGCAGCAACCCGTATCGCCGACCGCAAGGAACAGCCGGTCGAGCACGCCCTGCGCCGCCAGCGTCATCGGCTCCATCGCCTGACGGGCTTCACGAAGTTGCTGCTCGGTCAGGCTTTCGGCGCGTCCGCGATCTTCGGGGTCCAGTCCGTAAAGTGACATGGACCGACGCCAGGACGCCGCCAGCGCAGACCGGGCCGGTCCCGTGCCGTCGTCCAGCGCCTGTTTGATCAGGCGCCTGTGATCGCTTCCTGGCCGCTCGCCCATGGTGTCTCCCAGGCGTTGTATGCGGTCATCATCAGACGCGCCGATGCGCCGAACGTCAATGCGACCTTCGGCGACACCCGTGGCCCAAACGCAAAACGCCCGCCTGTAAGGGCGGGCGTTCCAGGGGGGAGCAAAGCCCCTCCCCTTTGTATTCACTCGACTTAGAACGAGGCCGTCAGCGTCAGGGTGACGGTGCGCGGCGCGCCATAGAAGGCGACGACGGAATCGCCCGTCAGCGCACCCGGGAAGTTGTAGCCGCCCGCGCGATAACGCTCGTCGCTCAGGTTGCGGCCCGCCAGGCTGACGCGGTAGCGGCTGTCCGGCGCAGTCCACAGCAGGGTGGCGTCGTAGAGCCAGTAGGCGCCCTGATCGAGGATCGGGATCGGCGTCTCGAACATCTGGGTCGCGCCACGGTAAGAAGCGGTCGGCGTGAAGACCAGCGAGCCCCGGGCGCCCAGGTCTATGCTGTAGGGCAGCGCGACCGCGCCGGTCCAATCCGGCGTGTTCTGGAAGTGCCGCTGATCGGCCAGGTTCTCGCGTTTGCCCGTCAGCGGGTTGAACGTGACGAAGTCGTTGAACTTGGCGTCCAGGTAACCCAGCGTCAGACGCGGCACGAAGTTGTTGGTGATCCGCGCGCTGGCTTCCAGCTCCCAACCCCAGATTTCGCTGGAGCCCGCATTGTCGACGAAGCTGACGACCGAGGTCGGAGGAATAAAGAATTGCGACGTGATCTGCTGGTTCTTGTAGTCCGACTTGAAGAAGGCGGTCGCAAAGTTGACCCGGCGGTCCAGCAACGAACCCTTCAGGCCGATTTCATAGGTGTCGACCAGTTCCGGCTGATAGCCATTGACCGTTTCCGGATACAGCGAGGCGTCGCCGCGCATATCGAAGCCGCCCGACTTGAAGCCGCGACCGTATGAGGCATAGCCGGTCAGTTCAGGCGTGAACTTGTAGCTGGCGCTGACCCGCGGCGTGAACTCCGAATAGGTGTCCGAGTTGCTGTAGTTCGTCGACGGCGCACCAACCGGAATGGCGTTCGGGTTGTGGAAGTACGGGCTGCGCAGACCGAGGTAGACTTGGCGCAGTTGCGTGACGCTCTTCTTGTCCTGAGTCCAGCGGCCGCCCAGCGACACCGACAACTGATCCGTCACATCATAGTTGAAATCCGCGAAGACCGCGAAGCTCTTGGTGTCGACCTTGCCACCCGTATAGGTCGTGATGCCCGCATTGCCGACGACCGTGTCAAATGCGCCCTTGGCCATGGCGTCCATGTAGAAGACGCCCGCGACGCCCTGCCAGCGCGAACCCTGGAACAGGACCTGGAATTCCTGGGTGAACTGGCTGTCGCCGTAGTAGCCGGGGATGTCGAGGATCGGCTGCGGCAGACCGTCGAAATCGATGCCGTCGCCCTTGGTGTCGCCGTCACGATAGGCGGTGATCGACTTCAGGGTGATGGCGTCAGAGACGGTCCATTCACCGGTCAGCGACAGACCGCGCGTCCGGACATAGCCTTCATCGCCAATTCCAGCGCGGGTGTCGTAAACATTGTCCAGCGTCGGCGCCAACATGCGCGAGCCGTGGCGGGCGTTGGAGTTGTCTTCGGTCAGGTCACCGGCCAAACGGAAGAACAGACTGTCGTTCGGCGTCCACTCGACGCTGGCGCGTGCAGCCGTGACATCCTTATCGTAGTGTTCGGCGCCGGTGTTCAGGTTGGTGCCGTAGCCGTCACGCGTGTAGCGGGCGATGGCGCCGCCGATGCGCAGGGTGTCGTTCAGGGGCGTCGAGCCCGAGGCGATCAGGTCGATCTGGTTATAGCTGCCGTAGGCGGCCTTCAGCGTGGCTTCCTGTTCCTGCGACAGGCGCTTGGTCACATATTTGATCGCGCCGCCGATGGTGTTGCGGCCGTACAGGGTGCCCTGCGGTCCACGCAGGACTTCCAGACGCGCGATGTCGAAGACGTCCAGAACCGCACCCTGAGGACGGGCGACATAGACGTCGTCGATATAGAGGCCCACGCCGGGCTCAAAGCCCCACAGGGGGTCCTGCTGGCCGACGCCGCGAATAAACGAGGTCAGGGTTGAGTTTGATCCGCGTGCGACCTGAACGGTGGCGTTCGGGGTCTGCTGCTGCAGGGTGGTGATGTCGGCGGCGCCGGTCTGTTCCAGACGCTCGCTGGTCACGGCGGTGACGGCGACGGGCACGTCTTTCAGGGTTTCTTCGCGACGGCGCGCGGTGACGACGATGTCGTCCACATTGGCGGCCTGTTCAGCAGAGTTCTGCTGAGCGAAGGCGGGCGCTGCGAACAGCGGGGCTGCGATGAAGACGCTAGTCATCAGCGCCAGACGCAGATGTCTGGTGTATCCCATTCTCGTTCCTCTCCACGCGCGGTCGTTCAGTCGCCGCTGGTATGTGTTGGGCCCTACGGTGGTCTGTGAATGGCCCTGCTGTCAACATCATTCATTCCTTCATGAATGACGAACCGTGAAACGGCTCGACAGAAGCAGGACGGTTGTTCATTCTGAAATGAACGAATGCGACGCAGATCGCCCAAGGGACGGACAATGAATCAGATCAACGACGCCACGACTCATCCTGTCGTGACCACCCCATCCGGCGACCTGCGTGGCCGTCGCGAAGGTTCGGCGAATGTGTTTCGCGGCATCCCCTACGCCGCCGCGCCGGTTGGTGATCTGCGCTGGCGTGCGACCCAGCCGCACCCGAAATGGGAAGGCGTGCGTGAGGCGGCCGAGTTCGGACTGGCGCCGCCCCAGGCTGGACCCACGGACGTGTCCGACATCGTCTCCATCGGCGGCGCGCCGGAACCGACCAGCGAAGACAGTCTGACGCTGAACATCTGGTCTCCCGCCGATTCCGCCGCGCCCGTGCCTGTCATGGTCTGGCTGCACGGCGGCTCTAACCGGATGGGCGCAGGCTCCCTGCCCTTCTATGACGGCTCGGCCTTCGCTCGGGACGGCGTGCTGCTGGTCAGCGTCAACTACCGCCTGGGCCATCTGGGCTTCTTCGCCCACCCGGCGCTGGCGTCCGAGGCGCCTGCGCACGAACCCCTGGGTCAGCAGGGTCTGCTGGACCAGATCGCAGCCCTGGAATGGGTGCGCGACAATATCGCCGCGTTCGGTGGCGATCCGACGAACATCACCCTATTCGGTGAATCAGCGGGCGGCCTGGACATCCTGGCTCTGATGACCGCCAAGCGCGCACGCGGTCTGTTCCACAAGACCATCGTCCAATCGGGCGGCGGCTGGCTGCCTGCGACGCCGTTGAAAACAGCACTGGAACGCGGCGTTGCGGCCGCGACGGCGCTAGGTTTGACCAATCCGGACGCCGCCGCTCTGCGCGCCGTTGAGCCCAAGCAACTGATGGCCGTCGAAGGGGCCTTCAATCCTGTCATCGACGGTCGCCTGCTGGACCGCGATCCGGTCAGCGCCTTTGCACGCGGCGACTTCGCCGATGTACCGATGATGATCGGCGCCAACTCCGGCGAGGATTCCCTGCTGAACTACGGCGGCGGGTTGAAACGGTTCGGCCAGATCATCAAGCCGACCGACAAACTGTCTGCCGTCTATCCCGAGGCCGGGGGCGACAAGGACGAACTGGTGCGTCTGGGCTTCCGCGACTTTGGTTTCGCCGCCCCCGCCCGCTGGATCGCCGCCCGTCCGCGCAAGTCCAAGGCCTGGCTCTACGCCTTTGACTATGTGGAGGAAGCCCGCCGCGCCACGGTGAAGCGCGCCGCCCACGCCGCCGAAATCTTCCATGTGTTCGAGACGCTGGACCAGCGCCCCGACGACTCGCCGCCCGCCACCGACGCCGACCGCGCCGTCAGCGCGGCCATGCACGCCCGCTGGGTCGCCTTCGCCAAAACCGGCGCGCCCGGCGCCGACTGGCCTGCCTATAATCCCGTCAAGGACGCCTGGATGGTGTTCAACGCCACGCCGGGGGGCGAGGTGAAGCGCGGTTGGTGGAAGACGTCGCTGGACCACCATCTGCGCAAAGCCAAGGTGCTGATACTGCTGTTGCGCGCACGTGATCGCCTGCGTCTGGTTTTCTCGGCTAAGATGCCGCGATGACAACCGCCAAGCCCCGCGCAAAACCGACCTCCAAGCCCAAGGCTCAACGTCGCGAGGAAACCACCGCCCGTATCCTGGACGCCGCAGAGGCCCTGTTTGCGCGCGACGGTCTTCACGGCGTGACCCTGAAGGCCGTAGCCAAGGAGGCTGGCGTCGATACGGCCCTGCTCCACTATTATTTCGACGACAAGAACCGGCTGTTCTCGACCGTTTTCGGACGGCGCGCAGAGGTGGTGAACCGAGCGCGTCTGGACAGTCTGGATCGGTATGAGGCCGAGTTCGGCGACGACATGACCATTCGCGGAGCCATCGACGCCTTCCTGCGTCCGCTGTTCGTGCTGTTCGACGGGGATCCAAGCTGGCTGAACTATGCCGCCCTTGTGGCCCAGGTGAACAACACCCCGGTCTGGGGCGGCGACACCATGCACCAGCATTTTGACCCGGTGATCCACCGTTTCATCGGCGTGCTTCAGCGCATTTCGCCAGAGACGCCGGATCGTCAGATCTACTGGTTCTATCACCTGCTGTCCGGCTCGTTGACCTTGTCGTTGGCGCAGACGGGCCGGATCGACACCCTGTCGGGCGGCCTGTGCAAGTCATCCGAAATGGTCGCCATCTGCGATGCGATGGAAACCATCTTCACCGGCGGGTTCGAGGCCATGCGCCGCACCTGAATGCAAACGAGGGGCGTCCCGCAGAACGCCCCTCGCTTTTGGGATCACTCAGTCCATGTGGGCGGTTACGGCGCCGCCGGGACGAAATCGACATCGAAGGCGCAGGCCTGATCATAACGCCCCTTGGCGGCTTCGCAGAGGGTGGCGACAGACGCCGGGCTGGGCTTATTGTCGTTGTCGACCCAATCCATCATGGCTTCGAAAATCGCCACATATTCCGGCGCATGCAGCGCGCTGTGGCTGGTCTCGTTCGTGAAGGTCTGGACCAGCAGATCGGACCGGCCGGCGGCGGCGACATGATCGCGATAGACCGCTTCATGCCAGACAAAGGCGGTGGGGTCGTATTTGCCGTGAATGGTCAGGGTCGGGGCCACGATCATGCCCGACAGGTCGGCGTCATAACCCAGCCGCGCCAGCGCCATCGGATCAGCCGAGAACCTCTGAACGCCCGCATTCAGCGCCGCATCATCATGCGATCCGGCATAGACGGTGCCCGCGTTCGAGAAGGGATTGAGGCCGCCCAGCCGACGCTGAACCATGTCACGGAACAGGAAGGTGCCCCATGCCAGGTGCCCGACCAGTTGATCCTCCTCAACGCCCGTGACCGCCAGAATATCGGCCAGATTGCGTTTCTGGATCACTGAACGCTGGGCCTGCGGCAGGCCGACGCCGGTGCAGGTTTTAACCCGCTCCGCCAATTGGGCGCGCGTCAGGCGTGAACCTTCCGGCAGACCCTGCCACAGCGGATACTGCGGCTCGTTAGGCTGAGGATGGTTGTTGCAATAATGCTGATAGACCGCGCGCAGATCGGCGCGGAAGCCGTAGGCGTGCGTCCCGCCCGCCAGCACGCCGCTGGTCAGGACGACGCCGTCCCAGACCACCTTGCCCTCGGCGTCGCGAGCGTAGAGTTCGGCGGCCTTGGCGGCGACGTTTCCGCCCCACGACTGCCCGTGCAGCAGGGTGCGGCGCGGACGACCGAACTGATCCCAGAACAGCTGGCGCAGATCATTGGTGTCTTCGGCCGCCATACGCACGCCGTAACCGCCCCTGCGATAGGTGGAGCCCGCCCAGGCGAAGCCCTCCTTCACCGTCATGGAGAAGCGGTTCAGGTCCTCAAGCGGATCGTCGATCCTGGGCGCGCTCGTGCGTGGCCCGCCGTGCGCGTGGACGATCAGCGTGCCGTTCCAGTTCTGCGGCACGGCGATCCAGTAGAAGCCGCCCTTGGCCGCCTGCCCCGACCAGCAACGCGTGCCTTGCGGCAGCGTGTCAGGACAGGCGGCCTCGGCAGGCGACGGCGCGGTCGACGCTGTCGGGATCGCGTCGCCCTGGCCCGCGATACGCTGCGGGGCTGTACTCTGGGCGAAGGCTGCACCGGGGGCGAATACAAACGCCGCCCCCAGAACCGCCAAACGAAGCCAATCGTGTCGAACCGTCATCGCCGTCTCCTATCCTTGGGTCAGAACGTCTTGGAGACGTTGACGTACCAGTAGCGGCCCCATGGGCTGTGGACCGTGCCGCGATAGCCGTTGTCGGCCAGCGGCGGACCTTCGTTGGTCAGGTCGCGCGCGCCCAGACGGACGCGGGTTTCATCCGGGAAGGCATAGTCGACATAGCCGTTGATCGTCTGACGGCCATCAACCTCCCACGGTGAACCCGAGGTCCCCAGCAGGCCGGGCTGGTCGAAGCCGCTGACATACTGGCTGGACGCGCCCGCACGCCACGGCCCCTTGCGCCAGGTCAGGCTGGCGTTGACCCGCCATTCGGGACGTCCGTTCTGACCGATCAGTTGCGTCGGGTCTGGCAGGGTGGTGCCGGCGTTGATCGCGCCGCTTTCGCGCGCGGCATACAGTTCATTGACGATGTCGCCCGGATCACGCGTGAATTGCTCCAGCTTGGAGGCGTTCACATTGACGGTGAAGGAGCCGTAGCGCGTGCGGCGCAGGGACCAGTTCATCGCCAGGTCCAGCCCCGAAACCGTCTGCGGCTGCAGGTTGATGAAGCGGTCGTTGATCGAAACCACATCCCCCGCAGGCGCCAGACCCGTACCGTCGAACAGCAGGATGTCTTCCGGCGTCGGCGCGCGACGGTTCACCAGCGTATTGGTCTGACCCTGCATGCGGTACAGGTAATCCAGCGCCAGCGCCGTCTGGGCGCCCAGCAGGCCGACGATCTTCTCCTGCTCGATCCGCCAGCGGTCGATGGTGAAGGTGAACGTGCCGAAGCGCGACGGAATGAAGTGCGGCTGCAGCACCAGCCCGTACGAGGTGTTGGTGCTCTCTTCCGGCTCCAGGTCCGGGTTACCCGCAACCAGCAGCGACACCCCTGAGGTGTTCTGCGAGCACTGGGCGAAGTTGGTGATGCGGCCCGCGCGCAGGTCGGCTTCACAGCGCACGTAGTCCACGCCGCTGGCCAGACGGCCGTATTCGGTGGCGTTGGTCTGTTCCAGGTTCGGCGCACGGAAGCCTTGCGAGTACGACCCGCGAACCCGCACGCCATCGATCACGTCCCAGGCGGCGGCGATCTTGGGCTTGGCCACCGAACCGAAGTCCGAATAGTGCTCGTAACGCCCGGCCAGCTGCAGATCGACGCGCTGGACCAGCGGGATGTTCATCTCGGGCGAGATCACCGGCACGGCGAACTCGATATAGGTCGAGAAGACGTTGCGGCTGCCCTTGGTGTCCGGGTTGGGGCTGACGGCCGAGACGTTCGACGGGTTCTTTTCGCCCGTCACCATGTCGGTGAAGGTGTAGGTGCCGTCCACGTTCTCGTCGCGGTCGTCGCTCTGGGTTTCGCGACGCGCCTCAAGCCCGAAGGCCATGCCCACCTGACCGGCAGGCACGTTGAACAGGTCGCCGCGCGACAGCTTGAAGTCCACCATACTCAGAGTCGTCTTGGACACGCGGCGCATGTCGAAGACGATGGCGTCGATTGCAGCCTGTGAACTGGGCGAGCAGTCGCCATAGCTGGGCGTGCCGACGCAGCCGCCGCTGAACGGATTGTAGGCGTCCGGCGTGGACAGGGCCAACTGCTTCTGCAGGGCCGTCATGTTGATGTTGGGCGAGCTGTCGGTGGCCTTAGCTTCCGAATAGAGCAGCGCCGACTCCCAGTTGAACCCGCGCCATTCGCCCCGCAGACCGCCCAGCAGGCGAGCCTGATAGTTGTCGACCTTGACCACCTGGAAACCCGTGTCGACGAAGCGGTAATTGGTCATCAGGACAGGCAGACCGCCCGTCGGCACGCCGGTCAGGCCCGGCAGACGGTTGGGGTTCAGCGTGCCGTCGGCGAAGGTCACGGGACCGAACGGGTTGTAATAGTTGCTGGACGGGATCCAGATCTGGTTCAGGTTGACTACCGGCGGCTGCACAGCGCGGCTGCTGGCGCTGTAATAACCGATCTCGCCAAAGGCCTCGACGTCCGGGGTGATGTCGTAACGCCCCGTCAGGAAGACGTTCATCCGTTCAACCGACGGACGCACCGTTGTGTCGTGCCGGGTGTCGTAACGCATGTCGCGGTTGGTCGTGTTGAAGTTATGGTTGCCGCTGGCGATGCAGATGTCGTTGCCGACGCTGACGCCGCAGCCGAAGCTGGTCGGCTGGTAGCGGAAGGCGCCCGCCGCATTGGTCACGGCCACGCCGTTGGAGCGGATCACTGCGCGCGACCCGACAGACAGACGGGCCCAAGGGGTGTGCGATGACCGACCGTTCAGGGACTGAACGCCAGCGAAATCCGGATAGCCCGAGAACAGGTCACGCAGATCGTCAGAACGGGTGAAGTCCTGATCCGACGCCCACAGCGCGGATCGCGAAGCGTAGTTGGCGAAGATCGAGACATTGCCGCGGTCGAAGTTCTTGCCCGCGAACAGGTTGGTTTCGAAGTCGCGCATCTGCGTGCCTTCTGCGCCGCCATAACGGGCGCTGATCGACAGGCCGTCGATGTTATCGCGCAGCACAGTGTTGACCACGCCGGCCACAGCATCCGCGCCATAGATGGCGGCCGCGCCGTCCAGCAGGACTTCCAGACGCTCCAGGCCAGCAACCGGGATGGCGTTGGAGTTGTAGCTCAGCACCGGCACGGTGCCGGTGTCGGACGTGCCCTGGCTGGTCGGGTGCTGCACCACCCGGCGACCGTTCAGCAGCACCAGGGTGTTGCCCACGCCCAGCGAGCGCAGATTGACCGAGTTCACGTCGCCGCGCGCCGAGTTGGAGGTCTGGGCGCCGCTGGAGCTGTCGAACTGGACATCGCCCATCTGCGGGATAGTGCGCAGCAGTTCGTCGCCGGTGGAGGCGCCAGTGGCCTCGATCTGCTCACGGTCGGCGACCACCACCGGCAGGGCCGCCGTTGTGCGGGCGCCGCGGATGTTGGTGCCGACGACGACAATGTCATCGACCTGGGCGGCTTGCTCCGCGGCGATCGGTTCGGCCTGCGCCCAGGCGCCGCCAGCGGCCATCAGCGTCACAGCCGAAGCCGTGGTCGCCAACAGAGCGAATTTCGAGTGTCTGTTCATTCCTGTTCCTCCTCTTGGGCCGTCGTTGATCGACGGTCCCCCCTCTCAAGATGCGTCCGGCAGATCAGTCGTCTGCGAGGACAGTCGGGTCGCCCGGCCCAGCGGCCGGATCGGGTTGTGCGGCGATGGGCGTGGGCGCGCCGTTCAGCGCAGCCTTCAGCGCGTCACGGTCCAGTTCGCCTTCCCAGCGCGCGACCACGATGGTGGCCACGGCGTTGCCGATGAAGTTGGTCAGGGCCCGGCACTCGCTCATGAAGCGGTCGATGCCCAGGATCAGCGCCATGCCGGCGACCGGCACGCTGGGGACCACCGACAGGGTCGCCGCCAGGGTGATGAAGCCCGCGCCCGTGATGCCGGCCGCACCCTTGGACGACAGCATGGCCACCAGCAGCAGCAGGATCTGGTCCTGCAGGCTCAGGTCGATGTTCAGCGCCTGGGCGATGAACAGGGCCGCCATCGTCATATAGATGTTGGTGCCGTCCAGATTGAACGAATAGCCGGTGGGGACCACCAGACCGACGACAGACTTGGACGCGCCCGCCCGCTCCATCTTGGAGATCAGGCTGGGCAGCGCCGCTTCCGAGGACGAGGTGCCCAGCACCAGCAGCAGTTCTTCCTTCAGGTAGCGGATCAGCTTCAGGATGTTGAAGCCGTTGGCGATGGCGACCAGCCCCAGCACGCCGACCACGAAGATGATGGCGGTCAGATAGAAGGTGGCGATCAGCGCAAACAGATTGGCGACCGAGGCGATCCCATAGGCGCCGATGGTGAAGGCGAAGGCGCCGAACGCCCCGATGGGCGCGGCCTTCATCAGAATGCCGACCAGCTTGAAGAAGGCGGCGCTGGCGGATTCCAGGAAGGTCAGAACCGGCTTGCCCAGATCGCCGACCATGGCCAAGGCCAGGCCGAACAGCACCGAAACAAACAGGACCTGCAGGATGTTTCCGGTCGAGAAGGCGCTGACGACCGTGTCGGGGATCACCCCCATCAGGAAGCCGATCAGGGTGCTCTCATGCGCCGCCTGGGCGTATTGAGCGACCGCGCCCTTATCCAGGGTCGCCGGATCGATGTTCAGGCCGTGGCCCGGCTTGACCAGATTGGCGACGATCAAACCGATGATCAGCGCAAGGGTCGAGAAGACCAGGAAATAGGCGAAGGCCTTGGCCGCGACCCGGCCGACCCGGCCGATGTCGCGCATCCCGGCGATGCCGGTGACGATGGTCAGGAAGATCACCGGCGCGATGATCATCTTCACCAGCTTGATGAAGCCGTCACCCAGCGGTTTCAGGCTCTCGCCGAAGGTCGGCCAGAAGTGTCCGATGGTCCCGCCCAGGGCGATGGCCACCAGCACCTGGAAATACAGATGACGATAAAACGGACGGCGCACAGGGGTCGCCGACGCAGCGGACGCGGTGGGGATCAAGTGAATGCTCCAGACAGCGAGCCCGGCTCGCGATTTCCTCCGCGCAATCTGTGTCGCGCTTGAAGATCAGTTTCAGGGGCGCAGACCCTATCGCCAAGCCGTCACGGAAACAGCACCAAGAGATTGTTTCTTAAAAGATTTTTCTATGTAACAGCAGCCGTTCGATTTCAAATGTGCGTCAAACCGCGCAAATATGTGGCTGTTTTGTGCGGATTATCGCACATTAGCGCCATGCCGTTTCGTCGTTTCGATTTCCGAATCCTCGCCTTCTGGCGCACCCGCTCGCGGCGGATATGGTTCGCGCTGATCCTGACCTGGCTGATCGTCACCGTGGCTGCGGCCTATCTAGCGGGCGCGACGGCGCGCCGGGACGCCAGCGCCGAATTGGGCCGTCAGTCCGAAGCGGCCGCCGCCCTGCACGCCGCCGTCCTGCGCAGCGAACTGGAGAAGCACCGCTCGCTGCCGTTGGCGCTGGCCACCGATCCCGAAATCGCCCAACTGCTGGACGCCGCGCCCGGCGCTTCTTCTGAGGCTATCAACCGCAAGCTGGAGGAACTGGCCCGACAAACGCGGGCGGCGGTCATCTATGTCATCGACGCCAAGGGCCAGACCCGCGCCGCCAGCAACTGGCGCCTGCCGACCAGTTTCGTCGGCGCCGACTACAGCTTCCGTCCCTATTTCATCGGCGCCATGCGCAACGGCAGGGCCGAGTTCTTTGCGCTGGGCACCGTCAGCGGTCGTCCAGGCCTGTATCTGTCACGCCGCGTCGATGACGCCCGCGGACGTCCGGTCGGGGTTGTCGTGGTCAAGGTCGAGTTCGATGCGTTGGAGGCCGAATGGGCGGCGTCAGGCGAACCCGCCTATGTCGTCGATCCGGGCGGCGTCATCCTGATCACCAGCGTGCCGGAATGGCGGTTCCGCACCCTGAAACCGCTGGATCTGGCCAGCCGCCAGCTGACGCTGGCCGATCAGACCCTGGGCCACGAAGCCCTGACGCCCCTGCCCTTCGCCACGCCCGACACCAACCGCCCCAGCTTGATCAAGGCGCCGCTGGGCGGTGTGGAGCGCGACTGGATGCACAGTCGCGCCGGCACGGCGACGCCCGGCTGGACCCTGCATCTGCTGACGCCGACCCGCGGCGCCGTCGAAAGGGCGACCGCCAACGCGCGCGCCCTGACCGCTTTGATCCTGACCTTGATCTTTGGTGTTGGCGGGGTGCTGCTGCGCCGTCGCCAACAGGCGGTCGCCCGTGAACGCGCGACCGAGGCCGCCCGCATCGAGCTGGAGCGGCGCATCGCTGAACGGACCCAGGACCTCAGCGACGCCAACATGGCCCTGAACCGCCAGATCGAGGAACGCCAGCTGGCTGAAGCGGCGCGCGAGGCCCTGCGCGACGAACTGGTGCAGGCGGGCAAGCTGGCCGCGCTGGGCCAGATCGCGGCGGGCGTAGCGCATGAAATCAACCAGCCCGTCGCAGCCATCCGCACCCAGGCCGAAACCGCCGCCGCCTATCTGGAGCGGGATCAGGCGTCCAAGGCCGCGCGCCCCCTGCAGAAGATCGGCGACCTGACCGCCCGGATCGGCGCCATCACCCAGGAGCTCCGCGCCTTCTCGCGCAAGGCCGAGCCCAGACTGGAGGCTGTGCCGTTGCCCCAGGCCATCGACGGCGCCCTGCTGCTGCTGGGCGGACGGATGCGTCAGCTCGGCGTCCGACTGGTGCGTGAAAAGCCGCCCGCCAATCTGATGATCATGGGCGACCGGTTCCGGCTGGAGCAGGTCATCGTCAATCTGATGCAGAATGCGATGGAGGCGCTGGAGGACACCCCCGCGCCCGTCGTCACCCTGTCGATCCTGCATCGGGGCGCCGAGATCGACCTGATCGTCGCCGACAACGGCCCCGGCGTTCCCGCCGACATCCGCGACCAGTTGTTCACGCCCTTTGTCACCAGCAAACCGAACGGGCTCGGCCTGGGCCTGGTCATCTGCCGTGACATCATCGCCAGTTTCGGCGGCGAACTGTCCCTGCGTCCGTCGCCCGCGGGCGCCGAGTTCGTCATCACCCTGAAGGCCGCCTGATGGAATTCACCCGCCTGACCGCCGTCGCCCTGGTCGAGGACGACGAGGATTTCCGCAACGCCCTGAACGAACGTCTGTCGCTGGAAGGGTTCCAGGTTCAGGCCTTCCGCACCGCCGACCTCGCGCTGAAAGCCGTCACCGCCGACTTCCCCGGCGTAGTGGTGACCGATCTGCGGATGCCCGGCATGGACGGGCGCCAGCTGCTGACCCGGCTGCAAGCGCTGGACCCCGCCCTGCCCGTCATCCTGATCACCGGCCACGGCGACATCGCCGAGGCAGTCGCCGCCATGCGGGACGGCGCCTATGATTTCGTGGCCAAGCCCTTCGCCTTCGACCGCCTGCATGACAGCCTCAAACGCGCCATGGAGAAGCGGGCGCTGGTGCTGGACAACCGCCGTCTCGCCGCCCTGTCGTCGGAAGCGGGGGTGGAGCTGCCGCTGCTGGGCGAAAGCCGCGCCATCCGTTCGCTTCGCGCCACTATCGCCCAGATCGCCGACGCCCGCATGGACGTGCTGATCGAGGGCGACACCGGCGTGGGCAAAGAGGCCGTCGCCCGCGCCCTGCACAACGGCGGCCGGCGTCGGCCGCATCCCTTCGTCGCCGTCAACTGCGGCGCCCTGCCCGACGGCATGGTGGAGAGCGAGTTGTTCGGCCACGAACTGGGCGCCTTCGCGGGCGCCCTGCGCCGCCGCGTCGGTTATGTCGAACGCGCCCACAACGGGTCGCTGTTCCTCGACGAGGTCGAGAGCATGCCCCTGACGGTCCAGGTGAAGATGCTGCGTGTGCTGGAGGAGCGCGAAGTCCATCCGATCGGCGCCAACGAACCCCGCGTTCTGGACCTGCGCGTTCTGGCCTCGGCCAAAAGCGATCCTGCGCGCGCGGTCGAGGAAGGCCGCCTGCGCGAAGACCTGTTCTATCGCCTCAACGTCGTGCGTCTGCGGGTGCCGCCGCTGAAGGAGCGGCGTGAGGACATTCCCCTGCTGTTCGCGCATCTGTTGGCCCGCGCCCCGACCGCGCCGGGCGCCCATACGCCGCCGGTGACCGACGCCGTGCGTTCGCGCCTGCTGGAAGCCGATTGGCCCGGCAACATCCGTGAACTGGCCCATTTCGCCCAACGCTTCGCCCTAGGCCTTGAGCAGGTCGACGCGGCGCAGTCAGAGCTGGACCTCAGTCTGATCGAACGTGTCGCCCGGTTCGAAGCCCAGGTCCTGACCGACACCCTCAGCGACGCGTCTGGCGACATGGTCGAGGTCCAGCGCCGCCTGAAGATCCCGCGCAAGACCCTGTACGACAAACTGGCCCGCCACGGCTTGAAGGCCTCCGCCTTCCGCACTGGGAAATCAGGCGCCGACAAGACCGGCCCCGACAAATCAGGCCTGGATTAGAAACCCCGGCCTGTCGTTGTCCCGCCACGAAGCGATGCTATGTTCCCGATGCAGAGTGATCGGGAGCATGATCGCCCCCGACGCTCTGTGAGCCGAAATCGGGACCGACGACATGGCGCAAAACGCCGGGCAGCCAAGCCATTATCCGACCCGCGCCGCGCGTATCGCGGATCTGGTCGTGCATCTGGTCGGATTGGGTTTCGCCCTGTTCGGCGGCGGCGTCCTACTGGGCCTGTCGGTCGCGCGCGGGGATGTCGGCGTCATTGCCGCGGTCAGCGTCTATGCCGTCGGGCTCTTGGCCATGCTGGGCTTCTCGACCGCCTACAACTTCGCCAAGCCGTCGTGGCAGCCAATGATGCGTCGGCTGGATCACGCGGGCATCTTCCTGATGATCGCGGCCTCTTACACGCCCTTTACGACCCACACCCTGACCGGCGCCTGGGCTATCGCCATGACGGCGACCATCTGGACGCTGGCGTCGCTGGGCGCGCTGGGCAAGCTGTTCCTGCCGGGCCTGGGGCGCGGCTTCTGGGTCGCCATCTATGTAGCGCTAAGCTGGCTGGTCCTGCTGGCCTTCAAACCAATGCTGACCCACGGTTCATGGGTGGCCCTGCTGCTGCTCGGCATCGGCGGCTTGGTCTATATGTCGGGGGTGCTCTTCTATGTGCAGAAGCGGCTGAAGTATTTCCGCGCCATCTGGCATGGCCACGTCGTCGCCGCCGCCAGCGTCCACTGGGCCGCCGTTCTGGTCGGCGTGGTCCTGCTGAACGGCTCGCACTAAGCGGTTTCAGACCACAAAGGCGAACTCCAACCTCGTCTGGCCCGTCGCGGTCCCGCTGGCGTCAAAGCGGCGTTCCGTGATCAGCCCCCGCCCCTGCGCATCGATCATCACCAACGTGCTGCACCGCGTGCCGTATTGCGGATTGCGGATGAAGATCGGTGAGACGCGCGGCTCCCACGGCGCATCGGATGGTTCGGCCGGGACCACGCCCTCTTGCTCCAACCGATCCTCATGCAGGCCATTCATCAGCACGTCGGGGTCATCGCTGTTCGCCAGCCAGTCGGACAGGATGGTCTTCAGCCGCACCGTCTTGGGCCACGGCTCATCCAACTGCCCGTTCGACAGGCCATAGACGCCAGGCGACAGATCCTGCCGCTGCGGCTCTGGCTGATTGGTCCAGAATGTCGCCGCGCCGCCAATGACGCGGATCAGGTTGAAGGGGCTGAAACGCGCCAGTTCGGCGTCTGTCGGATCGGTGAAATCACCCTCTCCGCGCAGCATGTCGCTGAGCAGCAGGCCGCGTGACGGGGCATCGGTCCTGGGCCCTCCAAAACCGCGCAGATTGGTCACGACCGCCAACCGCCCCTGTTCCGACACGCCCAACCATGTCCCGCCGGACAGCCGATCACGCCCCGCGATGACGTGTTCCGCCTCGGCCCAGCGCGCCAGAGGATCGGCAGGCCGGGCATGAAGCTCATCCCGGTTTCCCGCCAACACCAGACGCCAGCGCGGATGCGCCCGCCAGGCTAAGGCCAGGACGCACATGGCGATCTCCGCTCATCAAGGACGTTCACCCCCTCGGCTTACGAGCCTGAGATCGCCGCGTCACCTCATGAAGTGGCCGATCAGCGTACTTCGAAAGTCGTGGTCAGGTCCGCGCGCGAGTCCCCGCCGATCCACACATCGAACACGCCGGGATCGATCACCCATTTGCGCTCCGCCCCGCTCCAGTATTTCAGCTCCGCCTCGCCCAGGGTGAAGGTCAGGGTGCGGCTTTCACCCGGCGCAAGGGTGATGCGCTGGAAGCCCTTCAACTCACGCACAGGACGGGTCGCGCGCCCTGCCCGCTGGTGGATGTAAAGCTGGGCCGTCTCGTCTCCCGCGCGCGCGCCGGTGTTGGTCACGACGACAGACACCGTCAATTGTCCGTCTGCCGCAATGCTGGGCTGGCTCACGGCGATGTCGGAGAATTTGAAGTCGGTGTAGCTGAGCCCGTAGCCGAACGGATACAGCGGCGTGGACGCCTCGTCCCAATAGCGGGTCGCCGCCGTGGCCGGGTCCTTGGTGCGGTTGTGGGCGTAGTATAGCGGAATCTGGCCCGCATCACGCGGCCAGGTGATCGGCAGCTTCCCGCCGGGATTCACATCGCCGTAAAGCACATTGGCGACTGCGGCTCCGCCCTCCGAACCCGGATGCCAAGCTTCCAGAATGGCCGGAACCTGGGTCGCGGCACGGCGGATGTCCAGCGGACGGCCGTTGACCATCACCATCACGACCGGCTTGCCCAGGGCGGTGACGGCGTCGATCAGCTTCTGCTGCTCGCCCGGCAGGGACAGGGACACCCGCGAGGCCTGTTCGCCGCTCATGTAATAGTCTTCGCCGACCGTCAGGATGATCAGGTCCGAGCGCTGCGCCAGGTCCAGAGCTCGCGCATATTCCGCCTCGGCTTTCGCTGCATCCCAGCGCGCAGGCATGGGCCGCATGGCCGAGAACATCGACGGCGTGCCGCGACGGATCTGCACGCCCGGCGCCGTCTCGACTTGAGCCGCCCCTTCCAGCTTGGCCTTCAAACCCTTGAAGATGGTGACGGTTTCGTCCGTCTTGTCAGCAAACGCCCACGGTCCGACCGTGTCGACCGGCGAGTCCGCCAGCGGCCCGATGACGGCGACACGCTGGTGCGCGCCGCGTTGCAACGGCAGGGCGCCGTCCTTGTTCTGGAGCAGGACCATCGCCTGCTCCGCCGCCTGACGCGCCAGCACGCGGTGATCAGGCGCCGTCAGCACGGACTCGGTCAGGGAGGCGTCGACATAGGGGTTTTCAAACAGCCCCATCTTGAACTTGGCGATCAGCACACGCCGCACGGCGCGGTTCACCACGGCCTCGTCCAGACGCCCGTCACGCACGGCCGCGACCAGATTGTCAAAGGCCCCCGTCCCCATCGCCATCTCCATGTCGTTCCCGGCGCGGATCGAGCGGATGGCGGCGTCGGTGGCGTCGGTGGCGAAATGCTGCGGGATCAGGCTGCGCACGCCGTTGGCGTCCGACACGACAAACCCTTCAAAACCCAGTTCATCGCGCAACAGGCCGTTCAGCAGCCAGTCGTTGGCCACCGCCGGCACGTCGTTCAGTTCCATATAGGCGCTCATGACATTGGCGGCGCCCGCGTCGATCGCGGCGATGAAGGGCGGCAGATAGACGTTGTAAAGCTGGGTGTCCGACAGGTTCACGCTGTCATAGTCACGCCCGCCCTCGGACGCGCCATAGCCCAGGAAATGCTTGGGGCCTGCCAGCACATGGCCCGGCGCGCCGATGGTCTCGCCCTGAAAGCCGCGCACCTGGGCCGCCGCCAGAACCGAGGCCAGATAGGGGTCTTCGCCCGGCCCCTCGACGATGCGGCCCCAGCGCGGATCGCGCGTCAGGTCCAGCATGGGAGCAAAGGTCCAGTGGATGCCCGATGCGCGGGCCTCCTGCGCGGCCACGCTCTGCGACTGTTCCACCAGTCCGGGCTTCCAGGTCGCCGCCATCGCCAGCGGCACGGGGAAGACGGTGCGGAAGCCGTGGATGACGTCGTATCCGAACAGCAGCGGAATCCCCAGCCGGGTCTCCTCCACCGCCATCTTCTGAATCCGGTTCACGACGACCGGATCACGCACGAACAGCACCGAACCCAGTTGCGCGGCCTTCACGCGGGTTTCGACTGGCGCAGCGCTGCCCAGCACGAACTGCTGGCTGACCTGGCCGACCTTCTCCTCCAGCGTCATGCGCGCGATCAGGGCGTCGGCCCGCGCCTCGGGCGACTGAACAGCAGTAGGGGCGGGCGCCACGGCGGATACGGGCGCGACCGGTCCGGCGATCACGGTGGTTCCGGTCAGGCTGCACACAGCGACACCGACAAGAAGACGTTTCAGAAGTCGCGATCGCATCAGACGCACCCCAGTAAAAAAGAAGGCCGATGTGGACGCTGATCCACACCGGCCAGTCAGCAAGCAGGACGGCCCGGGAGAGCCGATCAGCTCAGGTTAGAAGGTCTTGCGAAGCCCGATCGAAACCACGCGGCCCAAGGTCGAGCCATTCGCGGTTCCGCCGATCGCGTTGTAGTAGGGCGGCTCTTCATCGAAGAGATTGTCGATGTTCAGCGTCACCGTGGTGTCGCTGAAGGCGCCGCTGAGCCCCAGGTCATACGACCCGAACAGATTGACCGTGGTGAAGCTGTCGATCTTGTTCTGCCCCACCACATTCGTCACATCTGCCGACGAGTTGTGGTTGACCGTCAACTCACCCGCAAAGGCACCGGACAGGAAGCCTGCCGATCCGACCAGCGAATAGCGGCTGGCGCCATTCTTGAGCTCATCGGTCTTGGGGCCGCTGGCGATTGCGCGCAATTCGCGGTTCAGATTGTAGGTGCCCGCCAGACCGACATGCCACAGACCGAACGAGGCCGGACGACCGTATCTGATGTTGAAGTCAAGGCCATCGACATCCAGCGTGCCCAGGTTGTTGCGGCGCGCATCGATGAAGACCGCAGGCGGCGTGAAGCCAGTGTAGAGCGAGGCCAGGCTGGGCGCCCCGTCGATAGCTAGGCCCGCTGTCTTCGCCGTCACCTGAGCCAGGGTCGGATTCAACAGATAGTAGGAGGCGTAGTTGGGATCGGCGAAGAAGGGCGCGCCGCGCAGGAAGGGCACCAGACCAATCGCGTCCTTGAAGGCCACATTGAAGTAGGTGACGCTGGCGGAGAAGCCGTCCAGGGCGCCGTCGGGGCGCCAGTCAAAGCCCAGCGACCAGGTGTCGGCGGTCTCAGGCTTCAGGCTGTCATTGCCGCCCGCCAGGATCAGCGTCGGACGCAGCATGTCGAAGGGCGACGATCCTGCGGGCAGCCAGGGGCTGAAGCGGATGACCTGAACGCGGGAGTCTACGCCGTCGCCCATGTCAGCCAAACTAGGCGCGTGGAACGAAGTGCCCCAGTTGCCGCGGACAGTAAGGGTCGAGATCGGACGATAGTTGAAGCCGATCTTGGGGTTCGTCGTGTCCCCCACGTCGCTGTAGTTGTCGTAACGAACCGAGGCGGACAGATCCAACGCGCCCATCGTCGGGCTGTTGAACACTGGCGCCAGAACTTCAGCGAACAGCGAGGTCACGTCCCGGCTGGACGACGAACGCGCCAGGTTCAGAGCCGAAGGCGCGCCGGAGCCCTGTTGCGCCTTGATGCTTTCTTCGTGGTACTCGGCGCCAACGGCCAGCTTCACGTCGCCAGCCGGAAGGGTGAACAGGCTGCCATCTACGACGGCGCGAGCTTCGCGAATCTCCTGAACCGAATGACCATAGTTCTGGAAGTCGATGATGCCTTTCAGCACCGCCGCATTGGTTGCGCCGACATTATAGGGGTTCAACGCGGTCGCCGTGGTCGTGCCGGCAAGTGCTGCAGCTTCAGCCGCCGTGTTGATGCCCCATGTGCGGACCTGATTGGTGCTGCGGCCCCAATTCAGCGACGCCTTCAGACGCCAGTCGTCATTGATCTGATAGGTCAACGAGGGCGTGACGCCCGTTGAGGTGAAGCGGCTGTTGTTCTTCGGCGCAGCCGTTCCCCAAGCATCGGCGTAGTTGAAGCTGACGTTATGACCCAACTCTCCAGCGACAGACTGGAAGTAGGGGTTCAACGCAGTGATCGTGCCGCTGCCGCCGATGCCGGAGCCCTCTCCCACCGAAACACCGCGACGCGTCGTTTCACGCTGCGAGTAGTAGGCCGTGGCATCCAGAGAAAGGCGATCATTTACCGTATGGGAGACCGTAGCAAACAGGCTGTGGCGCTCTTCTTCCGGATAGAAATCGATGACCTTGGCCTGATCGCAGAAGTTTGCGCCCGGCGTGCGGCCAGGAAGCTTGTAATCCGTGCCCGGCAGCAGCGGCGAAAACGGATTCGGCGTCGTGATCGTGCCCGGCGAGCAGGATTTGGAGCGATAATCGCCACCGCCGCGCGAGGTCAGGTCCTGGGTGAAGTAGTCGCGGTCCGCGCCCGCGATATTGCTGTGCTGGGCGTAGGCATACGAAATAATGCCCGAACCGCCGTTCCAGACCTTACCCGCTGTCAGGTTCAGGTCGAACTGGTCATAGCCGTCGCCCACGCCGTAACGGCCAGTGGCTTCAATGCCTTCGAACTTCTTGCGGGTGATGAAGTTGACCACGCCGCCGATGGCGTCCGAACCATAGATGGACGAGCCGCCGTCCGGAATGACTTCAACGCGCTCCAGCACGCCCGGCGGAATGACCGACGGATCGGGCGAGGTCTGCAGAATGCCCGCGCCGACCATGCGGTTGCCATTCAGCAGGACCAGAGTGGTCGAACCGCCGGATGCGCCCAGGTTGCGGATATTCGGACGATTGATCGGCAGAGCCATGTTGGCGCCCGGCTGGGGCGCAGTGTTGAAGGCGCTGGAAATCTGGGGGATGCGCGCCAGCAGATCATTGGACGAGGCGGCGCCCGTGGCGATCACGTCCTGCCGCCCCATGCTGACCACATTGGTGCCGGTCGGGGCCACGCCGCGCAGCAGGGTGCCGGTGACGACGATGTCATCAACCTCGGTCGCCGCTGCGCTGTCGGGCGCAGGCGCGGTCTGGGCCGAAGCGGCTCCAGCGGCGGACAGGCCGATCACGACCATCGCCGTCGTCGCCAGAAGCCGTGTGTTCAAGGGTGCGTTGCGCATCTGTTTTCCCCCAGGTCGTCGGACCTGCCCGCCTTCGCGGGTCTTTCCTGGATATTGATCCGCCGGACGGGTGCCCGATCAGACTGTCGTTTCCGGCGACGGTTGAGCCGTCGTCCCAGATTGTGAGTTAAGGTTCCGCGATTTCAAAAAACAGGTCAAGAACTATTTGAGCGATTGCATAACCAAATAGCTTGGGGCTAGCCTGACTGTTTCCGGACGGCCACAAAGCGCCGCCCTCGCCGCTGCCTTAGGTGGTTCACCCATGTCTTCTCTGTTCGCCCGCTTCGGCCCGCTGGCCGCCGCCGCAGCCCTCGCCCTGCCCGCCTGCGCTCAAAGCACAGTCAAGGTCGGGCCGCAGCACGCCGTCTCAAGCGCCAACCAGACCGCGCCCCAGACCTTCGCCATCTGGCCCGGCGCCGCACCGGGGTCAGAGCGCGCGACCCAGATCGAGACCATCAGCCGCTTCCCCGGCGCGGGCTTCGAGGTGGTGCGCAACGTGACCCGTCCGACACTGGAGGTGTTCCGACCCGAACCCGGCAAGGCGACGGGCGCTGCGGTGGTGATCGCGCCGGGCGGCGGCTTCCGCTACCTGACCATGCAGGCCGAGGGCGCCGATGTGGCCCGCGCCCTGACCGCGCACGGCGTCACCGTCTTCGTGTTGAAATACCGCACGCTGGAAACACCCGCCGATGATGGCCAGCACTGGCGCGAATTCTTCGTCTTCATGGCGGGCGCGGCGCGTTCCAACGGCGCCTTCAATCTGGATGAAGCTTCGGTTGAGGGCGTCGCCGACGGGGTGCAGGCCCTTCGCCTGGTGCGCCAGCGCGCCGCCGAGTTCCAGATCGACCCGGCCCGTGTCGGCATGATCGGCTTTTCCGCCGGTGCGCGTGTGACGGCCGGCGCCCTGCTGGACGCCGACCCGGCGGCCCGCCCCGCCTTCGCCGGGCTGATCTATGGCGCCACCTTCAACGACGCCGCCCTGCCCGCCGACCTGCCGCCGGTTTTCCTGGCCGTTGCGGGCGACGACAAGCTGGCTGAGCCGACCGTGCTGAACTTCTACCGCGCCGCAGCGAACAAAGGCCGCCAGCCCGAACTGCACGTCTATCGCGACGGCGGCCACGGCTTCGGCATGAACAAACAGGGCAAGAGCAGCGACTTCTGGATCAACGATCTGGTGAACTGGCTGCAAGTCCAGCAACTGGCCCGCCCCTGACCACGAACCGAAACGGGCGGCCCATCACTGGGCCGCCCGTTGGTTCTTAAGCTGCGGCCATCTCGGCCAGGGCGGTCTTCAAGACCTTGCCCAGACCATTACGCGGCAGTTCGTCGACGAAGGTGATCGCCGACACCCGCTGCAAGGAACCCAGCCGCTCATTGGCCCAGACGCGCAGGGCCTCCGCCTCGATGGTCGCGCCCGGCTGGCGCACGACATAGGCCACCGGCGTCTCGCCCCATTTGGCGTCCGGCACGCCGATGACCGCAGCCTCGAGCACCTCGGGGTGAGCATCAATCTGAATCTCAAGATCGATCGGGTAGATGTTGAATCCGCCCGAAATAATCATGTCCTTCTTGCGCCCGACGATCTGCAGGAAGCCCTCGGCGTCAAACCGGCCCAGGTCGCCGGTGCGGATGAAAGCGCGGCCTTCAGGATCCGTCCAGCGCCCCGCCTCTGTGGCCTCCGGACGGTTGTTGTAGCCGATCATCATCTGGGCCGAATGGCTGACGATCTCGCCCGTCTCGCCGACCGGCTGTTCAACGCCGTCGTCGTTGATGATGCGGATGTCCGACCCCGGCGCGGGCATGCCGACCGTGTGCAGTTTCTCGGGGAACAGATGGGCGGGCAGGAAGCAGATGCCGCCGCCTTCGGTCATGCCGAAGATCTCCAGCAGACCACCCGGCCAGCGGCGTAGCACCTCGGATTTCAACTCCACCGAGAAGGGCGCGCTGGTGCAGAGCTTGAGCTGGAACGACGACAGGTCGAAGTCGTCAAACGCGGGTTCCGCCATCAGGCGCTGGTACTGAACCGGCACCAGCATGGTGTGGGTGATGGCGTGCTTCTGCGACAGCTCCAGGAACGATTTGGTGTCGAACTTGCGCATCACCACGACCGCGCCGCCTGCCCGCAGCGTCGGCAGCAGGGTCACCAGCGTCGTGTTGGAATAGAGCGGCGTCGTCAGCAGAGTGACGACTTCGCCGCTGAACAGGGCGGACAAGGCGCCCATCTGGCCTTCGCGCATCCGGTGCGAATGGATGATGCCCTTGGGCACCCCCGTCGTGCCGGACGAATAGATGATGTTGAAGGCGGTCGCCGGATCAATCGGCTCCACCACCGGCGCCGCGCCTTCGGGGGCCAGCCAGTCCAGCCAGGCCCTGCCGCCCGCCGAACCGTCCAGGGTCACGATCTCGAACCCGTCCAGACGCGCCGACTGGCTGGCGTCCGAAAAGACCAGACGCGGATTGGCGTCGACCAGCATCGCCTTCAACGTCTCGTCCGTCACGCTGGGCGCGAGCGGCACCGGCGTCATGCCCGCACGAACCACCGATACAAAGGCGGCGGCGTATTCGACACTCGGCTCGCCCAACAGGGCCACGCGGTCGCCGACCGACAGGCCGTCGCGTTGGAGGGCGGCGACGACCCGGTTCATCAGGGCGTCGAGCCCTGCATAGGTCAGGATCACATCACCCTGGATCAGGGCGGGGCGGTCACCGCCGTCACGCGCGTGCTGGGCGATGGCTTCGGAAAGGGAAGAGACAGTCTGGGTCAAATCGTTTCACTCATCTTTGCATGAAGATGAATGTAGCTGCACCAGGGGCCGCCGCATAGACGGCATGTCCATTCTCGTTTCTGAGGTAGCGTGCGCCGCGTGGCGTGCGTTTCAGCCGCTCGGCGCCATTGGGCAGCCAGACCTCTGCGCGGGTCGCGCCGGGAATCACCACGTCAAGAACAGCCGTCTCCCCTTCTCTCCGCCAGGCCGACCGCACCTCACCGCGCGGCGTCATCACCCGACCCGAGGCGTGATCCAGCCCCGTCGGCAGGGCCGGACGAATGACCACGTCGGCAAAGCCAGGCGAACCGGCCCGAATGCCCGCCAGACCTTCGTAGAACCAGTCACTGACCAGCGCGAAATAGTGGTGGTTCCACGAGCGGGAGTTCAGCCCCCAGCCTTCCAGCATCGAGTTGATGTCGTTGGCCAGCCAGAAGCCCCAGCTGGGCTGGGTCGTCTTGGTCGCCACCTTGTACACGGTGTCGGCGTGGCCATAGTCCGTCAGCAGGGTCAGGCCATACCGCATCGGATAGACGCCCATGGTCAGGGTGTAATCATTGGCTTCCAGGTCGGCAGCGACGGCGTCGGCGACGTGCTGCTGCTCACCGTCGGGCACGATGCCGAAGGCCAGCGGCAGGATGTTCTGGGTCTGGCTGAACGGCGGGGTCGGCCCGTTCTCGACCGCGCGCGTCACATAGCGATGCGTCGCCGCGTCCCAGTATTTGCGGTTATAGGCCTCGCGAACCTGCGCGGCCAACGCCTGATAGCGAGCGGCGTCCTCGGTTTTGCCCAGGGTCGCGGCGTTCCGCCCCAGCGTCGAAACCATGTAGAAATAATAGGCCGAGGCCGTCGCATCGACCGGCCCGAACGGCCCCTTGCCCGCATAGTCGCCCAGCCCTCTGGAATAGGTGAAGTCGGGTGCGGTGATGAAGGTCGAGGTGTAGTCCACCAGACGTTTCTGGCTCGCATACATGTCGGCGATGATCCGCTCGTCGCCATAGTGGCGCAGCATGTCGTCGGAGATGACGAACATGGCCGCATCCCACGATGGGGTCGGCCCCCAGATGTAGGACCAGCCCGGCGTCTGGTCGAAACCATAATAGGGCGTGGACGGCACGATCTCCGGCAACTCACCGCTGGCTGCCTGGGCGTCGCGGAAGTCGGCCAGCCACTTCGTCCAGACCCGCACCATGCCGAAGTTGATGCTGGCGGCGGAGGCCGAGGCCTGTCCATCGCCGGTCCAGCCGTTCTTCTCCAGGCTGGGGGTGTCGCTCATCAGGCCGTGCATATTGTTCAGCAGGGCGTTCTGCGACGCCTGCTGGATGCGGTTGATCAGTTCATTGCCGCTCTCGAAGGCGCCGATGCGCTCGACGTCGGAATGGATGATCTCGGCGGTGACGAAGTCTTCGCCCGGCGCCGATCCAAGCCCCTCGACCTGCACATAGCGGAAACCCGCATAGCTGAAGCGCGGCGCCCAATGCTCAACGCCGGTCCCCGCGAATGTGTAGTGATAGGTCTGAAGCTGGGCGTCGATCAGGCCGCTGGCGACCTGGGCCGACCCGTCCTCGGCCTTCTTTTCGGTCAGGACCAGGGTGACGGTGCGGCCCGCCGGCCCCGTCATCTTCAGTTGCGGACGCCCCGTCAGGATGCGGCCGAAGTCGAACACCCAGACGCCGGGCCGAACCTCGACCCGCGCGACGGGCTGGACCTGCTCGATAGGGCGGATCGGATCAGCAGCGGCGGCGACCAGCTTGCCCGCAGGCGCCGCCGCCTCCAGCGCAGGCGTCCAGCCCTGTCCGGTGAAACGCGCCGAGCGCCAGCCGATCGGCTCACGCCGCGCGTCATAGCGTTCGCCCGCATAGATGGAGTCATGAAGGGTGGGACCGTCGGCGGTCGTCCAGTTGCGATCGGTCGTGACCACCTCACGGCCGCCGTCAGCATAGGTAATTTCAAGCTGGGCCCGCAGGGACGGCTCGGCGTGCCACGGGGCCTTGTGGAAATACCATTCGTTCGGCTCGGTCACTCCGTACCAGGCGCGGCCAAGTTCGGCGGCCAGCACATTCTCGCCTGCGCCCAACAGACTGGTGACGTCATAGGTCTGATAGAGGACGCGCTTGCCGTAGTCGGTCCAGCCCGGCGCCATCGGCAGTTCGGACAGAACCCCGCCGTTCAGCGTCAGATCGGCCCAGCCGCCTGCCGCCACATAGAGACGCGCCGAGGCGATCTGGCCCTGCCCCACCGTGAACGCCCGCCTCAACAGGGGCGCCGGGTTCGACAGAGGCAGCACGATGTCCTTGGTCGGCACGCCCGAGGCGATGATCAGGCCATCTGCGCCCAGACTGCCGCCCGTGAACGGGTTGTCGCCATTGGCGAAGGTGGTTTCGAATGGCGCGCCCTCGGTGGGAACCACAGACAGGCGGTGCACGACGGCGGCGTCTGGCGCGGCTGAAAGGAAGCCCACCGTGCCGCGCGTCTGGGCGTCGTCATGCATCTCGTCGATCACGCGTCCATCCAGGCGGGTCACGATGCGGTCGCCGACGACCTCGATGCTCAGGCTGTGGCGGCCCTGGCGCAGGGCGTCCGCCGTCATGCCCAGGTCGATCTTCTTCAGAGATGTCTGATTGACCACCGCCCGCGTTCCGCCCGGATAGCGGCGCACCTGGGCGTTCAGAACCGCCCGCCCCTCGTCCTCGCCAATGCGCCAGACATAGGCCTCGCCATAGGTCTTGCCCTCGGGCGAGGCGCGGAACAGCACGTCGAACTGACGACCCTTAAGCGTGAAATCGACGGTGATCGTGGCATCCGACCACCCCGTGGGCGCGGCGGCGTTGCGCGAGATCCAGGTCGCGGTCCAGTCGGATGGGTTCAGCAGCCCCATCTCCCACGACGCGACATTGCTCCACGGCGAGGCGCGGCCACGTCCGTCCCAGGTGCGGACCTGCCAGACACGGCGGTCGCGCGAAGACAGGACGGGCCCTTGATAAATGACGGCGGCGTCAGTGGCGGAGCGGACGCGACCGGTGTCCCAGGTCACTTGACCCGCCATCAGGGCCTGCTCGGACACGCCGACGCGCAACTGATAGGCGCTCTGCGTACGGGCGGCGGGCGGACGCCACGACAGGCGCGGGTTCAGGGTGTCGATGCCCAGCGGACTGGGCGCGCCGTTGACGACCAGAGCCGAGGGACGATCCGTCGCCTCCACATCATCGGCGCGCGCAGCGCCTGCGGCGACAGTCAGGCAGGCGAAACCCGCCACGGCTAGCTTGAGCATCGACATGGCGGGCTCTCCCGTTGGCCGCTTTCGCGGTCAGTTACGCGTAATGAGCACGACCGGGCGAACAGCCGCCTGGCCGCAGGGTCGTCTCAGTGGTTGGCGTGCGCCGGAACAGCGCGCAGCAGGGCGTCCAGCTCAGCCAGTGCGGCGTCATCCAGATTGGCCTGCGGGAACTCGGCCAGCTGACGCGGCGACAGGCCGCCGATCATTTCAGCCAGACCAGCGGATTCTTCCGGCGTCATGGCCGGGGCGCCGGCGGCGATGCGGCGCTTCTCGAAGAAGTCGCCCAGCACCACCTTGGCCTGCGGATCGGCGCTGATCTCGGCCATCGTCGTGTCGACGGTGAACTTGGGGGCGGGTTGCGCGGCGGCGGGCGCCGGGGTCTGCGCCACGACGGGGGCCGCAACGGCGGTCAGGGCCAGAGCGGCGGCGATGGCAAGAGAGCGGATCATTGGTCGTTTCCTTTGAGCGTGTTCTGTCTGGGTTTGGCCGGTGTCCGTGACTAGCGGACCAGCACTTTCACAAGCGCCTCGGCGTGCGCCTCGATGACGTCGGGATCGGCAGGATCGATGTTCCAGACGCGTCGGACTTCGGGAGCCAGCGCGTAGAAGGTCTGGGCCGCGCCGACGAAGATATAGACCAGGGCGGGCGTCGACACGTCGGGCAGGATGCCCTCGCGCTTGCACATTTCGATGAACTTGCCCGAGACGCGGCTGATGTCGACGATGAAGGTGTCGGCGGCCCAGTTCAGGCGGTCGTTGTCGCGCATGCTCTCCTGAACCATCAGTCGGGCGTGCTCGGGGTGTTTGGCGTAATACAGGACCACGGCGCGGATCACCGCGCGGGCATAGGCCCGGAAGTCGGCATGGACCGGGTCGTCATGACGCGGCATGGCCAGCTCCTTGGCCTGACGCTCGAACAGGAAGGCCACGGCGGCGCGCCACAGCGCGTCCTTGCTGGAGAAGTGATATTTGATCAGGGCGTTGTGCGCCCCGGCCAGGGCTGCGATCTCACGCGTGGAGGCGCCGTCGAAACCCTTTTCGGAAAACACTTCCAGCGCCGCCTGAAGCAGGCTGGCCTGCGTCGCCTCGCGTTGCTGGACCCTTAGGTTGACCTTGGTCAAAACCGTTCACCTGAAACAACATACATCCGAACGACGATCTCGCGGAACGCCGATTCTGGAGCCTACCGAAACGCAACCTGCAAAGGCCACTCGACATTCGTTATGCATCTGCATAGCGTATTGTGCAAGCGATCAAGCCAAGACGCCGGACTGTGATCCGCCGCGCTGATCGGGGAGAAGCCACAGATGGTCCAGACACGCCGCCGCCTGAAATCCCGCACCGCCTGGACAGCAGCCTGTCTGGGCGTGACCCTGATGGCGCTCGGCGCCTGCGCCCAGGGACCGATCGCCGCAGTCCCCACGCCAGGCGTCTCGATCGAAACCCGCATCGCCCAGGGCCCGCTCAAGGGCGTGGACGAAGGTGCGGTGCTGTCGTTCAAGAACATTCCCTATGCCGCCCCGCCGGTCGGCGACCTGCGCTGGCGCGCCCCCCAGGCCGCACCGCACTGGAGCGAAGTGCGCGACGCCAGCACCTATGGCGACGACTGCATCCAGCCGCGCCCGGCATGGGACGACACCCAAAGCCGCCTGCCGACCAGCGAAGACTGCCTGAGCCTGAACGTCTGGACGCCCAAGCATCGCACGGGCGGCCCGGCTCCGGTCATTGTCTGGATTCACGGCGGCGGCTTCATCATGGGCTCAGGCAGCCAGCCGATCTTTGACGGGGCCAGGCTGGCCGAGCGCGGCGCGGTCGTGGTCACCTTCAACTATCGCCTGGGCCGTTTCGGTTTCTTCGCTCACCCCGCCCTGACCGCAGAAGCGGGCGCCGCGCCGACCGGCAACTACGGCCTGATGGATCAGGTCGCGGCCCTGCAATGGGTGCATGACAATATCGCGGTCCTGGGCGGCGACCCGTCGCGCGTGACCATCATGGGCCAGTCGGCGGGCGGCGGATCAGTGCTGCAGCTTATGAACATCCAGCAGGCGCACGGCCTGTTCCATCGCGCCATCGTCCAGTCAGGCGGCGGTCGTGACCAGTGGCCCGACCTGAAGGCGGCCGGCGATGCGCGCTCGGGCGAAAGCGTCGGCGTAGCCTTTGCTTCAGCCCAGAATCTCAGAAACGCCTCGGCCGCCGATCTGCGCGCCATTCCGGTCGACCGGATCAAGGGCCGCCTGGACCTGCTGACCCCGGAAAAGGACACCTTCTCCGGCCCGATCATCGACGGAAAACTGGTCACCACCCAGGTTCTGAGCGCTTTCACACGTGGCGCGCAGGCCGATGTGCCCATGATCATCGGCGCGACCGATCTGGAGCTTGGTGTCGTGCCCGCCCTGTTCCGCGGCATGGTCGCCGACCGCACCATCGCCGACATGAACATTCCGCGCGACAGCCTGACGCCGCTCTATGGCGACCGCTCCACCCTGAACACCTACATGCCGTCGGAACTGACGTTCGCAGAGCCCGCGCGACGGCTGGCGGCGCTGGATGCGGCCAGGAACCGCCCGGTCTGGCTCTACAGCTTCGGCTATGTGCCGGAAGAAAAGCGACGCGACACGGCGGGCGCGGGCCACGCCACCGATGTTCCGTTCAGCTTCGACAATCTGAACCGCATGAAGGGCAGTTTCAGCGAAGCGGACAACCGCACCGCCGCCGCCCTGGCCGACTACTGGGTCGCCTTCGCCCGTGACGGCCGCCCCGACGCCGCCGACCGCCCCGCCTGGCCCCGCTATGACGCCCGGACTGACCGCGCCCTGCTGATCGGCAACGACGGCGTCACCGTGGGACCGGTTCCGAATACGCAGCGTCTGGATGCGCTGGGCCGACTGCGGGATTCTCTGAACGCCGCGCCACGCTGACGCACAAAAAGGGGGGCTTCGCAGCCCCCCTTTCCATTTTCGCCTATCCGGCCGTCAGTTCGATCTTCAGGCTTCCCGCGCCCGACGCCTTGACCCGCACGATCTGCGAAACCGTGTCATGGATCCAATCCGCCGGAACGCCCGACAGGGCCACGGCGACGCCGTCGGGATAGCGCCAGTTCGGCACGAAGATCTCCGTCACGCCTGCGACCGCCTCATCCACCTCGATCACCGCCGTCAGACGCAGCGACCTCGCGTCGAACGCCATCGATGCAATCACGCCCTGCCCGCGTTGGACATAGGGGCGCGAGAAGCCCTCCAGCGCGCGACTACCAGACGCCGGATCATTCTCTGACGTCGTCTGGTCGGGCGAATAGATGGACAGGTCCTCCTGATTCCAGCCGTCGCCGATCCGCAGGTCATTGGCGTTGGTCGCGGAATAGTTCCACTGGGTCGAGGACAGCAGAAGCTGGTCCATCGTGTCGTACATGGCGCCCAGGGCCTGCGAATGCGCGCGCCAGACATCGGCGCCATGGTCGCCCTCGGCCCAGCGTTCGAACGCCTCACCGTCGTTCATGTCATAGGGGATGCCGAACTCGCCGATCAGGGTCGGCGCCCCGCCCTCTCGCATCGCCAGCCCCATCGCGCGGATGAAGCCCAGTTGGAAGGCGTAACGCTGGCTGCGGTCGTTGCCTGGCGTATCCGGATCGTAGCGTTTGGTTCCCAGAATCTCGACATCGTACCAGTGGCTGGCGTTGACGGTGCGCTCCGGCATGGGCTGGGGGAAGGTCTTGCCCTGGATCATCAGATAGGGACACATCTCGCCGAACAGCAGCCAGTCGGCGCGCACGCTGCGGATCGAGGCCGCGACCCGCGCAAAGAAGGGGGCCATGAAGTCGTGCTCGTGGTCGATGGCCCGACCGTCGCGGATGCGGAAGAAGTCTTCGTCTCCCACCGTCGCCACGCCGTCGACCAGCGACCATGCGCCGGCAACCTCGAACGGGTCAGGCCCGTCGTTCAGCCAGATCGAGACGCCGTTGGGGTTCAGGTCGGTCTCGCCGATGACTTCGGGCTTGCCGATGCCGGTGCGCTTCATGACGGGCAGGCGCACTGGCAGGCCCCGCGCCGCCTTCAGACAGTCCAGCGGCGTCCACAGCGGCCCCGACCAGATCGGCGTCGCGTTGCTGGCGTCCGGCCCGTCGCGGCGTTCCGACACCTTCTGCCCGACCCATCCCAGCGCCGGTTCATTCAGACTGTCGAAACCCAGCACGTTCGGCAGATCGCTCAACCGTTCCGCCACCGCGCGCATGGCGCCCAGATAGGTCTCCTGCAGGAAGTCCTGAACATTGCGCCCGTCCACGATCCAGTCCGGCGTCAGGGTCGCACCGGCGAAGAAGGCGGTCCACATCACGCCGTTGACCGGCATCTGATAATTCCGCGGCCAGCTCATCATCGGATAGCGGTCTTCCTGACGATGCTCACTGGACGCATAGTCATACCGCTGCTGCATCACATGAACCGCGTCGGCGGCGTCGAAGGCCGCCAGGTTCAGTCCCACCGCCTCGAACACCCAGCCGGGCGCGCCATCGCCGCCGCTCATGCGGCTCCAGACGTCCTGGTGGAAGTCGATGAAGACCGCCAATCCATAGTCGTTGGCCTTGGTGCAGACGGCGGTCAGATAGTCCAGATAGGCCTCGTCATACTGGCCCTGCCCCGCGTGCTCGACCGCCTCCCAGGTGGTCAGCAGGCGCAGGACGTTGAAGCCCCAGCTCTTGATCCGCGACAGATGCTCGTCGGCCTGGTCCAGCGGGAAAGGACGCCCCACAAAGCTGACGTCGCGGTGGTCCGCAAAATCGCGCGGCGGGTTCCGCCCGTCATGACCGAACGGCAGCTTCGTATCACCGCCCAGATTGACCCCGCGCAGGATGGCGTGCCGCCCCTGGGCATCGACAAACCGGGGTCCATCGATGTCAAACATCAGTTGCTGCATTCGCCCTATCGACCTCACGAAAAACTCGTTATACAGTTGGACAATAAGAATACGACTGGGCGCAAGTCCAGCCAAAAAACCTAGGGCTTGGAGAGGGATGGCATGTTGGGGAATATCCCAGTGACGGCGCCCGTGCGGATTTCGGCGGCGCGCAAGCTGGCGATCGGCGTCGGTGATTTCGGCTGCAATCTGTATTGGCAGATGACGCAGCTCTATCTGCTGTTCTTCTATACCGACGTCATCGGCCTGCCCGCCCAGACCGCCGGTCTCATCTATATGATCGCCCTGATCTGGGACGCGGCGATGGACCCGGTCGTCGGCCTGATCGCCGACCGCACGCGCAGCCGCTGGGGTCGTTACCGCCCCTATCTGATGTTCGGCGGTCCGCTGCTGGCCCCGGCCTTCGTGGTGCTGTTTGTCGGCCCCACGGCCCAGGCGTTCGGCGCTGTCGCCTTCGCCCTGATCAGCCAGCTGGCCTTCCGCAGCCTGTATGCCGTGGTCGCCATTCCCTACGCCTCGCTGTTTGCCCGCGTCACGACCGACAGCGCCCAACGCGGCGACCTGACCGGCTTCCGCATGGTCTGCGGCGCCCTGGCCGCCATCATCGTCGCCGCCCTGACCCTGCCCCTGGCCACTGCGCTGGGCGGCGGGGCGGAAAGCCGGACCGGCTGGGTCATTCTGGGCGCCGTCTATGGCGCGATCGCGACCCTATGCCTGTTGATGACGGTCTGGGGCAGCCGTGGTCTGGACACAGCCCACGGCGCGCCTGCCCCGCGCCGTCCGTTCACCGAGGCCATGCGCAGCCTGGCCTCAAACCGCGCCCTGCACCTGCTGCTGGCGGCCATTGTGATCAGCTCATTCTCGACCACAATGTTCTCCAAGAACCTGCTGTATTATTTCAAATATGTCGTTGGGGACGCCAGCCTGGGCAGCGCCGGTCTGGGCATCATGGCCCTGACCATCGTCTTGACCACGCCGCTGTGGGCGGTGGCCCTGCGGCTGATCGGAAAGCGCAACACCTGGCTGGTCGGCGCCGTGCCGACGGTCGCCGGTCTGGTCTTCTGGCACCTGATCGACGGCCAGTCGGTGCCCATGCTGTTCTCCGCCCTGGTGCTGCAGGCGATCGGCGCCGCCGCCTATGTGGTCTGCTTCTGGTCCATGCTGCCCGACACGGTCGAATATGGCGAATGGCGCAGCGGCGTGCGCACCGAATCCCTGGTCTTCGGCCTGACCGTCCTGGGCCAGAAAGTCGCCTTGGGCCTGGGCGCAGGCGTTCTGGGCGTGGCCCTGACCCATATCGGCTATGTGCCCAACATCGTGCAGAGCGCCCAGACCCTGGCCGACATCAAGACCCTGATGTTCTGGCCGCCGCTGATCGGAACCCTGATCGCCGCCAGCCTGATCTTCTTCTACCCGATCAACCGTCGCGCCCATGCGCAGATGGTCGAAGAGATCGCCGCCCGCGCGACGAACGACATCCCACCTTCTCACCAAGCCTGAGAGTCCGACAATGATGCTGAGAACCAGCCTGGCCGCGGCGTCCGCCGTCGCGGTCCTCGCCGCCGCCTGCGCGGCGAACGCCCAAACCGCCGCTCCAGTCTCGCCCGACGCCGCTGATCCCGCCTGCGGCGCCCTGAAGAACCTGCGCCTGCCGCATACCCGGATCACGGATGCTGTGGCGATGAAGGTCGGCGACCGGCAGCCGATGGAGGCCTTCGGCATTCCGTCCCTCCCCGCTGAGACCGCCTATTGCCGCGTGTCGGTGACCCTGACGCCGGTCGCGGGTTCGGAAATCCGCTCCGAGCTGTGGCTGCCGGTCGCCGGAAACTGGAACGGCAAGTTCGCCGCCACGGGCAACGCCGGTTTCGGCGGCTCTCTGGGTCCGCCCCGTCTGGCCATGCGCGCCAATGTCACGCGCGGATACGCGGTCGCCGGCACCGACATGGGCCACACTGAACCGGGCGCGGACGGCAAGGACGCCTCCTGGGCGTTGAACCAGCCTGAGAAGATCATCGACTTCGGCCACCGCGCCAACCACGTCACCGCCGTCGCCGCCAAGGCCGTGATCGCTGCCTATTACGGCCGCGCGCCCGTCCGCTCCTATTTCCAGGGCTGTTCGGACGGCGGGCGTGAGGCCTTGATGGAGGCGCAACGCTATCCCGACGATTTCGACGGCATCATCGCGGGTGCGCCGGGCGCCGCCTGGACCCATCTGATGACCACCTTCGCCTGGTCCTGGAAGATGGTGCACGAAAACCCCGCCAGCCAGCTGAAGGCCCCGAACCTGGCCCGCATCCAAGCCGCCGCCATCGCCGCCTGCGATGAACTGGACGGCGTCAAGGATGGCGTGATCGAAGATCCGCGCATCTGCCACTTCGATCCAGCCACGGTCCTGTGCAGCAATGACGCTAGCGAAGGCTGCCTCAGCCCGGAACAACTGACGGGGCTCAAGGGTCTTTATGGCGGCCCGCGTCGCGGCCTGACCGGCGCCTCCCTCTATCCCGGCTTTGCGCCCGGCGGCGAGGCCCAGCGTTCGGGCTGGGACCTGTGGATCACCAGCGACACGGCCCAGCACCCGGACTTCGCCCGCTCCTTCTTCGCCAACTTCGTCTTCGATCAGGCAGACTGGCAGCTCAGCCAGTTCGACTTCGACAAGAGTTTCGACACAGTTCACGAGCGGATGGCGAGCGTCACCGATTCCGACAACCCGGACATGAGCGCCTTCAAGGCCTCGGGCGGCAAGCTCTTGATGTATCACGGCTGGAACGACGCGGCCCTGCCCGCCGAGGGCACCATCCGCTACTTCGACAATGTGCGCGAAACCATGGGCGTGGACGAGACGGACGAGTTCGCCCGCCTGTTCATGGTTCCGGCCATGGGCCACTGCTTCGGCGGCCCCGGCCCCAACTCATTCGACATTCTGGGCGCGCTCGACGCCTGGGTCGAAGGCGGCCCGGCGCCGGACCGCATCGTCGCCAGCAAATACGCCAACGATCTGGCCGTCTTCCTGAACATGCCGACGGGCCCCGCCCTCAGCACCCGTCCGCTGTGCGCCTATCCGGCCGTGGCGCGCTGGAAGGGCGAAGGCGCCACCAATGACGAGGCGAACTTCGAATGCGTCGTCCCGCCGCCGGCGGCCACGAAAAGCTGAAAACAGGGACTGGGAGCCAGATGGAGTTGAACATGGAAAGTCACGTTCGGGGCTCCGCCCAGCCCCCTCTTCTGACCCACACCATCGGGGCCGCGCTCAGTCGTGCGGCCCTGAACTGGGGCGACCATGAGGCCGTCGTCTGCACGGCGCAGAATATCCGACTGACGTGGCGCGAACTGAACCGGCGGGCCGAGGATTTCGCCTCTGGCCTGCTGGCGTCCGGCCTGCGCCCCGGCGACCGCATCGGCATCTGGTCGCTGAACCGCGTCGAATGGATCATCACCCAGTTCGCCGCCGCCAAGGCGGGGCTGATCCTGACCACCATCAACCCGGCCTATCGTCTGGACGAGCTGGACTATGCGTTGAAGAAGGTGGGGTGCCGCGCCCTGGTCCTGTCGCCGCCGTTCAAGACCAGCGACTATCCAACCCTGATCCGCACCCTGGCGCCGGAACTGGACGCGCCTACACCGCTGGGTCTGAATGCACGCCGCCTGCCCGACCTGAAGCTGATCATCCAGATGGAGACGCCGACGCTGGCGGGGGCCATCGGTTTTGACGCCATCGAGACGCTGGGTCGCACAACGGGCCTCGACGATCTGAAGGCGGTCGAGCCCATCCTGACCTGCCACGACCCCATCAACATCCAGTTCACCAGCGGCACCACCGGACGGCCCAAGGGCGTGACCCTCAGCCACCACAACATCCTGAACAACGGCTATCTGGCCGGCGTGGCCATGGCCATAACGCCCGACGACCGGATCTGCACGCCGGTGCCGCTGTATCACTGCTTCGGCATGGTGCTCAGCGTCATGGCCGCCGTCTCGCATGGCTCGGCCATGATCTTCCCCGGTGAAGGTTTCGACGCACTGGCGACGCTGGAAGCCGCTGCATCCGAACGCTGCACCGCCCTGTACGGCGTGCCGACCATGTTCATCGCCGCGCTGGAGCATCCTCGCTTCGCCGAGTTCGACCTGACCCGACTGCGCACCGGCATCATGGCCGGCTCACCCTGTCCTATCGAAGTGATGAAGAAGGTCATCGAGCGGATGCACATGCGCGACATCACCATCGGCTACGGCATGACCGAGACCAGCCCTCTCAGCTTCCAGAGTGGCGGCGATGATCCGCTGGAGCGCCGCGTCTCCACCGTTGGCCGCATCCACCCGCACGTCGAATGCAAGATCGTTGATGCGGACGGCGCCGTCCTGCCCTACGGCCAGCCGGGAGAGCTTTGCACGCGCGGCTATTCGGTCATGATCGGCTACTGGAACGACCCGGAGCAGACCGCCGCCTCCATCGACGCCGACGGCTGGATGCACAGCGGCGACCTGGCCACCTTCGACGACGAAGGCTACTGCCAGATTGTCGGACGGTTGAAGGACATGATCATTCGCGGCGGCGAAAACCTCTATCCGCGCGAGATCGAGGAATACCTGTACCGCCACCCCAAGATCCAGGACGTTCAGGTCTTCGGCGTGCCTGACGACCGCTACGGCGAACAGGTCTGCGCCTGGGTGCGGCTGGTCGATGGCGAGACGATGGAGCACGAAGAGCTTCTGGCCTTCTGCCGGGGCGAGATCGCCCACCAGAAGCTGCCCCACTACGTCCGCTTCGTCACCGAATTCCCCCTGACCGTCACCGGCAAGATCCAGAAGTTCGTCATGCGCGACATGATGATCGAGGAACTGAACGCCGCCGCCGTCTAGGTTCGATCGACATTCAGTTCCAAACCGTCATTCCGGGGCGTCCGCAGGACGAACCCGGAACCCAGGAGGCTCGCAATCCGGCGCCGAATACGGCCAGCAATGGCCGGCGCAGCCCTGGGTTCCGGGCTCTTCGCTTCGCTCAGCCCCGGAATGACCGATTTATGATTTCGACCGACTGAATATCGATTAGCCTAGGTCTTGGCGAAGGCGATCATCACCGTGCGATAGGGGAAGGCGACCTCGGGCGTCTGAAGCTCGGGCGTGCGGGCGATCAGGTCGCGGACCTGTTGTTCCGCCTTCTGCTGCTGCTCCTGCGGCAGGGCGGCGATGAAGCTGACCGACAGGGTGCGGGCGACCACGACTTGATCCGCCGGTCCGACATGGCTGTTGACCGCATGACGCTCGCCCAGTTCACGCAAGCCGTCCGCCGGAAAGACACTGCGCCATTCGCCGGTGCGGTAACGGGGCGTGTCGGCGTTCAGGGCGTCGGTGATGTCCGACAGGGCCGCGACCCACGGCACAGTCTCGTCGCGCACATTCCAGATCAGGCCCAGCACCCCGCCCGGCTTCAAGACCCGGCGCATTTCCGCCAGCGCCTCCTTGGTCGCGAACCAGTGGAAGGCCTGGGCGCAGACCACCGCATCGACCGAGGCGTTCGGCAAGGGGATGCTGTCTGCCGCCCCGGCCAGAACCTCGACATCGGGATTGGCCTGCGACAGTTGCCGCCGCATCGCCGCGACCGGCTCCAGCGCAATCAGATCGGCGCCGCTGGCCCGCAGCAATGGCAGGAACTTGCCCGTCCCCGATCCCACGTCCAGCACCCGCCTGCCCGGCGCCAATCCGACCACGTCGCGCAGCCATTCAGACGCCTCTGGCGGATATCCGGGCCGCCCGCGCACATAGGTTTCCGCGCCTACCGCATAGCCCTTGGTCGCACTGTCATGGACGCTCATTCGCTCACCCTCCGTCGCCATTCTGAAATCAGAACACCCCGACGAGCCGTTTGTTCGCAGTCGGGCGTCCTCAGCCGGAATAGGCTTCCTTGCGCACGCCCGGATCCGTGATGCGTCCGTCCTCCATCCGCACCACCCGGTCGGCATAGACTTCCAGACGGGGATCGTGACTGACGCAGATCACGCCGACCCCGTCCTCCAGCGCCGTGGCGCGCAGCATTTCCGCGACCTGACGGCCATTGGTCGAATCCAGAGCCGAGGTCGGTTCATCGGCGAAGATCAGTTGCGGACGCTTGGCCAGAGCGCGGGCGATGGCGACCCGCTGACGCTCGCCGCCCGACAGCGAGTCAGGCCTGTTCTTCAACCGATGTCCCAGGCCCACCGCCTCCAGCGCCAGAGCGGAACGGGTGTCGGCCAGGCGGCTTTTCAGTCCCTGGCGTCGCAGAACGATGCTGACCTGTTCCATGGCCGTCAGGGCGGGCAGCAGGTGAAAACCCTGAAAGATGAAGCCGAAAGACTCCAGCCTCAGGGCATCCGCCTCGGCCTTGCCCATGGCGGTGATATCCCGCCCCAGCACCTCGATCTGCCCCGCATCCGGCGTCAGCAGGCCGGAGATGATGGCCAGCAGCGTCGATTTTCCAGAGCCTGATGGACCGGACACCATGACGAACTCGCCCCGCTCGACGGCGAAATCGGTGGGGTGCAGAGCGATCACCCGCCCGCCGCCGGTCGCATAGGACTTGCCCACGCCGCGCGCGTTCAGAAGCGGCTCGTTCCTCATCCGCCGGTCCCTGTCGCCAGACGGCGCTGGACGCGGGCGGCCAAAGCCTGCGCCTGCGCCTGTGTCAGGGCGCGTTGCGCCGTCTCAACCGCCAGCGCGGCGTCGGCCATGGCCACGCCGTCGATCACGCCTTCACGGTGGCGGCGTTCGGCGGCCTGCAGGGCGGTGCGCGCGGTGCGGTCGACAAGGCTCGCCTGACTGACAGCGGCGGCGGCGTCCGCCTCGCGCCGCACGGCCAGCTGCATCTCGGTCCAGCCGTCGACCACAGCCTTGCGCCAGGCGATCTCGGCCTGATCCGCTTCGGACGAGGCGGCGGCGATGCGCGCGTCTGCGGCGCCCCCGTCCACAACGGCCTGGGTCACCGTGCCCGCCAGAGCCCAGGCAAGGGTCTTGACGTCCAGCAGGGTGGCGATGGCGGGATCGGGCGCGCCAAGGGCGGCGATGATCTGAAACTGTGGCCGTTCCGCAGCCACGGCGGCGGCCCGTCGTGCATCCGCCGACTGAAGGCGCAGCAAGGCGGCATGAACCTCGGGCCTGTGATCGACAGCATCGGACGACAGGCCGTCCGCGTCCGCAGGCAGGCGCGGCAGATCGGCAGACGCCAGTTCCAGACCCCGCGCGCCGCCCAGCAGGGCCTCAAGCCGCAGGGTCTGGGCGATCACCTCGGTGCGGGCTTCGCGACCCACGGCCTCGGCCTCGGCGCGCACGACCTCGGCCTCCAGCACCTCGCCGTTCGACGCCGCGCCGTTCTGGACCCGCACACGCATCAGGTCCACGCGCCGGGCGGCGGCGGCGGCGGCGCGCTGGGCCGAAGCCTCGGCCTGCTGGGCCGCCCGCAAGGCGACATAGGCGGTGACGGTCTGGGCGGCGATCAGTCTGCGCGCCTCGATAGTGTCGGCGGCTGCTGCGGCGGCGTCGGCATCGACTGCCGTGCGCATCTGGCGGATGCGTCCCCACAGGTCGGCCTCATAAGCGGCTTCCAACGTCGGCGAGGCGGCATGACGGGTGCGTCGCAACGACGTGCCGCCAGCGGCCCCGGCCACCCCGACCTCGATGCGCGGCGTGCGCGTGGATCGGGTCAGGGCCACGGCGGCCTGGGCCTGTTCCGCACGGGCCAGCGCCGCCTTCACGTCCAGATTGCCCAGGTCCGCCCGCGCCAGCAGGTCGCGCAGGATGGGATCACCGAAGTCCTCGGTCCACACCGCCTCCTGTGGCGGCGTCAGGCGCAGGGCTGAGGGTCGCTCCTTCGGCACAGGGGTCGCGCAGGCGCCCAGTCCGATCAGGGCCGCCGCGACGACTGTCGTGATCAACGTCCGCTTCACTGCGCGATCCGCACCAGAACGCGCTGGCCCAAACGCAGATTAGGTTGCTCACCCGTCGGCTGCAGGATCACGCTAATGCTGCGCGTATCCGATGGCGCGGTCGGGTCGCCGACGATCTGGCTCGGCCCGAACATCTCGGAAATACGGACCAGCCGCGCCTGGAAGGTGCGCGAGGTGTCGGATTCCAGACTGACCGTCGCCGTCATGCCGGGCTTCAGCTTGTCAGCGAACTCTTCATCCACCTCGGCGCGGACGACGCGGGCGCCCGCAGGCTCCAGCATGAACAGCGGCGTTCCCGCCGTGACCGACGCACCCTCCGACACCCAGCGCCGCACGATCCGCCCCGCCGTCGGCGCGGTGATGGTGCGGGCGTCGACGGCATAGGCGTCCAGTTGGCGGCGCGCGCGGGCCGTGTCGGCGGCACGCTGGGCCGTGGTCAGTTCGTCACGCGCCAGTCGAGCCGCGTCGCGGGCGCGGTCCGCATCCTGGCGCGATCCGGCGTCGGCGTCGGCCAGACGTCGCAGGCGTGCGGCCTCGACATCGGCGCGGTTCGCCGCAGCATTGGCCGCCGCGACGCGGGCCTCGATCTCGGTGATCTCAGCGTTGGCGGCGGTCAAGGTCAGCCGGGCCAGGCGGTCGTCCAGACTAGCCAGTTGCGCGCCCGCCGCAACCTGATCGCCTTCCTTGACGCGCAGCGACCGGACCACGCCGTCGAACGGCGTAGCCAGGGTCACCAGACCCGGCTCGGCGTCGATGACCCCGCGCGCCACAGCGGCAGGCGGTGCGACATTGGCGGTCGGGATCTTGTTCGCATCCCCGCCCTTGCAGGCGGCGACGGCCAGAACACAGGCCAGTAGGGGAAGATGCAGTTTCATAGCAGCAAGCTCGCGGGATCGGCCTTGCCCACGCGTCGCAGCGCCCAGGCGCCGGATCCCAGGGCCACCAGGATGATGAGGATGCCTGCGCCCGCCATCATGGGCAGGGACAGCACGATGGGGACGCCTTGTGTACGCGCCACCGCAGCCAGCAACAGGGTCATGACGCCCGCCGCCGCTAGGCCGGCGACGCCGACCCAGGCGCTCTGCTCCAGCACGATGGCGCGCAGCGATCCCATGGAGAACCCCAGGGCGCGCAGGGCGGCGTATTCGCGAATCGACCCGACGACGGCGGCGGTCAGGGTCTGGCTGGTGATGATGACGGCGACGGCGACGGCGACGATGCTGCCGAAGATGAAGGCGATGCCCGCCCCCGATTCCGCCAGCCAGTAGAGGGTGCTGCGGTCCGCAAAGGCGTCGGCCTGCATGGCCTCGAACCCGGCGCGCTTGCCGACCATGTTAAGCGCCTTGGTCGCGGCGGCGACATTCTCGGGCGTGTCGAACCGCGCCAGCACATAGCCGACGCGACCCTTGGGCGCCGCTGCGGGATCAAGCGCGCGAGTGGTGGCCACGGAGGCGATGACATTGACCCCGCCCAACCCCCGCAGGCCATTGGTCAGGCCCACGATGCGGACGCGGCGTCCATTGATCTCGGCGGTGTCGCCGGGCGCCACATCCAGCTTGTTCATATCAGCGGCGTCGATCAGCACCGTGTCCGGCTCCGCCAGACGCGAGCGTTCCTCGGCCCCCAGCGTGCCCGCCAATGCCAGGGCCTGCGCATCCAGCGCCACGCCGACGATATAGACGTTGACCGCCCCTTGGGTCTCGGTGCGCCACTGGCCCGATCCCCAAAGCAGAGGCTCGACCTGTTTCACCCCCGGCTGCATCCAGGCCGACAGTTCGGCCTGTTCGCTGATCGGACGGCCCAGATCGACGCTCTGCACGCCCGGATAGCCGATCCAGACATCCGCCGACGACTTGGTCACATACAGGCTGGACAGCGAGAAGATGCCCAGGATCAGCGCGGCCTGAAGCAGGACCAGCAGGCCAGAAAAGGCCACCGCCACCACGGCGGGCGAGAACCGCCGCCAATCATGGATCAGGCTTTTGAGGGCAAGCGACTTCACGCTCGCTCCCGCCCGATCATCCAGACCCCGGCCATGATGGCCACGCCGCCCACAGCCTGCAGCCAGTGCAATTGTTCATGGAACACCAGCCAGCCGGTCACCATCACCAGCACATAGCCAAGGGCCAGCATCGGGAAGGCCGCGCTCAACTTGATCTCGGACAGCACCACCATCCAGGCGATCAGGCTCAGCACCTCGATGACCAGCAGGGCCGGTCCCCATGGCTGGCTCAGCGCCGCCACGATCCAGTCCAGACCGAACGGCTTGTCGTCCAGCGCCATAGCGGTGAACTTGGACGCCACCTGATACCCCAGCCCCAGCAGGGGCAGGCCCAGGCACAGGGCGACCAGCGCCACGCGGCGCGGGATCGGCCCATCTCCGTTTTCGCGGCTCCAGATCGTCATGCCGCCGCCTTCACGCCCTGGTCCGCCGCAAAGAGGGGCGCGGCCAGGTTCAAAGCCCCGTTCAGGACGCGGTTTCTGTGCCGGAAATACAGGCCCATGCCGGTCAAAGTGCTGCCCAGGCGCCGCTTGACCTCATAGGCGGCTGCGCCCGCATGATAACGGCCGATGCCGTTTTGCAGGCAGTGTTCGATATTGGCGAACCAACTGAGGAAATACAGGTCCAGCGCACGACCGCCCTCCCCGTCCATGACGAAGAATTTGTCGACCAGAACATCATCGCCAGACAGCAGCAGGTTCATCGCCAGCAGTTCCTCCCCGGACCAGTAGAGAACATACTGCACCCGATCGCCCATCGTCTCGGACAGGCCTGTAAAATAGGCGGGCGTCAGGTCCTCGAAGGTCATGTCCGCCCGCGCCAGCGTCTGGCGGTACAGTTCCATGACCCGGTCCAGAACCCCGTCCAGATCATTGCGCCACTCAACCCGCACCTTGGCGCGGTTGCGCAGCTTGCGCCGCATATCCTTGCGGGTCGCGGCTGAGCGCCCGGCCAAATAGGCGTCAACGCTGTCGAAGCTGATGTCCAGATGCGCGACCGGCAGGCCCGCGATCCGGCGATAACCCCGCGTCGCCGCCACCATATCCCACAATGGATACTGGTCTTCCGATGCGTCTTTCAGTCCCATCAGCCCGCACCGCGACCGCGCCGCCTCGGCCTCGAAGGCGTCCAGCAGCAGGCGCAGCAGAACGGGCTTTTGCGCCTGGTCCACCTCGGCGGCGAAACCCAGCGGCAGGGCCTCGGTGCAGGGTGATCCCAGGCAGGCCAGACGCAGCGTCAGAAGTCCCGGAAACACCTTACGCGCGCCCTCGACGACCTTGCGTCCCGACGCCGCCAGGGTGGTGTCCAACGGATAGGTGGTGACGAACATCGGCGCGCCCGCCAGCACCCGTCCCGCCTCCTCGACCACCAGATAACGGTATTCAAAACCTGACAGACCCGCGCGCTCGACCGTCAGCAGATAGTCGTAGCCCTCGACCTCGCCGACGAACAGCCGATCCCAGGCCTCACGCCCGATCTCGGCGATTGACGAAACTATGCGCGCATCAGGCATCCACCACCTCGCGCACCGAAGCGGTGGCGCTGTGACGGGCGAAGAAGTCGGCGCTCAATTCGGCGACCAGATCGCGTTCCCGGTCGACGTGGATCATGTGGAAGCTGTCGTTCAGATAGTGCAGCTCCGTCTCGCCCGCGAGGCAGGCCTGCAGCCGCTTGGCGTTCTTGGGGCTGCTCATGTCATCTTCCGATGCGTGCAGGATCAGGGTTGGGGTGGTGATTGACGGCCCCTTGACCTCGACCCGGCGGCCCAGCCGATACAGCTGATACAAGGCGCCCAGCGGCATGATGTCGATGGCCCCGTCGATCAGGCCGTCGGCGGCGTTGGCGGCCATGGCGCGCAGGCGCTCGTCCTTCAGGCCGAACGGCGACGGTTCGTTGATCGGGATGTGGCGCACGCCCGGCAGGTTGGCGACCAGCTGGATCAGCGGCGCGCCCATGGCCCAGCGCGGCATGTTCCAGCCATCATATTCGAACGTCATCGAATAGACAGCGGCGCTTCGGATTTCGGGAATTTCCGACGCCAACAGCAGGCCCAGGGCGCCGCCTGCGCAGATGCCCGCGACATGGACCTCGTCCACCTCGCGGGCGAACTTCTCATAGGCCGTGCGGGCGCTGTCCAGCCAGTCGCGCCAGTCGGTCTTCAGAAGGTCTTTTTCGGTGCCGCCGTGACCCGCCAGCTGCGGGCAGGAATAGTCAAAACCGCGACGCTTCAGCCGCTTGGCCAGAGGTTTCATCTCGCCCGGCGCACCCGTCATGCCATGCAGCAGCAGAACGCCCTTGCCGTTCCCGGCGCTGGCGGAAAAGCTGCGGTCCTGAATGGCGGTCTCGCGTCCCATAAGGGGCCTCTTGTTGGATAGGATCATGCGGCGGTCGCGCCGACGCACAGGACGCCGCCCAGGATCAGCATGGCGCCGATGATCTGCTGTTTCGACATCCGCTCATGCAGGAACAGGGCGCTGGCCGCCGGAACCCCGGCGTAGGACAGCGTCATCAGGGGAAAGGCCACGACCAGCGGCACAGACTGCAGCACTACAATCCAGAGGCCGGTCTGGATCGCCCACAACACCATGCCGAACCACATCCACGGCTGGCGCGCGACATCGCGGACATAGTGGTCGCTGTCGCCCGCCCTGTTGGCGGCGACCTTGAAGGCCACTTCGTGGAAGATTTCGGCGGCGACGCAGGCCGCGATCAAAACGAACGACAGGGCGGTGACGTTCATGCCGCCAGCTCCTGCAGGGTTTCATACAGGCTCAGGTTCACCGCCTGATTATGGGCGCGCGCCTCGACCGATGGCGCGGACCAGGGCTGGTCCAGCAGGGCCTCGCCCTTCTTCAGCAGGGGCGCCAGACCGCCGCCGCCATAGCGCGGGTGCGACCAGTCGCCGATCACATCGGCCCCGACCAGACGACGCCCCCTGGCCGCCACCGCCAGCAGGCGCTGCAGATAGGCCAGGGTCATCTGCCCCTGATCCCAGTTGGTCGCCGCATCGTCGGGACGCAGCACGTCCTTGTCGATGGTGATGTAGAGGCTTTCCGTCTCGATCCGGGTCGCCAGGAAGTCGGCGAAACCGTCTTCGCCCAACGACTGGATGGTGGCGAAGTCCTTGCCGAACAGATCCAGCGTTCCGCCGCCGGGCGCGGCATGGGCGTAAAGCTCCAGCACCCCGTCCTGGATCAGGGAGACGTCGCCCTCTTTCGAACCCGGGGGCAGGATGTCGCTGCTGCACACGCCCATGGTGATGACCTTGCTGACAGACGGCAGCCGCGCGGCCGTCGCCACCCACGACCCGCAGTGCAGGCCGTTCTGATACCGCACCCAGTCAGGGTGGTTGTCAAAGTGAACGACGGTGATCGCCTCTTCCGGCGCGCGTTCACTGGCCAGACGCACCAGCAAGGCGCTGACGTGGTGGAAATCGCCTGACCCCATGAAGGTCAACAGCGGCCGGGCGTCGTCGCCCAGTCCGGCGCGCACCCGGTCCTCCAGCGCCTGCAGGGACGCAGGACGCCCCCACAGACGAACCGACGGCCCCAGATCGCGGCACTCCACGGACCGCCCGCCGTCAGAGAGGACACGCCCCTCCAACGCCGTTTGCGACGTCAGGGCGTCGTCGAGATGCAGCAGGACCGGACGCACGACCCGTCTCAGGCCGCCGTGCAGCGACGCAGCAGGATGTCCAGAAGCTCGATCGCCAGATCGATCTCTTCGTGGGTGATCTCCAGCGACGGGGCCAGGGTGATGACGTTCTTGTAGTAGCCGCCGACGTCCAGGATCAGGCCGTAGGCGCCGCTCTTGGCGACCAGATCACCCTTCATGCCTTCGTCGGCCATCAGGTCCAGCAGCGCCTTGTTCGGCGTGAAGCCGTCTTCCTGGCAAATCTCGCAGCGCAGGGCCAGGCCCAGGCCGTCGACGTCGCCGATCTGGGGCCAGCGCTTCTGAAGCTCCTGCAGACCCTTCAGGAAGTAGGCGCCCTTCTCCATCACGGCCGCGCCGTAATCGACTTCCGACGTCATCTTCAGGGCTTCCAGCGCCACTGACGTGCCCAGCGGGTTGGAGTTGAAGGTCGAGTGGGTCGAGCCGGGCGGGAAGATGCCCGGATTGATCAGTTCTTCGCGCGCCCAGACGCCCGACAGCGGGTTCAGACCGTTGGTCAGGGCCTTGCCGAAGACCAGCACGTCCGGCTGCACGCCAAAGTGCTCGATCGACCACAGCTTGCCGGTCCGGTACATGCCCATCTGGATTTCATCGACCACCAGCTTGATGCCGTGCTGGTCCAGAACCTTCTTCAGTTCGATGAAAAAGTTGGGCGGCGGGATCACATAGCCGCCGGTGCCCTGAATAGGCTCGATGTAGAAGGCGGCGTATTCCGCCTCGCCGGTCTTGATGTCCAGCACGCCGTTGTATTCCGTCTCGAACAGGCGGGCGAACTTCTGAACGCAATAGTGGCCGTATTCTTCCTTCGTCATGCCCTTGGGGCCGCGGAAGTGGTACGGGAATTCGATGAACTGGGCGCGATCGCTGAAGTGGCCGAAGCGGCGGCGATAGCGGTACGATGAGGTGATCGCCGATGCGCCCAGGGTGCGCCCGTGATAGCCGCCCTCAAAGGCGAACATCAGTTGCTTGCCGTTCGAGGCGTTGCGGACCAGCTTCAGCGAGTCCTCGACCGCCTGGGCGCCACCGACGTTGAAGTGGACGCGGCCCTTGCGGCCGAACTTGCGCTCCATGTCCTGGGCGATCATCGCGGCCAGCTCGACCTTCTCGCGGTGCAGATACTGCGAGGCGACCTGAGGCAGGGTGTCCAGTTGGCGGTGGGCGACCGCGTTCAGGCGCGGGTTACGATAGCCGAAGTTGACCGCCGAGTACCACATCTGCAGGTCGAGGAACTGACGGCCCTCGGCATCGTACATGTAGGAGCCTTCGCACCCGTCGAAGAACTTGGGTTCCTCCATGTAGTGGACGGTGTCGCCGTAAGAGCAGTATTCCGCTTCCAGACGGCGCAGTTCAGCTTCATCGACCGGTGCGACGGGGGATAGGATCTTGTCGTGCATACTCAGCTTCCGTTGTCAGACCGCGCAGGCCTGTTTCGCCGGAACGGCCGCAAAACCGTTCAGCGTCGCGGTCACATCCGCGAAGGTTTCGTAGGGGAGGAATTCTGCGCCGCGCGCAGCGGCGTACTCGGCCAAACGATGCTTGGCGAAGAGGATGTCGACCTTGGCCGAAACGCAGAAGTCCGAACGTCCATCGCCGACGAAGACGACCGGACCCTCGGTTTCTGGTGCAGTCGTTCGCACGACTTCACATTTGCAGACGCCCGACCCACCCGCACAGCCCGCGCGCATCCAGGGCTGCTCCAGCCCCCAATCACCGGCTTGGCCAGCCAGCACATTGGCGAAGACCGGCAAACGGCCCAGCCCCTCGCGCGTCAGCAGGCGTTTGATGAAATGGTTCACACCGTCGCTTAGGATGGTGATCGGGTGGCCGTTCGCCTCGGCCCAGAGAACGAAATTCTTGAAATGCGGGTCCAGTTCGACACGATCCAGCACCGTATTCAGGTCCGTCTCCGAACCGCCGATCATGGCGACCTGAAGACGCATGCATTCCGCAGCGTCGATTTCGCCGGACTCCCAGCGGGCTTCAATCTCATGCCAGGCGGGGTCCGCCAGTGCGGTCAGCACGAAATCCGTCGTGTCGCTTCGACTGATTGTCCCGTCGAAGTCGCAGAAGATACGCATCCACTAAGCTCGCGTTTCGACCGCGATCATGCGGTATGTTCGGAAGACGACGCGCACAGCGACTTGCCTCAAAAATTTCTACGCGGCATGAGAAGCGCAACGACGCATCATCGACGTGGCCCGGGATCAGAGGACGCGTGTCAGTCCCAGCATCCGATCAGGCCGTGATGACCTCTCCGCCAACGCTCGTTGAAACCTATCTCCTGCAGCGGCAGGCGATGACGCGGTTTTTCCAGAGCCGTCTGGGGGCGGAGGCGGATGTCGAGGACCTGGTCCAGGAACTGTACCTCAAGGTCATCGCCCTGGACGCCGAACAGGCCCAGGTGCAGAACCCGCGCGCCTATCTGTACCGACTGGCGTCCAACCTGCTGATCGACCGCTGGCGCGGATGGCAGAGATCACGCCAGCGCGACACCGCCTGGCGCGACGCCGCCCATGTCGAAGGCGTCACGCCCGAGGCCGACGGCGCGCCCTCCCCCGAAGCCATCGTCATCGACCGCGACCGTCTGGAGCGTATCGTCCGTGTCGTCCAGAAGCTGCCCGCGCGCACCCAGAGCATCTTCCGCCTGCACAAGTTTGATGGCGTCAGCCATGCCGAAGTCGCCGCCCGGCTGGGCATCTCGCGCAGTTCTGTCGAGAAGCACATGATGGACGCCCTGCGCGCCATCACCGAGAAACTGGAGCGGTGATGGACCCTTTTTCGCCACAAAATGCAAAAAATCGCGGTGGTGGTCGCGGCGCGGCGCCGTCTTGTCGTCATGGCCCATGGTCTTGGCGACTGGAGGGGGTGGTGAAATGACGACGCATTCCGAAGTCCCGACCGAGATCCGACCCGATATTCGTGAACGCGCCCTGACCTGGTTCGTCCAGCTTCAGGACGAGGCGGCGACCGAAGATCAATGGCTGTCGTTCCAGGATTGGCTGGAAGCTGACGGCGCCCACCGACGCGCCTATGCCCTGGTCGAACAGGCCTGGGCGGTCACGGATCAGACGCCTCTCGCGATCAAGCCCGCCAATGACGACTCGCCCCCGCTCTGGCGCCGCCGCAGCTTTATGCGCGGCGCGGGCGTGGCGGCGGCCCTGGCGCTGACGGCGGGCCTGTCGCCGCAACTGATCGAAATGGCCACGTCTCAGTCCTACAGCGCTGACGAGACGCCGATGACGATTGATCTGGAGGATGGGTCGCGCATCTATCTGAACCGGGCCACCGACATCCGCGTGCGCCTGGGCCGCAACAAGCGTTCCGTGGTCCTGAAGGAAGGCGAGGCCGCCTTCGATGTCGCCCATGATCCGTCACGCCCGTTCGAAGTCCGCTCGGGCCATCGCTCCGTCCGCGTGCTTGGCACCGCCTTCGACATGGTCAGCCACGATGACATGTTCCGCGTCAGCGTCGCGCGCGGGGCCGTCGCCGTCTCCACCACCGGCCAGGACGCCGACTTCCACCTGGCTGCCGGTCAGCAGTTGAACCAGTTGCGAAAGGCCCCCGCCGACGTGTCCGAAGTGGACCCCACGCGCGCCTTCGCCTGGCGTCATGGCGTCCTCGTCTATCAGGATCGCCCCCTGGGCGAGGTGGCTGCGGATATGTCCCGCTATTTTGAAAAGCCCGTCGTGGTGATGCCTACCGCCACGTCCCTGCGTTTCACCGGAGCGCTCAAGGTGGCGGACGAGGCGACCGTGCTCGACAAGCTGGACGACTATCTGCCGATCCGGGTCGAAAGAAGCGCCGACCAGATCGCCATCTACGCCCTGGCCGAGCACTGAATGTTCCTGTTTTCGGCGCTTTAGATTCGCAGAACGATCTCGATAGGTGGAGCCTCTGAATGCTGACGCGTCTGGTCGAAGCGACATTGGGCAAACACGTCCGCACGGGCGACCTGACCGTCATTCTGCCGAACGGAAGCAAGCTGTCCATGGGCGATGGGACCGGCGATCCCATCGTGGTGCGGCTGACCGATAACGCCGCCGTCCTGTCACTGCTGCTCCAGCCCGAACTTCGCACCGGTGAACTGTTCACCGACAGCCGACTGCTGGTCGAAAAGGGCACGGTCTTCGACTTCCTGTGCCTGGTGCTGGGCCAGACCTATCCGCGCCCATCCGCCCTGTCGCGCTGGGTCGAACGCACCCGCCAGAAACTGTCCCTGTGGGGTCAGAGGAACAATCCCGGCCGGTCGCGCCGCAACGTGGCCCATCACTATGACCTGGGCGACGCCTTCTACGCCCTGTTTCTGGACCCGGACTGGCAATACTCCTGCGCCTATTTCGAGCATCCGGGTCAGTCTCTGGCCGAGGCCCAACTGGCCAAGAAGCGCCATATCGCCGCCAAGATGGCCCTGCGTCCCGGCGACCGTGTGCTTGAGATCGGCTGCGGTTGGGGCGGCATGGCGCTCTATCTGGCCGGCGTCGCCCAGGCGGGTCAGGTCGTCGGCGTCACCCTGTCGGACGAACAACTGGCCCGCGCCCGCAGCCGCGCCGCAGCGCTGGGGCTGGACGGAAAGATCGACTTCCGGCTTCAGGACTATCGCGCAACACCAGAGACCTTTGACCGCATCGTCTCGGTGGGCATGTTCGAACACGTCGGCCTGAACTTCTACGAAGCCTTCTTCGACACCTGCCGCGAGCGTCTGACTGATGACGGGGTCATGTTGCTGCACACCATCGGATCGTCCGATGAACCCAGCACGACCAATCCCTGGCTGACCCGCTACATCTTCCCCGGGGGCCACCTGCCCTCGCTGTCGGACATGACCACGGCCATCGAACGTGCGGGCCTGATCATCACCGATGTCGAGGTGCTGCGTCTGCACTACGCCTTCACTCTCAAGGCCTGGCGCGACGCCTTCATGGCCCGTCGCGACGAGGCGGTCGCCATGTTCGACGACCGCTTCTGCCGGATGTGGGAGTTTTATCTCTCCATGGCCGAAGCCGCCTTCCGCCACGAAGACATCGTCATCTTCCAGCTGCAGCTGGCCAAGAACCAGCACGCCGTCCCCCTCACCCGCAACTACATCGGACAGGCCGAAGACGCGCTGCGGGCGAGAGAAATCGAAACGGGCTGGCAATAGGCCGGATCAGGCGGCGGCCTCTTTTCGCGCTTCCATGTCATCCAGCAGTGCCTGTTCGCCATCGGCGGCGAACCAGTCGGCAAAGGCCTGATTGCACTCGACCGCCGTCTCGGCTGCGCGGGCCAGCATGACATCCTCATAGTCGCGGACGGCCTGTCGCCAGTCTTTGGCCGCAACCAGCCCTTCGGCCAGTTCGGCGGCGTCCAGCATCGCCAGATTCACCCCCACGCCCATCGGCGGCATGACATGGGCCGCATCCCCCACCAGGGTCAGGCCATCCCTTTGCTCCCACCGCAGCGTTTCGGTCGGCAGGGCGATGATAGGTCGAACCGCCGCAACCCGATCAGCATCGGTTATCAAGGCGGTCAGGGAAGACGCCCAGCCCTGAAACCGCTCCAGCAGTTCCGTCTTGGTGATGTCGGCCAACACCCTGTCCGGTCGATCCGTCTCCTCGGGCCGGGTTCGAAAGGAGGCATAGACGCGGACCGTGCCGCCGCCATTCCGCTGACCGATTATCCCCGCCCCGCCATGTAGGGCGTACATCGAACCATGGCCGACCAGCCTGGCCAACTCAGGATGGCGCGCATCCACGTCGTTCAGCCACAACTCCACGAAGGTGACGCCCGAATAGACCGGCTGGGCCTCAGTCAGCGCCGTCCGCACCCTCGACCATGCGCCATCCGCGCCGATGACCAGATCGAACGGCCCCACGACACCCGTATTCAGGCGCAATTCGTGACGCCCGTCCGCCAGCGCAGTCACCGCCTCGACCCGCACGCCCCAATACACCAGTTCGTCCGGCAAGGGACGCAGCAGAAGTTGGCGCAACAACGCCCGGTCGATCTCGGGACGCTCGCCGGTTCCCACCTCGGGCATTTCTTCACGCAACAGGGTGCCGGTCGCATAGTCCGCGACCCTCTGCTCCTGATCCTCATGCCGGGCCTCAGCCAGAAAATCGTCCAGCAGCCCTGCCTTCACCAGCGCCAACTGTCCGCTGTCAGGATGCAGGTCCAGGGTGCCGCCCTGATCGCGCGCGGTCAGTGAGGCGTCGCTCTCAAAGACTTCCACCCGCCAACCGGCGCGGTGCAGGATATTGGCGGCCGTCAGCCCGGCAGGCCCAGCCCCGATGATGGCGATGGATGGATGTTGCATTTCAAACCAGCTTCGATAATTTATATAGGACACTATCAATAAATATAGCCACCTATACAAATGAACAAGCCCCTGTCGCAATGGCGGCCCGAAACCATGCCCGCCCTGGTCATCAGCCGCCTTGGCAAGCTGCTGATGAAGCGTATGGACGACAGTCTGAAGTCGGTAGGCGTGACGACCGCCCAACTGCCCGTGCTGGTCGCGCTGAAAAATGGTGAACGTCTGACGCAGAAGGCCCTGGCCGAGTTCGCGGATGTGGAACAGCCCAGTATGGCCCAGTTGCTGGCGCGGATGGAACGCGACAACCTGATCCAACGCGAACCCTCGCCCACAGACGGGCGCAGCAGCCTCATCGCATTGACGGACCATGCGCACGGCCTGCTGGAACCCGGCCGCGACGCCCTGCGCCTGCTCGATGCCGAAATCTGCGCCGACCTCACGCCCAAGGAACATGCAACCCTATCCACCCTCCTCGCCCGCGTCGCGGCACGTATCGAGAAAACAGCAGACTGAAGGGGGCGCGAAGGTGGCGACGCCCCCGCCCGGTCAGGTCTTCTGCGGCAGGATCAGATATTTCTCGCCAGTCGCGCGACGATTATAGGCGGCGACGATTTCGGGCTTCAGCGCGTCGGCCAGAGAGATTTCCGCCGTGTAGCGGCTGGCGAAGGTGGTTTTCAGTTCCGCCATGACCCGGCTGCGCATGGCGATCACCGTCTCCATGCCGAACTTGGCCAGGCTGGGCGGCAGCAGCCAGCCTCCAATGCCCCAGCTCATACCGAACCCGCGCGTCAGTTCGGTCGGGCGCAGGTCCAGTCCGCCATAGATATAGACCTGTTTGTGCACCGACGAGCCATAACGGCTGAAGGGCGCGCCGGAGCGGATGACCGCGATCTCCATCGCATTCAGGATTTGCCCGGCCAGCTTGCCCCCGCCGATGGCGTCAAACGCCAGGGTCGCGCCGGTCGCGGCGATGGCGTCGGCCAGGTCGGCTTCAAAGCTTTCCGACGTACTGTCGATCACATGTTTCGCGCCGATATCGCGCAACAGGGCCGCCTGTTCCGCACTGCGGACGATGTTCACCAAGCCGATGCCGTCGGCCAGGCAGATCTTGTTCAACATCTGCCCCAGGTTCGAGGCGGCGGCGGTGTGGACCAGCGCCGTATGGCCTTCGCGGCGCATCGTCTCGACCATGCCCAGCGCCGTCATCGGATTGACGAAGGCCGATGCGCCGTCGACGGCGGTCGCGCCCTCCGGCAGCACCAGGGCGTCATGGGCGCGCACGGTGACATATTGGGCGAACGTCGGCCCGCCGACGATGGCGACCGTCTTGCCAAGCAGATGCTCGGCCTTGGTGCCCGCCGCGATGACGGTTCCTGCGCCCTCATTGCCCGCAGGCATCGACTGATCCAGCCGCCCTTTGATGATGGCCAGTCGGCGCTGCGGCACGTCGGCAACCAGAACCGGGCTGTCCGCCGTCCCTTCGGCCCGCGCCGTGCTGAGGTCAGCAGGACCAAGCAGAAGCGCGAGGTCGGACGGGCTGATCGGCGCAGCCTCGACCCGCACGACAATCTGACCGTCTGCGGGCTGAGGAACCGAAACCCGCTCCAGCGACAGCCGCAACTGCCCCTCAGAGGTGATCAGGGTTCTGAGTTCGATGCCGGAAGCGATGTCGGTCATGGTCCGTCTTTCCAGTCTGGTCACGCCATGCGGCGGCTTGGGAACGCGGCAGCGTGTTCGCCGACGCGGAAATAGGGGTCGCGGCCGTAATGACGGCTGTCTGACGCCTTGGGATGGAGCATTTCTCAGGACGCATCAAGGCATAAATCGAAAAATGGGTATGCCCACGGCTGCAAGACTGCGGAATACGCCGACGAACCGCCTCAGAGCGCCTCAAGCACCCGATCATCAAACATGCCGAAGGCCAGGCTGGAGGCGTACAGGGCCACCGCACGCTCTCTCGGCATTGTCGAAGCCCAACTCCGCATGTCGAAGGCGGCGTTCTGCAACGCGACCAAACCCTGACTGGCGATGAAGGGATCGACAGGCCGCATCGACCCCTCGGCGACGCCGTCGCTGATCATGCCCGCATAGGACTGGGCGATCCGGTGCGACCGTTCCAGCATCAGGGCGAACTCATGCGCTGGAACACTGGTCAGGGCTGTGGTGCGCAGCAGCCCCTCGCCATTAGCCAACTGAAGATTGAGTATGCTGGCCAGAACGCTGGACAGCCGACGCCAGTGGTTGCCCGCCACCGTGTCCGACAGACGCTGCGCCGTGGTCATGATGTTGAAGCTGCGGTCATAACAAGCGGTGATCAGGTCATCCTTGGCGTCCATGTGATGATAGAAACTGCCCTTGGTGACCTTCAGTTCGGCCGATATCCGTTCAACCGACGCGCCGCGATAGCCGACCTCGTTCATCAGGCGCGTGGCGACGCGCAGGAAGGCGTCGCGATTGACCGTTTCATCGTCCTGAATCTGCACCAGAGGGATCAGCTCCGGCGCCCAGGACTGCCCTTCGGCTGCGACGCCGTGCGTCAGCAACTGCATCATGCGCGCTTCCAGCCGATCGAACTCGTGCGCGTCATATCGGTCCAGCCAGACCGGCAGCCAGAAGGTCTTCTCCAGCAACAGATGCGCGCGGGCGCCGTAGAGGTCCGCGTGAACCCGCGTCGCGGGCGAGCCCCACAGGCTGCGGGTCCGCCGGAACACGGTGCGCCAGCCCGCCAGCAGTTGGCCGCGCAGCGGGTCTTCCATGGCGCGCAGATCGGACAGCACCGCGAAGGGCGCCTCCTGCCCCGCCTGAATCCGGGCCAGCCGCGCCATGTGCAGCGACAGATAACGCCGCACCCGCAACTGGGGGGTCGGCTCCTCCAACGCCTGGTCCAGAATCTCCAGCAGCTTGTCCAGCGTCCGGCTGAAACAGGCCGCCGCCAGATCTTCCTTTTTCTTGAAATAATAGGTGACGCTGGTCGTGGTCAGCCCGACCCTGCGCCCCACGTCGGCCAGCGTCAGACCCTTGGCGCTCTGCTCGTTGATGGCCAGGGCGGCGGCGGCGAGAATGGCCTCGCGCTTGGCGTGATAGCGGGCGGGGCGTCGCGATTCCGCAGGCTCGATATCCGTGCTGCTCATTGGCGATACATACCCAATAAAACGGGCCCAATAAAACGGACCCACTAAAACGGGACCCAATCTCGGGGGAAAGTCAGCCTGATGCTGCGAGCATCAGGCTGACCCCGCTTTCGATCAGGATCGGATCGTCGCGCCGCCGTCCACGATCAGCGCCTGCCCGGTCATGAAGGTCGAGGCCGACGAGGCCAGGAAGGTCACCGCCCCCGCGATCTCATGCGGTTCGCCGATGCGGCGCAGCGGGGTCTCGGAGGTCATGGACTTTTCGACCTTGGGGTCTTCCCACAGCGCCTTGGCGAAGTCGGTGCGGACCAGACCCGGCGCGATGCAGTTGATGCGGACGTTGTGGCGCCCGTATTCGACCGCCAGATTGCGCGCCAACTGGAAGTCCGCCGCCTTGGAGACGTTATAGCCGCCGATTATGTCCGAGCCGCGCAAGCCGCCGACCGAGGAGATGATGATGATCGAACCCTCCTTGCGCTCGACCATCTCGCCGATGACCATCTGAATAAGCCAGTGGTTCGACAGCACGTTGTTGTCGAAGATCTTGCGGAACTGCTCGTCAGTGATGGTGCCGATCGGGCCATAGTGCGGATTGCTGGCGGCGTTGCAGACCACGACATCGACGCGCCCGAAAGCCTTGCGCGTCTCGCTGACCAGAGTCTCCAGCTGGGATTTATGGGCGATGCTGGCGGCGACGGCGATGGCCGTTCCATCGCCGTGACGCGCGTTGATTTCGGCCGCCACGACGTCGCAGGCGTCCTGATTACGGCTGGAGATGACGACCTTGGCGCCATTGGCGGCCAGTTCTTCCGCCGCCGCCTTGCCGATGCCGCGCGACGAGCCGGTGATGATGACGACCTTACCGGCCAGATCGAATTGAGACATGCGTAAACCCTGAAATGCGATGCGGCCTTGAGGCCAAATGGCGGCGGCTGTTAGCGGTGGGTCCACTCTGGACGCGGCGCGGCGACGTCCTCGTACTTGCCCAGTTCGGCGCGGGCGATGGCGCGGTTGTGCACCTCGTCCGGACCGTCGGCGAAGCGCAGGGTGCGGATGCCCGCCCAGGCCGCCGCCAACTCGAAATCCCCCGACACACCACCGCCGCCGTGCGCCTGAATGGCGTCGTCCAGAATTTTCAGCGCCATGGTCGGCGCCTGCACCTTGATCAGGGCGATCTCCAGCTGGGCCGACTTGTTGCCCGCCCGATCCATCATGTCGGCGGCCTTCAGACACAGCAGGCGGCTGCATTCGATATCGATGCGGGCGCGGGCGATCCGCTCTTCCCAGACGTTATTGTCGCTGATCCGCTTGCCGAAGGCGACGCGGCTGACCAGTCGACGGCACATGGCCTCCAGCGCCATTTCGGCGGCGCCGATGGTGCGCATGCAGTGATGGATGCGGCCCGGGCCAAGCCGTCCTTGCGAAATCTCGAAACCACGCCCCTCGCCCAGCACCAGATTCTCGACCGGCACCCGCACATTCTCCAGCGCGATTTCGGCATGGCCGTGCGGTGCGTGGTCATAGCCATAGACCGACAGCATCCGCTCGATGCGGACACCGGGGGTCGAGAGGTCGACCAGAATCTGCGCCTGCTGCTGGTGACGCGCCGCCTCGGGATTGGTGCGGCCCATGACAATGGCCAGTTTGCAGCGCGGATCGCCCGCGCCCGACGACCACCATTTGCGGCCGTTGATGACATAGTGGTCGCCGTCCCGCTCGATCCGGGTCTGGATGTTGGTGGCGTCGGACGAAGCGACTTCCGGTTCGGTCATCAGGAAGGCCGAGCGGATTTCGCCGTTCATCAGCGGACGCAGCCAGCGCTCCTTCTGCTCCAGCGTGCCGTATCGATTCAGCACTTCCATATTGCCGGTGTCGGGCGCGGAGCAGTTGAACACCTCGGACGCCCATTCGACCTTGCCCATCTCTTCGGCGCACAGGGCGTATTCCAGATTGGACAGTTGCGTACCCTCGAACACGAAGCTGTCGTCCACATGGGGCGCGCCGCTGGTCGGAGGCATGAACAGGTTCCACAGCCCCTCGGCCTTCGCGTGGACCTTCATCTCCTCGATCACCGGAATGACCTTCCAGCGTTCGCCCTCGCGCTGCTGGGCCAGATAATCGGCGTGGCGCGGACGGATGCGGGTGTCGATGAACGCCTTCACCCGATCGCGGAAATGCGTCTCCCTGTCCGAAAGCTGAAAGTCCACGCGCGTCTCCTGAGGTTGAAGCGCCGCTGCGCTTCGGTTGCCATACCAAATATTCGATATTTGGAGTATCGGCTGCGGACGACGGACGCAAGCCCCGGATATGCGGCCTGAAACCCGGCGCCGTCACCCCGGTTCAATTCTCTTGTATCAATATTTTCAGCGCCTATGGCCCCGATGTGCGGTCTGCGTCCTGGGGCTTGGAACGGATTGGCTTGACTCCAATCTCGATCATACCTCAAGTTCGAAACTACAGCACATCCGGTCGCGGCCGCCATCGCTTCCGGGGAGGCTGTGCGTTCAAAATACTCAAGAGCCCGGCAAACGGGCCAGCAGTAGAGGAAACGACCGTGACGACCCAAAGCGCCCAATCCGCCTCGCCGTCAGGGTCCGCCCCCGCATGGCCAGCGATGAGCCTGCAGCAGGCGCACAGCCTGCTGACCCAGCCTGGCTCTCCGTTCGAAATCGAGGACGTCCAGATCGACGGCCGCACGGTCAAGTGGTGGAAAAACGCCCCTTCGACCCTGCGCCAGACCTTCCAGGTCGCTGCGTCTCACGGCGACAAGACCTTTCTGGTCTATGAGCAAGACCGGGTCAGTTTTGACGCCTTCAAACGCGCCGCCCTGGCCTTGGCGGCCGAGCTTCAGGCCCAGGGCGTCCAGCCGGGCGACCGCGTGGCTGTCATCATGCGCAACCTGCCGGAATGGCCGGTGGCCTTCTTCGCCGGCGCCCTGATCGGCGCGATCGTCGCGCCGCTGAACGCCTGGTGGTCGAGCGCCGAACTGCTGCATGGTCTGAACGACAGCGGCGCCACGACCGCGATCGTCGACCCCGAGCGTCTGGCGGCCATCCTGCCCCTGCTGGACCAGACCCCGGCCCTGAAGCGTGTCTATGCCTGCCGCACGGACGCCCTGCCGGAGGACGCGCGCGTCACGGCGCTTGAGGCCGTCATCGGCGCCCCGGTCCAATGGCCTGCCCTGCCCGAAGGCCTGATGCCCGATGTCGAACTGACGCCAGAGACCCCCGCCACCCTGTTCTACACCTCGGGCACCAGCGGTCGGGCCAAGGGTGCGCTGGGCACGCATCGCAACGCCGGATGCGGCCTGATGGCCATCCAGTTCTCGATCGTGCGCACCATGCTGCGTCGGGGCGAGACGCCCAAGCCGCCCGCCCCGGATGCGCCCCAGGGCGCCGGGCTGGCCTCCATCCCCTTCTTCCACACCACCGGGTGCAACGCCGTCCTGCTGGTCGCGATGGCCATTGGGCAGAAGCTGGTCTGCCAGCGCCGCTTCGATGCGGGCGAGGCCCTGGCCCTGATCGAGCGGGAACGCATCACCTCGGCGGGCGGCGTGCCAGCCGTAGCCATCGCCCTGATGACCCATCCCGACCGCGACCGCTACGACCTGTCGTCGCTGGAGTTGATGAGCTACGGCGGCGCCGCCGCGCCCACAGAACTGGTCCGCCGCATCGACGGCGACACGCCCCATGCCGCCCCCGGCTCGGGCTGGGGCATGACCGAGACCAGCGCCGCCCACACCCACCACGCGGGTCAGGACTATTCCCGACGCCCCGCCAGCTGCGGCCCCGCCCTTCCGGTCGGCGAGGTCAAGGTGGTGGATGAGGAAGGCCGCACCCTGCCCGTCGGCGAGCAGGGCGAGCTGCTGGTCTATGGCCCCAATATCGTGACCGGCTACTGGAACCGGCCCGAAGACACCGCCGAAACCTTTGTCGACGGCTGGGTCCGCACCGGCGACATCGCCCGCATCGACGAAGAAGGCTTCGTCTTCATCGTCGACCGCAAGAAGGACATCATCATCCGCGGCGGCGAGAACATCTATTGCCAGGAGGTGGAGGACGCCATCTACAGCCACCCGGCCGTCGCCGAAGCGGCCCTGGTGGCCCGCCCGCATCCCGTGCTGGGCGAAGAGGCCGTCGCCTTCGTCACCCTGATCCCCGGAGAGACGGCTTCGGCCGACACGCTGAAAGCCTTCGTCGCCGAACGTCTGGCCGCCTTCAAGGTCCCTGCCGACATCCGCATTCAAACGGCGATGCTGCCCCGAAATGCAGCGGGCAAGATCATCAAAACTGAACTCAAGGCCGCGCTGGTCGGCGAATGCGCGGCCTGACCCTCGCCATCGGAACAGACCTCCGGTTGGCGCGCCCCATTGCCACCGCCAAGCCGAGAGGCGTACTGCGGTCTGTCGCCCGCCTGCGCGCGGACGACCGCAGGCTGTTCGCAGGCGCGGAGAAACGGGTCACCATATGGCGCCTGAGCAGGGCGGCCATGTCCCCAGCTCCCTTCCTCGACAGCCGTCACATTGGCTCACCGAGGCAGGGCGTGAAGCAGACACGATTGAAGGGCGCCGAACGACGCACGCGGTTTCTGGACGCCGCTGCGGAAATCGTCGTTGAGGATGGCGTTTCGGCTGTGACCATGGACGGCGTCGCGGCGCGCTGCGGCGTGGCCAAGTCGCTGGGCTATCGCTACTTCAAGGACCGCGACGACCTGCTGGGCGCGCTGTTCGACCGTGAAATGCAGGCCTATGTCGACCATGCCCGCGAGAACATGAAGCCGGACGCCCGTCTGGAGGACTGGATACGCGGCGGTTGCCGACAGTGGTTCCGTCTGGCCGATGAACAGGGCCAATTGTTCACCCGACTGGCCGGCGACAACGGCCCCCTCGCCTCTCGCGCCCGCGCCGCCCAGCGCGCCACCGCCCAGGGCTGGGCGGCAGGCCTTCAGGCCGCCTATCGCCTGCCCCAGCGACAGGCCGAACACATGGCCTGGTTCATCGTCAGCGGCGCCGCCGGAATCCTGTCCGCGCGCAATGGCGAGGACGACGAAGCCCTGATCGAAACCCTGGTCGTTTCGGTTGTCGCGGCCTGCGAGGCGCTGAGGGCGAAATACGCCCCGCCCAGAACGAAAAATATCGCCTGAAACCCGGTTAAACCGCCAGTTTCCGATTGCCCAGCGCCACTAGGTGACGATACCGTCACTAAATGCCCCGCCGTCGTGGTCGGGCCGAAATCTGGCGATCAGCGCGAGTTCCGATGAAACTGTACGGCGACCAAAACCCCGCCCCGAATCCACGACGCGTCAGAATCTTCCTGGCCGAGAAGAACATTGAGGTTGAGCACGAGCGCGTGTCGCTGCGCGAAGGCGCGCACAAGACGCCGGAGTTTCTGGAGAAGAACTCCCTGGGCCAGGTCCCGGTGTTGGAACTGGATGACGGCAGCTACATCAGCGAAAGCGTCAGCATCTGCCGCTACCTGGAAGAGACGCACCCCCAACCACCCCTGTTCGGGCGGGACGCGAAGGACAAGGCCCTGATCGACATGTGGTGTCGGCGCATCGAACTGCGGCTGATGATCCCGATCGCCAACATCTGGCGCCACACCCACCCGCTCACAGCCGCCCTGCTGGTCCAGTACAAGGACTTCGGCGAGTCCAATCGACCCCGCATCGACGAGTTCTATCTCTGGCTAAATGGCGAGTTGGAGAGCCGCGATTTCATTGCTGGCGACGACTATTCGATCGCCGACATCGTCGCCCTGACCGCAATCGATTTCGGTCGAATGATCGGCGTCGACATTCCTGAATCCTCCACCGTCGTCTGGGCCTGGCACGCCCGCGTCTCCGCCCGCCCCAGCGCCCAGGCCTGACCAGAATATCATTGCCGCAGCCCATAAGTGACGTTAACGTCACTTAATGCTCAAAACGTTGTCCGGAAGGGAGAAAACCACCGGCACAAGCCGCCTGCACGGGCGCGGCGCGATCTCTGCCGCCCCCGTCAAAGCCTGCATCAAGACTGCGGACCGGCGGCTCAATCCGCCCGGCCTGCAACCAAGAAACTTTCAAAAATAAGTCGCACAGCGACAGGGAGAGAAATGCATGCCTAAAGGTCAAAACACGCCCCTCTATGCGCGCGGAAAACCCGCCATCGGCGCCGGACTGGTCGTCGCGGCGCTTTCCGCCGGCTCCGCCGCCTGGGCGCAGACTGCGCCGCCCCCGGCCAACACTGTCGACGACATCGTCGTCACGGCTCAGCGCCGCGCTGAAAACGTCCAGAACGTCCCGATAGCCATCACGGCGGTCCGGGGGGAGACGCTGCAGAACCTGAACATCACCCAGCCGTCGCAGTTGTCACTGATCGATCCCAGCGTTCGCTTCAAGCAAAGCTTGAGCAGCAGCGCCTCGGGCCTGTCCATTCGCGGCGTCGGCACCAGCAGCTTCTCGGCCGGCATCGAACAGAGCATCTCCACCGTCGTCGACGGCGTGGTTCTGGCGGTCCCGTCCGGCCTGTCCACCCTCAGCGACATCGACCGGGTGGAGATCCTGCGCGGGCCGCAGGGCATGTTGTTCGGCAAAAACGCTTCGGCAGGCCTAGTTCACTTCATCACCAAACGCCCCAAGCTGGACGCCACCGAGGGCGAGTTGGATGTTCAGATCGGCAACCGCGGCACACGCATCGTCCAGGCCATCGGCAACGTCGCCCTGACTGAGAACTCGGCCCTGCGCATCGTCGCCTCGCACCACGAGCGCGACGGTCTGATCCGCAACCTGTTCCAGGACGGCGTCAGAACCGACCCTCAGAATGTCTCCAGCCTGACGCTGAAATATCTCTGGAAACCCAATGAGGACCTGACGGTCTATATCTCGGCCGACCGCACCGAGAGCGACGGCTTCTGCTGCCAGTCGACCTATCGCAAGGTCACGCCCGGCTTTGCGCCCACCGTCATGAATGACCGCTACGGCGTCGTCGCTGGGCCCAAAAACCTGGACAGCCAGCGGCCCGGTCGTCGGCGACAGCTATGCGCAGGGTGCCTCGATCCAGGTGGACTACGCCCTGGGCGACCACACGATCACCTCCATAACCGCCTATCGCCAGTTCGATGCCCATGGCGCGTCTGACGGCGACATGACCGCCGTCAACTACATCGACAGCAACGGCGGGGCGAACAAGACGGACTGGTTCACCCAGGAACTGCGCCTGACCTCGCCCATCGGCCAGCATTTCGACTATGTGGCAGGCCTCTATTATTACAACTCGACCGCATCATCCCTGATCCGCCAGCGCGGCAATCTGAACTGGATCGTCCCCGCCTCGCAGGGGCAGGTCATCCCCATCGTTCCGGGCGCCAGCCTGAACACGGTGTTCGAAAACTCGACCTACAACGACGTCGATTCCACCAGTTTCGCCGTCTTTGGCCAGGGCACATGGCACGCCACGCCGCGTCTCGACATCATCGTCGGCGCCCGTTCGACCTGGGACGACGCCGAGCTGGATTACCGCCGCGCCCTGACGCCTGGGACCATGCCGATCCCCGGCTCTGTCCCGCTGCAGTTCAAACAGAGCGTGGACGCCCATAACCTGTCGTGGAGAGCCAGCGCCCGGTATAGTCTGGCCCAAGACATGATGGCCTACGCCACCATTTCGCGCGGCTATAAGGGACCGGGCTTCAGCGGCCTCAGCGCCGCATCCGCCACCGCCGACCAGCGGGTCCAGCCGGAAATCCCGACCAGCTATGAGCTGGGCCTGAAGACCGCCTTCCTGGATCGTCGTCTGGTCGCCAATCTGGCGCTCTACAGCACCACGGTCAAAGACTTCCAGGCCCAGGTGTCGGACCTGTCCAGCCCCACCTATTCGACGCGCATCACCAACGCCGGCGAGATCAAGACCAAGGGGGTCGAGTTCAACCTGATCGCCCGCCCGACTGCGGAACTGACCATCACGGCAGGCGGCGCCTACACCGACGGCCACTACGTCGATTTCAATGGCGTCCAGTGCTATTTCGGCCAACCCAAGGTGTCCCAGGGCGGACCCTGCACCACCCCTCCCGCCAATCCCACATCGCCAGACGGCTTCTTCAACGCGGGCGGCTTGTCTTTGGCAGGCGTCGCGGAATGGGTTTACGGCACGACCGTCACCTATCAACGCGACGTGGGCGCCGGGCTGCACATGGCCGGTCAGGTCAACTGGAACTGGCAGAGCGACGTCAACTTCGCGCCCAGCGGCGACCCCGGCACGATCCAGAAAGCCTATGGCCTGCTGGGCGCCCGCATCGCGGTCTCCAGCCAGGACGCCCGCTGGACCCTGGCCCTACTCGGCAGCAATCTGCTGGACGAACGTTTCGCCGCCATGATCGCCCCCTCGCCGTCCACGGCCCTGAACCCCGGCGGCTATGTCCAGTTCTTCAGCCCCGATTCCGTGCGCCGCTTCAGCGTCAGCCTGTCGACGCGCTTCTAGTCGCGCGCACCCCGACCGGCTTCAACCAGAACCACGAGAACAGATGATGAAAACCACCGCCCGCCTCCATCCGCCGACACGGCGCCGCGCAACGGCCTTGTCCAGCCTGGCTCTCGCCTGCGCCCTGGGCCTGGGTATGGCCGCCTCGCCATCGATGGCCGCATCCCAGCCCCAGCCTGCCGCATCCGAGACCAAGCCGATCCTGACCATCTATCACCTGGAAGGCCGCCGCTCCGAGCGCGTCGTCTGGCTGTGTGAAGAACTGGGCCTGCCCTATACGCTGGAATACAAGCGCGGCGACCTGCGCGGTTCAATGGCCCAGATCCGCGCCCTCAATCCCCTGATGCCGGTGGCGCCGACCGTCCTCTATGGCGATCAGGTCATCGTGGAATCGGGCGCCATTCTGGAGATGCTGCTCGCCCGCCACGGCGATGGTCGTCTACGCCCCGCCGTCGATTCCCCGGACTTCCCCTATTATCTGCAGTGGATGCACTATTCCGAGGGTTCGTTCGCGGCGCGGGTGATCGGCGACTATCGCGTCGAGATGATCCGCCGCTCGACCAGCCCCAGTCCGCTGGTCGACGCCGAAGACACCATCCGCTTCGCCGAAGACTATCTCAGCCGCCATCCCTACTTCGGCGGCGCCGAGTTCTCGGCGGCGGACATCATGATGCTGTTCCCGCTGAACGTCGCCACCTCGACCAGGATCGCCGACATCAGCCAGTTCCCGCACCTGGCCGCCTGGCGTGAAAAGATCGAGCAACGCCCCGCCTATCAGCGGATGCTGGCCGTCGCCCGCCCCGACGGCGTGATCGGGTCCCTGCCGCCCCTGCCGGGACGTTAGGAGCGCGTTTTCTTGGCGGGACGTCGGGAATCCGACGTCCCGCCAGTTTCAAGCGATTGCGAGGCCTGAAACCCTCATGCCGACTGTGGGGACAGGGCTGGACTGACAGCCCCCCGTTTTTCCGCACGGTTCCGATAGCCCAGCAGCCGCAAGGCGTTGATCACCACCAGCAGCGTCGATCCTTCGTGAAGGATGACCGCCGGACCGATTCCCAGGCCGAATATGGTCGCCGGCACCAGGAAGGCGATGACGCCCAGACTGACGATCAGGTTCTGCAGGATGATGGCCCGCGTGCGTCGGCTCAGGCCCACGGTGAACGGCAGTTGCGACAGATCATCGGACATCAGCGCGACATCAGCCGTCTCCAGCGCAACGTCCGAACCTGCCGCGCCCATGGCGATGCCGACCGTCGCCGTGGCCATGGCGGGGGCGTCGTTCACCCCGTCGCCCACCATGGCGATCTTGCCGTCTGCACGCAGGCGTTTGATGGCGTCCACCTTGTCCTCCGGCATCAGGTCGCCCCAGGCTTCGGTCAGACCGACCTGCCCGGCGACCGCCTGAACGGCCTGCTGGTGATCACCGGAGATCATGATCATTCGCTCGATGCACAGCGCCCGCAGCGCCTTGAGCGTCGGCTCGGCCTCAGCGCGCGGCGTGTCCAGCAGCCCGATCACGCCCAGGTCCTGTGCGCCGCGCCGCACCACCATCAGGGTCCGCCCCTGCTCGCGCAGTCGAGCGACGACCGAAGCCGTCTCATCACCCAGCGCCGCCACACCGTCGGCGCCGAACATCTCGGGCTTGCCGATCCAGATCGTCTCGCCGTCCAGCAAGGCCGTAACCCCCTTGCCCGTCAGGCTCTTGAGATCCGTCGCCGTCGCCATTGGGGCGTCGCCCAGACGTGCGCGCCCATCGCGCGCGATGGCCTCGGCCAGCGGGTGATCGCTCAGCCGTTCGACAGCGACGGCTGTCGCCAGCAGATCGTCCTGCGTGATCGTCGCCACAGTCACGATGTCGGTGATGCGCGGGCGTCCCTCCGTCAGTGTTCCGGTCTTGTCAAAGGCAACGGCGCTCAGGGAGCCCAGATTCTCCAGCGGCGCCCCGCCCTTGATCAGCACCCCGGCGCGCGCCGCACGAGCCACGCCGGACAGAACGGCGCTGGGCGTGGCGATGGCCAACGCACACGGACTGGCCGCCACAAGCACGGCCATGGCGCGATAGAAGCTGTCGCGGAACGGTTCGTCCACCACGACCCAGGCGAACAGCAGCAGGAAGGCCAGCACCAGCACCAGCGGCACGAAGACGCGCGCGAACTGGTCGGTGAACCTTTGGGTCGGCGACTTCTGCGTCTCCGCCTCGCTGACCATGCGCACCACCTTGGCCAGGGTGGTGTCGCTCGATTTCCGTGTCGTCTCGATCTCGATGGCGCCCGCGCCGTTGATCGTGCCGGCGAAGACCTGGGATGCGGCGCCGATCTGGGCCGGTCGCGCCCGCGCGCTGGCGGCGTCGGCGACGGGCTGTTTGTCGACAGGGATGCTTTCGCCGGTGACGGGCGCCTGGTTGATGCTGCTGGCGCCCGCCACAACGAAACCATCGGCGGGCAGCCGCTCATTGGGACGCACGACCACCACGTCCCCAACCTCCAGCGCCTCTACGGGCAGTTCGACGATCTGGCCGCCCCGCCGCACATGGGCGGTTCGGGGCGCCAGTTCCGCCAGCGCCTCAATCGCGCGCTTGGCCCGGCCCATGGCGTAGTGTTCGAGCGCGTGGCCGATGCTGAACAGGAACAGCAACAGCGCGCCCTCGGCCCAGGCCCCCAAGGCCGCCGCCCCCGCTGCGGCGACCAGCATCAGCGTGTCGATCTCGAAGCGCTTGCGCCGCAGGTTCTCGGCCGCTTCGCGCACGGTGAAGAAGCCGCCGAACCCGTAGGCCAGAAGGAACAGGGCCAGGGGCAGCCACGACGGAATGCCGGACACCCACTGCTCCAGCACAAATCCAACGCCAAGCGCCGCCCCCGAGGCCAGGGCGAAGATCAACTCCGTATTAGGGCCCAGGAAACCGCCGTCGCCGTGGTCGTGGCTTGCACCGCCTTCATGGTCATGGCGGTCGGCCGTTTCGCTGCATGGGATTTGGCGGGTCATTCGGCGATCTCCTTTGCGTGCGGGCGGTTGTTCTGAGTAGCGGCGGTCATTCTTCGTGCCCTTCGTCCTTGCGGCGGCGCACCGTCCTGGCTGCGAAGGTCGGCAGCACCAGCAGGGTCAGGGCCGTCGCCGTCAGCAGCCCGCCGATGACCACGGTGGCCAGCGGCTTTTGAACCTCCGCCCCGGCGCCATGGGCGATGGCCATGGGGATGAAGCCGACGATGGCGACCAGGGCGGTCGTCAGTACAGCCCGAAGACGGCTGGACGCCCCTTCAATCGCCGCGTCTCGGGGCGCCAGCCCCGCCTGAAGCCGCTCACGGATGGCCTGCATCAGGACCAGCCCGTTCAGGGTCGCCACCCCCGACACGGCGATGAATCCCACGGCGGCGGACACAGAGAACGGCATGCCGCGCAACAGCAACGCCAACGCCCCCCCGATCAAGGCCAGGGGCACGCAGGCGAACACCAGCCCCGCCTCCGTGAACGAGCCCAACGCCATGAACAGCAGCACCCCGATCAGGACGAAGACAATCGGGATGACCAGACCCAGACGTTGCTCTGCCCGCTTCAGATTCTCAAACTGACCGCCCCAGGTCAGACGGACGCCGGAGGGCAGCTGAATCTTCTCCACCTTCTGCTGGGCGTCGGCGACGAAGCCGCCCAGATCGCGACCGCGCACATTGGCCTGAACCACCATGCGACGGCTGCCATTGCTGCGGCTGATCTGGTTTGGCCCCTCGGCGCTCTGGATGCGCGCGACCGACGACAGGGGCGTGATCACGCCCGTGGTCGAGACAATGGGCAGGGCCGCCAGCGCCGCAGGATCATTGCGCGCGTCGTCAGGCAGGCGCACCACCACGTCAAAGCGGCGGTCCCCCTCGAATATCCGCCCCGCCTCCGCGCCGCCGATAGCGGCCGAGACCGCCTCGGACACGTCGGCTGCGGACAGACCGTAGTTGGCGGCCGCGATCCGGTCGACGCTGATTGTCAGGGTCGGCAGGCCGGAAGCCTGTTCAACCCGTACGTCGGCTGATCCCGTCGTCTCTCGCAGGGCCACGGCCACCTGATCGGCGACGCGCTGCATGGTGTCGAAATCGTCGCCATAGACCATGACCGCCAGATCGGTCCGCACCCCGGAAATCAGTTCGTTGAAGCGCAGTTCGATCGGCTGGCTGAACTCGAACGCATTGCCGATCTGCTGATTGGCCAGGGTTTCGAACCGCTCCAGCAGCGCATCCTTCTCCAGCCCGGAATCGGGCCAGTCCTTGCGGTCCTTCAAGACGATGACGCCGTCGGAGATGTTGGGCGGCATAGGGTCCACGGCGGCCTCTGCCGTGCCGGTGCGTGAGAACATGGTCTCCACTTCCGGCTGGGCGGTGATCGCCCGCTCCAGCGCCATCTGCATGGCCAGCGACTGCTCCAGCGACGCTGAAGGCACGCGCAGGGCCTGCATGGCGATGTCGCCCTCGTCCAGGGTCGGGATGAACTCGCGCCCCAGCGAAGAGAAGGCCAGTGCGCCGACGACTACGGCGCCCAATGCCGACGCCAATACGATCTTGGGCCGATCGACGGCCATGCGGATGGCCGGCTGCAGCCAGCGACGCGCGTGGCGCAGCAGGAAGGTCTCATGCTCGTGGGCGCGGCCTTGCGCATCCACCTCGACCTTCTTGGGATCGCGCACCAGCAGGGCCGTCATGGCGGGTACGAAGGTGAACGAGAAGATGAAGGCGCCGACCAGAGCCAGCATGACCGTCGCGCCCATGGGCACAAAGGTCTTGCCCTCCACCCCTTCCAGCATCAGCAGCGGGGTGAAGACCAGAAGAATGATCAGTTGGCCGAATGCGGCGGGCTTGACCATCTTGCGCGCCGCAGCCCCCGCGACCTGAAGCCGCTCGCGCCGAGTCAGCGCGCGGCCAAGATCAATCCGCCGCTGCGACAGCATCAACAGGGTGCTCTCCACCACAATGACCGCGCCATCGACCAGCAGGCCGAAGTCCAGCGCCCCCAGGCTCATCAAATTGCCGCTGATCCCGAACCGATTCATGCCGATCACGGCGAACAGGAAACTGATGGGGATCATCAGGGCCGTGATGCTGGCCGCGCGAATGTTGCCGAGCAGCAGGAACAGCACGACGATGACCAGCAGCGCACCCTCGCTCAGATTGCGCGCCACGGTGGCGATGGTCGAGTTGACCAGAGCGCTGCGGTCCAGAACCGTCACCGCCTCGATCCCGGCAGGCAGGGTCTTGCGAACCTCCTCCAGCCGCTCGCCCGCCGCCTGGGCCACGGTGCGGCTGTTGCCGCCCGCGATCATCAGCGCGGTTCCCAGAACAGCCTCGTGGCCGTCGCGGCTGGCCCCGCCTAGGCGCGGCGCCTGGCCGATTTCCACGGTGGCGACGTCGGCGACCCGCACGATCAGGCCGTTCCGATTGACCACCGGCGCCTGGGCCAGATCCTCAATGGTCGAGGCAAGGGCGTCTGTCCGAACCGTCAGCGCCTCACCGGCGCGCTGCACATATCCGGCCCCGGCCTGGGTGTTGGCCCGGTCCAGCGCCTGGATCAGATCACCCAGTCCCAACCCATAGGCGGACAGTCGGGCGGCGTCGGGCCGCACGGCGTATTCCTTGACGTAGCCGCCGACCGTATCGACGCCCGCAAGCCCTTGGGTCGTGCGCATCTGCGGGACGATGACCCAGTCCTGCACCGTCCTCAGATAGGTGGCGCGTTCCTGTGGGGTCGAAAGCAGATCGCCTTCCGGGGTCAGATAGGCGCCGCCCGCCTGCCACCCGGCCTGCCCCGGCTTGGCCAGGTTCGCGCTGTTGAACGGTTTGTAATCGACCGTCCACATCAGCACCTCGCCAAGCCCCGTGGTGATCGGGGCCATGGCGGGCTCCACCCCGTCCGGCATGGCCTCGCGCGCGCCCGCCAGACGTTCGGCGACCTGCTGACGGGCGAAATAGATGTCCGTCTGGTCGGTGAAGATGACCGTCACCTGACTGAACCCGTTGCGGCTCAGCGACCGCGTCGAGGTCAGGCCGGGGATGCCCGACATGGCGGTCTCGATGGGATAGGTGACCTGCCGTTCGATCTGTTCGGGCGCCAGCGCAGGGGCGACCGTGGTCACCTGGACCTGGCGATTGGTGATGTCCGGCACGGCGTCGATAGGCAGCCGGGTCAGCTCAAGCAGTCCATAGGCCGCGACCAGGGCCGTAGCCAGGACGACGAGCCACCGGAACTTTACTGATGCTTCAATGATGGATTTGAACATCGGCTTCGCCCCTAATGACCGTGCTCGGCCTCGCCCTTGGCGAGTTCGGCTTTGAGGAGGAAGGCGTTGGTTCCGGCGATCCGTTCAGACCCGGTCAGACCACGCAGGATTTCGGTCCGGCCGCCCGCCTGGCGTCCGGCCAGCACCGGACGGGACTGGAAGCCCTTGGCCACCTGAACAAAGACGACGGTGTTCCCGTCAACGGTCTGCACCGCCTCGCTTGGAACGGTCAGGCCGCCTGTCGTGTCGCCGGTGACGATGGCCCCGGATACAGCCGATCCGGCTGGCGGCAGGACAGACCCCGTAGGCCGAGCGCGTATGACGGCGCCGCCGTTCGCACCGCCCGCGCCCGCCGCGACCCCGGTCACGACGGCGTCGAAATCACCGCCGGGGCCGCTGACACGCAGCGGCGCCCCCGCCTGCACATCGACAGCCAGGGCGGGCGGCGCGGTGAAGACCAGTTCGACTCTGGCGGGGTTGGTGACCTCGGCGACGACGCCGCCCTGGGCGACGAACCCGCCCGGTCCGACCTGCACGCTGGTCACCACCCCGGCGATGGGGCTGGTGACGCTCAGTCGACCAGCGACATTGGGCGCACCGGCTGCGCTGGACCGAGCACGCGCCGCACGGGCGCCCGCTTCAGCGCTGAGCAGTTGCGCGCGTGACGCCTCCACCTCCTGTCGGGCCACCACGCCCTGTTCCGCCAGATTGCGGTTCCGCTCATAGACCTGACGCGCCGCCTCGGTCTGGGCGGCTGCGGCGTCAGCATCGGCGCGGAAGGTCGCCGCTTCACCGCTGACAAGACTGGCCAATGGCTGACCGATCCGCACCGTCTGGCCGGGCGACACCAGAACCCGTTCGACCCGTCCGCCGACCGAGGCCGCAACGGCGGCGCGCGCGTCAACCATCGGTTCGACGCGGCCAGCCAACTGCACTTCGGCCCCGCCTCCCCGTCCGACGCCGACGACAAGGATGTTGGCGCCCTGGATCTGGCTTTCGCTCAGCTCGACAAAGCCTTCCGGCCCATCGGCTTGGCCTTCAGCCTCTGCAGCATTGCTCTCAGCGACAGCGGGGGCCGCGTCCGGCCCGCGCGACAGCAGGTAGAAACCACCGGCGGCCAACAGAATGACGGCGGCGGCCCCGCCGATCAGCAACGTCTTGTTCGATGTGCGCTGGCGCATCATTCAGCTCCTTGGAAAGGGGCGCGGCCGTCCAGGCGCGCCAGTTCGATTTCCGCGCGGACGCGGGCGAGGCGCGCATCAACAGCGGTGGTCCGCGCAGAGATCAGGGCCGCGCGGGTGACGCGCAGCTCAAGCTGCGAGATGCGCCCAGCGTCAAAACCGATCCGCGACAGGCGATAGGCCTCCTCGGCGGACCCCACCCCGGCGTCGGCCGCAGAAACCCGGCTGACCGAGGCGGCCAGACGCGCCTGGGCCGCAGCACGATCAGCCTGTGCTTCCTGGCGCGCACTGGCCAGTCGCGCATCCGCCGCGCGGAAGTCCGCCTGGGCCGCTTCGATATTGCCCCGGTTTCGGTCGAACAGAGGCAACGGCATGCTGACGCCGAACGTCAGGGCGGTGGCGTCCTCCATCTCATAGCGGCGCACCCCCACGCTGGCGGTGATGTCCGGTCGTGTGCGGATGCGCTCCACGTCGATCCGCCGTTCTGCGGCTGTTCGCTCGGCCTGCGCGACACGGACAGTCGTCGGGTCCGCTGATCCGGCGAATGCGGCGGCAGGCGACCGATCCAGCAGGCTGGCGTCGATGCCGGTCACCGGCGAAGGCAGCATGGCCACGGCGGTCAGCCGTGCAAATGCAGCGTCCCGTTCGGCGACGGCCTCATCGCGACTGGCGCGCGCCGCTGCGGCTTCGCTTTCGCCCTGAATGCCGCGCAGCAGAGGCTCCCGTCCCTGCTCAACCAGTATCAGCGCCGCACGCGCATCGGCTATGGTCAGGCTCAGGCTGTCTTCCGCCAGCACCGCACGCCGTTGCGCCGCCTCGGCCTCGGCATAGACCTGGGCCAGGCGTCCCGCTGCATTCAGAACGGCCAGGTCCCGCTGCAGGGTCGCCGTCCCCGCGTCCGCCCGCGCCGCATTGATGCGTGCGGTTCGGCGTCCCCACAGTTCCAGATCCTGACTGAAGGACAGGGTGGTTTCGGCATTGTCGAGCCCCCGATAGGGCCCGCTTCCGAAAACATTCGAGGCATCAAGGCCCAGCGTCGGATTGGGTCGGACACGGGCTTGGCGAACCCGCGCCTCGGCGGCCTCCGAAAGGGCTTCGGCCTCCTGGCTTGCAGGGGTTTGATCGAGCCGCGCCAGCAAGGCGGGGAAGGAAGGCGCCGGGTCAGCCCAGGCGGGGCTGGCCAGAACGGCCGACAGTGCGGCCAGCGCGCAGCCGACCGCGAAGCGCGGCGGCCGACGATGAGAGGCAGACATGAGTCATTTTCCAGCAGTTTGACACGAGATCACGCGCACGACGGCGCAGACGTCGGGTCAGACTCTGGGAGGGCGCTTCAGACCGTCGGGCGAAATCGACGACGGGAAATCACTGGAGGGGAAGGCGTGGACGGGCCGCGCATGGATATGCACAGCGATGTCGTCGCTGGCGTCGGTTCGCGCCGTTCCGTTGTGATGGCAATGACCGTGGGCGCATAGGCCGTGACCTTCACCCAGCCCGCCCTGGTCGGCGTCGCCAGAGTCCTGGTCAATAACCGCGTGCGCATAAGGGCTTTCCGGCGCACAGACCTCGGCGTCAGCGATCGGGGCGACAAAGAACACGGCCGCGACCAAGGTCACCGCCAAAATCAGTCTCGCCCATGTCGCCATCGACCATGTCATCGCGGGCTGGATACTGTCATCCGAGCGCCCAGGCAATCCGTTATACTGTACGACCGCCGCGACTATTTGACGAACTCAGGGCTCGACGCCCAACTCAGGCGGCCCGCAACGCTTTCGCCCGGCAGGGATTACAACCCCATGCGCGGCGAACTGGACACCTATCAGGCCAAGCGACGGTTCGGGGAGACGCCCGAGCCCAAGGGGCGCAAGGCTGCGCGATCCAAGGGCGGCCTCCGCTTTCTGATCCAGCGCCACGCGGCGACGCGGCTGCACTATGATTTCCGCATAGAGGCGGACGGGGTCCTGAAATCCTGGGCCGTGACCAAGGCCCCGTCGCGTGACACCTCCGTCAAACGCCTGGCGGTCGAGGTTGAGGACCATCCGCTGGATTACGGATCGTTCGAGGGGACCATCCCCAGCGGCAACTACGGCGCTGGAACCGTGCAGATGTGGGACGTCGGAACCTGGGAGCCGCAGGAGCCGGACCTGGAAGCCGCTTGGGCCAAGGGGCAGATCAAGATGATCCTGCACGGCGAACGGCTGAAGGGAAAATGGGCGCTGATCCGGCTGAAAGCGGATCGGGACAAACCCCAAGGGCGCGGAAAGCAGCGCAACAACTGGCTTCTGCTCAAGGAAAAGGACGAATACGCCGTGGCGGGCGAAGGCGACGCCCTGTCCGAAATCGACGCCTCGATCACCACAGGCCGGTCGCTGGCCCAGATCGCCGATGGCGAGACCCAGTGGACGTCCTCCAAGCCGACGGGACGCAAGGGCCCCGACAAGCCAAAGCCCACCAAGGCGGCGGCGTCCACAGCGACCAAACCGCCGCCGTTCGTTCCGATCCAACTGTGCAAGGCCGTCGATCATCCGCCCGGCGCGGCGGGCTGGGCGCATGAGATCAAGTTCGACGGCTATCGCATCCAGATCGGCGTCGGCGGCGGCAAGGCGGTCTTGAGAACCCGCAAGGGCCTGGACTGGACCGACCGGTTTCCCGAACTGGCGTCGGATGCGTCGGGTTGGCCCGACGCGGTGATCGACGGCGAACTGTGCGCGCTGGATGACGACCACATGCCCGATTTCAGCGCGCTTCAGGCGGCGATCTCGGACGCCGACACGGACCGCCTGGTCTATTTCGCCTTCGACCTGCTGTTCGAGGGCGGCGAGGATCTGCGCAAACTGCCGTTGTCGCACCGCAAGGCGCGGCTTCAGGCTTATGTGGACCGGGTGGGCAAGTCGGGCGCGGCGCGGTTGCGCTATGTCGAGCATTTCGCCTCGACCGGTCAGGCGGTGCTGGAGAGCGCCTGCCGGATGCATCTGGAAGGCGTGATTTCGAAGAAGCTGGACGCCTCTTATCATGCCGGACGATCAACCAGCTGGGTCAAGTCCAAGTGCCGGGGCCGCGACGAGGTGGTGATCGGCGGCTGGTCGTCAGAGGGCGGCACGCGCTTCCGCTCTCTGCTGGTCGGGGTGCGGAAGGACGGGGGCTTGCGCTATCTGGGTCGGGTCGGAACGGGCTATGGCGAGGCCGTCACCCGCACCCTGGTCCCGGCCCTGAAGGCCGAGGCGGCGGACAAGAGCCCATTTTCCGGGCCGGGCGCACCCAAGGCGGCCAAGGACATCCATTGGTTGAAACCCGTGCTGGTCGCCGAGATCGAACACGGCGGATACACCGAGGCTGGGTCGCTGCGTCAGGCGGCGTTCAAGGGGCTGCGTGAGGACAAGCCCGCCGCCGAGGTCACCCAGGTCCCGCAGCCGCCCGCCGACATGAAGCCGCAGAAGAAGACGACCACGACAGTTCGCCCGACCTCGAAACCCGGCAAGGTCACGGTCGCTGGCGTCACTTTGTCCAGCCCTGACAAGGTGCTGTGGCCCGCTGTCGGCGACCGGCCCGCGATCACCAAGGCCGACCTGGCGCGGTATTACGAGGCGGCGGCGGAGCGCATCCTGCCTCATGTAGCGGATCGCCCTACATCCATCATCCGCGCCCCCGAAGGCATAGGCGGCGAGATGTTCTTCCAGCGGCACGCCATGAGCGGATCGAACCCGCGCCTGAAGCTGATCGACGTCAAGGCGCGGACCCCCTATGTCGCCGCCGTCGATGTCGGCGGTCTGGTCGCCATCGGCCAGTCGGGCGGACTGGAGCTGCATCCCTGGGGCTGCAAGCCTGGCGACCCGGAGACGCCGGAGCAGATCACTTTCGACCTCGATCCCGACGAAGGCCTGGATTTCGCGGACGTCATCGCGGCGGCCAAGGTGGTGAAGGCGAGACTGGAGGGCCTGGGCCTGACGCCCTTCGTCAAGACAACCGGCGGCAAGGGCCTGCATGTGGTCGCGCCCATCAAGACCGACGCCCGATCCCGGGTGACCTGGGACCAGAACAAGGCCTTCGCCAAGGCGGTTTCAGAGGCGATCCGCGTCGATGCGCCCGACCGTTTCACCACCACCCTGGCCAAGAAGGCGCGGGGCGGCAAGATCTTCATCGACTATCTGCGCAACGGCCGTATGGCGACGGCGGTCGCGCCCTGGTCGCCGCGCGCGCGGCCCGGCGCCGGGATCGCCTTTCCTCTGTCGTGGGACCAGGTGAAGCCGGGCCTCGACCCGGCGGCCTTCAACCTGTGGACCTACCCTGCCCTGCTGAAGAAGTCGGACCCATGGGCGGACTTCCGCGCGTCAGCGGCGAACCTGAGACCTGCGCTGAAGAAGATGGGCCTCTGAACCTCTCTCCTCCTTGCCCGTAAAGGATCAGGCGGCCGACTTCTTCTTGGCCGCAGGCTTCTTCGCCGGCACCTTCTTGGCAGCGGGCTTCTTGTCGCCTCCGCCGCCCTTGAGGCTGTTCTTCAGCGCCGCCATCAGGTCGATGACATTGGTGTCGTCCGGTTCTGCGATGTCGACCAGGCCCTTGCCGCCCTTGGCCTTGGCCTTGATCATCTCGCGCAGCGCCTCGTCATAGCGATCCTTGAACTGGGAGGCGTCAAAGTCGCCCTCCTTCTGGCCGATGATCCGCGCTGCGATCTCCACCATGTCGGCGTCCGCCTTCACCGTCGGGATATCGTCGAAATAGTCGGCGGCGTCGCGCACCTCGTCATGGGCGCGCAGGGTGTAGGCGATCAAACCCTTGTCGCGCACTTCCAGCGCCAACTGCCGTTCCTTGCCACGCAGCACCAGTTGCCCCAACGCCACCTTGCCCTGTTTCTTCATGGCGTCGCGGATGACGGCGAAAGCTTCGACGCCCGCCCCCTTTTCCGGCACGACAAAAAAGGGATCGGCCCAGTACAGGCGGTCGATGTCGGCTTCATCCACGAACCTGTCGATGGAGATTGTCTTGGTGCTCTCCAGCTTGACCTGATCGAAGTCGGCGTCGTCGAACAGAACATATTCGTCCTTGGACACCTCATAGCCGCGCACCAGATCGCTGCGCTCCACCGGCCCGGTGTCTGGGTCCGTCGGCACCATGCGGATGCGGTTGTTGGTGTCCGGATTGATCAGGTGAAACCGCACGTCATTGGTGCTGGTCGTCGCCGTAAAGAGGGCCACCGGACAGGTGACCAACGACAGTTTCAGATGCCCTTGCCAGGTCGGACGTGCGGCCATGTTGCTTCTCCCTTGGCCAATGGAATGCGTCAGGCGCGTTTCCGTTCGCGGCACGGGAACCGACATCGCATAATCACATAAAGATATCTTTATATCTTGATTGACATGAGCGGCGATTGTGGCAATTTCCAATGGTCGAGGTTCTTCACGTCGCTCTCGGGCGGCGCGAAGCTAAGAGGGAAGCCGGTGCGATGCCGGTGCTGCCCCCGCAACTGTAAGCGGCGAGCTAAGGGTCCATCTTGTGTCACTGAGAGCATTCGCTCTCGGGAAGGCCGGACCCGAAGCCGTGACCCGCGAGCCAGGAGACCTGCCCCGACAGATAACGTCCTCCGGCGGGGTGTCCGGCCAGGTCGCATGAATGCTGCGCTGGAACGATTCCGCGTGTGCGTTCGCGCGTCCCTGTCCGCTGTCTCGCCACAGCATCAACGGCAGAGACCATGGCGAGCAGCGAATTCACCTTCATCATCAAGCGCACGGCGCTCGACGAGGATTACCGCCCTGCCGAGAACACGCGGATCACGACCAACTTCGCCAATCTGGCGCGCGGTGAGAGCCGTCAGGAGAACCTGCGCAACACCCTGCGGATGATCGACAACCGCTTCAACTCATTGGCCCATTGGGACAATCCAAAGGGCGATCGCTACACGGTCGAACTGCAGATCATCACCGTCGAGATGAGCGTCGTCGCCGGTGACAGCGGCGAGGCCTTCCCCCTGATCGAAATCCTTCAGACGACGATCATCGACAAGAACACCGGTGAGCGCATCGAAGGGGTCGTGGGGAACAACTTCTCCTCCTACGTCCGCGACTATGACTTCAGCGTGGTTCTGCCGGAGCATTTGAAGACCCACCCCAATGCTGGTCCGCCAGCAGGATTCGGCGATCTGCACGGCAAGCTGTTCAAGCATTTCCTGAACTCACGCGCCTATCGTGATAATTTCAGCAAGCCGCCCGTCATCTGCCTGAGCGTGTCCAGCAACAAGACCTACCACCGGACCGGCGCCGAACACCCTGCCCTGGGCCTCGAATATGAGAATGACGAGTTCTCGCCGACCGATCAGTATTTCGCGAAGATGGGGATGAAGGTCCGCTACTTCATGCCGCGAAACGGCGTGGCCCCCCTGGCCTTCTACCATATCGGCGACCTGACGGCCGACTACACCGATCTCGAACTGGTCAGCACCATCAGCACGATGGAGACCTTCCAGAAGATCTATCGCCCCGAGATCTACAACGCCAACTCGCCCGCCTCGGAACAGTATCAGCCCAGCCTGAAATACCAGGACTATTCGCTGACCCGGATCGTCTACGACCGCGAAGAACGCAACCGCCTGGCCGTCGAACAGGGCAAGTTCGTCGAGGAACGGTTCATCAAGCCGCATCAGGCCGTTCTCGACCAGTGGTCCGCCAACTTCGCCGCCTGATCAGACCCAGAACAACAAAGTCGCCACCATGAAAACTCTTCTCCCCACCTCGACCGCCGGCAGCCTGCCCAAGCCCGCCTGGCTGGCCCAGCCCGAGACGCTGTGGTCGCCCTGGAAACTGCAAGGCGACGAACTGATCGAAGGCAAACAGGACGCCCTGCGTCTGTCCCTGAGCGATCAACTGAACGCCGGCATCGACATCGTCAGCGACGGCGAACAGACGCGCCAGCACTTCGTCACGACCTTCATCGAACACCTCGACGGCGTCGATTTCGAAACCCGCAAGACCGTCAAGATCCGCGACCGCTATGACGCCAGCGTCCCGACCGTCGTCGGCGCTGTCAGCCGTCCGAAGTCGGTCTTCGTCGACGACGCCAAATTCCTGCGCCAACAGACCAAACAGCCGATCAAATGGGCCCTGCCCGGACCGATGACTATGATCGACACCCTCTATGACGACCATTACAAGAGCCGCGAAAAGCTGGCCTGGGAGTTCGCCAAAATCCTCAATCAGGAAGCGCGCGAGCTTGAAGCCGCTGGCGTCGACATCATCCAGTTCGACGAACCCGCCTTCAACGTCTTCTTCGATGAGGTGAACGACTGGGGTGTCGCGGCCCTGGAAAAGGCCGCCGAAGGGCTCAAGTGCGAGACCGCAGTCCACATCTGCTACGGCTACGGCATCAAGGCCAATACGGACTGGAAGAAGACCCTCGGCTCGGAGTGGCGACAGTATGAGGAAGCCTTCCCCAAGCTGCAGCAGTCCAGCATCGACATCATCTCGCTCGAAGCCCAGAATTCGCGTGTGCCGATGGACCTGATCGAGCTTATTCGCGGCAAGAAGGTCATGGTCGGGGCCATCGACGTGGCCACCAACACCGTGGAAACGCCGGAAGAAGTCGCCGACACCCTGCGCAAGGCCCTTCAGTTCGTGGACGCCGACAAGCTCTATCCTGCCACAAACTGCGGCATGGCTCCCCTGTCGCGTCGCGTCGCGACCGGCAAACTGAAGGCCTTGGGCGCAGGCGCCGAAATCATCCGTAAAGAACTGTCCGCCTGACAGATGATCGAAGCGGGCGCTCGGGCTTGATGACAAAAGCCCGAGCGCTCGCCGACGCCGCTCTGAATGCGGCGCCCCAGGGTTCAAACACATGAATATGTTGAGCAACATCAGCGATGATGCTGAGCTGCGCCGCCTCTTCGGTCGCTTCCCCACCGGCGTGACCACCCTGTGCGCCATGGTGGACGGTCAACCTGTCGGCATGACCGCCAGCGCCTTCGTCGCCGTCTCGCTCAAGCCTCAGTTGGTGTCCGTCTGCATCAAGCGCGGCTCCGGCACATGGCGGCAGTTGCGAGCCCAAAAACGCCTTGGCATCTCATTCCTGAGCCATGGCCATTCTGGCGTTGCACGCCAACTGGCCCAGAAGACCGGCGACCGTTTCCTGGGACTGGACTACGAAACCACCCCCGACGGCGCCCTCTTTCTCGCGAACGCGACGGCCTGGCTGGAATGCTCAGTCGAGCAGGAAATCCCCGCCGGCGACCACGACATCGTCCTCTTCCGCCTCCACCGCGCAACCGCCGCCGACAACGTAATGCCGCTTGTCTTCCACTCCAGCGACTTCCACACCCTGGCGCCGATCCATCATTCATCTGCCACGTGACGCAGCGATCAGGACGCCCGATCCAACGAAAGTTGAATCACATCTGTGCGGCCTGACCGGAAACCGGCTTCGCAATAGGCCAGATAGAAGCGCCAGAGACGGCGGAAGCGGTCGTCGAAGCGTGAGTCTTTTTGACAGATGTCGTTCCAAGCGCCCTCAAATCGGCGGGCCCACTCGGACAAGGTGTCGGCATAGTCGCGCCCGAAACGCTCCGTCTGCCCCCATCGCAGCCCTGCCTCGGTGACAACCGACGCCATCTTTGCTTCCGACGGAAGCGAGCCGCCGGGGAAGACGTATTTCTGGATGAAGTCCGTGCGCGCGTCGTATTCGTCGAACAGCTCCTCCTGAATGGTGATGATCTGCAGACCCGCACGTCCTCCCGGCTTCAGAACCTGGTGAACCTTAGAAAAATAGGCGCCCCAATACTCTCGCCCGACCGCTTCGAACATCTCGATGGAGGCCACACGGTCGAACTGGCCCTTCACGTCGCGATAGTCGATCAGGCGGATGTCGGCCTTGTCGGCCAGCCCGGCATCGAACAACCGCCGACGGGCGAAATCATGCTGCTCTCGGGAAATGGTGACGCCGGTCACCACAGCCCCGATCTCCTTGGCAGCGAACTCGACGAAGCCGCCCCAGCCGCAGCCGATCTCCAACACGTTGTGGCCAGCCTGCAGGCCCATCATCCGCGCCAGAGAGGCGTACTTGGCGTGTTGCGCGTCCTGAAGCCCCTGCCCCGCAGTTTCGAACCGCGCCGACGAATAGGTCATCGAGGGATCAAGCCAGGCCTGGTAGAAATCGTTGCCGAGGTCGTAGTGGGCGTGGATGTTGCGGCGCGACCCGCGACGGCTGTTGCGGTTCAATCGGTGGCCGAACCTGTTGACCAGGTTCATCAGCGGATTGCCGTCAAACAGGCGTCGAATATGGTCATAGTTGTTGACCAGGGTTTCCAGCAGGATCGCAAGATCCGGCGTGTCCCATTCGCCGGCCAGATAACCCTCTGCAAATCCGATATCCCCTCCCCTCAGCACACGTGCGGCGAAGCGAGAGTCGTGGACGGTCAGGATGGCGGCATGGCCGGGCGTCTGACCCGTCAGGTGATGGTGTGAGCCGTCCGGCAGCACCAGCGTCAGCCGCCCCCAGCTCCAATTAGCCGACAGAAGCCGCACCAGAAGAGCCATGACCGGAGACGTCTTGCGCATGTCTTTCACCGCATCGCAGTAGGTGGTGGTCATTGGGTCAGTCGGCCGTGAGTTCGGGATGGCAGGGTCAAGGCGTAAGACGGCTCTCACGAGCCCGACGCTGGATTGTGACGGGTTCGGCGGCCGGCGGCGGCTGACGGGTCAGGTCTACACCCTTGATCCAGAGTTTCAGCGCCTCCCAGTGAATGGCGAGAACGACCTTCAGCGTCATCAGCGGCAGGGCCAGCGCGCCGGCGGACAAGGCCTTGTCGTCAAGCGTTCGGCGCTCGGCCGACATGGCGGCGGTGATCAATACGCCCTCTCTATCCCGGCCGTCGATTGTCATATCCAGGTAATCTGAGGGCGCGTGGCCGCGAAAGGCGTAGTCCATCTCCATCCCCATGAAAGGTGAAACATAGAGGGCCTTCGCCGCGCCCTGGCGGATCAGTCCCGCCGCCTGATCGTGGGGCGGAACAGGAATGACATAGGCGTGGCGTACGCCGAAGGTGCTGGTGACCTCATAGACCATGGCCGCCAGCCGCCCGTCGGCGTGATGGCAGTAATAGAGGCTGATCGGATTGAAGACATAGCCGAGCACACGCGGCATGGTCAGCAGACGAACCGGCCCGTCGCCGATGTCGATCCCCGCTCGCCCGAGGAAAACCTCGATCTGCGGCCGCAGCGCCGCCCCGGACCCATCGCCATGGTCCCGGTCGTGAAAGGACATCAGGTTGAAGCGATTGTGCGAGAACAGGCGCAGGCGGCGGTCCAGACCATCAATCTCGGCTAGGTCCAACAGCAGCCAAAAGACGCGATAGTTCAACCGATGCGCCTTTGGCCGAAGCCGCTGGTGCATGACGCCTCCGCAATAGAGAGCGGATGCCTGGGTCACGCCGCCCTCTCCAAGGCGTCCGTCGATATCGGCGACAGATGGATGCGACTGCTTTCGTTCTCGACCGACCAGGGACGGCGCACGCCGCCCAGTTGCTCTGCGACAGCCAGACCAGACTGCAATCCGTCTTCGTGAAAGCCCGCTCCGAAATGGGCGCCGCAGAACCAGACGCCGCCCTGACCCTGCAGGCTCCACAACTGCTTCTGGGCTTGAATGGCGGCAGGGTTGAAGATGGGATGTTCGTAGAGCTCGCTGCGCAGCAGGGTGTCGGGGCGCGGCGGACGCGGCGGATTCAAGGTGACGAACAGATTGTCGCCAGACAGCCCCTGAAGCTTGTTCATCCAGTAGGTGACGCACAGGCCGTCGTCCGCGCCCATATAGTTCCAACTGGCCCAGGCGCGACGACGGCGCGGCATCAAGGTAGGATCTGTATGCAGAACGGTCAGGTTGCGGCTGTAGCGGAAGGCGCCCAGCACCGCCTGTTCCTGATCGGTCGGCTCGGCCAGCATGCCCAGGGCCTGGTCCGCATGGGCGCCGATGACGACATGGTCGAACCGTTCGACGCCGCCCTGGCTGTCATGAACCATGACGCCTTGCTCGGTTCGGCGCACACTCGTCACGCCATGATCCAGGCGTACATCCTCGATCGCCCGGCTTAGGTGTTCGACATAGACCCGGCTGCCGCCTTCGACCGTCCGCCAGAGGGGCCGCCCCACCAGTTTCAGCAGGCCGTGGTTGCCGCAGAAACGGATGAAGGCCTCGGCTGGATAGTCCATCAGCGTATGCGCTGGCGAAGACCAGATCGCCGCCGCCATCGGCAGCAGGTGATCGTCGCGGAAGGCCTCGCTGAACCCTTCTCGCTTCAGATAGTCACCCAGCGTCAGATCGGGATCGGTCAACCCGCCGAGATCTATCGGAGCCTCGCGATAAAAACGAAGAATCTCGCCCAACATGGACCAGAAACGCGGGCGAAGAACATTGCGGCGCTGGGCGAACAGCCCGGGCGCGGCATACTCGAACCGCCCGTCGTCCAGGGATACCGCGAAGGACATGTCGGTGGCGCGGGTCTTGACCCCCAAGTGATCGAACAGGGCGATCAAATTAGGATAGGTGGCGTCGTTGAAGCAGATGAAGCCGGTGTCCACCTCGATGTCGCCAGACGCGACGCCGGCCGTGACCGTATTGGAGTGGCCTCCAAGGCGGTCCGCCTTTTCAAAAAGCGTCACAGTGTGACGCTGCGATAGAAGCCAGGCCGATGACAGAGCGGCAACGCCGGAACCAACCACAGCGATCTTTAACGAGCGGCCGGAAGGATGGGCGGACGACTGCGACATAGGAGCTCCAAAGCGCGCCTGCCTGGGACCTGGGAGGCTGGAACTATTACGCCGCCACATGAAGTTCGGATTGCGAATGATCCAGACATTTCAGTGAAGCGTATTAGGCTCCATGCATGCCGAGGCTTCGTCTTTCACATCCCACGCCAAAGGTTCGGCTTCCATGAGCCCGGACGCCCGCGAACACGACGCCTTCATGCACGACCGGCTGATCGAGGCGGTGGCGCTGAGGCGCGATCGCGAGGCCTTTGCTGATCTGTTCAACTATTTCGCGCCACGTCTGAAGGCTTGGCTGGTCAAGTCAGGCGCAACGCCCGGCGCGGCTGAAGATTTTGCCCAGGACGCCATGCTGGCCGTGTGGCGCAAGGCCGACCTGTACGACGCCCGCAAGGCGCGGGCCGCCACCTGGATCTTCACCATCGCCCGCAACCGGCGACTCGATATTCTGCGCCGCGACGCCCGCCCCCTTCCAACGCCCGAGATTGAACTGGTCGGTGAGGAGGTCCGTCGCCCCGACGATATCTTGTCCATGGCAGAGGATGCTGCGCGAGTGCGTGACGCCCTGTCGCGCCTCCACCCTGATCAGGTCGAGGTCCTGCGTCTCGCCTTCTTCATGGACAGCCCCCATTCCGAAATCGCCCGGCGCCTCGACCTGCCCCTCGGCACCGTCAAATCCCGTATTCGCAGCGCCATGAGCAAACTCCGCCTGATCCTCGAACCGTCAGAGCAGACATCTCGATGACCAACCCCCAAACCAATCCCTCCGAAGATCGCCTGCTGGCCTACGCCGCCGGCGTGCTCAGTCCGCCCGAAGCCGTGGTTATCGCCACCCATCTTGCGCTGCGTCCCGCCAACGACGCCTGGGTGCGCCAGCTTCAGGCCGTGGGGGGCGAGTTTCTGGACGGCGCGGCGCCCTCCCCGCTTTCAGACGGCTCACTGGCGCGGGCCTTGGCGCGCATTGAAACCGACACGGGCAAGGCGGCTGTTCCTCCACCGCTCAACGATATGCCCGAGTTGCCCGAACCGCTTCGGCGCTATGCGCTCGGTCCCTGGCGCTGGATCGGCCCCGGCATTCGGGTGCGCGATGTCCACGCCCCACGCGACGGCGACTGCCGGGTTATCCTGCTGAAGATCGACCCGGGCCGCCAAGCGCCGCGCCACACCCACGGCGGCGTTGAGTTGACCTGCGTCGTGTCGGGCGCCTACGCGACTGAAACCGCGCGGTTTGATGTGGGCGCCCTGGAAGAAGCTGACGACGATGTGCTGCACCAGCCGCGTGTGGTGTCAGACGAACCCTGCCTGTGCGTCGTCGCCTTGGATGGTCAGATCCAGTTGCCGGGGTTCCTCGGTCGGCTGTTGCAGCCGTTCGTGCGCCTATGATCCGTATGCTGCCACTCTGGGGGGCGGCGGCCCTTTTCCTCTTCCTGGTCATGACGGCGGCCTGGCTGGTCCAGCGGCGCACGGATCAGGGCGGCTGGGCCGACGCCTTCTGGTCGCTGGGTCTGGGGGCCGCTGGGATTGGCGTATCTCTGGCCCCGCTCAACGACGGATCACCCTCCCCTCGTCAGTGGCTGGCGGCTGTGCTGATCGGACTGTGGGGCCTGCGGCTGGGTCTGCACATCGCCGCCCGCGCCGCCCACGAGCAGGAGGACGCCCGTTACGCCAGGCTGCGCGAGGACTGGGGCGCGGATTTCCAGACTAAGATGTTCGGCTTCCTGATGCTCCAGGCGGCCGCCGCCGCCTTCTTGGCGCTCAGCATCCTGACGGCGGCGCACAATCCAACCCCAGGCCTGACCCTGCAGGACGGGCTGGCGGCACTGATCTTCGTGTCGGCCCTGCTGGGCGAAGGTCTCGCCGACCGCCAACTCGCCGCGTTTAAAGCCGAGCCCGCCAACCGAGGGCGCGTGTGCGACACCGGCCTGTGGGCATGGTCGCGTCACCCCAACTATTTCTTCGAATGGTTAGGCTGGTGCGCCTGGCCCGTGTTCGCCATAGACTTCAGGGGCGACTGGCCTTGGGGTTGGTTGGCGCTGACCGGACCGATTTATATCTATTGGCTGCTGACGCAGGTCTCAGGCGTGCCGCTGCTGGAAGCCCACATGCGCCGATCGCGCCCTGACGCCTTCGAGGCCTATGCCGCAAGCACCAGCCGCTTTTTCCCCCGCCCGCCCAAGCCTTAAAAGACCGTCAGGACACCCTGGAAGCAGTGACGGTATGGAACAGAGGCGGCGGAGGCAACGCGACGAGACCGTCAGAAAAGACGCCATCACAAAAAAATAGACCCTCCGAAAGGCTTCGAAGGGCCTCGTCAGAATTCACAATATCGTCAGCACCTTACGGGACTCTTTCGAAGCGATATCGAAAGCTCCCGAAAGGTCTGAATTATTCCCACTCGATCGTGCAATCGACCAGAAGGCGCTGATTTATCAGCGCTTTTTCTTTGACCTCCGAACCACACCGTCAGTATTACCGCCACCGGAGTAAGGCTTATGAAAACAAAGAAGAATTCCGCCTCGATAAAATTTGAGTGATGTCGGTGTCTATCGGCAGCGCGCGACAATGCTGTATCCGAAGGGCGCGGCGATCTACATCTCACCGCCGTTCAAAATGCCGACGACTCCATACCGACAGGTTGTAAAGCCTATTGAGACGATACCGTCATCTCAATCATTGGCCAACGTCGTCAGCGCGCAGTTGCAGAGGTTCGCCTCAAGACGAAAAGCGATCACCGGTCCCGCGCACGGCCGCCAAAGCATGACGTCCGAAGGCGTTTCAACTCACAGGCGGGCGTCTCCGCAAGCTTCATGAGGAATGATCACCTGGAGCTTTGACCAACTGCGTGCTTCACGCGCGCAAGCGGGAAGCGGAAACGTCCGTACACGGTGGTCACGCCCGGCTTGGCCGCCAATCCAGCGGCAGAGCATCGCGTTTGTCGGGCGGCGCCGCCGGGGCCCATGTCTTGCGGCCAGCCCTCGGGATCGGCGCAACCTTGGCCGGACTGTCACGCTATAGGTCCATGTTTAAGGCCAAGATGAACCCACGCGTCTTCTGGGGAGCCAGCCTGATCATCGGCCTGCTCTTGATGCTCGCCGTTGCCGCACCCGGCGAATCCGACCGTCTGTTCCAGACGGCTCAGTCATGGGTGATCGACACCTTCGGCTGGTTCTACATCGCCTCGGTGGCGGGATTCCTCCTGGTGGTTCTGACCTTGGCCCTGGGTCCGACCGGAGCGTTGAAGCTCGGCCCCGATGAGTCAGAACCGGACTTTCCCTATCTCTCGTGGTTGGCCATGCTGTTCGCCGCTGGCATGGGCATCGGCCTGATGTATTTTGCGGTCGCCGAGCCGATCCAACACTACGCCACTCCGCCCGAGGCGCAGCCCGGAACCGTCGACGCGGCGAGGGAGGCGATGGTCATCACCTTCACCCACTGGGGCGTCCATGCCTGGGCGATCTATGCACTGGTCGGCCTGAGCCTGGCCTATTTCGCGCACCGGAAAGGCCTGCCGCTGACGCTTCGATCCGGGCTGGCCCCACTGCTGGGTAAACGGGTCAACGGGCCGATCGGCGATGCCGTCGATATCTTCGCAATTTGCGGCACCCTGTTCGGCATCGCCACGTCTCTGGGACTGGGCGTGTCCCAGATCAACAGTGGCCTGACCTATCTGACCGGCCTGCCCAACACGGCTTGGATTCAGGTGGGACTGATCGCGCTGGTGATGACGGCCGCCACGGCTTCTGTTCTCACCGGCCTGGACAGGGGCGTGCGTCGGCTGTCGGAGCTGAATCTCGTGTTGGCGGTTCTGCTGATGCTGTTCGTTCTGGCGGTGGGGCCGACGGGCTTCCTGCTGAAGGCGCTGGTGCAGAATTTCGGCCTCTATCTGGACCACTTCTTTGTCCGCACCTTCAACCTCTATGCTTATGAGCCGCGGGGCTGGATGGCCAACTGGACGCTGTTCTATTGGGCGTGGTGGATCGCCTGGTCGCCGTTTGTGGGCATGTTCATCGCGCGGATTTCGCGCGGACGGACCGTCCGCGAGTTCGTCATCGGCGTACTGCTCGTGCCGACTGCCTTCACCTTCCTGTGGATGACGATCTTCGGCAACACCGCCATCAGCCTCGACATGGGCGCGGCGGCGGGGGCCATCTCGGAGGCGGTAACATCGGATCTGTCGACCGCCATCTTCCAGTTCCTCGAACAACTGCCGGGCACGGCGATCACGTCGACCCTGGTCGTGCTGCTGGTCGCCGTCTTCTTCATCACCTCGGCCGATTCGGGATCGTTGGTGATCGACACCATCGCGTCCGGCGGCGCGGACGATACGCCACGCTGGCAGCGGGTCTATTGGTGTTCGCTCGAGGGGCTGGCTGCCGCTGTCCTTCTGCTCGCCGGCGGCCTTGGAGCCCTGCAAGCCGCGACGCTCGTGGCCGCCCTGCCCTTCGCGGTCATCATGATTCTTCTGGCCGCCGGCCTTGTGCGGCAGATGAACGCCGATCTGGCCGGTCGCGCGGTTGAGACCGAGGGTCCCCCTCTGGCCAGCCAACTGCGGCGAATCCTTTCGCCCGCAAGCCGCCGCGACATCGACCGACAGATCCAACAGGCGGGCGCGCCCGCGCTTGATACCGTGCGGGAAGGCCTGCTGGCGGAAGGGCTGGACGCCGCCATCACCCAAAGCGGGACCGGTCTTTTCCTGACGGCCGCCGCAGAGGGAGGATCGGGGTTTGAGTACCGCCTGGACGCCCGGGAGCGTCCCCGTCCGGCCCTGACCGCCCTGGATGCCCCCGAAGGCCGCCGCGCGATGGAATGGCGATTGTCCGCCCGCTCCAATGGGGTCGAGCGACCCCGCGACCTCACCGGTTTCACGCGCGAGCAGATCGTCGCCGATGTTCTCGACCACTTGCATCGCTGGCGAACCGGCTGATGCTGTCAGCCACCATCCCGGACTTGATACAGCCTCCGACGTCTTTCCTGGCCGCGCCTGACGGGGCTCGCCCGTGAACGGTGCGCACGCCCTCATTCAGCCGTTCGTCCTGCTCCTTGAGCTGCTCGGCGCAGGAATCATCGTCGGCGCGGTGGGGCTCGCAACACTTGTGTTCCTGATCAACGGCTTCCGCGATCGCGACTGGCGAGAGGCTTACACAAACTATCGCGCCAACCTCGGGCGCGGCATACTACTGGGGTTGGAGCTCTTGGTTGGAGCCGACATCATCAGCACGATTACCGCTCCCCTCACCCTGCACACCGTCGGGCTTCTGGGCCTCGTTGTTCTGATCCGCACGTTCCTGAGCTTCGCGCTGGAGACAGAGATCGAGGGGAGTTGGCCTTGGCGGAGGGCGGAGCGTCGGGATGGTCGCAAGACCGATCATCGCTGATCCCTCGGCCTCCGGGGTGATGTCGCCAACGCGCTCCAAAAAAGTGTGCAGGGGCCTGTCTGGACAGGTGCGGGCCTTGGCAGCCTTCGCCCAAGGGCTTGCTTAAATCACTCTTTTGACGGCATGGACGCGCCATCACCTCGGACCCTCCCCTGCCATGCGGGACGGGGGGTGGCTATCCTGACCGCCGATCCGTCAGGAAATCGAGCCCGGTGCGGCTCCCCCTGCTGAAACTGAAAATGTCTATTATTGCCTCCGCGCGCCAGCAATGGCTCGCCAACCCACGCCGTGATCTACTGGCGGGCACCGTCGTAGCACTGGCCCTCATTCCCGAGGCGATCGCCTTTTCCATCATCGCCGGCGTCGATCCAGCTGTCGGGCTTTACGCCTCCTTCGTCATCGCCGTGACCATCGCCTTCGTCGGGGGCCGCCCGGCCATGATCTCCGCGGCGACCGGGGCCATGGCTCTCCTGATGGTCACCCTGGTCCGCGATCACGGCCTAGAATATCTGTTCGCCGCATCGCTGCTGTGCGGCATCTTCCAAATCGTGATCGGCCTCTTCAGGCTCGGCCGATACATCAAGTTCGTGTCCCGAAGCGTGATGACGGGCTTCGTCAACTCGCTGGCAATCCTGATCTTCCTCGCCCAGATGCCTGAACTGGTCGGCGCCAACTGGCAGACGTTCGCCTTGGTAGGCGCGGCGCTGGTCATCATCTACGGCTTGCCTCGTCTGACGAAGGCGGTCCCTTCGCCGCTGGTCGCCATTGTGCTGCTGAGCGGCTTTGTCGTCTGGACGGGGCTGGATGTTCGCACCGTGGGCGACATGGGTCAGATGCCCTCGACTCTGCCGATGTTCCATATCCCGGTCGTGCCCATGACCTGGGACACGCTCGTGATCGTCGGACCAATTTCGGCGACGCTCGCCTTTGTCGGCCTGCTGGAAAGCCTGCTGACAGCGAACCTGATCGACGACATAACCGACACCCCTTCCGACAAGGACCGCGAGACGCGGGGGCAGGGCATCGCCAACATCGCCTCGTCTCTTGTTGGCGGCATGGCGGGGTGCGCCATGATCGGTCAGTCGATCATCAACGTCACCTCCGGCGCGCGCGGGCGGCTATCAACGCTGTGGGCCGGTCTGTTCCTGTTGTTCCTGATTCTGGTCCTTCAGGATTGGGTGGCGCGGATCCCGATGGCCGCGCTCGTTGCCGTGATGATCATGGTCTCGGTGGGTACCTTCGACTGGAAGTCGGTCCTGAACCTGCGCTCGACACCCTTCCAGTCATCCGTCGTGATGGTTGCGACCACGGCCACCGTCGTCGCAACCCATGACCTGTCCAAGGGCGTGGTGCTCGGCGTCATCCTGTCGGCGATTTTCTTCATGCGGAAGGTCGGCAAGACGATCGTGGTCGAGGAGGCGTCCACGTCCGAAGACGGCGTGCTTCGATATCGTGTCAGCGGCCAACTGTTCTTCGCTTCCGCTGACGTCTTCGCGGCCGCTTTCGAACACCACGGCAGTCCCAAGCGGGTCGAGATCGACATGACGGGAGCCCACCTGTGGGACCTGACGGGCGTCGCGGCCGTTGATAAGGTGGTGTTCCGTTACCGCCGTCAGGGCGCGGACGTCCAGGTCATCGGCATGAATGAATCCGGGCAATCGCTCGTCGATCGTGTGGGCCAGTTCGATAAGGGCGCGCAGCCTGTGGGCACATCACACTGACTGGCTGCGAATGCCCCCCTCGGTCGAATGAATCGAGCGCAGTTTCTTTTGGCGTGATGAAGCCGATAACAATCCGGCATCCTGGTCGCTAGGTACCGACTGCACTCTTTCCCGCCATCGCACCGCGGGCCGCGATGAGGAAGGCCGCGTAAGCCTTGTCCAGCGCTTCCCTGTCATGAGAATTGACGAACTGCCCGTCGCCCTGATCGCGGGCCACGCGCGCGTTTCCTTTCAGGACTTCAAGACGCTCCGGTCGCCGCTCGACCTCGGCAACGGCGCCGAGCACATTGAGGAGGTGGATCAGCACGCTAGGCGACGATCCGGCATTCTGCCGGATCATGTCGAACATCACCGCTACGAGTTCGCGGTAGTCCAGGGCCCGAACACGAAGGCGGACGACGCCGTCTCTTTGGCGCACGCCATCGTCGAGATGCCGCGGCGAAAGCCAGGCCAGGGCTGCACCTAACCGGTTCAGCACGCTGACGGCTGTGCGGGGATCGTTGATCCCGGGCGAAAGGGCGCGAACAGCCACCTCCACCAGTTGGGCGATGGGGAAGGTGAAATCCGCTGACGAGCCGCCTTGCCGGCTCAAAGCGATCCGGCTCCATATTGCGGCTTCGGCGCTCTCCACAGCCGTTGACGTCAACGCGAATGGGGCGTGGGGGTAGACGAACTCACCCGGCCTCTTGAGCAGTTTCACGACGCAATGGTGCTCGGCTGCCCAGTCGGCGAGCGCGGACATGTCGACCTGCTGCAGATATCCTTGATGCGCGAGACACACAGGCGTCGCCTTTTCCCAGTCGACGTCGTCATCTGTGACCGGGCAGGCGGTGTCGAGCGTCAACCGCTCCATGTCCTCGACCACGTCGTCATGGACGAGATCGATCACAGTATCGACGTTGATGCGGCTGGCCACGTGGTGGATGAAATAGATGAGCAGCGCGACGCAGGTGGCCGCCAGGACGAGCCCAAGAGTCACCCCCAGCGCTGGAACGAAGGCTTCGTCCTCGCCACCGCGCACGGCGCGAAGGACGATCAGGGCGTAGCCAAACGTCCCCAGGAAGACGCCGAGGGTCAGCTGATTGCCTCGGTCACGCATGAAGTTGCGCAAAAGCCGCGGCCCCATCTGGCTTGAGGCCAGGGTCAGTGCGGCGATGGTGATGGAGAACAGCGTGCCCGCTACGCTGATCGTCGACGAGGCTATGGCTCCAAGAAGCGTGCGCGCGCCGGTGTCCCCTCCCCCGTAAACCCAGCTCTCGGGCAACCAGGCGGGAAGGCGGCCGACGAGCTGCAGATCGACGGCCGCGACGGCGAGGCCCGCCAAGGCCAGGACGATAATCGCCGGGAGAACCCAAAAGGCGTCGGCGATTTCCTGGATCAGTCGGAGAATGCGGGCGCGCATTTAGGAGTCGATGCCTTGCGTTGGGTCGGTGGAGGGTTGCAGGAGATCCTGCGCCGCATCGTTGACCGTGGGTCCCGTTGCCGGCTCGGGTCGCGGCGCGCCGCTATTCGTTTTCAGATGCTCGGAAAGGCCCAACGCCGAGAGCGCGTCGTCCCCTTCCCGCCCCAGGATGCTGCGGATTCGCAGGTCGGTCTGAGGGAATGGGATCTCGATACCTGCGGCGTCCAGAGCGTCCGCTATGGCCCAGGTGTAGGCCGCGTGCATGGCGGCGGGCCGCTTGACCGCTTCCTGTGTCGGCCAGACCAGAAGCTCGAAATTCAGGCTGCTGTCGCCAAACCCGACCAGCCAGACCTGGCTCGTGCGCGCCTCGGTCTCCGGCAGGGTGAAGGGGGAGGCTCTGGCTGCGGCCAGGACGGCATCCCGGACCTCGCCGCGGTCCGCCCCATAGGCGACCGAGAACGGAATGTGGATCCTTCTGGTGTCGCCCTTGAGAGTCCAGTTAGTCACCGGCCCCTCGATGAGATGAGAGTTCGGGATGATGACGTTGACATTGTCGTTCGTGCGTATGCGCGTCGCCCGCGGACCAATCTCGGCGATGGCGCCGCGCGTCCCGTCTTCCAGTTCGACATAGTCGCCCACGGACACCATGCGGTCGAAGATGAGGAAGATGCCTGACACAAACTCCTTGACCACGCCCTGAAGGCCCAGCCCTACGCCGATGCCGATGGCCCCGGCGAAGACCGCAAGCGAGGACAGGTTGAGGCCGGCCGTAGAGAGACCGGCGACCGCGCCGATGATGATGACCCCGTAGCCGGCCAGTTTTTCGAGCACACATAGAGAAGCTGGGCGCTGCGTTGCGCCCGCAGCCTTACGCGTCGGATCCCCCGCGTCAGCAGCCAGGAGATCAGGATGGCGATCGCCAGAATGACGGCGCCGGACGCCAGACCGCCCAGCGTGAGAACGCTGCCACCGATGTTGACGATTCTGGCGTCGTCCAGACCGCTGACGTCTGGCATCATCTCGCCACCCATCATCGTCCAGCGGCTCGGGCCCGGTCTGGTTCCGCAGCGAGCGTCATTCCGCCGACGCAGCCGTTGCTTTCGGAGGACCGGCCACCGTCTGGATCGCCACCCGAAGAGCTTGAGCGCTGAAAGGCTTGAGCATCACCGCATCCGCCAAGTCGCCCAAGGCGGAAAGCGCCGTGATGTCCCCCGACATGAGGATCGTCGGCACGCCCCATCGGCTCTTCAACGCGCGGGCGAGATCGATGCCGTTCGCCTCGCTGGAAAGGTTGATGTCCACAAGAGCCACATCGACCTGGTGAAGCGCAGCGGAGACCTCTGCTGCATCCGCGCTCTCGAACGGACCCACCAGGCGGTGGCCTGCTTCAACGAGCGCTGACATTATCCCGACCGCTATATCCGGGTCGTCCTCGACCACCATAATGGTCCGTGCATCCCCTGCGTCAGCGGGCTCCGAGGTTTGCTTCGGTACTAGCATCGTCCGCAGGTCCGACCAGACCTCCGCTGGTTCCCTGTTGGTTGTCAGATCGAAAATCCGCGCCAGGGCCGCGAGTTCGGTCTTCTGGTCAGCGAAGAGATTGTGGGAGGGGTCCTGCAGAAGCGGGTCGAAAATCTCACAGAGCCGGTCGATCCCGCGAATAGCCTCGCTGCGGACGTCGCCGTCGTGATGTGTCGGGTCGATTTTGTCGAACATGCGTCAGCCCCTGAAACAGTTCGCCGCCTCCTAGCAGTCAAGCTGACTGATCTAAACCCTGATCCCGACATCGTCATAACCCCTCACAAGATCGTGAGCATTCCTATCATTTCGAAGCGTGACCTCCGCGCCGTTTAAGCAATCTCCGGTCTACGATTACAGTCCTAAAGATCTTCTTTGTTACAATAACTCCGCCTCTACTTATCCTCCTATGAATGACGGGCAATCTATTCGACGACCAACACCCGAACGACGCTCAGGGCGTCGCCGACACCTTCAGCAGACCTGACCAGCGCTTGACCAGTCCACCGACGGTGCCGCCTTGCGCAAGGACGGAGAACAGCACAACCACATAGGTCGCAGCGAGGAGGATGTCCTTCATCGGGCCGGCCGGCAGTGACAACGCCAAGGCGATGGAAATCCCGCCGCGAAGTCCGCCCCAGGTCATGACCGGAAAGGCCAGGTTGAACGGCAGGAGCCTGCGCCAGAACAACAGCGGCGCTCCCACCGACACCGCTCGGGCGATCAGCACCAGGGGGATCGTGAGCACGCCCAGCCCCAGGAGACCCAAGCGGTCCGCCAGGACCACGGCTTCGAGACCGATGAGCAGGAACAGAACGGCGTTCAGAACCTCATCGATCAGCGCCCAGAACTTCAGAAGGTAGTCCTTGGTGTTGGCGCTCATAGCGTAGCTGACGCCGTGATTGCCGACGATCAGTCCGGCGACCGCCATCGCGACGGGCCCGCTGACATGGAGCGCAGAAGCCAGGGCGTAACCGCCCATAACGGTGGCCAGGGTGATCATCACCTCGACCGAATAGTCATCGATCGCCTTCATGGCCCGGTAGGCGATCCATCCGATCACTCCCCCAAGAGCTGCTCCGCCGAGCGCCTCGACGAGGAATAGCTCCCCGGCATGGATGAGGGAAAATGCCTCGCCGCCCACCGCACTGGCAAGAAGGATCGAGAAAACGACGACGCCCACGCCGTCATTGAACAGGCTCTCGCCAGCGATCGTCGCCTGCAGCGTCGGCGGCACGCTGGATGTCTTCAGGACCCCCATGACCGCCACCGGGTCGGTCGGGCTGACGATGGCGCCGAAGACGAAGCACCAGATCAGCGGCACGTCGATCCCGACCAGCCTGCCGAGACTCCAGAGCCCGAAGCCGACGATCAGGGTCGAAACCGCCACCCCGATGGTGCTGAGGATGGCGATCTGCCAGCGCCCCTTGCGCAGGTGTTCTATATCGACATGCAGGGCGCCCGCGAACAGCAGGAAGGACAGCATCCCGTTCATCAGGGTCTCATGGAAGTCGATGTCTTCCAGAAGCCGACTGACGGTCTCGGACACCCGGCTCGCCGGCAGCACGGCGTCGGCCGCGATCACGGCAAGCGATGCGATCGCTCCCATGAGAGTCATGGCGACCGTGCCGGGCAACTTGAAAAAGCGATGGTTGAACCAGCCGAGCGTCGCGCTGAGCACGATCAGGATCGCGGCGGCCTGGAAGGGCGAAAGTTCGAGGTCGCTCATCATGCGTCCCATATCCCCAAGGTTCGAAAACTCATCGTAGGAAGTTTCGCCGTCTCCTGACAGCTCCGCTCCATGGTCGTGACCAACGGCCATCGGGCCCTACCGATGGGTGCGCTTTGAGCTCAACCGGCTATAGTGCGCCGCAGATATCAGGCGAACATCAGTTCGCCAGGCTGGCGTCGTCCTGAGGGATCGATGAACCCGGTCCGACGCCCGTCGATAACCTGGCGTCACGACAGCTTCATCTTCTCTATGGAGGCCGCCGTGGCGCGCAAACTGACCATCGATTTCCTGCGGACCGAAGCGGCATCCGGGACCGCGCTCGCCCTGGCGGCGGTGGCGGCCCTGGTGGTCGCGAACTCTCCACTGGCCCCGGACTACTTCGCCTGGCTGAAGAGCTATCACGTCCTTCAGATCGGCCCGATCCGGCTGGAGGAGACGATCTCCGACTGGATCAAGGAAGGCCTGATGGCCATCTTCTTCCTCGTCGTCGGGCTGGAGATCAAATATGAGGTCATGCGCGGCGAGCTGAGCGATCCGCGCAAGCTGGCCACGCCGGTTCTCGCCGCGCTCGGGGGGATGGTCGGGCCCGCAGCGGTCTATCTGGCGCTGTCTCAGACCATCGGCGCGCCCCATCAGGGTTGGCCCATCCCCCTGGCGACCGACATCGCCTTCGCCCTGGCGATCTTCGGTTTCGTCGGCAAGGGCCTGCCCTCCTCGCTGCGGGTCTTCCTGCTGACCCTGGCCATCGTCGACGACCTGGGCGCCATCGCCCTGATCGCTGTCCTGTTCAGCGACGGCGCGAACTGGACGCCGTTGATCGCCGCGGTCGGTCTGCTGATCGCCGGAGGTGTCGCCGCTCACAAGATCCGGATCGCGGCGCCGTTCTGGGTTCTTGGTTTCGCGCTGGTCTGGTACCTCACGGTCCTTTCGGGGATCAGCACATCGCTGACGGCGGTTGCCTTCGCCATGATCGTGCCGATCACCGCGCGCCGCGAAGATCATCAGAGCCCCCTCAAGGAAGCGATGCACGATCTGCATCCCTGGAACGCCTTCCTCGTCCTGCCCTTGTTCGCCTTCGCCAAGGCCGGGGTCGCGTTCGGCGGCCTGTCCCTCTCGCAAGCGTTCGCCCCTCTCGTCGTCGCCATCGCCTTGGGGCTCTTCTTCGGCAAACAGATCGGCGTCTTTGGCGCAGCCTGGCTGGCGTCGGCGCTGAAGATCGGCGCCCGTCCGACCGGCGCGAGCTGGCTGCAGGTCTATGGGGTGTCGCTGCTGTGCGGGGTCGGCTTCACCATGAGCCTGTTCATCGGGGTGTTGGCCTTCCCGGGTGCAGTGGATTCTCCCGAACAGATCGAGGTGAAGCTCGGCGTCATCGGCGGATCCATCCTCTCGGCCGTAGCCGCCGGCCTGGTGCTCGCCTTCGCCGGTCGCGAATGGCAGGGGCGGCCACGCGCCTCGGCACCCGACGACACGGGCGGACCGGACGCTCCCCTTCCGTGGGACGGCCGCTAAGCCCCGACTGTCGTCATGCGGCCGGACCGGCGAGTCCCGGCGGAGGAACGGCCTCGCGATCCGGCGCGTCTGGATCGCGTCCCTGACGACGATCGAGACCGCGCATCACTGGTGTCACGGTCAGACCGTGGAGCAGGATCGACAGAAGCACGACCAGCCCGACGATCGCCCACAACCGTTCCGCAGCGGGAAAGGCGGCGTGGTTCAGGGCATAGGCGACATAGTAGATCGAGCCGACGCCCCGGATACCGAAGAAGGCCAACGTCAATTTCTCGCTTCGTTCAGCCTTGAGGCCTATGAGGCCCGCCAGACCGGCCAGAGGACGGACGACGACCAGGCAGGCGATGGCGAGCGCGACGTCGATCCAGGTCAGGGGCGCCAGAAGGCCGCTTACCAGAGCGCCGCCGAACAGCAGCAGGAGGACCATCATGGCCAGTCGCTCGACCTGTTCAGTGACGTCGTGCATCTCCCGCTGGAAGTCATGCTCGCGATGGGCGTGGCGAAGGGTCAGGGCCGTCACGAAGACGGCGATGAAGCCGTAGCAGTGGACCATCTCGGTCAGGCCATAGGACACGAAGGTCGCGGCGATCGCGATCAGGCCGTCCCCGGTGCTGGCGAGCTTGCTCTCCGCCGGCACCCGAAACGTCAACCATCCGAAGAGACGCCCGACCAGCCATCCTCCGAGAACGCCGACGGCGATCTCCCAGAGCACGTTGTAGGTTAGCCATTTCAGCAACCACGGCTCGCCGGTGACGCCGGCGATCGCCAGCACGATGGCGAGGTGCACGAAGGGAAAGGCCAGACCGTCGTTCAGACCGGCCTCGGATGTGAGGCCGAACCGCACTTCGTCCTCTTCACCGCTCTTGGGCGGCCCCACCTGGACATCCGCCGCCAGAACCGGATCCGTCGGCGCGAGGCTGGCGCCGAGCAGAATGGCGACGACCCAGGGAAGCCCGGCCCACAAACCAAGCCCGGTGATGGCCGCGATGCTCAGCGGCATGGTGATCCCCAGCAGGCGCCAGGTGACAGCCCAGCGGCGGATGTGGAAGACCCGGTCGATCTTCAGGCCGGCGCCCATCAGGGCGATGATCACCACGAATTCGGTAAACCGCTCGGTGATCTCCGGATAGGAGAGCGGCAGGGGCCGGATACCGAGCTGCGGGATCGAGAAGATCGCCGCGCCCATCGTGATGCAGATGATTGGAAGGGACAGGGGCAGGCGCTTCAACGCCAAGGGCAACCACGCGACGAGGGCAATCAGGACGCCAGCCCCGGTCAACGCAAGGATGTAGGGCACCGGTGCGAGTTCGGTCAGGTCGGGCATCGGCCTCCAACGCTCCGATGGCGCCGGGGTTCGCCCATCGCGCCCCGCCCTCTCTGTTCGGACGAAAGGTCGCGCCGGCCGTTACCGGGTGATGATGGTGATGTCGCCGTTCCGCTCCAGCGAAAGGGTCCTGACCTCATCCAGGCCCTGATGCCCTTCGGCGCGCAGCGCCATCCTCAGGTCCCCTTCCCCGATGCCCGCCCGCCGCATGCGGTCGCGGTTGACGACACCGTCCTCCACGAGAACCACCGACCGGCCTTTGGTCAGGGCGCTGAGCCACGACCACCTCGCCGACGCCCGGGCCAGAACACCGTGCAGGACGACCAGGACAACCGTCGCGACGAGGGTGGCCACGAAAGGCGCGCTGCCGGTCATGGCCCGGCCGAGATTGGATCCGACGACGACGGCGAAGATAATGTCCAGCGCGCTCCACTTTCCGAAGGCCCGCGTCGCGGCGAACCGGACGATGATCACGCCCAGGAGGAAGATGAGGACCGCCCGCACCGCCATCTGGCCGACGCTGATGTCCTCGCCTTGCGTTCCGATCAGGGTGTGCAGCATCTCCATCAGATCGACCGCAGGACCCCCGTCAGGGACCCGTCCGTTTCAAGAATGACGACGTCGGCGTCTTGCAGCACCCTGCCGCCGGCCTGCCTCACCGCGGCTTCGAGTTCGTCCACTGTGATCCTTTCACGTTTCATCGCGGCGACAAGCGGGGCTCCATTGCGCAGCAACAGGGTCGGCTCGGCCGTAACCGCCCTGTGGAAACCTTTCCAGCGGACGGAGGTCGCTGTGACGAGATACTGCAATCCCACCAGAAGGCCGAGCGCGGTGATCCCCTCCAGAAGCGGGAGGGATCGCGTGGTGATGACCGACGCCAGGGTCGAGCCGATCGCGATCGTGACGATGAAGTCGAAGGCGTTCAACTTGGACAGCGTTCGCTTGCCCGACAGGCGAAGGATCAGCACAAGCGCCACATAGGCTGCAGGAGCGACCAGGAGCATGCGCAGAACGCCGCTCCAGCCGCTGAAGATGAAGTTCGGCACGGCTTACTCCTTCACAAGCCAACGGCTGCGAGGCAGGGACGTTGCCTTGGGTGTCGTCGCTTGGCGTCAGCCTGCCCGCCATTCCGTGAGCACGGCGCCATCGGCATCTTCGAACGCCACCCGGTCCATGCGCGCGGCCGCGACGCAGACCGGACGCTGATCCGGTCCGGCGGCCTTGCAACGGATCGCCCGCCCCCCGGGGAAGCCCACGATCCGACCTTGCAGCACCAGCCGATAGCCGCCGACCGGCGGCACAAGCGCCTGCCCGGCTGCGGGCCGAACCGTGAAGGCGTAGGCCCGACCATTCCGCCTACCCACGCGCGAGCCGTCGGCTTCAAACACCGCCGCGATCCCCAACGTCTGGGGCGAGGCGGTCGGTTCAACGGTCAGTAGAGGATCGGTCGGCGCGGACGGGCAGGTTTCGGCCGCCATCCATGGACGGGGAACCCAGAACCCCTCGACCGCCTCCCAAGTCGCAGCCGAGCGGGCGCCGAGTGGAGCCGCGATGAGCGCGGAATCCGTCCAGTCGCCGGGCGTCAGGCTGAGCTGAAGAGTCTTGTTGTCGTCAGTCCAGGACCAGCGGGCTAGGCCCTGCTCCGCCTCGGCTGCGCCTGATATCGACGGCCCGGCGCAACCGAACGGCATCCGAACGGTGAAACTGCGACCGATCAGGGGATCTGTCGCTGTCGGTGTCCGGCCCTCAGCATAGGTCGAAGCCGCCTGGGCGGCGGCGGCGATCAGATCGCTTCGGCTGAGCGTCGCCTGTGCCGGGGCTGCGACAGGGTTCGCCTTCTCAGGCGCAGCGACGGGGGCATCGGCCTGCGTGGGCGCGGTCGGTGCGTCAGCCACCCGGTCACACTGGACGAGCGGCAGAGCGGCTGCGGCCACGAGAGCCGCCGTCATGATCGACCGGCGACGCGACATCGGAACGAGGCGTGACATGGGCAGACCCTAGCACAGGAAACCTCCGGAACGCGACTTCGAGCGACAAGACTTGACCCGGCGCCGTTCGGGGGGTCAGCAAGGGAGATGGAATTCAATCAGATCGCGGCTCTGGTCGTCCTGGTCGCCGTGGTCGGCGTGCTGATCCATGGCAAGGTCCGGTCGGACGTCGCGGCGCTTGCGGCGGCGGCGGCGCTGCTTCTGATGGGGGTGATCCGGCCGGTTGAGGTCCAGGGCGCCTTCGCCAGCCCTGCGGTCATCGCCCTCGCGTGCCTGTTCGTCATCGCCTACGCCATCGAGCTGTCGGGCCTGCTGGGTCTCTTGATCCGACAGGCGACCGCCTTGTGTGCGCGGCTGGGCGCGACGGGACTCTGGCTTGTCATCGTCCTCTGTGGGGGCGCTTCGGCCTTTCTCAACAATACCCCGATCGTCGTTCTGGCGGCGCCCGTTGTGAAAGATGTCGCGACCTCGCTGAACCTGTCGCCGAAGCGGTTCCTGATCCCGCTCAGCTACATCACCATCATGGGCGGCGCCTGCACCCTGATCGGGACCTCGACCAATTTGCTGGTCAACGACATGGCGCGGAACGCAGGCCAGCCAGTCTTCGGCATGTTCGAAATCACGCCCGTGGCGCTGATCATCGCGGCGGTGGGCGGCCTCTACCTGTTCCTGATCGGCGGCCGACTGCTTGCCGGTCAGAAGGACGAAGAGACTTCGGTTCACGGCCCCCACGAGCAGACTGGCGACGGACTGATGGGCGACGTCGAACTGTTCGCGGTCGATCGCGCTTTCGACCTGCGCCGGGCCTCGCTCTCTCTGTTGGTGTTCGTCGGCGTCATCGCCGCCGCCGCTCTGGGTATCGCGCCGATCGCGGCCTCGGCTTTCGCGGGGGCGGTCATCCTGATCCTGCTGCGCGTGATCAGTCCGGAGGAGGCCTATGCGGGGTTGCGCCCTGAGGTGCTTCTTCTGATCGCCGGCATGGTTGTGGTGGGCCTCTCGATCGAGGTGACCGGACTGGCCGCCTCGGGCACGGCGCTGCTGATCGACTTCATCCGCCCGTTCGGGCCGCTGGTGGCGCTGGCGATCCTGTACGGCGTGACCCTGTTCGCGACCGAACTTCTGTCGAACGCCGCCGTCGCGGTCCTGATCACTCCTGTCGCGGTCGCACTGGCCGAAAGCCTCGGCGTCGACCCCAGACCGTTCCTGATTGGCGTGATGATGGCCGCATCCGCCGCCTTCGCGACCCCGTTCGGCTATCAGACCAATGTGCTTGTCTTCCAGGTTGGCAAATACAAATACATGGATTTCGTCCGCGTCGGCGTGCCTCTGAACTTCGTGACCTGGGTCGCTGGGGTCATCGCCATTCCGATCTTCTTCCCTTTCTGACAGCTCCCTTCACGAAGCGCACCCAAGCCCCACTGGCGGTTCGGCGTCCGTTACGATTCCGCGTTCGGGATGTTCAAAAGCAACCCGCACGCCTTGCAATGAACGGCATCGGGTTCATGGCGGGCCAGACCGCATCGAGGGCAATCGAAGCGCACCTTATGAGGTCGGAAGATCGCCTGGGCGAGGCGCACGAACAGCGTGATGCCCGTGATCATCGTCACGATGGAGATGATCATCCCCCAGTCTCCTGGCAGGACAATGTCGCCGAAGCCCGTGGTCGTCAGGGTCGCCACGGTGAAATAGAGAGCGGCCAGATAGCTGTCGACCCCGACGCCCATGCCGGCGAAGCTGGTGTAGACGAAGCCTGTGACGATGAAGATGAAGGTGAGGAGGGTCGCCGCAGCGCGCGCCGCCTCCTCGATCCGGGTGTTGTTGAAGCGACGCCCGAAGGTCTGCCAGAAAAAATCGCTGTGGAAGAGCGTCCAGAGCCGCAGCACCCTCAGGAAGGCCAGGCTGAACAGCCACTGGGGGGCGAGAAGCGTCAGCAGGACGAAGAAATCGACCCAGACGATAGGACGCCGGATCCACGAGCGGAAAGAGCCCCAGGCGAGACAGCGCGCCGCCAGATCAACGGCGAGAAGCAGCGCGACGAGGTAGTCGACGGTCAGGAAGAAGGCCGTGGCGCGGATGGTCGGGGTGGCGATGAAGAAGGCGATCAGGGCCAGATCGACGACGATAACGGCGAACCGGAAGCGTACCGCATGGGCGGATTGTCCATGATAGAGTTCGCGCAGATGAGCGCGAAACCGCTTCATCCCGGCACTCATGGTCGCGCCGCTCTCGCCGGCCAAAGGGCCGTCGGGGCCGCTCTCACGCTTTTGATCATGCATCACCGTAAGGATGCGGGCCGACGCCGTCAAAGAACGGCGCCACGACGAAGCGGTCGATAGACGATGACTGACTAGAGTGCGCCCCAGATGAGCAAGCCGCCCATCGTCCACGAAACCGGAGCGATGACCCGCACCGCAGTGCGAGGCAGGCGGCCCGCCCACCACGTCGAATAGGCGCCATGCCAACGCCGCGGGAGAATAAGCAGAGCCACGGCGGACGTGATCAGGAAGGCTCCGATCACGATGAAGATCGTGGGGTGGCGGGACCCATCGGCTGCGACGATCATTGCGACGCCGATCAGGCCCCGTGCCGTCATCTCGCCGAGATGAAGGGATTGCGAACCACCCATGCGCCCCAAGGCCGCCAGCGCACTGCCAGGCGCTAGAAGCATGATAAATCCCAGGCCGATCAGCCAGCAGCCGGCGGCTATGACGATCCCCACGGCCATCTGATCACCCATCCCTGCGGCTCTTCCCGATTCGCCCTGCGCGTCTTGCCTACACCTTACACACCCGGCTTACCCGGGCTTCTGGAACCGCGCCCGCCAGAGAATCGGTCATGTATCCGGCCCCGGCATCGATGATTATTACGCTTTTCCCAAACCGTTTATCAATAGAATTTCAAGTATTCAGTCAGGTGCCCCCCACTCACTCTCGTATCGATCTCGATGACCGCTCACGCACATGAGTTGGCGCGTGACCATTTCGTGACTGCGCTCGGAGCACCTCCCAGACGCCCTATGCGTTATAGATTTGAGACGTCGCTCAACGCGAAACTCACCCACACATATAAATATTGGAATGAAGGATATTCTCTATGTCTGAGCAATCCGTCTTGACCCCCGCAATCGATGACATCGACCATCCCTTGGTGCCTGCGCGGCGCGTGAACGGCGCCGACGTCTATAACCAGGCCGGGGAGAAGATCGGCACGATCGAGGACGTCGCAATCGACAAGCGCAGCGGCAAGGTCGCCTACGCGATCCTGAGCTTCGGCGGCTTTCTGGGCCTCGGAGGCAAGCACCAGCCCCTCCCCTGGTCGGTCCTGTCCTACGACACCAAGGTCGGCGGCTATGTCGTCGACATCACGCAGGAGTTCTTGCAGCTCGCTCCCAAGCTGGACGTCTCAGAACTCAGCGGTTGGGACGACAGCGCAGAGCGGGAAGCCTTCCACAACTACTACAGCGCCAGAGGCGCCCAGCCCTACTGGTGACGTGAGGTCTTCGACCCGAAGCCAACTTGGCGTCCACGCCCATCAACGGCCCCGCTCGTTCCAAAGCGCGCGGTGTCCCACTTCGCGAAAGAGGAAACCAATGACCCATGCAACAAAGCCCTTCATCGTCGCGCTCGCCGCCGGAACTCTTGCTGTCGGTGCGTTCGTGCAAGACGCGCAGTCCCAATCCGCGGCCGGGCCGTTGCAAACGCCCTTGGTCTCTGAGGCGCCCGCGCCGTCGGAGTTCACCGATGCTGAGCTTATGGCCTACGATGGCGCAATCACACGCCTGCGGGTTCTCAGCGAAGCGTTGAACGGCGCACAGCCGACGGCGGAACAACAGGGTGAAATGGCGACCGTGGTGCAGCAGTCCGGGCTGGCCGTCGAGCGGTACAACGCCATTGCTCGCGCCTCGGCGGACAACCCCGCCATCCGGGCGCGCATCCGTGTCTTGAAGGCGCCGATGCCCGCCGCTGACTCTGTCGCCGCCAATGTGACCGAGGACGAGCTGCGCCGATACGTCGTGGCCGTTGACCAGATCCGCGACATCACCGGCGACGTCGAAAATGGCCGCGCCAGTCCCGAAGAGGCCGCCGCGCTGGCGCGCGCCGTCCAGGGGTCAGGCCTGTCGACGGAACGCTACAACGCCATCGCGACCGCGGTGTTCGAAAGCGACTGGCTGAGAGCGAGGGCGAACGTGATCCGCGCGAAACAGACCGGCGAGAACCCGGCCTGACCGCCGCACGGCGGCAACAACCCAGGCCGAACGCGCCGGTCAGCGGCGTCTTCAGGTCCCCGACGCCTGCTCTTCCGGCAGGTCAATCGAGGGCTGGTGCGTGAAGCCGCGCAGCCCCCCGACCGCCTGGGCGTCTCGACTGATCTCGACATCGCTCTCGGCATAGGCGACCAGCAGACGGGCGACGTCGACCAGTGCGCTCTCATGGATCCGCTCATAGCCGTGGCTCGCGTCGATGCCGAAGGTGACCAGCGCCGTTCGAATGTCGGCGCCCGACTCCAGCGCCGAGGCTGAGTCCGAGCGGTAGTAGCGAAAGACGTCCTTCTGGTGCGGAATGTCGTGGTCGCGGGCCAGCTGGACCAGCTTGCGCGACAGGTGCCAGTCGAACGGGCCGGTCTGATCGGCCATGGCGATAGTGACGCCGAACTCCGAAGAATTCTGACCCGGAGCGGTCGTGCCGTTGTCCACCGTAACCATGGCGGCGACGTCCGGGATCAGGACGGAGGACGCGCCCAGCCCGACCTCCTCGGCGATCGTGAACAGCCACCAAGTGTCAACGGTGGGCGTGCGTTGCTCCCGGATCATACACTCCAGCGCGGCCAGTAAGGCGGCGACTCCGGCCTTGTCGTCGAGATGGCGCGAGACGATGAAGCCGGTGTCTATGAACTCAGGCTGGGGGTCGATGGCGACGATGTCGCCGACGTCCACGCCCAGTGCCAGGGTGGCGTCCCGGTCATGGGTCACGGCGTCGATGCGCAGCTCGACCTGTCGCCAGCTCACCGGCTGGGTGTCGACCTCCTCGTTGAAGGTGTGGCCCGATGCCTTCAGCGGCAGAATGGTGCCGCGAAAGGCCCCGCCCTCGGAAAAGATCGTCGCCCGGGCCCCCTCGGCGAAGCGTGAGGACCAGTGGCCGATGGCGACCAGCTCCAGCCGCCCGTTGTCCTTCACCAGTTTGACCTGGGCCCCCAGTGTATCGACATGGGCGACAACGGCGCGCGCGGGTTTCGGGTCCCGTCCCGGCAAGCGCGCGCGGACCGCGCCCCTCCGGGTCAGTTCATAGTCCAACCCGAGCCGATCCAGCTCCCGACACAGCAGCCAGACCGCCTCGTCCGTATAGCCGGTCGGGCTGGGCGTGTTCAGTAGATCGGCCAGACGGGCCTTCAGGTAGTCGAGATCGATCGAGGGGCGGGCCAAGGGGCCTCCTTCAGGCTTCGGGGGTCGGGAAAGTCCGCGCGGCGGCCGGGGCGGACAGCGGAAACAGGAGGTCGACGAAACGCTCGGCGGTCGGCCGCGGTTCGTGGTTGGCCAGACCGGGTCGCTCGTTCGCCTCGATGAAGGCGTAGTGGGGCTCGCCCGGCGACCGGACCATGAAATCGATCCCCGTCACCGGGATGTCGATGGCACGGGCAGCGGCGATCGCGGCCCGGATCAGGTCCGGGTGAACCTCCTCCGTCACGTCGTGGATGGTGCCGCCCAGATGCAGGTTGGCCGCCTTGCGCACCAGGACCTCGAGGCCCTGCGGAGCGACGTCGTCCAGGCCATAGCCGGCCTCGGCGAGCGTTCGCTCGGTTTCATCGTCAATGGGGATGGTGGACTCGCCGCCCGTCGCGGACGCGCGACGCCGGCTCTGGTGTTCGATCAGGGCGCGCACGGTGGAGCGGCCGTCGCCGATCACGCGCGGCGGACGTCGCAGGGCGCAGGCGACGACCTTGTAGTCGATCACCACCAGACGCAGATCCTCGCCCTGGACCTGTTCCTCGATCAGCACTTCGGCACAGATGCGGCGGGCGCGGGTCAGGGCCGTTTGCACCGCCTCGATCGTCGTCAGGCCCACGGCGACGCCCTGGCCTTGCTCGCCCCGCGCTGGTTTGACGACCAGGCTGCCGTATCTCTCTAGCGCGGCGTCGATGGCGGACGGATCATCAGGGTCGATCCGATCGGGAACCCGAACGCCGGCCGCCTCGACGATGCGCCGCGTCATCCGCTTGTCGTCGCAGATGCTCAGGGCGACCGCCGAGGTCAGCTCCGAGAGGCTCTCGCGGCAGCGCACGGACCGCCCACCCCAGTTCAGACGGAACAGCCCGCCTTCGGCGTCGATTATCTCGGTGTGGATGCCGCGCCGCCGCGCCTCGTTGACGATGATCCGGGCATAGGGGTTGAGCGCATGATCGTCGGTCGGGCCGACGAACAGGGCTTCGTTGATCGGGTTCTTCCGCTTGACCCCGAAGAAGGACACCCGGCGGAAGCCCAGCTTCTCGTACAGCGCGATGGCCTGGTCGTTGTCGTGCATGACCGACAGGTCCATGTGCGCCAACCCTTGCGTCTTGAAATGCTCGGCCAGACGCCGGACCAGGGCCTCGCCGACGCCCGGCTGGGTCGCCTGGGGATCGACCGCCAGACACCAGAGCGACGATCCGCATTCGGGATCCTCGAACGCCCGCACGTGATTGACCCCGGTCACCGTGCCGATCACGTCCCCGGTCGCCGTGTCCTCGGCGACGAAATAGGTGATCGTGCGATCATCGCGCCGCGCCCAGAAGAAGTCGGGCGGAACCGGCACCATCCGGCGCCTCGCGTAGATGTCGTTGACCGCCAGCGCGTCCGCTTCCGACGTTAGCCGCCGAACTGTGAAGCCCCTCGGCTGGCGACGGCTGGCGCGATAGGTGGCCAAGTCCAACCGATAGGTGTGCGACGGGTCAAGAAACAATTCCTGAGGCGCCGCAGCCAGCAGGACGTGCGGATTGCGGACGTACATCGCGATGTCGCGCCGGTCAGGTCCCTCGGCGCTGAGGGCTTCGACAAGAGGCTCTGCCGTCTCGAAGGTCTGGGCGAACAGCAGTCGGCCCCAGCCGCAGTCCAGCACCGCGTCGCGGGTCGGTCCGTCGCCGGAATGCACCGGCGGTTTCAGGCCTTCGTGACGCAGGCGCTTGAGCCGGTGCGCCTTGGATCGTTCGGGGCGGAGATCAGACGCCATGGGTCTGCATCCACATCTCAAGGACCGCAACCTGCCACAGCTCCGAGCCGCGCAGGGGCGTGATGTGTTCGGTCGGATCGGCGAACAGGGTGTCCAGATAGCCTTTGTCGAACAGGCCGCGATCGCGCGCCGCCTTATCGGTCAGGGCTTCGCGCACCATCTCCAGATACGGGCCCTGGATGTATTTCAGCGCCGGAACAGGGAAGTATCCCTTCTTGCGGTCGATGACCTCGGACGGGATCACCAGACGCGCCGCCTCCTTCAGCACGCCCTTGCCGCCCTGGGCCAGCTTGTGCTCGGGCGGAATCCGCCCCGCCAGCTCGACCAGTTCGTGGTCGAGGAAGGGCACCCGCGCCTCCAGCCCCCAGGCCATGGTCATGTTGTCGACCCGCTTCACCGGGTCGTCGACCAGCATCACCTGACTGTCCAGGCGCAGGGCCTGATCGACCGGCGTCGCCGCCCGCCCTTGCGCGAAATGAGCCTCGACCAGGGCGCGGCTGACGTCGGTGTCTGCCATATAGGCGCCGTTAAGCTGGGTCTTCAGCGTCGCATGGCTCCGGTCGAAGAAGGCCTTGGCGTAGGTCTCCACCGGATCGCTCGCCCCCAGCATCGGCGGGTACCAGTGATAACCGGCGAACACCTCGTCGGCGCCCTGGCCTGACTGCACCACCTTGATGTGTTTCGAGACTTCCTGGCTCAGAAGGTAGAAACCGACGTTGTCGTAGGAGACCATCGGCTCCGACATCGCGCCGATGGTGCCCGGCAGGGCCTCCATCAGCCGCTGGTGCGGCACGAAGATCTGATGGTGCTTCGTTCCATAGTGTTTGGCGATCAGGTCGGAATAGACGAACTCGTCGCCCTTCTCGCCATTGGCTTCCTCGAACCCGACGGAGAAGGTCATCAGGTCGCTCTGGCCCAGCTCGGACAGAAGCCCGACGATCAGGCTGGAATCCACCCCGCCCGAAAGCAGCACGCCGACCGGCACGTCGGCGACCATGCGGCGCTTCACCGCCTCGCGCAGACTGTCCAGCACCCGGTCGCGCCAGTCCTCTGCGGTCAGGGACGCGTCCTCGGCGTGGCGGGTCATGTCGGGCTGCCAGTAGAGCCGGTCCTTGGCGGCGCCGTCCGACTCGATCACGCGAATGGTCGCCGGCGGAAACTTCTTCACACCCTTCAGGATGGTATGCGGCGGCGGCACCACGGCATGGAAGGTCATGTAGTGGTGCAGGCCCACCGGATCGATCGTCTTGTCGATATCGCCCGCCGCCAGAAGAGCCGGCAGGGTCGAGGCGAAACGCAGCCGTTTGCCCTGTTCGGCCAGATACAGCGGCTTGATGCCGAACCGGTCGCGCGCGATCACGGTGCGGCCGGTGTCGCGCTCATGCAGGACGAAGGCGAACATGCCTTTGAACCGCTCGACGCAGGCCTCGCCCCAGGCCTTCCAGGCCTTGATGATCACCTCGGTGTCCCCCTCCGAAAAGAAGCGGAACCCCATCCCCTGCAGCTCTGCGCGCAGTTCAGGATAGTTGTAGATGCAGCCGTTGAAAGCCAGGGTCACGCCCAGGTCGGCGTCTACCATCGGCTGTTGCGCCTTCTCCGAGAGGTCGATGATCCTGAGGCGTCGATGGCCCAAGCCGACCGGGCCTCGCATTACGATGCCGGACCCGTCAGGTCCTCGAGGCGAGAGCGCATCCGTCATGCGTTGAACGGCCCCGGCATCCGCCGGCCGTCCGTCGAAGTTGATCTCGCCGCTCAGACCACACATGGGTCCTCCTTGAATTGTGGAAGCAGCGTGTACAAATGGTTAGTGTACGAAAGAGTTCAACCCGATGACGGACATTTCTCCTGAACCGATGCCGGATCCGACCGCCTCCCTGGTGCGGTCAGTCCGTAGGATCGCGCAGGCAATCGATGTGCGATCCCGCGAAATCGCGCGGCTGACAGGCCTGACCCTGCCCCAGCTGGTGGTGCTGCAATCGATCCGCGCCCAAGGTGAAGTCAGCACCAGCGCGATCTCTCGCGACGTCTCGATGTCGCCGCCCACGGTGGTCGCGGTGCTGGACCGGCTGGAGACGCATGGCATGGTCGTTCGCTACCGCTCAACGACGGACCGTCGGATCGTTCATGCCCGGTTGACGGATCAGGCACGTGCAGCGCTGGCCACTTCCCCGGGCCTGCTCCGCGCCGATGCGCTTGTGCGCTGGTCCGCCCTGCCCCTGGACCAGAAGCAAGCCCTGGCGGACGCCATGGAGTTGTTATCGACTCTCATGGCGACAGGCCCGTCCCCAGAAAACCCCTCAGCCGTTCAAGACTGAATTTCTGGACGCAGACCTGGTCTGTGTCAGAGGTGAGTCAGGAGCAGTCCACCCCGACAGCTACGTGCGAAGACCGAGACATACCGTCAGAAATACCGTCTAACCGATCTGCATGCCCCGCTGAGAAAGCGACGCTCTTGCTCGAAGACTTAATGATAATCAGCATCTTGGGGCCAAGCTCAATGCTGATTGATAATCGAGACGAGAAGATTCAGTTACGATCTCAAGTTATTGAACCATAATAACTTTAAGGCGTGATGAGACCACTCCCTCACTCCCACTCGATTGTTCAACGGTTCAGAAGGTGCTGATTTATCAGCGCCTTTTCCTTGGCCATAGAAGCATACCGTCAGCATTTGCGTTATCAAAGTGAGGCTTATGAAAACAAAGACGAATTTGCTCGCGATAAAATTCGAGTGATGTCGCTGTCGATCGACAGACGCAGACAAAGGTGGGTTCTGCAAGCTGCAGCCATCGAGATCTCAAAGCCGCATCTTATACCAACCTATCCATACCGACACGCTGGAATTCGCCTTAAGCCGAGACCGTCATCTCAGTCATCGGGGATCGTCATCAATGCGCCAGTTGCCCACGTTGGCATATTGCCGAACAGCTACCGGGTCCCGCCTATGCCGTGGCCGACGCCCTGGCGAGCTACCGGATCGATCGCTGGCGCGTCCAGCTGAACGCCTACAACCTCTTCGACGAGAACTATGTGGACTCCGGCTCGCCGACGGGCACGCGCACGGTTCTGCTGGGCGAACCCTTCACGATGAAGCTTTCCGTCGGATTTGCGTTATAGGCGCCGCGACGCTGGCGAAGTGAGACCCAGGTGAGACAGAAGACCAGCCCGGCCGGGAACGGCGCCGATCTGCGCCAGAGCGTCTGGCGCTGGCATTTCATGGCCAGCCCTCGTTGAGGTCGGCGCACGAGGTGCGGCTCACCCGGGGGGTCTGTTTTATGCTGCGCAAGTCACTGCTGCTTTCGAGTTCGATATGGCTGGGCGCGGCCCTGCCGGGGCAGGCGCAGGAGCCGGCCGAACCCGCCCTCCTCGACGAGGTGGTCGTCACCGCCACGCGAACCGAACGCAATCTGCTCGAGGTTCCTGCCAGCGTGACGGTGCGCAAGATGGAACAGCTCTACAGCGAGGGCTTCCTGTCCAGCCCGGACGAGCTCCGCGGCGTTCCCGGAGTCTTCTTCCGCCGCGGCGAGGGCGACAACGACGAATTCCCCTCGGTCAGCATCCGCGGCGTCACTGGCAATCACGGTAACGACACCTTCCTCGCCCTCGTTGACGGCATCCCCTTCATCAGCGGCAATGAAGAGGTCTTGCTGAGCGAAGTGCCTTTCGCCGCGGTGGACCAGATCGAGTTCGTGCGAGGCCCGGTTTCGGCGCTCTATGGCCGCGGCGGCATCTCGGGCGCGGTGAACTATATCACCCGGACGCCGCGACGCGACGCGACTACCCTGGCGGTTTCCGCCGGCTCGGACGACTACTATCGCGCCGGTCTGACGGCGGAACGGGTGTTCGACGCCGGCAGCCTGCTGGCCGACGTCAGTCACGAAGAGTCGGAAGGCTGGCGCGAGTCCAACGCGCGGCGGATCTTCAACGTCTTCGTCAAGGGCGTGGCGGATCTGACGCCGGACACCACCCTGACCGCCTATGTGAACTACGGCGACCGACGTCATGAGGTCGGCAGCGTCATTCCGACTTTCGCCGACGGCACGCCCGTCGATATCCTGGGCGGGCGGGAAGGCGCGATCCAGTATGGCGCGCCCTTCAGTGTGACCGAGACCCTGATGGGCGCGGTAAGGCTTGATCATCGGCTCAACGACGACCTCAGTCTGCAGCTTACGGCCCATGCCCGACGCGCCGACAGCAACAACCTCCTGAACTTCTATGACGCCTGGCTGTTCGATCCGGCCAACGACATCTTCGGGGTCAACGGGTTCGAGGCTACGACCCGGTCAGACACCGCCTTCCTGGAAGCGACGGCGAACTGGACGACCGGCCGTCACGACATCGTCGGCGGCGTGAACATCGAACGCGTCGATCTGGTCGGCCAGAGCATCTGGTCCGGTCAGAACGGTTTCACTTTCGCCTGCGGCTTCAACTTCTTCGCCATCAATCTCAACTATCAGACCGGCGAGGTGGTGAACGCCGGCGCGCCCTGTTTCGTGCGCCAGCTCGAGGACGACACCGACACCACCAACCATTTCTGGTCCGCCTTCCTCCAGGACGAGATTCGCCTGACCGACCGGCTGACCCTGACCCTCGGTGGACGCTACGACAGTTTCGAACGGGAGACCCTGTTCAAGCCGACCTTCGCCGGCGACGTCGCGCGCACCCTGAACGACGACGAGAGCGCCTTCTCCCCCAAGGCCTCGCTCAGCTACGATTTCAGCGGCGGGATGATCTACGCCGCCTATGGTCGCGGCTTCAGTTCCAACTTCGGCCCCACCTTCCAGTGGGACGCGAACCAGTATGAGCGCGACAGCCGGCCGACCACGCTGGACAGCTATGAGGTCGGCATCAAGGGCCGCCCCCTGGAGCGCCGACTCACCTACACCCTGACGGGCTTCTATCTGGAACAGAAGAACCGGCTGTTCATCATCGACAACGACGATCCGGCGGGGCCGCCCAACCTTGCGACGACCGGCCAACTCTATACCTCCCGGGGCATTGAGGCGACAGCGGATCTCAGGCTCGACGAGGCCACCTCCCTGCGCGGCAGCTACACCCTCACCCAACCGGAATGGCAAGAATATGAGGTCGGCGGCCTGGTCCTCACGGGCCTGACGCCTACGGGCGTGCCGGAGCACATGGGCTTCGTTGAGCTGGGGCATCGGGTGAACGACCGGGTCGAACTCAAGGCCTCCTGGGAGATGTACGGCGACTATTTCGTCACCCGCGACAATGGCGTGAAGGCCGGGGGGTACGCTCTGCTGAACGCCTCGGCGCGAATCGACCTTTCGCCGTCCCGGGGCCTCTCGCTCGACCTGGCCGCGACCAATCTCCTCGACGAGGCGTACGACTATCTGTTCGGCGGTCAGAGCGCGGCCACCCATCTGACGCCGGGGGTTCTCCGCCAACTGCGCGCCACCCTGCGGGCGCGCTTCTGATGAGCAGAGCGATCGACCGTCGCCGGATGCTGGCCGCCTCCGGCATCGGCGGCCTGGCGCTCGCCCTCGGCGCCTGCGATCCCCGGGCGGCGGAGCCAGGATCGGGACCCGCGGCCGGCGCGGGCGAACAGATCCCCCTGCGTCACGCGCGCTACCTCAAGCTGGAGCGCCACGACGGCTTCATCGTCGCCCGATTGCGCGCCCCGGTCGCCGACCAGAGCGGCGGTCAGGCGCAGGAACAGGCGTTCGTCCTCGTCCTCGCACCGAAAGACGGCCCCGCCCCTGTGCTGACGGGCGAACTGCGGCAGGCGACCGTGATCCGCACGCCGGTGCAGCGGATCGCGGCCAACGCCAGCCCCGATGAAGCTTTTCTGGCCCAGTTGGGGGTCAAGGACCGGCTGGTCGCCGTGGGCGGTCTGACCTCCTACGACGACGAGATCCGCGCTCGCGTGGTGGCGGGCGAGATCGGTCAGATCGGCTACAACTGGCACGCCCCGCCCAACCTCGACGTTCTGGTGGCAGCCGATCCCGATGTCTTCCTGATGCGGCTTTCGGACCTGTCGCACACTCCCGCGCTCGATCGCGCACAGGCGTTGGGCGTCACCGTGGCCCCGACGTTCGCCGAGGACGAGCCGACCTATATGGGCCGGGCGGAGTGGATCCGTCTGCACGGGATCCTGACCGGTCGCGAGGCCGAAGCTGAACGGCTGTTCGGCGAGATCGAGGCGCGGGTCGCGGCCCTCAAGGCCATGGTCGCCGACCGGCCCCGGACGCCGGTCCTGTGGGCCTATCCAAACGGCGGCGACCGATGGATCGCCACGGTGCGCGGCAGCGAACACGCCTATCTGCAGGATGCCGGCGGCGAGAACCTGCTCGCGCGGCAGGAAGACCCGGCCCGCTATTCCTCCGAAACGATTTCCACCGAGACCCTGCTCCCACTCGCCGACCGGGCCGACGTCTGGATCGTCGGCGACATTCACGCCGTGCCCCCGCGAAACCCCGCGATCGCCGGCAGCTTCCGCGCATGGCGCGAGGGACGGCTTTTCGGCAACACCGGGCGTATCAATCCGCGGACCAACGCCTGGGCGCGTTCAACGCAACAGCCCGAGCCGCCGCCCCCGGGGGCGGCGCCTTTGGCCCAGCCAAGGCGGCGCTGCTGGCCCGGCATGTGCGGGACGCCTGTGACGGACTCGACGGCGTCGCGGACGGCATTGTCGCCAACCGCGCCGCCTGCACGGCGGAGCGGACAAGGCTGGAGTCCCTGCGCTGCGTGGACGGCGTCGATGCCGGCGACACCTGTCTCTCGGACGCCCAACTCGCCGTCGTCAACGCCTGGACCGCCGACCACGCCTTCCAGGGATCGAACGCCACCTATTCAAGCAAGGGGTATGCCTTGTCCGGCAATGAGGACGACCCGTCCGGCTTCGGCCTTTGGGCCACCGGAAACGGCGATGTCCGCCAGAGCGGCTACTTCGTCATGCAGGACAGCACGGTGCAGTACTATCTCGCGAAAGATCCGAAGGCCGATTCGCTCGGCTACACGCCCTGGGACCGCAACCCGCAAGCCCTGGACGCGATGGCGGCGCTCAACGATGCCACGGACCCGGACATCGGCGCCTTCATCGCGCACGGCGGCAAGCTCATCGTCTGGCAGGGTGGGTCGGACGCCGCGCTCAGCGTCGACTCGACGATCGACTACATGATGCAGATGGCGCGGGCCGTGGGCCCGGAGCGTGCGGCGGCAGCGACCCGTTTCTACGTAGCGCCCGGCGTGAACCATTGCGGCGGAGGCGTCGGCCCCGACCAGACCGACCTCCTCGTCGCCCTGGATCGTTGGGTCATGGAAAACGCGGCGCCGGCCACCTTGTTGGCGGAAAAGTTCGACGCCGAGGGCGCGCCGGTCCAGTCCCTGCCGCTCTGCCAATACCCGCTGTATCCACAGTACGCCGGACCGCCGAACGATGCGGCTGCGTCCAAAAAGGCGGCTAACTTCATTTGCGTGGCGCCGCAATCAGATGGGTCATAGCGCCAGCCGAACGCGTTCCGCTTCGTCGATCCCTGTCGACCCTGATCTCATTCCATTGCCGGCCCCGACCATGAAGTCGCAGCCTGCGTCGATCTCCGCCCCCGCGCATTGCGTCCTAACACAAAGGAGTCACCCATGATCAGAACCCTCGCCCTGTCCGCCGCTCTGTCCTTCTCATCTCTCGCCGTCGGTCCCGCCCTCGCCCAGTCGTCCGTCACGCAACCGTCCTCCGGCCAGACCGCGACCGCCGCCTTCGCCCTCCCGGCCCTACCCTATGCCGCAGAAGCGCTTGAACCGGCGATCGATGCGGAGACCATGCGTGTTCACCACGGCCGGCATCACAAGACTTATGTCGACAACCTCAACGCTGCGGTAGCGGCTGACCCAGCGCTCGCCGGCGTCTCCATCGAAGACCTTCTGGGCCGCGTCTCCACCCTGCCCACGGCCATCCGCAACAACGGTGGCGGCCACTGGAACCATAGCCTGTTCTGGACTCTGCTCGCGCCCGTCGGTCAGGGCGGCGAACCTTCCGCCGAGCTGACGGCGGCCATCACCCGCGATTTCGGCTCGATGGACGCTTTCAAAACCGCCTTCAACCAAGCCGCCACGACCCGCTTCGGCTCCGGCTGGGCCTGGTTGATCGTCAAGGACGGCAAGCTGCAGATCACCTCGACAGCCAACCAGGACAATCCCTTGATGGACCTTGCCGAGGTCCGTGGCGCGCCTGTACTCGCCGTCGACGTCTGGGAACACGCCTACTATCTGAAGTACCAGAACAAGCGCGCTGACTACCTCACCGCCTGGTGGACCGTCGTGAACTGGAACACGGTCAACCGTCTCTACGCCGAAGCGCAGTAGCGCCTTTCCATCACCCCGCGCCGTCGTCTGACGGCGCGGCGCCGCTCCGGGGATCTTGATGACCGACGACTATCGCCTCACAGCTGAAACGCCCTCCCCCGCCGACTATCTGAGACTGCGCGTCGAGGCGGGTCTTTCACCGAAAACGACCGAGGGCGCGGCGGCCGGCCTGCCCAATACCGTCTATGCTGTGGTGATCAGACGGAATGGCGAGGCTGTCGGGATGGGCCGGATTATTGGTGATGGCGGCCTCTTCTTCCAGGTGGTCGATATCGCGGTCCAGCCCGCACACCAGGGCCGGGGACTGGGCAAAGCCATCGTCGCCGCCCTGGTCGATCACTTACGAGCAACCGCCCCCAAGGGGGCCTATGTCAGCCTGATGGCGGATGGAGAGGCGCATCGACTCTACGCCCAGTTTGGCTTCGCGCTTACCGCACCTCGCTCGGTTGCGATGGCGTTCGTGATCTAGGTCGCTGGAAGACGCGCCTCCACACGAAGCCCCCCATCTGCTGACCGGAGAAACTGCACCTGTCCCCCATGAGCCTTCACAGTGGCGAGGACGATGGAAAGGCCCAGACCGCTCCCTCCGGTAGGGGCATTCGACGCGCGGAAAAAGCGCCGTCCCAAACGATGCAGATCCGAGAAGGCCACGCCCGGTCCGTCGTCCTCGACGATCAAGCGTCCGGAAGTCGGGTCGTAGCTGATCAGGATTGAAGACTCTGCGTGCGCCTGTGCGTTGGCAAGGAGATTGGCGGCCGCTGCCCCGAAGCGATCCGGATCCACATTCAGCAGGGCGTCACCTTCGACGATCGACACCCGGGAATCGCCTTCCGCTCCCGCAAACAGTGATCGGAGCGTCACCCAGCGGCGATCTTCGTCGCTAACCGGCATCTCGTCCTCGCGCGCCAGGGCGAGAAGCCCCGTGACGAGGCGGGCGGTGCGATCGACAGAGGTCTGAATCTGCTCCAGCGCGCGGCTTCGAACGGCAGGATCCGAAGACGACGCCGCAATCTGCGCCTGGACACGCAGCCCTGCCAGAGGCGTGCGCAACTCGTGCGCGGCGGCGGCCGTGAACTCGGCCTCGCGACGCCGCGCTGCGCCAAGGCGTGACATCAGGTCGTTCAGCGCCAGGGCGAAGGGACGGAGTTCGCGGGCGTCCGGCGATACGTCCAACGCCGTCAGATCTTCCGCATCCCGTACCGCAAGGCTGCGGGTCATTTGTCGAATAGGGGCCAGCCCCCGCCCAACCGACCACCAGATCAGCACGCCCAGCGCCAGCAGGCCGAGGACCGCCGGACCGATCAAGGCGGTGACGACATTGCCGACCAGGTGTTCGCGAACGGCCAGATTGTCCCCGACCATGACCCGGAAACCGGCGTCACGATCATGCACCGTATAGACACGCCAGCGCTCGCCCCGGATCGTGCGCTCAGAAAATCCGTCGCCCCCTTCCGACAACCGCTCGGCAGGCGCGCTTTGGGAACGGCCGATCAGATCGCCTTCCAGCGACCAGATCTGGCAGGAGAGCTGACGGTCGTAGACATCGGCGGCCCCGGTGTCCGGAGCCTGGATCGCCGGGCGCACGCTGCCGGCCTGCATCAAGGACGAAACCATGCGGGCCGACTCCATCAGGCGCCGGTCCAGCACCCGTTGCACTTCGGCTCGGGTTTGGATTTCAACCCAGACGACCGCGCCGCCCCAGACCAGGGCGGTCACGAGCGCGAGAGTGACGAACAGACGCAAGCGGATCGAGCTCATTGCAGGGTGTATCCCACGCCGCGGACGGTGCGGATGAAGCCGGCTCCCAACTTGGCCCGCAGATAGTGGATGTGCACTTCCACGGCGTTGGAGCCGATCTCCTCCTGCCAGCCGTACAGGCGTTCTTCCAGCTGACTGCGCGAGAGGACCTGTGCGGGCCGTTCCATCAGGGCCTCCAGGATAGCGAACTCACGTCTCGAAAGGGGCAGGTCCCCCTCTTCACGCCAAGCCAGACGCGACTTGGGATCGATGGTCACCCCGCCGTGGCGCAAGGCGGGGGTCGAACGTCCGAGCAGGCGACGCCGCACCGCGCGCAATCGCGCGGCCAGCTCGTCGAGATCGAACGGTTTGCCGACATAATCGTCCGCGCCGGCGTCCAGACCCACTATGCGGTCCCGACTGTCATCGCGCGCCGACAAGACCACCACGCCGACATCCATGTCGCGCTCTCGAACGAAACGCAGCACCGAAAGGCCGTCGCCGTCAGGAAGACCCAGGTCCAGCACGACCGCATCGAACGCCGAGCTTTCCAGCGCCGCGAGGGCGTCCTCGACCCGCCCGACGACCTCGACCGTCCAGCCACAGGCGCTGAGCCCGACCTGGAGGCCGTCAGCGAGAACGGGATCGTCTTCTATGGCGAGCAATCTCATGCGTTGTGACGTGCAAGCTCCGGCTTAAGCCTGACTTAAGCTCGCTTGCCCACGAGATGGCCATGAGGTTTTTCCGCCGACTGCTGCCCGCCGCTCTCGCTCTTCTGTCCTTCGCCCTACCGGGTTCGGCCTTGGGTCAGGCTCCGCTTTCGCCTGACAAGGCCTTCGCCCTGACGGTGACGCGTGAGGCTGACGGCGACCTGGCCTTCGCCTGGGACATTGCGCCTGGCCATTATCTCTATCGTGACCACACCGTCGCCAGCACGCCGGGCGGGAAGGAGTCTCTGCCGCTGGAACTGGCCGCCGGCGAAACCAAGGACGATCCGGGCTTCGGCGTCGTCGACGTCTGGCATGACGCGGGTCGCGCGATCCTGTCGGCGCAGACGTTGACGCAGGCCGGCGAGCCGACGTCGGTCAACATCACCTATCAGGGCTGCCTCGAAGACTCGATCTGCTACCCGCCGATGACGCGCACCATCGACGTGCCGACCCGGCCGCAGTCCGACGTGGCCGCGCGGGAGGCCGATGCGCAGACCGCACAGGCCGCGGCCATGCTGGCGATCCAGGCGCCGGGCGCTGCACCCGCGCCCGAGAACGACGAGGGAGCGGCGGCGCCTTCGCCGGTCGCGTCATCGCCGGCGGTCACTCTGGACGCCAACCCGGGCTTCGTCGATCGCCTGGCGCTGCAGGGCGGGGCGACCTGGGTCCTGCTCTCCTTCTTCGGCTTTGGCGTGCTGCTGGCCTTCACGCCCTGCGTCTTTCCCATGTATCCGATCCTGGCCGGCGTCATCGGACGCGGCGTGGACGGGCGCGGTACGCGCCGAGGCCTGATGCTCTCGGTCGCCTATGTGCTCGGCCTTTCCATCGCCTTCGCCCTCCTGGGCGTCGCGGCCGCCTGGTCCGGACAGAACCTGCAGATGGCGCTCCAGTCGGTTTGGGCCGTGGGCGCTCTGGCTGTCGTCTTCGTCATCCTCGCCGCCTCCATGTTCGGCGGCTTCGAGTTGCAACTGCCCTCGACCTGGACCAGCCGCCTCTCCCGCGACGGCGGCGATGGCCGGCGGTCCCTGCCCTCAGCCGCAGGTCTGGGCTTCGTCTCCGCCCTTATCGTGGGGCCTTGCGTCACCGCGCCCCTGGCGGGCGCCCTGCTCTACATCGCCCAGACCGGCGACGTTGGGCTGGGCGCGGCGGCCCTGTTCTTCCTGGGCCTGGGCAAGGGGGTGCCCTTGATCGTGTTCGGCACGGTCGGCGCGCGCTTCCTGCCCAAGGCCGGGCCGTGGATGGACCGGGTGAAGATGCTGTTCGGCTTCATCTTCCTGGGCATGGCCTGGTGGCTGGCCAGCCGCATCCTGCCGCCGAACGCGACGCTGGCTCTCGGCGCGGCGCTGGCGCTCGGTCTGGCGGCGGCCCTCGGCCTGTTCCAGCCGCTGAGCCCGAACCTGAGAAACGGCGTCGCCCGCGTCGCCGGCCTGGCGGCCGCGACCTGGGGCCTGTTGCTGCTCGTCGGCCTCAGTCTCGGGGCGGACGACCCTTGGCGTCCGCTTGAGCCCCTAGCGCGTCCCGCCGGAGCCGCAGCCGCCGCGCCGGTCGAAACCGCGGCGGTCGTGCTGGATCAGACGGCGCTGGACCGCGCCGTCGCCGATGCCGGCGCGCGCAAACGTCCCGCCCTGGTCTATTTCACCGCTGACTGGTGCGTCAGCTGCAAGGTGATCGAGCGGACGGTGTTCGAGGACCCCGCCGTCATCGCCAGCCTTTCGAACACCGACCTCATCAAGGTCGACGTCACGCGCAGCACGCCCGAGGCGCGCGCGCTTCTTGAGCGGCACGGGGTGGTCGGACCGCCGACGATGATCTTCCTTTCGCCCTCGGCGACCGAAGCGCCGGGCAGCCGACTGATCGGAGAGATGTCGGCCCAAGACGTCGCATCCGCCCTGCAGAGCGCCGGAGCCGCCGCATGAACGCCATCACCCTGGGCCCGCTCGTCCTGTCGGGAGAGCGGTTCGCCATCATCGCCGGCGTGTTCGTCTTCATGATCGGCGCCGGACTGCTGGCCAGCCGGGTCAGCCCGCGCTTCAATCTGTGGAGCACGGTTCTGGTCTTCGGCGGTCTGGCCACCGCCCGCCTCGGTCACGTGGCGACGCACTGGGAGTATTTCGGGGCCGACCCGTGGCGAGCGCTCGCGATCTGGCAGGGCGGGTTCAGCTGGATCTGGGTCGCGCCGGTCATGATCCTGGCCACGATCCTGCTGCTGCGCACGACGCGCGAACGCGCCTGGGCCATTGCGCCTGTGCTGGCCAGCGCCCTGGTTTGGACTACCGCCCATCAGTTGGCCTCGGCGACGCAGCCCATGGCGCCGCCCGCCCTGACGCTGGCCGCGATGGACGCCCCGCCCATCAACCTCTCCGCTCCGGGCGACCGGCCCACGGTGATCAATCTCTGGGCCACCTGGTGCCCGCCCTGCCGGCGCGAGATGCCGGCTTTGGCCCAGGCCGAAAAAGCCCATCCGAATGTGCGCTTCCTCTTCGTCAACCAGGGCGAGGGCGAAGCCGGCGTTCGGGCCTTTCTGCAGAGCCAGGGGCTGGCCCTCGACCATGTGCTGTTCGACGAGGCCATGGCGGTGCCCCGCCACTACGGCACGGCCGGCATTCCGGTGACCCTGTTCCTCCACGCCGACGGCCGTCTGGCCAAGGCCCACATGGGGGAAATCGCCCCCGAACAGATCGCGACCGAAATCGCGCGTCTGCACTGACCCCTCGCCTCACGGAGCTTCCATGAACCGCACCTTCGCCCCTGCCCTCGCCGCCGTCCTGGCGCTCGCCGCCTGCGGCCCCGCCGACGCCGACAACGGCGCGGCGCCCGCCAGCCCTTCCGCCGCCTCCGGACAAGACATGCCGCCCATCGCCCAGGTCGGCTTCAACGATCTGCTGCGCGACCCGGCAGCGCCCTTCATCGGCGCCGAAAACGCCGATGTGACCATCATCGGCTTCGTCGATTACAACTGCCCCTACTGCAAGAAGATGCAGCCGGAGATCGACGGCCTGCTGAAGGCGGACCCCAAGGTGCGCGTCCTGTACAAGGACTGGCCGATCTTCGGCGACGTCTCGGAGACCGCCGCCCGGACCGCCCTCGCCGCCAGTTACCAAGGCAAGTACGAGGCCGTCCATAACGCCTTCATGCTGTCGCCGTCGCGCATCGGCGACCAGGCGGACATCACGCGTCTGGTCCAGTCGGCCGGCGTGGACATGGCGCGCCTGAATCAGGACCTGGCCGATCACCGCGCAGACATCGACGCGGTGCTCGACCGAAACGGCCGAGAAGCGGCGGCCCTGGCCCTGCAGGGCACGCCCGCCTTTATCATCAACGGCAATCTGATCCCCGGCGGCATGCCCCAGGCGCAACTCGAAGCGGTGATCGGTCGTATCCGCTCCGGACAACCGCTGCGCTGAGACCGGCCATGACCACCTTGACCCTGCTCCAGCTGAACGACCTGCACGGCTATCTCGAGCCGCATCCCGAACTGGTGCGCACCGAAGGCGGCTGGCGGTTCGAACGGCTGGGCGGGGTCGCCCGCATCGCGCGCCTCTTCGAAGAGGCGCGCGCCGAAGGTCCATGCCTGACCCTGGACAACGGCGACACCTTCCATGGCACGCGGGTCGCCGTCGCCAGCCGGGGCGAGGCCTTGGTCCCGATCATGAACGCCCTGAAGATCGACGCCATGACGGCGCACTGGGAGTTCGCCTATGGCCCCGCGGGGTTCAAGGCGTTGGCGGCGCGACTGGATTATCCCGTCCTGGCCGCCAATGTCTTTCGCAAGGATGACGGCGCGCCGGTGTTCGACGGGCGATGGGTGTTCGAGCGCGGCGGTCTGAGGATCGGCGTGATGGGCCTGGCCTGCCCCATCGTCGACAAGACCATGCCCCCCGCCTTCTCCGAAGGCGTGCGGTTTGAAATGGGTGTGGCCGAAGCCCGCGAGCAACTGCACCAGCTCCGCGAGGAGAAGGTCGATCTGGTCGTCCTGCTGTCGCACCTCGGCTTTCCGCAGGATCTGAAGTTGGCCGCGGAAACACCGGGCATCGACGTGATCCTGAGCGGCCATACCCATAACCGCCTGCACGAGCCGGCCCGCGTCGGCGACACCCTGATCATCCAGTCCGGCTGCCACGGCGCCTATATCGGCCGGCTGGACCTCGAGATTGCAGAGGGCCGCGTGTCCCTGCGCCGCCATCGGCTCATAGCCGTGGACGCTGGCCCCCAAGACGATCAAGTCGCCGGCTTGGTGGAGACGGCCCTGGCGCCCGAGCGGGAGCGTCTGGCGCGCGTCGTCGGCCGCACGGCCATTCCCCTTCACCGCTACGCCATGGCGAGCGCGCCGATGGACGACGTCCTGCTGGCGGCGGCGGCGCAGGCAGCGGGCGTGGACATCGCCTTCTCGAACGGCTGGCGGTATGGCGCGCCCGTCGCGCCGGGTCCGGTCACTCTGGGCGACCTCTACAATATCGCGCCGATGAACCCGCCCATCTCGCGCACGACGCTGACCGGAGCCGAGTTGAAGGCGATGCTGGAAGAGAATCTTGAGCGCACCTTCGCCGCCGACCCGTATGAGCAGATGGGCGGCTACATCAAACGCTGCCGGGGCCTCACGGCCTTTGTGAAGCTGGAGAATCCCAAGGGGCAGCGCCTTGATCGCCTGCTGGTCGGGGACCGACCTTTCGAGCCGGAGGCGGACTATCCGGTGGCCTTCGTCACCGCCCAGGGCGTGCCCGAACATTACGGGCGGGACCGCCGGACGCTCGACATCGACACTGTGGGCGCGCTTGAATCCTGGTTCGCCGACCATACGCCCGGCGAGACCGATCTGCCCGCCAGCGTCCTCATCATATGAAGGAACACCTTATGGACTCCGTCGCCGCCCGCGACTTCTGGAATAGCCGCTATGACCGCCAGGACTATCTGTTCGGCAAGACGCCCAACGCCTTCCTGGCCGCTCAGATCGCGCGGCTCCAGCCCGGCATGACCGCTCTGGCGGTCGCCGACGGCGAGGGACGAAACGGCGTTTGGCTCGCCGAACAGGGCCTGACCGTCACGACCACGGACATCGCCCCGCGCGCGATCGAGAAGGCCCTCGCCCTGGCCGAGCGACGCAGGGTCACACTGGACGCCCAGGTGGCGGACCTCGAGACCTGGGCCTGGCCGCAGGATGCGTTCGACGTCGTGGTCGCCGTCTTCATTCAGTTCGCCCCGCCTCCCCTGCGCGACCGACTTTTCGAGCGTATGAAGGCGGCCGTGAAGCCTGGCGGCCTGTTCCTGCTGCAGGGCTATCGGCCGGAACAGATCGCCTATGGAACGGGCGGTCCGGGCCAGGTCGAGAACCTCTACACCGAGGCGCTGCTCCGCGACGCCTTCGCCGACTTCGACATCCTGCATCTGAAAAGCCACGACAGCGACGTCTCCGAAGGCGCCGGCCACAGCGGCCGGTCCGCCCTGATCGATCTCGTCGCCCGCCGTCCCTGACCCCCAGCGCCCGCACACCGGAACCGGCCATGAAAACCCTCCTCCTCGCCCTGTCCCTGGCCGCCTCCCTGGCGGCCTCCCCGAGCTTCGCTCAAGCTGTTTCAGGCTTCGGCGGCTTCAAGCCCCTGCCCGAGGCCGGCGAACAGCCGGATCCGTCGCGCGTCTATCGGGTCATCTTCGACGTGTCCCAGGGCGGTCCGGACGACAGGCCGCTGAAGGGACTGGATCGCGTTGCGCGGCTGGCGAATATGCTGGCGGCGGGCGGCGTGGACGCCGACCATCGTCAGATCGTCGTTGTGCTACACGGCGCCGCCACCCCTGCGGTCCTCTCCGACGCCGCCTGGGCCGCGCGCGGCAAGGGCGACGCCAACCCCAACAGCGCCCTGATCCGCAGCCTCATCGCCGCCGGCGTCCAGGTTCGGCTGTGCGGCCAGGCCATGGCCGGGAACGGCATCGCGCAAGCCGACCTCGAACCGGGCGTGAGCGTTGATCTCGCCGCCCTGATGACGGTCATCCACCTTCAACAGGCCGGATATGCCCTGGTTGTGAACTGACGTCTCGGCATAGGCGGAACCTTCACTGGCCATAAGAACTATTAGTTTGGGTAAGTGTGTATGTAAGTGTTCAATGGGGCGTCTGAAGGAGACATCGACATGACCGGACTGCCCCGCCTCAACGAACCCGCCCCCGACTTTCACGCCCGCACCACGCACGGGGATCGCAGCCTGGCCGATTACCGCGGCAATTGGCTGATCCTCTTCTCCCACCCGTCGGACTTCACCCCGGTATGCACGACCGAGTTCATCGGCTTCGCCAAGCACGCGGATGAGTTCGCCGCTATGAACTGCGAGCTCCTGGGGCTCTCGATCGACAGCATCTTCTCGCACCTGGCCTGGACCCGGAACATCAAGGAGAAGTTCGGCGTCGAAATCCCCTTCCCCATCATCGAGGATCTGAAGATGGAGGTGGCCCAGGCCTACGGGATGATCCACCCCGGGGCGGCCGACACCTCGGCTGTCCGCGCCACCTTCCTGATCGATCCGGAAGGCAAGCTGCGCGCCATGGTCTACTATCCCATGAGCAATGGCCGCAGCATCGAAGAGTTCGTTCGGCTGCTCACCGCGCTCCAGGCGTCCGACGCCAACGGGGTCGCGACGCCTGAGAACTGGCGCCCTGGCCAACCGGCTATCGTCCCTCCGCCCAAGACCGCCGAGGCGGCCGAGGCTCGCGCTTCCGAGGGTTACGTCTACACCGACTGGTATTTCTCGACGCGCGACCTCCCCGACGCCCCGAAAGCCGCCTGATCGGACGCTGGCCGGACCGCGCAAGCGGTCCGGCCCTGTTCTTCGCAAACCAAACGGAGCCTTCATGCAGATCATCGACCACGGCGGAGCCCGCATCGCGGCGCTCCACGACAAGAAGACCGGCAGTTGGCAATATGTCGTCTCCGACCCGGTCAGCCGCAAATGCGCGATCATCGATCCGGTCTGGGATTTCGACGAGAAGGCGGCGGCGACCTCGACCCGCAACGCCGACGCCATCCTGGACTACGTGAAGGCTGAAGGCCTAACCGTCGAATGGCTGCTGGACACCCATCCCCACGCCGACCACTTCTCCGCCGCGCCCTACCTCAAAGAGAGACTGGGTGCGCCGACCGCCATCGGCGAGAAGGTCATCGGCGTCCAGAGGCTGTGGAAGGACATCTACGGCCTGGACGACGACTTCCCGACCGACGGTCGCCAGTGGGACCGTCTCTTCCAGGCCGGAGATACGTTTGCTGTCGGCGACCTGCAGGGGCGGGTCATCTTCTCCCCAGGCCACACCCTGGCGTCCATCACCTATGTGATCGGCGGCAACGCCTTCGTCCACGACACCTTGATGATGCCCTATGCCGGCACCTCGCGCGCCGACTTTCCGGGCGGCGATTCCAAGGCCCTCTACCGAAGCATCCAGGACATCCTGGCCCTGCCCGATGAGACCGGCATCTTCGTCGGCCACGACTACGGTCCCGATGGCCGCGAGCCCGCCTGCTTCAGCACCGTGAGAGAGCAGAAGGCGGACAACATCCATGTCGGCGGCGGACGCGGAGAGGCGGATTTCGTGCGGCTTCGCGACGGCCGGGATGCCACCCTTCCCCTGCCGAACCTGATGCTCTACGCGCTTCAGGTGAACATCCGCGGCGGGGTGCTGCCGCCACCCGCCGAGGACGGCCGCATCTATTTCAAGATCCCCGCCAATCACTTCGCCCCGCCCCAGGAGAACTCTTGATGCGTCCTTCCACCCTGGCCCTGGCCGCCCTTTTGAGCACGACGGCCCTGGCCGCCCACGCCCAGACGCCCGCCGATCCTCTTCATGTCTACGGTCCGGGCGGCCCCGCCCCCGCCATGCGCGAAGCGGCGAAGGCCTATGAAGCGCGCACCGGTCGCGCCGTGGCCGTCGTCGCCGGACCCACGCCCCAATGGCTGGACCAGGCCAAGGCGGACGGCGACCTGATCTTCTCCGGCTCCGAGACGATGATGACCGACTTCGTCAGCGCTCTGGAGGGCCGCATCCGCGCCGAGGCGGTCGAGCCGCTCTATCTGCGCACCGCCTCCATTCTCGTTCGCCCGGGAAATCCGAACGGCATCGGCGGCCTGGAAGATCTCTTCCAGCCGGGTCGCCGAGTCCTGGTCGTCAACGGCGCGGGCCAGAACGGCCTGTGGGAAGATATGGCCGGTCGCACCGGCGACATCGCCAAGGTGCGCGCCCTGCGTCGCAACATCGTCGTCTACGCCCGCAACAGCGCCGAGGCCCGACAAGCCTGGATCGACGGCCCGACGCTCGACGCCTGGATCATCTGGGGCATCTGGCAGGTCGCCAATCCGGACCTCGCTGATGTGGTCGAGGTCGAAGAGCCCTATCGCATCTACCGCGACGCCGGCGCCGTTGTGACCGAGACCGGCCGCCAGGACGCCGACGCCCAGCCGTTCCTTGAATTTTTGAAGTCCGACGAGGGAGCCGCCATCTTCGCGCGCTGGGGCTGGCGGACCGGCCAACCTTAAGCCTGCCTTAAGGTGAACCCCGCGGTGTCGGCGGCATGGCCAACCGTCGCTCCTTCACCCTGAACCGCCGACACCTGCTCGCGGCGGCCGCGGCGCCGCTCTGGCTCTCGACAACCGCGCGAGCCGCATCGGCGCCCGCCGCCTTGAACATCAGCGCCCTGACCGCAGCCTTCTACGCCGCCCGCGGCGGACGCCCGGCCTGGGCGGGGCCAGCGCGCCGGCAAGCCATGGACGCCCTGGCCCTGGCGGACCGCCACGGTCTATCAGCGCCCGACGGTCTGGCCCTAAGTGAAGCCGAACTGACCCAGGCCGTCCTGACCCTGGCCGAGGCGCTCGCCCATGGCCGGGTCGACCCGGCATCCGTCGAGACCCTTTGGGAGATGGGTCGCAACCAGGTCGATACGCCGCCGCTGCTGGCGACGGCGGTCGACGACGGAACGTTGGCCGAGACGATGGCGGGCCTCGCTCCCCAGGACCGCGGCTATCAGGGCTTGTGCGACGGCTTCCTTCGCTATCGCGCCATCGCCGACCGCGGCGGTTGGCCGCCCTTTGCCCTGGGCGCGACGATCGAACCGTTTGCGTCCGACCCCCGCCTTCCCGCCCTCCTGCCGCGCCTTCGGGTGGAAGGCGATCTCACCGACGCCGCCGCCGCGATGGTCGGCCCGTCTGGCGGTGACTACGGGTCGGTGCTGCAAGAGGCCGTTCGGGTGTTCCAGGTGCGCCACGGTCTGGAGGCGGACGCCCGCATCGGCCCGGCGACCCAGCGGGCGCTGTCGATTTCGGCCGAGGCCCGTGCTCGCCAGATCGCGCTCAATCTGGAACGCCGCCGTTGGCTAAAGAGAGACGTCGCCCCGGAGCGGATCGAGGTGAACACCGCCGCCTCCATCATGGTCTACTGGAAGGATGGTCGGCCCGTGCATTCGATGCGGGTCGTGACAGGTGACGCCGACAATGCGACGCCCAGCCTCGAACGGCCCTTCGCCTCGGTCGTCGCCAATCCGCCCTGGACGGTCCCGACCTCCATCGCCCAGCGCGAGATCCTGCCGCGCGGCGCCGCCTATATGCGGGCGAACAACATGACGATCCAGAACGGCATGGTGGTTCAGCGCGCCGGCCCGAACGCCGCCCTGGGCCAGGTCAAGTTCGAACTTCAGGACAGCTACGCCATCTTCCTGCACGACACCCCGTCGCGGGGTGCGTTCGACCAGAGCTTCCGCCATCTCAGTCACGGCTGCGTGCGGGTGCAGGACGCCGTCGGCTTCGCCCGCCTTCTGCTGGCGCCCGACCCCGAGAGGCTCGCCCGCTTCGATGCCGCGCTGGACAGCGGCCAGACCGTCCGTGTGGCGACCGGTCGGCCGATCGACGTACGTCTGCTGTATTGGACCGCCTTCCTGGACGGCCAGGGCCGCGTCGCCTTTCGCGATGACATCTATCGTCGCGACACCCGTCTGGCGGAGGCGTTGGGTATCGCCCTGCACCTGCCGCGGCCCGACGACCGGCGCGCCGATGCTGACGACGTCGGCCCCTGACGGTTATTCGGTCGTGCGGCCGTCGAAATGCTCGTGGTCGGCGGAGGCCTCTTCCACCGTGGCGTGAACCGTCCCGTCGAGATGCTCCGGCGGGCCATAGAGGGTGTAGAGCCGAAGCGGCTCGGACCCCGTGCTGACCACATTGTGCCGGGCGCCCTGAGGGACGATGACCCCGTCGTCCGCCTTCACGGCGTGACGAACGCCGTCGATCCAGATTTCGCCCTCGCCCGCCTCGATGCGGAAGAACTGGTCGCGGTCGTCGTGGACCTCTTCGCCGATCTCCTGACCGGGCGGAATGGCCATGAGGACGAGCTGCAGATTGTGGCCGGTGTAGAGAACGCGGCGAAAGTCTGTGTTCTCTTCCGTCAGACGTTCGATATTGTCGATGAAGCCCTTCACGAGAGTCTCCTGTGCGGGTTGGCCGTCAGCGACGTGCGACGGCGGTGATGCGCGCGAACTGAGCCGTGTCGCCGCGAGCCGGCGTCGATGGACGGGGCGCCGGGGCGGCGACGCGCGCGCCGACCGCCTTCGCATCGCCGCAGAAGATTTCGTACAGCATGCCCATCACCGCCTGGGCCCGTTCGTCGGCGATCGAGTAGAAGATCGAGCGCGACTGCCGACGCGTCTTGACCAGACCGTACTGGCGCAGCTCAGCCAGCTGCTGGGACAGCGCAGGCTGTTTGATGCCCAGGTCCGCCTCGAGCTGGCCCACCGACCGTTCCTCCTCGGCGATGTGGCACAGGATCAGCAGCCGGTTGGCGTTGGCCAGCTGGCGCAACAGCTCTGCGGCCTCCGGCGCCTTTTCCTTCAACCGCTCCATGGCGGCCGCTTGATCGTCGGTCATGCGCGGCGCTCGCGATAGTACCAGGGCGCATCGCCGTCACCGTCGGCGATGGCGGCGTCCAGGGTGGTGGCGGCCGGCTCCAGGAGAGCGTCGCCGGGCGTCCAGCCCGCCGGCGTGGAGGCCGCCTCGCGGTCCGAGGTCTGCAGGGCGGTCACGAGACGCAGCAGTTCATCAACCGAGCGGCCGATGTTCATCGGGTACCAGCTGATGGCGCGCACCACGCCTTCGGGATCGATCACGAAGGTGGCGCGCACCGTCGCGCTGTCGCTCGAGCCGGCGTCCACCATGCCGAAGGCGTGGCCGATGGCCATGGAGGGATCCTCGATGATCGGGAACGGCACCTTCACGCCGAAGCGGCGGTAAATGTCCTTCAGCCAGGCCAGGTGAGAATACAGACTGTCCACCGACAGGGCCATCAGATCGCAGTCGATCGCCGCGAAGACGTCGGCCTGCCGGGCCAGGGCCACGAACTCGCTAGTGCAGACCGGCGTGAAGTCCGCCGGATGGGAGAACAGCACCAGCCAGCGTCCACGGTAGTCGCTGAGGCGCTTTTCGCCCTGCGTCGTGCGCGCGCTGAAGTCCGGCGCCGTATCGTTGATGCGCAGGGCGCGCATTGCGGGGGGATAGACGGCTGGCCCGGTGTCGATCGTTTCCATAGCCGCAAGCTAAGCGCTTCCCACCGTTTCCGCTACATTAAAATACATACTTGCACGAACTATGAATGGGTATATGTGTTGAGTCACCGAAACGGAGACACGCCATGTCCTCGCCCATCCCCGATCCCGCCCGCGACCACGCCGCCGACATCGTGCGCGCCGCGCTGGGCGATCCTCGCCAGCGCCCTGTCGTCAGGTCATTCTTCGACGAGGCCACCTTCACCGTCAGCCATGTCGTGCGCGATCCCGGCTCCGACGTCTGCGCCATCATCGACAGCGTGCTCGACTACGATCCGGCGTCCGGCCGCACCGCCCACGCCTCGGCGGACGCCCTCATTGATTACGTGAAATCCGAAGGTCTCACGGTCCAGTGGCTGTTGGAGACCCACGCCCACGCCGATCACCTGTCGGCGGCGCCCTATCTCCAAGAAAAGCTCGGCGGTCAGCTGGCCATCGGCCATGAGATCCTCACCGTCCAGGCGGTCTTCGGCAAGATATTCAACGAAGGGACCGACTTCCGCCGCGACGGCAGCCAGTTCGACCATCTGTTCAACGACGGCGACCGGTTCGAGATCGGCGGGCTGAAGGCCACGGTGCTGCATGTGCCCGGCCACACCCCGGCCTGTCTGGCCTATGTCATCGGCGACGCTGTCTTTCCCGGCGACACCATGTTCATGCCCGACTACGGCACGGCGCGCTGCGACTTCCCCGGCGGCGACGCCGGGACCCTGTATCGCTCGATCCATCGCCTGACCTCCCTGCCGGACGAGGCGCGGGTCTTCCTGTGCCACGACTACAAGGCGCCTCCGGGCCGGACCGAGTTCGCCTGGGAGACCACCATCGGCGCCCAGCGCACCGGCAACATCCATATCCGCGACGGCGTCAGCGAGGACGAGTTCGTGGCCATGCGCACCCAGCGCGACGCCACCCTGCCCATGCCCAGGCTGATCCTGCCGTCAGTCCAGGTGAACATGAACGGCGGCCGCCCGCCCGAGCCCGAGGACAATGGGGTGCGCTACCTCAAGGTCCCGCTGAACGCGCTGTGAGGCGAGCCCCCCATGCCTGAACCCATTTCCTTCGTCTGGCCGCTGGCCGGCGGCCTGCTGGTCGGCCTGTCCGCCGGCCTTTATCTGCTGCTGAATGGGCGCGTGGCCGGGATCTCCGGCCTGACCGCCGCGGCGACCGGCCTGTCGAAAGGCGCGCCGCGCACCCTGGACCTGCTTTTCATCGCCGGCCTGCTGGGCGGCGCGGCCCTGGCCTCAGCGCTGATCCGCAGGCCCGAGGTGCAGATCACCTCGGACATCTGGCTGCTGGTGCTCGGCGGCCTGATCGTCGGTTTCGGCACCCGCTGGGGCTCGGGCTGCACCAGCGGCCACGGCGTCTGCGGCCTGGCCCGCCTGTCGCCCCGCTCCATCGTCGCCACCGGCGTCTTCATGGCCGTCGCGGCCCTGACCGTCTTCGTCACCCGCCACCTGTTGGGAGGCCTGGCATGAACCGGCTGATCGTCGCCGTCCTGTGCGGCCTGCTGTTCGGCGCCGGCATGGTGGTGTCCGACATGATCAACCCGGCCCGCGTCCTGGCCTTCCTGGATGTGACGGGCGCCTGGGACCCCTCGCTGGCCTTCGTCATGGGCGGGGCGCTGATCCCCTCCGCCATCGCCTATCTGATCCGCCGGCGCATGGAGACGCCGGTCGCGGCCGAGACCTTCCATGTGCCTGAGAGCCGCACCATCGACACCCCTCTGGTCGGCGGGGCCGTCCTGTTCGGCCTGGGGTGGGGGCTGGTCGGTCTGTGCCCCGGCCCGGCGCTGGCGGCCCTGACGACCGGCGCCTGGCAGGCCTTCGTCTTCGTCGGCGCCCTCGTGGCCGGCATGGCGCTGTTCCGCCTGACGCTCGACCGAAACGCCTGAACCAGAAAAGACCCTAGGGAGACAAAGCCATGGATATCCGCCCCCTGGACGAGGCCCTATCCGCCTCGCCCCAGATCGCCCCGGAAGACCTGCCCGCCATCGCGGCCCAGGGTTTCCGGTCGGTGATCTCCAGCCGACCCGACGGCGAGGAGCCCGGCCAGCCCAGCGCCGAGGCTCTGCGCCAGGCCGCCAAGGCCGCCGGCCTCGCCTTCGCCCACGTTCCCGTGGTCGGCGGCGCCATCTCCGACCAGGACGTGGCGGACTTCCGCGAGGCTCTGGCTGACCTGCCCCAGCCCGTGTTCGGTTTCTGCCGCACCGGCACGCGCACGACCACCCTGTGGGCGCTCACGAACGCCGGCTCGGAGAGCCCCGATCATCTGATCGCCCGCGCCAAGAGCGCCGGCTACGACCTCGGCGCCCTGCGTCCCCGTCTTGAAGGAGCCGCGTCATGAGCGCCCAATACGCCCTCCTGGATTCCTGCGATGTCCTGATCGTCGGCGGCGGATCCGCCGGCATCGCCACGGCCGCCAGCCTCCTGCGCCGCCGCCCAGGCCTCGATGTTCGCATCGTGGAGCCGTCCGAACATCACTACTATCAGCCCGGCTGGACCATGGTCGGCGCCGGCGTCTTCACGCCCGAGCGGACCCAGCGCCGCACCGAGGACCTGATCCCCCAAGGCGCCCAGTGGGTGCGTGGCGCGGTCGCGGCCTTCGACCCCATCCATGATCGCGTCGAACTGACCGACGGCCGCTGGATCGGCTATCGGATGCTGGTCGCGGCGCCGGGGCTGAAGCTGGACTGGGCGGCCATCCCTGGCCTGGCCGAAACCCTGGGACGCAACAACGTCACCTCCAACTACGGCTACGAGACTGCGCCCTACACCTGGAAGCTGGTGCAGGCGATGCGCAGCGGCCGGGCGATCTTCACCCAGCCGCCCATGCCGATCAAATGCGCCGGCGCCCCGCAAAAGGCCATGTATCTGTCAGCCGACCACTGGCGCGACAACGGCCGCAACGACATCGAGATCGAATTCCACAACGCCGGCCCGGTGTTGTTCGGGGTCAAGGACTACGTCCCGGCGCTGATGGAATATGTCCGCAAATACCGCATCGACCTGAACTTCGGGTCGAAACTCGTCGCGGTGGACGGCCCGGCGCGGATCGCGACCTTCGCCGTGACGGGTGCGGACGGCGAAGTGCGCCAGGCGCGGCGCGAGTTCGACTTCCTGCACGTCTGCCCGCCGCAGACCGCGCCGGACTTCATTCGCGAAAGCCCGCTGGCCGCCGAAAGCGGCTGGATCGAGGTGGACGACGCCACCTTGCGCCACAAGCGGTTCGAAAACGTCTTCGGCCTGGGCGACGCCTGCTCGGCGCCCAACGCCAAGACCGCTGCGGCCGCCCGCAAACAGGCGCCCGTCGTGGCCGAGAACATCCTGTCGCTGCTGGACGGCCAGCCGATGCGGGCGGTCTATGACGGCTATGGCTCATGCCCGCTCACGGTCGAGCGCGGCAAGATCGTCCTGGCCGAGTTCGGCTATGGCGGCAAACTTCTGCCAAGCTTCCCGAAATGGATGCTCGACGGCACGAAGCCGACCCGTCTGGCTTGGCACCTGAAGGCTCAGGCCCTGCCCGAGATTTATTGGCTGGGCATGCTGAAGGGCCGCGAATGGCTGGCCAGTCCCGAGCACGTCGAGCCCGCGATCCAACCTCGTCCCGCCGTCGCCTGAGCCGGATCATGGACCTGTCCCCGCTGCAGTACGGCCTCGGCGCCGGCGCCGGCTCGCTGGTCGGCTTCACCCTCGGCCTGGTCGGCGGTGGCGGGTCCATCCTGGCCGTGCCGCTGATCGTCTATCTTGTGGGGGTCAAGGATCCGCATCTGGCGATCGGCACCAGCGCCTTCGCCGTCGCGGCCAACGCCTTCGCCAATCTGCTCAACCACGCGCGCCACGGCACGGTGAAATGGAAGATCGCCGGCCTGTTCGCCTTGGCCGGCGTCTTCGGCGCCTTTCTCGGCTCCAGCCTGGGCAAGGCGGTTGACGGTCAGAAGCTGCTGGCTCTGTTCGCCGCGCTGATGCTGGTGGTCGGGGTGCTGATGCTGAGAGGCCGCTCGGCCTCGGGGGACCCCGACGTGGTGCTAACGCCGGGCAATGCGCCGAAGCTCGTGGGAGCCGGCGCCCTGACAGGGATCATGTCCGGCTTCTTCGGCATCGGCGGCGGCTTCCTGATCGTCCCTGGCCTGATGGTCTCGACCCGCATGCCCATCTACTATGCGGTCGGCTCGTCGCTGGTCGGCGTGACGGCCTTCGGCCTGACGACGGCCTTCAACTACGCCCTGGACGGCTGGGTCGACTGGCCACTGGCGGCCGTCTTCATCGGCGGCGGGGTGTTGGGCGGTCTGGTCGGCGCACGGCTGGCCAAGGCCCTGTCAGGACAAAAAGGCCTATTGAACACAGTGTTCGCCGGGCTGATCTTCGTCGTCGCCTTCTATATGCTTTACCGCAGCGCCGGCGCGCTCGGCCTGATCGGGTGAGACCACACCATGGAACTTGACGCCCTGATCCTGGCGCGGATGCAGTTCGCCTTCACCGTCGCCTTCCATATCGTCTTCCCCGCCTTCTCCATTGGCCTCGCCAGCTATCTGGCCGTGCTGGAGGCCCTGTGGCTGAAGACGGGGCGAGACCTCTATCTGAACCTGTTCAAATACTGGCTGAAGATCTTCGCCGTGGCCTTCGGCATGGGCGTCGTTTCGGGTTTGGTCATGTCCTACCAGTTCGGCACCAACTGGTCGGTCTTCTCCGACAAGGCCGGACCGGTCATCGGCCCCTTGATGGCCTATGAGGTGCTCAGCGCCTTCTTCCTGGAGGCGGGTTTCCTGGGCGTCATGCTGTTCGGCCTGAACCGCGTCGGCAAGAAGCTGCACTTCCTGGCCACCCTGATGGTCGCGATCGGCACCTTCGCCTCGGCCTTCTGGATCCTGTCGGTCAACAGCTGGATGCAGACCCCGCAAGGCTACGCCATCAACGAGGTCGGCCAGTTCGTACCGGCCGACTGGTTCAAGATCGTCTTCAATCCCTCCTTCCCCTATCGCCTCGCCCACATGCTGCTGGCGGCCTATCTGACCACCGGCCTGGTGGTCGGCGCGGTCGGGGCCTGGCACCTGATGAAGGAGCGGACGAACAAGGGGGCGCGCAAGATGTTCGCCATGGCCATGGGCATGATCCTGGTCGCCGCCCCGGTCCAGATCTTCATCGGCGACATGCACGGGTTGAACACCCTGGAGCATCAGCCCGCCAAGGTCATGGCGATGGAAGGCCATTTCGAAAGCCACCCGGACGGGGCGCCGCTGATCCTGTTCGGCATTCCTGACCGCGAGGCGGCCACCGTCCACGGCGCGGTCGAGATCCCCAAGCTGTCGTCCCTGATCCTGAAGCACGATCCGAACGCGCCCCTGGCCGGTCTGGACACCATCGCCCGCGCCGACTGGCCGCCGGTCGAGATCGTCTTCTGGTCCTTCCGCGTCATGGTCGGCCTGGGCATGGCCATGCTGCTGCTGGGGCTCTGGGGGCTTTATGCTCGCCTGCGCAAACGCCTCTACGATGCGCCCTGGCTGCACCGCTTCGCCCTGATCATGGGGCCGATGGGCTTCGTCGCCGTGCTGGCGGGCTGGATCACCACCGAGGTCGGCCGTCAGCCCTGGACCGTCTATGGGCTGCTCCGCACCGCCGACAGCGCGGCGCCCCTGGCGGCGCCCGCCGTCGCAACCTCCCTGGCCGCCTTCGCTGTGGTCTATTTCACCGTCTTTGGCGCCGGGGTCTTCTACATCCTGCGTCTGATGAGCCATGCGCCGCACCGGGACGAGCCGGGCGTGGCGGAAACCCCGATCCGCACGGCGGGCATCACCCCCGCCCCCGCCATCGACCCGGACCGCCCCATCCCGACCGGCGAGGAGACCGATCATGAGCGTTGATCTGACCCTGGTCTGGGCCGGCCTGCTGGCCTTCGCCGTCTTCGCCTATATCGTCATGGACGGGTTCGACCTGGGCGTCGGCATCCTGTTCCCGACGCTGAAGGCCGGGGACCAGCGCGACAAGGCGATGAACTCGATCGCCCCGGTGTGGGACGGCAATGAGACCTGGCTGATCCTGGGCGGCGGCGGCCTGTTCGCCGCCTTTCCCCTCGCCTACGCCGTGTTGATGCCGGCGGTCTATACGCCGATCATCGCCATGTTGCTGGGCCTGGTCTTCCGGGGCGTGGCGTTCGAATACCGCTGGCGCACGGTGCGGGCCAAGCCCGTCTGGGACGTCGCCTTCTTCGGCGGCTCCCTGCTGGCCGCCTTCTCCCAGGGCGTCACCCTGGGGGCCATCCTGCAGGGGGTCGAGGTGTCGGGCCGCGCCTATGGCGGCGGCTGGTGGGACTGGCTCAGCCCCTTCAGCCTGCTGACCGGCGCCGCCGTCGTCGTCGGCTACGCCCTTCTGGGGGCCACCTGGCTGAACATGAAGACGGAAGGCGCGCTCCAGACCCACGCCCGCGCGCAAGCCTGGAAACTGGGTCCGGCGACCCTGCTGATGATCGGCGCGGTCAGCCTGGCCACCCCCTTCCTCGACGGCGAATACGCCCGGCGCTGGTTCGACTGGCCCGGCGTGCTTCTGACGGCCCAGGTGCCGTTGCTCGTTCTGATCGTCGCGGCCGCCTTCTTCTGGACCATGCGTCAGAAGCGCGAAGTCTGGCCCTTCCTGCTGTCGCTGGGCCTGTTCGCCGTCACCTTCGCGGGTCTGGGCGTCAGCGTCTTCCCCTACGCCGTGCCCGACGAGATCACCCTCTGGCAGGCCGCCGCCCCGGCCTCCAGCCAGCTGTTCATGCTGGTCGGCGCCCTGATCCTGATCCCGATCATCCTGGCCTACACCGCCTATGCCTACTGGGTGTTCCGGGGCAAGGTCGGCGACGACGGTTACCACTGATGCGTCGCGACTCCAGAAACGGGCTCCGGCAGGGCCTTTGGTTCGTCGCCCTCTGGGTGCTGGGCGTGGGTGTCCTGGGCGTGATCGCCTATCTGCTGCGCGGCGTTCTCAAGCTGGCCGGCGGGTGACGCCGCAGGCGCCGAACCGCTGGCCCTGGCCGCCGCTCATCACGGGCGGCGCCGTCCTTGTCGCGCTCATCACGGCGCGTCTATGGACTCCGCCCGCCCTCTTCCCCGGCGCCTTCGCCGCCGGCGGCCTCCTGGTCGGGCTCGCCCTTGGTCTGGACCTCTGGGCCATGCTGGAGATGCGGCGGCGGCGCGCCAACATCTTGCCGCACCGGGCGGCGACCGCTCTGGTCACGACCGGTCCGTTCGCCTGGAGCCGCAACCCGATCTATCTCGCGAACGGGCTGCTTCTGCTCGGCCTCGGGGGCCTGTTCGACAACGCCTGGTTCTTCGTGGCCGCCCCCGTCGCCGCCTTCGCCACCGACCGTCTCGCCATCCGGCGCGAGGAACGACACCTGGCGGCCCTCTTCGGCGCGGCGTGGTCCGTGTACGTGGGCCGGGTGCGCCGCTGGCTGGGCCGGCGGATGACGTCGTGATCCCCTTTCGCCCGGCCCACAGACGCCTCCCTATCCCGTCGCTTCGTCACTACCGTGAGGTTACGGGGCGCGGCATGTGAACCAAGCAGCTATGCTCCGCTCATTACTCCGCAATCATCTCGTCAGGGGGCGCCTTATGACTGCCCCTCACTCCCACTCGATTACACAAATTACCCCAAGCCGCTGATCGGCTTGGGGTTTTTTCTCGCATATCGGTCGCCGGACCGATTGAATAACCGACAAACGGGAAGTATTCTGAAAACATTCAGAAAATTCTAAGCAATAACATTTGCGTGAATTCGTCATCTTTTGCGGTCTATCGGACTTTCTGAGCACCGAGATGCAATGCAACGAGTTCGATTCGCCTTGCCACTTTGCACCATCACTCGGACGTACACTGTATCTCATGCGCATGTTCGTCGTCGAGCTTACCGGCTCGATCGTATGGCGATAGCGACAAGCGTCGTCGATGCCTGTCATGCCGCGCTCGACGACCGGAATGCAAACGCCGCACTGGCTTTGCGGCCGACGGCGTCCTGATTTTCGACGACGGCGGGACTGGCCGATCGGTCTTTCGCCACGAGGACGACAGATGGCGGATTACGCACATCCGTTGGTCCTCGGACGCGGTGCCCTGATCTCGCGATCAGGCGGCGGGAGTCGCTGACGCTCCCTTCTGGGCGAGCCAGGCGTCGATCAGGGTGATTTCGCGCTCCTGAGCCGAGATCACCGCCTGGGCCAGGTTCCGCGCTTGGGCGTCCTTGCCTTGCGCGAGCTCCACACGGACCATCGAGACGGCTGCGACGTGGTGACCTCGCATCTGCGTCATGAAGTCGATGTCCGCGTCCCCGGTGAAGGGAGGCATCGCCTCCATCATCGTGTTCATCGATGCCTTGTAGCCTTGGGTGGCGACGGAGTCGCCGGGCGCAGGCGCAGCCATGCCGCCCTCCATTCCGCCATGGGCGTCCGCCGCTGCGGCGGCCTCAGGCGCGGCTACGGCGGGCTCTTCGGCTTGCGGGGAACAGGCCGTAGCCAAGGCGCAGGCGGCGAGGACGAGGCTGATGCGTTTCATGACGGCTCCTTGGGATCCGACGTTAGCGACCAGGAGGGCCCATTCGTTCCGCCAACTCTACCGTCCGGCCCGCGCCAAGAGCTCGATCAGCTCGCCGGCCTTGGCCTTGCGATCCTCGGGATCGTCGCCGGTCATGGCGCCCATGACGCAGTGGTCGAGGTGATCCCGTAGCACTTCGGTCTCCACGCGATGGAGCGCGGCTCGAACGGCCTGAAGTTGGGTCAGCAAGTCGACGCAATACCGGTCATCTTCAACCATGCGGGAGATTCCCCGCACCTGGCCTTCGATCCGGCTGAGCCTGTTGAGGACTTTGGGTTTCGTGTCGGTTTGCATGCGGCCTGTCCTCCTGAGCCCGTTCATATACCCCAGACGGGTATCTTGCGATATACCCCCCATGGGTATATGTGAGCCCTTCGGTCAGCCGGAGAGAGCGACATGTCCACGCATCCTCACAATCATGCCTCGGGTCACGCCTGCTGCGGGGCGAAGGCCTTGGATGGCGCGGCTACGGTCAAGGATCCCGTCTGCGGCAAGTCGGTCGATCTCACGACTACCGCTCACCGAGCCAGTCATGGCGGTCAGGACTATTTCTTCTGCTCGGCGGGGTGCCGGACCAAATTCATCGGCGATCCGATGCGTTACCTGAACCCTCGCGTGGAGGCCGAGCCGGCCGTTCCCGGCGCCATCTACACCTGCCCGATGCACCCCGAGATCCGGCAGGAAGGCCCAGGCTCCTGCCCGATCTGCGGCATGGCGCTTGAGCCGGAGACGGTCACGGCGGAAGCCCCGCCCAACCACGAGCTGATCGACTTCACCAGACGCTTTTGGGTTGGTCTGGTCCTGACCCTGCCGGTCTTCGCCCTGGAAATGGGCGGACACCTGGCCAATCTCCACATGTTCATCCCGGGCCAGATGTCGAACTGGATCCAGTTCGCTTTGGCGACCCCCGTGGTTCTCTGGTGCGGCTGGCCCTTCTTCGAGCGCGGCTGGACATCGCTGCGCACCCGGCGGCTGAATATGTTCACCCTGATCGCCATGGGGGTCGGCGTGGCATGGCTTTACAGCGTCGTGGCCGTCGTCGCGCCAACCCTGTTCCCGCCCGCCTTCCTGAAGGCCGACGGAAGCGCGCCGGTGTATTTCGAGGCGGCGGCGGTCATCACCGTGCTGGTCCTCGTCGGGCAGATTCTGGAACTGCGCGCCCGCGAACAGACGTCGGGCGCGATCCGAGCCCTGCTGGACCTCACGCCCAAGACCGCGCGCCGAATCCGGGCGGACGGCGTCGATGAAGATGTCTCGCTTGACCAGATCGCCGTCGGCGACCGCCTGCGGGTAAGGCCCGGAGAGAAGATCCCGGTCGATGGCGAACTCCTGGAGGGTCGGGTCGCTGTCGACGAATCCATGGTGACCGGCGAGTCCATGCCGGTGACCAAGGATGTCGGCGACCGCGTCGTGGCCGGCGCGCTCAACAAGACCGGATCCTTCATCATGCGCGCCGACAAGGTGGGCGCCGACACCCTGCTGTCGCAGATCGTCCAGATGGTGGCCCAGGCCCAGCGCAGTCGCGCCCCGATCCAGCGGCTGGCCGATACGGTCTCCGGATGGTTCGTTCCCACGGTGATCGCGATCGCCCTGCTCGCCGCCGTCGTCTGGGGCCTGGTCGGTCCCGAGCCCCGTTTGTCCTACGCCCTGGTCGCCGCCGTTTCGGTGCTCATCATCGCCTGTCCCTGTGCGTTGGGTCTGGCGACGCCGATCTCGATCATGGTCGGGGTGGGACGTGGCGCCCACGCCGGCGTCCTGATCAAAAACGCCGAGGCGCTCGAACGCTTCGAGAAGGTCGACACTCTCGTTCTGGACAAGACCGGCACCCTGACGGAGGGCCGTCCGTCGGTAACGGCGATCCTGCCCGCCCTCGGCTTCGTTGAAGCCGACATCTTGCGTCTTTCGGCCAGCCTCGAGCGGGGCAGCGAACATCCGTTGGCCGACGCGATTGTCCGGGCAGCCAAGGACCGGGACATCCCCCTTACCGAGGCCGTGGACTTCGACAGCCCGGTCGGTCGCGGCGTTCGCGGGACGATTGAGGGCCGCCAGGTCGCCCTGGGCAACACCCGTTTTCTCGGCGAGCTTTCGATCGACGTCTCCGCGCTGGAGCCGAAGGCGGAGGCCCTTCGCCACGACGGCGCCACCGCCATATTCGTGGCGATCGACGGAAAGGCGGCCGGGGTCATCGGCATCGCCGATCCCATCAAGGCCACCACGCCGGCTGCGATCCTCGCGCTGAAAGCGGCCGGTCTGCGGCTGGTGATGATGACCGGGGACAACCGGACGACGGCCGAAGCGGTCGCGCGTCGCCTCGGCATCGACGAAGTCCAGGCGGAGGTTCTGCCGCAGGACAAGGCGTCTGTCGTTCAACAGCTTCGTTCGCAGGGTCGGATCGTCGCCATGGCGGGGGATGGCGTCAACGATGCCCCTGCCCTCGCCGCAGCCGATGTCGGCGTCGCCATGGGGGCGGGTTCGGACGTCGCCATCGAGAGCGCCGGCGTCACGCTGCTGGGCGGTGATCTGCAAGGCATCGTGCGCGCACGGCATCTGTCCCGTGCGGTGATGGGCAACATCCGCCAGAACCTCGTTTTCGCCTTCGGCTACAACGCCCTTGGCATCCCCGTGGCGGCTGGCCTGCTTTATCCCGTCTTCGGCTGGCTTCTCTCGCCTGCCCTTGCGGCGCTCGCAATGGCGCTCTCCTCGGTCAGCGTCATCGGCAATGCGCTGAGACTGCGCGCGGTGAGGCTTTAGCCAAGATAGGCAATCAACAGTCCGCCCACCCACCTAAGGGAGGAACCGGCTGTGACGGGCCGGATTGATTTAGACGCTGACCGCAGTCTCCAAGCATTCGCAGCGGCAGGCGATGACGAACTGAAATTTCTGAAGAGGATACGGACGATGTCTCATCAACAGATGGACCACGGCGGTCAAGGCAACGCTCGTGGACTTGGCCCTTACCGAAGCCTGTACCTGGAGTTGGCGCTCGACTTCGTCATCATGTACCTGGTCATGTACACGATGATCGCCACGCTCGGTCACTTCTATCTCAACCTGAACAACGTCTACATGACCCTGATGATGGTCGCGCCGATGGCGGTCCTCATGCTCGTCTTCATGCGGTCCATGTACCCGTCGCGCAAAACAAACCTGGCCATTGGCGCGGTCGCGGCCGTGATCTTCGTCGGCAGCTTCATCGGCATGCGCACCCAGGCGTTCGTTGGCGACGACGAATTCCTGCGATCGATGATCCCGCACCATTCCGGGGCCGTGTTGATGTGCGAGCAAGCCTCCCTGACAGATCCGGAGATCATCGCTTTGTGCGACGGCATCGTGCGTGGTCAACAGGCGGAGATCGCCCAGATGCAGGCGCTCCTCGAGAAGCGTCGCCGCTGACCCCGGCGTGCGGGGGAAGGCCTCAGCCGCCGCCCGCTTCCTCTTCATGAGGGACGCGGTCGTGTGGCGCGTAGAGAAGCAGAAGGCCGGGACCGGCCAAACGTCTGGAGACTGAGTATGCGTTACTTCCACCCCGCGCCCTTCATCGCCGTCGCGGCGGTCGTGGCCTTCGCCGCCGGACCGGCGGCGGCCCACGCTCGCCTGGTCAGCGCCACCCCGGCGCCCGACTCCACCGTGGCCGCGACCCGGACGCTGACCCTGACCTTCAGCGAACGCAGCGTTCCCGCCTTTTCCGGCTTCGACGTCGTCAATGCGGCGGGGGAGAAGATCGCGATCCGCACCTCGGTGGCCGAGGACGGCAGGACCCTCACGGGCGCGCTGGCTCGCCCGCTGGCCGCCGGCGCCTACCGTGTCGACTGGCGTATCGCGTCGAGCGACGGCCACCGCATGACGGGATCCTACGCCTTCACGGTGCGCTGACGCCGTGCTGGAAGTCGCGGTCATCGCGCTTCGCTGGCTTCAATACGGCGGCGGCGTCGTCCTTCTCGGCGCGCCGCTGTTCCTTCTCTACAGCTTCAAAGACGCCGACGCGCCGAACCTGGAATGGTCGCGACCGACATTGCGCCTCGCCGCGATCATCGTCGCGCTCGGCTCGCTCGCCGCCCTGGTGGCACAGACGGCCGTCATGGCGGGGTCGCTGGGCGAAGCCGTCAAACCCGCGTCCCTGTCCTTCATGGTCACCGGCACGGCCCTGGGCATGGCGATGGTCGTGCGGGCCGCCGCCGCCTTGCTTGGGCTCGTCGCCTTGGTCGCCCTGAAACCCGGTCGCGCGCTCTGGAGCGTGACGGCCGCCTTGGGTCTGATGGTGGCCGCCAGCTTCGCGTGGACGGGTCACGGCGCGGCCACCGAGGGCCCTGGCGGGCCCCTCCATCTTGTCGCCAACATCATTCACGCGGTGGCAGCGGCCTTGTGGCTGGGCGCCCTGGCGGCGTTGACGGCCCTGCTTCTGCGCCGAGCCGGTCCGGACGACCTTGCAATCCATCGCGCCCTGCATGGCTTCGCCGGCCTTGGAACGCTCGCGGTCCTGTTGCTGGTGCTGACCGGTCTCGTGAACAGCTGGTTCCTGATCGGTCCCGAGCGCGTGGCGTCGATCGCGGGCAACCTCTACGGCCAGCTTCTGGTCGCCAAGCTCGTCCTCTTCGGTTTGATGCTTGCGCTGGCGGCGAGCAACCGGTTCCGGCTGACGCCGACACTGGGCTCTGCGCTGGAGACGGGCCAACCCTCCGTCGCCGCCATGAGCGCGCTCCGGCGCAGCCTGTTGATCGAAACGGGTCTGGGACTCGCCCTGATCGGCGTCGTGGCGGTCATGGGAACCCTGCCGCCCCCGGCGTCTCTGTAGGCTCGATTGCAATGATCAAAATGAGATCGTCGCTCCGCCGACCGTTGAAGTATGATCAGACAATGCCGTTCCTGCGTCATGACCTCCTCCGACTGACGACCGCGCTGCTCGCGGCGTTTGCCGTGCTGTTCGTGTCCACCGCTTCGATCGCCTGCGAAGCTCCGGTCGATCAGGATATGGCGTCCATGTCGATGAGCGGCGACGGCGTCCCGTGCGAGCCGAAGACCGTCAGGATCTCGTGCCATAAGGCGTGTCTGGCCATCTGCCAGGGCCTTGTCCCCCAGGGCGGTGAATCCACCCACGCACGGGTCTATGCGTCTGTCCTCTATCCATCCCTTGATGCGCGGCATGCCGATTTCAGTGTGGAGGCGGACGACCCGCCCCCACGACGCTGATCCTGTTGAAGATGACCGAACTCATTCAATCAAACAGAGATCATAACCATGAAACGCACTCTCACCCTCGCAGCCCTGTTGCTGCTGGCTTCCGGTTCAGCCGCCTTCGCGGCCGCGCCGGACGCCGTGGCGCAGGCCGTATGCGCTTGCTGCGACGCTATAGCAGCCTGCGCGGAAGCCTGCACCTGCTGCTGATCGTATGATCGGGGACGCCCGCCCGCGAGGGCGGGCGTCTTCTCGATGTTCCTCACCGACGTCGCAGAGCCGGCGACCCGCTGGCGCGGGCCTGAGCGTCAGCCGGGCGCGCGCGACGACCAGTGAATGTGGTGGATGCGCCAGCCGTCGGCATGGCGTCTGAGGACCATGGTTTCGGTCGTCAGGCGGTCCACGGCACGGCCGTTGAATTGGCCCGTGGTGCGGCCTTCGCTGGCGATCCAGGCGATGTCCCCATCGGCCCATCCCGATCTGCGCGTCACCGTCGCTTCAGAGGCCGCGGCGAAGGCGGCGTCCGAACCCAGGTGATGGGACGCATACTCGTCGCGCGATCGCTCCGCGCCACCCTCCTCGAAGATCATCACATCCGGCGCCATCAAGGCCAGGGCGACGGCCGTGTCGCCGGCCTTCAGGGCGACGTGAAAGGCGTCGACGGCCGCCGCCGCGTCCGTAGCTTCCGCGGCGACCGAGCCGGCGGCCTGGGCATGGCCGTGGGCGTGGTCCTGGGCGAAGGCGGGTGTCGCCGAAAGAACGGCGAGCGACAGGACGAGTGCGAGAGAGGTGCGGGACATGGCGAACTCCGGATTGTGGGTGATCTGAACGGGCTGAGCGCGATCTGCGTCAGGCCGGCGGGTTGTGGCGGGCGAACACGCGGGTCGCGCCCGAGCGAAGCACCAGCAGGGTGTCGTAGGGCTCCTTGCGCCCCTGCGGCGTCTCCATGCCGGGCGAACCGAGCGGCATGCCCGGGACCGCGACGCCCACCGCCGCCGGTCTCTCGGTCAGCAGTCGAATGACGTCCGGGGCCGGCACATGACCCTCGACCAGATAGCCATCGATCAGACCGGTATGACAGGAGGCGAGCGCGTCCGGCATGCCCCGGCTGCTCCGGACCGATTGAAGGCTTGGAAGGACGGTGATGGTGGTGGTGAAGCCCGCCTGGCGCATGTGCGCGATCCAGGCGTCGCAGCAGGCGCAGGTGGGCATCTTGAAGACCGTGAGGTTTCTGGACGGACGGGTCTGGGCGCAGGCGGACCCGCCCATGCCGATGAAGACGGCCGCGCCCATGAGTAGACGACGGTTCAGATTGGCGGGATTCAAAAGGGTTCTCCCTGATCGCTGTGGACGGATCGCTGCGCCTCGACAGGGTCGGCGCGCTGCGGCACCAGCCGCGCCCGCAACCACCGTCGGCCAGGCTGCTCGACGAAGACATGGATGGCGGCCGCGGCGGCGAGCGTCAACACAAGCATGGCGGCCAGTTCGACCAGGCCCATTCGATAGTCCGCACCCCAGCCGGAGAACGCCTGCGCCGCATTGCGCCACACCATCAGGATGGGGATGTGGACGAGATAGAGGGCGAACGACGCTTCGCCGGCGAACAGATGGACGGGGTGAGACAGGAAGGTCCGGACCGGAGCCTTGGCCAACAGGGCGAGCGACAGGATGAAGGGACCGGCCGCCGCCACGATGACCCGGTCGTCGGCGCCGATCTGCATGAGCGTCAGCAGCAGGGTCGTGGCGACCAGGGCGCCCATGAGGGACATTCGCGGCGAAGGCGTCCAGCGCTGACCGAGATAGTAGAGGCCAATGCCGTAGAGGAATTCGGGAATGATGCGCAGGATCCCGAGGCTGTCCTCGGCGCGAGGCAGCATCCGGCCGAACCAGGCGCGGTAGAAGGCGTCCAAAGCGACGAAAAACAGCATGGCGAGTGCAATCAGGACCCACGGCCTGGCCCGCAGCCGGAGCGCGAGGGCGGCATAGGCGGGGAAGGCCAGATAGGCGAACCACTCCGCCGACAGCGACCAGGCCGGTCCGTTCCAGAGCGCCATGCTCTCGCGCGGGAACCACGCCTGTACGAGCAGAAGGGTGCCCGCGAAGTCGACGGGATTAAACCGGCCAGGCTCCAGCCCGACGCCGAACACCGGCGCGATCAGCACCAGCCCAAGCATGGCCAGGAGGATGAACAGGTGAGCCGGATAGATCCGGGCCAGGCGCGCCGCCAGGAATCGACCGTAGTTCGGGGCCCGGTCTCCCTGCAGGTAGACGTGGGTCAGGATGAAGCCCGACAGGATGAAGAAGACATCCACGCCCAGGCGCGCGCGGTTCAACAAGCCCGCGCTCTCCGCCGGGAGGGTCCAGTAGAGCTGGAAGTGGAACAGCACGACGCCGAGGGCGAGAAAGAACCTCACGCCCGTGAGCGGATCGAGCACGTCGGGGAATGGAACCCGCCTGGGCCCTGCTCTGTCGCTCACGTCTTTTCCCCGGACGACAGGGCGCGTCCCGGTCGTCTCTGGTATCTACGCGGGCGACGGCTCGTCCCCTCGTGAGGGGACCGGAAGGCCGGCGCGTATGGCAAGTGGGGCGTGACGCAGGTGCGCAATGACTGACGACATGAATGAGTTGATCGCAGCGGTCGGGCCGGGCGACGCCGGCCGGCTGGTCGGCATGGAAGACGCGGTCTGGGTGCGGATCGGCGAACGCAGGGAGCGTGCCCGCATGGGTCAGGTTCGGGTCGCCGCCGTTGCGCTCGCTCTGGTGATTGGCGTCGCGAACGGAGGGCTGATGCTCATGGCTCCACGGCCGGAGCCGTCCGAGATGCGGATTTTCACGGTCTCGGCGGGCTTGTCGCCTCTCTCCGGCCTGGACGTTCGGGGATGAGGGCCGCCTGGAAGTCGATCGTTATCACGGCCATCCTGGCCGCGCTGGCCAGCGGCGCGGCGACCTGGGCGAGCGCGACCTGGGTCATGCGGGAGCGGCAGCCGCCAAGCCTGCACAGCGTCGTCCATGAGAAACTCGACCTGAGCCCTGAGCAGGATCGACGGCTCGACGTGGTCGAAGCCCGGTTCGCCGCTCAGCGGCCGGCGCTCGAAGCGGAAGTCCGCGCGGCCAATCGCGAACTGGCGGCCGCTATCGCCGCCAGTGACGGCGACACGCCCCAGGTCCAGGCCGCGGTCGATCATTTCCACGCGGCCATGGGCGATCTTCAGAAGGCGACGATCACCCACGTGTTCGAGATGCGATCCGTCCTGAGCCCGGCGCAGGCCGAGGTGTTCGACGCCGCCGTCGTCGAGGCCCTGCACGACGACGCCGGCTAAGCGGCGCGCGTGGGTGCCGAGCAGAGCATCGAGGCCCGTGCGGCGACCGGAGACCGGGCGGCCTTCACCGCCTTGATGGCCGCCACAAAGGCAGATCTCTACCGGTTCGTGCGCCGCTATGTCGGCGATGAGTCCGAAGCGCATGACGTGCTTCAGGAAAGCTATGCGTCCGCCTGGCTCGCCCTGCGGCGGTATGATCCGGCGCGGCCGTTCGACGTCTGGCTGCGCTCCATCGCTCTCAACAAATGTCGAGACTGGGGCCGGCGGCGCGCGGTCCGCCGGGTTGTGCGCGGCGTCATGGGCCTGGAGGCGCCCGAGGCGGCGGCGGTGGGCGACGATGCGCCGTCACCCGAGACACGGCTGGACGATCAGCGCAGGGCCGAAGCTCTGCAACGCGCCTTGCGGGACCTTCCCGACGCCCTGAAGGGGCCGCTTCTGCTCGCCACGCTCGAGGGACGGTCTCACGCCGAGATCGCCTCGATCCTCGGTATTACGCCCAAGGCGGTCGAGACCCGCGTCGCCCGCGCCCGCAAGACCTTGACGGCGGCTTTGGCCCAAGCTTCCGGCGGAAACGCTTGACCTTGCCCTGATGGGAAGATGCACAAGCTGCAATCCCGACGTCTGCGGCATCCTGACGCGAGGGATACGCCGCCCGGCCGCGTATCTGAACGAACGGCTGAATAGCCCGACCAAGGAATTTCTCGCCTATGTCCACGCCCCGCCTCGATCGCCGAACGCTTCTCCGTGGCGCAGCCGCCGGCGGCGGGCTGCTGGGCCTGCAGGGTCTGCTCCCCGCCTGGGCGCAAACCGGATCGGCGGGACTGCGGGCGGATCTTCCGACGCTGACGGGACCGAACATCGACCTGACCGTCGGACACACGCCCTTCACCGTGGGCGGCCGCACCGGCCATGCGGTGACCATCAACGGCGTTCTGCCGGCGCCGCTGCTACGCCTTAGAGAAGGCCAGAACGTCCGGCTAGCGGTGACCAATACGCTGGACGAGGACACCTCAATCCACTGGCACGGCCTGCTCGTCCCGTTCCAGATGGATGGTGTTCCTGGCATCAGCTTCCCCGGCATCAAGGCCCGTGAGACCTTCGTCTACGAGTTCCCGATCAAGCAGTCGGGCACCTTCTGGTATCACAGTCACTCTGGCCTACAGGAGGCGATGGGTCACTACGGCCCAATCGTGATCGACCCGGCGGGCGCCGATCCGGTCGCCTACGACCGCGAGCATGTGCTGGTCCTGTCGGACTGGAGTTTCATGCATCCGCACGAAATCCTGGCCAAGCTGAAGAAGAGCCCGGGTTACTTCAACCAGCAGCGCACCACGCTGGCGGGGCTCATGGACGGCAGCGACCGCATGAGCCTGGAGGAACGGCGCATGTGGGGCCAGATGCGGATGGACCCGCGCGACATCCTCGACGTCAGCGGGTCGACCTACACCTATCTGATCAACGGCCATGGACCGCAGGAGAACTGGACCGGCCTGTTCCGGCCCGGCGAGCGGGTGCGGCTGCGCATCATCAACGCGTCGGCCATGTCCATCTTCAACGTTCGCATCCCGGGCTTGCCGATGACCGTGGTGCAGGCCGACGGCGAGAACGTGCGCCCGGTCGAGACGGACGAGTTCCAGATTTCGGTCGCCGAGACCTACGACGTCATCGTCCAGCCGACCGAGGACCGCGCCTACACCATCGTCTCCGAAGCCATCGACCGGTCCGGCATGGGCCGGGCGACCCTGGCGCCGCGCCTGGGCATGACCGCCGAGGTCCCTCCCCTGCGAGAGGTCCCGAACCTCACCATGCGCGACATGGGCATGGGCGGAATGGATCACGGCGCGATGGCCGACATGTCCGGTATGGATCATGGCGCGATGGCCGGCATGGACCACGCGGCTCCGGCCCAGAACGCGCCCGCGGCCGGCGAGATGGCCGGGATGTCCATGTCGGGCATGAACATGCGCGATCCCGAGAACGCTCCGCCCGACATGGCGGTGGGCGTCGGCGTCGATGCGATCGCCATGGATCCCGCCAACCGTCTGGGTGAGCGTCCGATCGGTCTCACTACAGTCGATCATCGCGTCCTCGTCTACACCGACCTGGTGTCGCTCCAGCCGAACAAGGACCCGCGCCCCCCGTCTCGGACGATGGAGATCCACCTGACAGGCAACATGGAGCGGTTCATGTGGGGCTTCGACGGCCGAAAGTTCAGCGAACTGGTCGAACCGATCCGCTTCGAGCGCAACGAGCGGGTGCGGGTGACCCTGGTCAACGACACCATGATGGCCCACCCGATCCATCTGCATGGTCATTTCTTTGAACTGGTGACCGGCGGACCCACCGGTCACCAGCCCCTCAAGCATACGGTCAACGTCGCGCCCGGCGGCAAGGTGACCTTCGATCTGACCGCCGACGCGCCCGGCGACTGGGCCTTCCACTGCCACATGCTGATGCACATGCACGCCGGCATGTTCAATGTTGTGACGGTGCGGCCCATGGACGGAGCCGCGTCATGAGCCGCCTCGCCGTCGCCCTCGCCCCGCTGGTGCTCGCCGTCAGCGCCTTCAGCGCCCAGGCCCAGGACACTCACACGGGCCACACTATGCCGGCGACCGCGGCGCCGGCCCGACCGGCGCAGGATCCGCACGCCGGTCACGTCATGCCGCCCGCGCAGACGCCGCCCGCCGCGGATCCGCATGCAGGCCACCGGATGCCGGCGCAGCCCGCGCCCGTAGACCCGCAGGCGGGACACCAGATGCCGGCGGCGACGCCCGGCCAGGCTGATCCACACGCGGGCCACGACATGTCGGCCATGTCACCCGCGCAGACCGACCCTCACGCCGGGCATGACATGTCGACCATGAGCATGGGGCCGCCCAATGTGGCGACCAGCGCCGACAACCCCGGCCGTCCTCCGGAGGACCCGCTCCCGCCCGCCGCCCTGGCCGGCCCTGTCCACGCTGCCGATCTCGTCTTCGGCGCCGAGGCCATGGCCGCCTCTCGCCGGACCCTGATTCACGAAAACGGCGACGTCCGCACCACGGCCGTCATTCTCGATCGCCTCGAAGCCGGCTTCGGCGACGGCGGCGAGACCTACCTCTGGGACGTCCAGGGCTGGACGGGCGGCGACATCAACCGCTTCTGGTGGAAATCCGAGGGCGAAGGCGATTTCAACGGCGCGCTCGAGGACGCCGAAGTCCAGGCTCTCTACAGCCGCGCCGTGACGCCCTTCTGGGACCTCCAGGCCGGCGTGCGACAGGACTTCCGGCCCGACGGCGAAGATACGACGCATCTGGTCCTCGGCCTGCAGGGCCTGGCGCCCCATTGGTGGGAAGTCGACGCCGCCGCCTTCCTGTCGACCGACGGCGACCTGACCGCCCGCGTCGAGGCCGAATACGACCTGCGCATCACCCAGCGCCTGATCCTTCAGCCCCGCCTCGAAATCGACGCTTCGGCCAGCGACATTCCGGAACTGGAGATTGGCTCGGGCGTGTCCTCGGTCGAGGCGGGCCTGCGACTGCGCTACGAGTTCCGCAAGGAGTTCGCCCCCTATGTCGGCGTCGAGTGGAGCCGCGCGCTCGGAGACACAGCCGGCTACATCGAAGCCCGCGGCGGCGAGGCCGAGGACATCCGGTTCATCGTCGGCCTCAAGGCCTGGTTCTAACCGAAGGAGACCACCCCTTGATCCGCATTCTCACCCTCACGGCGGCCCTGGCTTTCGCCGGCGCCGCCTCCGCCCAGGATCCGCACGCCGGCCACAGCATGCCGGCGCAGGCCGCCGCGACCCAGTCGGGAGTCACGACGGCTCCCGCGAACGGGGCGATGACCCAGGGCTCGCCGGAACGCTTCAGCGTCACCTTCCCGCATACGATGGTCCTCAAGACGGTCACGCTCACCGCCGAAGGTCAGGCCCCGGTCGAAGTGAGTGTCCCCGCAGCGCCCGCCGCCGCGACCGTCGGCGTGGCTCTTCCGCGTCTGGCCCCAGGAACCTACACTGCCGCCTGGACCGCCGAGGGCCCGGACGGCCACAAGATGTCCGGCTCGGTCAGCTTTATGGTTCACTAGGAGAACGACGATGAAAGTTTCCAACCTGCTGGCCGCCGCCGGCGCGATCCTAACCCTGAGCGCCGGCGCGGCCCTCGCCGCCGAAGGTTGCGAGTGCTGCAAGGACATGGCCGCGGACGCCGCCATGAGCTGCTGCGACGAGATGAAGACCGAGCCCGCCCCGCCCGAGCCGACGCCGCCCGCCCCGGCGCCGTCGGATACGCCCGCGCCTCAGGGCCACGCCGACCACAACTGATCGTCGCATCGATGGTTTCCGGCGGTTTCCCGTGGGGGAGCCGCCGGACGCCTCAGTTCTGGATAAGGCGGATCAAGTTTCCGTCCGGGTCGATGAGCGCGCCGATCCGCAGTCCCGACTCCTCAAGCTTCGGCGCGTGCAGGCGAGGGTGGCCCCAGCAGGTTTTCGGCAATCCTGAAACGACGCACTCTGCGTAAAACCCGTCCAGGTCGTCCAGCCGCAGGCAGCAGCTGAAGTTGCTGGTCAGCGGATCCACGTCCGGATGCGGGAAGAACTCCAGCGTCAAACCGCCCCTTTTCAGGATCATCCAGCCTTTGTCGCGCCAGTCCTGTTCGAAGCCCAGTCGAGTGTAGAACTGGGACGTAACTTCGAAATCCCGCGACGGTAGGTTGGGCGTGGCGTGGTCGGTCACGGCGAACTCCGGGAATGCAGCAATGCCGCCGTAGCCTAGCTGCAACACCCCTTGCCATCTACCTGGATCGGCGGACACGGCACGTCGGCATAGGAGCAGAACACGCAGCAGTCGCCGGGTAGGGGCTTCAGCTTCACGCCGCAGCCGAGACAATCGTAAAACCAGATGCAGGCGTCGGTGGGCATGGTCTCCGTCGCGACATGACCGCAATCCGGGCAGGTCAGCGTCGAGTCTAGAACGATGGCCCGGGTCATCGCATGGCCGCCAGTCGCGTCATGGCCCACGGCTCGATGTACGGCTGCCAGGCCATGGACAGGACGATCAGCAGACTGGCGATCACCAGCAGCCAGAAGGCGAGCCGCGAAGGGTGGCGGCAGGCCCCGTCTTTCCGACACATCCGCAGGCGACGCCAATGCAGCAGCCAGCCCGCGGCCAGGATGACGGCGGCCAGAAGCGTCAGCCAGTTCCGCGCACCCGCGATGACCGCGGCGCCGGCGAAGGATACGCCCGCCACGGACAGAGCCAGAGGCAACACACAGCACGCGGCCCAGGCGAACACCGAGGCGACACCGCCGAGGGCGGCCGAGGCGCTGACGGCGACCTCGGGCATGCGGGGCCGGTCGTAATCGATGGCCATGGGACCTCCCGTTCGATTTCTGCTACAGGCTACAACCCGTAGCCGCTACAGGATCAAGAGCCATGTCCGCACGAAGTTTGACGATCGGGCGCCTCGCTGACAGCGCCGGGGTGAACCTGGAAACGGTGCGCTACTACGAACGTATCGGGTTGATGCCCGCGCCGGCCCGGACCGAGGGCGGCCACCGCAGCTACGAGCCGGAACACGCCCAGCGCCTGCGCTTCATCCGCCGGTCGCGCGAACTGGGCTTCGGCATCGACGCCATTCGGCGCCTGATCGCGCTGAGCGAGCCGGGCGTTCAGGCGTGCTGCGAAGTCCGCGACATGGCCCAAGACCACATCGCCAGCGTGGACGCCAAGATCGAGGATCTGCAGAGGCTACGGAAAGTGCTGAGGCAGGCTGTGGCCGACTGCAGTGAAGGCGGGCGGGTTAGGTGCCCGGTGATTGATGAGCTGGGCTCGAGCTAGCGTCGAAGCTACGACCCTGTGCCGATGACAGCGGTCAGCCTCAGTGCCGTGAAGGCCTGATCGACGCGGCCGCCTCGCGGCAAGCATCTTCGCAACGCCGGCATTCTTCGGCGCAGATACGGCAATGCTCGTGCATCTCGGCGTGCTTCTCGCACTCGATGGCGCAGTCGGCGCAAGCCTCGGCGCAGGTCTCGAGCATGCGCTTTATCAAGGCCTCGTTGCTGCCGGCGCGCCGCACGGCGAGCCCGGCCGTAGCCAGACAGACATCGGCGCAGTCGAGATCGAGCCGGATGCACTGGGTCAGGTCCCTGACCATCTCCTCGGCCAGGCAGGCGTCAGCGCAGATGCGGCATACGGCGGCGCAGCCGTAGCCCGCTTCGATCGCGCGAATGAGGCTGTCGTTCACGCTGCCGCGTACGTCGGGGTGGGTGCTGATCATTGGTTGGATTTGCATCGGAGGCTCCCTCGGGTGATCTGGATCCAACCCCGGCGCCGGGAAGATGTTCCGAACGGCGACGCCTCCCGACCTCGTCAAACCCGTACTTCGCCGAGCCGAGATCATGTGGAAATGCGGTGGACCAGACATCAGGGGCCGGCCGGCGACCTCAAGCTCACATGCATTCGACCACGGATCACTGAACCGCTTGCGATTTGGATCTCCGCACTTGCCCGCGAGAGTTCATCTACAATCGGCGGCGCAACCGAGATTGTGGGGTCGGCGGGCTCCGGAACAGAGAGGCGCTGGTCTTGAGCCAGGGACGTAATGCGTCGGCCCGGGCGCGCCGGGCCGGCCTCGTCCTCGCTGCCCTCGAGGGCCGAAGGCTCGTCTTCGCGAGCGGGCCCGCGCGAAAAGTCAGCCTGTTGGTCGCGCGCGCCGTGTTGCGCCTTATACGGCCGGGCGGAGGCCGTTGCCGCTCACATGCAGTTTTTGGCGCCTTCGGGGCCCCGCAAGCGTCGGCGGGCTAGCTCTCGACGCCACGGTTCGCCGCAGCGGACGCTTCGCCTCCGGCTTCCGCCGGCTCCTCAATCCCGTCGCCCATGACCATTCCACGGGGATCAGCGCTTGCGTGACCGGCCTCGTACGGTCGCGATACGTCAGCGAAGGCATGGTTGCGAGACCCCGGGCGCCTCAGGCGAACGGATTCGCTTGGCCGGGCCGGCCGAGCAGGGGGCTGTGTCCTGCCCGGGCGGGTGCGGGCCTTCTACCAGAGGTTCCGCTGCGATATGGGCGGACTTAGCCGGCGCTCAACGCCTGGGCGACGTCAGGTCAGGGCGCGACAACTGCGCCCGTCGCCAAACCGGCCCGCGCCCGCCATGGTGGGATTTGGACTCCCAAGGAGCGCTCACTTTGGTTCAAACTCGCCCGCGCTTGTCCCGCCGGACCCTCGTGTTCGGCCTGCCCCTGGTCGCCGTGGCCGGCCCGGCCCTCGCCGCGCCCCCGAAACGGATGATCGCCTACAAGACGCCATGGTGCGGCTGCTGCGGCGGCTGGATCGCCCACATGCGCCAGGCGGGCTGGAACGTCGAGGTCGTCGAGCGCGAGGATCTCGCCCCGATCCGGGCCCGGCATGGCATTCCGGACCGCCTCGCCTCGTGCCACACAGCGGTGGTCGGCGCCTACGCCATCGAGGGCCATGTTCCGTCGAGCGATGTCGAGCGGCTGCTCGGCGAACGCCCCGCCGCCCGCGCACTAAGCGCGCCCGGCATGCCGGCGGGCTCGCCGGGCATGGAGGCCGCCGGGCGCGAACCCTATGCGACCGTCCTGATCCTCAACGACGGTTCGACCCGCGTGTTCGGTCGCCACAACGGGGCCTGAGAAGGCGCACCGCCGGCAGTCACGACGGTTGACGACGCGGCGTCCAGCGCAGCAGGCGCATGGCGTTGGCGGTGACCAGGACCGTGGCTCCGGTGTCAGCGAGGATGGCGGGCCACAGGCCCGTCACCCCGATCACGGTGGTGACCAGGAACACCGCCTTCAAGCCCAAGGCGATGGTGATGTTCTGCCGGATATTGCCCATCACTCCGCGGGACAAGGCGATCATGTCGGGAATGTCCCTGACCCGGCCGTGCAGGACGGCGGCGTCCGCCGTCTCCAGGGCCACGTCGGTGCCGCCGCCCATGGCGATGCCGACATCCGCCTGGGCCAGGGCCGGGGCGTCGTTGATGCCGTCCCCAACCTTGGCGACCACCAGACCCTCGGCCTGAAGCGCCTTGACGATCACCAGCTTGTCCTGCGGCAGCAGCTCGGCCCGGGGCTCGAGGCCCAGCGCGGCTGCGACCGCCTCCGCCGTGCGGCGGTTGTCGCCCGTCAGCATGACGGTGCGGATGCCCCGCCCCTTGAGGTCAGCCAGCCCCTGAACCGCGTCGGGCCGCGCCTCGTCGCGCATGGCGAGGAAGCCGGCGACGCCCTCCTCGACGACAAGGACGGAAACCGTCTTGCCCTCGGCGTTCAGAGCGGCGATGGTCGCGTCCTGCGCCGGCGTGATCGGCGCGCGTCGGGCCGCGGCCAGCGGCGAGCCGAGGAAGATGCGTTCGCCGCCGACCTCGCCTTCTACGCCCTCCCCCGCAATGGCCTGGGTGGCCGACGACGGTGGCGCCGTGATCTTATCCGCCTCGGCTCGGGCGAGGATGGCGAGGGCGAGCGGATGGCTCGATCCCGTTTCCAGCGCGGCCGCCAGCGTCAGCAGGAGGGAGGCGTCCCGCGTTCCGGCGACGACGTCGGTGACGACGGGCTTGCCGGCGGTCAGGGTCCCCGTCTTGTCGAAGGCGATCGCCGTGATCTTGCCCAGCGTTTCCAGCACGGCCCCGCCCTTCATGAGCAGGCCGCGCCGGGCGCCCGCCGACAGGCCGGCGGCGATGGCGGCCGGGGTGGAGATGACGAGGGCGCAGGGGCAGCCGATCAGCAGCACGGCGAGACCCTTGTAGATCCATTCGCTCCACGTCCCGCCGAACAGCAGCGGCGGCGTGACCGCGACGAGGGCGGCGAACACGAGCACGCCCGGCGTGTAGATTTTCGAGAAGCGGTCGATGAAGCGTTCGGTCGGCGATTTCGATTCCTGCGCCTCCTCGACGAGACGCACCACCCGGGCGATGGTGTTGTCCGAGGCCGAGGCCGTCACGCGCACCCGCAGGACGCTGCCGCCGTTAATCGTGCCGGCGAACACAGGATCGCCCACGACCTTGCGCTTGGGCACGCTCTCGCCCGTCACCGGGGCCTCGTCGAGGTCTCCCGCGCCCTCGATGATCTCGCCGTCCGCCGGAACGCGGTCTCCGGGCCGGACGAGGATGATCGCGCCCACCGCCACGGTCTCGGCGGCGACCTCCGTGGTCACGCCGTCCACCTCGACGAAGGCGGTCTTGGGCACGAGGGCGGCGAGCCCCTGGATGCTCTTGCGCGCGCGACCAGCCGCCACCCCTTCGAGCATCTCGCCGACGAGGAACAGCAAAACGACGGCGGCGGCCTCTTCCGCGGCTCCGATGAAGACGGCGCCGACGGCGGCGATGGTCATCAGCATTTCGATGGAGAAGGGCGTGCCGTGGCGCGCCGCCGAAAAAGCGCGCGACGCGATCGGAATGAGCCCCACGGCCAGGGCGGCGAGGAAGGCGTATCGTTCCAGGGAGGGGAACAGCGTGCCCAGTCCATAGGCGGACAACAGCGCCAGGCCGCAGAGCGCGGTGAGGCGGGCCTTGCCGGTCCACCACCACGGGGCGCCCCCGGCCCGGGCGGCCGCCGGAGGTGGGCCCGCCGCCGCAGCGACGGCTCCGGACGTCGGCGCGGCCGCTTCTCCGCTGTAGCCGAGGTTGCGCAGTTGCTGCAGGACCGCCTCGTCGGCGAGGTCTCCGCCATGCCGGATCTTGAGCACGCCGGTCTGCACCGCCACCGAGACGTCCTCGACGCCCGGCAGCCTGCGGATCGCCGTGTCGATCTTGCGGCCGCAGCTGGCGCAATCCATCCCGGTGACCCGGTATCGGCTTTCGAGAGTTTGCGCCGTCATGTCTGTTCCTTGTGATCTCTATTGGGCAAGGCTACCTCCTCCAGCGACTGTAGATGCAAGCTAAAAAATGAGCGCGCCGTTCGGTTGGAGTGGAGGGCGCCGTCCGACGAACCCCGGAGGCGAGCCCAGCCCCTTGATGACCTCGCCTTGTCCGCATGACCGGGAGACCGCGCCGCCGACGGCCGCACAGGTGGAACGCGCCCTGGACGCAGCCGCCGCCAGCGTCGCCGCCGCCGGGGACAAGCTGACGCGCCCCCGGCGCAGGGTGCTGGAGCTCCTGCACGTCGCGGGCGCTCCGGCCAAGGCCTATGATCTCGTGGCGACGTATCACCGGGAGGCCCGCGTCGCGACGCCGGCGACCGTCTATCGGGCGCTGCAGTTCCTCGAGACCCGCGGTCTGGTTCATCGTCTTTCCAGCCTTAAGGCCTATGTGGCCTGCGATCCCAAACGCCTCGGTTCGCCTGCGGTTTTTCTTCTGTGCGACTGTTGCGGCTTCTGTCGCCAGATTCCTTCGTCCGGCATGGCGTCGCTGGGCGCGGCCGCGACAGCGGCGGGCTACGAGATCGAACGGATCACGCTCGAAGGCCAGGGTCTGTGTCCGGCCTGCCGCCCGCAGCGCCCCGGCGCGGCCCGGGATCCGGCCCCCCAGACAGAGCCGGAGGCGGCCGCGGGGGTCCGGGCCCACAAGCACTGAGCCGCGCCCCTGATCAAGCCCGGGGCGGGTCGATGGCGGCCTGGCCCGGGCGCCCGGCCGCGGCGACGCCGGGGCCCGCGGCCCATTCCATGGCCTGTTTGGTGGCGGCGGCCGACATTCGGGTCGCCCCCCCCCGTCGGGACGGACTAAGCCAGGTCTGGACCGGTCGGTCGAAGCCGTAGCGAAACACGGCGGCGGCCACGAACGCCCCGACCAAGCCGATCGCCCACAGGACCCAGCGAACGCCGGACGACCACGCCTCCTGTCCAAGGGCGTCGAGCAGGCCGAACCAGACGATGCGGCTCACCTCATTCGTGAGGAACATCGAGAACGACATTAGGGCCAGATGCTCGATCAGCCGTGAAGGACTGCGCACCGGCACGGCGCCGGCGGCCCAGATGATCACGGTCATCAGGCCGAGCGACACCAGGCTGAAGGCGCCGAAGGCCTGCAGCCCCACGAGCGCGAAGGCGGCGGCGAGGCCGATCGCCCTGGCCCGGTGCGGCGCGACACAGACCCGCGAACCGTAGAAGGCCGCCGCGACTCCGAGCAGGAAGAGCGGCAGGGCGCGCAGGATGCCGTAGCGCATCGGCAGGCGGTAGATCGGATCGCCGAGCCACAGCGAGGCGGCGATATCGGCGGCGACGACGAGGAGCGTCGCGCCGATCACCATTGCGACCGGCGGCCAGCGCCACAGGGCGCGGCAGATCCAGGGCAGCAGGAGATAGCAGCCGATCAGGGCCGAGAGGGTCCAGGTCGGGGCGTTCCACCCCTGCCCGCCCGGCACGCCATAGGCCTGGACCAGTAGCACCTGCGCGGGCAGTTGCGACCAGTCGAACCAGCGCGGATTGCTGGGCGCGATCCCGGCCAGGGCGGCGCCGCCGACGAGCAGCACCAGGACGAGGCTGACCGCCAGGTGGGCCGGAATGACCCGCAGCAGGCGCTGGCGCGCATAGGCGCGCAGCGAGGCCTGTCCGGACGCGAGGCGATCACCGTAGATGCGGGCCAGGACATAGCCGGAGTCGATGATGAAGAAGTCGGTGAGCAGATAGCCGCGCTCGAAGACTGGATGCAGTTGTCCGAGAGGCACAGGCGCGGCCTCGCGGAAATGGTAGAGGATGATCAGCGCCCCTACGATAAAACGCAGCGCGTCCAGCCAGCCGCCGCGCGCGATCCGGACGGGGCGAGGCGATGGCTCGGTCAGCGCGGCTTCGGGCATTCAGTCAGCCTTCCGTGGCGCAGACTTGGCGGCGGCGCTGCGGTGCTCATGTGGACGCAGGACGATCTGGTCTCGCGAAGCGTAGAGGACGGCCGTTCCCAAAACCCAAACGACGACCAAGCCTCCGACGACCATCAGTCCGGGCCTATCGCGGGGTCCAAACACAAACGAGCAGCCGATCACGCCGCCCAGAATGGCCCCGTAACCAAAATGCAGCGGCACCTTGTGTGCGCCCAGCAGCAGAAGGGCCATGCAGAAGACCAGGCCTCCTGCGAACAGGCTGACCCCGATGGCGACGAGCGTATCGAGCACGGGCCGTGGCTTCAGCGGGCGCGCCTGGAGCCGCCGCCTACCTCGTTGGCGATAGCGGCCTTCCCGCCAACGAATGCTCCGGCCGCGCACGGTGAAGCGTTTGCCGGCCATGCGTCAGGGCCTTGCGTTGGGCGCGGGCGTGTCCTCATGGCGCGCAAGAAGGATTCTCATCCGGACAATTTCGGATTCCTGGGCCGCAATGATCTCATCGGCCAGATTACGCACGTCGCGGGCTTCGCCATGCTCGACGGCGACCTTGGCCATTGCGAGCGCACCCTCGTGGTGGGCGATCATTCCGCGCAGGAAGTCGATGTCGGCGTCGCCCGTGTAGTTGATGCTCATGGCCTGGTGCATCTTCGCGCTGGCCTCGCGATAGGCGCGAGTCGATGGGCTGTCCGTGGTCTCGCCAGCGTGGCTTGCCTCGGTGTCGCTCGGGCGAGAGTCAGCCGCCGACGGCGCCGCAGGGACCTCGCGGGTTTGCCGCGAGATCATCCCGAAGGCGAAGACCGACAGGGCGAGAAAGACGGCGATGACGGAAATCCATCCGAAACGCTTCATGACGATGTCCTCGAGAGAGCCGGCGGGGCCACGGGGGCGGCCGGGATTGCACTGGGAAGGATGGGCGCCGTTCGGTCGCGGTAGCCGAGCAGGCGCAGAGCGTTGAACACCACCAGCAGGGTCGACCCCTCGTGGAGCGCCACGGCAGGGCCGATGCCAAGGCCGAGGATCGTCGCCGGCACAAGGAAGGCGACGATTCCGAGACTGACGTAGAGATTCTGGAGAATGATGCGCCGCGTCTGTCGGCTGAGACCGACGGTGAAGGGCAGCTGCGACAGGTCGTCGGACATCAAGGCGACGTCGGCGGTCTCAAGCGCAACATCGGAGCCAGCCGCGCCCATCGCGATACCGACGGTCGCCGTGGCCATGGCCGGGGCGTCGTTCACCCCGTCGCCGACCATGGCAATCTTGCCGTCAGCGCGAAGGCGTTTGATGGCGTCGACCTTGTCCTCGGGCATGAGGTCGCCCCAAGCCTCTGTCAGGCCGACCTGTCCGGCGATCGCCTGTGCGGCCTTCTGGTGATCGCCCGAGATCATGATCATTCGCCCGATGCCGAGGGCGCGAAGAGCGGTCAGCGTCGGCCGCGCTGCTGGGCGAGGCGTATCAAGAAGCCCAATGACACCGAGATCGCGCGTGCCGCGTCGCACCACCATCAGGGTTCGCCCCTGCAGTCGCAACTGAGCGACGACAGAGGTTGTTTCGTCGCCGAGCGGCGCTACGCCGTCGACGCCGAACATCTCCGGCTTCCCTATCCAGATCGTCTCGCCGTGCAGCTGGGCGGTCACGCCCTTGCCCGTCAGGCTCTTGAGGTCGATCGCGGCCGGGATGATCGTATCGCGCAAGCGTGCGCCACCGTCGCGCGCGATGGCCTCCGCCAACGGGTGGTCGCTGAGCCGTTCGACCGCCACAGCGACCGCCAGAAGATCGCCCTCCTTCGTCCCGCGCACCGTCATGACGTCGGTGATCCGCGGCCGTCCCTCGGTCAGGGTGCCGGTCTTGTCGAAGGCGATGGCGTTGAGCGAGCCGAGGTTCTCCAACGGCGCGCCGCCCTTGATCAGGACACCGGCGCGCGCCGCACGGGCGACGCCCGAGAGGACGGCGCTCGGGGTGGCGATGGCGAGCGCGCAAGGACTCGCGGCGACCAGCACGGCCATGGCGCGATAGAAGCTGTCGCGGAACGGCTCATCGACGACGACCCAGGCGAACAGCAGGACAAAGGCGAGCGCCAGCACCACAGGCACGAAGATGCGTTCGAACCTGTCCGTGAAGCGCTGGGTCGGCGACTTCTGCGTCTCGGCCTCACTCACCATCCGAACCACCTTGGCCAGGGTGGTGTCGCTCGATGTGCGGGTCGTCTCAATCTCGATGGCGCCTGAGCCATTGATGGTGCCCGCGAAGACGAGAGACGGCGATCCGACCTGGGCCGGTCTCGCCCGCGCCGCCTCGGGGTCCGCGACGGGCTGCTTGTCGACAGGCATGCTTTCGCCGGTCACGGGGGCTTGGTTGATGCTTGTGGTGCCGACCACGACAAAGCCATCAGCGGGCAGTCGTTCGTTTGGACGCACCACCACGGTGTCGCCGACGACCAAATCTTCGACAGGCAATTCGACGACCTGCCCGTCGCGTCGCACATGGGCTGTCCGGGGGGCAAGCTCGGCCAGGGCCTCGATCGCGCGTTTGGCGCGGCCCATGGCGTAGTGTTCGAGCGCGTGGCCGATGCTGAACAGAAACAGCAGGAGAGCGCCTTCGGCCCAGGCCCCGAGCGCCGCCGCACCTGCGGCTGCGACGAGCATCAAGGTATCGATCTCGAAGCGCTTCTGGCGGAGGTTCTCGAACGCTTCTCGCACCGTAAAAAAGCCGCCGAAGATGTAGGCGATCAGGAAGAGGGCGAGGGGAATCCAAGCGGGAAGGCCCGTTGCGAGTTTCTCGAGGGCGAATCCAAGGCCCAGAGCAAGGCCACTTGTCAGGGCGAAGATCAGCTCCGTATTGGAGCCTAGAACGCCACCGTGATCGTGCTCCTCGGACTTGGTGTGGAGATGGTCCGGCAGTGTTGTGCTGGTCATAAATAGGGTCCCGTTGCGGGTTGGGAATCGCGGCTGCTTGCGGCGACCGCCGCGATCGAGGGGGCGGGATAGCGACACGGGCGAAGGCGCGCCGGGCCAGCGGGTTCCAGCGCGATCCGCTCGCAGGTGGTCATCCCGGTTCTCCCGACCTCAGGGCACGGGCACGACGGCATTAAAGCCCCCGAGCCGCTGGAGCTGCTCAATCGCTTCGAAAAGCGGAAGCGCTAGGAGAAAGACGAAGCCGTCGCGCACCGTGCGGACGAAGAATACCGGCCGGATCATGATTTCCGCCTCGTCGCGCCATAGGGAGAGCTTGGGCAGGAACCGAGGGGTGCGCTCACGGTAAGCTTGGTAGTCGTGTCCAAAGGCGTCGGAGAGGAAGCGTTCTTCGCGGCCGACCACGATGCGAAACACCACCCAGCAGGCTAATCCGAAGACCAAACCGACGCTAAGGCTGCCGGACTGGGCGCCGATGCCAAACGCGCCGATGAAGCTGAAGACGTACAGCGGATTGCGGCTGACCGAATACGGTCCTGCGGATATGATCTCCTGTTTCTTGCGGCCACCGATGTAAAGGGAACACCAAGCCCGACCGATGATGCAAACCATGATGGCGATCAGGCCCAGATGCTCGACAGGATGTTCGAGCAAGGGCCAGGATGTGACGAGCGCCGCGCAGACGACAAGAAGCAGGCCCCCGACGAGAATGCCCGCCTTGCGCCATCGTTGAACGGATTGGATATCGACCGCTGATCGACAGGCGTCATCAGGGGGCGAGGAGCCGGACAAAGCGGGGTTTGCGGGCTTGGAGACGCTGTCGGAGGGCTCGAGCGGCATCATTGCCCCTCCCCCTCAGCCGGACGATCCTTAGCCGCATCGCGCAGGATATCCACGCCGCCCTTCAACGCGATGGCGGCCACGAGGACGCCGACGACGAGGTCCGGCCACGCCTGGCCGAGCCAGAGCACCAGGGCCCCGGCGACGAGGATTCCCCCGTTGGAGGCGAAGTCGTTAAAGCTGAACGTCTCGGCAGCCTTCATGTTGACGTCGCCGCTGTGCTGACGGCGGATCAACTGCAGGCAGATCAGGTTGATGATCGCTGCGACGACCGAGAGTCCCATCATGGTCGGGCCGATCGGTTCGGTCCCGATGAGGAATCGACGACCCGCGTCCAGAAGGACGCCAGCGCCGAAGATAAGGAGCATGACGCCCGAGAGGCGCGCCGCCCCCCGCTTCCACGAACCAGGCCGACCGATCGCGAGAAAGCTGATCAGATAGACAGCAGCGTCCGAGGCGTTGTCCACTGCATTGGCCAGCAGAGCGCTGGAATCGGCGGACAAGCCGCCGATCCCGAGCGCTAATGCCAGGCCCGCGTTGAGCGCGAGAACCGTCAGCAACGTGCGTCGCTGCTGACGGTCATCCTGAGTGCGAGCAATCAATCCTCAACCCCCTCGTCCTTGCGATGACGCACCGCCTTGGCCGCGAAGGTCGGCAGGACCAGCAGGGTCAGGGCCGTCGCGGTCAGAAGGCCGCCGATGACGACCGTCGCCAGAGGCTTCTGAACCTCGGCCCCCGCGCCGTGGGCGAGCGCCATCGGGATGAAGCCGACAATGGCGACCAAGGCTGTCGTCAACACCGCACGCAATCGGCTGGACGCCCCTTCGATCGCCGCGTCCCGGGGCGCGAGCCCCGCCTGCAATCGCTCGCGAATGGCCTGCATCAAAACAAGTCCGTTCAGGGTCGCCACACCCGAGACGGCGATGAAGCCAACGGCCGCAGACACCGAGAACGGCATCCCTCGCATGAGAAGCGCCAAGGCGCCGCCGATCAAGGCCAAGGGCACGCAGGCGAAGACCAGCCCAGCCTCGGAGAACGACCCCAGAGCCATAAACAGCAGCACACCGATCAGGACGAAGACGATCGGAATAACCAGGCCCAGCCGTTGTTCGGCCCGTTTGAGGTTCTCGAACTGACCGCCCCAGGTCAGGCGGACGCCCGGCGGGAGCTGGATTTGGTCCACCTTGGTTTGTGCGTCGGTGACGAAGCCGCCCAGATCCCGGCCGCGAACGTTGGCCTGGACCACCATCCGTCGGCTACCGTCGTTGCGGCTGATCTGGTTCGGCCCCTCGGCGCTTTGGATACGGGCTACCGAAGACAGCGGCACGGTTACGCCTGTCGAAGAGACGATCGGAAGGGCCGCGAGCGCCGCCGGATCGTTGCGCGCATCGTCCGGAAGACGGACGACGACGTCGAAGCGACGGTCGCCCTCGAAAATCCGGCCGGCCTCCGCGCCGCCGATGGCGGCCGAGACCGCTTCAGAAACGTCGGCTGCGGACAGGCCGTAGCTGGCCGCCGCGAACCGATCGACGCTGACCGTGAGCGTCGGCAAGCCCGACGCTTGTTCGACGCGAACGTCGGCGGAGCCGGTGGTCTGCCGCAGTACGCCGGCCACCTCATCAGCGACCCGCTGCATGGTGTCGAAGTCATCGCCGTAGACCATGACCGCGAGGTCGGTCCGGACCCCGGAAATGAGTTCGTTGAAGCGGAGCTCGATGGGTTGGCTGAACTCGAAATTATTCCCGATCTGTTGGTTGGCGAGCTCTTCGAACCGCTCGAGCAAGGCTTCCTTCTCGAGACCTGAATCCGGCCAGTCCTTGCGGTCCTTCAGAACGATGACGCTGTCCGAAATGTTGGGCGGCATCGGGTCGACGGCCGCCTCGGCGGTGCCGGTCCTGGAGAACATGGTCTCGACTTCCGGCTGGGCGGTGATGACCCGTTCCAACGCCATCTGCATGGCGAGCGACTGTTCCAGCGACGCCGAGGGAACACGCAGCGCCTGCATGGCGATGTCGCCTTCGTCCAGGGTAGGGATGAACTCCCGCCCGAGGGACGAAAAGGCCAGACCACCGACGACGACCGCGCCGAGCGCCGAGATCAGGACGATCTTCGGACGATCGACGGCGGCGCGGATGGCCGGCTGGATCCAACGCCGCGCGTGGCGGAGCAGGAAGGTTTCGTGTTCGTGGGCGTGGCCGTGTTCGTCGGTCTCGACCTTCTTGGGATCCCGCACCAGCAGGGCCGTCATGGCCGGAACGAAGGTGAAGGAGAAGATGAAGGCCCCGACCAAGGCCAGCATCACCGTCGCCCCCATGGGGACGAAGGTCTTGCCCTCCACCCCCTCAAGCATCAGCAGGGGCGTGAAGACCAGCAGGATAATCAGCTGACCGAAGGCGGCCGGCTTGACCATCTTGCGAGCTGCGGCCACGGCGACATCGAGGCGTTCCCGACGGGTCAGGGCCCGTCCCAGATCGATCCGCCGCTGCGATAGCATCAGCAGGGTGCTTTCGACGACGATGACCGCCCCATCGACCAGAAGGCCGAAGTCCAGCGCGCCCAAGCTCATCAGGTTTCCACTGATGCCAAACCTATTCATGCCGATGACGGCGAACAGGAAGCTGATCGGGATCATCAAGGCCGTGATGCTGGCCGCACGAATGTTTCCGAGCAGCAGGAACAGCACGACGATGACCAGAAGGGCGCCCTCGGTGAGGTTGCGGGCCACGGTCGAGATGGTCGAGTTGACCAGGGCGCTACGGTCAAGGACCGTCACCGCCTCGATCCCTGCGGGCAGAGTCTTGCGAACCTCATCGAGTCGCTCCCCGGCCGCCTGGGCCACGGTGCGGCTGTTGCCGCCCGCGATCATCAGCGCCGTTCCGAGCACGGCCTCGTGGCCGTCACGGCTGGCGCCGCCCAGGCGCGGAGCCTGGCCGATCTCGACCGTGGCGACATCGGCGACCCGCACGATCAGGCCGTTCCGGTTGACGACCGGCGCCTGAGCCAGATCTTCCACGGTGGAGGCCAAGGCGTCGGTGCGGACCGTCAGAGCTTCGCCAGCGCGCTGGATATAGCCTGCGCCGGCCTGAGTGTTGGCGCGATCGAGGGCCTGGATAAGGTCGCCCATGCCCAGGCCGTAGGCGGAAAGGCGCGCCGCGTCCGGACGGACCGCATACTCCTTCACATAGCCGCCGACGGTGTCGACGCCGGCGAGACCGGGGGCGGTCCGCATTTGCGGCGCGACGATCCAGTCCTGCACGGTGCGCAGATAGGTGGCGCGCTGCTGCGGGGTCGAAAGCAGATCGCCTTCGGGCGTCAGATAGGCTCCGCCCGCCTGCCAGCCCGGCTCGCCAGGCTTGGCGAGGTTCTGACTGTTGAATGGCTTGTAGTCGATCGTCCACATCAGCACTTCACCGAGGCCCGTGGTGATCGGGGCCATGGTCGGCTCCACCCCGTCAGGCATGGCCTCCCGGGCGCCCGCGAGCCGTTCGGCGACCTGCTGGCGCGCGAAATAGATGTCGGTCTGGTCGGTAAAGATGACCGTGACCTGGCTGAAGCCGTTTCGGCTGAGGGATCGGGTCGTGGTCAGGCCGGGAATGCCGGCCATGGCGGTTTCAATCGGGTAGGTGACCTGTCGTTCGATCTGTTCAGGCGCGAGCGCCGGAGCGACCGTGGTCACCTGGACCTGGCGATTGGTGATATCCGGCACGGCGTCGATGGGAAGCCGTGTCAGCTCGAGGAGTCCGTAGGCCGCGACAAGCGCCGTGGCGAGAACCACGAACCATCGGAATTTGACCGAGAGTTCGATGATGAATTTGAACATGCGGTGCGCCCCTAGTGACCGTGCTCGGCCTCGCCCTTGGCGAGCTCGGCTTTGAGGAGGAAGGCGTTCGTGCCGGCGACCCGTTCAGCCCCGGTGAGGCCACGCAGGATTTCAGTCCGCCCCCCGGCCTGACGACCGGCGAGCACCGGACGGGCCTGGAAGCCGTTCGGGACCTGAACGAAGACGACGGTGTTGCCGTCGACGGTCTGGACGGACTCGGTCGGCACGGTGAGACCGCCGGTCGTCTCGCCCGTCACGATCGCCCCCGTGACGGCGGAACCGGCCGGCGGGAGGACAGAGCCCGTCGGCCGGGCCCGAATGACCGTGGCGCCGCTTTCGCCGCCCGCGCCTGCGGCAACGCCGGTGACGATAGCGTCGAAGTCGCCGCTGGGGCTGCTGACCCGCAGAGGCGCCCCGGCCCTTACATTGGCGGCCAAAGCAGGCGGCGCGTTGAAGACGAGCTCAACCCTGGCCGGGTTGGTGACCTCGGCGACAACGCCGCCAGGGGCGACGAAGCCGCCCGGTCCGACCTGGACGCTGGTCACGACTCCGGTGATGGGGCTGGTGACGCTGAGGCGGCCCGAAGCGTTGGGCGAGCCCGCCGCGCTGGACCGCGCGCGAGCCGCGCGGGCGCCGGCTTCGGCGCTGAGCAGTTGCGCGCGGGACGCCTCGACCTCCTGTCGGGCGACAACGCCCTGGTCCGCCAGATTGCGGTTGCGTTGATAAGCCTGGCGCGCCACTTCAGTTTCGGCGGCCGCCGCGTCTGCGTCCGCGCGGAACGTCGCCGCTTCACCGCTGACGACGCTCGCCAGGGGCTGACCGATCCGGACCGACTGGCCCGGAGCTACGAGAACCCGCTCGACCCGCCCGCCGACGGACGCCGCCACAGCGGCGCGCGCGTCGACCATGGGCTCGACCCGCCCGGAGAGCCGGGTTTCGGCGCCCCCTCCCCGACCGACGCCGACCACGATCAGGTTGGCGGCCTGGGCCTGGGCCGCGCTCAGAGCGACGAAGCCTTCCGGCGCTTCGGCCTCGCCTTCGTGGCCGGCTTCGCCCTCGGCATGAGCGCCCTCTTCTTCAGCGTGACCCGCCTCACCCTCGGCGGCGGCTGGAGCGGCGTCCGGCCCGCGCGTGAGCAGGAACAGCCCGCCTCCGCCAAGCAGAACGACGGCGGCGGCGCCGCCGATCAGCAACGTCTTGTTGGATGTGCGCTTGCGCATCATTGGGCTCCTTGGAAGGGGGCGCGGCCGTCCTGGCGCGCAAGTTCAATCTCGGCCTGGACGCGTGCAAGGCGCGCATCGACGGCCGAAGTTCGGGCAGAGATCAGGGCTGCACGGGTGACCCGCAGCTCGAGTTGAGAGATGCGCCCCGCTTCGGATCCGATCCGCGACAGACGGTAGGCCTCCTCGGCAGACGCCACCCCTGCATCGGCGGCGGAGACCCGGCTCACGGAGGCGGCGAGGCGCGCCCGCGCTGCGGCGCGATCGGCCTGGGCCTCCTGGCGGGCGCCCAGGAGCCGCGCATCCGCAGCCCGGAAGTCGGCCTGCGCCGCGTCGATGTTCCCGCGGTTGCGGTCGAACAGGGGCAGCGGCATGCTGACGCCGAAAGTCAGCGCCGTCGCGTCTTCCATCTCGTAGCGACGGACACCAACGCTGGCGTTGATGTCCGGGCGCGAGCGGATCCGCTCCACATCGATCCTGCGTTCGGCGGCCGCGCGCTGAGCCTCGGCGACGCGAACGGCCGGCGCCTCCGCCGGGGGAGCGAAGGTCGCGGCAGGTGCGAGGTCCAGCAGGCTGGTGTCGATCGTCGTGACCGGAGCCGCCAGCATGGCGACTGCGGTCAGCCGCGCGAAGGCCGCGTCGCGCTCCGCGACGGCTTCATCGCGAGAGGCACGCGCCGCAGCCGCTTCGCTTTCCCCCTGGATGCCGCGCAGCAGCGGCTCACGGCCTTCCTCGACAAGAACAAGGGCGGCCCTCGCATCGGCGATGGTCAGGGTGAGGCTTTCCTCCGCGAGAGCAGCCCGCCTTTGGGCGGCTTCCGCATCGGCATAGACCTGAGCGAGCCTTCCGGCGGCGTCGATGATGGCGAGATCCCGCTGCAGCGCCGCGGTTCCGGCTTCCGCGCGGGCGACATTGACCCGCGCGGTCCGACGTCCCCACAGCTCGAGGTCCTGGCTGATCGACAAGGTGGTTTCGGCATTGGCGTAGCCCGAGAAGGGCCCCGTGCCGAAAGCGTTCTCGGCGTCGAGAGCGATCGTCGGATTAGGCCTCGCACGGGCCTGGCGGACACGTGCTTCGGCGGCGTCCGACAGGGCGCCGGCTTCAAGGGTGGCCGGGGTTTGACCCAGCTGGGCGAGCAGCTCGGCGAAGGACGGCGCGGGGTCAGCCCAAGCGGGACTGGCCAGCACGGCCGCGAATGCGGCCAACGCGCAGCCGACCGCGAAACGCGGCGGCCTGCGATATGAGGGAGGCATGATTCATCTTCCAGAAATTTGACACGAGTTCGCGCGCACGGCGGCGCAGACGTCCGGTCAGACTCTGGGAGGGCGCTTCAGGCCGTCGGGAGAGATCGACGACGGAAAATCACTCGAGGGGAAGGCGTGAACAGGCCGCGCGTGGATCTGCATCGCGATGTGGTCGGCGACATCCGCACGGGCAGTTCCGTTGTGGTGGCAGTGGCCGTGGGTGCAGACTCCGTGCCCAGCGCCAAGGTCGACCTGGTCGCCATCGCCCGCATCTTCAACGACCATGGCGTGAGCCGATGCCGTCTCCGGGACGCAGGTCGCGGCGTCAGCGATCGGGGCGACGAAAAACACGGCGGAGACCAGGGTCACCGCCAGTATCAGTCTTGCCCATGTCGCAATTGGCCACGCCATCGCGTGGTGGATACTTTCATTCGGGCGATCAAGCAATCTGTTACAGTGTTCGGGGGCTGCGACTGTTTCGAGTGACCACCAATCCGCGGTGAGGGAGAGGGAAAGTCGACATGCAAGGCCGAGAGTGGCGCGTCGTCGGCCATCTCGACCTATTCAGCAACGTCGAGCGATCTTTAAGCGAGCGCACGCTGATCGCGTCCGATTCTTTCGCTGCGTCTGCAGGTGGATCGAGATTGCAGAATGCGCAATCTTCACCTGAGTAGCGCTCCCGCTATCAGGTCGGGCCATCGTGAACCGGTCAGCCAGACCGCTCCGCCGGTCGCCGCGACGCCAGGCTCTGGGTAAGGTCGTTGCGCGCGCATAGCCAGAGCGAGCGGACGTTGGCGTCGCCTGCGCAGTGGCTTACCAGCAGTAAGCCGGCCAGGGCGTTGGCGAAGAAGCCCAGAGGGCCCAGTCCGGTGATGCCACGGGACGGCGCCCCGGAGGTGGCTCGCGAGATCGCGTAGCTGAGGAATAACAGCACCAACGCAACGAGGCTGGCGCCTTGGCCATTGGCCGCCCCGGACTGCACGGCGACCGAACGTCCGATCACGGCCAGGCTGATGCCGTAGGTGGCGCGTCGGCCAGGAAGTTGAGCACATTGGCGCCCAGGGGGCGCCGAGCCTTGCAGGGACACGCCGCTGGCTATGGCCATAAAGGCGGCGCAGTTGACGGCGATCACCGCGATCATGATGCGCCGGTAGGCGGGGTGGCGCTGTCGAACCTGGAGGCCACGCCGCAACTGCAGCCGGGCGAGGAAGTGCACAGGACGAGAGGGGGTTCAGTCATCGGATTACCCTTTCGCGAGAAGCATGCATCTCCCAATGGCTAGACGATCATGCCGAGAATGCATGGCTTCCATGAAAGAAACGCCTGTCAGATAAAACCAGCTTGATCCTCTAGTAACTAGAGGGCCCAAAATCAGTTGAAATCCATTGGAGGCTTCATGATCACCATGCACCCGACGCGACGCGTTCCCGGCCGCCTGCAGACGATCGCCTTCGCGCTCGCGGCGCTGATCGCCGTCGTGGATCAGGCCGCCAAGGCCGCGGCGCGCGCTCAGCTGGACGCTCCGATCAACCTCACGCCGTTTCTCGCGCTGCGTCTCGGGTTCAACCCCGGCGTCACCTTCGGCCTGTTCGCCGGCTCAGGCGCCGTCGGCCGCTGGGCGCTGAGCGCCGTGGCCTCCCTGATCATCGGCGCCCTGCTGGCGTGGATCTGGCGCACGCGCAGCGCCGTGACGGCGGCCGCCGCAGGCCTCATCGCCGGTGGAGCGATCGGGAACCTCGTCGACCGGCTACGCTTTGGCGCGGTCACCGATTTTATCGATCTTCATTGGGGGGCGGCGCACTGGCCGACCTTCAACCTCGCCGATGCGGCCATTGTCTGCGGCGTCGCGCTGCTCCTCCTCACCGTCCGGGGCTCGGACAGCCGCGCGGCGTCCTCGACCCTGGGACGGGCGGCGCGATGAGGCTTCCCGCCGAACAGAGGGCGATCGCCGTCCGCTCGGCGCCGGCGATTCTCATCACCGCCTCAGCGGCGGCCTCCGCCTGGCTGCGGCTTTCCCCGCCCCTTCTCGGCGCGGCGCGCGACATGGCGACGGCCGATAGGCTGGCCTATGCCCTGCAGGCGAATCTCCCGGTCTTCCTGTGGCTCGCGGGGTGTTTGAGGGTGGTGGCCAGCATCCGGTTCCGGTCCGACGCCGACCGGCCGGGTCCGCCGATGCGGCGCCCGGCGCCAGGCTCGCCCTACCCGCCGCCGTGCTACAGAACTCGCTTGAACAGACCGTTCTGGCGGTGAGCGCCCACCTGGTGCTCGCCACCGTGCTGCGCGGCGAGGAGATGATCCTGCTGCCGGTGTTGGTCCCTCTTTATCTGGTTGGTCGGGGTTTCTTCGCCCTGGGTTACGCGCAGGGCGCGGCGGCCCCGGCCTTCGGCATGGCGCTCACCGGCGCCTCCACGATTGCCGCCTTCGGCATCGCCGTCGTCCTGATGGGGCTGGGCCGATGATCCCTCCCCGCCCCAGATGCCTTTCACCCGCCGTTACGAGCTGACGCGATGCCCCTCCCCTCTCCCGCCTCGTCCGGGTTGCGCCCCATCGGCAAACTGGCCGCCGCCACGGGCGTCAAGGTTCCGACCATCCGCTTCTATGAAGAAATCGGCTTGCTTCCGCCGCCGCCGCGCACCGCCAGCGACCGGCGCATGTATGACGACGCGGCGGAGCGCCGCCTGTCATTCATCCGGCATGCCCGCCAGCTGGGCTTCGATCTGGATTCGATCCGCTCCTTGCTTGATCTGTCGGATCACCCCGATCGGCCCTGCGCCGAGGCCAGCACCCTGGCCGAACGTCATCTCGCCGATGTGAAACAGAAGATCGCCCGGCTCCGCGCCCTCCAGCGCGAACTGTCGCGGATGACGACGGAATGCGCCGGGGGCCGGGTCTCCGCCTGCAAGGTGATCGAGGCGTTGCACGATCCATCCGCGCCGCTTTGACCCTGTGGAAGATCCGGAAGGCGCAAAGACCCCGGAGCCATTAGCCCACCGCGACGTTTGGAGGCGATTGGCGGCTCCCGTCGCGGACCGCCCGTCCTTCTGGAGGATTTCGATGACGCATCGGCCGACCTCGCGACACGGCGACCAGACCCTGGCCCTGCTGACAGACCCTTATCGGCGCCTTTCCCACCTGTTCGAGCAGGCCGGCGCCGACGTCGTCGAGACCCGCCTGGCGCTGAAGGAGACGACCTGTCTGAGAGGCCGCGAGGCGGCGCGGATCTTCTATGACGAGACCCGCATCGTGCGGGCGGGCGCCATGCCGGCGCCGGTCCGCCGCACGCTGCTCGGCGAGGGCGGCGTCCAGGGGCTGGACGGCGAGGCCCACCGCGCCCGCAAGGGCGTGTTCATGTCCCTGATGTCGCCAGCCCGTGTCGCGCGACTGGGCGAACTGTTCGAAGCGGAGTGGCGGCGCGCGGCCGTCGAATGGGCCGGCGAGGACGACATCGTGCTGTATGACGCCTTGCAGCCGGTGCTAACGCGGGCCGTCTGCGCCTGGGCCGGCGTGCCGCTCGAGCCGCACGAAGAGGCGAAACGGGTCCGTCACCTGAGGGCGCTGTTCGACGCGGCGGGATCGCGGGGCCCCCGGCATCTGTGGTCGAGGCACGCGCGTCGCCGCGTCGACGCCTGGCTGGGCTCGATCATTGAAGACATTCGCGCCGGCCGTCTGTCGCCGGATCCGGACACGGCCGCCCACGCCTGGGCCTGGACCCGCGCCGCGGACGGCGAACCGTTGCCGATCCACACGGCGGCGGTCGAACTGGCCAATGTATTGCGGCCGACTGTCGCGACCTCGGTCTACATCGTGTTTGTGGCGCACGCGATGCAGGCTCACCCGGATGCGGCCCGTCTGGCCGACGCCGACGCCGGACGTCGCCGCGCCTTCGTCCAGGAAGTCCGACGCTTCTATCCGTTCTTCCCGGCAGTGATCGGGCGTGTGCGCGCGCCGTTTCGCTGGCGCGACCTGGTCTTCCCGGAGGGCCGTCAGGTGGTCCTCGACCTCTATGGCTCCAATCACGATCCCGCACACTGGACTGATCCCGAGGCGTTCCGGCCGGAGCGGTTCAGCGACGGCTCCGGAGATCCGTTCGGTCTCATCCCCCAGGGCGGTGGGGATGCGGCGACCGGTCACCGTTGCCCTGGCGAAGGGATCGTCGTGGAGCTGATGGAGCGCGCCGTCGGCCTGCTCGCCGACCTGAACTACCGGCTGCCGGATCAGGATCTGGAGATCGACTTCCGCCGCCTGCCGGCCCTCCCCGGAAGCGGGTTCCGAATGGAGACGCGCGACGCGGCCCTCAATGAGGGGGGCGCCTGATGCCGCTTCCTCGGGCTGGCCGGGGCCCTTCTCTCCCATCCACTCGCAGCAAAGGCTGACGCCATGAGCCGTTCGACGACCTCCTACGACCTGGTGATCATCGGCGGCGGGCCGGGCGGATACCCGTGTGCGATCCGGGCGAGCCAGCTCGGCCTGTCGGTGGCGGTCATCGACGACCGCGAACTGCTCGGGGGGACCTGCCTGAACATCGGGTGCATTCCGTCCAAGGCGCTGCTCCAGGCCACCGAGCGGCTGGAGATGGCGCGCAATCTCGAAGCGTTCGGCGTCATGGTAGACAATGTGCGGGCCGATCTTGACGGTGTCATGCGGCACAAGGGCAAGGTGGTGACCGAGCTTGGCGAAGGGGTCGCCTACCTCCTGCGCAAGCACAAGGTCGCCCGCTTCCAGGGCCGCGGGCGGCTGCTGGCGCGCGACCGGGTGGAGGTGCGCGCCGCGGACGGCGCTTTCGAGGTGCAGGCCAGCAAGGCGGTGGTCATCGCCAGCGGATCGGAAGCGGCGACCTTGCCCGACCTGCCCATCGACGAGCGGCGAATCGTCACCTCCGCCGGCGCCCTGAGCCTGACGGCGGCGCCGCGCCATCTGGCGGTGATCGGCGGCGGCTACGTCGGACTGGAGCTGGGGTCGGTCTGGCGTCGGCTCGGCAGCGAGGTCACGGTCATCGAGGTGCTCGACCGGATCGCCTCCGGCGTCGACTCGGAGATGTCGGCGGCGCTGCACAAGGTGCTCGAGGCCCAGGGCTTCCAGTTCTGCCTTGGGCATAAGGTGGTCGGATCGCGGATGGAGGGCGACGACGTCGTCCTCGACGTCGAGCCCATGGGCGATGGCGCGCGAGGAACCATCAAGGCCGATGTCGTGCTGGTCTCCATCGGCCGACGGCCCGCAACCGCCAGGCTCGATCTGGAAACGGTCGGCATTGCGCCCGACCGCAGGGGCTTTATTCCGGTGGACGAAGGGTTCCGGACCAGCGCCGACGGGGTCTACGCCATCGGCGACGTCATCGGCGGCGCCATGCTGGCCCACAAGGCGGAGGAGGAAGGGATCGCCCTGGCCGAACGCCTGGCGGGGGGCGCGGGCCATGTGGACTACGGAACGATTCCGGCGGTCGTCTATACCTGGCCGGAACTGGCTTCGGTCGGCCGCACCGAGGACGACCTCAAGGCGGCCGGCGTGGCCTACCGCGTGGGGCGCTTCCCCTTCTCCGCCAACGCCATGGCCAAGGCGCGTCTGGAGAAGAACGGTCTGGTCAAGGTTCTGGCCGACGCCGCGACGGACAAGATCCTCGGCGTGCACATCCTGGGCCCTGAGGCCGGCGGGTTGATCCATGAAGCGGTCGCCGCCATGCAGTTCGGCGCGGCGGCCGAGGATCTGGCGCGGACAAGCCACGCCCATCCGACCCTGCCGGAAGCCCTGCGCGAAGCCTGCCTGGCGGTAGCCGAGCGCACGATCCACCTCTGACGGCCGCGCGTTACGAAGTCTGACCCGACGGCAGCTGCGATCGCGGCCGCCTCTGCGGGCCCGGGCGCGTCCGCAGTTTAGACGCGACAGCGGCGTCGCTTGAATGCTATTGCGAGCCGCTCACAACTAGGTCTCCCATGCGTCCTCTGCTCCGTCTGCTCACCCTGCTGTTCGCCCTAGGGTTGGCCGCCCCGGCCCTCGCCCAGGCGCCGTCCGCCTCGGAGGCCCAGGTCGCCTGGCGGCTGCTGGATTATGTGGCGGTCGACTACGCCGGCGCAGTGGCCGACGGCGAGATCGTCAATCCGGCCGAATACGGCGAGATGATCGAGTTCAGCACCCAGATCCGGACGCGTCTGGACGCCCTGCCGGCCAACCCGGCCAAGGCCGCCCTGATGCGCGACGCAGAGGGCCTGCAGGCGGCCATCCGGGACAAGGCGGATCCGGCCGTCGTCGGCGCCCGGGCCAAGGCCCTGGCCGGCGCGGTGCTGACGGCCTATCCGAGCCCGCTGGCGCCCTCGTTCCCGCCCGACCTGGCCCGCGGCGCCGCCCTCTACGCCGAGCAGTGCGCGGTCTGCCACGGCGTGACCGGGCGCGCCGACGGCCCCGGCGCCGAAGGGCTCGATCCGCCGGCGATCGCCTTCGCCGACGTGGAGCGCGCGCGCCAGCGCAGCGTCTTCGGGCTGTATCAGGTGATCGACCAGGGGCTGGAGGGCACGGCGATGGCCAGCTTCTCGCACCTGCCGGCCGAGGACCGCTGGGCGCTGGCCTTCTATGTCGGCCGCTTCGCCTTCACCGACGCCGAAGCCGCCGAGGGCAAGCGCCTGTGGGACGGCGATCCGGCGGTCCGCGCGGCCTTTCCCGACCTGGCCGCCCTCACCCAGACCACGCCGGCCGAGCTGGCCACCCGCCTCGGCGAACCCCGGGCGCGGGCCCTGACCGCCTATCTGCGACGTCATCCCGAGGCCGCGGCGCGCCCGGCCGGATCGACGCTGACCCTGGCGCGGACGCGCCTGGCGGAGAGCGAGGCCGCCTATCGACGGGGCGATCGCAAGGCCGCCACCGACGCGGCGCTGTCCGCCTACCTCGACGGCGTCGAGCCGATCGAGCCGGCCCTCGGCGCCCGGGACAGCGCCCTGCTGCGCCGGGTCGAGACCGCCATGACCGAGCTGCGCGTCTCTATCAGCCGGGGTGCGCCCGCCCAGGAGGTCGCCGGTCGGGTCGCTCGTGCGAACGCCCTGCTGGACACGGCCGAGCGGGCCCTCGCGCCCCAGGAGGCGGACAATCTCGCCAGCTTCCTCGGCGCCTTCACCATCCTGCTGCGCGAAGGCCTAGAGGCCCTGCTCATCGTGGTGGCGATGATCGCCTTCCTCAGGAAGGCCGAACGGCCCGAGGTGCTGCGCTACGTCCACGGCGGCTGGGTCGCCGCGCTGGTCGCCGGCGGGGCTACCTGGGCGGCCGCGACCTTCTTCATCTCCATCAGCGGCGCCAGCCGGGAACTGACCGAAGGGTTCGGTTCGCTTCTGGCCGCCGTCGTGCTCGTCTCGGTGGGCATCTGGATGCACGGTAAGTCGCACGCCGACGCCTGGCAGACCTATATCCGCGACAAGCTCTCCCATGCGCTGTCGAAACGGTCGGCCTGGTTCCTATTCCTGCTGTCCTTCGTGGTGGTCTACCGGGAGGTGTTCGAGACCATCCTGTTCTATGCGGCGATCTGGAGCCAGGGCGGCCACCTCGGCATGCTGGCCGGCGCCCTGACGGCGGTGGTCATCCTGGCCGTGGTTGCCTGGGCCCTGCTGGCCTACAGCAAGCGCCTGCCGATCGGCCGGTTCTTCTCCCTGAGCTCGATCCTTATGGCCATCCTGTCGGTTGTCCTCGTCGGGAAGGGGGTGGCGGCGCTGCAGGAGGCGGGCTGGCTCGACGTCCATCCGCTGGCCTGGATCCCCCGTATCGAGATCCTCGGCCTCTACCCGACGGTCGAAGGCGTCGCCGTTCAGCTGCTGACGATCGCTATCCTCGTGGTCGGCTTCTCCCGGCATGCGGCACCGAAGGGCGCGCGGCCGGCGGACATCGGCTAGGGCCGCCAGCCCTTCAGCGAACTTCCGCCCCGCCGGGGGCCGCATGGGCAGGCGCCGGCTTCCGGTTCTGAAACCGCCCTCCGCCCCCGGAGTCCGCAGGCCGGGGAGACGGTCTTATCGGACGATGGGTTTGCCTCCGGCGGGCAGCACATCGGGCTCTTTCGTTGGAATGTCGTCGCTTGCGGGATCAAGAACCTCCGGCACGTTGCGATGCAGCTCGTCGATCCAGACCTGGCCATGAGCGTCCGAGGGCATGCGCCAGTCGCCCCGCGGCGACAGAGAACCGCCTGTCGTGACCTTGGGTCCGTTCGGCAGGGCCGAGCGCTTGAACTGATTGGCGAAAAAGCGCTGCAGGAACACCTCCAGCCAGCTGCGAATAGACCCGATGGGGTAGGCCCGCTTTTGCTCGTCCGGAAAGCCCGGCGGCCAATTCCCGGCGGCGGCGTCCTGCCAGGCGTGCAAGGCCAGGAAGGCGATCTTGGAGGGCCGCAGCCCGAACCGGGTGAGATAGTAGATCCAGAAGTCGTGGAGCTCGTAGGGGCCGATCTTGCCTTCGGTGCTCTGCGACTCGCCCTCGGCCGTCTGCGGGATGAGCTCCGGCGAAATCGTTGTCGCCAGGATGTCGAGCAGGACGTCGGACACCGCGGGGTCGAACAGGCGGTTCGCCGCTGTCCAACGGACCAGGTGTTGAATGAGGGTTTTCGGGAGGGAGCCGTTGACGTTGTAGTGGCTCATCTGGTCGCCGACGCCGTAGGTGCACCAGCCGAGCGCGAGCTCGGACATGTTGCCGGTGCCGAGCACCATGCCGTTCCGCTGATTGGCGGCCCTGAACAGGAGGTCTGTCCGGAGCCCGGCCTGCACATTCTCGAACGTCGTGTCGTACACAGGTTCGCCCCTCGCGAACGGATGGCGCAAGTCCTGCAGCATCTGCTGGGCGAGCGGCTTGATGTCGATTTCCTCGACGGTCACGCCGAGCCCGTTCATCAAGGCGTAGGCGTTAGACTTGGTCCTCGCGCTCGTGCCGAAGCCGGGCATTGTGAACCCGAGAATGTCCGTGCGTGGACGCCCAAGCAGATCGAAGACCTTGGCCGCGACGATCAAGGCGTGCGCTGAATCCAGGCCTCCGGACACGCCGATGCAGATCTTGGCTGTTCCGGTCGCCTCAAGCCTCTTGGCCAGCCCGCTCACCTGTATGTTGAACGCCTCGTAGCAATCCTGGTCGAGACGGGAGGGATCGTTGGGCACAAAGGGAAAACGGTCGATGCGTCGTTGCAGGCCGAGGTTGCGAACTGGCGGATCAAGATGGAAGGTCACCCGGCGAAAGCGCCGGTCGGGCATCCCGTTGGCGATCGCGGCCTCGTTAAAGGTGCCGGTCCGCATACGTTCCAGCTGCAGCCGTTCCACGTCTATGTCCGCGACGGCCATCTGGGACCCCAGGCTGAAGCGCTCCGTCTCCGCGAGCTGCGCCCCCAGCTCGTAGATGCAGGCCTGTCCGTCCCAGGCCAGGTCGGTCGTCGATTCTCCATAGCCGGCCGCGGAGTAGATGTAGGCCGCCCAACAGCGGCCGGACTGCAGCTCGCAGAGTCTTCGCCGCGTGTCCGCCTTTCCGACAACGATATTGCTTGCGGACAGGTTCGTCAGAATCAGCGCGCCGGCGAGCGCGGCGAAGTCGCTGGGCGGCGCGGGCGCCCAAACATCCTCGCAAATTTCGACATGAAAGATCAGGCCGTCGACATCGTCGGCCTGGAACAGCAGATCCATTCCGAATGGAGCGGTCTCGCCCCCGATCGTAATCTCGCCTTCCACATCCCGCCCGGAGGCGAACCATCGCTTTTCATAGAACTCGCGGTAGTTGGGCAGATGGCCCTTTGGCACCACGCCAAGGACCCGCCCCCGGTGGATAGCCACCGCACAATTATAGAGCCGTCCCTCACGACGGAGGGGCGCGCCGACCAGAACGACCGGATGGAGATCGCGGCTTTCGGCCACGAGGTTCACGAGTTGCCGCTCGACCTCGTCGAGCAACGCCCGCTGCAGCAACAGGTCGTCGATCGAATAGCCCGAGAGGCCCAGCTCCGGGAAAACCATCAGCGCGATCCCTGCCTCGTCTCCCTCACGGGCGAGCCTCAGGGTCTGCTCCAGGTTGAACGCCGGATCCGCGATCCTGCAGACGGGACGGCACGCAGCGACCCTCACGAAGCCTTGCTGGTAAATCGACAGGAAATCGGCTGCGTTGCGAGGCACGTCTGCTCCTATTCCGCTTCGGGCATTACTGTTTTCGGCCGGACGGCCCGCGCCTGGTCCCCCTTGCTTAGCGCGGCAAGGGCCTGGAGGTTCGTTAGGATGAGGACGTCAACCGGAGACTGCCTTTCGCCACTTCTGGCGAGTTACGACCATCGCGATGCTCGGCGGCCGCCGCGGCCATGGGGTCAAGGTCCGTATTAAGGGGGAGGAATGCGAGGCGTGTTCGCGTTGTCGAGGAGAGGTCACGCCTGGCGCGCGATGGCGATCCCCGACAGATCGGAAGCGGCGTCGAGGGGAATCCTGGCCGCCTTGCGCTCGGAATAGCGGTCCACCAGCTGGGCCGCGTGCGGCCGGGTGAGGATGGTGAAACGCACCAATTCCTCCATCACATCAACAATCCGCTCATAGTAGGCCGAGGGCTTCATCCGGCCGGCCTCGTCGAACTCCTGGAAGGCCTTGGCCACGCTGGACTGGTTGGGGATGGTGATCATCCGCATCCAGCGGCCCAGCAGGCGCAGAGTGTTGACGGCGTTGAAGCTCTGCGACCCGCCCGACACCTGCATCACCGCCAGGGTGCGGCCCTGGGTCGGGCGCAGGCCGCCCAGGCTGAGCGGCAGATGGTCGATCTGCAGCTTCATCAGGCCGGAGACCTGGCCATGCCGTTCCGGACTGCACCAGACCATGCCCTCCGACCAGAAGGCGTGCTCGCGCAACTCGCGCACCGCCGGGTGGTCGTCGTCGCCGGGCGCGCCCGGCAGGGGCAGGTCGGAGGGGTCGAAGATGCGGGTCTCGCATCCCATCCGCTGCAGCAGACGGGCCGCCTCCTCGACGCAGAGCCGCGAATACGACCGCTCGCGCAGCGAGCCGTACAAGAGAAGGATCCGCGGCGCCGGGTCGGTCGGGCCCAATCCACGGGCGGGGTCGGCGGACAGATAGGCCGCGTCCAGAGCCGGCAGGTGATCCGGATCCGGCAGCGAACGCAAGCGGGCGAGGGTCATCAGAGGTCCTTGATCAGATAGGCGGCCGACGCCGGGCAGACGTCCGCGAACTCGCGGGTTCGCCGGATCGCGGGCGGTGCAGACGCCCGATCGGCGACGACGAAGCCGTGCCGGGCGAAGAAAAGCTCGGCCGTCGTGGTGAGCAGGTGAAGCCGTTCGCTACCCAGATCGCTCGCCATGGCCTCGACGGCGGTCAGTATGCGGCTCCCGATCCCTTGGGCCTTCAGGTCGGCGAGCACGACCAGGGAGCGCAGCAGGAGATCCTGCCCTTCCCCTTCCAGGCCGACATAGCCGGCGATGCCGCCGTGTTCGTGGGCGGCGAAGTATCGACCAGCGCCAGGCTCGGGCAGACCCGCGCCGCGCAGGGCCGCGATCAGGCCGACGTCATCCGCGTCCAAGAGATGCAGGACGACCATCAGGCCGCGTCCGCCGGCGGAGCCGTATCCGGGAACCAGCGTCGGCCCATCCACAGCGCAACTGACACCAGCAGGATCAGCACTGGCACCTCGACCAACGGGCCGATGACGGCCGCGAAGGCGACCGGCGAGGTCAGGCCGAAGGCCGCGATGGCGACGGCAATGGCCAGTTCGAAATTGTTCGAGGCCGCGGTGAAGGCCAGGGCGGTGGTGCGCGGATAGTCGGTCTCGATCAGCTTGCCCATCAGGAAACTGACCACGAACATCACAAGGAAGTAGATCGTCAGCGGAATGGCGATGCGCAGGGCGTCCAGCGGCAGGGCCACCACCTCCCCGCCCTTGAGGCTGAACATGACCACGATGGTGAACAGCAGGGCGATCAGGGTGATCGGTCCGATGCGCGGCAGAAAGCGCCGCTCGTACCAATCGGCGCCCCGGCGGGCGATCAGGCTGCGACGGGTCAGGAAGCCGGTCAGGAAGGGAAGACCAAGGTAGACGAGCACCGCCCCGGCGATGGTCCAGACGCTGACGTCCACCACACTGCCCTGCAGGCCGAACAGGGGCGGCAGGACGGTGAGGAAGATCCAGGCGTAGAGGCTGAAGAAAAGGATCTGGAAGATCGAGTTAAAGGCGACGAGGCCAGCGACATACTGGTTGTCGCCCCGCGCCAGCTGGTTCCACACCAGCACCATGGCGATGCAGCGCGCCAGGCCGATCAGGATGACGCCGGTCATGTATTCCGGCTGATCGCGCAGGAAGATCACCGCCAGCGCGAACATCAGCACCGGGCCCAACACCCAATTCTGGAACAGCGACAGGGCCAGCACCCGCTTGTCGGCGAAGACACGCGGCAGTTCCTCGTACCGAACCTTGGCCAGCGGCGGGTACATCATCAAGATGAGACCGATGGCGATTGGGATGTTGGTCGTGCCGATCGAGAAGCTATTGACCCAGGCGGGCAGGTCCGGCGCCAGCGTCCCCAGAGCCACGCCGAGACCCATGGCCACGAAGATCCACAGTGTCAGCCAGCGGTCGAGGAAGGACAGGCGACGCGGCGAGGCGTCCGCCACCGGGGTATCGATCATCGCTTCACCCGCTGGCCGGCGGCGTCGATGACGACCTCGCCGTCCTCCTTGGTGAAGGGCTTGAGATCATCGGCGGGCAGAAGATCGAGCACGGCCTCCGATGGCCGGCAGAGTCGAACGCCCATGGGACTGACGACGATCGGGCGGTTGAGAAGAATCGGATGGGCCTCGATCGCGTCGAGCAGTTGATCGTCCGTCAGGCCCGGGTCCCCGAGGCCCAGCTCGGCGAAGGGCGTGCCCTTTTCGCGTAACAGGTCGCGCAGCGGCGCGCTGGTGCGTTCGGCCAGCTGGGCGATCATGGCCCGCGACGGCGGGGTCTTCAGATACTCGACGACGTGCGGCTCCATGCCGACATGGCGGATCAGCTCAAGCGCGTTGCGCGACGTCCCGCAGGCGGGGTTGTGATAGATGACGACGTCCATGGGATCCTCAGGGGCGGCAGGGTGCGAGTTCGGCCAGTAAGGGCTGACACAGGTCCGCCCTCCCCTCGCAGCAGTCCTTAAGCAGGAACAGGACCAGCTCGCGGAACCGGTCCAGGTCGGCCCGGTAAATGATCGAGCGGCTGCGCCGCTCCGACCTGATCAGCCCCGCGCGGGTCAGAACGCCGAGATGGGACGACAGTGTATTGGCCGGGATGGCCAGATGGTTCGAGATCTCACCGGCCGGCAAACCGCCGGGTTCGTGGCGCACGAGGAGACGAAACGCCTCCAGCCGCGTAGACTGCGCCAAGGCGGCGAGAGCGAGAATCGAGGCTTCCGTTTCCATAGTTCCGAATTAGTCGAACTATGGAAGCGATCAAGCTCTCGCTTTCTTTTGATCAGGCTGACCGACGTCCCAGCCTGTGGATGCCACGGATGTAAACCAACTCCGCCAAGAGCTCGATCAGAGTCTGGGTGACGATAATGGCCGGGACCAGGGGGATGGCGCCGGGCACGACCAGGGCCAGCGGCAGGACCACGAGCGAGTTGCGGGTCCCAGCGCTAAAGGCGACGGCGCGGCCGGCTTCCGGCGTCAGCCGTGCGAGCCTCGAGACGGCCCATCCGATGAGCGGCGCCAGCACGGAGAAGGCGACATAGACCGGCACGACACTCAGGGTCCGGTCGAGGGTCTGTCCGAGTTGCGGCATGACCGCGGCGACGACGATGAAGAGCACCAAGGCCGTGGCCGGCACCGGCGCCAGGCCGAGACCAGACGAGACTCGCTCGCCCATTTTGCTGCGGGCCGCCCAGGTCTGGACCAGCGCCGCCAGAACGAACGGGATGGCGATCAGCCAGACGAAGGCGTGGATGAACGGACCTGGCTGCACATAGGCCGCCGCCTCGGCGCCGAGGAACAGACGCAGATAGATGGGCAAGAGCACCATCTGGGCGATCAGCAGCATCGGTGTCGAGGCTAGGAGCAACCGGGCGTCCGCACGACCCAGATGAGCGAAGGTCACGACATAGTCGATGCAGGGACAGAGCAGCACCATCAGCACGCCGAGACGGATCAGGGGATCGGCCGGCAGGAACTGCATCAGGCCCAGGACGAACAGGGGCACAGCGATGAAGTTCACCGCCAGCAAGGCGCCCAGGAACCGCAACTCCTGAAGCGCCCGGCCGAGGGCGGCGACCGGCACCTGCAGGAAGGTGACGAACAGCATCAAGGCCAGCGCCGGATTGATCGCTGATTCCAGCACTTCCGTGCGCGGTATCAGGAACCCGATGGCCGTCGCGACGATCACGGCGGCGAAATAGATCCAGACCTGTCGGGCTTCGAGGCCGTCGCGAAGTTCAGACGTGTTCATCCCGGATCCTGACTTCGCACTGCACCCCTAACGGGCGCGACCGCCCCGGCTGTCAAGCCTCGTCCTGCGTTCCGCGGCAAGAGGGTGGACCGAACAACTGGCGGCGTTCGAGCGGCGTCGGCGCACGCCCGTAAGCTCTGGCGCGCGCACCGCACTTGAGGGTTTGGCTTGGTTCCTACTCCGGCTAAGATGGGCCCCGGCGGGCCTTGACCGGATAGCCTTTGATCTTGAGCCAGGGGACGTTCTGCGTCGGCGGCGATCACGGGTGAAGACGTCGAGCTTCACACAGAAGTTCCCGGCCCGCCCCCTCCCCTCCTCACCAACGGGCGACGCTGAGGCGGCGCCATCGATCCTTCTCCGCCAGAGGCACCTCGGCCAGATCGGCGTGATCGCGCCACCGAGTGATCACGCCCTTCTCAACCTCGAAAACATTGATGGCGCGGACGTTCATGACGAGGCCACGGTTCGCGGCCAGCAGATAGAGGCTTTCGGCGATGACCAGCTCGCCCTGGGTGACGGACTTGAGAATGTGAAGTTCGAACAGCGAATAGCTTTGGAAGAGCCGACGCCAGAAGCCGAGAAGCGCTGTACGTCCGACGAGTTCGCCCGCGATGTCGAACTGGGCCGCGACCTGCTCCGACAGATAGGATTCGAGGCGACGCACATCGCGTGATGCGATCTCCCCGGCGAAAGCTTGGACGACGTCTCCGGGCATAAGCGACATGATCACCGTTCAGGCGCGCAATCATGATCCGATTCTCAGCGAAAAACTCGCGTATCGCGTGTGACCAACGATGTCACTCCGGTTCGATAACCCCGGCCCCCACCGCGACCGCGACGGCCTCTATCCGGGTGCGCACGCGCAGCTTCGAGCACACCTTCTCAAGGTAGCTGTCGACCGTGCGCGGCGACAATCCGAGGATGGCGCCGATATCTCCCGAGCTCTTGCCGCGACTGACCCACAACAGGCACTCAAGCTCTCGCGGGCTCAAGGCGAAAACTCGAGAGCCGACATTCGGTTGGAGGTTCGGAGCCATGATTTCACTCGCGATTGACCGGTGAAGGCTGAACGGACCAGCAGCCACGAGCAACACAGGCGAGTTGCGCATTCTCCGCAAGAAAGTTGCGGAGAATCGACGTCGGCCCGCCGCCCCTTAGGATCGAAGCCAGCGCCAGAGACTGATTGCCCCTGCTTTGGCGACCGCTTACACAGTCCGGCGTCGGGCGCCGTCAGATACGGGCGCAACTTGAGCCGGGGTCCGTCAGTGGCGGAGGCGGCGTTTCGCCCTGAAGTAGCGGGCCTCTTCGCAGAGGATTCCTCGCCCGACCCCTCCGCCTTGCACCGGGACTCGCTTTGATTCATTGTCGGCCGTCGGCGCTTGCGTCGAAGGGGCCGGGAATCCCCTGTGCGAAGCTCAATCTTTACGACCGCGCCTCGACGCGCGGCGTCCGTCCGCTGGTGACCGCGGCGCACCCCTGTGTGCGCCCGGTCGTGGCGGGCGCGCTCTCGGATTCCTGCCTCCTGAAAACCGGCGGGAGGTCGCCTTGAGCGATGTGAAGGAGATGGATCCGGGCGCTGCGGCGAGCCTGAATGGGCTCTACCGACGCTATTCGGGGTGGTTGGGAAGGCGGCTGCGCGGACGTGTGGGCGCCGATGAAGCCGCCGATGTGGTGCAGGAAACCTATCTTCGCCTGGCTCCCTATCTCCTCGAAGATATCCGCCACCCCAAGGCTCTGCTTCTTCGCGTCGCGCTAAACCTGGTTCGCGACGAGCGACGCCGGATGGCCCTCCGGGACCGGGCGATGCAAGGGGCGATTCCTATGTGGGTCACAGCGGCCGACGCGCCTGTCGACCGGCTGCACCTCAAGCAGGTTCTCCTGACCATGCCGCCGCTGTATCGGGACGTCTTCGTCTTGAGCCGGTTTGACGGTATGACATATCCGGAGATTGCTCTGGCCCACGGGATCAGCCTGGCTACGGTTGAACGGCGGATGGCCAAGGCTGTTGAGCACTGCATGGCCCAACTGGACGTCTAAGGCACGAACGATGACTGCCGATAATGACCTGGACGTAAGACGACGCGAGGCCGCGTCGTGGTTCGCCACCCTCAACCAGAAGCGGGTGGCGGCTTCGGACATCACTGCTTTCAGTCAATGGCGCCGCACCCCTGCGAACGCTGAAGCCTATGCCCGGATAGAAACGATGTGGGAGGCGGCCGGGAGCCTCAAGGGCGACGCCGATATCGCCGCCTTGACTGCAGGGGCCCGCGCACGCGCCGACGCCTCGCGCAAACTGCAGGGCCGCCTCGCCAAAGGCCTTATACCGATCGGCGCCGTGGCGGCCGTCGCCGCCGTGGTTGTCGGCGTGACAATGTGGTCTGCCCGCCCTCTGTCCTATGAAACCGGGCTGGGCGAACGGCGGATCGTCGTCCTGGCCGATGGGTCAAAGGTTACCCTGGACACCGAGTCTCGCATCACCGTCAGGCTCACCGGCCGTCGCCGTGCTGTGGAGCTGGCGAGCGGCCAGGCCTTCTTCGATGTGGAGGGCGATCCCGCCCGCCCCTTCGTTGTTCGCGCCGGCGCGACCGACGTCACCGCCGTAGGAACCCGGTTTGACGTCCGCCGCGCGGGCGGCGGCGCGCAGGTGACGCTCGTCGAAGGCAAGGTCGATGTCGTAGACCGGGGGCAAGCCACGCCGCGGTGGTCCCTCGCCCCGGGCCAGCAGATTGTCACCGCCTCGCCTCGTCCAGCCGTCCGGTCGGTGGATGCGGCGTCGGAGACCAGTTGGACAGTCGGCCGCCTCATCTTCGCCGGCGACACCGTCGAAGCCGCTGTGGCCGAGGTCAATCGCTACACCGCGTCCAAGGTCGTCCTGGATGCGCCCGCCATCGCCGATATCGCTGTCAGCGGCGCTTTCAACACGGGCGATGTGGAGGGCTTCGTGTCCGCGCTGACCGAGCTCTATCCGGTTGTCGCCAACCGCACGGCTTCCGGTCAGATCGTCATTCGTGACGCCCCCGCGAAAAATGCGAGCGTGCGCTGAGGGGTTTTGCCACGCCCCTTCGTCTCTTCCCCGAACCGCGTCTGTGCGGATATCCATTTCGGGGGATTATTATGCGTATCGGTCTTTGTTCGTCTGCATTCGGAGCACTCGCTGTCGCGGCGGCAATGCCTGTCGTCGCCCAGGCACAATCCCCTGCCGTCCAGTTCCGGGTCCCGGCGGGCCCGCTACAAACCGCTCTTCCGCTGTTCGCCACGCAGAGCGGCGAGCAAATCCTCTATTCCACCGACCTCGTAGCCGGCCGTCAGTCTCCGGGCGTCAGCGGCGCGCTGCGGACCGATCAGGCGCTGACCGCGCTACTGCAGGGCACGGGCCTGAGGGCGCGGCGCACGAGCCCGAACACTCTGGTCGTCTTTGATCCTTCCGTCCGGGCGGAGGCAGCAGATGAGGCGATTGAGATCGACGAGGTGATCGTCACTGGCAGTTTGATCCGCGGCGTCGCTGACGGCCCGTCGCCAGTCATCACCGTGACCCGGGGCGATATCGACCGACAGGGGCATGGAACAGTTGCCCAAGCGCTTGCCGCCCTGCCCCAGAATTTTGGCGGCACCGGTAACGATGCCGCAATGAGCAACGGCGGCGACCGGACGGGTACGAACAGCTTTTACGCCTCGGGCGTCAATCTGCGCGGCTTGGGCAGCGATGCGACTCTCGTTCTGGTCAACGGCCGACGAATGGCGGGCACAGGAAACAAGGGCGACTTCGCCGATGTCTCCACAATACCGACCAGCGCCGTGGCCCGCATCGACGTGCTGCTCGATGGTGCGTCAGCGCTGTACGGAGCGGATGCCGTGGGCGGCGTGGTCAACATCATCCTGCGTGAGGACTATGACGGTGCCGAGACGCGGGTCCGGTACGGCGTCACCTCGGATGGGGCGAGCGATGAGCTCCAGATTGCCCACACCGTAGGGAGCCGGTGGTCGTCAGGCTCGGTCCTGGGCACCTATGAATACAATGACCGCAGCCGCCTGGCGGCATCCGAGCGGGACCGGGCGAACGACGCGGACTTGCGGCGGTTCGGAGGATCCGACCGGCGTCGCATCTTCAGCAACCCCGGCAACATCGTCGTCTTCGACGCCGCAGCCGGCGGCTATGTCCCCACCTACGCCATCCCCAGTGGGCAGAATGGCGAAGGCCTGAGCCCGAGTGACTTCATCGTCGGTCAGGGCAATCTCTACAATCACCGCGAGGGCCTGAACGTCCTGCCGGAGCAAAACCGACACAGCGCCTATCTGGTCCTCAATCAGGACCTAGGCGACCGCGTCTCGGTCAACGCCGATGTTCGCTATGGCCTGCGCGAGTTTGAGGCGGTGTCTCAAGGGTTTCCAACGACCTTCACCGTGACCGCAGCTAACCCCTATTTTGTGTCTCCGACAGGCGCGACATCACACATCATCGCCTATAATTTCGGCCGCGATCTCGGCAATCCGAGGATCGAAGGCCGCGCCGAAAGCCTCGGCGGTTCGATCGGGGCCAAGATCGATCTGGCAGGAAGTTGGCGGCTGGACACTTACGCCGCCTACGCGCGCGAATACGGTGAAAACTCGAGCAGCAATCAGCTGAACTCCACCTTCCTTCGCGAGGCGCTCGGCGCGATCGCTGACAATCCGGCGACCAACTACAGCGCACCGCGCGATGGCTACTTCAATCCCTTCGCCGACGGCTCGAACAGCTCGCCGGCAGCCTTGGCCTTCATCGGCTCCGGCTGGGCGCGCGGGGTCGGGGAGACGACGGTTTCGTCCGTCAACGCCTTGGCGGACGGGTCCCTATTCACCCTTCCTGCCGGGGACGCCAAACTGGCAGCGGGCGTCGCCTTCCGCCGCGAGACCTTCGAACGTCAGGACACAAGCTTCACATCAGGCGTAGCGCCGTCGGTCGGCGTCCCCGTCGCCTTCGACCGGGAGGTGGCATCCGCCTTCGCGGAAGTCCGCATCCCCCTCTTCAGTGCCGCCTACCGCCGCGCTGGATTCGAGAGGCTTGAGCTATCGATTGCCGGACGGTTCGAGAACTATTCCGACGCCGGTCAAACGACCAGCCCCAAGGTCGGGGTTCTGTGGCAGCCCTATTCGGAACTGGTGCTGCGCGCCAACTACGGCGAGTCCTTTCGCGCGCCGGCGCTGCGCGAGTTGAACGAGACGGCGGACCAGAGCCCAACGTTCCTCCCGCGCGGATCGCAACAGGTGCTGGCCGAAATTCTCTACGGCGGCAATCCCGACCTTGAGCCCGAGCAGGCCAAGAGCTGGACGCTTGGCGGAGACTATCGGCCAGCGGCCCTTCCCGGCCTTCGCGTGGGCCTAAATTTGTTCAGGATCGATTTCGACAATCAGATCGGTCAGCCCGCCTTCACGGCCCTGACCACCGCCCTTGCCAATCCCGCCCTGTCGGCCTTCGTTCGCATCATCGATCCGATCAACAACGCGCAGGACCGCGCCGACATGCAGGCGTTGCTGGATCTGCCGACGACAGCGCTTGCCGATCTGTTCCCCGCCGAGGCCTATGGCGCCATCGTCGATGCCCGGTTTGTGAACACGTCCAGCGTGCTGCTCAAAGGGATCGACGCCAATCTCGGCTACGCCTTCGACATCGGCGACCACGCGTTCGATCTCGACGCCAACCTGACCTATCTGGACCGGTTCGATACGCAGGCGACCCCGACCGCGCCCGTTCAGTCCGGCATCAATAGTCCCAACTTGCCGGTGGACTTCCGGGGGCGCGCATCCGCCAACTGGACCCATTCGGACTGGGGGGCTTCCGCAGCCATCAACTACGTGGATGGCTACCCTGACGCCACCGGGCGCCCCATCGGCTCATGGACGACGGCGGACGTCCAGTTCCGCTATGCACCTACGCATGGGATCTTCGACGGCGCGTCCCTGACGCTGAATGTCCAGAACGTCTTGGATACCGATCCACCCTTCTATGACTCGCCTGAAGGCGTCGCCTTCGACGCCGCCAATACCGGCGTGGTTGGCCGGCTTGTCTCTATCCAGCTGACCCGGAGCTGGTGATGAAGCTCTTTATCGGCCTCATGGCCGCGGCGACCATTCTGGTCCCCGCGAGCCCAATTCTGTGCCAGACGGCGTCTGCGCCAGCGCTTGATCCTTTCACGATCGACGACCTGCTGAGCCAAGAGGGCGTCGGCAACATCCGCATTTCTCCGGACAGCCGATGGGTCGTCGTGGAGCGGCAGGCTCCGTGGAACACCGCGAGCACCTATAAATACGACCAGTATACCGAGACCTTGCTGAGCCGGCTGGAGGTGTTCTCAGCAACCGACGGCGGCCGTCGCCACACCATTGAGGAGCCAGGTCACTCCGCAGGGTTCGCCTCGGGCCCCTTCTCGCCGAGCGGTGCTTCGATGGTCGTCTATCGCCTATCGGAGGGGGGATGGAGCATGGGCGTCATGACGCTCGCGACGGGATCCGTGCGATGGCTCGATCTCTCCCCAGAACTGGCGCGCTTTGGCGAGACTGTCGTTTGGCGCTCCGAGACGGAGCTTTTGGTCGCCGCCCGCAGGAACGGCGCGCTGCCCTATATGCTCGGCGTCTATGCTCAATCGGTCGTAAAACAGAGCGACCTTTGGCGACGCGCCGAAAGCGGACATTCGCCGTCGGCGATCTCCACGCCGAGTGGTTCGGCGCGCGATAGCCGCGATAAGGGGACGCCGCTCCAGCTTCTCCAGGTCAATCTCGCGACCGGCCGCGAGACCCTCCTCCTCGAGGGCGCGATCATCGACGTCTCGCTCTCGCCCGACGGCCGCTCGGCCGCCGCGCTGCTCGACGGGCCCGACATCCAATATGGCCTCGATACGATCTTGTTCACCGGCACGCCCAAACGCGTGCGCCGCATCCTTCTCGCCGATCTCGAAACCGGGGCGACGGTCGAACCCCTGCCCGATCAAGATTTCACGTCACACCTGCTTTCGTGGTCGCCGCGTTCCGATCGATTGATCGCCTTTTCCCGCCCCGTCGGCGGGCGCTTCGAGGCGGGGCGTTTCTGGCTCTTGGGTCGAGCCGGGCCTGCCACGCCGGTCGATCTGGGCGACGCCTCGCCCGCGATCAATGGCGACAGCCAGACCATTCCGATCGCCCGGGCCAGTTGGGACGGCGACCGCCCTGTCTTCGAGGTTCGCTTGGCGGACGGATCGAAGGCGTGGATGATAACCGACCGTAGCGGACGCCGCCGGACCGTGGCCCAAGTCGAGGATGGAGAAGCCCTTTTGAGCTTCGGCGGCGCCACCTTCATCAGCCGCAATAGCGGTCTGACCCCTTTCGGGGACGGTCGCACACCTGCCGGACTCCAAGGCAGTCTCGTCGATGCCGGGACATCGTCCGATCTGGGTGCACGGGCGACGCAGAACCCCACGGCGGAACGCCTCGGCCGCGGCGTCTTGATGGGTCCTGACGGGTGTCTGCGGCACGCCAGCGGCTCGGCACACTGCTTCGGCCGGCTCCCCGCTGACGAGACCGTAGCGGCCGCGAGCCCTGATACCGCCTTCATGGTGACCCGCCGGCGATCCCCGGGCGGCGCGACCCAAGTCCGACTGCGAACCCAAGCGGACGAGATCGAACTGGCGACTGTGAACGCCGATCTTGACCACCGCGACTGGGGGACTGTTGTCCCGGTCGATCATATCGGACCGACGGGTCAACCCTTGCGCAGTTGGTTGCTTCTGCCCACCGCCCCGACCTCCAGACCTCCCCCGGTGGCGGTGATCGCCTACCCTGGCCGGGTCTTCCCGGCCGCGCCTGCGCGGCTGCTACCGGGCGCCCTGAACCTGCACGTCAATCCGGCCATCCTGTCCGCTGCAGGCTACGCGGTGCTCATGCCCAGTTTGCCCGAGCGAGCCTCACCATCCTCAGATCTGGGCGCGCTCGGTCCGGAGCTCGCAGCGATCGTTGAGGCGGCATGCGCGGCAGGCCGATGTGACGCTGAACGCGCCGCCCTGATCGGGCACAGTTTCGGCGGCTACGGCGCCCTTCGCGCGGCGACGCAGACCGAGGCTTTCAAGGCGATCATCGCTTCGAACGGCTACGGCGATCTCAGCGAAGCCTATGAACCCCGGGTCTATTCGAGCCTGAGTGGAGAAGCGGGCATTTCCATCCAGAGCGGCTGGCTCGAGGGGGGTCAGGGCGGTCTCGGTGTCCCTCTGGGGACGGACCCGCAGCGCTACATCGATCGGAGTCCGCTGTACGCCGTTGACCGTATCCACACCCCGACCCTGCTCATCCAGAGCGACTTCGACGGCTCTCGCTTCGACTCGATCTTTGGCGCTCTCTATCGGCTGAACCGCGAGGCGGAGCTCGTCACCTATTTCGGAGAGAGCCACGAGTTCGTCAGCCCGGCCAATGTCCGCGACCTTCACCTACGTATTCTCGGCTGGCTCGACCGCTATCTTGGCCCGCCTCACCCGCTCGATCCGAGCTTCCCAGCTGCGCGCCCAGATCTCAAGCGCAGCCACGATCAGGAAGCGATTGGTGGCGGGATCCCAGATTAGGCGGGAGTCCGCGAGGGCCTGATCATACGCCCCGGTGTCGATCAGGCCCTTCTCCTCAAGCCGGCCGCCTACGAGGAGATTCTTGAGGACATTGACGCTCAGACGCACGACCAAGGCGTAGAAGCGGCTGAGATCGCCCTTGTCCCGCCGTTCGGCGATCAAGGGCGGGAGCCTGTCTTTGAACGCGATCCGCGCGAGGCCGCGATCCCTCGCTCCCAACGTCAGGCGATCGGTAGGGATGGCCAGGCAGTGTTCCATCACCGGCTGGGTCAGAAGGGGGTGAAGCAAGGTCGCCGAGCGGGCGCGCAGACAGTCGCCCCAGTAGGTCTGGCAGTTGGCGAGTTGCAGAACCTGGCGGGCCTTGGCGGGCGGCAGGGCCTCCGACTCGGCAAGCCACCGGTGTCGTCGCGTCTTTGAGGGCGGCCGCGGTGGGGGCAGCAGGCTGTGTCGGGCGATGGTCCAGACCGAGTGACGGGTCCAGCGCGCCACCGCCGCGATATAGGCCGGGTCCACTCCCCTCAACCCCTGCCGTCGAATCCGGTCCGCCACCACCAAGGGGTCAGGCGACTGGAAGAAGACGGCATCGCCCCCTTGGCCGGTGAGCAAGCCCGTGGCGCGGACTTTCCGCGCCCGACCGGCCATGTCGGCGTCATAAACCATGTCGATGCCGTGGAGCGCCGGCCGGACGCCCTGCCCCAGCGGATCAAACTGTCGCCGGGTAAGGGAAGCGATCGGCTTGTGGATTTCCTCCAGAGGCACGCCCAACCGAAGGGCGGCCGCGCGGGCGAACACCCTTTCATCACCCTCGGGCTGGTCATCGAAATAGTTCACGAACCTGGACCTCGGGCCGCCACCGCATTCAACGAGGCTGGCGGCGACGATCGCCGAGTCGAGGCCGCCGGAGATTTCGGTGACGATACGGTTGTGACCGGCCACGAGCGCCTGAATAGAATTATCGACCACCTCGACAAGGGCCTCCGGTCGGTCGTCCCAAGCGTCAGCGGTTAAAGCGAAGCGAGCCGGCGTCCACACCGCAGTCTGGGTAACCGCCCGACCGATCCGCGCCAGGCCGCCCGGGGATATGGCTTCGAGTCCGGTCAGGGCGAGCGTATCCGACGCCAGGTTCACCGCGCCGACGATCTCGCCGAGCACAGCCCAATCGATCGCCAGGTCCTCAGGTAAGACCGAATTCAGCGCCTCAGGCGGTTGGCTGGTCGCGATGCGCGCTGACCCGAAGCGCCAGCAAATACAGTCCAACGCGCCGCTAGGATCGCGCAGCAGTCGCAGATCGCCGTCATCGTCCCGCCAGACGAAGACGTAACGGCCCCAGCCGTGCGAAACCACGGCGCGCGCCAGGCCTTCGTCGGAGCGGTGAAGCGCCACCAAGGTCGAAAGAAACGCCCCGTCTCCTCGCCAGTCTCCGATCAAGACATGTCGACGATGGACCTGGGTGACCTTGAGCGGCGCCTGCGGCCCGAGATAGACGCTCAACCCGTCGACCTCGAGGGCCTTGCGCCAACCGGCCGTCAGGAGCTGTCGTACCGGGCCAGCCAGTGCCGCACACCCCGTCGACGCCCCGCCATGGTCGATGACGACATAGCCTCGCAGATCGGGCGTGGAGGCGCTCATCGACAATAGATCGGGGTGTAGGCGGCGAGGCGCTCGACATCGTCGTTGAGGCAGAAGTCGTCTAGCTGAACCCAGCAGTGCGCCGAGAAGGGCCACAGGCGGACACCGAAGACCCAGTCCGCCGAAAGGCCGGCGCGACGTAGGTAGCTCATCAGCATGGCCGAACGCACAAGGCATTCCCCCTCCTGGGGCAGCCACGGCGCAATCCGCCAGAAGGCCCGGGCTGCGTCCGCGACCGCCTCCGCGCTCACCGCATCGTCACGGTCCGGAGCGACCGCCAGGATCGGACGAAGCCCCGTTCCGCGCAGGGCGCGGCGAACATCCAGAACCGCGCCGCAGCCCTGCAGAATCTGACCGAGCGACACCTTCGGCGGGGCGTCGTGGATGACTGTCTTGCCGGGCAACGGCGGCGGAATCCTTGATGGGGCTCCAGCGCGATCCGCAGTCAGCCGCGCCTCGGCGACCGCCGCCTCGCCCGGTCCGCTCAGTCGCAGGGCGCCGCCGCTTTCGGCATGGACGCTCAGCGCACCGCCGGGAAGGCAAAGGTAGGCGTCCGCATCCAGGTCGATTAGGGCGAGGTCATCACCCACGACGACGGCATGCACTCCGTCCTTGAGGAACGATTCCATGCGATATTTCCCCTGATCATTTTGTCTGCGCAGGCTGGGCGCGCTCACGACTGAACGTCGAGGCACGCCCGTGCGCACTCACTGGACCCGTGCCCGAAAGCCGGTCGGCGTGGTGTAGAAATAGGGCGGGATCAGTTCGATACGGTCCCCGAAATCACAGGCGCGAGTCATCCGGCGAACAGAGCCGCAAACGATGAGGTAGAGGGCGGTTTTCATGGGTCTCTCCATGAGCAAACGGAGCCACTGGCGGCGCCGGCGGCTCCGCCGGCTGCTCAGCTGAGGCGGACTTCCGCCGTGGTGTAGCGAAGCTCAGGAACGAGCTCGGCCCGCTTGCCGTCCTCGACTGCCCGGGTTTCTTCCCGGGCTGAGCCCAACTGAGTGACCTCCAGTCCCACACCGGCCGGGGTGTAGAACCCGCCGCCGATAAGCTCCATGTGGGTTCCCTCGTCGTATGCACGGGTTTCGCGCCGCGCGGAGCCCAGAGCGAACAGGCTCGACATTGACGTTTTCAGCATGACTTACCTCCTTCATCCAGACGGAATGTCCGGTCACAACAAGAGGGTCCTCAAACATCGTATTTTCAAACTATATTTGGAATATACTTCAAGCTGATTGTCGCATCACTTTCTCAAGAGACGCCGAAAGGGCGATCCTTTGTTCGTAATACTCGTCGAGATTTTCCGCCACAGCGTCCCACCGCCCCTCTCGCCGAAGACTTTCAAGACGCAGGACGCTGTCCAAACCGGTGTCTTGCAGCAGAACTTCGATCCGGCGGATCGGCCTGAGTTGGAGACGAATCCGGCGGTAGGCGTCGAGCACCGCACTGTTACCGCCTCTATCGGCAAGCCAATCAAACACGCCTTCGATCCGCAGTACCTCGTCTACCGGCGACTCCATGGGCGCCACCTCTTGCGGAACATCGGTCGTCGCGGACCACAGAAGGAACTGACGGTGAAGCTCGTATAACCCAGCAATATCAGCCGCCGTTGGGCTAGGCGCGAAATAACCTCGGCCCGGTCGATGCTCGATTATCCCTTCACCGGCGAGGTGGGCGAGGGCCTCGCGGACGGGCGTCGGGCTGAGGCCGAGTTCGGTGGCCAGGCTGGTGGCCACGAGCGGATGCCCCCAACCGAACCGCCCGGCTGCGGCATACCCTGCCAAGGCGGTTCGGGCCACGGCGAACTGGTCCCGCTCGCGCATCACAGGCCCCCCAGCCGCGGCGCATGGCCATTGGTTCGTCCGTTCACCACCGACGCCACCCACTCCATCGACAGATTATAAGCAGCCAAGAACCGGCCAACAGTTTTCATACGATAACCGCCTGTTCTTTGCGCACCTTGCGCAAGACTTGGGACACCGTGAGCTTCCCGTCTTTCATTTGATGCTCAACTGCCGCATTTTTCAACCACCGGGAGTAAGGCGTCGAGAATCGCGTTGACCTCCACAACCCGAGGCAGCCGAGCATATGGAAAGCGATCGTCCGCGCTCTCAAAACGAAATCCTGGCTGCGGCCCTGCGGTTGATCCGCCTGCATCGACGGATGAAACCGGCCGAGGTCGCCGACGCCATGGGCATGGCCAAGCGGTCCTACGAACACTTCGAGGCCGGGAAGGGAAAGATCAATCTCGAGCGGATCCACCGGTTCGCCGAGGCCACGGACAGTGATCCCTACGCCATCATCGACTGTATGGCGCTCGGCTCCCCCGAGTTCGCCGTTCGCTGCGCGGACAACAAGGCGATGCTCGCGCTGCGGGTTGTCACACAGGAGTTCGACGAGGACGTGGGCGATGCGATCATGGAACTCGACACGCGCTCGATCATCAACGCCTTCACGCGCACCCTGAAGGACCTTGGGATGCAGGCCGTGAGACGTGATGACGCGGCCAAGGCCTGGCTCGATGAGCGGATCGGACGGCTGGTCACGCCCTCGAAGGACGAGGACGAGTGACCGGGGTTCGTCTCACACCGTAAGTTCGCTGCGTGAACCTTGCGGTATTGCCGCAAGTTCGAAACCGGGTCTGGCTTGAGTCCCATGACCCAGTCGCTTTCCAGATCGTCCGGTGGAGGTCGTCTCGCGCTCGCCGCCCGCCTGTCTGAACGGCAGTCAGACTGTCTGCGCCTCGCCGCCCAAGGCCTACCGTCCCGCGAGATCGGACGTCGCCTCAGCCTCTCCTCCCGCACGGTCGACGACCATATCCTGCTCGCCTGCAGGACGCTGGGTGTCAGAACCCGCGTCCAGGCCGTAGCCCGGCTTGTCGGAGACGACCGCCGCGAAAGCGAGCCGCGCACCTTCGCCCCGTAGGTCTGCGGTGGCGCCCTGACGGATCGATTGGGCGCTGCCGATGGGGTCTGCTGACGGCTCTTAACGGAGCCCTGCCTTGCTCGATCTCGCCCTCGTCCTCGCCCTTTCCGCCCAGTGCGCACCCGGGGTCTCGCCGCAGACCCTGGCCGCGATCGCCCATACGGAGAGCCGCTTCAATCCCCTGGCGATCGGCGTCAATCGCGGCGCCGCCGTGCGTCAGCCCAGGACCCGCGAGGAAGCGGCACGGGTCGCGCGCCGCCTGATCGCCTCGGGCGCCAACATCGATCTCGGTCTCGCTCAGATCAACTCCGGCAATCTCGGATGGCTGCGTCTGAGTGTAGAGGACGCCTTCGACCCCTGCCGCAACCTGACCGCGGCAGGGACCGTGCTGCGCGCCGGCTTCGATCATGCATCGACGGCCTTTGACCGCCAACAGGCCCTGCGCGTGGCCCTGTCCCGATACAACACCGGTCATCCCGATCGCGGCTTTCGCAACGGCTATGTCGCGCGCGTCGAAGCGTCCGCGGCGCGCCTGGGCCTGGCCGTCTCCGCGCCGCCGCTCACCGAAGCCGCATCAGGCTCGCTCCCCGATCAGGTGGCGCCAGACCCCGTCGCGCCACCCGCCGCCTGGGACGTGTTCGCGCACGCCACCGCCAGCGCCGTCGTCCTCTTCGCCCCCGCCTCACAGACCCAGACCTGGAGCGTCAACCCGTGACCCTGTCCCCCATTCGACGCCGCCAATGCGCGGTCGGAGCGATCGCCCTGGCGACCACCCTGATGTCGGTGCAGCCCGCCTTCGCCCAGGCCAATGTCGAGGGCCTGCTGCAGAATGTCGTCGACATGCTGACCGGCAACACGGCCAGGCTGTTGGCCATCCTGGCGGTCGTCATCGTCGGCATCCTGTGGATGTTCGGCCTGTTCGATCTGCGGCGCGCCGCCATCGTCATTCTCGGCATCGTCGTGGTCTTCGGCGCCGCCGAGATCGTCGGCCTGATCACGGGCGGCGCCTGATGGCCCGGGCCGACGCCTGTCTGATCGTCGCGGGGATCGCCGGCGGGCTTGCGCTGACGCTGATGCTCGGCGTCCGGCTGATCTCGCCGGCACGCTACGCCCAGGCTCTGGGCGGTGGTCTGGTCGGTCTCGCCGTGGCGAAAGCCGCCCTGGCCCTGAGCGGGGCGGACCATGGCTGAGGAACGACTGATCGAAGAGCCCCTGTTCCTAGCCTGCACCCGGCCGGCGATGATCCTGGGCGTGCCCATGGAGGCCATGGGCGTCAACGTCATGATCTCGGGCCTGGCCTTTCTCGTCGGCGGCAGCCTGCTCTATCTGCTGATCGCGCCGGCCCTGCATCTGGTCTTTCGCGCGATCTGCAAGGTGGACCACAACGCCTTCAGGCTTCTGCTGGTCTTCGTCGACACCAAGGGCCGGTCCCGCAACGGCGCCCTGTGGGGCGGCAGCTCGGCGACACCCCTCCCCCTGGTCCGGCGTTACAGCGCAAGGGAGCTGCTCCGTGGCTGAGCTCCGTCTCTCGCCGTCGCGCCTGCGCAGGGAGGGCGACGCCCTGGCCGGCCTGCCCTATGCGCGCCACGCCTCGGACCACATCGTCACGCTCGATAGCGGGGCGCTGATGGTTGCCTTCCAACTTCAGGGCGCGGCATTCGAGACCGCCGACCCGCGCGATCTGAACGACTGGCACGTCAAGCTCAACCAGACCTGGCGCAACCTGGCTGACGATCGGTTGGCGGTCTGGCACCACATCGTCCGGCGCGAGGTCCAGCCCGAGGTCATGGGCGGGTTCCGCTCCGACTTCGCACGCGATCTGAGCCAGGCCTACGAAGCGCGGCTCGGAGGCCGGCGGCTGTTCGTCAACGAACTCTTTGTCAGCGTGGTGCTCCATCCCGGCCGTGATCCCGGCGATCGCGCTGCGGCGCTCATGCGTCGCCTGCAGACAGCCCGCCGTCAGGACACGGAGGTCGCCCCCGAACAGATCAAGCGGCTCGAGGACGCCGCGCGCGATCTTGAGCAGTATCTCGGCCGCTATGCGCCGCGCCGCCTTGGCCTGTACCAACACGGAGACATCTGGTGCTCCGAACCGATGGAGCTGGTTCGGCTCGTCCTCACCGGCCGGCCGGGACGCGTCCCCATCGTCTACGGCCATCTCGGATCCGCGGTTCATACGGTGAGGGTCATCTTCGGACGCGAAAGCCTGGAGCTTCGGGACGTCGACGCAGGCCGTTACGCCGGCGTTCTCGCCATCAAGGAATATCCGGCCTCAACCCGGCCCGGACTGTGGAACCCGCTGCTGAGCGCCCCCTTCGGGTTCGTCATGACCCAGTCCTTCGCCTTCCTGTCCAAGGCGGCCGGGCGATCGGTGATGGAGCGCAAGCAGAACCAGATGGTCTCCGCGCGTGACCGCGCCGCTTCCCAGATCGACGGCCTTTCGGACGCGCTGGACGATCTGGTCAGCAACCGGTTCGTGCTCGGCGAACACCAGGCGTCCGTCCTGGTCTACGGCGACACGCCCGCCGCCCTGGCCGACCACCTTTCGAAGGCGCGAGCGCATCTGGCTGACTCCGGCCTGGTCGTCGCCCGCGAGGACCTCGGCCTCGAGGCCGCTTTCTGGTCCCAGTTCCCTGGCGGCTTCGCGCGGCGCACGCGTCCGGCCGCGATCACCTCCCGCAACTTCGCCGCTCTCGCGCCTTTCCACGCCTATCCCGTCGGAAAGCCACAGGGCAATCACTGGGGATCGGCGGTGGCGACGCTGCGCACCACAGCCGGATCCCCTTTCTACTTCAACTTCCACGTCGGCGATCTCGGCCACACCTTCATCTGCGGCCCCTCCGGGTCGGGCAAGACGGTCGTCCAGAACTTCATGCTGGCGCAGCTGGAGCGGTTCGACGCCCAGCAGCTGTTCATCGACAAGGACCGGGGCGCCGAGATCTTCGTTCGGGCCTGCGGCGGCACCTATCTGGCTCTGCGCAACGGCGTGCCCACGGGGTTCGCGCCCTTCAAGGCGTTGGAGCCGTCACCCGCCAATCGCGCCTTCCTCAGCCGGCTCGTGCGGACCCTGGTCGCCCGACCGAACGAGACCCTGTCGGTCCCGGAAGCGCGCGCCATCGACGAAGCGGTCGCCGCGCTTGAGGCCCTCCCGCGCGAGCGACGCTCCCTTTCAGCGCTGCGCAGCCTGCTCGGTCAATCGGACGTGGGCGGCGTGGGGGCGCGGCTGGAACGCTGGGTCCGGGGCGGGCCGCTTGGCTGGGCTCTGGACGGCGACGACGACGCCTTGTCGCTCGACGCCCGCTTCGCCGGTTTCGACATGACCGATGTGCTGGACCACCCCGAGGTCCGCACGCCGATGATGCTCTACCTCTTTCACCGGATCGCCCAGCGGGTGGATGGGCGCCGGCTCGTCCTCGACATCGACGAGTTCTGGAAGGTGCTGGGCGACGCCGCCTTCACCGACCTGGCCCAGGACGGCCTCAAGACCTGGCGCAAGCAGAACGCCCTGATGGTGTTCGGCACCCAGTCCCCGGCCGACGCGCTGCGCTCGCCGATCGCCCACACCATCCTCGAACAGTGCGCGACCAAGATCTTCCTGCCGAACGCTCACGGCCAGGCCCGCGACTACGTCGAAGGCTTCGGCCTGAGCGAGGAGGAGTTCCGGCTGATCCGGGACGAGCTGACGCCGGAGTCTCACCGCTTCCTGGTCAAACAGGGTCACGACAGCGTGGTCGTGGAGCTTGATCTCAAAGGCCTCGACGAAGCGCTGGCCGTCCTGTCCGGACGATCCGAAACCGTCGCCCTTCTTGACCGGCTGAGAGCCGAGACCGGGGACGACTACGCCGACTGGCGGGGCCCCTTCCATTCCCAGAGGAGACTGACATGAGACGCTCCATCCTTTCGATCGCCGTCGCGCTGGCCGCGATGACCGCTGTTCCGGCCCACGCCCAGCAGGTTGTTTACGACCCCACGTCCTTTGCCCAGATGGTCAAGGATGCGCGCACTGCCATCGAACAGCTCGACAGCCTGAAGGCCCAGGTCCAGCAGGGCGAGGAACTCTTCGCCAGCCTCAACGACCTGTCCGACGTCAATGCGATCGCCGAGCGGCTGGGTCTGCCGGAGATCCGCAATCCGCTGCCGGACATGGCGACGCTCCGGTCGGCGGCCGACGGGAATCTGTCGGCGCTCGGCGAACTGGCGGAGCGGGCCGACGCGATCCGCCGCGAGACCCGCGTCTATACGCCTGACGCGCCGTCCGCCGCCGCCGAGGCCCTGGAGCGGTCCGGCGCGCGGACGGCCCGTGACCTGGCGATCGGCGAGACTGTCGACCGGGCGGCGACCGATCGTCTCGAAGGCCTGGAGACGCTGCGTCGCGCGCTCGACACCGCGCCGAACGCGCGGGCCGTTATGGACCTGAACGCCCGGCTCGCGGCGGAACAGGCCCTGATCCAGAACGAACAGGTCCGGCTGCAGGGCCTGGCCCTGACCCAGGCCGCCGAAGCCCGTCTTGAGGACCAGCGGGCACGGGAGCGGATCGCCGCGGAACGGTCGGCCCGTATGGACGCCTACCGTCAGGCCTTTCAATGAAGGGCGCCCTGGTCCTGCTGGGCCTGCTCGCGGGTTGCAACGAGCCAGAGGCTCACAGAGCTGAGCCGCGCCTGGATCGCGCTGCCCTCGAGGCGACTGTCGAGGACTGCGAACGCGGCGCCCGCCGGCAAGGCTGTGACGCCGCGCATGCCCGGCTCGCCCAGGCTCGCCGCGCTGACCGCATGGCCGCCTACCGGCAAGGCTTTTAGGAGGTCGCGATGTCGCTTCAGGTCTTCGAGCCGGCCTACACCTTCCTCGACGAGAGGCTGAGCGCCTTCCTCGGGGACCGGCTGGGCGCGGTGATCGCCGAGGTCGAAGGCCCGCTGCGCATCGCCCTGGTTCTCTACATCGTCCTCTATGGCTTCGCGATCTTCCGGGGCGCCATCAGCGAACCGGTCATGGATTTCGCGATCCGCGCGATCAAACTGCTGTTCATCTATGTGCTGGCCACGACCCCGGCCTATTCGGACTTCGTCACCGAGCCGCTGTTCCGCGACCTGCCGAACCTTCTGACGCGTGCCATCAGCGGCGCGGAGACGCCGAACGTCGGCGCCGCCTTTGACCAGTTCCTCGCCTACGCCGGCTATCTCGGAGAGAAGATCGGCAGCGAGGGTTCGGCCTTCGACCTGTCCCCCTACATCGTCGCCGCGGTCGTCTTCATCGTCGGCGCCCTGGCCTGCGCCCTCGGCTTCGGCGTCGTTCTCGTCGCCAAACTGGCGCTCGCCCTTCTGGTCACCCTCGGGCCCATCTTCATCGCCTGCGCCCTGTTCGACGCAACGCGGCGCTTCTTCTTCGGCTGGCTGTCCCAGGCGGTGAACTACCTGGTACTGTTCGCCCTGATCATCACCATCTTCCAGCTCGTCCTGTCGCTGGTCCGGGATCAGTGGGGCGCGATCGAGGGCGGCGACCCGATGGTCGGCGGCCTGATCTTCATCGCCCTCTGTTTGCTCGGCGCGATCTTCTTCCTGCAGACGCCCGCGATCGCGGCCGGCATCGCCGGCGGCGCCAGCGCCGGGCTCGCCGACTTCGCCAACGCCGCTTCCCTGGGATCCAGCCCCAGCGCCGTCGCGCGGGGTCCTCTCGAGGCCAGCCGTCAACCGCCGCGCGGCGGCGGATCCATCCGTCCCACAGGAGCCCGCTAATGCCCTCTTTGCGAACATCGTCCCGCGTCGTGTCGATCGCCTTGGCGGTCCAGGCCCTGTCCGCCTGCGCCACCTTCCGGACCGCCGATCCGCCGGTCTGCGACGGCCGCCATCGTCGACCCGCCAATCCTTACGGCTCGTTCCTCTCCCCGGCGGCGCCAAACGTGCTCACGCCCGCGGCAGACGCGTCTTCGTCCATCCATCCTGGCGCGGGAGGCTGCGCATGACCGGCGTCCCCTCCTCCGATCTGAAGGCCTATTTCGCAGAGGCGCGGCGATGGGATCAGGATCGGCTCAGCGCCGCCATACGCTCGCGCCGGCTGGCCTGGACCGTGGCGGCTGTGGCCGCCGGCCTCACCGTCGTCGCCGTCGCGGCGGTGGCGGTGCTGACCCCGCTCAAGACCACCGAACCCTTCGTCGTGCGGGTCGACCAGACCACCGGCGCGGTCGATGTGGTGCGGGGTCTGTCCTCGGCCGAAGGCCCGGCCACCTATGACGAGGCCGTCAGCAAGTACTTCCTCGGCCAGTACGTCCGCGCCCGAGAGGGCTATCTCGACCCCGCCGCCGAGGAAAGCTTTGCCCTGGTCTCGATCCTGTCGGGCGCGACGGAGCAACGCCGCTGGGCCGACCTCTATCGCGGCTCCAACCCGGCCAGTCCCCAGAATCTCTACGGACCCGAGGCGGAGGCCGTGATCGCGATCCGCGCCATTGGCTTCATCAACGAAGGCGTCGCCAATGTGCGCTTCCACCGCTCGGTGCGTCAGGCCCAGCAGATTGTCGAAAGCGATTGGATCGCCACCATCGCCTTCACCTATACGCGCGCGCCGATGTCGGAGCCGGATCGCCTGCGCAATCCGCTCGGGTTCCAGGTGACCTCGTACCGCGCCGATCCGGAGGTGGTCCGATGAGAAGTCAGTTGATCGTCCTGGCCGTCGGCCTTGCGCTGATGACGTCGGGACCGGCCAGGGCCGAAGAGCGCGACGCCCGGATGGTCGAGGTCGACTACGCCCCGGGCGCCGTCTACCGCATCTCCGGGGCCTTCCGCACCGCCACCCAGGTCGTGTTCGGTCCGGACGAAGCCATCCGCCATGTCGCGATCGGCGACAGCGTCAGCTGGGAGGTCGCGGCCGAGGGTTCCGTCCTCTTCCTCAAACCCCGCGAACGCCTGCAGGCGACCAATCTGCTTGTGGTGACCGAACGTGGAGGCGCGGCGCGTCACTATGCGTTCGAACTGGCGGCGCGAGACGCCCGCGATCGATCCTCCATCGCCTACCAGATCCGGTTCCGCTACCCGGCCGACCTCCAGGCCGCGACCGTGGCGTCGCTGGACGCCGCCGCCGAGGCGATCAAAGACCGCGTGATCGATCTGACGCTCGATCAGGCGGCCCTCTCCGGCCCCCGTAACCTCGCCTACAGCGTCCAGGGCGCGTCGGACTTGCAGCCCAGCGAGGTCACCGACAACGGCCGCTTCACCGTGCTGAGGTTCCCGGCTAACCAGCCCCTTCCTTCGATCTTCGCTGTGTCCGCCGAGGGCGAGGAAAGCCTGGTCCCCTTCGATGTACGCGGCGAGTTCGTGGTCGTCCACGCGGTCGTCCCGGGCCTGCGGCTGCGCCGCGGTGCTTCGGTGCTGTGCATCTTCAACGAAGCCTACGACCCGCGCGGCGTCGCCACCGGGACCGGGACGGCCTCGCCGATGGTGGATCGAAGCGTGACGCAAGGAGTCCGACCATGACCGCCTCGCCTGAACCGAAAGACGACGCCGCGGCGGAACCCCGTCCTGAAGGCCAGGGTCTGCCGCCGACGACCGACCGGGGCATATCCCCCATCGCCGGCCGTTTCGGCGGCCGCGGGTCCAAGGTCGTCACCTTGGCCGCACTGGGGCTCGGCTGCGCGGTCTTCCTCTTCGCCACTTGGGATCGTGGCGAGGGGGGTAACCAGAAGGCAGCGGCGACCGAACCGGCCCGGCAGGTCGTTCCGTTCGAACCGGCACGCCGCGACACCGAGCCGCCCCTGCTGACGGATCAGCCTCTCGATCCCGACGCACCGGTCCTGACGTCGTCTGGCGAACAGGTGCCAGCGCTCGAGACCTCGCCCTCCCCTGCATCGAACGGCCCCTCGGCAGCCGAACGGCGCCAGACCCTGATCGACGAGGCGAGGCGTTCCCCGGTCCTCGCCTACAGCCGCCAAGGCTCCGGCGTCGCACCGACCGGCATCCTGACCGCTGCGGCCGTTGCGTCTGGGCCCCCTGCGCCGATCCAGGCGCGCGTCACGCCGCTCGACGGCTTGCGCGAGACCTCGCCTATCCGTGAGGCGCGCGCCCGCCAGTTGGGGGATCGCAACCTCTTGCTGACGGCGGGAGCCTCCATCCCCTGCATCCTCCAGACGGCGATGGACAGCGCGACCCCGGGGTTCGCCAGCTGCATCCTGCCACGCGACGTCTACTCCGAGAGCGGAACCGTAGTGTTGATGGAACGCGGCACCCGGGTGCTCGGCGAATACCAGGGCGGTCTGCAGCAGGGCCGCAATCGGCTCTTCGTCCTGTGGACCCGCGCCGTCACGCCTGCGGGCGTCACCGTGGGCCTGGCGTCTCCGGCCGCCGACGCCCTCGGGCGCGCAGGTTTCGACGGCCGCGTGGACACCCATTTCTGGGACCGGTTCGGCGGCGCCCTCCTGCTGTCGCTGGTGGACGACGGTCTCTACGCCGCCGTCGGGCGGGACGACGCCGTGCGCGAGACCGCGCGCCTTCCGTCGGACGCGGCCGGCGTCGCGTTGCAGAACTCGGTCGACATCCCCGCGACCCTGCGCAAACCCCAAGGCGCCGAGGTCTCTATTTTCGTGGCCCAGGACCTGAACTTCGCCGGTGTCTATCGGCTGAGCGCAAGGTGATGGACGACACCGCTGTCCTGGAGCACTACCTCGCGCCGCTGCGACCCCTGCTCGCACCAGACGACGTGACCGAACTGGTGATCAACCGCCCCGGCGAGGTCGGGATCGAACAGGGCGGCCGGTGGCGCTGGCATGAAGAGCCGCTGCTCACCGAGGCCTGGCTCAGGACGCTTGCCGTCGCCGCCGCCGCCTTCACCAAACAGGATGTCAGCGACGCCCGGCCGATCTGCTCGACGACCCTGCCCGGCGACGAACGATGCCAGATCGTTCTTCCGCCTGCAGCCCCGGCCGGCACGGTGTCCCTCACCATCCGTAAGCCCTCGCGCCGGCAGTTCGGTCTCGACGCATTTGCGACCGGGGGATTGTTCGATGCGGTCGTCGCGGCGGATGACGCGTCTGCCGATCCGATCGACGCCGAACTCCTCGCCCTGAAAAGATCGGGAGACTGGTCAGCCTTCTTCAAACTGGCCGTGGTCTCACGGCGCAACATCCTGGTCTCGGGCGCCACCGGCTCCGGCAAGACCACCTTCGCCAAAGGTCTGGTCGAGGCCATTCCCGACCATGAGAGGCTGCTGACGATCGAAGACACGCGCGAACTGGTCGTGCCCCACCGCAACGTCGTCCACCTGACCTATTCCAAGGAAGGCCAGGGCCTCGCGCAGGTCACCGCCAAATCCCTGCTCGAAAGCGCCCTCAGGATGCGGCCCGACCGCATCCTGTTGCAGGAACTGCGCGACGGCACGGCCTTCTTCTATCTTCGCAACGTCAACTCCGGCCACCCCGGCTCGATCACGACCGTCCACGCCGACAGCGCGTCCCTGGCCTTCGAGCAACTGACGCTGCTGGTCCGAGAATCCGAGGGGGGCCGCGATCTGCCGCGGGAAGACATTCGGGCCCTGCTGCTCCTGCTCGTCGATATCGTCGTCCAGATGCGCAAGACCGATGGCCGGTTCGGGGTGACGGAGGTCTGGCATGACCCGGTTCGAAAACGCCAGCCCGGCGGCTAGGCTCGCCCTCGCGCTGGCAGGCCTGGCCTGTCTCGCGGCGCTGGGATCGATCGGCGCCGTCCTGATCGCCTTGGCTGGATTGAACCGGCTGTCGCCCGATATCGACCTCACCCGCGTGCCGGCCTGGCTCTGGTACTACCGCCACGACCCTGATCTCCAACGCTGGCTTGGTATCGGGTCCCTGATCAGCGCCTTGCTTGTCGGGATCACAGGTGTCGCGGTGGCGCTGAGCCGGAAGCGCCCCCTGCACGGCGGAGCGCGCTGGGCCTCGAGCGCTGATCAGGCGGCGGCGAGTCTAAGGGCCCGCGAGGGTATTCTCCTCGGCCGCACCGCAACCGGCCTGCTCATCTCGGGCGGTGCCGACCACGTCATGCTCTACGCACCGACCAGAACGGGCAAGGGCGTGGGCGTCGTCATCCCCAATCTGCTGACCTGGCCCGGTTCGGTCGTCGTCTTGGATATCAAGCGCGAAAACTATGAGGCGACAGCGGGGTTCAGGGCTGCAGCGGGCCAACGTGTCCTGCTGTTCGATCCGCTGGCGCTCGACGGGCGCACCACGCGCTTCAACCCTCTCGGCCACATCGACCGCACGAATACCATCTCCGTCCTGGATGAACTCCAGCGGATGAGCGTGATGCTTTTTCCCGGCCACGACCATGCCGATCCCTTCTGGTCCGAAGCGGCCCGAACAGGCTTCATCGGGATCGGCGCCTATGTTGCTGAAACGCCTGATCTGCCGTTCTCACTCGGCGAGATCTTCCGCCAGCTGACCCGTAACGATGCCCGCACCCGCTTGCCGGACATTATCAAGGCGCGGGGCCAGACCGACGCGCCCCTGTCTGCGGGCTGTATCTCCGCCCTCTCAGACTTCTGCGGCTCGAGTGAGAACACCTTCGCCTCAATCCGCCAGACAATCACCAGCCGAATGGGCCTGTGGCTTAATCCGACGGTCGATGCGGCGACGGCTGCAAGCGATTTCGATCTGCGCGACCTTCGCCGGGGCCGCCTGTCGCTCTACCTCGGCGCCTCGCCAGACAACATGCTACGGATCGCACCGCTATACAGCCTGCTCTTTCAACTGTTGGTCGATCTCAACTCCCGCCGCCTCTTCGCCACAGGTGATCAACCGGTCCTCGTCCTTCTGGACGAGTTCGCCCGGCTTGGTCGGGCGCCAGTTCTGGCCCACGCCTTCTCCTATCTCGCAGGCTACGGGTTCCGGTTGCTCCCTGTCATTCAGAGCCCGTCTCAGCTCCGGGCGCTCTACGGTCCCGAACCTGTCTGGCCTGGGCGCTTGATCGATACGACCATGTCGAGACCATCGGGTTTGACTACGGTCAGCGCCACCGCGCCGAACTGAGCGTGCGCCAGACAGTCATGCAGGGGCTTCAAGCCTTTCCCGCGTGGGCCGGAAAGCTGGGTGAAGATCGCGTCCTCGACCTCGGCATATTGGGCCAGATCAGCGAGACCGCGCTGACGCAGGACATGGAAATCCAGACAATGGCGTCGGGGCTACCCAACACCTTTATACCTGGGCGCAACCTCCTCTTTCTCACCTTCGCCGCGACTGTCGCCTATCGTCGGGGCCTCAAGCATATCGTGACGGGCGTCTGTGAGACCGATTACTCCGGCTACCCCGACTGCCGGGACGACACGATCAAGGCGCTTCAGGTCGCGCTCAACCTGGGTATGGAGACGCGGCTGGTCCTCGAGACGCCATTGATGTGGATTGATAAGGCTCAGACCTGGGCTCTGGCCGACCGCTTGGGCGGCCGAGACCTCGTCGAGTTGATTCGGTCCGAAACCCTGACCTGCTACAAGGGCGCGACCGAAACCCTGAATCCCTGGGGGCGTGGCTGCGGGGAGTGCCCCGCCTGCGATCTGCGCCGAAGCGGCTTTGACCGATGGCGGAAGACCTCCGCCTGATTCATCCAACGGTCTTTACTTGGCATGAATTGCCAACGCTGGGTTGCTGCGCTTTGATGCCCCCCAGGGGGAGTTTGAGTGCAGGGTCAGCAGTTCGAGGTCGCGAACCGGCTCATGGGTCGCGAGCGCTTCTCCTTTCGACGCCACGATGGCGTTTGCCTGGGTCGGAGCGTGCCCAATGGCTGATGCCTGGCTTCAGGAGACCCTTGAGACGACGAAAACGCGCTACTTGGCTGCGAGAACGCCTGCGGATCGCATGGTCTTGCTGCGGGAACTGGCGCGCTTGAGTGGCGGCCGAGCTCTGCCCCCCGCTCAGCTTATGCCGTCCGAGACGGAGACATTGGCCCGGTTCGGTCTTGCAGCCACAGCTGATGGCGCAATCCGAATTGTCGATGAAGACCTTTCGGACATCGCGCCCGGCTTGGACGCCGCTCTCAGGATCGATGCTTCGCCCCGGGGCGGTGTTTCGCCGGCTCCCTCGGACGCCGTCCTGCTGCGCTTGACGCCTCACGATCGTTATCGGAGCCGGGCTCAGAAGTCCGCTATTCAAACAGCGCTGACGGCCCCCGACGGAAGCTCCCTGATGGTTTCGATGCCGACGGGGGCCGGCAAGAGTCTTCTGTTCCAAGCTCCGGTCCTCTTGTGGCGGGAGAGCGTTCCCGGAGCCTGCGCCGTGGTCATCGTGCCGACCATCGCGCTGGCGGAAGATCATGAACGCACTTTGCGGGGCATGCCTGGCCTGGAGGCCAGTCGGGCGATGAGCGGATCGACGCCCCTGGCGCAGCGCGAGGAAATCCTCGCGAACTTCCGCAATGGCGACATTCCGATCCTCTTGCTGTCGCCTGAAGCCGCCTTCGGCGCCGCCCGGCCCGATCTCCTGCAAACTGCGTGCGCCCTTTCCGCGCCGGAGAAGTATGGCCAGAGAGGTCTCCTCTCGGCCGTATTCGTCGACGAAGCTCATATCATCGAGAGTTGGGGCCGAAGTTTTCGCCCGGACTTCCAACGACTTCCCGCGTTCATCGGCGAGTTGCGCACGCGCAATCCAGCTCTGCGCACCGTTCTCCTCTCGGCGACCCTAACTCCCGCCTCCCAATCCGTTCTGCGCGCCGACTACGGCTCGGGACCCTGGGGCGAGATCCATGCGCGCACGCCACGCTATCAGTTCGATCTTTCCGCAGCGGATTTCAGTGATCAATCGGAGCGGGACGCGGCCCTGTATCGCTTGATTGACCGGGCGCCGCGACCCGCCGTTGTCTACACAACGCGGGTCGAGGACGCCGACAGGCTCCACGACCGCCTGACGCAGGAAGGCGGGTACGAGCGCGTCGCGCTGTTCACGGGTGCGATATCCGATGCAAAGGCTCGCCGCGAGATCGTCGAACGCTGGGCGGCCGGCGACCTTGATCTTGTGATCGCCACCTCCGCTTTTGGCCTGGGCGTCGACAAGGCCGACGTTCGAACGGTCATCCACGCCTGCCTCCCTGAAAGCGCAGCGCGTTGGTATCAAGAGGTGGGGCGAGCGGCGCGCGATGGCTACCAGGGCCTGGGCGTCACCCTCTGGACCCGAAAAATGGACCGGGCAGGACCCCGGGGCCGCTCAGTCGACGAGGTCGGCCGCTACGAGTCGGACGAAGACGATGCCGCGTCGATGGCGGGAAATGGCTGGTTGTCGGCCGAACTCGCTGAAGCGCGATGGATCGCCCTGCTGAAGGGCGCCATCAGCGACGGCAGGGATTCGCACGGCGCATTGCGCCTCGTTCTCCCGCTCGACGCCGCACGGGACGGTCTGGATCCGCGCTACACTGGTGAGCGGAACCGCGGCTGGAACCGCAGCTTGCTGAACCTCATGCAACGCCAGAGCGTGCTGACCATCGAAGCCGAGGCCCCGCGCGAGGACGAGACGCCCAAGCATTGGCGCGCAACGATCCTGCGGGATGAAGTGCTGAACCCTCAAGATGCATCGGCTTGGTCACAGGCCTGGGCGCGGATTTTCGCGGGTCGCGACCAGGAAGCGAGCCGCGCCCGCGCCGAGCTACGGGCCTTCGTGACGGCGATGCAGCGACAGGATCGCGACTGCCTTCTTCGGTCCGCCTACCGTCTCATTGAACCTGACGCTGCGCCGGTTGCATGCGGTCGCTGCGAAGCCTGCCGGCGACAGGGCGTTTCGCCTCCAGGCGGCTTGCGTTCAGATGTTGCGCGCTTCGCCTGGCCGCCCGCCGAGACGCTGCGTCCGATCCTCCCACGAGGGGTGATCCTGGTCGCGCCTGAGGGGTCACAGGACCGCCTCATCGGCCGCCTGGCCCGCGTCGGGATCGAGCAGATCGTGGCGCCTGAGGCTGAGGCGCCAGATATCGCCGCGGCCTTGGCGGCCCATCCGGTTCAATATGGTTTCGTTCAGCCCGCCGAGGACTGGCTGCGACGTGACGGCGTGCTTCCAGATCTCCCGACCGCCTTCCTGCCGCCGGCCCTGTCAACACTCGGTCCATGGGTCCGGGAGCTTGAGCGTTTGGCAAACGCTCGCCCCCACCAACATCTGATCCTGGTTGCAGATCCGGCCTCGCGGGTTGACGGTCGGGCGCTCCACCAGATCGCCTCTCAACACGCACCCTACGACGAAGCCATCCTCGACGAGTTTTTCGTCGCCTTCCAAGGAACGGGCATATGAGCCTTCTAAGCAGCACCCAAGGTACGCCGGAGCGAGTTTGGTCCGCGATCGGGATTGTTGCGGCCGAAGGCGGACGGATCGGTCGCGACGATCTCTGGACGTGGTTGAACCCCGCCTTCGTCACCGATGGTGTTGCGCGTCCCATCGGCGGTGAAGCCGAGCGCCAGGTGATCGGCGCCGCGTCCAGCCTCGACTTCCTCAAGCCCGAAGCGACCGACTATGTCCTCGCCGCGCCACCCCTCGCTGACTATGAGGCCTATGCTGACGAGGTGCATGATCGCCTCTGCCAAACTTCCTCAGACCATCCTGACCATGTCATGCTCGAGACCTTCGCCTGGCTTGGTCTCAAGGCGGAAAGTTCCGGCACGGACTGGGCGGCCGCAGGTGACTTTGCAGACCGGGTTGAAGCGGACCTCGGGAACGCTGAAACCGGAGACGCCAGACGGTTCAATGACACCAAACAAACCGCTTGGAGACGCTGGATGGGCTTTCTGGGCCTGGCCGTTCAACTGCCCGTGCGGTTGAGCTTCCACCCTGACGTAACACGTCGGGTCGATATCGAACTGCGTCGCGCCGCGCTCCCCACCGGCGTCCCCCTGCCCGTTGAGACCGTCCTGCAGACTTTGGCGCAGCGCATGCCCTATCTGGATCGCGGCGCACTGCGTGCGCGGGTCACACATTCTGTCCGCCTCGGGGTCAGCACTGATGGCCAGTCGCGCGAGATCGCCGCACTGAGCCGTGGGGAGCGGACCCGGTTCGTGGCGCGTTATCTCTCCGCTGTTCGGACCGGGGTCGAAGGCTTGGTCGCCTGGCGGTCCGCCTATCGCGACAACGCCTCATTGGAGCTGCCAAATCCTTGCCAGATGTGCGCTCGGGTCGAGCCTTGTTTCAGCGCCTTTGGACAGACCGATGGCATCGGCCTGTATCCATTCACGCCGGAGGCGGTGGATGGCTTCTATGAGGCTCTCAAGAGCGACGACGACGGCCAGACCCACAAGACGCCCCGAGGGGTGCTTCAGGGCGTTCTCAATCCCACATTGCTCAATCCGGAGAGGCTCAATACGGGCGCATATCCCGGGCCCGAGATCGAGTCGCGCTACCTCGAGCCCCCATTTCTGGACAGCTCGATGCGGACCCTCGTTCACAACAGCACCTCAGATCCTGCGGTCGAAGCCCGCCTCAGCCGAGTGCTACGGTATTGGGGCGACCTTCGTCCGCGCAAGACAGTCGACGACGGCGTCGAGCGTTTCGCGGGCGTTCAGCGCAGCGTTCTTGAAGAGTTCAACCTGCCGTGGATTGGCGATGGTCAGTCGGTGTCTCCGCCTGAGCCGACACCCGCGCCGGTTCGGCTGACGACGCCTGAGCCGGAGATCCAGCCGTTTGATCGACCCACAGAGCCGACGGGGCCCGCGACGGCTCCGCGCGTTCGTCCACCAACACCGCAACCGCGTGCAACGGATCAGCCGAGGCAAGCAACGCGCCAGGAGCTCCAGAAGCTTCTGATGCAACTGGAAACGCTCCGCACGAACGGGGTCGTACCCAACGTGAGTGATTGGAACGGCGCCGTCCACGCGGTGGTCCGCGAGATTGATCCGCGTCGACTGGGCGCGGATCGCCGCACCTTCGAGCAGGTCTTCACGGCATCAAATATCAAGATCGCCGGCACGGGGCAGACGACGAACACCCATTTCGTCATACCGCGAGATCCCTGGCTTATCGAAGGCCTGGAAGCCTACGCCCGCTTGCGTGTCGACGATGAGTTGACCGGCGAGCAAACCGAGTTTCACAGAAGGCGACTGGCTCGCTTCAGCCGCCGCCTTGAGCAACGGGCACGCACGCATCTGGATCGACTTTTGCCTCTAACGACGGATGGCGGCCGATGGTCACCGGTCGCTGCGGCGACCCAGGCGCTGGCTGTCCGCGCCTGGTTGCGTGGCGCGACTTCACCCACGGAGACAAGCGCTGACCAGTGGATCGCACTCCTGAGCGACGAAGGTGACCCCACGACCGCGCCCAGCCAGCGCACCCAACCTTGGCAGGACGCCTTGACCGGGGGCGACAAGCGACATCTGGATGTGCGGCAGGCGCTACGACGCATGATCAGCCTTCCTCAGGGGACCGCGACCACCTTCGGCCTCGCTGACGCCAGCACGGCCGCTCACGCGCTTGCCCATGTCCGCAACACCTTGAGCTTCTCGCCGGGCGTTGAGCCTTCGACGCCTGACCTGCCCTTTGACTGGCGTGATATCCGTCCGATGTCGGACCGAATGGCGCAACACCTGCCCCGCATCGTTCGAGGCGAAACCGAGATTTTGAAGGATCGTGTCAACCGGCTGCTTGGGATGCTTCGCGGCAAGGCGCCACGCGACCATAACGAACGACTGGTGACGCTGATCGATCAGGTCTCTCACGACATGATCGGCAGGGCGACGACGGAGATCAAGGCTTGGGAGGACGAGCGGAGACGCCAGGCCCGCATTCTGGAAACTGAGCAGCACAACAGGCTGATCGAGTTGCTCTGGCGGCTGTCGCCAGAGAGCGGCACGACGCTGCCGACCGGCCCCGAGAGCCTCGCCTGGCTGATTTCGGCGCCTGCCGGCGAACTGTCAGGCGCGCTTGATCTGTTCAACCGGGGCGAGGCGGCCGTCGCCGCCCTCCTGCCCCATGTGCGCGATCTCGTGGACGCCGCCAGCAAGACAGTGAACATCGATGATATTCATGCGGCAGGGCGAACGCTGGCTGAGGCGGCCGAACGCGCCCGCGCACGGTTGGAGGACTGAAAAATGACGGACGCCCTCGAACTGCTCGAAGGCCTCGCACCCGGGATCAGCAGCGCGAAAAAGAGCCTGGCGTTTGGTGCCGCTGCTGATCGCGCGCGCGTTCCGGTCGAACAGGCGCCCCGCCATGCACTGTTGCTCACGCGGCTGGTGCAATGCGCCAACGATCTCGACGGCTTGAACGACGTGGCCTTGCGTCAGCGGTTGTCGACAGCCATCGCCAAGGCCGAAAGCGTGGGCGAAAGCCTTGAGGATGCCGAGACCGCGGCTGATCTGGAAGCAGTCGCGACGGACTATTCCACGGTCGGCAACGCCCTGTCGCAGGTCATAGAGCGGCTGAAGAACCACTGGTCCCAACTCGTGGCGCAGGACTTCGTGGACTTGGCGGCCGTCGGCCACCTGCTGTCCAAGATCTCTGGCGCGGAGTCGATCGGGCGTGATCTGGTGGAGATCAGCACCGCAGCCCAGACGCTCGCCAATGGTGATCCGTCCGCCGAGAAGCTCGCCGAAGTCGCGCCGGCGCTTCGCCTGAGGCGTGCGCAGACCCTGGATGCGATGCAGGCGTTCACGGGCGAGCCTGAAGTGGACGCCTTCCTCGGGGCCGTCACCCGCCAGGAAGCCAGCTTGGACATGGTCACGCCCAAGGTCATGTCCTGGCTGACGGACAAGGGCGCCCTGTCCGCGTTTCGCGTCCGGGGCTAAGCCTCCTGACAGAGGAAGCGCGTCAGCAGTTCCCGACTGGTCGAGGACTCCATCAGGCCCTCGCTCATCAGGTCGCTCGGCCGATGCACGCAGGCGGGACATCCATCGACGCAGAGGCGTGCGCTCAGCCGATAGACCTGGTCGGCCAGACGTCCCCGCGCGCTGAGCCCTTCTTCCTGCAGGCCTTCCTCGAGCCCGCCATAGGCCGCGAGCAGGTGGTTCAAGACCGAGTCCGGCTGGCTTTCGGCCCCGCGCACGGCGACGCTCGTCGCTTCCCAGGCGGTCGGGGGCCGTCCCAACCGGGCTTGCAGTGACAGGCTGGATCCCCGCACGGCGAGCGCCAGATCATAGAGGTCGAACCGTTCGCTTCCGACCGCTTCAACCCCGAACAGAACCCTCAGCACCCCGGCGGGTAGAGGCATGTCCGGATCCAGTCCGAGCGGCGCGGCCAGGGTGCGGAGCGCATCCGGGTCGTTCGGATCCAGCGCGCGCCATTCGGCATGGTGTTCCTGAAGCGAGAACAGGCGATCAAGCGCGGCGTCCTCGGATGCATTGGGACAATCACCGAGGAAGCCGTCCCGCCAGTGCCCGGCGCCCGCCCCGGCCCGGGCGACGAACGCGCGGGTGGTTCCATCCCCGTGATTGCCGACCTCACAGATGGTGATGTCGCATCCTCCCGCGACATCAGCCCCGAACTGCAGGGGCAGGACAGCGTGAACGAGGACCTGACGATCGTCCCCGTGTCCGACATGGACGAAGCTGTCCTTCAACCGAAGCGCCAGGCTGTGGACGACGGCGGAGTGGAGCCAGGCCCGTATCTCGCCGGGGTTTCCCGCCGCGCGAAGCGCGTCTGACAGGATCGGCTTGAGCCGGTCGTCAGAGAAGGCTCCCGCCACCTTGGCCACGCGATCGGGCGACAGGAGCGGATGGCAGGCCAACAGATCGGCGCGTACGTCCTCGAAGAGGGCGGCGATGTCGCCGGTGTTCCAGAGGAACGCGATCCGACGCAGCCGATCCTGATAGGCCGGGTCCGCCAGGGCGCTGGCGATCAGTTCGCCCGCGCGGCGCATCTGGAACATGTTCAGGCCAAGCGCCTGTGCGCCGCTCTCCACCTTCCAGCGCACGAGGGCGCCGACCACACGCTTGCGGACCTGGTCGTCGACCGTCACCCGGGCCTCTTCAGCGTCGAGGAAGACGCCGAGCCGTTCGGCGTTGAGCCGATACCGGACGCCTTCGGTCTGGACGTGATAGCCGTGCAAGGTCGGCCCCTTGCCGGGACTCGTGAAGACCTGGGTGATCGGAAGCGTTTCGCGAGGGGGACCGGTCAGAACGAGTTCGGCATCGGCGCCCCAGAACACCCGAGCCAGGGCCAGACCGGTTGTCTTGCCCCCAACCCCGTCGCCGAGGAAGGCGCTGAACGCCTCGACCCAAGGCGCCAGATCCTCTGTCGGCAGCGCTCTTGCCTGGTCGTCGGTCGGCTTCAGGATCGGGAAGCCGCGCAGATGGCTGTGCGATTGATGACCAATCTGCCGATTGGCCGGGGCCTGGCCCGCAGGGACGACTACGTCGGCCGCATCTAGCCCGAAGTCCGCGATCCAGGTTGCGCCGTGCACCTGTCCGAGGCGCTGCAAGGTGATTTGCCGGGGCCTCACATATTCGGCCGCAAGGCCGGGCAGCAAGGTTCGGGCCTCTCTAGGCAGCCGCTCGAGCCAGGCGGCGGGATCATCGCCGAAGGGCTTGGACACGAGCGCGGAGGCATAGTCCTGCGCCGCGAGCCATGGCCCCTGCCCGGCTACGGGCGGGCGCCAATCGACCTCGACCGGGTGGTAGCGTCTCGTGGCTCCGCCCGGAGCGACGGTGGCGGTAGCCAGGGAGACATCCTCGGCGCGGGGTTCGACCTCGCCCGCACGGATGATGTTCAGCCGAGGCAGGTTGATGGAATCAAAGAGGAGGTCCGGCGCCCACTCGAGGTCGGCGCGCAATCGGGGCAGTCCTTCTCCGGGGGCTTTTCCATTGCGCTTGGCCAGGGCCAATGCCCAGAAGGCGGCCAAGTCTGACGCATAGCCCTCCCAAACGGGTTCGCCGAAAACAAGCCGGACCAGCGCTTCGGCCTCCGCCAGGGCGGCGGGCGGCGGCGATTGGGGATTGAAGGGACCGGCACGGCGCTCGAAGCGAGCGAACGCGTCGAGGATGGTCGAGACGATCTGGCCCCGGCGGACGAAGAAGTTGTCGGGGTTGAGGGGACTATCGAAGCCGGTCGGCTCAAGCATGGTCCAGGGGCGTTTGAACCACCAGCTGTCGCGGCTCGTGTAGATCGAGAGGGTCACGGCCGTGATAGGCCGGTCATCGCTCCCGCGGCCCCCTCGCCCCTTGCGCTGGACGAAGCTGGCGAGGTTCTGCGGCGCATAGTGCTGATAGACCAGGGTGATGTCCGGATCGTCGTAACCGACCTCCAGCGACGACGTGGCGAAGACGACGTCGGATGCCTTGATCGCGTCCTCGACGCGTCCGGTCGAGGCGGAGGTGACAGGTCGGTCGATGATGCTCAGCGGCTGACCCGGGCGGCGCAGGCCCTGGGCGCCGACCTGTGCGGGATCGGTCGCCGCGAACACCCAGCACTCGCCGCTCTGGAACCGATCACAGCCGTAGGGTTCCCCGCAGCACTGGGTCGGGAGCACGCCGGTCGCCGGGTCCTCGGGATATTTCCGGGTGCGGTAGCTTGCGAGTTCCTTGCCCTCCTCGGCGTCCGTGTAGTCGCCATGCAGGCGTCGGACCTTATCGATAGAGTCCAGGAAGACGACGCTGCGGAATCCGCCATCGCTGTCGGTGCGCCGCCTCATGCCGTGGGCCAGGCACATCAGGCTCTGGATAGTCGTCGAGGCGCCCGCGATGTCTGCACCACGGGACTCGACCTCTGGCTGGATGAAGTAGAAATACTCCCGCCCGCGCGGATTGATCTGCTTCTCCGTAGCGCTGGCGGCGATCGAAAGCACGTTAGCACGTCCCGCCAGGCGGCCCCAGGTCGCGGCGGGATCGCCCAGTGTGGCGCTCATCCCGACCATCAACATTGGCGGCGCGTCTGGCGCATTCATCGAAGTCCGCGCCGACAGGCGCTGGAGCGCCAGCGCGACCTGGGCGCCGTGGACATGGGAATAGAGGTGGATCTCGTCAGCCATGACCGCCCGGGGCGGAGCGAAGTCAGGATCATCACCGAACAGGCGGCCCGCGATGGGCGTGTGCATCCACTGATGGAGCGAGTCCGTGGTGATGATGAACAGCGCCGGCGGCGTCTCGCGCAGGGCCAGTTTGCTGCCGATCCAGCCGTCGAATGACCAGTCGCAGGCAACGCAGGCAAGCCGATCAGCGCGATCGTGGCCTGCGCCTCTGTGCAGGTGAAGGGTCTGGGCGCACTCCGGGCAGCCGAACAGCGGAAAGATGAGCTCGCCTTCCGACAGCATCCGCCAACCCTCGTCCAGATCCCAGGATTGCAGGGCGTCCAGACGGTTGGGCGTGCCCTTGAACTGCATCCCCACTGTGAGTCTTGGAGCTCCAGGCTCCCGCGAGAGCAGGCCGGCGTAACGCACGAGGCGCTGCGCCTGGTTGGTCGCCAACCTGATGCGGGGGTAGGCGAGCACGGCGCGCACGCCCTTGACGCCGGCAAGCCGGTCCGCCGCGGCGCCGGCGATCAAGGGAAGAGCCGCGGCCTCGGTCTTGCCGGCCCCTGTGTCCGCCGAGACAACGACCGCATTCTCCCCGCCCCCCGCCCAGGCCCGGCTGAGCGCCTCAAGGCTGCGGCGCTGGAATCCGGCGATCGCCGCATCCCGCCCCCAGAGCTTGAGCAGTCCGTCCTTAAGCGAGGTCAGGGCCTGAGCATGGGTCCCGCCCAGTTCAGCAGCCAGTCCATCGAAGACGGCGGCCAGGGGCTCGTTTCTGATGGGTTTGTCGCGGTTCCGCAGTTCCACCTTCAGGCTGCGGACCAGGAACGGACGCTTGTCCGCATCATCCCGATCGAACCTCTGCTTCACATAGCGCACCTCGCGGGCCAGTTCGGCCATTCGGCTCCGCACCCGCCCCTCGCCTGCAAACAAGACCCAGCCATTCGCGGCCAGCCGCCCTAGGGCGGCCTGGGCCTGTGTCCGGCTGAAGCCTTCGCCATCCGCCAGGGTCGCAGCCGAGGTCCAGCCTTCGAAGACCCCGAAGTTGATCCGCCTGGCCTCCAGGGTCTCGAGGGCGTTTAGAACCGCGAAATCCTCGTCGGACAGGACGGGGGCCTCCGGCGGTTCCGGCAAGGGCTCGAGGGTAGATGCGCCGGTCCATTCGATCCGGAGCCGTTCGCCATCGCTGGAATACTGGATCAGGCCCTCATCCCGCAGACGATCGAACGCGGGACGCACGACATCCCCGCCTACCGCGTTCACCCAGGCGAACTGACGCCGCACGTCGTCATAGAGCGGCGGCTTACGGCCGCGCTTGGATTGGTTGATGACCTCTTCGGCGCGGCCTTTTACTGTCTCGTAGTCGACCGGGAAAATGCGTCGCGCCGGATCGAACGGGCGCGCGTTCCAGAAGTTCGCCTTGGCTGTGATGACCTGCCACAGGTCGATCCGCCCACTCGCTTGCAGGCGGCTCAAACCGGGCAGGATGGGCTTGCGGCCGAGGCGCTTCTCGAGCTCAAAGCTCGCGGCGGTGCCGTAGGAATTGCCCAGGGCGACATCCCGCACCGCCTGAAGGAGGTGCTCATCCTCCTCGGTAAGCGCCTGCGTCTGCGACGTGGCGACGGGCTCCTGGACCGGCGGATCGACCAGGTCGCCCGAATCCTGGAAGCCGACCAGCCGGATCTGGACGTCGATCTTGGCGCCGGTGTTGTCGATGATCTCGACTTCACGCATGAGCGCGGCGTCGAAGACGAACTCCCGCAGCCCTTCCGCCTTGTCCATCTGCTCCTGGTCGACCGGGGAAGCCTCCAGCAGGCGCCGGCTGATCAGGACGATCAGCTTGTGACGGGCTCGCGTTACGGCGACGTTCAAACGTTCGCGGGCGAAGATGAAGTCGGCCTCGGCCAGGGCGAACTCGGTATCTGCGACGCAGTATGAGAGAACGACCGCATCCCGCTCCTTGCCCTGGATCCGGTCCACGGTCTCGACGAAGGCGTTGGCGCGCAGCAAGGGCGGCAGAGCGTTGCGGATGGCGGCGTTCTGCGCCCGGTGGGGGCTGACGGCCGCGATGCGTTCGCGCCAAAGTTCGCCCTTATAGGCGCCGTCGCTTTCGGTGACATCCACGAGTCGCTCGGCCAGTTTCTCCAGCAGACGCGCACTCGCCCAAGCTTCGAAGGGGTTGCTGCTCGAGGCCGGCGGACCGTCGTGGACCAGAACCGCGATGGGCCAATCGGGGTCCAGCGCATGCGCTTCCCACGGCTCAAGGCCGTCGCGCCAGTTCGGCTTCAGGGTCAGGCGCGCCTCCCGGACGGCGTCTGCCGATCGATACTTCCCGGGATAGAAGGTCTTCTCCGGAAAGGCGGTGAGCGGGGCGTTGAGCCGGAAGGTCTCCTCCAGCGCGAACTCTTCGGCGCCGGCGGATTTCATGAAGGCGTAGAGCGAGCCTCCGAGCTGTCGTCCGCTGACATCGACATCGCGGCCGGCGCGGATCGGGGGCAGTTGCCGGTCGTCGCCGGCGACCACGATCCGTCCGTCGGGCTTGAGGCCTGACAGGGCCATCAGGCCCTGGCTCAGAACCAGTTGCGACGCCTCATCGATGCAGATGAGATCAAACAGGGGCGCGACGACGCCGTCGCCGGGCGCCTTCTTGTGTGAGAGCAACCGGTGAAGTTGCCAGACGGACGCTCCGACCACGACCGCTTCTGCGGTCAGATCCGCAAAGGCCGCCTCCCCCTCCTCTTTGGCGACAGAGGCACGGTGTTTGATGCGATCGGACAGTCCAGCGGGCGGCGCTGCTCCGAGATAGTGGACCTCGAACGCCTCGGGCGCGAACTGCCCCAGGCGAGCGGCCACGCTGTCGAGAAGGTTCCCGATGGCGTTGCGCGTGAAGGCGCTGACGAAGACGCGCGCGGGCAGTCCCGCCGATCGCCGCGCCAGAATGTAGCCGAGGATCAGCCAGGCCAGTAGGTGGGTCTTGCCGGTCCCGGGCGGGCCGAGCACAAGACCGGCCCGTGTGGAGGCCAGACCTTCCCACGCCCTTTCCTGGGCCGGGCGCAGAGCCGGACCGCCGCCGGCCTCGAGCAGGGGCGCTGCGAAATCCCCAAGAGCCTGAAGCCAGAGCTCCGGATCGGTCGCGCCGCTGGCGAAGGTCTCGGGCTGGTTGAGGAAACGCAGGATGTAATCGCGCGTGCTCATGCCGCCTGCCCCGCCGCCAGATGCCGCAGGAAGCGCGCGGCCTTGTCCGTATTGAAGTCGATGAAGTGCCGGTCCAGGTGCCAGCCCTTGGTGGGGGTCGTCCTAAGCAGGTCCTGGAACAGGGGGCCGTCGAAAACGCCACGCCCAACGATGACCTTGACGATGTTGGAATAGGCCACGTCCTGCGGAGACGGTTGCAGGATGCGGCATTCGACGAGCGGCCACTGCAGCATATCCAGCCGCAGGTCCGGTTGGTCGTCGGTAAGGATCAGTTTCAGGTCGTTAGGGCCAAGATCGCTGTCCTGACTGGCCGGCGGAATCCGGAACCTCATCAGTTTGTCGCGACCGTAGTTGACGACGGACAGCAACTCGAGCCCCGCCATGGCGCGGCTCGCGTCGCGGCGCCGGCTGGCCGGTTGGGCGAGGTTGACGAGCGCCTCAAGCAGCCCGGCCCGGTTCTCCAGAAGTTCGCAGGCGATCAGGACATCCAGATCCGCCGCATCGAGCGGATCGAACGTCTCGTGGAACAGGAACGGCCGCTTGCTGAGTCTCAGCATCGGCTGGCCGCTCGCGGTCGCGACCGCGTGTTGTGCGTAGAGCCAGGCGGTCACGCCCTGAAGAGCGGACAGGCGAGCGGCGACGTCGGCGACGATGTCCTCGGTCCCGGGTGCGCCGGCCACGCTTTCGCGGAAGCCGCGGATGACGTCGATCGAGAGCAAGGACGAAAAGGGTCGCTCGAACCCGGGCGCCGGGGTGTAGGCGGCGGCCGCACCAACGGTCGCGAGGGCCTGGCTGACCTGGCGCAGGTCATAGGCGACCGAGACCGGCAGGGCGTAGAGGTGTTCGACCACGCTTCGCACCGCCGTGGCGGGCAGATGGTGCGCGCCTTTGAACTCCGGTTCCGGGACGATGTCCTCCGGCGGGAACAGCCGCACGAGATGCAACAGCGCGCCACGCACGCGGGGATCGTCCAGATGACGGCCGACGGCCTTCTGCAAGCTTAGAGCTTCGGAGGGTTCGTAGAAGAAGATGTGCGCATATTTGAGAGCGGCGTCGTCCCCCCGATCCATCGCCTCTCGGTTGGCCTGATCGACAGCGGCCAGATCCCCGATCAGCCGCCCCATGACGGCGACCAGAGCATCGGCCTCGTCTTTAAGCTCAGCCGTTTGAGGCACGCGGATATCATCACTGGCCGACCCGTCCGGGCCGACACGCCGATAGCCGACGGCGGCAATCCGGTCATCGACCGGATCGTAGTCTACCGAGACGAAGAACCGCAGATCGGCTCTCGGCGGCATGAGGAAGGTGTGCTCCTCTTCGGTCCGCTGGATCGCGTTGGTCGCCAGGGCGGCGGCGCGCGCAACCAACCGCGAGGCGTTGCGGGTCAGGGACCAGCCGGCACCGGGCGTTTTCGCCAGTCCGTAGGCTTTTGACAGCGCACCAACGGTCTCAATCCCCATCCTCTTGAGGGCACGTTTGGAATCGTGGGTCACGCCGGGGACGGCGGACACGTCGCGCCCCGCAGCGAGGGCCGGCGCGATTGACTGGACGCAGTGCTCGAGGAAGGCGCACTGTTCGCACTTGAAATAGAGGTGGTGGAAGGTCTGGTCGGACGGACCGAAGCCGATCCGCTTCTGCGCGATGGCTGGCAGGGTCTGGCTACAGAAGTCATCGACCTGGCGCAGATAGGGTCGAAGCGCGAACACCTCGGCGTCGGCCCGATCGCCCTGGGCCGTGCCGTTGTCCGGGATGCGCCAGACTTCCCCATCGCGGTTCAGGGTGACCGGACTGGAGAGGCGGATCTCGGCGAGCCGCTCTTCCAGCACCCGCACATAGAAGGCGATCTGAGTCTTGTGGAAGGCCGTCGCCCGCCGGGTGGCCTTGATGTCGATGATGGTGAAGCAGGCACGACCGTCGGGCAGGATTTCCCGCCGGACGAGGTCGGCGATGTTCCGGTTGAGTTCCAGCCCCGTGCCTTCCAGAAAGCGCGGAACGCCCGTGGGCTTCAGGTTGATCTGGGCGGCATAGGTCTCCGAACGTTCGCCGCGCAGAAACGCCAGCGTCAGTCGTTCCGAGAGCACCTTCTCCCCCGGCGCAGGGCGCAGGACGGCGGCCTCGGCGGCCAGCCGATTGACCACCCGGTCCTCGAACTCATTGCCGAGCTTCGCCCAAGGCGCTTCGCGAATGTCCTTGAGCACCGGCACGGCCGCCAGTTCGTCATCGCTCGACAGCTCATAGCGGACCTTGCGCTCGCAGCGGTATTGGAACCACGACTTGACCGTGGATGCGCTGAAACCCTTCAAACCCGCCGCTCCCCACGTCCTCTCAGGGACGCTTCCTACCTGGCCGAAACCGACCCTATCGCGCCAGACGTGCATCAAACCTTCACGCACAGCCGAAGCGAGACAATAAGCTTCTCCTTGAGTCGCTGCTGGCCCACTATGGCGTGAACGAGACCGAACCAAAGGGGAAACCGTGGCGGCGCCGAAGCAAACTGCCGACAAGCTGGTGATCCTCAAACCGCTTGTCTGGAACGCCGGCGGATATCTGGGACCCGCTGGAAGCCGCTCGGTCGGCGGGTTTGTCTCGGAGAACGGCTACGGCCACGAGGAATGGAATGGCGATCCCAAGCGCGAGTGGCAGGGTTACCGGATCTTCCACACGGAGAGCAAAGGCCGGATGGAGGGCTTCGCCGAGGCCGGTCGGCTTGGCATGATCATGACTGCATACCGGCCCAAGATCGGGCCGGTAGCGCTCGGGGTCGCGACGTCGATACAGGCGAACTCGGCCAAGGAGATGGCGAAGATCGCCAAGGCTCTGCGCATCCATGCAGACGGCGAGAGGATATGGGCGCTGCCATCCGTCCAGCAGAAGTTCGGAACGCGGGCCAAGTTCAACAAACACTGGGACAGCCTGGCCGGCTATATTCGCTGGCGGTCTCCGGCCGAAGAGTACGTCTGGTTCGACAACCCCATTCCTATCGACCCGGAGGGGGTCTTCCCGAGCGGCGATCCGGCACGTCCCCGACAGGACATCGCCAAGCGCCATAGTGGGTATATGGCCATTCGTCCGGACCAAGCGCTCGCCATTGTCGGAGGCACCATACCCGCCGGCCATCCCTGTTTGACATGGCTGAAGGAACCTGAGTTCGACCTCACGCTGGTCAACCCCAAGATCCGCAAGGCCAAGGCCCCGAAGAAGTCCGCCGCGAGCGCCGCCCCGACCACCGCGCCCTATGTCCGGTGGCTGAAGGAGCAGGAGATCGCGGTCTCTCCCCGGCACCATGACCTTCAGAGCCGCTTCAAGACCTACATCTCGAGCCGGTGCAACCAACTGGCGGAGAACCGGCGCGGCGTGGACCTTCAGTATGTCTGTGCGTCCAAGGGCCTGGTTCTTGTCGAGGTGAAGCCTTGCGAAACGGCCACTGCGCGGTTCGCCATTCGCACCGCGCTTGGACAACTGCTCGATTATCGTCAATCGATCGGCGGCCCGCCTTGCCTTCTGATCGTGCTGGAACTCGCTCCCCCTGAAGAGCGGGACATCCAACTAGCCCTGAGCAATGGCGTCGGTATAGCCTGGCCCAAGGCAAAGGGGTTCGATGTCCGCTGGCCAACGGCTGTGAAGACGAGTGTGAAAGCCGTCCCCGCCTGAGGCTCGCAACGTCGCTCACGGCAACGCCCTGCGGCAAGGCCGACGGTACGGAGTCTGACTCATGGCGCACGTAATCAGCGTCGGCCATGCGTCAAAGCCAGCCATTGGCCCCACATCGCCCTTCTGATCGGTTGCTTAAGCGTCGTCTTTAGAGGCTGCTTCAAGGAGTTCTGCGAGCCGCGCCTTGCAGACCTCCTCCGCGAGTACGCGAAGCACGTTCACTCGCTCCGAGAGCCAGGCGAGTTCGTCGCCACTGATCCTGTAGTGCTCGGAGTAGCGCGCCTTCACATAGGCCTCGCGCAGGAGTTCGAAACAGCGGCGTTCGAACTTGGTCTCGCGGGGCCAGGCCTCGGCTAGGCGAGGGTCGATAGCCTCGGCCTTCTTACGCAAGAAGGCTAGGTTGTGAGCCTTGCCGCTGTAGAGCGTCACGACCAGAAGCACCGCATGATAAAGATGTTCAGCTGTCTGGTGAAAATTGAAGGCGGCTAGGTTCGGCTCATCGTCCGACATGCAAAAGGCCGCCACTTTTCGAAAGCTGGCTGCGCTCGTCATCCATTTCTCATAGTGCCGCTCCGCCTCCTCCAGCGCCACGCGCGCCTTGAGGTCCGCCGGCTTGTGCAGCTTGGCGCCCGGCGTGTCGTAGAGCAGCACGCCTTCGCGCACGATGTCGGCGAAGAAATAGCGACCGCGATCCAGTTGCTCGTTCACGTCGTCGAGCGAATGGACGATGAGGCTGACGGGCGTGCGGATGTCAGGCCCGATGGGCATGGTCCGGTTTTCGGCCTCGTACCAGAATTCGCCGTCGGTCAGGTCTTCATGATCGACGACGATCAGCAGGTCGAAATCCGAGAAGTAGCGCCCGACGGGGTCATGGACCCAGTCGCCGCGCGCATAGCTGCCGTAGAGGATGACCTTGAGAATCCTGCCGTCCTTGAGCCGCGCGGCGCGACGGGTCGAGATCGCCTCCTCGAACGCCGCGCGCACAGTCTCGACCACCTGACGGAGTTCGGCCTGTTTGCGCAGCGGTAGATGATCGAGGCTCTTCTTCATGGCTGGAGTCTCCGCGATACGGCCGCACACGGCAAGGCTGAATACGCCGTCTTCGACCTGTCCGCCTCGCCGAGCGAGCGTCGTACCCAACGATGGTCTTCGCCGCCGCACGGCGGCGCCGATGAAAAAGCCGCGCGCCCCTAAAAGGGCGCGCGGCAAGTTTTCAGTCTCTCAGCGACGGCTATTCCGCCGCGAACGCATAGGCGTCGTCATCGCGCGGTTCGCTCGCGCTTTCGTCCTCCGGCTCCGCCGCATCGGACACCGTCCGCAGGACCGGGGGCAACCACCCCTTGCCCTCCACCAGCCGTTCCGCCGCCTCGGCCATGTCGCCCTTTTTGAACCCGGCGATCCGGCCCGCCTCCTCCGCGTTGACGGCCTCCGTCACCGCCTCCAGCACCCGCGTCTTTGGGACGCGCGTGAAGTAGCTGGCCGCCGTCGCCGACCACGTCCCGGCCATGTCGAGGCCGACCACCGTCGCCAGCGTCTCGGCCTGCGCCAAGGCGCCGGGTCGCCGGTCGTGGGGGTCACGCACGGCGTAGAGGCCGACCCCGGCGCAGCAGGCCATCAGGTCCAACTGGTCCGATGGAGCCAACCCGAACACCACGCCCCACAGGTCCTCGGCCCGCTCGGGCAGTCGCGCGCCCCAAGCCTCGCACCGGTCCCGAACCCGCCGACCGGCAGGACCGTCGTCCACCCCCGGCGCCAGCCGCTCCAGACCGCTGACAGACAGTCGAAGCTGCAGCGGCGTCCAGAGGCCATATCCCGGATAGAAGACCTGCAGCGCCAAGGCATGAACCACGGTCGCCAGCGCCGCGCCCACATCCGCCTGCACCGCGTCGCGCAGGCCCATGGTCTTGTGGGCCGTGAGGTCGATGACCAGCCGGTCGGACAGGGCGCTCCCGACCTCTTCCGGCTCCGGCGCGCGCCCGCCTCTCTCGGCGTCGGCGTCGCCACCGCAGTCCTCGACCGCCTCCTCTTCCGGCGGCGGCGCGACCGCGTCCTCGGCGCGGACCAGTCCGCGCTCGAAACGGGCCAGACCGTCATGGCCGAGCATCACCACGACCCCCGCCCGGGCCTTGGCCTCGGCGGCGTAGTCGAAGTCCGGACCGAAGGCCTGCAAGCTCTTGTCGATCTCCTCCAGCCGCGCATCCTCTTCGGGCGACAGCCCCTCCGCGCCCGCCTCGGAGACGATCCGGTCATATTCCTCCGACAGGGCCGTGATCTCGGCGGCGTCCGCCTCCGACCGTTCGACGGCCACCGGATAGACCCGCCCGAAGGCCGAGACGTCCGGATAGTCCAGGGCGGGCTCCGCCCACTTCCAGCCCTCCCGTTCGCGCGCCTCGTCGGCCAACCCGGACAGCTTCTCGCCGACCAGCCGGTCCAGCAGGACCACGTCCTCCAGCCAGCCGCCGCCGTCCTCGGTGAACAAATCCCGGAGGATTCCGCCGCCTTCGGCCTTATAGGTTTCGACGCCGACGAAGCGGACGCGCCGGTCGCCGACGCTCACCTTGGCCTCGGTCATGGCGCGCCGGATGGCGTAGGCCGGGGTATGGGGGCCGACCTGCTCCAGCACCTGCCGCTGCCGGTCCTGATCCTCGCTGACGCAGAAGGCGCTCAACTGATCCAGCGCCAGCGTCCCGGCCCGGTAGGCCGCCATCAACTCCGGAGCCGCTGAGCCGAGCCGGAGACGCTGACGCACGACATGGGCGGACACACCGAACCGGGCGCCGATCTCTTCGGGGCCGTAGCCCTTCTCGACAGCCAGTCGCTGGAAGGCCTCGAACTGGTCGGCGGGATGCATGGCCTCGCGGGTCATGTTCTCATCGAGGCTGATCTCGTGGGCGTCGTTCTCGGCGTCCACGATGACCCGCACCGGATGGGTCCGCTTGATCGCCTTGCGCTTGGCCAGCAGCCGAAGCCCCTGACGGCGCCCCTCGCCGATGCTGACGAGGTAGCTCCCGGTCGGAACGCCTTCCCCGTCCCGCTCGATCTCGACCACGGGCGGCTGCAACACCCCCTTGGCCTTGATCGAGGCCGCGAAGGCCTCGATGGTCGCCGGGCTGTGGGGCGTCTTCCTCGCATTCTTCGGTGAAGCCTTGAGCCGGTTCAGCGGCACGGTGATCTCCGCGCCATGGGCGGGGGTGGTCGCCTCGGTCGCGACGGTTTCGATGGATTGAGCAGTCATGTCTCTGCCTCCTTTGGGCAAGGGTTGCAGGCACGCGAACTGCGCGCCTGAAACCCTGCCCGTCGGCGAGACCGGGGTAGCAAGGGCCAGGGCGGACCGGCCGGAGGGGACTCCCCACCTTTTTCAAGTGGAAAATGTCCGGTGCCGATACCGATCACTGCTCTCACCAATCCGCCTCCGGGCAGGGCTGTCATGCGAGCGCAAGCGCGCCGCATGACGCCTGCCTCGCGGCGAGCAGCGGGTGTGCAAACGGAGGTGCGCCTTCGCGGGGACCCGGCTGCAGGGCCTGACGATCCCGAGAGATCGACGCCCCTCGCATGGGACTGAAGCTGGGCGGAAGGCGTGCCGAAGTGCGCCGAGGGCGGAGCCCTAAGCACGGCCGGCCCGCAAGGCCGGCCAAACAAGAATGCTCATCGAGAGTCTAGGCCGAGGCTTGCTGAGGCTGACGCGCGGCGTCGAACAGTTCGCCCGTCGACAGCATGGCGCAGGCGACGCCGATCAAGCGGCTGCCGATCGACCTCAGCGCCCGGGCGTGGGAATGGCCGCGCTTCCTGAGCGCCGCATACCGGTTGCGGCAATTGAAGTCCCGCATCACGGCCACGCGCGCCCAATGGTAGACCGCTGTCCGGAGCCGACGCGGACACGACTGGCGCATGATCACCAGCGTCTGCTTGCCGCTGCGCCGGGTCACCGGCGCCACGCCCGACAGGCCACGAAGGGCTTGGGCGTCCCGCCGAACCACGGCGTCGTGCGCTTCCGACAACAGGGCGGCCAGGACAATCGGTCCGACGCCGGGAATGGACTGCAGAATCTCCGGATCATGGTGGCGCGGGGGCGTCGGATCGGTCGACGGGATGGCCGCGACCGCCGCGGACAGGCGATCCAGATGCTTCAACGCCGTGCGGAGCTGATCAATGACCAGCCGCAAGCGTTGGAGGATGACGCGACAATGGGCGACGCACGCGTCGGCAACGCCGGGCGCGACGATCAGCGGCGTGGATCGCAACTGTTCCAACAGGGTGTCCGCGGTCCAGCGCCGGACCTTGGTGCGCTTGAGCAGCTTGGCCACGGTCTCGGGCCTCACGGTCCTGGCCCGCGCCGGCGTCGGGATCAGATCCCACAGGTCAAGAATCCAGAGGCTGGCCCAGTCTTCGGCCAGATCGATGACCTGGGGAAAATACCGCCAAAGCTGATGCCGGAACCGATTGGCCAGTCGATTGCGCTCGGCCGAGAGGTCCTCGGTCATCCTGGACCATTCTCGCAGTTCGATGATGGTCGGATGCATCGGTTCCAGCAGTCGGTAAGCCTGCCGATCGGTCCGCAGGGCGTCCGCGAGCACCAGGGCGTCGCGCCGATCATCCTTGGCGCCGGCGACCGTGAACCGGTCACGGAAGCGGTCGAGTTGCTTGGGGTTGAGGGCATAGACTTGGAAGCCCGCCTCCATGAGGCTCTCCACGACCGGTCCGTGCGGAACCTCGATGCCGATCGCCACACGGCCCGGTTCGACGGCCGCAGTGCGCCTGATCCACTCCACAAGCTCGGCCAAGCCATCGCCGCTGTGGACGAAGCCCTTGTACCCGAGCTTGCCGCCCTCGGGATCGAGGGCGAAGGCATAGTGCGTGACGGACGCCCAATCGACGCCGACGTAAGTTGCTATTCCATCTGTCATCACCTTCTCCGTTCCAGGTCGGGCGGCCGTAATCCTCGCCGGCCCTGTTCTGGCGCTCGAAGGCGCAAACTCCCCACGGGGCGTCGATCACGGCCAATCCGTCGGGGCACACGTCCCCTCTGGGCGCTCGAAGGCGCAGGATCGCCAGGTGACTCCCGACAGATCAGCCCGTGGGACGATCCTAGACGCGCCCGCGAGGAGCGTCATGAGTGGAACAGGGATCGCCCGACCTGCACAAGCCTGACGCCAATGCCAATCATGACGATCCTCGCCGGCGCGGAAGGTCGGGGAGACCGGCCGGTCCGGCGGCGCAGCCGCTTCACCCTGGCGCGCGCGAGGGCGGAGCCCTTAGCTCTGCAAGCCCGACGAACCGTGCATTCCGTCGTCAAAGTCGACCGCTAAGAACCGGAGCTTATCGGTCACTGGCCACGATACCCAGTTGCAGCGAGGAAGGAGCCTGAAGAAGGCGGCGCCCATCCTGCGGTGCGGGATGACCGCGGCGGAGTGACTGGGATCGGTGACCCGTCGACTAAGCGACCGGGCGTCATCAGACGACGTCTGCGCAGACGGTGCTGAGAACCGTAAGACCAACACCGCGGGCCTGCGTGTTTTCCCTGCGGCATCTTTCGGTTCGAATCGACCCGAACGAGGAGATGCATCATGGGACAGACCCATTCGCCCCTGCCACGGACGATCAAGAAACCGGAACTGCGCCAGATGGTGCCGCTCGCAGACAGCACCATCTGGGAGATGGAGCAGCGCGGGGAGTTCCCCAGACGCTTCCGGCTGACGCCGCGATGCGTGGTCTGGGATCTGTCGGAGGTGCAGACCTGGCTGGAGAAACGCCGCCGCACCCCCGTCACGCCGGCCAAGGCTCCGGATGTGCGCCTGCGCCGATCACGCCCCGTCCACGACGGGCCGGGCGCCTCCCGACCGCACCTGTAAGCCGCGCCTCGCTTTAGAAAACGGCGAGCGGATTATCGACTGCTTCAGCCGGGGATGGCGGAGGCAAGGGGGACGGGACACGGGCTTCCAGGGCCGATAATTGATTTCTTCACCCCCGCGAGCTATATGTCGTCCCGAGGCCAGATCGGTTGAAACAGCCTCACCCGCCTCTTCGGAGGTCCACGCGTGAGCGAGATAGGGATTTCGATCCCGGAAGCGGCTACCGAGTGACTTCTGATAAGGGCGCCTCCGGGCGCCCTTATCTTTTCCGGTGGAACTTCAGCTTTTCGCCCTTCAGCGTCTTGTCGATCAGAACGGCGAAGCGAACCTTGCTCATGTGCGCAATAGCGAGCGCCTGCGCCGGCTCCGGGCTGTAGGCGCTTTCCACGAAGAGCTTGAGATCGACGCCCGCGTCGGCGCCGCGCTTGACCCGGAAGAAAACCCTGTAGTCCCCTGCTCCGCCGTCGTTGCGCACACCGATCCGCAGGAAGTTCGCCTCCGGGGTCTGATAGACGTGCGCCGTCGGCAGACCCTTCAGGATATGCGGGAGCGCCTGCGACAGCCCATAGCGGATCGGACAGAAGACGCGCCGCCTCGGACCATCCCAGACCGCGACCGCAGTTTCGTCGTGCTGGGCGGCGTCGAAGGTTTCACTGAAGCAGTGGTTGCTAAACCGGACATCGATCTTCACGCCGTTCGGACGCGACTGGGTGGCCATCTCCAGCACGAAGGGCTCGAGATGGTCGAACGCGAGCGTCTGCCCCGCGACTTCCAGCGGCGGAAAATACGGCCCGGCCATGGCCTACAGTCCCAACAGGTCCGGCGACCGCTTGCGCAGTCCCGGCCGGACGGCCGTGCGCTTGGTGGCGGCAGCCTTATCCCGCGCGTCGATCATGTCCTTGTCCCTGCATTTTCTGCTGGCATCCCGACGCATTTCAAAATTTCGGATCAAAACGCGGTGCGCTGACCTCTGACACGGTCAGAACCGGCGTGTAGGCGCGGCCCGCTTCCCAGGCGTCCACGGCGTTCGACCATTCCTGCGCCATGTGGCGGCGCTGGGTCTCGAACTCCGCCTTGTTGTAGACGCCTCGCGAAGATCGCTCTTCGTGAGCGAGCCCTTTCTCGATCCAGTCCGAGTTGAAGCCCATCTCGTGCAGCAGGGTCGAGGCCGTCCGCCGCAGGTCGTGCACGGTGAAGGGCTCGAGCGGAAGGTTACCCTTTCCGGCCCTTTCAGCGATCGCACTGGTGACGCGGTTGAAAGTCGCCCGCGACATCGGCGCATCGGCGTCATAGCGCGACGGCAGGATGTATTTCGAGTTGCCGGCGCAGGTCTTCAGAGCGACCAGGATGTCGAGCATCTGGGTGGAGAGGTAGACGTTGTGAGGGCGTGAGCGCTTCATGCGCGCAGCCGGGATCGACCAGACCGCATTGTCGAAATCCACCTCGGTCCACACCCCGTCCTGAAGTTCGCTCTTCCGAACCATGCTGAGGAGGATGAACTTCAAGCCGAGCCTGATGGTCGGCAGGGTCGCGACCTCACCCAGGAGCATCAGCATGATCCGGATTTCGGCTGGGGTGAGTGAGCGATCGCGCGGCCGGAAGGTGGCGATCGAAGCCGGACCCACGTCATCCGCAGGATTGTCGATCTTCTCGCCGTGGAGGATGGCCCAGCCGTAGATTTGTTTGACGATATCCCGGACATGGATCGCCGTGGCGGGCGCCCCGCGATCCACAATCGCCTTGCAGTGGGCCCGCAGATCGTCGGGTGTGATCTCGCTCAGCAGGCGGTTCTTCCACTTCGGCAGGATGTCCCGATTGAAAATCGCCCGGCGCATGTCGCGGGTGCTGTCCGCCATCGGCGCGCGGTCCATCCAGCCCTGGGCGACCTGTGCGAAATCGTGAGCTTCCTTCAGGCGACGTTTGGCGCGCTGCTTTTCAACCGCGGGCGACACCCCGTCCGCGATCGCCTTCTTCACCTCGATCAGCCGCTCACGGGCTTGGGCCAGCGTCAATCCGGCGCTGCCGTAACGCCCGAGCGTCAAGGTCTCTCGACGGCCGTTGAACCGATAGTCGTAGCGGAATGAGATTGCGCCGCCCGTCGAGACATAGACGTACATGCCGTCCCTGTCGGTACTCTTGTAAGCCCTTGCTTTCGGTCGCAAATTCTTCAGCGCAGTGTCGGTAAGCACGGTATAATCGCCTCTCTCCGTCGGTCCTCGAAATCGGTCCCGCCAAGACGGCTTTTTCTCATTCATCTCAATGACTTGCTGGAAATGAATACCGTCAGACCGCGGCCCGATGTCAGGACGGTATGAGCCCGAGTCCGCCAGATCAATGCAGCGGCGTACCGTCGGCCAGTCCGACAAAACGAAAAAAGACCCTCCGAATGGCTCCGAAGGGTCTCGACAGAATTCACAATGTTGTCAGGCCTTTAGAGGCCGCTTCGGAAGCGATACCGAATGCTGCCGAAGGGTCGGGACTATTCCCACTCGATCGTTCCCGGCGGCTTGGACGTCACGTCGTAGACGACGCGGTTCACGCCGCGGACTTCGTTGATGATGCGGGTGGCGGTTTTGGCCAGGACGTCCCAGGGGAACTGGTAGAAGTCGGCGGTCATGCCGTCGGTGGAGGTGACGGCGCGCAGGGCCAGGACTTTTTCGTAGGTGCGGGCGTCGCCCATGACGCCGACGGTCTTGACCGGCAGCAGGACGGCGAAGGCCTGCCAGATGTCGTCATAGAGGCCGGCCTTGCGGATTTCCTCCAGATAGATGGCGTCGGCGTCTTGCAGAGTGGCGACGGCGTCGGGGGTGATCTCGCCGGGAATGCGGATGGCCAGGCCCGGTCCGGGGAACGGGTGGCGGCCCACGAAGGCGTCGGTCAGGCCCAGTTCACGGCCCAGGGCGCGGACCTCGTCCTTGAACAGTTCGCGAAGCGGCTCGACCAGCTTCAGCTTCATATAGTCCGGCAGGCCGCCGACATTGTGGTGGCTCTTGATGACGTGGGCCTTGCCGCTGGACGAGGACACGCTCTCGATCACGTCGGGATACAGGGTGCCCTGGGCCAGGAATTCGGCGCCGTCGATCTTGGCGGACTCACGGTCGAAGATCTCGATGAAGACGCGGCCGATGGTCTTGCGCTTGGTCTCGGGGTCCGACTGACCGGCCAGTTCCCCGAGGAATTCCTTCGCCGCATCCACGTGGATCAGGGGGATGTTGTAGTGCTCGCGGAACAGGGTCGTAACCTGTTTGGCCTCGTCTTTCCGCAGCAGGCCGGTGTCGACGAAGACGCAGGTCAGTTGGTCGCCGATGGCCTCATGGATCAGCACGGCGGCGACCGACGAATCCACGCCGCCCGACAGACCGCAGATCACCTTGGCGTCGCCGACCTGTTCGCGGATCTGGGCGATCTTTTCATCACGATAGGCCGCCATGGTCCAGTCGCCCTTCAGGCCCGCGATGCCGTGGGTGAAGTTCTTCAGCATCTGATGGCCGCGCGGGGTGTGCATCACCTCGGGGTGGAACTGGACGCCATAGAAGCGGCGCGCTTCATCGGCGATCACCGCATAGGGCGAACCCTCAGACGAGGCGACGACGTCAAAGCCCTGCGGAATGGCGACGATCTTGTCGCCATGGCTCATCCAGACGGTTTCCTCTTCGCCGACGGGCGCCAGGTCCGCCAGCAGGGGCGAGGCCTTCTGGACCGTGATCTCGGCGCGGCCGAACTCACGGGTATGGCCGCCCTCGACCTTGCCGCCCAGTTGTTCGCACATGGTCATCTCGCCGTAGCAGATGCCCAGCACCGGCACGCCCGCCTCGAACACGGACTGGGGCGCGCGGGGGCTGCCTTCCTCGTGCACGCTTTCGGGGCCGCCCGACAGGATGATGGCCGCCGGGTTCATGGCCGCCAGGGCGGCCTCGGCCTTCTGAAAGGGGTGGATTTCGCAATAGACGCTGGCCTCGCGCAGGCGTCGCGCAATCAGCTGGGTCACCTGGCTGCCGAAATCGACGATGAGGACCTTCTGGTGGTCTTTGGGTGCGGTCATGGCGTGATCGAATCCGGGGCGGGAAGTTGCGCGGGGTCTTGGCCGGGTAAGGCCGAAAGTTCAAGGGCGGCGAGGCCGTCGACCTCAAGCACCTCGATCAGGCGGTCCAGCGCGATGGCCAGATTCTGATCGACGTGATGCAGGGTGGAGGTCCAGTCCTCCAGCGCCTTCAACTCGGCGCGGCCGTCCGACACGCCGCGAAGGGCGATCAGAGGCAGGCCGAAGATCTGGGCGGCGCGGACCAGGGCCCAGGTCTCCATGTCCACCATCTCGGCGTCGATGGCGTCATAGGCGGAGCCGGACACGACGTTCCCGCCGGTCGACAGGCGCGCGACCGGCACGCCGGGAATGGGGCACGGCAGGGGCAGGACCGCAGGCTGGCCCAGCAGCGGCGTCACCCCTTTGGGAAAGCCCAACGGGCTGGTGTCCATGTCGCGATAGGCGACGGAAGAGGCCTGATAGACCACGGCGTGCTCCAGCACCCGCGATCCACACGACCCCAGCGACACGATCAGGTCCGGCAGGTCGCCCGCCGCCTCCAGCCGCGCCAGGGCGGCGCTCAGCACCACCGCCCCCTCGACCGGACCGATGCCGGTCATCAGGGGCTGGATGCGGGCGCGCAGGTCTTCGCCGTACTCAGCCGGGGCCGCCATGACGCACAGGACCGAGACGTCGCCGTATCGCTCCTGGCGCCCAGCACTCACGCCGTGCGCTCGTAAACGGCGGCGAAGAAGCCGTCGGTGTCAGCCGAAAGGGGCGACAGCCGCAGACGCGCGCCATCGGTCAGTTCGTTGAACCTGGCGCGCGCCGCGTCGGTCAGTTGCCCCGCCGACAGCAGTTCGGCGACGGCGACAGGCCGAAAATCAGTGTTGGCGGCCTCGAAGGCGTCCACGCTGGCCTCGTTCTCACGCGCCAGCATCGAGCAGGTGACATAGACCAAACGCCCGCCCGGCTTCACCAGCTTGGCGGCCTGACCCAGGATGCGGACCTGCAGGCCGTGCAGCTTCTCAACCTCTTCCGCCGTCAGACGCCAGGCGTCCTCGGGGCGGCGACGCCAGGTGCCGGACCCAGAGCAGGGCGCATCGACGAACACCAGATCAGCCTGCCCGTTCAGGTCCTCCAGACCGCCGCCGTTCTGACCGATCAGAACCAGATCCGCCTCGACGCCTGCGCGTTGCAGACGGGGGCGGATGTTCTCCAGACGCTTGTTCACGACATCAGACGCGACCAGCTTGCCTTGCGCGCCCATGGCCTGGGCCAGACCCAGGGTCTTGCCGCCGCCGCCCGCGCAGTAGTCCACCACCGTCGTGCCGGGTTCAGCGCCCGCCAGCCAGCAGACGACCTGACTGCCTTCGTCCTGAATCTCGAACTTGCCGGCCTTGAAACCTTCCAGCGCCTGGATGTTGGGCGGCGGCTCGGACGGCACGCGCAGGCCCCATTCGGACCAGGGCGTCCGCGAAACGTCCAGACCGGCCTCGCGCAGTTCGACCTCGACCTCCTCCACCGTGGCGACCGCGCCGTTGACGCGCAGGTCGATGGGCGCGCGCGGCGCCATCAGGGCATGAGCTTCGTCGGCCCAGCGCTCGCCGAAGATGGCCTTGAAATCCTCGACCACGAACTCGGGCAGACCGGCGGCGACCCAGCCGGGCAGTTCGCCCTGCCCTGCCGTGATGCGGCTGCGCTCCTGTTTCGACAGCGGACGCGGGCCATAGCCGTCGCCTGCGTGCAGGACTTCGATCTCCTCCAGCGGCAGGCCGTCGATGGCGTGCAGCGAACCGATGACCAGGGCGCGGCCATCCTCGCGTCCGCCCATGATCCATGACAGACGGCCGCGCGCGCGCAGCACCTTGTAGACGCGGTCGGCGATGGCGCGCCGGTCCTTGGACCCGGCGTAGCGGTTTGCGCCGCCCCAGGCTTTCAGGACGGCTTCAGCCGGTTGGCGACCCTGGGCGATGGAGTCCAGGATGGAGGCGGCGGCGGCGAGACGGGCGGCTGGGGTCACTCAGATCTTTCAGACGAACAGGGCCGCAATGACCATCACTAGTCCCGCAAGCGAGACCAGCCAGACCAGCGACCGGACATAGGGCACGCCAAGGGCGTAGAGCGGCACATAGACGACGCGCGCCCAGAAATAGAGGGCCGTCCCCCACGCGGTCAGAACGCCGTGCGCTCCGGCCACATGGGCGATCAGCACTGCGCCGATGAACAGCGGCAGGGTTTCATACAGGTTGGCCTGCGCGCGCTCGAGGCGACCCGTCAGCGGTTTTCTCGCCTCCGGCGTCGTGTCTCGTGCGCCCGCATTCCATTTCGAACCGAACTCGACCGTCCGCGCCGCTGCGGGCAGCATCACCTGAACCAGCGCCAGAAGCAGCGTCAGAGTCAGATAGGTCAGTTCGGTCGTCATGGCCTTATCCCTGTCTGTAGTTCGGCGCCTCGCGCGTGATCATCACGTCGTGGACGTGGCTTTCCCGCAGGCCCGCGCCGGTGATGCGCACGAAGCGCGCCCGGTTCTGGAAGTCGAGGATGTTGGCGCCGCCGACATAGCCCATCGAGGCGCGCAGCCCCCCGACCAACTGGTGCAGCACTGGTGCGATCGGTCCCTTGTAGGCGGTCTGGCCCTCGATGCCTTCCGGCACCAATTTTTCGGACGAAACTTCCTTCTGGAAGTAGCGGTCCGCCGATCCGCGCGCCATGGCGCCGACCGAACCCATGCCGCGATACGACTTGTAGGACCGGCCCTGGTACAGGAAGACCTCGCCAGGGCTTTCGTCGGTTCCGGCGAACATCGAACCCATCATGGCCACCGAGGCACCCGCTGCGATGGCCTTGGCCAGATCGCCCGAGTATTTGATGCCGCCGTCGGCGATGACCGGCGCACCGCTGTCGCGGGCCGCGCGGGCGGCGTCCATCACGGCGGTCAGCTGCGGCACGCCCACGCCCGCGACGATGCGGGTGGTGCAGATGCTGCCCGGACCGATGCCCACCTTCACCGCATCGGCGCCCGCGTCGATCAGGGCGCGCGTCGCGTCATAGGTGGCCACATTGCCGGCGATGATCTGGATGCGGTTGCTTTCGCGCTTGATGCGCTCAACCACCGCCGCCACCGAGGCGGAGTGTCCGTGGGCGGTGTCGATCACCACCACGTCCGCGCCCGCTTCGGCCAGGGCCATGGCGCGTTCGAAACCGGCGTCGCCGACGGTCGATGCGGCGCCGACCAACAGGCGGCCCTGCTCATCCTTGGCGGCGTTCGGGAAGGCCTGGGCCTTCTCGATGTCCTTCATGGTGATCAGGCCGACCGCGCGGTAGTCCTCGTCGACCACGATGACGCGTTCGATCTTGCGGGTGCGCAGCAGCTCGCGCGCCTCTTCACGGCTGGCGCCTTCGCGCACCGTGATCAGGTCGCCCGTCGTCATCAGCGAAGCCGCCGTGACGTTCAGATCGTTCTCGAACCGCATGTCGCGGTGGGTCAGCATGCCGACCAGCTTGCCGGTGTCGGGATCGACGACGGGGAAGCCGGTGATCTTCTTGGCGGCGACGATCTGGCGGACCTCGCCCAGGGTGGTCTTGGGCCCGACCGTAACCGGATTGACCACCATCCCGCTTTCATAGCGTTTGACGGCGCGGACCTGATCGGCCTGCTCCTCGATGGTCATGTTCCGGTGCAGAACGCCCAGACCGCCGGACTGGGCCATGGCGATGGCCAGGCGGCTTTCCGTCACTGTGTCCATGGCGGACGACAGCAGCGGGATGTTCAGTTTGATGTCGCGCGTCAGCTGGGTCGAGACATCGACTTCGGCTGGCATGAACTCGGACGGACCGGGTTCGAGCAAAACATCGTCGAAGGTGAGTCCTTCGCGTATCTCCATGGGGGAGTCTCCGTTTTGCGGGCCGCGTATAACGGTCTGCGGGGGGCGACCGCAAGGGCTGGCGGGCCACATCTTCCACCTTTCGCGATCACGCTTGGCGACAGATTGCTGAAACCGCGCGGGCGTCGGCATGGTCGTGCCTGTTTCCACCGCCAAACCTCAGCCTATGGCGCGGATAGAAAAATCCGGTTTGCAACTCATTCGCAGGACCACCATTCTAACGCCATGGTCGGCGTCATCCTCAGCACCGCGCGCAAACTGGCTTTGAAGATCGCCAGCTATGGCGTCATGCATCTGGTCGTGGCGATCCTGGTGGCCTTCGCCATCACCCGCGACTGGCGGCTGGCACTGGCGGTCGGGGTGGTTGAGCCGATTTTCCAGACCATCGCCTATTCGATCCACGACCGGGTCTGGCACCGGGTCGAGCGCCGCCGACTGGCCTCCGGCATCGAAGAGGCGACCGAGGCCTTCACCGCCCGCCTCGACATCATGTCGCCCGCGGAGCAGCAGCGGTCCCATGACGCCCATCGCGGTCACAGCCACGCCCTGCCCCGCTCGCTCAAACAGGTGGCGCTGAAGACCGTCACCTATGGCGTCATGCATTTCGCCGTCGCGGTGACGGTGGCCTTCGCCCTGACGCGCGACATCACCACGGCCCTGGCCATCGGCATGATCGAGCCCTTGGTGCAGACCGTCTTCTTCACCCTGCACGACCGGATCTGGACCCGCATCGAGGCCCGCCGCGCCCGCGAACAGGCGGCCGCCGCCTGATCGTCCTATGGCGTGCCCCTTGACGACTGGCGAAAGAGGCCTGAAAACTGACAACTGTTCAATTCAGCGAGCCATTCATGCGCAACCTGTCGATCGCCGCCCTCGTCCTGCTGACCGCAGCCGCCTGCAGCCAGTCTCCTGCCGAAAGCGCGCCGGTTGACGCCTCCGCTGCGGCCGTCCCCATCGAAGCCGCCCCCGCGCCTGCCCCGGCTCAACCGACGCCAAAGGCCGCCGCAAAACGGGCGGAGCCGATCGCCGTGTTCGAACGGTCCGAGCCCACCCGCGCCAGCATGGACCTGATCAGCGAAGGGGAACTTCTGCGCGTCGTCTTCCGCGCCGCGCCGCCTCGCAACAGCGCCCTGACGCCCGGCGATTGCGAACTTCAGGCGGTCGGGCCTCAGGACTCAGACGATGTCATCACCGCGCGTCTCGTGCCGTTCGACGGCGATCAGAACGTGCTGACCGCCGCCAATATCGGCCCCAATCCCCCGATCATTCAGGTTCGCGTGGGACCGGAAGGTATCTTCGTCACCGACAGCGACGCAGCCTCGCGCTTCTGCGGTCTGGGTTCGGACATCGACGGCTTCTACCGCCGCACCGGCGACGACGACTGATCCGCCTGCCCCAGGCCTAAAGCCGCCACGCAATATCCGCCCCGTGCGGTTGGCTGATCGCCAACCGCCGGGTTTCGCCGCCCGGCCAGAAGGTCAGGTCCAGCGCAGGCCTGCGGTCCACGCTGCCCGACGCCGCCTCGAAACTCAGCCAGGCCAGCGGCGCATCCTGCGTCGCCCGCGCGCCGACCCTGGCCAGATGATCACGGATGCGCGCCTGCGCCTGGGGCGGAAAATACTGATAGGCGATGGTGTGCATCACCACCCGGCACACGCCCGGTTCAGGCTCGACCGCCAGCGTCGCCTCCAGCCAGTCGGCGGCATCGGCCTGCGCGATCGGCGCCGGGTCAGCCGCCGCCAGCTGCAACGCCGCCTCCAGCCGCGCCAGCCGCTCCCGCTGATCGGCCCAGACGTAGGCGCTCAGCCGTTCACGCGTCGCCGGGTCGCGCATGTCCAGCGGATTGCGGTCAACCGCCGCGCGCCGCACCACCCGCACCTCGGCCTGCGGCGGGGACGCTCCCGTCCACACGGGCGTCAGGCGCACGGGCGAACCCGCCGCGCCCGCTTCCGTCTGGCCCAGCCTGAAGGAATACCGATCCAGCACCGTGTTCAGTCCGGCGCTGGCCCCCATCTCATAAATCGCGAACGGCAGGCGTAACTGATCCGCCAGCACCAGCAAACCCGCCATCAGGGCCGCCGACCGCCCGACCTCATTGGTCTGCGGCGGTCCGTCCAGCCACGGCGAAAGAAACCCGGCCTGTTCGACTAAAGCCCGCGCCACGACAGTCCAGACAGTCTCGTCATCCGGCGCATCTTGCGGCGGATAGATCGTCGTCAACTCCGGCGCCCGGCCCGACCGCGCCAGCGCATGCAGCCCGCCCATCAGCCTCAACGGCAGAGCGTCGTCCTGATGCGACGGCGCACCGGGCCAGTTCAGCACCCGCCGCCCGATCTCGCCCTCGTCCGTCAGACGTTCTCCGACCAGGCGACAGAGCCGCCCCGTAAACGGCGCCCCCGCTGCGGTGCAGATCACCGCCTGATCCAGAAACGCCTGTCGGACGACAGCCTCAGTCATCGTTTATTCAGCGCCACTAGGAAGACTTCGGCGCTGTTCTTACGGCTCGATTCCGGCTTGACGTATTTCACCGTCTCGAACTCGTCGCGCAACCGCGCCAGAACCCCGCCCGCGTCGCCGCCCTGGAAGTTCTTGGAGACGAAGTTTCCGCCCGGACGCAGGGTCCGAATGGCGAAGTCAGCCGCGATCTCGATCAGGGCGATGATCTTCAGGTGGTCCGTCTGGCGGTGGCCGACGGTGTTGTGCGCCATGTCCGACAGCACCAGATCAGGCGGACCGCCGATGGCGTCCAGCAGTTGCTGGTCCACGCCCGGATGGGTGAAATCGGCCTGGATCACCGTGGCGCCCGGCACCGGCTCGATCATCAGCAGGTCCACGCCCGCCACCGCCGCCGCGCCGCGATCAACCGCGACCTGCAGCCAACCGCCCGGCGCCGCGCCCAGGTCGATGACCCGTGATCCGCGCTTGATCAGGTGGAACCGGTCGTCGATCTCGATCAGCTTGAAGGCCGCGCGCGAACGCCAGCCCTCCGCCCGCGCACGCTCCGACCACTTGTCCGAAAGCTGGCGTTTGATCCACTGCTGGCTCGACATCGACTTGGTGTCGGCCGTCTTCATTTTCGTGCCCATGCTGCGTCCGGCGGCGGTCCCACCCGTGGGCGGCCGCACCATCCGTCTGCGTTCTTGAGGCTTTTCGTCTTCACTCATCGTTCCCACATAGCCCCGACACGCGTTGCGGGCTATGTCCCGCCTCAAATCAACCCCCAAAAGGACGACCGAAATGGCCGAAACCCTGACCTTCACCCTGGACACCGGCGACGGCGAAGCCCGCGATGTGGTCATCAAGCTGCGCCCCGACCTGGCCCCCGGCCACGTCGAACGCATCACCGAACTGGCCAAGGAAGGCTTCTACGACGGCGTTGTCTTCCACCGCGTGATCCCGGGCTTCATGGCCCAGGGCGGCGACCCCACCGGCACCGGCACCTCGGGCTCCAAGAAGCCGAACCTGAAGCAGGAATTCTCGGCCGAGCCCCACGTCCGCGGCGTCTGCTCGATGGCCCGCACCTCCGATCCGAACAGCGCCAACTCGCAGTTCTTCATCTGCTTCGACGACGCCCGTTTCCTGGACAAGCAATACACCGTCTGGGGTCAGGTCGAGTCGGGCATGGAGCACATCGACGCCCTGCCCAAGGGTGAGCCGCCGCGCGCACCGGGCAAGATCGTCAAGGCGACCGTCGCCTAAACACAATCTTGACGCCCTTCGCCGTTTCCTTTCAGTTGCATGCTGTAGAGGTGCGTCGGGGGGCGTCATTTGCGCGTACTACTGGTCATCGAACCTTCCGGCGGCGGCTCTGGCCGCCACGTCATCGACCTGGCCCGGGCCTTGGTTCAGCGCGGACACGAAGTCTCCCTGATCTATTCGCCGACCCGCGCTGAGCCGCGCTTCGAGGCCGAGGTCGCCGCCCTTCCCCTTCATGCCCTGCACCGCCTTCCGATGCGTCGGGCGTGCGGCCTGTGGGACATCGGCGCCTTTCTCAGGCTTCGCAGCCTGATCCTCAAGATCGGGCCGTTCGACCTCATTCATGGCCACAGTTCGAAGGCCGGCGCCCTGGCACGGCTCGCGGCCCCCTTCGGCGCCGCGCGGGTCTATACCCCGCACGCCCTGGTCACCCTGAACCGTGAAAAACGTTTCCGTCGCCTGTTCGGTCTGATCGAAAGCCTCTTGGCCCGCACCTCCAGCGACGCCGTGATCACCGTCTCGGCGGAAGAAGCCGCCACGGCCCGACGCTGGAAGTTTCCCGATAACCGCCTCTACATGATCCCCAATGGCGTCGATCTGCCTGACCCAGCCGACCGCCAGGCCGTCCGCGCCGCCCTGAACCTGCCGGATGACGCGGTCGTCGCGGGCTTCATCGGCCGCTTCGTCGATCAGAAGGACCCGGTGCGCTTCGCCGCCGCCGTCCGCATCGCCGCCGGGCGCGATCCCCGCATCCGGGGCCTTATGATCGGCGGCGGACCGTTGCTGGATCAGGCGCGCGCGGCGGGCGGCGACGCGGTTCGGCTGCTGACCGATCATGACGCCCGCGCCCTGCTGCCCGCGCTGGACATGCTGGTGACGCCAAGCCGTTTCGAGGCCCTGCCCTATGTCGTGCTGGAGGCGGCCCTGTCAGGCCTGCCCCTGCTCAGCACCGCCTACGGCGGCGCGAATGCTGTTCTTGAGGCCGGCGCCCAGGGCCAGGCCCTGCCCCTCGACGCCTCTGCGGAACAGTTCGCCGACGCCATCATCGACTGGGCCGACCGCCCGCGACAACCCGTCAGCCCCGCCTTCGTCCAGGCCTTCTCGATCGGGCGGATGGCGGACGAAACAATCGCCGTCTATCGCAAGGCCTTCACCGTGCGCCACCTTGCCGGGGCCTGAGACGGTCTATCTGAACGGGCGCTTCCTGGCCCAACCAGTCAGCGGCGTACAGCGCTATGGGCGTGAGATCGTGCGCGCCCTGGATCGCCGCCCGAACGCCGCCGACTATATGCTGCTGGCGCCCGGCGACGCCGCCTCGTTTGACCTGACGTCCATCCCCATACGCCGCCTGCCCGGCTCGGGGCACGTCTGGGAACAGACTGTGCTGGCCCATGCCGCCCGGCGCGGCCCGTTGCTCAGTCTTGGCGGCGCAGGCCCACTGCTTCACCCGCGCCAGACGGTGGTGATCCACGACGCCGCCGTCTTTCGCCACCCTGAGCATTTCCGCCCCGGATACGCCCGCCTTCATCGTATGCTGGGTCGTGCGTTGGCCCGGCGCGCGAGATTGGCGACAGTCTCTCATTTCTCTCGCGCCGAGTTGTCCGTCGTGCTGGGAACGCCAGCCGGCGCCATCGCCCTGGCCCCCAATGGCGCGGACCATTTCGCCCGCCTAACGCCGGACCTGCAGGCTCCGGCGCGGCTCGGGCTCGAAGGCCATCCCTTCTTCGTGGCCCTGGGCAATCTGGCGCCCAACAAGAACATTCCGGTGATGACCCGCGCTCTGGACCGCCTGGCCGATCCGGACGTGCGGCTGGTTCTGGTCGGGGGCCAGGACGACAAGGTGTTCCGCCGCCTTCACGCCGACGATCCTCGCATCATCTTCGCCGGACGGCTGGGCGACGCCGCCGTCGCCGGTCTGCTGCGACAGGCCCGCGCCCTGATCTTCCCCAGCCTGTATGAAGGGTTCGGCATTCCCCCGCTTGAGGCCTTCGCACAGGGATGCCCGGTCCTGGCTTCAAACACTCCCGCCGTGCACGAAGTCTGCGCTGGCGCCGCCCTGTATTTCGCCCCGCACGACGACGCCGCCCTGGCCGCCCTGATGAGCGCCAGCATGGCTATTCCTCCCGATCCGCAATGGCGCGCCATCGCCCGCCAACGCGTCGCCGCCTACAGTTGGGACGAGTCCGCCGCCGTTCTGGACGCCCTGGTCAGAACCTCGCGATAGAGGGCCAGATGCGCCTCAATCACCGCTGCCTCAGTCCACCGCGGCGGCGTGCGGCTGTTGATCATCGCGCCGAACCGCCAGTCCTCGCGTCCATCCAGCGCCCGCTGCATCGCCTCGGCCAGACCCGCCACATCGCCAGGGTCGACCTGCATCACAAACGGCGCATCCCCCGCCGCTTCCGGCAGGCCGCCGATGTGTGAGACGATCAGCCCCCGCCCCTGCGCCACGGCCTCCGCCGCCGACCGCCCGAACGGTTCACCCCACTGGGCAGGCGTCACAACCACATCGACTGATCGGTAAAACCCCTCCGCCTCGACCTGCCCCAGCCAGTCGATGCGCGGTTCATCGAACCGCTGCTTCAGGTCCGCGACATAGGCCGCAGCGCCACGCCCTGCGATCTTCAGCCGCCAGCCGTGGCCCAGCCGCATCGCCGCCTGCAACAGAATCTCGACACCCTTCTCTGGCTCGATCCGCCCGATGAAGCCGAACACCAGTTCCGGCGCCTGATCGAACCCCGGACGGGGCGACGCCTTCACCGTCGTTACGGCATTGCCGATCACCCGGCCCGGCACGCCCTTGAAATAGGCTTGCGCCTCATGCGCCCCGGCCAGACTGGCGCTGACGGCGACCCAAGCCTGCGCGCGTTGCGACGCCCGTTTCTTGTTTGTCGTCAGCAGCACGCAGTCATCGCAACGCCGACCGCACCTGCGTCCCTGTCGGAACATCGCCGCCCGCGCGCACATCAGCGAATAGTCTCGCACCGTCTGCACCACGGGCCGGCCTGCGCTTCTGGCCGCCCGCGTCACAGAGGTTCCAAACCCTGTCGTCACCTGGGCATGGACCAGGTCGGGCTGCGCCTGCCGGATCACCTCGGCCACTGCGCCGTCCATCGTCCGCCCGAACGCCTCTATGGCGTGCCAGCCCCGCCGCAAAACCGCCGACCGCGCGGCGCCGTCATAGGGCCAGTACAGGTTCCGCATCGGCGCGCGCCACACCGTCTCGGCGCCCTTACGCTCTATGCCGGCCGTCCCGTCCGCCTTCAGCGCCAGCACCATCACATCAACGCCTGCGACCGCCAGTCCATGCGCCAGCTGCGCCACGCTGCGTTCGGCCCCGCCCTCGTTGTCCGGCGGATACAGGGTGTTGACCAGCAGCACCCTCATGGCGCGCGCCGCCGAAACGCCAGCGCCGCCGTCAGACAGGCGACGAAAATGAAACTGGCCCCCTGCGTCAGATCCTCGCTGCTCATCATGACCAGAACGAACACAGCCAGGGGCGCGAACACATCCAGCTTCAGCGCCGAGCGGACATGCAGCGCCAGCAGGGCCGCAGCCGCGACCACGCCCACCGTCCTGGCCATGAACAGATAGCCGTTATGGCTGACCGTCAGCCCGCGAAACGGCCCCAACTCCTGCGGCGAGGACCAGCCCACGCCCAGCGGATGGTTGGCGATGAACCCCAATGCCCGCACCCAGGTCTCAACCCGCCCGCCGATGTTCTCATCCAGGGTCGACGCATCGAACCGCGCTGCAAACCGCGCGATATCAACCACCCCGCCTATGACCTGATCGACCAAAGCGGCGCCCGCCAGCAGACAGGTCAGGATCAAAAACTCCAACGGATTTCGCCCGTCGGCCCGTCTCGCCCGGATCAAAACCCAGACCAGCATCGCCAGCGCCGCCGCCAGCGTCCCGCCCCGCGACAGGGTGCAGACAAAGCCCGCCAGCACCATGCCGGCGCCGACATAGGCCAGCAACCGCCGCTCCATCGTTGTCGCCGAAGCCGCCAGGCAGGCCGGAACCGCCAGACCGATAAGGGCCATCGCGGCGTTTGGATGTTCGGCCACCGTCGTGATTCGCGCCTGCGCCGCCGCCGTCGTCAGGGCTGCGCGCGGCGACGCCAGCCCGATCGCCTCCAGCCCGCCGCGCCCCATGATCTCCAGCAACCCATAGGTCGCCAGATGACAGGCCGCGCCCGCCGTCATCGCCAGAAAGAACAACCGCCTGCGTCGTCGGTCCGCGACCACCGCATGGGCCGCCGCCGTCGCCGCCACAGCCGCCGCAATCCAGCGGGACCAGAAGACGACATCGGGCAGATTCGGCGTCTGGCCGATCCTCACCATCTGCAGCATGGGGGTCAGCAGCAAGACCACGACGGACGCCGCACAGAACCCCCTCAGCCCCCGTCCCAACCGTCGCCATCGCGCCACGATCATCGGCAAGGCGAACACCAGACCCAGGTCCGACAGACGCGGCGAACTGAGATGGCCGGGCGCCAGGAAGATCGGCAGGGTCACGCCAAATCCCAACAGCGCCAGCGCCGCCCGCTCGTGCAGTCTGGACAGCTCCTCCACCGTCACGGGCGGGGCCAGGGCGCGGAACCGCCCCTTGCGCAGCACCCTCACCGCGCTTCGCAAAACTCGACCTCCGGATCGAAGCCCAAGCCGTCGATCACCCCCGCCAGCAGCACCCCCGCCTTGCGCCATTGCCCCCGCACAGCCAGCCCCGCCGCCATTCGGACCCGCGATGCGGCATAGCGCGCCGCCGACGCTCGCCCCTCGTGCCGCCGCTTGGTCAGGATCACGTTGCGGGTCAGCAGGCGATGCAGCCTGATCCGCCCCGGCTCAGTCTCATGCGCAAGGCTCAGCGCCCCCGGCGCCGCCCGCACATGCACGGCCCGGCTGTCGCCCACGACAAACCCCGGCCGATCCTTCGACAGCCGCAACGTATATTCCGTATCGTCGCCCCAGATGAACATGGGCGCCAGCGGCAGGCCACGCGCCAGCACCTGATCGCGCGACGCCAGCAACGACACGAACGTCGCCTGCCGCGTCGCCATCAGCCCCAGATCCAGATGCTCGCCCCAGGCCGCATACCCCAGATCATTCAGCCGCCCATCCACCTCGGCCACATTAGTCAGGGCTCCCTGCGGCGTCCGCACCGTCGAACACAGGAAGGCCGCCTCGACGCCCCGCGCCGCCAACGCCTGCTCCGCCGCCAACAACCGCTCCAATCCCTGCGGATCGGGCAGGACATCGTCGTCCATCAGCCAGACCCGGTCCGCCCCGCCCTGCACCGCCGCCCGAACGCCCGCGCTGAAACCGCCCGCCCCGCCGGTGTTCCGATCCAGCCTCAGCACCGTGATCCGGTCGCCCCATGCGGCCAGCCGTTCGGCCGTTCCGTCGTCGCTGGCGTTGTCCACCACCAGCACCCGGTCACAGGCCCGCGTCTGCGCCATCAAGGCCTGCAGACACTGCTCCAGCAGCACCCGCCGGTTCCACGTCACCACCACGGCCCAAACCCCGCCGCTCATGCCGCCGTCCGCTCCAGCGCCGGAGCCAGCTCCTTGTCCACCAGGCTCAGCGCCCGCCCGACCGCCTGATCCATGTTGTAATACCGATAATCGGCCAGCCTTCCGGCGAACCAGACCCGCCCCGCCAGCGCCTGCGCCATCTGCCTGTATGTCGCCGCCAGCGCCCGGCTGTCTGGTGAGGGCACGGGGTAATAGGGCTCCGTCACGCCCGGCTGGTGCGCCATCGAATATTCGGTCAGCAGCGCCGTCGTCGTCCCTCGTTCTCCGCTCAGATGGCGGAAGTCGGTGATGCGGGTGAAGTCGAACTCGTTGGGATAGTTGACGGTCCCAACCGGCTGGCCATCCGCCGCCTCAACCACCTGATGTTCGAACCGCAGACTGCGGTACGGCAAGGCGCCCGCCGACGCTCCGAAATACTCATCCAGCGGCCCGCAATAGATCATGCGCTCGAACCGCGCCGCCTCGACGTCCGTGTGCTCGGTCTGCAGCGACACATGGATGTTCGGATGATCGACCATTCGCTGGAACAGGGCCGCATAGCCGTCGCGCGGCATGGCCTGATAGCGGTCGGCGAAATAGCGGTCGTCGCGGCTGACCACCACCGGCACCCGCGCGGTGACCGAGGCGTCCAGCGCGTCAGGCCCCACGCCCCACTGTTTTGTGGTGTAGTTCACGAACACCCGGTCATGGACATAGTCCGCCAGGAACTTCAGATCGGCGTCGTCCGCCTCATGCCGCAGCGTGTCGATGCTGGGCCGCGCGCCGAACCCGTACCGCTGGATCAGTTTTTCCGACAGCCGCTCGGCCATTCGCGCCGGGAAAAGGGCCGCCATCGAATCCAGATTGAACGGCACGGGAACCAGACGCCCGTCCACATGGGCCAGCACGCGGTGGAAGTACGGTCGCCACTCGGTGAACCGGCTCAAGAATGTGAAGATGCGCGCACTGTTGGTGTGGAAGATGTGCGGCCCATAGGCGTGGACCAGATGGCCGCCCTCGTCGCGCCGGTCCCATGCGTTGCCGCCCAGATGCCCGCGCCGGTCGATCAGCAGCACGGTCTGACCGAAATCCTCCGCCAGACGCCGCGACGCCGTCGCCCCGGTGAAGCCCGCGCCCACGATCAACCAGTCATACCGCTGCGGCATCATTCCCCCGCAGTCCAGACTTCAGATGCGTCCAGTGCGCCCGCAGGCACAGGACGCAGGCCGCGACCACCGCCGCCTCGCCGATCACCCGCGCCCAGGCCATGCCCATTGCTCCAGCGTGCGGCGCCATCACGGCGGCGGCGATCAGGGTGACCCCGCACCCGATCCCGACCACGATGGCGAAGGCTCGATCCATCCGCAGCGGCGTCATCAACTGCGGCCCCAGCACCTGACTGACGGCGACCAACGGCAGGATCAGCGCCAGCACCCTCAACACCTCCGCCGCCGGGGCGAAGGCGACGCCGAACAGCAGACGGACCGCCAACGGCGCGCACAGGATGACGACCAAGGCCCCCGCTCCCGCCACGCCCGGCGTCAGGATCAGGCTCCATCGTGTGGTGCGATAGGCGGCGTCGGGATCATCGCGCATCAGGCCGCTGATCCTCGGCCCGACCAGTCCCGCCAAGGGCCGCAGGAAGGAGGTCGCCGCCAGCACCAGCCGGTCCGCCACGCCATAAAGAGCCGCCTGAGCCGGTCCCGCCAGCGCCGCCACCACATAGGCCGACGCCCCCGTATAGGCCACGATCAGCCCCCGGCTGACGAACAGGGCCAGATCACCGCGCAGCACCGCCAAAACCTCTCGCGCCGTGGGCCAGATCGGGCGCGCCTGGCGGATCATCAGCACCGCCCCCGCCGCGATCCCGCCGCCCAGCCCCAGCGCCTGCACCGCCAGCGCCCCGCCAACCGACACGCCGGTCCAGCACAGAATCACCGCCATGGCAGCACCCTGCCCCAGCATCTCCGCCGTCGCCGCCACGCCGGGCCTCCGTACGCCCTGAAAGAACCACAGCACGCTTGACCCCTGCGCCACGCCCAGCGCCAGCGCGCCAGCAATTGCGCCCGGATCGCCCCTCACCACCGGATTAATCAGGGCCAGCAGTCCGCCCAACAGCAGCCCGATCGGCGCCAGCCACAGCCGTGCGCCCAACACCCGACCGACCACGCGCCCGCGCTCAGTCACCTTCGCCTGCGCGATGTCACGCGGTCCCGACAGGCCGAACCCGTATTCAACCACCGCCGAAACCATCAGGGCCAGCGACAGGCCCGCTGCATAATGACCGAACGCCTCCAGCCCCAGCCGACGCGTCAGAACCGGGTACAGCAGCAGGGGCGCGATCAGGCGAAAGACATGCGCGGCGTAAACCAGCGCCGCCTCCGTCAGCCCCCGCGCTGACAGCAGCCCATGCCGCCCGTCCCCCAACCTCGCCCCCACAAGATCAACCCAGGCGCGATGTTAAGCACGTTGGAATGGTCGCGAAAATAGCAAAGCTGGGAAGCCCCAGGGTGCGGACGATGACGATGGCGGTGATCGCCAGTAAAAATTCTCCCCCCTTGCAGCGCCTCAGACGAAACGCCCGTCAGCCCAGCGTGCGGCGAAGTATCCGCCGGTCGCCGAAACAGCCGTCAGCACCGTGCCCCACGCCATGTCCACAAGCGTCAACTTCGTGCTCCACGTCGCCAGAGTCGCCTGATTGGTCAGGTCGTAGGTCGCATAACAGACGAACCCCAGCACCGCCCCGGTGATGGCCGCCCGCGACCAGTTTCCATCCTTCAGCGCGGGCGCAATCGCCAGGAAGACCGTCCCCGCAATGGAGATCAGATAAAAGGCCGCCGCCGCCCCCATGTCCGGCTTGTCCGCCAGCATGGGCCCGATGATCGGGCGATAGAAGCGGTCGGTCATGGTGGTCAGCCACACCGCGTCCATCACCGCAAAGGTCAGGCCCGCGCCCAGATAGGCGGCGACATATTGGATCATGGTGATCTCTCCCGACAGCCTGTGCGTCAAAAGACATACGGCCGAACGCCAGTTTCGGATGCATCGCAGTTGTCGTCATCAGCCCTTGCCCCTTAGATCGCTTCCAGACTAAGAGCGGTCCGACGCCGCAATATTCATCAGACGGTGAAAAGGGAGACCGATGGGAAAGATCTACGCTGACGTCACGTCCGCGCTCGAAGGGGTGACCTTCGACGGGATGATGGTCATGTCGGGGGGCTTCGGCCTGTGCGGCATTCCGGAGAACCTGATCGCGGGCCTACGCGATTCCGGGGTGAAGGGCCTGACGGTCGTTTCGAACAATGCCGGCGTGGACGGCTTCGGCCTGGGCCAGCTGCTGGGCACCCGCCAGATCGCCAAGATGATCTCGTCCTACGTCGGCGAGAACAAGGAGTTCGAGCGTCAGTATCTGGCCGGCGAGCTGGAGCTGGAGTTCAACCCGCAGGGCACCCTGGCCGAGCGCATCCGCGCAGGCGGCGCAGGCATTCCGGCCTTCTTCACCGCCACTGGCGTGGGCACCCTGGTCGCCGAAGGCAAGGAGGTGCGCGAGTTCGACGGCCGCAAATACGTCATGGAGACCGGCCTGGTCGCCGACCTGTCGATCATCAAGGCCTGGAAGGCTGACGAGCGCGGCAATCTGGTCTTCCGCAAGACCGCCCGCAACTTCAACCCGATGATGGCCACGGCCGGCAAGGTCACCATCGTCGAGGTCGAGGAGATCGTCCCCGTCGGCTCCATCGACCCGGACCAGATCCACACGCCAGGCGTCTATGTTGACCGTCTGATCCAGACCGTGTCCGAAAAGCGCATCGAACAGCGCACTGTCCGTCAGCGGGAGGCTTAATCCAATGGCTCGTACTCGCGAACAACTGGCTGAACGCGCCGCCAAGGAGCTTCAGGACGGCTTCTATGTGAACCTGGGCATCGGCATCCCGACCCTGGTGGCCAACTACATCCCGCAAGGCATGACCGTCACCCTGCAGTCGGAAAATGGCATGCTGGGCATGGGCCCCTTCCCCTATGAGGGCGAAGAAGACCCCGACCTGATCAACGCCGGCAAGCAGACGATCACGGAAATCCCCGAGTCGTCGTATTTCAGCAGCGCCGACAGCTTCGCCATGATCCGCGGCGGGCACATCAACCTGTCGATCCTGGGCGCGATGGAGGTGGCCGAAAACGGCGACATCGCCAACTGGATGATCCCCGGCAAACTGGTGAAAGGCATGGGCGGCGCCATGGATCTGGTCGCGGGCGTCAAGCGCGTGGTCGTGGTCATGGAGCACGCCAACAAGCACGGCCAGTCCAAGGTGCTGAAATCCTGCACCCTGCCGCTGACCGGCACGGGCGTCGTCAGCCGCATCATCACCGACCTTGCGACGTTTGACGTCAAGCCGGACGGCGGCGGTCTGGAGTTGATCGAACTGGCCGAAGGCGTCACCCTGGACGAGGTCGCGGCCAAGACCGAGGCGACCTATTCGGTGGCCGCCGGACTGCAATAGCCCGCACAGAAAAACGTCCCCTCAAGCCTGGCCTGAGGGGACGAAACTGTTCCGCCTATTTCGCCGACTGGATCGTCCAGTCGGCGATTTGCGTATTGATGTCCCGCGTCGCCGTATCGAAGGCGTCGACGATGGCCGAGACGCGGTTCTCGGCGGCGGGTTGCGTCACAGTGAAGACCCGCTCGATGGTGCGTCCCTGCCCCTGCGTGGACCGCAGCAGGCCGCGCGCAGAGATCACCACGTCAGGCGCCGCGCCGGGCGCCGAATAGCGCGCCTCGAACGTCGAAATCGACACCTGCAGCACCAGAGGCGACGCCCCCGGCTCGCGGCGGTCCAGCACGCGGATGCGGTCCGCGCGGGTGGCGAAGGCCGCTTTCAGGCTTTCATCGAACAGGGTCGAGGCGGGCGAGACCCAGCGCGCGCCGCCGATGTAGGCTGTCTCCGTGCCCGTCACGCCCAGGATGCGGTCGCTGCCGCTGGCGGTCGGGAATTCGATGCGACGGATCGCGACCGTGGTCGTGGACGGGTTGTCGCCCACAGCGGGCAGCTCCGCCGGCAGGCCGAAGCGATAGGTCTGGACCGGCGGCGGCGTCTTCAGCACCTGACACCCGCCCAGCGCCCCGACGACGCCGACGACGGCGCCCAGTTGAAGGATACGACGATGGATCACGGCTGTACCTCCAGCTCTTTGGATTGCGGGCGTCCGATGAAGTCACGCGGACTGGTGCGGACGTCGTCGATCAGCGACTGCAGCGAACGCGTCGCGTCCTGCAGTTCCTCGATGGTGCCGCGCAGTTGCGGCAGGGTCGAGGTCGAGAAGTCGCCCAGCGGCTGCTCCAGACCCGAAATGGTCCGGTTGGCCGAGGCGATGGCGGTGCGCGCCTCGCCCGTCGCCTGATTGATGTTGGCGATGGCCTGGCGACCGTCGGTGTTGATGATCTGGCGCGTATCGACCGCCAGGCCCTGATACTCCTTGACCGCCGCATTGGCGTTGGTCACCGCCTCTTCCAGCTGCTGGAAGATGGCCTTGCGGGCCTCAAGCTCGGTCGTCAGGGCCTCGACATTCTTCACGCTGGTGGAGAAACTGCGGATGTTGTCGTCCGACATGACCCGGTTGATCCGGTTCAGCGCATCCACCGTCTGGGCCAGCACCGTGCCCGACCCGCTCAGCAGTTCGGCGATGGGCGACGGCTGGCTTTGCAACACCGGCACCACATTGTCCGGATACTGGTCCTTCAGCAGGGCGCTGTCAGGCGCGCCAGCGGTGATCTGGATGTAGTTCAGGCCGGTGATGCCCTGCGGCTCCAGTTGCGCGCGCGAGGTCACGCGCACCGGCGTCGTGGCGTCGACCCGCACGCGGGCCACCACCTGGTCGCCGCGCTTGGTGTCGATGTGCAGGTCGGTGACCTCGCCGACGCGGATGCCGTTGAAATGCACCTCGCCGCCTTCGGACAGGCCGTTCACCGGCCCGTAGAAGACGATGTCATACAGGTCGTAGTCGCTGTTGAACTGCAGCCGGGCCAGCCAGATGGTGAACACCGCCAGCGCCGCCAACAGGGCGATGGTGGCGATGCCGACCGCCGCGTAATGTGCGTCTCGTTCCATAATCGGCTCTCCTCAGGCCGCCGTCTTGGTGGCTGCGCGACCGCGCGGCCCCAGGAAGTATTCCTTGATCCACGGGTGGTCAGAGCGTTCCAGCTCCTGCACCGTGGCCTTGGCCACGACCTTCTTGTCCGCCAGAACCGCCACCTTGTCGCAGATGGCGTACAGCGTATCGAGGTCGTGGGTGATCATGAACACCGACAGGCCCAGATCGTTCGCCAACTGACGGATCAGATCGTCGAACGCCGCAGCCCCGATGGGGTCCAGCCCCGCCGTCGGTTCATCCAGAAAGACCAGTTCCGGGTCCAGCGCCAGCGCCCGCGCCAGCCCTGCCCGCTTCTTCATCCCGCCCGACAGTTCGGCGGGTTTCAGGTGGTGGTGCTCAGGCTTCAGCCCCACCATGGCGATCTTCAGCTCAGCCAGTTCATAGATGACCGACTTGGGCAGTTTGGTGTGCTCGACCAGCGGCGACGCCACATTCTCCAGCACGCTCAGCGACGAGAACAGGGCGCCCTGCTGGAACAGGATGCCGGTGCGCCGCTCGATGTCGGCCGCCTGTACGTCGGTCAGGGTCGCGCGGTCATAGCCCAGCACCTTGACCGTGCCGCCCTCGGGTTCTTTCAGGCCGATGATGGTGTTCAGCAGCACGGTCTTGCCCGCGCCCGAACCGCCGACCACGCCCAGCACCTCCCCCCGCACCAGGTCCAGGTCCAGGTTTTCGTGGATCACCCGCTCGCCGAACTGGCTCAGCAGGCCACGCACCTCGATCAGGGTCTCGGGCTTGCCGGTCGAAGCCGCCGACGTCTTGGTCACGTCGGTCATATGTTCAGCTCCAGGAAGATCAGGGCGAAGATGGCGTCCAGCAGGATGATGGCGAAGATCGCCTGCACCACCGCCGCCGTCACCCGCCGCCCCAAGCTTTCGACATCGCCGGCGACCGACATGCCCTGACGGCAGCCGATGGCGGCGATCACCAGGGCGAACACCGGCGCCTTTACCAGTCCGACCATCATGTGCTGGGACATGCCGCCGACCTCGACCAGCCGCTGGAAGAAGAAGGCCGGGCCCAGGTTCAGCGTGGACCAGCAGACGACCAGCCCGCCCATCAGCCCGCCGATCATGCCCAGGAAGGTCAGCAGCGGCAGCATCACCACCAGGGCCGCCAGACGCGGCACCACCAGGGCCTGGAACGGATTGACGCCCATCACCTGCATGGCGTCGACTTCCTGGTTCATCCGCATGGAGCCGATCTCGGCCGCAAAGGCGGATGCTGACCGGCCCGCCAGCAGGACCGAGGCGATCACCACCGCGAACTCTCGGAACATGGCCACGCCGATCAACTGAACCGCAAACACCTGGGCGCCGAAGTCGGCCAGCAGGTCCACGCCGATGAAGGCCACCACAGCGCCGATGAAGAAGTTCGTCACCATGACGATGGGAATGGCGTCCAGTCCCGCCCGCTCGCCCTGACTGAACCAGGCCGGCCAGCGGATTGCGCCGGGGTGTTTGGCGGCCTCGACCACCGCCGTCATCAGCCGCCCCAGGAAGGACAGCGACAGCATGGCCTCGGCGCCGAAATCATAGACCCCGCGGCCGACCTTAGCGAAGCCGCGGGTGAAGGCGTTGGGGCGCTGGGGCGCAGGCGCGCTCTTGCGCTCCAGCACCTCGATCATCTCATAGATGCGTCCGGCCTCGGGCCGTTCCTTCCAGACGCCCTTGGGCAGCCGCCCGCTGGACGCCTGCACCAGCGCCAGGGCGCCCGCCGTGTCAAACCGGCCCAGTTCGCTGGTGTCGATGCTTTTGATTGTGCGGCCGTCCAGATCGCGTCCCAGGTCGCGCGGCAGCTTGCCCAACGCCGTCGTGGTCCAGTCGCCCGTCAGACGCAGCTTCGCCCCGCCGTCGGCCGCATCCACGATTTCATATTGAGCCTGACTCATTTGGCCCCGGACGGCAGAACAACAGAAGTATGGCTGGCCATAGACGCCCCCCACGGACCGCAAGAAATTTCAGACGACAGTCCTGCGGCGCTAATGCGCATGCGCACAGGCTTAGTCAACGCGCGATGACATTCGCGCGGCGCTTTCACCGGAAACTGTGTCGGGACAACGCCCCTCATGCCGACCTCATACCGCCACGCTGGCGCTGAGCACAAACGCGGTCGGACGAATTTCGTTCTCTCATCAACCCATTCGACGTCGCACAGCCGTCAGGTCCTCAACGAAAATCCGTCGCGCCTCCGCTTTCGCCGCCTCATCCGGCAACCGCAGAAGATAGGACGGATGGACGGTCAGAACGGCCGTCGATCCGTCGTCCAAAGCTATCGGCGCGCCCCGCTCCTGCATCACAGCCGGTTTTCGCCCCAGCATGGCCAGACCCGCCGTCGCGCCCAGCGCCAGCACCACACGCGGCCGCACCAGCCGCCGCTCGGCGTCCAGCCACCAGCGGCAGGCCTGAACCTCGCCCGCGTTGGGCGTCTTGTGCAGGCGCCGCTTGCCGCGCGGCTCATGTTTGAAATGCTTCACTGCATTGGTCAGATAGACGTTGGCCCGGTCGATGCCCGCCTCCTCCAACGCCGCATCCAGCACCTGTCCCGCCGGGCCGACGAAGGGTCGTCCCGCCAGGTCCTCATGATCACCCGGCTGTTCGCCCACGATCATCAGCCGCGCCGCCCTCGGCCCCTCGCCGCACACGCCCTGCGTCGCATCCCGGTGCAGCGGGCAGCGGCGGCATCCCTGCACCCCGCGCGCGACCGCCTCCAGGCTGTCAGGCGTGACATCGCCCGGTCGATCCAGATGCAGATCAGGCGCGACGGCCTTTGCAAACCGCGCATTCGGCTGGGGCGCAGGCGCCGCCACCATCGCCTCGGTCCGCGCCCGCGACGCCGCCACCAGTTCGGGGATCAGCGCCGCCTCGGGCAAGTTCTTCCAATAGGACTTGGCCATTTCCCCCTGCATCGTCTTCACGCTCAGACGCGCCGGGTTGAAGGTGGAGGCGTAATAGGTCTTCCAGAATTCCTCGATCTCGTCCGCGCGCGGCGCCATGTCGCGCGTCGCAGGCGGCCCGAACCGCAGATGCTCGCCGTCCCAGAAGACGCTGCCGTCCGGCGTCAGGATCGACCAGTGCATGGTCGTGAAGCGTCGCTGGAAGAAGCCCGCCGTTTTCTCCACCACTCGGTGCGCCGGTTCGAACCAGGCCGCCCACGCCTCGCCCCGATCATCGTGAACCTGACGAAAGCGGACGAAGGCCTTCATCTTGTGCGCGGCCCTACTGACGTTCTTGGCCCGCTCCATCGCATCGGCCACGTCCCGGTCCGAGATCACCTTCAGCAGGTCCGGCTCATCGCCCAGCCGCCACAGCAGCCGATACAGGAGGTCGAACCGGTCGGTCGAGCGATGCAGGATCACCTCCTTCGCCAAATCGACAAACGCCGCGGGAACGCGAAACTCGGCCTGCCTGCCCGTCCGCTGGCCGCACGGTTCAGACCTCGCGGGCTCGGCTCGATCAAACAGCCCGCCCTGCGCCGCCGACGTCGCCCCCTGAACCACAAACCGCGCCGCCCCCGGCGCCACGCCCGCCAGCCGAAAGTCCCGCGCGGCCTTTCGCCATCCGTCGAAATCCGTCTCTGACGCCAGCACCGCGACCGCCATCAGAACAGGCTCAACTGTTCCGGTGTGCGGCTGGTCACACGCGCCCGCAGGTCCGCTGCATCGGTCAGTCCGCCGGGCGTCCAGTCCAGCGTGGTGATGAAAGGCCGCACCTTGGCCACCGACCGCGTCAGCCGCCCCACGTCCTCCAATCGCAGCGTCCGATACCGCCTGACCGACACGATCCGGTCCACCGCCTTCACGCCCAGGCCAGGAACCCGCAGCAGCATCTCGCGCGGCGCCCGGTTCACATCGACGGGGAATTGCTCGCGCTTGTTCAACGCCCAGGCCAGTTTCGGATCGACCGCCAGATCCAGCATCCCGCCCGACGCCCCCTCGCCGATCTCCGGCGCGGAAAATCCATAGAACCGCATCAGCCAGTCGGCTTGATACAGCCGGTGCTCGCGCATCAGCGGCGGCTTGGACAACGGCAGGATCGAGCTGGAATCCGGGATCGGGCTGAAGGCTGAATAATAGACCCGTCGCAAACCATAACCGCCGTACAGGGACGCGCTGCGATCCAGGATTTCAGTGTCCGGCGCCCCATCGGCGCCCACGATCAACTGTGTGCTCTGGCCGCCGGGCGCGAACTTCGGCGGCTTGATCCTGTCGCGCCTGGCGGGCTTGGCCGCCTCGACGCCCAGCCGCACCTGCCCCATAGCCTTCTTGATGACCCCGACATCCTTCTGGGGCGCCAACCGCGCCAAGGCTTCATCGCGCGGCAGTTCGATATTGGCCGACAGACGGTCCGCATAAAGGCCCGCCATCTCCACCAGTTTCGGGTCCGCCTCGGGGATCAGCTTCAGGTGAATATAGCCCCGGAAATCATGGACTTCGCGCAGGGTTTTGGCCACCAGGACCAGTTGCTCCATCGTATAGTCGCCCGACCGAATGATGCCGGAGGACAGGAACAACCCCTCGATATAGTTGCGTTTGTAAAAGTTCAGGGTCAGGTCCACGACCTCGTCGACATCGAACCGCGCCCGCTCCACATTCGACGACGCCCGGTTGATGCAATAGGCGCAGTCGTAGATGCAGAAGTTGGTCAGCAGCACCTTCAACAGGCTGATGCACCGCCCGTCCGGCGTATAGGCGTGGCAGATGCCCATGCCCTCGGTCGAGCCGATCCCCTTGCCCCCGACCGAGTCCCGCTTAGACGTGCCTGACGACGAGCAGGAGGCGTCGTATTTCGCCGCGTCGGCCAGAACAGACAGCTTGTGACGAAGGTCGAGACGGGCCATTCGTTCACTATATGTTCTTATCGCATCGTCCGTCCAGCGTAGCCGTGACGCCAGACATCCGTGCTTAGCGCAGCAGGTCCAGCAGCGAGGTGTTGCGCAACGAATTCACCACCTGGGCCGAGGCCTGAATGGCGACCTGCGCCATCTGCAGGTCGGTGATGGCCTGCGCCGGATCATAGCCCGACTTGTCCTGCATCAGCTTCTTCAGCGAGATTTCTTGCGCCTCGTGGGCGTCAAGCGCGGCCTCGACGTGGTTCTGCATCAGACCGTTCTTGGCCGTCTGGTTGGTCACGCCCTCGTTGGCCTTGTCCAGCTCCTTCATCGCCGCCTGCAGAAAGGCCTCAACCTCTCCGCTTGGCTTGCCCGCGATCGAACCGGCCCCGGCGGGGGTGTAGATCACCCCATTCATCGTGACGGGATCGCCGTTCTGATAGGCCTGGATGTTGCGGAACACGTCCGCCAGCGCCCCGCCCAGATCACTGGCCAAAAAGCCCGTCTCGATGGTGGTCGTTTCGTTGATGCGCGACTTCTGCTTCAGCGTGTCATTGGCGAAGGTCGCCGCGGACGAGGGCGCCGCCGCCAGATCCGCCATCGTCCTGGCCGTCGCGGGTGGCGCATCGCCCTGCCCGCCGCCGAACAGATAGGTTCCCTGATGTTGGGCGTTCAACCCGCCCTGCACCGTCTGATACTGCAGGCTGAGTTCCGCCATCAGATTGTCCACGCGGCCCGCCGCCAGGCTGTTGGCGATGGCGTCGCGCGCGCCCTTGCCGCCATCGGCGATGCGGGTCATGGCCAGGTCCTGCGCGTCCAGCCGCGCCGACGCCGCCTTGCCCGCCGTGATGAAGCCGGTCAGCCGCTCCTGCGTCGAGGTCAGGCTGGTCAGAGACTCGGCGCCCCGGCCATAGCCGGACATGTCGGTGGCGATCTTCTCGCTGGCGATCCGCTCCTGCGCCTGCTGCGCACGGTTCTGGGCGCTCATCAGGTTCAGAAGCGCCGACTGATAGTTTCCGAAGGTTGCGACGCGGGTCATCTCAGGATTCCGATCAGAACATCATACATGTCCTTGCTCGCCTGGATCAGGCGGGCGGAGGCGTTATAGGCTTGCTGGAAGGTGGTCATATTGACCAGCTCTTCGTCCATGTTCACCCCTTCGGAGGCGGTGCGACGGCTGGTCGCCTCCTTGGACAGGGCGCTGGCGGTTTCGGCGCGGCTCTTGGCGGCGGACGCCCGCCCGCCGACGTCGCCCGCAAAGTCGGCGGCATAGGCCGACAGAGTCTTTACCCCGCCGCCGTTTCCGCCTGCGGCGGCAAAGTTCACATTGGTCTTGCCCGCATCGGCCAGCAGCAGGCCGCCGCGACCGTCGCTCTTGCTCAGGGCGGGGGCTCCCGCCGCCGCTGACAGGTTCAACTGCGCCAGCGCCAGCTTATTGGGGTCCTGCTGAATGTCGCTGCGCACCGAATAGCCGACCGCGCGCGTCGCCCCTGTGCCGCCCAGGCCGAACAGCTGGGACATCGACAGGCCCGACGGGCTCTGGATCGTACCGTCCTGCACCACGCTCATTGTCTGGGCGCCGGGGTTGTAGGGCTTGAAGGCCAACGTCCCGCTCGCATCCAGGCTGAAGGCGCCATAACGGCCCACGCCATTGATCGGGTCGTTCAGCGCCGTCAGCATCTCGGCCATCGTGCCCGCGCCCGTCGGCACGGCGACGGTTACGTCGCGCAGGCGCGATCCGTTGTCGTCATTGAAGCGGAAGGTCAGGTTCTGGCCCGGCGTGAACCCGTGCCGGGAACTCAGCGTCAGCCCTGTCTCATAGAAGCTGGGCGTCGCCGACGTGACCAGATCATTCAGCCCGAACCAGTGCGAGAAGCCGCGCCCTCCCTTGTTGCTGGGCGCGCTGGCGTCATCGGCGATGGCGACGCCGTTGCCGCCCGCCCCTTGCAGCCGCAGCGCGCCGTCGGCGAAGCTGGCCGCGCCCGTCCCACCCAGTTGGGCGTTCAGAACATTGAGGAAGGTCGTCGGGTCCGCCGCCTGACCATTGATCGTCATGGTCCCGCCCGAAAAGACGATCTCGGCCGAGGCCTGGACCACCCCCGCGCTGTCCACGGTCGAGATGGTGGTCCGTCCGGTGAAGCCCGCCAGCGCATTCTCCAGCGACTGGCCGGTGTTGCGCCCCGACAGTATGGCGGGCGCGGGCACGCTGGTGTTGGCGTTGTGCGCGCGGTTCAACTCGTCCGCCAGTTTCGCCGTCAGTTCGCCCAGCCGCGCCGCCGCCGCTGGCGCATCCTTGTCCCGCAACTCCACCAGACCGCGCAGTTCGCCCGAGGTTACGCCGTCCAGCACCGGCCAGCGCGTGCCGCTGGGTTCAGTGATCATGATGTCCGAAAAGGCCGTGGTGGCGTCCACCGTGCCCGCCGCCTGATAGGACAGGGTCGCATGACCCTCTCCCACCAGCGTCATGCCCGTGCCGGTCCGCAGGGTCACGCCGCCGTTCGACCGCTGCTCGATCTTCACGTCCATATATTTGGACAGTTCGTTGATCAGGCTCTGCTGCGCGTTCTGGGCGCCCGTCACATCCTGGTTGGTCACCGATCCGGCGGCGATGGTCTTGTTCAGCTTGTCGATCTGCTCCAGCAGCGGATTGATCGTCTCGACCACCGACTGAATCCGGCTGTCCGCCTCCTGCCGCGTCGCCTGAATCTGGCGGGCGATGTTGGCGGCGTCGTCGAACATCGCCTGGGTCTTGTAGATCGTGTCCTGGCGCGCGGCGGACGAGGTCGGGCTTTCCGCCAGATTGGCGTAGCTGGCGAACAGCTTGTCGATCTGGGCGAAGAAGCTGGTGTTGCTGCTGGGATCGCCGAACTGGTTCTGGATCTGGTTGAACAGCTCCGAACGCACCCCGTGGCGCGCGGCGTCGGCGTTGGCGCTGAAGCTGGCCGCCTGCAGGAAGCGGTCAGTCGCCAGCCGCATCCGCGTGATGTCGACGCCGTCGCCATAACCCTTGGTCACCGACGCGCTCTGGTCGGCGATCTTGCGGACGTAACCGACCGTGTTGACGTTGGCGATATTGTCGGAGGTGACGCGCAACTGGGCCTGCGCGGTCTGCAGGCCCGACGTCGCGATGTTCATGATCGAGTTCAGCGACATTGACGCACTTCCTCCTGCCGACCCGGCAAGCGCTGCCCTGCTGCGCGCATTTCTTGCCCGGCCACGCGCCATCCCCGCTCGGCTTGAGCGTTGAATTCAAACAAGATCGCTGAATGGACAGCTGTCATGACCGGATAGGTGCGCAAGCCTCACGCCAACCGGCGCCGCTGTCGTTCAAACGGTTTCGACCGGCGCCGGGCGAGACCGGGCAAAAAACGGCGAATGCGCGGCAATAAACGACCCCCGCACGCAGAAACTGGCACAAAACCGGCTTCTTTTCATTGTTTTCATTGATCTATTTGTCATGGCCCAAGGCTTGCGAGGCTCGCACCGAAAAACCAGGCGCAGCAGACGCCGCCCCATTTTTGAAAAGCAGCCTGCACTTAAATGCCGACCGCCTCCGCCATGCTTGCACCTGTCGCTCCGGCCTCCGCCGGGGTCAGCTCGGCTGAGCCCGGCGTCCAGGCTGCGGACGCCAGCCTGTTTTCCTCCAAGATCGCCGACATCCTGCAAGGCTCCGGCGTCGATGGTCGCGCGGCCCGGGTCATCAACGCCCCCATGCAGGCCTTGGCGCAGGTGCAGATGGCGGATGCCGACGCCGCCACACGGCCGCCCTCCATCCCCCTCCCTGAGGCGCCGCACGACTGTCTGGATGATGGCCAGAACGACGCCCAGACCGCACCCGTCGTCGCCGACGCCCCCGTCGAAAACGACGCGCAGCCCTTCATCTTCATGGCGGCGGCGCCGATCCAGCTGATCGCCACGCCTGCTCAAGTCCAGGCAGAGGCGGCCGCTAAGGCCGCAGGGGCGCAGCCGACCCCGCAACAGATCGCGGCCATAACCAGCGGCGTCGCCAACGACGTCCAGCCGACCGCCGAAAAAACCGCCGCCGCTCTGGCCCTGCCCGCCGACCTTCTGGCCGCCTCTACGGATCAGGCCGAGATTGCGCCGCCCGCCATCGCCAAGGCGGCCTTAAAGGCGACCCAGGAGGCGACGACGGATCAGACTGCGGCGACCGAAGACGAGGCCTCGTCCAGCGACCGGACAACCGCAGACACCCTGGCCGCCGCGCTCAAGGGAGAGCCTGCCGCGCCGCGTCCCTTGCGCCACAACGACGCCTCCACCCCGCGCAACGCGGCTGTTTCTGACGCCTCCGCCCCGGCGAAGGACGACAGCCCCAACATCCAGAAGACGACCCTGGCCGACGCCGCGCCTGCGTCGTCCGGCGCCCGCACGCCCGCCACCGACAGCGCCCAACCGGCCGCACCCGCCCAGACCGCCGCCGCTTCGGCTCAGCCCGCGGCGCCCGCCGCGCCCGACGCCCAGCCGATGCAGCAGGCCGCCGCCGTCGAACGCAGCCTGTCCTTCTCGCGCCTGTCGCAGGCGACGATCGAAACGACGGCCCATCTCGCGGCCCAGATCGCCCGCAGCTTGGACGGCAAGTCGACCCGTTTCGACATGGTGCTGACGCCGCAAGACCTGGGCCGGGTCGATGTCAGTCTTGAAATCGGCGACGACGGCCAGCTGGCCGCCCGTCTGGCCTTCGACAATCCGGCCGCCGCCGCCGAACTGCGCGGCCGCGCCGACGAACTGCGCAGACAGCTTCAGGACGCCGGTTTCCAGCTTGCAGGCGACGCCCTGGACTTCAGTCACCGCGACCAGCCCCAGGGCGGCGACGCCTTTGACCGTCAGCAACAGCGCAATGCCCTGTTCGGCGGCGGCTCACGCCTGGCCCTGGCCGCCGACGTCCCCTCAATCCTGACGCCCGGCGTCTGGACCAATCTTTCACTGACGCCTGACCGCGTCGATATGAAGGTCTGACCCATGGTCACCGCCGTATCCGCCGACAACGCCGCCGGCCGCATCAACGGCAGCAACAAGATGCTGGCCTCGAACTTCGAGACCTTCCTGACGCTGCTGACCACCCAGATGAAGAACCAGGACCCGCTGTCGCCGCTGGATTCCAATCAGTTCACGGCCCAGCTGACCCAGATGGCCGGCGTCGAGCAGCAGCTGTTGACCAACGACCTGCTGACCAGTCTGCTGAAGGCCCAGGCTGCGGGCGGTCTGGACAACGCCTCCAACTATATCGGCAAGGAGGTCACCGCCGCCTGGACCGCGACCGAGTTCCGCGAAGGCAAGGCCAGCTGGGCCTATGAACTGGGCGCCAGCGCCGACAAGGTCAATCTGCAGATCGTGGACAGCAAGGGCGCCGTGGTCTGGGAAGGCCAGGGCCCGGACAAGGGCGCGGGCATCCATGACTTCACCTGGAACGGCGACCTCAAGGGCGGCGGCAAGGCCGACGACGGCGGCGTCTATACGCTGAAGGTGTCCGCCACCAATGAAAGCGGCGCCAAGGTCGACGCCCAGGCCCTGATCCGCGGCCGCGTGACCGGCGTGGAAATGTACAACGGCGAGCCCTTCCTTGTGATCGGCGACTCCATCCTTCCGCTCTCGACCGTGATCTCGCTGAACGAGATCAAGGCCAAGGCAGAGAACAAACCCGACGAACCGGAGAATCCGAACGTCCCAGACGAGGAGGCGGCCGCATGATGCGCTCCGCCGCCTTCCCGATGATATCTTTTTAAGGAGCGTTTCTCATGAGCCTCAACAGCGCTATGCTGGCCGGTGTGTCCGGCCTCGCCGCCAACTCTGCGGCCCTCGCCTCGATCTCGCAGAACATCGCCAATGTGAACACGGTCGGCTACAAGCGCACGGCCAGCGAGTTCCAGACCCTCGTCAACAGCCAGAGCGGCACCAGCGGCAGCTATTCGGCTGGCGGCGTGACCACCAACACCCGTCACTTCATCAGCCAGGAAGGCCAGCTTCAGCGCACGAACGAGAACACCGACCTGGCCATCGCCGGTCAGGGCTTTTTCGTTGTCACGGACAAGGCCGAGGGCGTCGCCTCCACCGACACCCATCTGTTCACCCGCGCCGGCGCCTTCCGCGTCGACAAGCAGGGCTATCTGAAAAACAGCGCCGGTCTGTACCTGCAGGGCTGGCCTGTCGACGCCAATGGCGAGATCTCTTCGGACCCGTCCGACCTGTCGCGACTGCGCTCGATCAACATCGGCTCGGTCGGCGGCACAGCTGAGCCTACGACCCGCGTCCAGATCAACGCCAACCTGCGCTCCAGCCAGGAGCCTTCGGCGGCGGCCAGCGCCCAGCCGTACAAGAGCGTCGCCGACACGGCTGTGCCGCCGGGCAGCCATGACCTGTCGGTCCGCTACACCCGCACGGGCGCCGACGCCTATGATGTCGAGCTCAAGTCCGGCACGCAGCGGATCAACGCCCAGGCGACCTATGATCCCGCCACCGGTGCCCTGACCAGCCTGACCGTCAACGGCCAGAACTCGGGCTCCGCCGCCGTGCTGGGCGCGCCGCCCAGCCAGATCCAGTTCACCCCCGCTTCTGGCGCGCCCTACACCGTCAACCTGGCCGACATCGGCCTGTCGACCAATATCGCCGCCAAGTCCAAGTACGACCCGTCCGTCAACTCGATGGCCATGTACAACGCCGACGCCAACAACCCGGCGGGCGTCAAACCCGACTTCAAGATGAACATCCCGGTTTCGGACTCCAAGGGCGGCCAGCGCAATCTGGAGATCCGCTTCCTGAAGAGCGACGAGCCGAACATCTGGTACGCCGAAATCGTCTCGGTTCCGGCGGATGACGTCATCACCGGCGATCCCTACGCCAACGGCCAGATCAAGACGGGCAAGATCGCCTTCACGCCATCCGGCCGTCTGGACATCGACACCATGAAGAACTGGCCCGCCGGGACCGGCCTGTTCGACGACCCCAGCCAGGCGACGCTGGACTTCGGCAAGTCCGATCCCAACAACCTGTCGATGGCCCCCGGCCAGGTGGCCTGGGCCGACGGCTTGGGCATCGCCGCCCAGACGGTCACCCTGGACCTTAACACCTCGGCAGGCGGGCTCAGCCAGCTGAACACCGCCTCCGTGGTGCAGTCGACCGTCACCAATGGCACGGCCTTCGGCAATCTGAGCGAAATCCGCATTGACGACAGCGGCTTCGTCACCGCCATCTTCGACAACGGCGTCATGCGCCGCATCGCCCAGGTCGCGGTCGCCACCTTCCCCAGCCCCGACAGCCTGCGCGAGGTTTCCGGCAACGCCTATGCTGTCAGCCTGCAGAGCGGCACCTTCAATCTGAAGAGCGCGGGCACCGGCGGCGCGGGCTCCATCGCCTCCCAGCAACTGGAGTCCTCGACCGTTGATCTGTCCGCGGAATTCACCGGCCTGATCACCACCCAGCGGGCCTATTCCGCCTCATCCAAAATCATCACCACGGCCGACGAAATGCTGGCCGAGCTCATCAACATCAAACGCTGATCCGCCAGTAACTAGTCGTTAGAGTCAATGAATCCCCACGTAAGCAAGGTTTACAGAGTCGTACGGGCGGGAACCGATTTTAGTCGTTCCTTCACCACGACCCTTAAATGGACCTTAGCCGGGCCGTTCTATCTTCGTGACAGTACGGTGTTGGTGAAAGAGGCATAAGCCCATGTTGCAAGAGCGACGCCTTAATAGCAAAGGCGAACAATACGTGGTCGGGCCGACGGGAACCCCCCTGACGCTTAAGGATCTGCCTCCGTCCAACACGGACCGGTGGGTGATCCGTCGCAAGGCCGAGGTCGTCGCCGCTGTCCGTGGCGGCCTGCTCAGCCTGGATGACGCCCTGGCGACCTATCGTTTGACGGCTGAAGAATTCCTGGCCTGGCAGAAGGCCATTGATAAATGGGGCATGCAGGGACTGCGCACGACGCGCATCCAGACCTACCGCTCCTGACCGCTTCTCCCCGAAGACCGATAAGGGCCGCACCTGGAAACGGGTGCGGCCCTTGTCATTTCCGGCATCGAATATGGTTCAGGCCTCGAAATCGCGCGGGTTCCACCCTAAATGGCGGCGATGACGCTCGTTGAAGACTTCTGTCCCGTTCCAGACATCGCCCGCACCGACATGGATGCGGCGATCGAGAGCGCGCGTGCGGCGGTTGGTTTGCCGCTGGGTTCGCGCGTGGTCGCGGCCATGTCGGGGGGGGTGGACTCCACCGTGGTCGCCGCCCTGTTGCACAAGGCGGGCTATGACGTGGTCGGCGTCACGCTTCAACTCTATGACCACGGTGCGGCGTTGAAGAAGAAGGGCGCCTGCTGCGCGGGCCAGGATATTCACGACGCGCGTCTGGCCGCCGACATGATCGGCATTCCTCACTATGTGCTGGATTACGAAAGCCGCTTCCGGGACGCCGTGATCGACCAGTTCGCCGACAGCTACCTTAAAGGTCAGACGCCGGTCCCCTGCATCCGCTGCAATCAGACGGTCAAGTTCCGCGATCTGCTGGATGTCGCCCGCGATCTGGGCGCCGAGGCGATGGCGACGGGCCACTACGTCCGCCGCGCCGAAATCGACGGGCGCAGCCAGATGCGCAAGGCCATCGACCATTCGCGTGACCAGTCCTACTTCCTGTTCGCCACCACGCGCGACCAGCTGGACTACCTGCGCTTCCCGCTGGCCGATCTGGAAAAGCCCCAGGTGCGCGGCGTCGCCGCCGAACTGGGCCTCAAGATCGCCGCCAAGCCCGACAGCCAGGACATCTGCTTCGTCCCTTCGGGCGACTATCGCACCCTGATCGATCGTCTGCGCCCGCAAGGCCGCGAGGCGGGCGAGATCGTGCATATGGACGGCCGCGTCCTGGGCAAGCACTCCGGCATCACCGACTACACCATCGGCCAACGCCGGGGTCTGAACGTCGCCGTGGGCGAGCCCCTGTTCGTCACCAAGCTTGAGCCTGAAACCCGCCGCGTCATCGTCGGCCCGCGCGAAGCCCTGCTGACCGCCTCGCTGACGCTGGAAGAGCTGAACTGGCTAGGCGACCACGACACCATCCACGCCGCCGCCGAAGCGGGCGCGCCGGTGCTGGCCCGTGTGCGGTCGACGCGCCAGCCCTCCCCCGCCCGTCTGGCCCTGATCGACGGCGATGTCTCGGTAGTCTTCGATGAAGGCGAAGAAGGCGTGGCCCCCGGCCAGGCCTGCGCCCTTTATGATCCGGTCGACACCGAGCGGGTTCTGGGCGGCGGCTTCATCCGCGACACGACGGCCGTCGCCGCCTGATCCGGCCCGCCGGCTTGGACATTTTGTCCCAAGTCCGCATTTGCACGGTCAAATCCGTCCGACGGTAAGCAGACCATAACCATGCCGCATCTAGGGCCATCCCCTCAGTTGGAGTGGAAGTCGGATGTCGCGCGAAGATATCGAACGCCGTACAGGGTTCATGGACCTGGGCCCCCGTTCGCCCGGTTACGCCGCGCAGGAGCCTCTGCTGCGCAAGGCCTTGCCCGACGCTCTCAACGCCTTCTACGACCGCATCCGCGCCACGCCGGAGACACGGAAATTCTTCCGGGACGAGGCCCATATCGGCGCGGCCAAGTCGGCGCAGGTCAGCCACTGGGACGCCATCGTCGAAGGCCGCGCCGACGAGGCCTATGGCCAGTCCGTCCGCGTCATCGGCAATGTCCACGCCCGCATCGGGCTGGAGCCGCGCTGGTACATCGGCGGCTACAGCCTGATCCTGAGCAAGCTTCTGACGGCCGTCACCACCCGCAAACGCAGGCTGTTCGACAAGCACCATGACCGCCGCACGGCCGAGGCGGCAGGCGAACTCAGCCGCCGCGTCATGCTGGACATGGACCTGGCCATCTCGACCTATCTTGAGGCGCTTCAGGCCGAACGCGACCGCGCCGAAGCCGCCAAGGCCGAGGCCGACGCCCGGCAGGCCCAGATTGTCTCCGTCCTCAGCCACGCCCTGAAGGGGCTGGCCGCAGGCGACCTGGGATCGACCATCACCATCCCGGTCGCGGATGATTATGTCGGGCTGAAGGACGACTTCAACGCCGCGGTCATCGCCCTGCGCGACGCCTTCACCGCCGTGACCGAAAGCGCCGCCTCCGTCAGCAGCGGCGCCACCGAACTGGCCAGCGCCTCCGACGACCTGGCCATGCGCACCGAGCGTCAGGCCGCCAGCGTCGAACGCACCTCGGCCAACACCGAACAGGTGGTGGATTCCGTCGAACAGACCGCCGTCGCCGCCAAGCAAAGCGTCGAGGCCGTCGGCGCCGTCCGCCGCGATGTCGAAAGCGGCATCGCCGTCGTCGCCGAGGCCGCCCAGGCCATGTCGGCCATCAGCGAGTCCTCAGGCAATGTCGGCGGCTTCGTCACCCTGATCGACGAAATCGCCTTCCAGACCAATCTTCTGGCCCTGAACGCCGGGGTCGAGGCGGCGCGGGCGGGCGATTCCGGCCGCGGCTTCGCCGTCGTCGCCTCCGAGGTTCGCGCCCTGGCCCAGCGGTCCGCCGCCGCCGCAGGTGAAATCCGCGCCGTCATCCTCCAGTCGTCCGAAGAAGTCTCACGCGGGGTGGATCTGGTTCAGCGCACGGGCGCCGCCCTGACCCGCATCGGCGAGCGGGTCGCCGACGTCGATGCTCTGGCGGGCGGCATGGCCGTCTCGGCCCGCGAGCAGGCCGACCGCCTGTCCGACGTCAAACGCGCCATCAGCCAGATCGACGAGATCACCCAGCAGAACGCCGCCATGACAGAAGAAGCCACCGCCGCCAGCCGTCAGCTGGCCACCGAGGCCGAAACCCTGATGCGCAGCGTGCGCCAGTTTCAGATCACGGCCTCAGCCGGGCGTTCAGGCCGCATCGCGGCCTAAACCTCAGACCCTGACAAATCAGCGGGCGTTCTGCGTCTCGCCCGCGCGCCACAGGCGATAGCGCACCTCGACGTCCTGCGGCGCATAGACCACCAGCGGCAGGCGGCTGTTGTAGCGGACCAGCGGCTGTTCAGGCGCGGCGACGAACACCTCGCGCTCGCTGTTGGCCGGGCATCCCATCAGCGTCCCCGCCATCGCGCCCAGCGCGGGCAGGACGTAATAGTCATAGCCCCAGCCTTCCGCCGTGCGCGTCTCGATCCGCCCGCCGAAGAAGTGGTTGTTGCAGTCGACGCGGGCCGTCTTGCCCACGATGATCTCGACCTTCAGCCCATCCTCATCCGCCTGTTGCGGCAGACGGATGACGTGGCGCGTCTGGCCCGCCGTCGCCGCCGGGAAGGCTTTCAGTTCGTCCGCGCCCTGCGGTCCGACACCCGGCCCCACTTGAGCAGAGGTCGTCCCGCAGGCGGCCAGAGTCATGGCGGCGGCGCAACTCAGGATGGTCAGGGGATATTTCATCACGGGCCTTTCAGGCGTTGAAGCGTCACCGTTCAAACGCGCCTTCCCGCCTCGCGTTCCTCACGCCAGAGCGAACACGCACAGCCGATGCCCGTCCGGGTCGTGCGCGACGAAGCCCCGCCCCTGCGCCATGTCTGCAGGCGGCGTCACGATCCGCGCTCCGCGATCCCACCAGTCGATGTGCAGATCGTCCACCGCCGCCGCGCCCTCCAGCCGGAACCCGACCTGAACCGCCGCACTGGCCCGCCCATCGATCCGCCGCCACAGGCTCAGCCGCCGCCCTGACGCCAGCACGAACAGCGCCCGGTCAGCGCCGGCCTGCACCGGGCGGCTGGCCAGCAGTCGTTCATAGAACCGCGCGCTGACCTCGGGGTCCGCCACGTCCAGCAGAATGTCATCCGTCTCGGTCATCAGCCCCTCCCGTCATTTCGACAGCAACAAAACTAGACCACGCTGCTGCCAGTTTCCGTCAGCATCGTTCAGCCGCCCGCCGCTTTTCCAGGTCTTCGTGATAGGTCTTCATCAGGGCCTGACGCCGCGCGGGATAGCGGTCCTGCCCCACCTGCGCCTCGACGATCCGGTCCGTGCGGAAACTGCGGAAATCCTGTCGCAGTTCGCACCAGGCCAGCAACAGGCGCACTCGGTCAAAGAAGGCCAGGGCGAACGGCCAGACCACCCGTTCCGACGCCGCCCCCGCCTCGTCGCGGTAACACAGGGTCAGCCGCCGCTCGGTGCGGATCGCCTTTCTTAGCAGGGCCGGATCGACCGTATCCGTCGGGAACGGCGCGCCCGGCACGACATACAGGGACGAACTGTCCATCTCATCCTTCAGGTCAGGCGGCAGCACCGCCCCGATCCGCGCCACCGCGCTCAGCGCCGCCTCCTTCAGCCGCCCGTCCGCCCGCTCCGCCACCCAGCGCGAGCCCAGCACCAGGGCCTCGATCTCTTCAGGCGTGAACATCAGCGGCGGCAGCATGAAACCGGGCCGCAGCACATAGCCCACCCCCGGCTCGCCCTCGATCGTCGCCCCCTGCGCCTGCAGACTGGCGATGTCGCGGTACAGGGTCCGCAGACTGACCCCCATCTCGTCCGCCAGCGCCCGCCCGCTGATCGGCCGCCTATGCCGCCGCAGGGCGTTCAACAGATCAAAAAGGCGCTCGGATCGGGACACATGGCGACATTAACAGACCTGCTGCCAGAAAGCGGCAGTAGTCCCCACCGCCATCGGACAGGAAACACCTTGGCCGCCCCTCAGAAGTTGTGACACTCTCGCGCGCAGAATGTCATACCTGCTCCATTCCAAGGTGACTGTGATCGCCGCATGTCTGGCCCTGACCGCCTGCGCCCACCGACCGACGCCCCTTCCATGCCCTCCACCATCGGCGACACAATGCAATCAGGGCTTTATCGCCCTGCATTTCGAACCAGAAATCGAGACATTCGCGCGTCCGTTCACTGCGGGCTTTGGGTATCTGACGCACGTCGCTGACCGTTGCGACCTCACCTTTGTGGCGATCACTGGCCTGCCCGACCCGGTTAAGCCCGACGGAGCTCCGCCGCTCGCCGTAAAACGGGCAGAACGTGTTCGCGACTTCCTGAGCGCATTCGGCATCCCCATCACCGAGTTCGAATACGGCGACGCCGAACAACAGGCCAAACCTGGCATCTCGTTCAACGCGACCTCCGCGCCAGGTCGCTAGCCCCCAATCGGCATCTCTGGGGTTGCCCTGCCGCGGCATATGGGTGTATCCGCCCGCCTCCGAAGACGACTAGAGACCCATGTTCACCCACTCCGTCACCATGAATGCGCCCAAGTGCTTGGACCGGCTGTCGGCCCAGGGCGAGGTCGTGTGCGTGGAGGGCGTGTAGGGAACAGTCGGTCAAACGACTTCGGTTTTCCAGCAACCCCTCTCGCCATCGGCCGGAGGGGTTTCTTGTATCTGCAAGCGACGTCTCCCCTGCGGTCTGCGAGGATCAGAAACAGAAAAAGGAGACGTCGGCCATGTCTGGCTATGACCTGATCGAAACCCCGGACCATGTGCCCATCAAGGCCTGGACCCGAGGCGTGCCCATCGAGGATGCGGCGCTGAAACAGCTGAAGAACGTGGCCTCGCTGCCGTTCATCCATAAGCATGTCGCGGTCATGCCCGACGTGCACTGGGGCATGGGGGCGACGGTGGGTTCCGTGATCCCGACCGTGGGGGCGATCATTCCCGCCGCCGTGGGCGTGGACATCGGCTGCGGCATGATGGCGGTGCGGACCTCGATCCGGGCCGAGCACCTGCCTGACGACCTGTCGGCCATCCGCTCCGCCATCGAGGCCGCCGTTCCGCACGGCCGCACCGACAACGGCGGGCGCAACGACAAGGGCGCCTGGGCGGCGGAGCCTCCGGCTTCGGCGGTCACTCGTTGGGCCGACCTGAAGGCGGGCTATGACGTCGTGGTGGAGCGCCACCCCAAGGCGGCGCACCCGCGCGGCTTCGGCCATCTGGGCACCCTGGGCACCGGCAACCATTTCATCGAGCTTTGCCTTGATGAGGCGGGCGATGTCTGGGTGATGCTGCACTCCGGTTCGCGCGGGGTCGGTAACCGTTTCGGGACTTATTTCATCGAACGGGCCAAGCATGAGATGCGCCGCTGGCACATCAACCTGCCGGATCAGGACCTGGCCTATTTCCCGGAAGGGACGGACGGCTTCATCGACTATGTCCGGGCGGTGTCGTGGGCGCAGAAATATGCGCGCGCCAACCGCGAGGTGATGATGGATCAGGTGCTTGGGGTGCTGAAGGCCGTCTGGCCGGATCTGGAGACGACGCAGGAAGCGGTGAACTGCCACCACAACTACGTCTCGAAGGAAAAGCACTTCGGCAAGGACGTCTTCCTGACCCGCAAGGGCGCGGTGTCGGCCAAGGACGGCGAACTGGGCATCATCCCCGGCTCGATGGGGGCGAAGTCCTTCATCGTGCGCGGCAAGGGCAATGCGGAAAGCTTCTGCACCTGCTCGCACGGCGCCGGTCGGACCATGAGCCGGACCGAGGCCAAACGCCGCTTCACGGTTGAGGACCACGTCCGCGCCACCGCTGGCGTCGAGTGCCGCAAGGACGCCGAAGTGATCGACGAAACCCCGATGGCCTATAAGGACATCGACGCGGTCATCGCGGCCCAGACCGACCTGATCGAGGTCGTGCACACCCTGCGTCAGGTGGTGTGCGTCAAGGGATGACGGGAGCCGGTTGCGTGCAGACGCGACCGGCTTTCGTCGTTTCAGCATTCCGAGTGCAAAACCCATTCACCCCAAAATGCTGCTCCGGGCAACGCCACCCTGTCGCCATCAAAACCTTATCGAGACCACCGCCGCAAAGGTTCTTTCGCCGCCAATATGGCGCTCTCGACATCCCCTATCTGGGCGTCGATGACGTGCTCAGGTCCGAACGGAACCTCCACGCCCAGCCACAGCCGGTCGTTCTCAGCTATGCTGTCCGGCTTGTTGTCGAGCACTCCAATATAGCGCCCATTCAGGGTCTCGCGAACAATGACCCACATCCGTTCAACGACGTCTTCGTCAGTCTCGTCGCCTGACACACCAATCTCAAATAGAAGCTTGGCGTAGTCGCCTATGGTCAGGGCGTTTCTGATCCTGAGATCGGGAAGCTCGAAACTACCCGGATAGGTCTGCTGTCGTTCTTCTGCGTTCAGCAGCCGCCAGCCATCTTCATCAAGGCTCGGCTCTCGCATGTCGCCCAAAAGCTAAGCCGCTTCCTTCGGCATCACGTCGCCCACCGTCGGGCGGTTTTCGGCCCTTGTCAGCTTGATGTCGCGGGGTTTGACGATTTCGCCGCAGCAGCCGCAGGCGATGCGGGGCGTCAGGGTCTGGCCGCAGGTCTTGTGGACCATGTCGATGCCGCTGTCGGCCTCGCCATAGACGTGCTTGTTGCCCCACCCGTGCAGGGTCACCAGCACCCCGTACAGGTCCTTGCCCTTGGCGGTCAGGACGTATTCGTTGCGCGGCGGGCGTTCGGAATAGAGATGCGGCTCCAGCACCCCGTGCTGCACCAGGCTTTTCAGACGCGCGGCCAGAACGTTGCGCGCCACGCCCAGATTGTCCTGCCACTGTTCGAACCGGGTCACGCCGTTGAAGGCGTCGCGGATGACCAGCAACGTCCACGGGTCGCCGATCACCTCTAGCGTTGCGGCGATAGAGCAGCTCTGGCGGCTATAGTCTGCGGTGCGTCCCATAGGGGTGAAAGTGACCCCGCGTCAGGGTTTTTGCAAGGGTTGCCAATCTGAACCCAGTAAGTCAGTCTTGTTTGGCAACGGACGTAGGCTCTCCCAGCACGGCGTCCTTGTTCCTTTGACTGGCGGAGGGTGCGGGTTCAAACCGCTCCTTCCGTTTTTTGTATTTGCCCGCTGTTTGACTTGCCTGCTCAGGACTGCGCGATGACGCCTCCCCAATCCCTCGACGCCATTCTGGCCTTCCAGACCCTTGAAGACGGCGCGCTGTCCGTCGCCGTGCCCGGACATTTCTCCAACGGCCCGAACAGCCTGCCGCCGGAAAAGGGCTTTCCCTTCGGCGGGCTTCTGGCCGCCCTCTGCGCGCAGGGGATGCGTGAGGGCCTGTCGCTGACCGCGCCCTTGCGATCTCTGTCGGTCCAATATCTGTCGGCGGCCAAGTTCGGAGAGCCCGTTTCATTCCGTCCCCGTCTGCTGCGCGGCGGCCGCAACGTCCTCTATGCCGCCATCGAGGCGGATCAGGACGGCCGCATGACCCATCACGCCACCGGCACCTATGGTCTGGACAGCGCGCCGCCGCCCGCATCGCCGCTGCACCGTGTCCCGCCTGCGCTAGACAGCCTGAACCCCGAGGCCCGCATCCACGGCCCGATGGCGCCCCATTTCTCCAGCCAGGTCGAATATCGCTTCGACGGCGGCCCCAACATCCTGGGCGGAAACGAGGGCAAGCCGGCGATCGAGCGCACCTGGATGCGAATGGCGGACGGCCGCGCCCTGGACGAGGCGGCCCTTTGCTTCCTGCTGGACGCCGTCTATCCGCCCGCCTGGACCATAACCCGCACGCCCGCGATGATGACTACGGTGGATTTCCGCATCGACATCCTGACCGATCCGACGCCCGAAAACGCACCCGACGGCTGGGCCTTCTTCGAGTTCAGCATGATCGATCTGGGTTTGGGCTGGACCGTCGATGACGCGGTCGCCTGGGGCGCGGACGGCACGCCTCTGGCCGTCGCCCGCCAGCGCCGCAAGCTGCTGCCGCAACGCAGCGCCTAAGGTCAGCCTCCATTCACCATTAGGGTCCATCGTCACGGCTTCCAGCGGAGAACCGGAATGATCGACCGTCTCATCGTGCGTTTCGCCGTGCTCGGCGTGGTCCTGGGCGCAGGCCTGCTGCTCCAGGGCTGCGTCGTCGGGGCGGTGGTCGGCGGAACCGCCGCCGTCGTGGGCGGCGCGGCCAAGGCCACAGGCGCGGTGGTCGGCGCAGGCGTCGACGCCGTCACCACCTCGGACGAGGAAACCCGCGCCCGCCGTGAGCGCGAACAGCGCGACTACGAGCGCGAGCAACGCCGCTGCGAACAGCGTCAGCGTCAGGGAAAGACGTGCTAGGCTGACCGCCATGACACCTCTTGTCCTGATCCCCGGCCTGGCCTGCACCGCCGAGATGTTCGCCCCTCAGGTCGCGGCGTTCAGCCCGCACAGGCCGGTCACCATCGCCTCGACTCTGGAGGGCGGCACAATGGCCCAAATGGCCGCCGCCATCCTGCGCGACGCCCCGCCCCGTTTCGCCCTGGGCGGCATTTCGATGGGCGGATACATCGCGTTCGAGATCATGCGGCAGGCGCCGGAACGTGTGGAGCGGCTGACGCTGCTGGACACCACGGCCCGTCCCGATGCGCCCGAACAGACCCAGCAGCGGCAGGCCCTGATCAAACGGGTTGCGGACGGCCAGCTTGAGACCGTCATGCGCGAGATATCGCCTCGCCTGCTGCACCCGCAGCACAAGAACAATCAGGCCCTTATCGACATTCAGGTCCGCATGGGCCTGCAGATCGGCGCTGAAGGCTTCGTGCGCCAGCAAAAGGCGATCATCGGCCGAGCGGATTCACGCCCCGATCTGCCTGGGATCCGCGTGCCCACACTGGTTCTGGTCGGGGACCGTGATCCCCTGACCCCGCCGATCCGTGCGCGAGAGATCGCCTCGGCCCTGCCGGGCGCGCATCTGGTCATCATCCCCGAATGCGGTCACGCCTCGACGCTGGAACAGCCGGAAGCCGTCAATACGGCTCTAGCGGACTGGCTGGCCGCCTAGAGGCTCAGCACGCACCGCTCGTTGATCGTCGGGCGCGCCACCTGAATGCGGCACAGACCCGGCCATTCGGGCTTCAGCTGCGCCACGAACCACAGGCACAGGTTCTCCAGGCTGGGCAGCTCCAGCCCTGGATGTTCGTTCAGCATCCCGTGGTCCAGCGTGTCCGCCGCCGCCTTCAGCGCCCTGTCCAGCGCGCCCAGGTCGGCTACCCAGCCATGCTCGACGTCCAGCACCTCTGAGCGCACCGTCGCCTCGACCGTGAAGGAATGGCCGTGGACGCGGCGATAGATGCTGCCCTCGGGTTCGTTGGGGAAGTGGTGGGCGGCGTCGAACGTCGCCTGTTTGATGATCTCGAAGACGGGCATTAGCGGACGCCGATGTATTTGTGGGTCTGGACGCTCAGGCGCCATTGGGGATGGGTCAGGCAGTATTCGATGGCGGCGGCGGTGTTGGCGACCTGATCCGGCCCGTCCATCGGCTGCAGCCAGAAACGTTCGAAATCCAGATGCTCGAACCGGTCGGGCATGGCCTTGTCCTGCGGAAAGACCAGTTTCAGCTCCTGCCCGCGCGTCTGGACCACGGGCGCATCCGCCTTGGGACTGACGCAGATCCAGTCGATGCCGTCGGGCGCCGCCAGGGTGCCGTTCGACTCTATCGCAATCTCAAATCTGCGCGCGTGCAGGGCCGCGATCAACGGCGGGTCCAACTGCAGCAGCGGCTCGCCTCCGGTGCAGACCACCAGCTTGGGATCGCCCTCGCGCCCCCGCCACAGCGACGCGACATGATCGGCCAGCAGGTCAGGCGTCGTGAACTTGCCGCCCCCGCCGCCGTCCGTGCCGACGAAATCAGTGTCGCAGAAGGTGCAGACGGCGTTGGCCCGGTCCTGCTCGCGTCCGCTCCACAGATTGCACCCGGCGAAGCGCAGGAAGACTGCGGGCCGACCCGCCTGCCCGCCCTCGCCCTGCACCGTCAGGAAGACTTCCTTAGCCGAATAGGTCATCGACCCGACGCCCACTCGTCATATCCCGCCGCCCGCAGTTCGCACGCCGGGCATTCGCCGCAGCCATAGCCCCAGGCGTGCCGGTGCGTCCGGTCGCCCTGATAGCAGGTGTGGCTGTCCTCGATGATCAGTTCGACCAGCGCCGCCCTGCCGATCTGCTGGGCCAGCTCCCAGGTCTGGGCTTTCGTCAGCCACATCAGCGGCGTTTCGATCACCACCGGCTTGTCCAGCCCCAGCGACAGCGCCCGCGCCATCGCCACCATCGTGTCGTGGCGGCAGTCGGGATAGCCGGAATAGTCCGTCTCGCACATGCCGCCGACCAGAACCTCCAGCCCGCGCCGGTCCGCCAGCGCCGCCGCCGCGACCAGGAAGATCAGGTTGCGTCCCGGCACGAAGGTCGTCGGCAGGCCGCGCGCATCCATCTCGATCTTGCGGTCGGCGGTCAGGGCGCTCTCGGCGATCCGGCCATATCCAGTCAGGTCCACCACATGATCGTCGCCCAGCCGGTCGGCGTACTGCGGCAGGGCCTTCGCCATGCTGTCGCGCACGGTCTGGCGCGCCTGCATCTCGACCGCATGGCGCTGGCCATAGTCGAAACCGACCGTCTCGACGCGCTGGAACCGCTCCAGCGCCCAGGCCAGGCAGGTCGCGCTGTCCTGGCCGCCCGAGAACAGGACCAAAGCCGCCGTCTGGAGCTGTTCGCGGGCCGTTTCGGGGGTCTTTTCCAGGGTGACGCTCATGACAAACCTGCGGTCGGCCGGTCGGCCGCGCGCATGCACAAAGGGATGAAGACCCTAGATGGGTCGGGCGGGCCTCATACACCACCCCTGCCCGGGGCGCAAAACACGCATTTTCCCTTATTGTCACCGGTAGTCATCGGGCCCAATTTTCAAACCAGCTTAACCAATCAGCAAATGGTTCAGCTCCACTATTCAGTCGAGTATGGAGTTCTGAGGCAGTATGCCCACCATCGAGACCCTTGCTGAGCGCCCTGAACCGGTCGCGCCGACGATCTACGGATCGGAGGTTCTTGCGCGTTTTGAGCGCGAGCCCGACACGCTTGTGATCCCTGTTCTCGAAGACGGCGTCCCCGTCGGTCTGGTCGAGCGCAGCGCCTTCCTTGAAAAAATGGCCAGCCGTCTGGGCCACGCCCTGTATGACGCCCGCCCCATCAGCAACGCCATGGACCCCGAGCCGGCGGTGGTCGAAGCCGACGTGCGGATCGAAACCTTCTGCGACGTCATGCTCAAGGGCGGCCCCTCCGCCCTGCTGCGCGGCTTCCTGATCACAAAGAACGGCCGCTATCACGGCGTCGGCACCGCCGCCTCGCTGCTGCAGGCCGTCAACAACCGTCAGCGCGAGCAGAACCGCGAACTGGCCGCCCAGGCCGCTGTTCTCAGCGACACCAAGACCCAGGCCCTGTCCGCCGCCCGCGCCAAGAGCCAGTTCCTGGGCATCATGAGCCACGAACTGCGCACGCCGATGAACGGCGTCCTGGCCGTCGCCGAACTGCTGCGCCGCCAGCCCCTGACCGAGACGGCCCAGGCCCATCTGCAGACCATTGTCGATTCCTCCGAAACCCTGCTGCGCATACTTCAGGACGCGCTGGACCTGGCCAAGGCCGAGGCGGGCGAGCTGGAGCTGCAATCCGCCCCCACGCCGCTGCGCGCCCTCATGGACGACATCCAGGCGATGTGGGAGCCGCGCGCCTCTCAGGACGGCGTCACGCTTCTGGTCGGCTATGAGGGCGACACCGAGCTGGTCGCCAATATCGACGGCGTCCGCCTGAAGCAGGTTTTCGCCAATCTGGTCGGCAACGCGCTGAAGTTCGCCCGCAACGGCGTGGTCGAGGCCCGCCTCAAGGCCTGGGTCGAAGGCAATCAGGTCCGCATGGAGGCCCGCGTCCGCGACGACGGGCCAGGCGTCGACATGGACCGCGTCGACACCCTGTTCGAGCCCTTCGTCCACGGCTCTGGCCCCGACGGCGCGGGCTTGGGCCTGTCGATCTGCCGTCAGGTGATCGAGCGCATGAACGGCCGCATCTGGGCCGAGAACAACCAGGGTCGCGGCGCCACCTTCGCCTTCGACCTCACCGCCGAACGCGCCTTTGTCGAGACGGAGGAGGAATCCAACGTCGCCGCCCTGTCCGATCTGCAACTTCAGTCGGCGCCGCACATCCTGATCGTCGATGACAACGCCACCAACCGCGTCGTGGCTCAGGCCCTGTGCGAAATGTTCGGCTGCAGCTCCGAATTGGCTGAGGACGGTCTCGAAGCCCTCGAAATGGTCCAGAAGCGCGCGTTCGACATGGTCCTGATGGACATCAAGATGCCGCGCATGGACGGCGTCCAGGCGACCCAGGCCATCCGCGCCCTGCCCGGCAAGCTGGGCCGCCTGCCCATCGTCGCCCTGACCGCCAACGCCGACCCCGACGACGCCAAACACTATCTGTCCATCGGCATGGCGGCCGTGGTCGAAAAGCCGATCAAGCCGGAACGCCTGCGCATGGCCATGAACGCGGCCCTGACCAGCACCGCCTCGTCGGAAGAGGATGGGGAAGCCGCAGACCCGGAAGACGCCTTACGAAGCGGCCGTCGCTTCGCCTGATCCTTCGGCCGGGCCTGAAACCGCCTCGTCGTCCTCATCGTCATAACCCACCAGACGCAGCGCCCGCGCCTTCTGGCCGTTGATCTCGGCCCAGCGCAGCAAGCCTTCCTCACGTCCGTGCGTGATCCAGACCTCGTCGGGTTTCAGTTCGGTGAAGGTGTCGGTCAGTTCGGTCCAGTCGGCATGGTCCGATATCACCAGCGGCAACTCCACACCCCTCTGCCGCGCTCTGGCCCGAACCCCCATCCAACCCGAAGCGAAGGCCGTCACCGGATCGGCGAACCGTCGCGCCCAACGGTCCTGAATGGCCGATGGCGGCGCAATCGCCACCTCTCCGCCCAGAGAGCCTTTGAGCAGGTCGCGCGTCGTCCGCAACGGCCCCAGATCCACCCCTTCGCGCTCATACAGCGCGTTCAGCCGCTCCATCGCCCCATGCACATATATGGGGCGATCCCATCCCGCCTCTCGCAACAGCTTGATGACCCGCTGCGCCTTGCCCAGCGCATAGGCGCCGACCAGATGCGCCCGCTCCGGGAATTGGCCCAGCGACCGCACCAGCCGCGCCACCTCCTCTTCAGCCAACGGATGGTTGAACACCGGCAGGCCGAACGTCGCCTCCGATATGAAGACATGGCACGGGATCGGCTCGAACAGGGCGCAGGTCGGGTCGCGACGGCGCTTGTAATCGCCCGACACCACCATGGTCAGCCCCTTCCACCGCACCTCGATCTGGGCCGAGCCCAGCACATGACCCGCCGGGATCAGCCGCAACTCCACCCCGTTCAGCGTCGTCCGCTCGCCATATTCGACCGCCTGTTCCCGCGCCGTGAAGTCGGCGCCATAGCGTTCAGCCATGATCGCCAGCGTCTGCCGTGTCGCCAGCACCGCACCATGCCCCGCCCGCGCATGATCCGAATGGCCGTGGGTCACGACCGCCCGATCCACCGGCCGCACCGGGTCGATGTAGAAGTCGCCCGGCGGACAATACAGGCCGGCAGGCGTGGGATGCAGCAGGTCTTCCGGGCGGATCATGACGAACCTAACGCTCTCGACGCCGTCTGGTCGCCCCTTCATACAGGAACAACCCAGGATCAGGCTGCATGAGTTGTTTCACCGTATGACCGAGACCTTCTCCACCACCATCCTGCCGCAACTGGCGTCAGGCGCGGCCCACACCCAGGCACTGGGCTTCCAGTTCGACGGCCTGCACGGCGGCGAGCCCCGCATCCATGTGCCGTGGCGCGAAGATCTGGTCGGCGATCCCGACACCGGCGTCCTGGCGAGCGGCCTGGTCACCACCATGCTCGACCATGTCGGCGGCCTCGCCGTCTGGGCCGTGATGGACGAGTTCCAGCCCATCGCCACTCTGGATCTGCGCATCGACTATATGCGCGCGGCCCGGCCGCGTGAGGATCTGAAGGCGCAGGGGCTCTGCTACCGCCTGACCCCCACCATCGCCTTCGTCCGCGCCTGGGCGTTCGAGACGGATCCTGCCGACCCGGTCGCCGCGGCCCAGGCCGCCTATGTGTTGAACAAGCCCCGTACGCGTTCGGAGACCAAGGCATGACCTACATTTTGGATCACCTGCCCTACGCCCGGTTCCTGAACCTGCAGACCCATATCAGCGGCGACGAACTGACCGTGGTCATGCCCTTTGCGGACAAACTGATCGGCAACCCCATGCTGCCGGCCCTGCACGGCGGCTCGACCGCCGCCCTGCTGGAGATGACCGCGATGGCCCAGGTGGCGCTGGCTTTCCCCGGCGCCCGCCTGCCGCGTCAGATCAACGGCACGGTCGCCTATCTGCGCACCGGCCGACCGCTGGACGTCTTCGCCCGCGCCAGCATCAGCCGCGCCGGACGTCGAATCGCCCATGTCCAGGCCGAGGCCTGGCAGGAGCAGCGCGGTCAGCCGATCGCCAGCCTGACCGCCCATTTCCTGCTGGACAACAACTCTTAGATGAAATCAGCGCGGCGTCACCACCAAGGATACGCGTCTACATTCCTATACAGCCTGCAGAGTGTGCCATTTTGAGAAACGTGGGGTTTAGATTCGCTGCGGCCCAAAAGGTTAACAAGTCACTACCAGACAAGGTTAATAGATGGTAAAGCTTCACTCGTTGTAAACCTTACACGGGGCTCCTCTCATGGACCGGACTGAAGTCGTCGCCAGCGTCGCCAGTGACCTGCACGCGACCGAGCATGCCATCGACGCCGCCATCACCCAGGCGACGACGCTGATTCAATCCTTCATCGGCGCCCGCACGGCGCTGTCGCTTTCGCCCGTCGCCGCCACGGCGTCGCAGGCCAAGGCCATGGAAACCATCGCGGCCCTCGCCGCCGCCCGCGAGTCGATCGTGGCCTGCCACGCAGAGCTTCAAAAAGACCACCGCCGTATGGGCTACGGCACCTATAATGTCGGGCCGGGCGGCAAGCCCGACGACTGGCTTGATCCAAAGCCCCGTGAAACCAAGGCTGAGCTCACGCACCTGCGCTCTGTCGCATGAAATTAATGTAAGGTTGCCGTTTTCTATTTCGGCTTAACCGACCACAGTTCATGGTCGCCCCCGCGATGATCACGGGGGCGACTATCCATGCTTAATATGCTGTATGCTCAGGTCGGTGCGGTTTTTGTCGTACTGATATGTGCGTTCGCCCTTCTTAAGGGGGACGAGCCTGAACGATTTGGGGCTGGCGCCTACTGCCTGCTTTGGATCGCTACTATTCTGATCCAGACCTACCTCGACGCAAATTGGACCAACTATGGCGTGTTCGCGCTGGACGTCCTATTTCTTTGCCTGCTGTGTAGTCTAGCTTGGAAAGCTCGACGCTCTTGGCCGGTGTGGGCGGCAGGGTTGCAACTCTTGTCGGTCATGAGCCACCTTTTGCTGCTGGTGGATGCGCGAATGCCATCCGCATCACTCTATACTGTTCTGAATTTAACAGGTTACGGCGTCCTAATCTGCATCGCCGTCGGCACCTTCTGGGCGTGGCAGGAGCGTAAGGCTTCGCGCGGCATTGAATAGGGATATTTTCCTAGCTATCCTGTCGGCGTCGCAATCGCGGAATCGCCGATGCCCCTGTCTCACGCCAAACTCTGGAAAGCTGTCGACGCCCTTGCTCGTCGCGAGGGTCTGACGCCGTCAGCTCTGGCTAGACGCGCTGGTCTGGACGCCACCAGCTTCAACCCATCCAAACGATTCAATGCGGGCGATCCCCCTCGCCCCCGCTGGCCGTCGACCGAGAGCGTGACCCTGATCCTGCAGGCGACCGGGGTGTCTCTGGCCGAGTTCGCGGAACTGGCCGAGGACGCCGTCCCCGTTCCCGCGACAATTCCCCTGCTGGGTTTGGCCAAGGCCGGTCAGGACGGCTTCTTCGACGATGCGGGCCTGCCTGTCGGCGACGGCTGGGACCAGACTGAACTCCCGCGCCCGCGCGACACCCTGTTCAGCCTCAAGATCACGGGCGATTCCATGTCACCCCTCTACCGCGAGGGCGACCGCGTCATCGTGGACCAGCAGGAGACGCGCGTGCGCCGCGGCGACCGGGTCGCGGTCCGCCTGACCACCGGCGAGACTGTGGCCAAGGAGTTGACCGGCCTGACGTCGCGCGCCGTCACCCTGTCCTCGATCAACCCCGAATATCCGCCCCGCATCGTGCCCCGCAGCGATATCGAATGGATGGCCCGCATCCTGTGGGTCAGCCAGTAAAAACCCCGCCCGGCGAACCGGACGGGGCTTTTATGCTCAAACGGCGAACCGTGAGCTGTGGCCGCCCGCGCGTTCGAAGCTGGAGGGGCAGGAAAGCCCGACCGCGCCGACAGCCGCCACTTTTGACCTTAGTTGGCCGTGACGTAGTGGGCGTTCACCCACCCGCCGCCAGCGATCTGAACCCACTCGCCCTGCGAGCCCACGACGGTGAAGGGTTGACCGGCCGACAGGCTGCCGGCCTGACGATAGTTGGCGCCGGGGCCGCTGCGGATGCGCAGATTGGAGGTGGCGCGGTACTGGCCGCCCTGCGAGGCGTTGGCCGCCGCGCGGGTGCGTTGCTGGTTGCAGCCGATGTAGGAACCGGCCGCTGCGCCGGCGCCGGCGCCGACCACTGTGCCGGCGGTGCGTTCATTGCGCGCCAGGTTAGAGCCGACCACGCCGCCGACCACCGCGCCGATCAGCGCGCCTGCCGTCTGACGACCGCCGGGGGCGTCGCAGTTGGTGATGCCGTTGGCCTGGGCCTGAGCCGCCATCGGGGCAGCGGTGACCAGTGCGGCCAGAGCCGCAGCCGTGGCCAGACCCGTATTCAGAAACTTGTTCGACATGGCTGTCTCCTGTCATCGCGTTGTCGATGAAGGTCACAATGCACAGCCCAACCTGAAGGCTCCCCCAGCCTCGCCGTTATTTTCGGTTCATGTTTGTTGAGACGGCAGCGAAGGGCGGCATGACGCCGCCCTTCTCAATCCTATTTCGCCAGTTCGCCGTTCGCGCCTGCCTCGATCAGCGCAATCGTCTGCGGCAGGCCATAGATGGCGGCGAACGAACCAAAGCGCGGCCCCTGCGACGCGCCCAGCAGCACTTCGTACAGCGCCCCGAACCAGGCCCGCAGCGGCTCGAAGGCGTGCTCCTTGCCCACAGCATAGACCTCGTTCTGGATCAGCTCGCCGTCCGTCGTATCGGCGGGCAAGGCCTTCAAACGCGCCGCCAAATCCAGCAGCGCCGCCTTCTCCTTGTCGTCCGGCAGGCGGTACGACTTGGAGGGCTTCACGAAGTCCTCGTAGTAGTTCAGCGCGTGGTCCATCAGCCGGTCCAGCAGCGGCTCGTTCTCAGGCGTCGCATTCGGCAGATATTTGGCGAAATAGGCCCACAGCTGCGCCTTGCTGGACGCATTGGCCACGCCCACCAGGTTCAGCAGCAGGGCGAACGACACCGGCGAGGTGTGGGTCGGCGGATCGCCGGCATGGATCGACCATACGGCGTTGTCGATCCGCTTGGCCGGCTCCTGCGTCTTGTAGCTTTCGATGAAGGCCAGATAGTCGTCGATCGCGCGCGGAATGACGTTGAAGTGCAACGACTTGGCCGACTTGGGCGACTGGAACATATACCACGACAGGCTCTCGGGCGTGCCGTAGCGCAGCCATTCGTCCATCGTCAGGCCGTTGCCCTTGGACTTCGAGATCTTCTTGCCCTCGATATCCAGGAACAGTTCATAGTTGAAGCCCTCCGGCGGCGTGCCGCCCAGGGCGCGGCAGACCTTGGAGCTTTCACGCACGCTCTCGATCAGGTCCTTGCCCGACATCTCGTAGTCGATGTCCAGCGCGACCCAGCGCATGGCCCAGTCGGGCTTCCATTGCAGCTTCACATGGCCGCCGGTGACCGGAACCTCGGTGCGGTTGCCCGGTTCGCCCGCCGGGTCTTCGAAGGTGATCGTCCCCTTCTCGACGTTGCGGTCCAGCGTCGGCACCTGCAGCACATGGCCGGTGATGGGGCTGACCGGCAGGAAGGGCGAATAGGTCGCGCGCCGCTCCTCGCCCAGCGTCGGCAGCATGATGGCCTGAACCGCGTCGAACCGCTCCAGCAGGGTCAGCAGGGTCGCGTCGAACCGCCCGGACCTGTAGGTCTCGGTCGAGGACATGAACTCATAGTCGAACCCGAAACTGTCCAGGAACGCCCGCAGGCGCGCATTGTTGTGCGCGCCGAAACTGTCATGCGTGCCGAACGGGTCGCGCACGCGCGTCAGCGACAGGTTCAGGTCTTCACGCAGCATCTCCGGGTTCGGCACGCCTTCCGGCACCTTGCGCAGGCCGTCCATGTCGTCGCTGAACGCGATCAGGCGCGTCTTCCAGTGATCGCCGGTCAGGGCGCGGAAGGCGTTGCGCACCATGGTCGTGCGCGCCACTTCGCCGAATGTGCCCATGTGCGGCAGGCCGGACGGGCCGTAACCCGTCTCCAGGATCACCGGGCGGCGCAGGGCCTCGAACTTGGCCAGGGCCTCGTCGGCCTTGCCCGCGTCGATCAGGGCCTTCGCCTCGGCGCGCTCGGCCTCCGCCAGCCGTTTCTTCAGCACATGGGCCAGAAGATTGCGGGCTTGCTCAAACGGCCAGGACTTGGCCTCGCGGGCGAGAGTTTCGAGGTTCTGTAGCATGGGCGGCGGTTTGCAGGCTGCAAACCGCGCGGTCAACCGTCTGCCGCCCATTGCTGGCGGGCTTTCAGCCCTTTGCGGCGGTGACGATGATCTCGACCAGATACTCCGGCGCCGCCAGCCTGCTTTCCCCCGTCGCGCGGGCGGGCGGATTGGCGGTGTCGACCCAGGCGTCCCAGACGCTGTTCATCGCCTCGAAATCAGCGATGTCGGCCAGCCAGATCTGGGCCATCAGGATCTTCGACTTGTCGCTGCCCGCCTCGGCCAGCAGGGCTTCGATCTCGGCCAGGGCGGTCTTGGTCTGGGCGATCACGTCATCGCCCGGTTCGCCCACCTGTCCCGACAGATAGATGGTGTCGCCATGGATCACCGCCTCGCTCATGCGGGCGCCGGGCTGGATGCGGGTGATCATGGAACAACTCCTGTCAGATGGTCGCCGCACTATCGGCATGGGCAGCCGCGTGTCTAGGACCGCCTTCCCTTGCGTGAAACCTACCGCCGCCCGCGCAGCGCCATCGCCACCACCGCCGCGCCTGCCGCCACGACAAAGGCGTCCTCAATCAGCCCGCTTCGGGTCTGGCCGATCCGCGCCATCGCCTGCTTGCGTCCCGCCAGCGTCAGATAGGCCAGCGGCACGGCAGTACCGATCGCCAGCCCCGCGCCCAACCGCTCACGCCCATGCGGCGCCAGGGCCGCTCCGGCGATGCCTGCGCTCATCACCCGCGCCAGCAGACCCAGGAACACGGTGCGGTCCGGGGCCGACTTCATCTTGTCGCCCAGCAGTTCGCCCACACCCATGAACAAGGCGCCGACCTTGAACAGCGGATGATCCAGCAGCACCAGCCGTCCCGGCGTGCCCTGATGCGCCAAGCGCGCCGCCGCAATCGCCGCCATGGGCGTCATGGATCGGGCGCTGGCCACGACGCCGATAAGGACTGAAGGCAGCAGGCTGAGGCTTTTCATCACACCTCAACCCCGTCGCGGGAAAGAGGTTCAGCCCCCCGCCGCCAGCACGTTGCGGATCGCCAGGCTGGAGTGGATGCGCGACACGCCGGGCAGGCGCGACAGCACGTCCTTGTGGATCACCTCATAGGCGGCGATGTCGGGGGCCACGGCTCGCACGATATAGTCCGCCTCCCCCGCCATCAGATAGCAGTCGCGGATTTCCGGATGGTTCCGAACAGCCGCCTCGAAGCGACGCATATGGTCGTCGGTCTGCTTCTCCAGCGTGATCTCGACATAAGCCACCACCCCGTCGTCGGCGTCATTGGCCAGGATGGCGGCATAGCCCCGGATCACCCCCCGCTCCTCCAGCCGACGCACCCGCCGCAGACAGGCGGACGGCGACAGCCCGACCTCGGACGCCAGGTCCGCATTACTGATCCGCCCGTCCGCGCGCAGGCGCTGCAGGATGCGTTGATCGACAGGATCGAGCAGGGTCACAATTTTCCGCCTTCTGACCGCAGATAATTGTGCAAACTCTCTATCAGCCGCCGATCATTGCGCAAACAGGCAGGATCATCGAACGACGCAAGGGTAACTTTGGGCCAAGACTAACTTGGAAGCGTCACATGCGGGTTCTGGTGCTTGGTTCAGGCGTCATCGGCGTCACCACCGCCTGGTATCTCAATCAGGCCGGGCATGAGGTGGTCGTGGTCGACCGCGAAAGCGGCCCGGCGCTGGAGACCAGCTTCGCCAATGCGGGCCAGGTCTCGCCCGGCTATTCCGCGCCGTGGGCCGCCCCCTCGATCCCGGTCAAGGCGATGAAATGGCTGCTGATGCGCCACGCGCCCCTGATCATCCGCCCGCAACTGGACATGGCCATGATCCGCTGGACCCTGGCCATGCTGCGCAACTGCACCCACGCCCGCTATGCGCTGAACAAGGGGCGGATGGTGCGCCTCGCCGAATACAGCCGCGACCAGCTGGACCTGCTGCGTCGCCAGACCGGCATCGCCTATGACGGACGCGAGCAAGGCACGCTGCAGCTGTTCCGCACCGAAAAACAGCTGGCCGACGTGCACAAGGACGTCGATGTCCTGCGCGCCCAGGGCGTCCCTTGCGAGGTTCTGGACCCCGCAGGATGCATCGCTGCAGAGCCGGGTCTGGCCGCGTCAGACGTCCCCTTCGTCGGCGGCCTGCGCCTGCCGAACGACGAGACGGGCGACTGCTTCCTGTTCACCAACGCCTTGGCGAAACTGGCGGCGCAACAGGGCGTGGTCTTCCACAATGGCGTCCAGATCCACGGCCTGACCGAAACCAACGGCCGCGTCGTGGGAGCCCGGACCAGCATCGGCGCGCTTCTGGCCGACGCCGTCGTGGTGGCGCTGGGCTCCTATTCGCCGCAGATGGTCGCGCCGCTGGGCCTGAAACTGCCGGTCTATCCGGTGAAGGGCTATTCGATCACGGCTCGGATCACCGACGCCGCCCGCGCGCCCGTCTCGACCGTCATGGACGAAAGCTACAAGGTCGCCATCACGCGCCTGGGCGACCGCATTCGCGTCGGCGGCATGGCCGAACTGTCCGGTTATAACAACAGTCTGCCACACCTGCGCCGCGAGACGCTGGAACAGTCGGTCGGCAGCCTGTTCCCCGACGGCGGCGATCTGAAGGGTGCCAGCTACTGGTCCGGCCTGCGCCCCATGACCCCCGACGGCACGCCCGTCATCGGCGCCACTGCGCTTCCCGGCCTCTATCTGAACACCGGCCACGGCACCCTGGGCTGGACCATGGCCTGCGGCTCCGCCCGCGTCCTGGCCGACACGCTGGGCGGTGCCAAGCCCGAGATCGAGACCCACGACCTGTCCCTGAACCGCTATGGATCATGGGCGGGTGCGTTTGCGCCGGGGTTTGGGTGAGAGGCTGAGACGATCTACCGACGTCTGCACGTCGAAAAGGACGTGGTGTCTCTTATCGACCCAAGGCGGACATGACCCTATTCTGCGGTGCTGGCGGTGGAACGATCCCAGCGAGCAACTAGCCAGAGATAGCCCGCGAAGACGGCTATGCCGAACGCCCCCAATCCGACCAGCAAACCAATAACTTGACCAGCCGGTGCGCTGGGCGGCTTCGGGACCGTTGCAGCCATCAGAGCCACAGCCAAGAAGCCGATCCCGCCGAGTATGGGCGTCACGATTAGCGCCACGTGCCGAGGAGCGTACCAGTTCGGCTGCTTATTAAGCCCCCACTGCATAGGCAGCTTGGCGTGGTGACGAAGGCGGCTGTTGGCTCGCACATACATCAACCCGGCCAAAGCGGCATAAACGGCAAGCGAAAAGATTGCTGTGGTATTCATAGTGGAGAGGTCACACAGCCTGACCATGTAATCAACATGACGCAGGCGTGTGTGGTCGTTTGCCGCATGACCCCTTCCCACCCTCCTCAGACATCCGACGTGTCCGCCTCGAGCAATCCTCGCCCCAAATCATAGCGCACCACGTCCGACGCCCGTATAGAGCGCCCGATGAAGACTGCTGATTTCGATTTCGACCTGCCCGAGGACCGCATCGCCCTGCGTCCGGCTGATCCGCGCGATTCTGCCCGCCTGCTGGTGGTTGATGGGGATGCGCTTCAGGATCGGATCATCCGCGACCTGCCCGACTTCCTGCGCCCGGGCGACGCCCTGGTGTTCAACGACACCCGTGTGATCCCCGCCCGCCTGTCGGGCGTGCGCCAGCGTCCGAACCCCGTGGTCGACGGGCCGGACGGCGACACCCTGACGGTCGAGGTCGAGGCCACGCTGCACCACCGCGACGCGCCCGACATCTGGTCCGCCTTCATGAAGCCGGGCAAGCGCATCAAGCCGGGCGACAGGATCAGGTTCGGCGCGCACGGTGACGCCGCCTGCGACCTGGGCCGTCTGGACGCCACCGTCACGGCCAAGGGCGACGACGGTCTAATCACGCTGAAATTCGACCTGTCCGGCCCGGTGCTGGACGACGCCATCCGCGATGTCGGGGTCATGCCCCTGCCGCCCTATATCGCCGCCAAACGGCCTGAGGACGACCGCGACCGCTCGGACTATCAGACCGTCTATGCCCAGCATGACGGATCGGTCGCCGCCCCCACGGCGGGCCTGCATTTCACCCCCGCCCTGCTGGACGCCATACGGGCGCGCGGCGTCTCGACCCACGCCGTGACCCTGCACGTCGGCGCCGGCACCTTCCTGCCGGTCAAGGCCGACGACCTGTCCGACCACAAGATGCACAGCGAATGGGGCGAGGTCTCAGGCAAAACCGCCGCCGCCCTGAACGCCGTCCACGCCTCTGGCGGCCGCATCATCTGCGTCGGCACCACCAGTTTGCGCCTGCTGGAAAGCGCCACCGCCGAGGACGGCGAGATCAAACCCTTCCACGGCGACACGGCCATCTTCATCACGCCGGGCTATCGGTTCCGCGCGGTCGATGTGCTGATGACTAACTTCCACCTGCCGAAATCCACCCTGTTCATGCTGGTCAGCGCCTTCGCCGGTCAGGCCGTGATGAAGGCCGCCTACGCCCACGCGATCGCGGACGGATATCGGTTCTATTCGTACGGCGACGGGTCGTTGCTGTTCCGGGCGTAATCCGCAGGAAGCGCGGAGCGAACGGCTGCGCCTGTGGCCAATCGCGCCTCAAACCCCTAAATCCTGTCTTCTGATGGAAACCCAGACGCCCGAACCTTACGATGACCTGCCTTCCAACCTGCGCGGCGGCCTGATCGCCATTGGCGAGGCCGCGCGTGATCTGCGCGATCCCTGGTGGATTTTCGGCGGCGCCGCCATGGCGCTTTACGGCCTGACCGATCTGCATGTCCCCGACATCGACGTCATGTGCAGCCCGCGCGACGCCCGCATCCTGCTGGCCGCATTGGGCGGTGATGTGGTGGTCGATCCGGGCGAGGGTCTGTTCCGCTCCGCCGTCTTCGGCCGCGCCCCGGACCAGTTGATCATGATCGAGGTCATGGCCGATCTGGAGGTGCGCGACGGCGCCGAATGGCGGCCCGCAGGCTTTACTTCGCGGCGTCAGGTCTTCATCGACGACACCCCCCTGTTCATCCCGGACGTCCGGGATCACATCGCCCTGTACCGCCTGTTCGGCCGCCCCAAGGATCTGGTGCGGGTCGAGCAGCTTGAACGACTGATCGCCTGAATGCCCTTCCCCTTTGTTATCTCCGCCACCGAGGGCCGCGCCCGCACCGGCGTCCTGAAAACCGCGCGCGGCGACATCCGCACGCCCGCCTTCATGCCCGTCGGCACCGCCGCCACGGTCAAGGCGATGACGGTGGATCAGGTCAAGGCCACGGGCGCCGACATCCTGTTGGGCAACACCTATCACCTGATGCTGCGCCCCGGTCCCGAGCGGATGGAGCGTCTGGGCGGGCTGCATAGGTTCATGGGCTGGGACAAGCCGATCCTGACCGACAGCGGCGGTTTCCAGGTCATGTCCCTGGCCGGGATTTCCAAGGTCAAGGAAGAGGCCGTCACCTTCTCCAGCCATATCGACGGCTCCAAACACGTCCTGACGCCGGAACGCTCCATCGAGATCCAGGCTGACCGCATCGGCGCCGACATCTCGATGCAGTTGGACCAGTGCGTGTCGTGGCCCGCCGAAAAACCCGCCGCGCAAAAGGCGATGGAGCTGTCGATCCGCTGGGGCGCCCGGTCCAAGGCCCGCTTCGGCGAGCGCGAACATCAGGCCCTGTTCGGCATCCAGCAGGGCTCGACCTTCGAGGATCTGCGTCGCCAATCGTCGGAACAGCTTCAGGAGATCGGCTTTGACGGCTACGCCATCGGCGGCCTGGCCGTGGGCGAAGGCCATCAGGCCATGTGCGAGGTGCTGGATTACGCGCCCGAGTTCCTGCCCAAGGACCGCCCCCGCTATCTGATGGGCGTGGGCAAGCCGGTCGATCTGGTCGAGGCGGTGTATCGCGGCGTGGACATGTTCGACTGCGTCCTGCCGACGCGCGCCGGGCGCCACGGTCAGGCCTGGACCTGGGACGGCCCGCTGAACCTGAAGAACGCCCGCTTCGCCGAGGATGAGGACCCGCTGGACCCGACCATCGACGGCCCGTCGTCGCAATATTCAAAAGCCTATCTGCACCACCTGATCCGCGCCGACGAAATCCTCGGCAAGGTGCTGCTCAGCTGGCACAACATCGCCTTCTATCAGGCCCTGACGGCGGCCATGCGGGCGGCGATTTCCGAGGGTCGTTTCGAACAGTTCCGCCGCGACTTCCACGTACGGCATACGTCGAACGGGTAGGCGCCCTTTCCTAAACCGTCATCCTCGGGCTTGACCCGAGGATCGAGCCAAGGTCGGGCTGTGCGTCACAGTCGTCGCACCTGCGGCGGCCCATCTGATCCTCGGGTCGAGCCCGAGGATGACGGATGACGGTAAGCCCTACTTCTTCGGTCGGAACCAGCTGGGCGATGCAGGCGGGTTGCAGTTGCGCTGCATGCCGATGCCTTTCAGGAAGGCGCGGCGCATCCGTCCGGCCTGAATGGCGGACTGGACGTGGCGGCTGTGCTGTTCGGCGCCGCTCAGGCGGCGGACCCAGCTGCGGCCCGGAATGAAGTCGGTTGTCGTGCCGCGAATGGCGTCCAGCGTGGCCTTGGCCGCCGCATCCGCCGCCTGTTCGCTGCGGTAGGAGCCGTCCTGGCTGGGCGGCTCGTCCGTATCGGGGCCGAGGGCCTCGTCCAGCCGTCCCACCTCGGCGGCGATAGTGGTGCAATGGGTCAGATTGCGCAGGTCATAGGGATTCGACTCCGCCTGCAGCAGCACCATCGGTATCGGCTGGGCGCGCAGGTTCAGGTCGTCCAGAGGCGCCGTCACCGCCGCGCCGAAACCGGCGCCGACCTGTTCGGCCCCGCCCATCGCGGACCGCCCGGCGTTGCAGCCGGCCAGGGTCGCAGCCGTCGCGACAAGAATTAGAATACGCTTCATGCGGCGCTTAAACCACGCCGTGAACGGCGATCAAAGCAGTTCAATAAGTCCCGCCGCAGCCACCGCCCAGGCAACCAGGCTGAAGATCAGGCCGATGGCCAGACCTATCGCCAGGCGAGATGCGCGGGGAGTTTCCTGCCGTGCCATGAACGTCCTTGATTCGCTTTTGCGTCCTTGCCGATGAGACTGCGATCTGCAGAGTTTTCCACAAGCGGAAAAACGCCGTGCCGCCGCATATTCGTCTCGAAACGGTAACGCAGAAAGAACCGCGTCGTTCCAGACGGGCTCAGGCTTTCAGATCACGCGCCATCAGCATGGCGCCTTCCAGCCCGGCGTTCTCCAAAGACGCCGCGGCCAGATAAGGGCCGTCGCCCATGATCACGGCCGAGCCATAGTTCGCCACCGACCGCCGCGCCGCCGCCTCGACCTGCGCCAGCATGCCCGGCGTGGACATGACGCCGCCGCCGAAAACGATGCGGTCCGGCGCCCAGGCGAACACCAGAGACGCGACCAGCTGGCCCAGATAATCGGCGACATGGCCCATCACCTCAGGCGCATCCTCCAGTCGCCGCCCTTGCAGACGCGCCTGCACCGCCGGGCCCGCCGCCATTCCCTCGATGCAGTCTCCGTGGAAGGGGCACAGGCCGGGCTGGGCGTCGCCCGCGGCCCGACGCACGAACAGATGCCCGATCTCGGGATGCAGCGCGCCTTTGAGGGTACGTCCCTCGACATAAAGACCGCCGCCGATTCCGGTGCCGACGGTGACATAGGCGACAGCCCGCGCGCCCCTGCCCGCCCCCAGCCGCGCCTCTGCGACGGCGGCGGCGTTGACGTCCGTATCCACGGCGAAGGGCGCATCCAGATGCTGGGCCAGCGCCTTCGCCAGATTGAAGCCCGTCCAGCCCGGCTTGGGCGTCGCCAGCATCAGTCCGTAGTCTGGCGAGCCGGGATCAACCACCAGCGGACCGAACCCCGCAATGGCGAACGCGGCGATCCCGCGCCCAGCGACAACCGCCGTCAGGCCCTGGACCACATCTTCGGGCTTTCCACTGGGAAAACGGCCTTCGTCCAGCACGGCGCCGTCCGAATCCTCAATCCGCCAGACGATCTTCGTCCCGCCCGTCTCAACCGCAAGGAAGGCTGACGGGCTCATGGCGGCTCCATGAAAAAGGAGGAATGGTACGTCCTCTCGGGCTCGAACCGAGGACCCTCTGATTAAAAGTCAGATGCTCTAACCAACTGAGCTAAGGACGCACCGCACGTCGTCCGGGACCGGCCCGAAACGTCGAAGGGCGCCTTCTGTTGCAATCCGCTCTTCCGGTCAAGCCCGCTCAAAGATACTCCTTGGGGATGAAACCACTTAATGGCCTGCGCATCCTCGAATTCGACGGTTTAGGCCCCGTGACCTTCGCCGGAATGATGCTGGCGGACCTGGGGGCGGAGGTGCTGCGGCTGACGCGTTCGGAATCAGCCGGGGCCGCTGTCTTTGATCAGGTCGGCGGGGCGGTGCTGCATCGCGGGCGGGCCGCTGCGCCGATCGATCTGAAGTCGCCGCAGGATCGCGAGCACATCCTGCAACTGGTCGACCACGCCGATGCGGTGATCGAGGGTTTCCGTCCGGGCGTCATGGAGCGGCTGGGCTATGGGCCGGACGTGCTGGCCGCCCGCAATCCACGCCTGGTCTTCGGACGGGTGACGGGCTGGGGTCAGGATGGGCCGCTGGCCAATGAAGTCGGCCATGACCTGAACTACATCGGGCTCAGCGGCGTGCTGCACGCCATGGGCGACGCGGACCGCCCGCCCAGCCCGCCGCTCAATCTGGTCGGCGACTATGGCGGCGGCGCCATGCTGCTGGTCACAGGGGTGCTGGCGGCTCTGATCGAGACAAAGACCACCGGGCGCGGACGGGTCGTCGACGCCGCGATGACCGACGGATCGGCCCTGCTGGGCGGCCTGTTCCAGGCCCTGCGCGGCCAGGGCATGTGGAGCGACCGGCGTGGCGCAAACCTGCTGGACGGGGGCGCGCCCTTCTATCGCTGCTACACCTGCCGGGACGGCGGCTTTGTCGCCGTGGCGGCGCTGGAACCGCGCTTCTATGCGGCCCTGCTGGCGGGACTTGAAATCGATCCGACCCAGGCCCCGCAGTATGACGTCTCCGGCTGGCCGGCCCAGCATGAGCGTTTCGCGGCCCTGTTCGCCACAAGGGATCGCGACGAGTGGGTCGCTCATTTCGCCCCGACCGAGGCCTGCGTGACACCGGTGCTCAGCCTGTCGGAAGCCCCCGCCCATCCGCACAATATGGCGCGGCAGACCTTCATCGACGGCCTGCCCGCCACGGCTCCACGCTTCGACGGGGAACGGCTCGAACCCGGCGGGTCGGCGAATCGCATCGATATTCAGACGGCTGTCGCCAACTGGAGATGACCAGACGCCTTTTCGTCGCTATGGAACAGCTATGACGTGGGGGCGTTGAACAAGGTCATGACCTTGGGGAGTCTTTATCGATGAGACGCATGACTATCGTTCTGGCCGTCGCGGCGCTGGGTGCGTCGGGACTTGCGAGCTGTGACGATTACCAGACGCGCTCAGACGACCGCGCCGAGGCGCCTGTGGTCGAAGAAGAGGTCCACGCCCCCGCAGCCGAAGAATCAGCCGCGCCTGTCGCCGCCCCGCACGTCGTCGATCCCACACCGACGCCCGCGCCGGAAACCCTGCCGCCAGCTGAGAAATCATCCGCCCAATCCGTCCAGCCGGACAGCGAAACCCTCTTCTACTGAGGCCGCCGACGCGACGCCTTTGATCAGGGCGGCGCATCATCGGCATGACTAGCGCGAAGCGCTGATGACCAAGGTTCAAGCTTGACGTTCAGACCCTCCCTGTTCCTCGTCGCCCTGGCCGCAGGGTCGGCGTGCGCCCTGCCTGCCTTCGCCGACCAGCAACGCGCCCAGATCCGCGGCGACATGGAGACCGAACTGCGTCGGGCGCTGGAGCGCGCGGTCGGAGAGGTGGACGACGCGCCGGACAGCCGGTTCGAGGCCCGCCGTCGGGCGCGCCGCGCCAGCGAATCCGCCACCGCCCTGCTTCGCTCGGAAGGCTATTATCAGTCCACGGTCGAGGATGTGGTCGAGGGTGACGACACCCCCACGGCCATCGTCTCGGTCCAGCCGGGCCGCCGTTTCCTGCTGACCGATCCGACCATCACCTGGACGGCCCCCGCGCCGGACGCGGAGTCCGCCGCCGACGCCAAGAACGCCATCGGCCTGAAGGCCGGCGATCCCGGTCGCGCGGTCGATGTCATCGCCGGCGAGGGCCGGCTGGTCGCCGCCCTCACCCGCGACGGCTATGCCGACGCCGTGGCCCAGCCGCGCCGCGTCGTGGTCGATCACGCGAGCTTCACCGTCGCGCCGGAATACCGCATCGATTCCGGCAAGCTGGTGCTGCTGAACGGCGTGCGGGTCGAATCGCGCGGGCGCACCAATCCGCAGTGGGCCGCCAATCTGGCGCCCTGGACCGAGGGCCAGCGCTACGACCCCGAACTGGTCGCCGAGCTTGAGCGCCGCCTGCTGGACACCGGCGTCTATGACGGCGTCAATGTCGGCCTGTCGCCGCTGGATCAGGTGACCGCCGAGGGCCTGCGCCCCGTCATCGTCAGCCTGCAGGACCGCCCCCGCCGCATTCTGGAGGCGGGCGCCACCTGGTCGACCGCCGAGGGCGTCGGCGTCGATGTCATCCAGACCCGCTACAACCGTTTCGGCCGCGCCGACACCCTGCGCCTCGAAGCGCGCCTGGCCGACATCAACAGCCGGATCGGCGCTGACCTGTCCCTGCCCCACTGGCGCAAGCCGGGCCGCACCCTGACACTCGGCGCGGGCGTGGTGAACGAAGACACCGACGCCTATCGCCGCGCCGCCCTGGTCCTGAACGCCGACCTGCGCCAGCGCATCGGCAAGACGTCCTTCTTCAGCTACGGCATCGGTCTGGACGCGGGCCACTATAACGAGAACCGCTACGACTATACGTCCCTGCCGCCCCAGCGGGTCTCTTTCGACCGCAATCTGGCGATCGTGACCGTGCGCACCAGCGCCTATCTGGACAACTCCAACGACCCGCTGAACCCGACCAAGGGCTGGCGTCTGGCCGCCTCGATCCAACCGACCGCCGTGGCGGGCGAGGATACGGTGCTGTTCATGCGCAGCGAAGGTCAGGCCACCGCCTATTACCCGGTTCAGAATGACGGCCGCACCGTGCTGGCCGGACGCCTGCGCGTCGGTTCCATCATCGGCGGCAACGAACTCAGCGTGCCTTCCGACCGTCTGTTCTACTCGGGCGGCGGCGGATCGGTGCGCGGCTATCAATATCAGGGCGTCAACCCGCAACTGCCCGACGGCACGCCGCGCGGGGGCATGTCGCTGTTCGAAACCTCGTTCGAGGTGCGCCGCGACGTGGGCGCCAGCTTCCAGGCCGTGGCCTTCCTCGACGCCGGCGCCATCGGCTTCCAGGAGACGCCGAACCTGAGCAACATGCGTTACGGCGCGGGTCTGGGCGTACGCTACAAGCTGCCGTTCGGCCCCGTGCGCGGCGACATCGCCCTGCCGCTGAACAAGCGCGACGGCGATCCTGACTTCCAGGTCTACATCAGCATCGGACAGGCGTTTTGACCGAGATCCCGCCCTCCGAGACTGCGCCGGTGCAGGACGAAACGCCCACGCCTTCCGCCACGCCGCCGAAGAAGCCCGCCCGCAAGCGCGGCTGGCCGCTTAAGAAGATCGGCGTCATCGCCGCCTGCGTTCTGGCGGGTCTGGTCGTCCTGCTGGGCGTCGCCCTGGTCGGCGTCCGCCATTACGTCGCCACCGACGGCGGGCGCGAACGCGTTTCTGGTCTGGTGCAGAATCTGAAGCTCAGCCGCTTCGGACGCCTGCACGTCTATGGGCTGAAGGGCGATGTGCTCAAGGACTTCTCGGTCGACCGTATCACGGTGACCGACAGCGAAGGCGTCTGGCTGGACGCCCGCAATCTGCGCATGAAATGGTCCTACACGGCCCTTCTCGGCCGTCGCCTGCACGCCCAGAACATCCAGGCGGATGTGATCCAGGTGATCCGCCGCCCCGTGCTGGAAGAGGCCAAGGACGAGCCGCCGGGCGGCCCTATGCCGATCTCGATCAAGATCGACAAATTCGCGACCAAGCTCGACCTGATGGAGGGCTTCTCCAAGGAATACGGCCGCTGGAGCCTGGCGGGCGACGCCAGCGTCCCGCGCACAGGCGCCAAGGTCGTGAACCTGAACGCCGACAGCCTGAACCGACCCGGCGACTATCTGCGTCTGGCCGCCTCCATCGGCGGCAAGCTCAGCGAGATGCGCGTCAACCTGCGCGCCAACGAGGCCCAAGGCGGACCGCTGGCGGGCGCGCTGGGCTATTCGCCTGACCAGCCGTTCTCGGCTGTCGCCGTGCTGAACGCCGACGTGGTTCACGCCAAGGTCCAGACCGGCCAGTTCACTCCCCTGATCGTCGACGGTCAGTTCACCGACAAGAAGGGCGCGCGCGTCTCCGGTTTCGCCGACTTCAGCGGCTCGGATCTGCTCGAGCCCTTCATTTCAAGAGTCGGCCGCACGGCCCGCTTCGGCTTCGCCATGGTCCCGACCGCAGACAAGGACCTGCAGGGCGTGGGCTGGCGTCTGATCTCGGACAACGTCAACTCGCACGCCAGCGGCGTCATCCGCACCAAGGACAACACCTCGCCCACCGGCATCAAGCTGGACATCGAGATCGCGTCGCTCAGCCGCATGGTCGGCGCCGAGGTCGCAGGTCCGACCGCCTATTCCGGCGTGTTCAAGGGCGGCGCCGACGCCTGGACCCTGACCGGACAGGCCAGCGTTCTGAACGCCGATCTGGCCTCCTACCGCGCCACCCGCATCGCCGGTCCGTTGAACCTTCAGGCCAAGGACGGGCGCTATGATCTGGACGGCGACGTCCGCGTCACCGGCGGCGCAGCGGAAGGCATCATCGGCGGTCTGCTAGGCGCGGCCCCGCGTCTGCAGATGCAGGCCGCCCGCATGAAGGACGGCGCCCTGCTGCTGAAAAAGGTCGATCTGCAGGGCCAGGGCCTGACCCTGACCGGCTCGGGTTCACGCAACCTGTTGGGCGGCATGAGCTTCAACGGCGACGCCCAACTGACCGACGCCGCCCGCGTCATGCCTGAGGCGCGCGGTGCCTTCGGCGGGCCGATCCGCGCCTCGTCCTTGGGCAAGGCCAAGGCCCCCTGGGTGCTCAGCTTCGACGGCCGCGGCCGCAATCTGACGCTGGGCATGGAAGAGCTGGACCGCCTGCTGGGCAAGACTCCGCGTCTGGAGCTGGCAGGCAAGCTGAACGGCAACCGCATTGAGGTCGATCGCGGCGAACTGACCGGCGCACAGGGCCGCGCCGGGGCCAAGGGTCTGATCGAAACAACCGGCCAGCTGCGTGTGGCGCTGGACTGGAATGCACGCGGTCCCTTCAACGCCGGTCCGGTCGAGATCGCGGGCGACATGAAGGGCAATGGCGCTCTGACGGGCACCCTGTCCCAGCCCCGCGCCGACCTGACCGCCGGCTTCGAGAAGATCACGGCGGGCGACCTGATCCTGACCAATGCCGATCTGATCCTCAGCTTCCGCAAGGGCGCAGACGCCTCCGACGGCCGCATCACTGTCACCAGCGGCTCCAACTATGGTCCCGCCCGCGCCGCCGGGAACTTCTTCCTGGGCGGCAAGCGCATCCGCCTGACCGACGTGGACGTGAACGCAGGCGGCGTGACGGCCCAGGGCGCCATCGCCCTGTCCGACAACATCCCCTCCAGCGCCGACATGACCTTCTCCGCCCGCGCCGGGGCCTTCCTGGCCTCAGGCGAAGCCAATGGACGCGTGCGCCTGACCGAAGGCGGCGGGTCCGACAGCGCGATTCTGGACGTCACCGGGCGTAATGTGCGGCTGGCCGGTCAGTCGTGGATGGTCCGCACCCTGGACCTGAAGGGACGCGGCACGCTGGACAATCTGCCCTTCACCCTGGCGCTGGACGTGGGCGGCGACAATCCGGCCCAGTTCAACGGCACGGGCGTCTATTCTCGCCAGAACACCGCCCATTCGCTCAGCCTGCGCGGCGGCGGACGGGTGCGCGACGTGGCCTTCACCACCCGCAGTCCGGCCTCGGTCACTCTGAACGGGGCGGAAAAGACGGCGCACCTGGACCTGGGCGTCGGCGGCGGCATCCTTCTGGCTGACCTGCGCCAGGACGCCCGCACGGCCTCCATCCAGGCCAATCTGACCAGCGTCGAACTGGGCTCCATCGCCCCAGACCTGCGCGGCACGGCGACGGGTCAGGTCAATGTGCGGGGCGCAGGCAATGACCTGTCCGGCACGGCCAACATCGCCCTGCAGAACGTGCGCAGCATCGACGCCCCGCGCGGTCTGGCGGTCAACGGCCGCGTGGACGCCACGCTGGCGGGCGACAGCCTCAGCATCAAGGCCTCCGCCGTGGATGAAGGCGCGGTCCAGGCCTCCGCCGACATCACCCTGCCGGTCGAAACCTCCGCCGCCCCCCTGCGTTTGGCCATCGCCAATACACGCGAAATGTCGGGCCGAGTTTCGATCAACGGCCAGATCCAGCCCATTTGGGACCTGTTCCTGGGTGGCGACCGCAGTCTGGCGGGCCAGGTCAACGGTCAGGCGACCATCGCCGGCACCCTGAAGGCTCCGCGCCTGAACGGACGGTTCGACCTGTCGCAGGGCAGCTATCGCGAGAACGCCATCGGCCTGCGTCTGGGCGACCTGACGCTGCGCACCAGCTTCGACGACACCACCGCCCAGATCCAGACCTTCACCGCCAATGACGGATCAGGCGGCACGGTTTCGGGCCAGGGGCGCATAGGCCTGCGCGAGGGCTCCGGCTCCAACGCTCAACTGACGCTGACCCGGTTCCGCGTCATCGACAACGACATCGCCCAGGCCCGCGCCTCGGGTCCGATCACGATCGTCCGCGGCGCTGACGGCAACATCCAGCTGGGCGGTCAGATCAATGTCGACGAGGCCAAGATCGAACCGGAAGTTCCCGGCTCCACCGGCATCGTCGCCATGGACGTGGTCGAGATCAACCGCCCCGGCGGCGATCCGGTCGAGAAGGAAGCGCGCGAGCGCGGCCCCCAGATCGGCATGGACATCGCCCTGCGCTCCACCGGCGGCAAGGTGCGGGTCAGCGGGCGCGGCCTGAACGTCATCCTCGACGTCAACGCCCGCGTTCGCGGCACCATCGCCCAGCCGCAGCTGACCGGCACGGCCAATGTGGTGCGCGGCGACTATGAGTTCGCGGGCAAGCGGTTCGTCTTCGACGACGACGGCCGCGTCACCCTGTCGACCGATCCCAAGCAGATCCGCCTGAACCTGAAGGCGGTGCGCGAGGACCCGGCCCTGACCGCCACCATCGACGTCACCGGCACGGCGGCGGAGCCGAAGATCGCCCTGACCTCCAGCCCCGCCCTGCCCCAGGACGAAATCCTGTCGCAGGTGCTGTTCGGCCGCTCGGCCTCGCAGTTGTCGCCCTTCGAGGCGGCGCAGCTGGCGGCGGGCGTGGCGTCTCTGGCGGGCGGCGGCGGGTTCGATGTGATCGGCAACCTGCGCGAACTGGCGGGCCTGGACCGCCTGTCCTTCGGCGGCGAGGCCTCGGCGGTCACCGTCTCAGGCGGTCGCTACATCACCGACAACGTCTATCTGGAGGTGATCGGCGGCGGCGAAGGCGGGGCTGCGGTCAAGGTCGAATGGCAGCCGCGCCGCAACATCGCCGTGGCGTCCAAGTTCGGCGGCCAGGGCGACACCAGCCTGTCGATCCGCTGGCGTCGCGAAAGCCGTGAGGCCGGTCAGCGCAACGACCGCCGACCGAACCGTCACTGATCGGGATTAAAGGACGTCGAGCACCCGCTCGACGGGCCTGCCGATCACGGCGCCCTTGGCCGTCTCGGCGATAGGGCGTTCGATCAGGATGGGCTGGGCGATGGCGGCCGCGATGATCGCCTCATCGTCCGCGCCTGCGTCCAACAGGGCCTTGGCGTCCGCCTCCTTTTTCCGAAGCAGGCCCGCCATCCCGACGCCGGTTCTGGCCGCCAGCCGCTCCAGCGTGGCGCGATCCCAGCCGGTCTTCAGATATTCGACGACTGTCGGCTCGACGCCCTTCTCACGCAACAGGGCGATGGCGTTGCGCGAGGTGCTGCATTTCGGATTGTGGAAGACAGTGGCGCTCACTCAAGGCTCCTGTTTCAGGCGTATCACGGCGACATACACCACCGCGCAGCCGACTTGCACCACTACGCTTTTCCTTAAAAATATTGGCCCAGAGCCGCCGATTTCAGCACGATATGATCCATTCCCACGTCAAACTGACGTGCATTCTTCCACTGTCCATCACCCGTGGCCTTCACCTTTGCCCGCCCCGCGTCTAGGGTCCGACCGATGCGGATTCTGATTTCTGACCAGGCCGTCCTCGATCACGTCGCCGCGCGGCGCGAGGCCATCATCGCCCGCACCATCGACTGGGCGAACATCAACTCCGGCAGCCGCAACGCCGCCGGGCTGAACACTATGCTGGATGTGCTGGAGGCCGAGGCCCGCCGTCTGCCGGCAACGGTCCAGCGCATACCGACCCAGGGCTCGACCACCGTCACCGACGACGGTTCGGTGCGCGAGGAAGCCCACGCCGACGCCCTGAAGATCACCGCCCGCCCCCAGGCGCCGATCCAGGTCGTGCTGACCGGCCACTACGACACCGTCTTTCCCGCCGACAGCCGGTTCCAGACCGTGACCACCCGCGCGGACGGCGCCCTGAACGGTCCCGGCGTCGCCGACATGAAGGGCGGGATCAGCGTGCTTCTGGCCGCGCTTGAGGCCTTCGAAACCCATCCCGAACGTCACGGCGTCGGCTGGACCGTGCTGCTCAGCCCCGATGAAGAGATCGGCTCGCCCGCCTCGGCGCCCCTGCTGGCGGAACTGGGCGCGCGCGGCCATGTCGGCCTGACCTATGAGCCCGCATTGGCGGACGGCACCCTGGCGGGCGCTCGCAAGGGCAGCGGCAACTATCATCTGATCGTCACCGGCCGCGCCGCCCATGCGGGCCGCGCCTTCGACGAGGGCCGCAATGCGGTGGCGGGCGCCGCCATCATCGCCGCAGCCCTGCATGGCCTGAACGGCCAGCATGAAGGCGTCACCGTCAATGTGGCCAAGATCGCGGGCGGCGGGGCCCTGAACGTCGTCGCCGACAACGCCGTGGTCCGCTTCAACGTGCGTGTGCCGGACAAGGCCGCCGCCGACTGGATCGACGCCCAGGTCCGCGCCATCGCCGCCGCGCCGCCGTTCGAGGGGCTGACGCTGGACCTGCACGGCGGTTTCACCCGCGCGCCCAAGCCGATGGACGCCGCCCAGACCGCCCTGTTCGAGGCCGTCAAGGAAGCGGGCGCCCTGCTGGGCCAGCCCATCGCCTGGAAACCGTCGGGCGGCGTCTGCGAGGGCAACAACCTGCACGCTGCAGGCCTGCCCAATATCGACACCCTGGGCGTCCGGGGCGGAGAGATTCACTCGGATCAGGAGTTCGCCTGGCCCGACAGCTTCGTCGAACGCGCCCAGCTCAGCGCCCTGATCCTGTGCAAGATCGCCTCGGGCGAGATTGACGCGGCCAAACTGAAATCCCTGCGGATGGAAACCCTCTGAATGCTTGTCGTCCGCCCCGCCGGTCCCGCTGATCTCGACCACCTGCTGGAACTGGCCATCCTGTCCGGTCCCGGCTTCACCAGCCTGACCGAAGACCCCGACGCCCTGTCCGAACGGCTGGAGCTCAGCCAGGCCAGCTTCCGCGGCCAGGTCGCGCCTCAAGAGGCCTGGTACACATTGATGCTGGAGGACGGCGACACCGGCGACATCGACGGCGTCGGGTCGGTCAAGGCGACGGTCGGCCTGAAACGTCCCTTCTTCTCGTTCCGCGTGGTGAACAATACGGCGTCTTCGCCGTCCATCGGGGTCAAACTGGATCACCAGACCCTGGTGCTGGTCAATGAATGCACCGGCTGGACCGAGGTGGGGTCGCTGTTCCTGAAGGCCGACCGGCGCAAGGGCGGCGCGGGGCGTCTGCTCAGCCAGTCGCGCTACATGCTGATCGGCGCCCAGCCCGAACTGTTCGCCGAGAATGTGCTGGCCGAACTGCGCGGCGTCTTCACGCCAGACGGCGCCTGCCCCTTCTGGGACCATGTGGCGCACAAATTCTTCCCGATGGAGTTCGACGACGCCGACCGGATGACCGGCTCCACCGACAAACAGTTCATCCTCGACCTGGCCCCGCGCCACCCGATCTACACCGAACTGCTGCCTGAACCGGCCCGCGCCGTGATCGGCAAGGTCCATCCGCAGGGCGTGCCCGCGATGGCCCTGCTGGAAAGCGAAGGGTTCCGGCCCAACGGTCTGGTGGACATTTTCGACGCCGGTCCCACGGTCTCTTGCGGCCGCGACAACATCCGCACCGTGCGCGATGCGCGTCAGTTGCGGCTGGAGATCACCGACCATGTCGAGGCCGAACTGCCCGCCCTGATCTCGACCGACAGCATCGCCGCCTTCCGCGCCGTGCGCGCCAAATGCGACATCGACGGCGAGATCGCCCGCCTGACCGCCGAAACCGCCGCCGCGCTGAAGATCAGAAACGGCGCAACGATCCGTGTGAAATCATGACCGTCTTCAAATCCATCGATCCCACGACCGAAGCCGTGAACTGGGAGGGCCAGGCCGCCAGCCCAGCCCAGGTCCAGTCCGCCGTCGACGCCGCCCGCGCCGCCTTCCCCGACTGGGCCGACCGTCCGCGCGCCGAGCGGATCGACGCCGTCAAACGCTATCAGGCCGTGCTGAAGGACCGCGCCCCCCAAATCGCCGAGGCCATCAGCCGCGAAACTGGCAAGCCGCTGTGGGAGACGAAAACCGAAGCCGCAGCCATGATCGGCAAGGTGGACATCTCGATCCGCGCCTATGACGAACGCACCGGCGAGCGCACCAGCGACACGGGCTTTGGCCGCGCCACCCTGCGCCACCGCCCGCATGGCGTGGCGGCGGTGCTTGGCCCGTTCAACTTCCCCGGCCATCTGCCCAACGGCCATATCGTCCCAGCTCTGCTGGCGGGCGACACGGTGGTTTTCAAACCCTCGGAAGAGACGCCCCTGGTCGGTCAGGTGATGGCCGAGGCCTTCGCCGCCGCCGACCTGCCGACCGGCGCGGTCAATGTGGTTCAGGGCGGGCGTGAGACAGGAGCGGCCCTGCTGGACGCCGGCATCGACGCCCTGATGTTCACCGGCTCGGGCGCGGCGGGCGCGCATTTCCGCAGGAAGTTCGCGGACGATCCCCACGTCATCCTGGCGCTGGAGCTGGGCGGCAACAATCCGCTGGTCGTCTGGGATGCGGCGGACGCACAGGCCGTGGCGGGCATCGCCGTTCAGTCCGCCTTCATCACCACCGGCCAGCGCTGCTCCTGCGCGCGCCGTCTGATCGTGCCGGAAGGCGCGCAAGGCGACGCCGTCATCGAGGCCGTCGCCGCCCTGTCCGACCGCCTGAACTTCGCCCCGTGGGACAGCGATCCCGAACCCTACGCCGGGCCGCTGATCTCCGCCCGCGCGGCGGAGGCGGCCCTGAAGGCGCTTCAAGAACGGATCGACATGGGCGCCAAGGTCATTCGCGCCTCGGGTCCTGTCGCCAACCTGCCCGGCGCCTTCGTCAAACCCGCCATCATCGACGTGACCGGCGTCGACGTGCCGGACGAAGAAATCTTCGCCCCCTTCCTGTCGGTCATCCGTGTCCCGACGTTCGAGGCCGCCATCACCGCCGCCAACGCCACCCGCTACGGCCTGTCCGCCGGTCTGGTCAGCGATGATCCGAAGACCTGGGACCACTTCATCCGCCGCATCCGTGCGGGCGTGGTCAACTTCAATCGTCCGACCACGGGCGCTGCGGGCGACATGCCCTTCGGCGGACTGGGCGCCAGCGGCAACCACCGCCCCAGCGCCTATTACGCCGCCGACTACTGCGCCTATCCGGTCGCCAGTTTCGAAGCCGATGCGGTCGCCAACATCGAAGGCGAGATCAAGGGGCTGCGATGAACACCGCTGTCGAAGCCAATGCCGACGGTCTGATCGGGCCGACCCACTCCTACGCGGGCCTGTCGCCGGGCAATCTGGCCTCCAGCCTGAACAAGGGCGAGGCGTCGAACCCGCGCGCGGCGGTGTTGCAGGGCCTCGACAAGATGAAGCTCCTGGCCGACCTGGGCCTGCCCCAGTTCGTCCTGCCCCCGCACGAACGGCCCAACATCCCCTTCTTGCGGTCGCTGGGCTTCTCCGGCACGGATGGACAGGTGCTGGAACGCGCATGGAGAAACGCGCCGTCCTTCGCCGCCGCCGCCTGTTCCGCCTCGCCCATGTGGGCCGCCAACGCCGCGACCGTGACGCCGTCCAGCGACGCCGCTGACGGACGGGTGCATTTCACCCCCGCCAACCTGCACACCAATCTGCACCGCAGTCTGGAGCATCAGCAGACGAAGCGGGCGCTGGACGCCCTGTTCCCGGACGCGACCCGGTTCGCCGTCCACGACGCCCTGCCCGCCGTCGCCCATCTGGCCGACGAGGGCGCCGCCAACCACGTCCGCCTGTGCGCCACGCACGGCGGTCGCGGGGTCAATCTGCTGGTCTGGGGTCGCGACGCCTTCGAGGCATGGGACGGCCCCTTCCCCGCCCGCCAGACGCGCCAGGCCTCCGAGGCCATCGTCCGCCGCCATGAGGCCGGACGCCCCGTCCTGGCCCAGCAGTCGCGCGCCGCCATCGCGGGCGGGACCTTCCATAACGACGTGGTCTGCGTCGGGGCGCTGGACACCCTGTTCTTCCACGAACTGGCGTTTGAGGACACGGACGCGACCAAGGCCGCCATCCGTCGCGCCGCCGACGGCCTGTTCGAACCCCAATTCGTCGAGGTCTCGAACGCCGATTTGCCCCTGGCCGACGCGATCTCAAGCTATCTGTTCAACTCCATGCTGATCCAGGTTCCGGGCGAAGACCGTCTGACCCTGATCTGCCCGACAGAAACCCGCGACAACGCGCGAAGCCATGCCGTCGCTGAACGGATCGCCAGGTCCAACGGCCCCATCGGCCGCGTCCAGTATGTCGATGTGCGCCAGTCGATGCGGAACGGCGGCGGCCCCGCCTGTCTGCGTCTGCGCGTCGTGCTGAACGAGGCGGAACTGGCGGCGACCAACCCCGCCATGCGCCTGACCGACGCCCTGCACGCGCGCCTGTCGGATTGGGCGAACCGCTGGTATCGCGACGAACTTCGCCCCGCTGATCTGGCCGATCCCAAGCTGCTGGATGAAAGCCGTGGCGCGCTGGACGAACTGACCGGCGTTCTGGACCTGGGCGCCGACTATTATCCGTTCCAGCGCCCCTGACGGTCAGGCGGCGAAACGCCCGCCGTTTTCGGCATAGGCCTGGGTGCCGTGAGTGATGACGTTGTCGGTCGGCAGTATGGTTTCAATGGCCAGATCATCCTGCCCCTTCAACGCGGCATAGACGGGACCAAAGTCCTTCAGCGTCACTTCCTTCAGCGCCTCGATGCTGTCGATGACGAAATAGACCTGCTGGAAGTCGTCGATCCGGTACAGGGTCCGCATCACCCGCTCCAGATCAAAGCCCAGGCGGTTCGGCGAGGCATCGTCCAGCGCAAACACGCTTTCCGTCGCCGACGACACGATGCCCGCGCCATAGATGCGAAGGCCGTCAGCCTCCTTCATCAGGCCGAACTCGACCGTGTACCAGTACAGACGCGCCAGATTCGGCAGCATGCCCAATGACGCCGCCCTTTGTCCGCCCTTGCCATAGGCTTCCATGTAGGCGGCGAAATCGGGATCAGTCAGCATCGGCACATGGCCAAAGACATCATGGAAGATGTCCGGCTCCTGCAGGTAATCCAGCTGATCCGGCTTCCTGATGAACTGACCCGACACGAAGCGGCGGTTGGCCAGATGGTCGAAGAACACCTCGTCCGGCACCAGCCCCGGCACGCAGACCACCGTCCAGCCGGTCAGGGCCTGGAGCTTGGGATTGATGACGTCGAAGTCGGGTATCCCGCCCGCGTTCAGGTCCAGCGCCTCCAGCCCCCGCAGAAAGGCCTGGCTGGCGCGGCCCGGCAGGATTTTCATCTGGCGGGCGTACAGGGTGTCCCAGGTCTGGTGCTCGACCTCGGTATAGGCGGCCCAGTTCTGCGGGATCGTCCAGTCGGCGGCGGCGCCTTCCGGGGGTTTTTCGAAGACGTGCTCGAAATCAGACATGGAGAGCGGTTCCTCTTTTGAGGGCATATAGCCATCCACCCCACTCGCTTCCAAGGGTCAGTGCAGTCGCATGTCCAGCGGTGCGTGATGCCCCTTGGCGTCAATGGTGAACCACCGCTGTTCGTCGGCGACGGTCAGTTGATCGGCGTCGTCCTCCAGCACGGCCTCGGCGGCATAGGCGACGAAACCGCCTGCGTCGCCTATGGCGAAGACGCGGTAGAAGGGCTGTTCCGGCGAGACGTCGCCCGTTTCGCCGACCGCCCCCGCATAGCCCGCATCAACGTCGATCACGACGCCGCGAAAGGCGTCGTCGCGGTGCCGAACGACCTGGCCGAGGCTGAAGCGCGTGGTGTGAATCTGGGTCATGATGACCTTCATACGCTCCGTGGGCTGAAGCGGACGCCCACAGGCCCGTTCATCTTCCTGACAGATTGGCTTGGCGCGGACGATTGCCTCGGGTTAGGTTCGACCCGACGGGCGCCGCTTTGGACCGCCCACATTGGATACGGCCCATGCCGGAGACCCACGGCGCGCCACGACGGCGCGACGAGCGGTCCCAGCCATCCCGCAATCGGGATGCGTCGGGTCGGGATGCGCCGCTCTTTGGCGCGCTCGATCTGGGGACCAACAATTGCAGACTGCTGATCGCGCGCCCGTTGCGTGAGGGCTTCCGCGTCGTCGACAGTTTCAGTCGCATTGTGCGGCTGGGCGAAGGCCTGTCCCTGACGGGGCGGCTGGACGACCGCGCGATGGACCGGGCCTATGACGCCCTGGCCCTGTGCGCCGAGCGGGTGGCGCGAAAGGGCGTCGATCCCTCCCGTCTCAGCGCCGTCGCCACCCAGGCCTGCCGCGCCGCCGCCAACGGGGCCGAGTTCATCGAACGCGTGCGCCTGGGCACCGGCCTGAAACTTCGCATCATCGACCCGGCGGAAGAGGCACGGCTGGCGGTCGAGGGCTGTCTGAACCTGATCGACCCCAAGGCGCAGGCCGCACTGGTCATCGACGTGGGCGGCGGATCGACAGAACTGGCCTGGCTGCTGCGCGAGAGCGAAGGCTTCACGACCACCGCCTGGATGTCGGCGCCTCTGGGCGTGGTCACCCTGGCCGAACGTCACCCCGAGCCCACAAACGCCGGTGAAGACTGGTACGAGGCCATGGTCGCCGATATGGGCCTGGCCATTGCGGCGGGTGGGATCGACCAGCCGGAAATCCGCGACCTGTTCGCCCAGAACCGGGGCCATCTGGTCGGCACGTCGGGCGCGATCACCAGCCTGGCGGGCATCCACCTGAAACTGCCGCGCTACAACCGTGACCGGGTCGACGGCCTGTGGATGACGCGCGCCGATTGCGAGGCGGCGGCTGACCGGCTGAAGGCCCTGGGCCCAGAAGGCCGCGCCAGGGAGGCCTGCATCGGTCCCGATCGCGCCGATCTGGTGGTGGCGGGCGCGGCGATCCTTGAGGCCATTCAACGCGCCTGGCCGTCCGAACGCGTGCGCGTCGCCGACCGGGGCCTGCGCGAAGGCCTGCTGCTGCAGCAGATGCGCGAAGCCAGCAAACCCGTCCGCCCCTCACGCCGTCGTCGGCGCAGACGGGGTCGCGGCGGCAAGGGCGCAGCGGCGACCGCCTAAGCGGCGGGCGCCGCCGTCGGCGAGGTCACGCGCACAGGCAGTTCAATATCGCAGATGGAGAAGTCTGCGCCCTTGGCCTGACGCGCGTGCTCCACGATGGCGGCGAAAGTCGCCGAGGTGGTGTTCAGCACCGCCGCCGACGGACGCGCCGTCACGGGCAGGTCCGACGCCACCCGCACCTGCGTCATCCGGTCCGGTCCTTCGACCATGCCGTCAGGATTGGGGCTGGATTTCAGCGCCCGCACCACGTCCAGACCGGACACCACCCGCCCCCAGACGGTGTAACGCTTGTCCAGCGAAGGATAGGCCTGACGCATCAGGAAGAACTGGCTGTTGGCGCTGTCATTGGCCTCGTCACGCGCCATGCCCGCGACGCCGGGGCAATAGAGGCCCCAGCCATGAACCTTGCGATCCGGCGTTCCCGCCATGGCCGCATCCGGCTGGGTCTCAACCGGCACGGAATCGACAAAGCCCAGAACCGATCCCATCGGGGTCGCAACCGGCGCGAACGGCATGTCCGGCCCGCGCCGGAAGGTGAACTCGGCCTTCAGGTCCGGGTAGTAGCTCTGGCCGTCGCCGGTGCCCAGCGGATCGCCCGTCTGGGCCATGAACCAGTCGATCACCCGGTGCCAGGTCAGATTGTCGTAGAAGCCGCGCGACGCCAGCAGGCGGATTCGCTCCACATGACCCGGCGCGATCTGGGGGGCCAGTTCGACCAGGATCTGGCCCTTGGTCGTTTCGATGACCAACAGGTTCTGCGGCGGGATCGTGCGCCATTCCGTCGGCACGGGCGGCGGCGGCGGGAACACCGGTTCGGCCTGCTGCGCCTCAACCGGCCGCGCCTGGGCCGCGCCGCTCAGCAGGGCCAGCACGGCCCCCGCCAACAGAATCCGTTTCATGCCCATGCCCCCGCCTTCATCGTGTTGATCAGCCCCCGCTGACTTCAGCCACGGGCTGAACGTCGCAGATGTTGAAGCTGGAGCCCTTGGCCGTGCGCGTCTCTTCGATGTGCTGGGCGAAGGCGGCGCTGGCAGTGTTCTGCACCCGCACGGTCGGACGCTGGGCTGCCGGGATGGCCGAGGCCATGCGCACATGAGTCATGGTGTCCGGGTCGGTCACCTTGCCGTCCTGGGCCTCCGAACCCGCCTTCAGACTGCGGACCACATCCAGGCCGGACACGATGCGGCCGAAGGCGGTGTAGATGCCGTTCAGGTTCGTGTTGGCGCCGGTCATCAGATAAAACTGGCTGTTGGCGCTGTCGGGCGAACTGGCGCGGGCCATGCCGAACACGCCGGGGCAGAACAGGCCGTTGGCGTCGACCTTGAAGTCCGACGTGATCATCATCTGGGCGTTCGGCTGGGTCTGGACCGGCAGGGTTCCCACCAGACCGACGATGCCCTGGCCCGCGTTCTCGACCTGGGTGAAGCCCGCGTCACGACCCCGGCGGAAGCTGAACTCGCCCTTCAGGTCCGGCAATTCGCTGCCGCCCTCGCCGGTGCCCTTGGGGTCGCCGGTCTGGGCCATGAAGTTCGGGATCACCCGGTGGAACTTCAGTCCGTCATAGAAGCCCTGATTGGCCAGGGTGCGGATGCGCTCCACATGGTTCGGCGCCGCCAGCGGCGACAGCTCCACCAAAACCCGGCCCTTGTTGGTGTCTATGACCAGCAGATTATCGGGATCGACCGTGCGCCAGTCGGCAGCCGAGGCCCCCGTCTGGCCCCCCGTCTGAGCCAGGGCCGGAGCCGACGCCACGCCGGACGCGAGAAGAGCGGCGGCGGCCGCCGCGATTACACCAAGACGCATTCCAGAGCTCATCCCTTGTTCTTGACCTTGGCCCGCACGCGTTCGGCGATGGCAGGGCTGACGAAACTGTCGATCGCGCCGTCCAGACGGGCGATTTCCTTGACCAGCCGTGAAGCAATGGCCTGATGCCGCGGATCAGCCATCAGGAACACCGTCTCGATGTCCTGATTGAGGCGCTGGTTCATGGCCGTCATCTGGAACTCGTATTCGAAATCGGCGACCGCGCGCAAACCCCGAATGATGACGCTGGCGTCCAGTTCTTCGGCGAAATGCATCAGCAGGGTCGAAAAGGGCTGGACCACGATGTCGCCGCCAAGCGGCGCAACCTCGGCCCGCAGCATCTCGACGCGCTCGGCGGTGGAGAAAAGCGGCCCCTTCTCATCATTCTGGGCCACGCCGATGACCAGCCGGTCCACCAGCTTCAGCGCCCGTTTGATGATGTCGGTATGGCCGTTCGTCACCGGATCGAAGGTGCCCGGATATAGACCGATACGCATGCGTTTCTCCCCAGCCTGTCGCCCGCTGTTGACCGCCACTTAGCAGGTGCGAAATGAGCGGCCTAGATCGTCTGACACGGGTTTGATCGCCAGAGGTCATTCAATCGGACCATCAGGGCGTCGGATGTGCTGAAGGAATGATCATCAATCGCCGCCACCGCACAGGACGGTGTGGCGCTGTTGCAGATGAAGGCGGCGTCGAAATCGGCCAGTTCACTTAAGTGGATCGGACGTGTCGCGCTGCTCCAGCCGACCTCTGCGGCGCCGCGTTGGAGCAGCCCCTGCCCCGTTCCGCCCAGCATCGGCGCCTCTGGCCAGACCAGAGCGTCGCCTTGAATGAAGCCGATATTCCAGATGCTGCCTTCGGATATCCGTCCGTCCGCATCAACAAACAGGGCGTCGTCGAAACCGGCCTGCGCCGCCAGACGCCGCGCGCGGGTAAGGCCCAGGGTCGCGGCGTGTTTCAGGTCCGGGACTTCGCGCGCATAGATCTGCGTCTTCAGCCGCAGGGGCTTGGTCAGGGCCGAGGCAGGCGGGGAAAGCGTGGTCAGGACACGCGGCTGAACCACCGCATCCGGCGACCGCAGGCTGATCGCCTCTGAAAACAGATTGACCCGCAGGCTGAACCGGCCCCCACGACCATCCAGGGCCTGTCGCATTCGCTCGCGCAACAAAGCCTGCGGCACGGCGACGCCGAACAACTCCACCGCCTCGGCCTCCAGACGCGCCAGATGCAGGTCCAGGCCCCGCACGCCCCCGTCCTCGACCTGCATGGAGGTGAAGGCGCCATAGTTGGACAGAACAAAATGGCTGAGGTCGTCGGCACGAGCGGGGCAGCCGTCGATCAGGATTTCCGACAACACGCTCGCTCCCCCTTTCCTGTCCTTCTCCCGTCGGGAGAAGGTGGCCCGCAGGGCCGGATGAGGGTTTTGCGTTGAGCCATCTCGCTTCAACGCCCCTCACCCTTTCGCGCCAGAACGACGACTACGCCGCCGTGCGCTCAAGCCCTCTCCCGGCGGGAGAGGGTTAGGCCTTAAGCTTCGCCGCCCTCTTCGCCGACAGCATCGGCTTCGTCATCGCCGCCGCTTTCGGGCAGACGTTCGACCGAGACGACCTTCTCGTCCTTGCCGGTGCGGAAGATGGTGACGCCCTGGCTGGAGCGGCCGACGATGCGGACCTGATCGATGCGGGTGCGGATCATCTGACCGCCCGAGGTGACCAGCAGCAGGTCGTCGGTCTCCTCGACCGGGAAGGCCGCCGCCAGGCGCGTGCCTGCGCGTCCACCCAGACCGTGCGCCGTCAGACCCTGACCGCCGCGACCCGTGCGGCGATATTCATAGGCCGACGACCGCTTGCCGAAGCCGGAGTCCGTGACCGTCAGGATGAACTGCTCAGCCGCGCCCAGCTCCGCGATCCGCTCGACCGACAGGACGGCGTCGGCAACTTCATCTTCGGCCTCGACCGGCGCTGCATCATCCTCGGCATCTGCGCCAGCCAGCGCCTTACGCATGGCGTTGGCGTGTTTGACGTAGGCCGAGCGTTCTTCCGGCGTCGCGTCCACGCGGCCCAGAATGGCCATGGAGATGACCTCGTCGCCGTCCTGCAAACGCACGCCCCGAACGCCGGTGGAATCACGGCCCTTGAACACGCGCACGTCGTCGGCCTTGAAGCGGATCGCGCGGCCCAGCGCCGTGGTCAGCAGCACGTCGTCGTCCGCCGTGCACAGGCCCACGCCGACCATCCGGTCCTCGCCTTCCAGCTTCATGGCGATCTTGCCCGCGCGGTTCACCGTGGCGAAGTCCGACAGCTTGTTGCGGCGCACGTCGCCCGTCGAGGTGGCGAACATGATGTCGTAGTCGCCCCAGGTCGCCTCGTCCTCAGGCAACGGCAGCACATTCATGATGCTGTCGCCCGGCTCGATGGGCAGCAGGTTCACAAAGGCCTTGCCGCGCGACTGCGGATTGCCCAGCGGCAGGCGCCAGGTCTTCAGCTTGTAGGCCTTGCCGTTGGTGGCGAAGAACAGGACCGGCGTGTGGGTCGAGGCGCTGAAGACGCTGGTGATCGCGTCCTCATCCTTCATCGACATGCCGCTGCGGCCCTTGCCGCCGCGATGCTGGGTCCGATAGGCGTTCAGGGCGACGCGTTTGACATAGCCGCTGTGTGTGACGGTGATGACCATGTCCTCGCGCGGGATCAGGTCTTCGTCCTCCATCTCGCCGTCGCCTTCACCGATCAGGGTGCGGCGCGGAACGGCGAACTTGTCCTTCACGTCGATCAGATCGTCGCGAATGATGGCCAGGACGTTCTTGCGGTCCGACAGGATGGTCAGATGGCCCTGGATCGTATCGGCCAGACTATGCGCCTCGCCGAAGATATCATCGCGACCCAGGCCGGTCAGGCGCGACAGGGTCAGGGCCAGGATGGCGCGGGCCTGTTCGTCGGTCAGGCGGATCTTGTCACCCTCGACGATGACTGTGCGGGGGTCGGCGATCAGCTCGACCAGAGCCATCATGTCGCCCACCGGCCAGGCCTTGGCCTGCAGACGCTCGCGCGCCTCGCTGGGGTCGGCCGACGAGCGGATGATGTGGATCACTTCGTCGATATTGGCGACGGCGACGGCCAGACCGACCAGCACATGGCCGCGGTCGCGGGCCTTGTTCAGCTCGAACTTGACGCGGCGGACCACCACCTCCTCACGGAAGTCGAGGAAGATCTGCAGCAGATCGCGCAGGCCCATCTGTTCCGGGCGACCGTGGTTCAGCGCCAGCATGTTGACGCCGAACGACGACTGCATGGCGGTATAGCGCCACAGCTGGTTCAGGATCACATCGCCCGAGGCGTCGCGCTTCAGCTCGATGACGATCCGCATGCCCTGACGGTCGGATTCGTCGCGAACATCGGAAATGCCTTCCAGACGCTTCTCGCGCACCATTTCGGCGATGCGTTCGATCAGGGTCTGTTTGTTGACCTGGAACGGCAGTTCCGTGACCACGATGGCTTCGCGGTCCTTGCGGATCTCCTCGACCGAGGCGCGGCCGCGCACGATGACCGAGCCGCGACCGTCGCGCAGGGCGTTGCGCGGCGCCGTGCGGCCCATGATCTCGCCGCCCGTCGGGAAGTCGGGACCGGGCACGATGTCCAGCAGGGCGTCGTCGGAAACGTTGGGATCGTCCAGCAGGGCCAGGGCCGCATCCACGACCTCGCCCAGGTTATGCGGCGGAATGTTCGTCGCCATGCCGACGGCGATGCCGCCCGCGCCATTGACCAGCAGGTTCGGAATCCGGCTCGGCAGAACGACCGGCTCCAGTTCCTTCTCGTCGTAGTTCGGCTGGAAATCGACGGTGTCCTTGTCGATGTCGGCCATCAGGGCCACAGCCGCCGGGGCCATCTTGGCCTCGGTGTAACGCATCGAGGCGGGCATATCGCCGTCGACCGAGCCGAAGTTGCCCTGGCCGTCGACCAGCATCAGACCCATCGAGAAGGGCTGCGCCATCCGCACCAGGGCCATATAGACCGAGGCGTCGCCGTGGGGGTGGAACCGGCCCAGCACGTCACCGACCACGCGGGCGCATTTCGAATAGCTGCGCTCCGGCGTCATGTTCAGGTCGTGCATCGAATACAGGATGCGACGGTGAACCGGCTTCAGGCCGTCACGGGCGTCAGGAAGCGCCCGCGAGACGATCACGCTCATGGCGTAGTCGAGGTACGAACGCTTCAGTTCGTCCTCAATCGTGATCGTGGAAATGTCGGAGCCGCCGCCTCCGCTGTTAATCGGGGTCGCGGCGTTTTCGTAGCTGTCGTCGGTCAATGAAGCGTGGCTTTATGCGGCCGGAATCGGAACGTGATCCGTTGTGACGATTTCTAGCATTCAAGGGGCTCGGTGGCAAAGCGACGTCGCCGTGAAAGCCCGTCTCTGAAAGGACTTTCCATATGCGTCTGCCCATGCTCGCCGCCGCCTTGGCCCTGACCGTGCCGATGGCCCCGCTCGCCGCCTGCGCCTCGACCGCCGACAGCCCTCATGCCCACGCCGAACGCGCGCCTGTCGGCACGACGGGTCAGGCCGTTCTGGTCAACGCCCAGGGCGCCAACATCGGCCATGTCGAACTGCGCCAGGGATCGACCGGCCTGCTGATCAAGATCGAGGCCTCGGGCCTGACGCCCGGCTGGCATGGCATCCACATCCACGCCACCGCCGCCTGTGAGGCGCCCTTCACCTCGTCCGGCGCCCACATCAATCACGGCGATCCGAAACAGCCCCACGGGCTTCTGAACCCCGCTGGTCCTGATGACGGCGACCTGCCCAATGTCTTCGCCGGTGCGGACGGCAAGGTGAACGCCGAGGTCTTCACCACCCGCGCCCGGATTTCGACCGAGGGTCCCGGCCAATGGCTGTGGGACGCCGACGGCTCGGCCATCATCATCCACGCCAACCCTGACGATCATAGCAGCCAGCCCATCGGCGGCGCGGGCGACCGCGTGGCCTGCGCGGCGCTGACGGCCAGCTAGAACCCCCTTTCATTGAAGGCGAGCGCGCCCGCTGGACTTCGGTTCAGCGGGCGTTTCTGTCCTGGAGCAGCCGCTGGATCAGTTCGGTCTGTTCCTGTTGGCGCGCGGTCAGGTGTTCGACCTTCTCCAGCAGGGCCATGATCTCGATCTCGGCCTTCAGGTTGACCTGATAGTCGTTGCCCGCATCCAGCCGGTCCTTCGACGCCTGCCGGTTCTGGCTCATCATGATGACCGGCGCCTGCACCGCCGCCAGCATCGACAGCACCAGATTCAGGAAGATGAAGGGATAGGGGTCGAACGCATCCTTGCGCAGGACGATGTTCAGCGCCGTCCAGACCAGCAGGAAGACGCCGAACGCGATGATGAAGGGCCAGGACCCGCCGAACGAGGCCACGCGGTCCGCCAGACGATCGCCGAAGCTCTGCTCCTGATCGAAGGTCTCATTGATGTCTTCGGTGATGGGGCGTCGCTCGGCGGCGCGGCGCACGACGCTGGCTTCATTGGCCTGCAGGTCTTTTGACGACTTTCCCAACCAGCGCCGGGATACGTGGTCGGGGTCCACAGGGATGTGGGACATGACAGCTCCTGATCTGCTCAGGAGACAGATCAAGCCTTGGCGGCCCCCGCGCGCAAGCCCCGTTCGGCCAGGGCCACCAGCACGACCCCGCCCATGGCGATGGCGGCGCCGGTCAGAATCTGCGGCGTCAGCACGTCGTTCATCAGGGTCCATCCGATCAGAATCGACACCACGGGCGTCGCCAGCAGATAGGGCGTCACCCGCCCCGCCTCGCGTCGCTGAACCAGCCAGAACAACAGTGTCGTGGCCAGAACAGACGACACCACCCCGGCCCAGATCAGCGAAACCCAGACCATCGGCGGCGCGGCGCGGATGGCGTCAATCTGATCATGCTCGAACACCAAGGAGCCGAACGCCAGCACCGGCAGGGTTCCCACCGCCAGCAGCCCCTGCATCTTCAGCGGCGGGATGGAGGTCGTGCGCCGCGCCACCACCGTCGCCAGCGCCCAGGCCGCGCCTGCGGAAATCCCCACCAGAATCGCGCGCCAGTCCTGCAGCGCGTGGGCGTCCAGCGTCATCCAGGCCACCCCGACAAAGGCGATGCCCATGCCGACCAGCGCGCCCCGGCTCAACCGCTCGCCCAAAATCAGGAAGGCAAACAGGGAGGTGAAGGGAATCCACAACTGGTTTGCTACGGTCACCGGGCTGATGTCCTGCGCCAGCCAATAGGCCGTATAGACCAGCCCATACTGGATCGGCCCGCCCACCAGCACGATGATCAGCAGGCTTTTCCAGTCGGGAAACGGCGGCCGCACAAAGGCGAACAGACAGGCGCTGGCGATGCCGAACCGGATCGCCCCGACCAGCAGCGGGCTGAGATGCTCGGTCGCCAGTTTGGCGCCCGCATTGTTCACCCCCCACACCACGATGATCGCCACAATGGCGGCGATCTCCAGACCGGTCAGGGCATGGGGCTTTGCAGGCGTCGGCTTCGGTGCGGGCTGGGCGGCGGTCATGTCGAACCGAATGCCACAGACGGCGCCCGGCCGCGCCTCACGTTCAATGAGCATTCCTTTCGCTGACCACCCTGCCCTTTCGGACCCGCAATGCTATGTCGCCGCATTCCTGAATCGAGAGGCCGCCTGATGAAGCCGTCATTCACCGCCGCTGCGAGCCTTCTGGCGCTGAGCCTTCTGTCCACCCCCGCCCTGGCCCAGACTCAGGCCCAGCCCCAGGTGGCGCAGGGCCCGCTGCTGGTGACCTCGCCCCAGCCCCTGCCCATCGACAACCGGCGTCCGCGCGTCTTTCTGGGCGGCAGCATCGACATGGGCGGCGCGCCGGACTGGCAGGCCGCCATGACGGCGGCCCTGTCCGACATGGATGTCGTCATCCTGAATCCGCGCCGTCCCGACTGGAACCCCGCCTGGCGACCCGACGCCGACGAACCCGAGTTCCGTCGCCAGGTCGAGTGGGAGCTGAACGCGCTTGAGGCCGCCGACGTCATCGTCATGTATTTCGCGCCCGGCACGCAAAGCCCCGTCAGCCTGCTGGAGATGGGCCTGCACGCGCGGGGCGGAAAACTGATCGTTCTGGCCCCCGACGGGTTCTGGCGAAAGGGCAATGTCGACATCACCTCAGCCGCCTATGGCGTGCGTCAGGTGGCGACGATGGACGAATTGACCGTCGCCGTCCGCGAAGCGCTGGCCGCAGCAGGCGCACGCAGCCGTTTCAACGCCCGGCCCTAGAACTCCGGCTTGGCCACCATCAGCCAATAGATGGCCAGCACCCCTGCAAAGGCGGGCCAGCCCAGACCGAACCACCAGCGGAACAGGCGGTGATAGGCGGGCGGCAACGGCGCGCCCTGCCCCGCCGCCCGCTCGGCCAGCTTCATCATCCGATACTGGATCCACACCACCGGCAACCAGCACACGCCGATCAGAACATACAGGCCGTAGGCCGCCAGCAGCCACGGACTGGTCAGCGACCAGCCCTGCAGATTGATCAGGCCCAGACCGCTGATCGGCTGGACCACCACGGCGCTGGCGGTGAAGACGAAATCGGCCAGAACGACGATCTTGCCGACATCCGCCACCGTCTTCGCATCCTTGGTCGCATGGGCGCGCAGCATGAAGAAGGCGATGCCCGCGCCGGTGCCGAACAGCACCGCGCCAGACAGGATGTGGATGATCTTCAGCAGGACATAGAGGCTCATCGGCGGGCGTCCGTGGCGGCGACGAACAGGCACAGGGCCATCATCGGCAAGACCTTCAGCCACGGCCCCAGCGGATCAATCCAATAGTGCGGCAGGCTCAGCGTCCCGGCGATCAGATAGCCGACCGTGGCCAGACACATGAAGACGGCCACCCGCGCCGTCCAGGGCCGCACGAACAGGGCCAGACCCAGCACCACGTCCAGCAGCGCGCCCCACCAGGCGACCGGCCCGGACCAGCCGCCGTAACCGCCCTCATGCAGTATGGCGACGGCGCCGTTCCAGCCGGGGCCGAAACTGATCAGGCCGGTCACCAGCCAGAACAACCCCAGGGTGGCGATGGCGACCGGACGAACGAACCACAGCCGCGCGTGCCAGACATCCTGGACCGAGGCCGGGGTCTCGGCCAGAAACCGCGAAAACCCGCGCGAGGCCACTCCCAACCGCTCGGCCCAACCGCTGTCATGGCCGGACACGTCGTGATCCATCTGCTTGATCGCCGTGGTGCGGATCGGCGACGACCAGCCCAGCCGCCCCAGCAGGTCGCCTACCGCCAATGCGGGCGCCGCCAAAGCACGCGGGACACGCACCACCGGCGCAGGCCTTAACCCCATCCAGCCGCGATACAGACGCACCGTCTGGGCCATGGTCACCGCCTCCGGTCCCGGCATGTCCAGCGTCTCGCGTGAGACGGCGCCGAGCTTCAGGGCCGCCACGACGGCGGCGCTGAGGTCGCCCAGAGGGATCGGGCGGAAGCTCTGATCGCCCCCCACCACCGGGATGATCAGCGGAAAGGCCGCCAACGCGCGGATCAGCCCCGTGCCGCCGAACGCCGCCCGATCCACCACCAGCGACGGCCGCAGGATCAGCCAGTCCAGACTGCTGGCCTGAACCAGACGTTCCGTCTCAGCCTTGGTCCGCGCATAGTCGGTGCCGGCCGCATCGTCTGCGCCCACGGCGGAGATATGGATCAGGCGCGACACGCCCACAGCCTCGCACGCCGCGATCAGGGCGCGGGGGCCGTCGACGTGGGCGGCGCGGGTGCTGTCGCCGCCGCCGTCCTGCAGCACGCCGACGCAGTTCACCACCGCCGAAACGCCCGCCAGCAACGGCGCCCAGGCCTCAGTCGTCGTCAGCCTGGAAAAGTCCGTCGCCACCCAGTCGAAGTCTGGCGCCCGGCGCGCGGGTTCAGCGATGCGGCGTGCACCCGCTCGCACGCTCCAGCCGTCAGCCGAAAGGGCCGCCGCCAGATGCGAGCCGATGAAGCCGTTGGCGCCCAGCACCAGAACCCGCCCGCTCATCCCAGCACCCGATCCGCCAAGTCTCGCCCCGCCGATGCGCCCGCCTCAGGCATGGCGCACCAGGCCTGACCGGGAAACCGGCGGCGACGGCGGGCGACGAAGTCATAGAAGAAATCGCGGATGAACCGCGGTACGATCCGCCCGACCACGGCGAGGCGCCACGGCATCGGCAGTCGCGCGGCGATGGCCAGAACGGCGTCGGTGCGCTCATGCGCGCGCCCGTCCTGAACCAGCAGCATGGTGTAGGGATCGTCAGGGTCTACGCCATAGTGGACCAACAGCGCCCGCCCCAGTTCGGACTGGGTCGGGGCCAGCCGGAAGACGCCAGTCCGATCCGCCTTCAGGATCTTGCGCGCCGAGCCGGAGCACAGCGCGCAATCTCCGTCGAACAAAACCAGAGGCCGGTCGTCCGGAAACGCAGGAACGGCGGGGTCGTCGCGATAACTGTACGCAGACCGCCCCACCGCCTGATGCCTCTTAGAACGGAATGTCGTCGTTCAGGTCGTAGCTTTCCTTGGGACCGCTGGGCTTGTTGGCGCCGCCGGTCGAGAAGCCCGACGAATAGTCGTCGTCGCCGCGACCACCGCCGCCGCCGCCGTAACCGCCGCCCGACGAACCGCCTTCCGAACGGCCGCCCAGCATGGTCAGTTCACCCTTGAAGCGGCTGACCACGATCTCGGTCGAGTATTTCTCGACGCCCTGCTGGTCGGTCCATTTGCGGGTCTGAAGCGCGCCCTCGATATAGACGGTCGAGCCCTTCTTCACATAGTTCTCAACGACCTTGACGATGTTGTCGTTGAAGATGACGACGCGGTGCCATTCGGTTTTTTCCTTGCGCTCGCCCGAGGACTTGTCGCGCCAGGTTTCCGAGGTCGCAATCGACAGGTTGGCGATGCGGTCGCCGTTCGGCATGGAGCGGATTTCCGGGTCGCGGCCCAGATTACCGACCAGAATGACCTTGTTGACTGATCCAGCCATGACTTCTTCCTTCTCGTGCGGGAGGCCGACCAGGTCGTGCGTCCCTTAATTCAGCCGGATGTCTTAGAGGCGCGGCGGATCACCGCCAGCCGCTTTCGTCACCAAGCCCGCCAAATCGGTGGATTAACCAAATGTTCCACCTTTGTTCACGCTACGCAAGTCCCTGCGCGCAACGTCGTTATGGCGCGACGGGCTCGGCCGCGACCGCCACGGGGCGGCCGGTCTCATCACGCTGGATCGCGCCCGGGATCGCCAGACGTCCGTCGCCCGTGCGCGCCATTGAGAAGAAGCGGCTGCCGGTCAGGGTCTTGGAGATCTTCACGCCCTCGCGGTCGATGAAGATGAAACGCCCCTGATAGGCGCCGGTCACCTCATTGTTCGACCCGCCCATGCGCAGGAAGCGCAGACGCATCTCCTCCAGACGCGCAGCGCACAACTCCAGCTGGGCCTGACCGTCCGCCAGCTTCTGCAGCTTGGGCGTGTTGGAGGTCGGCTCGGCGACATAATAGCAGACGCCCGGCTCGAACTTGAACTTGGGCTGGTTGCTGCACGCCCCCAGAAGGGCCGCGCCGACGATGGCGGTGACTGCTAGCGCGCGCATCAGTTCATCCCCGTGAATTGGCAGTTGCGGTCCTGTTCGGCCAGGGTGCGGAAACGGATGTTGTCGTTCGACTGTTCGACCCGGCGCGGCACCAGACGCAGGGTGGTGTCGCCCCAGCGGCCGTATTGCGCCTCGCCCGGACGGACGCAGGTTCCGGCGTACAGGGCCTGAACACAGGCGTTCAGGCTCATGCCCGTCGACAGGACGCGCCAGTCGTCGCCGGTATGGCGCAGGCACTGGGTGCCGCCGGAAGACGGCGCCGTCACCGGCTTAACCGGACGATCGGGCGACGGCAGGACTGTCGTGGGATCAGGTTCAACCGTCAGCACCGGCGGCGCCTCGGGCGGCGGCGCAAAGGATGCCGTCGGGGCGGCGGCCAGGGCGCCCGTGGCGTCCAGACCCACATCCAGCGCATCCGTGGCCAGACCGTTCTTCTGGGCGCAGGCCGCCAGGGTCGCCAAACCCACGAACTGGCCATTGACGAAGCAGCGCAGTTCGCGCGTCGGCTCCAGCGACGGGGCCTCGGCTAGATCGACGGTCAGGCCGCCGCGCGATGCAGGCGGCGCCTCGGGCGTCTTGTCGCCCCCGCCCGTAAAGATCAGAGCCAGCACAACGGCGGCGAGGATCACCACCGCCGCACCAATGGCGATGATGACGCGGTTGTCTTTCGGAAGGGCCATAGGGGGCTTTCGCGGTTGAGGCGTTCAATAACCCCGAGGGGGCGCCAGGCGTCAACCGCCAACGGGCGGCGTGAACCGGCTTTAGGCCAGCAGACGGTTCAGCGCCGCCTGATAACTGGCCTGCTGCGCCTGCTGGTAGGCGGTCGACGAGCCTTTGCCCGTCATGGTGTTGTTCGTGGACGTCTGCGGCCCCAGCGACCGGTAGGCCGACCGCACGATGGTCATGGCTGACGCCAGACTGTCGATGGCCGCCTTGATGCTGGCCGGATCATTCAGGTTCAAGGTGTTGGACAGGTTCAGGCCATAGGTCTTGGCCGACTTGTCGCCCGTCTTGCCGACGAACCCGGGCGTCAGACCCAGGGCCGCCAGCGCGTCCTTGCCCGCCGCCCCCGCCGAGATCACGGCCCCCTCCTTGTTGTCCGCCGCAACGATCTGCAGCCGCTGCACAGGCGGGTTCACCTTGGAATCGGTGATGACCGTCACCTTCAATTGGCGGTTCGAGGCGTTGGTGATCTTCTTGGCCAGGGTGTCCAGCGTGTCCTTGTCGTCGATGGTCACCGTCACCGCCCGGCCGCCGCCCGCTGGCGTGATGGTGAACTGATCCCCGGCCCGCGCCGAGGTCGCGACGGTCAGAAGCTTGGATTCCGACTGCATGACCTCGCCCTGCGGCAGGCCCAGCCGATCCAGAACGCTGGCGCCGCCGGATACGATGCTGATGGTGCTGGGCGTCGCCTGATCATTGTCGCCGCGCCAGGTCTGATTGTACTCGACCGCGCCCGTCTCCAGGTCCAGCCGCGCCAGATAGGCCCTGGTCGGATCGGTCTTGCCCGCGCCTGCGTCGCGGTGGGCGCCGGTGATCCAGATCTTGCCGTCCTTGACCACCACATCCGCAGCGGTGTCGTTTCCGTCACTGCCGAAATAGGTCAGCCGGTCGTCGCCAGAGGCCTGCAGGTCCAGCGACAGCGTGGCGACAAAGACGTCCGTGCCGCCTGCGTGGGCGTTGGTGACCGTGCCGATGTCCAGCGCCGGGTTGTCCGTCTGGCCCGCCAGAACCACCTTGCCGTTCTCGACGGCGATGCCCGAGATCTGACCGTTGGCCCGTCCCAGGTCGCGTGTGGCGGCCAGGGTCGGCACGCCTGCGGCGTCCAGTGTGAACTGACGCACGACAATACGCCCGCTCTCAACCCCGGCGGTGTAGATGTTGGAGCCTGACGTGGTCATGGCCTGGACGGAATCATCGCCCGTGGAACCGAACTGCAGCGTCGACAGGCTGACGCCCGTAACCGGCCCGATGACCGAGGTCTTCTGTTCCTTGAAGGTCTGGAGATAGGAGTCCCAGCCTCCGATCGCCGTCGTCCCCGGCATGGCCGACTGCGACCGACCGGCGACATAGACCACGCCGTCCGGGCCGAAACTGACCTGGGTCGCTTCATCGGCGGCCTTGGCCCCGCGACGCTGGGTCCACATCTCCTTGCCGGTGCTGTCGAACACAGTGACGAAGCTGTCGGCGGTCTTCGGGGAATCCCCGCTCTTGCCCGGCTCCAGCGCGCCGATGACGGAACCCGCCACCGCCACACGCCCGTCGTCCGCCACGGCGATGGAATAGCCGTTGGCCGTGGACGCCGCCCCCAGCAGACTGGTCTGCAGCAGGTTTCCCGCCGAATCGAACTTCATCAGGGCCACGTCGCGGGCGCCCTTGATCGGCTGGTTGGTTCCGCCGGACGTCAGGTCCGCCACCACCCACAACGCCCCGTCCGGTCCGACCGCGCTGGCGCGAATGGCGTCGACGCCTGCGGGAAGATTGGTCTGCCCTACCCGTCCATCGACCCAGAACGAGCCGTTGACGCCCGGCTGGGCCGCAGGCGCAGCGCCGCCGTCCACCTGGAACTTCAGAAGTTGGGCGGTTTTATTCGCGCCGACGCCCTGGGTCACATAGACGGCGTCAGATGTGTCCACGGCCTGGAAGCTGACGGTTTCGCCCGTGCCGCCCCGCACCTTCAGCGCCCATTGATCCGGCCCCGCAGGCAGGGTGATGCTCTTGTCGCCCGCCTTGATGACCTTGGGCTGGGCCGGGATCAACTCGCGCGCCATGCGGGTCTGAACCCCGGCGTCGCTCAGTTGGGTGTTGATGTAATCGACGACGTTTTCCATCGTCCGGGGCGTGTCGCCCATCTCGGACAGGTCGATGGCGATGGTTTTGGTGCTTGAGCCGGACTTCACGCCGATCGCGAACCGCACGTCCCCCTCAAACGCCTTTACCGGATCGCTCAGGGCGCCGTCATGGATGGGCTGGGTCACATAGGTGGTAGGGTCTTTTTCGATCGCGGCCCCGGTCTTCACCGTCGTCTGCGAGATGCCCTGGACCAGACGCACGTCCGAGAACGCCGCCGTCGACAAATAGGTCGAAAGCTCGGCCAGGCCTTCGGAAAAGCGGCGGGAAAGCTGGTCGGCCTCCAGATTGGTCAGGCCCTTGGCGCCGGCTCGGTCGGCCAGGGCGCTGAGGCTGTTCAGGCCCTGATAGAGGGCGAACAGCTTGCGGTAATCCGCCGATGCGCCCGCCATATCCAGGCTGACGGCGGATTCGTTGATCAGACGACGCCCGGCCAGGGCGGCGCGCACCATGTCGCTGGGCTTTGTCGTCGCCGCCGACGACGCCCACGGCGCGGTCGGCTGCGTCTTGGGTTTGGGCAGAGCGGGTCCGCCGGACGAATAGGGATTCGTCGCGCCGTACAGACCGAGCAGATAGCTGTTGTTGATCATCACACGGCTCCGCTTTTCTACAGTGCCGCAGTCCGTGATAACGAACCCTTAAGCCACGCCGTCAGCCCTTGAACAGCGACAGGATGATCTGCGGCGCCTGGTTGGCGATCGACAGGGCCTGAACACCCAGCTGCTGCTGGACCTGCAGGGCCTGCAAACGCGCGCTTTCCTTGGGCAGGTCCGCGTCCACCAGATTGCCGATGCCGACTTCCAGCGCGTCGGACAGCTTGCTGACATAGGTGGTGTGGCGTTCGATCTGCTTGGCCTGCGCGCCCAACTCCGCCAGATTGGCCGAGCTCGTGGCGATCGCCGTGTTGATCGCCGTCAGGGCCGCATCGGCCTTGGCCTTGTCCAGCAGATCAGGGCCCGGCGCTCCGCCCAGGCCCAGGCCGGTCAGGCTCATGTCCTGGCGCTTCATGGCGATGGTCTCGGCTCCATCCGCGCTGGCCAGGAAGTTGATCGGATCGGTTTCGGCGCCGTTGAGGATGTTGACGCCATCGAACACGGCGTTGTCCGCAAACGACTTGATCGACTTCAACAGCGCCTGGAACTCATCATTGTAGGACGTGCGCATCGCCAGGGTCGCGCTTTCGTCCGCAGCGGCCGTGGCCTTCTGCTTCAGCTCGATCAGCAGATCCGAAATCTGCTCCCCGGCGGCCAGGGATACGTCCGCAATCGAAGTGGCGCGTTTCAGGCTGGTGGTGACCGCCTCCAGCGAGCCCCTGTCCGCCCGTTGTCCCTGGGCGACGGCCCAGACAGCGGCGTTGTCCTTGGCGCCCTGAACCTTCAGGCCGGTGTTCACACGGCTTTGGGTGGCGGCCAACTGGTCGTTGGTGCGGTTCAGGTTCTGCAGCGCGATCAGCGCCGAGGTGTTGGTGTGGACGCTGGTGGTCATGGCTTCGAGCCCCGGACTTCTGTTAGCGTCAGCATTAACCATGAGTCGTGATCAGATGGTTAATGCCCCGGAAACCATAATTGCGCCCCCGGCAAGCCGACGGCGTTGATGAAAACCAGACGGACCTCCCCGCAGGCCCGGCTGTCGGCCCCTCCTAGGCCTTGGTGTCGACCACCTCGCCCCTGCGATAGACGGGGTCGCTGATCAGTTTTTCGACTTCTTCACGCGGCAACTGCCGGATCACCTCGCCCGTCACACGATCCAGGACCTTGTAAACGAACCGATTACCCCCGACGGCCTCAATGGTCAGACGATAGCGACCCGCGTCGCTATTGTCGTTTCGCGCCTGCGTCGGCTGATTGGCCGGTTGGGCGGGAACGGGCGGCGTGGTGATAGGCGGTACGCTCGTTACACTTGCGGCATTGTCTGTCATGGCTCCCGGCGCGGACGAATCCACGCTCCTCTACATGGCCGGAACGAACGACTGGGACGGCCACGCGGACCGCCCCAGTTTTTCATCTTAGCGGAACAGGCCGAGCAGGATCGAGCTCGACGAGTTGGCGATCGACAGCGCCTGCACACCCAGCTGCTGCTTGGTCTGCAATGCAGTCAGGCGGGCGCTTTCCTTGGCCAGATCGGCGTCGACCAGATTGCCGATGCCGGTTTCCAGCGAGTCCTGCAGCTTGTTGACGAAGGTCATCTGACGATCCAGCGACTTCGACTTGGTGCCGAGATCGGCAAGGGTCGAAGCGAAGCTGTTGATGGCCTTATCGACATTGGCCGCAGTACGGTCGGTCAGGGTGGCGAAATCATAAGCTCCCGCGCCCGTCGCCTTGGTGGGATCGGTTGCAGTTGCAGTGATCGCCTTCAGGTCGAACTTGCCGCCCGACGTGTTCGTCGTCACCTGGATCGCCGCCGCGTTGGCGTTAAACAGGTTGACGCCGTCGAACTTCGCGCCGCCCAGAGCCGAGCCGATCTCCTTAACAATGGAGTCGAAGTCGGCGTTTAGCTTGTTGGCCGTATCGCTGCCCGCAGCCGCATCCTGAATGGCGACTGCGAGGCCCTTCAGTTCGTTCAACGCGCTGGTCACCGTGTCGCCGGCCGCCAAGGCGACGTCGACGATGGATTGACCGCGTTGCAGCGACTGACGCACCGCGTCCTGGGCGCCCATTTCTGCACGCTGAGACGTGGCGATGGCGAAGATCGCGCCATTGTCCTTGGCCGAAGAGACCTTCAGGCCGGTGTTGACCCGGTTCTGCGTGGTCTCCAGCGCCTTGTTGGTGGCGTTCAGAGTTTGCAGGGCGACAAGAGCCCCGCCGTTCGTATTGATGCTGTTAGCCATTTTGGCTGTCCTTTTTCACTTCGTGAGGGCCGACGGCGTTTTGCCGAAGGGAGCATTTTGCTCAGGAAAGGTGATCGGACGGGGTTTTCACCCCGCCCACGGCGTTAACGGAACAGGCCGAGCAGGATTGAGCTCGACGAGTTGGCGATCGACAACGCCTGCACACCCAGCTGCTGCTTGGTCTGCAATGCGGTCAGGCGCGCGCTTTCCTTAGCCAGATCGGCGTCAACCAGGTTGCCGATGCCGGTTTCCAGCGAGTCCTGCAGCTTGCTGACGAAGGTCGCCTGACGATCCAGCGACTTGGACTTGGTGCCCAGGTCGGCCAGGGTCGAAGCGAAGCTGTTGATGGCCGTATCGACGTTGGCCGCCGTATAGGCGGTCTTCTTGGCGGCGTCGGTCGCTGCTGCCGACCAGACGTCATTGGCAGCCGTTCCGCCCAGAAGCAGGCTGGCGCCAGTCGCCGCACCGGCTGCAGCCTTCAGGTCGAATTTGCCACCGGAGGTGTTGGTCGTGACCTGGATCGCGTTCGTGTTCGCGGCGAACAGGTTGACGCCATCGAACTTCGCTCCGCCCAGCGCAGAGTGAACTTCCTTCATGATGGATTCAAAGTCCGCGACCAGCTTCTTGCCGTTTTCGCTGAAGCCGCCCGCGCCGTCACCGGCGTCGTCCTGAATGCTGACGGCAAGGCCCTTCAACTCTTTCAGGGCGCTGGTCACCGTGTCGCCGGCCGCCAAGGCGACGTCGACGATGGATTGACCGCGTTGCAGCGACTGACGCACCGCGTCCTGGGCGCCCATTTCTGCACGCTGAGACGTGGCGATGGCGAAGATCGCGCCATTGTCCTTGGCCGAAGAGACCTTCAGGCCGGTGTTGACCCGGTTCTGCGTGGTCTCCAGCGCCTTGTTGGTGGCGTTCAGAGTTTGCAGGGCGACAAGAGCCCCGCCGTTCGTATTGATGCTGTTAGCCATTTTGGCTGTCCTTTTTCACTTCGTGAGGGCCGACGGCGTTTTGCCGAAGGGAGCATTTTGCTCAGGTGGGTCGGAAGAATATTCCGAGCCGTAAACCTGGACCTTAAGCGTGTCCAAATCGTTGTTCTGCGTGGTTAATCGTCGATGAACCTCCTTTGCGGGCCGGCGGAATCCGCCGACCCGTTGCCGCAAGCGATAGATTTTCAAAAAGAACTCGGCAGATTTGACCCAGTGGTCAGCTGCGGAACAGGCTCAGCAGAATCTGGCTGGACGAGTTGGCGATAGACAGGGCCTGCACGCCCAGTTGCTGCTTGGTCTGCAGGGCGGTCAGGCGCGCGCTTTCCTTGGCCAGATCGGCGTCGACCAGGTTGCCGATGCCGGTCTCCATCGAGTCCTGCAGCTTGTTGACGAAGGTCAGTTGACGATCCAGCGACTTCGACTTGGTGCCCAAATCCGCCAGCGTGGACGAGAAGGAGGTGATCGCAGCCTCGACATTGGCCACCGAATAGTCAGTCAGCGCCGAGGGCGCTGTGCCGGTCGTTGCGTTCGCCTTGGCCGCCCAGGCGCCGGTGGCCTGATTGAAGGTTCCCGCCGCGCCGGCGGTTCCTGCAGCCGCGCCGAAGGCCAGACCGTCAGCCCCGGCATCGTCCGTAGCCAGCTTCAGGGTGAAGGTGTTGTTGGCCGCACCCGTATTGGTCGTGACCTTCAGGTCGGTCGTCTGCTTCTTGAAGACGTTGCCGCCATCGAAGTTGGCGTTGGCCAGGGCAGAGTGGATTTCCTTCACAATGGCTTCAAAGTCCGCCACCAGCTTCTTGCCGCTGTCGCCCAGCCCCGTGACGGCGCCCGCAGCGTCATAGGTCTTGGGGGCGTCGGCCAGGGCGACCGCGATCCCCTTCAGTTCATTCAGCGCAGCCGTCACCGTATCGCCCGCCGCCAGACCGACGTCGAGGATGGATTGACCGCGTTGCATGGACTGGCGCACCGCATCCTGAGCACCCATTTCGGCGCGCTGGGCAGTGGCGATGGCGAAGATGGCGCCGTTATCTTTGGCCGAGGAAACCTTCAGGCCGGTATTGACGCGCGTTTGTGTGACCTCGAGCGCCTTGTTGGTGGCGTTCAGGTTCTGCAAGGCGATGAGAGCGCCAGCGTTCACGTTGATGCTGTTAGCCATTTTGGCTGTCCTTTTTCACTTCTGTGTTTTTTCGACGCCGTTTTGGCGGTCGAGAGCATTTTGCTCCGCATCCACTGGAGCAAGGACGAGGCCAGTCTGACGCGTGCCTTTCCAACGAATTCATCACTGATTTTGTTGATTATTTCCCCTGGCCTCAGCGCCCAACTCGGCATTTCCCGCCCGGCATGGGGCAGAAAATGCCGGGCCGTTTTTGCCGCTAAGCTTGACCTGCCGGATCAGGGCTTCTTCGCGCGCAGCGCATTCGCGTTTCGCTCGGCCTCGAGCGTCTCCACCGCCAGACGACGCGCGCCGTCGCAGGCGACAATCTGGGCGCCGCGCTCGACATAGACGGCCTCAAGATCGCCCAGGGTGGGGTCAGGCGGCAGCACCGCCAGGGCGCAGGGCCGCATCGCCGCCTCCGGCAGGACCAGCCGCACCGGCGCAACCATCGAGATCGGGGGCGAGACGGCACAGTTCGCGGTCATGGCCGCGCAGACGCTCAGCGCGGCGGGCGTCCAGAGGGGTTTCGGCATCATCGGCGCTCCTGGCCTGGTCGACGGCGATGGCGGTCGTCCGCGCCGTCGCCGTCTGTTGTTGGTGAAACTGATCGAGGCGGCGGGTCTGTTGGACTGCAGCGGCGGTTTCCAGTCTGCGCGCCGCCGCCTCCAGACGACCGTGCTCGGCCTCAGCCTGCGCCGCCTCCAGCCGCCGCTGGGAGTGATTGAACGGATCCCAGCGGAACCCCGCCCCGCCCAGCAACAGCAGCCCGACCCCGAGAACGCCCGCCGCCGCAAACGCCCACCCCAGCGGCGTCAGCAATCGGAACATCCTCATGGGAACACCTTCCGATCCAGCTCGAAATGCGGTCCATCGCGCAGACTGGTCCAGTCGCCGCCCCAGACGATGGGGGTCTTCAAGTCCGCGGCCGCCACCTTGAACGCCTCGGCGATCCGGCCATACAGCGGCCAGTCCCAGCGCACCTGACCGTCGATCAGGGCCGCCACATCGACTGCATGGCCGGTCAGGTGACGCGACCTCTGGGTGCGGCTGGCGCCCGCCTTGACCAGCGCCGCCTGCCGCTCGGGCGTCCGCAGGCCCTCGGTGACCATGAAGTCGATGCAGGACCGCGCCAGCGCCGCCTCCACCACCGCGACCAGCGCCGGATGCACGCCCTTCAGCCGCGTGCGCGACCGGGTTGAAAGCCGAAAGCTCATAGCCGCCTTCCCCCCAGCCGAAGCCGGGCGTTGGCGATCAGGGCGACCAGTTGCTGGGCCGTCGGCGCGACCAGATACAGAACCAGGATCAGGGCCAGCAGACCCATCAGCCCATCCGCCACCTGGGGCAGGTTCTCCGGCGGCGTCCGCCCGACCGTCCGCATCAGCAAGGCCCACAGACCCGCGCTGACCAGAAAGGCGTACAGCCGCCGATACAGCCACCGGCCCTCGGCCAGGGGCGGCGCCTCATGGGGTTTTCTCATCCCTCATCCTCCTCGTTCATGCCGTCCACGGGGCGGCGTCCGTCCCAGCCGCTCTGGGCGCGCCAGTCGTCGTCGGACAGGCTGTCGGGAACCTCCCAGGCCTCGTCCTCCAGCACCTCGATCGGGCGCATCAGCGTCTTCAGGCGCCCGGTCATCCGACGGCCGTGATGCGAACCACGCCCCCGCCGCCTGCGCCGCCCGCGCCTGAGGTGTTCAGGCCTGCACCGCCCCCGCCGCCGCCCGCGCCGAAGATTGCGCCCTGTCGCGCCCGCGAAACCGCTGGCGCTGGCCGAAGCCCCGCCTCCTCCGCCGCCGCCGCCAGCCCAGGACAGGTTGGGAGAGGCCGAAGCCTGACCGCTGGCGCCGACAGACGCCCCGCCCGTTCCGCCTGCGGCCCGCAAGCCTGCATAGGCGCCTGCCCCGCCCGCACCGCCCGCCCGCTCGGCGTCCGCCGCGCTCAGTCCGCCGCCTGCGCCGCCGCCGCCCGGACCATCGGTGCACGTCGTCGCCGCGCCGGCGCCTGCCGTCGCCGTGATCGAGGATACGCCGCCCGCATTGGCCGACCGTGCGCCCAGACCGCCTGCGCCTGAGGCGCCCGCTGTGGCGGAGCCGCCGCCGCCCGCCGATCCGCCCGCTGCGCTCAGCAGGGTGACGCCGCTCAGGGCGACACGGCTGTCGGCGCCATTGCCGCCGTTCACACCTGCGCCGCTGGCCGCTGCGCCGCCGTTGCCGCCTGCGCCGACCGTCACCGCCAACCCGGCGCTCAGGGCCGATGCAGGCCAGCGTCCTTCGCTCAGGCCCCCGGCCCCGCCGCCCCCGCCGCCGAAGCGCGCCGTACCTGCAGCCCCCGCCATGCCGGAACCGCCCCCCGCCCCGCCGCCGACGCACACCGCCTCAACCCATCGCGCCCACACGGGCGGGACATAGCTGCCGTTTGCCGTGAAGACGGTCGTTTCACGCCGCGTCGCGCCCTGATCGAAGTCCACGCGCCCGGTCGCACGGTCCACGGCGAAGGCGCGCGTCCATGTCCCGCCGTCCGCGCTGACCTTCAGGCTGAAGTCATCATCCCCGACCAACCCCAATTCCGCCCGTCCGCCCCAACCGCTCTGGAACAGCAGGGACAACACGTCCGCCGCGCTCTGTTTGTTCAGGGTCATGCGCAGATCGCCGTCGCCGCCCGCCTCGACCTCCCGCGCGGTGAACAGCATCTTGCCCGCCTTGACCGCGACCGGATTGCCCGCATCCGCAGTGGCGCCGACGCCCAGACGCGACAGGTTCTGCACCTCGCCCAACAGGCCGCCCAGCGAACGCCACTCGCCGGGCGCGCGCACCAAGACCGACTGGGTGTCCAGCACCACCGCGACCAGGCCGACGGGCGCGGCGATCTGCGTCCAGCCGCCCGCCTCGAACCGCATCAGCGCCCCGGCTGCGCGCCCGACCCACGCGGCGCCCGTCGCGCCCGCAGGCAGGATGTAGAGCGCCCCGTCCGCCGCATCAGACGGCTGGGCCGCTGTCGTGGCGCTGGCCACCGCTGTCGCCGTCAGGGCGTCCAGCCGCGTCAGGGCCTCATTCAGGGTCACATGTTTCTGCATCTGCCCCGCCGCCAGATAAGGCAGGGCCAAACGCGCGCTGAAGTCGTCGCTCATTGGCTGATCTCCGTTGTCGTTGGAGATCAGTCTGTGCGCGCCCCGGACTCAGGCGCGCAGATTGCCCGACGCGCCAGTCAGCCTATTGTTTTACATGAAGATCGTTCGACCAGTTGCGCGCGCAGGCCCGTGCTTTCGCACCTATTTCAGTCATGCAGATAGACGACGCGGCGCAGCTTCTTGTCCGCCTGGACCGTCTCCAGATGCCTGTCATGATCGCCGCTGGCCTTGGCGTTGGCCTCAGAATCCTCGACCCAGTGGGTGGACTCGATATGTTTCTGCAACGCCCCTGCCGCCAGCAGCTGGCCAGGGAAGAAGGTGTCCACCACGTCGCCTGCGATCGGCACGGTTCCGGTCGCAGCATCCACCGCCATATAGGCCGCCATCCGCGCCAGGGTCGCAGGCGTCGCCTTGGCGCGCAGGCCCTGCCACATCAGCCACCCGCCCGTGCCCACTGTATAGACGGTGCCCACGATCGGCACCCAGGTCAGCAGGCCGTCCATGCCGACGCCGAACGGTCCAAAACCGATCACACGATCCGACAACTTCTTGATCCCCTCGACATTGGACCAGATGTTCTCGATATCGCTGATCGTGCGCTTGGCCATGTCGCGTCCCTAACGTCGCATTGGGATCAGCGTTCACAACGAAAGGCAATCCTTGATGTCCTTGCTGAAACTGGCGGCCAATCTGGCTGCGAGTGCGATCCTTGTGGGCCTGTCCGGGTTCGGCGTCGCCGCCCTGTCCGGCATCGGCCATCGTTGGGTGGACATTCTGGCCCAGTTCACGGCGCCGGTGCTGGTCGCCGCTGCCGTCTTCACCCTGATATGTCTGATCGTGCGCCTGTGGCCCGCCGCCGCCGTCGGGGTTCTGTCGTCGCTGGCGCTGCTGGTCGCCGTCTGGCCGCAACTGACGCCGATCAGGGGCGCGCCCCAGCCCGGCCAGCCCGTGATCCGGCTCTATTCCGCCAATCTGTGGGTCGAGAACACCAATGTTCAGGCCATGCGCCGCTCCATCGTCGCCGCCGATCCCGACATCATCGTGCTGGTCGAGTTCGGCGCAGCGCCCTCCGCCCATGTCGAAGAGCTTCTGACTGGATATCCCCATCGCGCCATCAACGGCCGTCTGGACCCGACCACCGGCGCCTCGCGTTCAGTGATCGCTTCGCGTTTCCCTATCACCCAGAAGCTGCCGTCCCGGCAGGACGGGCTTCAGGCCGTCGGCGCCGAGATCGAAACCCCGCTTGGCCCGCTCAATGTCTTCGGCGTCCACCTGACCCGCCCCTGGCCCTATCAATATCAGTGGGGCCAGATCACCCAGGTCATGGCCCTGACCGAGCGTCGCCTCGCCGCGCCCGATCATCCGGTCATCGTCGCAGGCGATTTCAACAGCGTCTCCAGCGCCCGCATCGGCAAACAGATTCAGGCGGACATGGGCCTGATCCCCGCGCCCGGCTGGCCCGGCACCTGGCCCAGCCAGGCCCCTGCCTTCATCAACATCAACATCGACCAGGTCTATCGCTCGCCCGACCTGGCCCTGCTCAGCCGTCGCATCGGCCAGCCGACGGGCTCGGATCACCGCCCGGTCATCACCGAGTTCACCCGCGCGGCGCGATAGGACGCTTAGACCTAATCAAAATTCAGCCTCGAACTGTCATTCCGGGACGTCCGAAGGACGAACCCGGAAGCCAGGAGGCGTGCGCCCAGCGTCCAACGCTTTCAGCAAAGCGACTACGCCCCTGGGTTCCGGGTTCTTCGCTCCGCTCAGCCCCGGAATGACGAATTAGGAGGTCGGCATACTGAAAATGTCGATAGAATGCTTAATTCGCGAGCAACCCCCGCAGACGGTCCTCATGGCCGTCCTCGGGGAAGTCGTCGGCGATCCAGCCCGCCTCAAATGCCTTCAGGACGCGCCCAGTCTCCGGCCCCGGCTTCACCCCCAGCTTGGCCAGCTCACGCCCGCCGACCGGCATCCTGGGCGCGGACCAGGCCTCGGCCAACTGCCGCAAGGCCTCGCCGTCGCCGCCCGTCGCGGCTTGCGCCAAACGCAGCCGATCCTGAAACGCGCGCTGGCCCAGTCGATAGATCGCCGCCCGCGCCGCGACCTCGCCCATGCCCGGCGAAACCGTCGGCCCGTCCGCGACAATGGCCGCCAGCCTGTCGCGCACGGCATTCGACAGGCGCAAAGCCCCCGCGATCCGCACCACCGTCGCCTCATCCGCCGGCAGCAGGGCCGCCAGCCGCAGGACCGGATCATCGCTCGGCCCGCACAGGGCCTCAAACACGGCCAGCGGCTGCACGTCCGGCAACACCTGCGCCAGCACCCCGCTGTCCTGCATCGCCCGGACGGACGGGCGCGGATCAGGCGCGGCCAGCAGCTTCAGCAACTCCTTGGACACCCGCTCGGCGGACAACTGGCCCATGCCGTCCTTCAGCGCCCCGCAGGCCGCCAGCCCGACCGCATCCGGCGCGCCCCGCCCGTACCAGGCGTAAAACCGGAAAAACCGCAGGATCCGCAGATAGTCTTCGCGAATGCGTGTCTCGGCCTCGCCGACGAAGACGATCCGCCCCGCCGCCGCATCCTCCAGCCCGCCGTCGGTCGGGTCGAAAACCGTCCCTTCGGCGTCGGCATACAGGGCGTTCAGCCGGAAATCCCGCCGCGCCGCATCCTCGGCCCAGTCCTCGGTGAAGGCCACCACCGCGCGCCGCCCGTCCGTCTCCACGTCGCGCCGCAGGGTCGTGATCTCATAGGGTTGGCGTTCCGACACGCCGGTCACCGTGCCATGCTCAACCCCGGTCGGCACGGCCTTCAGGCCCGCCGCCTTCAGGGCCGCAATCGTCTGTTCGGGCCGCAACCGCGTGGCGATGTCGATGTCGTCGACGCCCTGCCCCATCAGGCTGTTTCGCACGCAGCCGCCGACAAAACGCGCGCAGCCGGGACCGCCCGCCGCCTCCAGCGCCTTCATCACGGTCCGCGTCGCCGCCGCCGTCAGCCACGGCTGATCCGCCATCGAAACCGTCACGCCGCGTCCTCGTCCGCCGCGGCGTCCGGTTCGGCCTCGTCGCCGTACAGCCGGGCGTGCAGGCCTTTCAGGATGCTGGCCGTCACGCCCCAGATGTAGCGTTCGCCCCACGGCATCGCCCAGAACCAGCGCCGGAGCCCCGCGTCCATGTCGTAAAAGTCGCGACGATGGTTGGCGGCGTCCATCAGGAAGTCCCAGGGCGTTTCGAACACTTCCGCGACCTCGTCCGGCGACGGGGTCACCACCGGCGGCTTCCGCAGCCAGCCGATCACCGGCGTCACCAGAAATCCGGTCCCCGTCTCATAGGTGTCGGACAGGCCCAGAACCTCGACCGCGTCGCGTTTCAGCGCGACCTCTTCATCGGCCTCGCGCAGGGCGGCGTGAACCGCATTCTCTCCGGGGTCCAGACGACCGCCCGGAAAGGCGATCTGGCCCGTATGGCTGGCCAGGGTGTCGGCCCGCCGTGTCAGCAGCACAGTCGCCCCTTCCGGCCGCGCCACGATGGGGATCAAGACCGCCGCGGGACGCAAAGTCTTCACCGGCCGCTCGACCATCGGGTTCAGGTCGAAATCCGACCGCACGCCCTTGGCGTCGGGCCGCCACGTCTCAACCGGGGCCAGACGCTCGACCAGCCGTTCTCTAAGGGTGTCCAGGCTCACGACAGCGCCCCAAGGTCAAAGGCCTGACCGCCGGAGCGCACCACCAGCCGCCCATCGACCTCTTCGGCCATCTCGACCAGATCATAAAAGACCGGCCGTACGATCCGCGCCCACAGGTCGCGCCGAACATGCACGCGCGGCGCGGGTTCGCCGGTCGCCGCGTCGGTCTCGACCACGATGGGATCATCCGCCCCAGCCCGCACCTGATCACCGAGGTCAGTAGTGAAGACCAGATCGTCGCCGTCCCGCTGCATCGACACCGCACGGAACGGCAGGTCCTCGACCTCGATCCGCATCTTCTCGACCGGCGTGACCAGATGATAGCCGTCGGGGTCTTTTCTCAGCACCGTCGAGAACAGCCGCACCAGCGCCTCACGTCCGATGGGCGATCCCTCGTGCATCCACACCCCGTCCGCACGGATCAGTATGTCGATGTCGCCGCAGTGCGCGGGATTCCACAGATGCACCGGCGGCAGGCCGCGCCCCGGCGCCTGTTTCGCCGCCTCCGCGACGGCTTCCAGTCCGCTTTTCTCAGTCATGCCCTATGACTTAGGCGCGCCGGAGCGTTTCGTCACCGCCGCTCGCGCCGATCAGAGGGGAAACCGATAGCCGTATCGCTCCAGCGTCGCCTTGTGCTCAATCCAGGCGAAGCGGTTGTCCAGCACCCAGTCTCCGTCGATGATCAGCACGGCATGGGGCGCGCCTTTTTCATTGGTGACCCGCAGCACCGCCATCCGCTCCCCCGGAAACCCTGCCTGAAACAGGCGCGCCAGCTTGGTGAAGACATAGTCGTCACAGTCTCCGCGCTTCGATGAAGGCTCGACCGCAATCACGTCACGGCCGTATTGCTCTTCATCCGGCTGGAAGCTGAGTTCGCGGTTCACAGCCTGGTTGATGCGCTCCATCAACCGCTGCTCGGAGCCGGTCGCCGCCAGCACGCTGCAGACAAGGGCCATCCAGATCGCGATCGAAAACACGAACGCTCCCAGAATCCCAGCACCTCGCCGCCGCAACATCACGACCTCCAATCAGGGGATGCATCGTGCGGTGGCGCTTCGGGGACGGGTATCATCCATCCGGGTTAGGGATGACGGTTAATCTGGGGGAGACTGGCCTCAGAAGGCGATGGAGACGGCGCCCTGCACGGTCTCGACCTGAACGCCCAGCCACAGCAGGCGGCGCCGATCAACCGGTCCTGACAGAACGGCATCCGGCGCGGGCGCAAAGCCGAACCTGCCGAAATAGGGCGGGTCACCGACCAGCAGAATGCCGCCGATGCCCGCCGTCCGGGCATAGTCCACGCAGGCCTGCACCAGTTCGGCGCCCAGGCCGTCGCTGCGGCTGGCGGCGTCAACCGCGATCGGCCCCAGAAACAGGGCCTGGGTTTCCCCCACCATCACCGGCCACAGACGCACCGACCCGATGATCCGTCCGCTCTCGCGAACAACGAACCCCGCTGCCGCACGCGAGCCTTCGCGCAGCCGTTCCGCCGTCTTGGCGAAACGGCCCGGCCCGAAGGCGGCCATGACCAGCGCCTCCACGCCTTCGGCGTCAGCCGCAGTCTCGGCTTCAATGCGGCTGTGGGCCGCCGACAGGGCAAGGGCGTGCGACATCTGCGCTCCGGTGTGGGCGCGCGCACCTAGGACCAAAGCAGCGCCAAATCAAGGCGCGACCGCGATCAGCCCAGCTTGGAGAAGTCCGGCGCCCGCTTCTGGGTGAAGGCGGTGAAGGCCTCCATCGCCTCGGGGCTTTTCATCTGCGAGCCAAAGGCTTCGCCCTCACGCTGCATCAGAACCCACAACGCCTCAGCGTCGCGCATCAGGCGTTTGGTCTTGCGGATCGAGTTCGGCGCGCGCGCCGCGACCTTGGCCGCCAGTTCCGCCGCCGTCGCATCGACATCGCCCGCCGGAACCGCGCGGTTGGCCAATCCCCACGCAAGCGCCGTCCTGCCGTCGATGACCTCGCCCAGGGCGAACAGTTCGAACGCGCGCTGATGACCGATGGCCGCCGGCAGCAGCAGGCTGGACGCCGCCTCGGGCGCCAGGGCCAGATTGACGAAGGGCACCGACAGCAGGGCGTCGTCGGCCACCACCACCAGATCGCAATGCAGCAGCATGGTCAGGCCGATGCCGACCGCCCGCCCCTTCACCGCCGCCACCAGCGGCTTGTCCAGATCAGCCAGCGACTTCAGATAGCGGAACACCGACATGTCGAACGGCTTTTCGGTCTGCGAACCGATGGCGATGAAGTCGCCGATGTCATTGCCGGCAGAGAAGCTGTCGCCCTCGGCGCGCAGCAGCACCGCGCGAATGGCGTCATCGGCCTTGGCCCGCTCCATCGCGTCCGACAGGGCGGCGTACATCGCCTGGGTGATGGCGTTCTTCTTGTCGGCCCGGTTCAGGGTGACGCTCAGCACGCCATCCGACAGTTCGGTGCGGATATGTTCGCTCATGTCGTTTCCTCGTTCTTGTCCGTCGCCGACCACCAGTCGACGCCGTTTTCATCGCGCGTGCGCCGCGCGCGGCCCCGCCGTTCCAGATAGTTCAGATGCGCCTGGGCCTCGCCCGTCGCCATGCCCAGCACCGCATCCCCGATGGTGCGGCCGAACACCGCCGGGAAGGCGTCAATGACCCTAGCCGGTTTCCCCAAGGTCCGATCAAGCCGTTTCAACGCCGTCTCATGTCCACGCTTCAAGGCGTCCAGACGCGGGTGAACGCCATAGAACGGCTCGCCATGCGCAGGCAGGATGAAGGCGCCTTCCGGCAGCAGGGCGCGCAGCTTCTCGATCGAGTCCATCCAGTCGCCTAGCGGATCGGCATCCGCTTCGGTCGGCCAGACCGACACATTGGACGAGATGCGCGGCAGAATCTGATCCCCGGCGATGAAGACATCATCTGATTTGCGCCACAGACAGACATGCTCAGGGCTGTGGCCGGACCCGATCACCACCGTCCATTCGTCGGCGCCGATGATCAGGACGTCGCCCTCGCTCAGGCGCTGATAGCCGCGCGGGATCGGCGAAACACCCTTGGCGAATCCCCCATACTCCGCCCGCCATTTGGCGATCTGCGCCTCGCTCCATCCGGCGGCGCGATAGAAGACCTCGCCCTCGGCAGGCGCATCGCCCCCCTCCTCCGCCGCCAGCATGCGTCCGGTCAGATACTCGATCTGCGACATCAGCAACGGCGCGCCCGTGCGCTCGCACAGCCAGCCCGCCAGGCCTATGTGATCGGGATGCATGTGGCTGCAGATGATCCGCGTGACCGGCCGCCCGCCCAAAGGCCCCGCCAGCGCCTCGGACCAGGCCTTGATCGAAACCCCGGTCTTCAGCCCGGTGTCGATGATCACCCAGCCCGCGCCATCCGCCACGGCATAGACGTTGACGTGATCCAGCTGGAACGGCAGCGGCAGGCGCATCCACAGGACGCCAGGCGCAACCTCTGTCACCGCCCCCGGGACGGGAACCTCCAGAACCGGATAGTTCGGGCCGCGTCGTTCACCAGCCGTTTCGTGTTTCTGGGCGCCGTCGGGCAAGTCCGTCTCCAATCGCAACTAACGAACTCTATGCCGGATGTCGTAGCCACGTCCACCCACGCCTTGACCCCGAACCAATAGGTCGGCACACGAAAGTTTCGAAGACACAGCCCCCAAGGTGTTTCCTATGAAACTACGCATCGCAGCCGTGCTGCTCGCACTGGCCTTCAGCGCCGCGTCCGTCGCCCCTGTCGCAGCACAGGCCAATCGCGAGGACCCCCGCGAAAACGCCACTCGCGGTTCAGGAAACGCTCGGATGGGCGCCCGGAATCGTGATCGCGCGCCGCAGATGACGCCTGAACAGATCCAGGCCGCCGCTCAGGAACAGGCCACTCTGGCCAACACCGGCTGCCAGGTGACTGAAGCCAAGCTTCTGGGCACGACGGCGGAACGGACTTCGGTTTACGAAATGGCCTGCGCCGCTGGCCCAGGCTACATCATCGAGACGAAGACCCCGCCCAATGTGACGGACTGCGTCGTCCTGGCCCATTCCGCCGCCACCCTGCGCGCGTCGAACCCGGCAGCCGATGTCGGGCCGCAGTGCACGATCGCCGCCAACCTGGACACCCAGCGTTTCCTGCGTGAATACGCTCAGCAAGCGGGCGTGCCCTGCACGGTTGATGACGCCAGCGTCATCGGCAAGTCCAACGAAGGCGCCATCGTCTATGAGATCGGCTGCTCTGGCGAACAGGGCTACTGGATCAAGAAGATCGACAACGCCTGGCAGAAGACCGAATGCATTCAGGTTCTGGCCGAGCGCGGAACCTGCCGCCTGACGACGGCGGGCGAGATCGCCGCATCGGTCAAGAAGTGGCTGGCAGGCTCTGACGCCGCCGCCTGCGACGTCACTGAAGCCCGCCTGATGGGCCAGAACGCCAACGGCATGTTCTATGAAGCCAAGTGCGCGGCTGGCGACGGCTTCATCGCCCGCACCAACGCCGAACGTGTCGTACAACAGGTCTATCCCTGCGCCACCGCCCAGCAGATCGGTGGCGGCTGCACCCTGACGACGGCGGCCGCAGCCGCTCCGGCAGGCGGCCGTCCGTAAGGGCCGCTGCGCCAAATCACTGCATGAAGGGCCGTCGGAGCGATCCGGCGGCCTTTTTGTTTCACGGCCTCTTTTCCCAAACCGTGACGCAGCCTAGCCTCGCCGTCATGCGCATCGCCACCTGGAACGTGAACTCCGTCAATGCTCGCCTGCCCACAGTGCTGGCGTGGCTGGAACAGGCAAAGCCCGACGTGGCCTGTTTCCAGGAGATCAAATGCGTCGATGAAAAGTTCCCGCGCGAGGCCTTCGAGAGCCTGGGCTACAACGTCGAGACCCACGGCCAGAAGAGCTATAACGGCGTGGCCCTGCTGTCGAAGCACCGGCTGTCGGACGTGCGGCGCGGCCTGCCGGGCGATGAGGCTGACGAACAGGCCCGCTATCTGGAAGCCGTGGTCGAGGGCCCCCGCCCCATCCGCGTGGCGGCCATCTATCTGCCGAACGGCAATCCGCTGGGCACGGAGAAGTTCGCCTACAAGCTGGCCTGGTTTGACCGGCTGAACGCCCATGCCCGCGAACTTCTGAAGTTCGAAGAGCCGCTGGCCCTGTGCGGCGACTATAATGTCATCCCCGAGGCCGTGGACGCCAAGAACCCGTCCGCATGGACCGGCGACGCCCTGTTCCAGCCCGAAAGCCGCCAGGCCTTCCGCGCCCTGAAGAACCTGGGCCTGGCTGATTCCCATGAACTGGGCGACGAACCGGCGGGGACCTACACCTTCTGGGACTATCAGGCCGGCGCCTGGCAGCGCGACCATGGCATCCGCATCGACTTCGCCCTGCTGTCTCCGCAGGCCGCAGATCGTTTCCGCAGCATCGAGACCCATCGCGACGCGCGCGACATGGACAAGCCCAGCGACCACGTGCCGGTGGTGGTTGATCTCGATCTGGAGGCCTGACGGACATGGTGGATGCGCTGCGCGTCGTGTTGCTGGTCGCCCTGGCGGCCGCCCTGCTGACGACCGTGGCCCTGGCCTTTTCGTGGTGGATGGAGCCGCCGCGTCGTCTGCACCGCGCCCTTCTGAAAGCCATAGGCGGCGCACCCGAAGTCGAAACCATGTCGCCCGGCGAAGGCAAGGCCTGCGCCCTGAACTTTGACGAAGAACAGGTGGTCATCCTCTGGGCCAACGGCGCCGACGGACTGGCCTATCTGTTTGACGAGGTAGACGGCGGAGAGATCATCGTCGACGGCCATGTGGTCGCGCGGGTGCGTCGGGGCGAGGTGCGCAAGTCGCTGGATGTCCTGGCGCCCGACGCCGAACAGGTGGTGCTGCGGCTGATGTTCGCCGACGCGCGCAACCCCGAGTTTGAACTGGCGTTATGGGATGCGACGTTCGCGGGTCAGGTCGGATCGCCTGGCGAGGCCTTGAGATTGGGACGGCGCTGGCTGTCGCATCTGGAAGCCTTGCTCAAGGGCTGAAATCCCCAACCGGGCACGGCCGACGCCCGTTCGGTTTCATCGGCGACAATCCCCTCTTTCGATTGTCACGATGGGACGTTAGAAGCGCCAGTTCATTGTACTATACGCCTTTTTATTTGGGAGGCCGCCTTGGCCCGCCTTTTCGACGCCTATGTCGTCGCCGACTGGACCGCCGCTGAAAACAAGAAGCTGGGCGATACGTCCCTGTGGATCGGCGTGGCCAAACGCGATGTGCGTTTCCGTCTCTACACCGAGACGCACAACGTCGCGACGCGCGCGGAAGGCGAGGCCCTGCTGGCCAGCATTCTGGCCGAACATCGCAAGCGCGGCGACCGGGTTCTGGTCGGGCTGGACTTCAACTTCGGATACCCCAAAGGCACGGCCCAGCGGCTGAAGCTGGAGGGCGCGCCGTGGCAGGCGATGTGGAAATTCATCGCGTCCAACATCGTCGACAAGGCCGACAACACCAACAACCGCTATCAGGTCGCGGCCAAGATGAACCGTCTGATGACGGACGAAGCCTGGCCCCTGTGGGGGGCGCCTGCCAAACAGGCCCAGCGTTGGCTGACCACGACCAAGCCCCCGGCGGGCGCGGGCGCCGACATCCCAGAGTTCCGCGCCACCGAGGACGCGGCCCGCAAGGGACGGCTCCAGCCCAAGAGCGTCTGGCAGATGCACGGCGCGGGCGCCGTGGGCGGCCAGACCCTAGTCGGCATTCCGGCTGTGCGCCGCCTGTTGGAAAGTCTTGGCCCGTCCGGCGCCGTCTGGCCGTTCGGCACCGGCTGGCGCGCCCTGACGCCGGATGACGTCGAGCCGCTGTCGGCCCTGGTGGTCGAGGTCTGGCCCTCGATGTTCAACGCCAAGCCGAACGACGGTGAATACAAGGACCAGGCCCAGGTCCGCACGACCGCCGAGGCCCTGGCCCTGCTGGACGAAGCGGGCGATCTGGCGGGCAAGTTCGCGCCGCCCGCATCGGCGACGCCGGAACTGATCGAACAGGTCGAGCAGGAAGAAGGCTGGATTCTGGGCGTCTGACGCCGGGTTTGTCCAAACCCGGCGGTCGGAGTATCTGCTCGCGCCATGTCCTCCCTTCCCGACCACCAGACCATGCCGACGACGCAGGGCGACATCCGCGTCGCCGCCCTTTATCGGTTCAGCCCCATCACCGACCGCGAGGCAGTGCGCGACGCCCTGTTCGCCGCCTGCGAGGCGGGCGGGGTGCGCGGCACGCTGCTGGTCGCGCATGAGGGTCTGAACGGCACCATCGCGGGGCCGCAAGCGGGCATCGAGGCCGTTCTGGCCGCCATTCGCGCCCTGCCCGGTTTCGCCGATCTGGATGTCAAATACGCCTGGACCGGCGACATGCCGTTCCTGCGGCTGAAGGTCCGCGTGAAGGCCGAGATCGTCACCATGGGCCAGCCCGATCTGGACCCGGCGCGTCAGGCGGGGGTCTATGTCTCGCCGACCGACTGGAACGCCCTGATCGCCGATCCGGACACCCTGATCATCGACACCCGCAATGATTACGAAGGCGAGATCGGCGCCTTCGAGGGCGCGGTTCAGCCCAATACGAAAAGCTTCCGCGACTTCCCCGACTGGTTCCGCACCGAGGGCCGCGCCCTGATGGAGCAGACCCAGCCCAAGCGGGTCGCCATGTACTGCACCGGCGGCATCCGCTGTGAGAAGTCCACCGCGTTCCTGAAGGCCGAGGGGGTCGAGAACGTCCATCATCTGGAGGGCGGCATCCTGCGCTATCTGGAAGAGGTCGATCAGGCCGACAGCCTGTGGCGCGGCGATTGTTTCGTCTTCGATGAGCGGGTGTCCGTGGGACACGGTCTGGTTCAGGGCCCGCACAGCCTGTGCCGCGCCTGCCGCCTGCCGGTCGATGAGGCGGGCCGCGCCTCGCCCCACTTCATCGAAGGCGTCTGCTGCGAACGCTGCCGCGACACGCGCGATGACGAACAGCGGCTGCGCTATGCCGAACGTCAGCGTCAGATCGAGATCGCCCGCAAGCGCGGCGTCGACCATCTGGGCGCCGCCAAGGGAACATAGGGGCGGCTGCGCGCCCTGACCGCCTGTGATAGATTGCCCCCATGTCGATCCTGACCGGCGCATCTGATGAAAAGCCGATGGCGCTGGGGCTCAGCGTCCGGTCCTACGGCGCGGATCATGGCGAGCACCGGCACGATTTCGGCCAACTGGTCCTGCCGCTGTCCGGGTTTCTGGAAATCGACGTCAACGGGCGCCAGGCCCCCTTGATGCCGGGACGCGCCGCCTTTGTCGGCGTGGGCGAGCGCCATTCCCAGGAAGGCCGCCAGCCAAATATGTCTCTGATCCTGGATCTGGACCTGTCGTCGGCGTCGCCGCAGGCCAGCGACGCCCTGGCGGCGGGATCCTTCCTGACCCTGAACCCGCTTGCGGGCAAACTGGTCGACTATATGGGCCTGATGACCGCGTCCGGCGCGGCGCCGTCAGCCCAGGCATTGAGCCACTGGACGCCCCTGCTGCTGGACGCCCTGACCACGGGCTCGCCGTCGGCCACATCGCGGCTGGATGGCCTGCTGGCGCGAATGGAGGCCGAGCCGGGCGCCGACTGGACGGTCGAGTGCATGGCCGAACGCGTCGGGGTCAGCGCCAGCCGCCTGCACGTCCTGTTTCGCGAAAAGCTGCAGACCACACCCGCCGCGGCCCTGGCCGACATCCGCCTGAAACAGGCCGCGCGCTGGCTGACGCAAACCGAACTGCCGATCTCGGAACTGGCCTACCGCGCGGGCTACTCGGATCAGAGCGCCCTGACCCGCGCCATGCGTCGAAGCATGGACGTCACCCCCGCCGTCTATCGCCGCCTGTCGCGCCTGTCGCGCCTGACAACGGGCTGACCGGACAGGAGTCCCGGTCTAAAGATCAGCAGCCTGGATCAAGATTACAGCCTATGGAGCGGATATTGGGCGTCTCCGAAACGGAGCGTCTTCAATGCCATCGACCAACAGGATCATTCTGGGCCTTCTCTGCGGCATGGCCGCGGGCGCCCTGTGGGGCGTGGTCTTTGTCGCCCCGGAACTGGCGCGGCCGTTCAACGGGATGCAACTCGCGGCGGGCCGCTTCCTGGCCTATGGCGTCATCGCCGCCGCCCTGATCACCCCGCACTGGAAACGGCTGTCGGCCCTGATCGGCGCGAAGGAATGGTGGGCGCTGATCGTGCTCAGCCTGTTGGGTAACATCATCTATTACATCTTCCTGGCCAGCGCGGTTCAGTTCGGCGGCGTGGCCATGACCTCGCTGGTGATCGGCTTCCTGCCGGTGGCGGTGACCATCATCGGCAGCCGCGACAAGGGCGCCGTCCCCTTCGCCAGACTGGCCCCATCGTTGTTGATGTCGGCGGCGGGCGTGGGCCTGGTCGGCTGGCAGTCGCTGGGCGGGACGGCGCCGGGCGAGATGAAGGGGCAGTTGATCGGTCTGGCCTGCGCCTTTGCGGCGCTGGGCTCATGGACCGCCTATGCCGTCAGCAACAGTCGCTGGCTGGCGCGCCTGCCTCATGTCACCGGCCAGGACTGGAGCCTGCTGACCGGCGTGGTCACCGGCGCCCTGGCCCTGGTGATCGCCATTCCGGCCTTCCTGATCCGCCCCGGCCATTTCGCGCCCGATGAATGGATGCGCTTCATCGCCGTGGTCAGCGGCATGGCCCTGCTGGCCTCCATCGTCGGCAACGCCCTGTGGAACAGGATGAGCCGCCTTCTGCCGCTGACGCTGGTGGGGCAGATGATCCTGTTCGAGACCCTGTTCGCCCTGCTCTACGGCTTCCTTTGGGAGCAACGCCTGCCGACCGCGCTGGAATATGTGGCGATGGTTCTGGTCGTGGGCAGCGTCATCACCTGCATCTGGGCGCACCGTCCGCCCGCGCAGCGCGTAATCGCCTCGAAAACGTCATGACCGGCGACATTCGATGCGGCAACCGGCTGCGGCGCGTCACCGCAGTGCGCCATTGAAACAAACCGAGCACGAGTTTGTTAGCGATCCTGTCATCACCGTGCTATGAGCCGCGCCCTTTATAGGCGGCGGCGATGTCGCCAGAGTTTTCACACTTCGGGAGAAGCCACACATGAGCAGGGTGCTGGTTATCGGCGCAGGCGGCGTCAGTTCGGTCGCCGTCCACAAGATGGCGATGAATACGGATGTGTTCTCGCACATCACCCTGGCGAGCCGCACCAAGTCCAAGTGCGACGCCATCGCCGAATCCGTGAAGACGCGTTTTGGCGTTTCCATCGACACCGCGGCCATCGACGCCGATGACGTGGCGGCGACCACGGCCCTGATCCAGTCGGTCAAGCCTGCGCTGGTCGTGAACCTGGCCCTGCCCTATCAGGACCTGTCGATCATGGACGCCTGCCTGGCTGCCGGCGTGAACTATCTCGACACCGCCAACTACGAGCCGCGCGACGAGGCCAAGTTCGAATACAAGTGGCAGTGGGCCTATCAGGACCGCTTCAAGGAAGCCGGTCTGATGGCGCTGCTGGGTTCGGGCTTCGACCCCGGCGTGACCTCGGTCTTCGCCACCTACACCAAGAAGCACCTGCTGGACCGGATCGACACCCTCGACATCCTGGACTGCAACGGCGGCGACACGGGCCTGCCCTTCGCCACCAACTTCAACCCGGAAATCAACCTGCGTGAAGTGACCGCCAACTCGCGTCACTGGGAAAACGGCCAGTGGGTTGAAGGCCCGGCCCTGAGCCACAAGCAGGAGTTCAACTTCGAAGGCGTCGGCCCCAAGAACATGTACCTCATGTACCATGAGGAACTGGAGTCGCTGGCCAAGTTCTACCCGGAAATCAAACGCATCCGCTTCTGGATGACCTTCGGCGACAGCTACCTCAAGCACCTGGAAGTGCTGGAGAACGTCGGCATGACCTCGATCGAGCCGATGCAGTTCCAGGGCCGCGAGATCATCCCGATCGAATTCCTGAAGGCGCTGCTGCCGGAACCCTCGTCGCTGGGTCCGATCACCAAGGGCAAGACCAACATCGGCACTATCGCCACCGGCCAGAAGGACGGCGTTCAGAAGACCTTCTACGTCAAGAACATCTGCGACCACGAAGAAGCCTATGCCGAAACCGGCAACCAGGCCGTCAGCTACACCACGGGCGTCCCCGCCATGATCGGCGCGGCCCTGATGCTGACCGGCCAGTGGAAGGGCGAAGGCGTCTTCAACATCGAGCAGCTGAACCCCGATCCGTTCATGGACATGCTGAACAAGCACGGCCTGCCCTGGACGGTTGAGGAGCTGGACGCTCCGCTGGCCTTCTGATCGGAAGAACGGAATGCAAACCCAGGCCGGAGATCCGGGCGCCTTCGCGCATTTTGACCTGAACCGTGTCGCCTCGCCCGCCTTCGTGGTGGATGAGGCGGCCGTCAGGCGCAATTTGTCCGTGCTCAAGGATGTGCGCGACCAGTCGGGCGCCCGCGTCCTGCTGGCGCTCAAGGCGTTTTCGATGTGGTCGCTGGCCGATGTGGTCGGCGAATACCTCGACGGCGTCTGCGCCTCCGGCCTGTGGGAGGCCCGCCTCGCCCGCCAGTTCTACAAGGGCGAACTGACCACCTATTCCCCCGCCTACCGCGCCGAGGATCTGCCCGAGATCCTGCGCCTGTCGGACCATGTCATCTTCAACAACCCCGCCCAGGTCGCCCGTTTCGCCGACCTGATCGCCACGGCCCGCGCCGAGGGCCAGGTGTTCGAGATCGGCCTGCGTCTGAACCCCGAACATTCCGAGGGCGAGGTCGCGAAATACGATCCGGCCCAGCCCTGCTCCCGCCTTGGCTTCCCGGTTTCACAGCTGAAGCCCGAACATCTGGTCGGCGTGGACGGCCTGCATATCCACGCCCTGTGCGAACAGGACTTCACCCCTCTGGCCCGCATCTGGGCGGCGGTGGAGCCGAAACTGGCGCCCCTGCTGGGCGGCGTGAAATGGGTCAATCTGGGCGGCGGCCATCACATCACCCGCGCCGACTATCAGACCGATGATCTGGTCGCCTTCGTGCGCCGCCTGTCGCAGACGCACGGCGTCCAGGTCTATCTGGAGCCGGGCGAGGCCGTGGCGCTGGACGCCGGCATCCTGATCGGCGAGGTTCTGGACGTCTTCGACAACGGGATGCCCATCGGCATCACCGACATATCGGCGACCTGCCACATGCCCGATGTGATCGAGGCGCCCTACCGTCCCGCCATGCTGGGCGAGCCTGAGGACGGCGTCGCCGTTCGTCTGGGCGGCCCGTCCTGCCTGGCGGGCGACATCATCGGCGACTACGTCTTTGCCGAACGCCCGGTCGTCGGAACGCGCATCGCCTTCCTGGATCAGGCCCATTATTCGATGGTGAAGACCAACACCTTCAACGGCGTGCCACTGCCCTCAATCCACCTGTGGAACAGCGCCACGGATGAACTGAAGCCGATCAAGGCCTTCGACTGGACCGAGTTCCGCGACCGCCTGTCCTGAGACAGATCAGCCGATCAGGGCGCGGGCTGCGGCGCGGGCCTCGTCGGTGATTTCCGCCCCCGACAGCATCCGCGCGATCTCTTCCTGGCGGCGGGCGTCGTCCAGAGCCACGACCGTGGTGGTGGTCATGCCATCACGATCGGCCTTCATCACCTTCCAGTGGGCGTGACCGCGCGAGGCGACCTGCGGGCTGTGGGTCACGACCAGAACCTGCGCGCCGTTCGACAGGCGTTTCAGGCGCGACCCCACCGCCTCGGCCACGGCGCCGCCGACGCCCTGATCCACCTCGTCAAAGATCATGACGGGCTGGTGCATGTCCTCGCGGCTGGCCAGCGCCGCCTTCATGGCGAGGGCGAAACGCGCAAGTTCGCCGCCCGAGGCAATGGCGTCCAGCGGGCCGAAATCGGTCCCGGCGTTGGTGGCGATCTGGAAGCGGATGGTCTCGACGCCGTCCGGCCCGCGACGCCCCTCAATCGGCTCCAGCGCCACGCGGAAACGCGCCCGCTCCAGCTTCAACGGCCCCAGTTCGCCCATCACGGCGGCGGTCAGGCGATCAGCCGCCGCCTCGCGCGCCGAGGTCAGGAAGGTGGCGGCCAGATCGTAGGATTCTGCGGCTTCGGCCGCTTCGCGCCCGGCATTGGTCAGGGCCTCCTCGCCGTCCTCGATCAGCCGCAGTTGCTCGCGCAGGCGGATGCGAAGGCTGGGCAGGGCGTCGACCGTGGTGTTCAGCTTGCGGGCGGCGGCGCGCAGGGCGAACAGGCGCTCTTCCGCCTTGTCCAGTCGGCCCGGCTCATAGTCGAAGGCGTCGGCGGCGGCGTCCACGGCGGCGACGGCCTCGGCGGCCTCGACCATCGTGCGGTCGATGGCCTCGACGGCGGCGGACAGTTTCAGGATGACAGGGTGATCGCCCTCGGCGCCCGCCTGCCCTGCCCTCTGGCGGGCGTGTTCGACGGCGCGCAGGGCGGCCCCCAGTTTCTGGCTCAGCTTGTCGCCGCCCAGTTGGGTGCGGGCGTCCGCCAGATCGGCGATGGCCTTTTCCGCCGCGCCCAGCAGGGCGCGTTCGCCCGCCAGTTCGGTTTCCTCGTCCGCGCGCGGGTCCAGCGCATCCAGTTCGGACAGGTTCAGGCTGATTTCTTCAAGACGCGCGGCGACGTCTGCGGCCTGGGCCTTCAGTTCGGCCAGTCGCGCCTCAGCCGCCTTCAGCTTGGTCGAGGCGGCGGCGACGGCGGAAAGCTGCGGCTGCAGACCGCCATAGGCGTCCAGCAGGCCCCGATGATTGCGCCAATCCAGCAGGCCCACCGTCTCATGCTGGCCATGCACCTCGACCAGTGCCGAGCCGATCTCGCGCAGGGCGGTGACGCCTGCGGGCTGGTCATTCACATAGGCGCGGCTGCGGCCGTCGGCGGACAGGACGCGGCGCAGGATCAGCTCTTCGCCCGGCTGGACCTCGAATCCCTTGTCCGCGATCAGGGCCAGAAGATCGGGATCATCGGGGGCGCTGAAGACGGCGGTGGCGACGGCCTGTTTGGCGCCGGACCGCACCAGGCCCGCATCGCCGCGTCCGCCCAGCGCCAGACCCAGGGCGTCGAGAATGATCGACTTGCCCGCCCCCGTCTCGCCGGTCAGCACGGTCAGGCCGCTGTCGACGTCGAGGTCGAGCACGTCAACCAGAACGACATCGCGGATGGAAAGGGCGGTCAGCATGAGGTCAGCAGCCGGCGGAACGAATCAGGATCACGACCGGCAGAATCGAGAGATGCGCGGGGATGCACAAGGGTGTTCCCCGCAACACGCTCGACCAAATTCAAACTCAGCCCGGAATGAGACGGCGCAGCCAGCTCTCGCGCTTGCCTTCCGGCGCCTTGTCCGGCGACTGGCCGTTTTCGGTCAGCAGGGCATAGGCCTCGGCGTACCAGGGGCTCCCCGGATAGTTATAGCCCAGGACGGCGCCATTACGGGTCGCCTCTTCCTTCAGACCCAGCATCAGATTGACCTCGACCAGGCGGTAGAGGGCTTCCGGGGTGTGCGAGGTGCGCTGGAAATCAGGGTTGGCGATGACGGCCTTGTAGCGGTTCAGCGCCGCCAGCGGCTGATTGTTGCGCTGGTAATAACGGCCGATGTTCATTTCCTTGCCGGCCAGCTGATCGTTGACCATGTCGATCTTGATCGCGGCGTCGCTGGCGAAAGGCGTGCCGGGATAGCGGCGGGCCACATCACGCAGACCGGCCAGAGCAGCATTGGCGTAGCCCTGGTCCCGGCCCACGTCCGTGATCTGCTCGAAGTTGCAGACGGCCTTCATGTAGAAGGCGTAGGCGGCCGACGGGTTGCCGGGGAACAGGGCGATGAAACGGTCAGCCGCGGCAATGGCGTCGGCGTAGTTGTTGTTCTGATAATAGGCGTACACCTGCATCAGGATCGAACGGCGCGCCCAGTCCGAATAGGGGTGCTGACGCTCCACTTCCTGGAAGTAGTCGACGGCGTCGGACCAGCGGTGCTGCTGCAGGCGTTGATAGCCGGTGTTGTACAGCGCCTCGACCGGGCGCTCTTCATAGGCCAGACGCGGCTTGGCCTTGCCTGCGCAACCGGAAATCGTCATCGCGGCGACGGCGACGGCCAGCAGGACCATGCCGGAACGGAACTTGGATGCGAACAAGGACGACCCCATAGACGTGCAGACAAGGTGCGGACGCACCTGTTGAAAGACTGATCCGGCGTTCTCTAGCATCCGCTTTCAGGCTGCGCCATGCCGAGGAAATGTCGTTCCGCAGCTTGCCCCGCCCGTAGTCGCTGCTAAAGAGCGCGCCAACCGACGTCCGTTCATGGGGGTCGGATGACGGCGAAAGGATGACCGGCCCATGAAGCTGCTCTCAGGCAACTCTAACCGCGCACTGTCCCAGGCCATCGCCGACCACCTGGATATGCCGCTGACCAAGGCCCAGGTGAAGCGGTTCGCTGACAACGAGGTCTTCACCGTCATCGAGGAGAACGTCCGCGGCGAGGACGTCTTCATCCTTCAGTCGACCAGCTATCCGGCCAACGACAATCTGATGGAGCTGCTGATCATCACCGACGCCCTGGTGCGCGCGTCGGCCAGGCGGATCACGGCTGTCGTCCCCTATTTCGGCTATGCCCGCCAGGACCGTAAGACCGGCGGCCGCACGCCCATCTCGGCCAAGCTGGTCGCCAACATGATCACCCGCGCCGGCGCCGACCGGGTCCTGACGATGGATCTGCACGCGGGCCAGATCCAGGGCTTCTTCGACATCCCGACCGACAATCTGGTGGCGACGCCGGTTCTGGCCCAAGACATCAAAGACAACTACCAGCGCGGCAATCTGATGATTGTCTCGCCCGATGTCGGCGGCGTGGTCCGCGCCCGCTCGCTGGCCAGCCGCCTGGACGTGGATCTGGCCATCGTCGACAAGCGTCGTCCCAAGGCGGGCGAGAGCGAGGTCATGAACATCATCGGTGACGTGGCTGGCCGTCACTGCATCCTGTTCGACGACATCGTCGATTCGGGCGGCACCCTGGTGAATGCGGCCAAGGCGCTGATCGAACAGGGTGCGACCGAGGTGTCGGCCTACATCAGCCACGGCGTCCTGTCGGGTCCGGCGGTGCAGCGCATCACCGATGGTCCGCTGAAGGAGCTGGTGATCACCGACTCCATCGAGCAACCCCACGAAGTTTTGAACTGCCCGAAAATCCGCACGGTTTCAGTGGCTCCGCTGATTGGTGAGGCTATCCGACGGATCGCGAACGAAGAATCCGTCTCCAAGCTGTTCGATTAACCTTCGGATAACCACTTTTCGTTCGTTATATGCGCCTTTCCGTATCGGCGCTGCCCCCGGCGCCTCGAGTTCTGGGACGCGCCTCCATGCCCAAGGCCTTCATGACCCGCGGCCTCACGGTCGCCGCTATCGCCGCCGCCGCCTTACTGGCCAGCTGCTCCACTGACAGCTCCAAGAACAAGGGCGTCGCCCCGCCGCCTCCGCCGCCGCCGCCGGTGACGCTGAACCAGAGTGTCGCGGACGCGGCCTCCATCTATGTCGCCTTCCTGCGTCAGGCCCAAACCATCCAGCCCGGCGGCTTCTCCAGCGCAGAATCCATCCAGGCCGAAATCCGCAAGGGCGCTTCGTATGAGCCGGAAGAACTGTCGCGCGGCCTGATCGCCTATGGCTCGATCATCGCCCTGCAGTCGCCCGAGTTCGTCGCAGGCGTGCGTCAGTTCGCCGTCGATCCTGTCCAGCGCCAGCAGGTGATCGCCCAGATCGTCGCCGACCCCGCCTATGCCGCCAGCCTGCCCGGTGCCGATGCCGCGGCCGGCCTGATCACTGCCGCAATCAACAATGACGCGGTGGCCATGCGCACAATCGCCGACGGCATCGAGCAGGACGCCTATACGATCCAGGAACGCCGCGACCCGCGCCGCCGCTGGGCCACCACGCCCATCGCCAACCGCGAAGTGCGTCTGGAAGGGGCCAAGACCCTGTCCGCAGTAGACATGCTGCCTTCCGCCAATGAAGCCGCCAGCCTGTTCACCGCCGCAAACACCGGAACGGGCCTGACGGTGGAGCCTTCGCGCAAGGCGCCGCCCTACACCCCTGCCCTGACCCGCTCGCTGGCCATCGCCGCCTTGGCCGCCCTGGGCGCTGCGGGCGACGAAGCCAAGGCCAACACCGACGCCCTGGTGATCGAGCCGAACAGCGAGTTCTGCCTGAACATGTCCAAGCTGATGCTGTTCCAGTGCCTGGCCGCCTCGCGCCCCAGCTATGAGGACATGTTCTGCCTGGGCCGCCACGTCGCCCGCGACCTGTCCAGTTGCGCCACCCAGGCCGTTTATGCACCGATCATCACCGTCGGTGATCCGACGGCGACCCGGACACCTGCGCCGGGCAACTAAGCCCTTAACCGAGGCGATCTATATTCACTCTTGGATTGTCATTCCGGGTCGTGCGAAGGACAAACCCGGAATGACGGCTCTGAGTTGAAATCAGACATGACAAGGCCCGCCCCGAGCGATCGGAGCGGGCCTTTTCTTTTCCGCAATCAGACTATTCGTAGCCGTGGGCGGCTTCGTTGATCACCTGCGACGGCATGGACGAGAAGTCCACGGCGACGGGCGTGGCGGTCTTGGCCTGATAGGTGCGAAGCACATGCGTCAGACGACGGCGCACTTCACGTTCCGCCTCAGAGCCGCCTTCCAGCACCAGGGGCGCCAGGCAGAAGTCGATGATCGATTCAGTACGGGTCAGCGGTTCCATTGCGGTTCCTTTCCTGATTAAGCCGCGGTGGTGAACTGGGCGGTCTCGGTCGAGTCCTTCAGCGCCGTCGTCGAGGACGTGCCGTTGGAGATGACCGTGGCGACCTGGTCGAAATAGCCGGTGCCGACTTCGCGCTGGTGACGCGTGGCGGTGTAGCCGCTGGATTCATTGGCGAACTCGCGCTGCTGCAGCTCGGAGTAGGCCGCCATGCCACGGTCGCGATAACCGTCGGCCAGCTCGAACATCGAGTTGTTCAGCGCGTGGAAGCCCGCCAGGGTCACGAACTGGAACTTGTAGCCCATGGCGCCCAGCTCACGCTGGAACTTGGCGATGGTGGCGTCGTCCAGCTTGGCCTTCCAGTTGAAGGACGGCGAGCAGTTGTAGGCCATCAGCTTGCCCGGATGCTTCTTCTGGATCGCCTCGGCGAACTTCTTGGCGTCGTCCAGATCGGGGTGAGACGTCTCCCACCACAGCAGGTCGGCGATGTTGGCGTAGGACAGGCCGCGCGCAATGCAGTGGTCCAGGCCCGTGCCTTCCTTCAGGCGGAAGAAGCCCTCGGACGTGCGGTTTTCACGGTCGATGAAGGGCTGGTCGCGCTCATCGATGTCCGAAGTGATCAGTTGGGCCGATTCGGCGTCGGTGCGGGCGACCGTGATGGTGGGCGTGCCCATGACGTCGGCGGCCAGACGCGCGGCGACCAGATTGCGCTCATGCGCCTGGGTCGGGATCAGGACCTTGCCGCCCAGGTGTCCGCACTTCTTCTCCGACGCCAGCTGGTCCTCGAAGTGAACGCCAGCCGCGCCCGCCTCGATGAAGGCCTTCATGATCTCAAAGCTGTTCAGCGGACCGCCGAAACCGGCCTCGGCGTCGGCGACGATAGGGGCGAACCAGTCGCGCTTGGCGCCGCCCTCGGCATGTTCGATCTGGTCGGCGCGCTGCAGCGTGCGGTTGATGCGGCGGCACAGTTCCGGCGCGGCGTTGGCCGGGTACAGCGACTGGTCCGGGTACATGGCGCTGGCCGTGTTGGCGTCAGCGGCGACCTGCCAGCCCGACAGATAGATGGCCTTCAGGCCCGCGCGGACCATCTGCATCGCCTGATTGCCGGTGACGGCGCCCAGGGCGTTGATGAAGGGCTCGGTGTGCAGCAGCTCCCACAGGCGGTTCGCGCCGCGTTCCGCCAGGGTGTGGGTGATCGGCACCGATCCGCGCAGACGCAGGACATCTTCCGGCGTGTACGGGCGCTCGATGCCGTCGAAACGGCCAGCGGGCGAAGGAACCAGGTCGGCGAAGGTGGTCATGGTCGAACTCGTCTCTGCGAAGGGCGCGGCCTAGGCCGCCGTCTCGGAGACAAGAACACGCCGAAGTCACGAATGACACAGCGCGGACACTCAGATAGAAGTCACTTTGTCATATCATGACTTTGCATTGCAGGTCACATTATGACACCATGCCGTCATGGAGACAGCCGCCGACCGCAAACTCTTCCTCGGCGCCCGGTTGAAGCGGCTGCGGCGCGATCTGTCGCTGACCCAGACGGCAATGGCGGCGGACCTCGGCGTTTCCCCTAGCTATCTCAACCACATAGAACGCAACCAGCGTCCGGTTTCAGCCCAGCTTCTGCTGCGTCTGGCAGACACCTACGACGTCGATCTGCGCACCCTCAACCAGGGCAGCGCGGCGGACGAGGCCCGTCTGACCGAAATCCTGGCGGACCCGCTGTTCAAAGGTCTGTCCGCGCCGCGTCACGAGCTGGTGCAGTTGCTGGAAGAGGCGCCCGGCGTCGCCGACGCGATTGTGCGCCTGTATCAAGCCTTTGACGACGGACGCGCCAAGGCGCGCGCGGCTGCAGAGAACGGCGAAGGCCTGATCGAAACCAGTCCCGCCGAATGGGTGCGCGAATATATCCAGTCGCGCGGCAATCATTTCGCCGAACTGGATCAGATGGGCGAGGCGCTGGCGGACGCTCTGGCGACGGACGCGCCTGCGCACGGCGACGGGTTCGAGCCCGCCGCCCGGCAACGACTGGCGGCGAAACACGCTCTGGGCGTCCGCACCCTGCCCGCCGATGTCATGGTGGAGTGGACACGTCGCTATGACCTGCACCGCCGTCGGCTGCTGTTGTCTGAGACGTTAGGGCCGTCGTCGCGGGCCTTCGCCATCGCCTATCAACTGGCCCTGGTCGAGCACGGCCCCGCCCTGCACGCCATGGCCGAGGCGTCGGGCGCGCCTGATGCGGCGACGCGATCTCTGTTAAAGGTCGCCCTGACCAACACCCTGGCCGCCGCCATCCTGATGCCCTACGCCGCCTTCCAGCGGACGGCGGAGGACACCGGCTATGATCTTGCCCGCCTGCAGGCGCGCTTCGGCGTCAGCTATGAACAGGCCGCCCACCGCCTGACGACCCTGTCGCGCCCCACCGCGCGCGGCGTGCCCTTCTTCCTGATGCGGGTCGATCAGGCGGGCAATATCTCCAAGCGGTATGCAGCTGGGGCGTTTCCCTTCTCCCGCTTCGGCGGCGCCTGCCCGCGCTGGCGGCTTCACTCTGCCTTCCGCACGCCGGGCCGGATCATCACCCAGATCATCGAGACGCCAGACGGAGGGCGCTGGTTCACCTTCGCCCGGACGGTCGAGCGGCAGGGACAGGACGGGTTCGGCGAAAGCCACGATCTGGCGATCGGCCTGGGCTGTGAACTGCGCCACGCACACCGATTGGCCTATGCCCACGGCCTTGATCTGGACCGGCCGGATGTGACCCCCATCGGCCCCTCTTGTCGGCTGTGCCACCGCCACCCCTGCGCCGAACGCGCCGCCGCCCCCATCGACCGCCCTCTGGCCGTCGATGACTGGTCGAAGTCCGTCAGCCCCTATCCGTTCGGCGCTGCCTGACGCCTCACGTCAGAACCACCTGCCCGTCCACCATGCGGAAGGCCACGCCGGTGCGCTCGAACAGGCGGGCGATGACCGCGGAGGGGTTGGCCGCCCCCTGATCCAGCAACCGTTCGATGTCCAGACGCAGGGTCGGGTCGCCCGACGCCCGCGTCAGGGCGGACAGCCACTCCTCGCGCGTCAGCACGCCATCGGCGCGATTGGCGTCGATCAGGCCGCGCAGGAAGTCAAACCAGTCGCCGCCCGTCCGCTTCTTCTGCGCGCCCTCAGCCGCCATCGCGAAGACGGCTCCACAGGCGTAATAGGCGCGGTGCTCGCCGCGTTGCCCGGCATCGGCGACGCCCCGGTTCACCGTCAGTTCGGCGCAGTCCTTGACCTCATTCTGCAATTCGGCCCGGACATCGAAACCGGGATCGAACTGCTGCAACGCCCGCACCGCCATCAGGTCGGCGCCGCCCTCGGTGATCCACATGTCGCGCGCCGTTTCATAGCGCACGGCCTGCCCCAGCCAGAAATGCGCGCTCTCATGGCCGATGAACCAGCGCGACCGCTCCTGCACCTGTTTGCTGGGCTGGACCACGCCGGCCCCCTCAAACCGCATGACGATCAGGGACGAAAGGGCGCTGCCGGCCATGCTGGTCATGCGTTCGGTCGGGCCGTTCCAGCCGACCATGACAACCGGGATTTCGTCCCCATCGCCCGACGGGCCGAGGCGGTGCTTGTAATAGTCGCCGACACGCGGGGCGAAGCTGCGGATCTCCTCACCGATCCACGACGGCAGGCTTGGGTCCATGACGGTGGTCAGCCCATCTCCGCGCGTCACTGTCGCCTGCCCCATCAGCACATAGCTCTGATCGGTCGTCGTGGTCAGGTTCGCGCGGCGTTCGCCCTTATAAAGAACCGGGCCGGAGGCATCGCGCCAGGTGACGGGTGAAGGACCGCCGTCCACATCCACACCGTTCAGATCATCGGGCGTCGCCGCCGCCTCCGCCACGGAACGCACAGCGAAGACATCGAATTGGCGCGTCGGCAGGGCCACCGCCCCATCCGAGAAGGTTATGGTGCGATAGGCCGCCTCCAGATCGACGGACCTGGGCCGGATGATGAAGCGGACATGGCGCGGCACGAGCCCGCCGTCTCGGCTTCGGATGGTGTCATAGGCGCCGTGCCGCTCCATGACGACGCCGGGCGTTTCGACCGTCCACTGCGTCGGCCGCCACGGTTGGCGCGAGCCGGTCATCAGGGCCGATTCCGTAAAGGCCCAGACCGGCGCATCGCGGGTGAAGACATAGTCCGCCGTCAGGATGTCGCCGTTGCGCGTCACCGTCACGGACGGGGCTGACCGCGCCTGCACCTGCGGGACCGCCATGCTCGAAACGGATGAAGTCGCCGCACAGGCCGCCAGCAGAGCGGTGGATGAGCAAAGAGTGACGGCGGCGATCAACGTCAGGCGCAAAGGGTCGTCTCCGAATTGTTCAGCAAGCTGCCAGCATAGATCGGCAAGCCCCGGTGTCAGCTTACCTTTCTGTCACGCTCAGGCCTGTTGCAGAGCGCGCCCCGCCGCCGCCAGTTCCTCGGCCATGACGGCTTTCAGTCGATCCGGCGACAGGATCACCGCCTGCTGGCCCCATGTGAACAGATGCCAGGCTAGTTCGCGCATCCCCGACGCGCGGAACCGCACAATGACAGCGCCGTCGGCCTGCTCCTCCAGCGTCTGGGTCGGGTGCCAGCGCCAGCCGCGCGCCTCGTCCGCGCCTTCGGGGGCGATGCGGATGGCCACGTCCTCGATCTCGTCCTGATAGATGCCGAAGGACTGGCTGGCGAAGACGCCCAGATCGAAATCGGCGGGCGGTACGGCGACGCCGTCCTGCGGCGCGACGCTGCTCATCCGGTCCAGCCGGAAGGTCTGGATGCGGCCCGTCTCGCGATCGGCGGCGACCAGATAGTTGGCGCGCCCGAACATAACGCCACACGGGGCGACGGATCGCCTGCGTGGCTCGGCACCCGGACGCGAATAGGTGAAGCCCAGCGGCTGTTGCGCCAGAACCGCCCCGCGAATGGCGGTCAGCATGGCTTCGTCCGCATGGGGCCGCGGCCCCGCCTGCACGGCGATGGTCTCGGCGCGGACCAGAGCCTCCAGGTCCGGCGCCATCCGGTTCAGCGTCGTGGACCGCATCGCCGCCTTCAGCTTGCGCTCCAGCCCCTCCAGCGCCGCCGCGCGCGCCGGTTCGCCCGCCGCGCGCAGGGCCGACGCCGACTTGGTCAGTTCCAGCATCTCGGTCGCGGTCGGCGCCTGTTCAAAGGCGGACAGTCCCCCGCGGATACGCCAGCGCTTGGACGGCGGATCCGACACCTCCTCCACCTGCGGGAACAGCATCAGCACCGCGTCACGCATCCGTTCGGCGGTGCGGCGCCCCACGCTCATATCCCGCGCCATCTCGTCCAGGGTCAGGCCCTCGGCGCTGGCGGCCATGCGCCGCGCCAGTTCGATCACCATGGCCGCCTTGTCGTGTCTCACTGCCGCTCCCGCTCGATACGTCCGTTTCTGGCGCAATGCTGTCTCATAACACCATCATCGACAAGAGGCGAACCGCTTCAGGAGATCAACACATGGCCCGCTTCCAACCCGCCCACGCTATCAACGCCAGCCGCTATCTGATCGTCCCGTGCGAGGCCGATGGATCGTCCGATCTGGCGGTCATCTGGGATCGTCTGGAGGAGCAGGTGGTGGACGTCATCTCCGCCGCCGCCAGCAGCCGCTATTCGGACGAGGACGCCCTATGGGACGAAGGCCGCGCGCTTCCGGTCGAGACCGAATGGCGGATGGCGGCCTGACGTCAGGCCATCTTCGGCTTGGTCCAGCGGTCGATCATGCGCTGGGCTGGTTGCTCGACCAGTCGATGCGCGAACACCGCCACAACGACGATGAAGCCGAACATGCCGATGGCGAACAGGTCGTTCAGCCAGACCGAGCCGAAATCAATCCGGCGCTCTGGCACCCAGTTCAGTTTTCTGGCCACGATCATCATGACGGTCAGAATGAACATATGGACCATGTAGATGGCGAACGACCACCGCCCCAGGGTGACCAGCGCCGGATGATCCAACAGGCGTGACAGGGCCCCGTCCTCGCCGGAAAAGACCCAGACCAGGGCCACGAACACCAGGGTCACCGCCACCGTAACCGGTCCCTGCGCATAGCCGATGAAGACACAGGCGGCGACGACAGCGGCGATCTCCAGTCCGGTCGCGGCCATCCCCTTCAGACGCGGAATCTTGGTCAAAATCCCCTGCAGCAGACAGCCCAGGAAGAAGCCATAAACCGCCCTTGGCACGGCGAAGTCGTAGGTCGTGTTCATGAATCGCTTGGCGCACGTCAGGACCAGCACCCCGCCCACGATCGCCAGCACCAGCCCGATCCAACGGAACCGTTTGGGCGCCGCCAGCACCAGGGCGGCGAAGATCAGATAGCAGGCGACCTCGGCGCTCAGGGTCCAGGCCGGACCATTCCAGGTCAGATAGGGATGGACGTGCCAGGCCTGGATCAGCAGCAGATTGGTGAAGATCGCCTCCACCGACCGGTCACGCGTGAAGGCCGAGGCGGAATCCACGTGGAAAAACAGTCGCGCCAGCTCCAACGCGATGAAGGCGCCCAGCATCAGCACATGCAGCGGCCATACCCGACCCAGACGCCGCACCATGAACCGCCCGGCGTCGCGCCCCGTCTTCAGCCGCCCGGCATAGGCATGGGCGATGACGAAGCCCGACAGGACAAAGAAATAGTCGACGAACAGATACGAGTGCTGGATGAAACCCCAGTCACGCCAATGGCTGGCCACCGGCATGTGAAACATCACCACCAGAATGGCGCAGACTCCCCGCAGGGAGTCCAAGGCTTCAAATCGGCGCGGCGCTGCTGTGTTCACAGACGCGTGATAACGGGTCTGAAAGCCCTGCGATAGGGGTCTTTAGGGCGTGGGCGAAACGGCGTCGGCGCGCGCCTGCAAGATCCGCCACTGGCCGTCGCGGAAATGGAATCGGGCGCCGCCCCGCCAGGGAACTTGAGACAGAGGATGGGTCGTCATCCCGCCGCCTGTGACCTCATAGACGCCGTCCGCCCGCAGAGGCGTTGCAGCAGACTTGACCGTGAACCCGGCGGGCGTCTCGCCATAGACGATCCGGGTCAACCTCACGCACCGCGGCCCTTCCGCCGCGATGGACCAGAGGGGCGTGTAGGCGTCGCCCGACTTCTCATAGACGGCCAGATCACGCACGCAGGCGCGCCGCCCTTGGTCGAAGGTCACTTCCGGCCGGTCCAACCCGCCCGATACGGTCAGGTTCAGCATGGCCGAACAGGCGGACAGGGACAGAACGCCGGTCAGGGCGGCGGCGCCTGTCCAATCTCGCATCACAGCGACTTCACGATCCCTTCGACCATCTTCTTGGCGTCGGCGAACAGCATCATGGTGTTGTCGCGGAAGAACAGTTCGTTCTCCACGCCCGCATAGCCCGAGCCCATGCCGCGCTTGATGAACAGGACGGTGCCGGCCTTTTCGACATCCAGGATCGGCATGCCGTAGATGGCGCTGGTCGGGTCGGTCTTGGCCGCCGGATTGGTGACGTCATTGGCGCCGATGACGAAGGCGACGTCGGCGGTGGCGAACTCGGCGTTGATGTCCTCCAGTTCGAACACCTCGTCATAGGGGACGTTGGCCTCGGCCAGCAGGACGTTCATGTGCCCCGGCATCCGGCCCGCGACGGGGTGGATGGCGTATTTCACCTCGACGCCCTCTTCCTTCAGCTTGTCGGCCATTTCACGAAGCGCGTGCTGGGCCTGGGCCACCGCCATGCCGTAGCCCGGCACGATGATGACCTTGGAGGCGTTCTTCATAATGAAGGCGGCGTCCTCGGCCGAGCCCTGCTTTACCGGACGCGTCTCTTTGGCGCCGCCGGGGCCTGCCGCCGCATCGCCGCCGCCGAACCCGCCCAGGATGACCGAAATGAAGCTGCGGTTCATGCCCTTGCACATGATGTAGCTGAGGATGGCGCCCGACGATCCGACCAGGGCGCCGGTGATGATCAGGGCGATGTTCTCCAGCGTGAAGCCCAGGGCCGCCGCCGCCCAGCCGGAATAGGAGTTCAGCATCGACACCACGACGGGCATGTCGGCGCCGCCGATGGGGATGATCAGGGTCGCGCCCAGGATCAGGGCGATCAGGAAGACGCCCCAGAAGGCCCAGGTCGCCGCGCCGTTTGTGCCGATCAGAATGCCGATCAGGAAGACCAGCCCCAGCGCCAGACCGATGTTGATCAGATGGCGGGCGGGCAGCAGGATCGGCGCGCCGCTCATGTTTCCGTTCAGCTTGGCGAAGGCGATCACCGAGCCGGTGAAGGTGATGGCGCCGATGGCCACGCCCAGGCTCAGTTCGATAATCGACAGGGTCTTGATCCCCGCGCCGTCCGCCGACAGGATTCCAAAGGCCTCTGGCGCATAGATGGCGCCGATGGCGACCAGACAGGCGGCCATGCCGACCAGACTGTGGAAGGCGGCGACCAGTTGCGGCATGTCGGTCATGGCGACCCGCTTGGCGATCAGCGCCCCCGCCCCGCCGCCAACGATGACACCGCCCGCGATCAGGCCCAGCGTCACGGGATCCAGTGCGCCGGTCGCACCCAGCGTCAGCAGGGTCACGCCGATGGCCAGGGCCATGCCGATCATGCCAAAGGTGTTGCCCTGACGGCTGGTCTCGGGGCTGGACAGCCCCCGCAGCGACAGAATGAACAGAACCCCGGAAACCAGATAGGCCAGTGCGGCCAAAGATGCGTTCATCACGCCCCTCCCCCTAAGACGTGCGCGCCAGCCGCCACAGGGCGGCGGCGATGAACAATGGACCGATGAAGAACAGGGCCCATTCGAAAACTCCCAGCGGCCGGTCCTGCGTGACCACGCGAACCAGAATGGCCGAGAAGACCAGTGCGATGCCGCAGTCATGCAGCCGCTGGCGTTTCAGCGGGATCTGCGTCCCGAACCAGCCGTAAAGCCACAGGCCGAAGCCGATGCCTGTGCCGATCCATGAACCGACGATGGCGATCTGGGCGGCGTCCGTCACGTTGTGACCTTGGGCGCGGCGGGCCGCTCCTTCTTCTTGTACATGGCCAGCATCCGGCGCGTGACCATGAAGCCGCCGAAGATGTTGACGCTGGCCAGGGTCACGGCGACGACGCCCGCCCCCTTGGCGATCCAGGCGCTGGGGCCGGACACATCACCCGAAACGGCGGCGGCGGCGATCAGACCGCCGACGATGATGACGCTGGAAATCGCATTGGTCACCGCCATCAGCGGCGTGTGCAGCGCAGGCGTCACTGACCAGACGACATAATAACCGACGAAGATGGCCAAGACGAAAATAGCCAGACGGAAGACGGTGGGATCGACGTGTTCCATGGTCAGACTTTCTCTCCCTGAAGCCGCTCATCAATACTCAGCAACACCAACAGAACACCGCCTTGTACGATCGTGCTGGCGAAGGTCGCGAATGTCGAAATCCAGAACTGGCCTGATGATCCTACAAGGGTGAAGTCCGACCTCACAAACAGTTCATAGACGCTGACGACCGACGAAAGAGGACCGAACAGCATCAGGATCACGGCCGCCCATCGAAGGGCTTTGCGCAGGATAGGACCGATCATCCTCTCACTCCCTCACGCATCACGCCGCCATCGTCGCCCGGCGAGTTTGCGCCTTCCGCAGACGAGGTTTGGCTTTCCAGTTGTTCAACACGCCTAGTCAGTTTGAGGGTGATGCGTGCAAGGGCCGCCAGGATCAGGAACGGCGTCAGAAGCAGAACCGACTGCGCCTCTATGCCGGGGCGCCACACCACCATTGCGGCGACGAGCAGCGTCATGGCCAAGCTGAGCCCCAAGTAAGCCTTAAGCTCGGTGGCCGTCCTCATTCGCTCCACGTTCATCCCCTGATGCCCTCATGCACTACGGCCCCGCCGTGGGTGACAACCGACGCCTTGAGGATTTCGTCCTCGAGATCGACCGCCAGCGCGCCGTCCTTGATCAACAGGCCGATGAAGGCGAACAGGTTGCGGGCGTAGAGGGCGCTGGCGTCAGCGGCGATGCGGCCCGGCAGATTGGCCCAGCCGACGATGCTGACGCCATTTGGGGTGACGACGACCTCGTTCAGTTTCGAGCCTTCGACATTGCCGCCCGCCTCGACCGCCAGATCGACGATGACCGAACCGGGCTTCATCGAGGCGACGTGTTCGGCGGTCAGCAGGATCGGCGCGGCCCGGCCGGGGATCAGGGCCGTGGTGATGACAATGTCCTGTTTGACGATGTGGCTGGCAGTCAGTTCGGCCTGCAGGGCGCGGTATTCCGCCGACATCTCCTTGGCGTAGCCGCCTGCCGTCTGGGCGTTCTTGAACTCTTCGTTCTCGACGGCCAGGAATTTGGCGCCCAGGCTTTCGACCTGCTCCTTGGTGGCGGGGCGCACGTCGGTGGCGGTGACAACCGCGCCCAGACGCCGCGCCGTGGCGATGGCCTGCAGCCCCGCAACGCCGACGCCCATGATGAAGGTCTTGGCGGCGGCGACGGTGCCGGCCGCCGTCATCATCATCGGGAAGCCCTTGCCATAGGCATACGCCGCCTCGATCACCGCGCGGTATCCGGCCAGGTTGGCCTGTGACGACAGCACGTCCATGATCTGGGCGCGGGTGATGCGTGGGACGAACTCCATCGCAAAAGCCGTGGCGTTGGCGCCGCGCAGCGCCTCGACCGTGTCCTTCTCGCGATAGGCGTCCAGCATGGCCAGAACGATGGCGCCGGGTTTCAGGGCGCTGGTTTCCTGGGCCGTGGGACCGCGCACCTTCAGGACGATGTCGGCGCCGTCCAGCACGGCGCGGGTGTCCGGCTTCACCACCGCGCCAGCGGCGGCGTATTCGGCGTCGGGAATGGACGAGCCCAGCCCCGTCCCGGCCTCGACCGTCACGGTCGCACCGAGGGCGATCAGCTTTTTGACGGTTTCAGGCGTGACGGCGCAGCGCGTCTCACCTTCACGGCGTTCCCGGGTAACGGCGATAGCGACAGCCAAGCGAATCCCCTTGTTCTTATCCTTGAACGAAGGTTAGGCCGTCAGAGCCCGCGCCGTCAAAGCACGGTTATGCCAAAGCTTTGGGAGATCAGCAGATTCCCGACCCTGGTTTCACAGGATCAGGGCAATCAGTGAGCAGCGCCGGGCTTGGACTTCAGGGCGAAGAAGCCGGCGACCGCCAGAACCGCCGCGCCGATGAAGGCCGCGCCGAAGCTGCCGCCCGGGTGGAACCACAGGGTCAGCGCCAGGATCAGCACGGCAATCGACAGCGAGCCCCACTTGGCCAGGACGATGAACAGGTCGAAGGTCGACGCCTGTTCCGTGATCTGCATCGAGCCCCGTTGGTATTCGTGCGCGTCGGCGTGGGCTTCGGCGGCGGGGGTGTGCGAGTCGGCCATGGATCTTCCCTAGTCGGTCTTTCAGCGACTTATACCGAGGCACACGGTTCGCTCAAGCCCGGGAATGTGAACACGCGGTCGCGGTCCGTCCTCCAGCCCCCATTATCACCCTACCCGTCATCCTCGGGCTTGACCCGAGGATCGGAGGAGCCGCCGCATTGCGTCTCTCTCGAAAGCACAAACCGCTGAACGCCTGATCCTCGGGTCAAGCCCGAGGATGACGGAAATAGGACGGCAAAGATTACGTCAGTTGCTCGAACTGATCGACCAGACGCTCCAGCCGCTTGCAGCCTACGCTCCAGAAGGCCGGGTCGCGCGGGTTGAGGCCGAACGGCTTCAGCGCCTCGACATAGGTCCGCGCCCCGCCCCCCGCGAGCAGTTCGCGATACAGGGGCGTAAAGCCCGTCGGGTCGGCCCGACGCGCCTCCATCAGGGCCGCGACCAGCAGGTCCCCGAACGCATAGGCATAGACGTAGAAGGGCGAGTGGACGAAGTGGCTGACATAGCTCCACCAATGCTCATAGCCGGGGTTCAGCGCGACGGAGGGCCCCAGCGAGGCGCCCATCTCCTCCAGCCAGATTTCGTTGATCCGCTGCTGCGGCACTTCGCCCTTCACTCTCTCGTCGTGGAAGCGGGTCTCGAAACGATGGAAGGCGATCTGGCGCACCACGGTGTTCAGCCCGTCCTCTATCCGCCCGGCCAGCAGACCGCGCTGCTCCGACTTGGGCGCCGTGGCCAGCAGACGGTCGAAGGTCAGCCCCTCAGCGAAGATCGAGGCGGTTTCGGCCAGGGTCAGAGGCGTGTCGGCCAGCAGGGTGCCCTGGTCCGCCGCCAAGGTCTGGTGGACGCCGTGGCCCAGCTCGTGCGCCAGCGTCAGGACATCGCGGCGCTCGCCCATCCAGTTCAGGAAGACATAGGGGTGGCGGTCCGCCGTCACCGGGTGGGCGTAGGCGCCAGACTGTTTGCCCGCCCGCGCCCGGCCATCGATCCACGGCTTGTCGAAGAAGCCTGAGGCGCGCTGGGCGAAGTCGCCGCCCAGGTCGGAGAAGCTGTCCAGCACGATCTCGCGGCCCTGCAGCCAGGTGAAGGCGCGCGGGGCGGTGGTCTCGATGGGGGCGTTGCGGTCCCAGTGGTCCAGACGGGTCTTGCCCATCGCCTTGGCCTTCAGCGCGTAATAGCGATGCGACAGGCGCGGATAGGCTTGGGCGACCGCGTCGGCCATGGCGTCCACGGCCTCGCCGTCCACTTCATTGGCCAGATGGCGGCTGTCGGCGGGTCGTTTGAAGCCGCGCCAGCGGTCCTCCATCGCCTTGTCGGCGGCGACGGTGTTCAGCACCAGGGCCAGGGTCGGGGCGCGGGCGGCCAGGGCGTCGGACAGGCCCTCGGCGGCGGCGCGTCGACGGGCGGGCTTGGCGTCCGACAGGCGGTTCAGGGACTCAGCCAGGGTCAGGCTTTCGGCGCCCGCCCCACGTCTGCCGACCTGAGCGCGCAGGGCGGCCAGCTGCTCGTCGAACAGGCGCGGCCACTGGGCGGTGATCGGCCCGCGCTCGGCGATGAAGGTCTCCAGCTCGGTCGACAGCTCATGCGGCTTCATCGTCCGCACGCGCCGCAGCCAGGGACTCCAGCGCGCGGCGGCCGCGTCCGCAGCCAGGGCCGCCTCCAGCTCGGCGTCGTCGATGGCGTTGATCTCCAGCGTCAGCCAGACGGTGGGGGTGGCGATGGCGGTGATCTTCTCACGCACATCCGCCTCGAACCCCTGTGCGCCCGCATCATCGCGCGCCGTCGAGGCCGACAGGAAGGCGTAGGCGCCCAGCGCGCCCAGAACATCCGACGACTGTTCATACAGACGGATCGCCCGGTCCAGCAGCCCGCCCAGAGCCTGAGCATCGGCACGCGCGGCGACCAGCTTGCCCTGCAGGCTGTTCAACTCGTCCACCAGTCCGCGCGCCTTCGTCAGATCAACGCCGATCTTGGCGTCGTCGCGCGAGGCGTAGAGGTCGGTCAGGTCCCAGAGGGGGGCGTCTGTCGGCTTGAAGTGTGCATTCATGGGGCGTGTTGTGGGCAAGCCGGTCCGATGGCGCAACCTTCGCCCGTCCTTTCCAGCACCTATTGTCCATGCAATCCTTGCTGCAACCGCAAGGAGACGCCCGGTGACCGAGACGACGCAGGACACGGCTCATGACACCGGACGCGCCGGATTAAGGGGCGAGAACCGCCTGTTCGCAGCCGGTGTCGGGATCGGCCTGATCCAGGGTCTTCTGCTCTATGGCCTGTATCGCGCAGCGGACGGCAAGGTCTGGCCATCCACCGACCCGGCCTTGTTCGGCGGGCTGGCGCTGGCCATCGGCTTTGCCCCCGTGGCGGCCCTGGCGGGCGTGGGGCGGTTGAGATGGCCGGTGCTGGCGATCTGGATCGGCGTGGCGGCGCTGACGCTGTTCCTGCTGGGCTGGCACGACGTCGCGCGCAGGGTGCTGGCCCCTTACGATCAGGCGCCCTTCCTGAAGTTCCCGGTCATGGCCTTTTCCGCCGCCGCCCTGTTCATCGCCCATCACCTGCTGACGCCTGCGGTGCGCGCCCGGCGCTGGGTGGTCGATTATCATCAGTATTTCGACGTCGCCTGGAAGGCGGGCGTGCAGTTGGCCCTGTCACTGGGCTTCACCGGCGCCTTCTGGATCCTGCTGCAACTCGGCGCGGCCCTGTTTGATCTGATCGGGTTGAAGTTCCTGACCGAACTGGTGCGCTCGGCCTGGTTCGCCTTGCCTGTCACCTGCACCGCCTTCGCCATTGCGGTTCAGTTGACCGATGTGCGCGATGGTCTGATCCGGGGCGTGCGGACCGTGGCCCTGATGCTGTTGTCCTGGCTGCTGCTGGTCATCACGGTGTTGACGGCTGGCTTTCTGGCCGCCCTGCCCTTCACAGGTCTGGAGCCCCTGTGGGCGACACGCAGCGCCACGGCGATGATCCTGGCGGCGGCGGCGGCCCTGATCATCCTGATCAACACCGCCTATCAGGACGGTCAGCCCGACAATCTGCCGCCGCTGGTTCTGCAGATCGCGACGCGGGTCGCGTCGGTTCTGGTTGCACCGCTGGTGGTTCTGGCCATCTGGGGTCTGAGCCTGCGGATCGGCCAGCACGGCCTGACGCCGGACCGGATCATCGCCGCCGCCTGCGCCCTGGTCGGCCTGGTCTATGCGGGCGGCTATCTGTTCGCCGCCGTACGGCCCGGCGCCTGGATGAAGCCGCTGGAGCGCACCAATGTCGTCGCCGCCGTCCTGTCGGTTCTGGTGATCCTGGCCCTGTTCAGCCCCCTTCTGGACCCGACGCGCCTGTCGGTGGCGGATCAGGTGGCGCGGCTGGAGCGCGGCAAGGTTGCCCCCGCCGACTTCGACTACAGCTTCCTGCGCTTCGACAGCGGCAAGGCGGGACGAGCGGCTCTGGACGGATTGATAGGCTCGAACGATGCGGAAACGGCGCGTCTTGCGCGAGAGGCCAAGGCGTCGGATGTCCGATCCGCCTATTCGCCGGACGAAAAGCGCGAATTGGCCCGACAGGTGAAGATCGAGCCGGTCGCAGGCCAGACCCTGCCGCCCGACTTCATGGCTCAGATCCAAAGCCAGCCGGATCTTGCGCTCAACTGCCGCGCCGACGAGACCTGCGTTTTACGCACAGTCGATCTGGACGGCGATGGGCGTCAGGATGTTCTGCTGGCCAGCAGGACGGCAATCCTGGGCTTTACGGCAGGCGAGGACGGCAGGTGGAATCTGCAGGCCCGATACAATGCGACCTGCGGCAATACGGCATCCACCGACCTGAGGGCGGCATTGCGGACGGGCGTCGAAACCGCGCCCGTGCCCCTGCCCAATCTGATCGTCAACGGCCGAAGACTGCAACTCGGGCAAGAGGTGCGCTGCGACACCAAGGGCGCGCGTTAACGGGTCGCACACCACGCCGGACAACGCGATTTTCACCTCGACGCCCTAGAAATCGTCCCGAAACGGGCCATCCGCCAAGGTTGGCCGCAAGGATGATGAAGGGCTGAACATGGCCAAGACCGTTCTGGTCGTCGATGACGATCCGACCCAGCGCCGACTGCTGCAGGCCGTGCTGGAGCGTGACGGCTATGCGGTTGTGCACGCCGTCAACGGCGGCGAGGCCATCGACCGCATGACCAAGGGCGGCGGCGCCGACGTCATCCTGCTGGACATGATCATGCCGGAGATGTCGGGCATGGAATGCCTGGCCGAGATGCGCAGCGCAGGCGTCACCACGCCGGTCATCGTGCTGACGGCCAACGGCGGCATCGACACCGTGGTCAAGGCCATGCAGGCGGGCGCCCAGGACTTCTTCGTCAAGCCGGTCAGCCCGGAGCGGCTGCTGATCGGGGTGCGCAACGCCCTGCAGCTGACGCAGCTGACGGCCGAGGTCGGACGCCTGACCAAACGCGCCCTGGGCCGGGCCAGTTTCGATGACATCGTCGGCGACGGCCCCGCCATGCGGATGGTCAAGGCGCTGGGCGCGCGGGCGGCCAAGTCCTCCATCCCCGTCCTGATCACCGGCGAAAGCGGCGTGGGCAAGGAGGTCATCGCCCGCGCCCTGCACGGCGCCAGCGAGCGCGCCGGCAAGCCGTTCGTTGCGGTCAACTGCGGCGCCCTGCCCGCTAACCTGGCCGAGTCGATTCTGTTCGGTCATGAGAAGGGCGCCTTCACCGGGGCGCACGAGAAGACCTTGGGCAAGTTCCGCGAGGCGGACGGCGGCACCCTGTTCCTGGACGAGATTGGCGAACTGCCGCTGGACCTTCAGGTCAAGCTGCTGCGCGCCCTGCAGGAAAGCGAGATCGACCCCGTCGGCGGCAAGCGTCCGGTCAAGATCGACGTCCGCATCGTCTCGGCGACTAATCGCGATCCCGGCCAGCAGGTAAAGGACGGCGCCTTCCGCGAAGACCTGTTCTATCGCCTGAACGTGTTTCCGATCGAGGCCCCCTCCCTGCGTGAGCGGCGCGAGGACATTCCGGCCCTGATCGACCATTTCATCGCCCGCTTCAATGCCGAGGAAGGCAAGCGGATCGTCGGCTGCGCGCCGGAAACCCTGGCCATGCTGCAGGCCCACGACTGGCCCGGCAATGTGCGCCAGCTTGAGAACGCCGTGTTCCGCGCCATTGTCCTGGCTGACGCCCCTTTCCTGCAACCGCACGATTTCCCCGCCATCTCGGGCCTCGCCGCCCCCATGCCCGACAGCGTCCCGTCAGCGGCGGCGGTCGCATCCGTGGCCCACAGCGACCTGGCCGCCCTACCCGACCAGCCGATCCGCATCCTGGACGAGCGCGGCCATCTGAGGACGTTGGAAGAGATCGAACGCGACCTGATCCAGCACGCCATCGAGGTCTATGCCGGCCATATGAGCGAGATCGCCCGCCGCCTCGGCATCGGCCGCTCGACCCTGTACCGCAAGGTCCGCGAACAGGGGCTGGAGGAGCAGTTGAAGGAAGCGGGCTAGGCCTATCCGCCTTCGCCCAGCCGCTTCAGGAAAACTGCCACACTTCCTTCCCCGTCATCCGCGGGCTTGACCCGAGGATCAGGCGCCCAGCCGCACAAATGAGGATAGAGGTCCGCCCAGTTTGGGTTCATACGTTCGATCAGTTCGAGCTTCCAAACGCGATTCCAGCGCTTCAACGCCTTCTCCCGACGGATCGCCGTCGTGACGTATTCGTGCTGCTCATACCAAACCAACAGGCCACAACCGTATCGGCTGGCGAATCCCTCGAGAGCGCCTGTTCGATGCTGGCCGACGCGTTCGTACAGGTTTGCGGTCATTCCCACGTAAAGCACGCCATGCGGACGACTGGCCTGGATATAGGTGGCGATGAAAGGTCTGCGCTCACTCATCAACGCTGAGTTGCGGACGATCCGATCCTCGGGTCAAGCCCGAGGATGACGGATGTTTATGCGTCCTTCGGCTTCCTTCCCCACCGGCGTTTCGGCTCCTCGCCGTTGGCCTTGGCGGTGATTTCCTTCAGTTTACGGCCCTGCATGGCCGACAGGGCCTGACCCGGGGCGCCCTTTTCGGGGTCAGCGAAGGCGCGGCCGTGGGTTTTGACGCGGTCGCTGACGGAATCGAGGAACTCGCCCTCCCATTCAGACAGCGAAACGCCCGCCTTCTCTGCCGAGCGGCGGGCGCGTTTCAGGGCGTTGAGGGCGGCGCGTTTGGCGGCCTCCCGCTGTTGTTCGAACGGGCTGGGCAAGGGTTTCTTGCTGGCGCTGCCGCCCTTCGGGCTACTTGAGCGCGGCTTGGTCACGCCGTCGCCTTTAGGGCTGCCTGACCGTGACAGCCCGCCGCTTGGCTTGAAGGGCGTGCGCTTCAAGCCGGATCAGCCTCAGATCTCGCCGAGGGCCGACATGTAGAGATCCAGGATGGCGTCCTCTTCCTGACGCTTGGCCTTGTCCTGCTTGCGGATGCGCAGGACCTTGCGAAGGATCTTGACGTCATAGCCCTCGCCCTTGGCCTCGGCGAAGACCTCCTTCATGTCGGTCATGACGGCCTGCTTGTCTTCTTCGAGGCGCTCCAGGCGCTCGATGATGCTGCGCAGGCGGCCCTGGGCCGTGGAGGTGAGAACGTCGGGACCACCGTCGAACGAGGCGTCGTCAGCCATGGGATATACTCCAGTAATCAGGCGCGGACGCTAACCATGACCGGGCGCATGGCTCAACCGCGAACACGAAAAAGGCCGCGGACAAAATCCGCAGCCTGTGGATCGTCAGCAAGACGCTGTGCGCGCACGCCGCCGAAGCGGCGCGCAAGCGAGACAGCTTAGCCTTGCTTCGCCTTGAAGCGCGGGTCGGTCTTGTTGATGACGAAGACGACGCCCTTGCGACGCACGACTTTGCAATCGCGGTGGCGGGTCTTCAGCGACTTGAGCGAGCTACGGACCTTCATGGTCGGACGTCCTGAGAGAAACCAATAGAAAAGCCGCTGACCCGGGCGGATCGCGGCGGAGGCGGTCGTATAGATAGACGAGTCGGATGCGTCAACCCAAACCGCCCTGTCCCGCCCGGTTTTTCAGGCGCAGCGGGCTTTTTCGGGCCGCACGGGGGCGAAACCCGGCCGCACTGGCGATGCGTTGTCCGTCGGGCGGCCTCGCCGCGCCGCACGAAAAAGTCTGGAGGCCTGACCTCCGAGTCGAACGGAGGGTTTACGGGGTTGCACCCCCGTCGCGTCGCCACTCCGCCATCAGGCCGTCAGAGCTTAAGCTGCGCCATTACGCCGCAGCCTGTTAACACAGTCCAAACACAGGCCCGAAACCTTACAATAGCCGTTGAAGGAAGGGATCGGACAGCAACGGTTCCGGCCCTTGCGCGCTTTAGGGCCATCACGGTGATCGCCGCGGGACATTCGCCGCCCATTCGCGGTGTTGTCATTTCACGTTTCCAGTCGAGGGCTTTACCCTGAATCTCATGCGTTTTTCCTTCCGCCTTCTTCTGATTGGTTCGGTCGCCGCCTGCGCCCCGATGCTGCCTGAGCCGCCCCTGCCCTCGATGCCGACAGGACCGCAGCCCAGCGCGACCCAGCCTGCGTCGCCGACGCCGCCGCCCGCGACGCCCGCCCCCCAGACCCCGCCGCTGACGGCCTATGACCAGCAGGGTTTCGACGGCTGGAAACAGGGCTTTCTCGCGCGCAAGGGCGGCGCCCGCCAGGCGGCCTATGCACGGGAGCTGGAGGGACTGACGCCGGATGCGACGGTGATCCGCCTGGACCGCAACCAGCCTGAGTTCTCGCGCCCCGCCGGCGCCTATATCCAGAATGCGGTGACGCCCGTGCGCATCGCCCAGGCCCGCCAGCGCATCGACCGGGTTCCGTGGCCGGTGGTTCAACGTTTCGGCGTGCCCAGCGAGATTCTGGTCGGGGTCTGGGCGCAGGAAAGCGCCTTCGGCCAGGTCCAGGGCAATTATGACGTGATCCGCTCGCTGGCGACCCTGGCTTATGACGGGCGCCGTCGCGACTGGGCCGAGACGCAGCTGAAACATGCGCTCGACATCGTCATCGAAGGCAAGCGCACGCGCGAAGGCCTGAAGGGCAGCTGGGCCGGGGCCATGGGCCAGACCCAGTTCATGCCCGACAACTATCTGCGCCTGGGCATCGACCAGGACGGGGACGGCAAGGTCGACATCTGGGGCAATGACGGCGACGCCCTGGCCTCGGCCGCCAATCTGCTGGCCCAGGCGGGATGGAAACGCGGACAGGGCTGGGGCTACGAGGTCGTCCTGCCCGCCGGGTTCAACTATGCCGAAGCGGAAGGGCCCAAGCACGACTGGGCCTACTGGTCGGCGCGCGGCGTGCGCCTGGCGCAAGGCGGCACGCCGAACGGCGCCGAGGCGCAGGAGCAGGCCACGATCCTGCTGCCGCAAGGCGCCAACGGCCCCGCCTTCCTGGCCCTGCCGAACCACTATGTGATCCGCGCCTACAACAACTCGGTCTCCTACGCCCTGGCCATCGGCCTGACGGCGGACGGGATCATGGGCAAGCCGGGACTGAGCAAGGCCTGGCCCAACGACCCAGCCATGACGCGCGACCAGCGCATCGGCGCCCAGACCGCCCTGACGCGCCTGGGCTATGACACGCAAGGGGTCGACGGCGTGATCGGATCGAACACGCGTGCGGCCCTGCGCCGCTGGCAACTGGCCAACAACCGCACGGCGGACGGTTACCTAACCGCGCCGCTGGCTGACGAGCTGATCCGCAAGGCGAACTGAAAACCGCACGGCGGGCATGGGTTCAGGCTCCTGCCCGTCGAAGGCGGAGGGGATGGAGAGCTAGGCGGGGCGTCACCTCCCCATGAAATGGGGAGGAGAAGCATGGCGGAAGAAAGCGTCAGCCCTTCATGCGCCAGGTGGCGCCGTCGGGGCCGTCCATGACGACGACGTTCAGTTCGTTCAGGCGGTCGCGGATGCGGTCGGCCTCGGGCCAGTCCTTGGCGGCGCGGGCGGCGGCGCGTTGTTCCAGAAGGGAGTCGACCTCGACGCGCAGATCGTCGGACACATCGCCTTCCAGCCAGGCGGCGGGATCGGCCTGAAGCACGCCCAGGATGGAGGCGCAGGCGATCAGGCGGCCGCGCGCCTGGGCCACCGCGTCCAGATCGCCCGCCGTCATGCCGCGCTCTATCTCGCTGGACAGGGCGAACAGCGACGCCATGGCGCCGGGGGTGTTCAGGTCGTCCTCGATGGATTTCAGGAAGTCCGCGGGCGGATCCAGATCCAGCGCCTCAATGCCCGACGAACGATGCAGGGCGCCGTACAGGCGATCCAGCGACTTCTTGGACTGATCCAGCAGCGACTGATTCCAGTCCAGCGGCTGACGGTAGTGCGCCGACAGAAGCGCCCAGCGGACGACCTCGCCCGGCATGGCCTGGACCAGATCGTGCAGCAACAGGACGTTGCCGATGGACTTCGACATCTTCTCGGCGTCCACGGTCAGGAAGCCGTTGTGCATCCAGTAGCGGGCGTATTCGTCATGCGCCTGATCGCCGTGGGCGTGGCCGTGGGCGCAGACGCCCTGGGCGATCTCGTTCTCGTGGTGGGGGAAGACCAGGTCGATGCCGCCGCCATGGATGTCGATGGGCAGGCCCAGCGTCTGTTCGATCATGGCCGAGCATTCGATGTGCCAGCCGGGACGCCCCTCGCCCCAGGGCGAAGGCCAGGACGGCTCATCCGCCTTGGACGGCTTCCACAGGACGAAGTCGTGCGGGTTCTTCTTGTAAGGAGCCACCTCGACGCGAGCGCCGGCGATCATGTCGTCCAGGTTCCGGCCGGAAAGCGCGCCATAGTTCTTGTAGGACGAGACGTCGAACAGGACGTGGCCTTCGGCGGCATAGGCGCAGCCCGCGTCGATGATGGCCTGGATCTGATCGACGATGGCGGGGATGTAGTCGGTGACGTGGGGGGCGATGTCGGGGGGCGACACGTTCAGCAGAGCCATGTCGGCCAGATAGGCGGCCTCATAGCGGGCGGTGACCTCGCTGATCGGCACGCCTTCGCGGGCGGCCTTCTGGTTGATCTTGTCATCCACGTCGGTGACGTTGCGGGCGTAGATCACATGGTCCGCGCCATAGGTCCGGCGCAGCAGCCGCACCAGCACGTCGAACACCACCGGCGGGCGCGCATTGCCGATATGGGCGTAGTCATAGACCGTCGGCCCGCAGACATAGAGGCTGACCCGGCTTGCGTCGCGCGGCGTGAACAGGCGCTTTTCACGGCGCAGGGTGTCGTGGATGTGCAGCGGCATGGATCAGTCTTCAGCGGGTTTTCTTGCAGGACGGAGGCTCCGCCCCATATAGCGGCCTGATATACAGTCCTGATGGATTGTAGAAGGTAAACCCCGAGCGGCTCTCCCCGCCCCGGCCGGAAATCGAGTCCCCATGAGCGCCACGCCCGTCACGCCCGTCCTCGTCGCCAACGAAGCGACCTCCAAGCGTCCCAGCCGCGAACAGGCGCTGGAGGCGGTGCGGACCCTGATCGCCTGGGCCGGCGATGACCCCGAACGTCCCGGCCTGATCGACACGCCCAAGCGGGTGGTCGACGCCTATGGCGAATGGTTCGACGGCTATGAGGCCGACGCCGCCAAGGAGTTAAGCCGCACTTTCGAGGACGTGACCGGATACGACGACATGGTCATCCTGCGCGACATCGAGGTGGAGAGCCACTGCGAGCATCATATGGCCCCCTTCCTGGGCAAGGCCTATGTCGCCTATCTGCCCGGCGAGAAGGTGGTGGGCATCTCCAAGCTGGCGCGCGTGGTCGAAATCTTCGCGCGGCGCCTGCAGAATCAGGAAACCCTGACCAACGACATCATCGACGCCATCGAATCGCACCTGCAGCCGCGCGGCGTGGCGGTGATGCTGGACGCCGAGCACCAGTGCATGACCACCCGAGGGGTGCATCACCGGCACGTTTCGACCATCACGACCCGCTTCACCGGCGCCTTCAAGGACGATCCTGCCCTGATGGACCGTTTTTTGAAGCTGGCTAAGGCGTAACCGCTGCGCTTCCTGCGTGTAATTGACGTTCGGGAACGGCAGATCGTTTAGAACCGCTTTACAAGCGCGCATCGGGACGCCAAGAACCCTTCAAGCCTTCGGGCGATCCATAGGGAAATGTCGGCGCGGAATGCGTCAGGCGAGTAACGGAGACGATGCATGGCTGCCAAGCTCGGTGGTTCCGGCGGGGACAAGCACACGATCGAACAGACGGCGGATATCAACATCACGCCGTTCATCGACATTCTGCTGGTCCTCATGATCATCTTCATGGTCGCCGCGCCTATGGCGACCGTGTCGATCCGTCTGGACCTGCCGCCGGCGACCCCGCCTGACGCCTCGGCCGAAAAGCCGAAGGATCCGGTGTACATCACCATCCAGGAATCCGGTTCGCTGTTCATCGCTGACAAGCAGACCGACATCGAGAAGCTGGCCGCCGACGTCTGCACCGCAGTCGGCAACCCGACCGGTCAGGGCTGTGAAGAAGAGCGCGTCTTCGTCCGCGCCCAACCGGAAGTGAAATACTCGCAGTTCATGGAAGTCATGAACGAGATGCAGAAGAACGGCTTCTTCAAGGTCGGCCTGCTGAACGAAGACATCACCTGAGTTCACGCTCAGTCAAACGATCAGGGCCGCGTTCCGACAGGGACGCGGCCTTTTTCTTTGGGCGATGACGGGATTAGGGTGGGCGCAAGCTTAACCCCGCTGGAGGCGATAGGTGACCCACGACGAACTGCGCGCCCTGGTGTTCAGTTTTCCCGGCGTCGAGGACGGGGTTTCCTATGGCGAGCCGTCGTTCAAGGTCGCGGGCAAGTTCCTGACCTGGATCAGACCGCAGCTGGACGACAGCATCGTGGTGCATCTGGATAATCTGGATGAGCGCGATCTGCTGATCGAGATGGACCCGGCGACCTTTCACTTCACCGACCATTACCGCGACCACGCCCTGGTGCTGGCGCGCATCGCCACGGTCGATCCGGTCTGGCTGAAGGGCATGCTGGAGAGGCGCTGGCGCAAGGCGGCGCCCAAGCGGCTGGTGAAAAGCTTCGACGGCGCTTGACCTGACGCGGGGGAAATCAGCCATGGTCCGTATTCTATAAAAACGGACAAAGGGGCGTTCCGTGGGTGTCAGGGTTGAAGACCGGATCATCAAGGCCAGCGACGGCTGGCCGCTGGAGGCGACGCTGTTTCGCCCGACGGACGCGCGGATGGCGGTGCTGGTTTCAGCCGGGACCGGCTTTCCACGCGGCTTCTATGGCCGGTTCGCGCGCTGGATGGCCGAGCGCGGGGCCGTGGTCTTGACCTATGACTATCGCGGCATCGGCGGGTCGCGGCCGGATGATCTGGCCGCGATGCAGATGGATTATCCCGACTGGGGGCGGCTGGACATGCCCGCCGCCCTGAAGGCGCTGAAGGTCGCAGCGCCGGGCCTGCCGGTCTTTCATGTCGGCCACAGCGTCGGCGGCCATTTCGTCGGCTTCATGCCGAACCAGAGCGGGTTTGAGAAACACGCTTTCGTCTCGGTCGGCACCGGCTGGTGGGGCGGGCATCACCGGACCTACAACCCGTTCGAGCTGTTCTTCTGGCTGGGGCTGGGCCCCAGTGAAATCCGCAAGCACGGCTATGTGCCCAGCGGCAAACTGTGGCGGGGGACCGACCTGCCGCGCGGGGTTTTCGAGACCTGGAAGCGATGGTGCCTGAAACCGGACTATTTCTTGAAGGAACTGGCCGACGGCGCGCTGGACCCGCAACAGTTCGACAAGGTGATCGCCCCGATCCGGTCATGGATTTTCAGCGATGATCCCATCGCCACGCCCGGCACAGGCGCGCGCCTGCTGACCGCCTATCCTGCCGCGCCCGTCGAAATCCTGTCACGCAGACCCCACGATTACGGGGTCAAACGCATTGGGCACGAGGGCGCGTTCAGGAAGGGGATGGAGCCGCTGTGGGAAGAAATTCTGCAATGGTTTGATGAGGACCTTTCGGCGGAGGCGTCGGGCGCCTAACTGTTCCGCTCTCCCCTGACGTGAAGGACCGTCCCATGGCTTATGGCGATCAACCCACAATTACCGTCGACGACATCGAAATCCCGCTGCTGGGTTTCGGGACGTGGCAGCTGGAGCCGGACGACGCGCGGCGCATGGTCGCCGAGGCGCTGCGGATCGGATACCGCCACATCGACACCGCCTGGATCTACAAGAACGAGAAGGCGGTCGGCGAAGGCATCCGCGATTCCGGCGTGGCGCGCGAAAACTTCTTCCTGACGACCAAGATCTGGGTCGACCACTTCGACCATGACGGCCTGCTGCGTCAGGCGCAGGAATCGGTCGACAGCCTGGGCACGGTTCCGGACCTACTGCTGCTGCACTGGCCCAAGGCCGAGCCGTCGTTCGAAGAGACCCTGGGCGCACTGAACGCCGCCAAGGAAGCCGGCCTGACCAAGTCGATCGGCCTGTCCAACTTCCCGTCCAAGGAGTTCCGTCAGGCGCAGGGTCTGTCCAAGGCCAAGCTGATCACCAACCAGGTCGAGCACCACCCCTATCTGGGCATTGACCAGCTGGTCGCCACCGCCGCCGAGCTGGGATCGTCGATCACCGCCTGGTCGCCGCTGGCCCAAGGCAAGGTTGCCGACGACGCCACCATTTCCGAAATCGCCAAGGCCCACGGCAAGACCAACGGCCAGGTGACGCTGCGCTGGCTGATCCAGAACAAGATCATCGCCATCCCGCGCACGACCAAGGAAAGCCGCGCGCGCGAAAACTTCGACATCTTCGATTTCGAACTGTCGGCGGAAGAGGTTCAGCGCCTGAACGCGCTGGATCGCGCCGAACGCATCGGCGACTGGCTGGACCCCGCCTTCAATTGGGACAAGACTGAAGCCTGATCGACGACGGGAGGGCGTCCATGCTGCGTGCGCGTGATCGACCACGACTGTGGCAGGGCGCCTTCGCCGTTGTCGGCTGGGCGGCGCTGGGGCTTCAGTATCTGCTGATGATCGGCCCGGCGGAGGTCGAGGCCATGCCCAGCCTGACCGTCAACTTCTTCAGCTATTTCACAATCCTGACCAATCTTCTGGCGGCGCTGGCCCTGACAGCGCCGCTGGTTCGGGCCGACAGCCGACTGGGACGCTGGGGCGCCAATGTCCACGTCCGGGCGGCGCTGGCCATGTATATCGCGGTGGTGGGGCTGACCTATCATCTGCTTCTGGCGCATGTCTGGGCGCCGCAGGGGCTGGCGTGGCTGGCCAACAGCCTGCTGCATTATGTGATGCCCGCGGCCTTCGTGCTGGACTGGCTGATGTTCACGCCCAAGGGCCATCTGCGCTGGATCGATGCGGTCCGGTGGCTGGCGTTTCCGCTGATCTATGTGATGTGGACGGTGCTTCACGGCTTCACCTCGGGCTGGTGGCCCTATTGGTTCGTGAATGTGGAGCAGTTGGGCTGGGGCAGGACCGGCTTCTGGGCGGCGGCCATGCTGGGCCTGTTCCTGGCGGTCGGACTGGCGGTGGTCGGGCTGGATCGCCTGATGGGCCGCGCGGGGCGTGACACAGGCGCGCGACCCGCCTGAGCCTGATCGGTTGAGATGGAATCGCTGCGCGATTCCATCGATGCCGTGAATCAGGCTCCAGATTAAAGCGAGAGCATGATTCACGCTTCTGTCGGAACCGCTTCGCGGTTCCACCTGAAACGATCATGCTCTAAGCCACGCTTCATGGCCTACAAATCCCTTCGCGACTTCATCGAGCAACTGGAAGCCGACGGCGAACTGGTGCGGGTGTCCGAGCCGGTTTCGACCGTGCTGGAGATGACCGAGATCCAGACCCGGCTGCTGAGGAACGGCGGCCCGGCGGTCCTGTTCGAAAAGCCGGTGATGCCGGACGGAACCATCAGCCCCATCCCCTGCCTGGCCAATCTGTTCGGCACGGTGAAGCGGGTGGCCATGGGGGTGACGCTGGAGGGCAAGGCGCGCACCACCACGGCGGAGCTGCGCGAGGTCGGCGAACTGCTGGCCTTCCTGAGAAATCCCACCCCGCCGCGCGGACTGGGCGATGCGATGGAGATGCTGCCGCTGGCGCAGACCGTCATGTCGATGCGGCCCAAGACAGTGAAGAAGGCCCCCGTGCAGGAGGTGGTTCTGAAGGGCGACCAGATCGACCTGACCGCCCTGCCCGTTCAGTCGTGCTGGCCCGGCGAGCCTGCGCCCCTGATCACCTGGGGTCTGGTCGTCACCAAGGGGCCGTCGGACGACCGCGAGGACGACTTCAACCTGGGCATCTATCGGATGCAGGTGCTGGGCAAGGACAAGGCCATCATGCGTTGGCTGGCCCACCGGGGCGGGGCCCAGCACTATGCCCGGCACAAGAAGGCCGGAAAGCGCGAGCCCCTGCCCTGCGCCGTGGTGCTGGGCGCCGATCCGGGCACAATCCTGGCGGCGGTGACGCCGGTGCCGGACACCCTGTCGGAATATCAGTTCGCGGGCCTGATGCGGGGCGCAAAGGCCGAACTGGTCCCCTGCAAGACCGTGCCGCTGATGGTGCCTGCCCAGGCCGAGATCGTGCTGGAAGGCCATGTCCTGCTGGACGAGTTCGAGGACGAAGGCCCGTACGGCGACCACACCGGCTATTACAACTCGGTCGAGAAGTTCCCGGTCTTCAAGGTCAGCGCCGTCACCATGCGCCGCGACCCCATCTATCTGACCACCTTCACCGGGCGTCCGCCGGACGAGCCCAGCGTGCTGGGCGAGGCGCTGAACGAGGTGTTCATTCCCCTGTTGCGCCAGCAGTTCCCCGAGATCGTCGACTTCTGGCTGCCGCCCGAGGGGTGCAGCTACCGCATCGCGGTGGTATCGATGAAGAAGGCCTATCCGGGCCACGCCAAGCGGGTGATGCTGGGCGTCTGGAGCTATCTGCGCCAGTTCATGTACACCAAATGGGTCATCGTCGTGGACGACGACATCGACGCCCGCGACTGGAAGGACGTCATGTGGGCCATCTCGACCAAGATGGACCCGGCGCGCGACATCACCCTGATCGAATCCACCCCCATCGACTATCTGGACTTCGCCTCGCCCGAGAGCGGGCTGGGCTCAAAGATCGGTCTGGACGCCACCGACAAGTGGGAGCCCGAGACCAAGCGCGAATGGGGCGAAGAGATCCGCATGGATCAGGACGTGATCGAGCGGGTTTCCGACATGTGGGACCGGCTGGGCCTGCCCGGCGACGGCAAACCGATCTGGAAGTGACGACTTATCAGAGACTTGCGATTTAATCGCAACGAACAGTGGTTTTTGTAGAACCCGGGCTTTGCCGTGGCGTTCCGTCTCCCGGACTGCGGCGAAGCTTTCTCTTCGCCGGTCGAGGAAGGGAAAATCCATATGAAATCTCGGACAGCTGTCAGCGCCATGGCCTTGGTCTGCGCAATGACGATGGGGCTTGCGGCCTGCGGACAGGGTGACGCCAAGGGCGGCGCCGACGGACGCGCTCCGTCGATCACGGCCGCCGCCGGAAACGAGTCGACGCAGCAGAAAATGGGCCTCTATTCCGAGGCGTTCAACAAGCTGATCGACGACCACTGGGGCGTATCCGAGAACTTCGAACGCTATCAGAAGACGGATATTCCGAACGCCGCTGCGTCCAGCACCATCAACTTCCCCGAGAACATCACCACGCTGGAAACGGCGATCGCCAAGCTGAAGGAAGGCAAGGCCCTGTCGGGCGGCGGCCAGAGCCAGCGGACCGACGCGGCGGTGGACAAGCTGCTGCCGCACCTTGAGGCGCTGCTGGCCCAGTGGAAGACGCTGGACCCCTATTATGAATCCCGCGCCTATCGCGAAGACAATCTGGCCCAGGGCAAGGCCGCGCACGCCGCCCTGATCTCGGCCTACGAAAACTCGATCGCGGGCATCAACGAGTTCGATGGGGCCCTGACCGAGTACCAGCGCGCCGCCAATGCGGCCAAGATGGCGGCCCTGGTCAAGGCGGGCCATACCGCCGAGGCCAGCATGATGGACGCCATGCAGAAGGCGGACCATTTCACCACCGCCGTGATCGACGACAACACGGCCGAAGCCGACCGCCTGCTGCCCGAGTTCGTCGCCGCCACCGGCAAGCTGCGTGAGGCCCAGGCGGGAATGGCCGCAGACGCCGCCAACAAGTCCGAGCTCAGCTCCATCGCCGGGAACCTGGATTCGATCATCGGCTCGTGGCGCGACTACAAGCAGGACAAGAATGACCGCCACCGCGAGAGCATCGTCAGCGACTACAACCGCGCCATCGGCACGGTGAACCGCGTCGAAATGCCGATCTGACCATGACCGCCGCCTCCGCCGCCTGATCGCGGCGGAGGCGATGTCTGCACAAGACGCCGACTGGCGGCGGCCCCGGATACGGTTTAGCTCTGTCGTTCTCAGTCGGGGGATGGCGTTTGAGTTCGTTCGAGTTCTTTTTCAGTTTCTACGGCCTGTTGCTGGGCCTGTCCGTCGCCGAACTGGTCGGCGGGTTTGCGCGGGTCCTGCATGAGAAGGACCGCATCCGGTTCGGCCTGCTGACGCCCCTGCTGGCGATGTTCGTGGCCATCGAGATCGGCACCTTCTGGAACCAGGCCTGGGTGATATTCCGCGGCGCGCCGTTCAACACCTCCGTGCTGCTGATCGCCCTGGTCATCGCCGCCACCTTCTATGTCGCCGCCAGCATCACCTTCCCGCGGGTTTCAGCCGAAGGCGGCGAGGACAAGATCGATCTGGACGATCATTTCTGGGCGCGGCGGCGGCTGGTCTTCTCGTGTATTCTGGCGGCCAACCTGATCGTGGCGATGGTGCTGCTGGTGTTGGCCCAACTGGATCCCGGCTTCGCCAAACTGGCCAGTTCGGTCAGGTTGTGGGTCGGAACCGGCATATTCGTGATCTGCACGGCCACAGCCGCCTTTGCGCCGTGGCGTCGTGCGGTGGTCGCCGCCCTGGTGATCGTGCTGCTCTACAGCCTGTGGGGCGTGCTGAACGCGGCCTCGGCGCTGATTGCAGGCGGAGGCTGGGCGCCGGCGCTGGGCGCGGGGGGATGAGCTTGTCAGGCGGGGGCAATCGGCCCACGAAAGCCTTCATGCATCCCTATCTTGCAGTTCCGGCCGTCCTGGCCGCCCTAACCTGCTGGGTGACCCCCGTCATGTCTCAAACGCCTTCGTCCGTTCCCAACGCCGCCCCATGGGATCAAGCCTTCCTGCCGCCAGCGCCCGCGTGGAACGGCGCGTCAAAGGCCCTGTTGAGGGGCGCGGCCGATCCGTGGGTCACGGCGTTCGAGGCCGACCCCGCCCATGATTTCAGCCCCGACTATGCCGACACCCGCGCCTGGTTCGACCGGCTGGATGCGGCGTCGGACCTGATCCGCATCGAACAGTTCGGCACGTCGCCGGAGGAACGACCCATCTATGCGGTGATCGCGTCCAAGGACGGCGCTGCGTTTGATCCGGCCAAGCCCGTCCTGATGATCCAGGCGGGCATCCACCCCGGCGAGATCGACGGCAAGGACGCGGGCATGATGCTGCTGCGCGACATCGCCTTTTACGGCAAGGACGCCCTGCTGGACCGGGTGAACCTGATCCTGATCCCGATCCTGAGCGTGGACGGGCATGAACGGGCGTCGGCCTATTCCCGGCCCAACCAGCGCGGACCGCGCATTCAGGGCTGGCGCAACACGGCGACCAACCAGAACCTGAACCGCGACTATCTGAAGCTGGACCAGCCCGAGATGCGGGCCGTGCGCGGCCTGATCCTGAAATACCGACCCGACCTCTATGTCGACATCCACGTCACCGACGGTCTGGACTACCAGTATGACGTGACCTTCGGCTTCAACGGCGAGGACGGATCCTTCAGCCGCTCGCCGCACGGGTCGCAGTGGCTGGACACTGTGTTCAAGCCCGCCATGAATGCGGCGCTGGAGCGTGAAGGCCACATCCCCGGCGAACTGGTGTTCGGTGTCGATGATGATGCGCCCAAGGCCGGTCTGTCGGACGGCGGGCTGGGCGAACGCTATTCCAACGGCTGGGGGGCTGCGGCCCACGTCCCGACGATCCTGATCGAGAACCACAGCCTGAAACCGCACGAGCAGCGGGTGCTGGGCGCCTATGTCTTCATCGAAGAGGCGCTGCGGCTGCTGGCGGACAAGGGTTCGGCGCTGAGGGCGGCGACCGAACAGGACCGCGCCCTGCGTCCGGCGGAGATCCTGGCCAATTTCGAGCAGGACGAGGCCCCTTCCTCCACCCGTCAGTTCAAGGGCGTGCTGTTCGACACCTATTTCAGCCCCGCTTCGGGCCGCAACGAAATCCGTTGGTCGGGCCAGCCCGATCCCGTGCTGTGGCAGATGCCCTTCTATGGGTCCAAGCCGACCCTGACCCTGCAACGCCCGACGGCCTACTGGATTCCCAGCTACCGCACCGACATCATCGAGCGGCTGAAGGCGCACGGGGTGCAGATGGAGACGGTCGCGGCGCCGCGCGTGGTCAATGTTGACATGCTGCGGCTGGTGTCGCCCAAGCTGGCGACCCGCGCCAATGAGGGCCACGTCCAGACCTCGGTGGAAACGGTCAATGTGGAGCGCCGCGACTGGACCTTCCCCACTGGATCGGTGCGGGTTCCGACCGACCAGCCGCTGGGCGATGTGGCCATCCTGCTGCTGGAGCCGCAGTCGAACGAGAGCTTCTTCGCCTGGGGCCTGTTCCCCGAGGTGATGAGCCGGGTTGAATATATTGAGGCCTACGCCATTGCGCCCCTGGCCGAGAAGATGCTGGCGGCGGACCCGGCGCTCAAGGCCGAGTTCGAGGCGAAACTGGCGGCGGATGCGGCCTTCGCCGCCGATCCGCAGGCCCGGCTGGCCTGGTTCTATGAGCGGACGCCCTTCTATGACGACCGCTACCTGCTGTACCCGATCGCGCGCGAGAACTGAGCCATGACGCCTCATTTGATGCTGGCTCTGCAGGCGGCGGGCCTGTGGAGCGGCCTGCTGATCCTGTTGCTGCTGGTGCTGTCCGGCGTGGTGTCCAGCGGTCGCAGGCGGCATCTGGTCTCGTTCGGCGACGGGGGGAACCCTGAGCTTCAATCCGCGACCCGCGCCTTTGGCAACTGCGTCGAATACGCCGCGCCCGGCATGGCGGCGATGGGGCTGCTGGCGGTGCTGGGGGCCGAGCCGTGGATGGTTCATGCGGTGGGCGGGACGCTGTTTGCGGGGCGGATCATCCATGCGCTGGGCCTGCTGTTCCAGACCGGGCCGTCGCTGGGGCGGGTGCTGGGCATGGGTCTGACGTGGATTTCCCTGCTGGCGGCGGCGGTGGGCCTGATCGCCTACGCCATCGTGTGAGACTGTTCGGCGGCGCCATGTTGCGGTGCGGGGGCGCGTCCGCCATATCGGGGCATGACTGAAACCACGACCGCGTCCGTCTCCACCGATCTTCTCAATGACATCGTCCAGGCGGCCCTGAAGGCCGGGGCCGACGCCGCCGAGGCCGTCAGCGCCGACCGCCAGTCGCTGTCGGTCGGGGTCCGCAACGGCAGGCTGGAGGACGTGGAGCGCGAGGAATCGCGCGATCTGGGCCTGCGGGTCTTCGTCGGCCAGCGTCAGGCCTCGGTGTCCGCCTCCGATCTGTCGGAGGCCACCCGCACCCGTCTGGTTGAACGCGCCGTGGCCATGGCCCGTCTGGCGCCGGAAGACCCCCATGCCGGTTTCGCCCCCGAGGACCGTCTGGCGCGCGGTCCCTTCGCCGATCTGGACCTGTATGACGCCAGCGAACGCACGGCGGAGGAACTGGAGCGCGCATCCGCCGAGGCCGAGGCCGCCGCCCTGGCTGTGCCCGGCGTGGCGAAATCCGAAGGCGGCCATGCCTCCTGGTCGTCCAGCCGCTGGCGCCTGGCGACCTCGCACGGGTTCGACGGCGACTATCGCGGCACGGCCTTCTCGCTGGGCGTCGGCGTCATCGCCGAGAAGGACGGCGCCATGGAGCGCGGCGGCGAAAGCCGCACCACCCGCCACCTGTCTGACCTGCCCAGCGCCCAGTCCATCGGCGTCTATGCCGGTGAAAAGGCCGTGTCGCGCACCGGGCCGCGCAAGATCGCCTCGACCACCGCGCCGGTCATCTTCGAGAACCGCGTCGCGGGCCAGATCGTGTCGCCCGCGGTCGGCGCCATCGCCGGGCCGTCCATCGCGCGCGGCACCTCCTTCCTGAAAGATAAACTGGGCCAGAGGGTCTTCGCCGAGGGCGTCAGCCTGATCGACGACCCGTTCCGTAAGCGCGGCCTGGGATCGACCCCATTCGATGACGAAGGCGTCGCGGTCGAGCGTCGCGCCCTGTTCGACGACGGCGTCCTGACCACCTGGCTGCTGAACACCGCCTCGGCGCGCCAACTGGGGATGCAGACGACGGGCCATGCGTCGCGCGGACTGGCGGGGCCGTCCGGCGTCTCGCCCCACAACCTGCATATGGAGCCCGGAGAGCGTGATCTGGCGGGCCTGATGGGCGACGCAGGCACGGGCCTGCTGGTCACCTCGATGTTCGGGCCTTCGCTGAACGGCAACACCGGCGACTGGTCCGCCGGGGTGTCGGGCTTCTGGTTCGAGAACGGCCAGATCGCCTATCCGGTCAGCGAAGTGACCGTGGCGGGCAAGCTGCCCGAGCTTTATCTGCGCCTGCAGCGGGGATCGGATCTGGAGTTCCGGGGTTCCTTCAACGTGCCCAGCCTGATGTTCGACGCGGTGGCCATCGCCGGAAAATGACCGACCTAGCTGCAGACCTTGAACTGATCCGCCAGGCGGCGCTGGACGCAGGCACCCTGGCGCTGGCCGAGCGCGAGGCCGGGCTGAAGATCACATCCAAGGTCGGCGGATCGCCCGTCACCAGCGGCGACCTGAAGGTGGACGCCATGTTGAAGGACCGGCTGCTGGCGGCCCGGCCCGACTATGGCTGGCTGTCCGAGGAGACGGCGGATTCCAGCGCCCGGCTGTCGAAGAAACGCATCTTCATCGTCGATCCGATCGACGGCACGGTCGCCTATATGAAGCGGACGCCGTGGTGGTGCGTGCCGATCGCGGTGGTCGAGGACGGCGAAGTCGTCGCCGCCGTCATCCATGCGCCCGAAGTGGACGAGACCTATGTAGCGACACGCGGCGGCGGGGCGCGGCGCAACAGCCGGTCCATCCGGGCCTCGGACGCCGACACGCTGGAGGACGCCTCGGTGCTGGGCGACGCGCGGCTGATTGAAGCGCCCTATTTCGATGAGCCGTGGCCGCCGATGCGGTTCGAGAAGCGCAACGCCCTGGCCTATCGCATGGCCCTGGTGGCGGCGGGGGCGTTCGATGCGGCCCTGGCCCTGACGCCGAAATGGGACTGGGACGTCGCGGCGGGCTGCCTGATCGCGCAGGAGGCGGGCGCCGTGGTCAGCGATCACCACGGGCGTCCGTGGCGGTTCAACCGGCCCGACCCGCGTCAGGCCAGCCTGGTCTGCGCCGCCCCTGCGCTGCAGCCGATGATAATCCGGCGCTGTAAAAACGTGCCGCTTTCGACCTAAGGCGAGGGTGAAAACACCCCGCGCACATTGATCCTTGGCCATTCTGGGCCTATGCCGCGCGGAAACCTCCCCCCTCTGCGCCACAGGACTCCGATGACTGAGCCAAACAATGTTCCGCCTCAACTGCTTCACCTGGTGATCGGCGGCGAGCTGCGCCACCTGGGCGAGCCGGTGTTCCGCGATCTGTCGCAGGTCGAGTTCGTCGGCGCGTTCGGCACCTATGAGGACGCCAAGAAGGCCTGGAAGGCCCGCGCACAGGCCACCGTCGACAACGCCCACATGCGCTACTTCATCCTGCACGCGCACAAGCTGATCGACCCGCGCGGCGACGCCGCCTGAGGTCATGCGACATCAGGGAGCGGAACCCGCTCCCTGATCCACCCGCTGGAACTGGACGAACGAGGAAAGCCGTGAACCTGGAACCGCAACAGACTTTTCAAATCATCAGCATGCTGGCCGTGCTGGCGCTTTTCTGCTTTTCGCTGCGCGACAAGATCAACTACGCGCGGTGGTTCAAACAGTGGGAAGCCGACCGCAAGGCCCGCCGCGACGCCGAACTGGCCGCCGAGGCCCGCGCAAACGGCGATGAACCGAAGACTGAGCCGAAGACCGGCCCCTGGAGCTGAGGCCTACTCCCGCCGCAGCAGTTTGTCGGTCAGAAGCGTGCCCCACCAGCCGGCCTTGAACTCGGCGCGGATGGCCTTGGGGTCGTAGTCGGGGCTGTCGACCCATTCGATGAAGCTGATCCCCCGGGGCTCGACCTCGTTGACGTATTTCTCCAGCGTATAGTCCAACACGCCCGTCAGCCCCTCGCGTGAGTGCAGATATTTCTTGGACAGCTGGTTCATGGCGACTGAGATCGGCTCGCCCAGATGGAAGTGGCGATAGAAGACCGCCATCATCCCCGCCCGGTCCGCGCCGGACTTGCAGTGGATCAGCACCGGATATTCGATGGTCTTGAACAGGTCGCGGGCGCGGTGGATGCGATCCGTCTGGGGAGGATCACGCGAATCCAGCGGCGCGCTGATCAGGGTCAGGCCCAGACGCTCGCAGGCCTCCTTCTCCAGCCAGTAATAGCCCTCGTCGCGTTCGCCGCGCAGGTTGATGACGGTCTTGATCCCCTTGGCCTTCCACCCAGCCAGTTGGCGCGGCGACGGCTGGTTGGTGCGCACCAGATCGGGTCCAAGCCAGTGGGCGTTGGAGAAGGCCACGCGCAGAAACGCATGATCCGCCCAGAAATAGTGCCAATGAGCCTTGAAGCGGCCCATCGCAGTTGTGAGATCAAAGCGTGACATTGACCGTCAGATAGCGACCCGACGCCCCCGCGTCATCCCACGCCTGCGGACCATGTGTCTCAGGGACAGGGCTGGGCAGCGGCGATCCGCGCCTGGGCCGAGCGGTTCTCGCCCCAGAAGATGAAGACCGACGCCCCCACGATCAGCGCTGCGCCCGGCCAGAACCAGACGGACGGCGCCTGCCCCAGGGTGATCCAGCCGATCAGGCCCGCCAGAGGCACCTTGAGGTCCGCAAACGGCTGCAGATAGACCGCATCCGCCGTCTTGTAGGCCGAGGCCAGCAGATATTGCGCCGCCGCCGTCGCTCCGCCCAGCGCCAGCAGAAGCAGCAGCCCCTCGCCGTGCGGCAGGGCGAAGGGGAAGCCGTTCGCCACGCCCGGCGGCATCATGAAGGCCAGGGCGTTGACCAGCAGCAGGATGGCCAGATGGTTGGGAGCGATCAGCACCAGCAGCGAGACGGTCAGGGTCTCTGGCGTCTCTTCGCGAGCCAGATATTTGGTCAGGACGTCGGTCGCCGCCCACAGGGCGGCCGCCGCGATGGGCGTTAGAGCGCGCCAGTCCAGATGCTCGGTCCCGACGCCTGAGACGACCACCGCCCCGACGAACCCGGCCAGGGCCGCGCCCAGACGTGCGCCCGAAACCCGCTCGCCCAGAAACAGGGTCGAGCCGATGATGATGAACAGCGGACCGGTGGCCAGCAGGGTCACCATCTGCCAGATCGGCACGCCCGTCGCGAAACCATAGACGAAGACATGCACGCCCAGCGCCGAGGCCAGGGCGCGGACTTCATGGATCAGCGGACGACGGGTGCGAAACTTGTTCAGGCCGATCCGCATCACGATCGGCGCCATCAGCACCGAGGCGATCAGATACTGCCAGAAGGCCATGCCGGTGGAGCTCATGCCATAACGCCACGGCAGGACGGATTGCAGGGTGTTGCCCGCCGCGAAGGCCAGGCTGGCGCAAACCATAAGCAGCGCGCCATGCGAAGCAGCGCGTTGGTATGGCGAGGAAATCTGGTTCAAGCGTCGTCCTTTCCGTAACCAGTTTTCCTCAGGGTTACGGGCGACGACGCGCCGGCGCCCCGCCCGGCGAAAGGCGACGCACGCCGACGTGGCGTGTGATCCCGTTCTCTTTCATCCGGACTATACCGTCGGCCCCGGAATCACACCGGATCTGCTGACCTCCCCAACCGGGGGAGCGCTCGCGGGCTTGGCGTCGCCGCCTTACCGCCGGTGGGGAATTGCACCCCGCCCTGAGAACAACGCGGGCGAACCCGCAGCCCCTAGCTAGTGAAGGCAGCCCCGGGGTTCAAGCGCCCCTTGCGCAACGCCACACAAGCCTTGACTTGAAGGGCTGCTCGGACGACCGAAGGCCGATGACCACAACTGCCGCCGAGACCATGCCCCTGCGCGCCCTTCTGGCGCGGATCTGGCGCGACTACCTGTCCCGGCACAAGGGATCGCTGGTGCTGTCGATCCTGCTGGCGGCGGTGACGGGTCTGCTGACGGCGGCCCTGTTAAAGCTGCTGGAGCCGGCGGTGAACGGCCTGTTCCTGGGTGGAACGGCGCCGATCAGCCTGTTCGGTCTGGTCGAGTTTCCGGCGTCGAAGGCTATTCTCTGGATACCCGCAGCCATCCTGGCCGTCGCCGTGGCGCGGACCCTGGCGGCCATCGGACAGGCGGCGCTGGTCAACCGGCTGGGACACACCATCGTCGGCGACATTCAGGTGCGTCTGTTCGGGGCCATGATCCGGGCCGATCTTGCGCGGCTGCGCAGCCAGCATTCGGGCGGCTTCGTCTCGTCGGTGCTGTTCGACGCCAATCTGGTGCGCGAGGCCTTCACCTCGGGCGTGGTGACCTACACCCAGAACCTGCTGACCCTGATCGCCGTGCTGATCTACATGGGCTTCATCGACTGGCAGCTGACCATGGTGGTGCTTCTGGGCGTGCCGATGGTGGCGCTGGTGCTGCGCCGGTTCGGCAGAAAAACCCGCAAGGCCGCCGTCGGCGCCATGACCGAGACGGAGAACCTGTCCACCGCCCTGATGGAGAATCTGGACGGGGTCCGCCTGATCAAGATCGAGAACCGCGAGGCGGCCGAAGAGGCCCGCGTCGGCGAGGTCGTCGCCCGCCGCCAGCGCCACGTCATCAAAGGCGCCAACGCCCGTGCCTTCGCCGGACCGTCCAGCGATCTGGTGGCCTATATCGTCGTCGCCGCCGTCATGGCCTATGCCGGATGGCGGGCGCAGTCGGGCGAGATGACCGTGGGCGGGTTCGCCGCTTTCATCGGCATGCTGCTGGCCGCAGGACAAGCCCTGCGTCAGGTGACCAATCTGGCGACGGTGATGGCCGAGGGCTTCACCGCCGCGCGCCGCCTGTTCGGCGCCCTGGATATCGAACCGGAAATCCGTGAGGCGCCCGACGCCGCGCCCCTGGCCGCCGGGCCGGTCGAGGTGGTGCTGGACCGCGTATCCTTCGCCTACGCCCCCGCCGCCGACGGCGGAGCGCCGACGCTGGATCAGGTGTCGCTGCGTGTCGCGCCGGGCGAGACGGTGGCCCTGGTCGGACCGTCGGGCGGGGGCAAGAGCACGATCCTGAGCCTGCTGCCGCGTTTCTATGACGTGACTGGCGGGGCGGTGACGCTGAACGGGCGCGACCTGCGCGACCTGCGCCTGCATGACCTGCGCGAACATATCGCCCTGGTGACGCAGGAGCCCTTCCTGTTCGACGACACCATCGCCAACAACATCGCCTATGGCCGCCCCGGCGCGACGCAGGATCAGATCGAGGCCGCCGCCCGATCCGCCGCCGCCCATGACTTCATCACCGCCCTGCCACAAGGCTACGACACCCGCGCAGGCGAAGCGGGACTGCGCCTGTCGGGCGGCCAGCGCCAGCGCATCGCCATCGCCCGCGCCTTCGTCAAGGACGCGCCGATCCTGCTGCTGGACGAGGCGACCAGCGCGCTGGACACCGAGAGCGAGGCGCTGGTTCAGGCGGCGCTGGAGCGGCTGATGCAAGGTCGCGCCACCCTGATGATCGCCCACCGCCTGTCGACCGTGAAGAACGCCAACCGCATCTATGTGATCGAGGCCGGACGCGTGGTCGAGGAAGGGTCGCATGACGCCCTGGTGGCCAAGGGCGGCCTGTACGCCCGACTGGCCCGTCAGCAGTCGCTGGATGGAGCCCCCGTCAACGTCGAGACGGTCGCGTGAGACCCCTGCGCATACCCGCCGTGCAGGCGACCCTGTCGTTCATTCTGGCGCGCTGGATGCAGTTCTGCTTCGCCACCATCCGCTGGACCTATGAGAACCAGTCGGTCGCCGAAGACGTCTGGGACAAGGGAGGCGGCGTGCTGTGCGCCTTCTGGCATTCGCGCATCAGTCTGGCGCCCGCCAGCTGGCCGCTGGACCGGGCGCAGCCGGCCAAGGCGCTGATCTCGCTGTCCGCCGACGGCCAGTTCATCGCCAAGGCCGTGGCCCTGCAGGGCTTTCCCGCCATCCGGGGCTCGTCGTCGAACAAGGACAAGGCCGACCGCGACAAGGGCGGCGCACAGGCCCTCCGGGCCGGTCTGCGTCAGCTGAAGGAAGGCGCCCTGGCCATCACGCCGGACGGCCCGCGCGGCCCGGCGCGCCAGATGGCCGAGGGCCTGCCGATGATGGCCAAGATCTCCAGGGCGCCGACTCTGTTCATCGGCATGTCGTGCAATCCGGCGATCCGGCTGAACAGCTGGGACCGGGCCCTCATCCCCCTGCCCTTCGGCAAGGGTGCGATCGTGTGGGACGTGGCGCACTATCCCCGCGGCGAGGATCTGGACGCCGTGCGGCTGGACTGGGCCGACCGGCTGAGCACCGTCGAGGCGCGGGCCGACGAGATCACAGGTCTGGAACCATGAGGGTTCAGCCGTGACGCCCCTGCCGCTGATCGCCTATCGGCTGGCGACCCGCGCGCTGGAGCCGCTGGCCCCGCGCCTGCTGGATGCGCGCGCGCAAAAGGGCAAGGAAGATCCGGTGCGGGTCGATGAGCGGCTGGGCTACACCCGCGCAGAACGGCCCGGCGGCGATCTGGTCTGGCTGCACGGCGTCAGCGTGGGCGAGACCCTGTCGCTGCTGCCGCTGGTGGAGCGGTTTGTGAAGACGCGGCCCGACCTGACGGTGCTCGTCACTTCGGGCACGGTGACCTCGGCGCAGATTTTGGCCGAACGCCTGCCCGACGGCGTGATCCATCAGTACGCGCCGGTCGATGGGCCAGGCGTGGTCGAGCGGTTTCTGGATCACTGGCGGCCCGCCCTGGCGATCTTCGTCGAGAGCGAACTGTGGCCCAATATGCTGCTGGAGGCGCATCGCCGCGGGGTGAAGCTGGCCCTGGTCAGCGCGCGGATCACCGAAAAGACCGTGGACGGCTGGGGTCGTTTCCCGAAATCCAGCCGCGCCCTGATGAACACCTTCGATCGGGTCCTGCCGCAGGATCAGGTTTCGGCCGAGCGGCTGAAACGACTGGGCGCCCACGTCGACGAGCTGATCAACCTGAAGCTGGCGGGCGAGCCCCTGCCGCATGACGCCGCCGCCTTCAGCCGCATCAGCGAGGCCATCGGCGATCGGCCCGTGGTGGTGGCGGCCAGCACCCATGAGGGCGAGGAGATCGCCATCATCCGCGCGCTGGACAAGCTGCCTGACCGGGCGTGTCTGATCCTGCTGCCGCGCCACCCGGATCGGGCGCCCGCCATCGCCGCCGCGCTTCAGGCCGAGGGTTTCGCCTTCGCCATGCGGTCGCGCGGTGAGAGCATCGGGCGCGACACGGACATCTATCTGGCCGACACCCTGAACGAGATGGGCCTGTTCCTGCGCCTGGCGGACGTGGTGGTGATGGGCGGATCATTCGCGCCTGCCCTGGGCCTTGCGCCGGTCGGGGGGCATAATCCGCTGGAGCCTGCGCGGCTGGCTCGGCCGACGATCAGCGGGCCGGACGCCTCCAACTGGGCCACCGTGACCTCGTCGCTGGCCGAGGCGGGCGGGCTGATCCTGGTGCAGGGCCCACATGAACTGGCTGGGGTCGTCGCGCCCCTGCTGGCCGACCCGGCGGCAGCCAAGGCCATGGGCGAACGGGCCAAGCGCGCGGCGGCGGAAGCAGGTGGCGGGCTGGACCGGCTGTGGTCGCTGCTGACGCCTTTGATGCCTTCCGCGCCCGCCAAGGGGATGCGGCGATGAAGCTGAACACGCCGCGATGGTGGTACATCCGCGACAGCAGCCACGCGCGAGTGACGCGCACGGTGCTGAAGCCGCTGGGCTGGATCTGGGCCGGGGTGACAGCCAGCAAGATCGCCAAGGCCACGCCGGTCGATCCCGGCTGCGCGGTCATATCGGTCGGCAATCTGACGGTGGGCGGATCGGGCAAGACGCCGGTGGCGCGCGAGACCCTGCGGCTGCTGCGCGCTACGGGCGTTGAGGCGCATGGCCTGTCACGCGGCTACGGCGGGCGGCTGGAGGGGCCGGTGCGGGTCGATCCGGCGCTGCATACGGCGGCGGATGTGGGTGATGAGCCGCTGATGCTGGCGCAGGACGCGCCGGTATGGATTTCACGCGACCGGATCGCGGGCGCCAGGGCGGCGGTCGCGGACGGGGCGCAGGCTGTGGTGCTGGACGACGGGCATCAGAACCCCGCGCTGAAAAAGACCGTCAGCCTGATCGTCGTGGACGGCGAGACGCGCGGGGACGAATGGCCGTTCGGGGATGGGTCGGTGTTTCCGTCCGGCCCGATGCGCGAGCCGCTGAAGGCCGGGCTGGCGCGCGCCGATGCGGTGGTGGTGATGCTGGCGACCGATGTGGACGCCGCTGACCCGGACCTGCTGGAGTTGTTCGGCGACCTGCCTGTCTTCATCGCCCGCCTGACGCCCGAGGGTCCGCCGCCGTCCGGCCCGCAGGTCGGATTCGCAGGCATCGCCAAGCCGTGGAAGGTCGAACGGTCGCTGAAGGCAGCGGGGTGCGATCTGGCGGACTTCGTCCCCTTCCCCGACCATGCGGCCTATAGCGCCGAGAACATGAGGTTCCTGGAGGAACGGGCCGCGGTTTACGGCGCCGGTCTGGTCACGACCGAAAAGGACTGGGTCAGGCTGACGCCCGACCAGCGCGCGCGCGTGGCGGCCTGGCCGGTCGTCGCCCGGTTCGAGGATCAGGCGGCTTTCGCCGCCTTCCTGACCCGCAGGATTCAGTCGGCGCGGTAAACCACGCCGTTGCGCATCACGAACTTCACGCGCTCCAGTTCGGTCACGTCCGTCAGAGGGTCACCCGCTACAGCAACGATGTCGGCGTTGCGACCGACGCCGATCCGGCCAGCTTCGTTGGCGATCTTCAGGTGTTCGGCGGCGCCGACGGTGGCGGCCTGAATGGCCTCCAGCGGGGTCAGACCGGCGCGGACCAGAAGCGCGAACTCCTGAGCATTGTCGCCGTGGGCCGAGACGCCCGAGTCGGTGCCGAAGGCGATCTTGACCCCGGCGTTGTGCGCGCGACGAGCCATGTCCAGCATCTTGGGTCCGGCTTCCAGCGCCTTGGCCGTTTGGGCAGGCGTGAAGAAGTTGTTGGGGCCGGAAGCCACGCGGGCCACGAAGTCACCCGCCAGCAGGGTCGGCACCAGCCAGGCGTTGTTCTGCTTGAACAGGCGGATCGACTGGTCGTCCAGATAGGTGCCGTGTTCGATGGAATCGCCGCCTGCGCGCAGGAAGGCGTTGATGCCGTCGACGCCGTGGGCGTGGGCGGTGACCTGACGGCCCATGCGGTGGGCGCTTTCGACGATGGCGGCCAGTTCAGCGTCGGAGAACTGCTGGTTCAGGCCCGCAGCGGTGTTGGACAGAACGCCGCCGGTCGCGGTGATCTTGATGATGTCGGCGCCCGAACGGACCTGAGTGCGGACGGCGCGCATGCAGTCCTCGGCGCCCGAACAGACGCTTTCGGGCGACATCAGGTGCAGGATGTCCTCGCGATAGCCGTTGATGTCGCCATGCCCGCCGTGGATCGACACCGCGCTGCCCGAGGCGATGATGCGCGGGCCGGGCACATCGCCGTTCCGGACCGCATTGCGCAGCGCAAAGATCGCCTCGTTGCTGGCGCCCAGATCGGCCACGGTGGTGAAGCCCGCCAGCAGGGTGCGGCGCGCATAACGGGCGCCCACCATGGCCTGATCGGCGTCGGACTGAACCAGGCCGTCGATGCGCGAACTGGCGCTCTGCTGACCCGTCAGGTGGACATGGCTGTCGATCAGTCCAGGCAGAACGAAGGCGTCGCGCAGGTCCACGACCTTGCCCTGAGACGCGTCGCCGACAAAGCCGTCGCGCACTTCGACGACTTGGTTCCCTCTGATCACGAGAGTTTTACCACGCTGCACAACACCGGTCGCCGGGTCGGCCAGAAGACGGCCTGCTTCGACGAACACTGTCGCCTGCGCATCCCCCATTCCAGTGACAGCCGGGGTTTGCTGCGCGAACACCGCAGTCGCCGACGCCATCAGCGCCGCCAGAGCCAAGCCCAAACGTTTCATCAAATACTCCCCCGGCATCCCTGCCCCAAAATGGCCCCACAAGGCTCAGGTTGCCTGAACCGTAACCTTTTGAAACAAACCACCCCCACGAACAAACCGCAACGAGGGCGTCGCATGCGGCTATCGAGACGAGGCATGATTCTGGGCGGTTCGGCCCTGCTGACCGGTTGCGCAAGCGCAAGCGCGAAGGCGCCGATCACGACACTGGCGCAAGCCGCACCAATCGCTTCGCCGAGTGTGGAGTTGCCGGTGATTCAGACGGGCGTTCTGACGCCGCCTCCGCTCGATCCCCGCCGTCACGTCCGCAAGGAACTGATGGACCGCGCCATGGCGGCGCTGGACACCCATCACCGAAGACTGCCGCTGCGCGACCGGATGTATCTGGTCGACTTCAAGAAATTCTCGGGCGAGGAGCGGCTGTACGAGGTCGACCTGATCAGCGGCGAAGTGAAGGTGCTGCGCACCTGCCACGGACGCGGGTCGGACCCCAGCCATTCGGGCTACGCCCAGCGGTTCTCGAACACGCCGGATTCAAACATGTCCTCGGTCGGCGCCTACGCCACCGCGGGGGCCAGCTGGGGCCGCCAGCAGGGGCCGAACGTCCTGCTGGACGGGCTGGAATACACCAACGACAAGGCCCGCGAACGCGCCATCATCATCCACGGTGCGGACTATGCGGACCCGCAGTTCCTGGCCCGCGAAGGCAAGCTGGGTCGCAGCTACGGCTGTTTCTCGGTGGCCCACACGGACTTGCCGGACCTGCGCGAACGGATGGGCGAAGGCCGCCTGCTGTACGCAGCCGCCTGAGGCGGCTCCAGGTTCGATCAGCATCTAAGAGCGTCATTTCGGGGCTGAGCGAAGCGAAGAACCCGGAACCCAGGGGTACAGCCGCACCGCGGGACACATTCGAAGCTAGATATGAGCCTCCTGGCTTCCGGGTTCGTCCTGCGGACGCCCCGGGATGACGGTCTAGCCTGATCTCGACCAGACCTAGCCGAACCAGCCCGCGACCATGATCCGCAGGGGATTGGCCGGGTCGGACAGCAGCTTGGCCACCATGCCCAGCGAGATCACGACCAGCAGAGGCCGGATCAGACGCGGGCCGAAACGCATGGCGGAATGAGCGCCCAGACGCCCGCCGATGACCTGACCCACGGCCATGCAGCCGCCCAGCAGCCACAGCACATGGCCGCCCGCTGCCAGAACCACCACAGAGATGACATTGCTCATCAGGTTCAGGGCCTTGGTGTGGGCCGTCGCCCGCGTCAAGCCCATGCCCATCAGGGTGACGAGGCTGAGCGCGAAGAAGGAGCCGGTGCCGGGGCCGAAGAAGCCGTCGTAGAAGCCGATGCCCCCGGCGACCGCGCTATAGGCCAGGGGCGTCAGGCGGGCGTGGGCGTCCTCGTCGCTGGCCTTGGGTCCGAACAGGAAATACAGGGCGATGGCGATCAGCAGGACCGGCAGCAGCACCATCAGCCAACGGGTGTCGACCACCGTGACGGCGAAGGCGCCCAGCCCGGCCCCAACGAGAGTCGCCGCCAGCGGCCATTTCAGGATGCCGAAGTCGATCCGGCCCGCCCGCCAATAGCTCCAGGTCGCCGAGGCCGTGCCGAAACTGGCCTGAACCTTGTTGGTGGCGATGGCGGCGACCGGCGGAACGCCCGCCGCCAGCAGGGCCGGAACCGTGATCAGACCGCCACCGCCTGCGATGGCGTCGACAAACCCCGCCGCCACAGCCGCAAGGCACAACAGGGCGATGATCTCGGGGGCCAGTTCAACCATGCGATACTCTCACTCGGCCGGTGTTCGGCCTATTCGCGGTCCAGCGCGCGCCAGCCTATGTCGGTGCGGTTGAAGCCGCCCGGCCAGTCGATCTTGGCGATGGCCTCATAGGCGCGTTCGCGGGCCTGGGCGATGTCGTCGCCCTCGGCGCAGACGTTCAGCACGCGCCCGCCCGCAGCGGTCAGGGCGCCGTCGTCGCGACGCTTGGTCCCGGCGTGGAACACCTGGACATGGGGGCCGAAGTCCTGATCGGCGCCGCGGATGGTCGAACCTTCCAGCGGGCTGTCAGGATAGCCCTTGGCCGCCATGACCACGCAGATCACCGTCTGGGGCTTGAAGGCCGCGGGCGGCAGGCCCGAGACATCGCCGCGCGCGCAGGCCAGCAGATAGGGCACGATGTCGCCGGCGAAGCGCATCATCAGCACCTGGCATTCCGGGTCGCCGAAACGGGCGTTGAACTCGACCACCTTGGGACCGTCCTCGGTCGCCATCAGACCGGCGTAGAGCACGCCGCGATAGGGCGCCCCCTCCTCGGCCATCTTCTGGATGGTGGGCTGGACGATCAGGTCGTTGGCCTGCTGCACCAGTGCGTCGGTGAAGACGGGCGCGGGCGAATAGGCGCCCATGCCGCCGGTGTTGGGGCCAAGGTCGCCGTCAAAGGCGCGTTTGTGGTCCTGGGCGCCGCCGAACAACACCGCCTGTTTGCCGTCGCACAGGGCGAAGAGCGAGCCTTCCTCCCCGTCCATGAACTCTTCAATGACGACGCGGGCACCCGCCGCGCCGAAACGGCCGCCCAGCATCCGCTCGATCTCGGCCTCGGCGTCCTGACGATCCGGGCTGATGGCCACGCCCTTGCCCGCCGCCAGACCGTCAGCCTTGATGACATAGGGGGCGGCGAACCGATCCAGCGCACCCTTGGCGTCGGCGACCGTCTCATAGACGCCGTAACCGGCGGTGGGGATGGCGTGACGCTCCAGGAAGGCCTTGGAGAAGGCCTTGGAGGTCTCCAGCTGGGCCGCCTGAGCGGTGGGGCCGAAACAGGGAATGCCCGCCGCCGCCAAACGGTCGGCCAGACCCGCCGCCAGCGCCAGTTCCGGGCCGACAACGACCAGATCGGCCTTGATCTCCTGCGCCAGCGCGGCCAGGCCCTCTGCGTCGTCGGCCTTGACGGCGCGAAGTTCGCACAGCTTCTCGATGCCGGGATTGCCGGGTGCGGCGACAAGCCGCGTGACCAGCGGCGACTGGGCGATCTTCCAGGCCAGGGCGTGTTCGCGCCCGCCCGATCCGACGAGAAGAATGTTCATGAGACCGGGCAATGACGGCGCCGCTGCGGTCGGTCAAGCGCCGGGCGGGCTTATTCCGGCAAAGGCGGCGCGATATCGGGGCTGTAGGCAGGCAGAGCCTGCAGTTGGGCGGCGGTCAGACTGGTCATCAGATCCTTGTTCGCGCCATTCTGGATCGGCGCCAGATCGGCGATCGGCACCATGACGTTCACCGCGCCGGGGCCCTGCAGTTCGACCACCACATGGGTCAGACGCCGCTGCGCGTCCAGCACCAGCTTGGTCACCCCGCCCAGATCCGTATTGTCTCGCGACAGCAGGTTTGCGCCCTCCAGCTGATCACGGGTCATGTTGAAGGCCAGCACCGTGTCGCCGCTGACCGCGTCAGCCTGGGCCTCAGTCGCCGGAACCGGCGGGGCGTTGGGGGCCGACTGTTCGACGACGGCGTCGTCATCATTCTGGTTGGAGCAGGCGACGAGGCCCAGCCCCAGCAAAGCCACGGTCAGGACAGTCAGACGCTTCATCGGGTTGGCCCAGGGTTCAAAGGATCGCCGACAGCACATAGACGACGAAACCCAGCAGAATTATGCTCAGAATAATCAGCCACGGGCTCATGGCGCCGCCCGCGCCGCTGCGCCGCTGAAGGCCCCGCTCACGCGGGTCGCGGTCGTCCGGGTCTGTTCCTCTGGGATCAGCGGGCATGAGACAGGAACGACGAGAGGCCCCCGCCGTTCCCGGTCATCAGCCCAAACCCAGGGCCTGCGTCCTTATGGCGCCCAGGCGGGCAGCGCCTTGACCTGATCCAGCGTCAGGCCGGTGACCACGACATGATCGTCGCCCAAGGTCTTCACCGTCAGTCCGGCCAGCGGCAGGCGCACCCAGCGTTCGCCCACGCCGGTCGGGGCGACGATCAGGCCGGTCGCCTTGCCGTCGCTGCCCACATCGACCTTTTGCACATCCCCGACATCCGTGCCGTCGGTGGACAACAGATTGGCGCCTTCCAGCTGGGCGCTTCTCAGACCCAGAACCAGAGGTTCGCCCTGCGTCATGGCGGCGGCGTCGGGCTGGGCCGTCATGGCAGGGCCGACGGCGGGGGCCGTGTCGGCTGGCGCGGCGGCGGACGGGGTCTCCTTCTGCTGGGAGCAGGCCGCGAGCAAAGCTGCTGCTGCGGCGGCGATCATCAGACTGCGGGTCATCGAACCTATCCTGGTCCAGCACCTGTGAGGCATGGCGTCGATCAGCAAGGACCACGGACCGGCGGACGGATCGCAGGAGGGGCGCTGTGGGGAGGCGCTCGGCTGATCACCCTTCGGGGGTCTGGATGGCGGTTGCCCGACTCCATGAGCGCCAAACGCATGCTGTCATCGACCGTTCCGCGCCCATTCCCGCATTCGGCGGCGCACGGTAAGGTGACCGCATGAGTGACGACTCCTACGTATTCGAAGGCCCGGCGGAACAGCCGACGCCGCGCGACAACAACCCGCCCCTGTCCATCTCGGAGCTGTCCTTCGCGCTGAAGCGGACGCTGGAGGAGCGGTTCGGCCATGTGCGGCTGCGGGGCGAAATCTCCAAGGTGAACCGCCATGCCTCGGGCCACGTCTATCTGACGCTGAAGGACGACAAGTCGGCCATCGACGGGGTGATCTGGAAGGGTGCGGTGCGGGGGCTGGGCGTCCAGCCGCAGGCGGGGCTGGAGGTCATCGTCACTGGCAAGATCACCTCCTATCCGGCGCGGTCGTCGTACCAGATCGTGATCGAGAGCATGGAGGCGGCAGGCGCTGGCGCCCTGTTGGCCCAGTTGGAGCGGCTGAAGCTGCGCCTGCGCGAAGAGGGGCTGTTCGAACCGGGACGCAAGAAGCCCCTGCCCCAGTTTCCACGCACCATCGGCGTCATCACCAGCCCGACCGGCGCCGTCATCCGCGACGTGCTGCACCGGATCGCCGAACGCTGGCCTTGTCGGGTCATTGTCTGGCCGGTGGTGGTGCAGGGCGATGCGGCGGCGGGTCAGGTGGCCAACGCCATTCGCGGGTTTGACGGTATTACGCCCGGCGGGCCGATTCCGCGCCCCGACCTGCTGATCGTCGCGCGCGGCGGCGGGTCGGTCGAGGATCTGTGGTGCTTCAACGATGAAGCCCTGGCCCGGACGGTGGCGGCGGCGCGCATCCCGATCATCTCGGCCGTGGGGCACGAGACGGACACCACCCTGATCGACTTCGTCTCGGACCGGCGCGCGCCGACGCCGACGGGCGCCGCCGAAATGGCGACGCCCGTGCTGGCGGACCTGCGCTACGCCGTTGCGGACATGGATCGGCGCCTGGTCCAGGCGGGCGGGCGGCTGATCGAGGATCGCCGCACCAGGCTGCGGGCCGTGGCGCGCGGCCTGCCTGCGCGGCCCGAAGACCTGCTGGCGCTGGCGCAGCAGCGGCTGGATCACGCCTCCAGCCGCCTGGCGTCGGGCCTGCACCGCAATGTGGCCCTGCATGAGCGGCATCTGGCCGTGGCGGCGGGCAAGCTGACGCCTGCCCTGCTGCGCGCCCGTCTGGACCGCAGCGACGACCGGCTGGGCAACGTCGCGGGACGTCTGGGCGCGGCCTTGCAGTCCAATGTGGCGCGCCATGAGCGGCGGCTGCTGCAGGCCGCCGGGCGGCTGTCGCCCGATCCGATCCATCGGCGGCTGGATCAGCGCCAGAACAGGCTGGAGGCCGTGGCCCTGCGTCTAGACGGCTGGGCGCCGCGTCGGCTGGAGCGGGACGCCGACCGGCTGTCCGCCCTGTCGCGCGCCCTGACCAGTCTGGACCCTGCCCGTCCCAAGCCCGGCTTCGCCCGCGTTGAGGGCGAGGACGGCGTCTGGATCACCGCCGCCGCCAGCTTGAACCCGGGTCAGTCGGTGCAACTGGTGTTCGGCGACGGCGCACGCGGGGCGGTGATCGAGGGCGGCGAGCCGCGCGTCGGATCGCCTGCCGCAGCGCCTAAGCCTGCGCCCAAGCCAAAGGCGCCGCCACCCGGACAGGGGGATTTGTTCTGACCCCCACGCAACGCAACCTCCATTGGCGGGGGCTGCGCTTCCTGCTAATCGCGCCCCTTCCTGTTCGTCCCGCTGAAAGCGACGCATGAAGATTCCCCGCATCGCCCTGGCCGCCTATGGCATGGCCATCGTCGTCGTCCTGCTGGACCAGATCAGCAAGGCCTGGATCATCAGCGGCCTGCAACTGCAGGAGATCGGGCGCGTCCCGGTGATCCGTCCGATCCTGAACTTCAGCTGGGTCGAGAACACCGGCGTCAGCTTCGGCCTGTTCAGCGGCGGCGAGGCCCGTTGGGGGCTGAGCATCTTTTCGATCATCGTCTCGATCGCCCTGGGCTGGTGGGCGCTGAAGTCGCAGCGGCGTCTGCTGATCGCGGCCATCGGCCTGGTCATGGGCGGCGCCATCGGCAACGCCATCGACCGCGTGCGTTTCGGCTATGTCGTCGACTTCATCGACTTTTCCGGCACGGGCGTGTTTCCCTGGGTGTTCAATGTCGCCGACAGCGCCATCACCATCGGGGTCGTCCTGCTGATTCTGGACACTCTTCTGTCCGAACGCGCCGCCAAGGTTGGCCCCGCCGCCGAAAAGTCGTAATCCACCGTCTTCACTATGCGGTCTTCGCTCCGGGGGAGCACCCGCATTAAGCCGAACAGAGCCTGAAACCATGCGTATTCGCAGTGTCGCCGTCCTGACCCTCGCCGCCTCCGCCGCGCTCGCCGTGTCGGCTTGCGGCACCATCAAGCAAGGCGTCGGCCTGACCAAGGTCGTGCCGGACGAGTTCGTCACCGTCTCGACCGCGCCCCTGACCGTGCCGCCCGAATACGGCCTGCGTCCGCCTGCACCCGGCCAGCCGCGCCCGCAGGAACTGGCCCCCGAAAGCGCCGCCCGTCAGATTCTGCTGGGCCAACGCCAAGGCGTCACCCGCACGGCGGGCGAGCAGGCTCTGGTCACGCAGGCCGGCGCCGACCAGGCCGATCCGCTGGCGATCTATGTCGTCGACGACGAGTTCGGCAACATCGCCCGTAAGGACGAAAGCTTCGCCAACCGCCTGATGTTCTGGCGCAAGAACGATTCGGCCAGCCAGGCTGCGACCACGCGCCAGACCGCAGACGGCGCCGTGACCATCGACGCCACGACCGAGGCCGCCCGCGCCCAGGCCCTGACCGGCGGTCGTCCCATCACCATCGTTCCGCGTCGCAACAGCGGCTTCAAGCTGCCGGGCCTGTAAGACCCGCCTTTCCATACGGAACCAGGACTTCTGACGGACGCTTGCCTTGGCAGCGTCCGTCTTTATTTTAAACGGACCCCATCGCGCAGGATCCGTGCCCATGACCGACGCCATCGACTTCTCCGTACTGTCCGGCGTGGAGCAGCTGCGTCTGGGCGCCAAGGCCGGGTTCACCGCCCCCATCGCCCGCACCGTCGGCTTCGACATGACCGAGATCGAGGAGGGCCGGGTGGTTTTCGAGGGCATCCCGACCGAGGCCGTCTATAATCCGCTGGGCACGGTGCACGGCGGCTGGATCGCCACCCTGCTGGATTCGGCCTGCGGCTGTGTGGTCCATTCCATGCTCAAGCCCGGCCAGACCTATACGACGCTTGAGCTGAAGACCGTCTTTCACAAGGCGCTGACGGCGGGCACGCCGGTGAGGGCCGAAGGGCGGATCGTGCAGATCGGCCGCCGCGCCGGTTTCGCCGAGGCGGATTTGCGGGGTCTGGACGGCAAACTGTACGCCACCGCCACCTCGACCTGCCTGGTGATGAGCGCCTGAGACGCAACTGAACACCCAGTTCGAAAGCGAAGGTTTGCCGCGCCTCGCTTTAGCCGCTATCAGCGGCGAGCGTTCTATGATCGGCCGCCGATCGTCGCGCGCGCCCTTTCGCTGTCGGAAATATATGCTGATGCGTCGCGTCCTAACCGCCCTCGCCGCCATTTCGATCGCGGCGTCTGTCCTGCCAGTCGCCGCCCAGGCTCAGAGCGGCCGTCAACGCGGCGGTGGTCAGCAACAGGCCGCTGGTCAGGACGAAGCGCCGCGCCGGGCGATTCGCATCGCCCCGCTGTCGCGTCGCGCGAACGCAGGCCCCTGCCCCTATGTGAAGATTCTTTACGACGCCGCCCGCTATGTCGAGTTCGAGGGTGAACGCGCCGCCATCGCCAACGTCGGCTATACGGGCGAGATCGAGAACCTGGCGTCCGACTGCCAGTATCGCGGCGACGAGCCCATCCGTCTGGACATGCGCGTCCTGTTCCAGTTCGGCCGTGGTCCGCAGGCGACCAGCGACCAGCGCACCTATCGCTATTGGATCGCGGTGACCGAGCGCAACAGCGCCATCCTGACCAAGGAATATTTCGACATCCCGGTGAACTTCGCCGGTCAGCGCACCGCCGCCGTGACCGAAGACCGCACCATCACCATTCCGCGCGCCGAAATCACCACCAACGGCGGCGCCTTCGAAGTGTTGGTCGGTTTCGACGTGACGCCGGAAATGGCCGAGTTCAACCGCTCGGGCAGCCGCTTCCGCGTCAATGCCGGAACGACGCCTGCGCCTGCCGCCGCCCCTACGAGCGAATAAATGGCTGATCTGAAGACCGTCCTCAGCGAAGCGGTCGCCGCCGCCTTCGCCGCCGAAGGCGTGGATGCGGCGCTGGCCCGCGTCACCCCGTCCGACCGTCCCGACCTGGCCGACTTTCAGTCGAACGGGGCCCTGGCCGCCGCCAAGGCGCTGAAGGCCAATCCGCGTGAACTGGCGGGCAGGATCGCCGAACGCCTGAGCGCCGATCCGCGTTTTTCCTCGGTCGAGGTCGCCGGTCCCGGCTTCATCAACCTGAAGATCGCCGACGCGACCCTGGCCGTGCGCGCCGCGGAAGTCGCCGCCGACGCCGATCACGCGGGCGCCGCGACGGTCGCCGATCCGCGCAAGGTGGTCATCGACTACGGCGGCCCGAACGTGGCCAAGCCGATGCACGTCGGCCATCTGCGCAGCGCCATCATCGGCGAGAGCCTGAAACGCCTGTTCCGCTTCCGCGGTGATGAAGTGACCGGCGACGCCCACTTCGGCGACTGGGGCTTCCAGATGGGTCTGCTGATCGTCGCCTGCGGCGATGAAGGCCTGGCCGACGCCTTCATGGTCGAGGGCGACGGTCCCTTCCCGGCCGAGACGCCCGTCACCCTGGCCGACCTCGACCGACTGTATCCCCTGGCCGCCGGCAAGGCCAAGGAAGACCCCGCCTTCCGCGACCGCGCCCGCAAGGCGACGGCGGAGCTGCAGAACGGCCGCCCGGGCTATCGCGCTCTTTGGCGGCATTTCGTGGCCGTCAGCCGCGAGGCGCTGAAGCGCGAATACGGCGACCTGTCGGTCGATTTCGACCTGTGGAACGGCGAGAGCGACGCCGATCCCCTGATGCCGGAAATGCTGGCCCATCTTAAGGACACGGGCTTGCTGGTCGAGGACGACGGCGCCCAGGTGGTTCACGTCGCCAAGCCCGGCGAGACGCGCAAGAAGAAGCTGGCCGACGGATCGGTGATCGAGGCCCCTTCCCCCCCGCCCCTGCTGGTCATCAGCTCGGAAGGTTCGGCCATGTACGGCACGACCGACCTGGCCACGATCCTGGACCGCAAGAAGGCGATCGGCCCGGACCTGATCCTGTACGTCGTCGACGAACGCCAGGCCGAGCATTTCGAACAGGTGTTCCGCGCCGCCTATCTGGCCGGATATGCGCCCGAGAAGTCGCTGGAGCATCTGGGCTTCGGCACCATGAACGGTCAGGACGGCAAGCCGTTCAAGACCCGCGCCGGCGGGGTGCTGAAACTGCGCGACCTGATCGATCAGGCGACGGAAAAGGCGCGCGAGCGCCTGCATGAAGCCAAGCTGGGCGACGACCTGTCGCCGGACGAGTTCGAGGCCATCGCGCACAAGGTGGCCATCGCCGCCCTGAAGTTCGCCGACCTGTCGAACGCGCGCACCACCTCTTACGTCTTTGACCTCGACCGCTTCATGAGCTTTGAGGGCAAGACCGGGCCGTACCTGCTGTATCAGGCGGTCCGCATCAAATCCCTGCTGAGGAAGGCCGCCGAACAGGGCGTGTCCGCTGGCCCCATCGTCATCGCCGAACAGGCGGAGCGCGATCTGGCCCTGACGCTGGACGCCTTCAGCGCGGCCGCGTCCGACGCCTATGACAAGCGGATGCCGCACCTGGTGGCGGAACACGCCTATCGCGTAGCGCAGTCGTTCTCGAAATTCTACGCCGCCTGCCCTGTGCTGGTCGCACCGGACGAGGACACGAAACGTTCGCGCCTCGCCCTGTCGGCGGCGGCCCTGCGCCAGCTGGAGACGGCGCTGGGCCTGCTCGGCATCGAGACGCCGGATCGTATGTGAGGATCAGTCCGTCTTCTTCTTGTCGGAGAAGGCGGCGTCCACCTCGTCTTCGGTGATCCGCTTGGACGGATCGCCCTTCTGGCCCAGGTTCTGTTCCTCGGTGCCGTCGCCCAGAACGCCGGGCGTGGTGTTGATCTTGACCGGCTTGTCTTGTTTGTCCGTCATTGCGGTGCTCCTTGACTGCACCACCCCAACGCTTCGCCGTTCGGCGTCGTTCCAGCTTCACAGGAGGTCTTGATGGCCCAGTCTTCGCCCCTCGACGCCTATATCGCCGGTCTGCCCAAGGCCGAACTGCACCTGCACATCGAAGGCAGCCTGGAGCCCGAACTGATGTTCGAACTGGCCCAGCGCAACAATGTCGCCATCCCCTATGACAGCGTCGAAGCGGTGCGGGCGGCCTATGACTTCTCGAACCTGCAGGACTTTCTGGACATCTATTATGCGGGGGCGGCGGTGCTGCTGACGCGCCAGGATTTCGAAGATCTGGCCTTCGCCTATTTCCAGCGGGCGGCGGCGGACAATGTGCGCCATGCCGAAATCTTCTTCGATCCGCAGACGCACACGGATCGCGGCGTGCCGTTCGGCGTGGTGGTCGAGGGGCTGATCGCGGGCATGGACCGGGCCAAGGCGGAACTTGGCGTGTCCAGCGGCCTGATCCTGAGCTTCCTGCGTCACCTGACCGAGGACGAGGCCTTTGCGACGCTTGAGGCGGCCAAGCCCTATCTGCACCATTTCATCGGCGTGGGGCTGGATTCGTCGGAGGTCGGCCACCCGCCGTCCAAGTTCCAGCGCGTCTTCGCCGCCGCCCGCGACCTGGGCCTGAAGCTGTGCGCCCACGCGGGCGAGGAAGGCCCGCCCGCCTATGTGCATGAGGCGCTGGACCTGCTGCACATCGACCGGATGGATCACGGCAACCGCTCGATGGAGGACGAGAGCCTGATCGAGCGTCTGGCCGCCGAACAGATGACCCTGACGGTGTGCCCGCTGTCGAACCTGAAACTGTGCGTGGTCAAGGATCTGAAGGACCACCCCGTGCCAGAGATGCTGCGTCGGGGCCTGCACGTGACGCTGAACTCCGACGATCCGTCCTACTTCGGCGGCTATGTGAACGAGAACTACAGCCAGTTGGCGCAGGCGGTCGGCCTGACGCGGGAACAGGTGACGCAGCTGGCGAAGAACAGTTTTGAGGGCTCGTTCCTGAGCGACGCCGAGAAGGCCGCGCGGATCGCAGAGGTCGAGGCCTACGCGGCGGCGTGATCCCCTCCACTTTCGTCATTCCGGGCGGAGGGCCGCTTGGCCCGAAGCCCCGGAACCCAGCGGCGCCGAAGGCGAAATGCGTCCGCGGCACGGACCCCAAACACCTAAACAGCGACAGGTTCGCGCTGTCGCGCGCCGCTGGGTTCCGGGTCTTCGCTACGCTGCGCCCGGAATGACGAAGGTGGGAGCGTCAGCGGCTTCCGACCACCCAATGTTCCTGATATGTTCGCATCATGGATCAGGCGAGCCCACAGCAAGACGATGGCGCGAACCTGCGCTGGCTGTTCATTGACCTGAACGCCTTTTTCGCCAGCGTCGAGCAGCAGATGAACCCCGAGTGGCGGGGCAAGCCGCTGATCGTCCGCCCGGCCGAGAGCGAATACACCGGCGCCATCGCCGCCAGCTATGAGAGCCGCCCCTATGGCATCCGCACCGGCACGCGGGTGTCCGAGGCGCGCCAGATGTGCCCCGACCTGATCGTCGCCGAGGCGCGGCCCGACGTCTATGTCGAGGTCCACAAGAAGATCATGGCCGAGATCGACCGCCATGTGCCGGTGTGGAAGGTCGGGTCCATCGACGAATGCTCGTGCGAACTGATCGGGTCGGAGCGGCAGGAGGCGAACGCGGTCGCCCTGGCGCGGCGCATTCAGGCGGGGATCATCAAGAATGTCGGCGAATGTCTGCGGTCGTCCATCGGCCTGGCGCCGTCGCGGTTCCTGGCCAAGACCGCCTGCGGGATGAAGAAGCCGGACGGGCTGACGATCCTGCGGGCCAATGAACTGCCCGGCTCCATCCTGCACCTGCCGCTGTCGACCTATCCGGGCATAGGATCGCGGATGCGCGAGCGGCTGGCGGCGGCGGGCGTGACGGACACGGCGGGTCTGTGGGACATGGGCGCCAAACAGGCCCGCGCCGTCTGGAACAGCATCGAGGGCGAACGCATCTGGCGCGGCCTGCACGGTCTGGACAGCGAACCGACGCCGGAAAAGCCCCCCGCCTCCATCAGTCACAGCCATGTTCTGGCGGCGCAGATGCGCACACCGGAAAAGGCGCGCGCGGTCGCCCGGCGGCTGATGGTCAAATGCGGGGCGCGGCTGCGGCGGATGGGGCTGACGGGGGCGGTGGTCAGCCTGCATCTGGACATGGGGCCAAAGGGCGCCAGACGCGGCTGGGACACGGCGGGCCTGACCTGCGCCGTCGCCCCGACCCAGGACACCTTCGCCCTGCTGGCCGCGCTGGACAGTCTGTGGCGCAGGGTCGAGCCCGAGTTTGAGGCCGGGCGACTGAGCTATGTCGGGGTCGGGGTCCACAAGCTGAAACCCAGCGGCGCCTTCGAGACAGACCTGTTTGATTCCGGCCCTGACCAGGGGGGCACGGCGCGGTCGCTAAAACTGTCCCAAGCCTTGGACGCGCTGAACCGCCGCTATGGCAAGGACACGGTCAGCATCGGCCCGAACGCGGGTCTGCCGGACTATATCGGCGCGAAGATCGCCTTTACGCGGATTCCCGATGCGGAGGATTTCTGGGAGTGAGGGCTAGGCGAGCAGCGTCGCCGCTTCGATCTCCGTCACGCCCCGCGCCCGGAAGCTGTCGTGCGCCGCCGCTTCAGTATCGGGCGCAATGGCGCGGCTGGCGTCGGTGATGACGATGGCCTCGAACCCTTCGCGCACGGCGTCCTCGGCGGTGAAACGAACGCAGTAGTCAAAGGCCAGACCCGCCAGAAAGACCCTTTGCACACCCAGATCACGCAGCAGGCCCGCAAGGCCCGTCCGGGTCTGGCGGTCGTTCTCGAAGAAGCCGGAGTAGCTGTCGACCGCCGGATTATAGCCCTTGCGGACCACGGCCAGGGCGCGGTCGATGGTCGGCTTCACATCGGGGTGGAAGTCGGCCCCGGCTGAACCCTGCAGGCAATGATCCGGCCACAGCATCTGGCGGCCATAGGCGACCTCAATCTCGGTGAAGGGCGTCGCGCCGGGGTGGTTGGAGGCGAAGGATATCTGATCCGACGTATGCCAGTCCTGCGTCGCGATCACCTTGTCGAACCGTTCCGCCAACTGGTTGATCAGCGGCATGATCCACGCCCCGCCCGCGACCGCCAGCGCGCCGCCCTCGCAGAAGTCGTTCTGCGGGTCGATGACCAGAAGGGCGTCGGCGGGACCGATGATCATGGCTCAGGCTCCGGTTCAGGCGCTCGCGAAGGCGTCGATTTCGTTGGCCGAGCCCAGGGCGACGGGAATGCGCTGGTGCAACTGGGTCGGCTGAACGTCGAGGATGGGCTGGACGCCGTCGGTGGTCGCCTTGCCGCCCGCCTGTTCGACAAGCAGGGCCATCGGATTGCCTTCGTACATCAGGCGCAGCTTGCCCGGCTTGTTCGGCTCGCGCTTGTCCCACGGATAGAGGAAGACGCCGCCGCGCATCAGGATGCGGTGGACATCGGCGACCATGGCCGCGACCCAGCGCATGTTGAAGTTCTTGCCGCGCGGCCCCTCCGCCCCCTGCAGCACGCCGTCCAGATAGCGCTGGACCGGCTCGGCCCAGTGACGCTGGTTGGAGACGTTGATCGCGAACTCCTTGGTATCCGGCGAAATCGTGATGTCGTCGTGGGTCAGCAACCACTGGCCGTCGTTGGACAGGGTGAAACCCTTCACGCCGTCGCCCGTCGTCAGCACCAGCATGGTCTGGGGGCCATAGACGGCATAGACGGCGGCGACCTGATGGCGGCCTGTCTGCAGGAAATCGGCCTCGACCGGCGTCGGGGTCGCCGACTTCAGCACCGAGACGATGGTGCCGACCGGCGCATTGATGTCGATGTTGGACGAACCGTCCAGCGGGTCGAACAGGGCCAGATATTCACCGGCCGGATTGGAGGCGGGCTCGACCTGATCCTTTTCCTCGGATGCGACGCCGGCGATGGCGGGACAGGCCAGAAGCGCCTGGGTCAGCATGTCGTCGGTGATGACGTCCAGCTTCTTCTGCTCCTCGTCCTGGACGTTGATCTGGCCCGATGCGCCCAGTGCGCCGACCAGGGCGCCGCCCGCCACCACGTCGCTGATCTGGGCGCAGGTTGCGGCGATCACGGTCAGGACAGATTTCAGTCCCTGCGGCGCCTCCAGCGCGGCGATGTGGTCGTCGAGACGAAGGCGGTCGGCGGACATGGAGGCTTTCCCGTAGGTTGTTGGGCGTCGCGCACTCATGGCCGCACAGGACGCGCGGGGCAAGCTCTGTCAGACCTCTGATGCACTGGCGACGCTTGACTTGAGGCCTGACTCGATGGCTTAGGTCGGTCGCTCTCGCGGGAGAGTTCGGGGCTGGGAAATCAGGCTCGACGCCGAAGGCGCAACCGCCCCGGAAACGCTCAGGCAAACGGACCGCGATAGCATACGGACGCTGGAAAGCCGCTCTTTTACGGGCGCGCCGACGGAGCAAGGCGGAAACGCCGGAATCTCTCAGGCTTCAGGACAGCGGGGGCGCGAGGACGGCGGCGAAGCTCCGCCACAACACGCGACCGCGAAAGTCTGAACCATGACCGACCAAGCTCTCAAGACCACGCCGCTGAACGCCGCGCACCGGCGCTTAGGCGCCCGCATGGTGGGTTTCAGCGGCTATGACATGCCGGTCCAGTATGAAGGCGTTCTGGCCGAACACCGCTGGACCCGCGAACATGTCGGCCTGTTCGACGTATCGCACATGGGCCAGTGCAAGATCACCGGCGCGGACGCCACGGCGCAGTTCCAGCGCTTCGTCCCCGGCGACTATGAGATCCTGAAGGCGGGCAAGCAGAAATACACCCTGCTGCTGAACAAGGACGGCGGCATCATCGACGACCTGATGGCGGGCCGCCCCGACCATGACGGCCTGTTCGTCGTCGTCAACGCCGGCAACAAGGACGAGGATTTCGCCTTCTGGAACGCCAATCTGGAAGGCGACGCCAAGCTGACGGTTCTGGACCGCGCCCTGATCGCCATCCAGGGCCCGGAGGCCGCCGAGCTGATGTCGGCCCATGAGCCGGTGCTGGCCGAGATGGGCTTCATGGAGACGGCCCGCCTGATGCTGTTCGGCGCCGACTGCTATGTCTCGCGCTCGGGCTACACCGGCGAAGACGGCTATGAGATTTCGGTCCCAGCGGATCAGGCCGAGCGCATCTGGAACACCCTGCTGGAAGACGCCCGCGTCAAGCCGATCGGCCTGGGCGCCCGCGACAGCCTGCGGCTCGAAGCTGGCCTGCCGCTGCACGGCCACGACATCGACGCCGCGACCACGCCGGTCGAAGGCGCGCTGACCTTCGCCCTGTCCAAGTCGCGCAAGGAACGCGCAGACTTCAACGGCGCCGACATCATCCTGAAGCAACTAGCCGAGGGTCCGTCGCGCGTCCGCGTCGGCCTGCACGTCAAGGAAGGCGCCCCAGCCCGCGAAGGCGCCGAGATCGCCGACGCCGACGGAAACATCATCGGCAAGGTCACCTCGGGCGGCCCCTCCCCCAGCCTGGGCAAGAACATCGCCATGGGCTTCGTGCCGCCCGCCTTTGCGGAACTGGGCACGGAACTGAAGGTTCTGGTTCGCGGCAAACCCGCCGCCGCCGAAGTCATCGCCATGCCGTTCGTGGCGCAACGCTATTACCGCAAGCCGAAGGCGTAACCCTCTCTGTCCGTCACCCTCGGGCTTGACCCGAGGGCCGGGCGATCAACCGCTCGTGCGAAGACATAGGCGCACGGACAGCACAACATCCGATCCTCGGGTCAAGCCCGAGGATGAAGGCTTTAGGAGAAGCAAGATGCATTTCACCAAGGATCACGAGTGGGTCAGCGTCGACGGCGATATCGCCACGGTCGGCATTTCCAAGCACGCGGCTGAGGCTCTGGGCGACGTGGTGTTCGTCGAGGTGCCGGAAGTCGGCAAGACCTTCGCCAAGGGCGACAGCTTCGCCGTGGTCGAAAGCGTCAAGGCGGCGTCGGACGTCTATGCCCCCGTCTCGGGCGAAGTGGTCGAGGCCAACGACGTGCTGTCGACCGCCCCGGAGACCGTCAACGCCGCCGCCGAAGCCGATGGCTGGTTCGCCAAGATCAAGATCTCGGACGCCTCGCAGCTGGACGGCCTGATGGATCAGGCCGCCTACGACGCCTTCCTGGCCACGCTGTAAGCCGTGTTCACGGTCTGCTTCACCCACGCGACCACGACGCCTTCGCAACCTGGCCTGAGCCAGTTGGTCGAGGCGGCGCTGGCCGACTGCGGGGCGGAGCGGACCGGGCTGGAAGCGGAGATTCGGCTAAGCGACGGCGCGTTGCTGTATATGTTCGGAGAAGACGCCCCGGACGGGATGCTGGCGGAATACCCGGTTCTAACGCCAGCCATCGCTGCCGCGCTGCTGGCCGTTCTGCGGCGCACCAACAGCTTCATGCTGGATGGTCCTGGCGGGAGATTGTTGGTGCGCCCTGCGGGCAATGTGGGCGAGCCCCGCACACCCCTGATGTACGAAGTCGAGCTCCGGGAGGTCGAGGACGCCGATGCGCTCACCGATCTGTTGAAAGGCCTTCGAAACAACCGCAGCACCACGCCGAGCCGTCCGCAGTCCTCGCCTTCACGCACCCCAGCCAGAGCCAAGCCGGGTTTTTCAATCACTGACTTCCTTTTCGGAAAAGCTGTCTAGATGCGCTACCTCCCCCTGACGCCCGACGACCGCACGGCGATGCTCGCCGCCATCGGCGCGAAATCCATCGACGACCTGTTTGTCGACGTGCCCGAGAGCGCGCGTCTGGACGGGCCTGTGGACCTGCCCCGCGTCGCGGGCGAACTGGAGGTCGAGCGCGCCTTGTCCGCCATGGCCGCCAAGAATGCGACCGCCGGCGCCGTGCCCTTCTTCTGCGGCGCAGGGGCCTACAAGCACCACGTGCCGGCGACGGTGGACCATGTGATCCAGCGGTCGGAGTTCCTGACCAGCTACACCCCCTATCAGCCGGAAATCGCGCAGGGCACGCTACAGTACCTGTACGAGTTCCAGACCCAGGTTGCGAACCTGACCGGCATGCCGGTCGCCAACGCGTCCCTCTATGATGGTTCGACCGCCATGGCCGAGGGCGTGCTGATGGCCACGCGCGTGACCCGCCGCAACAAGGCGGTGATCTCGGGCGGCGTCCACCCCCACTACGTCAAGGCGACCGAGACCGTGGTTCACGCCGTCGGCGTGGAGACGCAGGCGCTGGCCCCGGCGTTCGACGCCGAAGCCGCCGTCATCGACCAGATCGGCCCGGACACCGCCTGCGTCGTCGTCCAGACGCCCAACGTCTTCGGCACCGCCACCGACGTGACCAAGATCGCCGAGGCCGCCCACGCCGCGGGCGCCCTGCTGATCGTCGTGGTGACGGAAGCCGTGTCCATGGGCCTGCTGAAATCGCCCGGCGAAATGGGCGCCGACATCGTCGCGGCCGAAGGCCAGTCGATCGGCAACGCCCTGAACTTCGGCGGCCCCTATGTCGGCCTGTTCGCCACGCGCGAAAAGCTGATCCGCCAGATGCCGGGCCGCCTGACCGGCGAGACCGTGGACGCCGACGGCGAGCGCGGCTTCGTCCTGACCCTGTCGACGCGCGAACAGCACATCCGCCGCGACAAGGCGACCTCGAACATCTGCACCAACTCTGGCCTCTGCACCCTGGCCTTCACCATCCACATGAGCCTGTTGGGCGAGACGGGCCTGCGCAAACTGGCCCTGCTGAACCACGAGAAGGCCGTCGCCACCCGCGACGCCCTGGCCGCCATTCCGGGCGTGGAGGTGCTGACGCCGCGCTTCTTCAACGAGTTCGCGATCCGTCTGCCCAAGGGCAAAAAGGCCGCCGAGGTGGTGGACACCCTGGCCGGTCATCATGTGCTGGCGGGCGTCCCCTACAGCCGTCTGGCGCCCGACGCGGGTCTGGACGACGTCCTGCTGGTCGCGGCGACCGAGACCACCCTGGATCATGACATCAAGTTCCTGGCGAAAGCGCTCGCCACGGTGCTGGCGGCCTGAGCGGAGACAGAACAATGAGCACGATGAACACTGTCGGCCGCCCGACCGCCCCGAACCAGGTCGATTCCAAGCCTGCCACCCTGACCGGCGGTCGCGGCCTGTTGCAGAATGAAGCCCTGATCTTTGAGGGCGACGGCTGGGGCAAGACCGGCGTCGATCTGCCGGAGCCCAAGACCGATGCGTCGGACCTAGGCGACCTGGTCCGCAAGGATCCGATCGGCCTGCCCGGCCTGTCCGAGCCCGAGGCCATGCGCCACTACGTGCGCCTGAGCCAGAAGAACCACGCCATCGACCTGGCCATCTATCCGCTGGGGTCGTGCACGATGAAGCACAACCCGCGCCTGAACGAGAAGATGGCGCGTCTGGCCGGTTTCTCGGACATCCATCCGCTGCAGCCGATTTCGACGGTTCAGGGCGCGCTGGAGCTGATGGACACGCTGGCCCACTGGCTGAAGACCCTGACCGGAATGCCCGCGGTCGCCCTGTCGCCCAAGGCGGGCGCGCACGGCGAACTGTGCGGCCTGATGGCCATCCGCGCCGCCCACGAGGCCAAGGGCGAGCATGAGCAGCGCCGCAAGGTTCTGGTCCCGACATCCGCCCACGGCACCAACCCGGCCACCGCCGCCTTCGTCGGCTATTCCGTCGTCGAGGTCGCCCAGACCGAGGACGGCCGCGTGGACGTCGCCGATCTGGCGTCCAAGCTGGGGCCGGACGTCGCCGCCATCATGGTGACCAACCCCAACACCTGCGGCCTGTTCGAGCGCGACATCATCGAGATCGCGCGCCTGACGCATGAGGCGGGCGCCTATTTCTACTGCGACGGCGCCAACTTCAACGCCATCGTCGGCCGGGTCCGCCCCGGCGACCTGGGCGTCGACGCCATGCACATCAACCTGCACAAGACCTTCTCGACGCCGCACGGCGGCGGCGGTCCCGGCGCGGGTCCGGTGGTGCTGTCAGAGGCCCTGGCCGCCTTCGCCCCTGCCCCCTGGGTGGTGCATGACGACAACGGCTATCGTCTGATCGAGCGCGAGGAAGACGAGGCGGAACAGGCCTTTGGCCGCCTGTGCGCCTTCCAGGGCCAGATGGGCATGTATGTGCGCGCCCTGTCCTACATGATGTCGCACGGCTCTGACGGCCTGCGTCAGGTGGCTGAGGACGCCGTGCTGAACGCCAACTACATCAAGGCCCGCCTGCAGGACCTGATGAGCCCGGCCTTCCCAGAAGGCCCGTGCATGCACGAGGCCCTGTTCGACGACGAATGGCTGAAGGGCACGGACATCACCACGCTCGACTTCGCCAAGGCGATGATCGACGAAGGCTTCCACCCGATGACCATGTATTTCCCGCTGGTCGTCCACGGCGCCATGCTGATCGAACCGACCGAAACCGAGTCCAAGGCCGAACTGGACCGCTTCATCCATGCCATGCGCCTGCTGGCCGAGGCGGCGAAGGCCGGGGACGTGGACCGCTTCAAGGGCGCGCCCTTCCATGCGCCGCTGAAGCGCCTGGACGAAACCCGCGCCGCCCGCTCGCCGGTGCTGCGCTGGTCGGCCCCGGAAGGCTCAAACCAGGCGGCCTGAAAGGTCTGAACGGTCTGACCGAATGAAGCAGCGCTCGTCCCCTCGCCGGGGCGGGCGCTGTTTTCGTTTGTGCGACGCTTTTCGTCGTTTCGGGTCTAGGTTGCCCCCATGACCAACTGGACCACCCACGACATTCCCGATCAGACGGGCAAGCTGGCCATCATCACCGGCGCGACCGGCGGTCTGGGGCTGGAGACGGCGCTGGTGCTGGCGGGCAAGGGCGCAGAGGTCGTGCTGGCGGCGCGCAACCCGTCCAAGGGCGCCGAGGCCGAGCGCTTGATCCGTGAGCGCCACGCCGGGGCCAATGCCCGTTTCGACCTGCTGGACCTGGGCGATCTGGCCTCAGTCGAGGCCTTCGCGGGGCGTCATCTGGCGCAGGACCGCCCCATCGACATCCTGATCAACAACGCCGGGATCATGGCCCTGCCAAAGCGCCAGACGACGGCCGATGGGTTCGAGATGCAGTTGGGGACCAACTATCTGTCGCACTTCGCCCTGACAGGCCGTCTGCTGCCGTTGCTGAGCGCGGCCAGGGCGCGGGTGGTGCAGTTGTCCAGCATCGCGCACCGGGGCGGCCGCATCCGACTGGACGACCTGAACTATCAGAACGGGTACGGCGCCTGGCCCGTCTATCAGCAGTCCAAGCTGGCCATGCTGATGTTCGCGCTGGAGCTGCAACGCCGCAGCGGCACCCAGGGCTGGGGCCTGACCAGCGTCGCCGCCCATCCGGGGTTCGCCCGCACCGACCTGATCGCCAATGGCCATGGCGACAGTCAGCCTGGCCTGTTTGCCCTCGGTGCGCGGCTGATCGAGGGCGTGCTGAGCCATTCTGCGGTTGACGGCGCCCTGCCCATCCTGATGGCGGCGACCCTGCCGGATGCCACGCCGGGCGCCTATTACGGGCCGGTGGGGTTTCAGGAGATGAAGGGGCCGCCGGGTCGCGCCGTCATCAAGCCCCAGGCCCGCGACGCCGATGTCGCCCGACGTCTCTGGACGGAATCCGAGCGGCTGACAGGCGTGTGCTACGGCTGAGGCGTTCCGCCGCGGCTTTCATGACCAAGACTTCATCCTGGCGCCTTGGATCGGCCATTCGCCCGCGTTGTTAAGGACTTGTGGCAACCCCGCCACGGTGCGCCTTTCCTTTCCCGACGAGGGATCGCGCGGCCGTGGCGGTCGTTGTCATACGGCCTTTTCCTCCCCATCTGGCGCACCTGTGACCTACGCACCCGCTCTCATCCACCCGCAGACCGCAACACGCAGCCGTACGCTGCGCGTCGTGAAGCGCTGGGCGCTGATGGTGGGCGGGCTGTTCGTGGTGCTGCTGGGCATCCTGATCGCGCCCCTGCCCGGCCCCGGCGGCATCCCCGTCATCGCGGTCGGCCTGATGCTGATCCTGAAGTCGTCCTATTGGGCCAAGCGGCAGTTCATCCGCGCCCAGTACGCCAGGCCGAAATGGGTCTATCCCTTCCGTCGTCTGATGCGGAAGAATCCGGAGATCGCGCCGGTCTTCTGGCAACAGGCGCTGCGGGCCGAGAAGGTGGTGCTGAAACGCCCGCGTCGTCGTCTGATGCGCGCGCGTAAGGGCCTGCGTCGCTATTTCCGCAAGCTGTTCCGTTAGTTACCCCAACATCTCGCAGTTGCGTTGCTGCAACCGCTAACCACAAGAACGTGAACGCGGGGCCTCCCAACCCGGCGTATCCTGTGTGCGCGTTATCAGTGAACCGAAACATGCGTTGGGAGGCGCGAAGGTCATGATGTCACGCGTAAAAAAAGGCCTGATCGCGGGCGTCGTCGCGACCATCGCCGTATCCTTGCTTGAGATCCCGAACATGTTCCTCAACTGGTTTGATCCCTTCCAGGGGGTCATCGCCAGCATGATCGGCATGCCGGGCAACCTGGCCGTCGGCTGGGCCATCCACGTCTTCAGCGGCATCTTCATCCTGGGTCCGCTGTTCGGGGTTCTGTGCCCCCGCCTGCCGACGGACACGCCCGAAACCAAGGGCATCGTCTTCGCCGTCGGCGCCTGGGTTCTGATGATGCTGGGCGTGATGATGTTCGGCGACTATCGCACCTTCACCGCGGGATCAGGGTTCGGCACCATCGCCTGGCTGCTGATCACCCATGCGGTGTTCGGGATCGTGTTGGGCAATGTCTATGCCCGGCTGGTCGCGCGTGAAAAGCGCGGCGCCACGGTCATCGGCGGCGCACACGCCCACTGACCTGATCCGTCAGACATAAGAAAAGGGCCCCGACAGCGACGCCGGGGCCCTTTTTTCGTTCGATGCTTGCGCGTCGCGATCAGTTCAGGCGGTCGCCGATCTGAGCGATGGCGGCGTCCAACAGCGGGTCCTTGGACTGACCCGACAAACGGGCGGCCAGAATCTGTTCCGCAGCCTTGGCGGACAGGTCGACAGCAGCCGCCTTCACTTCAGCAGCAGCCTGGGCTTCGGCCTGGGCGATGCGGGTCTCGGCCATCTTCTGGCGACGGGCCAGGGTCTCTTCCAGCTTGGCCTTGGCCTCGACTTCCAGACGGCGGGCGTCAGCTTCGGCGGCGGCCATCATGTCGGCGGCCTGGGCTTCAGCCTCGACCTTCTCCTTGCGGATCTGGGCCAGCAGGGCTTCGGCTTCGGCGCGCAGGCGGGCGGCTTCGTCCAGGTCGCCCTGGATCTTGGCGGCCTTGGCGTCCAGTTGGCTGCCGACCAGCTTGGGCACGCCGGCCGCGATCAGGATGCCGAAGAAGATCAGCAGACCGATGCCGACCCAGATCTCCGGGTTGGCGAAGCTCCAGATGCCGGGTTCGAAGATCAGGTTCATCAGGCGGCTCCCTTGGCGGCGGTCAGTTCAGCAGCCGTTGCGGTCTTGCCGGTCAGACGCTCGACGATGGCGGCGGTGGTGTCCGCAGCAATGGTCGAGACATTGGCCATGGCGGCGTCGCGCGTCTTGCCGATCGAGGCTTCCGCCTCGGCGATGCGGGCGTTGACGACGGCTTCTTCCGCCGCCTGACGGGCGTTGGCTTCTTCCGTGACGCGCGCCTTGGCGGCGGCGGCGGTGGCGCGGGCGTCGGCGCGGGCCTTGTCGACCTCGGCCTTGGCCGCAGCAGCCTGTTCGGCGGCTTCGGTCTGGACCTGGCGGGCCGTGGCGACGGCGCTGGAAATCGTATCGCGGCGCTCGTCCATCACGCGACGCAGGCGCGGGCCGAAGACCTTGGCGATCAGGATATAGAGGACGAAGAACAGGACCAGCAGATAGCCGATCTGACCGGCCCAGTGCTCAGTCTGGAACTGGGGCAGACCGCCGCTGCCGTGGCCTTCAGCCTCGGTCGTGGCGTGCGTGTCGTGAGGATTGGGAGCGGCCATGGTGTCCGTTCGTTCGTAAATGCAGAAAGGCGGCGGCGACCTCAGCGAGAGACCGCCGCCGCCCTGAATCCTAAATGGATTAGGAGTTCAGGATCAGGATGCCGAGCACGAAGGCCAGGATGCCCAGAGCTTCGGCCAGAGCCGCGCCCACGAACAGGTTGCCGACTTGCGAGCCAGCGGCCGACGGGTTGCGCAGGGCGCCGTTCAGGAAGTTGGCGAAGATGTTGCCCACGCCGATGGCCGAACCGATCATGCCGAGGGTGGCCAGGCCGGCGCCGATGTACTTGGCGGCTTCAGCTTCCATGGTGAGTATCCTTGTTTAAGTCAGGTTGGTTGAAAACAGAGAGTTCGGACTGAGGTCCGGCCTTAGTGGCCTTCACCCAGGTTGACCACATCATTGAGGTAGATGCTGGCCAGAACGGCGAACACGAACGCCTGCAGGAAGGCGACGAGGAATTCGAGTGCGGTGATGGCCACGACGCCGACCATCGACAGGGCGGCGACCGGCAGACCCCAGATGCCCAGTCCCTCGCCGACGAAGGCGCCTGCGCCCAGGGCGACAACGAAGCCGGCGAAGATCTTCAGCGCCACGTGGCCGCCCAGCATGTTGCCGAACAGACGCAGGGCCAGGGTGACCGGACGCAGCAGGAAGGACAGAAACTCGATGGCGCCGACGACCGGACGCAGGATCAGAGGCGCGCTCATCGGCCAGAACAGCTTGAAGAAGCCCAGGCCGTTCTTGATGAAGCCCACGCCGATGACCAGCAGGATGGTCAGGGCCGCGAAGGTGACCGTGACGGCCAGTTGCGACGTCGGGGTGAAGCTGAGGAACATCCCCAGCAGGTTCATCGCCAGCACCAGCAGGAACAGGGTGAAGACAAACGGGAAATACTTGCGGCCGTCATGACCGATGATCGAATCGGTGACGCCGTCGATCATGTCGAACAGGCTTTCACCCGCCGTCTGCAGACGCCCCGGCACCACCTTGGCGCCCGACGTCACGAACTGCAGGAACAGGACAATGGCCACAAAGGCAGCCGTCATCGCGATATGCGAGTTCGTGATCGCCAGTTCGGTATGACCGAACACGGGCAGATTCACGGTGCCGAGGTCGACGACCTTTTGAATCTGAAACTGATGAATCGGATCGGCCATAAGCCTATCGGTCCTCGTCTTCCTCGTCGTCGAATGGGATCGATTTCTCTTCGAGCCCGCTCGCCTTCGCTTGCGCCATCAGCCGGTTGGCCGTGCGGCGCGCCATGTAAATCGACAATGCGAAGCCCAGAAGGACACCGCTGATCAGCCCCCACGGATTGGTCCCGAACAGTCGGTCCGCTCCGAAACCCAGCCCCAAGCCCAGAAAGACGCCGCCGAGCAATTCGGCGATGATCTTATAGGCCTGGCTGGAAACCGCCTGGGCCGAGAGGGCTTCAGACGTCTTCGTAGCCGTGGCCTCCGCCAAGTCGGATGCACGTTTGTTGAGGCGTTTGATCGCCTCTTCACGCGATTCCGTCGGGGTGGTCATGGGTTTGTTGCTCAGCGTCCCGGCTGAGCCGCGACGGGGTCTGAATTCGGCGCGGAAACTAATCGTGAGCGGCTGCTAGGTCAAGGCGTCGTGAACATCACCTAAACCTTTGTAGAAGTTCGACTTTCGTCGACTGTGGACAAGCCGTGACGATGCGCCGCTCTTTCAGGCGGTAGAATCTGTTGTGCGCAAGCCCTTGTCCAGATGGCGATAACGACCACGAACGACTAGGTTCCGGGCATGAACGCCCACGTCCCTCCCCCAGCTTCGCCGTTGCGCCCCATTTCTGTCCGTCTGGCGACGCCGCGCGGCTTCTGCGCCGGGGTGGATCGGGCGATCCAGATCGTTGAGCGGGCGATCGAGAGATTCGGCGCTCCGGTCTATGTGCGCCACGAGATCGTGCATAACCGCCACGTCGTCGAACGGCTGAAGGCGATGGGCGCGGTCTTCGTCAAGGAGCTGGACGAATGCCCCGACGACCGCCCGGTCGTGTTTTCGGCCCACGGCGTGCCCAAGTCCGTGCCCGCCAACGCCCGCGCGCGCGAACTGCTGTTCCTGGACGCCACCTGCCCGCTGGTGTCGAAAGTCCACGTCGAGGCCGAGCGCCATCATAATGCGGGCCGCCACATCATCCTGATCGGCCACGCGGGCCATCCTGAGGTGATCGGCACCATGGGCCAGCTGCCCGAAGGCGCCATCAGCCTGGTCGAGACCGAGGCCGACGCCGAAGCCTTTGAACGTCCCGGCGACGCGCCGCTGGCCTATGCGACCCAGACCACCCTGTCGGTGGACGACACGGCGGGCATTCTGAAGGTTCTGAAACGTCGCTTCCCCGAACTGCCCGATCCGCACAAGGAAGACATCTGCTACGCCACCACCAATCGGCAGGAGGCGGTGAAGACCCTGGGCGAAGGGTGCCAGTTGGTGCTGGTGGTCGGGTCCAAGAACTCGTCCAACTCGGCCCGTCTGGTCGAGGTGGCGGTGCGCGCAGGCGCCCACGCCGCCTATCTGGTCGATGACGCCTCACAGGTGGACTGGAGCTGGTTCGACGGTGTTCAGACGGTCGGCGTCACCGCAGGCGCATCCGCCCCCGAGCCGCTGATCGAGGCCCTGGTTGACGCCATCCGCGCCCGCTTCGACGCCACGGTCACCGAAGACGGCGGCGCGCGCGAGACGGTGACCTTCAAACTGCCGCGTCTGTTGACGGCCTGACCGCCACGGGCTGAAGGGGCAGGATCACGCGAAACAGGCTGCCCTGCCCCGGCGTGCTGGTCACCTCGATCCGACCGCCCATCAGGGCCGCCAGACCGTGGGCGGCGGTCAGGCCCAGGCCAAGACCGTCGGCGCTGCGGGTGTTGCTGTCGTCGCCCTGGGTGAAGGCTTCGAACAGGCGTTCGACCTCTGCGGCGGCCATGCCGGGTCCCGTGTCCTGAACCTCCAGCACCAGACCGTCGCCGCCGATAGCCCGCAGCGTCACGCCGCCCTTGCTGGTGAAGCGGATGGCGTTGTCGGTCAGGGCCGCCAGCAGTTTCTCGACATGGATGGCGTCGCCCATCCATTCGCCCTTGGCCGCCTCGATCTTCAGCTTGAGCCCCTTGGCGCCGGCCGCCCCGCGATAGTCGGAAGCCAGGCGACGCAGCAGGTTTTCCGGCCGGAAAGGCCGCGTCTCCAGCGTCACCGCCCCGTCGCGCAGGCGCACCACGTCCAGCAACTCCTCGATCAGGCGCAACTGCTGCTGGCCCGACGCCTTCAGGATATCCAGCCGGTCGCGCTGTTGCGGGGTGACCAGATCGGCGCCGATCACCTCGGCCATGCCCAGAACCCCGTTCAGGGGCGTGCGCAATTCGTGGCTGATGTTGGACAGGAAGCGCGTCTTGGCCGCATTGGCCGCCTCGGCCCGCTCCAGCGCCGCCGACAGGGCCGCCTCTGACGCCCGCAGACGCCGCACGTCGCTGACCATCCGCTCCAGCAGCACCGCGCCGCCGACGATCATCACCGCCAGCAGCAACAGCATCAGCGATCCAGCCTGGGTCAGGATCTGGTAGCCCGGACGCTCCGGCTTCCAGATCACCTTGCCCAACAACTGGCCCTGTCCGTCGCGCACCTCGACCCCGGCCATGCCGTGCGGCGTCGAGGCGTCACCGGGCTGGAACTGCACGTCCTCCAGCGAGAATCGCGTCTTCAGCGGCGTGATTTCGGCGGGGAAGGCCTTGAACGACGCCACCACGGGATCAGCGGCGGGAACCGGCCCGTCCGCCGTGTGGCGCACCACGGTTGAGACGCCCAGCAGATAGACCGTCCCGTCGATCCGCACGAAGGCCGACTTCAGCCGGACCGCGCCCATGGCCACTGTCGAGGCGTCACGCCCTGCCGCGTCCGCACGAACCTGATCGACCAGCGGGCGTGCGGCGCGGGCGAAGGGGTCATCGCTGCTGGCGCCCGCAGGGGCCCCGTCCTTGCTGATGCGGAAAAGGCGGCCCGCGCTGTCGTAGCCCAGGGTCGCCAGATGGCTGTGCTGGGCCTCATAGAAGGCGCCGAGGAAGCGATCGAACCAGACGTCGTCGCCCACGGCCATATGGTCCACGGCCTCGTTCCAGGTTGAGGCGGTCGTCAGGTCTTCGCCGATGATCTCCAGCGCCCGTCCCAGACGCAGCTTGACCAGGTTCTCTTCCTTGACGCGCTGATGGGCGTCGATGCCCTGACTGACCACGCCCAGAATAGCGACCATGCCGATCGCGGTCGATACAATCAGGATCACCGCGATCCTGAAGGCGCCCCACGCGCGCCCGCTCGACTTTACTGAAACCCTGCCCATTGTCGGACGCCCCTAGCCGATGTCCGATAAGACAAGATGAACGGCGGGCGTTTCAGCGGTCTTCGGCGACAAAATCCTGGGCGAACTCGGGGGTGTCGTCTTCCAGAGGCAGGCTGCCGTCCTCATCATCAGCCTCGGACGCCTTGGTCGGATCAGGCACCTCAAAGCCGACCGGCAGGGACAGGTCCAGCAGGCCCGCCGCCTTCATCTCCTGCACGCCCGGCAGATCATACAGGGTGGCCAGGCCGAAATGCTCCAGGAAGCGATCCGTTGTCGCATAGGTGACCGGGCGGCCCGGCGTACGCCTGCGCCCCCGCAGCCGCACGAAACCCATCTCCAGCAACAGATCCAACGTGCCCTTGGAGATGGTGACGCCGCGCACGCTCTCGATCTCGGCGCGGGTGACGGGCTGGTGGTAGGCGATGATGGCCAGGGTCTCCAGGGCGGCCTTGGACAGACGACGAGGCTCCTCGCGCTCCTGCGTCATCATGAAGGCCAGGTCCGGCGCAGTGCGGAAGCGCCAGCGGTCGGCGACGCATTCCAGCTCCACCCCGCGCCCTTCATAGCGGGCGCGAAGACCGGCGATGGCGCGGGCGACGTTGCAGTTGTGCGGCAGGCGGGCGGCGATTTCGGCGGCGGTCAGGGGGCCGGCGGCGGCGAACAACAGGGCCTCGACCCGGCGTTCAATCTCGGCCTCGTCGGGTTGGAAGGACAGGTCGCTCACGGCGTCAGCTCCAGCGGCTGGCCGTTTCCACGTCGTTTCAGAAACAGCTCGGCAAAGGCCTGCGCCTGGCGGATGTCCATGGCCCCCTCCTTCACCAGCTCCAGACTGGCGGACAGCGTGGAGGCGGTATAGCTGGCCTGACTGGGTCCGTCCTCATCCTCTCGGACCGGAGCGACGCGCTCCAGCGGGGTCCAGTCGGCCAGTTTAGGCATGATCTCGCGCAGCCAGTCACGCGCGGCCTCCAGCTGGAAGGCCTCCACCCGCTGGCCGGGGGCGTAGCGGCGCGCCTCTTCACGGCGGCGCTGGACCACATAGGCGCTCATCAACTCATACAGGCTGGCGTCGATGCGGTCGGACGGCACGATCACCGTCGCTTCGGGATCGCCGCGCGTGAAGACGTCGCGCTTCAGCTGGGGCCGGGCCATCAGCTGTTCGACCGCGCGGCGCATGGCCTCCAGCTTCTGCAGGCGGAAGGCCAGGGCGGCGGCCATTTCTTCGGCAGGCGGCTCCTCGCCCTTGGCCTTTTCGGTGCGGGGCAGCAGCAGGCGTGATTTCAGATAGGCCAGCCACGAGGCCATCACCAGATAGTCCGCCGCCAGGGCGAAGTTGCGACGCCGCGCCTCATGCACGAAGGCCAGATACTGTTCCGCCAGCTGGGTGATTGACAGTTTCAGCAGATCGACCTTCTGCGTCCGCGCCAGGGCCAGAAGAACGTGCAGCGGCCCTTCATAGCCGTCCAGATCGACGACGAAGGCCTCGCGCTCCTCGACCTCCTCCGCGTTGAAATCCAGATTGGGCTGGAAGGACTCGGTCATGCGGGACTAGGCCTGCGCCTCCCCCACGTCCGGCCCCTTCTTCGCCTCCAGCCTGCCGCCCAGCGACTGGAAGAAGCGCGCCTGCGCCGCCGGGGCGTCCAGCGGTTCGGGCGTGCGGACGATGCGGGCAAGCGCCGCCTCGGCGCGAGCCTTGGCCCTGCCCTTCAGCTTGCCGACCGCATCAGCGACCTCCTGCATCTCCGACAGGACGCCATTGCAGTGCAGGACTACGTCGCAGCCAGCAATCAATGATTGATTGGCGCGTTCACCCAGCGATCCCTTCAACGCCTGCATCGACAGGTCGTCGGTTAGGATCAAGCCGGAAAAGCCCAGATGCTCGCGCATCAGGCGCACGGCTTTTTTCGACTGGGTGGCGGGACGTTTTTTGTCGATGGCGGTGAAGACGATGTGCGCCGTCATGGCCAGGGGCATATCGGACAGGGCCTTGAACGGGGCGAAGTCCCAGGCGTCCAGGGTCTCGAAATCGGCCTGGACGGTGGGCAGATCCTTATGGCTGTCGGCAAAGGCGCGGCCGTGACCCGGCATGTGCTTGATGCAGGGCAGCACTCCGCCCGCCAGCAGACCTTCCGCCGCCGCCCGTCCCAGCAGGGCCACGGTCTGCGGGTCCTGGCCATAGGCGCGGTCGCCGACGATGTCGTGAGATCCCGGAACCGGCACGTCCAACACCGGCGCCAGATCGACGTTGATCCCGACCTCGTGCAGGTCATGGGCGATCAACCGCGCGCCCAAACGCACCAGATCGCGCGCGTCCTGCGGGTCGTTGGTTGACTTAAGATAGGCGTCGCCGGGCGGGTATTTGGGCCAGTGCGGCGCCCCCATCCGCTGGACCCGTCCGCCCTCCTGGTCGATCAGGATTGGCGCATCCGGGTCGCCGATCGCGGCGCGCAGCTCATCCGTCAGCGCCCGCACCTGTTCCGGCGTGTCGATGTTGCGCCGGAACAGGATGAAGCCCCACGGCCGCGCCTTGGCGAAGAAGGCCCGTTCGTCCTCCGTCAGCCGATGACCGGCGCAGCCGTAGATCGCAGCCGATGTCACCGAACGATGCAGTCCCGACCGGCAGCCTTCAGCGCATTGCAGAAGGCGACCGCGCGTTCACGCGACAGGCCCGAGAAGGTGGTGCGGTACAGGGTCGAACCGTTGGACGAGGTCACCTCCGTCACGCGCTTCTGGGCGCCCGAGGCGTACTGGCCGAAGCGACCGGCGACGGCGGCGTATTCCCGGTCCGCGATCTCGGTCGAGGAGAAGGCGCCGATCTGGACGCCGGACGATCCGGTCGCAGCCGCAGGCGCGGCGACGGCGGGTGCAGGCGCCGGGGCGGGCGCTGCCTTGGGCGCAGGGGCGGCGACGGGCGCGGGGGCCGGACGCGGAGCCGGTGCGGCGGGCGCAGGAGCGGCGGGCGTCAGGCCCTGGCCGGTCGGGGCGACGGGCGGCGGTGCGGCGGGACGCGGCGCGGGCACCTCAGGCGGCGGGGTGAAGGTCACGGGCGCGTCGGTCGTTTCCGTCTCGTCGCGATAGACGCGGATGCCGGCGGCCGGGTCGATGGGCTGGGCGTCGATGGGCGCGGGCGTCTTCAGTTCGCCGACGGGCTGGCCGACAGCCGGCGGCGCGTCGTTGGAGGCGCGCATGCCCGACCGATAGAAGAAGATCACGGCGACGATCAGCAGCAGCAGAACCGCCGCGCTGACGATCAGGGTCACCGGCGGCGCCTTGCCCCCGCCCGAGCCGACGTTGCGGCCGTTGCGCGGGTCATAGGAGTTGCGGCGGAACGGCAGGTCGTCGTCCGTCGGCGGCGTATAGGCGCCCCGGCCCGGTTTGTTGTCGTCGTCAAAAGACATGGTCGTGCTCCGCCGTATGTCCGGCGGTGCGAATCACACACGCCAGCCCTTAATCATAATCCCCCGCACGGCTCTTTCGAATCACAGATCAAGCGCGAGGTCGAGGCTGAACAATTTCTGGTGGACTTCTATCGCATAGCGGTCGGTCATCCCGGCGATATAGTCGCACACCGCACGCGCCCGCTGGGTCCGGTCGTCCGTCAGGGCGGGCACGCCCCATTCCGGCGGCATGACCTCCGGCTCGGCCATGAACAGCTCGAACAGTTGCGACAGGACGCGGCGCGCCTGGCTGCGGGTGCGGTTGACGCGGTAGTGGCGGTACATCCGCTCGAACAGGAACTTGCGCAGCACCGCCAGATCGCCGTGCATGGAGCGTGAGAAGTCCACCATGGTCCGGCGCGCCGTGCGCACATCCTCGGTCGAGGTGATGCGGTCCTCTTCCAGACGGCGTGCGGTTTCGGCCAGCACGTCCTCGACCATGACGCCGATCATGCGCCGAACAGCCTCGATCCGCAGCATCCGCTCGTCGATGCCGGGCCAGTCGCGCCGCACCGAGGCCAGCATCGGACCGATGATCGGGATCTGGTCCAGATCGGCCAGGGTGATCAGGCCCGCCTGCACCCCGTCGTCCACATCATGGTTGTTATAGGCGATGTCGTCGGCGATGGCTGCGCACTGAGCCTCCAAGGAGGCGAAGGTGCCGAGGCGCAGATCCCAGTTCGCCTCACCGTCCGTGCGGTACGGCCGCACCACCGACCAGGCCGGTTCGTCCAGCCGGTGCGACACCGGGCCGTTATGCTTGATCACGCCCTCGACCGTCTCCCAGCTGAGGTTCAGGCCGTCGAATTGGGGATAGCGGTTCTCAAGCTCCGTGATGACGCGGAAGCTCTGGACATTGTGGTCGAAACCGCCGTGGCCGGCCATCTGCACCACCAGCTCGTCCTCGCCCGCGTGGGCGAAGGGCGGGTGGCCCAGGTCATGGGCCAGGGCGATGGTTTCGGCCAGATCGTCATCCAGCCGCAGGGCGTGGGCCAGCGACCGGGCGATCTGGGCCACTTCCAGCGAATGGGTCAGGCGGGTGCGATAGTGATCACCCTCATGCGCGACAAAGACCTGGGTCTTCTCCTTCAGGCGCCGAAAGGCCGTCGCATGGATGATGCGGTCGCGGTCGCGGGCGAAGGACGTTCGGGTGCGGCTGGGCGGCTCGAAGAAGCGGCGGCCCAGGGTCTGATCGGGGCGTTCTGAGTAGGTCGCGCGGTCTGAATGGCTCAACGGATCAACTTTGAAGCAGGCGGGCCTTTGCGAACGCCCGCACGCGCCTCATATAGACACCTGTGAGCACCGTCCAATCCACAGAACCATCCACACCCACCTTCTCCGTCGCCACGCGCGCACCGGAGGGTATCACCCTGGCCGCCAGCGCCGCCAAGCGCCTGGCCAAGCTGGGCGCCGCCGAGGGCAAGACCCTGCTGCTGCGCGTCGCCGTCGATGGCGGGGGCTGTTCCGGCTTCCAGTATCGGTTTGAGCTGATCGAAACGGCCGAGGAGGACGACCTGCATATTAAGGCCGACGGCCAGACCGCCGTCATCGATCCGATGTCCGTGCCCTTCCTGAAGAATTCCCAGATCGCCTATGTCGATGAACTGGCGGGCGCCCAGTTCGTGGTCAATAATCCCAACGCCTCGTCCAGCTGCGGCTGCGGCGTCAGCTTCGCGATCTGAGCATCCACCCAGGTAGGTCCGAATAAAGGCTGGACTCCCGCCGACATTGCGCCGTTACATGAGCTCGCCTTGGGAGGGGCGTACACATGGACAGGCCGCTGACGCCGTCACCCCGGCGCATTTCTGTCTCACAGGTTTTCTGGACCGGGCTGCGCATCCTGTACGGCGGCTATTTCATCTTCGCCGTCATCCTGATCGCCGTGAAGTTCGGCGGACAGCAGCCGCCCGTCGATCAGCCCAGGGCCCAGGCCTTCTTTGATGGACTGAACGCCAGCGGCTTCGTCAATCCACTGCTGTCGACCTTTCATGTTCTCGGCGGGCTGAGCCTGTTTCTGAACCGGACGGCGCCGCTGGGCGTGGTGCTGCTGGCGCCCGCCGTGGCCGGAATCTTCTTCACCCACCTGCTGCTGACCGGGGACTGGCCGGTGGGCGTGGTCTGCGCGGCGATCTGGCTGCTGCTGGCCTGGCGTTATCGCGCCGCGTTCACGGCGCTGTGGTCCAATCGCGACTGAAACACAGCCCGCTCCGATGGCGGCGCTTGAATTTAGGAAAGATCCTAATTAGGAATATTCCTATGAACACCCTCTTCAAGGCCCTGTCCCATCCCGTGCGCCGCCGCATCATCGCCATGCTGCGCAGCGGGCCGCTGGCGTCCGGCGACATCGCCGCCGCCTTCGACATGAGCTGGCCCACCATCACCGGCCACCTCAACGCCCTGAAGGAAGCCGGTCTGGTCAGTCCCGAACGCGAGGGCCAGACCATCCGCTACCGGCTGGAGATCTCGGCGGTGGAAGAGGCCATGGCCTTCCTGATGGACATCGCCGGCACGGGAAAGCCCTCCCCCATCCCAATGACCAAGACTGAAGGGAGCCGAAGATGAAGGACCGTCTGTCGCTGCTGGACTATCTGACTGTCGCGGTCTTCACGCTGCAAGGCGCCTTCGCCCTGCATGTCGGATTGAACGGCCCGACAACGCCGATCCCGGTGCATTTCGGCCCGGATCTTCAGCCTGATCGCTGGTCAGACCGCACCGAACTGGCCCTGACTCTGGGCGGGATAGCCCTGTTGGGGCTGATCCTGTGCATCGGACTGGGTCTTGGCGCCATGCGCGCCCAATCGACAGGCGATCAGTCGCAGAAACGGTCGTTGAGGATCGGACAAGGCATCGGCCTGTTCACCCTGACCATAGTCGGCGTGCTCATCGCCTGGGCCAGTCTGGGGCAGACAAGCCTGGGACAGACAGGTCTGGAGGCGCGCGGCGGGATCTTTATGGGCGGCCTGTCGCTGGTCTTCGTGGGCGTCGGCGCCTTTATCGGACGGGTGTCGCCCAATCCCTTCGTCGGAGTTCGCACGCCCTGGGCGTTCAAGAGCCGTCTGGCGTGGGATCGGTCCAATCGTCTGGCCGGAAGACTGTTTTTCCTGATCGGCCTGTGCGGCCTGATCGCCGCCCCTGTCGCGCCCCAGCCCTTCGGCGTCACCGCCCTGACCGTCAGCATCATCGCCGTCAGCCTGATCGCCGTCTTCGAAAGCTGGCGCGTCTGGCGCACCGATCCCGACCGCCAGCCCTTCTGACCCCTGTCGCGAACGGAGACCGACCATGTTGAGCCTGATCCTCGCCGCCGCCCTGACCAGCGCGCCCGTCTCCACTGAAATCACCCTGGCCGCCAAGCCTGCGCCCCTGCATGGCACGCTGCTGGCGCCTGAGAACGCCAGCGCGGTTGCGGTCATCCTGCCGGGGTCCGGCCCCACCGACCGGGACGGAAACAGCCCGATGGGCGTCCGGGGCGCGACCTACCGTCTGCTGGCCGAGGGGTTGGCGGAACAAGGCATCGCCACCGTCCGCATCGACAAGCGCGGCATCGCCCAGAGCGCGGCGGCGGGCGGCGACGAGGCGGCCCTGCGCTTCACCGACTATTCAACCGACGCCCGCGCCTGGGCGGCCGAGGCGGCGACGCGCGCAGGCCAGCCCTGCGCCTGGCTGATCGGCCACAGCGAAGGGGCGCTGGTCGCGCTGAAGGCTGTCGAGGGCGGGGATGACAAGGTGTGCGGCCTGATCCTGCTGTCCGGCGCGGGCCGCCCAGCGGGCGTGGTGCTGCGCGAGCAGTTGGAGAGCGGCCTGCCGGAACCGCTGAAGACCCAGGCCTTCGCCGCTCTGAGCGAACTGGAGGCCGGGCGCACCGTCGCAGACACCCCGCCCGCCTTGGCCGCCTTGTTCCGTCCGTCGGTCCAGCCCTATCTGATCTCCTGGCTGCCGCTGGACCCCGCCGCCCTGATCGCCGCCTATGACGGACCGGTCTTCATCGGTCAGGGGACCACCGACATTCAGGTCACGACCACAGACGCCAACGCCCTGGCCGCCGCCGATCCGAAGGCGACGCTGAAGCTGTGGGACGGGGTCAACCATCTGCTGAAGACGGCCCCCGCCGACCGCGCCGCGAACATGGCAACCTACGCCAACCCCGACCTGCCCCTGGCGCCCGGTGCGGTCGAGGACGTGGCGGGCTTCATCAAGGCGCATCCGCGCCGCTAGACATGGCGCGCCCGGCCCGCGCCCAGCCCCAGCATCATGATCGCCACACACAGCAGACCGCAGGCGACGAAGGACGCCAGCCAGCTGTGGGTCACATCATGCAGGGCGCCGACCGCCACCGGCCCGGTCGCCGACATCAGATAGCCGACCGCCTGAACCATGCCGGACAGACGGGCCGTCTGGTGGGCGTTGCGCGCCCGGAGCGCGATGAAGGTCAGGGCCAGGATAAAGGCGCCGCCTATGCCTGCGCCGAACAGGGCGATCCACACCACCGCCAGGGTCGGCGCCAGATACAGGCCCAGAATGGCGGCCAAACCCATCACGCCCAGACCGGCGGCGATGACGCGCTGATCCTTCATCCGCCCGATCAGCGGCGGCAGCAGCAGCCCCGGCAGGGCGGTGGCCAGTTGCAGCACCCCGTGCAGCGAGCCTGCGGCGATCGGCGAATAGCCCTGGCTGACCAGGATCGACGGCAGCCAGGCGGCGACGGCGTAATAGGTGAAGGAGGTGCAGCCGAAGAAGAGGGTGATCTGCCACGCCAGACCTGAACGCCAGATGCTGCCGGAATGCAGCGGCTCGGCGGTTCCGGCGGCGGGGGCCGAGTGGCGGCGCAGTTGCGGCAGCCAGGCGATGGCGCTGACCACCGGCAGGATGATGAAGACGCCCAGCGCGACCCGCCAGTCGTAGGCCGCCTCCAGAGGCGCGACCACCGCTGAGGCGACCGCCGAACCGACGCCCATGGTGATGGCGTAAACCGCCGTCAGCCGCGCGATCTGGTTGGGAAAGTCCCGCTTCAGCAGACTGGGCACCAGGGTGTTGCCGATGGCGATACCCGCCCCCAGCACGGCGGTGCCGAAATACAGGCTCCACAACGGCCCGATGGAGCGGACGGCGATACCGACCATCATCACGATCAGGGCCAGGAACAGCACCCGCTCCAGCCCGTATTCCTTGGCCAGCAGGGCCGCGAACGGCGACACCACGCAGAAGGTCAGCAGCGGCAGGGTGATCAGCAGACCCGCCTGCCCGGCCCCGATCTGGAACGCCTGCTGGATCACCTCCAGCACCGGCCCGACCGCCGTGAACGGACCTCTCAGATTGGTGGCGAACAGAAGAACGCCCAGAATGATCCAGGCGGGATGGAGGCGGTGACGCTGAGGCATGGCGGGGTCCAATCTGTGCGCCCTCCAGATAGCAATGGCGGCGGTTGCCGGATTTGGCTATTCAGTCAGATAATTTCTGAAATCGGCCAATCGCACTTGCCCCATCCGTTCGACCCCGACGAAACCGACCTGCCGGTGACGGCCATGCACCTGGAGGCGACGGCGCATGACCGCGAGGCGCCGATGCATGTCCATCGCAAGGGTCAGCTGGTCGTCACCCTGCGGGGCGGCGTGATCTGCCGCACCGAGGCGGGCCTGTGGATGGTGCCGGCGGGCAGCGGGGTCTGGGTGCCCGGCCATATCCGCCACAGCAATGAGATCACCGCCAATGGCCGCGTGGCCCTGTTGTTCATCGACCCGGAGGTCGGGGGTCTGCCCGATCACTGCGCCAGCCTGACGCTGACGCCGCTGGTGGTGGAGTTGGTGCGGCATCTGGCCGAGCGGCCCGCCGCGCCCTATCAGCCCGGCGACCACCTGCACCGCATGGTTCAGGTGCTGCTGGAGGAGTTGCGGGGCATGGCGGTCAGCGCCCTGCACCTGCCGATCCCCGACGATCCGGCCCTGCGCCACATCGCCAACGCCCTGATCCAGAACCCGCAGGACCGTGCGCCAGTGGCCGAGTGGGCGCGGCGGGTGGCGATGAGCGAACGGTCCCTGTCGCGTCTGGTCGCGCGCAAGACGGCCATGAGCTTTGGCCGCTGGCGTCAGCAGCTGCAGATCATCATCGCCCTGCAGCGCCTGTCCGAAGGCGCCTCGGTCCAGACCGTCGCCTATGACCTGGGCTATGAGTCCGTCAGCGCCTTCATCACCATGTTCAAATCCGCCCTGGGCAAGCCTCCTGCCCGCTATGTGGCGGACGCGGCGCTCTAGGCCCGCCCGGCCTTGGCTTCGTCCGGCCGCAGGGTCAGGACGCGCACCCCGTCGCGGGTGACGGCGACGGTATGTTCGAACTGGGCGGACAGTTTTCCGTCCTCGGTCACCACGGTCCAGCCGTCGTCCTCGGTGTCGACCTTGCGCGTGCCTTGGTTCAGCATCGGCTCGATGGTGAAGACCATGCCTTCACGCAGGGCCATGCCGGTTCCCGCCTTGCCGAAATGCAGCACCTGAGGATCTTCGTGCATCTCGCGCCCGATGCCGTGACCGCAGTAGTCGCGCACGACCGAATACCCGGCCTGTTTGGCGTGGCGTTCGATGGCCGCGCCGATGTCGCCCAGCCGCGCGCCGGGCCGCACGGTGCGGATGCCCTTCCACATGGCCTCATAAGTGGTGCGGACCAGACGCCGCGCCGCCGGGCCGACATCGCCGATCAGATAGGTTTTGCTGGAATCGGCGATGAAGCCGTCCTTCTCCAGGGTGATGTCCAGATTGACGATGTCGCCGTCCTTCAGCACCTCGTCCGCTGACGGCACGCCGTGGCAGACGACGTGGTTGCGCGAACTGTTCAGCACGAAGCCATAGCCGTACTGGCCCTTGGACGCGGGGCGCGACTTCAGCTCATCGACGATATAGGCCTCGACCAGATCATTGATCTGGAGCGTGGTCATGCCCTCCAGCGTCAGCCCGTCCAGATGGATGAAGACCGAGGCCAAAAGCCGCCCCGCCTCGGCCATCAGGGCCAGTTCCTCCGTTGTCTTGATCATGCGGTCGCGACCGGCGTGTTGGCGGCGTCCACGCCCGCCGCCTTCAGTTCCCGCGCCACCAGCTCCTGAAACGTCAGCCCCGGATTGGTCTCGCACAACATGCCGATCCTGATCCAGAAAGCCGCCTGGGCGTTGATCGAGCGGTACGACGCCTTGCTGGCCCGCCGCAGCTGCTCGTGCAGCTCATCCTCGATATTGACGATCCCCACAGGGCGCTCCTGAATATATACGTTTCGTATGCGTCGTATATATTTCAACCCCAAGGCATTTCAACCCGACGACTCAGGGATTGGAGATGGTGCGTCGAATGATCGTCCAGTCTCCATCGCGACGACCCGGCGCCAGTTGCCAGTCTGGCTTAAGCGTCAGGGTCCAACCCTCCCCTTTCAAGCCGCTCTCGGTTGGGGCGACATCGACATAGCCGACCGAAAGCCGGGACCAGTCCGCCGACAACAGCCCATCTCGCTCAACCTCCAACACACCCCAGTCCGCCGCCACGCGGATCAGGCCATAGACAGAGCCCTCGGGCGGGAATGGCGTCACCCGGTTCGGGTCGAAGCTGAAGTTCGCGCCGGATGCGGGCGTGGCCAGCACGGGGCCATCCACCAGTTTTGCGCGCAAGGCGGCGATACGCACCGCCTGTGCCTGGGCACGCTCTGCCTCTTCGGTGCGGACGGTTGATCCGTCATAGCGCGCCGCACTTAACTCAAAAGCCGCATCATCAAAGGTGACAGACAATGCAAGCGCCTGGGACAGCAATTCCGGCAGGCCTGCATGTCGATCCCAAGTCTGCCGCCAGTCGGGCGCGACGCCGTCCAGCAGAACGCCGTAAGCCGGCCCTGAATAATCGGCGAAGGTGCGGGCGTATTCGCGCACAGCATCGCCTCGGCGCAGATGCTCGGCCAGATGCTGGCTCATGACGTCATCGCGCGACAGCCGCCGCCCGGTGTATTCAGCCAGCCCCTCATGCCGCTCCATAATGTTCTCGGCATCCTGCGCCTCGGGGAACTGCGCCTGACGCCACGCCCGGAATGTCAGGGCGTCCCGGATCGCCAGACGCCGGGCCTGCGCATCTGTCGCCGTCAACGCAGCGGACAGGGCCCGTAGCTCCAGCCGGAAGGACAGACGCCCCGCCTCCGTCGCCAATTGGGGTTGGTCGGCATTGCTGGCCGCCAGACCGATCTGGTCTTGGATGCGGTGCCAAGCCTCGTGCATCAACAGGACGGACAGGGCCGTCTCATCGTCAGGCAAGGGCGCCATCAACATGGTCCAGGCGCGACCATTCCAACGCACAGCGGTGTTGGCAATGGGCACATTGTCCGGCAGCAGCCCCTCGAACACCGCGCCTGTTCGCTCCAACGGCGTCTCCAGACCGTCCACATTGGCCACCACTCTGCGTGTCGCAGGATCGGCGATCAGGATCGGCCCGCACAAACTGACACCCCAGGTCCGCCCCTCGTCAGCTTCGCACAGAAGCCGGGCGCGCTCGAACACCGTATTGGCCGACGCCGCATCCAGTCGAGACTGCGCCGATGCCGCCCCCGAAGACGCCAATACAACCGCCAGCGCCAAGCCAAGACGTGAGCCGATATTCCGCACCATGAACACTCCCTCAAACACCGCACCGGCTGCGCGCGAACACGCGTTGAAGCCAAGCTTGAGTTTGAGGGAGCGAATATGACCACACCGGGGCCTGAAAAGCGCAACAGGCTGAAGTCGTGGCTCTTTACTCGGACTGCGCAATCATGCCGCAGGCGGTGCGATCACCCAGGTGCGGCGCTGCACTGGGTCGAACATCAGTTTCAGCTGGCGCAGGACCGGCATGCCGATGTTGGGGCGGCCGCCTTCGATGAAGCGGATCTTGGGGCGATGGAAAACGACGCCCGCAACGGTGATGTCTTCACCCAAACGCGCCTCATAGACATCCTGAACCCCGGCGGCGGAGGTCGCGTAGCCGATGACGGCCAGTTCTCCCTCCAGCGGCAGACCCTTGGCCAGGCTGAGCGGCAACAGGAAGTCACTGGTGTTGCCGGTGTCCAGAATGGCCGGGATCGCCCTGCCCTCCAGTTCGATGTTCAGCGACGGCAGGGCCGCACCGCCTTCGCCCAGATAGGGAACGGCTGCGCCCGCCTGGGGCGCGTTCTCGGGCGCGAACAGGGTCAGGCGGCTTTTGCCCAGATCCATCACGACATACTGGCCGGGAAAGCTGTTGGGGCCGATGATGGCGACTTCATTGGCGTGGTTGAAGGCCATGGCCGTGGCCCGTGCATTCTGGATCGCCACCCCGCCCAGGCTGGCCTTGGTGATGAAGGTCTCGAACCCCGGCACGGGCCGCCCGGTGCTGCCATCGACCGAGCGCGACGCCCCCTTGTTCTCCAGCCCCAGCTTGGCGGCGATATCCATGTCGATGATGTTGCCGTTGGTGCCCGTGTCGAACACGGCGGGCATGGGCGGATGGTCGCCGATGGTCAGCATGACCAGCACCCGGTCATTGGACTGGAACAGGGTGATGGTTTCCGGCGCAGGCGCCTGCGCCCGCGCCGGATGGGTCAGGGACGCTGCGAGAGGCGCCGACAGGACGGCGGCCGCTAGGGCCAGTTTCAGAAATGAGATACGCATGACAATCCTTCATCGAATTGGTACGATTAGGACCAATTCAGCCAAGAGCGTCAAATGACAAATCCTCCATCTGGCGTGACCGAGCTTGAGGGCGCTGTGCTGTCCGAGATTCACCACCGCCATAACCGCACGGCCTTCAAGGTGCGCCGCGCCTTCCAGACCTCCCCCTCCATCGAATGGAGCGGCAGCGCAGGTTCAGTCTATCCGGCGATCAAGCGCCTGACCCAGGCAGGACTGATCGTCAGCACGCCGATCACGACCGGCCATAAGGGCAGCCACCTGACGCTGAGCCCAGAGGGTGTTGCGGCGCTGGAGGCGTGGATATGCGATCCCGTGCGGGCGACCAGCGTGGGGGTCGATCCGTTCCGCCTGCGCGCCAGCCTGTGGGCCACGCTGACGCCCGAGGCGCGCGCGGACGCCCTGCGCCGCCTCAAACAGACCGTGGGCGCGGAACTGCAGCGGCTGAACGAGGCCATCGACGACATGGACCCCATCGAACAGGGCCGCAGCCAGTGGTCGATCCAGTTGCAGACAATGCGGCTGCGCTGGCTGAACGATCAGGACGAGGGGATTTAGGCTCTACAGCTCGTCCACGTCGTGCCGCGCCTGATCGGCTAGGGCGAAGAAACGGTCGCGGACTTCGGCGGCGAAGGGGTTGTCGCGTTCGATGGCGCGGAAGACGGCGGGGCTGTCATGGCGGACCATGTCCACGGCCTGCATCAGCCGCTCGAAACTGGCCGTCGTCATCCGCGTCGGCAGCGGCTCCATGTTCAGCAGGACGCGCGCGATCAGGTGGGTCAGGCCCTGGACGACGGCGGCCTCGCGGTCATGGTCTTCCGGGGTGACCTGAAACACCTTCAGCTTCAGCGCATGGCGGCAGAAGGCGGCGACGCGGCGGGCGTCCTTGGCCTCGCGCACCGGGCAGACGGCGATCCTCAGACCGACGATCCCGTCCTTGCCGCTCTGAGGGCCGAACAGGGGGTGGGCGCCGACGATGCGGACGCCTTCAGGCAGGGCCGCGTCCATCGCCAGCGCAGGCTTCACCTTCACCGAACCGACGTCGATCACCAGGGCGTCCGGCGCCAGATGCGGGCGGATGGCGGAGAGGGTGTCCTCCAGCGCCTCGACCGGCACGGCCAGAACCACCACCGGACAGGCGGCGGCGGTCGTCAGATCGGTCAGGACCGCATGGGCGTCGCCCTCTGACACGGCGGGATCATAGGCCGCGACCTCGAACCACGCCGACAGATGCCGCGCCGTCAGACGCCCGAAGGCGCCATAGCCGATGAGGCCCAAACAGGGGCGTTCCGGCGAAGTCATGCCCTCTCCCCCACGTCCGTCATCCTAGGCCTTGTGCCTAGGATCCATAAACTCCACCGAGGACGGTGCGCGTCGGCGGACACCGGGCATATGGATCCTCGGGACAAGCCCGAGGATGACGAAGGAGAAAAGAGCTTCACGACGTCTCCGCTCACAACGTCTCCTGGAACCGCACTGGCTGACCGTGGGCTTTGCCGATCAGTTCGCCGTCCTGCATCACCACGCGGCCACGCACGATGGTCGCCATCGGCCAGCCCGTGGCTTCGAACCCGTCGAACGGGGTCCAGCCGCAGCGCGAAGCCTGCTGGTCATGGGTGATGGTCTTCTTCGCCTTCAGGTCCACGATGGTCAGGTCGGCGTCATAGCTGACGGCCATCCGCCCCTTGTTGGCCGTGCCGAACACCCGCTGCGCGCCCGCCGAGGTCAGGTCGATGAAACGCTCCAGCGACAGGCGACCATTGGCGACGTGGGTCAGCATCAGCGGCACCAGGGTCTGCACGCCCGGCATCCCAGACGGAGAGGCGGGATAGGGCTTGGACTTTTCTTCCCTGGTGTGCGGCGCGTGGTCCGAGCCCAGCACGTCGGCGACACCCTGCTGCATGCCCCACAGCCACAGGGCGTCCACGTGGTCCTGCGACCGGATCGGCGGGTTCATCTGGGCATAGGCGCCCAGCCGCTCATAGGCCTCGGGCGCGGCCAGGGTCAGGTGCTGGGGCGTGATCTCGACGGTGGCGACATCCTTGTGGAAGCGCAGGAAGTCCATCTCGTCCTTGGTCGTGACGTGCAGGACGTGGATGCGGGCGCCCCTCTCCTTCGCCAAACCGACCAGACGCCGGGTCGAGCGGATGGCGCTTTCGGCGTCGCGGACCTCGGGGTGGCTGGTCCAGTCGCCGGTGCGGGCCAGGCCGCGACGCTCGACCAGACGATATTCATCCTCGGAGTGGAAGGTGGCGCGGCGGCGCACGTTCGACAGAACCTTGCGCACCCCCTCGTCGTCGGCGATCAGCAGATCGCCGGTCGAGGCGCCCATGAAGACCTTGACCCCGCAACAGCCGGGCAGCCGCTCCAGTTCGCCCAGATAGTCGGCGTTCTCGTGCGTACCGCCGATGTAGAAGGCGTGGTCGGTCCACATCCGGTTGTTCGCGCGGACCAGCTTGTCGGCCATGGTGTCGGGGTCGGTGGTGTTGGGGTTGGTGTTCGGCATTTCGAACACGGCGACCACCCCGCCCAGGGCCGCCGCGCGGCTGCCGGTCTCCAGGTCTTCTTTCCACTCCAGCCCCGGCTCGCGGAAATGGACCTGGGTGTCGATGACGCCGGGCAGGACCGTCAGGCCCGCGGCGTCGAACACCTCGCCGGCCGAGGCCTGGGACAGGTCGCCGATGAAGGCGATCTTGCCGTCGATCACGCCGACATCGGCCAGGCCACGTCCGGCATGATTGGCCACCTCGCCGCCTCGGACGATCAGGTCATAAGTCTGGGTCATCGGCGCACGTCCTCAATATCCATTCAGCGTCATCCTCGGGCTCGACCCGAGGATCGGACTGTCCGCACCGCAGAAGGCGACGCGTCAGCAAGATGCTTCTACCGGAACCCAGTCGGTTTGCGGAACCCTCGATCCTCGGGTCGAGCCCGAGGATGACGCCGCAAGAATGGTCAGTAACCCCGCGCCTTCAGCAGCTTCACCGCCGCCTTCAGCGCCCGCTCCCACGGCAGGTCCATCATGTGCTGGATCGCCTGATTCAGGCGCGGGTCCAGCGCCTTGAACTCCTGGAAGCTGCGCGGGCCGCGTACCGCCGCACCCTGCCACGGGCCGCGGATCGTCTCATCCGAGGGACCGAACACCGCCACCGTCGGCACGCCCGAGGCCACGGCCAGGTGGGTCCAGATCGAGTCGGCGCCGACGTACAGCACCGCCTGCGACAGGGCCGCCGCCGTCTGCAGACGCGTCAGCTTGCCCTGAAGTTCGATCACCCGCGCGCGCGGCACGGCATAGCGGATGGTGTGGGCGGCCTCGCGGTCGAACTCTTCGCCCACCAGCATCAGCCGCCCGCCCGCCAGAGGTCCGTCGTCGGCCAGAAGCTTGGTCGCCACCTTGGCGTAGCGTTCGGCGGGCCAGCGCTTGCCCATCCATTCGACGCCGGGTCCGATAGCCAGGATCGGTCCGTCACCACCCGTGGTCGGGAACAGGGCCCGCGCCTCGGCCTGAGTCTGTTCCGAGGTGAATATTTTCGGCGCCGGGGCCTCGTGCGGCTCAAGCTTCAGCACGGCGGCGGCGGCGACGACGGCGTGGACGCCCGGCTCATCCTTGCCCCGCACGGCCCGCTTCTGGCGCCGCAGCTTGCCCGACAGGGCCGAGCCGCGCATGTCCACGACCAGCCCCCATTTGGTCGCCCGCACCTGGTTCCACAGGGCGATCCAGTCGAAATGCCCCTCGCGCTCCAGCACGATCAGCTTGGCCAGGCGCGGCGTGTCGGCGAACAGGGGCGCAGACGCCGCCGATCCGACGATGGTGAAGCTGGCATTGGGCAGGCTGTCGACCAGATGCGCGAGCACGCCCGAAGACAGCACAGCGTCTTCGGCGTCCGCCTCGGCGATATAGAGGATGGGGAAACGCCCGATCATTCGTTGATTGTTACAGGGATTCTGCCCCGGCTTCATCGGCAAACGACTGTTTCCACAGGCTGGGCCTATGGTTTAGAGCCTGTCCATGACCAAAACGACCGATCCCGCCGCCTCCGCCGCCCTAGAACGCTTCAAGGCGCAGCGGGTCACGGCCATCTATCGGCTGGACCTGATCGCCAAGGGCGCGACCATTTCCTACGAAGACGGCACGCCGGTGGACATGGCGTCGGAGAAGAAGCGGCTGGAAGACGTGGTCGCCGACATGGACCGCCGCATCGCCCAGATTGAACGCGCTTTAGGGTGAGCCTGCCACTGCTGCCGGATCGGGACTGCGGCGGATGCGTCGAATGCTGCCGCGTCATTCCGCTGAACCTGCCTGAACTGGCCAAGCCCACCGGCGAACTGTGCGCCTATTGCGTGGACGGCGCGGGCTGTTCGGTCCATGCGATCCGCCCCCAGACCTGCCGCGTCTGGTTCTGCCTGTGGCGGGTGGTCGAACTGTCCGACGACTGGCGCCCCGACCGCAGCGGCGTGATCGTCCGTCCTGACGGCGTCGAGGACGGGATCATCACCCTGTATGTCGTGCGCCCGACCGAGTTTCTGGGCGGCGAGGACTTCTTCGCCACCGTCGCCGGATGGATCGCCGAGGGGATCGAGGTCGCTCTGTCCATCCCCGGCCCGGTGGGTACCTATCCCGCCCGTGCGGTGGTGACCGACTGGCTGAGGCCAGCGGTGGAGGCAGGCTATCACCCCGCCTTCGTCGACCGCGTCCTGCGTTCGCTGGACAGGCTGGCGGAACACGACTTCCAGCCCGACGGCGTGACCGCGCGGTATGCGGTCGCCTCCTAGCGCGCCCTCCACGTGCTGAAATCATGAACGAACTGTCCGCGGACGCGGCTGTTGAAGACAGCCTGGATGCTGCATGAGGCGGTACGGTCGTTCTGGCGACACAGGCGTTCAGCAGCCAGATGGGCGCGGCGCTCATTGGTTTCGACTGTGGCGAAATCCCGTTCTCCATCCAGGGTCGCGGCCTGAATGAAGCCGCCGCCGGTCTGGGCCGTGACGACGCATTTGCGCTTGGGGTTGGCCGCGCTGCAGGCGGCCAGGGCCAGGTTCGAGGCCTCTTCGCCTGTGCGATAGCCGCTGGCGACATAGAGTTTGCGGTCATAACCATCGGTCCCGTCCACCCAGGCGGCCGCCGCATGGGCCACACGCGCCTCCGGTCCCGGCCAGTAGCGGTCGATGCGCGAGTTCACGGTCCGGACGACCTCGCATGGCAGGGGCTGTTTGGACGAACACTCATCCAGAACCCGCTGACGCTGACGCCCGCCCTCACCCAGCCAGGCGACGTAGAAGGCGCCGTTGCGGTCGCGGATCACCGCCATGGAGGAATTGTTCCATTCGCCCGCAGACGCACACCCGCCCCCCATGGCGCGGTTGCACGCCTCCAGCGCCACATCCACCGACTCCCCCGGCCCCAGATAGTTGCCGTCGATCCAGATGTCCGAGGCGTCCGGGTGCCAGGCGATGGAGGCGTAGCTGTCATTGGAACGCGCGGGCCCGGCGTCGCCGCCGCTGGAATCGCGCATGCACAGGGGCATGGCGGCCACGCCCGGCCCGGCCTGGGTCATGCCCACCATCCGCTCGCCCGGCGCGCCGGAACAGGGCGACTGCGCCTGGGCCGATCCCGACGGCCACAGCACCCCAAGCGCCAGCGCCCCGGCCAGTCCCAGCATCGACCTGATGACGACAGACAACCTCATGACCCACTCCCGACCGAAAGCATGACAAGGCCCGCGTTTGCTGGGCCGATATTAGACAGCGCTAAATAACTCAGGACGGCTGGGGGCGACAAGATGCCGCAGGTTGAAATCGACGCCACGTCCGTCCGCGCCGGGCGCCATGCGGCCCGGCTATTTTCACAGCAACGCCTTCTGAAGGCGGATCGCGCGTCCTATCTTGGGCCCATGCCTGTCGCCCTTCTGTCCAGCCGCGCCCTGATCGCCGTCACCGGCCCTGACGCCCGTCCTTTCCTGCACAATCTGCTGACGCAGGATGTCGAGACGATTGCACCCGGAGAGCTGCGTTTCGGCGCCCTGCTGTCGCCGCCGGGGCGGCTGCTGTTCGACCTGTTCCTCCTTGGGACCGAGGACGGGGTTCTGCTGGACGTCGCCGCAGACCGGCGCGACGCCCTGATTCAGCGCCTGTCGATGTACAGGCTGCGCGCCAAGGTCGAGATCACAGCCGACGACCGGCCCGTCCATGCAGGCTGGCCCGTGCCCGAGGAGGGCTTCATCGACGACCCGCGCACCCCGGCGCTGGGCGGTCGCCTGTATGGCGAGGCGGCGGTAGATGCGAACGAGGACGACTACAACCGCCACCGTCTGGCGGTCGGCGTGCCTGACCCGACCAATGACGCGCCGCAGGACAAGACCTATCCGATCGAGGCGGACTTCGACCTGCTGAATGGCATCGACTTCAGGAAGGGCTGTTTCATCGGACAGGAGACGACCTCGCGCATGAAGCGGCGCGGCACGATCAAGAACCGGATGATGCCCTTGAGCTTTGGCGGCGCGCCCTTTGAGTTCGGGGCAGAGGTGCTGAACGGCGAACTGCGCGCGGGCCAGGTGCTGAGCGGGCAAGACGGCGTGGTCATGGCCCTGCTGCGCGTGGACCGGGTGGACGGCGATCTGACCGTCGATGGGCGGCCTGTGCGCTTGCATCGTCCCGCCTGGATGGGCGAGGAAGCCCCCTCCTCCAACGCGTGAGTCTGAACCCATGAAGATCGCCGACCAGATCGTCCTCGTCACCGGCGGGGCGCGCGGCGTCGGCGCCGCATCCGTGCGCGCCTTCGCCCAAGAAGGCGCCCGCGTGGTGATCAACTGGCGCAACAGCGGCGATGCGGCGAACGCCCTGGCCGCCGAGATCGGCGAACGCGCCATCGCCATCCAGGCCGGCGTCGCCGACCGCGCCTCGGTCGACGCCCTGGTCGCCCAGGCCCAGACCCATTTCGGCGGCGCGATCACCACCGTGGTCAACAACGCCCTGGACTACAGCTTCAACGGCGACGCCCGCGCCCAGATGACCGACATCAGTTGGGATGATCTGGCGGCCCAGTTCTCGACCGTCGTGCGCGGCGCCCTGAACGTCATTCAGGCCACGGCGCCCGGCATGGCGGCGGGCCGGTTCGGGCGCGTCGTCAACATCGGGACGAATCTGTTCCAGAATCCGGTCGTGCCCTACCACGACTACACCGCCGCCAAGGCCGCCCTGCTGTCCCTGACCCGCACGGCGGCGGGCGATCTGGGGCCCGACGGGATCACGGTCAACATGGTCTCCGGCGGCCTTCTGCGCACCACCGACGCCAGCGCCGCCACGCCAGATGCCGTCTTCGACCTGATCGCCGGCATGACCCCGCTGCGCTCGGTGACGACGCCGCAGGAGTTCGCCGATGCGGTGCTGTTCTTCGCCTCGCCCTGGAGCCGCGCGGTGACGGGCCAGAACCTGGTTGTCGACGGCGGGTTGGTTCGGGACTGAGATCGCCTCTTACTTTATTTTCGTAACGGTCAAGCAACGCCACACAGTCTTGGCCTCCCGCACGCCATAACGATTCCTCGTTTAGAGCCCTGCGCAACTTCGCGGCAACAGCCGCGAACCTAAAGGCAATTTCGGGTCAATCGCGACATATCGTCGCCTTGCCAATCCGCGGGCTCAACCCCAACTGCAAAGCCGTATTCAACCGATCCGTCCCCTCGACAGGAGCTGCGATGCCGCATGCCGACAGCCTGATTCTCACCCTGGTCGGGGGCTTTGTCCTGGCCTTTGCGTTCGGCATGTTGGCTCATCGGCTGCGGTTATCTCCTCTCGTCGGCTATCTGGTTGCAGGCGTCGTCGTCGGCCCTTTCACCGGCGGGTTCGTCGCCGACACCACGCTTGCGCCCCAACTGGCAGAGATCGGCGTCATCCTGCTGATGTTCGGGGTCGGGCTGCATTTCTCGCCCAAGGATCTGATGCAGGTCCGTAAGGTCGCCATACCTGGCGCCCTGGTCCAGATCACCGCCGCCACCGTGCTGGGCTGGGCGCTGGGCCGGTTCGTGCTGGGGCTGGGCGACCGCGAAGCCCTGCTGATGGGTTTCGCCCTGTCGGTCGCCTCCACCGTGGTGCTGCTGCGCGCGCTGGAGGAGCGCAAACAGGTCAAGAACGAGGTCGGGCGCATCGCCGTCGGCTGGCTGATCGTCGAGGACCTGGTCATCGTCATCGCCCTGGTCATGCTGCCCATGCTGATCGTCCCGGCTGGCGGCCAGACGGACCTGGCGGCCATGGGGGTCAATATCGGCTGGACCCTGCTGAAGGTCGTGCTGTTCGTCGCCGTCATGCTGGTGGTCGGCGGAAAGGTCATGCCCTGGCTGCTGATCCGCATCGCCCACACCAAGTCGCGTGAGCTGTTCACCCTGGGCGTCCTGGCCATCGCTCTGGGCATCGCCTGGGTCGCCTACTGGCTGTTCCACTCCTTCGCCCTGGGCGCCTTCCTGGCGGGTCTGGTGATGAACGCCTCGCCGCTGGGCCACAACGCCGCCGAACGGTCCCTGCCGCTGCGCGACGCATTCGCAGTTCTGTTCTTCGTCTCTGTGGGCATGCTGTTCGATCCGATGATCGTGGTGCGCCAGCCGTGGGGGGTTCTGGGCGTGTTGGGCATCGTCATCGTCGGCAAGTCGCTGGCCGCCCTGGTCATAACCAAGGCGTTCAAGCTGGATCGGTCGTCCGGCTTCACCGTCGCCGCCGCCCTGGCCCAGATCGGCGAGTTCTCCTTCATCCTGGCGGCCCTGGGCGTCAGCATGGGCGCCATGAGCCGCGGCACCCATGATCTGATCCTGGCCGCATCCCTGTTGTCGATCTCGCTGAATCCGTTCGTCTTCCTGCTGGCCGACCGGTTGGGCGGCAAGCCCAAACCGCCCGCCTCGACCTCGGGCTCGCCTCCAGGCAAGCCGATCGGCGCAGACGGCCCGGTGACCGATGCGGTCAGCAGCCCGGCCTGACGGCCTATTCACGACCGGCCCGCGCGCGGCTATCATGCAGGCATGGACATGACCGCTTCTGAACCCGCGACGGTGCACTACGGCGACGGCGAGTTCGCCGTGCTCAAGCCGGGACGTTTCGTCCGCTGCGCCGTCACCGACCGGCCCATTCCGCTGGAGCTTCTGCGTTACTGGAGCCCCACCCGGCAGGAGGCCTATTACAGCCCAGCCGAGTTCATCGCGCGGATGCAACAGGCCGCCGCATGATCGCCCGGCGCCGCGCCCTTCTGCTCGGCGTCGGCGCGACACTGGTCACGCCTGACCTTCTGGGCGGCCCCGCCCAGGCCCAGGGTCCGCTGCAGATGACGCTGAACGGCGCCTGGCGTCAGGGCGGATTCGCCTATGGCCGCACCGCGTCGCGCGCCCTGATCTTCGTCGATGGCGAGGCCCTGACCACCGCCTCCATCAACGGCCTGTTCGTCATCGGCTTCGACCGCGACGCCACGGGCGATGTGGTGATCGAGGCCCGCGCCAACGGCCAGTCGGTTCGCCGCACCATCACCGTCGCGCCCCACGCCTTCCCCTCGACCAGCATCAACGGCCTGCCGCCCTCCACTGTCGATCCGACCGATCCGGCCCTGCTGGCCCTGATCCGCGAACAGGTCGCCCTGAAGACCGAGGGCTTCGCCAGCCGCGTGGACAGCGACGACTTCAAGAACGGCTTCGTCTGGCCTCTGGAGACCTATCGGATCACCAGCCAGTGGGGATCGCAGCGAGTGCTGAACGGCACGCCCGCGCGCCCGCACTACGGCGTGGACATGGCCGCGCCCACGGGGACCGTCATCCGCGCCCCCGCCGACGGCAAGGTCAGCTTCAGCCGCTCGGGCATGCATTTCGAAGGCGGCATGACCCTGATCGACCACGGCCAGGGCCTGATCACCTGCTATCTGCACCAGTCGCGGCTGGACGTGACGGCGGGCCAGTCCGTCAAGCGCGGCGACGCCATCGGCCGCATCGGCATGACCGGCCGCGCCACCGGCCCACACCTGTGCTGGCGCATGAAATGGCGGGACCGCAACATGGATCCGTCACTGATGGTCGGCGCGCGGGCGCCGGAACGGCTCGCCTGAAAATCCTGCGCTGAGGGACGCGAATAAAGCCGACGCGCGGCGCCTGGACCGCCTTGCGATAGCAGGGATATCGACCTAGCTTTCGACGCGCATTCCAGTCGGGGGCAGATGCCGCATCTTCAGTCGCTCAGCGTTCTGCTCGTGGATGACAATCCGCACATGTGTGCGATCACCACCGCCGTTCTGTACTCTTTCGGCATCCGCAATGTGCTGGAAAGCCATGACGGGGCCAAGGCTCTTGCGATGCTGGACCAGCATCCCGTCGACATCGCCATCGTCGATTTCAACATGGCGCCGATGGACGGGGTCGCCTTCACCCGCCACGTCCGCACCAGCCCGGCCAGCCCCAACATCTATCTGCCGATCATCATGATGACCGGCCATTCCGAAAAGGCGCGCGTGTTCGAGGCGCGCGACGCAGGCGTGACCGAGTTCCTGACCAAGCCGATCATGGCCAAGACCATGCTGGACCGCATCAGCGCCGTGATCCTGAAGCCCCGTCTGTTCGTCCAGGCGGAAACCTACACCGGCCCATGCCGTCGCCGCCGCGACGCAGAGGGCTACGCCGGCCCGTTCCGCAGGTCCGGCGACGTGGCGCGGTCCAGGGCCTGATAGACGCTGTCGGGCCAACGCTTGTGGACCCAGAACCAGTCTTCAGGCGTCTCGCGCACCCGGTCCTCGACAAAACGATTGGCGGCCTGGATCCCGGCCAGGACATCCGCAGCCTTGTCGTCGGTGTGGCTGACCGTGATCGGCTCATGCGCCGTGACCCGGAACCGCGCGCCCGGCAGACGCACCACCGACAGCGGCTGCATCACCGTGTCGAACTTCAGCGCCAGCCGCGCTGCGCCGGGAGAAGCGTTCACCGGTTGGTCGAAGAACTGCACCTCCGGCCCCTGATTGTATTTCTGGTCGACCAGCAGCGCGATGGAATCGCCGCGCTTCATCCCCGCCATCAGGTCACGCGTCCCGTCGCCCTTGGGCGCGAACAGGCGGATGCCGTACCGCTCGCGGCTCTGGCGGATCAGGGCGTCGACATACGGATTGTTCGCAGCGCGATAGGTCACCTGACACGGCAGACCAGACGCCATTATGACCGCCGCCATCACCTCGAAATTGGCCAGATGGCCCGAGATCAACACCGCCGGCTTGCCGCCGTCGCGCAGGGCGTGCAGCCGCTCCATCCCAACCACCTCGACCCGCCCGCCTTCCGGCGTCAGCTGATCCATCACCGCCAGTTCGGCGAAGGTCCGCCCCGTGCGGTCCCACTGCTCATGCGCCAGGCGATCACGCTCGGCGGCGGGCATGGCGGGAAAGGCGATCCGCAGATTGCGCATCACCGTCTTCTGGGTGCCGGTCAGCGGCCCCAGCGTGCGAAGCAGCCAGCCGCCCAGCGTCGAGGCGCGCTCGACGCCCAGCAGGCGCAGGAAGCCGAACAGCGCCCGGAAGCCGAAGGCCTCCAGGCGCCAGATCAGATCCTGTCGCAGGTCTTTTGCGCCGCCGCTCTTGGGGCTGTTCTCACCAGGCAATCGTCAATCCACCGTCCACCACAAGGGTCTGGCCGGTCACATAGGCCGACGCAGGACTGCACAGATAGACCGCCGTGCCCGCGATTTCATCCGGCTGGCCGATCCTTTTCAGCGGCGCCGGCTCGGTGACCGTCTTCAGCAGCTCGGGATTCTCCCACAGGTATTTGGCGAAATCGGTCTGCACCAACCCAGGCGCGATGCAGTTGACCCGCACGTTCGACGGCCCCCACTACACCGCCAGATTACGCACCAGCTGCATGTCGGCGGCCTTGGAGATATTGTAGGCCCCGATCAGGGCGTTGCCGCGAAGCCCGCCGATGGACGAGATCACCAGGATGGCGCCGTCCTTGCGCTCCACCATCTGCGGCGCGACCATCTGGATCAGCCAGTGGTTCGAGATGACGTTATTCTGCAGAATCTTCTCGAACTGTTCGTCGGCGATCCCGGCCATCGGCCCGGCATAGGGATTGGTCGCGGCGTTGCAGACCAGAATGTCGATCTGGCCAAAGGCGCGGTTCGTCTCGTCGACCAGCCGCTGCAGCTCTTCTTTCGAGGCGATGTTGGCGGGCACGGCGATGGCGCGGCCTTGGCCGTATTTGGCGTTGATCTCGGCGGCGACCTCGTCGCACGGCCCGGCCTTGCGTGAGGAGATGACGACCTTCGCGCCATGTTCCGCCAGCCGTTCGGCGATGGCCTTGCCGATCCCGCGCGACGATCCGGTGATGATCGCGACCTTGCCGGTCAGATCGAACAGTTCCATTTTCCACATCCCCAGGTTTGCGGCGGGTTATTTATCAACCCGCTCTAGCCGAAAGTCTCTGATACCCTGATACTCACGCGATTCCATCCGGGAGTGGCTAAAGCCAGCCGATGCGCACCCTAACGACAGGTTTTCTGTACTTCGCCTACCTTTTCCTGGGTCTGACCGTGGGCGCCTTCCTGTGGCGCGCGGAGCTGGGCGTCGGTGCGGGCGTGGCTGGAGCCCTGGGCGCGCTGGGTTTGCTGGGCGCCTTCCACGGCATTGTGACCGGCATTTCCGAACGCCGCCTCCTGAAGAAGGAAATTCATCAGGTCCGCGAGGCGCATCGCCTGCTGGCCGATGCGATGGAGTCGACGCAAGGCGCCCTGACCGAACTGGCTCAGGCCATCGAGAGCGGGGCTCTGTCGGGCGCCGACGAACTGACCGGCGAAGTGCGGATGCTGGAAAGCCTGGTCCAGCAGATGAGCGAAAGCATCGACCAGCGCCTGTCCGCCGCCCCGACCATCGGTCTGGACACCTTCGAGGGCCGTCGTCAGGCCCAGTCGAACGTCCTGCTGCAGACCATCCATGAGGCCCTGGCCGAGAACCGCGCCGACCTCTACCTGCAGCCCGTTGTCTCCCTGCCCCAGCGCCGCACCATCTTCTACGAAAGCTTCACCCGTCTGCGTGACGCCTCTGACCGCGTCATGATGCCGGCGGAATACTTGTCTCTGGCCGAAGGCGAAGGTCTGGTTCCCGCCATCGACAATCTGCTGCTGTTCCGCTGCGCCCAGATCGTGCGCCGTCTGGCCCGTCAGGACCGGAAGGTCGGCGTCTTCTGCAATGTGGCCCTCAGTTCGCTGGGCGACGACGCCTTCTTCCCGCGCTTCCTCGACTTCCTCAGCGAGAACCGCGACCTGAACCAGGCCCTAATCTTCGAACTGGGTCAGGCCACCTTCGATGCGCGGGGCGCCATCGAGGCCCGCAACATGGCCAAGCTGGCCGACCTCGGCTACCGCTTCTCGCTGGACAAGGTGCAGACGCTGGACCTGGACTTCGCCGATCTGCAACGCGCCGACGTCAAGTTCATCAAGGTGTCCGCCGACCTGCTGATCGAACAACTGTTGGACCTGGATGGCGGCGCGCCTCTGCAGTCCATGCCTGACATCCAGGCCGCCGATTTCGCCGCCCTGACCCGCCGCTACGGCGTCGAGGTCATCGCCGAAAAGGTCGAGACGGAGCGTCAGGTCGTCGACATCCTCGAACTGGATGTGGCCATGGGCCAGGGCCATCTGTTCGGCGAACCCCGCGCCATCAAGGAGCAGGTTCTGGCCGAAACCGACCCGCCGGCCGAGTTCCTGCGCTCCACCCTGCGCAGCGCCGAGCAGCGGCGGCGCGTTCACTGATCTGCAGACGGTCGCTTCCTGACCGTCTGTCACACACCGGCAGCGTAGAAACGCCGTATCGAACGCGGTTGACGCGCCGTCATGCGCCCCATAGGTCCGGGGCATGACCCTTCCCCACGCTCTGCCTCACCTCGGCGACGTTGCCGCCGACTACGACATTCTGCTCTGTGACGTGTGGGGCGTGATCCACAACGGCCGCGAAAGCTGGGCTGGTCCGTGCGAGGCCCTGGCCCGCTTCAACCGCGAGGGCGGCCATGCCGTCCTGATCTCCAACTCGCCGCGCCCGGCCTCGGACGTGATCGCGCAACTGGATGGCCTGGGCGTGCCGCGTGAAAGCTGGAAGGCCTTCGTCACCTCGGGCGACGCCACCCGCGCCGAACTGGCCAAGCGCGCCCCCGGCCCGGCCTGGATCGTCGGCCCGGAACGCGACGGCGCCCTTTACGAAGGTCTGGGGCTTGAGCGCGCGCCCAGCGCCGCCGAGGCCGCCTTCATCTCCGTCACCGGCCCGGTCGACGACACGATCGAAACGCCGGAAGACTACCGCGAGCGCCTGGCTGTCGGCGCCGAACGCGGGCTGGAGCTGATCTGCGCCAACCCCGACCGCGTCGTGCAACGCGGCGACAAGCTGATCTATTGCGGCGGCGCTCTGGCCGACCTGTATGAATCCCAGGGCGGGCGCGTCGTCATGGCGGGCAAGCCCTATTCCCCCATCTATGATCTGGCGATCAAAGAGGCGGAGAAACTGCTGGGCCGCGCGGTGGACCGTTCACGCGTCCTGTGCATCGGCGACGGCGTCGTCACCGACGTCATGGGCGCCAACGCCCAGGCGCTGGACTGCCTGTTCATCGCCCAGGGCATCCACGGCGACCAGGCCAAGGGCGAGGACGGCGCGCTGGATCCCGCGCGTGCGGGCGCCCTGCTGAAGGCGGAAACGACCTATGCGCGATACGCCGCGCTAGAACTGAACTGGTAAGGCTCGCCATTTTGTCGCACCGCAGCTAAAGCCTCCCAATGGTCGAACTCGTTCAGCAACATCCCTCCGGCGGCTATATCCTGGAGGAACTTCACGTCGGCATGGCCGCCGAGAAGATCGTCGTCGCCACCGAACAGCGCATCCAGCTGTTCGCCGAGGCGTCCGATGACTTCAACCCGGTCCATCTGGACGAAGGTTTCGCATCCAAAACCGCCTATCGCGGACGGATCGCGCATGGGCTGCTCAGCGCCTCGTTCGGCTCAGCGGTGGTCGGCACCATCCTGCCGGGCGCGGGCTCCATCTATATCTCCCAGACCCTGGCCTTCCACCAGCCGGTGCGGATCGACGACGAGGTTCGCATCGTCATCACCGTGATCGAGGTTGAGTCGGAAAGCGCGCGCGTGAAGCTGAGCTGCGAGGGCTTCGTCAACGGCGTCATGATCATGGACGGGGTCGCCGTGGTCCGCGTGCCGCGCCGCCGCAAGCCGTCCCAACGCTGAGATGCAGATCGTCCGCGACTGGCGCGGCCTGGCTGACGCCCTGAAAGGCGCAGCGGTCGCAGTCGGCGCCTTTGACGGCGTTCACCGGGGCCATCAGGCCGTCATCGCGGGCGCCAAGGCGGCGGCCGAACGTCTGGGCGCGCCGCTGGGCGTGGTCAGTTTCGATCCCCATCCCCGCCGCTGGTTCCAGCCCGACGCCGCCCCGTTCGGCCTGATGACCGCCGACCAAATGGCCGAGGCCCTGGCGCCTCTGGGCGTGGACATCCTGTATCTTCTGCCCTTCGACGCCGAGATGGCGGGCATGAGCGATTCCGGCTTCGCCGAACGCGTGCTGGCCCAGGGTCTGGGCATTCGTCACGCGGGCGTCGGCTTCGACTTCACCTTCGGCAAGGGCCGCTCGGGATCGCCCGAAGCCCTGCGGACCTATGGCGAACGTCTGGGCTTCACCGTTTCGGTCGCTGAACGTCTGGATGACGCCGACGGCCTGAAACTGTCGTCCAGCGCCGTGCGCGAGGCTTTGAAGGCGGGCGACATGGCCCGCGCCGCCGCCATCCTGGGCCGCCCCTTCGCCATTCGCGGGGAGGTGATCCACGGCGACAAGCGCGGCCGCACCATCGGCGTGCCGACCGCAAATATCGAACTGAACGGCTATATGCGCCCCGCCTACGGGGTTTACGCCGTCCGCACCCGCCTGCCGGACGGCCGCGTTATCGACGGCGTCGCTAGCCTGGGCGTGCGGCCCATGTATGCGCTGGAGACGCCGCTGCTGGAGGTCTGGCTGTTCGACTTCGACGAAGAAATCTACGGCCAGACGGTCGACACGCAGCTGATCGCCTGGCTGCGCGGCGAAGAGAAGTTCGACGGGCTTGAGGCGTTGAAGGTCCAGATCGACGCCGACGCCAAGGCCGCACGGGCGGCGTTGGCTGTTCAAGGATCGTCATCCTAGGCGCAAGGCTTGATCGACATTCAGCCTCGAATCGTCATTCCGGGGCGTCCGAAGAACGAACCCGGAACCCAGGAGGCGCGCATCTGGCGTAGAATGGGACCAGCGGAGCGATTGTAGCCCTGGGTTCCGAGTTCTTCGCTTCGCTCAGCCCCGGAATGACGATTTGAGTGGCGGGCCAACTGAATATCGATCAAGCCTTGCGCCTAGGATGACGAAAGCGGGCGGGTTCAAACCGCCCTCAACCCCGCCGCGTACCGCTTCCAGTTCTGGACATAGTGGTCCGCCGACATCTTCAGCACGGCGACGTGTTCGGGATCGCGTTCGCGCACCACCTTGCCCGGCTGTCCCATCACCAGACTGTTGTCAGGGATGATCTTGCCCTCGGTGATCAGGGCGTTGGCGCCGATGATGCAGTTCCTGCCGATCTTCGCCCCGTTCAGCACCACCGCCCCAATGCCGATCAGGCTGTAGTCCCCGACCTCGCAGCCGTGCAGCATGGCCTGATGCCCGACCGTCACGCCGCGCCCCAGCGTCAGCGGCGAACCGGGGTCGGTGTGCAGCACGGCGCCGTCCTGAACATTGCTGTCCGGCCCCAGGATGATCGGATCATTGTCCCCGCGCAGCACCGCGCCGAACCAGACGCTGGCGTTTTCTTGAAGAATCACGTGACCTATCACCGAAGCATTCGGCGCGATCCAGTATTCCCCCTCGGGCGGAAGCTGAGGACTATTGTCGTCAAGTGCGTAAACAGTCATCCGTTCACCGATCATCTACAAAAAATGGGGGCTTTAAGCCCTCGTAAACCACGTTAGCATCAAACTGTTGATGCGATTCGGGAGCCGCTATTCGCCCCCGGATCCGAAGCCGGATCAAGCCCGGTCCGGTCAGTAGTCGGGGCTTTCGCGTGGCGCGTTGGGATCCTGGTTCGGTTGTTCGGCGGCGGGTTCATCCCGTTTCTGACGGCCCTGCTGTCGATCCGGGCGGTTGCCGTGCGGGCCGCGATCCTCTCCTCCCCAAGACCATCCAAGGCGGAACCCGTGCGGGTCCGCCTTTTTTCATGCCCTGGAGGCGTCCATGACCAAGCGTGCGGCAATGAAGCGTCAGTCCCGTGAAAGCGGAATCCTGGATTCACGCGACTTCATCGAAGAGTCGAAAGTTCGCCGGCTCCATACGCCCAACAACTCGCGATCGGGCTGGTCGCCCAATCCGTCGAACGACGACAGGGATCAGGGCTATCTCAAGACGCTGAAGCCGAAGTCCGAAGGCCAGACCGAACTGATGCAGGCCATCGACGCGCATAATCTGGTCTTGGCGCTGGGTCCGGCAGGCACGGGCAAGACCTATCTGGCGGTGGCCAAGGCGGTCGAGGCGCTGGAGGCGGGCAAGGTCGGACGCATCGTCCTGTCCCGTCCTGCGGTCGAGGCCGGTGAATCCATCGGCTTCCTGCCCGGCGACATGGAGGACAAGCTGGCCCCCTATCTGCGCCCGCTCTACGACGCTCTATCGGACCGTCTGTCGATGAAGCGGGTCAAGGCGTTGATGGCCGAAGGCCTGATCGAGATCGCCCCCATCGGCTATATGCGCGGCCGCACCCTGAACAACGCCTTCATCGTCGTGGATGAGGCCCAAAACTGCACCTACGTTCAGTTGAAGATGCTGCTGACCCGCCTGGGCTGGCACTCGACCATGGTGGTGACCGGCGACCCGCAGCAGTCCGACCTGCTGCCGGGCATTTCGGGGCTGTCGGACATCTCGGCGCGGTTGGAAGCGGTGGACGACATCGCCGTGGTGCGCCTGGCCGAACGCGACATCGTGCGTCACCCCCTGGTCGCCTCGATGATCGGGGTGCTCTGATCCTCAAGCGTCGCCCGATGGCCCATACCGTCGGGCGACAGTCTTGCTACAGACCTGCCGCAGGGCCGTCCGGCTCGTCCGGTTCGCCGTCGGCGTCCTTGTCGACAAAATGGGTCGGCGGGTTGATGGGATGAAACAGCAGGGCCAGCAGCCCGCCGAGGATCAGCAACACCAGTAGCGCGGTTCCCGGGCCGACCATCACGAACCACCCAGCCGCGCGACGATGTCCGGGTCGCGTTCCGAAGCCGCCACCTCTGTGTCAAAGACACGTTCCGCCTGCTCCAGATCGGCGAACCGCCGCTCGTCTGATCCGCGCAGACTGGTCAGGACATAGGCGCCGTCGCCCTCCTGCTGCAGGACCACGCCGCTGCGGGCGTGAAGAACGCGAACCTCGGTCATCAGCTGTCTCCTCTGATGACCCAACGCGCGATCCGGCGATTGGCGCCGCCGTCTCAGATGGCGAAGTCTTCAGGCGGCTCTCGCCCCTCCAGCCAGCCCACGATGCGTTCAGCGGCCTGTTCCGGGGTCATGGAGGTGGTGTCCACCACGATCTCGGGGCTTTCCGGCGCCTCGTACGGACTGTCGATGCCGGTGAAGTTCTTCAGCTCCCCCGCCCGCGCCTTGCGGTACAGGCCCTTCACATCGCGCGCTTCGGCGACATGCAGCGGGGTGTCGACGTGGACCTCGATGAACTCGCCGTCGTTCATCAACGCCCGCGCCAGCGCACGCTCGGCCCGGAACGGCGAGATGAAGCTGACCAGCACGATCAGCCCTGCATCCACCATCAGCCTGGCCACCTCGGCGACGCGGCGGATGTTTTCGACCCGATCCTCCTCGGTGAAGCCCAGGTCGCGGTTCAGCCCATGGCGGACATTGTCGCCGTCCAGCAGATAGGTGTGGCGTCCGTCGGCGTGCAGCCGCTTCTCGACCAGATCGGCGATGGTCGATTTGCCGGCGCCGGACAGGCCGGTCAGCCAGATCACCCTGCCCTTCTGGTTCTTGATCGCGGCGCGCGAGGCCTTGTCGACCGACTGGGCCTGCCAGTGGATGTTGTGGGCGCGGCGCAGGGCGAAATGCAGCATCCCCGCCGCCACCGTGCGGTTTGAAATCCGGTCGATCAGGATGAAACCGCCCAGATCCTTGTTGGCGCCGTAAGGCTCAAACGCGACCGGCGCATCCAGCGACAGATTGCAGACGCCGATCTCGTTCAGTTCCAGCCGCTTGGCGGGCTGCTGCTCCAGCGTATTGACGTTCAGCCTGTGCTTGGGTTCGGTGATGGTCGCGCCGACCAGCCGCGCGCCCAGCTTCAGCAGATAGGGACGGCCCGGCAGCATGGCCTCGTCATCCATCCAGACCAGCGTCGCCTCGAACTGATCAGCGGCCTCGGGCGGGGCGTCGGCCGCGGCCAGGACATCACCGCGCGAAATATCGATCTCGTCGGCCAGGGTCAGGGTGATCGACTGGCCCGCAACCGCGTACGACAGATCACCGTCAGCGGTGACGATGCGGGTGACGCGCGAGGTCTTGCCCGACGGCAGAACGCGCACAGGATCGCCGGGCCGCACGGTTCCCGCCGCGATCTGGCCCGAGAAGCCCCGAAAATCCAGATTGGGCCGATTGACCCACTGCACTGGCAATCGGAACGGATCGGCGGACAGTTCGTCCCCGACCTCCAGCCCCTCCAGCAAGGCCATCAGCGGCGGACCGTCATACCAGGGCGCCCGCGCGGTCGGTTCGGTGATGTTGTCGCCGCGAAGCGCCGACATGGGGATGGCGTGGAAATCGCTCACGCCCAGCCGGGCGGCGAAGTCGCGATACTCGGCCAGGATTTCGTAGAACCGCGCCTGGGACCAGCCGACCAGATCCATCTTGTTCACCGCCAACACAATGTGCCGGATACCCAGAAGGCTGACCAGATAGGAATGGCGTTTCGTCTGGGTCAGCACGCCCCGGCGCGCGTCGATCAGAATGACGGCGGCGTCGGCGGTCGAGGCGCCCGTGACCATGTTTCGGGTGTATTGCTCGTGCCCCGGCGTATCGGCGACGATGAACTTGCGCGTCTCGGTCGAGAAAAAGCGATAGGCCACGTCGATGGTGATGCCCTGCTCCCGCTCCGCCGCCAGACCGTCGACCAGCAGGGCGAAGTCGATGTCGCCGCCCTGGGTGCCGACCCGGCGGCTGTCCGCCTCCAACGCCGCCATCTGATCCTCGAAGATCATCTTGGAATCATAGAGCAGCCGCCCGATCAGGGTGGACTTGCCGTCATCCACGCTGCCGCAGGTGATGAAGCGCAGCAGGCTCTTGTGCTGGTGGACGTCCAGATAGGCGTCGATGTCGCGGGCGATCAGGTCGGACTGGTGCGCCATCAGAAATAGCCCTCGCGCTTCTTCTTCTCCATCGAGGCTGACTGGTCGTGGTCGATCACCCGGCCCTGACGCTCGGACGTTGTGGTCAGCAGCATTTCCTGAATGATCTGCGGCACGGTCGCCGCCGTGCTCTCGACCGCCCCGGTCAGGGGGTAGCAGCCCAGGGTGCGGAACCGGACCGAGCGCATCTGAGGCGTCTCGCCGGGACGCAAGGGGAAACGGTCGTCATCGACCATGATCAGAGCGCCGTCGCGCTCGACCACCGGCCGTTCAGCCGCCAGATACAACGGCACGATCGGGATCTGCTCCAGATGGATGTATTGCCACACATCCAGCTCGGTCCAGTTGGAGATCGGAAAGACGCGGATGCTTTCACCGGGGCGTTTGCGGGTGTTGTACAGCCGCCAAAGCTCGGGCCGCTGGCTCTTGGGGTCCCAGCCCTGCTCGGCGGTGCGGAACGAGAAGATGCGCTCCTTGGCGCGGGACTTCTCCTCATCGCGCCGGGCGCCGCCGAAGGCCGCGTCGAACCCATGCAGCGCCAGCGCCTGTTTCAGTCCTTGCGTCTTCCACAGGTCCGTATGCAGGGCCGAACCGTGGTCGAACGGATTGATACCGCGCGCGACGGCCTCCGGGTTCTGATGCACCAGAAGTTCGACGCCCAGTTCGGCCGCCATGCGGGCGCGCATCTCGTACATGGCGCGGAACTTCCACGTCGTATCGACATGCAGCAGCGGGAACGGCGGACGAGACGGATAGAAGGCCTTCCGGGCCAGATGCAGCATCACCGCCGAATCCTTGCCGATCGAATACAGCATGACCGGACGCTCGGCCTCAGCCGCCACCTCGCGCATGATGTGGATCGCCTCCGCCTCCAGACGCTGGAGATGCGTCAGGCGTTGGCTCGTCACGGCGGGTTCGGGGCGTGTCTTCAGAAGCAGGGATGCAGCCACGGTTTTCACTCTCGTCTGAGAGCGACCTCACACGTCAGAGCGGTGAACGGCGCAAGCGATGGATACTGCATGCGCGGCTTAGATTTCATGTCCGTCGCCCTAGGCGTCGCCCCTCATCCGCTATCGCAGCGCACAATGTCCACATCACAGGGGTTGAAACGACATGTGATTGTGAACGTTTCCAAACGTGACGCGAACAAGGCGGTTTTGTGTTGTGAACGCTCTCAAACCATGCTTATTTCCGATCATGAGAAGGCGGAGACCTTCCATTTTGAGGGAGCGAAAGTGATCGGCAGCCCACGCGGGTGCCGGCGTTGGCTGCAAGCAGCCCTTTTCTCTTGAGCGACTGTTCAGCTCCGTTCGCGGAGGAACTGAAGGATGCGAGACGATGACCGACCGGTTTTCGTCAACGCTCTCGCTCGCCCTCTGACCGACTGGTGTGTGTTATCGCAAAGTCACTGTCGGGGGTCGCCTGAATGTTTAAAAAATCCATGCTCATCAGCACGTTCGCCCTTGTCATGGCGGCAGGCCTGAGCGCCCCCCATGGCGCGTCGGCGGACGCCGCCGCCCCTGAAACCGTCGCCCCGAACGCCCAGGCCGTCGCCGCCCGCGCAACCGCCCTGGTCGGCCAGATGACCCGCGACGAGAAACTGCAGCTGATCCACGGCTATTTCCCGCCCTTCGCCGACCGCACGCCCGGCGCCCCCGTCGCCGACATGATTCCGTCCGCTGGCCACATCCCCGGCATCCCGCGCCTGGGCATCCCCGACCTGCGCGAGTCGGACGCCAGCCTGGGCGTCGCCAACCAGGTCGAACAACGCAAGGGCGACGTCGCCACCGCCCTGCCCTCCAGCCTGACCACCGCCGCCTCATTCGATCCTGAAATCGCCTATGCAGGCGGCGTCATGATCGGCGGCGAGGCGCGCGCCAAGACGTTCAACGTGCTGCTTGCGGGCGGCGTGAACCTGACCCGCGACCCTTGGGCGGGCCGGAATTTCGAATATCTGGGCGAAGACCCGCTGCTGGCCGGCATTCTGGTCGGCGACCACATCCGCGGCGTCCAGTCGAACAACATCGTCGCCACCATCAAGCATTTCGCCTTCAACTCTCAGGAGACGGGGCGGATGATCATGGACGCCCGTCTGGACGAGGCCGCGCTGCGTGAAAGCGACCTTCTGGCCTTCCAGATCGGGATCGAGCGCGGCCATCCCGGCTCGGTCATGTGCGCCTACAACAAGATCAACGGCGACTGGGCCTGCGAGAACGACTTCCTGCTGAACCATGTGCTGAAGGGCGACTGGAAGTACGACGGCTGGGTCATGTCCGACTGGGGCGCCGTCCATTCGACCGAAAAGGCTGCGCTGGCGGGTCTGGATCAGGCGTCCGGTCAGGAACTGGACCGCGCCCTCTATTTCGACGCCCCATTCCGTGAAGCTCTGGACGCGGGCCGCATTCCCGAAGCCCGCCTGGACGACATGGCGCACCGCGTCGTGGTCGGCCTGATCAAGGGCGGCGTGCTGGATGCGCCGGTCGTGAAGACCGAACAGCCCATCGACTACGCCGCCAACGCCGAGGTCGCGCAACGCGCCGCCGAGGCCGGCATCGTCCTGCTGCGTAACGAAGGCGGCCTGCTGCCCCTGGCCAAGACCGCGCAGAAGATCGTGTTGATCGGCGGCCATGCCGATGTCGGCGTCCTGTCGGGCGGCGGCTCGTCTCAGGTGCGTTCGGTCGGCGGTGCGCCGGTCGAAATCCCGCTGACGTCAGGCGCCGCCGCCTCGTTCGCGCGCATCACCTGGCATGCCTCGTCGCCGTTGAACGCCATCCGCGCCCTGTCGCCCAACGCCACCGTCACCTACGTCGACGGCAAGGACGCCGCGGCCGCAGCAGCAGCCGCCCGCAGCGCGGACCTGGCCATCGTCTTCGCGACCCAGTGGACGACTGAGGCCGAGGACGTCGAGAACCTGTCCCTGCCTGACAATCAGGACGCCCTGATCGACGCCGTGACCGGCGCCAACCGCAAGACGGTCGTGGTGCTGGAGACCGGCGGTCCGGTGCTGATGCCCTGGCTGAACAAGACCCCTGCCGTCATCCAGGCCTGGTATCCGGGCCAACGCGGCGGCGAAGCCATCGCCCGCATCCTGTTCGGCGACGTCAATCCGTCCGGCCGCCTGCCGATCACCTTCCCCGCCTCCGCCGACCAACCGCCGCGTCCTGTCGTGCCAGGTCTGGCCGAGCTTCAGGCCGTTGACGCCGCCGCCGCCGCCAACCCCGGCGCCCCGCAGGTCGAAGGATTGAAGCCGTTCACCGTCGAATATCCGGAGGGCGCCGATGTCGGTTACCGCTGGTACGCGCGTCAGGGTCTGAAACCCCTGTTCCCGTTCGGCCATGGCCTCAGCTACACCCGCTTCGCCTATTCCAACCTGACGACGTCGACCACTGACGGCCTGACCGTCAGCGTGGACGTGACCAACACCGGCTCGCGCGCCGGGGCCGAGGTTCCCCAGCTGTATGTCGCGCCTGCGAACGCCGCCAACCCGCGTCGCCTGGCCGCCTTCGCCAAGGTGACGCTGCAGCCGGGCGAGACGCGCCGGGTCACCCTGCACGCCGAGCCGCGCATCCTGGCCAACTACGACACGGCCCTGCCCGGCTGGCGCATCGCCCAGGGCGATTACCGCATCAGCGTGGCGCGTGACGCCGCCGACACGGGGCTGCACGCCGACGTCCAACTTTCCGGGTCGACCATCAGACCTTGAACCCAAAGCCGCATAACAAACCGCGGCGCCACGAGGAGGGATAACCAAAATGAGAATTCACAAGAGGCCCATGCTGGCCGCCTTGCTGGCCAGTTCGGCGCTCGTCGCGCCGGCCTACGCCCAGACCGCTGATCAGGACGCGACCGAGGTCGGCGAAATCGTCGTCACCGGCATCCGGGCGTCCCAGGCCAAGGCCATCGACATCAAGCGCAACGAAACTGCGCTGGTCGACGCCATCTCGGCTGAAGACATCGGCAAGCTGCCCGACGTCACCGTCGCCGACGCCCTTCAGCGCGTCGCAGGCATTCAGATCCAGCGGAATGCTGGTGAAGGCGCGACAGCCAACATCCGCGGTCTGCCGCAGGTGGTCACCCTGCTGAACGGCGAACAGTATCTGGCGGCCGGCAACTTGGGCGGCGCTCAGCCAAGTCTGAACGATGTGCCGTCGCAGTTGATGAGTTCGCTGGTCGTCTTCAAGTCACAGGACGTCCGCAACGCCCTGTCCGGCATCTCCGGCACCATCGATCTGCGCACGCGCCGCCCGATGGACTTCAAACACGGCGCCACCGTCTATACCGCCGCCGAATACCAGACCGGCGACCGCACGGGCGAGAGCGACTACCTGTTCAACGGCCTGCTGAACTGGCGCGGCGACCGTTTCGGCGCGCTTCTCTCCGGCGTTGTCAGCAATTCGAACCTGGGCAACAACTATTCGGGCGTTTCGGGCGCCCTGTTCGGCAACAACGACTGGGGTGGTGACGCCGACAACTGGATCGCGCCGCACGGCTACGATTCCTTCGCGCGCGTCGTCGAACGTGACCGCTACAGCCTGAACGGCTCGTTCCAATACGAAATCGAAGACGGCATCCGCCTGACGGGTGAAGTCTTCTACACCCACCAGAAAGATTACAACCGCGCTGCCGGTCTGAACATTTCGAACCGCTGGAACGGTGTGACCTGGACGACGCCGACAGCCTATGAGACGACGGCCGTCAACGGCAGCAATGGCAAACCGTGGCTGAACGTCAGCGAATACGACCTCGACGTCTGGTGGATGAACTCCTTCACCGTCAATCGCGTGAATGAAACGGAATCCACGAACTTCAACCTGCAACTGGACTACGACAAGGGGGGGCCGTTCACCTTCACCGCCCGCGCCATCAAGGCTAATGCGTCGCTGCTCAGCATGAACGGCCAGGTTCAGGGCGACCTGTCGAACTGGCAGTATGGGCCCGACCGCGCCTTCACCCTGTTCCGTCAGGAAGGGGATCGGACGCGCGGCACCTTCTTCCCGTCCTCCATCGCCTCGCAATACCCCGCCGCTCAGTACTCGAACGGCGTGATCGGATCGCAGGGCGGGCGCTACATCAACCCGAACCCGTATGGTTATGGCGCCGACCCGCTGGTTCATCTCAACATCGGTGGAAGCAAGGCGGTCTGGAGCGGCTTCAACAATCCCCTCCCGGGCGGCCTGGGCGTCAAACCCCTGACCGACTATATGTCGAATCTCGACAGCTATACGGTCGGCGCCTACTCGTCGGAGGGCAACCAGAGGAACGAGTCGGATCTCACGGTCGTTCGCTTCGATGGCGCCTATGAGTTCCAGCAAGGCCCCGCATTCGGCTTCCTCACCCGCGTTGACGCCGGCATTCGCCACAGCGCCCGTGAAGTGAAGATCACCAACTTCCACCTGTTCTCGAACTTCTACGAGGGACAGGGGGCCGGCAATCAGGCTGGATGCGCCGCGCAGTGGAAAGCCATCGACGTCGTGATGGACAACCCGCAGTGCATGTCGGGTGAATATGTCTCGAACCCCAGCTTCGATCCCACCAAGGCGATCGCGACGGCCCCGAGCATCTGCACCGGCGGCGCGGTGGCGAACGCCCCGACCTGCTTCCAGGGCTATACGGTCAACCGCCCGTCGCCGCTGAAGTCCAACAACAACACCTACTTCCTATCTGACTACGGCTCGATCACTTCCGGCCTGCCCGGCGTCTGGGTCGCTGACCCCCGCGACTTCGACGATGTGGTCGCATTCCAGAACCGCGTCTTCGGCAACGCCTTCGAAGTCATCGTTCCGGGCAATTCCTATGACGTCGATCTCTTTGAGGACGCCGCCTATGTGAACGGCAACATCGAGGTGGGCAAACTGCGGGGCGACATCGGTCTGCGCATGGTCCGCACCGAACTGCGTGCGCGCCAGAACCTGACCGGCGATGTTCGCGCCTACGGCGACACCAATTATGACGTCGGCGACACCATCGCGAGCCGCAGCTATACGGACTGGCTGCCTACCGTGAACCTGTCGTACGACATCAACGACAAGCTGCGCCTGCGTGCGGCCTACGCCAAGACCATGATCCCGCTGGATCTGGGCAACTACGGCGGCGGCGTGACCATCGCGACCGCGGACTCCAATGGTCCGACGCCGCAGGATCCGACGGCATCGCCTGTCGGCGTTCGTCGCGTCACCGGCGCAACGCTGGGCGGCACGGTCGAACTCAACCCGTGGCGGTCGACCAACTACGACGTGGCGCTGGAATATTATTACGGCCCGGCGACCATGTTCAACGTCGCCCTGTTCCGCCTGGACATCGAAAGCTTCGTCACCCGGGACACCATCCCCAACAGCGGTTCCTATGCTGACGGCGACGGCGTCGTTCGTCGCCTGGTGCCGGTCAACCGTCCGGTTCAAGGCAGGGGCGGTCAGCTTCAAGGTGTCGAACTGGCTGCAAAGATTGGCTTGTCTGACTTCATCAGCACACCGATCTTGTCTGATTTCGGTTTTGACGGCAGCTTCACCTATTCGGATAGCCAGCAAACCGGGCATGATCTCCGTCAAGTAAAACTGGCATTCCCGGACAACTCCAAATATTCGCTCAATGCTGCAATCTGGTATCAGGGTGAACGCCTCCAGGCTCGTGTAGCTTACAACTACAGAACAGCCCGACTGGCGCAACTATTCGGAAATGCAGAAGATGATAAAGGCGGCGCGATCCCCGTCTATCAAGACGAATCCCATTATGTGGACGCGAATATTACATACAATGTGAATGACATGGTCACGATTTACGCCAACGGATCCAATGTATTCGGCGAGATCGAGAACTATTACATGCAGTTCACGCCTGGCCAGAAACAGTTCCATAGCCGGAACCAGTTCGAGCCGCGTTACTCGATCGGCATTCGCGCACGCTTCTAAGACTCTTTCCTGAGCGACTGGCCGGCGATGACTCTCTGTTGTCGCCGGCCTCTTTTTTCGCGTAACAACCCTATGCAAGATCCCCCCAGAAGGATCACCTTCGGATCAGCCCCTCGCACTTCGCCCACGACGCTCCTTCCGGTGACGTCTGGTCGTTGCGCCCGCGCCGTTCCCAACTGATCCGCGCTCGCGACCCAGGGTCGCTGATTGGCCGGAGCACCCGTTAATTCCCAGCCCTGACCAGGGCCAAAGCCGCGTGAGGTCCGCCATGGATGATCCCCGTCGCCCCATCAAAAAGATCTGCATTGTCGGCGGAGGCTCGGCCGGCTGGATCGCCGCCGCCCTCTTGTCCGAGCATTTCAAGGGCAAAGTGGCTGAGATCGAACTGGTCGAATCCGATGACATCGGCATCGTCGGTGTCGGCGAATCCACCATTCCGCCCTTCCTGCAGATGCTGACCCGTCTGGGCATCAACGAACAGGAATTCCTCCAGGAGGTTCAGGGCAGCTTCAAGCTGGGCATCCTGTTCAAGGACTGGAAGCTGAAGGGCGAGGAATACATCCACCCCTTCGGCTATTTCGGCGTGCCCGTCGAACTGGGCGACCTGTATCAGGTCTGGCTGCGCGCGCGCGCCGAAGGCTATACGCGGGGCCTGCAGGAGTTCGCGGCGGCGTCGGTGATGCTGAACGAAGACCGCTTCACCCTGCCCTTCAAGGCGCCCCGCACGCCGATCGCCAGCGCCTCCTACGCCGTGCACATCGACGCCCGCAAGATGGCGCGCTACCTGCGCCGCTTCTCCGAGGCCCGTGGCGTCACCCGTACCGAGGGCATCGTAGAGAACGTCACACAGCACCCCAATGGCTTCGTCGAATCCGTCATCCTGAAGGACGGTCGCCGGATCGAGGCCGACTTCTTCATCGACTGCACAGGCTTCCGCGCCCTGCTGATCAACAAGACCCTGGGCGTCGGCTATCATGACTGGTCGCAGTGGCTGCTGAGCAACCGCGCCGTCGCTCTGCAGGTCACGAACCCGACCCCGCCCGGCCCCTACACCCTGGCCCACGCCCAGGATGCCGGCTGGTGCTGGCGTATTCCGCTGCAGCAACGCAGCGGCGTCGGATATGTCTTCTGCGACCGCTACTGCAGCGATGACGAGGCCCTGGCCACCCTCCTGAAACAGGCCGATGGCGAGCCGGTCGTCGATCCATGGATCATCCCCTTCAAGACCGGCATGCGCGAGAAGCTGTGGGACAAGAACGTCCTGTCGCTGGGTCTTGCGGGCGGCTTCATCGAGCCGCTGGAGTCCACGGCCCTGCACCTGATCTATCGCGGCATGGATTTCTTCCTGCGCTTCATGCCTGACGCCGACTGCGACCCGGTCCTGATCACGGAATACAATCAGCGCATGACGCAGGATTACGAGGAGATCCGCGACTTCGTCATCATGCACTACGCCATGACCCAGCGTGAAGATAACGCCTACTGGCGCGAGATCCGCAACATGGAGATGCCGGAATCCCTGAGCAGCAAGATTGACCTGTTCAAGGTCAACGGCACCATCCGCGAAGGCGTGGACCTGATGTTCCGCAGCGTCAGCTGGCAGTCCGTTCTGGAAGGCATGGGAGTGAAGCCGCGCGCCTATCATCCATTGACCGACCGGATCGATTTCACCGACATGCCCCGCTATCTGGATCAGGGGGCGGCCGCCATACGCCACGCCGTTCTGGGGCTGCCGACACACGGCGACTTCCTGCGCGACCACTGCACGGCGCCGTCGCCGGAATGGCTGGCGCCCGTGTAGGATGCGATCCGACTTTCGTACGGTGAAGACCGGCTCTATGTAGAGCCGGAAACAAGGAAGCTGTCGTTTGCGCCGAGCGGTTACAATCAAACACGTCGCTGCAGAGGCCGGCGTGTCGCTTCAGACCGTCTCTCGGGTGATGAACAAGGAGCCGAACGTGCGTCCGGTCGTGCAGGAGCGCGTTCTGGCCGCCGTGGCCAAGCTCGGTTACGTGCCCAGCCTGGCGGCGCGGCGCATGGGCGGCTCGCGCTCCTTCCTGCTGATGGCGCTGAACGACAAGGAACGCACCATCGAGGGCTGGCGCTCGGGCGAAGGCACGGACTGGGTCGACCAGATGCTGATGGGCGGCATGTTGAAGTGCGAGACGCACGGCTATCGCATGATCTTTGAACTGGTCGACACCGGGTCCGAACATGTCGAACGTGAAGTGACGGCGGCCATTTCGGCCCTGCACCCTGACGGCGTGATCCTGACGCCGCCGCACTCCGACAACCCCGTCATCACGGGCCTGCTGTCCAAGCTGGGCCTGCCCTTCGCCCGCATCGGCTCTGTGGCCACGGGCGACGGCTTCTCGATCTCGATGGACGACGGCAAGGCGGCCGAGTTCGCCACTCGCCGCCTGCTGGAGTTGGGCCATACCCGCGTCGCCTTCATCACCGGCAGCGACCAGTATGTGCTCAGCGGCGCCCGGCTGGATGGCTATCGCGAGGCGATGAGGTCGTCCATTGGCGGACTTGATGAAGCCCTGATCGGACGCGGCGACTTCAGCTATGAGTCCGCAGTCGACGCTATGGAGACCCTGCTGGCCCTGCCCTCGCCGCCCACCGCCGTCGTCGCCAGCAACGACCGCATGGCTCTGGCCGCCCTGCGCACCGCCGAGAAGCACGGCCTGTCGGTGCCGCAAGACCTGTCTGTGATCAGCTTCGACAATACGCCCCTGGCCAGGTTCGCCGACATGTCGTCTGTAATTCAGCCTATCGCCGAAATGACCTCGACAGCCGCTGACCTGCTGATCCGGTTCAAGAGCGGCGTCCCCGAGCTTCCCGACAGCAGCGTGGTCGCCTTTGACTTTGTCGAACGCGGATCGACCGCTGCGAAAGGTGCGGGCTGAATCAGACCCATGCCGCCGAATCGAGCTTTACCGTCAGGGGTGGACGCCGCCCCTGAGAAGGCATTAACCTTTTAAAATGACGCCGCTTGCCGAAAACAAGCCAGGTCCCGCCAACCTGCTGACCGATCGCGAGCGCGAAGTGATGGCCTATGTCGCCGCCCACTACCGCAGCAAGCAGATCGCCCGGCTCACCGGCAAGGCCCCAAAGACGATCGACGCCCAGGTCGCAAGCGCCTGCAGGAAGCTGGGCGTCGCATCCCGCGACGAGGCCGTGCGGCTGCTGCTTGATGAAGGCGCACTCCAGCCCATGGGGGAAAATCCCCATAGGGAATCAGACGCAATAGGCGCGGACATGATTGTCGGCTTTCCTCCACCTGTTCACGTGGAGGGAACAAATGACGATGACAGACCATGCTCGGCAACCGATCTCGCCGGACGACCTGATGCCCCCGATGACCTACGGCGACTTCCAGAAGGCTCTGGAGCTGGTGGCGTCGGGACGTACGCACCGGAACATGATCCCGTTCCTGGTGTCCGCCCTGCAACAACAGGCGCCCTTTCTGTCCGGACAGATGTTGATGTTCGAGATCCTGTGCTCGGCGTCCTGCCTGTCAGACCTGCCGAAGAGACCGCTCCACAGTTAAGCCCTGCCGGTCGCCCGTTTCTGCGACTGCTGACAGCCGTCGGCATCGCGCTTGGACTGGCGATCATCGTGCCTGCGGCGCTTTACGGCGCAGTCTCCTTGCAGAGACTGGTCCAGTCGATCCAAGCGCAGCCCTGAATCCCGTCGAAATTCAACTTCAGCAAACCGCCGTCGCGCGGTGGAGCTCCCTCATGTCCGATCAACTGCAGGCCGCAGCCCGCGTGGCCGCCATCATCAATGAAGCCGAACGCGCGATGGATGACGCGATGTCGCGCGCCTCGCTTCTCGTCGCCGAACTGCCGCAGCTGCAAATTCAGGCCGGCGTGAACGGCGCCTGGGCCCAACCCGCCGTCGCCTCCGTCTGCTCCGCACTGACCGACATGACCACGGCGCGCGGCTCCCTGATTGAGGCGCACCGAAGCCTGTCGGCGGTGCAGCGCAAACTGGGCATCACCGTCGCGGAAATTCCTGGCAACTCAAAAGAAGTCCCGTCAAAGCCGACGGCAGCCATTGAAAACATCGTGCAACTGCGCGCCTGACGTCTTTACCGCCCCCGCCCCCTTGTCCATGGTGCCCCCAGGAGGGTCGCCATGGACCTGCTTCAGGCACTCGCCACGCTCTATCAAATTCTGGGCTTTGCTGCGGGGTTCATCGTCATCGCCGTCGCGCTGTTGCTGGGCGGACCGTCTCATCGCGCCTGCGCGATCATCGCTCTGGTTGATGCGCTGGGCCTGTACGTCCTGATGTCCGCGTTGGATTTGAATCAGGTCGAGTGGATGGTCCAGCTTCGCTCGATCCTCGTCTTTCTGGCGTACGGCCTAGTTGTCTTCCGCTGGAGCGACCGGTGGCTTGTTCTTCTGATGGGCCTGCAAGGATTCGCTGTTCTCCTGCATCTATCCAACCTGCTCGACGACAGCATTCACACGGCCACCACCAGCCTGCTGCTAAATGCCACAGGGTGGTTGATGCTGATCTTGCTTGCAACAGCCTCTGTCGCCCATGCCTTTCAGCGAAGTGATGAAAAACGACGTTACACATCCAAAGCCCTGCCTTTACCTTAGGCTTTGACAAGGTTAATGAATGCGGCTTCAGACAAGCTGAACCGTTTCCTTTTCGCAACAGCGAAAAACATCACTGCCAAGCTCTTTGAATAACGCTGGCATTAAGCTAGACGGTTCGGGCATAGTGCACACACTAACTTAACCACCTATCGGAGGGGCCACCATGTACAAGTCCGTTCTTATCGCTGCAGCCATGCGCGCATTTGCGCTGGCGGCTGGCACGGCTGTCGTGGCCGTTCCCGCCATGGCCGTCGCACAAGATCAGGTCGCGGCGCTGAGCACCGCAATCCAGGCTGCGGTCGTCCAGGCTCAGGCAGATGCTGCTGCCCAGGGCCTCTCAGCCGAACAAACCCAGGCTGCTGTTGAAGCCGCCATCCAGCAAACCATCGCCGTCAGCGGTGCAAGCCCCGCGACAGCTACGGCTGCTCTGGGCGCTGCCCGCGCCGCACTGGCCGCTTCGGGCGCCCTGTCGCCGGCCGCCGCTGCAGCCGTCGGCTCGGTTCAATCCCAAGTTTCGGCAGCCGCGAACCCGACCGGCGCTGGTGCCGCTTCGGGCGGCGCCGTCGGCGGCGCACCGCTCGGCGCACCGCCCTCGGCCGGCGGCGGCGGCGGCGGCGGCTCGGACTACCGTCCGGCCAAGAACTAATCTGTGTCGGGCCGGATTCGACATCCGGCCCGATCCTTAATTCAAGCTGCATATGAAACGAGCCGATTCGCTTGGCTCGCCCTATAAGATTTAGAGGTTACCATGTCCGTGATGCGGAAAGGGCTGGCGCTTGTCGCGGCCGTGACCACGATTGCCCCCGCCGGCATGGCTTCGGCGCAATCGTCCAACAGCGCACTTCGCGCCGCCTTGGCTCAGTCGGGAGATCTGTTCGCCCGTGACCGTGCAGTCGCTGTGCGTGACCGCGCTCACCCCGAATATGAAGCTCTCGGCCTGCCGGCCGGCGCCTTCACCGTCTTCCCGCGCCTTCAGGCCGACGTCGAGTTCAACGACAACGTCTACGCCACCGAAAACGGCGCTGTGGATGACATTATTTTCCGCGTTAAGCCTGAACTGGCTGTGGAATCCGGCTGGTCCCGCCACTTCCTTCAGGCCTATGTGCGCGGCGATTTCAGCCGCTATTCGGATTACGGCACTGAAGACACCAACAACTGGGGCATCGGCTCCTCGGGTCGGGTCGATATCAATCGCGCCGCCAATATCGCCTTCGGCGCCGACTATGCGGAGCTGACGGAGCCCCGCACCTCGTCCAACACCCCGGTCGCCAGCGCTAAGCCGATCGAATATGATCTGACGCAGGCCTTCATCGCCGCCACGCGCGTCACGGGGCGCCTGAAGCTGTCGGGTCGTGGTGATTTCCGTTCGTTCGACTATCGCAATGGTGAAACCCTGACGGGCGCCGTCATCGACCAGACCAACCGCGACCGTGACGTCTCGAGCCTGTCGGGCCGCGTCGATTACGCTTTCAGCCCCGCGACCGCCTTCTTCGTGCAGGTCACTGGCAATGACAGAAGCTACAAGGTCGCTTCGACCCCGACCGATCCGAACCGCGACTCCTCGGGATATGAAGCTCTGGTCGGCGTCAACTTCGAAGTCGGCGCCGTCGCCCGCGGCGAGCTCGCCGTCGGCTACATCAGCCAAGAGTATGACAGCGCCGCCTTCAGCAACATCGACGGCTTCGGCGCCCGCGCCCAGGTGCAGTGGTTCCCCACGGAACTGACGACCTTAACGGTCACCGGTTCGCGCACCATTGAAGATTCCGGCATCGTCGGCTCGGGCGGCTATCTGTCGAACGGCGTGGGCCTGGCTGTGGATCATGAACTGCTGCGCAACGTGATTCTGAGCGCCAACACCAACTTCAACCGTGATGAGTACAACGGCATTGATCGCGATGACGACCGCTTCAGCATTGCTGCGGGCGGCACCTATCTGCTGAACCGGAACCTGGGCGTCAGCCTGACGGCCAGCCACCTGAAGCAGTCCTCGGACGGCGCGAACGCGGGCGTGAAGTACAACGTGAACCGCGTCATGCTCTCCTTGGTCTCACAGTTCTAAGCGTAAGGCTGTCATTTCCGACAGCATGGTCTCCTCATGAATCAGATTTTCGACGCGCGCTCGGCACAAGCCGGTTCACGGGGCGAGCCTTCGGGTGAATGGGGAGAGGGAGGCGGCTGGTCCGCCTCCCTCGGCCAGGCGATTGATCTTCATCGCCTGATCGCCGTCTTCCGCCGTCGGTTGAAGCTGTTTCTGGCTGTCGCCATTCTGGTGATGGTGGCGACCATCGTCGTCACGGTTCAGGCGACACCGCTCTACACCGCCACCGCCAATCTGATGATCGACACCCGCAAGGCTCAGGTTGTCGATTCGGCAGCGGTGCTTTCCGGCCTGTCGGCTGACTCCAGCGTCGTCGACACCGAAGTCGAAATCCTGAAATCCCGCCAGTTGGCTGAGCGCGTCGTCGATACGCTGAAACTGCAGGATGATCCCGAATTCAACAACGCTCTCGGCAACCCTGGCCCGATCAAGTCGGTAATCGGCGGCATCGGCGTCTTGTTCGGCGCAGCCGCCCCTGACGCGGCCCGCGACCGTCTCGACGCTGTCGCCGCGCAGAAGGAGAAGGAGCAGGTCGTTGATGCGGTGCTGAAGCGCCTGAGCATCCGCCGGGCCGGTCTGACCTATGTGATGAACGTCGGCTTCGCGTCGGAAGACCCGGCCAAGGCTGCGCGGATCGCCAACACCTTCGCCGATCGCTATCTTCTGGAGCAGTTGGAAGCCAAGTTCGACGCCACCCGCCAGGCCAATGTCTGGCTGAACGATCGTCTCGGCGAACTGCGCGTTGAAGTGCAACAGGCCGATGCGGCTGTGGCCCAGTACCGCGCCGCCAACAACCTGTTGAGCTCGCAAGGCGCCACACTGACCGAGCAGGAAATCTCGACCTACAACCAACAGCTCGCCACCGTCCGCGCCCAGCAGGCCGAAGAGGAAGCCCGTCTGCGCACTGCACGCGGTCAGCTGGCCGCCGGTTCGACCGGCGAAGACGTCGGTGAAGCCCTGGGTTCGCAGGTCGTGCAGCAACTGCGCGCCCGCCGCGCCGAGGTTTCGGGCCGGGTCGCCGACCTGTCCAGCCGCTATGGCCCCCGCCACCCCGACATGCTGCGCGCCCAACGCGAGCTGGCCGATATCGACAGCCAGATCCAGGCCGAGATTCAACGCATCATCTCCAACCTGGAAGCCCGCGTTCAGGTGGCCCGTGAACGCACCAGCTCCATGGCGTCCAGCCTGGGCGGCGCCCGCGGCACCCTGGCCGCCAACAACGCGGCCGGCGTCCGTCTGTCGGAACTGGAGCGCAACGCCCAGTCCGTCCAGACTCTGTACCAGAGCTTCCTGGACCGCTTCAAAGAGACCAGCGCCTCGGAAGGCATCGAACAGTCCGACGCCCGCGTCGTGTCGCGCGCCAAGATCCCGACCAAGCCGTCTTCGCCCAACATCCCGCTGAACCTGGCCCTGGGCTTCGTGCTGGCCATCGGCGGCGGTCTGGCAGGCGTGGTCCTGGCTGAAATGCTCGACTCGGGCCTGACCACGGCCGAGGACGTAGAGCGCAAGCTGGGCCTGCCCAACCTCGGCTCGGTGCCGATGATGTCTTCGGTCGCCGATCCGGTGGACCGCGACGAAACCCCGGTCGACTATGTCCTCAAGAAGCCGCTGTCCGGTTTCGCGGAGTCGGTCCGCGCCCTGCGCGCCTCGATCCTGTACTCGCGCGTCGGCAAACAGACCAAGGTCATCACCCTGACCTCCGCCCTGCCCGCTGAAGGCAAGACCACGACCTCGGTCTGTCTGGCGCGCGTCGCCGCTCAGTCGGGCGCCCGCGTGGTTCTGGTCGACTGCGACCTGCGTCGCCGCAACGTCAACCGACTGCTGGGCGTCGAGCCTGAAAAGGGCCTGATCGAGGTTCTGAACCGCAGCGCCACCCTGGACCAGGCCCTGTTGCTGGACGAACCGTCAGGCGCCTATGTCCTGCCGCTGGCCAAGAACAGCTTCACGCCCAAGGACGTGTTCGGCTCCGAGGCCATGACCCAGCTGATCGCTACCCTGCGTGAAAGCTTCGACCTGGTCATCCTGGACACCGCGCCGGTTCTGGCCGTCGCCGACACCCGCGTTCTGGCCTCGCGTTCGGATGCGACCGTGGTTCTGGCCCGCTGGCGCAAGACGCCTGAAAAGGCCATCGCCAACGCCCTGAAGCTGCTGGAGCAATCCGGCGCCCACGTCTCGGGTCTGGCCCTGACGCAGGTCGATATGAACGCCCAGGCCCGCTACGGCTACGGCGACTCCGGCTACTATTATTCTGAATATAAGAAGTACTACGCCTCCTGAGGCGGACTGAATGTCTGAGACCTCACATCGTCGTCGTCGCCGTTCTACGGCGTTTGCCGGGCCGTCCTCAAAGGGCGGCCCGGAGCGCGTTGATTGGCGCAGTCGCATCATGCTGGGCGTCGTCCCAGCCCTACTGTTCGCCGCCCACCTGACCTTTGGCGCCAACCATGTCGCCGCGGCCCAGTGGCTGAGCGTGGTGCTGGGCCTGTTGCTGGTTGCGGCCCTGGCCGCGCCGCCTGCGCGCATCGGGCTTTTTGACCTGAAGCCGGTCTGGCCGCTGGCCGTTCTGTTCCTGATCACACTGGGCGTGGCGGCATGGAGCCTGACGCCATTCACGCCCGGCGGCCCTCATCCGATCTGGACCTGGGCGGACATGGCCGGATCGTCGACCGTGAACCGGTCGGCGACCATTCTCGAAATGACCAAGCTGGTGGGCCTGGGCTGCGTCTTCGTCCTGGGTTGTCTGCAAGGCGCCCGGTCGGACCGGGCGCGCGCAACGGTCGATGTCCTGCTGGCGCTCGGCGCCGTTTATGCGGCCATAGCCTTGCTGAGCTTCCTGTCCGGGGGGCAGATCATGGCGGGCGGGCGTCTGTCAGGCGGCTTCCTCAGCGCCAACAGCGGCGCCTCGGTCTTCGGCATTCTGACCGTCATCGGTCTGGCCAACCTGCTGCGGCGCTGGCGTCAGGCCAAGGGCGCGGACGTCATGAAACAACTGGGCGAAGTGGCTGTGCCGCTGGCCTTTGTCCTGCTGTTCGTCACCTGCCTGGTGCTGACGGCTTCGCGCATGGGCGTGGCGGCGACCGTCGTCGCGGCGGGCGTGCTGCTGCTGTGGGACATGATCGAGAACAAGGGCCGCCGTCTGCCGGTGCTGATCAGCGGCGCCGTGCTGCTGGTCGTCGGCGCCGTTCTGCTGCTTGGCGGCAATGATCTGTTGTGGTCGCGTTTCGATGCTCTGGATCGCGACACTCTGGTGCGGACCAGCATCTTCACCGCCCACTGGCAGGCCTTCCTGGATTCGCCGCTGTTCGGATACGGCCTGGGCACGTTCAACGACGTGAACAGCCAGATCATGACGGCGGAGAACTACAAGGATCTCTGGCTGATCCGCGCGACCCACAACCTCTATATCCAGTGGCTGGAAGAGGCAGGCATTGTCGGGGCCACGCCGATGGTCCTGCTGATCGGGGTGATCATCGCCGTAGGCGTCTGGCGCACGGGCAAGGTCCGCAAGGGCCAGACGACGGCGCGCGGTCTGGTCGCCGCCAGCCTGGTGGTGCTGATCCACGGCACGACGGACTACGCCTTACAGACGCCGTCCATCGCGGCCTTCTGGGCCTTCCTGCTGGGGCTTCAGTTCGCGTTCGGACAAAGCCGCGCCTGACAAAGGTCGCGGCGAACGCCTTCTCCCGCTGGGCAAGTCGATCCGACGTCCCCATATGGGCGCTGAAGACGATTGCCGAAAAGGAACGCTCCATGCTGTTCACCAAGACCGCCGAACTGCCGACGCCGGAAACCGCCCTGCCCGGCCGCGCCACGCCGCTGCATACGGACGAGGTGCATTTCGTCACGGGCCGCCCGCTGAAGGGCCCACACCCCGAGGGGTTCCAGACCGCCATCTTCGGCATGGGCTGTTTCTGGGGCGTCGAGCGCATCTTCTGGAACCTGCCCGGCGTCTGGGTCACCTCGGTCGGCTATTCCGGCGGCATCACGCCCAACCCGACCTATGAGGAAACCTGCACAGGACGCACGGGCCATACCGAGGTGGTTCAGGTCGTGTTTGATCCGAAGGCGACCTCCTATGCCGAACTGCTGAAGGCCTTCTGGGAGAACCACGACCCGACCCAGGGCATGCGCCAGGGCAATGACATCGGCACCACCTATCGCTCGGCCATCTACACCCTGAACGACGAACAGCAGCGTGAGGCCGAGGCGTCGCGCGACGCCTATCAGGCGGCCCTGACCAAGGCGGGGCGCGGCGTCATCACGACCGAGATCGAACCGGCCGGCGTCTATTATTTCGCCGAGGATTATCATCAGGGCTATCTGGCCAAGAACCCCAATGGCTATTGCGGCATTGGCGGCACCGGCGTCGTCTGCCCCATCGGCGTCGGCGTTCAGGCCTAACCGCGTCCGACAAAACGCCCCAGGTCGCCGGGTTTCGCCCGGCGACCTGCCGGGGTAGGGATGGGTCAAAACACCAAGGGAGCCGTCCATGTCCGCCTTCGTCCATCCTGACGAAATCCGCAGCCGTTTCTCGGCCGCCCTGTCGGCCATGTACCGCGCCGAGGTGCCCCAATACGGCGATCTGCTGACCCTGGTGGCGGACATCAACGCCCAGACGCTGAAAACCGACACCGCCAACGCCGACCGGCTGGCGGCGTCAGGCGAACTGGCGCGCCTGTCGCAGGAGCGGCACGGCGCCATCCGCGTCGGCACGGCGGACGAACTGGCCACCATCGCCCGCACCTTTGCAGTCATGGGGATGGAGCCTGTCAGCTATTACAACCTCGCGCCCGCTGGCGTGCCGGTTCACTCCACCGCCTTCCGGCCTGTCGATCCGGCCGCCCTGGCGCGCAATCCGTTCCGGGTCTTCACGTCCCTGCTGCGGCTGGAGCTGATCGAGGACGAAGCGCTGCGTGAAGAGGCGGCGGCGACCCTGGCGCGGCGCGACATCTTCACCCCCGGCGCGCGCGAACTGATCGACACGGCGGAACGGACGGGCGGCCTGGACGAGGCGCAGACAGATAAGTTCGTCGCCGAACTGCTGGAGACCTTCCGCTGGCACGCCCAGGCCACCGTCAGCGCGGAAACCTATGAGCGTCTGGTCGCCGCGCACCGCCTGATCGCCGACGTGGTCAGCTTCAAGGGCCCGCACATCAACCACCTGACGCCGCGCACGCTGGACATCGACGCCGCGCAGGCCGCCATGCCTGCGCGCGGCATCACGCCCAAGGAGACCATCGAAGGTCCGCCAGCCCGCGAATGCCCCATCCTGCTGCGCCAGACCAGTTTCAAGGCGCTGCAGGAGCCGATCACCTTCCCGTCCGACGCCGGCGCCGTGGCAGGCGCGCACACCGCCCGCTTCGGCGAAATCGAACAGCGCGGCTGCGCCCTGACCCCGACAGGCCGCGCCCTGTATGACGAAGCTTTGGTCAATAAGGACTTCTCCGCCCTGCCCGACGACTGGACCGCCATGCGTCGCGAAGGCCTGGGCTGGTTCCGCTATCGCGCGACGCCGCAAGGCTTGGCTGCGCGGGCCGAGACCGATGATCTGGAAGCCCTGATCGACCTGGGCCACGTCATCGCCGAACCCATCACCTATGAGGACTTCCTGCCCGTCAGCGCAGCGGGCATCTTCCAGTCCAATCTGGGAACTGAGGCGCGGGCGTCCGCCTATGCGGTCGATCCGGCCAAGGCCGATTTCGAAAAGGCGCTGGGTCGGCCGGTCCAAGACGAGATGGCGCTGTATCAGGCCGCGCAGGACGCCTCGATCGCCGCCACCCTGACCGCCCTCGGTCTTGCGCAACCTGAAGCCGTTTGAGCGGCAAGCCACAACCCAGACCGGCTCAAGCGAGACCATTCGCCCGCTTGCTTGACCGTACGGAGCGGATCATAGACGCGCCCGTGACCTCGTCTTCTGCCACGTCTGCGCGTCGCTATGATCTGGACTGGATCCGCGTAAGCGCCTTCGCCCTGCTGATCCTGTATCACGTCGGCCTGGTATACGGCGTCTATGGCTGGCACGTGCACAGCGCCCACACCTTCGAGTGGATGCGCGAGGCGATCCTGATCACCAACCCATGGCGGCTGACGCTGCTGTTTCTGGTGTCCGGCGCGGCCCTGCGGTTCATGACCCTGCGCCGAACGCCGCGTGAGGTGACCCGCGCCCGGTTCGCCCGTCTGGTCCCGCCCTTGCTGTTCGGCACGGTGGCGCTGGTGCCGCTGCAGTCGTGGATCGAGGCGCGCGACAAGGCGAACTGGCCCGGCGGCATGGACGGCTATCTGGACTGGATGGCGCGTGAGTTCAGTTGGCGCGGCCTGATGGACGGCGTTCCGGTCAACCATCTGTGGTTCATCGTCTATATCGCCGCCTACAGCGCGGTGACGATCCTGCTGTGGCGCCAGCCCGGCCTGATCCAGCGCATCGGCGACTGGCTGGAGCAGCATCTGCGGGGCTGGCGCGTGCTGGTTCTGCCGATCCTCTATCTGATCTTCATCCGCATCGCCCTGTTCCCCTATTTCGGCCTGACCAACACCCTGACGGTGGACTGGTACAATCACGCCCTGTCGCTGGTCGCCTTCGTCTTCGGCTTCGCCATCGTGGGCCGCGAGAGCATCTGGCGCGACATGGAGCGGCTGCGCTGGGTCAGCGTGACCCTGGCCGCCGTCGCCCTGCCGATCATGATGGCCCAGGTCTGGCATCCGGGCGGGCGGGCCTTCTGGGGCGTGCCCAAGGCCATCGTCTATGGCATCGACCAGTGGGCGGTGATCACCGCGATCCTGGGCTTTGGCAGCCTGTATCTGCGCGACAGGTCCAGCCCGGTGCTGAAGTATCTGACAGAGGCCACCTTCCCCCTGTATCTGGCGCACCAGACGGTTCTGGTGATCGCGGTCTGGATCATCCGCCCGGCCAATCTGTCGGCGCCGGTGGAGCTTTTGTCGCTGGTGCTGATCACCTTCCTGGGCAGTCTGGCCATCTATGAGGTGGTCAAGCGCATCCCCTTCATCCGGCCGCTGTGGGGGCTGAAGCCGCTGGACGACAAGCCCTGGCCCATCGACCTGCGGCCAGAGGCCAGGACGCCCTATCGTCGTCGTCGGCATCTGCTGGGCGTCGGGGTGGCAGCCCCCGTGATCGCCCTGCTGGTCGTCGCGGTCGCCATCGCCGCCTATCCCGACTTCAACAACGCCACCCAGTATCTGAGCGAGCTGGGCGGGGCCACGGCGCGCAAGCCGATGATCTTCAACGCCGGCCTGTTCGCAGCCGGGCTCATGGCGGCCCTGGCGGGGATCGGTTTCGGCCTGACCATCTATGCCCTGACGCGCGCACGCATCCCGGCCGCTGTCATCGCCATCGTCTTCATTCTGGCGGGCGCAGGCCTGTCGCTGTCGACCCTCTATCCATGGCCGGACCCGCGCCACATGGTCATCAACCTGGGTCTGGGCATCCAGTTGGCGCCCCTGCTGCTTCTGTGGGGCCTGGCCGCGCGAAACGACCTGACGCGGTTGAAGATCTTCCTGGCCGTGACCTTCGTTCTGATGGCCATCCTGACCGTCATGACCAAGCATCTGGTCTTCCCCGGCACGGTCAATGACGCCAATGTCGGGTGGTGGGAGCGAATCTACGCCATCGTCCTGGTATGCTGGGTCGGGGTCGCCGCCTGGGTTCTGGAGCGAAAATTGCGACAACTCGCCATCGAAGCGCCGCTTGACGGCCTTCACGAGGCCGTGATCGCAAATCCGCGGTAGGAATCCACGCTTTTTTTCGCTCAGATCAACATCGCGTGATTGAAAATCGCGCGAATGTGATCGACTATAGGCGAAGTCGCTGCAGTGCAGCATTCCGCGTCGCCCCGCCTTCCGGACGACGAATGGTCATCAGGGGGCATCTTGAACGGCATGACCAAGCTGTCTATCCGCGCTGTCGAACACGCCGACATCCAGAAGACGATCGCACCCTGGGCCTGGCTGCCTGACGAAGCCCCCCTGGAGATGCCGCGCCAGTCGCTGACGGACACGACCGCCTCGGCGGGATCGGTCACGCCGGTCACCTCGCCGCGCAACATCGCCATGCGTCGACTGATGCTGCTGGCCGGAACCCTGTTCATGGCCGGTCTGTCGGCTATCGCCCCCTTCTATCTGTACGCCCGTGAAGGCTGGGACGGCACCGAGATGCTGGCCTTCGGCATCTTCATGGTTCTGATCACCGCCATCTCCTGCTGGTTCGTCAGCGGCCTGATGGGTCTGGTCGTCATGCTGCGCGGCAAGGACCAGGCCGACCTGATGTTCGCCGCCCACCCGCAGACGCCGCGCACCCGCACCGCCCTGCTGATGCCGCTGTACAACGAAGACGCCCGCGCCTCGTTTGCGCGCCTGGCCCAGATCGACGCCTCGCTGGCGCGTCTCGGCGCCTCGGCCGCCTTCGACATCTTCGTGCTGAGCGACTCGACCAAGGAAGAGGCGATCACCTCTGAACTGTCGGTGTTCCAGTCCTTCCGCATGAACGCGGGGTCCAAGGCCTTCTATCGCCGCCGCACCGACAATGCCGAACGCAAGGTCGGCAACCTGTCGGAGTGGATCCGTCGCTTCGGCGCCGCCTATGAGAACATGATCGTTCTGGACGCCGACAGCACAATGGCGGGCGAGACCCTGCTGCGCATGGTTGACGCCATGGAGCGCAACCCCGGCGTCGGCATGATCCAGACCGCCCCGGTCATCATCAAGGCCCGCACCATCTTCGCCCGCGTGTCACAGTACAGCGTGCGCCTGTACGGCCGCGTCGCCGCCGCGGGCCTGGCCTACTGGACCGGTTCGGAATCCAGCTACTGGGGCCACAACGCCATCATCCGCACGCGCGCCTTCGCGGCCTGCTGCGGCCTGCCGTCGCTCAAGGGCAAGAAGCCCTTCGGCGGCCATATCCTGAGCCATGACGTGGTCGAGGCCGCCCTGATCCGCCGCGCGGGCTGGGCCGTGCACGTCACCGCCGCCCTGGACGGATCGTGGGAGGAGACCCCGCCCTCGATCACCGATTTCATCCGTCGCGATCACCGCTGGTTCCAGGGCAACCTGCAGCACCTGGGCCTGATCGGCGCCAAGGGCCTGTCGCCCATGAGCCGCCTGCAGCTGGTGATGGGCTGCATGGCCTATCTGTCGTCGCCCCTGTGGCTGGCGTCGCTGATGGTCGGCCTGTTCATCCAGATGTTCTATCCGGTGGACTGGACCAGCTTCTTCTACATCCTGAACCCGCAGTTCACGCCCTTCATGCTGGCGTCCTTCCTGTCGGGCGTGCTGCTGATCGGGCCCAAGTTCATGGGCGCCGCCCTGGTGCTGAGCCGCCCGGCCGAACGCCGCGCCTTCGGCGGACGCCGCGCCATCGCCAAGGGCATGGCCGCCGAGATCGCCCTGTCGGCCATCCTTGCCCCCATACTGATGGTCGCCAACACCAAGGCCTTCATCCAGATCCTGTCCGGCCACGACGCCGGCTGGACCGCCCAGCAGCGTGAGGCCGACGGCCTGGCCTGGTCCGACGCCTTCCGCGCCATGCGCTGGCAGATGGCCGCCGGCGTGGCCTTCATCATTCCCCTGTGCGTCCGCCCCGACCTGGCGACTTGGTTCGCCCCCATCGTCCTGCCGCTGCTGCTGGCCGCGCCGATCTCAGTGTGGACCTCGCGCGTGCGCTCGGGCGACAGGCTAGCGGCCAAGGGCTTCCTGGTGACCCCGGCTCAGGACGGCGTCAGCGTCAATCCGGCCGTGCTGCACACGCCCCGCTCGCCCCTGCGCGCCGTCGCGGGCGGCGTCCTGGCCCCCGTCGTCGCCCCGGCCATGGTCCCGGCCCGCGCGCCTGAACTGTAAAAAGGTCGCCAAACCGGTGAAAAACGATGCGTCGCGGCCACAGAGCGGACACAACCGTTAAACCGCCGCTCGACGGCGCGCGCGGGAACACGCACCTTGTCAGGGCTCGCGATTAGAAGGAGCCGATTCCATGACTAAGAAGACCGGATCAGACGCCAAGCCCGACCTTCGCCTGGTCGGAACCGAAGCCGCCATCTACGACCTGATGCGCGCGCCTGAGACGACGGGCGAACGCGTCAAACGCCTGCAGCTTGAAGCCCATGCCCTGGCCTTGGAAGAGATCGAGCAGCTGGAGCGCCTGCTGCTCCAGGCCGCCGAAAAGGCCAAGGAAATCGCTGGCGGCGGCGACGCCTATCCGGTCGGCGCCCGTGAGATCGCCTCGCGCATCGCCGCCGACCTGCCGACGCGGGCCGAGACCATCAAGACCATCGTCAACCGCATCGGCTGACGATCTGCGCCCTCAGGCCAGCACGTCGTCATAGTCCGGGTGGCGCTTGTGCCAGGCCACGGCGTAGCTGCAGCGCGGGAACAGCATCAGCCCCTTCTCGCGGGCGTATTCCGCCATCGACTGCATGAACTTGGCCGCCGCGCCTGAACCGCGCAGCCCCTTCTCCGCCTCGACGTGCAGGATCATGCGGGCGCCGCCGCGAACGGCGTAGTCCGCCCAAACCTTGCCCGCGCCCGCATCCCCGTCGAAATCCTGCTCGAAGCGGTTTTCGATCGCATCGTCCTTGAACTGACCCATGATGAACTCCTTCGAGCCATCAACAGACGGGGCGGAGGGACGTTCCATCGGGCGGGTGCGTCAGATAGGCTTGTTCTGCAGCAGGTTGATCAGTCCCAGCGCGCTTTTCACCGTGAACCAGACGCTGATCAGGAACCAGATCAGCAGGGACAGGATCAGGAAGGGAATGCCGACCAGCACGACTGAGGCGATGGCGCTGACGATGATCGCGACCCATGCGGCGATGGTCCACCAGAAGACGGACCAGAACAGGGCGATCTGCGCCTCGATATGCTGGCGCGCCACGCCCACCGCCGTATTGCGCGTGACATAGGAAACGACCAGCCCGACCAGAACCAGCACATTCGCGCTGGGGATCGACAACAGGAACAGAGCCCAGGCGATCAGGGCGCCGACCTTGCCCTCTGGCTCCTGGCCCGATGTGAAGTTGGGCTGGGTCGTCATGATCGCTCCGTCAGAACAGCAGGGTGCGCGGATTGGCGACGGGCTTGCCGTCCTTCAGCTTCCAGACGCCGGAGGCCGCGCGCGCCAGCACCCACAGCGCCAGCAGGAACAGGACGAAAACCCCGACATTGACGACCACCAGCAGGGCGCCGACCACCGCCGTCACCGCCGCGATCCACAGGGTGCGCTGCTGATAGATGAAATGGCTCCGCGCCAGGGCGTCGTCCGACGCCCGCCGGACCGTCACCGCCAGCAGAGCCAGAACCGCAGAGGCGCCGAAGGTCGGCACCGCCAGAAGGATCAGCACATAGATGGCGTACAGGCCCATGGGCGCAGCCGGGGCGGACGCCTTGCGCTCCGCCTGTTCTTCACGCGCCAGCGCCTCACGCATCGCCGCGACCGGAGCGGCCGACGGAACCGGACGGTCCGGCTGAAACTGGGTCTGAGGTTCGGTCTGGGCGCGCACCCGACGCTTGCGGTCCGCCGAGAACCGCGTTTCAAGCGGCGCGCCGAAGGTTTCCGTCCGGTCGAACGGCCCCGGCTCCAGCGGCTCAACCGGTTCCGCGAAGGCCGGGGTCAGGGGCGCAGGCTCAGGGGGATCAAACAGGTCCGGCTCCCGCTCATCGACCGGGTCGTCGGTCGGCGTGAACACGGGGGTGATGATGGCGTCAGACTGCGCCTCACGCGGTCGGCCCGCCAAGGCGCGCGGCGATGCAAAGCCGACCAGATCATCCAGATCCTGATCGTGGTTTACGCCCGCTGGGCCTTTCGGATCGCCGGGTTCGGCCATGGGTATCGAACGCTTTCTCACGCCGCTCGCGGCTGGGATTCGCAAGCGACAATGGCCGGGTCGCGGGCCAGGCGCAACCGATCAGACGTTAGCGAGACAGCACGATCTCGCAGCCCGGCGCGATCACGGCCTGCAAAGCGCCCGGCTTTTCGATCCGCACGGTCGCCTTCTGGACCCGCCGATCGTCCAGACAGGCCCGCGCCAGACGTTCGGCGAAGGTTTCGACCAGGCCGATATGACCCTCGGCGGCGATGGCGCGCGCGGCGTTGGCCACGGTTTCATAGTTGATGGTGTCGCCCAGCCGTTCGATGGGTTTCGGCTCCAGCTCCAGCGACACGTCGATGACCAGGCGCTGAAGACGCCCCTGCTCGTGGTCATAGACGCCGATCCCGGCCTCGACCTCCAACCCGCGCACAAAGACGCTCAGACGTTCGTAACGCAGCGGCTCATCCGCCGGAAACGGCGACACCGACGACGACTGGACCACGCGGCTACTCCTGGATGTCGGGGGTGCGCCAGGCCAGATGCTGGCCCCCGTCGACGGCGATCATCTGGCCCGTCACCATGCGGGCGTCAATGAGCCACAGCACGGCGTCGGCGACCGCCTCGGGACTGCCGGGGGTTTCCAGCAGGGTGCCGCGCGCTTCGGCGGCGAATTCTTCGGGCGTCTGGTGGATCGACGGCAGGGTCGGCCCCGGCCCCACCCCATTGACGCGGATGCCCGGCGCCAGCGCCTGGGCCAGGGTCTGGGTCGCCCACCAAAGGCCGTTGCGAGACAGGCTGTAGGAGAAGAAGCGCGGGTCCGGCTTCAGCACCTTCTGGTCCAGCAGATTGATGATGACGCCTTGGCTCGTCTGGACGGTGAAGGCTTCCGCCAGAACCAGGGGCGCCCGCAGATTGGTTTCGATATGGGTGTCCCAGCTTTCGCGGGTCAGGCCGCCGATCCGGTCGTCCTGAAACACCGAGGCGTTGTTGACCAAGACCGTCACCGGCCCCAGCGCCGCATTGGCGGCGGGGATCAGGCCGCGCACGCGGGCCTCATCCTTCAGGTCGGCCTGCAGCAGACAGGCGCGACGTCCCATGCCCGCGATCTCATCGGCCAGGGATTGTGCCTCGTCGCCCGAGGCATGGTGGTGGATCGCCACGTCGAAGCCGGCCTTGGCCAGCGTCAGGCAGATCGTTCTTCCGATCCTGCGCGCCCCGCCCGTGACCAGCGCGACGCCCCGCACCGACGGTTCAGTCAACCCGACCGAACTCGAAATAGTTGATGGCCGCGAAGACGGCGATGAAGGCGAAGATGATGCCGAGAGCCAGCATGGGATGCTCCTGTTCGTTCCACCCCGATTAAAGCGGAGCGGCGCGCTGTTCAAGCCGCGATAACCCCGTCATGCTCGCCTCATGACCACCTGGCGCCGGCACGTCGAACCCTTCACCCGCCCGCTGTTCTTCGCCTGGTCCCGGCTGACGCGGGGCAAGACGCTGGGCGTGCGGGGCGTGGCGGTGGATGGCGACGGGCGCGTGCTGCTGGTCAAACACACCTATCTGGCGGGCTGGTGGCTGCCGGGCGGCGGGGTTGATAGAGGCGAAACGACCCAGGCCGCCGTGGTGCGCGAACTGCGTGAGGAAGGCGGTCTGATCGCACGCGGCGAGCCAACACTGCTATCCGTCCATTCCAACGAGCGGTTCTTTCCCGGCGATCATGTCGTCGTCTTCCGCATCGACGCTTTCGACATGGGCGAGCGAACCAGTCATGGCGAGATCGCCGAGATCGGCTGGTTCCATCCCGACGCCCTGCCCGACGACACTCACCGGGCCACGCGGGCGCGGATCGAGGAGATCTTCAAGGGACGACCCGCCGACGCCCTGTGGTGACCGGCTTCTCAATCGCGTCTGTGAGCGGGCGCGCCTATATAGGGCGCGATGATTTCGAGCGATCCCCCGATTCCTGACACGACGACCGCTGAAGCGGCGCAACCGCAAGCCGCGCCTCTGGCCGCCGCCGCCCTGATCGCAGACGAGGCCCGGCGCGCGCCGGACAAGCCGGGCGTCTATCGCATGTATGGCGAGGACGGCTCGTGCCTGTACGTCGGCAAGGCCAAGTCGCTGAAGAAGCGCATCATCCAGTATGCGCAAGGCCGCTTCCACACCCAGCGCATCGGCCTGATGGTGTCGCAGACCCGGTCGATGGAGCTGGTGGTCACGGCGTCCGAGACCGAGGCCCTGCTGCTGGAATCCAACTTCATCAAGAAGCTGAAGCCGCGTTTCAACGTCCTGCTGCGCGACGACAAGTCCTTCGCCGAACTGATGATCCGCAGCGACCATCGCGCCCCGCAGATCAGGAAACATCGCGGCGCCCATACGACGCCGGGTCAGTATTTCGGCCCCTTCGCCTCGACCTGGGCGGTGAACCGGACGCTGAACACATTGCAGAAGGCCTTCCTGCTGCGATCATGCTCGGACAGCGTCTATGAGACCCGCACGCGGCCCTGCATGCTGCACCAGATCAAGCGCTGCTCGGCGCCCTGCACCGGCCTGATCTCGCTGGAGGACTACGGCGAACTGGTCACCGAGGCCGAGGCCTTCCTGCGCGGCAAGTCGCGCGCCGTCATCAGCCGCCTGTCCGGCGAAATGCAGGCGGCGTCGGACGAGATGGACTTTGAACAGGCGGCCCGCGTGCGCGACCGCATTCGCGCGCTGTCGGCCATTTCGATGGAGAACTCGGTCAGCGCCGACAGCGTGGCGGAAGGCGACGTCTTCGCCCTGCACACCGACGGCGGACAGGCCTGCGTGCAGGTCTTCTTCTATCGCGCGGGCCAGAACTGGGGCGGGCGGGCCTATTTCCCGCGCGTGGACAAGACCGACACCGACCCGGAGATTCTGGCCGCCTTCCTGGGCCAGTTCTACGAGGACAAGCCGATCCCGCGCCTGATCCTGTCCAACGTCCGCCCGCATGAGTTGGAGCTGCTGGAGGAGGCCTTCTCGATGAAGGCGGAGCGCAAGATCGAGATCGTGCGGCCCCAGCGCGGCGAGAAACTGGCGCTGGTCGACCACGCCCTGACCAATGCGCGCGAGGCTTTGGGGCGTCGTCTGGCCGAAAGCTCGGCCCAGGGCAAAATCCTGGACGAGGTGTGCGAGGCCTTCGGTCTGGACGCCCGGCCCGAGCGGATCGAAATCTACGACAACGCCCATATCCAGGGGACAAATGCTGTGGGCGGCATGGTGGTGGCGGGACCGGACGGCTTCCAGAAATCCCAGTACCGCAAGTTCAACATTCGCGGCGAAGACCTGACGCCCGGCGACGACTACGGCATGATGCGCGAGGTGATGCGCCGCCGCTTCGCCCGACTGGTCAAGGACGAGGAGGAAGGCGAGGACGCCGTGCGCCCTGACCTGCTGCTGATCGACGGCGGCGCGGGGCAGTTGGCCGAGGTTCTGGCTGTGATGGCCGAGATGGGCGTCGACGACATCGCCGTGGTCGGCGTGGCCAAGGGGCCGGATCGCGATGCGGGGATGGAGAAGTTCTTCATGCCCGGCAAGGCGCCCTTCATGCTGCCGCTGAAGTCGCCCGCCCTCTATTATCTGCAGCGGCTGCGTGACGAGGCCCACCGTTTCGCCAACGGCGCCCACGCCAAGCGCCGCTCGATGGACATCAAGAAGAACCCGCTGGACGAGATCGAAGGCGTCGGCCCCGGCCGCAAGAAGGCCCTGCTGCACGCCTTCGGATCGGCCAAGGGCGTGGGCCGCGCCTCTGTGTCCGATCTGATCAAGGTGGACGGCATCAGCCAGCCCCTGGCCGAACGCATCCACGCCTTCTTCCGCAAGAGCTGACCGCCCTCACCACTCCAGCAGGGTCAGCCCCGGAACATCGCGGAAATCATCGCCTTTCCGCGTCACCAGAACCGCCCCCGCCACCAGGGCCTGGGCCGCGATCATGCGATCAAGCACCTTGCAGCGCGAGAAGCCGCAGGCCGCGATGATTTGGCGATAGGCCAGGGCCTCCGCCGAACCAAATGGAAGCACCGGCACGACGTCCAGCAACGCGTCCAGTCGGCGCGCCCGATCCTGAGCATCGCGATCTGGGCGGACAAGGCCAGCCTCCAGTTCGATCCGACTGACGACCGACAGCAAGAGCGGAGGCGCCAGGGCGTCCACGCGTGCGTCGATCTCATCGTCGCCGTCCCGCAGGTGAATGGCGACAGTGGTGTCGAGCAGATAGGCCACGTTTAAAGGCCGGACCGATCGGGGATTTCGACCTCTTCGCGCACGCCGATGCTGGACGGCTTGGGCAGGCTGCGCAGCTTGGCCAGCATCTCCTTCACGGATTTTCTCTTGGGTGAGATCGTCACCACATCGCCCTTGCGCTCGATCTCGACCTCGACGCCCGGACCGAACGAAATCTCCTTGGGCAGGCGTACGGCGTCGCTATTGCCGCTGCGGAAGGTTCGGCTGGTCACAGTCATGAGGCGCTCCTTTCGTATATACGCGTATACACGATTTCTTGCCGTCGCCCAAGGCGCTAGAGAATGCCGCATGAGCGCATCCGAAGACGAACTGACCGCCGGCTATCACCGCTTCCGCGCCGAACATTGGCCTGCCGCCCACGCGGAGTATGAGGCGCTGGTCAAGGGCCAGAAGCCGCACACCCTGATCGTGGCCTGTTCCGACAGCCGCGCCGACCCGGCCCTGATCTTCGACGCCAAGCCGGGCGAGTTGTTCGTGGTCCGCAACGTGGCCAATCTTGTGCCGCCTTATGAGCCTGACGGCCTGCTGCACGGCGTGTCTGCGGCGCTGGAGTTCGGAGTCAAGGTTCTGAACGTGCGCCGCATCGTGGTCATGGGCCACGCCCACTGCGGCGGGGTCAACGCCATGCTGAACGGCGCGCCCGACAACTGCGCGGACTTCGTCGCCCCCTGGGTGGCGCAGGGCACGCCGGTCGTGCGCCATGTCGCCGAAACCGTCGATGCGCACGAAGTGGAGCGCGCGGCGGAAGAGGCCATCGTGCGCCTGTCGATCCGCAATCTGCGCACCTTCCCCTGGATCGCCGAACGCGAGGCGGCAGGCGACCTGACGCTCAGCGGCCTGCATTTCGGCATCGCCGACGGCGTGCTGCGCGCCCTGACGGACAAGCCCAGGTTCGAACCCCTGACCTGAACATTGGCCTGAACATTGGCCTGATCGCCGAACCATGCGACACCCGGCGGGTTGCAACGGACATGACGATGAGCACCGGCCACCATATTAATCCGATCCCGAACATCCTGACGGGCATCCGACTGTTCGCCGGGGTGGTGATGTTCGCCATGCTGGCGGGGGCGGCGCCCGGCGCGCTGGACGCCTGGCTGTCGCCCGACACCCAATTGCAGTTTGGGGTGTGGGCCTTCTGGATCTTCGTCATCGCCGCCTCGACCGACTGGGTCGACGGCTTCCTGGCGCGACGCTGGAACTCGACCACGCGCTGGGGCGCAATTCTGGACCCCATCGCCGACAAGGTTCTGATCACCGGCGCCATTCTGGGCGTGCTGGCCTCTGGCTCCCTGCCCGGCATCGCCCTGCCCTGCGGCCTGATCCTGTTCCGCGAGTTTGCAGTTTCGGCCCTGCGCGAAACCATGGCGGGCCGCATCGAACTGCCCGTGACCCTGGCGGCCAAGTGGAAGACCACGGTTCAGATGGTGGCGCTGGCCGCCCTGCAGCTGACCCTGTTGTGGAGCGGTTTCGGCCTGCAGAACGAGGATGGCTCACCCTTGTCGTGGCAACCGGCGTTTGAAACCTTTGCGGTCTTCCTGATCTGGTTCGCCGCCGTGATCACCCTGTGGACCGGCTGGCAGTATTTCCGCGAAGCCCGCCGTCAGATGCAGGATCTTTAGGGCCTTAGCGTCAGACCCGCCGGGGTGGCTTCGAACGCCGACAGCCGCCCCAGGTAGCTCATGCCCAGCAGCGAATAGGACAGGCCGTCTTCGAACACGAGGGCCTGAACCTTGTCGATCCGCGCGCCCGACACGGACACCGAAGACAGTTCAACCGGCGCCGCCCGCACCATGCCCGACGCCGTCTGAACCTTGCCGGTGAAATCTGAAGGGGCCGGATTAACGCCCAGCCGCCGGGCGTCGTCGCGCGTCAGGGCGACCAGACTGGCGCCGGTGTCCACCAGCACGCGCACCGCATGGCCGTCGATGCGGGCCTGTGCCCAGTAGTGACCGTCAGCGGCGCGCATGACCTGTGCGGGACGGCCTGTGGCAGGCTCCAGGACCGTGGCCTGAGCCTGGACGACCGGGATCGGAGCGGAAGCCGCCAGCGCCTCTCCGCCGCCTTCGAGGTGACGAATGACCAGGGCCGTGCTGAACGCGGCGAGCAAGGCCCCGCTGAGAACGGCTGCAGACTGGAAATCGACACGGATCATCAAAGGCGCTGTGGCTGCATCGCAAGACGCGACATCGCCGTTCTAGGCGCCCGAGGTTGGGATGCCGTGAAGCGACTTGGCTGATGAAACCTTAAAGCTTGGACGGATCGACCTGCGAGCGCCGCGACGGCAGGTCCGCCATGACCGCCGCCCGTTCATCATCCGTCAGCGCGCGCCATCCGGCGATCTCTTTCAACGTCCGAAAACAGCCCAGACACAGGCCGCTTTCGCCATCGACGGCGCACACCATCACGCAGGGCGTGGCGATCGCCTTGGGCGGCGCAGGGCGGACGGCGGGCTCGGTCATCGTGACACTGTCACAAAATTTACTCCGAATGCTGAGCGATAAATTTGCATTTTTTGCGAAACTGACTATCTTGGGTTCTGACGCGAAACGACTGAGGGTGGAATCCCCATTGGTACGACGTGTCTCTTTTCATCGTTCTGCGAAAGGAGACGCCAAGATGAACGATAAGGAGCGTAACCTCCAACACGCCATGATGTCCTTCGCCCTGTGGGGCGGGATGCTGGTGAACACGCGGCAGATGCCGTCCAACTCCAATCGGGTGGTCAGCCATCCGTCCAACTTCGTACCCTATACGATCAAGAAACGCTGACGGCCTGAAGGGCTGACAGCCAGGAAGCCCCGGTCTTATCCGGGGCTTTTGCAATTCCGGGCTTGCGTGACGCGACGGCGCTGGCCGATGACGGCTCCCAGACACGGAGACGACGCATGGGCCTGATCGCTGAAGACAGACAGGGCGACATCCTGATCTGGACCCTGAACCGCGAGGCGCGCCTGAACGCCCTGCCCGACATGACGGATGGCGATGAGTTCGCCAACGCCTGCGCCCGCGCCAACGCCGACCCATCCGTAAAATGCGTGGTCCTGACCGGGGCCGGTCGGGCCTTTTCCGCAGGCGGCGACCTGACGGCCATGCGCGACAAGCGCGACCTGTTCGAAGGATCGGGCGCCGAGATTCGCGTCCGCTATCGCCGCATCGTCCACCGCATCGTGCGGTCGCTGTATGATCTGGAAATGCCGCTGGTGTCGGCGGTGAACGGCCCCGCCATGGGCCTGGGCTGCGGCATCGCCACCACCGCCGACATCCGCATCGCCTCGGACCGCGCCAGCTTCGGCGTGCCGTTCCTGAAACTGGGCATTATTCCCGGCGACGGCGGGGCGTGGCGCCTGCCGCGCGATGTGGGATACGCCCGCGCGGCGGAAATGCTGTTCACCGGCCGCAGCATCGACGCCGAGACGGCCGAGCGCTGGGGGCTGGTCAACCGCGTCGTGCCGCATGAGCGGTTGATGCAGGAGACCCTGACCACCGCCGCCCAGATCGCCGCCCAGCCGTCCCAGGCCCTGCGCATGGCCAAGACCCTGATGCGGCAGGGGCGCGACCAGACGTTCGAGCAGATCCTGGAGCTTTCGGCCGCCATGCAGGCCATCGCTCACATGACCGAAGACCATCAGGAAGGCGTCGCCGCCGTGCTGGAGAAACGCCCCGGCGACTTCTCAGGCCGGTGAAGCGTCGCGGAAGCTGAAGCTGAGCGCGAACATGCCAAGGCAGATCGCACTGCTGAGCGCCAGCGCCACGCCCGGCGATACATTCAGGGCCACGGCATAGACGGCGGGGGCCGCTGCCTGAACATAGCGGGCGGGCGTCAGGATCAGCGCCTGCCGCATCCCGTACCGCTCAGCTCCGAACACCTTCAGAGGCAGAGCGCCGGAGGCCACGGACAGGAACCCGTTAGCCAAGCCCTGCCCCACCGCCACCAGGGGCGCACCGACTGCACCGAGCAGGACCGCCAGCAGGGCTCCTGTCGGGTGGAACAGTGTGGCCAGCCGCGCCGTCAGGATCGGATGCGAGCGGTGCAGCACGGTGATGTCCAGCAGGCGCACCGCCATGGCGCTGGCCGCCATCAGACCCGCCGCCCAGGCCGCGCGCTCCACCGTCATGCCCAGATCGACCAGCAGGCGCGGCAGGTGCGCCGCCATGGCCGAGGCCACCGCCCAAGCCCCGGCGAAGAAGATCGCCATGCGGATCATGGTCGGGCTCCAGCGTATCGTCGACACATCAACCGCCGCCTTCATCTGCCCCTTGTGCTGGGGCAGGATCGTCAGGGCGATCGGCAGGCAGACGAACAGATGCAGGGCCGCCCAGAAGCCGAACACGGCGCGCCAGCCCGCCAGGTCCAGCACCTCGCGGCTGATCGGCCAGCCCAGCGCCCCGCCCAAGGCGCCCAGCAGGGACACCGCCGCGATCGCGCGCCGCGCGCCCTGCCCCTGCATCTCGACCAGAACGGCGAATGCCGTGCCGTAAAGACCCGCCGCCATGCCGACGCCCAACAGCACCACGCCAAGGCACAGGACCAGCGGATGCGGCGCGACGGCCATCATCAGAAGGGCGACGACGAAGGCCAGGTTTGACGCCGCCAGCACCCGCGCCCCGCCGACACGCTCAATCGCCTGGCCCGCATAGGGCGTCAGGACGGCGGAGACCAGAAAGGCGCCGGAAAGCGCCAGAAACACCGGCCCTGTGCCGATCCCCAGCGCCGCCGCCGCAGGATCGGCCATGACGCCCAGAAGATAATAGCTGGAGGCGAAGGCCACCGCCTGGCCCAGGCCAAGCACGAGAACAATCATACGAACAGAAGACATCGCCCGGAGATGCCGCAGGCCGCGCCGCGCGGAAATCGAGTTTCAGGGCCGCGCCCTGTGCGAAAAACTCACAGGCTGATGATCCCCGGCCTCACACGGCAAAAGAAAAGGCGGCCGGGGTCGCGCCCGGCCGCCTCTTCTGTCTTCAGGTCTTCGGACCCTGCTTATTGCGAACGCATCGCCTGGGCCGGGCCGACGCCGGTCGTCGCCTGGCGCTTGGCGCCCGCCGTCTCGCCGGGCTTCATGAACTTGACCAGAACCCGCTGGCCGATCAGCAGCGGCGCATCGCCAGCCGAGGCCACGACCTCGACCACGCGCTCGTCGGTGCGTTGCGACGGATCGTCGGAAGCCAGTTTGCGGGCGCCGAACACCGCCGCACGGCGCAGCACCGTGCCGATGTAGATCTTGCTGGAATCGCCCTCGGGGCTGATCTCGACCGCTTGACCGTCGGTCAGGTTCGGCAGGTCGCTTTCGACCACTTCGGCGCGGACGATGCGCGGGGCGTCGGGCTCCAGGTCGAACATGGTCGAGACGTTCAGGGTCGAGGCGCCGGCGCCGGGGTTGGCGTAGCGGCGAACGATCCGGCCGGCGCTGGGCGCGCGGATGACCGTCAGTTCCTGATTATAGCGGGCCTGATCCAGTTGGGCGCGGGCGGTCTGGACCGCAGCGACCTGCGAACCCATGCGGGCCTGGGCCGTGGCCACGGCGTCCGCCGCCTGATCGACACGCTGGGCGGCGACGAAGTTGGTGGCGGCCAGACGCTGCAGACGCTCCTGCTCGCGCTGGGCGGTGCGGATGTCGACGCGGATCTGGTTCAACTGGCTTTCGGCCTGGGCCACGGCGGCGGCGGCGCTCTGCACGGCCAGACGCGGTTCATCGTCTTCCTGGCGGGCCAGGATCTGGCCTGCGGTGACGCGCTCGCCTTCCTGGACCAGCACCTCACGGACGATGCCGCCGCGACGGGCTGCGATCTGGATAATGCCGCCCTCGACATCGACCTTGCCGTTGGCGATGGCCGCATAGGGGCTCTCGACCTTGGTGGCGGCGGCCTTGGCCTGTTCTTCCTTCTTGGTCTTGGCGGCGGACTGGAACAGCATGAAGCCGACCCCCAGCACGATCACCAGCAGCAGGCCGAACCATGTGCGTTTTTTCTTCAGGAAGCCGGGCATTGGGCGTTTCGTCCTAAGGGGTTCAGTCGTGTTGTTCAGTGCGACGCCAGGATGGCGTTCGGATCGGGAATGCGGCGTTGGTCATCAAGGATCTTGCCGTCCTCGATGTGGATGACCCGGTCAGCCCAGGCCTCCAGGCGCGGGTCGTGGGTCACGCAGATAACGGCGGCGCCGTGTTCGGTGGCGGCGCGGCGCAGCAGCTTGATCACCACCTGACCGTTCTCGCCGTCCAGGGCCGAGGTCGGTTCATCGGCGAACAGGATCTTGGGATCCTTGGCCAGGGCGCGGGCGATGGCGACGCGCTGCTTCTCACCACCCGACAGGGCCGCGGGGCGCAGGTGCAGGCGGTGGCCCAAACCCACTTCCTCCAGGGCGATCGTGGCCCGCTTCTTCGCCTGACCGGACGTCAGCCCCTGGAACTTCAGCACCGTCTCGACCTGCTGCAGCGCGGTCAGGGCCGGAAACAGGTTGAATCCCTGGAAGATGAAGCCGCAGTTATCCAGCCGGAACTTGTCGATCCGCCCGGTGGACAGGCGCCACAGGTCATCGACGTCCAGAATGTCGACGCGCCCCTCTTCGGGCTTCAGCAGACCGGACAGGGCGGCGATCAGGGTCGATTTGCCCGACCCCGACGGTCCCATGACCATGGTCAGGTCGCCGTGCCGCGCATCGAAATCGACGCCTTTCAGCACCTCGACCCAGGACTTGCCGGACTTGAAGCGCTTGACCACGCCGTTGGCTTCGATGGCGAAGTCGCCGTGCTTGCCGTGGACTTTCGTGTGAATATTCATCGCAGCAGGTCCGCCGGTTGGCTGTTCTTGAGAATGCCCAGCGACAGCAGGCCAGACGCCATGGCGATGGCGATCAACCCCGCCCCAACCACGACCAGCAGCCATAACGGCAGGGAGATGATGACCGCCCCCATCGTGGCCAGCAGCGAAACCAGCCAGGTCAGGAAGATGGCGGCGGCGACGCCGACCACGCCGACCCAGAAGCTGAGCTCGACCACGATGCGGCGCAGACTGCCCATGCCGACGCCCAGGGCGCGAAGAGAGGCGAACTCCTTGATGTTGGCCATGATCGCGCCGCGCAGGGTCTGCCAGGTGATGGCGACGCCGATGATGACGCCCAGCACCACGCAGCCGCCGATGATGATGACCAGAATGCCTTCTTCGAACATGGCGCCCGCGTTGGCGTCAGCCAGTTGCTGCTTGGTCCAGGCCTTCCACTGGCCCTTGCCCATTTCATTCAGCTGATCGACGACGACCTGGGCGCGGGCGGGATCGCGCAGCTTGATCATCAGAGGGCCGACGCGCGGGCCGGTGTCGGCCTGACCCAGCATCCGCAGGGTGTCGCGCGACATGACCACGCCCGGCTGCATCATGTTGGGATAGCCGCGCGTCACGCCCACGACGGTCACCGTCTGACCGTTGTACAAGGCCTTGTCGCCCAGCTTGACCCCCAGCGTATTCAGGGCCGTCTCGTCCACCGCGACGGTGTAGGGCTGACGCAGGGCATCGACCAGTTCCTGTGAATAGTCGGTCGGAATCGTCACCGAACCGGGACGGGTGTCGATGATGCTGGTTTGAACCCATTTCTGACGCGGCGCGCCCTGGCTGGCGTTGTCCGCCTGGCTCTTGGTGGGATCGACGTTCTTGATGTTCTGGAAAGAACCGCCTGCCCCGTCCAGCGGCATCACCTCGGTCACCTCGGGATGGTTGTAGGCCAACGGAATGAACCGGCGCGGCACGCCCGACGGTCCGTTCATGATGCTTTTGGCGCCCGGCTGCAGGATGAAGATGTCTGCGCCCGAGCGCTCGATGGTCGCGGTGAAGCCCTTGCCGATGCCGATGAAGACACCGGTCATGGCCAGGACCAGCAGGCCCGACAGGGCCAGCGCCATGACCGCCGCCATATAGCGGCGCCACTCGAAAAGCAGCGTTGAAAGCGCAAGCGACATGTTCGTCGATAAACCCCTGGTACGTCCGTCTATCTGACGGCGCGCCACCCTGTGGCCAAGTTAAATCGGGGTAAGGGTTTGGGGCTCCGCGCCGTTGCTTCGCGTAAAACGTGCGATTAAGGCGGCACAGGTCGCTTTGCGTCGCCCCCTTTATGGCGCTAGTTACAGAATAACACATGGGACAAAAACGTCCCGCCCCCCGGGAGACTATCCATCATGTCCTTGCCTTCACTTCGCCTCACCGCCTCGCTGGCCGCGCTGGGCGCCGCGACCGCGGTCCTGTCGGCCCCCGCCTCGCCCGCCAAGGCGGACGAGGGCATGTGGACGTTCGACAACTTCCCCATCGCGACGGTGAACCAGAAGTACGGCACCAACATCGACCAGGCCTGGCTGGACCGCGTGCGCAACGCCGCCGTTCGCCTGCAGGGCTGCTCGGCCTCGCTGGTGTCGGGCGAAGGCCTGATCCTGACCAACCACCACTGCGTCGTGTCGTGCGTGCAGGACCTGTCCACGGCCCAGAACGACTACGTCAAGAACGGCTGGATGCCCGCCACCCGTGAAGACGAAAAGAAATGCCCCGGCCAGACGGCTGAAATCCTGACCGACATCGTTGATGTGACCGCCCGCGTCACCGGCGCCGGCGCCGGTCTTGAAGGCGCCGCCTTCGTCCAGGCCCGCGCCGCCGAGATCGACAAGATCCAGAAGGAGACCTGCGGCGACGACCAGAAGCTGACCTGCCAAGTCATCAGCTTCTACCGCGGCGGCCAGTACAAGCTGTACAAGTTCCGCAAATATGACGACGTGCGTCTGGTCTTCGCGCCCGAGTTCCAGGCGGCCTTCTTCGGCGGCGACCCGGACAACTTCAACTTCCCGCGCTACGCCCTGGATGCCGGTTTCCTGCGCATCTACGAGGACGGCAAGCCCGTCGCCACGCCGAACCACCTGATCTGGAACGCCAACGCGCCCAAGGAAGGCGACGTGACCTTCGTCGCGGGCAACCCCGGCTCGACCTCGCGCCTGCTGACCATGGCGCAGCTGGACGTGCTGCGCGACCAGCAGATGCCGTTGACGCTGATCCAGTCGTCGGAACTGCGCGGCCGCCTGATCGAATACGCCACCACCGGCGAAGAGCCCAAGCGCGTCACCGTCGATCCGCTGTTCGGCCTGGAGAACAGCTTCAAGGTCTTCTACGGCCAGCAGGGCGCCCTGACCGACCCGGCCTTCATGGCCACCAAGCGTCGCGAAGAACAGGAGCTGCGCCAGCGCGTCGCCGCCGACCCGACCCTGGCCGCCAGCATCGGCGATCCGTGGGCCGATCTGGAGCGCATCTCCGCCACCCAGCGCGATCTGTTCCTGCCCTACCGCCAGCTAGAATCGGCCGCGGGTCAGCGTTCGTCGCTTTACGGCTATGCCCGTTCCATCGTGCGCGCCTCCAAGGAACGCGCCAAGCCGGTGGCGGAGCGCCGCGCCGGTTATTCGGACGCCGACATCGCGTCGCTGGGTCGCCGCCTGGCGACCGAGACCCCGATCTCGACCGATCTGGAGAAGATCTTCATCGACTTCTGGCTGTCCAAGACCCGCGAATACCTGACGGTCGACAACACCGAGGTTAAGGCCCTGCTGGGCACGGAAAGCCCTGAACAGGTCGCCGCCCGTCTGGTCGACGGCACGCGCCTGGCCGACCCGGCCTTCCGCGCCCAGGCCCTGGCCATGACGCCGGAGCAACTGGCCGCATCGGGCGACCCGCTGATCAAGTTCGTGCTGGACAACGACAACGCCGCACAGGCCATCCGCACCCAGTGGGAGGCCGCTGTCTCGGGCCCGACCAGCCGTGCGGGCGAGAAGATCGCCCAGGCCCGCTTCGCTGTTTACGGCACCAACCTGTATCCCGACGCGACCTTCTCGCTTCGCCTGTCCTATGGTCAGGTCAAGGGCTGGACCTATCGCGGCGTGACCGTGACGCCCTTCACCGAGATCGGCGGCCTGTATCAGCGCAACACCGGCGCCGAGCCGTTCAACGCCGCAACCGACTGGCTGGCGGCCGAGAACAAGGTCAACAAGTCGACCGTCTATGACTTCGTCTCGACCAACGACATCATCGGCGGCAACTCGGGCTCGCCCGTGATCAACGCGAAGGGTGAAGTCATCGGCGCGGCCTTCGACGGCAACATCCACTCGCTGGGCGGCAGCTTCGGCTATGACGGTGAGCTGAACCGCACGGTTTCGGTCTCGACCGCCGCCATCACCGAGGCCCTGCGCAACGTCTACAACCAGCCGCGCCTGCTGCGCGAACTGGGCGTTCGTCGGTAAAGACTGACCGCCTCTCCCTCCCCCCTGCGGGGGAGGGGGACCGCGTAGCGGTGGAGGGGGCGACGCAACCGTCAGCCGTGGAGGCGCCCCCTCCGTCTCGTCGGCTTCGCCGCCGATCCACCTCCCCATCGCTGCGCGACAGGGAGGAAAGTACGCCCCCGTCTGACGCATCGCCCTGCTAGGCTCCTCTCGTCCTTCCAGCCGATTTCAGACTATTCAGACGAATTGGACTCTGTTTTTCCTAGCCAGGGTCTGAACTAGGAGTTCTCCATGCGTCATCTGCTCGCCGCCTCCGTCGCGGTTCTGGCCTTCGCCGCCGCCACCTCCGTTCGCGCTGAGGAGGGCATGTGGACCTATGACAACTTCCCCATCGCCCGCGCCAACCAGACGCTGGGCACGAACATCGACCAAGCCTGGCTGGACAAGGTGCGTCTGTCGTCGGTGAAGTTTGGCGGCTGTTCGGCGGGCATCGTCTCGGGCCAGGGTCTGGTGATGACCAACAACCACTGCGTGGCCACCTGCGTCGCCAACCTGTCCACGCCCCAGCTTCAGTACGGCGAGACCGGCTTTACGCCCAAGAGCCGCGAGGAAGAGCTGAAATGCCCCGGCGCCACCGCCGAGGTCCTGACCGACATCACCGACGTCACCGCCCGGATGCACAAGGCCGGCGAAGGCCTTGACGGACAGGCCTTCAGCCAGGCGCGAGAGGCCGAGGCCGGACGCATCGAAACCGAAGCCTGCGGTAATGATCCCAAGATCCGCTGTCAGGTCGTCAGCCTGTACCGGGGCGGCCAGTTCAAGCTCTACAAATTCCGCAAATACTCCGACGTCCGTCTGGCCTGGGCGCCGGAAGACCGCGCGGCGACCTTCGGCGGTGATCTGGACAACTTCTCCTTCCCGCGCTTCGCCATCGATGCGGCCTTCATCCGCCTGTATGAAGACGACAAGCCGGTCGAGACGCCTGTCCACTTCGCCTGGAACCCCAACAGGCCGACCGAGGGCGAGCCCGTCTTCGTCACCGGCAACCCCGGCGCCACCCAGCGCCTGCTGACCCAGGCCCAGCTGATGACCATCCGCGACGTGGTCCTGCCGATGGACCAGCTGATCGCGTCGGAACTGCGCGGCCGCCTGATCCGCTATTCCGAAGAAGGCGCCGATCAGGCCTTCATCGCCATGGACCCCATTGTCGGCGTTGAGAACACCTACAAACGCGGCCTGGGCCGGATGCGCGCCCTGACCGATCCCGCCTTCATGGATCAACTGGCCGGTCAGGAGACCGCCTTCCACCGTCAGGTCGCCGAGAGCGAAGCCCTGTCGGCCCAGGTCGGCGATCCATGGGCCACGCTGGCGGCGATCCAGCCCGTCGCCCGCGAGATGTACGCCCCGATGGCGCTGCTGGAAGGCGGCACCGGCATGGGCACGACCTCGGTGGCGGGCGGGTCGCAGTTGTTCCAGTGGGCGCGGGTCATCGTGCGCGGCGCCCAGGAGCGCGCCAAGCCCTCGGACCAGCGTCTGAGCGAATATGCCGACAGCCGCCTGCCCGCGGCTCAATCCGGCCTGTTCGCCGAACGCCCGACCTATCCGGAGCTGGAGCAGATCCGTCTGGAATGGTGGCTGTCCAAGACCCGCGAATGGCTGACCGTCGACAGCCCCCACGTCCGCGTCCTGCTGGGCCGCGAAAGCCCCGAGCAGTTGTCGGCTCGCGTCGTCTCCGGCACAAAACTGGCGGACCCCGCCGTGCGCCGCGCCCTGTGGGAAGGCGGGCTGGCCGCCGTTCAGGCGTCCGACGATCCGCTGATCAAATACGTGCTGTCGATCGATGAAGACGCCCGCGCCGTCCGCACCGAATGGCGCAACAAGGTCGACGCCCCGACCGCCCGCGCGTCCGAACAACTGGCCGCCGCCCGCTTCGCCGTCTATGGCGACGCCGTCTATCCGGACGCCACCGGCACCCTGCGCCTGACCTATGGCCGCGTCGAAGGCACAGATGTTCCGGGCCAACGCATTCCCGCCTTCACCACCTTCGCCGGACTGTGGGACCGCGCCACGGGCGCCGAGCCGTTCAACGTGGCGCCCAAGCTGTTGGCCGCCAAGGACCGGATCGACCCCAATGCGGTGATGAACATGGCGGTGTCGTCCGACACCATCGGCGGCTCGTCCGGTTCGCCCGCCGTCAACGCCAAGGGCGAGATCATCGGCGCCAACTTCGACTCCACCGTCCTGACCCAGCGCAACGCCTATGGCTATGACCGCAACGTCAATCGCAGCGTCATCGTCACCACCCAGGCCGTGACCACCGCTCTGCGCGACGTGTACGGCATGGACCATCTGGTTCAGGAACTGGGCGCGGCGACGAACCAGACCCCGGCCCGGAGAGCCCGTCGTTGAGCCCAGTCGTCTTTCGGGCGGCGACCGTCGATGATGTCGCCGCCCTTCACCCCCTGATCGAACGCGCCTATCGCGGCGACAGCGCCAAGGCGGGCTGGACGCACGAGGCGGATTTCCTCTCGGGCGAACGCACCAGCGTCGAGGAACTGTCCGCGGTCATCGCCGATCCCGAACGGGTCATTCTGATGGCCTATCGCGACGGGACCCTGATCGGCTGCGTGCAGGTCGCCCGATCCGCTGACGACCTCGGCTATCTGGGCATGTTGACCGTTGATCCGGCGTTGCAGGCCGGCGGCGTCGGTCGTCAGCTTCTGGCCGCCGCCGAGGCCGAGGCGATCCGCCGTTTCAACGCCCGGCGAATGGAGATGACCGTCATCCAGCGCCGCGCCGAACTGATCGCCTGGTACGAGCGACGCGGCTATGTCCGCACCGGCGAACAACGCCCCTTCCCGCTTGATCCGCCACGGCCCGAACTGGCGTTCGTGGTGCTGGAGAAGGCGCTGGGCTGATCCATCTCACAGGGAGCGAGAGCGCCACAAAATGGCCCCTTGCAAAACGGACACGGATGTCCACTTAAGCGCGTCACCATGTCGCGCCCTATCCGAAAAGACGCCGCCAACAACCGAGCCGCCCTGCTGAAGGCGGCGCGCGAACTGCTGTCCGAACAGGGGCTGGATGTCCCGCTGGACCTGATTGCAGAGCGGGCGGGCGTCGGGCGCGGCACCCTTTACCGCCATTTCGCAGACCGCACCGAACTGGCCTTGGCCGTGCTGATCGACGGGATCGACGACCTGGACGCCCGCACCCGCGCCCGAGGCGAGGCGCCCGAGGTCTTCTTCTGGTTTGTCGAGGAGCTGGCCGATCTGGTCATGCGCAATGCAGGTTGGTCCGATGTTTTGCGGAACGTCCGTTCGCCAGACGCGCTTACGCCATTGCGGCAACGCTTGACCGAGGCGGGCGCCGGGCCCCTGGCGCGCGCACAGGCGGCGGGATTGGTGCGGAAGGATCTGGGGCCGATGGACTTGCGTCTGATCGCCACTCTGCTGGGTTCAGGCTTTCAGGGCGCCGACGAGGCTGAACGCCGCGCGGTCTCGGCCCGCACCCGCCTGATTGTGCTGAACGGGTTGAAGGCGCGCTGATGGCCCCCAACAACTGGCATCTGCCCTGGGAACAGTATGTCGAGACGCTGAAGCCGCACGAGCGGCCGATGATGCCCGGCTCGCCCGCCACCCCGGACCACAGCTGGCCCACGCGGATCATGTACGCCGTCACCGGTCTGATGGTCGCCACGGTCGGCAGCCTGGGCAATGGCGCGATCACAGCCAATGTTCAGAATCTGCAAGGCTCGCTGGGCATCACCGTGACCGAGGCCGCCTGGCTGCCGGTCGTCTTCGTCATGACCAACGCCTGCATGAACCTGATCCTGGTCAAGTTCCGCATGCAGTACGGCCTGCGTCTGTTCACCCAGATCTTCCTGGGTGCCTTCGTGCTGGTGTGCGCGGCCCACCTGTTCGTCGACAACTATCAGTCCACCCTGCTGGTGCGCGCCATTGCGGGCATGGCGGGGGCTGGTCTCAGCAGCCTGGGCTTCCTCTATCTGATCCAGGCCTTCCCTGCCGCGCACCGGCTGAAAGGGCTGATCATCGGCATCGGCCTGACCAGTTTCGCCGTGCCCATCGCCCGACTGATCATGCCCGGCCTGCTGCAACTGGGCGACTGGCGCGCCTTCTATCTGTACGAACTGGGCATGTGCCTGATCGCCTGGGGCGCGGTGCAGGTGGTCAAGCTGCCGCCGTCCGAGAAGATGCGCGTTTTCGACCGGCTGGACTTCGTCACCTTCGCCCTGTTCGCGCCGGGGGTGGCCCTGCTGTGCGCCGTGCTGGGCCTGGGCCGCATCGTCTGGTGGACGGAGGCGCCGTGGCTGGGCTGGGCCATGATCGGGGCCATCGTCCTGCTGACCGCCGCCTTCGTGGTCGAGTACAACCGCGCCAATCCCCTGATCAACATCCGCTGGCTGACCGGCGCGGACATGCTGCGGCTGTTCGGGGCGATTCTGCTGATCCGCATGGTGCTGTCGGAACAGACCTCCGGCGCCGTGGGCTTTTTGACAGTAGTCGGCCTGGGGCCCGATCAGCTGATGGGCCTGTTTGGCGTCATCCTGGCGGCCATGGTCGCGGGCACCGCCGTCAGCGCCTTCACCCTGAACATGGAGAAGCTGAACAAGCCCATCGCCATCGCTCTGGGCCTGATCGCCATCGGCGCCTTCATGGACAGCCACTCGACCCTGCTGACCCGCCCGGCCCAGCTCTATGTCAGCCAGGCCCTGATCGCCTTCGCCTCGGCCATGTTCATCGGCCCCGCCCTGATGCAGGGCGTGGTCAAGGTGCTGACCCAGGGCAAGCAGAACCTGATCAGCTTCATCGTCATGTTCAGCGTGCTGCAGAACGTGGGCGGTCTGGCGGGCAGCGCCCTGACCGGATCGCTGCAGATCATCCGCGAGAAGTTCCACTCCAACCAGTTGGCCGCCGACATCACCAGCATGGACCCGCAGGTGGTCCTGCGCCTGCGCCAGCTATCGGGCGCCTATTCGTCCACCATCACCGACCCCGCCCTGTTGAATGCAGAAGGCGCCGCCCTGCTCGGCCGCCAGGTGACGCAGCAGGCCAATGTCCTGGCCTATAACGACGTCTTCCTGATCATCTCCATGCTGGCCGCGATCGGCTGCGTCTGGGTCACCATCACCCATCTGCGCCCCCGCTGGAAAGCCAAGCGAGACGCCCAACGCGCCGCCCAACAGGCGCCCGATTCCTCCGCCGTCGCCTCCGCCGTCGATTGAGACTGACCCATGACCGACACCGCCCCCGCCGCCCCCGCCGCAGCACCCGCGCCTCAAGCCCCTCCGGCCGCCCCGCCGCCTGAGCCGAAGAAGCGCGTGCTTTGGACCGTGGTCGCCGCCTGCGTCGCCGCCCTGGGCGTGCTGGTCGTGCTGTTCGCCTGGCAGCTTCCGCCCTTCACCGGCCATGTCCAGCGCACCGACAACGCCTATGTCCGCGGCCAGGTCACCCTGATCAGCCCCCAGGTCAGCGGCTATGTGGTCGATGTGCCGGTCAAGGATTTCCAGACCGTCCAGGCTGGTCAGTTGCTGGCCCAGGTCGACGACCGCACCTACAGCCAGCGGGTCGAACAGGCGACCGCCACCCTGCACGCTGCAGAGGCCGCGCTGGCCAACTCGGCCCAGTCACAGGCCTCGGCCCGCGGCTCGGTCGCCCAATACGCCGCTACCATCGCAGGCGCAGAGGCCAATCTGGCCAAGGCCCAGGCCGACGCCAACCGCGCCCGCACCCTGAAGGCCGGCGGCTGGGTGTCCCAGGCCAATGTCGATGTCGCCGAGACCGCCCTGCGCAGCGCCCAGGCCCAGGTCGCCCAGGCCCGCGCCCAACGCGGCATCGCCGAAACCAGCGTGGAGTCCGCCGTGGTCAGCCGCGACAGTCTGGCCGCCCAGGTCGAGAACGCCCGCGCCGCCGTGCGCCTGGCTCAGATCGACCTGGCCAACACCCGCATCGTCGCCCCCCGCGCGGGCCGTCTGGGCGAGGTGGGCGTGCGTCAGGGCCAGTATGTCACCGCTGGCACCCAGCTCATGGGTCTGGTCCCTGACACCATCTGGGTCACGGCCAATATGAAAGAGACGCAGATGCGGAACATCCGCGTCGGCCAGCCGGTCGAGCTGAAGGTGGACGCCCTGGGCGGTCAGGCCCTGCGGGGTCGTGTCGAACGCATCGCCCCCGCCGCCGGCAGCGAGTTCAGCGTCATCCGCCCCGACAACGCCACCGGCAACTTCACCAAGGTCGCCCAGCGCATCCCCGTCCGCATCCGCATCGAACCCGGCCAGGAAGCCGCCCAACGTCTGGCGCCCGGCATGTCGGTCGTGGCGAGGATCGATACGGGGGCGTGATCCGCCCCTCACCCGTCCGTTGCAACGCGCAAAAAGAAAAGGGCGGCTCGTCTAAGAGCCGCCCTTTGTTTGTCTCCAGAACCGTCCTCTAAAAGACGATCGGCAAGGCTGATCTCAGCTCTCGGCCTGCCAACCGCCCGCCAGCGCCTTGAACAGGGCGATCTGGTAGGTGGTCACCAGGGCGTCGGACTGCGCCAGGGCGGCGTCGGCGGCGGCCTGTGTGCGCTGGGCGTCCAGCACCGTCAGGAAGTTGTCAGCGCCAGCGTTGAACCGCTGTTGCGACAGGGCGGCGGCGCGGGCCGCCTGGTCACGCGCCTCGGTCAGGGCCGCACGGCGGTCCAGTTCGTTGGCGTAGTTGCTCAGCGCCGTTTCCGTCTCCTGCAGGGCCGTCAGCACCGTCTGGTCGAAGGTGGCCAGGGCCGCATCCGAACGGGCGTCAGCCGCCTTGATCTGGGCGCGGGCGGCGAACACGTTCGGGAACGACCAGCTGATCAGCGGGCCGAAGCTGAAACGATAGTTCTGGCTGTCGCCCAGTCCGTTGGATTCCAGCGCGGTTGAGCCGAACGATCCGCCCAGGCTGATGCGCGGGAAGAGGTTGGCGGTGGCCACGTTCACACGAGCAGCAGCCCCGGCCAGATTGGCCTCGGCCTGCCGCACGTCGGGACGACGCGCCAAGAGGGCCGCGCCATCGCCGACCGGGATCGGCTGGTTCAGCTGGGGCGGACGCACGCAGGCGGCTGCGGTCTGATCGACCTCGGCCGGGGTGCGTCCGGTCAGGGTCGCCAGACGGAACAGAGCCTCGGCGCGCGCCGCACGCAGGGTCGGCAGGGTCGCCGCGGTCTGGGCCACGGCTGCACGGGCGCGGGCCACGTCCAGACCCGTGCCAGCGCCTGAATCCAGCAGGGTCTGGGTCAGGCTGCCGGTGTTGCGCTGCAGCTCCAGCGTCCGCTCCGCCACCGCGATCTGGGCGTTGGCCGAGCAGGTGTCGGCATAGGCCCGTGCGGTTTCGGCCGCGACCGTCACCTGAACCGCAGCGAGGGCGGCTTCGGCGGCGCGGGCGTCGGCGCGGGCGGCGCGGACAGTCGATTCCACACGTCCGAACAGATCGACTTCGTAGCTGGCCGAAAGGCCCGCGTCATAGGTGTCGATCTCCGGCGCCTTCTGCCCGTCGGGCAGACCGACCACCGTGGCGGCCGAAGCCCGGCTGCGCTGAACCTGGGCGCTGGTCGTCGTGGTCGGGAAGCGGCCCACGCGGGCCTCCGACAGCGACGCCCGAACCGCGCGCAGGTTGGCGAAGGCGGCCTCGAGCTGGTTGTTCTCGGCAAAGGCCTGACGGATCAGGCCATCCAGCGTCGGGTCATCGTACAGCCGCCACCAGTCGTCGCGCGCCTGAGCGGTCGAGACGGTGGGGCTGGTCGAGCCGACGAAGGCGCCTGCGCCCGTGACGGGCAGGTCGGCGACCGGCGCCTTTGGCCCGACCGCGCAGGCTGCAAGCAGGGCGCTGGCGGCTGCGGCGGTCAGGAACGAGAGGGTCTTGTTGCGGGTCATCAGTGATCCCCTCCCCGGCCAGTGACGGGCGCAGGCGCGTCAGGGTCGGTCAGGCTGGATGGTTCGTCATACTGGACGGTCTTGGTCGGCGTCGGCTTGTGGGACTGCGGCAGTTTGGCAGAGAGCCACCGCGTGACGACATAGAAGACCGGCGTGAAGATCAGACCGAAGAAGGTCACCCCGAGCATGCCCGAGAAGACGGACGTGCCCAGCGATTGCCGCATCTCGGCCCCCGGACCCGTCGCCAGCATCAGCGGCACGACGCCAAGGATGAAGGCGAACGAGGTCATCAGGATCGGGCGCAGACGGCTGCGGGCGGCGTGCACGGCCGCGTCGAACCGGTTCATGCCGTCTTCCTCTTCCGCCTGCTTGGCGAACTCGACGATCAGGATGGCGTTCTTGGCCGCAAGCGCGATCAGAACCACCAGACCGATCTGGACCAGGATGTTGTTGTCCAGGCCTCTCAGGTTCACCCCGATGATGGCTGCGAGCAGACACATCGGCACGATCAGAATGACCGCCAGCGGCATGGTGAAGGCTTCATACTGAGCCGCCAGCACCAGGAAGACGAACACCACAGCCATCAGGAAGATGACAGTCGCGCCCGAACCCGCGGCCTTCTGTTGGTAGGCCAGACCGGTCCATTCGTAGGTGAAGCCCTGCGGCAGCGTTTGAGCCGCCATCTGCTCCATGATCGCCAGCGCCTGGCCGGACGACACGCCTGCCGCGCCGTTACCCTGAAGCTCGGAGGCCGGGTACAGGTTGTAGCGCACGATCCGCGACGGACCGGAATCATTGACCAGATTGGCCACCGATCCGATCGGCACCATCGCTCCCGACGAAGACCGGGTCTTCAGGTTGGCGATGTCAGCGATGTCGTCGCGGTACTGAGGCTCAGCCTGCGCGGTCACCCGGAAGGTGCGGCCCAGCATGTTGAAGTCGTTGACGTAGGACGAACCCAGATAGACGCCCAGGGTGTTGAAGACGTCGCCAGGCTGCACGCCCATCATCAACGCCTTGTCACGATCGACGTCGGCGGTGATCCGGGGCGAACCGGTGTTGTAGGTCGAGAAGACCTGGTTCACTTCGGTCGGCTTCTGCGCGGCTGCGCCCATCATGGCGAAGGTGGCGCCCTCAAGCGCGCGATATCCTGCGCCCGAGGTGTCCTGGATCATCATGGTGAAGCCGTTGCCGTTGCCCAGGCCCTGAACGGCCGGGGGCGCGATGACGAAGATCTGCGCGTCCTCGATCGAACCGGTGGCCTGGGTGATGGCGCCGGCCAGGGCGGTCGCGGCCTGCTCCTTCGTACGATCCGCGAACGGATCAAGACGAACGAAGATGGTCGCGGCGTTGGAGCCGAACGAGAAGCTGGAGCCGTCAAGGCCTGCGAAGGCGATGGCGCCATTGACGCCCTTGGTGCCGCGGATGATGTCGCTGGCGCGGGTCATCACGGCTTCAGTACGGTCCAGCGAAGCGCCGGCGGGCAGTTGGATGACGCCGATCAGGAAGCCCTGATCCTGCTCGGGAATGAAGCCCGAGGGCGTGTCGACCAGACGCCAGGCGGTCAGGCCCAGCAGACCGACATAGACGATCAGAACCAGACCGACCGTGCGCACCAGACGCGCAGTCAGACGACCATAGCGGTCCGACAGCCAGTCGAAGCCCTCGTTGAACTTACGACCGGCCCAGCCGCCGTAATACATGACCGAGCCCCACAGACCCGGCTTGCGGGCGTGTTCGTCATGCTCGACGTGCGGCTTCAGCAGCAGGGCGGCCAGGGCCGGCGACAGCGTCAGAGACACGAACAGCGAGATGACCGAGGCCGAAGCGATGACCACCGCGAACTGGCGATAGAAGATGCCCGGAATGCCCGGAACGAACATGGTCGGGATGAACACCGAGATCAGCACCAGACCGATGGCGATCAGGGCGCCCGACACTTCCTTCATGGAGCGATAGGCGGCTTCCTTGGGCGTCAGCCCCTCTCGGATCGCCCGCTCCACGTTTTCAACGACGACGATGGCGTCATCGACCACGATCCCCACGGCCAGAACCAGGGCGAACAGCGACAGGGAGTTGATCGAATAACCCAGCGCCAGCTGCACCGCGAAGGTGCCGACCAGAGCGACGGGAATGGCGATGATGGGAATGATCGCCGCGCGCCAGGTCTGAAGGAAGACCATGATGACGATGACGACCAGGATGACGGCTTCGAACAGGGTGTGTTCAACCGACTCCACCGACGCAGCCACGAACTCAGTCGGGTTGTAGGGGATCGAGACGTCCATGCCCGCAGGCAGGTCTTTCTTGATCGCTTCGACTTCCTTCAGCACCCGGTCGGCGGTGCCCAGCGCGTTGGCGCCGGGTTGCTGGACGATGGCCAGACCCACGCCGCGCTTGCCGTCGAAGAAGCCGCGAATGCCGTAGTCCTGGGCGCCCAGCTCGATGCGGGCGACGTCACGCAGATAGGTCACGCGACCTTCGGCGTCCGTCTTCAGGACGACATTGGCGAACTGGTCGGGATCGGTCAGACGGCCCTGAACCTGCACCGGCAGCTGGAAGGCTGCGGCGTTGGTCGGGAACGGCGGCTGGCCGATGGAGCCGGCGGCCGCCTGGACGTTCTGGGCGCGAAGGGCGGCGACGATGTCGGGGCCGGTCAGACCGCGCTCGGCCGCCTTGGCCGGATCGATCCAGATGCGCATCGAATAGTTGCCGCCGCCGAACACCTGGACAGCGCCCACGCCTTCAAGGCGCAGCAGGCGGTCCCGCAGAGTCGAGTTGGCGTAGTTGCCGACGTAGTCGTTATCCAGCGTGCCGTCGGGCGAAGTCAGCCCCAGGATCATCAGGAAGCCGCTCTCGGCCTTGTTGACCACGATGCCGGTCTGGCGAACCGCGTCAGGCAGGCGCGGCTCAGCCAGGGCGACCCGGTTCTGAACTAGCACCTGCGCGGCGTCGAGGTCCGTGCCGGGCTGGAAGGTGACGGTGATGGCCACCGACCCGTCCGACGTGGACGAGGAGGTGATGTAGAGCATTTTCTCGACGCCGTTCACCTCCTGCTCGATGGGAGCAGCGACGGTCTCGGCCAGGGTCTCGGCCGAGGCGCCAGGATAGGCGGCGTTGATGGTGATCGTCGGCGGCGCGATCTCCGGATACTGCGACAGCGGCAGAAGCGGATAGGCGAATATGCCGATGATGGAGATCACCACCGCGATCACGGCCGCGAATATCGGCCGGTCGATGAAGAAGCGGGATATGTTCATGGCTTAGTCGCCGGTGGACAGGCTGTTGGCGAACGAGGCGCTGGAGGCCGGGGCCGCTTGGGTGACGGGAACGACGGCGGGCTTTTCAGCCACAGGCGCGATGCGGCCATCCTTGGCCGTGACCTTGGAGCCCGGCTGGGCGGCGCGTTGCAGACCGGCGATGATCACGCGGTCCGTCGGGGCCAGGCCCGACTTGACGACACGCAGTCCCTGAACGATCGGGCCCAGCTGGACCTCCTTGTTCGTGACCGAGCCGTCGGCGGCGACCACGGCGACCGTGCGGCGCGCCTGATCCGTGCCGATGGCCGAATCCGGCACCAGCAGGGCGTCATAGGACGAAGCGCCCGCAACCTGGGCCCGGCCGAACATGCCCGGACGCAGGAAACCGTCGCCGTTCGGCACGATGGCGCGCAGCCGGATGACGCCCGAGGCCGTGTTCACGGCGTTGTCCGAGAAATCGAGGCGGCCGGTGTGGCCGAAGCTGCTCTCGTCCTGCAGGCGGATGCGGACCGTCGCGCCCTGATTGGACGCGCCTTCACGCAGATACTTCAGCAGGACCGCTTCCGAGCCGTCAAAGACGAAGTGGATCGGACCGCCCGAGATGATGGTGGTCAGAACATCGCCCGCCGAGGAGCCGCCTGCGACCAGGTTGCCCGGATCGACACGACGGTCGGACACACGGCCCGAGGTCGGGGCGGTGATGCGGGTGTATTCCAGGTTCAACTGCGCCGTGCGGGTCGCCGCGTTCGCCGCCGCCAGATTGGCCTGAGCGGCGTCGACCGCCGCCTTGTTGGCGTCGTACTCGGCCTTGGACACAGCCTGCGAGGCCAGCAACGTCTCGCTGCGCGCCAGGTTGGCGCGGGCCAGGGTCAGTTGCGACTGCATCTGGGCGACCTGGGCCTGAGCCTGGGCCAGGGCGGCCTGGGCCGGACGCGGGTCCAAGGTGAACAGCAGTTGACCCTTCTGGACCATCTGACCATCGCGGAAGTGCACCGCCTGCACATAGCCGCCGACGCGCGCGCGAACCTCGACGGCCTCAACCGCCTCGAAACGACCGGTGAATTCATCCCAGTCCACCACCTTCTGCTGAAGGGGCGTCGCCACTGTGACTGGAGGGGCGCCTGGCCCTTGCTGCTCCGCCTTGGGGGAACATCCATAAAGCGCGCCCGTCGCCAAGACGGACACGGCGGCAATCTTAAGCCCGCGCATCTGCGCATTCTCCCTGATCGGAGGTAAATCCCAGTCGTGCGGACATAGGCCGATGGGGAGTCGGCCTTGTCAACGCGTGGTGACTTAATGAGAGAGCGGGCAACGCTTGTCAACAGGCGTTGACAAAGCCATATGGGAGTTACGGTTATTACATCCGCCCTTTCTTAGTGGAGTTTTGAGAGCCTTGTTGTGCACCGGCCCCCGCCCGAGAAACGCCGCAGCGACGCGTACGGCCATTCTCGACGCCGCGCGTGAACGGTTCGCCGCCGACAGCTATGATGATGTCGGAATGCGCGACATCGCGCGTGACGTCGGCGTCGACGCTGCGTTGATCAGCCGATATTTCGGCTCCAAGGACGAACTCTTCCTCGCCGCGCTGGACAGCTGCGGCGACGGCAGCCAGCTGATGCAGGGCGACAAGGCCGACTTCGGACGACGCGTGTCGCACGAGATCGTCTATGAGCCCAAGAAGGCCGAAAAGCTGAAGGCCATGTCGATCATGCTGCGCTCAGTCGGGTCGGCGCGGGCGGCGGAAATGGTTCAGAACACCTGCGCGGCCCGCTTCTTCGGCCCGCTGGAGGAATGGATCGGCGGCGAAAACGCCGTCGTACGCGCCCGTCTGCTGGCCGGTTTCCTGATGGGCATGTCCGTCAGCCGCGAACTGGGCGGCGGCCAGTTCAGCCTGACCCCGGACGAAGCCGAAGAGATGCGCCAACGCCTTGAGGTCATTCTGCAGAACCTCATCGAAGGCTGACCGCCAGGCCTGGTGATCAAAGGGCGCGGAGCGAAGGCTCCGCGCCCTTTTTCATGCCCGCGCGCCACCCCGTCGGCTCCAGACCAGGCGCAAAAAAGGCCGCTTCGTTTCCGAAGCGGCCCAAGTTGCTCAGAGGGAAAAAATCAGAAGCGGTAGTTCAGACCCACCGCATAGGTGCGGCCATAGCTCTGGTAGTCGATGGTCCGGCGCTCATCGCCGTTCTCAAAGGTCTTGAACGGCTCGTCCGTCAGGTTGTTGACCTGCGCCAGGATCGACAGACCCTGCAGCGGGCCCGACTGGAACTCGTAGCCGATCTGGGCGTCGACGATGGTTTCTTCGCCGACCGAACGCAGGGTGCGGCCGTTGCCGAAGCCGGCGACTTCACCCAGGTAGTCCGAGCGGTAGCGGGCGGAAACGCGCGTCTGGAAGCCGTAGCGCTCATAATAGAGCGTGCCGTTCAGAACAGTTTCCGACAGGCCCGGCATGGTGGTCGGCGGATTGGCCGGATCAGGCTGGACCTTGCTGTCCGTGACCGAGGCGCTGAACAGACCCCCGAAGCCTTCAAGCGCCGGATGGAAAATGCTGAACGGCGCCGAGACCGAGAACTCCAGCCCCTTGATCCAGCCGCCATTGCCGTTCTCGGGAGTGGTGAGAATACCCTCGTTGATCTTAGGTACCTCAATCCCCGTCGGATAACCGGTGAAGTCGAAGATGCGATTGTAGGTGTAAACGTAGCTTTCGAGGTTCTTGTAGAAGCCGGCCAGCGAGACATAGCCCTTGCGATTGGCGAAATACTTCTCGACCGACAAGTCTACTACGTCGGCAATGAAAGGCTTCAGCAGGGGGTTTCCGCCGCCGCCGCTCCACGGTGAGTTCTGCTCAGGCGTCGCATTTTCATTGTTGTTGCCCGGATTGAACGAGAAGTTCCGCGAGGCGCGCATGTCGTCCATCCGCGGGCGCGCCAGGGTGCGGGCGACCGAGAAGCGGGCGAACAGGTCGTCGCTGACTTCCAGGATGAAGTTCGAGCTGGGCAGGATCTCCAGATAGTCGACGCCGCCGCGAACGTTCGCCACTGCGGCGACGCCTTCGCTGAGCTGCTGAGCCTCAAAGCCGCTGCTCGACTGTTCCGTATAGACGAACTGCATGCCGACGTTGCCGGTCAGGGCGCGGCCGAACAGGTTGTGGTCGATGTTGGCGCGGACGTAGGCGGTCGAGACCTTTTCCGTCACGCCCCAGTTGCCGGCGGCGACGTCGGCGTTCGGGTTGCGCAGCTTGTTCAGCGCGCCGCTGTTGACCAGGGCCAGAGCGTCGTAGCTGATCACCTCCGAAATACCCAGATAGCCCAGGTCGGTCGGGGCCAGCAGGAACTGCGAACCGATGGTCAGGTCGCCGCCGCCCGGCACGGCCAGATAATACTGGTCGTTGACGAAGCTCTTGGTGCGTTCCGAATAGTTGAAGCCGAAGTCGATCGACTTGAACGGGCTCTGGTGCAGTTCACGACGCGCCGTCAGGCGGACAGCCTTGATCTCGTCCTCGATGCTCGGCGTGTTCATGTAACCGGCCTGACCACCGGGGATCACGTCCCCGCCCCAGCCCTGCGGGCTGGTGATCTTGATCAGGTTCGGGTCAGCATAGTTGAGCTGGCTGGTGAAGCGGGTCACGCCGTCGCCGGTCAATTGGAAGCCCAGGGTGTCCAGTGCGCCGTTGATGTTGCGGCCCGTACCGGCGTTGGTCTCCAGAATGATGTCGTTGCGCTCGACCTTGGAGTAGTTGACGTCCAGACCCAGGGTCCAGTCGTCATTGGCCACGAACTCGGTGTTCCAGCCGACGGCGGTGATGGTGCTGTCGCGCTTGTTCAGGTCGTTGCGGACAACGCCCTTGATGTTGTCCCAGGTGCCCGCGACGATCATGCCGTTGTCGACGGTGTAGCCCGGACGCAGCGACGGACCGGGGCGGCAGACGTCGGGCGTGGCGACGTTGCCGACAGCGTCGCAAGCTCCATCAGCAGATTGGGCGCTTCCACCCCACGCCAGCGGGAACTCGATGCCGCGCAGGACCTGGGTGTTCTTGAACTTGGAATAGAAGGCGTCGATCGTGGAGTGGATGCGGTCGTTGGGGCGCCATTCCAGCACGCCCATATAGCCGTCACGCTCCAGTTCGCTGGACATGACATAGGGCTTCACGCCGCCCGTCAGCAGATTGCCGTCGCTGTATTCCGGATAGCCCCAGGCGTTGAAGCGCTCGGACTGATAGGGCGACGACATGTGGGCGTAACCCAGGGCCACGCCGATGGTGCCGTCAGCGAACTGGTCGATGTAGGACAGGGTGTAGCGGTCGCCCTTGTCGGTCGTGCCCGAATTCAGGGCGCCGATGTCGTTCCACTCATGGCGGTAGTTGGCGACCATGGCGCGACGGCCGTAGGCCAGCGGGCGAACCGTGCGCAGATCGACCGTGCCGGCCAGACCCTGGCCGACCAGGGCCGCATCCGGCGTCTTATAGACGACGACGCTGTTCAGCAGTTCGGAAGGAAACTGGTCGAACTCGACACCCCGGTTGTCGCCGGTGGTGACCAGTTCACGGCCGTTCAGCAGGGCCGTGGTGAAATCGGGGCCAAGGCCGCGGATCGAGATCTGCTGGCTGCGGCCGTCAAGGCGCTGCATCGTCACGCCAGGCAGGCGCGCCAGGGATTCAGCGATCGACACGTCCGGCAGCTTGCCGATGTCTTCAGCCGAAATGACTTCGACGATCGAGGTGTTCGCGGCCTTGGCGGCGATCGAGGCCTCGATGGAGCGACGGATGCCGGTGACGACGACATCGCCGACGTCGGTCGTCTGGTCGCTTTGTGCAGGCGCTGTCTGCGCCTGTGCGGAGCCGACCGCCATCAGAGCCGCCGCGCCGAACGCGACCCCCGACAGCAAACGCGTGCGGCGATTGATACCTTGAAGCATGATCATCCTCCCTATGGGCTGATCGCGGTTCTAAATGCCGCGACCTAACGCCACGCAAAAATATGCAAATCTCAGACAATGTTGCAAGCCGTTAATGTAGGAGCCCCATTTGCGTCTTCATTCATGACCGTGTTTTGCCGAAATATCGCAGCCGAACAGCGACACATTGCCGCCTTGCCGCTGCAGCGCACCATTTCGCACCACATTGACACCGGCGGCTCAGGCTGCAAAATCTTGCAAATCGACTTGGAAGGCTTTGCACTTTCCAGGCGTACGGGAGGACGAGAATGACCATAAGACGTTCCAGAAAAGCCGCACTGGCCGCCGCAGCAGCGCTTGCGACCCTGCTCAGCGCCGCTCCAAGCCAGGCCCAGACGCGCGCTGACGCCGCCTCGGCCGTGCGCCAGCGCCTGCCGCAGGATGAGGTGATCTACTTCCTGCTGGTCGACCGGTTCGCCAATGGCGACGCCTCAAACGACCACGGGGGCTATGCCGCCGAGCGGCTGAAAAGCGGCTTTGACCCGTCTGACACGGATTTTTACCACGGCGGCGATCTGGCCGGCCTGATCCAGCGGCTGGACTATATCCAGGGCCTTGGCGCGACGGCGGTCTGGCTGGCCCCCATCTTCAAGAACAAGCCCGTACAGTCGCGCGCCGGCTACACGGGCGCCGCCCACCACGGCTACTGGATCACGGACTTCACCGCCGTTGATCCGCACTTCGGCGACGACGCCACGATGCACGCCCTGGTCGAGGCGGCCCATGCGCGCGGCATGAAGGTCTATCTGGACATCGTCACCAACCACACGGCCGACGTGATCCAGTATCGCGAATGCCCCGAAAACGACTGCGTCTATCGCAGCCGGGCCGACTACCCCTACACGCGCCGCGGCGGCGTGAACGGCGCCCCGATCAACGAAGGTTTCGACGGCCGCGACTTCTCGCGCCTGACCCGCCCGGACTACGCCTACACCCCCTACGTCCCCGCCGGTGAGGAGAACGTCAAGGTTCCCGCCTGGCTGAACGATCCGATTCACTACCACAATCGCGGCGAGAGCACGTTTGCAGGCGAAAGCTCGCTGGACGGTGATTTCGCCGGGCTGGACGATCTGTTCACCGAAGATCCGGTGGTCGTGCAGGGCATGATCGACATCTTCGGCGGCTGGATCGACAAATACGGCATCGACGGCTACCGCATCGACACCGCCCGGCACGTGAACCCCGAGTTCTGGCAGGCCTTCATCCCCGCGATGCTGGAGCGGGCCAAGGCCAAGGGCATTCCCAACTTCCACATCTTCGGCGAAGTCTTCGACGCCGATCCCGCCACCCTGGCGCGGTTCACCAAGGACGACAGCTTCCCCGCCGTCCTGGACTTCGGCTTCCAGAAGCAGGCTGTGGATGTGGCGTCCGGCAAGAGCGGAACGGACGCCCTGGCGCGCCTGTTCGAGGCCGACGCCGTCTATGCCGACGGGCGCGACACCGCCGCCATCCTGCCGACCTTCCTGGGCAACCACGACATGGGCCGTGCGGCCTATTTCATCAAGGAAGCCAACCCGGACGCGAGCGACGCGGAACTGCTGGCGCGGGTCAAGCTGGCGCACGCCCTGATGATGTTCAGCCGCGGCGTGCCGACCCTGTATTACGGCGACGAACAGGGCTTTGCGGGCGCGGGCGGCTACGGCAACTCGCGACAGGACATGTTCGACAGCCAGACGCCGATCTACGCGGCCGAAACCCCTATCGGCGGACGCCAGCCGGCCTATTCCACCGACGCGCCCCTGTATCGCGCCATCGCCGAAATGGGCCGCATCCGCGCCGCCGAGCCCACCCTGCGTCGCGGGCGTCAGGTCACGCGCGCCTATGGCGACAAGCCGGGCCTGTTCGCCATTTCGCGCATGGGCGACGACGGCGCAGAGGTGCTGGTCGTGTTCAACACCTCCACCGCCCCGATCTCGGCCCAGGTCGAGGTCGAGCCCGGCTCGCTGAACTGGCGCAGCCTGCGCGGCCAGTGCGCGCCCAAGGCGTCCGCACCCGCCAGCTATGGCGTCACCGTCCCTCCCCTCGACTATCTCATCTGCAAGAGCGCCTAGTGAACCACCATTCCACAGACCTCGTCGAAATCTCCCGGACGACGGCCAAGACGCGCGAATGGTGGCGCGGCGCGATCCTGTATCAGGTCTATCCGCGCAGCTTTGCGGACTCCAACAACGACGGGGTCGGCGACCTGAAGGGCATCACGGACCACCTGGACCACATCGCCTCTCTGGGCGTGGACGGCGTGTGGCTTTCGCCCTTCTTCAAGTCGCCGATGAAGGATTTCGGCTATGACGTCTCGGACTATTGCGACGTCGATCCGATCTTCGGGAACCTGGCTGATTTCGACGCCCTGTCCACGCGCGCCAAGGCGCTGGGCCTGAAGGTCGTCATCGATCAGGTCTTCTCGCACACCTCGGACGAACACGACTGGTTCCTGGACAGCCGCTCCAGCCGCAACAGCAGACACGCCGACTGGTACGTCTGGGCCGACGCCAAGCCGGACGGCTCGCCGCCGTCGAACTGGCAGTCGGTGTTCGGCGGTCCCGCATGGACCTGGGACGCACGCCGCGGCCAGTACTACATGCACAACTTCCTCAGCTCGCAGCCACAGCTGAATGTGCGCAATCCCGAGGTTCAGGACGCCCTGATCGCCGCCGCCCGTTTCTGGCTGGATCGCGGCGTGGACGGCTTCCGTCTGGACGCCATCAATTTCGCCATCCACGACCCCAGCCTGCGCGACAATCCGCCGATCAACGATGGCCGCAAGCGCACCCGTCCGTTCGACTTTCAGGACAAGATCTACAACCAGTCCCACCCCGAGATCATCGGCTTCCTGAACCGCATCCGCGACCTGACGGACAGCTATGATGGGCGGTTCACGGTGGCGGAGGTCGGCGGCGACCACGCCGACCGCGAGATGAAGGAATTCACTGCGGGCGATGATCGTCTGCATTCGGCCTACGGCTTCCTCTACCTCTATGCGGATGCGCTGAAGGCCGAGCTGATCGGCATTGGCGACAGCATGTGGCCCGATCAGCAGGGCGAGGGCTGGCCCTCGTGGACCTTCTCGAACCACGATGCGCCGCGCGCCGTGTCACGCTGGGCAGAGGGCCGCGACGAGAAGGCCTTCGCCGAGATGGCGCTGCTGCTGCTGATGTGCCTGCGCGGCAATGTCTTCGTCTATCAGGGCGAGGAGCTGGGCCTGCCGCAGGCCCATGTGCCGTTCGAGCGGCTGGTCGATCCAGAGGCCATCGCCAACTGGCCCCAGACCCTGGGCCGCGACGGCGCGCGCACGCCGATTCCCTGGGTCGCCTCGGCGCCCAACGCAGGCTTCTCGACGGTCGAACCGTGGCTGCCGGTCGACCCGCGTCACCTCGCGATGGCCGTCGACGCCCAGGAAGCCGATCCAAAATCGACCCTACATGTCGCGCGCCGCATCATCGGCCTGCGCAAGCGTCATCCCGCCCTGCGTCTGGGCGGGTTGGAGCTGGTGGACGGCCCGCAGGGCCTTCTGATGTTCGAACGCTTCGAGCGCGGCGGCGCCGACGGCGAACGCCTGTTGTGCGTGTTCAATCTGGGCCACGAGGCTGTCGAGTGGACGCCGCCCGCAGGCGCGCGCCGCATCGAGGCCATCAACTGGACCGAAGCCGACGGCGCCCGACTGGCCCCGTTGACTGGCCTGCTGTTCGCCCTGCCGACCGAGGCGACGTGACGATGTCAGCCGCCGCAGGTCTCGCGCACGATCAATTCGGTCGGCACCCGTTCCGAGCGGCCGACACCGGCGCCGAGATCGCCTCCGCCGTGGTCCAGCAGCTTGGACACCATCAGCCGTCCGGCCTTCATGGTGTCCTGGGCGATGGTGGACAGGGCCGGGCGCGAGTAGCGGCTGAAGGGCACATTGTCGAAGCCGATGACCGAGACCTTGCCCGGCACGTCTACACCGGCGTGCAGCAGGGCCCGCACGGCGCCCAGGGCGATCTGGTCGGATGCGGCGACGATGCCGTCGAAGTCCACGCCGCGCCGGATCAGGGCGTCCACCGCAGCCTCCGCGGATTCGACCTCGAAATGGGCCGGAACGATCAGGTCTGGCGCAACCGCCAGGCCCGCCTGCCCCAGAGCATCCAGATAGCCGCGATGCCGCTGCATGGCCTCGGGCGGATCAAGATCGCCCAGGAAGACGATGCGCTGACGCCCCAGACGCGCCAGGTGCAGGGTCGCGCGGCGGCCGCCGAAGGTGTTGTCGGAGCCGATGGAGCAGTAGTCCTGCTCGGGCAGTTCGGCGCCCCAGACGACGAACCGATGGTCGGCGTCGACCAGGCGGTTGAAGGCCGAATGCAGGCTGGACTGACCCAGGAAGATCACTCCGTCAGCCCGACTGGTGTTCAGGGCCGCCGACAGTTCTTCGTAGTTGGCGGGCGAGATGTGGCTCATCAGCAGGTCGCAGCCGCGTTCGCGCGCCGCCTCGCCCACACCGGCCAGAAGCTCCAGAAAGAAGGGGTCGCTGAGGCGCCCTTCGCGTCCCTGCGGACGCGGCACGACCAGGGCGATGGTGCCCTGCGCGCCGATGGGTCCGGCAGGCATATGGCGGCGGAACGGATAGTCATGCTCCTTGGCCAGCTTCCAGATCAACTGCTTGGTGCGGTCGTTGACGGCGGGGCTGTCATTCAGGGCGCGGGAGGCTGTGGCGATGGACACGCCCGCCAGGCGCGCGATGTCTTCCAGTCGGGTGGTCTTGCGGCTCAAGGTCGCGGGTCCTCACAGCAGCCTGTTGCGGCTGCAAACTTTTCTGCAAATATTTCAGCCACCGTTCGCGGCGGTTGGCAAGAGGCGGCGTAACGGAGTTCCCATGATGCAACGCAGATCCTTCCTGGCCCTTGGCGGGGCCTCCCTTCTGGCGTTCGGCGCCACCGGCGTTCGCGCCCAGACCTCGCCCACCCACGCCCGCGCCTCGTCGCCCGGCGGCGTGCTGACGGTTGAGGCCTTCACCGACAATGACGGGCGTCCGATGTACGCCGTCCTGCGTCAGGGCCGGGTCGTGGTCGCGCCGTCCAAGCTGGGCTTCCTGCTGACCGACGCCCCCGCGATCGAGCGCGGCCTGGCCGTCACGGCGGGTCAGCCCGTCACTGTCGACGACACCTGGGAGCAGCCGTGGGGCGAGCGCCGCTTCATCCGCAACCACTATAACGAATGGCGCGTCAGCTATGTCGAGACCGGCGCCCTGGGCCGCCGCGTGGACGTGGTCTTCCGCCTGTATGACGACGGTCTGGGCTTCCGCTACGAGTTCCCCGACCAGCCCGCGCTGAAGACCGTCCGCATCGGCTCGGAAATCACCGAGTTCAACCTGGCCGAAAACGGCGAGGCCCTGTGGTGCCCCGCCTGGGAATGGAACCGCGAAGAATATCTCTACAGCCGCACCCCGATCGACGCCGTCGGCAGCGCCCAGACGCCGATGACGGTCAAGGGCCAGTCGGGCCTGCACGTCTCGATCCATGAGGCGGCCTGCATCGACTATGCGGGCATGAACCTGCGCCGCTCCGAGGGCACCGGCTTCCGCGCCCAGCTGACGCCCGGCCTGACCAACGCCGCCGTGGTGCGGACTGCGCCGTTCAACACCCCGTGGCGCACGCTGCAGATTTCAGACAGCCCGGCAGGCCTGATCGATTCCAGCCTGATCCTGAACCTGAACGAGCCCAACAAGCTGGGCGACGTCAGCTGGTTCAAGCCGATGAAATACGTCGGCGTCTGGTGGGAGATGCACCTGGAGCTGAAGAGCTGGGCGTCCGGCCCCAACCACGGCGCCACCACCGAGAACACGATCAAGCACATCGACTTCGCGGCCAAGCACGGCTTCGGCGGGGTTCTGGTCGAGGGCTGGAACAAGGGCTGGGACGGCCAGTGGTTCGCCAACGGCTCGGACTTCAGCTTCACCGAAGCCTATCCCGATTTCGACATCGACGCGGTCTGCGCCTACGCCCGCTCCAAGGGCGTGCAGCTGATCGGCCACCACGAGACGGGCGGCAACGCCTTCCACTACGAACAACAGCTTGAGCCCGCGATGGCGCTGTATGAACGCCTGGGCGTCCATTCGGTGAAGACCGGCTATGTCGCGGACGCCCAGGGTGCGCGCGTCGCTGGACCGGACGGCCAGTCGGTCATGGCGTGGCACGAAAGCCAGGCGATGGCCCAGCACCACATGCGGGTGATCGAGGTCGGCGCCCGCCACAAGGTCGCCGTCAACGCGCACGAGCCGTTCAAGGACACCGGCCTGCGCCGCACCTATCCCAACATGATCAGCCGCGAAGGCCAGCGCGGGATGGAATATTCGGCCTGGGGCAACCCCGGCAATCCGCCCGAGCACGAAGCCAACCTGGTCTTCACCCGCCTGCTGGCCGGACCGATGGACTACACGCCGGGCATCTTCGGCATGGAGACGCGCAGCCCCGGCGGCGTGCAGACGACCTGGGCCAAGCAGTTGGCGCTGTATGTCGTCATCTACAGCCCGATCCAGATGGCGGCGGACCTGCTGGTCAACTACGAGGCCAACCCCGGCCCGTTCCAGTTCATCAAGGACGTGCCGTGCGACTGGTCTGAAAGCCGCACCCTGGCCGCCGAGCTTGGCGACTATGTCGTCACCGTGCGCAAGGACCGCGCATCCGACGTCTGGGCCCTGGGCGCCGTGACCGACGAACACCCGCGCGTTCTGAGCGCCAGCCTGGACTTCCTGGACGCCGGCCGCCGCTACCGCGCCGAAATCTATCGTGATGGCCCGGACGCCGACTACAAGGGCAAGCGCGAGGACATCATCATCGAGCAGCGCAACGTCACCTCGGCGGACACGCTGACGCTGGCCCTGGCGCCCGGCGGCGGCCAGGCCATCCGCTTCGTGCCGATCGGACGCGCCCGCAGATGAGCAAGGTGACGCCCGGACCACTCCACGCCATCCGCCCGCGCCTGTCCGGCCTGGCGATCTGGAACATGTGCGTCGGCTTCTTCGGCATCCAGATCGGATTTGGACTGCAGAACGCCAACACCAGCCGGATCTTCCAGACCCTGGGCGCCGAGGTGGATTCGCTGGCGATCCTTTGGATCGCGGCGCCGCTGACCGGCCTGTTGATCCAACCGATCATCGGCCATTTCAGCGACAAGACGTGGACGCGGTTCGGGCGTCGTCGCCCCTATTTCCTGGTCGGGGCGATCCTGACCACCCTGGCGCTGATCGCCATGCCCAACAGCCCCAGCCTGTGGTTCGCCGCGGCCATGCTGTGGATCATGGACGCCTCGATCAACATCACGATGGAGCCGTTCCGCGCCTTCGTCGGCGACAACCTGCCGGAGGAGCAGCGCACCACCGGCTATGCGATGCAGAGCTTCTTCATCGGCGCGGGCGCCGTGTTCGCCTCGGTCCTGCCGTGGCTGCTGTCGAACGTGTTCGGCGTTGTCTCCACGGCGGCGGAAGGCGTGGTGCCCCTGTCGGTCAAGATCGCCTTCTACGTCGGCGCCGTCGGCCTGTTCTCGGCGGTGCTTTGGACCGTGTTGTCGACCAAGGAATACACCCCCGAACAGATCGCGGCCTTCGAGCGCGCCAGACAGGCGTCGCTGGGCCTCCAGGCCGAGGACGGCCCTGAGGCGCCGGCCCGCACCATTCAGGGCTGGATGACGTCCGGCCTGATCTGCGGCGTGCTGGGCCTCTTGGGCTTCGTCCTGATCACGGCGCTGAATCTGGAGAAGGAGCTGCTGATCCTGGCGGGCTTCTTCGCGGGCTTTGGCCTGTTGCAGATCGCGGTGGGCATGATGCAGCGCCGCAGCATCACCAATGCGGTGACCGAAATCGTCAACGACATCTTCCGCATGCCCGACACCATGCGCGGCCTGGCGGTGGTGCAGTTCTTCACCTGGTTTGCCCTGTTCGCCATGTGGATCTACACCACGGCGGCGGTGACCAGCGTCCACTACGGCGCGACCAGCACAACCTCGCGCGCCTATGCTGAAGGGGCCGACTGGGTCGGTGTCCTGTTCGGCGTCTATAATGGCGTGGCGGCCCTGGCGGCCTTCACCCTGCCGGTCCTGGCCAAGCGCATCGGCCGCAAGGCGACCCACGCCCTGATGCTGCTGCTCGGCGCGCTGGGCCTGTTCGGCATCTTCGCCATTCGTGATCCAGGCCTGCTGTGGCTGCCGATGATCGGCGTCGGCTTCGCCTGGGCTTCGGTCGTGTCCATGCCGTACGCCATCCTGTCAGCGGCGGTGCCGGACCGGAAAATGGGCGTCTATATGGGCGTCTTCAACATCTTCATCGTCGTGCCGCAACTGCTGGCGGCGACGGTTCTGGGCCTGATCCTGAAGACCCTGTTCGGGGGCCAGGCCATCTGGGCCCTGGTGTTGGGCGCGATCTCGTTCGTTCTGGCGGCAGGCAGCGCCCTGCTGGTGAAGGAGCACCGCGCATGAACCGCCGCACCCTGCTGGCTCTGGGCGCCGCTCTGCCCTTCGCCGGTCCCGCATTCGCCGAAGCGCCCAAGGCCGGGCGTCTGGTCCTGCATGAGGCTGTCGCTTCGGACCATGTGAAGCCGCGCAACGTCGGGGTCTGGCTGCCGCCCGGATATGAGGCGTCCGACGCCCGTTATCCGGTCCTCTACATGCATGATGGCCAGAACCTGTTCGACGCCGCGACCGCCAACTTCGGCGAATGGGGCGTGGACGAGCATCTGGACCGCCTGATCGCCAGCGGACAGGTGCGCGCGCCCATTGTCGTCGGCGTCTGGAACACCGACCTGCGCCTGCGCGAATACCTGCCTGCCGACCTGATCGACGCCCTGCCCGCCGACATGCGCGACGAGGTGCAGGCCATCTACGGCGGGCCGCCCCTGTCCGAAGCCTACATCCGCTTCCTGGTCGAGGAACTGAAGCCGCTTATCGACCGGACCTATCGCACCCTGATCGGACCGGCGGACACGACGATCAGCGGGTCCAGCATGGGCGGGCTGATCTCGCTGCAGGCGGTGATGAAGCGTCCCGACGTCTTCTCCGCCGCCGCCTGTCTGTCGACCCACTGGCCGTTGAAGGTCGATGGGCTGGAAGATGGTCCCGCCCTTCAGGCCTGGCGCGAGCGTCTGGTCGCCGCCTGGACCGGGGTCATCGCGGCAGGCCTGCCGGCCGCCGGATCTCATCGCTTCTATTTCGACCGGGGCGATGAAACCCTCGATCAGTTCTACGGCGAGTTCCAGACCCGCATTGATCAGGTCTTCCGCGCTCGCGGCTATGACGCCGACCATTTCCGCAGCCTGGTCTTCCCCGGCGCGCAACACACCGAAGCCTCATGGAACAGCCGCCTGGATGTTCCCCTGACCTTCCTTCTTTCCCCTCGCCCCACGCAAACCTCGTGAGGATCCTATGCGTACAATGAAACTTCTCTGCCTGACCGGCGCGGCCAGTCTGGCCCTGTCCACTGTCGCCGCCGCCCAGTCTGTGGCGCCCGGCGCGCCCGGCATTGCGCCGAACTGGTCCACTGCGGCCAAGACCGGCGCCGGCGCCTCCTATGAGGCCTATGTCGACGGCCAATACCGTGACGGCGGCCCGACCGGCGCCGTGTCCAAGGTCTGGTTCTCGATCGCCGACGGCGTCCTGACCGAGACCATGTACGGCCTGATCCACGAGGCGCAGATCAAGGCGCTGCGCTTCGCCGTGGTCACCCCGCAAGGTCTGGCGCTGGAAGGCCCGGACACCACCGAACGCACCGAATACCTGCACACCGATGCAGAAGGCCGCCCGCTGTCGCCCGCCTACCGCGTCACCACGCGCGACAAGAACGGCCGCTTCGAAATCCAGAAGCAGATCTTCACCGACCCGGACCGCAACGCCCTGGTTCTGCGCGTCACCATCAAGTCGCTGACCGGCCAGGCCACGCCCTATCTGCTGCTTGAGCCGCACATCGCCAACACCGGCATCAACGACCGCGGCGTGGTCACGCGCCAGGCCTTCCACGCCTGGGAAGGCGACACCCATCTGGTGTTGAAGCCCAGCCAACCGTTCACCGCCGCCAGCGTCGGCTTCGTCGGCGTGTCCGACGGCCTGACCGACCTCAAGGACGGCAAGATGGACTGGACCTACGCCTCGACGGGCGAGGAGTCCGGCAACACCATGATGACCGGCGCCCTGCCGTCGCTGCGTCGCGGCCAGACCCTGACACGCGACTTCGTCATCGGCTTCGGCGACAGCGAAGCGGCGGCCCAGGCGGCGGCTGACGGCTCGTTCGCCACCGGCCTTGACGAAGTCCTGGCCCGCTTCAACGGCGAAGGCGACCGCGTGGGCTGGGAGGACTATATCGCCTCCCTGACCGAACTGCCGCGCCTGGCCGCCCAGTCCACCGACGGCGGCAAGCTGGCCTACGCCTCGGCCCTGATGCTGAAGGTTCAGGAAGACCGCACCCACGCGGGCGCCCTGATCGCCTCGCTGTCCAACCCGTGGGGCGACACGGTGGACGCGTCCAAGTCCTCGACCGGCTACAAGGCCGTCTGGCCGCGCGACTTCTATCAGGTGGCGATGGCCCTGGCCGCGATGGGCGACAAGGAAACGCCGCTGGCCGCATTCAACTATCTGCCGCAGGTGCAGGTCGGACCGAACACGCCCGGCAACACCGGCGTCGGCGGCTGGTTCCTGCAGAAGACCCACGTCGACGGCGAACTGGAATGGGTTGCGGTGCAGCTGGACCAGACGGCCATGCCGATCATGCTGGGCTATCGCCTGTGGAAGATGGGCTGGCTGTCCGACGCCCAGATGACCCAGCACTACAACGCCATGCTGAAGCCTGCCGCCGACTTCCTGGTCGATGGCGGCAAGGTCGGCCTGTTGTGGAACGACGCCGAGATCAAGCCGCCCTTCACCCAGCAGGAACGCTGGGAAGAGCAGCAGGGCTATTCGCCGTCCAGCACCGCCGCCATCATCGCCGGTCTGACCGTCGCGGCGGAAATGGCGCGGGCTTCGGGCGACGCGACGGGTGCGGCCCGCTATCAGGCCGCCGCCGACGACTACGCCTCCAAGATCGAGGCCACGATGTTCACGACCAACGGGGACTTCGGCGACGGCCGCTACTTCATCCGCATCACCCAGAACGCGAACCCGAACGACAAGGGGCCGATGGGCGTCGCCAATGGTCAGGTCGCCGCCCCTGAAGACCGCATCATCGACGGCGGCTTCCTCGAGCTGGTCCGCTATGGCGTGCGCCGCGCCGACGATCCGCACATCCTGTCCACCCTGCCCGTCTATGACGACCAGTCGCTGGAGCCGCTGTACCGCGTCCGCTACGACTTCGGTCCTGAAGGCGACAAGACGCCGGGCTGGCGCCGTTACGGCGTCGATGGCTACGGCGAAGACTGGCAGACGGGCGCCAACTACGGCGTCGGCGGCGAGATGAGCCCCGGTCAGCGCGGCCGCGTCTGGCCCTTCTTCACCGGCGAACGCGGACACTATGAATTGGCCCGCGCCAGCGTGAACGGCACGCCGTCCGCCGCCGACATCGCCGCCATCCGCCAGACCTATGTCCGGGGCATGGAGCGTTTCGCCAACGACGGCCTGATGCTGGCGGAACAGGTGTGGGACGGCGTCGGCAACCCGACGAGCCGCGACTACAAGCTGGGTCAGAACACGGACTCGGCTACGCCGCTGGCCTGGACCCATGCCGAGTACCTGAAGCTGCTTCGCTCGCTGGCGGACGGCAAGGTCTGGGACAACTACGAGCCGGTCCAGAGCCGCTACGCTCGATAATAAAAAAAGCCCCCCGATCCGCCAGGATCGGGGGGCTTTCCTTATGTGCTGGAAGGTTCAGCCGATCAGAAGGCCGCCTTCAAGGACACGACGAATGCGTCGTCATAGCCCTTCAGATTGTTGTCGTAGTAGCGCAGGTCCAGACCCAGCTTGTCGGTCAGGGCGTAGGTCCCGCCCAGGTTCCACGTCGTATAGTCGGAGCCCGGATCGAAGGTCTGACGGCCGACGGCGCCCGACACCGCGATCTTGTCCGAAACCGTGTAGGCGGCGGTCAGCTCGGCATAGAGGCTTTCGTTCTCAACGCCCCAACTGTCGGGCGAATAGTACAGGGTCGCCCCCACCGTCGCCGGACCAAAGGCCCGCGAGGCGCCGACCTTGACCTCATAGTTGTTGTAGCTGACGCCGCTGGGCGCCCCGACATAGCTGTAGGCGATGACGCCGACATCCCAGGCGAAACCCGCCGCCTCGGTCCTGTATCCCCCGTACAGGTCGATTTCCGCGTCGGTGCCATCCTTGAAATCGACATTCGACGCCCAGGCCCCGGCGTAGAAGCCCCCTTCGGTGGCGAAGTCCAATCCGCCCTGAACTGCGAACTTTTCGTCCGTCTGGGTCAGGCCGCGAAACACATAGTTGTTGGTCGCGCCGATGTTGAACGCGACATCACCGGCCAAGGCAGGCGCTGCGCCCATCAGGGCGAAGGCGGCCGAAACGGCCGAGGCCGCAAGCAAGACATGAGCTCTCATAATCGTATCCCCTCGATTTGATTGAAGCTGTGATTTCCGCATGGCGCGGAAGATGATCGGGCGCGGGATTGGGAGCCGCGCCCGATTTGCAGTCTCAGTGGTCCAGGACTTCGCCGTGCAGCGAGGTGTCCAGACCGGCCGCCTCTTCGGCCTCGCTGACGCGAAGGCCGGTCGTGTACTTGCAGATCAGCAGGATGATGAAGGTGCCGACCGCGCTGTAGAGAATGGTCCAGAACAGACCCAGCGCCTGGGCGCCGATGTTGGCCCCTTCGGATGCGCTGTTGATCGCCGTGGTGGCGAACACGCCCGTCAGCAAGGCGCCGACCAGGCCCCCTGCGCCGTGGATGCCGAAGGCGTCCAGCGAGTCGTCATAACGCAGCAGCTTCTTGATCCAGACCGACGAGGCGTAGCAGACGACGCCGCAGATCAGGCCGATCAGAACCGCGCCCTTCGGATCGACGAAGCCTGCGGCCGGTGTGATGCCGACCAGGCCTGCGACCACGCCCGACAACATGCCGATCAACGAGATCTTCTTCTTCTCGATGACTTCGATCACCTTCCAGGCCAGGGCCGCAGCCGCAGCCGCCAGAAGCGTGTTGATCAGGGCGACGCCCATCAGGGCGTCCGCCGCCCCTGCCGAACCGGCGTTGAAGCCGATCCAACCGACCAGCAGCAGGCTGGCGCCGATCAGGGTCAGAACCGGATTGTGCGCGGTGATCGGCTCAACCCCATAGCCCTTGCGGCGGCCCAGGAAGATCGCGCAGACCAGACCCGCCACGCCCGAGTTGACGTGGACGACGGCGCCGCCTGCAAAGTCCAGAACGCCCGCGCCGCCCAGGAAGCCCCCGCCCCAGACCCAGTGACAGATGGGGGCGTAGATCAGCAGCGACCACAAGGCGGTGAACAGCAGCAGGGCCGAGTATTTGAACCGCTCGGCGAAGGCGCCGGTGATCAGGGCGGGCGTGATGATGGCGAAGGTCAGCTGGAACGAAATCCAGAGAAACTCTGGAATACCCGGCAGCAGCTTGTTGGCCGTTTCGAGCGTCACGCCGTTCAGGAACAGCATGTCCAGATTGCCGACGAACTTCTGCAGCGTCGGGTCTGAGTTGGCGCCGAAGGCGATGCTGTATCCGGCGATGAACCAGACCAGGGTCACGACCGAGAAGACGCCGACCGACTGGGTGATGGTGGCGATGACGTTTTTGCGCCGCACCATGCCGCCGTAGAACAGCGCCAGACCGGGGAGGGTCATCAGCAGAACCAGGGCGGTGGAGACGCCAAGCCAGGCTGTGCCGGCGCCGTCTAATTCAAGCGCCGTCTGATGACCCAGCAGCGCAGGGACGGCGGCCTGCGCATTGGCCGCGCCCGCGGCCAATAATGTAAGCGATGACAGGAGGAGCGCGGCTCCTCCCCGGAGACGGTTTCCTACTAGCGACATCAACTGGTACCCCCTTTGCAATCTCGCAATTGCGAAGGTGCTACCGCATTTGCGAAATGCGCAAGAGGGCATGACGTGATCGGTGCAATTTTCTTGCACCCGTCATCAGTAAAATTAAAGAGATCGCACAATCATTCGATTATGTGATCTCATTTCGATATTTTTTAGCGACAACAGCTGCGCTTGAGGGTCAGAAATTCAACCCTCGTTCGCTACCTTTACGCCCAGTGCATCTGCACCCGATGCGCCGCCGCCCAGTGGATGGCGCGCAGAGCGTCCATGACAGCGTCCGCAGCCGCCCGCGTCCCCAGTTCGCCGCCCAGATCAGCGGTGACGGCGCCTGACGCCAGCACGGCCGCGACGGCGCCCTCGATGGCGTCCGCCTCGTCTTCCAGCTTCAGGCTGTGGCGCAGCAGCAGGGCCGCCGACAGGATGCCGCCGATCGGATTGGCCAGGTCCTGCCCGGCGATGTCCGGCGCCGACCCGTGGATCGGCTCGAACAGGCCCGGTCCTTCCGTACCCAGCGACGCCGACGGCAGCAGGCCGATGGAGCCGCCCAGAACCGAAATCTCGTCCGACAGGATGTCGCCGAACATGTTCTCGGTCAGGATGACGTCATATTCGCGCGGCTTGCGGATCAGGTGCATGGCCATGGAGTCGACCAGGGCGTGCTCCAGGGTGATCTCGGGGTATTCCTCTGCGTGGATGCGGGTCACGACCTCGCGCCACAGGCGGCTGGTCTCCATCACATTGGCCTTGTCGACCGAGGTGACCTTGCCGCGACGCTGCTGGGCGGTCTGGAAGGCGGCGCGGGCGACGCGCTCGATCTCCACCACCGTATATTCGCACAGGTCCGTGGCGCCCTTCTCGTCGCGCGTCTTCTTGCCGAAATAGACGCCGCCGGTCAGTTCGCGGAAGACGATCAGATCGACGCCTTCGACGATCTCCTTCTTCAGCGGCGAACGGTGCGCCAGGACGGGCGAAACCTGCAGCGGACGCAGATTGGCGAACAGGCCCATGGCCTTGCGGATGGCCAGCAGACCTTCCTCGGGACGGCGCTTGCCGCCATCCCACTTGGGTCCGCCGACAGCGCCCAGGAATACGGCGTCAGCGGCCAGGCAGGCCTCACGCGTCGCATCCGGCAGAGGGTCGCCCGTCGCGTCGATGGCCGCGCCGCCGATCAGGTGTTCGGAGAAGTTGAAGACGTGGCCGTAGAAGTCGCCGATGACCGACAGCACGCTGCGCGCGGCGCTGGTCACTTCGGGGCCGACGCCGTCGCCGGGCAGCAGGACGACATTATAGGTCTTGGGGGCGGCGTTGGTCATCAGATGGTCTCTCTCGAACGCTCGAACGCTTCGATCTCAGGCAGGTTTGATTGCAGCCAGCCCAGGGTGTCCACCCCGTCCAGCAGGCACTGACGGGCGAAGGATTCGACCCCGAACGGCACGGGCAGCGCATTGCCGCGCCGGATCTCGTTCGCCTGAAGGTCGATCGTCACCGGCTGATCCGGCTGCGACGCCAGATCGTCCCAAACCGCCTGACTGACCACGATGGGCAGCAGGCCGTTTTTCAGCGCATTCGATGTAAAAATGTCAGCAATCTCGGTCGAGATCACCGCCCGGAACCCATAGTCGTACAGGGCCCAGGGCGCATGTTCGCGCGACGAGCCGCAGGCGAAATTCTTTCCGGCCAGCAGAATGCGATGCTCAGCCGGGTCGATGCGGTTCAGGATGGCCTCGGGCTTTTCCGATCCATCGTCCTCATAGCGCCAGTCATAGAAGGCCGCCTTGCCCAGCCCCTCGCGGGTCGTGGTGGTCAGGAAGCGGGCCGGGATGATCTGGTCAGTGTCGATATTGGCCTGGCTGAGCGTGACCGTCCTCGACGTCAAAACCTGGAACGGCTCAGACATTTTGCGCTCCTATCGTCTCACGCAGGAAGACGCGCGGGTCGGTCAGCACGCCCGCCACCGCCGTCGCCGCCGCCGTGGCGGGGCTGGCCAGAATGGTGCGCGCGTCCTTGCCCTGACGACCTTCGAAATTGCGGTTGGAGGTCGAGACGGCCAGTTGCCCCGGCGCCACCACATCGCCGTTCATGGCGATGCACATCGAACAGCCGGGAATGCGCCATTCGGCCCCGGCGGCGATGAAGACCTCGTGCAGACCTTCAGCCTCGGCGTCGCGACGCACGGCCTCTGAACCGGGCACCACCAGCATCCGCAGGCCCGGCTTCACCTTGCGGCCGCGCAGCACGTCGGCGGCGGCGCGCAGGTCAGGCAGACGGCCATTGGTGCAGGAGCCGATAAAGACCACGTCCACCGGCTGGTTGGTCGTCGCCTCGCCTGCGGTGAAGCCCATATAGGCGATGGCCTTGCGGTCGGAATCCGACTGGGGCTGCGGCACCGGCGAACCGATGGGCGCGCCTGCGTCGGGGGTCGTGCCCCAGGTCGCCATCGGACGGATGGCCGCGCCGTCCAGCACGACTTCCTTGTCGAAGACCGCGCCGGGATCGGTCGCCAGCGTCAGCCATTCAGCCGCCGCCGCCTCATAATCCGCCGGGACATTCTTGCGTCCGCGCAGCCAGTCGATGGTCGTCTGGTCGGGGGCGATCATGCCTGCGCGCGCACCGGCCTCGATAGACATGTTGCACAGGGTCATGCGCCCTTCCATGTCCAGCGACCGCACCGCCTCGCCCGCATATTCTATGACATAGCCGGTGCCGCCGCCGAACCCGATGGCGGCGATGACGGCCAGGGCGACATCCTTGCCCGACACGGCGGGCTGCAGTTGGCCGGTCACGGTCACGCGCATGGACCTGGCCTTGCGCTGCAACAGGCACTGGGTCGCCAGCACATGGCCGACTTCCGAGGTGCCGATGCCGAAGGCCAGTGCGCCGAAGGCGCCGTGCGTCGCCGTGTGGCTGTCGCCGCAGACGACCGTCATGCCCGGTTGGGTCAGGCCCAGTTCCGGCCCCATGACGTGGACCACGCCGCGATCATCGGAATCCCAACCGGCCAGACGCACCCCGTGGGCGGCGCAGTTGCGCTCCAGCGTGTGCACCTGGGCCTCGGCCTGGGCGGTGACGTAGGGCTTCAGGCCGTTCAGCCCCGCAGGCAGGGTTGGGGTCGAATGGTCCAGGGTCGCATAGGTGCGGTCGGGGCGGCGCACCTTCAGGCCGCGCGCCTCGATCTCGCTGAAGGCCTGCGGGCTGGTGACTTCGTGGACCAGGTGCAGGTCGATATACAGAACCCCCGGCGTCTCGGCCGTTTCCGACCGCACGACGTGGGCGTCCCAGACCTTGTCGAACAGGGTCTTAGGCATATTCAGGCGTCCGTTTCTCTGCGGGCGCGTCAATCGGCTCCAGCCAGCCGAAGGTGTCCGGCGTCTCGCCCGTGAACAGGCCGCGGAAGGCGTTGTTGATGGCCTTGGTCACCGGCCCCGGCCCTGCGGCCCGGGTGGTGATGCCGTCGACCGAACGCACCGGCGTGATCTCTGCGGCGGTGCCGGTCATGAAGATTTCGTCGGCCAGATACAGGGCTTCGCGCGGCATGGCCTGTTCGATGACCTCATACCCTTGGGCCTTGGCCAGCTTGATGACGCTGTCGCGCGTGATGCCCATCAGGATGGAGTTGGCGGCGGGCGGGGTCATGACCTTTCCGTCCTTGACCACGAACAGGTTCTCGCCCGCCCCTTCGGACAGACGCCCATCGACACCCAGGGCGATGCCTTCGCCAAAGCCGCCAACGCGGGCCTCACGGCCGATCAGATATGAGGACAGGTAGTTGCCGCCTGCCTTGGCCGCCGACGGCGTGGTGTTCGGCGCGGTGCGGTTCCAGCTGGAGACGCAGGCGTCCACGCCCTTTTCCAGCGCCTCTTCGCCCAGATAGGCGCCCCAGGTGAAGGCGGCGATGGCTATGTCGACGTTCATGTTCTGCGGCTGCGGCGTCACGCCCATGCCGCACTGGCCCAGGAAGGCGATGGGGCGGATATAGGCCGAACGCAGCCCCTCGGTCCGCACCACCAGATTGCAGGCCTCAACCAGCTCGTCCTCAGTGTAGGGCAGTTGGATGTGATAGATGCGGGCGCTGTCGAACAGGCGGCGGACGTGCTCGCGCAGGCGGAAGCCGCGCGGGCCGTTGGGCGTGTCATAGACGCGGATGCCTTCGAACACCGAGGTGCCGTAGTGGAGCGCATGGCTCATGACGTGGATCTTGGCGTCGGCCCACGGCGTCAGTTCGCCATTGACCCAGATGTTCTCAGCCAGCGGCTGCATGCACGTCTTCCTTCTTACTTCTTGGGTTGGCGCTCGATGAAAGAGCGCCGCGAGGCCGCGATCAGGCGGCCTCGGACTGGATCATGTCGTTGCCGATGCGGCGAGCGCCGAACAGGCGGTCGATCTGGCGGCCCAGATTGTCCGTGCTGCGGGCGGCGTCGCGGCTGCGGACCGTCAAAGCGATGCGGCGGAAATCGCCTTCATCGGCCATGTTGATGCCGTCGATGTGGAACCCACGGCGCTCCACCAGACCGATGAGACGCTGAAGCGAGCCGTCGGCCCGGTCGATCTGGATGTGGATGGTGTCAGTCATCACAGTTCTCCTTCAGCGGTTGCAGCATGCATCATCTGCGCGTTGTTCTTGCCCGGCGGCACCAGCGGCCAGACGTTTTCGGCCGGATCGATAATGACGTGGGCCAGGATCGGTCCCTCGGCGGCCAGCAGCCGCTCCAGGCCCGCCGTCACCTGATCGCGGCGTTCAATGCGGAAGGCCTCGATGCCGAAGGCTTCGGCGACCTTCACGAAGTCGGGGTTGTCGGACAGGTCGACCTCGGAGAAGTTCCGCTCGAAGAAGAACTCCTGCCACTGGCGCACCATGCCCAGGCGCGAATTATCCAGCAGCAGGATCTTCAGCGGAATGTTGAAGCGGTTGACCGTAGCCAGCTCCTGAATGTTCATCATCACGCCGCCGTCGCCCGTGATGGTCACGACCACGGCGTCCGGCTCGGCCAGCTTGGCGCCGATGCCTGCAGGCAGGCCAAAGCCCATCGAGCCCAGACCGCCCGAGGTGATGTGCGCTTCGGGGCGCGAGAATTCACAGTGCTGGGCGACCCACATCTGATGCTGGCCGACGTCGCAGGCGGCGATGAAGCCCGGACCAGCCAGGCGCGACAGTTCGTTCAGCAGGGCGGGCGCATAGACCTTGTCGCCCGGCGCGTCATAGCGGACTTGCGTCTCGGCGGAGCGCGCGCGCCATTGGTCGGCCCAGGCCGAAACCTCGATGGCGGGACCATCGGCCAGACGCTGGTTCAGCGCCTCCAGATTGGGCTTCAGATCGCCGACGACGCCGACAGCGACGGAGCGCAACTTGCCGATCTCGGACGGATCAATGTCGAAATGGATGACGCCGGCCTCGGGCGCGAACTCGGCCAGCTTGCCGGTGGCGCGGTCATCGAACCGGGCGCCGACGACGATCAGCAGGTCCGAGCCCTGAACCGCCTCGTTGGCGGCAGGCGTGCCGTGCATGCCCAGCATGCCCAGATAATTGTCCTGCCCCGTCGGGATCGAGCCCAGGGCGTTCAGGGTCGAAACCTGCGGAATGCCGGTCAGGGCAGCGAACTCCCGAACCGCCTCGACCGCGCCCGAGATCTTGGCGCCGCCGCCGACGTACAGGACCGGACGACGCGCAGCCCGGATGGCGGCCTCGGCCTCGGCGATCACCGAAGGTTCGGCGACGGCGATCTCGTTGGGCAGATGCAGGCCGCGCGGCTCGCTGGTCAGTTCGAACTGAACATCCTTGGGCAGGTCGATCAGGACCGGTCCCGGACGGCCCGAACGGGCGATATGGAAGGCTTCCTGGATGATCGCCGGAATGTCAGCGGCGTGACGGACCAGATAGGAGTGTTTCACCAGCGGCAGGGTGACGCCCAGGATGTCGACTTCCTGGAACGAGTCCGTGCCCATGACGCCCTGGGCGACATTGCCGGTGATGCAGACCATCGGAACGGAATCCAGCATGGCGTTGGCGATGCCGGTGACCAGATTGGTCGCGCCCGGTCCAGAGGTCGCCATGCAGACCCCCACCTTGCCGCTGACCCGTGCATAGGAGTCAGCGGCGAAGGCGGCGCCCTGTTCGTGGCGGCACAGATAGTGCTGCAGCTTGGAACCGGCCAGGGCGTCATAGATGGGCATGATCGCCCCCCCCGGATAACCGAACACCACCTCTACGCCCAACTGCTCCAGGGTGGAGACCAGCAGGCGGGCGCCGGACTGGGCGGCCTCGGCAGAGGGTTTGAAGGCGACGGCGGTCATCTGGGTCATCCGGTCTTTAAGTCTGGGCTCAGGCCGCTTCGGACTTGGGCGTGTTCAGCCAGGCCATGCGTTCACGCAGACGCGCGCCGACCTGTTCGATCTGGCTTTCGCGGTCCGCCTTCAGCCAGGCTTCGTACTGCGGCTTGCCGGCCTCGTTCTCGGCGATCCAGTTGCGCGCGAAGGTGCCGTCCTGGATCTCGTCCAGAATGGTCTTCATGCGGGCCTTGGTTTCTTCGGTGACGACGCGCGGGCCGCTGGCGACGGCGCCGTACTTGGCCGTTTCCGAGATGAAGTGGTGCATCTTGGAGATGCCGCCTTCGTAGAACAGGTCCACGATCAGCTTCAGTTCGTGCAGGCATTCGAAATAGGCGATCTCGGGCTGGTAGCCGGCCTCGACCAGGGTGTTGAAGCCCTGGATGACCAGTTCCTTGGCGCCGCCGCACAGAACGGCCTGTTCGCCGAACAGGTCGGTCTCGGTCTCTTCGCGGAAGGTGGTCTCCAGCAGGCCGCCAGTCGCGCCGCCATTGCCCTTGGCGTAGCCCATGGCGCGGTCGCGCGCCTTGCCGGTGACGTCCTTTTCGATGGCGAACAGCGACGGCACGCCGCGGCCGCGCTGGAACTCGCGGCGAACCAAATCGCCCGGGCCCTTCGGCGCGACCAGGATGACGTCCATGTCGGGGCGCGGCGTGATGCGCTCATAGATGATCGAGAAGCCATGGGCGAACAGCAGGGCCGAACCTTCCTTGGCGTTCGGTTCGATGACATCGCGATAGACGTCGCCCTGGATCATGTCCGGGGTCAGGATGGCGATGATGTCCGCGCCCTTGACGGCTTCAGCCGGTTCGGCGGTCGGCAGGCCGTCGGCGGTGGCGTGCTTCCAGCCCGTGCCGCCTTCGCGGACGCCGACGATCACGTCATGGCCGCTGTCGCGCAGGTTCTGGGCGTGGGCGCGGCCTTGCGAGCCATAGCCGATGATGGCGATGCGCTGACCGGCGATGGCGCCCGGCTTGATGTCGTCGTTGGTGTAGATGGTGATGGCCATGGGTCAGGCGTCCTGAGCAGCGGGTTTTTTGCTTGATGCCGGGATTTGAGCCGGCGGCGGGTTGGGAATGGTGACTGCGCCTTGGGCCGCCGAGGCGACTGAGGCGCGGTACTTGGCGAAAACACCTCGCGCCGGACGAACTACGTGGGGCGTAAAGCCCGCCCGGCGCGTCGCCAGATCGACATTGACGTCGATCCGGCGGTTGGTGACGTCGATGGTGATGCGGTCACCATCGCGAATGAGTGCAATCGGTCCGCCGACAGCGGCTTCCGGCGAAACATGCCCGGCGACGAAGCCGTAGCTGGCGCCCGAGAAGCGACCGTCGGTCAGCAGGGCGACGTTGTCGATCTTGCGGCCCTTCAGGGCGGCGGTGACCTGCAGCATCTCGCGCATGCCGGGACCGCCCTTGGGCCCTTCGTAGCGGATGATTATGACATCGCCTTCGCCGACCGTGCCGTCCTGAACAGCGTGGAAGGCGTCTTCCTCGCTATCGAAGACGCAGGCCGGGCCTTCGAAGACATCGACCTTGTGGCCGGTCAGCTTGATGACAGCGCCTTCGGGGGCGACATCGCCATAGATGACAGCGTAGCTGCCGCGCGCCATGACCGGGGCGTCGAAGCTGGTGACGACCAGTTGGCCGGGCGCCTCCTCGGCGTCAGCGGCTTCTTCGAACAGGCTGCGGCCGGTGACGGTCGGGGTGTCGACGATCTTTCCCGCCTCAGCCATGCGCTGTGCGACCAGACGCGTGCCGCCCGCCGCGAACAGGTGCGAGGCCAGGAACCGGCCGCCCGGCTTCAGGTCGCAGATGACCGGCGCCTCGATACAGGCCTGATGGCAGTCCTCGACGCCGAAATCGACACCCGCCTCGGCGGCGATGGCCGTCAGGTGCATGACCGCATTGGTCGATCCGCCCGAGGCGGAGACCGCGACAGCGGCGTTCTTCAGGCTGGCCTTGGTGATGTATTTGCGGGCGTTGTCGCCAGCCAGAACACGCTCGACGATGATGCGGCCGCAACGCTCGCCTTCCGCGCCCTTGTTCGGATCGACGGCCGGAACATCGTTGGCGCCCATCGGGCTGATGCCCATGACCGACAGGGCCATGGCCATGGTGTTGGCGGTGAACTGGCCGCCGCAGGCGCCAGCGCCGGGGCAGACCGCGCTCTCGACCGCCTTCAGGCCTGCGTCGTCCAGCGTGCCCGCCGAATGCGCGCCGATGGCCTCGAACACTTCCTGGACCGAGACTTCCTTGGTCCCGATGACGCCCGGCAGGATGGTGCCGCCGTAATAGACCAGGCCAGGGATATCCATCCGAGCCAGCGCCATGGCCGCCGCCGGGATCGTCTTGTCGCAACCGACGATGCAGACGACGCCGTCCAGCTGGTGCCCCTCGATGGCCAGCTCGATGGAGTCGGCGACGACTTCACGGCTGATCAGCGAGGCCTTCATGCCTGGCGTGCCCATCGAGATGCCGTCGGTGACGACGATGGTGTTGAAATCGACCGGATAGCCGCCCGCCGCGATGATGCCTGCGCGCACGTCCTTGGCCAGGCGGTCCAGGTGCATGTTGCACGGGGTGACCGTCGACCAGGTGTTGACGATGCCGATCATCGGCTTGTCGAAGTCGGCGTCCTGCATGCCTGCGGCGCGCAGATAGGACCGCGCCGCCGCCCGGTTGGGGCCAGCCGTGACCGAGGCGCTGCGCGCGTTCGGCTTCCTGGGTTCAGAGGTAGAATCTTGCGTCATCGGTCCAGTTCATTTCGAACCACCAAGCACGAAAAACCCCGCTTCCTTTCGGTAGCGGGGTGGTGCCGGGCGATCCTGAGTGCGTTTAGGTCAGGTCGCGTGCATCCACGCCGCTTGCGTAAGCAGGCCAATAAGTACGGTGAGAATGAGTACGAGTCGGGCGTCGAACACCGTCGGCGCGCGAGCGACCGCCACCGCCTTCGCGGTGCGTCCCTTCATCATTGCGCGCGTCATTGTGGCCACGGGTGGCTCCCTGTTCTGACGGCAAGAAACCACACCGACCGGTACGGCGCAACCCGCTTGAGCAAGATTTTTGCCCCATCCGCCAAAAACATCGCCTGACGGGGTGTTTCTTGCCGCAACAGCCCTCGGCGTAACAGTTGATCGCCCGATGTTACGTCCTCGGGGTTGAAACACGCGGCGCTCGCGGTCATTGAAACGGCCAACGATAAAATCACCACTCAGAGGAGCCTCCCCATGACCGTTCGCGTCGCCATCAATGGTTTCGGCCGCATCGGCCGCCTAGTTCTGCGTTCCATCGTCGAACATGGCCGCACGGACATCGAGGTTGTGGCGATCAACGATCTGGGCCCGGTCGAGACCAACGCCCACCTGCTGCGCTATGATTCGGTGCACGGCCGCTTCCCCGGCACGGTGACCTCGGGCGAAGACTGGATCGATGTCGGCACGGGCAAGATCAAGGTCACGGCGGAACGCGATCCGGCCAACCTGCCGCATGCCGAACTGAAGGTGGACATCGCCTTCGAATGCACCGGCATCTTCACCTCCAAGGAGAAGGCCTCGGCCCACCTGAAGGCGGGCGCCAAGCGCGTGCTGGTTTCGGCCCCGGCTGACGGCGCCGACAAGACCATCGTCTTCAAGGTCAACCACGAAACCCTGACCGCCGACGACATCGTGGTCTCGAACGGTTCGTGCACCACCAACGCCCTGGCCCCGGTGGCCAAGGTGCTGAACGACCTGTTCGGCATCGAGCGCGGCTATATGACCACCATCCACGCCTACACCGGCGACCAGCCGACGCTGGATACGATGCACAAGGATCTTTACCGGGGCCGCGCCGCCGCCCTGTCGATGATCCCGACCTCGACCGGCGCCGCCAAGGCCCTGGGCCTGGTCCTGCCGGAACTGAAGGGCAAGCTGGACGGCTCGTCCATCCGCGTCCCGACCCCGAACGTCTCGGTCGTGGACCTGAAGGTCGTCGCCGCCCGCGACGTGAACGTGGACGAGATCAACGCCGCGCTTCAGGCCGCCGCCGACGGTCCCATGAAGGGCGTTCTGTTCACAACGACCGACCCGCTGGTGTCCAGCGACCTGAACCACATCGCCGCCTCCTCGACCGCCGCCCTGCCCCAGACGCAAGTTGTCGACGGCAAGCTGGCCCGCGTGCTCAGCTGGTACGACAACGAATGGGGCTTCGCGACCCGCATGGCCGACACAGCCCTGGTGATGGCGAAGTTCCTGTAACTTGAAGGTTTGGCGCCGCACGGCTGTCAGAAACGCAGGGTCAGGCTGCCTCCTGATTTTGTTGACAGCTGTCGCGGCGCCGCTTTCAGGCGGCTTCATGCTGGAGTCCGCCAAACACCTGCTTCTGTTGAAGTCCGGTGGAAGCTGGATCAGCGCCGCAGCATGGACCTCCGCTCTCATCTGTTGGTGGCTTGTCCTTGGCCTATTTTGGTTCAACCGATCTCGCTTCGAATTCGTTGATCACTTAGATGGCGTCCCCGTCCGCAGACCAGTCGCCAATATCGGGCTGTTGGCGATCTTGGTCGCGGTGGCCACGGCTTTAGGCCTGTTGAGCGCCATAAAAATTGTTTTGGGATAACCTAATGACCTTCCGCACCCTCGACGACGCCAAGGATCTCGCCGGCAAGACGGCTCTGGTCCGCGTGGACTTCAATGTCCCGATGGAGGGCGGCAAGGTCACCGACGACACCCGACTGCGGGTCGCCCTGCCCACAATCCAGCGTCTGCGCGATGCGGGCGCCAAGGTGGCGCTGCTGGCCCACTTCGACCGTCCCAAAGGCCAGCGCGTCCCGTCAATGAGCCTGAAGCCCGTCGTTCATCCGCTGGAGGAACTGCTGGGCGCCCCGGTCCGCTTCGCCGACGACTGCATCGGCGGCCCCGCCGTCGAGGCCATTCGCGATCTGGATGCGGGCGGCGTGGTCCTGCTGGAGAACGTGCGCTTCCATGCGGCGGAAGAGGCCAATGATCCGGTCTTCGCCCAGAAGCTGGCCGACCTGGGCGACCTCTATGTCAACGACGCCTTCTCGGCCGCCCACCGCGCCCATGCCTCGACCGAAGGCATCGCCCACCACATCCCGGCCTATGCGGGTGAATCCATGCGTCGCGAACTGGACGCCCTGGACGCTGCGCTTGGCAAGCCGCAGAAGCCGGTCATCGGCATCGTCGGCGGCTCCAAGGTCTCGACCAAGCTGGACCTGCTGAAGAACCTGGTCGGCAAGCTGGACAAGCTGGCCATCGGCGGCGGCATGGCCAACACCTTCCTCTATGCGCAAGGCGTGGATATCGGCGGTTCCCTTGCGGAGCGGGACATGGCTGCTGCCGCGCGCGAGATCATGGCCGAGGCCCACGCCAAGGGCTGCGAACTGCTGCTGCCGGTCGATGTCGTGGTCGCCGTCGAGGTCAAGCCGGGCGCCGAGGCCCGCACGGTCAAGACCGGCGAGGCCCTGTCCGCCGACGACAAGATTCTGGACGCCGGTCCTAAGACCGTCGCCCGCCTGAATGCCGCCATCGACGCGTCCAAGACACTGATCTGGAACGGCCCGCTGGGCGTGTTCGAGGTTCCGCCCTTCGACGCCGCGACGGTCGCCACCGCCAAGCACGCCGCCGCGCGCGCCAAGTCGGGCGCCCTGATCGCCGTCGCAGGCGGCGGAGACACGGTTGCGGCCCTCAATCACGCTGGCACGTCGGACGACATGACCTTCGTCTCCACCGCAGGCGGCGCCTTCCTGGAGTGGATGGAGGGCAAGGTTCTGCCGGGCGTCGAGGCCCTGCGCGCCTGATCGATCAGCGGGCGCGCGATGTATTCCCGTCACGCGCCCGCGTCTTCGCTCTCAACCTCGCCATCGCGGCGTCACATGGCGTGACTTCGCAGCGCACCACAGCTAATCTCTTGCCCAATTAAAAAAACTAATCGGCTCAGGAGACTACAAGAATGGCGCGCATCACGCTGCGGCAGCTGCTCGATCATGCAGCAGAGAACGACTACGGCCTGCCGGCCTATAATATCAACAACATGGAACAGGGTCTGGCGATCATGGAGGCGGCCCACGAGGTCAACGCCCCCGTCATCATCCAGGCCTCGCGCGGCGCTCGCAACTACGCCAACGACATTGTTCTGGCCAAGCTGATCGACGCCCTGGCGGAACTGTACCCGCACATCCCGGTCTGCATGCACCAGGACCACGGCAACGGCCCGGCGACCTGCGCCACCGCCATCCAGTACGGCTTCACCAGCGTCATGATGGACGGCTCGCTGGAAGAGGACGCCAAGACCCCCGCCAGTTACGAATACAATGTCGACGTCACCCGCCGCGTCACCGAAATGGCCCACGCCTGCGGCGTCTCGGTCGAGGGCGAGCTGGGCGTTCTGGGCTCGCTGGAGACCGGCATGGGCGAGGCCGAAGACGGCCACGGCTTCGAGGGCGTGCTGGACCATTCGCAACTGCTGACCGATCCGGACCAGGCCGTCGATTTCGTCGCCGCCACCAAGGTCGACGCTCTGGCCATCGCCATGGGCACAAGCCACGGCGCCTACAAGTTCACGCGCAAGCCGGACGGCGACGTCCTGGCCATGAATGTGATCGAGGAAATCCACCGCCGCCTGCCCAACACCCACCTGGTGATGCACGGTTCATCGTCGGTGCCGCAGGACCTGCAGGACATCATCAACGCCTATGGCGGTGAAATGCCCCAGACCTGGGGCGTGCCGGTCGAAGAGATCCAGCGAGGCATCAAGCACGGCGTCCGCAAGGTCAACATCGACACCGACAACCGCATGGCCATCACCGGCGCCATCCGTAAGGCCCTGATCGAGAAGCCGGGCGAGTTCGATCCCCGCTACTATCTGAAGCCCGCCAAGGAGGCGATGAAGAAGCTGTGCATGGAGCGTTACCTCCAGTTCGGCTGCGAGGGTCAGGCGTCCAAGATCCGTCCGCTCTCCACCGCCCAGATGGCCAAGCGCTACACCTCGGGCGACCTTGATCCGTCGTTCCGCGGCGCAACCGTCAAGGCCGCCTGACCGGACTCAGACCGGGTAGCGGCGCGACAGTTCGTACCGCACCCGGTTTTCTTCCCGCCGCGCGAGCTCCAAAGCGTCCCCGGCATCCTGCGCATTGCGACGCGCATCGCGGATTTCACCGCGCACTTCCTGAATGCGGTCACGGATTTTCTGGCGCTCGTCGTCAGACAGTCCGCTCTGGCGCAACTCCGCCTGTTTGGCCTCCAGCTTGTCCTCACGATTCTCGATCCGGGAGATGGCGCTGTTCAGCGCGCTCTGTGCAGACTCAACCGCGGCCACGGCATCGTACAGCCGCCGCCCATCACGATAAGCAGGCAGGAACTCCGCCTCTTCCTGCGGACGACAGACGCCGTAATAGGTGTTGCCTGCGCTGCCCTCGGTCCAGCCGCGCTGGAAGGTGCAATAACCGCGCAGCCCATCCTCGCGCGCGGACTGATAGGCGCTGGGATTGGGCATGACCTGATATTTGGCGCAGGCTTTTGCGTGTTCTTCCAGCCGTGTCATCGGATAGCCTGACGCCCCGTCGTCATAGCCCTTTTGGCCCCAGTCGCCGACCAGGCACTCGTCCTTGCTCATAGTGGCGCAGCTTGCCAGCAACACCCCGGCCGCCGCCACGCCGCCGATGATCAACAGCCGCCGCATCGCAATCCCTCCTGCGCCCCCAGCTTGACTATCCAACAGCGCCGCCCCCTCGCGCAAGCGGTCCGGCGTGCTACATCGGCGGCTGGAGACCGCCTTGCCCGAACACCTGCCCGAACCCGACCTGCCCGACGAAGACGCCGCAGCCGCCGAAGTGCTGCAGGCCCGCATCGACACGCCGGGCGTGCGTCTGGACAAGTCGCTTGCCTCCGCCTTTCCCGCCCTTTCACGCGCTCGGCTGCAGGCGCTGCTGGCCGAAGGCGCAGTCAGCCGCGACGGCGTCGCCCTGACCAGCGGCTCAGCCAAGGCCCAGCCGGGCCTCTACGCCGTCGCCCTGCCCCCGGTCGCGCCCGCCACGCCCCAACCCGAGGCCATCCCCCTGACGGTTCTCTATGAGGACGCGGACCTGATCGTCATCGACAAGCCCGCAGGCATGGCCGCCCACCCCGCGCCGGGCTGCGAAACCGGCACCCTGGTCAACGCGCTGCTGGCCCACTGCGGCGACAGTCTGTCAGGCATCGGCGGCGTCGCCCGGCCCGGCATCGTCCACCGGCTGGACAAGGACACCTCCGGCGTCATGGTCGCCGCCAAGACCGACCGCGCCCATCAAGGCCTTTCCGCCCTGTTCGCCGCCCATGACATCGAACGCACCTACATCGCCCTGACCCGCGGCGCCCCCTCGCCTGCAAAGGGCCGGATCGAAACCCGCATCGGCCGCTCTAATGGCGACCGCAAGAAGATGGCGGTGCTGAAGTCCGGGGGTCGTGAAGCCATCACCGACTATGTCGTCCAGACCACTTTCGGCGAACCGGCGAAGGCAGGCGGCGCGCCGATGGCCGCCCGCGTGGCCTGCACCCTGCACACGGGCCGCACCCACCAGATCCGCGTTCATCTGGCGTCCAAGGGTTCGCCCCTGCTCGGCGACCCTGTCTATGGCTCCGGCAGCCCCGCCGCCCCCGTCCGCGCCGCCATCGCCGAGGCCGGACTGGCCCGTCAGGCCCTGCACGCCGCCGTCCTGGGTTTCGTTCACCCCGTCACTAACGAACCGCTCCGCTTCGAGACCGCGCCCCCTGCTGATATGCAGTCGCTTGAGACTTTGCTGACCACGCTCTGAAAGGCGCCGACCGATGGCCGATCCCGAAATCCGCGACAACGCCGAACGTCACCAGTACGAACTGCCGGTCGAGGGCGAGATCGCTGTCGTCACCTATAATCTGTCGCCGCCCAATCTGATGATCACCGAGACCCTGGTGCCTCAGCGTCTTGAAGGGCGGGGCATCGCCAGCCGGTTGGCCAAACACGTCATCGAGGACGCCAGAGAGCGCGAACTGCTGATCCTGCCCGTCTGCCCCTTCTTCGCCGCCTATTTCCAGAAACATCCCGACCTGGCCGATGCGGTTCACCCGACCTACCGCACCATTCTGGGTCTTTGAGCCGGGTCCAGGAATCGCATTTGCGGCGCCTTAGTGGGTCTTGAATAGAAACTGACGACTTCTATATTGCTGTCTGTTCGGCGCAGCGTGGCGCGCAGGCAACGGTCACGCTTTCGTGTGACCGTTCGCCTCTAAACATCGAGGCAACTCATCACCATCTGAGTGGTTGAGGGGAGAGGCTTCGATGCACACACTGTGGTCGAGGACGCAGAGCCCGCTCGTTTAGACGGTCGGAGGGACCAAATATGGCTGCTAATAGTACGCTCGCGGTGATGTCGCCTGAACAGGGACTGTCGCGTTATCTGACGGAAATCCGCAAGTTTCCGATGCTGACCAAGGACGAGGAGTTCATGCTCGCCAAGCGTTGGTCAGAGCACCAGGACCCCGAAGCCGCCCACCGTCTCGTGACCTCTCACCTTCGTCTCGTGGCCAAGATCGCCATGGGGTATCGCGGCTATGGCCTGCCGATCGGCGAAGTGATTTCCGAGGGCAACGTCGGCCTGATGCAGGCCGTCAAGAAATTCGATCCTGACAAGGGCTTCCGCCTGGCGACCTACGCCATGTGGTGGATTCGCGCGTCGATCCAGGAATACATCCTGCGCAGCTGGTCCCTCGTGAAGATGGGCACCACCGCCGCGCAGAAGAAGCTGTTCTTCAACCTGCGCAAGGCCAAGAGCCAGATCTCGGCCTTCGAGGAAGGCGACCTGCACCCTGAACATCTCGCCGCCATCGCCACCAAGCTGGGCGTGTCGGAAGAGGAAGTCACCAACATGAACCGCCGCCTCGGCGGCGACGCCTCGCTGAACGCGCCCCTGCGCGCCGACGGCGAAAGCGAATGGCAGGACTGGCTGGCCGACGACACGGCAGTATCTCAGGAAACCCAACTCGCCGAAGACGAGGAAAAGGGCATCCGCATGAGCCTGCTGCAGGAGGCCATGGAGGAGCTGACCGAACGCGAGAAGCACATCCTGACGGAGCGCCGCCTCAAGGATGACCCGGTCACTCTGGAAGAACTCGCCGGCCAGTACGGCGTGTCGCGCGAACGCGTGCGCCAGATCGAGGTCCGCGCCTTCGAGAAACTGCAAAAGGCGATGCGCTCGGCCGCTGAAGAGCGCAATCTGGTCGACGCCTGACCCTGTCGCGCTTCATGCCCGTCCGCGTGAAGCGCGCTGATCCTCTCTAGGACGCCCGCGCGACAGGCGCGGGCTGTCCCAGCGCCAGAATGGCGCCGACCGGCTGGGCCAGGCCCGCCTTGGTCGACGGCCCCGACGCCAGATAACCCTCTAGTCCTGCCGCAGCGATCGCCAGCTTGGCGTCGCCGATCTTGGCGCCGACCGCCTTCAGCGTCTCGGCCTGCTGGCGAATGGCGCGCGTCGCCTGCATCGGATCCTGGTCGAACTGACTCATGGCCGCGACCAGAATCCGCGTGGCCTGATCCCGGATATCGACCGCAGACCCGGACGAGGCGTCGCCCTTGCGCTTCTTCGCCCCGGCGTATTCGCCCGAGTTGAAACGCCGACGATCCGGCCCGACATAGCCCACGGCCTCGACCCAGGGGCGGGGCTTCAACGCCACGTTCTCGACCCGTTTGAACAGGTCGCCCGTCGTGAAGGGCTTGCGTAAAAACTCATGCACGCCCGCATCGCGCGCGCCCTTGATGGCGCCGGCGGTGGCTTCGGCCGTCACCATGATGATCGGCGCCATGCGACTGACCATGTGCGACCGACGAATGCGCCGCGCCAGGCTCTCGCCATTCAGTCTGGGGCCCGCCCGCTCCATGAAGATGATGCCCGGCTCGGCGTCGCGCACCAGTTCCAGCGCCCGATCCTCGTCGCCGTCCACATAGACCTCGCGCGCGCCCAGCCCCTTCATGATGTCCGTCATCAGACGGGCCGCCGAAGGATTAGGCTCGACAAGAACCACTCGACGCACAGCCGGCGCGATACGATTCAGCGTCTTGACGTCAGCAGTGAACACGGCTCGGCTCCTTTGCGCCGTAACCCTAACCTCTGCCGGTTAAGAGCCGTTGAATCACTCCGAGGTTTTCGCGGGCCTAGCCCTGGAAGGGATCGCGCATCAGGATCGTATCGTCCCGCTCGGGGCTGGTCGACAGCAGGGCCACCGGCGCGCCGATCAGTTCCTCGATCCGACGCACATATTTGATGGCGTGGGCGTTGATGTCCTTGAAGCTGCGGACCCCGGCGGTGCTTTCGCTCCAGCCTTCCAGTTCCTCGAACACCGGCTCCGCGGCGGCCTGGGCCTTCAGGCTGCTGGGCAGGTAATCCAGCACCTCGCCATCGACCTTATAGCCGACGCAGATCTTCAGCGTCTTCAACCCGTCCAGCACGTCCAGCTTGGTCAGGGCGATGCCGTCGATGCCGTTGATGGCCACCGACTGACGCACCAGCACGGCGTCGAACCAGCCGCAGCGGCGCGCCCGCCCGGTGTTCACGCCGACTTCACGCCCCACGGTCGCCAGATGCTCTCCGACCTCGTCGTTCAGTTCGCAGGCGAACGGGCCTTCACCCACGCGCGTCGTATAGGCCTTCACGATGCCCAGCACATAGCCGACGCCGCGCGGGCCGATGCCCGAACCCGCCGCCGCCTGTCCCGACACGGTGTTGGAGCTGGTCACATAGGGATAGGTGCCGTGATCCACGTCCAGGAAGGCGCCCTGCGCGCCCTCGAACAGCACGCGTTTGCCGTCCTTCTGGGCCCGATCCAGCACGCGCCAGCCGGGCTTCACGTAAGGCAGGATTTTCGGCGCGATCTCCAGCAGTTGCGCCAGCAGCGCCTCCGGGTCGATCGGCTCAAGCCCCAGCCCCGCCCGCAGCGGATCGTGGTGCGAGCGCAGACGGTCGATCTTGACCTTCAGGTCGTCTTCATTGGCCAGGTCGCAGACGCGGATGGCGCGACGGCCCACCTTGTCCTCATAGGCCGGGCCGATGCCGCGTCCGGTCGTGCCGATCTTGGCGCCCGGCGCGCTGGCGGCGGCTTCGCGCGCCACGTCCAATGCGGGGTGGATCGGCAGGATCAGACAGGCGTTGTCGGCGATGGTCAGGATGTCGGGCGTGATCGCCACGCCCTGCGCCTGGATCTTCTCGATCTCGCCGACCAGATGCCAGGGATCGACCACCACGCCATTGCCGATGATCGAGGGTTTGCCCTGCACCACGCCCGAAGGCAGCAGCGCCAGCTTATAGACCTTGCCGTCGACGACCAGCGTATGGCCCGCATTATGGCCGCCCTGGAACCGCACCACCATGTCGGCGCGATTGGACAGCCAGTCCACGATCTTGCCCTTGCCCTCGTCGCCCCATTGGGCGCCGACTACCGCGACGTTCGCCAAGATCGTTTCTCCGCAATTCAGAATGCGGTGGGAGCCTATAACTCCTGAATCATCAGAAGTCGCCCCATCCGTGCGGAATTATGCGGCCAGTTCGCTGGCCGCCGTCTCGAACGCCCATTCCAGCCATGGCGTCGCCGCCACGACATCCGCCGTCTCGACGGTGCAGCCGCACCATAGACGCAGGCCCGGGGGCGCATTGCGGTGCGGCTCCATATCGAACACCGCGCCTTCACCTTCCAGCAGGGCCTTGAACCGCGTGACGAAGGCCTTCTTGGCCTTGTCGTCCAGGGCATCAATCCGCGCATCGGTGAACTTCAGGCACACCGAAGTGGTCGACCGCACCTCATGCCGCTCGGGCAGGAAGTCGATCCACGGCGTGCGCGCCACCCAGTCGCCCAGGGCTGCATAATTGGCGTCCGTGCGGCGGATCAGCTCCTCGAGACCACCGACACCATCCGCCCAGTCCAGGGCGTCGATCCAGTCCTCGATCGTCAGGATCGAGAAGGTGTTCATCGCCACCCCGTCGGCCAGGGCGCGATCAAACCCCTTGCCGTCCGTGATCCGCAGGACCTTGGGAATGGGCCGGTCGGGCCGGTATGTGTCCAGCCGCTCGACCGCGCGCGGCGACAGCACCATCACGCCGATGCCCGCCTCGCCGCCCAGCGCCTTCTGGAAGCTGAAGGTCACCACATCCAGCTTGTCATAGGGCAGAGGCATCGCGAACGCCGCCGAGGTCGCATCGCAGATCGCCAGCCCCTCGCGGTCATCGGCGATCCAGTCCGCGTTCGGCACGCGCACGCCCGAGGTCGTGCCGTTCCACGGAAAGACCACATCCTTTGACCAGTCCACATTCGACAGGTCCGGCAGGTCGCCCCACGGCGCCGTCAGCGCCTCCGGCTCCAGCCCCAGATGGTCTTTCACGTCCGCCAGCCAGGTCAGGCCGAAATTCTCGAAGGCGACCACCTGCACGGGCCGCTGGCCCAGCATTCCCCACAGCGCCGCCTCGACCGCACCCGTGTCGGACCCCGGCGTATAGAGCAGCACATGGCTGTCCGGGACCTGCAGCACCTCGCGCGTGCGGCGCAGGCCGTGGGCGAAACGCTCCACCACCTCGGGCGCGCGGATGCCGCGTCCCAGCAACTCCTGCGGCAAGGCTCCCAGGCTGTAGCCGGGTCGTTTCGCCGTCGGCCCGGACGAGAACCAGGGCCGCGCCGGCCGCACATCAGGCTTTGCAATCGTCATCTTCGTCTCCCCCGAGGCGGTGTTGGGCTTCAGCGTCCCGGCGTATAGGGCCGCTTGGCGCGCCAGTCCTCGGCGAACCTGGTCAGCTCCGTATCCGGCTCATCGGGCAGGGTCACCGCCAGCTTGGCCAGCAGGTCGCCGCGTTTGCCTTGGGCGAACGCCCCGCGCCCCTTCAGGCGCAGCACCTTGCCAGAGTTCGACCCCGCCGGGATCGTCATCTGCACCACGCCCTCGGGCGTCGGCACGCGCACCTTGGCGCCCAGCACCGCGTCGGGAACCGACACCGGCAGGTCCATCGTCAGGTCCGCGCCATCGCGTTTATAGATCGGATGGTTCTCGATCCTCAGCTCGATCAGAGCGTCGCCGTTCTCGGCCCCGCGCCCCGGCGCACCCTGCCCGCGCAGGCGGATGGTCTGGCCTTCGGACGCCCCCTTGGGGATGGTCACGTCCAGCGTGCGTCCGTCCGAGAACTGGATGCGCCGCGTGGCGCCCGCGATGGCGTCTTCCAGACTGATGTCCAGCGTCGCCTTCACATCCTGCCCGCGCGAGGAGAAGTCTCGCGCCCCGCGCTGACGGCCCGATCCGCCGAACATGCCGAACAGGTCGTCCAGATCGACGCCTTCGAAATTGGCGCGCCCGCCGGGTCCGCCGCCGAAGCCGCCGCCCATCCCGCCGCCCTGGCCGAACGGATTGCCGCCAGGCCGCCCCCCGCCAAAGCCGCGATGCTGTTCATTGCCGTCGCTGTCGATCTGGCCCGCGTCGTATTTGGCGCGCTTGTCCTTGTCGCCCAGGATGTCGAAGGCGGCCGTCACCCGTTTGAACTTGTCCTCGGTGATCTTGTCGCCGGGGTTCTTGTCGGGGTGCAGCTCCTTGGCCAGCTTGCGGAACGCCTTCTTGATCTCGTCCGCGCTCGCGCCCTTTGAAACGCCCAGTTCCTTATAGGGGTCGCCTGCCACGTCCGTTGTCGCTCCAACTGAAAACCAAGAGTGGCTGTCAGTTAAGCCATGCCCCCGCCCGCGCAAAGGGCCGAACCCGGCATAATCGTCAGGCCAGGGCGATTTCCGCCTCGACGCCCCAGCCGAACCCCTCGCCCCACTGGGCCACGGCGATCCGCGCAGCAGGCGTCACCCCGCCCGGAAAGTCCGCCGCCATGTCCTCTGCAGCATAGAGGACGGTGTTCCCCTCGACCTCCATCATCCGCCGCACGACCGTCCCGTCGCGGACCACCACACGGAACCGCAACGGATCAGCAGGCGCAGACTCACCGTCCCAGCTGTCGCCATACAGACGCGTCCGCGCCGTCCAGATCACCTTCAACCCGCCGCCGATCGTCTCGATCTTCAGGCTCGCGGGCGACCAGGGTCGGGCGTGAAGCCCGCGCGGAGTAAAGCCCATTTCGCTGAACCCGTCCCCGCCCGGCGCCGCCCCCGCCGGTCCCGCGCGGCAGATCAGCGGCAGGCCCCGCTCGTTCCGCCCGATCTCCGCCCGCGCCAGCCGGTCGTCCAGCACCACCACGACCGCCCCGGCCGCCGCGCCCGCCCGCATCTCGACCTCCGTGCCCTGCTGCCCGCGCAGCAGACCCGTCAGCCGCCACGTTCCCGGACCGATCAGCGTCGCGCCCCGGTGCTGCAGGATCTCCCACCCCGCCGCCGTCTCGACCGCCAGGGCGTTGGCGCCGCCCAGCACCGCCGACGCCAGCGCGCTTTCCGCCGCCCCGCCTTCCAGACGCACCGTCACTGCATTGACCTCGTCCCAGCGGTGGCGAACCCCCGGCGACAGAGGCTGAACCAGCACCCCGACCAACGCAGGCGTCTCCATATCCGCCCGCGCCGTCAGGGTTTCACGCGACGCCCCGGCGTGCAGCCGCATCGTGCGCCACGGCTCAACCGCCGCCGCGGCCAGCGGCCTTGCATCCTCCTCGCGCCCCATCAGCGGCGGCAGGTCCAGCAGGCGGAAGAAGGGCGCGCCGATCACCGCAGGCGCCTCGCCCCCGCGCCAGCCGCCGTCGTCCTCGGGCGTCCCGCGCCGCACCACCGGCTCCAGCGTCGCCGACGGCGTCTCGTCCAGCTCCAGCCGCGTCACGCGCCAGTCGCCCGCACGCCCGGCCCGTTTCACCACATCCCCCGGCTCCAGCCGCAGCGTCTCCAACGGCCCCAGCGCCAGCACCGAACGATCCGCCGACGCGCCCTCCAAGGCCCGCATCGCCGCCGCCCGCGCCAGCCCCCCGCCGCACACCACCGGCAGATCCAGGTCGACCCCGCCTCCGGTCGCCCCCGCATCGTCCGAGCGCAGCACCACCGCCCCGGTCTGATAATCCGCCGTCTCGTCGATGAAGCGCACGCGCGCCACGCCTGCACGCGGCTCCAGGCTGCGCGTCGCCGCCTCCGACCCGCCCTTGTCCGGCAGGGCCAGGGCTGCATCCTGAAGGGTCAGCGCCGTCTCGACCTGCCCCAGCACCGCCACCCGCCCGTCGCGTTCCGCGCAGACCGCATCAAACGCCGCCAGCAAAGGCTCCAATGCATCCCGCGTCCGCATCGGGCGATCCAGCAGATAGCCGGACGCCGCCCCTTGCACGCCCTGAACCGAAAACTCATCCGCCGTCAGACCGCCGCGTCTCAACACCGCCTCGATCAGGTCGCGCCCATCGCCCGACAGCCGCCCGTTCAGCCAATGCCCCGCCCGCCATGCGCCCGCATCGGCCCAGACATCTCCGCGCGCCGGAAACGCAGGCCAGGGCCGCGCGTCCCAGCACCAGGCGTCCGCCGCCTCCAGCATCCGCCCGCCATAGACCGCCGACACCGGGTTGTTCTGCGGCTCGGCATAATGGCCCAAAACCGCTTCCAGCGCCGCCCGCTGCACGCCGTCGTCGCGCGCGCCGGTCGATCCCGGCGGCAAGGCGTTCTCGCTGCTCTTCGGGTCCTGGAACAGGTTCGGCGCATTGCCGCCCCGGTCCACCGCCGCACAGCCGAACTCCGACAGCCGGATCGGCTTCATCCCCGGAACCCAGGCCGTCGGCGTCGCCTTCCGCACCCCGCCCGGCCGGTCATGATGCCTGTTCGACCACCACCCCTTCAGGTCCTTGGGCCGAAACAGCCAGTGCTCGCCATGCGCCCCGTCGGTGATGGGCGTCCGCACCTGCGCCGCCCGGTCCTCATCGCTCGCATAGAACCAATCGAACCCCTCGCCCCCCGCCACGCCCACCGCCAAATAGGCCGGATCATCCGCCCCCTTCCAAGCCGCCGCATCCACGCCGCCGTCGCCCGCACGCCAGTCGCTCAGCGGCGGATACCAGTCGATGGCGACATAATCGATGTTGGCGTCGGCCCACAGCGGATCGAGGTGGAACACCACCTCGCCGCCCGTCTGCCGCCCGAAATATTCGCTCCAGTCGGCGGCGTAGGACAGCTTCACCCCCGTCCCGACCACCGCCCGGCATTCTGCCGCCAGCATCCGGAACTGCTGCACCGCAGGAAAGCCCCCCGCCGCATCCCGCGTCCAGGTCACGCCCCGCATCTCTGACCCGATCAGCAGGCCGACCGCGCCTTCCTCCGCCGCGATCCGCGCATAGTGCAGCGCCATCCGCCGCAGGCCCCAGCCGTCCGCCGTCCCAAACAGATCCGCGAGCTGACCCGTCGCTTGCGCCCCGTCGTCGCCCGCAATCCGTCCCCGCCACGGATAGCCGGGGCAGTCCATGAAGACGAAGGGATACAGGGTCACCTCAAGCCCCCGCGCCTTCAGCGCGCGGATCGCCTGACGCACGCTGTCGTCGGACGGCGTGCCGCCATAGGCGGGCGCCCCGTCAACCACGCTGACCTCATAGGCCTGATGTCGCTGCAGTCCCGCCACAGACCAGACCATCGGCTGGGTCGGCTTGTCGCGCCGTTCGACGCCCGGCCTGATCCGGCACTGTCCCGCCCGCAGGTCGTCCCCGAACCAGCCGACCACCAGACTGACCCGTTTCAGGTTCGGCGCCTGCGCCTGCAACTGATCCAGCGACACCAGCAGGTCCGCCCGCCCCTCGCCGTTGTGCACATTCTCGACCGTCGTCCGCGTCAGGCCTTCGCGCCGCACCACCGCCTGGGTGGCCAACGCGAACTCGCCCGCGCCGGGGATCAGGCACACCCCTTCCAGCCGGTCTTCCAGACGCGGCGTCTGACCGCGCGGACGCCGGAACACCTCGAAGCTCAACTGCGGAACCCGGTCGCCGAACGGCCCCAGCGGCAGATCCTCGAACACCACATAGGCCACGCCCCGATAGGCAGGCGCCGCTCCCTCTACCGCCTCGATCAGCGGGTCCGGTGTCTGGGCCTCGCCCCCGCGATGCATCCGCATCACGACGCCGTTCATGTCCATCAGCCGTCCATCGGCCCAGACCCGGCCGACCCCGTCGATCTCGCCCTCGCACAGGGCCACCGCAAAGCTCAGCGAATAGGCGTAGTCGACCGTCTTCGGCCCGCCCTTGCCCGCCCGCCCCTTGTTCTTCGCCTCCAGGAACCGCGCGGCCCAGATCACCTGACCCGTCACCCGCGCCCGCCCGAAGATGCAGGCCATCGGCGCCCCCTCCGCCGTGCCCTGAACCTTCAGCGCCTCCAGACGCGGCCCGATCTGGCGCGCCGGACCCAGCGATCCGATCACCCGGTTGTCGATCACCCGCCCCAGGGTCGATCCGATCACCCGCCCGACGCCGCCGCCGACCGCCTGCCCGACCGCGCTCAGTACGACTTGCGCCATTCACATCTCCTCCGGAAACCGGAACACGGCCGCCAGCCGTCTTCGCCACCACACGCCCATCCAGCTTTCGACCACCGCCCGTCCCCAGTAGGCGTGGATCATCCTCGGCTCCGGCCCGCCGGGATCGCTCAGGATGGCGCAATGCTTCACCGCCGCCCCCGGCGACATGCGGAACAGCAGCACGTCGCCTGCCTGCATCGCCGCCAGCGGCACCGGCTTCAGCCACCGTCCCGCCGCCTCAAGCAGCGTCTCCTCGCCCCCGACCTCGGCCCAATCCGCCGAATAGGCCGGAACCGTCTCCGGCTCCTCGCCCGTCACCTCGCGCCACACCCCGCGCACTAGCCCCAGACAGTCCGCGCCCACGCCCTTCACGCTGGCCTGGTGCCGATAGGGCGTGCCCAGCCAGCCCCGCGCGGCGGCGACAACAGCCCCGCTCACCGCCTGCTCCCGCCGTCATTTCGCGCGCCGCCCGCCGGATAGGCCGTCAGAAAATCGTCGCCCGGCACATCGGGGAAACCGCGAAAATTCACGCCATTCGCAAACGTCCCGACGCATGTGGCCCAACGCTTGTCGCAGGTCCGACCCGCCACGTTCGCCACCCCGCACCGCGCGTCGCCCAGCCTTGCGTCGCACATCCGCCCATAGGTCCGCCCGACCACCCGCTCCAGCTTGGCTAGCGGCCCTTCCAGTTCCGCGACAAAGGCCCCGGCCTCGCGCCGGATGGAGGCCAGCGTTCCGCTCCACAACCGCACCTTCAGGCTCGGTTCGGACCAGTCCACGCGCCACAGCTCGACCGACGCCCCGTCATACCGCCCCGCCGCCACGTCGGCCTCAGTGATCGCCGCATCATCCAGCGCCCCCGCCGCCGACGCCGATCCCGCCGCCAGTCCGACCGCGCTGTCGCCCGCCCCCGCCGTCCAGCCGGTGGACGCCCGGCACCGGGTTCCGTCCATCTCCAGATCGCGGTCGTGATCGGTGAATCCCATCACCGTCCCGTCCGCCCGCCTCAGCCGCCAGACATGGCAAAGCGTCGCCGCCCCGCTCTCGATGCGGGCGGCCATCTCATCCGGCACATCTCTCATGGCTCAGCCCCTGACCTCAATCAGAGGAACCGCCGCCATCCGACCGGCTTCAAAACTCTCCAGCGTGGTCTCGATCCGGTCGCTGTCGAACCGCACCGGCGTGTCGAAGTGAAACCCCGCCGTCAGCGCCACGCCCGCACCCGGCGCGCTGTTCAGCGTCACCTGCCCGGTCGCCACATCGATGGCGAACCCGGTCGTCTCCGTCCCGTTTAGCGCCACCCGCACCGATCCCGCGACCGGCTTGGTTATGGGCCGCTCGACATCGCCGTATCGCTTGATCAACTGAAACGCCTTTCGCGCCCCGTCGCCCGCGCCCAGCGTCTGGTCCGTCGGCGCCGCTACGCCGCCCGGCCTGCAGGATTTGAAATCCGCAAAATCCTTGAACCGGAACCCGTGCAGCCGCCCACGTCGCGCCTCGAAGAAGGCGGTCAGCTCCGCCATGTCGTCCAGCGACCTCAGGTTCGCCCCGATCAGATACCGCCTGCGCCCCAGCGCCCAGGGCGTCGAACGCCGCTCGTGCCCCGACGCCAGGGTCGCAATCTGGGTCCTGCGCTCGACCCCGCCGGTCGATCCGAACGCCAGCCGCGCGGGCAGGCGCACTTCATGAAATGCAGTCATCTTCACCATTTCCATTACGCCGTCGTGCGGCTGGACACAGACAGGCTGCGGGCGCCCCGTTTCGACCGACGGCCCCTGCGACATCTTGTTCAAAATGCGCCCGTCGTTCATGCTGCGGGTACGGCGACCCCCAGCCGTTCTAGTTTTCAGGAGCGACACGTTTGCGTGGCGAAATTCTCAGTTATGATTCCATCTCCGGCGCCGGGCTGATCAGCGGCGACGACGGTGCGCGCTACAGCTTCACGTCCGAGGCCCTGAAATCCCCTGCTGTCCCCGCTGCAGGCGTCCGCGTGGACTTCGTGCCTGAAGGCGAGATCGCCACCCAGATCCTGATCCTGGCCGGCGCTCCCACCTCGACCGGCGTGGCAGGCGTTGCGCCCATTCCCGCCGGCACGGGCTTTGATTTCAAATACGCCCTGCTCCAGTTTGACGGCCGCCTGCGCCGCTCGCATTTCTGGATCGGCGTGCTGATCATCTTCGGCATCAACGTCGTGCTGGGCTGGATCCCGCTGATCGGCTTCGTGGCGTCTCTGGCCACCATCTGGGCCAATGTCGCCATTTCGGTGAAGCGCCTGCATGACATGGGCAAGAGCGGCTGGTTCGTGCTCGCCCCCTACGCCATCGGGCTGGTGCTCAGCATCGTCGGCGGCATCATCTTCTTCGGTGGAATCATGGCCAGCGGCATGTCCGAAAGCTATATCGAGAACAATCCCGCGGCCGTCCTGGGTCTGATGGGTCCGGCATTCGGCCTGTTCGCCCTGGCCGGTCTGGTCGGTTTGGCCTTCCTGCTGTGGATCGGCCTGGTCGACAGCCAGCCGGGCGAGAACCGCTACGGCCCCAACCCCAAGGGCCTCTAAGCCTCTTCAGCGCCGCCTCGTGAAAACGGGGCGGCGTTTCTACATCCGGCGCGCACCCAGACTGACGGCCCGCGCCAGCATCTGCGCCACCTGCGCCTCTGACCGCAGCAGGGCCGGAACCCCGCCGTCCACCGACACATTGACCGTCACGCCCGCACCGCCGCCGACCGGTTCGATGGCCCCGCCTGACGCTGGACGAAACACCTCCGGCCCGCGCTCTCCGACCAGATAGGCGCCGCCGCCCAACACCGGCCCGCCCTCCGCCCGCGCCCCGCCGAAACTGCTCATCGCCGCCTGGATCGCGCCGCTCAAGCCGCCCTTGGCGCCCGCCGCCGCATTGACCGCGTTCAGCACCGCCCGCGCCAGTTCCGACAGCGACACCTCTCCGTCTGACGCCGCCCGCGCCAGCGACCGGGCCAGGCTGTTTCCCGCCCGTCCGAACGCCGTCTCGATGGCGTCGGCGGCGTTCTCCGCCGGGGCCTTCAGCGCCTCCAGCGCCGCTGCGGCCTCCGCCGTCTTCTGCGCCACATCGTCCATGCGCCGGATTTCATCCGCCATCGGGCCAGTCCTCCATCATTTGCTTCAAGGCCTGCCGCCCCATGGGTGTCGTCCCGCCTAGCGCCTCGTTCAGCATCCGCCATTCCTTCAGCGACAGCCGCCAGAAGGCGTCCGGCGTCACGCCGATCTGGGCGGCGATCCGCAGCATCGCGCCCCACGGCGTCACAGCGTGCAGGGTCACGCAGCCGCCGCCGCGAAACCCAGGGCCACAGCCTGAGCCGCTTCGCGTAAATCAATCATTGATTCACCCAGCTGACCCGCCGCCTGCCCCTCGCCGCCCCCGCGCAGCAGGGCCGCCAGAACGATCAGCAGATCACACGCTGACAGCGCCTTCATCCGCTCCGCCACAGCCGCCAGACCGGCGACGCCCAGGCCCGTCTCGATCTCCGCCAGCGCCCCCAGCGTCAGGCAGACCCGGCGCTGTTCACCGCCCAGCAAGACCATCACTTCGCCCCGCGCGCCATTCGCCGTCCCCATCAGATCACGCTGAACCCAATGGCGCCCGCGCTGGCCAGGCTCAGGGCGAAGGTCGCCTCGCCCTCATGTTCCCCTGCGTATTCCAGCGCCGCCACCAGGAACGGCCCCTCCAGCACGCCGAAGTCCGGCACCACCAGCCGCCAGCGTTTCGCCGCCTGATCAAAGAAGGCCTCGCGCACCAGGGCGTCCGACGCCGCGTCGCGGAATATGCCCTGCCCCGACACCGCCGCCGACTTCACGCCCGCCCCCGCCAGCAGTTCGCGCCACCGCCCGGCGCTGTCGCCGTCGGTCACATCGACTGTCTTCGCGTTCAGCGAAATGGTCCGCGCCCGCAGTCCCGCCACCGTCGTGAACACGCCCGGAGACGCCTCTGGCGCGCCCTCGATCTTCAGCAAGACATCCTTGCCCGCCTGTGTCGCCATCAGTTCTCTCCCGTTTCTTCCGTCACGGCTCTCAGCCGCATCACCGCCCAGGTCCGCCGTCCGTCGCCCGCGCGAAACACTTCGCTGGCGGTCACGCGCAGCGACACCGTCCGCACCCCGTCCGCCTCCAGACGGCCTTCATGCAGACAGGCGCGCACCGCCGCCGCGACCGCCTTGGCCTCTTCCGTTCCCGCGAACCGCGACACGCCGGTCAGGGTAAGGGTCTGTTCGACCCCGCATCCGTCCGCCGCCACCGGACGGCTGTCGCAACGCCCGATGACCAGATGCGGCAGGTCCGCATCCTCCGGCGCCTGATCCCAGATCCGTCCGCCCAGCAGCGCATCCGTCGCCGCATCCGCCTTCAGCGCCGCCAGCATCGCCTTCTGCAGCGCGTTTTCATGATTGATCATCGCGTCCGCTCCAGTCCCAGCTTCGTCCGACCGGGCCGCAGGTCTTCGACCGTCAGCACGGTCCAGTCCGCCCCGCCGAACCTCAGCACCCGCCCGACGGCCAGACGCGGATCGTTCCGCGCTTCCGCCGTCAGGCTCTCGGTCACGCGCCTCTGATCGCCGTCGCCGCGTTCGCCCCGTCTGCGCGCCCCGCACTTCAGCCAGGTCGAGCCGACCGTCTCGAACGTCACGCTGCGCCCGCCATAAGGCGTCTCGGCCTCCACCACCCGATACAGCCCGGCCAGCACCCTCACAGCCGCACCACGCGGTAAGGCGCCAGCCAGGCCTCGACCGGTGCCATCGCCATCTCCGGCTCGCCCCGCTCATAGGCCCTCAACGCCAGCATCAGGATCGCCAGCCGCAGCGGCGCGGGCGAGGTCGACGTCAGGCTCAGCCCCACATCCCCCTCCACCCGCGCCTTGGCCGCCTCGATCAGCGTCTGGATCAGACCGTCCTCGGCCTCATGCTCGACGCGCAAAAACAGCTTCGCCTCCGCCAGCGTCACCGGTGCGGCCATGGAAATCTCGCTTTGCTCGATAGTGGCGAGTGGCGTGTGACGAGCGACGAGCATCGCCCTAATCAATGCCGCACATCGCCGGTTGGTCATCGAACGAATGGGCGAGCGGCTCTCGCCACTCGCCACTCGCTGCTCATCACTGCCGCCGTCAGGCGGCCGCGAACTTCATCACCTTGATGGCGTCAAAGTTCTGCACCCCGCCGCCCACGCGCTTGGTCGTGTAGAACAGCACATAGGGCTTGGCCGAATAGGGGTCGCGCAGCACCCGCACCCCGGCCCGATCCACGATCAGATAGCCGCGCTGGAAATCGCCGAACGCGATCGACAGGCTGTTGGCCGCCACATCCGGCATGGTCTCGATCTCGGTGACCGGATAACCCAGCAGGGACGCCGTCTCGCCCAGCCGCGTCGCCGGCTGCCAGATATAGTTGCCGTCCGCGTCCTTGAACTTGCGCACGCTGGACACCGTCTTGCGGTTCATCACGAAACGGCCGTTCGGACGGTACTGGGCCTTGGGCGCATAGATCAGGTCGATCAGCTTGTCCGCCGGGCTGGTCGTCGCGAAACCGCCCGCCGCGCCCGAGGCGACATAGCCGATCTGACCCCAGGTCTGACCCACGTCCGCCACCGTCGCATAGCTCAGGAAGCCGCGCGGCTTGTTGGTCCCGTCCCCGTTGACGAAGGCCTGGGTCTCCTGGGCCGCGAAGGCGTCTTCGACCTCTGCGGCCAGCCATTCGTCCAGGTCCACCATGGCGTCGTCCAGCAGGGCCTGGGTCGCCGCCGGATTGGCGTACAGATCCGCCGACGGGAACTCCAGCAGGGCCAGGGTCGCCGGGTCCGTCTCAGGGCGCGCGGCCGTCTCCGCCACCCAGCCCGAGGCCACGCCCGCCGTCGAGACCGGCTTTCTGAACACGCCCGCCGCCACCGTGCGGACCGTGGCGATCTCACGCATCGGCGACGCCGCCATCAGGCGACGCTCGATGGCCCGCTCCGTCTCATACGGCACGACATAACCGCCCGAGGTTGCGCCGCTGGACAGGCCCGCCTTGATCTCCAGACCGTGTGCCAATTGAGGGGACTGCCCCGTCTTCAGATAGCCGTCCCACGCCGCCTTGGCCTCCGGCGCCGCCGCCGGTTCAATGGGTTCGCCGCCGATGAGCGGACGACGGTTCTGGCTCATCACCCGGTCCAGCCGCGACTGGGCCGCCGCCACCGCCTGATCGATGCGCGCCACCTTCTCCTCCAGCAGCGTATCCGCCGCGGCCTTCTTCTCGATCTCGCCCAGACGGGCGTCATTCGCCCCTTTGAACGCCTCGAACGCGGCCATCATCTCATGCATGGCGGCGCGCGCTTCCGGCGAGGCGGAAGCCTGTTTGGTCTCTTTCATGATGTCTCCGGTTGAAGAACCGCAGTTTGCGGTTAGGGTCGGGGCGTGACCCGCACGTCCCCGAAATTGTTGAACGCGCTTCGGCGTTCCTGGCTGTTCACGCTGTTCTGGGGCCTGCTGCCGCTAGGGATGCTGACCGTGTTCGCCCTCGCCACAAACTCGCAGTTCATCACTCTCGACGAGGAAAACTGGCTGCTGAAGCTGCTTCCATTCGTTCCCGCCCTGATCGCCTTCCTCATCGGCTGGCTGCAATGGCCCGCACAACGCGCACGCAACCGCGCCCTGCCGGTTCTACATCGCTTGCAGATGTCGGATCGGCCCGATCCCGTGCCGGTCGGCCAGTTTCTGCGCATCGACGAACAACCGCCCATCGAAAGCCTGCCGCCATTCCTACAGTCGCTTGTCGTCAACTGGGGCGGGCCGGTTCCCCGCCTGATTTCTGTCCTGATCGACGTACTGTTCCTGTTGGCGATCGGATCGCTGGTGTTCATATCCACGATCACAGACCCGCTGGGGCGGCTGTCTCAGTGGCTGAACCGCCCCCTGCCTCTGACCTACTGGCCGGTCTTCTTCACTCTGATGGGCGTGGTGGTCCTGATCGGCCGCTGGCTTTCACTGCGACGGATGCACGATCATTACGTCACAACGGCCAGGGAAACCGGCCGCCATCCCTTTCCCTCTACGCGTTGATCTATTGATGGCCCACCTGACGCCCCTCGAAAGCGCCGTCCTGGACGCCATGGTCTGGCAGATGGGCGACAGCGTGCCGGATCTGGCGGCCCAGATCGCGTCGGGCTCGGTCGGTCTGCGCCGCAACACGGGCGCGGGCCTGTACGCCCAGTTCACCGCCGATCCGAACCGTCGTGCGGACAATCCCGACGCCACCGGCCTGTTCGGCACGGTCCATGTCATGGTCGGCGACCTGCCCGATCCCGTCGGTTTCCAGATCGAACTGCGGCAAGGTCGGCTGACGGCCCTGCACGGGCAAAGCTACAGCCAGGACACGCGCGGCATCGACTTCGCCACCGTTCCCTTCGGTGATGTCTTCATCGTGGATGAACAGGGCCGGTCCGTCCTTCACCATCCCGCCCGACGCGCGCCGGAACCAGCCGTCGCCAAACCGAAACGCCAAACCCCGCCCGCGTCCCAACCCACGCCCCAACCCCAGCCTCATTCAAGGCCTCAGGACCGGCCGCACGCCGTCGCCTCCGAGCCCGCGCCCCACACCGCCACACCCCCTGGCCTTGCAGAAATGCTGGCGGGCCTGTCGGACCCGTCGGCTTCGGCGGCGGGGCGGCTGGCCCTGGTCTATCTGGGCGCCTACGGCCTGGCGTTCGTCTTCATCCTGTTCGCCAGGCTGGCGCTGCACACCGGCTGGTTCTTCGCCCTGATCGTCGCCTTCTGGATCCTGCGCTTCATCCATATGCCCAAGGGACGCGTGATGATGGCCAACCTCGCGGACACCCTGAACCGCCAGGGCATCTTCACGACCATAAAGTCACGCTGATCATGCGCAGGGATCGACCGCCGCTGGACAGGTCGGTTAATCCCGCCGACACTGACGTGCGATGAACAAACTTGGCGGTTCTTTTCTGTTCGCCTCAGCAGCGGCCTCCGTTGCTCTGGCGTGCGGCGTCGGCGATGCTCTGGCCCAGAATGCCAGTTGCTATGACGCCGAAGTCTCCGCACGCATCGTCTCGCAAACACCAACCGCGCTCCCGGATTGCGAGGATGGCTGCATCATTATCAGTTGGCCGTGGATCGTCGATCTGGATGTCAGCCGGGTTCACTCGGGGGACGTCCCCCGTGGACGCCTGACTGTTCTGGCGGTTCTGCATACGTATTACCGCCGCGACCTTGGCTCACGCCGCTGGAAACTGCGCCGCAACGATCTGGGCGGCTTCAATCTGCTGCGAGGCGCAGAAGAGATCAGGGTTCGATGCGCCGACGACCAACCACCTGCGACCGCCTATATCAAGCCGCCTGTCGGTCAGACGCTCGAAGACCTCCGCCGCGTGGGCCGCGAGCTCTACGACCGCGGCAACTGAAACCGCGCGCCCGGCAGCATCGGAAACGTCACCAGCGACACCTCCCACAGGTCCACTTCGCTCAGCACCCGCAGCCGTCCCTGGCGCCGCGACCGTGCGGTGCGATAGCCGATGGACAGACCGTCCATTGCGCCTGCCCGGCTAAGGGCGGCGGCGAAGCGGGCCTCGGCGGACCAGTCCTCGATCCGGCCGCGCACGAACAGGCCGCGTTCGTCCTCAACGATGTCCTGCCAGACCCCGACCACGGTGCGGGCGTCATGCTGGCTCAGCATCCGCACCCCTTGCGCGCCCGTCCGCGCCAGACTGTCGGCGAAGGCGCCCGCCTGCACCACGTCCCCGTTCAGATCCGCCACGCCCCACAGGGAGGCGTAGCCTTCGATATTTAGTGGCGAGTGACGCGTGGCGAGTGACGGGCGACCAGTTACTCCCGCCGCTCTGATTTCATCTTCACCACTCGTCCTTCGCTGCTCGCTGCTCATCTCGCGCCCTCCAATCGCCGCTCGATCCGCTCCACAGCCGCCGCCGTCGCCTCGCCCTGCGTCTCCAGCCGCGCCAGCCGCTCGGCGACCAGCCTCTGCTCCCCGACCCGCTGCTCCAGCGTCGCAATCCGCGCAGCCGCGCCTCCGGCCCAGACCAGTCCGCCCACCGTCTGCACAACCACCGCTATCAGCAGCGCCGTTGGCACGCGCCGGATGTGATGTTCCGTCATTATCGCCTCCCTTGAAGCGGCCAGGAAGAGTGGCGCGACGAGGCGACCGCGTCGCCTTCACCCATCATCTTCTCGCCACTGACCACTCGTCACTCGTCACTCAACGCCCCAGCCCCGCCATCTGGCGCCGCTCGTCCTCAGTCAGGAAGCTGGCCGCCTCCAGCCGCGCCCACAGGGCGTCGCGTTCGGGCTGCAGCGCGGGCACAGCGTCCAGATCGGCCCGGATCTCGCAATCGGCGAACCGCTCGCCCAGCCAGCCCGTCATCGCCCCCGCCGCCTTCCTGACCAGCGGGATCACCGTCTGGCGCCAGAAGGCCGCATTGGCCTCGCGATAGTTGGCGTAGGTCGAATCTCCCGGCGCCCCCAGCAGCTGCGGCGGAACCCCGAAAGCCAGGGCGATCTCGCGCGCCGCCGCGTGTTTGCCGGCGACAAAATCCATCTCGGCGGGCGTCAGGCTCAGCGGTTTCCAGTCCATGCCGCCTTCCAGCAGGATCGGCCGCCCGGCGTTGGCCGCGCCGGAGTAAACGCCTGAAAGTTGGTCCTTCAGCGCCTCGAACTGGCTGTCGGTCAGCCGCTCTCCGTCCCGCGCGCCGTAAACCAGCGCCCCGCTGGGCCGCGCCGCATTGTCCAGCAGGGCCTTGTTCCAGGTGCCCGCCGCATTGTGCGCGTCCACACCCTGCGCCGCCGCCTCCAGCGGCGACAGCCCGTACCAGTCGTCCAGCGGGTGCCACAGCTTCAGATGCATCACCGGCGCCCATCCGTCAGCCGCCCGCGCAATCCGCACCGCGCGACCATCGACTGAATAGTCCCACGCCTCGGGCCAGCCCGACCGGCCCGGAACCACCTTCACCCGGTCGGACCTCAGCGCCCACAACTCGTCCGGCGCCCCATCCCCGTCCGCGTCGCCGGTCGCCTCGACATAGGCGTTGCCCGACACCTGCAGCGCGCCATAGACCGCCTCCATCAGCTCAGCCCCCGACTGTTCGGGGTTGGGCCGACGCATCAGCCTGGCCAGCGGATGGCTGTCGTCGCGCACCCCGCGGACGAACACCACAAAGGGCGCGGCGGCGGCGGCCTCGGCGATCATGCGGATGCAGCGATAGGCCACCGCATTCTTCTGATAGCCTTCGCGCGCCAGGCTGGCGTAGTCGTTTGGCGTCCACCGCGCCCGTCCCACGCTGGAAAAGGCGACCACCGCCCCGGCCCGGCTCTCCTTGACCTCGGGCGCAGAAGCCTGCGCCGATCGGCCGAACGGCCATCGGATCGAAACCATCAAAATCTCCTGAAATTTCTGTCCCTTCTCCCTGTGGGAGAAGGTGGCCCGCAGGGCCGGATGAGGGTTCGTCTGCGCCCCAGATTCCTACGCGACCGGGCGACGAAGCCTCGCATCAAGCGGCGCAGGTGCATTTCCGCTCATCAGCCTCAGCAGCGGCGTCTCGACCCACAGATGCACCACCGCGCCCGCCGCCAGACTGGCGATGATCGTCAACACCACCACCGCATCGCCCGGCGCGCTGATCCCCGTCATTTCAAATGCCCGCCCCAGCGCCCGGATCACCAGCACATGGACCAGATAGACGGCGTAGGAGGCGTCTCCCATGAAGATCAGGCGCCGCCGCCACGACCCCGGCGCCTGATACATCCGCTCCATCCGCACCAGACCCAGCACCAGCAGGCCGCTGGGCAGCCCCCAGACAGCCGCCCGCATCAGGCCGGTCCACGGATCATTCAGCGCCGCCTCGCCGCTGACGCCGCCGTATCCGAACACCAGCCCCAGTCCGAACCCCGCCAGCGCCAGCCCCACGGCCCACACGCCCGCCCGTCGGGGCAACCGCCGCCAGATCAAGGCGACGCCGACGCCCAGCAGGAACTCCAGCACAATCGGCGCCCCGACAAACCTCAACACCGGCGACGCCAGAACCAGACCCGCCGCCATCATCGCCAGATAGGCCCCGACCAGCGCCCATCCCACCCGGCGTCCGCCGACGATGGCCAACCCGAACGCGGCGTAGAACAGCATCTCGAAACACAGGCTCCATCCCGGCCCCAGGGCGGGAAACGTCATGCTCAGTCCGCTGAACGGCCAGAACAGAAAGGTCGCGGTCGCCACCTCGGGGCTCAGCGTCCCGCCCCGCGCCATCCCGATCAGGATCGGCAGGGACAACAGCCAGTAGATCGGCGCCACCCTTCGGAACCGCCGCCACAGGAAGCCCCCGCCAGCCGCCAGTCCCGCCTGGCCGCGCGTCGTCGTCGCAATGATAAAGCCGCTGATCACGAAGAAGATGTCGACGCCCACGGCGCCGAAATTCTCCAGCCCCCCGCCCGCCAGAACCGTCTCCAGCCCCAGCCGCGTCACCGCCAGATCGACCGAATGGGCCGTGACGACCAGACCCGCCGCCACGAAGCGCAACACCTGGATGTTGTCGTACCGTCCCCCCATGCGTCACGGCTAACACCTGACGCGATCCAGACTCAACCTCAGATCATCACCCGCGCCTTTACGGCCTCCGCGATCCGCGCCTGGCCCGCCGCATTGGGATGGACGGCGTCGAACATCAGGCCGGGGGCGAAGCCGCCTCCGAACAGGGGCGCCCCGTCGATCGGCGCCGCCAGCCCCTTCGCCGTCGCCACCTCCGTCACCGCCGCTGCGATGGCCTGCTGCGCCGGATAGGCCGCCTTGCCCTGCGCGGGATCGGACGGCGCACCTGTCATCAGCAGCACATCGCCGCTCACCAGCGCCCGATCGACCAACAGTCCCAGCTGCGTCTTGTAGGCGGCGGGCGTCGTCGCATTGTTCCAGTCGTTGATGGTCAGGCAGATCACCGTCAGGTCCGCGCCCGCCGTCGGCAGACCGCCATAGGCGCGGTAAACCTGATCCGTCGTCGTCCAGTCCGCGACCCTGGAGCCGCCCCAGCCCGCGTTGATCACCTGCACCCGCCGCAGTTCGGATTTCCACGCCACCCCGCCCGCGATGAAGATTCCACCGCCTGACCGTCGCCGCAGAGAGATCGGCCCCGTCGTCTCGGGGAAACTGATCGTATGCCGCTCCAGCGCGGGCGGCTTCATCGTGTCGATGATCCCGCGCTCCACGCCGTCCGTCTCGACCGCGATCACGCCCAGCAGGGTGTTGCACACGGCATAGACGTCGAACCGGTCCACCGGACCGTCCGGCTGAAAGCTCCAGACATCGGCTCCCCAGTCGGGGGTCGAAAACAGCTTGCCCCCCAGACTGGTCAGGGTGGTGACGCTCCACCCGCTGCCCAGACTGACGCGCGGGTCATAGGCGCCATAGCCGCCGGTCGCCAGATCACCCGCCCCCGCGCCTACCACCGACGCCGACGACGCAGGCAGTCCCCCGGCCTGCATCAGGTCCGCCAGCCGCCGGGGCCAGGCGGCGGCGCGCCCGTCCGGCGTCCATCCGCCGGATACGGCGCCGAACCCCTGGGCCACGCTGTCGCCGATGACCAGCAGCCGGGCGTCCCTCTGTCCCGCCAGCATGGCCCGAACCGCCGCCGACCAGCGGGGCAGATCGGGCTTGTCGAACACCGGCCGGGCGGGCGCCAGCGCACCGCCCGGCGCCGCCGCCCGCATATTGACCGGCAGGCTCAATCGAACACCGCCACGATCTGGGCCGCCGTGGTGCCGGTCGCCAGCACCCGGCGCACCTGCACCGGCAGCCAGCCGACCGGATGGTTGGCGAAGGTCACGGCCTCTGCATCCTGCGCGCCCGTCGGCAGCACGCGCACATTGCCCGCCGCCCCGACATAAAGCGCCTTGGCGTAGTTCGGCAGGTCCGACGCATCACTGGGCGTCACCGTCGCCGCGCGTCGGGCCGGGCCGCTCGCGTCCCGCCCATGGCTCAGCAATCCGTCCCGTTCGGGAATGGCCGGCATATCGTCTCTCCTGGTCAAAAATCCTGGACGGCGGACAGCGCTAAAGCGCCCTCATCCTTGGTCCCGCCTTGCGCGCCTGCAACATCAGCCGCGTGATCGCCCACACCAGGGCGTCGGCGCGGTCAGGCGATTTTCCGCCTTCGCATCCCAGCCCCAGCATCTCTTCCTCCAGCGCCGGGAAGTCCCCGCAGTGGACCACCCGCCCCTGTTCGTACAGCAGGGCCACCGGCTCGGCCCGCGCCGCCTTGGAGCGTGAGGCGTGAACCAGTTTCACCGGCGCCGGACATCCCGCCTGCACCAGAACCGTGCGCACCATCTCCCCGCCTTGGTTGGCCTCCGCCGTCACCTCGTGGGCGCCGAACGCCTCGACCGCCGCCGTGACGGCCCCCGCCCATCCGCCCGGCGACAGGCCCTGCACGGTCCGGTCCGCCAGAACAAAGGCCCGTTCCTCGCGCCGTGCGGCCACCACGATGCCGCACGCGTCGCCGCTCGCCGTGGCGGACGGGTCGACCGCCACCACCACCCGGTCCAGCTCCGCAGGCCGCGCGCCCCGCGCCCGCTTCAGATCCTCGACGCGGAACAGGGCGCCCTCGCCCTCGACCACCAGCCCCTCCAGCTCCTGCGCCTCCAGACGCGTTCCGCCGTACAGCGCCTTCAGATGGGCCAGAAAGCCGGGCGACAGGTTCTGCGCGTTCGCCTGCGTCCCCGCCCGGTCCGTCACCGTCCCGTCCTCGGCCATCAGCTTTCTCAGCGCCGGGATCGGGCGGGGCGTCGTCGTCACCGTCAGACGCGGCTCCAGCCCCAGCCTCAGCCCGAACCTCAGGTTCGCCAGCACCGCCTCGGGGTTCCGCCAGGCGCAGAACTCGTCGGCCCAGGCATAAGTGGAACTGCGGCCCGCGCAGGCTGTCGGGGTCTTCGGCCGAAAACGCATAGGCCGCCGATCCGCTCTCGGGCCAGACCAGCCTGCGCCGCCCCGCCTCCCAACGCGGCCGCTCGCCCGCGGGCGTCAGGCTTTTCAACCCCGACACCCCCTCCACCATCACCTCGCGCACATCATGCAGCGCCGGTGCGATCAGGGCGAAGTTGCGTTTCTCCTGCCGCGCCAGGGCGTCGATCCAGACGGCCCCGGCGAAGGTCTTGCCCGAACCGCGCCCGCCCAGCAGCAGCCAGGTGCGCCAGTCGTCGTCCTGCGGCTCAATCTGGTGTTTGGCGATCTGGCAGCGGCGCATTTCCCGCCTTAGCTCGCGCCCGCTCAGCAGCCTCGGCTCGCTTCTCTTCCAGAATGCGGTCGAGGCGTTCGTGGTGGGCGCACAGTTCGGCGCGCAGTCGTTCGTCCTCTTCGGGATCGAAGTGTTCACCGCCCATCTCATCCTCTTCAGTTTTGCGTTCAGGGCGGGACTTCAGCGCGTCCACCGCCTTGGCCGCCCGCGCGATCACGCCTGCGGCCCGCGCCAGCTTCTCGGCCTCGGCGACGGTCGTCGGGGTCGGCGTTTCGCACACCGCCTGAACCGCTTCCTCGACCTTGGCTGTCAGTCGTTCCCGGACGTGATCCAGCCACCCGGCGCCTGCGCCCCCGGCCCCCGTCTCTTCCCCATTTCCCGCCATGCACAAACCATAGCGCACCAGCGTCCTCAGGCGCGCAGATCGCCTCGAGAAACTGCCAAGTCCATGATCTTTAAGGATTCAGACCAGCGTCATTGCGCGCGCTGGCCCGAAAAACCCGTCAGCCGCGCTCCAGCGACCATTCCGGCGCCTCGAAATCCAGCGCGTCTTCCGGCTGGGCCAGCGCCAGCTCCGAGATCGTCTGTCCGCGGATCGACACGCCCGCCGTGTGCACCGTCTCGCGGCTGCCCGAGATCAGGTGATGCCACGCCGCCAGCGGCCGCCCCTCATGCAGCCGGCGATAGGCGCACGACTTGGGCATCCACCCCAGCTGCTCGATATTGTTCGGCGTCAGCTTGATGCAGTCCGGCACCTGGGCGTTCCGGTTCGCATAGTCGGAACAGCTGCAGGCCTGCGGGTCGAACAGCTTGCAGTGCACCCGCGTCGGCACGACCTCGCCCGTGTCCTCGTCCTCGAACCGGATCAGGCAGCACAGGCCGCACCCGTCGCACAGGTCCTCCCACTCACGCGGGGACATTTCGGCCAGGGTCTTGGTCTGCCAGTAGGGCTGCATGGCGCGCCTCATACGCGCCGATCCACCCAATGTCGCCCCCTCACTCGTCAGCGGCGACCCAGGATCAGTGCGACACGGCCTTGGAGAACAGGTTGATCACCACCACCCCGCCGACAATCATCGTCAGGCCGATGACGGCGGGCAGGTCCAGCCTCTGCTTGAACAGCACCAGCCCGATCACCGAGATCGCCACCACGCCCAGACCGCTCCAGATCGCATAGGCGATCCCCACCGGCATCTGTTTCAGCGCGATCGACAACAGGTAAAACGCCAGCCCGTAGCAGAGCGCCATCCCCGCGGTCGGCCACAGCCGGGTAAACTGCTGGCTCTGGTTCAGCAGGGTCGTCCCCACCACTTCCAGCGCAATGGCGCCCGACAGGGCCGCCCATGTGACGGGGCTCACAGGTCGTTCGCCGTCAGCATCTGGCCGGGCGTCAACAGCATCAGCAGCGCCTGCCTCTGCTCCTGCGACACCGGGTGGGTGCCGAACAGGTCAGACATCCACAACCCGTCCGCAATCAGCCGCAGCAGCAGGGCGTCGTCCGCCCCCACCGGATCGGCGGGGTCGTCGCGCCGGATCCGCTCGATCCACCTGTTCCAGCGTTGCGACAGCGACGGGTCGATGGCGCAGGCGGCCAGAACCACCCGGCCGATGCTGACATCCTGGGGCGTCACCGGCTCGTTCACCACCGAGCGCAGATAGGCCCGCGCATTGCGGCCATACGGCTCCGGGTCGCGCCGCGCCTCGGCCAGAACGGCGTCGCTGTGCATCTGCCCCAGATGGTCGATCATGCCTTCCAGCAGGGCCTTTTTGGTCGGGAAATGATGCAGAACCGCGCCCTTGCTGACCGTGGTTCGCGCCGCCACCGCGTCCAGGGTGAAGCCGCTCGCCCCCAGCTCAGCCGCCACCTCCAGCGCCTTGTCCAGGATTTCAGTTCTGGTCGTGTCGGGCGCCCGGCGGCGTGTCGTCGTGTCCATTTCGGCCACATACCGTCTGGACGGTAACATATCAACAGCCCCGATTATTCCGCATCTCCAGCCTAACTCCCGACCCTTGCCGACGTTCCGCTGCGCCGCCTGACGCCTTTCCGGTGGAAACTGCGCCCCACAACCCTTAGATCGCAGTCATTCCTTCCCTTCCGCCCCGCCCTGCGCGCGGCCCCCTCCCCGCGCGCGGCGGAGGATCGAAAGTCAAATGGCAGCCAGACCTCCCCTCGTCGCCCTCAAGGACGTCCGTCTTCAGGACGGCCAGCGCCCCCTGTTCGACGGCGTCGATCTTGCGGTCGAACCGCGCAGCCGCGCCGCCCTGGTGGGCCGCAACGGCGCGGGCAAGTCCACCCTGATGAAGGTGGTCATGGGCCTGATCGAGCCGGACAGCGGCGACCGTTCGGTCCAGTCCGCGACCCGTTTCGCCTATGTCCCCCAGGAGCCCGTCATCACCGGCGAGACCCTGCTCGACTATGCCTCCTCGGGCGAGGCCGAGAGCTGGACGGCGGAATCCTGGCTGGCGACCTTCGGGCTTGATCCGGCGAAATCAACGCAAGGCCTGTCGGGCGGCGAGACCCGTCGCGCGGCCCTGGCCAAGGCCTTCGCCGAAGAGCCCGACCTGCTGCTGCTGGACGAACCGACCAACCACCTCGACATCCTGGCCATCGAACTGCTGGAGAACGAGCTGCTGTCGGCCCGGTTCGCCCTATTGGTCGTCAGCCACGACCGCGCCTTCCTGAACCGCGTCACCAACACCGTCCACTGGCTGGAAGGGCGCCGCGTCCGCACCCTCAGCAAGGGCTTCGTCGAGTTCGACGAATGGTCCACCAAGGTGCTGGAGGAAGAAGCCGAATCCCTGCGCCGCCTGACCAAGACCATCGAGCGCGAGACCGCCACCTTCTACTCCTCCATCACCGCCCGCCGCAGCCGCAACGAAGGCCGCGCCCGCTCCCTGATGGCCCTGCGCGCCGAACGCGCCGAGAAGATGAAGGACGCCCCGCGCGAACTGTATCTGGGCGTCGATTCCGGCGGAACCTCGGGCAAGCTGGTCGCCGAGATCAAGGGCGTGTCCAAGGGCTACAACGGCCGCACCCTGTTCAAGGATCTGACCACCCGCATCATCCGCGGCGACCGTCTGGGCATCGTCGGCCCCAACGGCGCGGGCAAGACCACCCTGGTCAAGACCCTGCTGGGCGAACTGGCGCCGGACGAAGGCACGGTCCGCATGGGCGCCAATCTTGAGCCCGTCTATCTGGACCAGTCGCGCGAGGGGCTGAAGTCGGACATGACCCTGTGGGACGCCCTGACGCCGGGCGGCGGCGACAGCATCATCGTGCGCGGCTTCTCCAAACACGTCGCCGCCTACGCCAAGGACTTCCTGTTCTCGGAAGCCCAGCTGCGCCAGCCGATCTCGACCCTGTCGGGGGGCGAGCGCAACCGCCTGCTGCTGGCCCGTGCGCTGGCGAAACCGGCGAACCTGCTGATCCTCGACGAACCGACCAACGACCTGGACATGGACACGCTGGACAAGCTGGAGGAGCTGTTGGAGGGCTATGACGGCACTCTGATCCTGGTCAGCCACGACCGCGATTTCATCGACCGCCTGTCCACCTCGACCCTGGCCCTGAACGGGCGCGGCGACATCGTCGAGACGCCCGGCGGCTGGACCGACTTCATCCGCCAGAACCCCGGCTTCCTGCAGCCCGGCTCCAACCCCCGCCCCCAGGACAAGGCCGCCGCCCAGCGCGCCGCCGACAACCCCGCCCCGGCTGCGGTCAAAAAGGCCGGCAAGCTGACCTTCAAGGACGCCCATCGCCTGAAGGAGCTGGAGGGCCTGATCGACAGCCTGCCGGGCGTCATCGCCAAACATGACGCCACCCTGGCCGACCCCGGCCTCTACAGCCGCGATCCCAAGGCCTTCGACGCCGCCATGAAGGCCGCCGACAAGGCCCGCGCCGATCTGGAAAGCGCCGAAATGGAGTGGCTGGAACTGGAAGAGAAGAAGGCCGCTTTAGCCGGCTGATCCTCAACGGGGCTGACATGACGCTGCGCACCCACACCGTCGAATTCCCGCCGCCCCAGCTGGCGGCCCAGCGCCGGATCAACGCCATCCTGAACCGCGCGCCCCGTTTCCGCACCGACCCGTGGCGGGTCGAGGCGGGCCAGCAGCTGTCGACCTGGCTGGAGGCGGCCGCCGCCGCGGTCACCACCCCGCGTCTGAAGAAGCGGGGCGTCACGGTCGAGATCGTCCATACGGACGGCGACCACCCTGTCCATCTGCGCATTCTTCACCCGTCAGGTCCGCCGCGCGCCATTATTCTGGACATCCACGGCGGCGGCTGGGTGCTGGGCGGCGCCAGCCTGAACGACCGGCTGAACGGCTATCTGGCGCACAACGGCTATTGCGTCGTGTCGGTGGACTATCGCCTGCTGTCGGAACGCCGCCACGTCTATATCGACGCCGCCATCGCCGACTGTCTGGCCGCCGCCTACTGGACCGTGACCAATGTCGACCGGCTGGGCGCGGCCAGCCTGTTCATCATGGGCGAGTCGGCAGGCGGGCATCTGGCGGCCCTGACGGCCCTGGCCCTGCGCGATCAGGGCTTGATCGATCTGGTGAGGGGCTGCGTCCTGGCCTACGGCGTCTTTGACCTGTCCGCCACCGACAGCGTCCGTGCGGCGGGACCGCAGGTCCTGCTGTTCAACGGCCCGACCATGCGCGCCGACCTGGCCCGCCTGGCGCCGGACCGTGACGAAGCGGGCCTGCGCCGGGCCGATGTCTCGCCGCTCTACGCCGACCTTGCCGGCCTGCCTCCCGCCCTGCTGATGGCGGGGGAACTGGACCCCCTGTTCGACGACAGCCTTCTGATGGCCACCCGCTGGGGCCGGGTCGCCGACGTCGACCTGATCCGCGTCCCTGAAACCCCGCACGGCTTCCTGCATTTCGGCGGCCCCGCCGCCCGCGGCGCCAGCACCGCAATCCTGCGCTGGCTGGATGCGCGGCTTTCTGTGGACAAGCCAAACCGCTGATCCGCAAAAGCGAATTTGATCCGTCCACCGATGTTCACAGGTTTGTCCACCGCCGCCGGGCCAATCGTGCACATCGGGGCGAGTTCGGGCGCTTGCCTCATAGCGGGTTTCATCGGAACGTCAACGGGCCGAGGGACACGGCGGCGCGGAAATCCAGGGGAGACCCAGGAAATCAAGCGAACCGGCCCGGCTCTCCGACCCGGCGCGATCGGGCGATCTTCGGATCGTAACGTGCGACAGGCGGGATCAAGGCTTCGGTCTTCGACGGTCTTCGGATCGCCGATAGCCGGGGAACCGGATCAGGATCGATGGACGACGCGGACGCAAAGCCGTGGGACGCCAAAGACCAGGAGCGCGACAGGATACAGCCGACCGCCCTTGCAGGTTCGCCTGCAACGACGCTGACGCCAAGGTCCAACCCGAAAGGCCAAGTCCAACCCGGACTTGGCGAGGGGACGAAGAGCACGGGTTCGCCCGCACGCTTCGTCCCCTCGCTCAATTCCAGCCCCCGTCATGAAAACGCGCTAGACAGGTCCGCGCCGTCCGCACACCCTGCCCGTGCAGACGGAGACAACCATGCGTGCACCCCTGATCCTGCTGGGCGTCGGCCTGACGGCATGGCCGCTGACGGCGGCGGCCGCACCTCAGTCTCTGCCGCCGATCCCCTATCCGCCGCGTGTCGCCCTCTCGCCGCACCGCGCCGATGGCGATGCCGCCGATGTCGAGACCATGAGTCTGCTGCGGCCGACGGCTCAGGCGACCTGCGATGGCGAACCCGTCCATGCGGCTTACAGCGACGACCTCGCGGTCCAGACGGCGCAATCCGCAAGCGCAGGCGAAACGCCGGACACAGTGATCGGCTTCTCCATCGCCGAGGATGGCCGCACCCTGGAGATCAAGCCCGTGCAGCCCGCCCAGGGACGCGCCGCCACCGCTGGCGCAGACGTTCAGGCGGCGCTGGCGGCATGGCGTTTTGCGAGCGGCGCGCGTCGCGACTGCCTGCTGACCGTCAGCTACAGTCCCGTGCCCATCGCCGAGGCGTCCAGCGGCGACCTGCTGCGCTATTTCGCGGTCACCCGCACGACCGGCCCGATCCGCGACGCCGTGGCCAATCGTCTGGCGGGCCCAGAGGCGAACTGCGGCGGCGATCGTCGCGGGGGGCGCCGTCCGCGCACCGTCTCCTATCCCGACAACTTCATCGGTCAGCGCCCGCCGCCGGGCGGCAAGGCCTGGACAGTCGTTCGCTGGAACATCAACGCCCAGGGCCGGGCGACGAACATCCAGACCCTCGGGTCATCCGGCGACCGCGCCTTTGATGCAGAGACGCGCCGCGCCGTGGCCGCCACGGTCGTCGCAGCGGGTCCGCCGCGGAAAGGCTGCGTCTATAATTTCCACCGCATCGGCCCCGTCCTGCCCGCTCCGGCCATGCCGGACAGACCCGATGAACCGCTGGCGTCCTGCCCTGCCGACGTCAGGGCGCGTCTGCAGATCCGCCCCAACCCTGAAACCTATCCCAAGGCCTTCGGGGACAGGCAGATCGAAGGCTGGGCCCTGGTGCAGTTCGATGTCGCCACCTGGGGCCAGTTGGGCAATGTCACCTTGCTGGACGCCCAGCCCGCGTGGGCTTTTGGCCAAGGCGGCATGGCCACCGTGCGCTCGGCCCGTGTCGAGCCCGGAACAACGCCCGGCGTAGGCTGCATCGTGCCGGTCCGTTACCATTCCGGCGCGCGTGAAACAGACCAAACAACACAGGTCGAAGCCTCAACCGACTAATCCGCCGCCTTTCCAACGCCGCCATCCCCCCGTAAAGCATGGGCTATGAATGTGCGCGGGAATCGCCCCCTTCTGAACCGTCGCCGCGCCCTGCTTGCAGGCGGCGCGGCTGCGCTTGGCGTCACGGCGCTGGGCCTTCGGGCCTGTGACCGGTCGCCGGCTGCGGTGGATGAGCAGGGGCGCGTGCGCCTGCGTTTCGCCACCGACTGGCGCGCCCAGGCCGAGCATGGCGGATTCTATCAGGCCCTGGCCTCGGGCGCCTATGAGAAGCGCGGCCTGAACGTCCAGATCGTGCAGGGCGGACCGGGCGTGAACGTGCCGCAACTGCTGGCGGCGGGCGCGGTTGAACTGGGCATGGGCTCCAACAGCTTCATCCCGATGAATCTGGTCGCGGCGGGCGCCCCGGTGAAGGCCGTCGCCGCCTTCTTCCAGAAAGACCCCCAGGTCCTGATCGCCCACCCCGATCCGGCGCTGAAATCCATCGCCGACCTGAAGGGCCGCCCCATCCTGCTGGCCGACGCCTCGGTCAACGCCTTCTGGGTCTGGCTGAAGGCCAAATACGGCTTCACCGACGACGAGGTGCGCAAATACACCTTCAACCTGGCCCCCTTCCTGTCTGACAAACGGGCGGTGCAGCAGGGCTATCTGACCTCTGAACCCTACACCATCGAACAGCAGGCCGGATTCGAGCCCAAGGTCTTCCTGCTGGCGGATGAGGGCTATCCGTCCTACGCCACCATGGTTCTGGCCCCCACGGCCTTCGCACGCGACAATGGCGCCACCCTGCGCAGCTTCATCGCCGCCTCGGCCGAGGGCTGGCGCGACTATATCCGGGGCGACGCCTCCGCCGCCGACGCCCTGATCCGCAAGGACAACCCCGACATGACCCAGGACATCCTGGATCAGGCCCGCGCCAAGCTGCGTGACAATGACATCGTCGATGGCGGGGACGCGGCCCTGTACGGCCTGGGCTCCATGACCGAGGAACGCTGGAAGGCCTTCTTCGACGTGACCAGCCAGGCGGGGGTCTATGACGCCAATCTGAACTGGCGCGACGCCTTCACGAACAACTATCTGCCGGGCCGTGGCTGACACCGGGCCGATTGCGGCCCTGGATCAGGTCGTCGTCGACTGGCCGTCGCGCGCGCCTTTGGGTCCGCTGGATCTGAGCGTCGCGCCGGGCGAGATCGTGGCCCTGGTCGGGGCGTCGGGTGCCGGCAAGTCGACCACCCTGCGCCTGCTGGCGGGGCTGGAGCAGGCGTCGTCGGGCCGGGTGATCCGCGCCGCCGCCCCCGGCCGCACCGGCTTCGTCTTCCAAAGCCCGACCCTGATGCCCTGGGCCGACGCCCAGGCCAATGTGGCCCTGCCACTGGAGCTGTCGGGCGCGCCGAAAGCCGAGGCCCGCGCCCGCGCCGCTGAGGCCCTGACCGCCGTCGGTCTGGGCCAGCGCCTGACCGCCCGCCCCGCGCAACTGTCAGGCGGCATGGCCATGCGGGTGTCGCTGGCCCGCGCCCTGGTCACCCGCCCGGACCTGCTGTTGCTGGACGAGCCCTTCGCCGCCCTGGACAGCGTCACCCGCCGCCGCCTGATCGAGGATCTGCACGCCCTCTGGGCCGTCGCCGCCCCGCGCCCGGCCATCGTCTTCGTCACCCATGATGTCGAGGAGGCCGTCTATCTGGCCCAGCGCGTCGTGGTGCTGGACGCCGCCTCGGGCCGCCCCGTCGCCGATCTGAACACGCCCGGCGCCGCCCCGCGCCCTGACCACTGGCGCGCCGATCCGGCCTATCGCCAGACGGTCGAAGCGGTCGCCGATGCGCTGGCGGCCAGCATGGCGACATCCGCTCAGGCTGCGTCATGAAGCGCCTGCTGGACATCGCCCCGCCCGTCGGCCTGACCCTGATCCTGCTGCTGGTCTGGGAGGCGGCCTGCCGCCTGCTGCACCTGCCGATCTATTTCCTGCCGCCGCCCAGCGATGTCGCCGTGGCGCTGGTGCAGGCCGGACCGCGACTGGCCACTTCGGCTCTGGTCACCTTCCGCATGGCCCTGACGGCGCTGCTGGTCGCAGGCATCATCGGGACCGGACTGGCGCTGGCTGTCTCCCTGCATCGGGCGGCTGAGCGGGCCGTGCGGCCTCTGGCGGTCGTGCTGCAGGTCACGCCCATCGTCGCCATCGCCCCGCTGGTGCTGATCTGGTTCGGCATCGACCATGCCGAGCGCGCCGTGGTGGCCCTGGCCGCCGCCGTCGCCTTCTTCCCCATCTTCTCGGGCGTCCTGACCGGCCTGCGTTCGGCCGACCCGGACCTTGAGCGGTTGTTTGATCTGTACGCCGCCCATCCCCTCCAACGGCTGTGGCGTCTGCGCCTGCCGTCCGCCCTGCCTTTCGCGCTGGAGGGGCTGCGGGTTGCGGCCGGGCAGGCGGTGATCGGCGCCGTGGTGGCCGAGTTCGTCTCCGGCTCCGGCGCCACACAGGGCCTGGCCTGGCGTCTGCTGGAGGCGGGCAACCGGCTGCGGACGGCGGAGATGCTGGCGGGGCTGGTCTGTCTGGCGGTGCTGGGCCTGCTTCTGAACGCCGCCGTCGCCGGGATCGCCCGCATCATCACCCGCACCCGCCCGCGTTAGCGCGCGATTAAGTGCTGATCCGCTAACGTCTTGGTTGTTCTTCCCACCGGAGAGCCGCCTTGCGCAGCGCCCTCGTCTTCACAACCGCCCTGTTCGCCGTCAGCGCCGTCGCTGGCGCCGCCTCCGCTCAGCAGGTCGCCACCAACAGCGCCGGGCTGCGCTATCTGTCCTGGCCGGGCAAGACGACCGTCAACGCGGCGCCTGCCCCCGCGGTCGTCACCGCGTCTGCGCGCGGCGAACCTGCGCTGCGCCCGGTCCGCACGGCGGCGTCGCTCGACGCCTCGTCCGCCATCCCTTTGGCCCGGCTCGACGCGCCCAGCCGCGAAGCCCCGCGCCCCGGCCTGACGCCCGCCACCGCCTTCTATAATCCGACCTATGGCGCCGCGTCCGCGCCCTCCAACACCGCGCCCCAGGCCTATGTGACCGCGCCCGTACGTCAGGCCCCGACGCCTGCGCCCGCCCCTGCGCCTCAAACTGCGCCCCAACCGACGCCTCAGGCGGCTGTCCAACCCGCGCCTCAACCCGCGCCGCGTCCAGAACCCCGCCCCGAGCCCGTCGTGGCCGCGGCGAACACGCCCGCCCCGGTCCAAGCCGCTCAGCCCCAGCCCGCTCAACCGCAACAGCAGCAGGCCTACGCGGCGGAAGCCGCGCCCGCCCCGGCTGCGGCTCCCGATGTCGTCGACCCGATGGCTCCGCGTCGCGACGCCGCCATCTTCAGCCTGCAACGCCAGCCCGCCGCTGCTGTCGCCTCAGACGCGCCGCAGACCGCCGAGGTCCAGCAGGTCGCCCAGGCCGGTCCCTACAGCCAGCAGGCCCGCTATTATTCCGTCCACCGTCAGGCGGGCCGCCATCCCGACGCCATCGCCGCGCCGCAGCAGTCCTATCTGAACGCCCTGCCCGTCGAGCTGACCCAGGTCCCGGCGTCCAAGGACATGGCCGAACCCGACGCCCCGCCCCAGTTGATCCGCGACGCCAACGGCCGCATCCGCGCCATGCCTCAATCGCAGTCCGACGAGACCCCATGAAGGACCACGCCCTGGTCGAGACGGACGTCCTGAAAGACTCACGCCTGCCGCAGTTGATCGCCCTGGCTGACGAGGCGTCCAGCCCCCGGCGGCGTCAGTTGCTGCGCGCCCTGACCGACCATTTCTTCGGCCAGGCGCCGCTGCCGCCCAGCGAGAACGGCCTCTATGGCGCCCTGTTGTCGCGCCTGTCCGAGCAGATGGAGACGGCGGTGCGCGCCGAACTGTCGGCCCGTTTCGCCGACGCCCCGCACGCGCCGCGCAACCTGATCACCCGCCTGGCCAACGACGCCGCCGAGGTCGCGGCGCCAGTGCTGCGCGGTTCGCCCGTGCTGACGGACGACGATCTGGTGGACATCGTGCGCCAGCATGGCCAGGACCATATTCGCGCCGTTTCCGGCCGCGCCAACGTCTCTGAGGCCGTGTCCGAGGCCATCGTCGCTCACGGGGACGACCAGACCCTGGGCGCCCTGTTGCGCAACCGGGGCGCCCGCCTGTCGCGCGCCACCTCTGAAGCCGCCGTCGAGCGCGCCAAGGCCAACCCTGAACTTCACGCCGCCACGGTCGAAGGCGGCTGCCTGCCCGTGGATCTGGTCAACGAGATGTATTTCCTGGTCGAGGCCCGGCTGCGCCAGCAGATCCTTGAACAGAACGCGCGGCTCGATCCGGCCCTGCTGGAGGCCGCTCTGGCCGCCGGACGCACCCAGGTCGCCGTTGATCAGGGCGACCTGCCTGCCGACTACGCCGACAGCCTGGCCCATGTCGCCCAGTTGCGCGCGCAGGGCCCGCTGACGCCCACGGGGCTGGCGCGGCTGATGCGGACCAGGGGCGCGACCGCCTTCCTGATCGCCCTGTCAGAGTTGGCGGATGTCGACTTCCATACCGTCAAGAGCGTGGCGGACCGCCGCGAACTGGACGCCCTGGCGGTGATCTGCAAGGCGGCGGATCTGGATCGCGCGATCTTCCTGACCTACGCCGTGGTCATCCTGGGCGCGCAGGACAATGCGATGGGCAAGGCGGCGGCCTACGGCGGCATGTATCAGGATCTGACCCGCGCCGCCGCCCTGCGCACCCTGCGGTTCTGGCGCATGCGGCGCACCGCCCAGGCGGCCTGACCTACGCTAAACAGCTTATCGCACAGCAAAACGCCCGCCTCCTTTCGGAAGCGGGCATTTCTGTTCGGGAATGCTCCCGATTTACTTCTTGGCGCGAGTGACGCGGGCCGGCTTACGGCCGCCTTGACCCAGACCCATCTGCTTGGCCAGTTCCGAACGCGCCTTGGCGTAGTTCGGAGCAACCATCGGATAGTCCTTGGGCAGGTTCCACTTGGCGCGGTATTCTTCGGGGCTCATGTCGTACTTGGTGCGCAGGTGGCGCTTCAGCGACTTGAACTTGCGGCCGTCCTCCAGGCAGATCAGGAAGTCGGCGTTGATCGACTTGCGCACCGGAACCGCCGGTTCCTTGGGCTCGGGCTCGGGCTCGACGGGCGCCAGAGAAACACCGGACAGCGCCGCGTGAATGCTGGCGATCAGGGACGGCAGGACGTCAGCGGATACAGTGTTGTTGCCGACGTAAGCGGACACGATGTCAGCCGTCATTTCCAACAGTTCGGGCTTTTCTTCCATAATAATCGTCTGGTCCATGGTTCAATGACTTCGACTGGAAAAGCCAGCCGCCCTCCACTTTTGACGTGCATAAGGATGTTTGGCCTTAAAAGCAATCACTCACAGTCAACAGTCGTCAAGGTTGCAAGACCCGAATAGTAACAATCACCAGCGGTATAGGATCAACGCCGGAAGTCTTGCGACAGAACCATCATCGCCGCACGTTCAGGGGCAGAGTACTCGTCCACCATGGCTTCATCGCCTTCGCGGATGGCGCGCAGAAGTTCAGGCGTCAGGGCAGATGACAACGACCAGTTCCAGTATCGCAACACAGTCTGGGCGCGGTCGACCGCCAGCATCTCATAGGTGATCTGCACCCGCTCCCAGTCGGGATCGGTCAGGCCATCCGCCGTCGTCTCGGGACGACGCATCGAACGCCACAGATTAAGCAGATCAGTGCGCGACAGGCCTGTCGCCTTGCAGAGAATCGCCAGGGATTCTCCACCCGGGTCGCCCAAAATCTTGGCCCCGGTCAAAGGCTTTACTCCGGACAGATAGGCGATCTCGGACGCTGTTTCTCGCGTCAGACCGTCTCGTGCAGCAACGGCGATGGCCTCTTCCAGATTTTCAAACGGGCTCTTCTCTATCGCCGCTCGGTTGCGTTGACGGCGCTCGATGAATTGCAGGGCCTTGCGCGATACGGGATCAGACCAACCCTCTTTCGCCGCCATGGCGAAGACGTCCTCGACCACCTCCTGCATCACTTCACGCGACACCGCGAAGCGCTGCAGAATCGTGCGCCGGTTTTCCGGCCCGCACCACCAGTACATGACATAGGCGCTGGACGGCCTCATCTCGGGGCGTTTCAACAACGGCGCGCACAGCACCGGCAGAAGACGGCTCAACTTCACCGCCTCCTCAAGCCCCGCCTGCGAGAAGCGCGCGGTCTCGTTCTTCAGCAACCGCTCCGTCGTCGCCAGCTCCTCGAACGACAGCAGGGTCTCCGTCACAATCTCGGACAGGCCCCGACGTCCGGCGATCATGATCCGGTGCTCCGGCCCCGCATCGCGCGCGCAGGCCACAAGGTCGGCGTCGGTCAGAGAGGCGCACTGTTCGAGCAGCAGGCCCGCAATATCCGGTTCGTCACGTATCAGCAGGCGCGCCAGACTGTTGGGAATCTCGTTCAGCAACGCCAGACGCGCGGCGACGCGGCGGCGGTCGTCACGCGACGCCAGCCGCAGCATGTCGACCAGAAGATCGCCCGTCACCGCGCGCTCAAAGGCGTTGATGCGGCTGGCGGGCAAAGACACGACGTCCGCCAGACGTTTCAGCAGGGCGTGCCGCGCGCGCGAAGACGGCGGCGCATCTTCTTCCATCAAGACTGAAACGTCGCTCATGCAGAACAGTCTAAAGACTGACCGTTAACCGGTCGTGTGTCTGCTAGTTTTGCAGATGACGCATGCAGCGCCAGCATCGCGGCCCGGCGGCCCCAATGCTGGCGAGGCGCAGACCTGGATCAGAGCCCTTCGAACAGGGCGGTCGACAGGTAACGTTCGGCGAAGGACGGGATGATGACCACGATGGTCTTGCCCGCATTCTCTTCGCGCGCGGCGATGCGGAAGGCGGCGGTCAGGGCGGCGCCGGAGCTGATGCCGACCGGCACCCCCTCGGTGCGGGCGACCTTGCGCGCCATCTCGAAACTGTCCTCGTTGGAGACCTGCTCCACCCCGTCCACGACCGAGGGATCATAGATGGCCGGCACGAAGCCCGCGCCGATGCCCTGAATCTTGTGCGGGCCGGGCGCGCCGCCCGACAGGACGGGCGAAGCCTCGGGCTCGACCGCAATCAACTGGACCGACGGCTTCCTGGCCTTCAGCGCCTGACCGACGCCCGAGATGGTGCCGCCCGTGCCGACGCCCGCGACCACGATGTCCACGGCGCCGTCGGTGTCGTTCCAGATCTCCTCGGCCGTGGTGACGCGGTGGATGGCGGGGTTGGCCAGGTTCTCGAACTGCGACGGGCTGACCGAGTTCGGCGTCGTCTCCAGCAGTTCCTGCGCGCGGGCGATGGCGCCCTTCATGCCTTTTTCCGCCGGGGTCAGCTCAAGCTGGGCGCCCAGCAGGGCCAGCATCTTGCGACGTTCGATCGACATGCTTTCGGGCATGACCAGGATCAGCTTCAGCCCCTTGGCGGCGGCGACGAAGGCCAGGGCGATGCCGGTGTTGCCGCTGGTCGGTTCGACCAGAAGCGTGTCCTTGTTGATCTTACCGGCCTGCTCCAGCGCGTCGATCATGGCCACGCCGATCCGGTCCTTGACCGAGGCGATCGGGTTGAAGAACTCCAGCTTGGCCAGGACCGTGGCCTTGGCCCCGTATTCCGCCGACAGCTTGGGCAGGCGCACGATCGGGGTGTCGCCGATGGTGTCGATGATCGAGTCATAGACCTTGCCCCGCCCCTTCTTCAGGTGGCGGGAAGCATCGTAGCTGAAGTCGGACATGGGGAGTTCTCCGTCAATCTTGAGCGCACAACAGATAAGGCCTTGCCGCGACGCGCAAGAGGCTGCCTGCGATGATTTCTGCGCAATCCTATCAGAGCGACTATGTAATCTATAATCGCGCCCACCGAACATCGAGTTTGCAGCCCCTTGTCCGATCCAAACACCCTCGCCGCCACGGGCATGACGCCTGAGATCGCCGATCTGGTTGAACAGATGCGCGCCCCGGCGTCCGGCGACACCCAGGTCCAGATGGACGACATGCAGACGCCCCGTGTCGAGACGTCGCCGGAGCCGGAGGTCCGCTCCACCGCCGATGAACTGACGTACCGTTTGAAACAGCAGTCGCTGCTGGCGCGGTTCGGCGAACTGGCCCTGCGCGAACGCGATCCCCAGGCCCTGCTGGACGCCGCCTGCGAGATCTGCGCCGACGGGCTGGAGACGCCGCTGTCCAAGGTGCTGATCCACAACGACACCCGCGACCGTCTGGTGCTGATCGCCGGCGTGGGCTGGAGCGGCGAGGTCGAGGGTCAGGTGACGCTGGAGCTTGATCTGGACTCCCCCGCCGGTTTCGCCTTCCAGACCGGCAAGCCGCTGATCTCCAATCATCTGGAGATCGAGGATCGGTTCCGCACCCCCAAACTGCTGGCCGACCACGGGGTGCGCCGGGCCATCAACGTGCTGATCCGGCCCGAGATCGACGGCGCGCCGTGGGGCGTGCTCGAGGTCGACAGCCCCGATGAAGGCCAGTTCGACGCCAGCGACGCCCTATTTCTGGACGCCTTCGCCGCCGTCGTCGGCGCCGCCATCGCCCGCCAACAGACCGAAGAGCGGCTTCTGGCCGCCATCAAACATCAGGCCCTGCTGACGCGCGAGGTCAGCCACCGCGTCAAGAACAGCCTCAGCCTGGTCTCCAGCCTGCTGGCCATGCAGGCGCGCGGCGCCGCGTCCGACGATGTGCGCGCCGCCCTGGGCGACGCCGGTTCGCGCATTCAGGCCATCAGTCAGGTCCACGACCAGTTGTGGCGCGGGTCGGACGTGCAAAGCGTCATCCTGTGCGACTTCCTGACCAAGCTGTGCGAGGCCATCGACACCGGCAGCCAGCACCACATCGTCACCTGCGACGCCGATGACGCGCCCCTGATCGCCGACATCGCCATACCGCTGGGCCTGATCGTCAATGAGCTGGTCATCAACGCCATCAAATACGCCTATGGGCCGCAAGGGGGCGCCGTCGCCGTGACCGGCCGGATCGCCGACGGCCGCCTGACCGTCACGGTCGCCGACAGCGGCAAGGGCTTCGACCTGACCGCCGCCCGCAGCGACCGCAGCCTGGGCATGCGGGTGATCGACAGTCTGGTCAAACAGATCGGCGGCGTGATCGAAAACCGCTCAACCGGCGTCGGCGCGATGATCGTGATCGAGGCGCCGACCCGCTAGAGCCTGATCTAAGCGAAAGCGTGGTTCATGCTCTAGCGCGCCAGGACCGCACGCGCCGGATCGAAGCCGACGACCTCGCGGATCACGATCATGCTCTTGTAGGCGCGCACCCCCTTGTCGGGGATCATCTCGCGGATGCCGAAGGCCTCGTATTCCTGCATCGAGCGCACGGCGACCGTGACCAGATAGTCGGTCTCGCCCGTCACGTCCCAGCAGCCCTGAACCTCCGGGCTGGCTTTCATGGCGCGCTGGAAGGCGTCCACCACCTTGCGGTCCTGGGTGTCCATTTCGACCAGCACATGCAGCACGATGCGCGGCTCGACCCGGGCCGGGTCGATCACCGCCACATCCCCCGCAATCACCCCCTCGGCCCGAAGGCGGCGCAGTCGACGCAGGACGGCGGACTCCGACAGACCCACCGCCTCGGCCGTGACGCGGGCGGGCTCCAGATTGTTCAGGCGGACGCGCGCCAGGAGCCTATGGTCGAAATCGTCGAGGGTGACGAAATTCGTCATGGAATGGCCTTTCGTGACGATTTCAGGCACATTGAGGCCGGAAATCGCCGGGAAGCGCAAGCGGATTTCGGCTACCTAGCCGTCATGACCTCCCTGGCCCTGAAACAGCACCTGAACTCCCCCATCGCCGTGCGGCTGGCGCCCTATCTTGCGCTGTTCGCAGGCATGGTGACGCTGGCGTGCGGCACCTCCTACGCCAAGACCCTGTTCCCCCTGATCGGGGCGGAAGGGACATCGGCCTATCGCGTCGGCCTGTCGGCGGTTCTGCTGATCGCGGTGTTTCGTCCGTGGCGGTTCCGCCTGACGCGTCAGGACCTGATGGGGGTGCTGCTGTACGGGGTCGCACTGGGGGCGATGAACCTCAGCTTCTACATGTCCCTGCGCACCATTCCGCTGGGCCTGGCCATCGCCATCGAATTCATGGGCCCGCTCAGCCTGGCCCTGTTCCATTCGCGCAAGCCGATCCATTTCGTCTGCATCGGTTTTGCGGTGCTGGGTCTGGGCCTGCTGCTGCCGCTGAAACAGGGGGTCGGATCGCTGGACCCGGTCGGCGTGGGTTTAGCCGCCTTCGCGGGCCTGTGCTGGGCGCTCTATATCGTCTTCGGCAAGCGCCTCAGCCACATCCACCCCGGCCAGTCGGTGGCTCTGGGCATGAGCGTGGCGGCCATGGTCATTGTGCCGTTCGGCGTGGCCCATGCGGGCGCCGCCTTGCTGAACCCCGCCATCCTGCTGGCGGGGGCGGCGGTGGCTCTGTTCTCAAGCGCCCTGCCCTATACGTTCGAGATGTTCGCCATGCGCTCGATCCCCAAGCGCACCTTCGGCGTGGTGCTCAGCGCCGAACCGGCGGTCGGGGCCGTGGCGGGCCTGATCTTCCTTCACGAGCATCTGACGGGTCAGCAGTGGCTGGCCATCGCCGCCATCGTCGCCGCCTCGGTCGGGGCCATCGTCACGACGCGTCAGCCGCCGCCCGTGACCGAGACCACGCCTGCAACCTGATCCGCTCACCCGGGAGAAAGCCGGGACCCTGTGCTTTCGCACGCACGGCGTGGGGGGACTGCCGCCGTGGGTTTCGATCCGCCGAGGCGACGGAGCGGGATCCCGGCTTTCGCCCGGATGAGCGGATTGATCAGGTCAGAACTCCTCCCACCCGTCAGCGGCCAGGGCCGCAGCAGAGCCGCCGCCGGCGAAGGCGCGGATGCGGGCGCGTTCACGGGCCAGAGGAACAGGCGCCGCAGCCGCCGCGCTGCGGACCGGGGCGGCCGCCGCCCCGCGTGAGCCGGTGTCGAACCGCTCGACCAGCGCCGCCAACTGGTCGGCCTCGGTCTTCAGATTGGCGGCGGCGGCGGTCGTCTCCTCGACCATGGCGGCGTTCTGCTGCGTGACCTGATCCATCTGGTTGACGGCGGTGTTGACCTGGCCCAGTCCGGTCGCTTGTTCCTGAGCCGACGAGGCGATCTCGCCGACCAGAGCGTCCATTTCCGCGACCTTCTGGGCGATGGCGCCCAGGGTCGATCCGGCCTCGTCGACAAGTTTCACGCCCTGCGCCACATCGGCGGTGGAGGTGCTGATCAGGGCCTTGATCTCCTTGGCCGCATCGGCGGAGCGTTGGGCCAGCGCCCGAACCTCGGAGGCGACGACGGCGAAGCCGCGGCCCGCATCCCCGGCCCGCGCCGCCTCGACCCCGGCGTTCAGCGCCAGCAGATTGGTCTGGAAGGCGATTTCGTCGATCACGCCGATGATCTCGCCGATCTGGCCGGAGCTCTTGCGGATGCCGTCCATGGCGGCGACCGCCTGACGCACCACCTCGCCCGACCGATCCGCCTCGGTCCGCGCGCTGGCAGCCGCGGCGGACGCCTGGCGGGCGCCTTCTGCGCTTCGGCTGACGGTGGCTGTGATCTGGTCCAGCGCCGCCGCCGTCTCTTCGAGTGAGGCCGCCTGCTGCTCGGTGCGCCGCGACAGGTCGTCGGCGGCGCCTGAAATCTCTTCCGCCCCGCCACGCAGGGCCGCGACCGCCGCCAGCACCTGATCCAGCGTCTGGCGCAGGCTTTCCACCGCGCCGTTGTAGTCGTCCTTCACCAGCGCATGAGCCCCGGTCATCTCGGGCGTCACGCGCGCCGTCAAATCGCCCGCCGACAGCTTGGCCAGGGCGGCGCCCAGGGCTTCGACCAGCTTGTGCTGGGCCGCCTCGGCCTCGACACGCTGGGCCTCGCTGCGCGCGGCGGCCTGTTCCTCGGCGGTGATGTCCACGGCCAGTTTGATGACCTTCACCGGACGCCCGTCAGGGCCGAACACCGGGTTATAGGAGGCCTGAAGCCAGATCTCGCGACCGCCCTTGGCCAGGCGGCGGAACTTCTGCGCCAGGAACTGTCCGGCATTCAGGTTGCGCCAGAAGGCGGCGTATTCGGGCGAGGCGGCGTCCACGGGGTCCATGAACTGGCGGTGATGCGTGCCGACGATCTCGGACAGCTGATAGCCCATGGCCTTCAGGAAATTGTCGTTCGCCTCGATGATCGTGCCGTCCAGATTGAACTCGATCACCGCCTGGGAGCGGCCGATGGCCGCCAGCTTGGCGTCCTGGTCGGACAGACGAACGCTTGTTTCGCTTGGAACGCGACGCCTGGAAAACATTCCGGTCTCCTGCCGATCCGACACCCTTTTATGCGTCGAACATGCGCTCAAACCCTTTCGAAAGCGTTTCTCGCACAGGTTGCAAATGATACGTAGATTTGCGTATCACACGACCTTAAGATGTACAAGACGACCGCCGCACGCGGCGCGGCTTCACCCCTCGTTAACCATGATCGCGCATCTGTTGACGGCTGTTTCTGGGGTCCATTTTGCGCAATCTCGTCGCCGCCGTTGAAGCGATCGACCCACTGGTCGTCACCGGCAAGGTGGCGGGCGTGTCCGGCCTGCTGATCGAATCGCGCGGCGGCCTGTCGCGGCTGGCGGTTGGCGCACGCGCCGAGATCGGGCGACGCGGCCAGGAGCCCCTGCCTGCCGAGGTCGTGGGCTTCCGCGATTCCAAGGCCCTGCTGATGCCGTTCGGCCCGGTCGAGGGCGTGGCCCCCGGCGCCGACATCAGGATCATCGACCAGGCCGCCAGCGTGCGCCCGACGACGGCCTGGCTGGGCCGGATCATCGACGCCTTCGGCCACCCGATCGACGGCAAGGGTCCGTTGCCGCAAGGCCCGGCGCCCTATCCCCTGCGCGCGCCGCCGCCGCCCGCCCATTCACGCGGGCGCGTCGGCGAACGGCTGGACCTGGGCGTGCGGGCGATGGACGTCTTCACCACCACCTGCCGGGGCCAGCGCCTGGGCATCTTCGCCGGTTCGGGCGTGGGCAAGTCGGTGCTGCTGTCGATGCTGGCCAAGGAGGCGACCTGCGACGCCGTCGTCGTGGGTCTGATCGGCGAACGCGGCCGTGAAGTGCGCGAGTTCGTCGAAGAAACCCTGGGCGAAGAAGGTTTGAAACGCGCCGTCGTCGTGGTCGCCACCTCCGACGAACCGGCGCTGAAGCGGCGCCAGTCCGCATACATGACCATGGCCATCGCCGAGTTCCTGCGCGACCAGGATCTGGAGGTGCTGTGCCTGATGGACAGCGTCACCCGCTTCGCCATGGCCCAGCGCGAGATTGGTCTGGCGGCGGGCGAACCCCCGACGACCAAGGGCTATACGCCGACCGTCTTCACCGAACTGCCCAAGCTGCTGGAGCGCGCCGGTCCCGGTCCCGTCCGGCCCGACGGCACGACCGCGGCGCCGATCACGGCCCTGTTCACCGTTCTGGTGGACGGCGGCGACCATGACGAGCCGATCGCCGACGCCGTTCGAGGCATTCTGGACGGGCACATCGTCATGGATCGCAAGATCGCCGAGCGCGGGCGCTTTCCCGCCATCGACGTGCTGAAATCCGTCAGCCGCACCATGCCTGGATGCCAGACCCCGCCCGAGCGCGAACTGAACAAGCGCGCGCGCCAGACCCTGGCCGCCTACGCCAATATGGAAGAGCTGATCAAGATCGGCGCCTACCGGACCGGCGCCGATCCCATCGTGGACCGCGCCATCGCCCTGAACCCCGCACTGGAGGCCTTCCTGGGTCAGGACAAGGAGGACGCGACCCGTCTTTCCGATTCCTTTACCCGACTGGAGGACATCCTCAATCAAGGCATGATCCGCGAGTGACGATGCAATGACCGCCTGGGCCCAATCCCTGATCCGCATCTCCAACTATGAGGTCGAGACGCTGCAGAAGCGTCTGGCCGAGATCGCCGCCCGCCGCGCCACCGCGGAAATGCGCATCGCCGTTCTGGACGCCGAGGCCGAGAACGAACGCGACCGCGCCCGCCTGGACCCCGACGCCGGCATGATGCTGGCCGCCTATCTGCATGGCTGGAAATCGCGAAAGGCCGTGGCGGAAGGCGATCTGACCAATCTGGACGCCGAGGAAACCGGCGCCCGCGACGCCCTGACCAGCGCCTTCGAGGAACTGAAGAAGTTCGAACACGTCGCCGAGACGGCCCGCCTGAACCGGCTGATGGCGATCGCCAAGCGCGAGACGGCGGCGTTCGACGAAATGGGCCTGCGGAAGCGTGCGGTCTGACAACCGACATTCTCCCTCCCCCTGCGGGGGAGGGTGGTCGCGCAGCGACCGGGTGGGGGCGGCTATGCGCCCTCGCGCCGATTTAAGGCAAGACAGGTCTGCGGGAGATCGCCCTGCCCTCCCTACCCGGAACGGGGAGAGAGACGTATGAAGCTCTCACGCCGCGCCGTCCTCGCCGCACCCGTCGCCCTCGCCGCCTGCGACCGCTTCGCCTCGGCTGAGCCCGCCCCCATCATCGTCCCGCCGCTGAAATCCATCGCCCCCTGCCCGTTCGGCACGGCGGTCAAGGCGATGCAGCTCGATGACGCCGAATGGGTCGCCCTGGCCCGCGCCAATGTCGCCCAGCTGACGCCGGAGTGGGAGATGAAGATGGAGTACATCCTGGCCAAAGGCCTGGACCGCCCCAACTTCGACCGTTCCGACCACATCGCCGCCTTCGCCCAGGCCAACGGCATGGGCCTGCATGGCCACACCCTGATCTGGTACGCGCAAGGGGAACAGGCCTTCGCCGGACTGGACAACGCCGCCTTCGACCGCGCCTTCGATGGCTATATCGCCGCTCTGGCGGGGCGGTATCGCGGCAAGGCGCGCAGTTGGGACGTGGTCAATGAGCCGATCCTGGACGACGGATCAGGCCTGCGCGACTGCCACTGGAGCCGCCGATACGGCCATGACGGCTATATCCTGCGCGCCTTCGAAAAAGCCCGGATCGCCGATCCCGAGGCGGTCCTGTTCCTGAACGAATACAATCAGGAAAGCGTCCCGGCCAAGGGCGAGCAGTTCCTACGTCTGGTCGAGCGGCTGCTGAAGGCGGGGTGCCCGCTGCAGGGGCTGGGCCTTCAGTCCCACCTGTGGATCGACATCCCCGACGGCGCCATCGCCCGCTATTACGGCCAGATCGCCCAGTTCGGCCTGCCGATCCATGTGTCCGAGCTGGATTGCAGCCTGCGCACCGAAAAGCGGCTGGATGCGCGCAGTCAGGCCAACCGCATCGCCGCCCAGACCGCGCGCGTCACCGAACTGGCCGACGCCTTCATGGCCCTGCCCGCGCGTCAGCGTTACGCCTTCACCGTCTGGGGTCTGCGCGACACCGACAGCTGGTATCGTCAGGGGGACAAGGACGACGGCCGCGACAAGCCCCTGCCCTTCGACAGTTTCGGCCGCCCCAATCCGATGGCCGCCGCCCTGGCGAATGCGTTCCGCCCTTCCTGAATAGGCAACGCCCGCCAGCCTTGCGGCTGACGGGCGTTTCGGCGAACGGAGAGGGAGAGGTTCGTCTTATTTCTTGGGGGCCGGGGTCTGAGCCGGAGCCGTGCTCGGAGCGGTTTGATGACCACGAGCGCGGTGGGCCGGGGCGCCAGCGGCAGACGCGGCGGGCGCAGCCGGAGCGGTCGCCGACGGACGGGCAGGCGTGGTCGCCGGAGCAGGCGTGGTGCCGGCGAATGCCGCGCCGCTGGTCAGGCCAACAAGGGCGACGGCGGACAGGGCGGCGGCGGTGCGGAAGGACTTCATGATGGCTGTCTCTCGATGAGAACGTCCGGCCTTGTGTCGGACGCTCACCTTCTCGTGCCTCGATCCGGCGGGTTCGCGGCCAGTGGGTGTCGCACGGTGTCGGGCGCCGGGAGAATTGTGTCCGACTGTATCCGCCGCGCTTTGGCCATGAGACAGAGGGACAGACGAAGCTTCACATCTTGCGCTGAACGCCCATGCCCCAGCCTGTCGCCGCACCCGTCCTGCTGATCGTCGACGACGACCGCGACATTCGGAACCTGCTGGCCGATCACCTGGAGCAGCATGGCTTCCGCACCGTGAAGGCGGCGGACGGTCGGTCCATGCAGGCGGCGCTGGAGGCGGGGCCGGTCGATCTGGTGGTTCTGGACCTGAACCTGCCCGATCAGGACGGGCTCAGCCTGTGCCGGTCCATCCGCGACGCATCGCGCACCCCCGTCATCATCCTGACGGCGCGGGGCGATCCGATCGACCGGATTGTGGGGCTGGAGATGGGGGCCGACGACTATATGGCCAAGCCGTTCGAGCCGCGCGAACTGGTGGCGCGCATCCGCACGGTCCTGCGCCGCACCAGCGGCGGTTCCGATCCCGTCGAGGGACGGCACGCCGACTTTTCCGGCTGGTCGCTGGACATCGCCGCGCGAGCGCTGACGGCACCGGACGGACGGCTGGCGCCCCTGTCGGGCGCCGATTTCGACCTGCTGAACGCCCTGATCCGCAACGGCGGCAAGCCCCTGTCGCGCGAACGCATCCGCGCCCTGTCCACCGTCGCCGACGCCGACGACCGCGCCATCGACCTGCGCGTCAGCCGCCTGCGTCAGAAGCTGGGCGACGACGCCAAGAACCCCGCCCTGATCCGCACGGTGCGCAGCCTGGGCTATATGCTGGCGGGGCCCGTCACATGGCGCGCCTGAGGCGAACCGAAACCGCCGCGTCGGGAACAGAGACGACACGGCTGTTCCTGCTGCTGCTGATCGGCGCCCTGCTGGCGGCGGGGGTCACCTTCGCGGCCCTGGGCTTCAACCACCACAGCCGCCTGTCCCAGTCGCACGACTTCACCACCGCCGAACGCATCGTCGATCTTGCCGGGTCCGGCGCTGATCCGGTCGCGGCCCTGATGACCGGCCTGCCCAGCGCATCCGGCCAGACGCTGGGCAGCCCCGACCCGGCCCTGACCCAGGCGGTCGCCGCCGCCTTCAAGCGGCGCGGCGTCGAGGGGGTGACGGTCAAGGCCTATCACGCCCCGACCATCGCCTGCGGCGGGGTGACCGATCATCTGCGTTGCCGGATTCTGGTGCTGCGCCCGCACGGGGGAACGGCCAAGCCGGTGGCTATCAGCCTGCCGCCCGCCCCGCGTCCCTGGACCCTGAACCGCGAAGCCGCCGCCCTGCTGGCCGTGGGGCTGGCGGGGGTGCTGCTGACCGGCTGGATGGCGTCGCGTCTGGCGGCGGGACCGCTGAACCGTCTGTCTGAGGGCGCCGTGGCCCTGAGCCACGACCTGGACCGCCCGCCCCTGGTCGCGGAAGGCGCGCGCGAGGTGCGACAGGCCGCCGAAGCCCTGAACGCCATGCAGACCCGGCTGAAGGCCTTGATCGAGGACCGCACCCGCGTCCTGGCCGCCGTGGCCCACGATCTGCAGACGCCCCTGACGCGGATGCGGCTGCGCATCGAAAAGGTCGAGGACGAAGCCCTGCGCGCCCAACTGGTCAATGATCTGGCCGCCATGCAGCATCTGGTGCGCGAGGGACTGGATCTGGCCCGCATCGAGACCACGGCGGAAGATGTGGTTTCCGTCGATCTGGACGCCCTGCTCTCGGCCCTGTGCGAAGACGCCGCCGATGCGGGCCAGCCCGTCGTCTTCACACAAGGCTGCGGCGCAGTGATCCGCACCCGTCCCCAGGCCCTGCGCCGCTGCCTGACCAACCTGGTGGACAACGCCGTGCGCCACGGCGGCGACGCCCAGGTGTCCGCCATGCGTCAGGGATCGGAGATCCGCCTGACCGTGCGCGACCATGGCCCCGGCGTTCCCGACGATCAGATCGCCCGCCTGTTCGAGCCCTTCTACCGGCTGGACCCGTCGCGATCACGCGACAGCGGCGGTTCGGGCCTGGGCCTGACCATCGCGCGCCGCATGGCCGAACGATCCGGCGCGCGCCTGACCCTGACCAATGCCGAAGATGGCGGTCTGCTGGCCACGCTGGCCTTTCACGCGCACTGAGCCATTAATGACACAACGCAAAACGCCCGCCGTTTCCGGCGGGCGTTTCGAAAGTCTCGGATCGGAAACCGATCAGGCGGCGACGGTGATCGCGCCTTCGGCCGGATCGCGCAGCACATAGCCGCGGCCCCAGACGGTTTCGATATAGTGTTTGCCGTCGGCGGCGGTGGCCAGCTTCTTGCGCAACTTGCAGATGAAGACGTCGATGATCTTCAGCTCGGGCTCGTCCATGCCGCCGTACAGGTGGTTCAGGAACATTTCCTTGGTCAGGGTGGTGCCCTTGCGGAGCGAGAGCAGCTCCAGCATCTGGTATTCCTTGCCCGTCAGATGCACGCGGTGACCGTTAACCTCGACCGTCTTGGCGTCCAGGTTAACCGCGATCTCGCCGGTGTGGATGATCGCCTGGGCGTGGCCCTTGGAGCGACGGACCACGGCGTGGGTGCGCGCGATCAGCTCATCCTTGTGGAAAGGCTTGGTCAGATAGTCGTCGGCGCCGCCGCCGAAGGTCTTGACCTTGGTTTCGATCTCGTGGCTGCCCGAGAGGATCATGACCGGCGTATTGATCTTGCCGACGCGCAGCTGGCGCAGAACCTCAAGGCCGCTCATGTCCGGCAGGTTCAGGTCAAGCAGAATGAGGTCATAGTCATAGATCTTGCCCAGATCGATGCCTTCTTCACCTAGATCGGTGGTGTAGACGTTGAAGCCTTCCGACTTCAGCATCAGTTCGATGCTCTGGGCGGTGGCGTGGTCGTCTTCGATCAGCAGGACGCGCATTCATGCCCTCCAGGCAAAAGCTTTGCGGTAACCACCCACGCACACTGCCGGGTAACCTTGTTCGTAGGTTAAGGGTCGAAAACCTTAAGAAAGGTTAATTCCTCACCATGAATCGAATCGTAGGCTGATTTGGGAATCGGGGTCGAGGCCTACAGGTCAATGATTCGAAATTTATTAACCATAATGCGCGGCATCCGCCTGACCCCGCCGCAGGCCTCCCCACACACAACCTGTGCGCGGTTAAGGCATCACGTCCGTTCCTGACGTTAATTAGGATTATATTCCCATCATGAAATGGGGCGGCGCCAGAAGACCCGCCTCCGAACCTGTTGGGGAGTAGCGGATTTGAACGCGAGCGAATATCGGGTGCCCGTGACGGCGGAAGATCGTCTGCGGGCCGGACTGGCCATTCACATGGTCGCGGCGCGCACGGGGGTCCAGCCGGAACAGATGACCGCGCGGGGCCGGGCCGACACAGGCGTGTCGCGGGCGCGCTGGCTGGCCATGTATCTGGCGCACATCTCGTTCGGCTGGCCGCTGGAGCGGGTGGCCCATGTGTTCGGCCTGAACCGTTCGACCGCCTCCACCGCCTGCCGCTGGGTCGAGGAGGCGCGCGACGCCCAGCCGGTGGACCAGTTGCTGACCCAGTTGGAGGCCTGCCTCCATTCGGTCGTCGAGGCCCCGCGCCAGGAGCTGCCGCGATGAGCCGCGCCGCCGAACGCGCCCGTGACCTGATGACCCGCCACCCCGCCGCCTGGCTGGCGGCGCAGGGCGAGGGATACGCCCTGCGGATCGGACCGGACCGCCGCAGCCGCGTCGCCCTGATGCTGGACGAGGGTGATTTCCGCAGCCTGATCGACCGCCCCGGCCTGCGCACGCGGCTGGAGGGCGGCTGGACCGCGCGGCCGGTTCCGTCTCGCAACACCAGCCTCGTCCCCGGTCGTCCCGGCGTCATCGACGGTGAACGCCTGGTGACCACGGACGACGGGCGCATGGTCCGCCTGGCCGCCAATCTGGGCGAAAGCCCCATCGCCTGGCTGGCGCGCAGGACGGACGCCGCCGGCCAGCCGTGGCTGAGCCCGGCCCAGGCCGCGGCGGGCGAGCGCCTGCGTCTGGACGCCGAACAGGCCCAGGCCGGTCCGTCCCTGACCATGAGATGGGACGCCCTGCCCCGTTCCGGCGGCGGATCAGCCGCGCGGGTCGAACCCGGCGATCACGCCCTGACCGCTGCCCGCCGCGTGGAACAGGCGCTGAGCGCCGTCGGCGCCGAGCACCGCGCCATCCTGAACCGCATCTGTCTGCAGGGCGACAGCCTGAAACTGGCGGAGAGCGGCCTTGGCCTGCGCCGTCGCCACGGCAAGACCCTGCTGAAACAGGCGCTGCAGGCCTTAGCCGCCCACTACTGCATCGGGTGACTATCGCGCCGCCACGTTCGCGGCCTGGGCCGCCTCTCTGATCCGCCCGACCATGCTGTTCAGACCGTTGGCGCGCTGGCGGGTCAGGGCGGAGGGAAGACCCAGCCGCTCCAGCGCCGCCTTGGCGTCAAAGGCCAGGATTTCGGCTGGGGTGCGGCCCGAATAGAGTTTCAGCAGCAATGCGATATTGCCCTTGGACAGGGCGCTGTCGCTATCGGCGGCGAACCACAGACGGCCTTCGCCCGCATCGGTCGCCAGCCAGACCTGGGCCGCACAGCCCGGCACCTTGTTGGCCTCGATCCGGTCGGCGTCAGCCAGAGGCGCCAGCCCCTTGCCCAGTTCGATGACATATTCGATCCGCTGCTCCCAGTCGCCCAGCAGGTCGAAATCCTCGACCAGTTCGCCAAAGGTTTCGTCCAGAGATTCGGTCGGCGGGGTGCGGGCGTCAGTCATGGGCCGCCACATAGTCCCTGATCGTCGCCGTGCAAACTGCTTGCCCACATCAAACGAGACCTGAAACCAACCGGCGTTTCATTGAGAGTACGGGCTGATCAGGGACAGATCAGGGGCGGCGTTAACGATATGCGCCCGTATTGTCCCCTGAAAAGCTTGGTAAACGCCGCCGTCGGAGTCGCCTCAGGGGGGAGCGGCCTCGCACCGACTCAGACGCAGGCCTAATCTGACGCTGCAAGACATATGGCCTGAACCCTTGACCAAACCCCGCCAGCACCAGCAGAGGAACGCCCCCCGCGCCCGGCCAGACGCCGACGCGGCGCGCGGACCGTCGCTGGTCGCCCTGTGGCATGCGGGCTGGGCCGTGTCGGTCGCCCTGACGGCGCTTGCGGCCCAGATCATGGGCGCGATCCACGAACCGGCCCTGTCGGCCCTGCTGGTCATGGCCCTGCCCGGCGTGGCGGGGATCGTGCTGATGGCGCAGGACGGCGCAGGCCTGCGGTTCCTGCTGATCGGCGCCTGGCTCCTGGCGTCCCTGGCGGCGGCGGGCCTGACGGGGGGCCTGGCCGGGCCGCTGCCGGGCCTGCTGGTCATGCCCTTGGCGGCGGGGATCGCGCTGGAGCATTCCGGCGCGGGCGACGACCGGCTGACCCGCGTGGGCGCCTTGGCCGTGGGGCTGGCGCTGGCGGCGGGCCTGATCGCGGTGTGGCTGAACGGGGTCGGCGCGCCTCAGCCCGTTCTGGCCGCCGCCTCCGGCTTCCTGGCCCTGATCGCCACGGTGACGGCCATGCGCCTGACCTGGGGCGAGCGCCGCCGCCGTCTGCAACGGGCCGAGAACGGTCTGTCGCACGTCGAAAACCTGCTGAACGCCCAGCCCGGTCTGGTCATGCTGTTGTCGGCGCAAGGTCGGCTGGAGGCCTCATGGGGCGCCGGATCGCCCGCCCTGCCCCTGGCCGAGGTTCGGACCCACGGCCTGTCCGCCATCGTCAACGCACCCGATCAGGCCGCCGTCGTCGCCGCCCTGTCCCGCGCCGAGACGGGCCAGACGGTCGAGGTTCAGTTCAGCCCGCGCGCCGCGCTGGACCGCCGCATCACCCTGATCCTGCGTCGCTTCGACATCGCAGGCGACGCCCCCCGCCTCATCGCCCAGGCCCTTGACGGCACCGCCCAGTTCGCGCGGGAACTGCGGCTGGAGAACGCCCGCCTTGAGGCCGAGGCCCAGAGCGCGGGCAAGACCCGTTTCCTGGCGAACATGAGCCATGAGCTGCGCACGCCCCTGAACGCGGTGATTGGCTTCGCCGACATCATGCGCCAGCGCCTGTTCGGCGCCCTGCCCGACCGTTACGCGGGCTATGCCGACTCCATCCACGAGGCGGGCGGCCATCTGCTGGCCCTGATCAACGACGTGCTGGACCTGTCAAAGATCGAGGCCGAACGCTATGAACTGGCGGTCGAGACGTTCGACGCGCGCGACGCCATATCCGCCGCCATCGCCCTGGTGCGGCTGCAGGCCGACGACCGCGACATCCATCTGGCCGGGGTGCTGCCGCCCCAGCCTCTGGCCGTCACCGCCGATCCGCGCGCCCTGAAGCAGATCACCCTGAACCTGTTGTCCAACGCCGTGAAGTTCACGCCCAAGGGCGGATCGGTCACCGTCACCCTGGACGCCATCGGCCCCTATATGGAGCTGGCCGTCGCCGACACCGGCGTGGGCATCGCGCCCGAGGACCTGAAACGCCTGGGCCGCCCGTTCGAACAGGCGGGCGGTTCGGATCAACGGTCGCAGGGCACCGGTCTGGGCCTGTCGCTGGTGCGGTCGCTGACAGAGCTGCACGGCGGCCGCATGACCATCGACAGCACGCTGGGCGAAGGCACGGTGATCATGGTGCGCCTGCCGGTCGTCGCCTTCGCCTCGCGCGTCGAGCCGACCGCGCCCGTCGCCAAGCCCGCGCCGGTCGAGGCCTAAACCCGGCCCATCGAGATTTAGTCGGCCAAAATCTTAGATCGTCTTTCCGGGGCGAAGCGAAGCGAAGAACCCGGAACCCAGGACTGCGGTGCCGTTGCTTGACGTGTTCAGTGGCGTAGCGCCTCCCCTGGGTTGGCTGCTACGCGCCGCCCTTTGGGTCCGGGTTCGTCCTACGGACGCCCCGGAAGGGTGATTTGGAACTGAATATCGATTGAGCCTAAATCCGGCCCATCGCCAAGAAGGCGCGACCGGCGCCGAAGTCGCCGGCCTCAAAAGTCGAGGTGGCGATGCTGCCGTCACGGAACACGAACTCGACGACGAAGACCTCGCGCGGGTCCAGATGCGACAGGGCGTCCGCCGCCGTCGCCGGGAAGACCCAGGCCTGACCCGTTTTGCGGTTCTCGGCCAGCAGGCTGGCGTCCGCCGCCGAAACGCCCGACGCCCAGAAGACGCGGCGCTGGGCCTGCGGCGGCAGTTCCCGCGCCAGCCACGGGCGATCCGTCACCATCTGGTCGCGCATGACGACCCGCACGCCGGTGGGACGCGACCGCCCCTGCCACGACACCACCGACATCAGCTGATCGGGCCGGTCCAGCCCGCCGACGACCCCGAACCGCACGGGCGAGGCCCCGGTCGTCGTCGCCTGCATCAGCCGCCACGTCGGGCGGGCATAGGCGGAGCGGTCGGCGCTCCAGCTGGCGCGGTCCCCGGGAAAGGTCATGCGGGCCGTGCGCGACAGGCCCGCAAAAGCGTTCTCGACCCGGCCGCTGACCGTCTTCAGATCGTCGGATTCACAGGCGGTCGAGGCCGCCCGCGCCCGCGCCCGCGCCGCCGTCTCGGCGACCTCGCGGTCATTGGCCCCGGCGCGCAGGGCCGCACCCCGCGCCTGCCAGGCGGCGGCGTTCAGGGCGGCGGTGAGCTGGGGCTGAAACAGGCTGCAGCGCTCATTGGCGGCCAGGATGAAGCTGCGCTCATAATAGGGGTCGAAAACCCCCGCTGCGGCGCTGACAGGCGCCGCCGTCGCCAGCACGGCGCAGATCAGGGCTTGGGTTCGCCGGGTGGAAAAGCCTATCCTCATGCCTCCACCCTAGCGGCTCCTCGTTTGGGTTCCGTGTTCGAGCAGGGTTAGCAAATTGCTTCTTTCCAGCGACCTGTGGGTCAGCGCCCTGATCCGCCGCGCCCAGCTCGAAGGCGCCTACGCCACCGTGGTCAAAAAGGGCGACGACCGCGCCGGATCGGTCATCGTCAAGGCCTACGACACCTCAACCCGCACGGCGAAACTGTACACCGAAGCCTTTGGTCAGGACGGCGACCGCCTGTGGATCCAGCCGGTGACCAGCGAAAGCGAAAGCGAACTGGACGCCTACATCACCCGCCAGCGCGGCTACGACCCCGACCTGTGGGTGGTTGAAATCGAAGACCGCCAGGGTCGCCATTTCATCACGGAGAAGGTGGCGGGATAGCCGCCGCCCCGCCTACCGCCGGCAATACTGATAGATGATTTCGCAGCTGGCGCCGCTGCGGGCGCAGCGGCTTCGCACCATGGATCGAACCTCGCTCATGGTGGCGGCTGCGGCCCACGGGTAGCTCTCGCCGGAATTAATGCTGGCCACGGCCACGCAAGGGTTTGAGTATGAGGTGACCAGGGCGCAGTCATCGCCGCCGTTCTCCCTGCACTGCTGCAAGGCGGCGTTTTCAGCCTCCTGCTGATCGGATGCGTTCACCCATGCGCCCGACACGACGCCCGACGCCGCCACCGCGCCCCAACGCCCGCCGCTTCCGCTGCTTCTGGTGTCGCCGACGCCGTGCGCGGGAAGAAAGACGCTGTTGTAGGCCGCAGTCCCCGGCTGCTGAGCGCCCGCCGGCGCCGCGCAGAAAACCAGCGCCGTCAGTGACAAGGCCGCCGTCAAAGCGATCTTCATGTTTACGCTCCTCATCAGGCTCTCTGGCGACGACTGACGCCGCCTTCTCATTCTCATTCCATCCTTCCAGAAGGAAACGGCATCTATCGAGACAGTCAATCGCCTACCGCTATCCAGTTACGGCGGCGTCGCGCTCGGCCCGGTCTTTGATGATCGTCAGCACATTGTCCTGAATGTCGCCCATCATCAGCTCACCCCACAGCTTGGCGTAAGGATTGACGTGAGTCTTGGCGACGTAGCGGGTCGTCAGAGTCACCTCGGTCATGTCGGATGAAATCGGACGCAGGATATAGTCACCTGAATCGATCTTCAGGAACTCGCCATCCGGCGAGATATGCTTGTCCGTATAGTCCTGGACCGAACTGTTGGTGAAGCTGAACGCCCAACCCAGCTTGCGACCCGGCTCCCAGGTCACGATCCGTTCTTCAAAATTGACGTGGTCGCCCCAATAGGCCGTCCGCACCGCGCCCACGCCGACACCGGAAACAGAGGATTCTCTGGGACGAGGCATGCCGATGATGTTGTGCGTCACGGTCCAGCGCCCCTCATCGGCACCGATGTCGCGGCTGGAGACGGCATAGGGCCAAATCTCTTCAGGGGCCGCCTTCACCACCACGCTGCGGCTGAGCGTGACCGTCTCATGCGACGTGGGAATCTGCGCCTCCACGACGCCCGCAACCAAGGGTATGATCAGAAAACTGGACTCGAGAACGCGGCCACGACGATTGCGCTGCGACCGCATCAGAAACGCCCCCACCCAGCCGCTGACCAGCCAGATCGGCGCCACCATGATCAGGCAGATCACGCCTTCATGCAGAATAAAGACCGAGGCCAGGCAGACAATGGCGCAGAGGATCAGGGGGACCAACCAATAGAAGCCGGAGGTTCGGTTCCGGTCCGGGTCGCCGATGTAGCAGATCAGCGCACAGAGCATGGCGGGCAGCAGGGCCAGAAACCACAGACTGGCAAACCAGATCGTTCCTGCGCGCGAGGCCGAAAACAACATGAAGGCGGTGAGCGCGATGACCAGCGCCAGGCCGAACGCCGAAACAAGCCTGTGACGCAGACGCCGACGGCCCCTGACGGCCACTGCCTCCTGTTCAGTCATGACACCCTCACCTATTCGTCAGTTATTTCTGTAAAAAGAGAAATCAGTCGCCAAATTTTTAATCAGCCGCTGCGGTCCTTGACGCCGACAAACTTCAGAAGGCTGGCGACCTTAGAGCCCATGCGGATAAGCCGCATCAGTGTTTCAGGCGGAACGTCCAGCATCTGTTGGTACCAGTCGTCGACCGTCGTAACGAAAGCCTGCATCCGCTTCAGCCGCGCCTTGACCTCTGGGCTGATGTCAGAATCGTTCTCGTTGACCCCGACGACCGCATCATTGATGGCGGCGACCATGGGATCAATCTCGCGCGCCTTACGTCCCTGGGCGACCTTGGTCGCCATCTGCCAGAGATCGGTTTCCGCCTGATAATGATCGCGGCGATCGCCCAGCACCGGAACCCGGTGGATCAGCTTCCAGGTCTGCAGTTCCTTGAGGCTGTTGGAGACGTTAGAGCGCGCCAGACCCAGGGTCGCGGCGATGTCTTCAGCCGTCAGCGGCTTCTCACTGAGATAAAGCAGGGCCTGGATCTGGGCCACCGACCGGTTCACCCCCCATTGCCCGCCCAGGTCGCCCCAGCGAAGCACGATCTGCTCCACGGCGAGAGGCATCGACCTGTCGTTTATTTCTGTCATGACAGAAATAAACGACGAACATCGTCATAAGTCAATAGAAGGCGTCAGGCGCGACCTCACCCCTTTCGACCATCAAACGCGGCCCGCGCCGCTTCAATGCGGTCGATGTTCTTTTCGGCCCAGAGCCAGACGCCGCAGAAGGCTTCGGCCAGGGTGACGCCCAGGTCGGTCAGGCGGTATTCGACCTTGGGCGGGATGACGGGGTGGACGGTGCGGACGACCAGGCCGTCGCGCTCCATCTGACGCAGGGTCTGGGTCAGCATCTTCTGGCTGACGCCCTCGACCAGCCGCCCCAGTTGGGTGAAGCGGGTCTCGCCGTGTTCGGCCAGAACCTCAAGGATCAGCATGGTCCATTTGTCCGCAACCCGTCCGATCACCTCGGTGACCAGGGCCTCGACGCGCGGATCGGCGGTCTGTCCGGTGTCAGGATGTGTGATTTTTGCGGCGGGAAGTCCCGTCATGGCTTAATCTTTCCGTGCGGTAAGTATGGCGGGTTTCAGTGCCTACTTTCCATAAGAGAGTGTCCGTCATAACTGGGTTTCAACGCGATTGCACGCGTCAGAACAGGAGCCTGACCATGAACATCACCGGCAACACCATCCTGATCACCGGCGGCGGCACCGGCATCGGCCGCGCCCTGGCGGAGGCCCTGCACGCGCGGGGCAATCAGGTCATCATCACCGGCCGTCGCGAGGCCCCGCTGATCGAGGCCGCAGCCGCCAACCCCGGCATGGCCTGGGCCACGCTGGACATCGCCGACCCGGCCGCCATCCGCGCCTTCGCCGCCCAGGTCGTCAGGGATCACCCGGCCCTGAACGTGGTCGTCAATAATGCCGGCGTCATGCTGGCCGAGGACCTGAAGGCCGAGCCGTTCGATCTGGACACGGTCGAGACGACGGTCGCCACCAACCTGCTGGGCCCGATCCGCCTGACCACCGCCCTGCTGCCGCATCTGCGCGCGCAGAAGGCGTCGACCGTGGTGACCGTGTCCTCGGGCCTGGCCTTCATCCCCCTGGCGGCGACGCCGACCTATAATGCGACCAAGGCGGCCATCCATTCCTGGAGCCAGTCGCTGCGTCACCAGTTGGCCGATACGTCGGTCGAGGTGCTGGAGCTGGCCCCGCCCGCCGTCGCCACCGACCTGATGCCCGGCCATGCCGAGAACCCGAACTCCATGCCGCTGGCCGACTATACGGCGGAGGTCGTCAGCCTGATCGAACGCGGCGACACCCCGCGCGGCGAAATCCTGGTCGAACGGGTCAAGCCGCTGCGGTTCGCGGAGCGGAACGACTATCAGGCGGTGTTCGAACGCCTGAACGGCGCGCACTAGCGTCCGCCGACACTCTACTAAGAGCCGTCATTCCGGGGCGCCTGAAAGGCGAACCCGGAACCCAGGAGGCGCGCATCCAGCGCCAACGTCCAATGGCGCAATCACGCCCCTGGGTTCCGGGTTCTTCGCTACGCTCAGCCCCGGAATGACGGCCCGATAAGTCGGCTGAATGTAAAATCGACCGCACTAGGTCTCAAACGCGGTCAGGATCGGGCAGGGTCCGGCGTGGTTCTGACCGCAGCGTTCGGCCAGGGTCGTCAGCGAGGCGCGGGCGGCCTGAAGCTCGGCGATCTTGACGTCCAGGTCGGCGATCCGCGCCTGGGCCAGGGCGCGCGCCCGGTCATGGTCGTGGCCCGCATCCAGGGCCAGAAGCTCGCCGATCTGCTCCAGGGTGAAGCCCGCGCCCTGGGCCGCGCGGATGAAGCGCAGGCGGCGGACCTCCGGCTCTCCATAGCGACGCACCCCGCCGTCGCCGTCCGGTTTGGGCATCAGATCGCGCCGCTGATAATAGCGCACCGTCTCGACGCCGACGCCGCCCGCGCGGGCCAATCCTGCAATCGTCGTGGTCATGCCTTGACTCCGTACCATGGTCCGCACCCCACATGGGGTTCGACGCTGGAAACGCAAAGTCGAAGGAAGCCCTGATGTCCGCTCAAAAGACCGCCGTCCTGCACCGCATGGTGATGGATAAACACGTGTGCCCGTGGGGTCTGCGCGCCCTCTATCTGCTGAAAAGCGAAGGCTACAAGGTCGAGGACCGCTGGCTGACCACGCGCGAACAGGTCGACGCCTTCAAGGCCCAGCACGACGTCAAGACCACGCCCCAGACCTTCATCGACGGCCAGCGGGTCGGGGGATACGACGACCTGCGCCGGTTCCTGGGCAAGCCGGTCAAGGACAAGGACAAGAAGACCTACACCCCCGTTCTGGTCGTGTTCGCGGTCACCGCCCTGATGGCCGTCGCCGCCAGCTATGCGGGAGGAACCCTGCTGACCATGCGCACGCCGGAATGGTTCATCGCCTTTTCGATGGCGGCGTTGGCCATGCTGAAGCTGCGCGATCTGGACGGTTTCGCCACCATGTTCCTGGGCTATGACGTGCTGGCCAAGCGCTGGCTGCCCTATGCCTACATCTATCCGTTCATCGAGCTGGGCGCGGGCGTGCTGATGATCGCAGGCGTGCTGAACTGGCTGTCGGTGCCAGCGGCCGTTGTCGCAGGCTCCATCGGCGCCTGGTCGGTGTTCAAGGCCGTCTATATCCAGAAGCGAGAGCTGAAATGCGCCTGCGTCGGCGGCGACAGCAATGTTCCGCTGGGCTTCCTGTCCCTGACCGAGAACGTGATGATGGTGGCGATGGCCGTATGGATGGGGTGGATGGCCTGGGGCTGAGGCCATCCACTCGCGACCGTTTACCGGTCGCCGGTCGAGCGCGCGATGACGGCCCGCATCCCCTCGGCGTGCAGGGCGCCGGACGGTGCGATCTTGGTGTTGGGCGTCTCGGCCGGGCCGGTGTTGGCCGTCAGGTCCTCCGGTCCGCGCCAGCCCGGGTTCTCGGACTTGTGCTGCACGGCCGCGGCCAGGTTCCGGGTCGCCTTTTCCGCCGGAGATTTCCTGGCGGCGTCGCGGCGGGCGTGAACCTCGTCCGTCACCCGCTTCACGGCCTCGGCCAGCAGGGCCTTCTTCTGGCGCGCGCCCGTGTCTGGGCCGGGGGCTTCGGTGTTGCGGGTCCGCGTGCGGATCATGCGCTGGACCCGGTCGCGCCGGGCGCGCAGCCGCTTCTGCAGATCGGTCAGCTGGGCCTGATTGAGAGCGCCGAGGTCACGGCTCTGAGCGACCAGTTCACGCTCGCCCGTGTCCAGAGCGCGCTCTTCGTGGCTGATGGCCATGCGTTTTCTCCGTTTTCCGTTGCAGGAAAAATAAGCGTCCGCCCTCGCCGGATGTTCCATATTTGCGACGGTGGGTCACAGCCCGAGACGCCGGGACAGGCGTTGTTCTTGACTTCACGCGCCTTTGCCTCCATTTGCGCCGCATCGCACAATCGCGATCTCCGGCGTCTCCAGCGCGTGTGGGTCCCTCCCCGGGCCTGTCTGTAGAAGTCGCCGGTTCCTCAAGTTCATTCGCTGCCCGGACACGCGGGGCGGCGCCCGATCCACCCCGCAGGCCTCACCCCCGAGGCCCCGTCGGGACTGGCGGTGCGCGGCCCTTAGGCGTCATGCCATGGCTGAAAGCGCCCTGCCGCACGCGAAAGACACTGCTGTGAGCATCACATTCGAATCCATGGGCCTGAACAAGGCCCTTCTTCAGGCCCTGACCGCGACCGGCTACACCAAGCCCACGCCGATCCAGGAAAAGGCCATCCCTGACGTCATGCTGGGCAAGGACCTGCTGGGCATCGCCCAGACCGGCACCGGCAAGACCGCCGCCTTCGCCCTGCCGATCCTGCATCGCCTGGCCGAGAACCGCACCCCGCCCGTGCCTCGCACCACGCGCGCCCTGATCCTGAGCCCGACGCGCGAACTGGCCACCCAGATCGGCGACAGCTTCAAGGCCTACGGCGCCCACCTGGGCTTCCGGGTCGCGGTCATCTTCGGCGGCGTGAAGTACGGCGCCCAGGAACGCGCCCTGCAACAGGGCCTGGACATCCTGGTCGCCGCGCCGGGCCGTCTGCTGGACCATATCCAGCAGAAGACGCTGGACCTGTCCTCGACCGAAATCTTCGTGCTGGACGAAGCCGACCAGATGCTGGACCTGGGCTTCATCAAGCCGATCCGCCAGATCGTCAGCCGCATGCCTGCGCGCCGTCAGAACCTGTTCTTCTCGGCGACCATGCCGTCCGAGATCGGCAAGCTGGCGGGTGAACTGCTGAAAGACCCGGTCAAGGTTCAGGTCACCCCGCAATCCACCACCGTCCAGCGCATCAGCCAGTCGGTCGTCTATATCGAACAGGGCAAGAAGCGCGCCCTGCTGACCGAGATGTTCAGCGACCCGGAATACAAACGCTGCCTGGTCTTCACCAAGACCAAGCACGGCGCCGACAAGGTTGCGGCCTATCTGGAGACCGGCGGCGTCGAAGCCGGCGCGATCCACGGCAACAAGTCCCAGCCCCAGCGTGAACGCACGCTGGAAGCCTTCAAGAAGGGCAAGCTGCGCGTCTTGGTCGCCACCGACATCGCCGCGCGCGGCATCGACGTGGACGGCGTCTCGCACGTCGTGAACTTCGAACTGCCGCACGTGCCGGAGAGCTATGTCCACCGCATCGGCCGTACGGCCCGCGCAGGCAAGGACGGCACCGCCGTCAGCTTCGTGGCTGGCGACGAAATGAAGCTGCTGCGCGACATCGAAAAGGTCACGCGTCAGAAGATCCCGGCTGCGGATCGCCGCAACGACAAGCAGCTGGCGGCTCTGGACGCCTCCATCATGTCGGCGGGCGTGGCCAAGAAGGCGACCCTGCCGGAACGTGAAGGCGGCGAACGCAACGAGGGCGGCCGCGGGGGCCGCGGCCGTCGCAACCCGCATCGCGACGGCGTGCGTCCGGAAGGCGGCGGCCAGCCTCACCGCAAGCGTCGCGGCGATCGCGGTGGCGAAGCGGCGGCGGCGAGGCCTGAGAAGACCTACAACCCGATGGCTGGTGAAAAGACCACGCCGCGCGAACCCCGCCAGTCGGATCCCCGCAAGAGCGAGCCGCGTGCCGAGGGCGAACTGAAGCGCCGCCCCCGTCGCCGCCCGTCGAACGGCGGCAAGGGCTACGGCGCCGCCAAGGGCTGAAACGATCCTGCCCGTGAAGCGTAGCGGAACGGAGCCTTCTAGCTCGTCATTCCGGGTTCTTCGCTACGCTCAGCCCCGGAATGACGGCTCTAGGTTCCTCCCCGCTGCGGGGGAGGAATAAAAAACGGCGGCGCCTGCGAAGGCGCCGCCGTTCTCATGTCAGCCGATGGCTGCGGACCTTAGAAGTTCCAGGTCGCGCCCACCGAGAAGCCGACGCCCGAGCCGCTCGACTCGGCCAGGATGTTGGAGATGGCCACACCATTGCCATAGACGTCGCGCGTCTCGACGACCTTGCTCTTGTCGATGTCGATATAGGTCACCGCGCCGTCGAAGGTCACCGAACCCAGGGTCTTGGAGAGGCCCGCCGAATACAGCATGCGGTCGCCGTCCGGGATGCGGGCGGTGCGCTGGCCGTCGCGGGTCGGGGTCGGGTCATAGCCGATGCCGCCGCGCACCGTCATGGTCGGATCCACGGCGTAGTCGAAGCCGATCGCGCCCGTGGTCACGTCCTTGTAGTTCTGAACGATTGCGGTGTCGGTGGTGTTATAGTGCACGCGGATGGCGTCGAACTCGCTCCAGCCGATGCGGTTGACCTGGGCGTTCAGGGTCAGCTTGTCATTGACGTGATAGCGGCCCGACAGGGTGGCGAACCACGGGGTGTTGAAGTTGGCGTTGCCGTTGGCGGCGACATTGGCCACAGCCAGCGCGCCCGTCAGACCCGAGATGTTGATGTCGCCGTCCAGGTCATGCTCGATCTTGGAGCGGTACGACAGACCCAGGTCCAGCTTGCTGAAGTGCGCCTGGGCGCCGACGTTCCAGCCGTAATCCCAGCCGTCGCCTTCCAGCGAGTTGAAGCCGTCCGTCGCCGCCGGCAGCAGGAATACAGGCACGCCCGTCGCCGTCGGCGCGCCAGCCACGCCCGTCACCGTCGGCAGGTTCGGCATGGCCGAGGTCAGCTTGGCCTTCACATACTGAGCGTCGAAACCGGCGCCGACGTCCAGCCAGTCCGTGACCTTGGCGGCCAGCACCAGGCCGATGTTGGCCGAGCGCAGTTCGGACGTCATGGCGTCGTAGCGGGCAAAGTCGTTGGCTTCGTACTTGGTGGTGAAGTTGTAGGGCGCCTGAACGGCCAGGCCGACGGTGAAGCGGTCGCCGATCGGCTGGGCGATGGCGAAGTTCGGCACCAGGCCGCTTTCAACCACGTCATGGACGTGCGGGTTGCCGCCGACCGGGGTCGAACCCGTCAGGATGGTGCCGGCCGGGAAGGGCGCGGGCGCAGGCAGGTTGTAGTTGATGGTCGATCCGCGGTCGTCGACGCTGGAGTCCAGGATCAGGCCGTGGACGCCGACATAGGCCTGACGGCCGCTGCGGGCGATGGCGGCGGGGTTCCACCACAACGACTGAACGCCGGTGTCGGCGCCTTCGCCGGAATAGGCGCGTCCTGCGCCGCGGGTCGATTGTTCTTGAAGATAGAAGGAGCCAGCCATGGCCGGAGCAGAGACGCCGACCAGCAGGGCGGTCGTCAGGGCCAGTCCGCCAACACGGGCGATGTTCCTGGGGTTCATTTCATACACCTAATAAGCGTCGCCCGCCTGATCAGCGGGACGATCGGGGGAGGAGCCCAAAAAGCGTTCTCGTCATGAAAACGTTGCAGGCAAGGCCCCCATCGGACGGGAAGCGGGCGAAACAGTGGCGCGAAAGCCGCACACGATCACGCCTTCGAGAGGTTCCGCGACGGCAAGATCAACGCGACAGATAACGTTATTATCGGAATATTTTTGCGGTAAATCAGCGAGTTTTCACGCCCCATGCAGACCAGTTTCCTATCAACGCCGCCTGACAGGTCGAACCATGAAGACGTTCGACTGTGTCGAAGCCGCGACACTGGTTCACGATCAACGGCGCGCTGTTGAGGACTGCGGGCTCAGATCGGGAACCAAAACGCTCCTCGGTCCCCGCGACACCCGAATCCAGAACCGGGACTTGAGGTTTTGTGCTATAAGGACCATCTCGGGCGGACGGATTTCGCCCCGCCCAGGCTTTTTGCCGCCAGCCTTTTGCAGACCGATCCCTATGTACGAAACGCCCGAACTGGAAACCGACGTCCTGGTCCGTTCCAGCAGCATCCGCATCCACACGCCCGAAGATTTCGAGGGTATGCGCAAGGCCGGTCGGCTGGTCGCCGAGGCGCTGGACATGATCATCCCGCACGTCCAGCCGGGCGTGACCACCGGCCGGATCGACGATCTGGTGCGCGAGTTCACCCTGGACAACGGCGGCCTGCCCGCCTGCCTGGGCTACAAGGGTTATGAGAAGACCGTCTGCACCTCGATCAACCACGTCGTCTGCCACGGCATTCCCGGCGACAAGGTTCTGAAGGAAGGCGACATCGTCAACATCGACCACACCGTCATCGTCGACGGCTGGCATGGCGACAGCAGCCGCATGTATGCGGTCGGCGAGATCAATGCGCGGGCCAAGCGCCTGATCGACGTCACCTATGAATCGCTGGAGCTGGGTCTGGCCCAGGTCAAGCCGGGCAACACCTTCGGCGACATCGGCTTCGCCATCCAGAAGTTCGTCGAGGCCCAGCGCATGAGCGTGGTGCGCGACTTCTGCGGCCACGGCATCGGCCGCGTGTTCCACGACAGCCCCAACGTCCTGCACTATGGCCGCAAGGGCGACGGCGCCGTGCTGAAGGCCGGCATGTTCTTCACCGTCGAGCCGATGGTGAACCTGGGCAAGCCGCAGGTAAAGGTGCTGTCCGACGGCTGGACCGCCGTGACCCGTGACAAGTCCCTGTCCGCCCAGTGCGAACACACCATCGGGGTGACCGAGGACGGCCTGGAGATCTTCACCGCCTCGCCCAAGGGCCTGTTCCGCCCGAACTGAATCCAAGTCTGATCGATACCAGATCTGCCTTCAGGCTCGTCATTCCGGGACTGAGCGAAGCGAAGAACCCGGAACCCAGGGCCACAATCACGACGTCGGCCGCATTCAACACCGGATGCACGCCTTCTGGGTTCCGGGTTCGTCCTTCGGACGCCCCGGAATGACGGTCAGGCTGAACGCCGCCACACACGTCTTCCTCCGGAGAACGTAGCAAGACCGCGGGACGGCGAAAGAGTTGACGCCCGCACACGCCGTGCTTGCGCCCGCCGTCGGATCGACCGATCCTGCCGGCGCATGACCGACGAACTTCCCGCCAAGACCAAGCCGCGCCACAGCGGCCATCGCGATCGGCTGCGCGAGCGGGCGGCCAAGGGAGGGCTGGGTGCCCTGCCCGACTATGAACTGCTGGAGCTGCTGCTGTTTCGCAGCATCCCGTACAAGGACACCAAGCCGCTGGCCAAGGATCTTCTGGCGCGGTTCGGCGGGCTGGAGGGGATCGGCGCGGCCAGTCACGAGGCGATTGAGGACAGCGTGGCGCGGTCGCTGGGCTATGCACCAGGCAAGGCGACGCGGGCGGTTGCGCTGGACCTGCAGTTGATCTTCGATGTGACGCGCCGGATCGCGCGTGAGCCGACCGCCAAACGCCCCGTCATCTCGTCCTGGAGCGCGCTTCTGGCCTATGTCCGGGTCGCGCTGCAGCACGAACCGCGCGAGCAGTTCCGGGTGCTGTATCTGGACAAGAAGAACCAGCTGATCCTGGACGAGGTGCAGAACCGCGGCACGGTCGATCACGCCCCCGTCTATCCGCGCGAGGTCGTGCGCCGCGCGCTGGAGCTGTCATCCAGCGCCCTGATCCTGGTCCACAACCACCCGTCTGGCGACCCGACGCCCAGCCGGGCCGATGTCGAGATGACGAAACAGGTTGTGCTGGCGGGCCGCGCCCTTAACGTCGAGGTGCATGACCATCTGGTCGTCGGCCGCGACGGGGTGGCCAGCCTGAAGCAACTGGGACTGATGTGACCGAGACGACGCTGACGACGGAACGCCTGATCCTGACCCCGGCCGGGCTCGATGACTTCACCGAAATCGCCGCCTTGTGGAAGGACGAAGCCTTCACCCAGTTCATCATGGGCCGCGCCCTGTCGGATGAAGAGGTCTGGTTCCGCCTGCTGCGCGACATCGGCCACTGGACCGCGCTGGGCCACGGCAACTGGTCGATCCGGCTGAGGCACGGCGGCGCCTATCTGGGCAGCGTGGGGGTGCTGAACTACCGGCGCGAGATGACGCCGGCCTTCGATGCGCCCGAGCTGGGCTGGGGCGTTGATCCGGCCTATCAGGGCCAGGGTTACGCCGCAGAGGCCCTGACCGCCGCCCTGGCCTGGGCCGACCAGACCCGGGGCGCCGCGCGCACCGTCTGCATGATCGCGCCCGACAACCTGCCCTCGCTGAAACTGGCCGCCCGCGTCGGCTATCGCCCCTATGCTGAGACGACTTACAACGGCCACGGGGTACGGCTGTTCGAACGCCCCTGCACAGCCCCGTAGTCAGCCATTAAGGTTTATGAGGCAGGTTGAAGGGTGAACGTCTCACGAGTGCCTTCCCATGCCCATGCCCGTCGAAACCCTGCGTCAGCATCTGGTCGACGCCTTCCCTGACGCAGAGATCGCCATCGAGGATCTGGCCGGGGACGGCGACCACTATCGCGCGCGCATCGTTTCCGGCGCCTTTGCGGGCCTGTCGCGCGTGAAGCAGCACCAACTGGTCTATGCGGCCCTGAAGGGCCAGATGGGCGGCGAACTGCACGCCCTGGCGCTGGAGACCTCCGCCCCACAGACGGCCCAGGGAACCTGACCCATGCGTTATCGTCCGTTCGGCGCAGCGGGCGCCGCAGTTTCGAACCTGACCTTCTCCATCGGCACGGACACCCTGTCGGGGGGACGCGACGCCACGCTGGACCTGCTCTATTCGGCGCTGGAGGCGGGCATCAACTCCTACCGGCTGGACGCGCCCGACCCCGTCACCGCCGAGGTGCTGGGCGAGGCCCTGTCCCACGTCAACCGCGACCTGGTCTGCGTCAGCCTGAACCTGGGCGCGCGCGAAGGCAAGAATGCGCCCCGCGACTTCTCCGCCGAGGGCATGACCCACGCCATCGACCAGGTTCTGCATTTCTCGGGCCTGGGCTGGATCGACGTCGCCGTGCTGCAGGAGCCGGGCGAGCACGAGCTGCAGCAGTCGTCCCTGACGGCGTTGAAGGGCCTGCGCGCGACCGGACGCATCAAGCTGCTCGGCGTGGCGGGCGAAGGCGACGTGATGGACGCCTATGTCTCGACCGGCGCCTTCGACGTGCTGATGACGCCCTACAACATCCATTCGGATTGGAAGATCCGCAACCGCGTCCGCGCCGCACGCGAACAGGACATGGCGATCTTCGTCTATGACTATTTCCGCGACCGCCGCGCGCCGGATCGCGACATCTCCAAGGCCCCGCCCCGTAAGCGCGGCTTCTTCGGCATAGGGGCGGAGCCGCGCGTGAAGGGGACCGCCGATCCCTATCATTTCCTCTACAACACGCCGAAATGGACGGCTGAGACGATCAGCCTGACCTACGCCCTGATCGATCCGTCGATCGCCAGCGTCATCGTCCGCGCCAAGGACAAGGACCGGCTGAAAACCCTGGCCGATACGCCGGAACGCGACATGCCGCCGGGCCTGGCCGCCCAGATCGAGATGGCCGGGGTCCAGCCCAACGCCGCCTGAACCCATCACGTTAGGGTCAGGAAGCGCGACGCGACGCCGCGCAGCGCTTGACCCGGAGCCTTCGCCTCCCTAGCTGACGGGCTTCACGAAAGGCCAATATCCGTGACCGACACCGTTCAAGCCGCAGACCCCGTCCACGCCTTCATCGCCGACACCGTCGCCCAGCACGACGTGGTGCTGTTCATGAAGGGCACGCCGGACCAGCCGCGTTGTGGCTTCTCCTCCCTGGCGGTTCAGATTCTGGACCATGTCGGCGCGTCGTTCGTCGGCGTGGACGTGCTGCAGGACGAGAGCCTGCGCGAAGGCATCAAGAGCTTCACCGACTGGCCCACCATTCCGCAGCTCTATGTGAAGGGCGAGTTCGTCGGCGGCTCCGACATCGTGCGTGAGATGTTCCAGGCTGGCGAGCTTCAGGCCCTGATGGTCGAGAAGGGCGTGGCTCTGGGCGAGGCCTGATGGCCCGCGCGACCCTGACCCCGCGCGAAGACCGCGAGGTCTTCGTCCTGCCGCTTGAGGTTCTGCCCGAGCATATCGACGCCAACGGCCATGTGAACAACGTGGTCTATGTCGGCTGGCTGCAGGACGCCGGCACGGCGCACTGGAACGCGCGGTTTTCCGAGGAAGACCGCGCGAAATGGTCGTGGGTCGCGACACGGCATGAGATCGACTATCTGCGCGGGATCGAGCCGGGTGCGACGGGCGTTGTCGCCCGCACCTGGGTCGGCGAACCGCACGGTCCGCGCTTCAACCGCTATGTCCGCATCGAGAACGCCGAGGGCAAGGTCTGCGCCCAGGGCGTCACCGAATGGGTGCTGGTGGACGCTGCGACCCTGAGGCCGCAGCGCATACCGCCGTCGATGCTGACGGTGTTCGAGGCTACTTCAGCGGATTGATGATCCGCACCGGGCTGCCAGCCTCGATGCCCAGGTCCGCATAGGTCCAGCGCAGCTCCACGTCGGGAACCGCGACCAGCGAGCGGCAGATGTCTTCCTTGATCCGGCGCACTGTGACCTCGGCCTGACGGTTGTCAGCGACCGAAACCTCGAAGTCCGCCTGGGTGGTGCAGCCGTTGGACGAGACCAGAACGACCAGCGCACCATCATCAATCCGGGCGCCGCGAATGGTTTCTGCGGACGGCGCGTCATTGCGCGTGACATTGACCCGCACGTTGTCGCTGGCCGTGCTGTCATAGATGACGCAGGCCGACAGGGCCGGCGCCAGCAGACCCGCCAGCGCCAGAACCTTCAAGCCGCGCATCACTTAGCCTCGGTGGACGACGTCACGACGCGCGTCGTCGGCTTTTCGGTCGAGATGATGATGCAGCCCGACAGCAGAGGCGCGGCGATGGCGAGAGCGAGAGCGAGACGAAGCATTGGTGTGATCCCCTAAAGAGCTTGCCCCTTACTGACCTGCCTTTGCGCGCCGCACACGTGAAAAATCAGCAAGGCAGGTGAACAAAATGACAGGTCCGGGGCGGACGGCGCCGTCAGGCGGCCTCTGACGCCGCCTCAGCGATGAACACGATCTTTTCGCCATTCCACATGGTCAGGGCCTCATCCTGAAGCTGGCTGTCGGCGACTGGCTTGGGCCGTCCCAGCAGATAGCCCTGGACCTCGTCACAGCCCTGATCGCGCAGGAAGCTGAGCTGCTCCAGCGTCTCGACCCCTTCGGCCAGCACCGGAATGTCCAGGCTTTCGCCCAGGGCCAGCACGGCGCGGATGATGGCGGCCGACTGAGGCCCGCCGTCCAGCTCCGACATGAAGGAGCGGTCCAGCTTGATCTTGTCGAACGGGAAGGCCCGCAGCGTCGACAGCGATGAATAGCCGGTGCCGAAGTCGTCCATGGCGATGGAGACGCCCAGCAGCTTCAACTGGCGCAGGATGTGGGTCGTGCGGTCCAGGTCGGCGATCATGGCCGTCTCGGTGATCTCCAACTCCAGACGGTGCGGCGCTAGCCCCGTCTCCATCAGGATCTGATGCACCAGACGCGGCAGGTCCACGTGGCCCAGTTGGATCGGCGACAGGTTGACGGCGATCTTGTACGGCGCCTCCCACAGGGCGGCCTCGGCGCAGGCCTTGCGCAGCACCCACTCCCCGATCGGCAGGATCAGGCCGCTTTCCTCGGCCAGCGGGATGAACTCGGCCGGCGACACGAAGGTCCCGTCCGGCTGGATCCAGCGCAGCAGCACCTCGTAGCCCGTGACCTCGCCCGTTTCGGCCGAGGCCTGCACCTGCCAGTTCAGGCTGAACTGATCCTGGTCCAGCGCCTCGCGCAGTTGCTGGACCAGGCGGCGGCGCTCGCGCACGGCCTTGTCCATCTCTTCTTCGTAGAAGCAGACGTCCGTCGTCAGCGACGCCTTGGCCCGGTACATGGCCAGGTCGGCGTCATTGATCAGGGCCGACGGCTCTGCAGCATCATCGGGCCAGATGGCGATGCCGACGCTGGCGCCGCACATCACATCGGCATGGCCCAGATCGACCGGTTCGGTGATGGCTACGCGCAGACGGTCGGCCAAACCCAGGGCGTCCTCGCGCTGGGCGATCTGCATGACGGCGACGAACTCGTCCCCGCCCAGACGCGCGATGAACTCGCCAGGCTTGAGGCAGGCCTTCATCCGCTCGCCGATGCGCACCAGAAGCTGGTCCCCGGCGGCGTGGCCGTGGATGTCGTTGACCTCCTTGAAGCGGTCCAGGTCGATGGCCAGCAGGGCCACCTTGTGCGCCACGCCTGCATCGGCGGTCTGTTTGGTCAGCAGTTCAAGGAAGGAGGTGCGGTTCGGCAATCCCGTTAGGCTGTCGTTGCGCGCCAGGTGGGCGATGCGGCGCTCCTGGGCCAGACGCGCGCGCAGGTCGCGCACGGCGTAGATCATCAGGGGCGCGGTGTTGGCTTCGCCGCCGTCGCGACGCACGGCGACCTCGACCGGCACCAGACGCCCCTCGTCCAGATGCAGCGCCGACTGCGTCAGGACGCCCACGCCCAGCTGGTTGCGCTCCGGCAGCCATTTGGACAGATCGCCGCCGATCAGCGCCTCATGGTCGGCGCCGACCAGATCGGCGAAGGCGGCGTTGGCGGCCAGGATGACCCCGCCCTGCTCCACCACCATGCCGTCCACGCTGCCCTCGACCAGATGGGCCAGACGCTGGCGGGCCTGGGCGCGCGACTGCAGGTCTAGAGCATGGCTGGAGACGCCCGTGCCCAGCACCAGAAGACCGACACCCGCCACGGCGAAGGCCATGACCAGATTGGCTTCCTGTCCGGTGATGTCGCCGACATTGGGGGCGAAGGGGATGACGATCATGGCCGCCATGCCGGTGAAGTGCAGGGTCACGATCCCGCCCACCATCAACAGGGCGGCGGGCCGGGTCGACCCGCTGCGGCCCGCCCGGCGCGCAACCTCGAACGCCAGGCCGCCAAAGACCACTGCGCCGATGATCGAGGCCGCCACATATTCGGGTGACCAGTGGATCACGGCCTCGGCCGCAAAGGCCTTCATGCCGATATAGTGCATCAGGGTGACCGCCAGGCCGAACAGGACGCCGCCAATGGGCGCCGCGAACCGCATCTGGCGCGACCCGAACCACAGGGCCAGGGCGCTTCCGCAGATGGCGATGCCCAGGGACACGCCGGTCAGACCGGGTTCATAGGTGACGTCCACGCCCGGCTGATAGGCGATCATGGCCACGAAATGGGTGCACCAGATGGTCGCTCCGGTGGCGATGGCCCCCATGAAGGCCCAGGCCAGACGCCCGCCCTTTTCGGCGAAACGCAACTTCTGGAATAGTCGCGTTGCAACTAGAGATCCAAGAAGACAGAGAATAGCCGCGATAAAGACCAACCAGAGGTTATGATCTTCAACCAGGCAGGAGAAGAAACGCATCAGAGAACCAGGCAAATTCGAAGAATAGCCTCGCTCTTTAATGATGGGACCTTATGAATCACCCACTGAACAGGCCTAACAGACCCTTAAATCCAGAGCGCGCCCGTCGAACGCCAAGTTTTAAAGCGTCAGGTCTGGGGCAGTTGATAGGGGTTGTTGACGCTGACCGGCGAACCGGGCTGCAGGCCCAGCTCCTCGAACGACCACTTCACCTGCACCCCCTCGGCCAGCTTCTGGTGGCACTTGTCTTCGTCGATCCGGCGCAGGGTGATGACGGCGTTTCCGCCCTGGATGCTGACGATGGGGATCAGGTCGGACTTGGAGGTGCAGCCGTTGGAGCTGACCCAGAACACCGCCTGGTCACGGGTGAAGGCGGCGGCGTGAATGGCTTCCAGTTCGCCCGGCATTCCCGCCGTCGACACCGTGGGCTGAGCCGTGAGGCTGGCGCATCCTGACAGGCTGGCCGCGGTCACGGCGGCCAAGGCCATACGTCCGATGACGGCGCGCTTCACCTGGCGGCCTCCCATTCCCATCTGCCTGAACACCCTCAGAATGCGCCTGTTCGCCTGATAAGGGAACAGCCGGAAATAACAGAAAAGGCCCCGAACGAATCCGGGGCCTTCTCCAAACTCAAACTCATGAACGGCGGGCGCACATCGCAATGTGCAAGCCGTTGTCTTTTTAGATATTCGAACGCTTCGCGGATTACGAAGCGTAGTATTCGACGACCAGGTTCGGCTCCATCTTCACCGGGTACGGCACGTCCGACAGTTCCGGGACGCGGACGTAGCGAACGGCGAACGAACGGTCCGACAGCTCCAGGTAGTCCGGCACGTCACGTTCCGACGACTGCTGGGCTTCCAGCACCAGCGCCATGTTGCGCGACTTTTCCTTCACGGAGACGACGTCTTCCGGCTTCACGCGGTACGAACCGATGTCGACCTTCTTGCCGTTGACCAGCACGTGGCCGTGGCTGACGAACTGGCGGGCGGCCCAGACGGTCGGGACGAACTTGGCGCGGTAGACGACGGCGTCCAGACGCGATTCCAGCAGACCGATCAGGTTCTCCGAGGTGTTGCCCTTGCGACGGGTGGCTTCCTCGTAGGTCTTGGCGAATTGCTTCTCGGTGATGTTGCCGTAGTAGCCCTTCAGCTTCTGCTTGGCCTTCAGTTGCAGACCGAAGTCCGAAACCTTGGACTTGCGACGCTGACCGTGCTGACCGGGGCCGTAAGAACGCTTGTTGACCGGCGACTTGGCGCGGCCCCACAGGTTCTCGCCCATGGCGCGGTCGATTTTGTACTTGGCGCTGTGGCGCTTGGACATTCTATTCTCTTTTCACTCGATGCGGCCCGGCATCCCCTGGATTGGGAATGCGATCTCAACGGCGGTCCACGCATCTTCCGTCATCAACCCCGCCCCTCGGCGAACCGGGAGGCGTGGAAGGCGGCGCTTATGGCCAGACCCGCCTCCAGAGTCAAGCTGCGGCCAGCCCCAGCGGGCGTTAAGCACGATTTCGGGGAACCGCAGGCGCAAGCTGCGCCTTACAGACCGAGCGCCCTGGTCTTGCGGCGCCTGTCTGATGATGCACCCAGCCGGAGTATCTGATGCGACCGAACGGAGACAATTTTCACCTCAGCCCCCACGTCGGCCTTAGCCACGTCGGCTTCGATCACCTGCGGACCCAGTTGGTCGATCTGGTCGAACCGCTGAACGACCAGCAGCTGCTGTCCCTGGCCGACGGCATTCACGAACTGCTGCGCCAGCGACGCGCCCTGCGCCAGCATCACGTCGAACGCCTGCGCCACAGGCTGAACGAAGACCCCGACTTCGACATCTGACCCCAAAGAAAACGCCCGCCGGATAATCCGGCGGGCGTCTTGGTCGTTCTGACGACGGGCCTTACTTGGCGGCTTCGTACAGTTCGTTGACCTTGTTCCAGTTCACCACCGACCAGAAGGCCTTGAGGTAGTCGACGCGGCGGTTCTGGTACTTCAGATAATAGGCGTGCTCCCACACGTCGGCGGCCAGAAGGACGGCGCCCTTCTCATCGGCCACGTCCATCAGCGGGTTGTCCTGGTTCGGGGTCGAGGTGACCTTCAGCTTGCCGTCCTGAAGAATCAGCCAGGCCCAGCCCGAGCCGAACTGACCGGCGCCGGCGGCGTCGAAGTCGGCCTTGAACTTGTCCAGACCGCCCAGTTCGGCGTCGATCTTGGCGGCCAGTTCAGCCGAGGGCTCGCCCGCCTTGTCGGCCGGGGCCAGCAGCTCCCAGAACAGGCTGTGGTTCCAGTGGCCGCCGCCGTTGTTGCGGACGGCCTTGGGCGCCTTGGAGATGTTGGCGAACAGCTCTTCCAGCGACTTGCCCTGCAGGCTGGCGTCGGCGTCGACGGCCTTGTTCAGGTTGTCGACATAGGTCTGGTGGTGCTTGTCGTGGTGGAAGGTCATCGTCTCCTTGTCGATGGCCGGCTCCAGCGCGTCATAGGCATAGGGCAGCGGGGGCAGGGTGAAGGCCATGGGAGGTTCCTTTTTCCAACAGAGTTCGATGGGGTGCACATAGGCGCCCGTTCCTCAAACCCAAGCGCCTGCGCCCGGATTTGTTCCCCGCTTAATCCGCGAGAACGGTCAAGCTGGCAAGTTCGACTTCAGGCAATCGCGCACGGCCCGCTTCAGGTCACCCGGCGCATTGGGTTCGTCCACGCCTTCGGCGGCGAAGACGGCGCGCACGGCGGCGTCCAGACCCTTGGGCAGGGCCTCGACCACCCGCTTCTGGCCCTTCTCGTGCAGGCAGAAGCCCACCTCGCGGCAGAGGGCGGAAAACATCGGTTCGTAAGCATCAAGAGCAGTCATGCCGCCCCTCTAGCACCGGGGGCGGCACGGGGACAGTCGCTCAGCCCTTCAACCGCCTGGCGTGGAAGGCCACATGGTCGGCGATGAAGCTGGCCATGAAGAAATAGGAGTGGTCGTAGCCGGGCTGCATGCGGAGGGTGACCTTCTGGCCCACGGCGTCGGCGGCGGCCTGCAGCAGTTCGGGCTTCAGCTGGTCAGCCAGGAAGCTGTCGGCGTCGCCCTGGTCGATCAGGATGTCGTCATAGACGCCTTTAGCAGCGCCCGCCGCGATCAGCTTGGCGGCGTCATGCCGGTCCCAGACGGCGCGGTCGTCGCCCAGATAGGCGGTGAAGGCCTTCTCGCCCCACGGCGCGACGGACGGCGACACGATGGGCGCAAAGGCCGAGACCGAGCGGAACAGGTCGGGATGGTTCAGCGCCAGCGTCAGGGCGCCATGCCCGCCCATCGAATGGCCCGAGATCGAGCGCACGCCGGTGGTCGGGAAATGGTCGTCGATCAGGCGGATCAGCTCGCCCGTGACGTAGGATTCCATGCGGAAATGCGGCGCCCACGGCTCTTGCGTCGCATCGACATAGAAGCCCGCCCCCTGCCCCAGGTCATAGGCCGGATCGTCCGCCACGCCTTCTCCGCGCGGGCTGGTGTCGGGCGCCACGATGATGAGGCCATGCTCGGCGGCGGCCCTGTAGGCCCCGGCCTTGGTGGTGAAGTTGTCTTCCGTGCAGGTCAGGCCCGACAGCCAGATCAGGACCGGAAACGGCCCCTCTCCGGGCGGAACAAAGACCGACAGGGTCATGGGCGTGCCGGTCGTATCGCTGTCGTGCTTCAGATAGCGAAGGGTTCCGCCATGAACGATGTGGGTCTTCGTGGTTTGCATCAGCCGTACCTGTAAACAGCGCAGATCTTGTTGCCTGACGGATCGCGCAGATACGCCAGATACATGTCGCCGAACGGATTGGGACGACGGCCGGGCGGGTCCTCGATCGCGGTTCCGCCATGGGCGACGCCCGCCGCATGGAAGGCGTCCACCGCCGCCTCATCCTTGGCGTAGAAGCCGATGGTGCCGCCGTTGGCGTGGCAGGCCTCTTCGCCGTCGATAGGCGCGCCGACGGCGAAGGCGCCCAGACGGGTGCGCCACCAGTACCGCCCCCTGGGGTCCGGCCCGGCGGAGGCCGCAACCCCCAGCGCGCCCAGCGCCGCATCATAGAACTGACGCGACGCCGCGACGTCGTTCGCCCCCACGGTGACATGTGTGAACATGGTCTTGTCTCTTTCCCTTCACCGCTCTGATCCGGCGGCTCGACGTCATCTAGTCAGAGAGCATTTCGATGCGCAACTGACCGATTGGCCGCAACGGGTTCAGACCTAGAAGACCACCACCGAACGGATCGACTTGCCCTCGTGCATCAGGTCGAAGGCCTTGTTGATGTCTTCCAGACCAAAGGTGTGGGTGATCATCGGGTCGATCTCGATCTTGCCGTCCATGTACCAGTCGACGATCTTGGGCGTGTCGGTGCGGCCGCGCGCGCCGCCGAAGGCGGAGCCGCGCCAGACGCGGCCCGTGACCAGTTGGAACGGACGGGTGGCGATCTCCTTGCCCGCCTCGGCCACGCCGATGACCACGCTTTCGCCCCAACCGCGATGGCAGGCTTCCAGCGCCTGACGCATGACGACCGTGTTGCCGGTGCAGTCGAAGGTGTAGTCCGCGCCGCCGTCGGTCAGTTCGACCAGACGCGCCACCACGTCAGGCGTGTCCTTGGGATTGACGAAATGGGTCATGCCGAAGCGACGGCCCCACTCTTCCTTGTCGCCGTTGATGTCCACGCCGATGATCATGTCGGCGCCGACCATCTTCAGCCCCTGGATGACGTTCAGGCCGATGCCGCCCAGACCAAAGACCACGGCGTTGGCGCCCGGCTCGACCTTGGCCGTATTGACCACCGCGCCCACGCCCGTCGTCACGCCGCAACCGACGTAGCAGGCCTTGTCGAACGGCGCGTCCTTGCGGATCTTGGCCAGGGCGATCTCGGGAAGGACGGTGTAGTTCGAGAAGGTCGAGCAACCCATGTAGTGGGCGATGGCCTGACCCTTGTAGGAAAAGCGCGACGTGCCGTCCGGCATCAGGCCCTTGCCCTGGGTCGAGCGGATCGAGGTGCACAGGTTGGTCTTGCGCGACAGGCACGACTTACACTGGCGGCATTCCGGCGTGTACAGCGGGATGACGTGATCCCCGACCTCGACACTGGTCACGCCCGGCCCCACCTCGACCACCACGCCCGCGCCCTCGTGGCCCAGGATCGAGGGGAAGATGCCCTCTGAGTCCAGACCATCCAGCGTATAGGCGTCGGTGTGGCAGATGCCGGTGGCCTTGATCTCGACCAACACCTCGCCCGCACGCGGCCCCTCCAGATCGACCTCGACGATTTCGAGCGGGCGTTTGGCTTCAAACGCAACGGCGGCGCGGGTTTTCATTCTTTAGGTCCTCCGGAGCCCCCTATCGCTCGCCGCGCGGCGGTGCGCTGCTTGAGGGGAATTGGGTGCGTTATTACGCCCGATGAGGCGGCATCGAAACGGCGACAAACGCAAAACATTATTGCAGATACGCAACAATAATGATCGAACGTCCCAATGAGCCGCTGGGACGGGATCGACGAATTCACCGCCGTGGCGGAGCAGGCCAGCTTCTCCGCCGCTGCGAAACGTTTGGGGTTGTCGACCTCGGCCGTCAGCCGTGAGATCGCCCGGCTGGAGGACCGGCTGCAGACGCGGCTTCTGAACCGCACCACCCGCCGGGTCGAACTGACCGATGCAGGGCGCGACTTCCTGACCCGCTGCCGCCGACTGATCGATGAGCGCGACGAGGCCTTGGCCGCCGTCCAGCCCGACGACAGCGCCCCGCGCGGCCTGCTGCGGATGACCTGTTCCGTCTCCTACGGCGAACGCTTCGTGGCTCCCGCCGTCAACGCCTTCGCCCGCACACACCCCGAACTGTCCATCGAACTGGACCTGGACAACCGGCTGCGGGATCTGGTCGGGGACGGCTATGATCTGGCGATCCGTTTCGGTCATCTGACGGACTCGCGGCTGATTGCGCGCAGGCTGGCGTCGCGCAGGCTGATCCTGTGCGCCGCTCCCGACTACCTGGGCCGTCGCGGCGCGCCGCGCGACCTGTCCGAACTGCCCGCGCACGATCTGCTGACCGGATCGTCGGAACACTGGCGGTTCACCGAGGCCGGGCGAGAGGTGAGCCTGCGCCCCACGGGCCGCTGGCGCTGCAACTCGGGCGCCGCCGTGCTGGACGCGGCCCTGCAGGGTCTGGGCCTGTGCCAGTTGCCGGACTTCTATGTGTCAGAGGCCCTGGCGACCGGCGCCCTGATCCGCGTCCTGCCCGACCACCGCCCGCCCGACGAAGGCGTCTGGGCCGTTCACCCGCACCCCCGCCACGTGCCGCCCAAGGTGCGGCTGATGGTCGATCACCTGCGCGACAGCCTGTCGGCCCTCGCCGCCTGACCCTTTACTTCGCGGCCTCGTGCGCCTGCACCCGCGCCCGGATGTCGGCCAGCAGCCCATCCAGTTCAGCCCGGTCCAGCAGACGGCCATCACGCACCACGGCATTGATCCGTCGCGTGGCCGCGATGTCGGTCAGGGGATTGGCGTCCAGCACGATCAGGTCCGCCGCCCTGCCCGACGCCACTGCGCCATAGCGGTCGCTGACGCCCATCAGCGCCGGACCGTTGATGACCGACGCCTCCAACGCCTCACGCGGGGTCAGGCCGTTGGCGACATAGAGGGCCAGTTCGTCATGCAGCGAGAAGCCCGGATAGTTGAAGGCGTTCAGGAACCCTGCATCCGTGCCCGCCAGCACCCGCACACCGGCTTCGCGCAGCAGCGGCAGGGTCCGCAAGGTCGTCGCCTCGACCCGGTGGCGCGCCTCGACCTGCTCAGGCGTCGCCGCCGCAGCCCGTTCGACCCGCCAGCCATAGGTGCCGCGAATGCCCGGGCCGATATAGGCCAGTTCTTGGTCGTGGCTGTGGTCGTCGCGGTCCAGCCACGCCAGGGTCGATGATCCATGCTGGGTCGGCGAGGCCATGACGCCCAACTCGGCCAGACGCCGATAGACGCGACGCGCCGTGTCGGGGTCAAAGGTGGCGGCATACTGGGCCATGGCCTCGGCGTAGGTGTAGCGCCCGGCCAGGTAATCGGCCGAAATCGCCGCCTCATCGCGCGATCCCGCCTTCATCAGATAGCTGAGGTGTTCGATGGTCGACAGACCGGCCTCGGCCGCCTCCAGCACCGTGATCCCCATCGGGATATGGCCGGATGTCTTCATGCCGCGCGCCTTGGCCTGACGCACCGCATAGAGGAACAGTTCGGGCTTCAGGGTGCTGTCGGTGATCTTGACGAAATCGACCTTGAGTCCCTGCAGGCGGTCCAGGGCGGCGTCGACATCAGCCTCGTCGCCGACCTCGATCACGCCTTTCCAGACGGGCGCGATGCCTTCGATCTTGGGGCCGGAGGTGAACAGGCGTGGGCCGATCGGGCGCGGCGGCGTCGCGCGCCAGTCCAGCACCGTCTGGGCCAGATCGCCCGCCGCATCGCGCACCGCGACCACGCCATTGGCGACATAGAGGGGGAACAGGTCGGCGTTCTCGTCCTCCAGACCCGCGCCGCCGAAATGGACGTGGTTGTCCCACAGCCCCGGCATCACATAGCGACCGGCGGCGTCATAGGTTCGTGCGGCGGCATAGGTCTGGGCCGCCTCGGCGTCGGCGGTCACGGCGACGATGTCGTCGCCCCGCACCACGACGGTCTGGCCGGGCGTGACCTGTCCGGTCTTCACATCAATGACATTGGCCGCGCGTATCAACAGATCGGCGACCTGAGGCGCTGCCAGTGCAGACGACGACAGGCCGCCCGCCAGAACGGCGCTTGCGGCGAGGGCGGACATGAAGGTCAGAATCTGGCGCATGATTGGCTATAGAATTGGCCGCCGACCGCGCCAAGATAAAGCCTGCTCGTCATCAACCGGGACCCTGGCATGAACATCGTCATTCTGACCGGCGCGGGCATATCGGCGGAATCGGGGGTGCCGACCTTCCGGGCCTCGGACGGGCTGTGGTGCGGGCATCGGGTCGAGGATGTGGCGACGCCGCAAGGCTATGCCGCCGACCCGGCCCTGGTTCAGGACTTCTACAACCAGCGCCGTCGCCAACTGGCCGAGGTCCAGCCCAACGCCGCCCACTACGCCCTGGCCGATCTGGCGGCGCGGTGGGAGGGGAACTTCATGCTGGTGACCCAGAATGTCGACGACCTGCACGACCGCGCCCACGAGACGTCGCCCCCCGCGCCGGGGTTCGAGCTGATCCACATGCATGGCGAACTGCTGAAAGCGCGCTGCAGCCGTTCGGGTCTGGTCAGCGACTGGCCGGGCGACATGGCGGCGGACGAACCGTCGCTTGATCACCCGCACGGCCGGATGCGGCCGCACATCGTCTGGTTCGGGGAAATGCCGCTGCACATGGACCGGATCGAGACGGCGCTGGCGGCCTGCGACCTGTTCGTCTCCATCGGCACGTCCGGCGCGGTCTATCCGGCGGCGGGCTTCGTGCAGGCGGCGCGCCATGCCGGGGCGCGGACGGTGGAGATCAATCTGGAGCCGACGCAGGGGGCCGACCTGTTCGACGAAGGCGTCTACGGCCCGGCGACCGAAACGGTCCCGAGCTTCTTCAACAGCCTGAAATAGACGGCGGCCGCCCGCAGACGGCCGCCGCTGAAATCACGCGAGGACGACGATGGTCACGCGGCGGTTCTGCGAACGGCCCTGGGGCGTATCGTTCGAGGCCACCGGCTGTTCCTGTCCGTACGAGATGGTCGACATCCGGTTCAGCGCAACGCCCTGACGGTTCAGGAACCGACGCACGGCCTCGGCGCGCTGCTCGCCCAGCTGGTCATTGTGCTGGGGCGTGCCGGTGGAGTCCGTATAGCCCTGAATCTCCAGATAGACGTTGCGGTTCTCGCTGGTCAGACGCTGGGCGAATTCGGCCAGACGCTGCTCCGCTTCCGGCGACAGGGCCGAAGCGTCGGTCGGGAACTTCACGGAATCATCAGACAGCACCACCTGGTAGAGGAACTTGCCCTCGGCCAGCTTATGGGCGTCGTTGGCGCGTTGCAGCGCCTGTCCCGCCGTGCCTTCCACGCCGGTCACGCGGGTGTCCACCACCTCTAACTGATCACGCACGAAACGGTGGCTGGCGCAGCCGCTGGCCGCAAGGCCGAGGGCGAGAAGTGCGCCGCCGACGACCGCAGTCCTGAGTTTCGATCTGCTCAAGTCATGTCTCCTTTTTGCTGGTGCGCCACGTCCAGATCATGCGCCAGATGAACCTGCCGTAGGGGAAACGGCAGAGTAATGGCGCGTATTTGGCCAGAAAATGTCAGCTTAGCCGTAGAAAATCACGCGATTGGGCATGATTATTCCAATTCAGCGGAACCATAGGTCGAGTGAAAACGTTGGCCCGTCAGAAGGCTGAAAGCCGATTGACGGACCGCTCTACAGAACGTCGATCAGCCTCAGCGATAGGTTGTATTTCGCCAGCGCCACGTTCCTGACGCGCCGAAATGTTTTCAACAGGCGTGTAGAGTTTTTACAGGCGTTTGTTGCTGATGCCCATGCGACAGAGGGTTCACATTCCATCACGGTCAGGCGATTGAGCGCCCGCCCGGACCGTCGTCGCCCCGACCGTCGCCGCCCTGCACGGCGGCCCGCCCGCTGGCCCGCCGCCGTCGCCCCGGTGCTGGTCGCGCACGGGGCGGTTCTGATGGCGCTGATGTGGGCCAGACCCGAGGCGCCGGTCATCCGGATTGATGAGACGCCCGCCGTCATGGTCACCCTGACGCAGCCGCCTCCTCCGCCTCCGCCTCCCCCGCCTGCTCCTGCGCCAGACCCCGCGCCCGTTCCCGCGCCCAAGCCGCAGGCGTCGTCGCCGCCCCCCGGCCCCAAGTCCGCCCCGCCCGCCACGGCGCCGAAACCGCTGCCGCCCGTTCCGCGCGCCTCGCGCCCGCGACGCGTGATCGCCCAGCCCCCGCCCGATGTGGAACCGCTGCCCGCCTCACCCGCGCCGCCGGGACCGCCGCTTCCCCTGCTGGGCGCGGCGCAATTGGCCGGCGCCATGACGGCGGGACCGGGCTCAGGCGGCGGCGATGGCGACGGGCCGGGCGGCGGCGGTTCGGGCGCAGGCGCCGGAAGCGGCAGCGGCAACGGCGCGGGCGCCAGCGGCGGGCGCTGCGACATGGTGCGCCGGGTTCAGGACCGTTTGCGACGCACCCCCTCGGTCCGCACCGCCGTCAGCGAGGCGGGCCGTGCGATGAACGCCTCCGGCCGCGCCATCCTGGTCTGGGACGGCGACTGGCTGCAGAGCCAGGGTCAGTCGGGCAAGGGGCTGGCCGGCGTGCGCCAGGCCATCGCGCTTGAGGTCGCCTTCTCACCGCCCGAGTGCAAGACCCAGGCGATGCATGGCCTGGCTGTGCTGTCGATCGAAGACGGCCCCGGCGGCGCCCGTCTGGCCTTGGGCAAGGGCAGCTGGCGCTGGTCGGACCTGCTGGGCGCGGGTTAGGCGGCGCGCGGGCCAAACAGGATGATCCCCGCCCCGATCAGGCAGACCAGACCGCCCAGAACGTCCCACCGGTCGGGCGTCGTCTTCTCCACCACCGCCATCCAGATCAGGGACGCGCAGATATAGACCCCGCCATAGGCCGCGAACGCCCGACCCGCCGTGTCGGTCGGAACCAGCGTCAGCAGCCAGGCGAAGGCGATCAGGCAAATGACGCCCGGCGCCAGCCACAGCGGCGAACGATCCAGCTTCAGCCACGCCCAAAAGGCGAAACAGCCGCCGATCTCGGCCAACGCCGCCAGCGGGTAGATCAGGGCCAGTTTCACTCTGGCTTGCCCGAGGGCGCAGCACCCTTCGCCGCCCGTTCCGCCGCCAGCTTGGCCAGCACCCGCCCACGGCCCTTGGCCAGCGCGTGGATGGCGCCGCGCATGGTGGCGACCTCCTGTTCGGTGAAGGCGGCGCGGCCCAGCATGACGCGCAGGTTCTGGCTCATCGAGCGCTTCTTCTCGGGCGGATAGAAGAAGCCGCCGTTCTCCAGTTCCTCCTCCAGATGTTCATACATCCCGACCAGCAGGGCGTTGGAGGCGGGCGCTTCGGTCTCGCGGAAGCGCGGCGGCGGGGCGTCCAGGATCAGGGTGCGCCACTCATAGGCGTTGATCGCCACCGCCTGCGCCAGGTTCAGGGAATGGTGTTTGGGATCGATGGGGATGGTGACGATCCCGGCGCACAGGGCGATATCGGTCGTCTCCAGCCCCGCGCGTTCTCCGCCGAACAACAGGCCGGTCTTCAGGCCGGATGCAGTGTCGTCATAGAGGACGCGGCTGGCCTCGCGCGGAGTGCGGACGGGCTGGCGCGTCTCACGCGGGCGGGCGGTGGTGGCGAAGACGGTGTTCAAGTCAGCGATGGCCTCGGCGACGCTGTCGAAGACGCGCACGCCCTCCAGCACCCAGTCGGCGCCCGAGGCGGTGGCCCAGGCCCGCTCCTGAGGCCAGCCGTCGCGCGGCGTAACCAGACGCAGGTCGGTCAGGCCGAAATTGGCCATCACCCGCGCCACGGCGCCGATGTTCTCGGCCATCTGGGACTTGTCGAGGATGACGGCGGGGGGAGTCAGGTCGGACATGGGCGGCCTTCTAGGCCTTCTCCCCTTGTGGGAGAAGGTGGCTCGCGCAGCGAGACGGATGAGGGGTCACACAAAGCGTGGACTACTCACCCGTCAAAAGCTGCAAAACCCCTCATCCGAGCCCTGCGGGCCCACCTTCTCCCGCAAGGGGAGAAGGGAAATCGGCTCAGTCGTCGCCGATCATCGACTTCCACGGATCGACCGTTCCGGCCTCGACCTCGGCGACCTTGACGGCGGGCCAGCCGATGGAGGCGGTGGCGGACGCGCGCCACGAGGCGGTGATGAAGTCGCGCAGTTCGGCGGCCCCCGCCGCCAGACGCTCGTTGACGAAGGCCGCGCCGCGCGGATCCACGTCGCGGAAACCGCCCTGTTTCTCCAGACGATAGAAGGGGATCACCGTCCCCAAGGTGGTCGTCAGGTAGGAGACGGTGCGGGCCTTCACGTCGAACCCGTCGATGTTCAGAGGCGCCATGGCGGCCTCAACCGTGTCCAGGCGCGCGACGCGGCTGGTGAAGGCGCCCTCGAACTGGCCGTGGGTCTGGCGCGAATTGGTGAAACCTTCAGGGTTGGGGAAGTCGCCCCAGCCGTTGAAGTGAATGCTGGTGTGGTGCGGCTGCGAGCCGTCGCCGACATAGTGGCCCAGCACGCCGATGTCGCGCAGGATCAGGGCCTCGCGGCGGACGCGGTCGGCCTTGTACCAGGCCTGACGCTCCAGGTTCGTCTCACGCTTTTCGGCGGCGGTCAGAACGCGCCAATAGGCGAAGTCGCGACCCAGCTGCTGCCAGGCGTCCATCATGGCGTAGGGCAGGTAACCGGCGTCATCGACCTTCAGGCCCGCCTGGGTCAGGGCGGCGTCATATTCCGACTTCAGGCGCGGCAGGGCGGTGATGGCCATGCCGCGCTGGTCATAGACGCGGCCTTCGTCATCCAGATCGACGAAGTGGGCGGTGTCGCGTTCGCGGTCGTGCGGTTGACCCGCGCCCTTCCAGCGGTCCGGCTCACGCGCCAGTTCGCCGACATCGGCGATGGCGCCGGGCGTCAGCAGAAAGGCGGGCAGGTCGCTGGGCAGGGCGCGCATCGCCGCCACCCCGATCAGGCGGTGGCCGGTGTTGCCCCAGGCGGTGACGGTGACGGCGGGCGCGGCGACCGCAAGAACCGCCAGGGCGGCGATGGCGAGACGTTTCATGAAGACGGACCTCGGTGGGGGATATGGCTTCGCTCTAGCCTATCGCCGCCGCCGCCTCCACCCGCGTCAGACGCCAGCCTGCTCGGCGTCGGCCGTATCGGCGGTGTCGGGGGCGGGCGGCCCCGCCTCGTCCTCGTTCAGCAGCCGCCCTTCGCGACGCGGTTTGACATAGGGCGCGGGCTGCGGCGTCGGCACATTGCCGCGCATCAGCTGACGTCCCGCCGCCAGACCGCCGGTCAGCTGCAGGTCCAGACGCGCCTCGTCGCGACGGCGCACCTCGCCCACGGTGTCGGCGGCTTCGCTCTCATCCAGCCCCAGTTCGACCAGGGCCCGTTCGCCGAACTTCAGCGCCGATTCAAACGTCTCGCGGATCTGGTAATCGACGCCCGCCTGGATCAGCCGCATCGAATGGCCCCGGTCGAAGGCGCGGGCCATGATCTTGGTGGTCGGGAACTCGTGCTTGACCAGTTCGACGATGCGGTCCGCCTGTTCAGGCTTGTCGATGCAGACCAGCACGATCTCGGCCTCTTCGGCGCCAGAGGCCCGCAGGGTGTGCAGCTGGGTGCCGTCGCCGTAATAGACCTTGAACCCGAACTGCGAGGCGGCCTGGATCATCTCCACGTCGTTCTCGATGATCGACACGTCCACGTCGCGCGCCAGCAGGGGTTGGGACACCACCTGGGCGAAACGGCCAAAGCCGATGATCAGCACCTGGCCGCGCAGGTCCTTGGCGAAGTCCACGTCGTCCGCATCCTCGGCCGATTGTTTGGGCTTTGGCAGCAGGCGGGTGGTCAGCAGACTGGTCAGAGGCGTCAGGGCCATCGACAGGATGACGATGGCTGTCAACATCCCCCCGACACGGGCGTCGAACAGGCCCGCAGTGATGGCCGCGCCATACAGGACAAAGGCGAACTCGCCGCCTTGGGCGAACAGGGACGCGCGCTCCACAGCCTCGTGGTGCGACGCCTTGAACAGGCGCGCGACGCCATAGATGCCCAGCGCCTTCACCGCCATGAAGACGACCACGCCGCCGATGACCAGCCGCCAGTCGGCAATGACCACCGACACATCCAGCGACATGCCGACGCTGAGGAAAAACAGGCCCAGCAGGATGGCGCGGAACGGCTCCACATCCGCCTCCAGCTGGTGGCGGAAGGTCGAATCCGACAGCAGAACCCCGGCCAGGAAGGCGCCCATCGCCATCGAAAGGCCGCCCAGCGACATGGCCCAGGCCGCGCCGACCACGACCAGAAGCGCCGCCGCCGTCATAACCTCGCGCCCGCCGTATCGGGCCAGCAGGCGGAAGACCGGATTGACCGCATACCGTCCCGCCAGCAGCACCCCGCCGACCGCCGCGACCGCCAGGCCGATGGTCTGCCACAGGGGCGGGGCGGTCTCATGCGCCACGCCGGTCACGGAGGCCAGGATGGCGACGATGGCCAGAAGCGGCACGATGGCCAGGTCTTCCAGCAGCAGGATGGACACCGCCCTCTGGCCCGCCCCGCCCGCGATCTCGCCGCGCTCCTCCAGCATCTGGATGATGACGGCGGTCGACGACAGGACGAAGCCCATGGCCCCGATGAAGGCGACCGGCGCCGAAAAGCCCGCCAGCATCGCCGTCAGCGTCAGGATCAGGCCGCAGAACAGCACCTGGGCCGCACCCAGGCCGAAGATTTCACGCCTCAGCCCCCACAGACGCTTGGGCCGCATCTCAAGCCCGATGATGAACAGGAAGATGACCACGCCGAACTCGGCGACATGCAGGATGGTCTCAGGCTCGCGGAACAGCTTCAGGCCGAAGGGGCCGATGGCCAGACCGGCGGCCAGATAGCCCAGAACCGCCCCCAGGCCGATGCGCTTGAAGATCGGCACGGCCAGAACGCCCGCCGCCAGAAGGGCCGCCGCCGCGCCCAGATCCAGTCCTGTCGTCGCCTCGGCCATCGGCCCTCCATCATGTTGAAGACCTATTGTGGGGTCGAAACCGTCGGATTGCGAGATGGCGCAAATGACACGGTGGCGGATCACTGTGCGGCGGACGGCGCCGCGCGCCACAGTTTCGCCCAAGCCGCGCTTGCGACTAGGCTGATCGACAACCGGAGGAAGCCATGACCCGTCCCCTCAGGATCGCCGCATCGGCGCTGCTGGCCCTGTCCGTCGTCGCCCCGACCGCCGCGGTCCCAACCTTCGCCGCGGCGACGCCGCGAGACGGTGAAGCGACCCCCGCAGCCTGCGCGCCCCTCGGCTTCGACCTGAACCAGAGACATCAGACCACGATCGTTCGCCGCGGCCGGATAGCCCCCCTGCCGGGCGTGCCTGCGCCGCCGCCTCCGCCGCCTCCGCCGCCTCCCCCAGCGACGATCCAGCCGGCTCAGCGAGACGCCCGCATCGAATATTCCGCCCCCGCCGTGAACGAGATTGTGGCGTCCGGCTCGCGCGTGCTGCCGGGCGTGACGCCCCCGCCCGCCGACACCGAACGCTATCCCGACGCCACGCCAAACCCGGTCAAGCGGACGGCGGACCAGCCGGTCTCGACCTTCTCGATCGACGTGGACACCGCCGCCTACGCCAATGTCCGCCGCTTCATCAACGAAGGCCGCACCCCGCCGCGCGACGCCGTGCGGGTCGAGGAGCTGATCAACTATTTCGACTACGGCTATGCCCGCCCGCGGTCGCAGGCGCAGCCGTTCGCCATCACCACCGGCGTCGCGGCCTCGCCCTGGGCGCCGGGACGCCAGATCGTGCAGATCGGACTGCAGGGCTATGAACTGCCCGAGGCCCAGCGTCGCCCGCTGAACCTGACCTTCCTGGTCGACGTCTCCGGCTCGATGAACAGCCCGGACAAGCTGGCCCTGGCCCAGCAGTCGATGAACCTGATCATTGACCGCCTGCGCCCGCAGGACACCCTGGCCGTCACCTATTACGCCGAAGGGGCAGGCACGCGTCTGGCGCCCACGCGCGGCACGGAGAAACTGAAGATGCGCTGCGCCGTGGCCAGCCTGTACGCCTCGGGCGGGACGGCGGGCGCGACCGGCATGACCAACGCCTATGACCAGGCCCAGGCCAGTTTCGCCCGCGACAAGGTCAACCGCATCCTGATGTTCACCGACGGCGATTTCAACGTCGGGGTCACCGATGACAAACGGCTGGAGGACTATGTCGCCGACAAGCGCCAGACCGGCATATACCTCTCCGTCTATGGCTTCGGGCGCGGCAACTATCAGGACGCGCGGATGCAGGCCATCGCCCAGGCCGGCAACGGAACCGCCGCCTATGTCGACAGTCTGAACGAGGCGCGGCGTCTGTTCGGCCCCCTGTTCGACAAGGGCGCCTTCCCCATCGCCGACGATGTGAAGATCCAGGTCGAGTTCAACCCGGCCCGCGTCGCCGAATGGCGGCTGATCGGCTACGAGACCCGGCTGCTGAACGAGGAAGACTTCCACAACGACCGCATCGACGCGGGCGAGGTCGGATCGGGCGCCAGCGTCACGGCCCTGTATGAGATCACCCCCGTGGGCGGTCCGACGCAGATCCCGGATCGTCGCTATCCCGACAATCGTATTGGTGTCGGCGGCGGCGATCCGAACGGCGAGATCGGCTTTGTCCAGGTGCGCTACAAACAGCCGGGCGCCACCACCTCTCAACTGATCCAGCAGCCTCTGACCAATCGCACGTCGGGCGGCGTCAGCGCCCAGCCGCCCGAGGCCCTGCGCTGGGCCATCGCCGTCGCCGCCTTCGGCCAGAAGCTGCGGAATGATCCGTGGATGGGCGCTGACTACGGCTGGGACCGGATCATCGACCAGGCCCAGGGCGCGCGCGGCTCTGACCCCTTGGGCGAACGGGCCGAGTTCGTTCAGATGCTCCGCGCGGCCCAGAGCCTGCCCGAGCGCCGCACGCCCTAAAGCGGAACCGCAATCTTCGCGGCGGGTTCTCAAGCCCAGCACACATCAGGAGACCCGCCGTGAAGATTCGTGACGTGATGACCAAGGATGTCCACCTCGCCCACCCCGGCGATACGATCCAGGACGTCTCCAGCCGCATGGCCAAGGGCGGCTTCGGCTTCATTCCGGTGGCGGACGGCGACCGGCTGATCGGCACGATCACTGACCGCGACATCGTGGTGCGCGCCCTGGCCGCCGGCGCCGCGCCCACCGCCTCGGTGATCGAGTTCATCACCCGCGATCCCCAGACCGTGCTGGACACCGACGACCTGAAGGTGGTGCTGGACCTGATGGCGTCGCGCCAAATCCGCCGCGCGCCGGTGGTCGACAAGAACGGCCGCGTCGTCGGCGTGGTGTCTCTGGGCGACCTGTCGATCCGCGTGAAAGAGAAGTACGCGGGCGAGGCGCTGGAGAGCATCTCACGTTAAGGCCTGAGTAACCGCGCCCCCACACCGGTTTTCAACCTTCGCCATTCATTCTGGCCGACTGAATTTCGTCGGAGAAGATGGAATGGCTCGTGCGCAGTTCCAGAAGGGCCAAAAGGTCTGGGTCGAATGCGTCGGCGCGTGGGCGGCCATCGAACAGGTCCAGCCCGTGTGGGCCAAGGGTTTCGATGAGCCGGTGCGCGTCACCTATGACGTCGGCCTGGGCCGCGAGTTCCTGGCCCACGAGCTGATGCTGGCGGCCGACGACCCGTCCGCCGTCGCGAACGGCGAATGGCGGCTGATGCGCGCCCGCAACAAGTGGCAGCTGTTGGAAGACTGCCTGCACCACCCCCATCCCGGCACCTATCCCGTCGTGGTGACCGATGACGCCGACTGGGGCGGCTGGCGCGTGCCGGGCGCCGAGTACAATCGCGACCCCGGTCTGATCGAATATCAGGCCCGCCTGATCACAGCGGCCCCGCAGCTGATGAAGCTGGCGGAGGAGGTCATGGCCCTGACGGCGGAAAATCCCGAGGACGCCCCGCCTGCCGTGCTGGAGCTGGCCGGGCGCGCCCGCACCATATTGCGAAACGTGTCGAAAGTGCTGGCCAAGGCCCCGGAAGGCCTGGTCTCGCCAGCCGCCGCGGCCTGATTTCAGATTTCATTAACCACATCTCGACAGGAATCTGCGACGCAGCCTAGATTCCCCCACAACTGATTTGTTCGGGAGACAGTTTTGCCAGGCACGGAGCGGCGCGAGAATAATCCGGGGCGCCGCGCCTCGGATCGCGTCCCGGCCCGTTCGGCGGGCATGCCCGGCTGGCTGCGCATCACGATCCTGGCCCTGGCCTTTGGTCTGGCGGCCTATGCCCTGATGGTCAGCCGCGAGGTGGCGCGCCCCGATCGTGAGGCGCATGAGCTGCGCGATCAGGTGCTGCAGCAGGGCGCGCGCCTCTACGCCGCCCATCTTCAGGCCCGGCTGGCCGCCGCCGACACCGGACTGGACGCCGCCACCGCCGCCCTGACCGCCAACGCCGCGCCCAGCGATGTCGCCGACGTCGCCCGCCGCGCCGCACCCGGCGTCGCCTTCGGCGTGATCGGCGGCAATGGCGTGGTGCTGGCCTCCGCCGGAGCCGAGGCGCGATCCTTCGCATCGGGCCTGAACCCGACCGACGGCGACCTGCGCCTGTCCGCCGACAAGTCGCTGCTGCTGAACGGTCCCGCCGCACAGGGCCGCCGACTGGTCGCGCAGATCAATCCGCCCGCCGACGACCGCGACATCGCCACCCTGCGTCTAGCCTCCGCCGAAGGCGTCATCCTGGCGTCGCCGATCACGGCCGAGATCGGCCAGAGCGTCCAGACCGTGCTGGGCCTTTCGCACCAGGGCCTGCTGGCCGACGCCAAGCCCCGTTCGATCACGCGAGGCGACGCCACGACGAACATCTATGCCGAAGCTCTGGACCAGCACGGCCTGATCGCCATCGCCGCCTCTCCCGCCCCGCTGACAGGCGGGCGGGCCATGATCAACGACGCCTGGATCCTGGCCGTGCCGCTGTTTCTGGGCATCGGCATGTTGCTGCTGGTCCTGCTGCAACGCGTGTCCCAGGCGCGGATGAGCCGCGAATGGGCCTCGTCCGAGAAGCGCTTCCGCGTCGCCGTCGAGGCCGCGAAATGCGGCGTCTGGGAATGGGATCTGGCGGGCGAGGAAGTCACCCTGTCGGACTATATGGCCACCCTGCTGGGCTTCGAGAGCGGCGGTGCGGTCAAGGCCGAAACCGTGCTGGCCCGCATCCATCCCCGCTTCCGCGAGGAGGTGAAGCACGCCCTGCGCCAGGCCGCCGCCTATGGTGCCTTCGCAATCACCTTCCCTGTTCCCGGCGAAGAGGGTCGCACCCGCTGGATCGACGCGCGGGGTCAGGCGCGCGGCGTGCGCGGCGATACGGGCTACACCGCCATTCTGGGCGTGGCGCTGGACATCACCGAGGCCCGCCGCGCCAAGGCCGCCGCTCAGGCCGCCGAAAGCCGTCTGCGCGACGGGGTCGAAAGCATTTCGGACGCCTTCGTCCTGTTCGATCGTCAGGGCCGTCTGATCCTGTGGAACCAGGCGTTCGAGGACGCCTTCGGCTTCGGCCCCGGCGTCGTGCGTCGCGGTGCCCAGAAGGATGAACTGAACCGCATCGCCGCCCTGGCCATCAAGGCCGAACACGCCCCCGCCGACGGCCGCGCAGGCCTGCGCGAGGTCGAACTGCACGACGGGCGCTGGCTGCAGCTGTCCGAGCGGTTCACCTCCGAAGGCGGCTCCGTCGTCACCGCCGCCGACATCACCGCCATCAAGCGCCAGGAAGTCGAACTGCACCGCGCCGCCGACAGCCTGCGCCGGATGGTGATCCAGCTGGAGAGCAGCCAGGAGAACCTGGCCCTGCTGGCCCGCAAATACGAGGTCGCCATGACCCGCGCCGAAGCCGCCAACCAGGCCAAGTCCGAGTTCCTGGCGAACATGAGCCACGAACTGCGCACGCCGCTGAACGCCATCAACGGCTTCTCGGAGATCATGGCCGGCGAACTGTTCGGGCCGCTGAACGACAAGTACAAGGGCTATGCAGGCGACATCCTGAAGTCTGGCCAGCACCTGCTCAGCCTGATCAACGACATCCTCGACATGGCCAAGATCGAGGCGGGCAAGATGACCCTGCACTACGAGCCCGTGTCGATGACCGAGGTCTGCGAGGATGCGGTGCGCCTGATGCGCGGCAAGGTTCAGGACGCCGGACTGAAGATCCATGTCGAGGCGCGCGAGATCCCGGACATCGAGGCCGACCACCGCGGCGTGAAACAGATCATGCTGAACCTGATCTCCAACGCGGTGAAGTTCACGCCCGAGGGCGGCGCCATCACTGTGTCGCTGAAACGGTTTGAAGCCATGGACGGCAGCGACCGCATCCGCGTCGCCTGCGCCGACACCGGCATCGGCATCGCGCCCGAAGACCTGGTTCGCCTGGCCCGCCCGTTCGAACAGGTCGAGGGTCAGCACTCCAAGACGACGCAAGGCACCGGCCTGGGCCTGGCCCTGACCAAGTCGCTGATCGAGATGCACGGCGGCCAGCTGACGATGGAAAGCGAACCCGGCGTCGGCACCGTGGTCAGCTTCGACCTGCCGGTGAAACGCCCGACCAGCAACGTCGAACCGATCCGCGCGGCGTTCGCGGCTTAGGGCATTCGCCTGCTGCTACGCCATCCCGGAAAGCGAAGTCGCTTTTCGACCCGTTGCGGACATCTTCGCTGACTGCTTAGGTTGCAGTATGTGGATCAGGAGGGCGGGACTGGCGGCATGCGTGGTGGCGGCTGTTGCTGCGGGCGCTTGGCGGTATGCAGAACGCAATCGGGTGATCGAGGGCACTTGGCTGTACATGTTTGAAGGGTCGGACTTCTTCGAACAGAGATTACCCGGTCGCGAGTGTGACCTTTACAGTCAGGGGCGCGCCGGCTGGCTGGAGTACAGCCTGTCACAAGTCGACCCACGGTATGACCGCGAGTATCCGCACCCGAACACGGGGACATATCGCAGCCAAGGCGGAATGTGGCCCCGCTGGCTAGCGTTAGGGGCAACCGCTTTCCGACCTGGACGCAGACGTCTGCATTCTGCGCTGGAGCGCGGGACCCAAATCAACCCATTGCGGACCTTCAAGACCAATGTCACGCTGGACCAATGCGCACGTTCAGGGCGTCCTGCATTGCCATCTGTGTTGCCCTCTACCTTGGGCCAGCAACCGCGCATGCCTGCTCGATTGTTGTGACGCGCGAGCCCACTCCGTCTGAAAAACGACGAGAGGCGGAAGAGTTGATCGAGCGTGCGACTGCCATTTTGGATGGGGAAGTTGTCCGACCGCTGAGCGCGTCGGCACCTGCCCTCGTCCGAGTGGAGAGGGTTCTCAAAGGCGAGGATCGTCAGTTCGTCTCGGTTGGAGAGCGACACAGCTGCGACGTGGCACTCACCCGGTCGGGACAACGCTTGAGGCTCATTCTGGTGGGCGGGCCAGACCTGTTCTACTTGCCAGTGGATTATTCGAACGCGTCCGCCGAAGATCGCCTGCTTGGGTCTGATCGACGGCGTGATTGGCCTTACTACTGGGGCGCGCAGTAAGCGGAACTTCCGCTTCCCTAGCGGACCTCGCAACGTCTGCTGAGGAGCCCCCCAGCACGCCCTAAATCAACTCCACGCCCATCGCCGTGGCTTCGCCGCCGCCGATGCACAGGGCGGCCATGCCCTTGGTCTTGCCGTGGGCCTTCAGGGCGGACAGCAGGGTGGTCAGGACGCGGGCGCCCGATGCGCCGAGCGGGTGGCCCAGGGCGCAGGCGCCGCCGTTGACGTTGATCCTGTCGTGGGGGATGCCCAGCTCCTGCATGGCGATCATCGGCACGATGGCGAAGGCCTCGTTGACCTCCCACAGGTCCACATCGTCGGCGGTCCAGCCCGCCTTCTTCAGCGCCTTCTGCAAGGCGAAGACCGGGGCCGTGGTGAACAGGTGCGGCTCGTGCGCGTGGGCGGCCTGGCTGACCACACGGGCCACCGGCGTCAGCCCCAGGGCCTGCGCCGTCGACTGGCGCATCATGACCAGGGCCGCCGCCCCGTCAGAGATCGAGGCGGCGGAGGCGGCGGTGATGGTGCCGTCGGCGCCGAAGGCGGGGCGCAGGTTGGGGATCTTGGACGGGTCGGACTTTGTCGGCTGTTCGTCGCGGTCCACCGTCACCACGCCTTTACGCGTCTTGACCTCGACCGGAGTGATTTCGGCGTCGAAGCCGCCTGCGTCCTGCGCGCGCTTGGCCCGGCCCGCGCTTTCGATGGCGTAGGCGTCCTGCTGCTCGCGGGTGAACTGATAGGCCTTGGCCGTGTCCTCGGCGAACTGTCCCATCAGCTTGCCGGGGGTGTAGGCGTCCTCCAGCCCGTCCAGATACATGCTGTCGGAAATGACATCGTGGCCGATGCGCGCGCCGCCCCGGTGCTTCTGCATCAGGTACGGAGCGTTGGTCATGGACTCCATGCCGCCCGCCACGATCACATCGGCGGAACCGGCGGCCAGGGCGTCATGCGCCATCATGGCCGCCTGCATGCCCGAACCGCACATCTTGTTGATGGTGGTCGCCTCGGTCGAGACGGGAAGCCCCGCGCCCATGCCCGCCTGACGCGCCGGCGCCTGGCCCAGCCCCGCGGGCAGGACGCAGCCCATGATGATCTGCTCGACCTTGCCCGCGTCCAGACCGGCCCGCTCCAGCGCCGCCTTCACCGCCACCGCGCCCAGGTCCGTCGACCTGGCGTCGGACAGCGCGCCCTGGAACCCGCCCATCGGCGTGCGGGCGTAAGAGACGATGACGACGGGATCGGCGGTGGCCATGACGGTTTCCTCTTTATCTTTGAGGGACAGATAGCGATCCGTCAGGCCCGTGTGAACCGCAGGGGCTCAGGAGAAATGCAGCCGCCTGTATTTGCCCCGGAAATACAGAAGCGGGTCGCGATGCGGCTCGAACCGCGCGCGGGTCACCCGGCCGATGAAGACCAGATGGTCGCCTGCATCCACCACCTGATCGGCGTCGCATTCGAAACTGGCCAGCGAGTTGGACAGGATGGGCGCGCCGCTGTCCCAGGTCTCCCACTCCACGCCCTGGAAGCGGTCCGAGGACGGGCGGGCGAAGACGCCGGAGGTCGGCTGCTGGCCGATGTGCAGCACATTGACGGCGAAATGGGGCGCGGCGCGGAACCGCTCCAGACTGGCCGAGGCCTTGGCCAGACAGAAAAGGATCAGCGGCGGGTCCAGCGACACCGAGGTGAAGGAGTTGGCGGTCAGGCCGATGGGCTGGTCGTTCTCGTCCCGCGTGGTGACCACGGTGACCCCGGTGGCGAAACAGCCCATGGCGTCGCGCAGCACCCGCGCATCCGAACCGGCCTCGTAATGCACCGCCTGACGCGGCGCGCAGCGCTCAAGAAAGCCCAGCAGGACCGCAGCCAGGGCGTCCGAACCGTTCAGGTCCGCGACGGCGTCGTTGGGCGAGACGGGCTGGACCTTCAGCGCTTGTGCAAAGGCCGCGGCCTCCGCCCCCTGCCCCACCACCAGCGACGGCGTGTTGATCTGGCCCCCGGCGTCCGCCGCGCCTGTCGGATCGACCAGCACCAGACCGCTGAGCAGCGGCGTCTGGGCGTCGGAAAACAGCTTCAGGGCTTCAGACGCCCAGGCGCCCGCCGCCACCAGAACGGGTCGGGAAGGCAGTCCCACCAGCCCCTCACGCAGACGCGGCAGGGCGTCGACCGCATCCGTCAGAGCGGGCATCAACACGTGCCGTCCCGCGCCCGCCAGAACCTCGGCGCAGGCGCGCCAGTCGGCGCTGTCCGCCTCAGTCGTGCAGATCACGACCGCCGGATCGTCCGCGCGACCCCAGGATTGGAAATCAAGTTCGTGCATGTCCGCCCATAGACCGGCCCATCAACCGGACCTCCTGCCCGACGCCGCGCCTGTATGGCAAGCCGCGTTTCAGTTCAGGCCTCGCAAATCAGCACCCCGATTAAAGCGAGCGCATGTTTCGTGCTTGTGCGGGAACCGCTCAGCGGTTTCGGCCAAACGATCGTGCGCTAATCGCACCTTCGACGCACTGGCCGCTTGCGTTCGGCGTCGCGGTTATAGAAGGGTCTTGACCGTCAGGCGCTGTGTCTGACCTTGCCCTCACGCTCAGATACGATCTGGTCACGAGCTTACCCAATGTCCGAAGAATTCTACCGCATGCGGCGGTTGCCGCCCTACGTCATCGCCGAAGTCAATGCGATGCGAGCGGCGGCGCGAGCGGCGGGAGAGGACGTGATCGATCTTGGCATGGGCAACCCGGACCTGCCCCCGCCCCAGCATGTGATCGACAAGCTGATCGAGGTGGCCAGCAAGCCTGACGCCCACGGTTATTCGCAGTCCAAGGGCATTCCCGGCCTGCGCCGCGCCCAGGCCAATTACTATGGCCGCCGCTTTGGCGTCGACGTCGACCCCGAGAGCGAGGTCATCGTCACCATGGGCTCGAAAGAAGGTCTGGCCAGCCTGGCCACCGCCATCACCGAGCCGGGCGACGTGATCCTGGCGCCCAACCCGTCCTATCCGATCCACACCTTCGGCTTCATCATCGCCGGGGCCACGATCCGCAGCGTGCCGACCACCCCGGACGAGAAATATTTCGAGGCGCTGGAGCGGGCGATGGCCTTCACCGTGCCCCGTCCCAAGATCCTGGTGATGAACTATCCGTCGAACCCGACGGCGGAGACGGTCGATCTGGCCTTCTATGAACGCGCCGTCGCCTTCGCCAAGGCCAACGACCTGTGGATCATCAGCGACCTGGCCTATTCGGAGCTGTATTACGACGGCAAGCCGACCGTCTCGATCCTGCAGGTGCCGGGCGCCAAGGACGTGGCGATCGAGTTCACCTCCCTGTCCAAGACCTACAGCATGGCGGGCTGGCGCATCGGTTTCGCAGTCGGCAACAAGAAGCTGATCGCGGCCATGTCACGGGTGAAGTCCTATCTGGACTATGGCGCCTTCACGCCCATCCAGGCGGCGGCCTGCGCGGCGCTGAACGGCCCGCAGGACATCGTCGACAAGAACCGCGAACTGTATCACCGCCGTCGCGACGTGCTGGTCGACAGCTTCGCCCGCGCCGGGTGGGAGATCCCCAAGCCCGCCGCCTCGATGTTCGCCTGGGCGCCGCTTCCGCCCGCGCTGGCGCACCTGGGCAGTCTTGAGTTCTCCAAACAACTGCTGACCCACGCCAAGGTCGCGGTCGCGGCGGGCGTCGGCTACGGCGAGAACGGCGAGGGCTTCGTGCGCATCGCCATGGTCGAGAACGAGCAGCGCATCCGTCAGGCGGCGCGCAACATCAAGGCCTTCCTGAAGTCGCGGGGCGTGAACGTGCCGCCCGGACGTGTCGGGGACTGATCGCGTCGAACCTGACGCGGCCTCACCGCTGACAGGCCCATAAGAAAAGCCCCCGCCGATGACATCGACGGGGGCTTTTTCAGTCTTGGAACAGCGCCTTGGTCTTAGAAGCGCTTGGAGACCTGAACGCCGTAGGTGCGGGGTTCGTTGACGAAGGCGGTCAGGTTGTTGAAGTCGATGGCGCCGATGACATTGGCTTCATCGGTGATGTTGCGGACATAGACGGCGGCTTCCAGACCGCGGTTCAGGTCGCGCCAGCCTGCGCGCAGGCCGCCTTCGAAGCTGGTGTCCACCTTGAACTCAACCGCGTTGTACAGGAACAGGTTGAAGTCCTTCTGCATGACCCAGTCGGTCGAGGCGAACAGCTCGGTGTCGTTGCCCAGGGCGCGGACGTAGTTCAGCGTCAGGTTGGCGGTGTATTCCGGCGCCTGCGGGAACGGGTTGCCATCGATCTTGGCGCGGTTCTGGCCCGCGACGTTGACGATCGGATCGGTGACCGTGCAGCCGCCGGTGCAGATGGCGACCAGCAGGTTCTTGTCCTTGATCTCGGTGTGGTTCCACGCCGCGCCGGCCGACAGGCTGAAGCCCGCGCCCAGATAGACGTCGCCGTCGAATTCCAGACCATAGCCTTCGCCCTTCTCGGCGTTGATCAGGCGGTTGGAGTTGTCGGCGCCGCCGATGGCGGTGAACTGCATGTCGTCGACTTCGTAGATGTAGGCCGTGCCGTTCAGGCGCGCGCGGCCGTCCCACAGACGGCTCTTGAAGCCGGCTTCATAGGACATCACCGTTTCCGAGTCCGCCGTGGTCAGGACCGGCAGGTTGCGGCCCTGGATCGACGGACCACGGTAGCCCTTGGCCACGCGGGCGAACAGGTTCAGCGCGTCATTGACTTCATACAGGGCGCTGACGTCCCAGCTGACCTGCTCGTCGCCGACCGAGATCGCGCCCTGGCCGTTCACGGGCGTGCCGATGGTGATGCGGCCCAGATAGTCGCGGTTGTCTTCGGTGTAGCGAACGCCCGCCGTCACCTTCAGGGCGTCGGTCACGCGGTAGTTGGCCTGACCGAACACCGACCAGGAGTCGGACTTCTGGGTGATGTCGGTGACCTTGGTCGGGATCAGACCGCCCACGCCGTTGAAGGTGCCCGAGACCAGATTGATCCGCTCCTGCCAGTAGAAGGCGCCGACCTGCCAGCCCAGGCGGTTGTCGCCGTTGGAGGCCAGGCGCAGTTCATAGGTGTTCTGCTGCAGGTCGCTGGACAGGGTGCCGCTTTCGACGTTGAACGGCGTCTTGTAGGGCGAACCGGCCGGAGCCGAGGCCACGCCGCCGTCGATGTCGCCGTCGCCCGCCGACGAGCCCTGATAGGCGCCGATCACGCCCGTCAGGGTCGCAGGGCCGAAGTCATAGTTGACCTGCAGGGTTTCCGAGGTCGTCTTCTGGCGTTGGAAGTTGTTGCGGCCGCCGTCGTACCAGACCGTCTTGCGGTCGAAGTTGTCGTTCAGCTTGTTGGAGCCCTTGGTGAAGGCGTTGGCGCGGTTCATCGTGCCGGTGCCGTCATAGTCGCGGGCCTGCAGGGTCAGCAGGGCCGACAGGCGCTCGGTCGGGGTCCAGGCGACGTGGACGCGTCCGGCGATGTCGTCGAAATTGCCCAGGTCCTTGCCGTCCTTCTTGGCGAAGGGGGCGTCATAGGCGTTGTTGACCCAGTCATCGCGGTGGTTCCACAGACCCGACAAGCGCATCGACAGGGTGTCGGACAGCGGCAGGGTGACGCCGGCCTCGGCGCGGGTCGAACCCAGGTTGCCATAGGTCAGCGAGCCATAGCCCGTCAGGTCGTCGGACGGCTTGACCGTGTCGATCTTGACCACGCCCGCCGGGGTGTTGCGGCCGAACAGCGTGCCTTGCGGACCGCGCAGCACTTCCAGCTGCTGCACGTCGAACATCGGGAAGCCCTTCAGATAGACGCTTTCCAGAACCACGTCGTCCAGCACCACCGAAACCGGCTGCGAGGCGGTGAAGTCGAAGTCCACATTGCCCAGGCCCCGGATGTAGAAGCGCGGCGCGTAGCGGCCGTTCGAGCTTTCGATCTGCAGGCTGGGGACGCGGCCCGACAGCGACAGGATGTCGGCGCCGCCAGCGGCGATCGTCGTCAGGGTTTCCTGGTTCATGGCCGTGACCGCGAACGGCACTTCACGGATGTTCTCGCTGCGGCGCTGGGCGGTGACGACGATGTCGTCGATGTTGGCGGCGTTCGACGGCGCATCGGCCGACTGGGCCATGGCAGGCGCGGCGAAGGCGAGAGCAAGGCTGCTGACCGAGACGGCCAACGCGGTGAGGCGGTTTGACATGATAGAAGTATCCCCGGGGAAGAAGCGGCCCCTCTAGGCGCGGCGCGGGGGAACCTCCATAAGTGAACACTGTTCTTTTATGAAGATTTGACGACGCGACCACAGGCCGCGGAAAACCGCCCCGCTGGCCGTGCAATCCGCAGCGCAAGCGTTGCGCCGCATGGAAATTGATGGAATTAAACTCGGCCGTGCCCAGTTTCGCCCCCCTGCCCGACCGCCGACGCCTGCTGCAGGGACTGGCCGTCGCCGCCCTGGCCGGCCCCGTCTTCACCCGCGCCGCCCACGCCGGTTCGCCCGCAACAGACGCAGCCCCCGTGACAGGCCGCGTCCTGGCCATGTCCGACATCCATTCGGCCTATGACCGGCTGGGCCCATTGCTGGCGGCGCTGGAGGCCGAGGTCGCGTCGCAACCGGTTGCCCATGTCATCGCCATCGACGGCGACAGTTTCGAGCACGGCAATGTCGTCACGGTGCGAACAGACGGCGCCATCGACTGGGCCTTCCTGGCCGAACTGCCCAAGATCGCGCCGACCGTCTTCAACATCGGCAACCACGACAACGACATCACGACGGACTTAGCCGCCGTGGTCGCCCGCCTGCAGGGGCTGGGGATCACGGTGATCAGCAACATCATCGACACCCGCACCGGCGCCCCCTATGCGCCCGCCGCCGCCGATGTGCCCTTCGGCCCGAACCGGACCCTGCGCGTGGTCGGCGTGGCCACCAACTCGATCAACACCTATCCCGCCGCCAGCCGCGCCGACCTGAACATTCCCGTGCCCGGCGAATGGGCGCGGGCCAATCTGGCTCAGGCCATGGCGGGCGCCGATCAGGTGCTGGTCATGAGCCATGCGGGCGTGTCCAAGGATCGCGAGATCCTGCCCCTGCTGCCTGACGGCGCCCACATGATCGGCGGGCACAACCACCTGCTGTTCCAGCATCAGCAGGGCCGCAGCCAGTACGCCCACACCGGATCATGGGCGGCCGCCTATACGACCCTGACCCTGCGCGCAGACGGCACGGCGCAAGTCACCTCGACACCCGTTTCGGCGACAGCGGCCCCGTCGCCGCGCATCGCCGACCTGATCGCCACGACCCTGGCGGCGACCCTGACGCCGGAGGAAACCGCCGTGATCGGCGTCTCGCCCGCCGCACTGTCGCTGGGCGACACAGGCCGCGCTGTCGCCGCCGCCATGGCCCGGGCCGCAGGCGCCCAGGCAGGCTTCATCGGCCACACCACCCTGGGCGCCGGCCTGCCGGACGGCCCCGTCTCACGCTACGCCTTCGACGCTATCGTCCGTTTCGACGGCAAGCTGATGGTCGCCGAGGTCACGCCTGAGCGCCTGGCCCAGTTGATGCGGCGCGCCAATCAGGACCGGCCCATCCCCTTCGCCGACCGGCTAGGCGACTTCGTCTATGGGGCGACGCTCGATAGCCCTGCGACGAGCCCGATCCGCATCGTCACCACCGACTGGTGCGCGACCAACCAGTCCGAATATTTCGGCGTCAGCGACCTGGCCTTCACCGAGGTTCCCGACCTGCGGGTCAAGACCGTGGCCACCGCCGCGATCCAGCACCGCTGATCGGCCCGGCGGGGCACGCCGCCCGTTTCGACGGCATTCCTCGTCAACCTCACAGATCGTCATTCCGGGGCTGAGCGAAGCGAGGAACCCGGAACCCAGGGCCACGACCGCGCCGCCAGATGCATTCAAAGTCAGATGCAAGCCTCCTGGGTTCCGGGTTCGTCCTTCGGACGCCCCGGAATGACGCAGGATATTCTTAGTCCTATCCGTTCGGCAGGGTCACATCGCCGGTGCGGTGCAGCTTGCCCCACGCCTGTCCCAGCCCTGAGACCGCGCGCGTCAGGGCGCGCCAGACGACGATGTACATGATCTGGCGATAGACGATCCGCTGGGTCGGCAGCAGCCACAGGTCGCCGCGCTTCTCGCGATCGAAGCCATAGGCGATCCAGCCCGCCAGCAGCTCCAGCCCGGTGAAGGCCACATAGACGGCCAGGGTGAACCACAGCATCGGATTGGGCGCGGCGCTGACGTCGGAATGCTGCAGGCTGGACAGCCAGGTCAGCCCCTGGATCACTAGGGCCAGCAGCATCTGCAGGTCGATCAAGGGCGCCAGCACCTGGCCCATGATCTGGAAGACCCACAGGCTGGGCAGGGCCAGCTTGCCGAACCAGCCATGCCGGAACAGCGACCGGCGGTGCTTCCACAGGCACTGCAAGGTGCCGAAGCTCCAGCGGAAACGCTGTTTCAACAGGCCCTCCAGGCTGGACGGCGCCTCGGTGAAGGCCAGGGCCTCCGGCTCATTGGCGATGACCCAACCGGCTTCCCGCACCCGCCACGTCAGGTCCATGTCCTCGGCCAGAGTATCGGAACGATAGCCGCCCAGCGCCCTCAGTCCCTCGGTGCGCCAGGCCCCGATGGCCCCCGGCACCACGGTGACCGCGTTCAGCAACGCCAGCGCCCGGCGGTCGATGTTCTGGCTGGTGATATATTCGATGGACTGCCAGCGGGTGACCAGTCCCCGGCGGTTGCCGACCTTCACATTGCCCGCGACCGCGCCGACGGCGGGATCGACGAACCAGGCGGCCAGACGCGCCAGGGCGTCGATGGACAGCTGGGTGTCGGCGTCCACGCCCACCACGACCGGGGCCGTCGCCTCCATCAAGGCCAGGTTCAGGGCGGACGCCTTGCCGCCATTGCGCTTGGTGCGGATCAGCACGCGCGGATCGGCGCCATAGACGGCGGTGACGGTCTCCAGCGTGCCGTCCGTCGATCCATCGTCCACCACGATGACCCGCACATCCACGCCTGTGCAGGCCAACAGGCTGGACAGGGTGCGATTGATGACCGTCTCTTCGTTATAGGCGGCGACCAGCACGTCGATCCGGGGCGGGGCGGCGCCCTCGACCGGCTCCGGCGGGCGGCGCCGACGGCGTGACGCCAGCGCCAGCATCAGCACGATCCGCGCCAGACCCAGCGCGATCGCCAGGGTGAAGCCCCAGAACAGCACCACGCCCATGAAGTGCGAGAAGCCAAAGGCCGCTGAATCCGCCGCGATCAGCGACTGCTCATTGGCCGGCAGCGGCGGCATGGTCTGTTCGGGCGTCTGGCCGACCAGTCCGCCGATGGTGGTCAGCTGATATCCCCGCGCGCGCAGGGCGTCGATCAGGGCAGGCAGGGCCGCAACCGTCGCCGAGCGATCCCCGCCTGCGTCATGCAGCAGCACGGCGTGGCCCGCGCTGGCCTGGGCCAGCACATCGTCGATGATCTGCTGGGGCTGGAGACGGCGCGGTTTCCCGTCCGGCCCGATCCGCGTCAGGTTCCAGTCATTGGGGTCGATGGACTCGCCCGCGGTGGTGTAGCCCAGCCGCGACGCCACCGCGATCGGCAGGATTTCGCCATAGGATTCAGGCTCTGAATCCGCGTTGTAGGGTGGTCTGAACAGGGTGATCTGGCGGTGCAGAATGCTCTCCAGCGCCCGGTCCGTCGCCGTCAGCTCCAGCTGCACCCGCTGGTCGTCGACATGGGCCATGTTGGGGTGGGTGAAGGAGTGGTTGCCGATCTCGTGCCCCTCGGCATAAACGCGCCGCACCAGGTTCGGATTGGCCGCCGCATTGCCGCCGATCATGAAGAAGGTCGCCTTCACCCCCTTGGCCTTCAGGATGTCCAGCACCTTGGGCGTCCACTGCGGATCGGGGCCGTCGTCAAAGGTTAGGGCCAGGGTGTGGTCGGGCGCGCCCGTGCGCCGCACGGTCCAGGCCGAGGGCCAGCGCTTCCACACCTCGTCCACGATCAGGCCGCTGGCCGGATCGACCTCGATGCTGCGCTCGCCGGGGTGCGGCGTGTCGATGACGTTCAGCAGCTCGCCCTGCCCGGTGAAGGCGATCTGCTGCTTGAGGGTGACGTTCGCCAGGGCCGACGCGGTCTGTCCCGGCGCCACGGCGTTGCGGCCGAACACGTGCCAGCTGGTCGGGTCTTCCTCGCCCAAGGCCCACAGGGCGGCGCCGCGCAGTCCCCTGCCCCGGCTCAGGGTCAGGGCGTTGGCCACCGATGTCGCATCCTGCAGCCAGACCTCGTGCTTTCGGCCCTGATCGTCGGTGTAGCTGAAGGTCGGTTGCAGCGCCTTGTCGTCAAAGTCCATGACCTTGGCCGGATCATCGTCCGGTCGATAGCCCCGCGCCGCCGCCAGCGCCGCCGTGGTCGTCAGGGACTCCGCCGACGACGCGCCCTCGCGCCAGTCATAGGCATAGACGCCGACGCCCAGGATCAGACGGTTCGCCGGAACCAGCCGCGTGAACCGCTCCAGCGCCTGATGCACGAAACCGACGGAGGAGATCGGCCCCGGCAGGCTGTCCTCGCCATGCTCGTCATAGGCCATGACGGCGGCGTAATCGACGACATCGGCCAGCGCCTGGATGTCGTGGTCGCTCAGTCCGACCTCCAGCGCGATGGACAGCTCCTTGCCCTGGGCGTTCAGTCGGCTGCGCAGCTGGGCCAGCCACGGCGTCAGGCGCGCGATCTGGTCGGGCGTCATCAGTTCGAAGTCGATCTGCAGGCCCGCGAACTGGTTCGTCTGCACGAAGCCCACCAGGCGATCCATAACACGCTGGCTGTTCTCGGGGGCCAGCATCCGGTCGATCCGAGCGCTGTCGAACTGACCTTCGGTCGCGTTGCTGACGACGGGCACGATGCGCACGCCGTTGGCGCGGGCCGCCGCCGTCAGGGCGTTGGTCGTGGGGCTGTGTTGCGGGTCCCAATCGGTCGTCAGGATGTCGCCGCCGTCCGGACGCACCTGAAGCCAGGTCGGATAGACGTGCGTCAGGTTCTTGGCATGACGCACGAAGGAATCCAGCGCCCCGTCCTCCCACGGCGCGAACCAGGCGCCGGCAATGGCGGCGTCCTGTCCGGCCGAAACCGTCTTGCGGCGATCCTCGACGGCGATGTGTCTTAACAGGGCGTGCTCGGCCCCGTGCAGGTGCTGGGCGAAGGCCGTCTGCACGGGCGCCGTGAACGACCCCCCCGTCAGACGCGGCAGGATCACCAGACTGGCGATGAAGCTGGCCAGGACTACCGTGGCCAGACAGGCCGCCGCCACCGCCGTCCACCGCAGCCGCCGCGCGCGCCGCCCCGTCGCATCCAGAAACACGGACGGTTCGTGATGATCAGAACGCGAAGGATCGGTCATGCGGCATCTATGGAGCGATCGCGCCCGATGCGCGTCATTTCGCCGCATAGAAGCGAAGAACGGCGAGATGTGGGCCTTGGCCGGCCCTCTGTTCGGAATGGGCCGTTTCCGACCGCGCACGCGCCTTCGCCGAAGGCGTCAGGATGAAATTTGAGTTTTGTGACAGTAGTGACTACCACCCGTTTCGAATTCACCGACGAGTTGTCTCGGACCGCGAGATCAGCGCCGATCATCGGATCGCGTCCCCCTTCAGACCCCTGCTTTCGGAGCGCGCGTGCTTATTTTGGCGATCGGTTTTGTCGTAGCGGCCAGCGCGGTTCTCGCCTTCCTGCTGCTTGACGACCGCCTGAAGATCTCCGCCCGCCGCCACCGCCGCAAGGAACGCGCCGCCAACCGCGCCCGCTCCAAAGCCGAGGGCCGGTTCTAGTCAGCTTTCGAGACGCTGGCCCCGTCTGCCGCAATAGCGGCGCGGCTGAAGACATAACGTATTTGGGCAGAGATGACCTACGAGCTGATACCATGCGGTCAGTCGTCGTCTGCTTTAGCCCGGAGTGCGCTGGCGATAGCTTCGGCGACTGCTTCAGCACTGGCTACCAACAAGGCTCGGGCGTCCGTCGCGGCGGCTCTGGTCGCCTCGGCAAGATCATCGCCGACCTGCTTCATCACGCCCGCCTCGCGTTCGTCAGTCCAATGATCTCGCAGGCGCCGCACGGCGGCAGGATCGTCGGATATGCGGCAACGACGACCGTAGCCTGAGGCGCTCAGCGACGGATGTCTCGGTCCTCGCTGACCAGTCCGCGCCGACCCAGCGCGGCCGGGCCATGCTGTTTCTCGGCATGGGCAATATGCTCGGCCCCGCGCTGGCCTTCGTGGTCGGGGGAGCGCTGTTCACCGCCTTCTCCGGCACGCTCGACCTTCCCGGCGTGACCCTGTCGGCGTGGTGCGAGACGTCGCTGGTCTTCGGCATCCTCAGCGCCTTCGCCATCTTCGGTCAGTTAACCATCCGCGAACCGGCGCGGCACGAAGTAGAGAGCGCAAACGCGGGTCTGGGCGCGATGCTCAAGGCGCTCGGCAAGCGCTGGAAACTCCTGTTGCTGCTGTTCGTCGGCCAGATCAGCGTGATCATGGCTGATGCCCCCGCCGGTTTCTGGGCCGTGCCGGTCATGCAGCGCGACCTGGGCCTAAGCGTCGGTGCGGCGAGCGGTTTGCTGGGTGGCATGTTGCTGGTCGCGGGCGTCCTCAGTCCCGTCATTAGCGGACGGGTCGCGGACAAGGGGCACAAGAGTTCGGTGCGGGGCGGCATCCTGATCGGCGCGGTGGTCGCCTCGGCCATCGGTGTCCCGGCCGCCATCTTCCCCATGATCAACTCGGTCCCGGCCTTCGCCGCCATCCTGTTCTTGCTGCTGGCGGCGGGATTTATCACCGGGCTGATCACCGCTACGGCCATCGCGGCGCTGGCGCCGAACGAGGAGCGCGGCGTCTGCCTCGGCGCCTTCATGATCCTGGGCGCCCTGATCGGACTTGGCGTATCCCCGTGCTTGTGACGCTCGGCAGTCAGGCTCTTGGCGTCGAGACCCCACTGGCTCCGGCGTTGGCCAGCGTCGGCGTGGTGACGGGTGCGATCTCCCTCATCGGCTTCCTGATAGCGATGCGGAATGCGCCGCAATCGGTCGTCATAGTCGATCCGGCCTGACGTATGCTTTGTGCGAAGTCGAGCCGTTCGATACAGCCCTGGCCGTCGATCCAGACCTTGAGCGCCAGAGGCTCAGGCTCGGCGCGCTTCTCGGCCCGGGCCGCGCCCAGATCGTTCAGCCGCAGGGTCTGGTCCATCCAGGGGCGCGCACATGCGCCTGGGCTGGCGACGGATGCGCTTCACCATCGCCGTGATCCCCGACACCCGGAACTACGTCGATTTCACCCATCAGCGCGCAGAGAGTTTCGCCTTCGACGCCCGCGACATGATGGTCGAGCAGATGCGCTACATCGCCGACAACGCCGTCTCACGCGGGGGCGAGATCGTCTTCGCCACGGGACTGGGCGACGTGTGGCAACATTCAACCATCGCCATTGATCCCGAACACGCCGCACGCGGCTTTTCCGCCCGCCCTCTGCCGGACGGCCCCCAATCTGGCATGAACCCCGACCGCTGGACGCGCGGCGTGCGCGAGGTCGAGCTTCCGGCCTCCATCGCCGTCTGCTGGACGGCGCCCTGCCCTTTTCAGTCGTGTCGAGCAATCACGACTATGACGCCCAGTGGTGGGAAGAATCCTGGCCGCGCGACCTGACGGCACTACCCTGTCCACCCTGAACACCTGGGTCGTCGAAGACGGCCGCCCCGGCGCCCAGCTCGCCTGAACCGACGCCCGAACGGAAACAACACCATGAATATCAAGACCGTTTGCGCGGTCGCCGTCCTGCTGACGGCGGCCGGTTGCGCCTCTGCGCCCGCCCGGACCACCAGCGTCCCGACCTTGTGGGAGGGGTTCCGCGACCACCCCCACGGCTATCTGGCCAAGGACGACGCGCCCGACGCCTCGGCCTTCCTGCCCCCGCCGCCAGAGGCCGGATCGCTGCGGCAACAGGATGATATCGCCATCTATCACGCCCCCCGCGCGCTGGAGGGTTCGGACCGTTGGCGTCAGGCCGCCTCCGACAACGAGATCGAGACCCCGTCGGCGCCCCGCATCTTCAGCGCGGCCCTGGGCCTCGATTTCGACCCCGATCGCATTCCGACCCTGGCCCGTTGCTGGGACGGATGCTGGGCGATCTGGAGACAATCCAGACCCCGGCCAAACAGGGCTATTTCCGCCCCCGCCCCTTCGTCGCCGAGCCGCTGAAGACCTGTATCGCGCCCGAGCCATGGCTAGGTCGCAGCGGCTCCTATCCGTCCGGCCATTCAGCGCTGGGCTGGGCCTGGGCGCTGGTGCTGGCCGAACTGGGCCCCGACCGCGCCGACGCCATACTGACGCGCGGCCTGGCCTATGGCGAAAGCCGCGTCATCTGCGGCGTCCACTACGCCAGCGACGTCGAAGCCGGCCGCCTGGTCGGCGCTGCCATCGTCGCCCGCCTGCAGGCCGACCCGGCGTTCAAGCGTGATCTGGAGACGGCGCGGCATGAGTTGAACGCAATGCGAAACAGACAACGCCGTTAAACACAGCTGCCGTCTCTCGCTCCAAAAAACGCAGGCGACGACGAGGACCCACAACAAACATTACAGTCAATATGTATTGACAGGGCAGTGAATAATGCCAAGGTGCCGACAACCGTCGGTGGCTCCGCCCTGCCGAACGGAAACATCAGGCGGAAGGAAACGCACATCATGCGCCGTGGGGAAATCGGCGCACATCGGGAGGACTTCATGGCTACAACGGCCCGTATTCGCGCGCGCCTCGCACTCTCCGCATCAGCGACAGCCCTCCTGATGACCAGCGCCCCAGCGCTGGCACAGACGCAAGCGCCATCGGCTACTATGGTGGACGACATCATCGTCACCGCGCAAAAGCGCGAACAGTCGGTTCAGGACGTGCCCATAGCCGTCACGGCCTTGTCGGCCGAGGCGCTTTCGATGCGTCAGATCGACGGCGGTTCGGAACTGCTGCGCGCCGTGCCGAACGTGACCTTCTCCAAATCCAATTTCAGCATGTACAACTTCTCGATCCGCGGGGTCGGGACCAAGGCTGTGTCTGCGTCAAGCGACCCGGCCGTCGCCGTCAGCTTCAACAACACGCCCCTTATCCGCAACCGTCTGTTCGAACAGGAATATCTGGATGTTAACCGCGTAGAAGTCCTGCGTGGGCCCCAGGGCACCCTGTATGGGCGCAACGCCACCGGCGGCGTGGTCAACATGTTTCCGAACCTGCCGACCTTCAAATCAGAAGGCTTCGTGACGGGCGAATTGGGCAACCATGACAGCCTGCGTGGTCAGGCCATGGCCAACATTCCGATCGGCGACACATTCGCCATCCGCGGCGCCTTCGGCTTCACCCAGCGCGACGGCTTCGACTATAACAGCTTCAACGACACCCGCGTGAATGATCGCGACCTCTACACGACGCGCTTGTCCGCGCGCTGGGAGCCGACAGAGCGCTTCCGCGCTAATTTCATCTGGGAGCATTTTGAAGAAGACGACAACCGTTCGCGCACCGGCAAACAGTTGTGCACCACCGATCCCGGCCCGACCAGGATCGGCTCCACCGACGTCCCGATGTCCTACACTCAGGCTCAGCTAAGTCAGGGCTGTCTGCCTGGTTCGCTTTATTCTGATGCCGCCTATGGCGCACCGAACGGCGCCTCATTCGGTCCGGTGCGGTTGCTGGGCACCGGTCCCAGCTTGGGCGTCGATTTGAACTGGAACCCCATAAACCTGATTCCGCTAGGTTTCGACCCTTACAAAGGCGTCGTTCAATCGCGAAATCTGAGAGAAATCTCCACCAGCTTCGACCCGGTGTTCCGAGCCAAAAACGACGTCTTCCAGGTCAATCTGGAGTTCGACCTCACCAACAACCTGACCCTGTACTCACAGACCGCCTACGCCAAGGATGATTATTACGCATCTCAAGACTACGCCCGCTACGTCTCCAATCCCACCTTCACTGACAGCAACTACGTTTACGACTTTTTCGGAGACCTCGTTCCATCAACCGCTACGCCCGGCGGCATTTATACAGACCCACAACTTGGCCCCTCAGACCGGATTCTGTCTGTGGACCTCAGTCAGTCTGACAACCGTCAATGGTATCAAGAGTTCCGCCTGCAATCAAAACTGAATGACGGCTTCAATTTCAGCCTCGGTGCCAATTATCTCGACTTTAAATCTCAAGATGATTACTACGTATTCAACAATCTGTTTTCATTGATTGCTGAATATTTTTACAACTTCAAATATCTTCCAAATGGCGGCCTCGGCACACATCCATGTGATGATCAAGAACCGGGGGAATGCGTCTATGTCGACCCCAACCCCCTGAACCAGATCAACGGGGAGGGACATAATTATTTCCGCAGCAAGAACGTCGTCCACACCCGCTCTTGGGCTGTGTTTGGCGAAACCTACTGGGATCTGCGCCCGAACCTGCGGCTGACAACAGGCCTGCGCTATACCGAAGATCGCAAGGACACCACGCCCTACCCAAGCCAGCTTCTGCTCGGAGCCAACCGGGACGGCACTTCCGCCCCAGCAACCGGCGGCTATGCCCGTCGGGGGTATTATGCGTTGCCCGACATCAAGCAGAAGTGGAGCGCGCTGACAGGCCGGATCGTTCTGGACTGGACCCCAGAACTGACGTTCACGGACGACACCCTGATCTACGCCTCGCTGTCGCGGGGATACAAGGGCGGGGGCACCAACCCCCCACGCATGGATCTGAACCCCAAGGTCGTTCAGTATCAGCCTCTATCTGGCACTTTCGACCCTGAATACGTCACAGCCTTCGAGATCGGCACCAAGAACACCTTAATGGAAGGAAAGTTGAGACTGAACGCCAACGCCTTCTATTATGACTATAAAGACTACCAGGTTTCTCAGATCGTCGACCGCATCTCGCTGAATGAGAATTTCGACGCCAAAATCTGGGGCCTGGAGCTTGAAACAGTCTTCAGACCGACACCCACTTTCCAGATCGACGCCAATCTGGGCTATCTGAACACGCGCCTCGCCGACGGATCCCGCTCGATCGATGTGATGAACAGAACCCAGGGCAACCCGGACTGGGTCACCCTGCGCCCCTGGATCCAAGTGCCCTCGAACTGCATCGCTCCGCGCGATCTGGCTGAGCAGGTTCTGAACAGCCCATTCGGACCGTCAATGGCCGTCTTCGCCCTCAGCGCCCTCTGCTCGGGATCTTCGCGGTTCGGCACCTTCAACCCGGAACTCAACTCAAGCCTGCCGTTCTGGCAATGGTACGGATTTGAGTACGACCCGTTAAAACAGGCCCCCAACGCCGGGCGCGGTTTCGATGCGGATCTCAGCGGCAATTCCCTGCCCAACTCACCAGAATGGACCGCCAACATCGGGGCCCAGTACACATGGTTCCTGGGCAACTGGGACCTGACGGTTCGGGGCGACTACTATCGTCAGGCGGACAGCTACTTCCGCATCTACAACACCGAATATGACCGCCTTAAGGGTTGGGACAACCTCAACCTGTCCGTCTCGCTCAGAGACGCCCAGCGCGGCCTGACATTGCAGGCCTATGTGAAGAATGTGTTCGATGATGCGCCCATCGTCGACGCCTTCACCAACTCTGACGACACCGGCCTGACCACCAATGTCTTCACCTTGGACCCACGCATCATCGCCGTACGTCTGACCAAGAGCTTCTAGGACCAGCTTCAGCATCCATCGCCTCCCCCAGCTGCAAATGCGGCTGGGGGAGAACGACCATTTACGTGTTTACCATATTGAATAATAAGGATTTTTGTAAGCTCTGCCAATTTTACCGTGCTGTAATAAGCGTCCGAAAACGAGGACAGTCCACGTTTCACAAAGGCCGACAGACTCGTTGCGACGAGGCTCCATGCAAATCTCAGTCAGTCATACTTGGCGAATTGAGGACACCATCATCATCCGCAATGACCTCCCTGCGCTGGATCAATTGGCTGGCGATGGCGGAGGGCTGCCACGTCATCAAATGAGCTTGCGGCTTGACGGGCGCTATAACCGCTGGGGCTTGAATGCAGCGGCGAACTGGCGAGGATCATCACGCATTCGCCGCGACCTCGGTCAGGACGGCCCCCAAGATCTTCAGCTTTCGGCACTGACGACGGTCAACATCAAAGTCAGCACTGTGGTCAATCGGTTCGACGCTCATCAAGGCAGCGCAGAGCGCCGCAGAAGCGACGGCCTCCGACTGGAACTCGAGATCGAGAATCTGCTCGATACACGGCCTCAGGCCAAACTGGGCGATGGTCGCCTCGCCCCCGGTTATGGTCGAAACGACCAGGATCCCTTGGGCAGGACCTTGCGCATCAGTCTCGCCCGCCGCTTCTAAACGAGGCAACGATCAGACTGATATATCGAGCCCTGCGACAACCAACCAGGCGCAACCACTTCATGCTTAATACTAACATAAATGTATATTGTTGCCATGCTTCACTATAGACTCAGGGCTGCGCACAACGAGAGCTAAGCAGAGGGAACCAAAAATGGACGCCGATGTCGTCATCGTGGGCGGGGGTTTGGCGGGTCTGGTGGCCGCCAATGAGCTTGTTCAGGCTGGAAAGCGCGTGGTGCTGGTGGATCAGGAGAACGTCGGCAATCTGGGCGGCCAGGCCTTCTGGTCGTTCGGCGGGCTGTTTTTGGTCAACTCGCCGGAACAGCGCCGGCTGGGCGTGCGCGACAGCTTCGAACTGGCGTGGCGCGACTGGCAGGGGAGCGCCGGTTGGGATCGGCTGGCAGGGCCGGACGCCGAGGATGAATGGGCCGCGCGATGGGGCCGGGCCTATGTGGAGTTCGCAGCGGGCGAGAAACGCAGTTGGCTGCGTCAGCATGGCGTGAAGCTGACGCCCATGGTCGGGTGGGCGGAACGGGGCGGCGGCAAGGCTTTCGGGCATGGCAATTCCGTGCCGCGCTTTCACGTCGCCTGGGGGACCGGCACCGGAGTCTCGGAACCGTTCGCCGAACGGGCCAAGGATGCTGCGAAACAGGGCCGGTTGAGATTTCACCACCGCCACCGCGTCGATCAGCTGCTGGTCGAGGCTGGCCGCGTCGTCGGTGTGACCGGAAGCGTGCTGGCGCCTGATGATGCGCCGCGCGGGGCGCCGACGAACCGCACGGTCGTCGGCGATTTCACCCTGAAGGCGCCCGCCGTCATCCTGGCGACAGGCGGCATCGGCGGCAATCATGATCTGGTGCGCAGGTACTGGCCGGAGCGGCTGGGCGCGCCGCCGCGTGAGATGATCACCGGGGTGCCCGCCTATGTCGACGGGCGGATGCTGGACATCGCAGCCGACGCCGGCGCCCGCCTCGTGAACCGGGATCGCATGTGGCACTATGTCGAGGGGGTGCGGAACTGGGCGCCGATCTGGCCCAAACACGCCATCCGCATTCTGCCGGGACCGTCGCCGCTGTGGTTCGATGCCCTGGGGCGGCGGCTGCCCTTCCCGGCCCTGCCCGGATACGACACCGTGGCGACGCTGAAATATCTGCGCACCACGCCCGATCTGACCGCACATGACCACTCCTGGTTCATCGTCACCGAGACGATGCTGGCCAAGGAGTTCGCCCTGTCGGGGTCGGAGCAGAACGCCGACATCACCAATCGCAATCTGCTGGGCGTGCTGCGCTCACGCCTGGGCAAGGGCGCGCCCAGAGAGGTCGCAGCCTTCCGCGACAAGGGCGCCGACTTCGTCGTCGCCGATGACCTGGAGACGTTGGTGGCGAAGATGAACGGCCTCACCGAGCAATCGCTGCTCGACCCGGCCCTGATCCGCCGCCAGATCGAGGATCGCGACGCCCAGATGGACAATCCCTACGCCAAGGACGTTCAGGTTCAGGGCATCCACAACAGCCGCCGCTACAAAGGCGACCGCTGGGCGCGCACCTCGGCGCCGCACAAGGTGCTGGATCCGCAGTCGGGACCGCTGATCGGCGTCAAGCTGCACGTGCTGACGCGAAAGTCGCTGGGCGGACTTCAGACGGACCTGTCCAGCCGCGTCTTGACGCCCCACGGCGATGTGCTCGAAGGTCTCTATGCCGCAGGCGAGGCCGCTGGTTTCGGCGGCGGCGGCCTGCATGGTTACAATGCACTGGAGGGCACCTTCCTGGGCGGATGCATCTTCTCGGGACGGGCGGCGGGACGGGCGCTGGCCGGCCGGAACTGACGACAACAGGGGGATAGATCTATGGGCTCGCCTTTGACCCTGATCGGGCTGCCGATCGCGCTGGGCATCATCATGTTCGGCCTGGGCTTAAGCCTGACGCCGTCCGACTTCGTGCGGGTGGGACGACAGCCCAAGGCGGCGGCGGTGGCGCTGGCGTGTCAGCTGCTTTTGCTGCCCGCCGTCTGTTTCGCACTGGTGCTGGTCTTCCAGCTGCCGCCGATTCTGGCGGTGGGCATGATGCTGCTGGCGGCGTCGCCGGGCGGGACCACGGCCAATCTGTACAGCCATCTGTTCCGCGGCGACGTGGCGCTGAACATCAGCCTGACGGCTATCAATTCGGTCATTGCGGTCGTGACCCTGCCCGTCATCGTCAATCTGGCCGTGGCCTATTTCCAGCCCGGCGACATGAAGGTGGGGCTGCAACTGACCAAGACCATCGAGGTCTTCATGATCGTGCTGGTTCCCGTGGCCTTGGGAATGCTGGTGCGCGGGCTGAAGCCCGGCTTCGCCAGCGCGATGGACAAGCCGGTGCGGATCGCATCGATCCTGATCCTGACGCTGGTGATCCTGGGTGCGGCGGCGTCCAGTCTGGATGTGCTGCTTGCCAACTTCCAGGCGCTGGCGGGGATCACCATCCTGTTCTGCCTGTTCAGTCTGGGCATCGGCTTCATCGTGCCGCGTCTGCTGAAGATCGAGCGCCCGCAGGCCATCGCCAGCGCCTTCGAGGTTGGACTGCACAACGCCACCCTGGCCATCGTCATCGCCCAGTCAGTGCTGCACAGCCCGGAGATGACCCTGCCCGGCGCGGTCTATGGGGTGTTGATGTTCCCGCTGGCGGCGGCGTTCGGCCTGCTGATCACCCGCAGGCGCACAGCGGCCGCAACCGTCTGATCGGCATCAGCCGCGCAGTTCGCGACGCAGCACCTTGCCCACCGCCGTCTTGGGCAGGGGTTCGCTGCGGAACTCCACGATGCGCGGCACCTTGTAGCCGGTCAGTTGCGCGCGGCAGTGGGCGATCAGCATCTCTTTCGTCAGGTCCGGCGAACGCGGCACGACGACAATCTTGATCCGCTCGCCCTGAGCTGCGTCCGGCACGCCGACGGCGGCGACCTCTTCGACCAGGGGATGGCTGGCCACCACATCCTCGATCTCGCCCGGATAGACGTTGAATCCGGACACCAGGATCATGTCCTTGATGCGGTCCACCAGACGCACCCGGCCATCCGCCTGCATCACCCCGACATCGCCGGTCGCCAGCCAGCCGTCGTCGGACAGAACCTTGGCCGTTTCATCAGGCCGTTTCCAGTAACCCAGCATGACCTGCGGGCCGCGCACGCACAGTTCGCCCTCTTCATCGACCCCGGCCCAGCTTGCGTCTTCGCGGCGCATCCGCACCTCGGTCGAGGGGACTGGCAGGCCGACTGTTCCGTCGAAGCCCATCCCTTCCGGATGCTCCAGATCGACGCGGCCGATGCAGACCACCGGCGAGGTCTCCGTCAGCCCATAGCCGTCGATCAGGGGCGCGCCTGTCACAGCCTGCCATTCCTCAGCCACCACCCTCTGGGTCGCCATGCCCCCGGCGATGGTCAGATTCAGATCAGAGAAGTCACGATCGCGGAACGCCTTGCTCTTCATCAGACTGACGAACAGGGTGTTCAACCCCGTCATGCCGACGAAACGCTCCTTGCGCAGGATCCATTCCACCCGTTTCGCATCGCGCGGATTGGCGATCAGGATGTTGCGGCCGCCCGCCCCGATGAACATCATCAGGTTCGCCGTCAGTGAGAAGATATGGTACAGCGGCAGCATGGTGACATTGCCCAGCGGCCTTGTCTGATCGATCTGATCCAGCAGCCACACCCGCCCCTGAATCGTATTGGCCAGGATGTTGCGATGGGTCAGCATCGCCCCCTTCGCCACGCCTGACGTGCCGCCCGTATATTGCAGGAAGGCGACGTCTTCGGGTCGCGTCTCGACGCCCTGCAGCCTCAACCGACGCGCACCGGCCATCACGCGCTTCCAGCGACGACTGCCCGGCAGACGATACGCAGGAACCAGATTCTGGACGTGGCGCATCATGGCGCTGACGGCGGCGCCTTTCAGCCCGCCCATCATGTCGCCCATGGCGGTGACGACGACGTGGCGCAGGTCGGTCCCCTCGCGCGCCTGCTCCACCGTGGCGGCGAACATGTCCATGACCACGATGGCGACCGCGCCGCTGTCCTTGAGCTGGTGGTTCAGTTCGCGCGGCGTGTAGAGCGGATTGACGTTGACCACCACCGCGCCCGCGAACAGCACCCCGAACAGGGCGGCTGGATACTGCAGGCAGTTTGGCATCATCAGCGCCACCCGTTCGCCCGGCTGCACCCCGGCCGACTGCAGCCAGGCGCCGAACGCCTTGGCCGCCGTCAGCATGTCGCCATAGGTCACGGCGGACCCCAGACTGACGAAGCCGGGACGGTCGGCGAACTTCAGCGCATCCGCCTCGAACATCTGCTGCACCGAGGTCCAGCGGGCCAGTTCATCGTCGATGAAGACCGGCACGCCCGCGCGGTAGGATTTCGTCCAGAAACGCTCGGCCCACAGCCGGTCCATGTCTGCTGCGAGGTCGGGCGCAGGGCTCATTTCTCGACCACCGCGACCACGCCCTGCCCGCCTGCCGCGCAGATGGAGATCAGACCCCGCCCGCCGCCGTTGCGGGCAATCATGGCGGCCAGATTGGCCAGGATACGCCCGCCCGTCGCCGCGAATGGATGCCCCGCCGCCAGGGAGCCGCCGTTGATGTTAAGTTTGGCGCGGTCGATCGCGCCCGGCGCTGCGCTCAGGCCCAGACGGGTGCGGGCGTAATCGTCGTCCTCCCACGCCTTGAGGGTGCACAGCACCTGAGCGGCGAAGGCCTCGTGGATTTCGTAGAAGTCGAAATCCTGGAGCTTCAGATCCAGCCGCGCCAACATGCGCGGAACCGCATAGGCCGGCGCCATCAGCAAGCCCTCATCTCCGCCGACGAAATCGACCGCCGCCGCCTCGCCCGTCCGCAGATAGGCCTGGATCGGCAGGCCCCGCGCCCTGGCCCAGTCTTCGCTGGCCAGAAGCACGGTCGAGGCGCCGTCCGTCAGCGGCGTGGAGTTGGCGGCTGTCAGCGTGCCGTTCTCGCGGTCGAACACGGACTTCATCGTCGCCAGCTTCGCTGGATCGATATCCGGCCGCAGGTTGTTGTCCCGCTTCAGCCCGCGATAGGGAATGACCATGTCGTCGAACAGACCGGCTTCCCAGGCGGCGGCGGCGTTGCGGTGGCTGGCCACGGCCAGGGCGTCCTGATCTTCACGCGCGATGTTCCAGCGCTTGGCCATCAATTCGCAGTGTTCGCCCATCGACAGGCCGGTGCGGGGTTCGGCGTTGCGCGGCGGTTCAGGTTTGAACGGGGCTGTCAGGCCTGCGCCCAACAGCGCCTTGATCCGACCGCCGGTCGTCTTCTCCCGGTTGGCGGCCAGCAAGGCCTTGCGGAACTTCTCGTTCAGGCCGATGGGCGCATCCGATGTCGTGTCCACCCCGCCCGCGATCCCGACCTCGATCTGGCCCAGCGCGATCTTGTTGGCGACCAGGATGGCGGCCTCCAGCCCCGTGCCGCAGGCCTGAGACACATCATAGGCCGGGGTGTCCGCGCCGATGGTCGTGCCCAGCACGCTTTCGCGGGTCAGGGCGATGTCGCGCGACAGCTTCAGCACCGCCCCCGCCGCCACCTCGCCCAGGCGCTGGCCGTGCAGGTCGAAACGCTCCGCCAGCCCCTGCAGGGCGGCGGTCAGCATGTCCTGATTGGACGCCTCGGCATAGGCGGTGTTGGACCGGGCGAAGGGAATGCGGACGCCGCCGATGATGGCCACGCGGCGCGGTGCGGACACGGTCGTCATGATGAAGGGCCCTCTGGCGGCTGTGATGACAGGCTGGGTGACAGGTTCAGCCGCCCACGCAGATGGGTGCGCGTCCCGCCCATGTCCCGCACTTCAAAAAGATTGTTGGTTCTGACCGGCGGCGCGGCCTGAAGAACGATCGTGTCGCCCAGAAACACGGGCGACCGGAAAACGGCTTCGACCTCCGCCGTCTCCAGCGGCGCCTGGGGCGTCAGGGCGGCGATGGCGCGGGCCTTGGTCCACATGCCGTGGGCGATGGGACGTCGAAATCCGAACAGCCGCGCGCCGAGGCCTGAAGTATGGATCGGATTGGCGTCGCCGGACACCGCCGCATAGCGCCGCCCCAGATCGGGCGCCGGGCTCCAGGTCTCCAGCACCGATGCGCCGGACGGTGCGTCCAGCTCCGGAACCGTCGCGCCCCGTCCCTTCGGCCCGAGTTTCAGATAGATGCTCTGGCCTTCCCACACCGTCTGGCCGTCTCGTGTCGCTTCGGTCGTCAACGCGAAGGCCTGACCCTTGTCGTGCGCCAGCAAGGAGCCGACGCGCGTGGTCAGGTTCAGACGCTGACCGGCCTCAATCCGCGCCGTCTGTCGGATGCGATTATGGACGTGCACCAGCCCCACCGCCGGATAGGGGAAGTCCGCCCCCAGCATGATCCGCATCTGCAGCGGAAAGGACAGGATATGCGGCCAGGTGATCGGCACGCCCTGCTCGGGCGAGAAGCCACACAGCCGGGCGTAGGCCTCTATGGCCTGGGCCTCCAGAACCGCCTCACGCCGCAGCGTTCGTCGCGGCAGGACCGGCTGCGCAGGCGTCTTGCGCAGCAGGCCGCGCACCGCGCCGCCGACCACCGCCAGACTGGACAGAGGCGCGTCGAACCGTTCGACCACGTCGTCCCCGATCATGCGCCCAGCAGGCTCTGGCCGCAGACGCGCACCACCTGCCCATTGACGCCGCCCGACTGCGGTTCGGCCAGCCAGGCGATGGTCTCGGCGACGTCCACGGGCTGACCGCCCTGGCCCATGCTGTTCATCCGCCGCCCGGCCTCGCGGATGGCGAAGGGAATGGCGGCGGTCATCTGAGTTTCGATAAAGCCCGGCGCCACCGCATTGATGGTGATCCCCTGCGCCGCCAGTTGCGGGGCCAGGCGACGAACCGCGCCGATCCAGCCCGCCTTGGACAGGGCGTAGTTGGTCTGTCCCGCATTTCCGGCGATCCCGCTGAGCGACGACACAGCGACGACCCGACCGTTCGCACGCAGACCCCCGCTCGCGACCAGGACCTGGGTAATCGTCAGGGGCGCCGTCAGATTGACCGCCATGACGCTGTCCCACTCGCGCGGCTCCATCCGGGCCAGCGTCCGGTCGCGCGTGACGCCCGCATTATGGACCACCACATCATAGCCGCCCCGCGACTTCGCATCCGCCAACAGGGTTTCAGCGGCGTCCGGCGCCGTGATGTCCAACAACAGGGGTTCGACCCCGATCTCCGCCGCCAGATAAGTCAGGCGCACCTGCGCTCCCGGCAGGTCCAGCGCCGTGACCTGGGCTCCCTCTGCGGCGAACAGGCGGATGATGGCCTCGCCTATGCCCTGCGACGCGCCGGTGACCAGCACGCGCTGCCCGACATGGCCCAGAGCCTCAGGCGCAGCCGCAACGGGCGCAGACACGCGGATCGGCTGGCCCGTGACATAGGCTGAACGCGGCGACAGCAGGAAGGCCAGAGTGGTTTGCGCCGCATCCTCGGCGCCCGCATCGACATAGCCCATATGCACGCCGATGCTGCGCCGCGCCTCCTTGGCCAGTGAGCGGACGAAACCCTCCAGCCCCCGCTGGATCGCCTCGCCCTCGGCGTCGGCCATGGCGTCCGGCGGGGTTCCGATGACGACGATGCGGCCATGCTCAACCACCGAACGCACCGCCTGATGGAAGAAGCGATACAGGGGCTGAACGGATGCAGCGTCGCGGCAGGCGGAGGCGTCGAACACCAGACCCCCGTAACGCACATCCGGCGACCAATCGGCATGGACCACTTGCGCGTTGGCGGCGGCAAGACGAGCCAGAACAGCCGCCATCCGCCCCTCTCCATAGCCGCCCAACAGCAGCGGCCCGACGACGCCCCCCCCTGCATCCGCCCGCCGTTGCAATGGCGCGGGGCGCGGCAGACCCAGGCTTCCGGTCAGCCAGCCGCCAATGCCGGAGTTGGCGAAATCCAGATAACGATCGCTCATCAGGCCGCCTTCTTCTTCGTCTTGACCGGGGCCAGGGCCGCCTCACGGCGCGCCAAACCAGCCGCCATGTCGAAGTCAGCCGGGAAGTCGTCGACCTGGATCGCCTGATCGGCATAGGCGGCGAAACGACCGATCAGATCGCGTTCCTGCGCGTCAATCAGGCCCCTGCTCTCAGCCTCTGCGGCCCAGTCGGCCAGCAGGGTCAGGTTCTGGGGCGCGCGAGCGATCCGGCCGCTGCGGATGGCGTCTTTCAGCCGCCGCTCGACCGCCTCGACCTTAGGATAGAGATCAAAGGCGGCCATGGTCGCGGCGATGGGATCAACCTCGACACGCGCCGTCCATGACCCGGCGACCAGACGGTCACGCGCCGAGCCGTGGACCTGGATCAAGCCTGCAACAGCGGCGGCGCAGCGATCATTCGGTTCCGGCGTGTTCAGACCGAACGGCGTCCCGACGAGTTTCAGGAACAGGGCCGCGCCCCGGCTGGGATGATTGGCCAGCAGACTACGCCATGCTGCACCCGCCCGCGCCAGCGCATCCTGCGCCGCCCAGTGAACAAAGGGCAGGTCCTCTGCGGGACGGCCCTCATCCTCGAACCGCTTCAACACGCTGGTCAGGATGAACAGCTGGGACAGGATGTCGCCCAGCCGCCCGGTCAGCGCGCCCTTGCGCTTCAGCGCCCCGCCGACGGTCGCCATCGACAGGTCCGACGCCAGCGCCAGCAAGGTCGATAGGCGGGTCGTCGCCCGATAATAGCGTCGCAACTGCGGCGCCGCTCCGTGCGGCGCACCGATGAAGGCGCCGCCCGTCAGGCCGAAGGTCAAAGCCCGCGCAATGTTGCGGAACAGGAAGCCGACATAGCCGAACAGGGCCGCATCAAACGGCTTGAGCTCACCCGCGCTTGCCGTCCGCATCAGGGTCAGGACATAGGGGTGGCAGCGGATCGCCCCCTGACCATAGATGATCAGGGTGCGGGTCATGATGTTGGCGCCCTCGACCGTGATCGCGACCGGAATCTGCTGATAGGCGCGGGCCAGGAAATTGCCGGGGCCCATGCAGACGCCCTTACCGCCGATCACGTCCATGCCGTCGTTGATGACGGTGCGGGCGCGTTCGGTGACATGGTATTTGGCGATGGCCGAGACGACCGAGGGTTTTTCACCCTGATCCAGCGCCGCCGCCGCCAGACGCCGCACGGCGTCGGTCGCGTACAGATGCCCCGCCATACGGGCGAGCGCTTCCTGAACCCCTTCGAAGGCGCCGATCGGCTGGTTGAACTGGCGGCGGATGGCGACATAGGCCCCGACCATGCCGACGGCCAGCTTGGACATGCCGACATTGGATGACGGCAGCGAAATCGCCCGCCCCGCCGCCAGACATTCCATCAACATCCGCCAGCCCGCGCCGACCTGTTCGCGTCCGCCGATCACCATCTCCATCGGCACAAAGACATCATCGCCGCTGGTCGGGCCGTTCTGGAAGACGGCGTTCAGGGGCCAGTGGCGCCGCCCGATGTTCACGCCCGGATGATCACGTGGGATCAGCACGCAGGTGATGCCCGGTTCAGTCTCGCCGCCCAGCAGACCGTCCGGGTCGATGGCGCGGAAGGCCAGACCCAGCACGGTCGCGACCGGCGCCAGGGTGATGTAGCGCTTGCGCCAGCTGATGCGGAAACCCAGCGTCTCTTCGCCGTTCCACATCCCCTTGCAGACCACGCCCGTGTCGGTGATCGAGGCGGCGTCTGACCCGGCATAGGGATTGGTCAGGGCGAAACAGGGAATCTCCTGCCCTCGCGCCAGACGCGGCAGATAATGGTTCTTCTGATCCTCTGTGCCGTAGTGCAGCAGCAGTTCCGCCGGCCCCAGAGAGTTCGGCACCATCACCGACACCGCCGCCGCAGAACACCGGGTCGACAGCTTCTGGATCACCTGACTGTGGGCGTAGGCCGAAAAGCCCAGGCCGCCATAGGCCTTAGGCACGATCATGCCCAGGAAGCCCTTGTCCTTGGCGTAGGCCCAGGCCTCGGGCGACAGGTCCTGCCAAACCGATGTCGTCTCCCAGTCGTTGACCAGATCGCAAAGGTGCTCAGTCTCGACGTCCAGGAACCGCTGCTCCTCGGCCGTCAGGCTGGGCGCGGGCGTGGACAGCAGCCGCCGCCAATCGGGCTTGCCGGCGAACAGTTCAGCATCCCACCAGACGTTGCCCGCCTCGACCGCCGCCTGTTCTGTGGCGCTCATGCGCGGCATGATCTGACGGAATCCCGCCATGGCCGGACGGGACAGAATGGCCCGCCGCAGCGGCCTGAACGTCAGCAGCAACAGGACCGGCGCGACGACGGCCGCCAAGACGCCCGCCGTCAGCGGCGAGACGATCTCCAAACCCCAGCCCGCCAAAACCCAGGCCGCGACGCCCAGCGCCCACCACGCCATCCGCGCCTGGTGAAACGTCAGGATGAAGCCGACGCCCAACGCGGCGCAAATCCAGATCAGCATAGTCCGCCCCCAACACCGCCGACCCCGTCAGCGGCACAGCCATTCAAAATTCGATCAAATGCCCCGCAACACCTGTCAGCGCAGGCGGGTCCAGGTCTGCGTCCGGCACAGCAGCGGCGCGATGCAGCCCCGCACGGCCAAACGATCTGCGCTGACCAGCTTCAACGTGCCGGTCGGCGCGCCCTGACCGGTTTCCGGGTCATACAGCGGCCCGCCGCTCCACTCCTGCGGTCCGCCGGAAAAGCCCTGCAGAACCAGCACGCCCTGCAGCGGGCGATCACGCAGAGCCGTGTTGCGGTTCCTGACGTCGCGCTGATCCGGATTAGCGCGCAGGGCGGCGGCGTCGGCCAGTCGCCCGCACAACTGGACGCCGCAGCGTTCGATCACGACCACGCCGTTCTGCGCCGAGGTGCGCCAGCGGCCCAAAATGGCGTCCCCGTCCTGAGCCGCCGCTGGAACAGGCGTCAACACGGCGCAGACGGCCGCAGCCAGCACCATAAACCCGCGCCGCATCAGCCTTTCCCGCCCTGATAGGCGTTGCGGACGGACGGCGGCACCTGATCGTACAGCGTCGGCGGTGCGATCTTCAGTCGAAGACGCGCCTCATCCAGCGGTTCGGCCAGCAGCTTTTCGTAATCCTCGCCCGGCAGCCAGGCGGCTCGACGCCCGTTCAGCCACGCCTGCAGCACCGCCCGCGCGCACGGATAGCCGGTGCGGGCGCGCATGAACTGAACCGCTATGCCGCCCGCGATCAGGCCGAAACCGGCGCTGCGGGTCTGGGGCAGGGAAAAAGCCACCACGCAGGCCTCGCCCAGTGCGTCGGAATGATAGCCGGTCAACACGTGCCAGATGTCATGAACGTCCCGCAGCCGCCGCGCATACCAGGCGCGCGGATGCGCCGCCTCGATCTCGGTGTCGGCGACCTTGCGGCTGTCTTCCGCCAGCCCATAGGCGGTGAAATTCTGCGGATCGATGAAGGCGCAATAGGCGGCGCCGACCGTGCCGGGCTTGAACTGCGCCAGCCATTGGCGGTCCTGCAGCAGGTCCGACAGCTCCAGCCGCTCATAGGCCTGTTTGCCGCCTGCCGGGGTGTCCATCATGCGGCGATAGCCCCAGTCCGGCGAACGTCCCGACAGGGCGTTCATGATCTCGAACACCTGACGGGTGTCGTCCTTGTCCGCCACCAGACCTCGAAACGCCCGGAGCGCCCTTACAGGCTGCACCCGGCGCAGCGTGGCCGCAGATGGCTGCCGCGACACCGACGCCGCCCCCGAGCCCCCCTCCAAAGAGGGCGAAATTGCTGAAATCGCTTGCACTTGCCCACACTTCCCAAGAAGGTTAAACATACTATCTACATTATTGTCATTTACAGCCATGTCAATTGCAAAAATAGCCGCCCCGCGCCGACGTCGACGCACGCCCGACGAGGCCCGCCGCGAGGCCGTGGCCTCAGCCCGTCGTCTGCTGCTGGCAGGCGGCCCTGACGCCATGACCCTGTCGGCCGTGGCGGCGGACATCGGGGTGACCCATGCGAACCTGATCCACCATTTCGGTTCTGCCGCAGGGCTCCAGTCGGCCCTGATGGGATCAATGGTCGCCGACCTGAACCAGGCGCTGACGACCGCCGTGGCTCGCCTGCGCACCGATGAGGGCGCGCCGCTGGAGCTGGTCAACGCCGTATTCGACGCCTTCCTCGAAGGCGGCGCGGGGCGGCTGGCCGCCTGGATCGCAATGTCGGGAGACCTGTCGCATCTGGAGCCGGTGCGCGAAGCCGTGCAGGACCTGGTCCACGCCATCGGCGAGAAGATGGGGGAAAGCGGTCATGCGCGCGAACGGATCGGCTCCGCCGTCCTCTTCATCGCCCTCACCGCCTTCGGCGAGTCCCTGATCGGCGATCCGCTCCGCAACATGCTGGACCAGCCCGAGAACGCCACCCGGTCCGTAGTGGCCAGCCTGCTTCCCTATTTTGTCGGTAAAGCCGAGGTTTGAACCGGCCGACCAAAAACTGCATCAATACGACCTCAAGGCGAATTCGTATTGACATTTACGTTCATAGAACGATCTTGAACAGGCATGGACGGGCCCGCACAAACCTCAAGCGCGCGCCGTCCAGGCGAGGTTCCTGCTAAGAATCCCATGACCTTCCCGTCCAGGCTCGTTCTGGACGGGCTTTCTCACGTGATGATCGGATTAGGTTTCAGGCTGCAAGACTGATCCAACCATTTGGCGAAATGGCGAACAGCAGTGAGATCAAGCGGCGAAGCCTGGTCGAACACCCGTTCGGCACCATCAAGGCCTGGATGGGCCCCCATTTTCTGATGAAACGCCCGCCAAACGTAAAGACCGAGATCAGCCTCCATATCCTGGCCTGCAACATGAAACGGGTCATGGCGGTGCTGGGCGTGCGGCCAGGGATTTCGACCAACATCTTCAGTTTTCCGCCAAGGGCGGCGATATGCTTTTCAAGGCTGGACACCATCAAATCCTCCCGGCGTTCGGTTCTCGAAACATGATGCTGGGAGGTGCTTGCGGCCTTAGCGACTTCGGCTTGAGTAAGGCCGGGCCGCAAGACCCGGCGCGGCCTCCAGGGCGTCGCACGCTCCGGTCGGCATACAGGCGGGCTGTTCTACAGCTATCGCATACGCCGCGAAGTGGATTCCGCCGGAGAACCAATACGTGGCTTGAGAGACATCGATCCAGCAGAAGCCGGAGCCGTTAGAGAAATCTTCCGCCGATATGTCGCTGGCGTCTCGCCACGCGCCATCGTGAGCGATCAGAACGCCAGAGGCGTCGCCAGCGCGCGCGGCGGCGATTGGAAAGCCTCCACCATCAAGGTAATGCGGGTCGTGGCAACGGCGTCATCCATAACGCCCTCTATCGTGGTGAACTGGTGTTGGCAGGCAGACCCGGATCAAGGCTTGCCACACGGGCAAACGCAAGGCCCGCACGACTGAAGCCGCGGACCTCGTGCACAGCCAGGCGCCCGCCCTTCGGATCGTGTCCAACGATCTTTGGCAGAGCGTTCGCGAACGCTATGCGCAAAACCAGTTCGGCCCTCACAAGGCGTCCTCTGAACTGTGTGCGGCCCCGACATCTGCCGACGGCCCCATGATCCGCAGCAGCGGCGAGCTAAGACTCGTAGTCGATGCGTGACATCGGCCCAATCTGAGCGCGTAGGGTCACAGCGCTTTCGCGAAGAAGTGGTCATTTCCACTTCCCCGCCTAGGTTTGCGCGCTGGGTGCTTCCGCGTGGCTTCCACGGGTGGATTCGAGGTGGGGAATTTGGTCAAAGAAAAACCCGCTATCCTATTGGATATAGCGGGTTAAAATCTTGGGTGCGGGAGTAGGATTTGAACCTACGACCTTCAGGTTATGAGCCTGACGAGCTACCGGGCTGCTCCATCCCGCGGCAAACGGTAGTGTCGTTAAGGAAGAACGGTTCGAGAAGAGCCTTTTGGGGCTGCGCAATCATTCTGTCCGCCTGGTAGACCCGGCGGCGACCTACTCTCCCGCGCCTTAAGACGAAGTACCATTGGCTCTGGAGGGCTTAACGACCGAGTTCGGAATGGGATCGGGTGGGGAACCTCCGACATAGCCACCAGGTCAACGAGGCGGACAGAAGGATTGCGAAGAAGACATTGTCGTGACGATCATCTGGTCAAGGATGATCATCGAATGAGTTTTGCTGAGAAACGATCAAACCGATCGGATTATTAGTACCAGTAAGCTTCACGCGTCGCCGCGCTTCCACACCTGGCCTATCAACGTGGTAGTCTTCCACGATCCTCAGCGAAGCCTTGTTTTGAGGTTAGTTTCCCGCTTAGATGCTTTCAGCGGTTATCTATTCCATACTTAGCTACCCTGCTGCACAGCTGGCGCCATGACAGGTACACCAGAGGTATGTCCATCCCGGTCCTCTCGTACTAGGGACAGATCCTCTCAAGCTTCGAACACCCACGGCAGATAGGGACCAAACTGTCTCACGACGTTCTGAACCCAGCTCACGTACCACTTTAAATGGCGAACAGCCATACCCTTGGGACCTGCTCCAGCCCCAGGATGTGATGAGCCGACATCGAGGTGCCAAACTTTGCCGTCGATATGGACTCTTGGGCAAAATCAGCCTGTTATCCCTAGAGTACCTTTTATCCGTTGAGCGATGGCCCTTCCACTCGGGACCACCGGATCACTATGGCCGACTTTCGTCTCTGCTCGACTTGTCAGTCTCGCAGTCAGGCGAGCTTATGCCATTGCACTCGACGAGCGATTTCCGACCGCTCTGAGCTCACCATCGCGCGCCTCCGTTACACTTTGGGAGGCGACCGCCCCAGTCAAACTACCCACCACGCCATGTCCCGGGACCGGATAACGGCCCTCGGTTAGACGTCAACGACAGTAAGGGTGGTATTTCAAGGACGACTCCACCAGAGCTGGCGCCCCGGTTTCATAGTCTCCCACCTATCCTACACATACGGTCGCTAACGCCAAGGCGAAGCTATAGTAAAGGTTCATAGGGTCTTTCCGTCTGACCGCGGGAACCCCGCATCTTCACGGGGAATTCAATTTCACTGAGCCTGTGCTGGAGACAGTGGGGAAGTCGTTACGCCATTCGTGCAGGTCGGAACTTACCCGACAAGGAATTTCGCTACCTTAGGACCGTTATAGTTACGGCCGCCGTTTACCTGGGCTTCAGTTCGGAGCTTTCACTCCTCCCTTTAACCTTCAGGCACCGGGCAGGCGTCAGACCCTATACGTCGCATTGCTGCTTCGCAGAGCCCTGTGTTTTTGCTAAACAGTCGCTACCCCCTGGCTTGTGCCACTCATTCCTGCTTGCGCAAGGTGAGTCACGCTTATTCCGAAGTTACGCGTGCAATTTGCCGAGTTCCTTCAGCACAGTTCTCTCAAACGCCTTGGTATGCTCTACCTGACCACCTGTGTCGGTTTCGGGTACGGTCTCTGCTGGAGTTATTTCCTGGGACAACGCCCCCGCACACACAATCCAATAAGTGGGTACGAGTTAAGCCATCCGTCACTTCCAGCTGGTGCAGGAATATTTACCTGCTTCCCATCGACTACGCTTTTCAGCCTCGCCTTAGGGGCCGACTAACCCTGCGCAGATTAGCTTTACGCAGGAACCCTTGGTCTTTCGGCGAGAGTGTCTCTCACACTCTTATCGTTACTCATGTCAGCATTCTCACTTCCGATACCTCCAGCCAGGCTCACGCCTGACCTTCACCGGCTTACGGAACGCTCCGCTACCGCTTGCAGTAAACTGCAAACCCATATCTTCGGCGCACGGCTTGAGCCCCGTTACATTTTCCGCGCAGGATCGCTTGATCAGTGAGCTGTTACGCTTTCTTTAAAGGATGGCTGCTTCTAAGCCAACCTCCTGATTGTCAAAGCAATCCCACATCGTTTCCCACTTAGCCGTGACTTGGGGGCCTTAGATGATGGTTAGGGTTGTTTCCCTTTTCACGACGGACGTTAGCACCCGCCGTGTGTCTGCCCGATAGTTCTCTTGGGTATTCGGAGTTTGGTTAGTATTGGTACCGCTCGCGCAGCCCGCAACCATCCAGTGCTCTACCCCCCAAGGAATTCGTCGGACGCTCTACCTAAATAGATTTCGCGGAGAACCAGCTATGTCCAGGTTTGATTGGCCTTTCACCCCTATCCACAAGTCATCCCAGAATTTTTCAACATTCACGGGTTCGGTCCTCCAGTTAGTGTTACCTAACCTTCAACCTGCTCATGGATAGATCACCTGGTTTCGGGTCGTCATACGTCGAACTTAGCGCCCTATTCAGACTCGCTTTCGCTGCGCCTACACCTAACGGCTTAAGCTTGCTCGACACATGAAGTCGCTGACCCATTATACAAAAGGTACGCCGTCACCGCGCTTGGCGGCTCCGACTGCTTGTAGGCTTCCGATTTCAGGATCTGTTTCACTCCCCTTGTCGGGGTGCTTTTCACCTTTCCCTCACGGTACTTGTTCACTATCGGTCGTAGAGGAGTACTTAGGCTTGGAGGGTGGTCCCCCCATGTTCAGACAGGATTTCACGTGTCCCGCCCTACTCGAGTCTCTTGCTGTTTGATGACTACGGGGCTTTCACCCACTATGGCCGACCTTTCCAGATCGTTCGTCTTTATTTCACAAGAGCACTGGCCTGGTCCCGGTTCGCTCGCCACTACTACGGGAGTCTCGGTTGATGTCCTTTCCTCCGGGTACTGAGATGTTTCAGTTCCCCGGGTTCGCTTAATGAAGCCTATGTATTCAGCTCATTATACCTTTCAACAATCCGCCAATCGCTGCCCCGAAGAGCAGAGTTGGAAGACTGTAAAGGTGGGTTTCCCCATTCGGAAATAACCGGATCAAAGGGTGCTAGCGCCTCCCCGGTTCTTATCGCAGCTTGCCACGTCCTTCATCGCCTCTCTACGCCAAGGCATCCGTCAGAAGCCCTTCAACGTTTGATCGTTTCTCAGCAAAACTCATGCTTGGTTTATTCCGCCCGACTGGAAAGTTGCCGGGGGACCAAGCCTGATTTTTGTCAGACAATGTCTTCTTCTCGAACAAGACCTAAAAGCTCAGGGGAGCCGGTCACGTTCTTCCTTTACGATATCAATGCCTGTCGGCGAGCGCCGACGGGCAATACTTGATGCGATCATGCGAGCTTAACGACGGGTGCGCTAACGCTTTCAAAGCGGGGACCTCGGGTCGTTTCCAGGGCCGCGGGGCGGCCTGGTGGAGCCAGACGGAGTCGAACCGACGACATCCTGCTTGCAAAGCAGGCGCTCTACCAACTGAGCTATGGCCCCATCTCAGGGTGCGCTGCCAGAAGAGCTGTCATCGATACTGCCTAGGCTGGAGACCAGCCCCAGCAAACCAGAATGACCTGGTAGGCCCGGGCAGACTCGAACTGCCGACCTTACGCTTATCAGGCGTACGCTCTAACCACCTGAGCTACGGGCCTATGGCAGCGACAGCCAGGTCGAATGACCCAGGCTCGCGATCGCGTCACCAATACAACAACCCGTATGGCTGATGTCTCAGTGACGAAAGAGGAAAGAGAAACGGAGACGGCGGCGTTCCGCCGTTTATTGGAGCCTCAATAGACAGTCTCGTGAGAGACGGCCTGGAGAAGCATCCTTAGAAAGGAGGTGATCCAGCCGCAGGTTCCCCTACGGCTACCTTGTTACGACTTCACCCCAGTCGCTGACCCTACCGTGGTCGCCTGCCTCCTTGCGGTCAGCGCAGCGCCTTCGGGTAGAACCAACTCCCATGGTGTGACGGGCGGTGTGTACAAGGCCCGGGAACGTATTCACCGCGGCATGCTGATCCGCGATTACTAGCGATTCCAACTTCATGCCCTCGAGTTGCAGAGGACAATCCGAACTGAGACGACTTTTAAGGATTAACCCTCTGTAGTCGCCATTGTAGCACGTGTGTAGCCCACCCTGTAAGGGCCATGAGGACTTGACGTCATCCCCACCTTCCTCCGGCTTAGCACCGGCAGTCCCATTAGAGTTCCCAACTAAATGATGGCAACTAATGGCGAGGGTTGCGCTCGTTGCGGGACTTAACCCAACATCTCACGACACGAGCTGACGACAGCCATGCAGCACCTGTGTCCTAGTCCCCGAAGGGAAAGCCAGATCTCTCTGGCGGTCCAGGCATGTCAAAAGGTGGTAAGGTTCTGCGCGTTGCTTCGAATTAAACCACATGCTCCACCGCTTGTGCGGGCCCCCGTCAATTCCTTTGAGTTTTAATCTTGCGACCGTACTCCCCAGGCGGATTGCTTAATGCGTTAGCTGCGTCACCGAAATGCATGCATCCCGACAACTAGCAATCATCGTTTACGGCGTGGACTACCAGGGTATCTAATCCTGTTTGCTCCCCACGCTTTCGAGCCTCAGCGTCAGTAATGAGCCAGTGTGTCGCCTTCGCCACTGGTGTTCTTCCGAATATCTACGAATTTCACCTCTACACTCGGAGTTCCACACACCTCTCTCATACTCAAGACACCCAGTATCAAAGGCAATTCCGAGGTTGAGCCCCGGGATTTCACCCCTGACTTAAATGTCCGCCTACGCTCCCTTTACGCCCAGTAATTCCGAGCAACGCTAGCCCCCTTCGTATTACCGCGGCTGCTGGCACGAAGTTAGCCGGGGCTTCTTCTCCGGGTACCGTCATTATCGTCCCCGGTGAAAGAATTTTACAATCCTAAGACCTTCATCATTCACGCGGCATGGCTGCGTCAGGCTTTCGCCCATTGCGCAAGATTCCCCACTGCTGCCTCCCGTAGGAGTTTGGGCCGTGTCTCAGTCCCAATGTGGCTGATCATCCTCTCAGACCAGCTACTGATCGTCGCCTTGGTGAGCCTTTACCTCACCAACTAGCTAATCAGACGCGGGCCGCTCTAAAGGCGATAAATCTTTCCCCCGAAGGGCACATTCGGTATTAGCACAAGTTTCCCTGAGTTATTCCGAACCTAAAGGCACGTTCCCACGCGTTACTCACCCGTCCGCCACTAACTCCGAAGAGTTCGTTCGACTTGCATGTGTTAGGCCTGCCGCCAGCGTTCGCTCTGAGCCAGGATCAAACTCTCAGGTTGAGTTGACTTCTGACCTAAGCTTGAAGCCTACCGAAGTAAGCTTGGCATTAGTTCTACGTATTTTATTGACGAGTTCCCACGTCATCGATCCGAAGACCGACGCATGGTATCTTTTCAAAAAGACCGCAGATAGTCAGTGTCGTATGATGACCTCGAAGGGCCATCGCAAGAACACCGCCGCCTGCGTTTCTCTTTCCAAATCAACAATGTCAAAGACCTAAACCGCTCCAGCGGCCCGACTTGTTTAGCGCCGGTGTCGTCGGCGGAGGCGGGTATCTAGTGAAGCCCGATCCTCATGTCAATCGCTCTTTTCAGAGATTTTGCAGACCGAAGAGCGAACCCTTCAAACCGCAAAAAATCGCCGGGAGTAAGCTGCGAGGCTGACCCCTGAAACCGTAGCTCGACGTTTCGAATGAAGCGCGGAACCTAATGAAGCCAACCGATGAAAGCAAGAAGTTTTTCAACCTCTTTTTGGAAAGAACCACCGCAAACGCCGCCCATTCAACCCACAACCAAACCAAACACGCTCAGCCTCGAATGGCGTGGCAAGAGGCCGGTCAGCGCAGCCTTCATCCGGTGTAGCAGACCGGCCGATACTTCCGGCTAGGGCCCCTGCGTAAGCCTGCAGCGTCAGCCATCCGAGCTTCGAGTGCGCGCCCTGCTCGCGTAGTCGCGCCGCCAGTCCTCCGGCACCCCGCGAGCGTGCGGAAAGGATCGGAACAGCATCCCTTTCAATAGCTCGTGGCGCCTACGGCCAAAAAGGTCAGCCTTGGAAGCAACGGGCTCTGAATCAGGCGGTCGCCCGTTTGATCGATGCGTTCGCCCAATCCGGCCACCGGCGAGATCACCTTCGAGCGCTGACACAACGCGTTGAGGTCATCAGCAAGACGGAAGCACGCATAATCGGCTCGCAAACCGAGCTTCTTCGAGCCTTGGCATTCAGTGATGGTGGGGTTTCCGCTGCTGGTAGCGGAGTTCTCGGTTTTAAACCGAAGTGGCGCACCCGAAGAGATTCGAACTCCTGACCCCCAGATTCGTAGTCTGGTGCTCTATCCAGCTGAGCTACGGGTGCGTCTGCCTTGCGGCGAGGGCGGGTCTGTAGCGGCTCGCATCGAATGGCGCAAGCGCTGATCGGGGAAGTTTTGGATGACACCCTGAGAATTACGTCGAAATCCCTCCGTCGGTCGACAATCGAAGCGCGCGCGGCCTGCATGGGCGCAGAGCGCCTAGGGAAAGGCTTGCGCACTACGCACCATCGACGCCTCCGTAGGGGTCAGGGGCAGTCTGGCCAGGGCTCCGTTCAGATAGCCGTCCAGCGGGCCTGAGAAGGGCCAGTCGGAGCCGGGGACGAAACGGTCCACCCCGATGCGGCGCATCATGGCGACAAGGCGCGTCAGGTCGGCCTGGGACGTGTCCGCCTTGAAGGTCTGGGCCAGGTCGAAATAGAGGTTCTGCTTCAACTCGGGTCGTTCGGCCAGGGCGTCGGCGAACCCCTGCATCGCGCTCCAGGTGTTGTCGTCCAGACCGCCCCAGCCGCCGGAATGGGCGATGATGACGGGGACGCCCGCGGCCTGCGGCAGGACCTGGTCCAGAAAGATGCGGACATCCTGTGCGCCGTAATCCGCAGCCCGGGTGCGCATGTGGATCAGGATCGGCATGTGCGCCTGACCGGCTGCGCGGAACACCGCCGCCAGATGGGCGACATCGGCCGGGTCGCGCAGATCGACGCCGGAATTGGTCAGGTGGATCTTCACCCCCGTCGCGAACGGATCATCCTTCCAGCGTGCGATCTCCGACAGGGCTGTGGGGGTCAGCGGATTGACGCCGATGAAGGCGGCCAGCCGGTCCGGATGGGTCCGCGCCTGCATCACCGTAAAGGCGTTGGCGGTGTGGACCAGTTGCGCCGCGTCCGGTCGCGGCGGGACCATCATCGGGCTTTCGGCCAGATAGGCCGTGGACATCATCCACGCCTTGCGCACCCCCGCCGCATCCATGTCCGCCAGCAGATCATCGACCGTCAGCGGCTTGAGGAAGACCTCAGGGCAGGCCCCCGCCCGCCCCAGGCTGCTGCAATAGCTCGGCAGGAAGGCGAGGATTTCGGGCGAATGGACGTGGACGTGGTGATCGACCGCCACCGGCGCTGCGGCAGGCTGGATCGTCGCGCAGGCGGCGAGCGCGATCGCGACCGCACCCGTTAGGGCGGCGAGTTTGAATGTCATGGGGGGATGGTCCGAAAAGCATGACGGGGCCGGCCGCAGCCAGCCCCGTTTGCGGGTCTTCAGCGGGCGGCTTCGCCCAGCAGGGTCTGTTTCCAGAACAGCAGGCTGGTCCAGAAGTAGTAGTCTTCGTTTTCCTTCTTGTGGAAACCGTGACCTTCGTTTTCGGCCAGCAGATGCCAGGCCGTGCCGCCATTCGCCCGCACCGCGCGGATGATCTGGTCGGCTTCGGACGCCGGCACGCGGGGGTCGTTGCCGCCGGTCGCCACCAGCAGAGGAATGCTGATCCGGTCCACGCTGTTCAGGGGCGAGATTTCCTGCAGCTTCGCGCGCTGGACGGGATCGCGCTCGTCGCCATATTCCACCCGACGCAGGTCGCGACGGTAGGACTGGGTGTTTTCAAGGAAGGTGACGAAGTTCGAGATGCCGACGTAGCAGCTGGCCCCCTTCAGCTGGTCGCTGTAGTGCACCGCCGTGGCGTAGCACATGTAGCCGCCATACGAGATGCCGGTCACGGCGAAGCGCGAGGCGTCCAGATCGGGGTTCTGCTTCAGCGCGTCCAGGAAGGCGCCGATGTCCTTGACCGTGTCCTCACGCTTGAACGGGCCGTTGTCCAGATTGACGAACCGGGCGCCATAGCCGGACGAGCCGCGCACGTTCGGGAAGAACAGGGCCACGCCCAGCTCGTTCAGCAGATAGTTCTGCGGCCCCAGGAAGTCCGGGCGGGTCTGGCCTTCCGGCCCGCCGTGGATGTCGATGATCAGCGGACGCTTGCCGGGGAATTTCGCCGCGTCGGGACGATAGAGGAAGCCCGAGATCACTTCGCCGTCGAAGCTGGGGATCTGCACCAGCTCCGGCTCGACATTGACGGCCGGGTCCAGACCGCCCGTCTCGCTGTGGGTCCACTGGGTCACGGCCAGGGTGCGGGGATCGACCGAGAAGGCGTCGCCCGGCGTACGGGCCGACGACATCGACAGGCCGATGGCGCCCCAGGGTGCGATCTCGATCGCATGGCCGATGCTGTAGGGGATCACGCCTGACGGCAGACCACTGACGGTGCGCACCGCCCCCGAAGACGTGTCCAGGATCTTCAGGCGCGATACGCCCGCCTCATTGACCGCATAGGCGATGAACGAGCCGTCAGGCGCGATGGCGTAGTCGCTGACATCCCAGCGCGGCTCAGTGCTGACCGGGGTGAAGCGACGATTGGAGATGCGGCCCAGCCGCAGGAAGTCAGAGTCCGCATTGGAGGTCGCCCAGATGGCGCCGTCCGGCCCGTATTGCGGATCGACGTAAGAGAATTCAGCACGCGGATTCGTCAGCTGCGTCATCCGCCCGCTGGCCAGGTCCAGTTCATAGACCTGCGCGTGGTTGATCGACATCCGGTTCAGGACCAGGGCCTTGGCCCCGTCAGCCGAGAAGTCGGTGATGTTCCAGCCGCCGCCCGAGACCTGGGCCACCAGTCGGTCGCTGGAGGGATCGCGCGGATCAACGACATACAGGTCCATGTCCGCGCCGTTGCGACGCGACGAGGCATAGCCGACCCGCTTGCCGTCGCGGCTCCAGGCGCCGAACCAGTTGCGGCTCTTGCCGTCGGTCACCAGCGTCAGGCGGCCCGAGACCAGGGTGTAGAGTTGATAGAATTCGTCGCCGCCATTGTCCTTCTGGACCACCAGCACGTCGCCGGAGGGGGACAGGGCGCCCGCCATCACCGGCTCGTTCTCAAAGCTGATCTGACGACGGGCGCCGTCAGGGCCTGCCACCGAATGGATCTGATCGGTGGCGCCGAAGCGCGTCTTGATCAGCATCGAACGGTCCGAGGCGTTCCATCCCAGGAAGGCGGCGCGGCGCGACTGCAGATAGGGACGGGTCTCGTTGGCCAGCGCATCGGGCACGGACGGCAGGCCGTCGGCGACGATGGCGGCGGGCTTGGGGACCTCGGCCAGAGCCACAGGGGCCAGGGCGAGCGGCGCCGCCGACATGGCCAGAGCCAGGGCGAGCGAAAGGCGGGAGATCATGAGCGGCCTCTTCAGGCGGGAAGAAAAGGAGCCGCCGACCCCCGGGGTGGAGACCCGGGAGCCGACGACATGAGGTTCGGAACCAGAACTAGAAGCGGTACCGAGCCCCAACCGTGACGTACCGGCCGATTACATCGTAATACGGCGAGAACGACGCCCCCACGGGGGGTTCTTTGTCGAACAGGTTCGTGGCCTTGGCGTACAGTTCGACGCCGTCTGCGCCATACTTCGCCAGGTCAGCCGTCACCCCCAGATCGACGTAGGTGAAGGCGTCGATATGGTTGTTCGAGATAGGGATGGTGGAGTTGTAATTGCCGGCCGAGATGTAGCGGGCGCGCAGATCGACGCCGAACACTTCGCCCTTCCAGCCCAGGCTGGCGTTCAGGCGCAGCTTGGGCACGCCCAGACCGAACGAATAGCCCTGCGACTTCACATATTCGATCTCGGTGATGCCGTCGTCGGTGGTCAGGCTGTTCACCCAGGTGCCGACCAGACGCATCTTCAGACGACCCGTGGCGCCAGGCACCCACAGATCAGCCGCCGACGAATAGGACACCTCGGCGTCCACGCCGTCCGTCTGATACTTGGCCAGGTTCACGAAGGTGGACATGGTGCGGACCAGGTTGCCGCCCGCGTCACGCTCGATCTTGGCGCACAGGGCCGTATTGCCCGAGTTGCAGCGGTTCACCAGATCCTGCGGCGCGATCGTCGTGATCACGTCGTCGATCTTGATGCTGTAATAGTCCAGCGACAGGTTCAGGCCCGGGATCGAAGGCGGCGCATAGGTGACGCCCAGGGTCAGGGTGTCCGCCGTTTCCGGCAGCAGGTTCGGGTTGCCGCCGCCATTGTTCAACACATAGACGTTGGCGCCGTTCTTGGCCGGATCGTTGATCCAGTTGTAGCCGATGGTCGTCGTCGTGAAGAGTTCCGACAGGTTGGCCGAACGGATGTCACGCGACTGGGTGATCCGGCCGCGGAAGCCGGGGAAGAACTCGTTCGTGGCGCCGACCTTCCACGACCAGATCGAGCCAGTTGTGTCGTAGTCGGAGATACGGGCAGCCGCGTTGAACTGAAGATTATTCAGGATCGGCAGATCGCGAACGATCGGCACCAGGACTTCGGCAAAGGCCTCCTTGACGGTGAAATCACCCGCCATGGCCGAGAAGCTGAAGGTCTTGAACGCCTTGGCGGCGTCCAGTTCGCTGACGGTCTGCTTCAGCGATTCCTTGCGGGCTTCGAAGCCGAAGGCCACCGAGACATCACCCGCCGGCAGGGTGACGGGCTCGCCGCGCAGGCTGAAACCGACCGAATCCAGCTTGGTCGTGGCGCGCTGCTGCGGCGTGCCGGTGACATAGTCGATGGCTTCCTGCGACGGCGAACCCAGGCCGAACAGATTGATCGGCACGCAGCCCGAGTTGGCGTTGGTCAGGGTGACGCGGCAGACCGGCTTGCCCGACACCGGGTCGATGACGCTGTCCACGGCGTTGGCGAACTGGGTCTTCAGCAGGAAGCCTGGAGTGTCGATGTTGTTCTCGAACTCGCCGTGGCTGTAGTAGGCGCCCCAGCGCCAGTTACGGCCGAACTCGCCGTCCACCGCCAGGGTGGCCTGGGTCGTCAGACGCTCGAAGTCGATGGTCGAATACGACAGGTCCGAGTTGAAGCGGCCGAACTTGAAGCTGGTCTCGCCTGCAGCCGCCATGGCGCTGCGGATGGCGGGCGACAGGAAGGCGTTGTCGATGCCGATGGTCAGGTCGCCACGGTCGTGGTCGCCGAACCAGATGTAGTTGTTCCACATCCGCGAGTGGCGGATGTCGGCGGTGACGCGCAGGGTGTCGCTGACCTCATAAGTCGCGCTGGCCATGGCGGTGTAGCGCTGCTGCGGCGTGACCAGCGGGCTCAGGTCATCGTTGGACGGGCCTTCGCCGCCGACGGTGTTGGAGCCGCTCTTCGTACCGAAGTTGAACGGACGCAGCGTGCCGTCCGGGTTGAAGACCTTGCCGTTGTTGACGCCCGACAGGATCAGGCCGCCGTAGGCCGCATCGGCCATGCCGACGTTCGGCGTCAGCGCGCCGTTGACGGTCGCCCAGCGGCCGATGTTCGGGCGCGAGTTCTTCGGGATCACGCCGTCGTTGTTCAGATATTCGCCGCCGATGACGAAGTGGCCGCGCCCATCGGCGAAACCACGCCCCCAAGCGCCCTCGTAACGCACCTGCTCGGCGTCGTCATAGGACGAGATGCCGTATTCGGCGCCCAGCTTGCCGCCGGTGAAGTTGCGGTCGATGCCGACGTTGACCACGCCTGCCACAGCGCCCGAGCCCCAGGCCGCCGAGGCGCCGCCGGTCACGACGTCGACGCTCTTCACCAGAACCGACGGGATGCTGTTCAGGTCGTTTTCGCTGGAGACGCGGCGACCGTCGATCAGCACCAGGGTGCGGCTGATGCCCAGGCCGCGCAGGTCCACGGGCGCATTGCCCGCGCCGGTGTTGGTGCCGGTCGTCTGGGGCGAGGTGGTGGCGCGGAACTGGGGCATGTCGTTCAGCGCGGCAGCGATGTTGGGACGGGCGCCGACCGACAGGTCTTCGGCCGTCAGGCGCACGGTCGGGGTCGGGGCTTCAAAGCCGGCGCGGTCGATGCGCGAGCCGGTGACGACGATGTCGCTGACGGATGCGGTCTGTTCCGGGGCGGGTTCTGCGGTCTGGGCCAGTGCGGCTCCGGCGCAGGACAACAGGGCGATGGCGCTGCTGCAGCTGATCAGGCGGGTGTTCAAGCGAGACAAGACGAGATTCCTCATGGACGGCGGCGACGTCCCCTCCCAGGGAAGTCCGATGCGGTTCGGCGCTCTGACGGCGCCATTTCACCCCCGCTGTCTTCGTGCCTGAGAGTTTCAGGCCATCGGCCCTTGCTCCTTCGGCGAAGGCCGCACCCCCCTCGGGTCGCCCTGCTCTCCAGCGTTCATCGTGCAGCTCGGTCCGTTTGCCTGAGCGTTTCCGGGGCGGTTGCGCCTTCGGCGTCGGGGAAGTGTCCGAACTCTCCCGAGCTGCGATCGCCAGTAAGATATCGCAGAGACCTGCTGTCAAACGTCGCGTTTTTGCGTTTTAAAGCCCACAAAACACCGATATATAGAATATTATTCCACTTTCGGTCGCAGCAGAGGCTTCAGCATAAGGCCCAAAACCGTCCAGCGCCCGGACGTGACGGCGTCGTGACAGAAATGCGGCCTTTGCATGATCAGAAGTTATCCACAGGAAACCCTCAGGGCGCGTGCGGATCCAGCGGCGCGCGCGGCGCCCCCTCCATGGCCGCACGCCAGCGGCCCAGCAGCTTCTCGCGACGCTCATGATCCAGATTGGCCAACAGGCCCGGCCCCACCCGAATGGGACGCGCGCCGGGCGGCGATGGACGCAGCGCCGGATCAACGTCATCCCGCGCCGGTCTCATGCCCGCCTTGGCGACCGCCGCCTGACCTTCGCGCGATAGCAGGAAATCCAGAAAAAGCCGCGCCGCATTCGGATGGGCCGCATTGCGCGGGATAAAGGCGACCCGCGAAATCAGCAGGTGGTAGTCCGTGGGCGTGACCAGGGCGATGTCGGGGTGGTCCCTGACCCAGATCCGCCCATAGGACTGGTTCATGTTGAATACGAACAGGGTCTGTCCCGTCGCCAGCCGCCACATCATCCGCTGCCCCGAGGTGTCGAGACGGGGCTTGCGGCGGCCCAGGGCCTCCATCATCCGCCAGGCGTCGGGATAGATCTGGGTGTCCGACGACAACTGCATCAGGGCCACGCCGCTCTGCTCGGCATCATAGACCGCCAGGCGACCGTCGAAGATTTCAGGCCGGGCTTCCAGCAGCCGGATCAGGTCCGCATGGCTGTTCGGCGTCAGCGCAGGCGGCAGCAGGCGACGGTTGTAGGCGAAGACCACCGGCTCGGCCGTGATGCCGAACCCCTGATCGCGCCAGACCATGCCGTCGGGCATGGCGCGCCGGTGGGGCGACCTGTAGGTCTGGGCATAGCCGTCGTTGATCAGCTTGATCTGCACGTCCATCGCGGAGCTCCAGACCAGGTCCGCGCCCGGCCGTCCGGCCAGCACATCCGACACCACATTGCTGGCCAGCATGGTGGAGTTCATGTCCTCCAGACGGATCTCCACCTTGGGATACCGCGCCCGAAAGGCGTCGATCACCGGCCCCAGCATGCTGGTGTTGGTGCGGATCAGCAGCGCGCCTTCCTGCTCGGCCCGCCAGCGGATGTGGGGCGCGGTGCCCGCCCCCTCCGGCTCGCGTCCGCAGGCGGTCAGGGCGAAGGCGGCGGCGAAGATCACGGCGAACAGACCCCACGCCTTCACCACTTCGGCTTTCTCGCTATTGTGGCGCCCATGTCCCCGCTCCCCGCATCTGTGACCCCATGAGAATACTCGTCGTCGAGGATGACAAGGCGCTTCAACATTCTCTGGACGCCAGCCTGCGCAGTGCGGGGTTTGAGCCACGCTGCACCGACCAGGGCGCCGAAGCCCTGAGGCTTGAGCAGACCGAGGATTTCGACGCCGCCATCCTCGACATCGGCCTGCCCGACATCGACGGGTTCGAGATTCTGGCCGCCCTGCGCCGTCGCGGCTCGACCACGCCGATCCTGATGCTGACGGCCCGCGACGCCCTGGGCGACCGGGTGGCGGGGCTGGACCTCGGGGCCGACGACTATCTGGTCAAGCCCTTCGCCCCCGTGGAACTGATCGCGCGCCTGCGCGCCATCGTGCGGCGCCGCCAGGGACAGGCGGCTGGCTCCGTCGTCATCGGCTCGCTGGTCTGCGACTGGCAGGCGGGCCGCGCACAGGTCGGCGACCGCGAACTGGCGTTGCGCCCGCGCGAATGGGCGGCGCTCAAGGTGCTGGCGTCACGCGTCGGACAGGTGGTGGACCGCGACATGCTGGCCGCAGAGGTCTTCACCCAGGACGAAGCGCCTTCGCTGAATGCGCTGGAGATCCACGTCGGCCGCCTGCGCCGCAAGCTGCAGCCTGACGGCCCCGCCATCACCAACATCCGCGGACGCGGCTATCGCCTCGACCCATGACGCGGGCGCCGAGCAAAACCTCGCACAGCCTGGTCAACCGCCTGCTGATCGCCCAGGTCGTGCCCCTGACGGTGTTCGCCATCGTGCTGCTGGGCGTGGGCGCCTGGACCGCGCACCGGGTGGTGGAGCGTACGTCCGACCGCCTGCTGGCCGGCGCCATGCAGACCATTCTGCAAAGCGTCTCTCTGGACGATCAGGGCGTGACCGTGGACGTGGCGCCCTGGTCCCTTGCCCTGCTGGACACGCCGGAACGCGACGCCGTCTTCTACGGCATCCGCGAGGGCGACCGCATGGTCACCGGCTATCACGAACTGCCGACGCTGAAGACCGCCAACACCGAACGGCCGGTCTTCGCCAACCTGACGGTGCGCGGCGTGCCGGTCCGCATGGCCCAGCAAACCGTCATGATACCGGGCCGCACCGCCCCGGTGGTCGTTTCGGTCGCCCAGAGCCTGGATTCCCGCCGGGCCAGCCTGCACGAACTGTACGGCAGCCTGCTTCTTCTGCCCGGCCTGCTGGTGGTGCTGGCGGCCTTGCTGATCTGGCCCGCCCTGCAATGGGGCCTGAACTCGCTCAGGCGGCTGGTCGATGAACTGGCGGCGCGGTCGTCGTCGAGCACCACGGATTTCGCCCCCGCCGCCGTCACCCTGGCCCCGCGCGAGCTGACGCCGGTTCTGACCGCGTTCAACGCCCTGCTGGCGGGGCTGGAGCGGTCGACGTCGGGGATGCACCGGTTCGCCGCCGACGCCTCGCACCAGCTGCGGACGCCGCTGGCGGTGATGGCGGCCAACCTGGATCTGCTGGCGGCGTCCAAACGCCCCTGGACCCGGACGGAGCAGAGGCTGCTGACGGACTCGCAATCGGCCGCCGCCAGCATGACCCATCTGATCAACCAGCTGCTGTCCACCGCCCGCGCGGACACCGCCCATTCGGACGCGACCGCCGACCTGGGCCGCGCCGTCAGAAAGGCCTATCAGGTCTTTGCCGACCGACACCCGCTGACGCCCGGCGCGCTGCGGCTCAGACTGCCGCTCGAAACCGTCGAGGTTCGGGGCTCGCAAGACCTGATCGTCGAGCAGTTGCTGAACCTGATCGACAACGGCTTTCGCCACGGCGCCGCGCCGGTCATCGTCCATGTCTCGAACAGCCCCGAGGGCGCCGCCGTCACGGTCTGGGACCACGGCGAAGGCGTCGACTACGCGGTTCTGCCCAGCCTGACCGAGCGCTTTTTCCGCAGCAATCCCAACCGCTCCACCGGCTCCGGCCTGGGCCTCGCCATCGTCGAAGCCCTGAGCACCGCCCAGTCCGGCCAACTGCGCCTGGCCAGTCGCGGACCGGGCAAGGGTCTGGCGGTCCGGCTGTCGTTCAGCAGCCCGGATGCTTCGCCCTCGACCTGAAATCAGGCCATGTCCCTATGGCCGCCCGGCGGGCGACAGGGTGCTGGCGGCGGCGGGGGAGGACAAGGTTCGCGGTGAGGAGCTGCCGGCCCCCGAACGGATCCGCATCTCGCAGGAGACCTGCCTCGTCTCGACGGCCGGGGCCAAAGCGCAGCGAGAGGACTTCAGCACACGGGTTGCAAACGAAGAGGGCATGACCTTGAATGCAGCGCGCATTCAAGATCATGCCGAAAAATGGCGGACAGAGAGGGATTCGAACCCTCGGTAGGCTTTCACCTACACACGCTTTCCAAGCGTGCGCGATCGACCACTCCGCCACCTGTCCATGTCGCCAGTCACTGCGAGGTCGCGTCACTACCTATCTGTATTGTCGGCGTCAATCCGGATTGGGCGGTTTAGGACAGATTGGCGATGGGTTGAGGGGTTGGGCCGCCCTCGCCGGTCGCCTGACGGATGGCGGCGGCGGCGGCGTCGATGACGACGCGCAGGCGGGGCAGCATGGGCGCATAGTCGGGCCACAGGGCGTAGATGGGGCGGTGGCCGGTGACGGCGTCGGGCATCAGGGCAGTCAGGCGGCCCGAGACGATATCGTCGGCGGCCAGCCATGACGGGATCAGGCCGACGCCGCGGCCCGCGCGGATGGCGGACAGGGCCAGGGCTGCGCCGTCCAGGATCAGGCGCGCGGGCGGAGCCCAGACCACCTCCCTGCCCGCTTCTGTGAAACGCCACGGGGCGGGGCGGCCGTCGATGGCGGTGGCGATCAGCTCATGGTCCTGCAAATCGCTGCGGTCCGCTGGCGCGCCGCGCGCGGCGATGTAGTCGGCAGAGGCGCACAGGGCCAACCGCTGCACGCCGATGCGCCGCCCGATCACCCCCGCGACATCGGGCGGGTCGCCGATGCGTATGGCCAGATCGACCTGCCCGCCGCGCAGGTCCACAGGCGTGCGGTCCAGGCTGAGGTTCAACGACAAGCGGGGGTGTTGGTCGGTCAGGGCGAACAGGGCCGGGGCCACGATTTCGGCGCCCAGCAGCGGCGGCAGGGTCACGCGCACAAGACCGGCGGGTTCGCTGGCGGACAGGGCCAGCGCCTCCTCCACCGCGCGGACGGATCCGACGGCGACGCGGCAGACGGCGCGGTAATGTTCGCCCTCCGGCGTGATGCGGAAGTGGCGGGTCGAGCGTTCAAACAAGCGCACGCCGATGCGGCCCTCCAGCCGCGCCACGCCCTTGGCCACTGCCGATGCGGTCAGGCCCAGCGATCCTGCCGCCCGCGCGAAACCGCCATGGTCGCAGACGGCCAGGAACAGCCGCACATCACCGCCGGGCCCGATGTCGCCCATCGTCATTGCCGAAAATCCTTCGCCACAGATCGGATAAATGAGCACGACTGGCGCGCACAGTTCCGCATTATGACCCATCCGCATGGAACACAGAACCTATGCGATCATCGGCGGAGGCTCGGGCATGGGGCTGGGCGTGGCCCGGGCGTTGGTCAGGCGCGGCGATCATGTGCTGATCGGCGGGCGCACCCAGGCGCGGCTGGACGCGGCGCAGGCCGAGTTGGGCCAGGCGGCGCGCACCCGTCAGGTGGACACGACCGACCGTGACAGTCTGGCCGCCTTCTTCGCCGACGCCCCCGCCCTGTCCGGCCTGTTCACGCCCGGCGCCGACTATCAGACAGGCGGGTTTCGCGAGTCGTCGCCGGAGACAGCCGAGAGCCCGTTCAGGAACAAATTCTGGGGCCAGTACTGGGCCGTCCACGCCGCTCTGCCCGTCCTGGCGCCGAATGCGGGGGTGGTGCTGATGTCGGGCGCGGCGTCGGTGCGGCCGCTGGGCAATCCGGCATACGCCGCCTGCAACGCCGCCATCGAGGGCCTGACGCGGGCGTTGGCGCAGGAGCTGGCGCCGATCCGGGTCAACTGCCTGTCGCCCGGCACGGTGGACAGCGACCTGTGGCGGCGCCGCCCGGACGAGGTGCGCGGCCCGGCCTTCGACGCCTATGGCCGCCTGTCGGTGGTCGGGCGGCCCGGCCATGTCGATGAACTGGTCGAGGCGGCGCTGTTCCTGTTGGACAACGGCAATATGACGGGCGCGACCCTGTATTCAGATGGCGGCTACAGCCTGCGCTGAGGCCCGATTGCGCGGCTGGCGGGCGACTGCGACCTGATGGCGCGCGCAGGAACCGGCGGGTTTAGGATGGCTTGTTTCTCTGCACGCAAAAAGGAGAAACCGATGACCGACATCAATCGAAAGCCCGATCCCAAGACCGAACAGGACGACGACAAGACGACCACCAAGCCACCCCGCAAGCTGCGCACGAACGCCGCCGGCAAGGCGCCGTCGGCGCCGGCGACAGGCGGCCTGGGCGCGGCCGGCGCAGGCGGTCCCAAGGGATTTGGAACAGGCGCTTAAGGCCTTCGCCTGTGCTGGCCCTCAGTAGCGCAGCAGGCGGTTCAGGAAGGCGTCGGCGCGCGGGCTGCGCACGCCGCCCTCAGCAAAGAACACCTTAGCGGGCGCGTCGTCCAGAATCCGCCCCTCGTCCATGAAGACCACGCGATCGGCGACACGGCGGGCGAAGCCCATCTCGTGCGTGACGCAGATCATGGTCATGCCGTCCGCGGCCAGACCGGCCATGACGTCCAGAACCTCGGCGACCATCTCGGGGTCCAGCGAGGAGGTCGGCTCGTCGAACAGCATGACCACCGGATCCATGCACAGGGCGCGGGCGATGGCAACGCGCTGCTGCTGGCCGCCCGACAGCTGGGCGGGGCGTTTGTCGCGGTGGTCGATCAGGCCGACCCGCTCCAGATAGATCAGGCCGCGCGCCTGGGCCTCGGCCTGGGACCGGCCCAGCACCTTCACCTGGGCCAGGGTCAGGTTCTGCATGACCGTCAGGTGTGGAAACAGCTCGAAATGCTGGAACACCATCCCGACGCGGCTGCGCAAACGGGTCAGGTCGACCCTAGGGTCATCCAGACGCACGCCGTCCACGGTGACGGCCCCCTGCTGGAACGCCTCCAGCCCGTTGACGGTCTTCAGCAGGGTGGACTTGCCCGAACCGGACGGGCCGCAGATGACCAGCACCTCGCCCCGCCGCACCGACAGGGCGCAGTCGTTCAGCACCTGGAAGGCGCCGTACCATTTGCTGACGCCCTGAATATCGATCACGACCGGGACATCGGTAGGGGCGGTCATGCGGGCAGGCTCCGGTAGCGACGCGCCAGCCGTCCGGCGGCGAGCTCAAGCCCCGCGCACAGAATGAAATAGAGGACGGCGACGAACAGATAGATTTCGGCGGGATAGACCATGACGCGGTTCGATACCTGGGTGGCGACGAACGACAGTTCGGCGACACCGATCACATAGGCCAGCGAGGTGTCCTTGGTCAGGGCGATCCACTGGTTGACGACAGAGGGCGCCATGCGGGGCAGGACCTGAGGGGCCACGACCAGCCACAGGGTCTGGCGGCGCGACAGGCCCAGCGCAGAGGCCGCCGCCCACTGGCCGCGCGGCAGGGCCTCGATCCCCGCATGGACCGTATGGGCCAGATAGGCCCCGCCGATCAGGGACAGGGCGGCAACGACCGAACCCACGCCCGGCACGTCCAGACCAAAGGCGATCGGCGCCAGGAAATAGATCCAGAAGATCAGCATCAGCACCGGAATGGCCCGGAACAGGCCCAGCCCCAGCCTGAGCACCGCCAGCCACGGTCCGCGCAGCACCGACAACAGGACGCCGAACACCAGACCCAGAACCCCGGATATGGCCGCCGACAGCACCGTCAGGATCACGGTCAGGGCCGCGCCGCCCAGCGGCCCCTGCGGCCAGGGACCGACCAGGAAATAGATCAAGTTGTCGGTGATGACGGAGGGGTTCATCGCGTGCCCCCCGTCGGCGGCGTGGAGCGACCCCACGTCAGCTGGCTGAACCCGCCGATCAGGGCCACCGCCCCGATGTAGAACAGGGTCGCCAGACCAAAGGCCTGAAACGCCTGAAACGTCTCGGTCTCGACCTGACGCGCGGCATAGGACAACTCGGCCAGACCGATGGCCATGGTCAGGGACGAGTTCTTGACCACGTTCATCACCTGTCCCGCCAGCGGCGCACGGGCGATGCGGACGGCCTGGGGCAGGATGACGGATAGCCAGATCCGGGTCGAGGTCATGCCCAGCGCACGACCCGCAGCCGTCTGGCCCGGCGCAACGCTGTAGATGCCGGCGCGGAACTCCTCGGCCATGAAGGCGGCGCTGTAGAGGGACAGGCCCAAAAGGCCCGCCAGCATCTCGAACGGCGGCCATGGCGCCCCGAAGGCCTCCACGCCGATGCGGTGCGGCGCATTCAGCCACGCCATCACACTGTCAGGCAGCAGGGCCGGCACCCCGAAATACCAGAAGAACAACTGCACCAGCAGCGGCGTGTTGCGAAACGCCGACAGCCAGGCGGCGGCCAGACCCGCGACCAGCCTGGACGGCGACAGACGCAGCACGCACAGCACAAAACCCAGCACCAGAGCGATCACCGACGCCAAAGCCGACAGGCCCAGGGTCACCCCCAGGCCATCGATCATCCAGCCGATGTAACGCGGCGCAAGAAACCCGTCGAACATCGAGACAATCAGTGGGCGGCGACAGCCGCGCTTTCACCGATCCGGTACGAACGCGCCAGAGGCGTGCGGGTGTCGGGACCGAACCAGCGGTCATAGATGCGCTGGGCCTGACCGCTGGCCTCCAACTCGACCAGGGTGGTGTCCACGAAGGTCTTCAGCGCCGTCTGCCCCTTGGGAATGCCCACGCCGATCAGGTCCTGCGAGATGGAGAAGGCCGGGATTTCATAGCCCGAGGCGTCGGGCGCATTGGCCAGCACGCCGATCAGCTTGGGTCCGTCCTGGCTGATGGCCTGCACATTGCCGTTGCGCAGCGCGGTGAAGGCGAAGGGGGTGTCGTCATAGGCGACCAGAACGGCCTGCGGATATTTCTCACGCAGATTGATCTCGTTGACCGTGCCCTTGTCCACGCCGATGCGCAGGCCGTTCAGTTGGTCGGGCGAGGTCAGGGTTCCGGTCTTGGCGATGAACTGCTGGCCAGAGGCGAAATAGGGGATCGAGAAATCCACCTGTTTGGCCCGCTCCTCGGTGATGGTGAAGTTGGCCAGGACCAGATCGACCTTGTTCGACGCCAGCAGGGGAATGCGGTTGGCCGGATTGGTCGGGGTGATCTCCAGCTTGACCCCCAGCTTGTCGGCCAGGGCCTGGGCATAGTCGACGTCCAGCCCCTCGATCTTGCGGGTGGTCGGATTGACCGAGCCGAAGGGCGGATTGCTGTCGAAGGTGGCGACCCGTAACACCCCGGCCTGGCGGATGGCGGCGAGACGATCCTGCGGCGCATCGTTGCGCCCGCAGGCGGCGACAGCCAGCGTCATCATCAGGGTTATGGCGGTCAGGGCCAGACGCATCGGTCATTACCTCAGGACGGGAGAAGGTCCGGGACCGATCAGCGACAGGGGCCGCAGGGTCAACCGCAGAAAAACTGACCCGGTTTTAGAAAAGATATTGGCCAGCACGCCTATCCGAACGTGGGGGTCCGGTACGCAGACGTGCTGGCCGCCGACGACGCGATCACGAAGCCCAGGGGCGGCGATACTGAGTTGCGACGTAGGCTTTCGAGGCGTCCAGCCAGCCTTTGGCAAACTTGCTCAGGGCAGCCGTCAGGGACAGACGGTGGAGGGCGGACGGGGCGTGTGCGTGATGCAGGGTCATGGGGAGGAACCTTGTTTCAGTCGGGGAGGACTGATCGCAATTCATCACAAACCCGGACCTTCCGCCAACGAATGGATCGACGCAGATGATAAGCTGTGATTATCATCTGCCATGCGCCCGCTTCCGCCCCTCGCCGCCGTCCGCGTGTTCGAAGCCGCCGCCCGGCATGAGAACTTCACCACAGCGGCTAATGAACTGGGCATGACCCAGGCGGCGGTCAGCCACCAGATCCGGCTGCTGGAGGAACGGCTGGGGATGCAGTTGTTCCGGCGCGAGAAACGCCGCGTCATCCTGACCGACGCCGCGCGCCGGGCGGCGGCGGGCATCGGGCGCGGGCTGGACGAGATCGAGGCCGCCTTCGCCGAACTGCGGGCCGAGGATCAGGGCACCCTGACCATCTCCACCACCCAGACCTTCGCCAACGCCTGGCTGGCCTGGCGTTTGGGCAGTTTCCAGATGGATCATCCCGAAATGGCCGTGCGCCTGCTGGTCAACAACAACCTGTCGGACTTTGCCTCAGAGGGTCTGGATGTCGCCATCCGCTCGGGCATCGGCCCGTGGGAGGGGCTGGATGCGCACCGGCTGCTGACCCAGGACTTCACCCCCATGTGCAGCCCCGCCTTTCTGAAGCGGCACGGCGGCCATCTGACGCCCCAGGACCTGACCCGCCTGCCCCTGATCAGCGCCCATGACCCGGCGTGGCGGCAATGGCTGAGCGACGCCGGCATCGACGCCCGCCCCCTGAACGTTCCGGGCGTGCGTCTGGATTCCCAGGCCAATGACGGACACGCCGCCATGGCCGGTCAGGGGGTGGCGATCCTCAGCCCCTTCTTCTGGCGCATGGACATGGCCGAAGGGCGGCTGGTGCGGCTGTTCGACCAGGTTTCGACCCTGGGCCACGCCTACTGGATCGTGTGCCAGCAGCACCGGCGCTCGGTGCCCAAGATCAAGCGGTTCCGCGACTGGCTGCTGACCGAAATGGACGGCTGATCCGCCCCCCGGCTGCCCGCTTTCAGTGAACCGGACGCGCCAGCTCCAGCGTGTCATAGACATGGGTGACGTCGTCGAAGCGCACGCGCGGCGGCTGGCTGCCGATATGGCCGGTGGTGAAGAAACGTCCCGTCGCGGACAGTTTCAGCGGATCATCGATCTTGTCGTTGTTCCAGCCCAGCAGCAGCAGTCCGCCCGGCTTCAGAATGCCCGCCATGGCCGTCATGGCCTGTTCCTGCGACGCGGGTGAATCCACGCCGAAGCCCAGCACCCCGTTGCAGACGATGGCGTCGAAGCGCAGGTCGTCGAAGACCTGATCGATCTGGCACAGGTCGCCGGTCTGGTGACGGCCTGCCCGGCCCCAGCGCGCGGCCTTGGGGTCGATGTCGGTGGTCCAGACCTCGGCGCCCCACTGCTCCAGCGCCGGATAATCCTCAGCCGTATAGGCCCGGCAGCCGACCCACAGGATGAGCCCGCCACGCGCCGCCAGCGCCGGAATATAGGCCGTGGCCAGCAGGCGGCGGTCGGGCAGGTCGCGGATGCGATCCGCGCCCCTCTTGCGACGCTGGAACAGGCCTTCAAACCGAACGGACAGGGCGGACAGGAGATCGGTCATCAAACAGGCCTGGTCAGGGTCGGACTAATGCGCGGGGCGCGGTCGACGGGTGGCTAGGGAACGGCTTTCGGTCAGGCGCAGACGCAGATCGTCCAGTTCTGCGGCGCGCAGTGCGGGCGCATGGGTCTGGGCGACGAAGGCCTGGGCCTCACGCGCCATGTCTGCCCGTTCGGCGTCATGGCGGACAAGATGCTGCATGGCCGCAGCCAGCCCGTCGGCCTCGGGCGGATCGACATAGATGGCGTGCGGGCCGCTGGCCTCGCGCAAGCCCCCTCGCCCTGACGAGATCAGGGCCGCGCCCGCCGCATGGGCCTCCAGCGCGGTCAGGCCCAGGGCTTCGGCGACGCGCGAGGGCACGACGGCGATGGCGGCGCGGCGGGCCACGGCGATGACCTGATCGGGCGACGCGGACCTGTGGATTTCGACCCTGTCGCCGAACCGGTCCAGCGCGCGCAGGTGCGGCTCGGCCCAGTCCCTGTTCCGCTCCCATTCGCCCAGCATCAGGGCGCCGCGCCAGTCAGGCGCCTGGTCCAGCGTCTCGGCCAGGGCCGCGCAGAAGGAATCGACTCCCTTCTCCTCCAGCGTGCGGCCGGAGAAGAAGATCAGGTTTTCGCGCTTGCCCGCATCCCCGCGCCAGACCTCGACGTCGATGGGATTGCAGATCACCACGGCGGCGGCGCCGAACCCCGGATAGTCGCGCAGGAACTCTTCGCGCGCCGCCCTGCTGACGAAGATCAGCCGATCGAACGCCTTCAGCCGCGCATGATAGCGCCAGCGGTCGATCAGGTTGGAGGCGGGCTTGAACCGCGTGTGGCGATAAAGGACGTGCACGCGTCCCGGCAGGCGCCTGGCGATGTCCGCCGCCCCGGCCAGCTGCTGGTGATATTCGATCACGTCGGGCTGGAAGGCCTCCAGCGCCGCGACCACGGCGGCGGTGTGGCCCCGCTTGCCCAGACCTGACGGCACGAACAGGGTCTGATCCGGTGCGGCGGGGTTGGCCGCCCCGTCCTCGCAGACGAAACGGATGTCGGCGTTGAAACGGCTCCAATGGTTCAGGGTCAGGGCGACCCGCTCCATCGAATTGATCTTGCCGACGTCGAACAGGCTGCCGCGCGGCAGGACGACGGCGATCTTCATGCCGCATCCGTTTGGTTGCGCCGACGCGGACCATTCAGCCCGAACAGGCGACGCAGCTTGTACTGCAGCTTGATCCGCTTCTCGGCCGGCGACCGGCGCAGCCCCTTCACGTCGATGACCGTCAGCCGCTGATCGCCCGACACCGTGTGCAGCCCGTCGGCGAACCCGTCCAACAGCCCCTTCGGCGTGATCCTGTGCACCAGGCTGGCGGAGAAGTCGGTCGGGGTCAGGGCGTCGATCCTGAGCAGCCGGATCGCCGCGCCATAGGTCGGTCGGCATTCCTGCACCGGCAGATAAAGGAGGCCCTCATGCGCGAACGCCGTCCCGCCCGGCCGCGATTCCAGAAACCCCGTCCGGACCGGATTGCCGGGGTGCGACATCCACGGCCCCTTCAGGTCGTCGGCATAGGCGACGTGCAGTTGACGCATGGCCCGGTCGTCCGGTCCCGGCAGGGCGTGGAACATCCACCACCGCCCGTCATGCTTGACCACGGTCGCGTCGATGGCGGGCAGGTCCAGCAGGCGCTGAACCGGCGTCCAGCGATCCGGGAAACGCTCGCACCGATACAGGGTCAGGCCGCCGCTCTTGTAGCCTTCCGGCAGCATATACAGTTCGCCGCCGTCCTCGATCAGACTGGGATAGGACAGGTGGAACGGCTCGGCCAGCGCCAGCCCCTGCCCGATCAGGGCGTCGCCCCGGTACTGATAATAATGGATTTCGCCACGTCGCACGCGATAGTCGAAGGCCTCGACGAAGATTGTCGTCACCCCGTCGCGCTCGATCCCGAACGGGTCGGCGATGAACTGGAAACTGCGCGGGCACGGCGGCAGCCAGACGATTGCGTCCGCCGTCAGCGCCTCCGGCTCAAGCACATGGTTTATCGGTCGCCGGGTGAAGCCGACCCGCCATTCGTCATACATGGCGCGCGCTCAGCGAAGTTCCGGCAGACGCCGCATCAGGGACCGTTGCAGCCGCAGACCCCGATCCGCCGCCGTCTTGGACTTGGTGCGCCCGCAGTAGCGCAAGCCCTTGCCCCATAGCGAATGGATGGGGTCGGCCAGATGCGGATGGCGGTCGTGCTGGTGGACGATGGGACTGAACCCGCCCGTGGGATTGACCACCCTGCCCTCATGGAAGTGCAGCATATCCCCCGGCGTCATGCCGATGGTGGCGACCCGGCGATAGTTGGGCTGGACCGACGCCCGGACCAGTCCGTAGTGGATGGCCATGTTGAAGACGGCCTGATCGGCCCCAAAGGCGCCGCCGATCTCCGACCGGGGAATGGCGGCCAGCATCAGCATGGTGCGGCACAGGCGCAGCACGTCGTCGCGCGGACCGATGATGGTGCCGACGCACAGGCAGGCCTTGTCGGCCAGGCTGGCGGCGATGTCCTCGCCGAACACGGCGGTCAGATGTTTGGTGTTGAAGGCGTGGGCGCCCAGGTCGCCGCCGTCCCACTCGTTGAAGACTTCCATCTGCGCCGGACGGGGCGCGAACGGATCGCCCTGGAAGACGACGTCGCGCACGTCGGTCACAAAGACGCTGTCTGCATCCGGCCAGCGTTCGATCAGGTCGGCATAGGCGGAAAAGCGCGCCACCACCGCATGGGGCTCCCAGCCCGCGGCCGGTTCGGGATGGACGGCGACGACCTCGTGTTCTTCCAGCAGGGCCAGGACATCATCGCGCCGGTCGACCACCAGGGCGATGGTTCCGTCAAACCACGACCGCAGCGAGCGCACGAAGGGCGCGATCACCGCCGCGTCATAGCCCGTCGCATAGCCCAGCACGAGATCGGCGCGCTCGGTCCGTTCGGGCGCGACCTTTTTCGCCGACGCCAATACGCGGGAAAGCCAGCCGAGATAGGCGGTTTTCGGCGCAACGGTCGTCATCATCGTCCTCGATCGGGTTTGCGGCTCTTGCGGCCCCTCGACTCAGATGACGCCGCCATCTGGCGCTTGCCTCACGACTTTCGCCACGGCATTAAACAAACGCAGTTCGAACAGGCTGTGCTGCGCCTGGCGACACGCGCATGGGCGTCCAGCGGAGATGAGTTCAGTTTGCCCCCGTTCGACCCGCCCCGCCTCACCACCGTCTATCTTGAGATGCGCGACGATCTGGGTCGGTTCGCGGCGTCGCGGCTGGGCGGACGCGGCGATGTCGAGGATGTCCTGCAGGAACTGTTTCTGAAGGTGTCGCGCACCCCGGCGGACGCCGAAATCCGTGATCCGCGCGCCTACCTCTATCGCCTGACCAACAATCTGTTGCTGGACCGGTGGCGCTCCAGCCGCCGTTCAGCGGCGCGCGACGGCGCCTGGCGGGTGGCCATGCACGGCGCCGAAGACGGCGACGACGTCGATGACGCCCCCTCGGCCGAGGCCGTGGTCGCGGGACGCCAGCGGCTGCAGACCCTGATGACGGCGCTGGACCAGTTGCCTGAAAAGACCCGCACGATCTTTCGGCTGCACAAGTTCGACGGCCTCAGCTACGCCGAGGTCGCTGAAAAACAGGGCATATCCCGCAGTTCTGTCGAGAAGCACATGATGGACGCCCTGCGTATTCTGGCCGCGAGGATGCGCAAATGAGCAGATGTCTCGACACCCGCTCACCCGTCGGTGACAGTATTCTTGGAGGCGCCGCCCGCGTGGCGACGTCGTATCCATGGGTGCTGCATGGTGCAGCACAGGGATGGGCGGGCGCATGACGCAGCACAGGCAAGTCGAGGAGCAGGCGCTGACCTGGTTCGTGCGCCTGAGCGACGTCGAGGCGTCGGAGGCCGACTGGCGCGCCTTCGGCGACTGGATCGCCGTCTCGCCCGCGCACCGCACGGCCTATGACGCCCTGGAGCAGGTCTGGGTCGATCTGGACGACGCCCTGGCCGCCGAACCCGTCGCGCCCGCCGTCGTCCCCATGACGACGGTGACGCCGCTGCGCCGCGCGGCCAACGATGACGCGCGCGTGTCACGCCGTCGCGTCTGGCTTTATCCGGTCGTCGGCGTGGCCGCGGCGGCTGCCCTGACGGCGGGCCTGTGGCCCCAGTTCATGGATCGGCCCCTCACCTATCAGACCCAGGACGCGCCCCAGACCATCACGCTTGAAGACGGCTCGACCGTCAAACTGAACCGCCATTCCAGCCTGCAGGTCCGTTTCAACGACGGCCGCCGCCAGGTCGCGCTGAAGGACGGCGAGGCCGCCTTCGACGTGGCGCATGACGCCGGCCGCCCCTTCACGGTCGAGGCGGACGGGCGCGAGGTCCGCGTGATCGGCACCGCCTTCAACATCGTCAGCCACAATGATGATTTCGTCATCGGCGTGGAGCGGGGCGTCGTCTCCGTCCAGCCGAAGTCGGCCAGCGCGCCCGTGCGCCTGACGGCGGGCCAGCGACTGCATCAGGTCGGCGGCGACGCCGTAGAATTGGGCGCCGTCGACGCCGACAGCGTCTCCAGCTGGAGCAGCGGCGTTCTGGTTTACCGCGACGCCTCCATCACCGATATCAGTCGTGACCTGTCGCGCTATTTCGACAAGCCGTTTACAGTGGCCGCCTCCGCGCGAGGCCTTCGTTTCACGGGCGCCCTGCGCATTGCAGATGAAACGACCATGTTGGCTCAACTTCGCGACTTTTCTCCCGTCACCGTAGAGCGCACCCCGAGCGAAGTGCGCCTGTCCGCACGCGTCCCCGGCTAGGCTGATCGCCTAGCCTTCGTCGCACATGCGTGGCTTGATGGAGCCGGCCCTCGGCGGCCTGGTGACGCTGCTGCTTGCGGCGTCGCCTGCGCTTGCCTCGTCGCCCCGAACCTTCAGCGCCAACATCCCCGCCCAGACCGTGCGCGGCGCCCTGCTGGACCTGGCGGTTCAGGCCCGGGTGTCGCTGGGCGGCGATGTGGCGTCCTGCACCGGCGCCTCGCCCCGTCTGACCGGGTCCATGCGGCTGGATACGGCCCTGACGCGCGTGCTGGCCGACAGCAACTGCGTCTATCAGATCCGCCCCGACGGCGCGGTCATCATCCGCCGCGCGGCGCGCCCGGCCGCCCCGCCGCCAGCGCCGCCCGCGCCCGCCCCCCGCCCGCCTGCACCGGTTACGGCCCTCAGCCCGACGCTGAGCGACGTCATCGTCACCGCCACCCGCAGTTCGGAATCGCCCCAGACCGCCCCCACCGCCCTGACCGCCTTCACCGGCCAGCAGATCATCGAAAGCGGCGCGGTCGGCGCCTCGGATCTCAGCGCCCTGGTCGCGGGCATGACGGTGACCAATCTGGGATCGGGCCGGAACAAGATCCTGCTGCGCGGCATGTCGGACGGCGCCTTCACCGGCCAGACCCAGTCCACTGTCGGTCTTTATCTGAACCGCGTCCCCCTGACCTACAGCGCCCCGGACCCGGACCTGAAGCTGATCGACATCAACCGGGTCGAGGTGGTGCGCGGCCCGCAGGGCGTGCTGTACGGCACCGGCCCCATCGGCGGGGTGCTGCGCATCGTGCCCCAGGCGCCGGACACGGAAAAACGCCTGCTCAGCCTGTCGGCGGGCTATGCCGACACGCGGGGCGGCGATCCCAGCGGCGAGACGGCGATCGTGGGCAACCTGCCGCTCCTTGACGGCCGGGGCGCGGTGCGGCTGGTCGCCTATGAGGAGGAGACGGGCGGCTATATCGACGACGAAGCCCTGAACCTGCGCCGGGTGAACAACGGCCGACGCTCGGGCGGGCGCCTGTCCTACAGCTTCGACCTCACGCCCGAATGGAACCTGTCGGGCGGCGGGGTGGGCCAGCAGATCAAGACCGAAGACACCCACTACATCTACCGCACCGTCAACGGCGCCCGGCGCGAGAACCTGGTGCGCGAGCCGCACGAGAACATCTTCAGCATGGGTTACGCCCGCCTGGTGGGCAATGGCGACTGGGGTCGTCTGGAGGCCACGGCGGCGCGGGTCAGCCATTCCTTCGTCAGCCGCTATGACGCCTCCAGCGGTCTGAAATTCTTCGGCTCCAACGGACGCATCGGCGCCCTGGACGACCACCGCGACATCGACCTGAACGTGCTGGACATCGCCTATAGTTCGCCGCGCGGCCAGCGTCTGCGCTGGCTGACCGGCCTGTTCTGGTCCGACACGGTGATCGAGAACAACGTCGACCTGACCGCCCTGTGGCCGACCCAGTACGCCGTCTATGACGAACACCGCCAGGACTGGCAGAGCGAGTTCGCCGGCTTCGCCCAGGCGACCTATGACCTGACCGACGACCTCAGCCTGATCTTCGGCGGGCGCTACTATGTCGTCGACTACGAGACCGCCTCCATGGTCCGTCAGGGCAAGGATGAGCGCCCGTTCGACGGTAAGGGGCGCACGTCCGGCTTCTCGCCCAAACTGGCGTTGAGCTGGCGGCCTGACGACAACTGGTCCTTCTACGGCCAGATCAGCCAGGGCCACCGCGCCGGGGGCTTCAACACCGCCGGCCCCATCACGGAACAGTTCGCCAGCGCCGTGGTCAGACCTCTGCGCGCCTATGGCGGGGACTCGCTGTGGAACTATGAGTTCGGTGCCAAGGGCGTGATGCAGGATGGACGCATCCAGATGCGCGCGGCCCTGTTCTACGCCGACTGGCGCAACCTGCAGAGCGACCAGTTCCTGCCCAGCGGCCTGTCCTACACGGTCAATGTGGGCGACGGGGCCAACACCGGGCTGGAGATCGAGGCGAACTGGCGCCCTATCGAAAGCCTGGAGATCCGAACCAACGCCCTGCTGGCCCATCCGCGGGTCACCAGGTCGTACGATCTGTTCAACTCAAAGGGCAACTCGGGCCTGCCGGGCGTGCCTGCGGTGTCGACCAACATCAACGTCAGCTGGCGCCGTCCGATGAGCGACCGGATGGACCTGATCGCCGATGGGTCCGTCGCCTATGTCGGGCCGTCGCGCCTGACCTTCGACGCCGAGAAACGCCACAAGATGGGGGACTATGTCACGGCCCGCGCCTCAATCGGCGTCGAGACGGGGCACTGGCGGGCCAGCGCCTATGTCACCAACCCCTTCAACACCTCAGCCAACACCTTTGCGTTCGGCGATCCCTTCCGCCTGCCCGAGGCCCTAACCACCACGCCGTTGCGTCCGCGCACCATCGGCGTGACCATGACCTGGACGACGAACTAGAGCCAGTCGAGATTCGTCCCACAAGCGTCATTCCGGGGCGTCCGCAGGGCGAACCCGGAACCCAGGAGACTCTCATCCGGCGGAGGGATGCGTTTAAGGGGCGCGACCGTAGCCCTGGGTTCCGGGTTCATCGCTTCGCTCGGCCCCGGAATGACGATCTGAGAGATCAGCCACACGAACGTCGATTAGGCTAGGCGCCAAACGCAAGACGGCGGCCCTTGCGAGCCGCCGTCAGACGATCAGAACCCGGTCCCGATCAGGTGACCTTCTTGGCCACCGTGAAGCCCAGGATCAGGAACACGGCGAAGACGATCAACGCCAGCACCGCCAGGAACTTGGCGATGCCCGCCGCCGCCCCTGCAATGCCGCCAAAGCCCAGCAGACCGGCGACGATGGCGATCACCGCAAAAATCAAAGCCCATTTCAGCATGTCGTCTCTCCTTGATGGGAAACGAACGATTCGATGCCGGGCCGGTTCCAGAAGATGGCATTTCATGGACAAGACCAAAAACCTGCGTCATGTGCGGCGTCATGACGCACGCAGAACCGCAGACCTTCTCGCCCCTGGAAAAGCGCGTGACCCTGATCGCGCTGATGATCGTCTTCCTGCTGTCCGCCCTGGACCAGACCATCGTCTCGACCGCCATGCCGCGGATCGTGGCCCAGCTTTCAGGGCTTGAGCTCTATCCCTGGGTGACCACCGCCTATCTGCTGGCCTCGACGGTCATGGTGCCGATCTATGGCAAGCTGTCGGACATCTATGGCCGCAAGCCGATCCTGGTGGTCGGCATCGCCATCTTCATCATCGGCTCGGTGCTGTGCGGTCTGTCGGGCGAGTTCGGCGACCTGCCTCTGCTGGGCGGCGGCATGGTCCAGCTGATCGTCTTCCGCGCCATTCAGGGTCTGGGCGGCGCCGCCCTGATCACCTCGGCCTTCGCCGTCATCGCCGATCTGTTCCCGCCGCGTGAGCGGGCCAAGCTGGGCGGCCTGTTCGGCTCCACCTTCGGTCTGGCCAGCGTGATCGGCCCCCTGATCGGCGGCTTCTTCACCGACCTGCCGACCGCCCACCTGCTGGGCTATGAGGTCGCGGGCTGGCGCTGGGTCTTCTACATCAACCTGCCGCTGGCGGGGCTGGCCCTGTTCATGATTCTGGTGAAGATGCCGCGCCTGACACATCGTGTGGGCGGCAAGATCGACTTCGCCGGGGCCGCGCTTCTGATCACCACCTTCGTGCCCCTGCTGCTGGCCCTGAGCTGGGGCGGCATGGCGGGCTGGAATGCGCCGCACATCCTGGGCCTGTTCGCCCTGGCTGCGGCGTCGCTGGTCGTCTTCCTGATCGTGGAGGCGCGGGTCGGCAACCCCATCATCTCGCTGGACCTGTTCAAGAACCGCACCTTCGCCACGGCCAATCTGGCGGCCTTTTTGATGTTCATGGCCTTCATGGGCATGGTGTCCTTCCTGCCGCTTTATCTGCAGACGGGTCTGGGTCTGGCGGCGACCACCAGCGGACTGGCCATGACGCCGCTGACGCTGGGCCTGATCCTGACGGCGACGGCCAGCGGCTTCCTGGTCAACAGGATCGGCCGCTACAAGATGGTCATGGTCGGGGGCGCGGCCCTGACGGCGTTCGCCGCCTTCCTGCTGTCGCAGACGCCGTCGGACGCAGGCCTGTTCGACATCATGTGGCGCGTGACCCTGCTGGGTCTGGGGCTAGGCCCGGCGCAAAGCGTGTTCAATCTGGCGACCCAGAACGCCGTGCCGCGCGACAAGCTGGGCGTGGTGACCAGTGCAGGCCAGTTCTTCCGTCAGGTCGGATCGACCGTTGGCGTCGCCGTGTTTGGTGCGGTGCTGACCCACAATCTGGCCGCCCCGATGAAGACCGCCCCGAACGCCGAACCGACCGCCCAGGTCCGCACCCTGTCGCTGGCCGAACTGGAGCGGATGACGGTCGAGGCCCATCAGTCGACCCGGAACGGCGCCCCCGTCGCCGTCGATCCAGAAGTGCGCGAGGCCGTCAGCAGCGCCATCCTAGGCGTCATCTTCGCCGGGTTCATCGTCTGTCTGCTGGGCTTCGCCGCGACCCTGCTTGTGCCCGACCTGCCTTTGCAGGCCAGCCGCAGACCCGAGCCCCTGAATGTGCGCGCCCTGGGCGAGGCGCCCGGCGAACCACCCGCGAACTGAGCCTCATGACCCGCCCAAAGAGCAAAATATTCGTGCGCTGATCGGCGCCAGCCCGTTTCGGTAACAAAGAATTTGCCGGAGATTGATAGCCCGGCAATCGCCGGAGTATCGCGATGTCCCCCATTCACAGCAGTATGGACCCCATTAAGGCATCGCCTGACGGGGACGAACAGCGTGAGGAGGGCGCGCGGGACTGCCTGTGCGACGAGCGGCTGGCGGTCCTGGACATGGCGGGGGTGGGCCACTGGCGCATCGACTGGGCCACCCGCGCAATCAAATGGACCGACACGACCTTTCGGCTGCACGGGCTGGACCCGGCGGACGGCGAGCCCAGTCTTGAAACCTTCCGCACCATGTTTCCAGAGGAGGACCGCGCCCGGATGGCTGCGGCGATCCAGCAGGTGGTCGCCACCGGGCAAGAACAGCATTACCGCCTGCGCCTGAACCGGCACGACGGCGTGCAAAGGCACGTCATGGTCCAGGCGCGCCCGGAACTGGCCCCAGACGGCGCCCTGAAGGCCATCTTCGGCGCGGTGACCGACATCACCGACCTGGAGCAGCAGGTGATCCAGGCCCGCAAGGATGAGGCGCGCTACAAGCTGCTGGCCGACAACGTCGCCGACGTCATCACCCGCGTCCGGCCCGACGGCACAAGCAAATACATCTCGCCCGCCATCTATAATCTGTTGGGCTGGACGCTGGAGGAGATGTCGGGCGATCCGCTCGACTACGTCTATCCGCCCGACCGCAGAAAGGTCAGCAAGGCGATCCAGGACGCGCTGAGAACGGGCGAGCAGAATCGTCTGGAGCACCGCGCCGTCCACCGCGACGGCACCGTCATCTGGGTCGAGTGCACCTTCAGGGCCACCGTCAACGCGCAACACGGGCGTGAAGACGCCATCGTCGTCATCCGCGACATCAGCGACCGCAAGGCGATGGAGGCCGAACTGCGCGAGGCCAAGGAGCGGGCCGAAAGCGCCGCCGCCGCCAAGAGCGAGTTCCTGGCCAACATGAGCCACGAACTGCGCACGCCCCTGACCAGCGTTCTGGGCTTCTCCAACCTGCTGACCTCCAGCAAGGCCCTGCCCGAGACGGAGCGCGGCTATGTCCACCGCATCGCCACGGCGTCGAAGGCGCTGCTGGCCGTCATCAACGACGTGCTGGACTATTCCAAGCTGGAGAAGGGGGCCATCGACCTGGACCCCCGCCCTTTCAATCCGGTCCAGTTGACCGACGACGTCAGGGAGATCATCGAGACCCAGTGCGCCGCCAAGGGACTGGCGCTGCAGGTCGCCGTCGACCCCGCCCTGCCCGCCTCTCTGCTGGGCGACGAAGGGCGGCTGCGTCAGGTGCTGCTGAACCTGCTGGGCAACGCCGCAAAGTTCACGGCCCAGGGCGCGGTCTGCCTGCACGTGGGGGGACACCCGGGCGATCATGACGACTGGCGCCTGAAGATCACGGTGACCGACACCGGCATCGGCATGACGCCGGACACCCTGGCCAATGTGTTCGAGCGTTTCGCCCAGGCGGACCCCTCGACCACGCGCCTGTACGGCGGCACCGGCCTGGGGCTGGCGATCTCCAGATGTCTGGTCGAGGCGATGGGCGGCCGTCTGTCGGCGGTCAGCCAGCTGGGCGAGGGGTCGACCTTCTCGTTCGAGGTCGGCCTGCCGCTCAGCGTCGGGGCCGCCGCGCCCCTTAGGGATGAGATCGGCGGCCTGAAGGGTCAGCCGCGCATTCTGGTGGTGGACGACACCCAGGCCAACCGCGAGCTGTTCTCGACAATCCTGACCAAGCTGGGCGTCCAGGCGACCACGGTCGACAATGGCGCAGAGGCCCTGAACGCCCTGCGGTTCGGCGCCTATGATCTGGTGCTGATGGACGTGCAGATGCCGGTGATGGACGGCCTGACCGCCACGCGCGAGATCCGCCGCCTGGAAGCCCCCGGCGACCGCCGCATCCCCGTCATCGCCCTGACCGCCAATGTCCAGCCCGAGCAGATCGCCCACTGCCGGGCCGCCGGGATGGACGACCATCTGGCCAAGCCGCTTCAGATGCCGCTGCTACTGGCCGTCCTGTCCAAATGGCTGGGCTGAGGCGCGCAGGGGGCGGACCGAAACCCGCCCCCCGCGCCCGCAATCACCACTTCACGCTGACGCGGCCATAGACGAACCGCCCGTTGAAGCCGAAAGGCGAGAAGGACGAATAGGGCGAACCGCCCGTCGACCCCAGGAAGGCGGCCGGGGTCTGCTTGGGATAGGTGTCCAGCAGATTGTCCGCGCCCAGGGCCAGCACCACGCCGTTCGACAGGGTGTAGCGTCCCTCCAGATCGACCACGCCGCGCACGCCCGTGCGCACGTCGCCGCTGCCATCCGCAGGCGTGCCTGCGTTCAGGGTGTCGCCATAGAAGGTGGTGCGGGCCGTCACGCCGAACGCCTCATAGCTCCAGTCCGTCTGGAAGTTGACCTTCCACTGCGGCACGCCCCGCTCGAAGCGGACGCGCTCGCGGCGGTCGAACAGATCGACCTCCTGCGGCAGGACCGTGGTCGAGGAGAAGGTGCGCGTCGTCGGGTAGCGGGTGACCTTGAAGTCATTGATGTTGCCCGCGACCGTGAAGTCGAACCGGCCGACATCGGCGCTGTTCCAGCGATAGCGGCCGACGATGTCGATGCCCTTGGTCTTGCTGTCGACGCCGTTGATGAAGAAGCGGGCCGAGGTGGCGCCGCCCGGCACCGAGTCCAGCAGATCAGCGATGATCTTGGCGTTGGTTCCCGCCGCCGCCGTGCGGTTGCCGCTGAGCAGACCCGACAGGATGATCCGGTCTTCGACATTGATCTGATAGGCGTCGATGGTCAGCTCAAACCCGCCGTAACGCCACACCGTGCCCAGCGAATAGTTGACCGAGGTTTCCGGCTCCAGGTCCGTGCCGCCCAGCGCGCGCCCGATGACGCTGTTGGAGGGGAAGGTGCCGGATTCGGTGAAGGTGGTCGGACCGCCCGGCGTCGCAGGCGGCACCAGGGTGATCGAGGTCTGGGTGAAATACTGCTGCTGCAGGCTGGGCGCACGGAAGCCCGTCGACACCGCGCCGCGCACGGCCAGGTGCGGATTGAAGTCGTAGCGCGCCGCGACCTTGCCCGTCAGGGTGTCGCCGAAGTCCGAGTAGTTTTCGTACCGCAGGGCCGCCGAGGCGGTGAAGTTCTCGACCAGTTCGCCTTCGACATCGACATAGACGCCGACATTGCTGCGGTTCTTGGACAGGACGTTGGAGGGCGCGAAACCGCCATAGCCCTGCGACGCCGAGCCCTTGCCCGCGACCGGGCCGCGATCATACGACTGGGGCTCGCCCGCGCCGATCTCATAGGTTTCGCGGCGGGCCTCCAGACCAAAGGCCACGTTCAACGGACCGGCCAGACCCACCTCATAGGCGCGGTTTGCGTCGATGCCGAACACCAGCTGATCATAGGTCACCGAACCGGCGTAGAAGTCGGTCTTGGACTGGGCGCCGTATGAGGCGTTGATGGTGTCATGGACGCTGTAGTCCAGCGCATTGCGGCCATAGCCCAGGCTGACGTCGATATCGAAGCCGCCCGCCTGTCCGCGCACGCCGCCGTTGGCCGTCAGGTCCTGGGTGTCCACGCCGATCAGCGGCAGATAGCCGTCAGGGAAGATTTCCGGCACGCTCTGCGTCGGCTGGGTCAGCGGATTGCGATAGCTGGCCGCCGACAGGGCCGAACGCTCCTGATAGCCCGCCCAGCCATAGGCCGACCAACTGGCGTTCAGCGGCTTTCCGGCGTTGGCGTAGATCGACCAGTCGGTGCTTTCCGGGTCGCCGAACCGGCCTGTGATCCGCTGCGGCACGGCGGTCGGGTTCAGGTCCGCGCGGTTGCTGTAGTCGCGGTCGCGGTATTCCGCCGACACCGTCAGGAAGCCGTCGGCGCCCAGGGCGAAGCCCTGCCAGGCCGAAACCGTCAGCTGCTTGCCGTCGGTGAAGTCCTTCTTGCCCGCATTGGGCAGGTTCACGCTGGAGAGATACGAACCATAGGTCGCCGAGGCCCCGCCGCCGCTGGAGGCTTCGCGCAGACGCAGGTTGATCACGCCCGCAATGGCGTCCGAGCCGTATTGGGCCGATGCGCCGTCGCGCAGCACTTCAACCCGGTCCAGGGCCGAACTGGGGATGGCGTTCAGATCGACCGGGGCCGAGCCGCGCCCGACCGTGCCGTTGGTGTTCACCTGGGCCGAGACGTGGCGGCGGATGCCGTTGACCAGCACCAGGGTCTGGTCCGGTCCCTGTCCGCGCAGGGTCGCCGGGCGCACCGAGTCCGTGCCGTCGGTCAGCGACGGGCGCGGGAAGGCGATGGAGGGCACAGCGACGGCCAGCTGCGACGCCAGTTCGGTCGTGCCGCGCTGCTGCAGCGCTTCGCTGGTGACGACGTCGACGGGCACCAGGGTGTCCAGACGGGTGCGGCCCGGAACGCGCGTCCCGGTGACGACGACTTCGTCAATATCAGCGGCGCTGGGCGCGCCTGCGCTTTGCGCGGCGGCGCCAGTCGCGATCGTCAGAACCGCTGTCGATGCGGCGGCGAACAGAAGGGCGCGATGGCCGGTGAATTGTCTCATGAAAAATCCCCTTGAACAGAAAACATGACAAGCCCGGGCGATCGGTTCGTGCCGTCGCCTTCCGTCTGCTGTCGTGTGTTACGTGGCCGCTGGTGACAGCGGATGTGCCGAAAACCCGGCCTAAAGCCGCGTCAGAGCCTCGATGTCTCGACATCGGATGATGCGCATTCGTGATCCCCTTTTAGTCAGTCGTCGAACTGACGCCCCCGTCAGATCATCCCCATCATCGCGACCACAGGGCCGCGGTCAACGGTGAAGCTTTTTAGAAATACTGTCGTTATCGTCAATTTTCCAGGCAGCGTGCGCGCGTGACCAAGCGTCATCACAGTGGTGCGGAGCCGCTTGCCTGACTGTGGAGGCGGGGCTGGATCAGCCGAAAAGCTGCAGTCCCGGGGGTGCGTATTGCACCGGCTGGCCTTGGCGGCGGCGCATGGCGTAGTCGACGGCGGTCTGGACGGCCTGTTCGTCGGCGGGCTTGGACAGGACGCCGATGGCCCCGGCGACGCCGTCGCGGACCATGCCGGGATTGCCGGTCATGAACAGCACCGAAACACCCAGGTCCTGCTCCAGCTCACGGCCCAGGTCGATGCCGGTCGGCCCGTCCGACAGGTGAATGTCCACCAGGGCCAGGTCGATCTCGGACTCATGGACGATGTCGCGGGCTGACTTGGCCGTCGCGGCGACGCCCACCACGTCGTGCCCAAGGTCTTCCAGCACGAAGCGAAGCTCCATGGCGACCAGGGCTTCATCTTCAATAATGAGGATGCGGGCGGGCATAAACTTTCAGTACCAATCCTAGTTAGCGTCTCGAACGCATGATGGGCCGCACAGTTTCAAATTTGTCCTAATCAGAGACTCTTTCCCGCCGCGCGGCGCCGTGACAGCGCGGCGGCGGGCAGATCCACGACCATTTGCAGGCCTTCAGGCCGCCATTCGCGCTCCAGCCGCCCGCCCAGCTGGGTCTCGACAGACAGGGTGGCCAGGGAAGAGCCGAAGCCGTTGCGCGTGGGGGCGCCGTTGATCGGCGGCCCGCCTGTCTCCCGCCAGCTCAGGATGAAACGGTCGCCTTCATGCCGGGTGTTCAGGTTGACGCGCCCGCGTGAGGCGGACAGGGCGCCGTGCTTGGCCGCATTGGTCGCCAGTTCGTGGAACAGCAGCGCCACCGAGGTCGCCGACTGGTCGTCAAAGACCGTGTCGTCGCCGCTGATCAGCACCCGTCCCTGCCCCTTCTCATCGGCATAGGCGCTGAACAGGTCGTGGAAGAAGGCGTGCAGGGTGGTCACGCCGACCGCGGGCTGCGACGTCTCGGTGTGCGGCCGGACAAACTCATGCGCCCGCGCCAGGGCGTTTATCCGCGTGCGCAGGGATGTGGCGAAGTCCCGCGCCTCGGGGTGCTGGCGCGCCGACAGGGCCACCAGGGCCGACACCACGGCGAAGATGTTCTTGATGCGGTGGCTCAGCTCCTGACTGACCAGCTCCCGCTCGTGCTCCAGCCGCTTCAGGTCGTCGATGTCGGTGCAGCTGCCGAACCAGCGCGTGATCTCGCCCGCCTCGTTGCGGGCCGCTTCCGCCCGCGCCAGCGCCCAGCGATAGCCCCCGGCATGGTGTTTCAGCCGGTATTCGACCTCATAGGGTTCGCCGCTCTCCAACGACTGCCGCCACAGGGTCTGACCGCGCGCGCGGTCGTCCTCATGCACCAGATTGTCCCAGCCCTGGCCTTCGCTGGAGCCGGGCGTCGTGCCGGTGAAGGCGTACCAGCGGGCGTTGTAATAGTCGGGATGGCCGTCCGGGGGCGAAGACCAGACCATCTGGGGCATGGCGTCGGCCAGAGAGCGGAACCGCGCCTCGCTGTCGGCCAGCTGCAGCACCGCCTCAGCCAGATGCGCGTCCTGGCGACGGCGCGCCGTGATGTCGGTGGCGATGCCGGGAAACCGCACCGGCGCCCCCTCGTCGTTCAGATAGATATGGCCGCGCGCCTGAATCCAGCGCTCGCCGTTCTCCTCGTGCAGGATGCGGTATTCGCTGAGGAAGGCCCCGCCCGTGATCATCAGGGCGTCGATCTCCGCCTCCACCCGAACGGCGTCGTCGGGATGCACATTGCGCAGAAAAGCGCTTAACGGCGCGCCTTGCGCGGCGACTTTCGGGTCCACGCCATAGATGTTGGCGAAACGTTCGTCGGCGACGATGCGGTCGCCGGGCACGTCCCAGTCCCAGGCCCCGACATAGTTCGACGCCGCCAGGGCGCGACGCGTCGTCTCCTCGCTCTTGGCCCGCTGGATCAGGGTGCGGCGCAGCTCCAGCTGGCTCATCACCTGCCCGGCCAGGGTTCTCAGCGCCATGGCCTGAACCTCGGTCAGCCCCTCAGGCCGAGGCTGGGTGTCCAGCACGCACAGGGTGCCCAGCGGCAGACCGTCCTGGGTCTTCAGCAACTGTCCGGCGTAGAACCGCAGATGGGTGTCGCCCGTCACCAGCGGATTGCATTCGAACCTCGGGTCCACCGTGGCGTCCGGCACCTGCATTCCGTCTTCCAGCAGCAGGGCGTGGGCGCAGAAGGATGTGGCCAGCGGCGTCTCGCGCACGCCCAGTCCGACCTCGGCCTTGAACCACTGGCGGTCCGCGTCGATCAGATTGACCACCGCGATCGGGGTTTCGCAGATGCGGGCGATCAGTTGGACGACATCGTCGAACGCCTGCTCTCGCTCCGTGTCCAGTATGTCGTAGGAGCCCAAGGCGTTCAGGCGTTCAAACTCATCCCACTGTGGAACATCAGGAACGGGGTCGGTCAAACAGGCGTCCTTTCGCGGTCGGAGACATCCGACCCAGATGAATGCGCCGAAGGGGGCTGGCGTTGCATTACCACATCTGCGCCGCGTCAGCTGGACGGACGTCCGACCTCCTCAACCGCCATCGGCGTGACCCCGACGGGCGCGACGGTGACGGCGGGCGCAGCAGGCTTGGCGGTTTCAAAGCTCTGCAGCCGCGCATTGATGGTGGCGACCTCTTGCGGCGTCGGCAGGCGGCGGCCCGCCATGCTGGCGACGCCGACAACACGCTGTTGGCCGTCGATCTCGACCGTTTTCAACGGCCCGTTCGGGGTCAGGGGCGCATCCGCCGCGCCTGTGCTGGCCGTCATCATCCGGGGACGGGCGAAGCGCGCCTCGTCGATGTTCGGCTCGCGGCCCTGATAGACGGTGCGGAAGGCGGCGGTTTCGCCATAGACGCCCTTCCAGCGATAGAAGATGTGCGCCCCGATCTGGTTCACCTTGGCCACCGTCGGCGCCCACCACGGATGGACATAGTCGGCGTGATAGTGGGTCGCCGTGCCGACCTGCTGGGCGACCTCGCCGTTCAGGGCCTTCTCGGCGACCTTGCGCGCCCGGTCCCAGGCCCAGGCGACCGGCGCCTGCGCCAGCGCGCCGTCGCAGGTGAAGCTGAACTGGCAGCCCGTCGTCCGCTCCGCCCCTTCGAACACCACACCGCAGACCGTATTGGCGTAGTTGGGATCGCGCACGCGGTTCAGCACCACCTGCGCCACCCCCGCCTGACCGGCATCGGGCTCCAGCGCGGCCTCGTAGTAGACCGCCTGGGTCAGGCAGCGCAGGGCGCGGCGGCGATCCTCGGCGCTGCCCTTGAAGACAAAGGGGCGCGCGGGCCGCAGCGCGCCCGCCGCCACCGCCATGGCCGCATTCAGCTTCTGGGCCTCGGCGCCGTATTCGCCCGGCATCACCTGCGCCTTGCCCGCCAGAAGCACCGCCTCCCAGTTCGGCGCCAGTCCGTGCAGGGCGGGGATCAGCAGGGTCGGATCATGGCTTTGCGCCAGCGCCAGCTGTTCGGCGGTCAAAGGCGCGGCCAGGCCGTCTGGCCCCGCAGATGCGACCTTGCCGTCCAAGCCCTCTGTCTGCACCTGCATCGCCTGCGCGCGGTCGGCGTCGGGCCTTGCGGTCGATCCCGCCGACATGGCGACGCCCAGCACAGCGCAGGCCGCCGGCAGGGCCGCCGCGCCGCGCCGCAGCGCCGCCCACATCGTGATCAGTCCGGACTGTTGCATTCAAAACCCAAAAAGCGACGCCCTATCTGATGAGGACGTCGCCATTTCCAAACCCTGCGCCTGATTATGGGCGGATTTCAGGCCATCAACAAACCGCTGTTATGGGTGTGGTTTCAACGCTAACTAAAGCCTGTCGGGCGATGACCGACGCCGGAACACAAGACCCGACACAGCGTTGGACAACATTCGAACGCCGTCCGCGCGCGACGAAGGCGGCTGGGGTCTGACAGAATATGAAGGCGGGGGGTATTCTGCAGCGCATTCCAAATGTCGATGAGGCCTTGCTGCGTCTGGCGCGCATCGACGTCTCGTCGCCGCTGAAGCAGGTTCTGGTCGGCCTGGGCTTCGCCGTCCTGGCGCTGGGCGTCCGCATTCTGCTGAAGTCGTTTTTCGGCGACATCACCGGCTTCGCCATCATGCTTCCGGCGGTGATGCTGGCGGCCCTGGCCGCTGGCAGACTGGGCGGACTGGTCGCCCTGGCCGCCGCCCTGATCGGCGCCTGGAGCGTGATCGTCATAGGCGTTCCGGGCGAACACAGTCTGGTGCGCATTGTCGCCCTGCCCGCCACCGCCACCTTCGTCTTCATCGGCCTGTTCTGCATCCTCGTCGCCGCCTCGCTGCGCAAGACCCTGACGCGGCTGGAGGCTTCGGCCTCCGCCCTGCGCCAGTCCGACGCCCGCGTGGACGAAACCGAAGACCGGCTGAAGGTCATCAGCGAGTTCGCCCCCACCATGCTCTGGATGAGCGATCCGCAGGGACGCTGCATCCACATGAACGCCGACCAACGCCAGTTCTGGGGCGTGCAGGAAGGCAGGATCGACTTTGACGCCTTCGACTTCCGCAAGATCATACACCCAGAAGATCACGACGCCTTCGTAGCGGATACGACCCACGCCCTGACGGCGGGACGCCCCTTCGAGGTCGAAGCGCGCCAGCGCCGCGCCGACGGCGTCTATCGCATCGTCCGGTCTCACGCCCGCCCGCGCATCAACCGCAACGGCGACTATCTGGGCATGATCGGCGTCAATCTGGACGTCACCGACGCCCGCGCCGCCGAAAAGGCCCTGCGGGAAAGCGAAGTCCGTTTCCGCCTGACCGCGGACACCGCCCCCTCGCCCGTCTGGCTGACCAACGCCAAGGGCGAGGTCGAGTTCGCCAATGAGGCGCTGGTGGAGTTCTACGGCCGACCCGCGCCCGAGATTCACGGCCACATCTGGAAAGGCAGCGTCCACCCCGAAGACGCCCCCATGGTCGCGGACGCCCAGGGCTTCGCCCGGCCCGCGCGCCAGCCCTATGGGTTCGAGGCGCGGTTCCGCCGACATGACGGCGAATGGCGCTGGATGCGCATTTCGGCCAAGCCCCGGTTCGACGACACGGGCGCCTTCCTGGGCTATATCGGCATCTCCTTCGACGTCACCGCGACCCATGAGGCGCTGGACGCCCTGGGCCGTCAGGAACGGCGCCAGACCTTCCTTCTGGCCCTGGTCGACCGGCTGCGCGACCTGACCGATCCCGACGCCATCATGGCCATGGTCGAAAGCTCGCTGGGCGAGCTGCTGGAGGCGGACCGCGTCGGCTATGGCGAGGTCGATCTGGACGCCGGAGTGATCGCCATGAGCCGCGACTGGACGGCGGGCGTCGCCAGCGCCAGCGGCCAGTTCAAGCTGATCGACCTGGGCGCGGAGCTGATCGCCGACCTGGCGTCGGGCCAGACCGTCCGCGTCGATGATGTCCGCACCGACCCGCGCACGGCGGCCGCCTGTGAAGTGTTCGACGACATCCAGACGCGCGCCCTGATCCGCGCGCCCCTGATCCGGGGCGGTCTTCTGCGGGCCTATCTCTACGTTCACTCCGCCACGCCCAGGGTCTGGACCGACGCCGAGGCCTCCCTGCTGGAAGAGGTCGCCGCCCGCACCTGGGCCGAAGTCGAACGCGCCCGCGCCGAGGCCAAGACGCGCGAAAGCGAGGCCCGCTTCCGCGCCGTCGCCGACATCGCCCCCGTTCTGATCTGGGTCAGCCGCAAGGACGGCAGCCGATCCTTCGTCAACCAGGCCTATTCCGACTTCTACGGCAGCCAGTACGAGGACGCGCGCGAGGCCGACTGGCTGGCCTCGGTCCATCCCGACGACCGCGAACGCATACGTCTGGCCTCGTTTGAAGGCGAAGCCTCGGGCGGCCCCTTCTCGCTGGAGGCCCGCTATCTGCGCCACGACGGCGAATGGCGCTGGATGAAGTCCTGGTCGCGTCCGCGCCGCAGCGGCGCGACCCTGCTGGGCTATGTCGGCGTGGCCTTCGACGTCACCGACATGCGCGAGGCCCAGGCGCGGATCGAGGAATCCGAGACCCGCTTCCGCATCGTCGCCGACAGCGCCCCGGCCCTGATCTGGATGAGCGACGACGCCGCCCAGCTGAATTTCGCCAACAGACGCTATCGCAACTTCTTCGGCATCAGCTCGTCGCGTCAACTGGTCGGCAGCTGGCGCGCCCTGATCCATCCCGACGACGAGGCGGTGTTCAGCGCCGCCTATATGCGCGCCTTCGAGGCCCGTGACATTTTCGAGGCCCTGGCCCGGGTCAACCACCCCACGCTGGGCCTGCGCTGGCTGCGGACCGAGGGCGTGCCCCGTTTCGACGCAGAGGGCCGGTTCCAGGGCTATGTCGGGGCCAGCCTGGACGTCACCGACGCCAAACGCGCCGAAGACGACCTGAAACGGATCAACGAACTGCTGGAGGAGCGTGTCAGCGCCGCCCTCGACGAAAAGGCCCTGGCCGAGGCCCAGCTGGCGCACGCCCAGCGGATGGAGGCGGTCGGGCGCCTGACGGGCGGCGTGGCCCATGACTTCAACAATCTGCTGACCGTCGTGATCGGCGCCCTGGACATCATCCTGCGCAGCGAAGACCCCGCCAAGCGCAAGAAACTGGCCGAAGCCGCCCTGGCCGCCGCCCGGCGCGGCGAAAGCCTGACGCACCAGCTGCTGGCCTTCTCGCGGCGCCAGGCCCTGCGTCCCGAGGAGATCGACCTCAACACCCTGATCCGTCAAAGCGCGCCCCTGCTGCGGCGGGCGGTCGGCGAAGCGGTGGATTTCAACCTCAGGCTCAAGCGCGGCGCCGCGCGCGTCCGGCTGGACCCGGCCCAGTTCGAGGCGGCGCTGCTGAACCTTGTCGTCAATGCGCGCGACGCCCTGGGCGACGTCACGGGCGGCCAGATCCGCGAAGGCGGCCAGGTCACCGTCCAGACCACCGCCCGCCGCATCGACGCGGGCGAGGTCGCCGAGCTGGCGCCGGGCGACTATGTCTGCGTCACCGTATCCGACAATGGCGAAGGCATGTCGCCCGAGGTCATTGATCGGGTGTTCGAACCCTTCTTCACCACCAAGGGCGTGGGCAAGGGCACGGGCCTGGGGCTCAGCCAGGTCTATGGCTTCGCCCGTCAATCGGGCGGCGGGGTGCAGGTCGCATCGACCATGGGCCAGGGCGCCGCCATCACCCTGTGCCTGCCGCGGCTGGTGACCCGGCGGACCAGCGTCCCGCCCCTGCCCCCGCCCCAGCCGGACGTTCCCTTCGCTCAGGGACGGCGCCTGCTGCTGGTCGAGGATGACGTCGCGGTCGCCGCGGTTGCCGTGGATCTGCTGGAAAGCTTCGGTCTGGAGGTTCAGCGCGCCGAAAACGGACCTGCGGCGCTGGAGGCCCTGCGCGCCAGCCGGTTCGACCTGATGCTGACCGACGTGGTCATGCCCGGCGGCATGAGCGGGGTCGATCTGGCGCGCCGGTCCGCCCGCGACTGGCCCGAGATGCGCATCGCCCTGACCTCCGGCTATATGGGCGAGGACGTGGACCAGATGCTGTCCGACAGCCCGTGGCCCTTCCTGCGCAAACCCTATTCCGCCGAGGCCCTGCGCAATCTGGTCGAAGGCCGCGCGCCCCAGGGCGTCGATTAGGCTTCAGGCAAAGAAAAACGCGCTGCAGAGGCGAATCCGCAGCGCGTCGATCCCTGAACAGACAGACCTGTCTTAGCGGCGCGCCTTGCGGGCGGCGTAGCGCGCGTCGCGCTTGGCCTTCTGCTCTTCCTTGGTCAGTTGCTTGCGCGCCTTGCGGTCGGCGCGCTTCTCGGCGTCGATCTCTTCTTGGGCCAGGCGTTCGGCCTCCAGACGGGCGGCTTCCTTTTCCGCCTTTTCACGGCGCAGCTCGGCCTTGGCCAGTTCGTGCTGTTGACGCAGGGCTTCCTTCTCGGCGGCGCGCTTTTCAGCGAGACGCTCGAATTCGGGGTCGGGGGCGGCGGCCTTCGGCTTGAACTTGGCGAGCAGGGCTTTCTTGGCTTCCTGCTGGGCGGTCAGGCGGTCGGTGAATCCGGTCTTCAAATCTTTCATGCGAAAGCGTTCAGGTTCCTTGTGGTCCGGCCGAAAGCGGCCGTCGGGGGGTCAGGCGGCGAAAACGCACGGCCGGAGCGGGCCGCACAAAACCGAAACCAGCGGCAAAATCAAGGTTCGTCATGAACGAACACGCGGCTTCGGGCGGATCGGGGGCCGATCCGCGCGCAGTGATGCAGATAGGTCGCGCCTCGCCAAAGGCAAGGGCGCGACCCTGTGCAGACGTCAGTTGGGCTTCTGGGCCTGGCCGACGGCGGTTCCAGCGGCGCCGCCCACGGCTGCGCCAACCGGGCCGCCGACGACGGCCCCGGCGACGGCGCCCGTGGCGGCCTTCTGTTCAACAGTGGCTCCGCAGGCAGCCAGCGCCAGGGCGCTGAAGACGGCGGCGGTCAAGACAATCGGACGGGTCATGTGTTTTTTCCTCCAGGGGCCAAGCTTCAACGTGAACCCGACAGGTTCGTTCCACCGCAAACAAACCCCCGAATACAGAAGCCGACACGCCACGAACAACTGTCACAATTGGATAAGCTGACTTCAACGATATGGCGCAAATAACGAACAACCTGCGTGTATCGGAATACAGTATTCGCGCGATAGATTGTCCGAAATTAAACCAAATACGACCACAATCTCGGATAACCCGAAAAAATACCTATTGGTTTCTAGGCCTTATCCAACATCTTGCGAATCAACCACATTCCGGTCACAAATAGCGGTATATAGGCCCGTCCTCCGACGCCCGGGCCCATCGAGCCGAGCGCCGGATTTGCAGGCTGGAACAGCGACCGCAGAGTCGCCCGGCTGGCGAGACTACCCCGGGGGCTGCGTTTCTCGCCCTGCTTAACAGGACTACCTCGTTGTCGCATTCCTCGCAGACGCGCGCCGTTTCGCGTGCCGAACGTGTGGCCAAGATCAAGCCCATGACGGCGGCCGCGGCCTTTGGCGGGCTCGTGGGACTGGCGATCGGCAGCGCCTATCTGGGCGGCATGACGGCCCGCGCGACGACGCTGCGGGTCCAGGCTGAACGGATTCAGGGCGCCACCGCCGCCGGCTTCACCGAAGAAGCCCTGGCCGCCGCCGCAGGCGGTCTGGACGCCAGCGCCCTGACGATTGCAAGACGACACGACCCCTACACCAGCGCAGGCTCCGCCCAGCGCGACCGCCAGGCCGAGCTTCTGGCCGCCCGCCTCGAACAACTCCGCGCCCCTGCCGACAACGGCCTCCGCCAGGTCAACGTCACCGCACCGACCGGCGCGCGCCCCTTCCAGATGGATCACGCCCTGGACGCCAGCCGCGACCTGGATTGCCTGACCCAGGCTGTCTATTACGAAGCGCGCGGCGAAGGCCGAGACGGCATGAAGGCCGTGGCTCAGGTGGTCCTGAACCGCGTCCGCCACCCGGCCTTCCCCAAGACCATCTGCGGCGTCGTCTTCCAGGGCGCCGCCCGCGGTTCGGGCTGCCAGTTCTCCTTCACCTGCTCGGGCGTCATGCGCGGCGGCGTCAACCGCGCCGCCTGGGACCGCGCCCGCGCCGTGGCGTCCGGCGCCATGTCCGGCTCGGTCTTCGCCAGCGTCGGCAACGCCACCCATTTCCACACCACCGGCGTGTCGCCCACGTGGCGCAATTCTCTGATCCAGGTCGGCCAGGTGGGCAGCCACCTGTTCTATCGCTTCGGCGGCCGCTCGGGCTCCAGCGATGCGTTCAACTATGCGCCGCGTCCCTCCGCGGGGGGTGAGCAGCCGCGCCTGATCCAGGCCGGGATCAATCCGGTCGAGGCCGCCCGTCAGGCCGGACAGGCCGTGGCCTATTCGCTGGTCCTGGCCCAGGAAGGCCTGTCAGGGTCCGAAACCCCGCGCCCCGCCGCAGCGCCGGCCGCCGCCGCACCCAAGGCCGAAACCCCGGCGCCCCGCGCACAAGCGCCGCAAACCGCCGCCCCGGTCGCCGCCGCCTCTGCACCGGCCCCGCGCCCTCAGCCTGCGGTTCAACCGGCCCGCACCGCTCAGACGGCGCCCAAGACCGAGGCCGCCACGGCCGCTACGCCCGCCTGACATCATCGTAACTGGACGCGCCTGGCTTCAGAGCGCGTCCAGACCGATGTCCAGCACCGGCGCCGAATGGGTCAGCGCCCCGACCGAAATCACGTCCACGCCCGTCTCCGCGATGCCGCGCACGGTCGTCAGATCGACCCCGCCTGACGCCTCCAGCGTGATCCGGCCCGCGACCCGCGCCACCGCCGTGCGCAGGTCCGACAGACTGAAGTTGTCCAGCATCACCACATCCGGCGCCGCGCCCTCGTCGATCAGGGCCAGAACCGCGTCCAGCTGATCCAGCCCGTCGACCTCGACCTCCACCTTCATCAGATGGGGCGCAAAGGCCTTCGCCCGGCGCACCGCCTGGGCGACCCCGCCGCAGACGGCGACGTGGTTGTCCTTGATCAGGATGGCGTCATCCAGCCCGAAGCGGTGGTTGATCCCCCCGCCGCAGGCGACGGCGTGCTTCTCCAGCGCGCGCAGGCCCGGCGTCGTCTTGCGCGTGTCAGCGATCCGCGCCTTCGTCCCCGCGACCGCCTCGACATAGGCGCGCGTCAGGGTGGCCACGCCCGACAGCCGCCCCAGCAGGTTCAAGGCCGTGCGCTCCGCCGACAGAAACGCCCGCGCATCGGCCTCGACCACCGCCAGCACCGCCCCCGCCTCAAACGCCGCGCCGTCGCTCAAACGCACGTCCACGGTCGCCTTGGGGTCCAGCGCCAGAACGGTCAGACGCACCGCGCCGATCCCCGCCAGTACGCCAGGCTTCCTCGCCGCGAAGGCCGCCTTCATGCGCGCGCCCTCGGGGATGCAGGCCTGGGCCGTCATGTCGCCCGCACGGCCCAGATCCTCGGCCAGGGCCATCCGCACCACGGGTTCGATCATCAGATCAGGAAGGGTCCGCATCATTCCGCCACCGCCAGGATCGCGGGCTGGACCAGCCGCACCCGCGTATGTTGCGCCACCACCGCCGTCTCGGGATAGTCGGCGCGGTAATGCCCGCCCCGGCTCTCATGCCGGTCCAGCGCCGCCTGCACGATCAGCCGCGCCGCCAGCAGGGCCGCCGCCGATCCATGCTGGCCCTCCAGCCGGTCGATCAGGGCGATCAGATGCGACAGACCCGCTTCGTCGCGCACCACCCCGGCACGATCCGTCATGCCCGCGCGCAATTCCGCCATCGCTTCATCCGGCAGGTCCGGCCCCGCTGCGGCAGGCAGGGGCTTGCCGCCGCCCGCCTCAGCCGCCGCCGCCACGCCCGCGCGCCGCCCGAAGGTCGCCGCCTCCAGCAATGAATTGGACGCCAGACGGTTGGCGCCATGCACCCCCGTCGCCGCGCATTCGCCCACGGCGAACAGGCCCGGAACCGTCGTGCGTCCGTCCGCATCGGCGGCGATCCCGCCCATGTGATAGTGGCAGGCCGCCATCACCGGAATGGGGCTGACGCGCGGGTCCAGACCGGCGCGCATGCAGGCGGCGAACACCGCCGGAAACTCGTGCGGGAAGGCCTCGCCTATGGCCGTGCGGGCGTCCAGACAGGCCCCGCGTCCAGAGGCCCGCGCCGCATGGACTGCGCGCGCCACCACGTCGCGCGGCTTCAGGTCCGCATCATCCTCTTCGCCCAGCAGAAACGCGCCCTGCCCGTCGATCAGCCGCGCCCCCTCGCCGCGCAGGGCCTCGGTCGCCAGAGGCGCGGGGTCCAGTCCGACGTCGATGGCCGTGGGGTGGAACTGCACGAACTCGGGATCGAGGATTTCAGCCCCCGCCAAAGCGGCCAGCGCCATGCCCTCGCCCTTCAGGGCCGCAGGCGTCGTCGTGGCCGCGAACAGGCCGCCCGCCCCGCCGGTGGCCAGCACGACCGCCGTCGCCGTGATCTGGGTCAGCTTTCCGCCCGGCCCGCGCGCGACCAGCGCCCCGACCACCCGTCCGTCGGCGTCCCGCAGCAGGCCCTTCAGCCGCGCGTCGTCCCAGACCTCGATCCGCTTCTCGGCCCGCACGGCCGCCACGATGGCCGTCAGGATCGCCCGGCCCGCGCCGTCGCCGCCGACCCGCGCCACCCTCGCGACCGAATGGGCCGCCTCCAGACTGACGACGAAGCCGCCGTCGGCATCCCGGTCGAACGGCGCGCCCAGGGCCGCCAGCCACTCCACCGTCTCGCGCCCGTTTTCGGTCAGGGCGCGCGTGGCCTCGGCCTCGACCAGACCGGCGCCCGCCGCCTCAGTGTCCCTGGCGTGGCGTTCGGCGGAATCCTCCGCCGTCAGGGCCGCCGCCATGCCCCCCTGCGCCCAGGCCGACGAACAGGCGTTCAGCAAGGGCTCCGGCGTGACCACCAGCACCTTTGCGCCGGCCTTCGCCGCCTCCAGCGCGGCCGACAGCCCCGCCAGACCTGCGCCGACGACCAGAGGCCCGTCATGTCGAACTCGGCTCACACGCGTACTCCGATATAGTTCAGGCCGAACCTCACGGCCTCGACCGCCGATCCGTCGGCCAGAGGCAGCAGGGCGCCGATCGCCGCCGCCGCACAGACCGCCGCCGTCGCCAGAAACAGCCCCAGGCTCTTGCCCGCCTCGGGCCAGCTCAGTTGGCCCCATTCCTCACGCCAGACGCCGCGCTTCAGATGGCCGAAGACCGAAATGGCCAGAAAAACCGCCAGGATGTAGCGCCCCGTCGAGACGCCCCACAGCACCACCCCGACCCCGATGGCCAGCAGCACCAGATGCTCCAGTCGCGGATGCACCCGCGCCAGCACCGGCCCCAGCGCCTTTGACCCGTCCAGCGGCGGCGCAGGCAGCAGGTTCACCAGATTGAGCATGGCGATGAAGAAGGCGCCCAACAGCCACTCGCCCTGACCTGTTACGGCCCACAGGCCCACGAACGGGACCATGGCCAGAAGCCCGAACGCCGGGCCCGCCAGCGACACCAGCACCCCGTGCCACTCGCTGTTGGGCGCCCTTTGCCCCTTGGCCAGGCCGCCCAGGAAGGGGATGATATAGATGCGCGCCGGGCCCATCCCGACCTTGTTCATCGCCAGAACGTGCCCGTATTCGTGGACGAACAGGCCGAACACCACCGCCACCGATACGACCCAGCTGCCGGTGATCCACCACAGGAAGCCGCCCATCAGCAGGGTGGAGATCACGGCCCAGCCGGGGCTCTGGCCCTTGTCCAGCGCGCCGGTTTCGGACTGCGGCCCACGCAAGTCCTTGGGCGCGTCCTTGCGCACGGCCAGGTCTTCAGGCTTGGGATCCCAGGGACCGGGACGGCGGATAGGTGTGTCGATGTCGCTCATGGCGTCCAGATGGGCGCACGCGACCCTTCCGCACAGGGGACGGATCGCCGCGCCATGGCCTTAGATCAGCTCAACGGCGACGTGGTGTTTGGCCTTGATCAGGTCATAGCGCGCCGGGACGACAGGCGGCGGCAGGTCGATCATCCGCTGCACGGCCTGACGCCCGCGTTCGATCATATCCTGCGGCACGGTCACCTCGAACTGCATGTGAAGCAGGCAGTCCCGGATATTCTCCAGCGTGATCCGCTTCATGTGCGGGCACAGGTTGCACGGGCCGATGAACTGCACGCCCGGAACGTCGCCCGCTACGTTCGACGCCATCGAGCATTCGGTGATCATGACCACCTGTTTGGGCCGTCTGGCCTCGACATAGTCGATCATCGCCGCCGTCGATCCGGCGAAGTCCGCCGCCGCCATCACGTCCTCGGGGCATTCGGGGTGGGCCAGGATTTCAGCGCCCGGATAGGCGGCGCGCATCTCGGCGATGTCGGCGGCGGTGAAGCGTTCGTGCACCTCGCACCGGCCCTTCCAGGCGAGGACGCCCACCGTCGTCTGGGCGGCGACATTGCGCGCCAGATATTCGTCGGGGATCAGGATGACGCGGTCCACGCCCCATTCGCGCGCCGCCCATTCCACCACCTGAACGGCGTTGGCGCTGGTGCAGCAGATGTCGGTTTCGGCCTTCACGTCGGCCGTGGTGTTCACATAGGTCACGACAGGCAGGCCGGGATAGCGCTGCTTGATCAACCGCACGTCCGCCCCCGTGATCGAGGACGCCAACGAACAGCCCGCGCGCAGATCAGGGATCAGAACGGTCTTTTCCGGCGACAGGATTTTCGACGTCTCGGCCATGAAGTGAACGCCCGCCTGGACGATCACCTTGGCGTCCGACCGCGCGGCCTCCTTGGCCAGGCCCAGGCTGTCGCCGACATAGTCGCCGACCCCGTGGAAGACTTCGGGCGTCATATAGTTGTGGGCCAGGATGACGGCGTTGCGCTCAACCTTCAGCCGGTTGATTTCGCTGATCAACCGGGCCTGTTCGGGCCATTCCATCGGGGTGACATGGTCCTTGACCTTGGCCCACACCCCGGCGGTCTCCCGCTCCAGTTCCTTCGTCAGACCAAAGGCGCCATCCGCCATGACCATCCTCCCACAACCCTTATGCTCAAAGTTAGCATAAGCAGGAACAATGTAGGCCGATGCGGCTGGCGCGCAAGTCACAACTTTAATCGCTCAGTTCGAACAGTGCGCCCAACGGCGCGTCCAGCGCCTTCGCCAAGGTCAGGGCCACCACGACCGAGGGCGTGAAAATGCGGTTCTCGATAGTGTTCACCGTCTTGCGGGAAACCCCGGCGCGATCCGCCAGCTCCTGCTGGGTCAAACCCGCCGCCGTGCGCACTTCTTTCAAACGCACGATCAATCTGGGCTCAGCCACGTGACGCCTGCCGGTCCAGCCACCAGTAACGAAGCGCGGCGGTGAGCGCCGAAATCTCGAATACGACAGGCATCCCCGCCGTCGCCAGCGGCGCATTGATAAGACCTGCAATATAGACCCCGGCCATCGCGATCAAAGCCGCCACAAAAGACCAGGTGACGGCGCTGCGCCGGAAATGGATCGTCAGTTCGTCAGCATCTTTCTCGGCGGCGCCTGGTCGCCTTTGCACCCTCTTGCCGCTCAAGATCATTTTGATGACGACGGCTGGCAAGGCCAAAGAAACCACCGCCGCCTGCCAGTCCGCCAGATCGCCATTCTGTAATGCGATCTGCCACGCCGCCCTCACACCGAACGTCATGTACAGCAGGCCAAACGCCGCCATAACGACAACTTGCAACGCCTCGGCGCTCTGCACCTGATCTCGATCCCAGGCCTCCCTGAGCGCATCTCGATCGGCGTCACGACGCCCCCAGAGGTCGAAGAACAGCAGGCACGTCAGCCCAAGGACAGTCAGAGACAGGGAAACGGCGACCATCGCCACCAGAGGCGGCACTGGGTTTTGAAACGCCATGACCATCAAGATCAAAGCCCCCGCCGCCAAACAGCCCAGCATCACCCCCTCGCGCCGGCGCCGCATCAAGCGCGCGCTCACCAGCATTTTTCGTTTTTCGACCTCGACCTGATCCACCACGTCCATGCACTCAATAACGATACCTGCAGGTTACATATAACCTACAGGTTACACTCGCAACCAAATTATCTTGCTGGCGACGCTAGATATTTACCCGGATCATATTATCTGGCATTTAACCCGGATAAATAGGAGATCGCCATGACTGGCGCCGCACGCAAAGACCTGATCGCCGCCTACAAGGAACGCCCCACGATCGCGGGGGTGTTCGCCGTCATGTGCACCGCCACCGGCCAGACCTGGGTGGGGCAGAGCCGCCATATCGACACCCAGCAGAACGGGCTGTGGTTCGCCCTGAAACAGGGCGCCAGCCCCTTCGCCTCGCTCCAGCAGGCGTGGAAGGCGCATACGCCAGAGGATTTCCGCTTCGAACAGCTGGACCGGCTGTCGCCCGATCTGTCGGATATGGCGCGCAAGGACGAGCTGAAGAAACGCGCCGCCCTGTGGGCCAACCGGCTGCAGGCCGACTTGATCTGACCGCGCCCGAGGTCCGGCACCGTTTTTGCTCGACCTTGGGCGCACACGCCCCTATCGACACATTCAATCCGGGCATCGCCTCAAATTCGATAGAAACGTGCAAGACACCATCCGCCGCATCCTGACCGCCCGCGTGTACGACGTGGCGGAGGAGACCCCGCTTGATCCGCTGCGCCGCCTGTCGGCGCGGCTGGACCGGCCCGTCCTGCTGAAGCGCGAGGACCTGCAGCCGGTCTTCTCGTTCAAGATCCGCGGCGCCTACAACAAGATCGCCAATCTGTCGGAGACGGAGCTGGCGCGGGGCGTCATCTGCGCCTCGGCGGGCAATCATGCGCAAGGGGTGGCCCTGGCCGCCGCGCGTCGCAACACCCCCGCGACCATCGTCATGCCGACCACCACGCCGGGCATCAAGGTCGCCGCCGTGCGCGCCCTGGGCGGCGAGGTCGTGCTGCATGGCGACAGCTTCGACGAGGCCTATGCCCACGCCCGCCATCTGGAGGCCCAGACCGGCGCCGCCTTCATCCACCCCTTCGACGATCCCGACGTGATCGCGGGGCAAGGCACCGTCGGGCTGGAGATCGCCCGCCAGCACGCCGACCCCATCGAGGCCGTCTTCGTGCCCATCGGCGGCGGCGGTCTGGCGGCGGGGGTTGCGGCCATACTGAAGTTCCTGCGTCCCGAAACCCGCGTCATCGGCGTCGAGCCGGTGGACGCCCCGACCATGAAATCGGCCATCGACGCAGGCGAGGTGGTCGCCCTGAACGAAGTCGGCCTGTTCGCCGACGGGGTGGCCGTGCGCCGTGCGGGCGACCAGACCTTCGCCCTGTGCAACGCGTTGCTGGACGAGATCGTGCTGGTGGACACCGACGCCATCTGCGCCGCCATCAAGGACATCTTCGACGACAGCCGCGCCATCGCCGAACCGTCCGGCGCCGTGGCCCTGGCGGGGCTGAAGGCCTGGTCCGCCGCCCATCCGGGATCGGGCAGCCTGATCGCCATCAACTCGGGCGCCAACGTCAACTTCGACCGCCTGCGCCACGTCGCCGAACGGGCCGAGATCGGCGAGGGCGCCGAGGCCCTGCTGGCCGTGGCGATGAAGGACGACCGCGACGACTACCGCCGCTTCCTGAACAGCCTGGACGGCCGCTCGGTGACCGAGTTCAACTATCGCTGGTCCGGCGACGGCCTGGCCCAGATCTTCGTCGGCGTGGCCCTACGCGACGGTCCTCACGAACGCGACGATCTTATCCAGAGCCTGCGCACGGGGGGCTATGCGGTCGAGGACATGAGCGACAACGAGACGGCGAAGCTGCACGTCCGCTACATGGTCGGCGGGCGCACCGTCGGCCTGCCGCACGAACGAATCCTGCGTTTCCAGTTCCCCGAACGGCCGGGCGCCTTCCTGCGCTTCCTCAACAGCCTGCAGCCGGCCTGGGCCATGACCCTGTTCCACTACCGCAACCACGGCGACGATGTGGGGCGGGTGCTGGCGGGCATCTGCGTGCCGCCGCAGGAACAGCATCTGCTGGAGGACGCCCTGGCCCTGCTGGGCTATCCCTATGTCGATGAGACCGCCAACCCCGCCTGCCGCCTGTTCCTTGACGGCGTCGCCTGACGAAAGTGCGTTCCGTCTCAGCCGACGGGCGCTGCTGGCCGCGCCGGTCGGCCTGAGCGCCTGCGCCGCCCTGCCCCAAACCGGCTGGCCCCGCGCGGGCTTGGCGGCGGACCAGACCGTCTGGACCTTCGACCGGCTGTCCGACATCGGCGGTTTCAGAACCACGGTCGAGGGCGCGCCGCGCCTGATCGACAGCCCGTGGGGTCAGGCCGTCTGGTTCGACGGCGCGGGCGACGCCCTGTTCATCGACAATCATCCGCTGGCGGGCGCCAGGACCTTCACCTTCGAAGCCCTGTTCCGCCCCGACGGCGGCGCCTTCGAACAGCGGTGGTTCCATCTGGAAAGCGACCCCGCGCCAGATGCGCCCGAGGCGCGGATGCTGTTCGAGGTGAGGGTCGTCGAACAGGGCTGGTATCTGGACACCTTCGCCCTTGGTCCCGGCTATCGCCAGCCGCTGATCTTCCCCGACCGCATCCACCCGCTGGGCCAGTGGAGCCATGTGGCCCAGACGTTCGACGGCGCGACCTACCGCGCCTATGTCAACGGCGTGTTGCAGGGCGAGGCGCCGCTGGCCTTCAAGCCGCAGGGACCGGGCCGCGCCTCGGTCGGCATCCGCATCAACCGCGCCTATCCGTTCCGCGGCGCCGTCCGCCAGGGCCGCTTCACCCCCGCCGCCCTGCCGCCGGAACGGTTCACCATGGGCTGAAGCCAACCTCGCCAAATACGGGTATTCATGCTTACTCTGGCGTTCCAAACAGACAGGAACGCACTTCATGCTTCGCATCCTGGCCGCCAGCCTTGTGCTCGCCACCGCGCCCTTGAGCGTTTCCGCACCCGCAACCGCTCAGACGGCGCAGCTTCGCGCCGCCAACTTCCAGACCCGTCAGGAGGTTCGCGACGCTCAGACCTATGACCGTGCAATCAAGGATTTTCAGTCGCGCGGCTATGCGGGTCTGACCCGCCATCTACCCGCTCTACGCGCTGCGTTTGACCGCATGCCTGACGACTATGCCCAGGTGGTCGTTCAGCATGAAACAAGCGTCGCGCGCCTGAGCGACGGCGGCGACGTCTTGCTGATGATGGTCATGCTGTCCGCGCCCGACGATACCGGCAAGTCCCGGGCCGCCATCACGCTTGCGAATGTCTATGGCGACATCGCCCTTCTGCTGGCCTCTGAGGCTGTGGAAGGCCGACGCTACGACGAAGCCCTCGCCTATCTGGACCGCGCCCTGAAGATCCAACCGGCCAACTGGCTGCTGCTCTCGGAAAAAATCGTCGCCCTGCAAGGCGCGCAACGTTGGGACGAGGCTCTGGCCCTTGCCGACGAAGCTCTGGACAGCGACGACATCCTGCTGACCTTGCACGATGATGCCTTTCATCGCCGACGCGGTTTCAGCCTGATCGAACTGGGCCGTCTGGATGAAGCCAAGGCCGCCTATGAGGCCGCGCTGGCCATTGACGAGGATGACGCCAACGCCAAGCGTGAGTTGGACTACATCAACAAGCTTCAGGCGGGTGCGCCGCCGACGGCGATCAACTTCGTCGCCCCCGCATCGACAACCCCGCCTCAGCCGCTGAATTAAATCAGCCGCCCGCCCGCTTCGTGCGCCAGCAGCCAGCGCTTGCGCTCCAGCCCGCCGGCATAGCCGGTCAGGGTTCCGTTCGCGCCGACCACCCGGTGGCAGGGCACGATGACGGCGATGGGGTTGGCGCCATTGGCCAGACCCACGGCCCGCACCGCCTTGGGCGATCCGACCGCCTCAGCCAGTCGTCCATAGGTCCAGGTCTCGCCTGCCGGAATGGTGCGCAGCGCCCGCCAGACCGACCGTTGGAAATCGGTGCCGCCGGTCTTCACCTCGACGCCGTCGAACGCCGACAGATCGCCGCCGAAATAGGCCTGAACCGCCCGCCGCACAGGCTCTGGCGCAGAACCTGGAACCAGGGTCACCTCGCCATAATGGCGGCGCAGCAGACGCAGGAACCGCGCCTCATAGTCATGAAAGTCGAGCGCCCGCACCGCGCTCTGGGCGTCGGTCGCCACCAGCACCTCGCCGACCGGGGAACCGATGCGGTCCAGCGTCAGGATCAGGTTTTCAAGCGGCTTCGTCATCACGCGTCTCCTTGATCGTGTTCCAGTACAGCGCCCCATAGGCGCGCCACGGCCTCCAGTGTTCGGCCCGTGCCGTCAGGGCCGCATCCGTCGTCGCCAGCCGGTCGCTGGGCGCATCCTCGCCCGCGTCGATCCAGTCTCCGGGCGGGCGCAGACCGGGCCGCGCCTCTATCGCCGCCGCCAGCGCCGGATCGTGCGAAAGGTCATGGGCGATGGCCTCTGGGTCGGCGGCCAGATCAAACACCCGCCGCACCCGCGCCAGAACCCCCGGCAGAGCCTTCAGCTCGGACACCCGCGCCTGGACCGCCAGCCGGTTCGCCGCGCCCGGCTGGACCGACACCAAGCCCTGCGTCCCGTCCGTGTCCGGCGTCAGGCGCCGCGTCCAGACGCCCGCCTCGACCGCCTCGTCGTCCGCGTCCCGTGCGCCCAGGGCCGCGATCATCGCGTCCCAGTCATAGGGCGGGCGATAGGCCAGACTGATCCGCACCGCCTCGCCGCGCGCCTCGTTCACCGTGCGACGGCGCAGTTCGGAAGGCGGGCGGCCGTACAGGGCCTGGAATGTCTCGTTGAACCGCCTGACGCTGCCGAAGCCGGACGCCATCGCCACCTCGGCCATCGACAGGTCGCTGTCGTGGATCAGCTGTTTGGCCAGCAGCACCCGCCGCGTCTGGGCCACGCTGACCGGGGCCGCGCCCAGATGCTGGCGGAACAGGCGGCGCAGATGCCGTTCGCCCACGCCCAGCCGCGCCGCCAGCGCATCGGCGTCCCCCGTATCCAGCGCCCCCGCCTCGATCAGGGCCAGGGCCCGGCTGACGGTGTTGGAGGTGCCGCGCCAGGCGCCCATCTCGGGCGCCGTCTCAGGCCTGCATCTCAGACAGGCGCGCAGACCCGCCTCCTGCGCCGCCGCCGCCGTGGGGTGAAACACCACATTGCCGCGATTGGGCGTCCGCGCCGGACACACCGGGCGGCAATAGATCCCCGTCGACAGCACGCCGGTGAAGAACCGCCCGTCGAACCGGACGTCCCGCGCCACCACGGCGCGCCAGCAGGCTTCCTGATCCAGCATCTGTTCCATGTCGGACAAGATGGGCGCTCGCCCGCCTCATGTCTCGCGGTTTTCGGACATGGATCGCCTGCACCGATGTTCAAGCCCAGCGAGATTCGATTCGCGCTCAGATCGCGACAGGCATAGCCTCACCCCGTCTGCACATAAAAAAGAGGGAGTAACGCCGTGGTTCGCCTGCCTCATCTCGTTGTCATCGGCGCCGTCGCCGCGATGGCTTTCAGCGCCTCCGCCCAGCAACGCACCAGTCCGCCCCGCCCGCCCGGCGGCGGCGTTCCGCCCGGCTCGTACCAGCAGACCTGTCGGGGCATATCCCTGAACGGCAATCTGCTACGCGCCCAATGCACCAATGAGCGAGGCGCGCCTGTCTCCTCGACCCTGGACACCAACAGCTGTCGCGGCAGCGACATCCGCAACGACAACGGCTATCTGCGCTGCGGTCCTGGCGGCGGCGGTCCTCGCCCGCCCGTGCCGCCCGGCCCCGGCCCACGCCCGCCTGAGCCTCCACGTCCTCCGTCCGGCGGCGCGTTCGAAGTCATCGCCTACACCCGCGCCAACTACAGCGGGCAGCAGCTTCGCATCCGCCACCCCATCGACAATCTGGCCGACCATCGCGGCTTCAACGACAATATCCGCTCGATCCGGGTCATCCGCGGCCGGGTCCAGATCTGCGAAGACGCTCGTTATCGCGGACGCTGCACCACGATCAGCCGCTCAACCGGCGATCTGAACCGTGTCGGCATGGCCAACAGGGTCTCCTCGATCCGCTGACCTGCACCGGCCCCGGCTGCAACCGGGGCCGGACTTCGGCTGCTCAGGACTCGCGCCCCACGATCAGCCGCGCCGTCGATTTGATCATGCGCCACACCTCGGCGATATAGCCCCAGACCACGGCGATCATGATCACGGTCGCCACCTGGAAGTCACCGCTGCGGAACAGGTCCACGACCCGCTGCCAGAAAGCCTCCGCCGTCGGAACCCAGATCAGCGGGCTCAGCGGCGAATGGAAGAACAGCCACCACATGGCCCAGGCCGTCGCCGCGGCGAACACCAGGTCGCCCAAGGCCGTCAGACGCACCGGCGATCCCGTCGCCGCCCGCGTGATGTCAAAGGCGATCCGCGCCAGGGCGAAGACGATCACGGGCCAGTACGCCGTCTCGACAATCCCGCGCAGGATGACGCCATAGTCCACGCCGCTGATCACGCCCGCCAGGTCCTGCGGCCGGACCGGCGTGATCGGCGTCAGATTGGTCCACCACAGCAGCAGCACCGTCCAGCCGATGGCGCTGGCCACCGCGCGCGCCGCCGGCGACATCTGGGCGTTCTTGCGGACCTCGACGCCCTTCTGGGCCTTGGGCCCGGACCAATCTCCCTTGGCCAGCCGCTCGCCCCAGGTCTCGGCGTCCAGATTGCCGATCTCGAACAGAGCCAGATCCTTGACCCGCCATTCCGAGATGAATTTCGGCTTCCTGTCCTGCCGCTCGATGAAGAAGCCGATGACGGTCAGAACCCCGACCAAGGTGAAGCCGCCGCTGATGAAGCCGTTGATCGCCTGGCCGATCGCCTTGCCGACATAGATGTCGCCGGTCGCCACCCGCGCCACGGCGCCCAGCACCGTCACGCAGACCAGCACCATCAGCGCCACCTTCACCGCGAACCACCACCAGGGATAAAGCTCCGCCCCGATCAGCGCCTGCGGGCCGGACCGATAGCGCGCCGCCACCGTCAGCGGATGCCCGACCTCGCGCAGCAGAGCCTCGACTTCATCATCCGTCGCCGCCCGCCCCAGACGCCCTTCCAGCGCCTCCAGACGCCCCATGATCTCGTCGCGCAGTTCGGCGACGATGTCCTCGCGCACATCCTTGGGCAGTTGCGCCGCAACGGCGCTCAGATAACGCTCCACCAGGTCCATCCCGGCCTCTCCCGTCTGATTTTCCGTTTTCACAGCATCTTCTCCAGCGAGGCCGACAGCCCGCGCCATTCCGTCGCCAGCCGCGCCAGCATCGCCTCGCCCCGCCCCGACAGCCGATAGAACCGCTTCTTCCTGCGGTCCTCCTCACGCCATTCGCTGTCCAGCAGGCCCTGGCTCTCCAGACGGCGCAGCAGCGGATAGAGGGTGCTCTCCTCCATCTCGATCCCCGCCTCGCCCAGCGCGACCCGTAGCGAATAGCCGTATTGCTCGCGCCTCAGACTGGCCAGCACCGCCAGGATCAGCGACCCCCTCCGCAGCTCCAGCCGCAGGCTTTCAAACAGAAGCTCCTCATCCTGACTCACCCGCCGCCACTCCATGCGCCGCATAGTGTGCGACACACAGTGTATGAGACATACTGTGTGAGGGAGTCAAGCACGCGCCTTCACATCCGCGCGCGCCGACCCTCCGCGCAAAGAAAAAGGGCGGCGGACCGAAGTCCGCCGCCCAAATTTCCAACCCGAAGGTTCGTCCGACTTAGAACGACTTGGTCAGGTTCAGGAAGGCCGTACGGCCCAGGTAGTCGTAGCCAGAGTACAGCGGAGCGTTGCCGATCCGGTTATACACGCCCGACGAGATGGTCGGGGGATCTTCGTTCAACAGGTTGCGAACACCCGCCGTCAGCGTCCAGCCTTCGCCCGAGTATTGAACCGAGGCGTTGTGCAGCCAGTAGTCGCCGACCGCGAGGTCGTACTGGCTCGTCGCCGGATCTTCCTCGTAATAGGCATAGCTGTCGGTGCCCTTGACCCACTCAACACCGTAACGCACCCGCCACTTGTCCCACGCATAGGAGACGTCAGCCGTGCCGGTGAACTCGGGGTTGTTGATCATCCCCTTGTAGTCTTCCAGCGGATCGTCCTCGAACAGCTTGTTCGAGACTTCCGTGTATTGAGTGATGGCCAGGTTGAACAGCGCCGTGCCAGGACCAACGTCCTTGCGATAGCGGACCGTGTAATCCAGCCCCTTCACGATGTCGGTAGCCAGGTTCACGTAGCTGTCGTGGACCGTCAGGGCATGCGTAACCGAGTCACGCTCGACCAGGCGGCAGAAGCCAACATCTGCATTGAAATCGGCAGGGTTGGAATCGTAGCAGCGCGTCAGGATGTTGGAGAACCCGGTGCGATCAACGCCGTTCTTGACCTCGATCTCATAGTAATCGACGGCGAAGGCCAGATCACCCCAACCCGACGGAAGCGGCGGTTGCAGCACCAGACCAATGGTCTTGTTGGTGGAGGTTTCCGCCTTCAGACCCGCATCAGCACCGCCAGCGGTGATGACCCTAACGCTCTGCGTGGACTGGTAGTCGGCAGCAAGACCTTCAGCCGTACAGTTGGCTACGCGGTTCGGGTTGACGCCCGGGGCAGTATAGTTGTTGCAACGATCCTGAGTGCTGGACTGGAAGCCGGTCGTTGCGCCAACGAACTGCTCGAACAGCGCCGGTGCGCGGTAGGAGGTGCCGTAGGTGCCGCGAACCGTGATCCAGTCGATCGGGCGATAGACCAGACCGATCTTGTAGGTCGTGTCGTCGCCGTAGGAATCATAGTCCGTGTAACGGAACGAACCATTCAGCGTCAGCTCCTTGGCGAACGGCGCATCCCGCAACAGAGGCGCTTCGATTTCACCGAAGGCTTCCCACACCGAGTCGGAACCACGAGTGATCGCCGACGTCGAGTAGTTGTAGGTATTGCCCGTTTGGGAATCCAGACCTGGCGTATCATCGATTTCCGACTTGCGATATTCCAGACCAAAGAAGCCGACGACCTGACCTGCGGGCAGGCTGAACAGCGGACCGTCGATACCGGCGCTTAGAATGGTCTCGGTGAACTCGGTCGTACCGCGAACCGGACGGAAGACGTAATCGACCCAATCCTTGGGCAGCTTGCCGCCGACAACGCTGCTGGACAGCGCCGGTGCAGCGATACAGCCGGGGTTAGACGCCAGTGCACGGCATTCGAAGCCGCCCGCACCATTGCTGACCACATCCAGGGTTTCAATCAGACGGTCCGTGAGGAACTGCTCGCTCGTGTAGTCCGAGCGCGACCGCGAATAGCTGGCCGACACATCATAGCGCCAGTCGGGCAGGAAGAAGTCGCCCTTCAGGCCTACCACGTAACGCGAGAAGTTCACTTCCTGCTTGGAGGTGTCATTGCCGAAGCCGATGAAGGCGCGAACACCCACATCCTGATCCTGGTTCAGGCCCTGATCGGGGGAGAAGGTGCTGAAGGCCAGGTTCGACGGGATCAGCGGGCTGCCCTTCGCATAGTCCAGCGCCAGCTGGCGATAGCCCGTCTGCGACGACTTGCGGTTATTGAACAGGACTTCGCCGTAGAGTTCGGCGTTACCCAGCGCATGAAGTTGATAACCGCCTTCACCATAGATGGTGGTGATCTCGACCGGCGAGATCAGCGATTCATTGAGCATACGGTCGTCGAAGGTGTCGCGAACGTTCAGATTGTTGGCGCCGCCGCCGACGCCTTCAAAGCCGATCACCCCTGAGTTCACGCCGGAGTTAGGACGCCAGCGATTGAACGAGGTCCCAACTGCGCCCTGCGCAGCAACGCCGGTCGCGAAGCTCGTTCCGATCGAGTTGATCGCCGACCCGTTCGAACCGGTCGTGGTGATCGGATAGCATTTCGATTTGCCGGTCAGCGGGTCGATATAGTCTTCGCCCTGCAGGAAACCGTCCGTTTGACAACGCGTGAACGCGCGGTCGCGCAGAGTCAGTTCGTCACGATCATAATGCTCGATCGAGCCAGCGGCCCGCCAGCGGTCGCCACGTGCGCCTGCCGTCAGCGAGAAACGGGTCGATCCGCCTGCGCCATTGGCTTCGAGCGGCTCATTACGTTGAGCTTCGAAAACAAGTCCTTCGAAGTTCTTGCGGGTTTCAATGTTGACCACGCCAGCCACGGCGTCAGAGCCGTACACCGACGACGCGCCGTCGCGCAGGACTTCAACGCGATCAATCATCGCGGTCGGCAGGACGTTCAGGTCGGCTGCGCCGACGGAACCGCGCGAACCAGCGGGCGAAACGCGACGACCGTTCAGCAGCACCAGGGTGCGGCTCGGACCCATTCCGCGCAGGCCAATGGTGTTGACGCCGCCGCCGCCGTTCACAACGTAGCCGCCGTAGGCATTGGTGATCTGCGACGTGCCGCCGGTGACAGCCGTGCTTTGCAGCGCCTCAGTGGTCGAAGCGAAGCCCTGCAGGGTCGCCTCCTCGCGCGTCACGACCTGCGTGGGCGACGGCGCATTATAATTGTCGCGGCGGATGCGCGAACCGACAACTACAACTTCGTCAACGTCCGAAGCTTGACTGTTAACCGAAGTCGCAGCCGCCTGCGCAAAAGCAGCGCCAGACGAAAGCAGCGTCAGAGAAACAGCAGCAGCCCCAGCGACTACTGTCGTGCTGAGGAGGAGATTCTTACGAGTACTCATATATCCCTATACCTATGAACGGTGAACAGGAAACACATCGTTACGCGAACGGTGTATTACGTACCAATGTTCGATCGTGTCGTGTCTTTGGTGCAATCATGGCTATGCAATACCCAAGTTAACAGCAACCAAAACAAGTCCAAAAAGCAACGCTATTCGAAAAGGTGCGGCATTTTTGACAACATTTGAACCAGAGAGCGACAACAATTGTCGATTTAGGCCGCATTGTGTTCGATATTGTTGGTATTGCGTCGATATATTGAAGTAATTTAGCCTTCCATTGTACTCTTTATCCTGAAGTCTCAAATTGAGCATGATTTAGAAAATCATTGTTTGCTGGATAGAGGTCATCCGGCTGCACTGGCGCGTACTCGCCCTGCACACTAAGTTCTGTTCATGCCTCGTTCCGCACCGCCGAAGTCGTCCGCGCCCCAGATCGCCAAGCCCGTCCATGTGCCGAACCCCGGCGTGCAGGAGGCATCGGCTCAGTTCATGCGCGAGACGGGAAAACCCGCGAAGGCCATGCCGATGTTCGCCCCCGTCACCGGCCCGCGCCTGACGCCGGAGGAGCCGGTCGCCGCGCCTGCGGGCTGGGCGCCGCACCGCCCCTCGCGCGAGGGAACCAAGAAGGGCGGCGTCTTCCGGCTGGAGACCAAATACACCCCCGCCGGCGACCAGCCCGCCGCCATCGCCGAACTGGTGGCTCAGGCCGAGGCGGGCGACCGGGATCAGGTGCTGCTGGGCGTCACCGGCTCGGGCAAGACCTTCACCATGGCCAAGGTCATCGAACAGACCCAGCGCCCGGCTCTGATCCTGGCGCCCAACAAGACCCTGGCGGCCCAGCTCTATTCCGAGTTCAAGGCCTTCTTCCCGGACAATGCGGTCGAGTATTTCGTCAGCTACTACGACTATTATCAACCGGAAGCTTATGTTCCAAGAACAGACACTTACATCGAAAAAGACTCGTCAATAAACGAGCAGATCGACCGGATGCGGCACTCGGCGACGCGGGCGATTCTGGAGCGGGACGATGTGATCGTGGTCGCCTCGGTCAGCTGCATTTACGGCATCGGGTCGGTGGAGACCTACACCGCCATGACCTTCAGCCTGAAGGTCGGGGACCAGATTGACGAGGCCAAGCTGCGCGCCGACCTGATCGCGCTGCAGTACAAGCGCAACGACCTGAACTTCGACCGGGGCATGTTCAGGAAACGCGGCGACGTGATCGAGATCTTCCCGGTCCACCTTGAGGACCGCGCCTGGCGCATCAGCCTGTTCGGCGACGAACTGGAGGCGATCCAGGAGTTCGATCCCCTGACCGGCAAGAAGACCGCCGACCTGACCGAGATCACCGTCTATGCGGCCAGCCACTATGTCACCCCGCGCCCGACGCTGAACCAGGCGACCCTGGGCATCAAGGCGGAGCTGAAGGAGACGCTGGACTGGATGGTCGAGAACGGCAAGCTGCTGGAGGCCCAGCGGCTGGAGCAACGCACCCGCTTCGATCTGGAGATGATGGAGGCCACCGGCTCCTGCGCGGGGATCGAGAACTATTCCCGCTGGCTGACGGGCCGCGCGCCGGGTGAGCCGCCGCCCACCTTCTTTGAATACATCCCCGACAACGCCCTGCTGTTCGTGGACGAGAGCCACGTCACCATCGGCCAGATCAACGGCATGTTCCGGGGCGACTACCGGCGCAAGTCGACGCTGGCGGAGTACGGCTTCCGCCTGCCCTCCTGCATCGACAACCGCCCGCTGAAGTTCGAGGAATGGGACGCCATGCGGCCCCAAACGGTTCACGTCAGCGCCACCCCCGGCCCGTGGGAGATGGAGCGGGCGGGCGGCGTCTTTGTCGAGCAGGTCATCCGCCCTACCGGCCTGATCGACCCGCCGGTCGAGATCCGCCCCGTCTCGGGCGCCACCCGCAACCAGGTCGACGACGTCATCGACGAGGTCAAGGCCACGACCCGCGCCGGCTACCGCTCCCTGGTCACCACCCTGACCAAGAAGATGGCCGAGGACCTGACCGAATATATGCATGAGCAGGGCATCCGCGTCCGCTACATGCACTCGGACGTGGACACGCTGGAGCGGATCGAGATCCTGCGCGACCTGCGGCTGGGGTCGTTCGACTGTCTGATCGGCATCAACCTGCTGCGCGAGGGTCTGGATATCCCCGAGTGCGGGCTGGTCGCCATTCTGGACGCGGACAAGGAGGGCTTCCTGCGCTCCGAGACCTCATTGATCCAGACCATCGGCCGCGCCGCGCGCAACGTCGACGGCCGCGTCATTCTATATGCCGACCGCATGACCGGCAGTATGGAGCGCGCCATCGCCGAGACGGACCGCAGGCGCGAGCGTCAGGTCGCCTACAACACCGAACACGGCATCACGCCCGAAAGCGTCAAGCGCGACATCAAGGAGATCCTGGAAAGCCCCTATGAGTCCCGCGACCTGGACCGCCTGACCAAGCCGGGCGTGGCCGAGGCCTCCAAACCCTTCGTCGGAACCAACTTCCAGGCCGCCCTGCGCGATCTGGAAGGCCGCATGCGCGAAGCCGCCTCCAACCTAGAGTTCGAAGAAGCCGCCCGCCTGCGCGACGAGATCAAGCGCATGAAGCTGATGGACCTGGAGTTCGCCAACGAAGCCCTGACCGGCGCAGGCGAAGAGGTGGATCGCTCAGCCCCGAAGAAATGGCGCAAGGAGGCGGCGGCGGAGGCGCAGGAGCGGTTCAGGAAGGGGCGGCTGTAGACTGGTCGATCTTAAGCTAAAGCAGCTGGACTCAGTTCAGCCCTAAATAGCCTTGACCGACGTAAGGTTCGTCTAGCTTCTTCGACCCACCCTCTGTCATTGGATGACTCGTCATAGAGGCATAGAGTTAAGCCATCACCTCGACCATGGTTTATCCGACGCGCAATGGCATGAAGTCCATGCCCACGAGGATCCGCCACCGCAACAGCATAGTCGAAATAATGTATTTTTCGATATTCCAGATACCTAAAAAGCTCAGAATGGATAAACTTTGGCCTCCTAAACACCGGCCTTGTGCGTATATCCAGCATAGAAACCACGGCATTTCTTGTCACAATATCGATTAGACCATCCTGATCGAGACTTTCCACATCGATAAACGCAATGAGGTTTGACCCGCAAACATGGTGTCCAAAAAGTTCAAGCTGAACTTCTTCGCGCTGCCTGTGCTCGCGATCACCAAATCTTGGAAGGCGAACGACGTTTTCCACAAAACCCTCACATCGTTGGGACCAGAGCTGCGGCACGCTCCTCGACATTAGCCATTTCCCGCAGCCTGACCGACTGGCTTGGCACGGTAGCTTCAGGAGAAACGTATACACCTCCAGGCCCCTTTAGTGCCACGCGCTTAGTGAAAAAGTCCTCGTACATTCTGGGCCCGACACCGGTGAACGGAAGAATGATCATCTTCTGTTGACGTTCGGTCACGCCCAATTCGGCATTTGAGATCGCATCGGAATGAAGTTCGATTGCCAAACTCTTAACATACGGCTCAACATAGAAAACCCGGCTAACTCCAGCACTCACCAAATGCCTTGCACAATTGTGACACGGATATGTGGTGCAATATAAGGAACTTGCAGTTGGTGAGTTACCGGATCTAGCAGCAGAAAGAATAGCATTCATCTCTGCATGTATCGCTCGCGAGTATTCGATCAATTCTTTCACACCAGGGAGCTCGCTCAACGCCGAGCCTTGGCTCAAGAAATATTCTCGAAAGTCCTTTGCAGAAAATTTTCGCGCCCGATCCGCAGTATCAGACCCCACAGCAGGTTTCGGATGCGCTATTAACGCCAGTTCGTCTGAAAACTTATCTGCGATCCAGCCCGCGATCTTTGTCCGCAATTGATCCTTTTTTCTATCATTATGGCAGCCGCGGAACTTTTCATTCGCAGGATCCCAGAGCCAAGCATGGCAACGATGATCTTGCGTCGAGTCCTCGCCGTAAACCCCGCCTCCAAATGCTGGAACGTCATTTGTCCCTGTTCCGATTATCTCACCGCTTGATGAGACGAGAACAGCACCGACTTGTCTAGACAGACACGAACTTTGCAAAGCAGCTGCATGAGCGTAGTTCATAGCGCGTTCGCCTGCGGTGGGACGAACTAGGCCGGCCCCCAACATAAGATTTACGAAACGCTCCACGTCCGCGTTCAAAGACGTGCCATCGGCCGCCCCCGTGTTGTTATCTAAAAAATAATCCGCAAGATAAAATGCATCTCGCACCTCTTGACCACTCTTGTTGACTCCGTCCTTCTCATCCCTATCCATGTAAGATCTAACAGACAGTTCGGACGCACCCCTATACTTAGCAGGCGAAGCCAATTGGCCTATTAATCGCCTTTCTCTAGCTGATCGCTCTCCGTGTATGGCGATCAGCCGAAATGCCTGCCCATACACATCTCGAAGAAACTCAACTTCAGATCTGTGCTTTATGGAATCTATTACGTAGGCAATTTTCTCATTTCCAGGTTCTGCTTGACCTCGCAGCTCTCTTATCCGTCTGACACCCAGTGAAGCTACGGCATAATTTCCATACTTACCGCGAAGATCATCTCCAAGATCTTGAAGCAATACAGCTCTTTCGAGCTTCATAATCCCTTCTTTTGGCCCCTCAATAGGCTGCATAGCGCCGGATTCTGGATAACTTTCTAGTATAAGTTCACTTAATCTCACCCTGTGAACAAGATATCCACTGTCCTCAAGAAAGACCTTTAATCTTTTTCCCGCAGTTGAACAGCCTGATCCAGCATACCCAACCAGACCGATAAATATTTCCTTAGAGAGTGGTGAGAGGTCGCCTGCTATTTCGGCTGAGTCATTGGCTGATTTCGGCTTGGAGATTACGGCTTGGGGCATTGAGCGATTATCCAATTCAATTCAACACAACCCTAAGCCGAATCGCAAACAGCCGGAAGATCACCAATCAACGTTAGAAAACAATCTTCACAACTCATTCAGCGCCTCCTCCATTCCTCCGCCTACACGATCCCGCGCTAGGTATTCAGGTAAAGGTCGCACCCTTTTGGGAGATGCGGCGGACCTGTTCGCACTCGATGACGGTATCAAGGTCAGCTTCGCGCAGCTGGATCTCGAGGACGTCCGATCCTGACGTTCGACGCTGCTACAGCGCGCCCATGACCTACGGCCCGATACGGAAAATCCGTTCTGAGAACACCTGGTGGGAGATCAGGCGGGCGTGGGAGCGGGGCGAGACGGGGGCGTCGCTGGCGTTGCGATATAATGTGGGGCTGTCGAACCTGTGGCGGCGGCGGGCCTCTGAAGGCTGGCGCAGGCTGAAGGGCGAAGACCCGCCGCCCGAGCCGCTGGAAGGTTGGCCTCGCTACGCCCGCCGACAGCGCGAGGCGTTCAATGAGCGACTGCGCGACGCACGCGATCTGGCCCAATGCCTGATGGAGACCGCCAAGGACGAGCGGCTGATGCAGGCGCCGCACTGGCACATACCCTGGCTGTACTGGTGGCGGGCCGAACATCTGGGACCGGCGGCGACGGCGCGTGACCGGGCGCGGGCGCGCGAGACGGGTCAGCCGTGGGCCGAGGTCTTCTGGGATGACGACGGGCGGCTGAGGCCGCTGGAGGTGCTGGACGCGGAAATGGCGCGGCTGCACCCGCAGGAACTGCGCGACGAACTGGGCGTGCCAGAGGACGTGGAGATATGACGCCTCTCCCTCCCCGTTCCGGGGAGGGTGGTCGAGCCGGAGGCGAGACCGGGTGGGGGCGGCAGGGCGACGTCCCACGGTCTATGGTTCAGCAGGTCAGTGCGGCCTTGCCGGGTCGGCCCCACCCGGCTTCGGCTGACGCCTCAGCCACCCTCCCCCGCAGGGGGAGGGAAAAGATCAGTGCGCGATCAATCCTCGTCCATCTTGAGCGCGGCGATGAAGGCTTCCTGCGGGATTTCGACCTTGCCGAACTGGCGCATCCGCTTCTTGCCCGCCTTCTGCTTCTCCAGCAGCTTCTTCTTGCGGGTGGCGTCGCCGCCGTAGCACTTGGAGGTCACGTCCTTGCGCAGGGCGCGCACCGTCTCGCGGGCGATGATCTTGCCGCCGATGGCCGCCTGAATCGGGATCTGGAACAGGTGCGGCGGGATCAGCTCCTTCATCTTCTCGACCATGCCCCGGCCGCGCGTCTCGGCCCGCTGGCGGTGGACCAGCATGGACAGGGCGTCGACCGGCTCGGCGTTGACCAGAATGGACATCTTCACCAGATCGCCGACCTTGTATTCGGTGATCTCGTAGTCGAACGAGGCGTAACCCTTCGAGATCGACTTCAGCCGGTCGTAGAAGTCGAAGACCACCTCGTTCAGCGGCAGCTCATAGACCACCATGGCGCGGCTGCCGACGTAGGACAGCTCGATCTGCTGGCCGCGACGGTCCTGGCACAGCTTGATCACCCCGCCCAGATATTCGTCGGGCGTCAGGATGGTGGCCTTGATCCACGGCTCGGCGATGGTCTCGATCTGCATCACGTCGGGCAGATCGGCCGGGTTGTGCAGGTCCATCTCGGAGCCGTCGCGCAGGCCGATCTTATAAACGACCGACGGGGCCGTCGCGATCAGGTCGAGGTTGAACTCGCGGCTGAGGCGTTCCTGAATGATCTCCAGGTGCAGCAGGCCCAGGAAGCCGCACCGGAAGCCGAAGCCCAGCGCCGCCGAGCTTTCCATCTCATAGGTGAAGGAGGCGTCGTTCAGGCGCAGCTTGCCGATGGCGGCACGCAGGTCCTCGAAGTCGGCGGCGTCCACCGGGAACAGGCCGCAGAAGACCACCGACTGGACTTCCTTGAAGCCCCGCAGCGGTTCGGCGGTGGGCTTCTTCTCGTCGGTGATGGTGTCGCCGACGGCGGCGTGGGCCACTTCCTTGATCTGGGCGGTGATGAAGCCGACCTCGCCGGGGCCAAGCTGGTCCACGGGGGTGTTCTTGGGCAGGAAGACGCCGACCCGGTCGATCAGGTGGGTCGAGCCGTTGCGCATCATCTTGACCCGCATCCCGGTCTTCAGCACGCCGTCGAACACGCGCACCAGAACCACGACGCCCAGGTAGGGGTCGTACCAGGCGTCGACCAGCATGGCCTTCAGCGGGGCGTTGATGTCGCCCTTGGGCGCCGGCAGCTTGGCGACGATGGCCTCCAGCACATCCTCGATGCCGATGCCGGACTTGGCGCTGCACAGCACGGCCTCGGAGGCGTCGATGCCGATGACGTCCTCGATCTGAGCGCGAACCCGCTCGGGCTCGGCGGCGGGCAGGTCCACCTTGTTCAGGATCGGCACGATCTCGTGGTTGTTGTCGATCGCCTGATAGACGTTGGCCAGGGTCTGGGCCTCAACCCCCTGCGAGGCGTCGACCACCAGCAGCGAGCCCTCGCACGCCGCCAGCGACCGCGACACCTCATAGGCGAAGTCGACGTGCCCCGGCGTGTCCATCAGGTTCAGCACATAGTCCTGACCGTCCTTGGCCTTGTAGTTCAGGCGGACCGTCTGGGCCTTGATGGTGATCCCCCGCTCCTGCTCGATCTCCATATTGTCCAAGACCTGCTCGGACATCTCGCGCGCGGTCAAACCGCCGGTGAACTGGATCAGGCGATCGGACAGGGTCGACTTGCCGTGGTCGATGTGCGCGACCACGCTGAAGTTGCGAATGTTCGAGATAGGGGGAGTCGTCATCCGCGCGCCCTATCACGCGGACGTGTCGGGGACCAGAGCGAGCGCTGATCTGCGCCTTTGTCAGTGCCAGATTAAGGGTTTGCAACAATCGCTTTCGGCGTTTGAGAGGAACAAACACAAGCTGTAAACAGCTTTGCCCTACAGGCTCGGCGCAAGCCGATGATCCGCTTCGCCTGCAACCGAGGATTTCCCCGTGTCAAAGACGACCCGAACCGCTCTGGGCCTTAGCGCCGTTGCGCTTTCCGCCCTGTTGCTCGCAGGCTGCGGCGGACACGGAGGCGATGAAAAGAAGGACGAAAAAGCGGGCAGTTCGCGTCAGACCGTCACGGCGGCGACCGTCGCCCAGACCAGTCTGAACCGCGTCATCACCGCATCCGGCACCGTGTCGGCCTGGCAGGAGGTGCCGGTCGGCGCCGAGACGGGCGGCCTGACCGCCGTGGCCCTGTATGTGGACGAGGGCTCCTACGTCCGCGAAGGCCAGCCGCTGGTGCAGATGAACGACGTGCTGCTGCGCGCCCAGGTGCAGCAGCAGCAGGCGGGCGTGCAGACGGCCGAAGCCAACAACGCCCGCGATGACGCCGCCCTGGCGCGTGCGCAGGAGCTTAAGGATCGCGGCTTCCTCAGCCAGGCGGCGCTGGACACGGCCCTGGCCAACCAGCGCGCCTCAGCCGCCAACCTGGCCTCGGCCCGCGCCTCGCTGGCGGAGACCCGCACCCGCCTGTCCCAGGCCACCATCCGCGCGCCCGTGTCCGGCCTGATCATCAGCCGCAGCGTCACCAAGGGCCAGATCATCGGCGCGGGAACCGAACTGTTCCGCATGGTCCGCGACGGTCGTCTGGAGTTGAACGCCCAGGTGCCAGAGACCCAGCTGGGTCTGGTCCGCGCCGGTCAGTCGGCGACCATCTCCTCCAGCGAGGGGGGCGATACGACCGGCACGGTCCGTCTGGTCACGCCGGAGGTCAACGCCAGCACCCGCCTGGGTCTGGCCCGCATCACCCTGGCCAGCGGCAGCCACCTGCGCCCGGGCATGTTCGCCCGCGCCGACATCGCGGCGGGTGATCAGCCCGCAACCACCGTGCCGACAGCGGCGGTCCTGTACCGCAACAACAAGCCGGGCGTCTTCGTGCTGAACACCGACAGTTCGGTCCACTTCCAGCCGATCACCGTCCTTTCGCGCAGCGACGCCCAGACGGCGGTCGAGGGCGTCGCCGTCGGCGCGCGCGTGATCGTGGACGGCGCCGGCTTCCTGAACGAGGGCGACCGGGTCACCGTGGCCCAGACGCCCGCCCCTGCCCCGACGCCTGCCGCCCAAGCTGCGGCCAAGTAGGACCGATCATGAACCAGATCTCGTCCTGGGCGATCAAGAACCCGATCCCGATCATCCTGCTGTTCGTCCTGCTGACGCTGGGCGGGGTGGTCGGCTTCTCGGGCATGCGGATCAACTCCAACCCCGACATCGACTTCCCGCTGGTTTCGGTCACGGCGGCCCGTCCCGGCGCGGCGCCCGCCGAAATGGAGGTGCAGGTCACCCGGCTGATCGAGGATTCCCTTGCCGGTCTGTCGGGCGTGCGCCACATCACCTCCAACATCAGCGACGGCGTGTCGTCCACGGTCATCGAGTTCGAGCTGGGCACGGACACCGACCGCGCCACCAACGACGTGCGCAACGCCATGACCGGCCTGCGCGCCTCCCTGCCCCAGGACATGCAGGAACCGGCGGTCCAGCGCATCGACATCACCGGCGACGCCCTGATCACCTATGTGGTCCGGTCGCCGACCATGACGCCTGAACAGATCAGCTGGTTCATCGACAATGAGATGAGCCGCGCCCTGCTGGCCCTGGGCGGGGTGGGCGAGGTCAACCGTTCGGGCGGCGTGGACCGCGAGATCCGCGTCGAACTGGACCCGCAGCGTCTGGCCTCATACGGCGTGACCGCCGCCCAGGTCAGCCAGGCCCTGACCAACGTCAACAACAACCTGCCCGGCGGCCGCGTCACCATCTCCGGCTCGGAGCGGGCCATCCGCACCCTGGGGGCCGCGGCTTCGATCGAGCAGCTTCGCGCCACCCTGATCCCCCTGGGCAATGGTCAGACCGTGCGCCTGGATAATCTGGGCGAGGTCGAGGACAAGTGGAGCGAACCGCGTCGCCTGGCCCGCTATAACGGCCAGGAAGCCGTCACCTTCAACTTCCTGCGCTCGCGCACGGCCAGCGAGGTCAAGGTCGCCGACAAGGTGCGCGCCGAGGTCAAACGGATCGACGACGCCCACCCGGAATTGACCATTCAGCAGGTCACGGCCAGCGTCGAGCAGATCGAGGAAAGCTATTTCGCCTCGCTGGAGGCCCTGGTGGTCGGCGCCATACTGGCGGTCATCGTCGTCTTCATCTTCCTGCGGGACTGGCGGGCGACCTTCATCGCCGCGACGGCCATGCCGATGTCGCTGATCCCTACCTTCGCCATTCTGGGCCCGCTGGATCAGTCGCTGAACGTGGTCACCCTGCTGGCCCTGTCGTTGACCATCGGCATCCTGGTCGACGACGCCATCGTGGAGATCGAGAACATCGTCCGGCACATGCGGGACGGCAAACCACCCTATGACGCCTCCATCGAGGCCGCCGACGAAATCGGTCTGGCGGTCGTGGCGACGACGGGCACGATCGTCGCCGTCTTCGCTCCCGTGGGCTTCATGCCCGGCATCATCGGCCAGTTCTTCAAGGCCTTTGCGCTGGCGGCCTGTATCTCGGTCGTCTTCTCGCTGGTGGTGGCGCGGACGCTGACGCCGCTGATGGCGGCCTTCATCCTCAAGCACACCCATCATGAGGACAAGGACCCGTTCTGGATGAACGGCTATCTGAAGGCGCTGCGCTGGTCGCTGGCCAACCGGTGGAAGGTCTTCATCCTGGGCATCCTGTTCCTGGCCGCCTCGGTCGGAACCTCGTACCTGGCCAGGATGTCGTTCGAGTTCATGTCGCCCGGCGATACCGCGCGCGCGGCCTTCCAGGTCGAACTGCCGCCCGGCGCGACCCTGCGCGAAACCGACCGGATCGTGCAGCAGGTCACCCGCAAGCTGGAGGCGCGCGACGAGGTCACCTCCGTCTATGCCGCCATCGGCGGGCAGGACGTGAACCAGGCCAATATCTACGCCGACCTGGTGCCGAAGGGCGACCGCAAGCTGAGCCAGCAGGTCTTCGCCCGCACCATGGTCGATGAGTTGAAGCAGATTCCCGGCGCCCGCATCCGCGCAGGCATCGCCCAGCAGGGCGGCGGCCCAGGCGACGGCACCACCTACACCTTCTCGATCCTGGGCGATAATCCCGAGACGCTGAACGCGGCAGCCCGCAAGGTCGAGGAGGAGATGCGGGGGGTCAAGGGTCTGGCCAATGTCGTCAACTCGGCCGCCATCGCGCGGCCCGAGATCCTGGTCACCCCGCGTCCTGACGAAGCGGCCCTGGCGGGCGTGTCCGCCGGCGCCATCTCCCAGGCCGTGCGTGTGGCCACCATCGGCGACGTCGATCAGTTCCTGCCCAAATACAACCTGGGCGACAGGCAGATTCCGATCCGCCTGCAACTGACCGAGGCGGCGCGCGAGGACATCACCGTGCTGCAGAACCTGCGGGTTCCCGCCAACAACGGCGAAACCGTGCCGCTGAGCGCCGTCGCCGACATCCAGTTCGGCGCAGGCCCGGCGACGGTGCGCCGTCAGGACCGTTCGCGCATCGCCTCGATCAGCGCCGAACTGGACGGCATCGCCACCGGCGCCGCCAGCGCGGCGGTGCAGAAGCTGCCCTCGGTCAAGAGCCTGCCGGAAGGCGTGCGTCAGGTTCCGGCCGGCGACCAGGAGTTCATTCAGGAGATGCTGAAGGGCTTCGCCATCGCCTTCGCCTCGGGCATCTTCCTGATGTACGCGGTGCTGACGCTGCTGTTCAAAAGCTTCGCCTATCCGATCACCATCATGGCGGCCCTGCCGCTGGCCATCGGGGGGGCCTTCATCGCCCTTGCCATCGGGGGGGCCAACTTCTCCATGTCGGCCCTGATCGGGGTGCTGATGCTGATGGGGATCGCGGCCAAGAACTCCATCCTGTTGGTCGACTATGTCATCATGGCCGAACAGGGCGGGATGCCGCGTCGCGAGGCCATTCTGGATGCGGCGCACAAGCGCGCCCGTCCGATCCTGATGACCACCTTCGCCATGGGCGCGGGCATGGTGCCTATCGCCCTGGGCGTCGGGGCCGACGTGCAGTTCCGCGCGCCCATGGCCATCGCCGTGCTGGGCGGGTTGATCTCCTCGACCTTCCTGTCCCTGCTCTACATCCCGGCGATCTTCACCCTCGTCGACGACTTCGCCCAGTGGATCCGCGGCATCCTGCACCGCAAAACGGCGGGCCAGCGCCAGTTGGCCCAGCCGAAGCCGAGGACGACGACCGAGTGAAGACAATCACCCTTTGCGGACCCTCGCTGGGTCCGCGAAGGGTGGGAAGCGGACCCCATCATCAATAGCTTCGCTGCATGTCAGAACTCATCGATCAAGCCCTTGCCGCTGTTGAAGATGCCCTTTCTGGACATCGGAGAGGTGATCCAGCGGCGCCGTTTTCGCCGAAATTCCTCGCTTCGGTCAGGGCGGACTTGGAGCGCATGGCCGTCTCGCCTCAGTATCAGCCAGCCTACCCACGCTTCGTTCTCGACTGGCCCGACAAATCCGGACCGTTGGGCAGTCTTCTTATGAAGGTGTCAGACGCACGATATCGTTCGACGAAGGGCCGCTGAGGGTCGAAAACCGAATTTGGGACCACATCTGAACACGGACATTGCGCCCATCCCCTGTTCGCACCCCAAGAAAAAGGGCCGCCCGGTTTCCCGGACGGCCCTTCGTCATTCAGCCATGCGGCTGGATGATCAGTATTTGACCCGCAGCGTCACGCCCCAGGTGCGCGGTGCGCCGAGGTAGGCGTTGTAGGTCGCCGTGTCGGTGGCCTGGTTGTAGTAGGTGCCGTTCGGCTGCGGCGTGTTGACGTCAGCAAAAGCCGTGCCCTGCAGCGGCGCGGCGAAGCCGACTTGGGTGTATTTTTCTTCGAACAGGTTCTGGGCCCAGACATCGACCGTCCAACGCTCGTCCTCGGCGCCGATGGACACCCGGCCGTTGACGACCGTGAAGGCGTCCTGATGCTTGTACGGCAGCAGGTCGGAGCCGGTGTTGTATTCGGTCGAATATTTGGCCGACAGGTTGAAGCCGCCACGCAGCCCGCCGCCCAGCGAACGGTCGAACGACAGGGCGCCGGTCAGCGACCATTCCGGAGCGAACGAAGCGCGCGCGCCCGGCAGCAGCGACAGCTGCGGGAAGCGGCCCGGGCTGGACATGTCGGCGGCGGTGAAGTGGCCGTATTTGGCGTCGGTGTAGGTCACGCCGCCCTGGAACATCAGGCCTTCGATCGGCGTGAACCAGACCATGTCGGCGTCGACGCCCTTGGAGCGCAGCTCAGGAATGGACTCCACCACGAAGGCGGTGCCCAGGAAGGTGTTGAGCTGGAAGTTCTCGAACTTCTGATCGAAGTACGAAATGTTCAGCAGCATGGTGCGGTTGAACAGGGTCGTCTTCAGACCCGCTTCATAGCTGTCGACCGTCTCGGCCTTGAACAGCAGCGAGGGATCAGGCGTCACGCCCGTCTGCACGCGGTCCATGTTGTAGCCCGCGCCCTTATAGCCGCGCGCATACGAGGCATAGGCCATGATCGACTTGTTGAAGCGGTAGGACGCCTTGAACGTGCCGCTCAGGTCCGTGTCATCGAACTTCTCGGAGATGGCGCGGTTGTTATACAGCGGGTTCGACCAGGGCAGGCACAGCAGACCCAGAGCGGCGGCCGGCGTCGCGACATTGGCGGTGCCAGGGATCGGCGACGGTACGCGATTGGCCGGATTCTGATTGGCCAGCGCGCCCAGGCAAGCCGATCCGTTGGCGCCCAGGTTCTGCTGAACGCCCAGCAGACGCTTGCTGTCATAGGTGTAGCGCAGGCCCAGGTTCAGTTCGAAGGCATCGGTCACGCGCCAGGTGTTGTTGGTGAACAGGGCCACCGACTGCGACGATTGCGAATAGTGGTCCTGATAGGCCTTACCCGTGCCGAAGGTCGGCGCCGTGGCGCTAGGCGGAACCAGACCCAGCGCACAGAGCGGTTGCCCAGCCGTGGCGCCCGCCGTGCCGACCAGGAAGCCTTGCGGATTCGTGAAGCAGCCGGTGCGCGACGGGCTGGGTCCGCCAAAGGCCGCCGGAACCGAAGCCGTCAGCAGCAGGGATACAAAGGCGTTGTAGTCCGAACCATAGACGTAGCTGTCGTCGCGATAGATGTCTTCCTTGGTCGCAAACAGGCCGACCAGCCAGTCGAAGCGGTCCGTCGTGCCGGCCAGACGCAGTTCCTGGGTCAGGTTGCGCACGCCATAGCCGTTCGAGCCGTCATTGTCCCGGTGCAGGATGTCGGCGCCGGTGTAGTCCAGGTCCATGCCCTGCTGGAACGACCAGTCGCGCCATGAGGTCTGCGACGTCAGGGTGGCGTTGATGCTGGGGAAGTCGATGGTGGCTTCCGCCGACAGACCCATGTCCTCCATCTGCTGCGGGGTTTCGCGGTTGGCGTAGGCCAGTCGCGAATAGGGCACGACACCGAAGCCTGCGACGGGCGGCGTCTGGCCCGGCCCCTTGGCGCCGGTTAGGGCGGCGATGAAGGCTTGCGACGGACCAACGCGGGTCTGGACGGCGGCGCAGCAGTATTCGTCGCGCTTGCTGTAGTCGGCGATCAGGCGGATCGAGACATCGTCGTTCGGCAGGATCAGCAGCTGGCCACGGCTGGTCCAGTAGTTCTGGGTGCCGTCGTCGGTGCGGGTGTTGGGGCCCTTGCCGTCGTTGACCTCATAGAAGCCGTCACGCTCGCGGTGGGCGACGAACAGGCGACCGGCGATCTTGTCGGTCAGGGGGCCGGTGGCCGAAACCGAACCGCCGATGGCGCCATAGTTACCTGCAGTCAGCTCGGCCTCGACCGAAGGCGTGAACGACGGACGCTCGGTGATGATGTTGATGACGCCGGCCGAGGTGTTCTTGCCGAACAGGGTGCCCTGCGGGCCCTTCAGCACTTCGATGCGGCTGAGCTCGCCCAGATCGCCGAAGCCGACGGCGTTGCGCGAACGATAGACGCCGTCGATGACCACGCCGACCGAGCTTTCCAGGCCGGGGTTGTCGCCCACGGTGCCGGCGCCGCGGATGCGGACGGTGGTGGAGGCTTCCGACTGGGTCGAGGTGACCGTCATGCCGGGGGTCAGGATCTGCAGATCCTTGATGTCCTGCACGCCCGCGCCGGTCAGCAGTTCCTGCGACAGGGTCGTGACCACGATCGGCACGTCCTGCAGGCTCTGCTCGCGCTTCTGGGCGGTGACGATGATGTCGTCGACGCTGGACGGGACCGACTGCTGGGCCGAGGCGACGCCCGCGAAGCCAAAGGCGGCGGCGCCGATCACGACGGCGGACACAGTGGTCTTGAGATGTTGAATTTGGCGCATAAGCGACCTCCCGGCTGGAGCCCGATCGCACTGGCGACCGCAGCGTTCCCTGTTCCCAATCGACCCGCCTCTGCGTGGAGACGAGTTCAGTAAGGCAGAGGCTAAGCGTGGTTCGGGCCGCCTCACAAGCGAGCGTTGTTCCCTGCGTCGATTTTTCGCCGCAGTTGCGGCCTGCTGTGACACGGAAGCGACATAAAATGCTTCCGCAAGGTCAGTATTTGCGTGAAAATTCTGTAATTTTGCAACGCACAAAGCCCCTCAGGTTGCGCTGCACAATCAAGGCCGTTCGACAACGTCGGGGCGGCGTCCGCGCCCCGCCAGGCCCAGCACCGCCGCCGCCGCGAGCGCCGACAGGATGGACCCGCCGATGACGCCCAGTTTGACCTCCACCTGTTCCGGCGAATCCACGGCGCCGGGGAAGGCCAGAACCCCGATGAACAGGCTCATTGTGAAACCCACGCCGCACAGCAGAGAAACGCCGTAAACCTGCAGCCAGCTGGCGTCCGTGGGCCGCGCGCCGATCTTGAGCGCCGAGGCGATCCAGGCCGCGCCGAACACCCCGATCTGCTTGCCGAAGAACAGGCCCAGGGCGATGGCGATGACCAGGGGCGCAAAGGCCTGCTCCAGCGACAGACCCGCGAAGGACACCCCGGCCTTGGCGAAGGCGAACAGCGGCAAAACCAGAAAGGCGTTCCACGGATGCAGGTCGTGGATGGCCTCCTTCAGCGGGCTCTGACCGTCTTCGACGCGCGGCTTGATCGGCACGATCATGGCGAAGGCCACGGCGGTCAGGGAGGTGCTGAGCCCCGACTGGACCGTCAGATGCCACACCGCTGCGAAGCCCAACACCCAGAAGGGGGTGGGAATGCGGATGCGATGGGCGACGACCCCGCCCACGGCCAGAAGGCCCAGGGCCCACAGCAACGGCGTCCAGTTCGCGCCTTCGCTGAACAGAATGGCGATCAGGGCGATGGCCCCGAGGTCGTCGACGATGGCCAGGGTCAGCAGGAACACCCGCAGCGAGGACGGCAGACCACGCCCGACGAAGCCGAAGATGGCCAGGGCGAAGGCGATGTCGGTCGCCAGAGGAATGGGCCAGCCCTCATGCGGCGCGCCGATCACGCCCGACAGCAGAAGATAGACCGCCGCTGGTCCGGCCATGCCGCCCAGCGCCGCCAGAACCGGCGTCGCCAGCTTGCGCGGATCGCTGAGCTCGCCGCGCACGATCTCGTATTTGATCTCCAGCCCCACCACGAGGAAGAAGACCGCCATCAGGCCTTCCTTGATCCAGTTGGAGATCGTCTCCTCCAGCCGGATCGGGCCGATCTGGACGATGTGATAGGATTTCAGCCAGCCGAAATAGTCCGCCGACCAGGGCGAGTTGGCCACGATCAGGGCAGCTATGGCCGCCAACGCCAGGGCCGCGCCGGATGCGGCCTCGGTCTTGAGGAAATCGAGAGTCAGTTTGCGCGCCACGGCGGCCTCCAAACGAAAGGAAGAAACGTCGTGACGCCAGGTTATCGACGGGCGTCGGACCAGATTCGCCGCCCGCAGGCGACGCCAGCCTGACCGCACAGGGCGGCCTGATGTCTGAAGGCAGAATAGCGGATGCGGCCCGGCCTCGCCACCCCTGCGCTCGTCCTTCCGGGGCGTCCGCAGGACGAACCCGGAATCCAGGAGGGCTTCTGCGGCGCTTGATGCGTCTGGCGTTCGCCTTGTCTTCCTGGGTTCCGGGTTCTTCGCGACACTCAGCCCCGGAATGACGTGGTGAAGGTTGCGCTCGCGCCGTCGGACACGCAACTAGCCCTCCATGCTCGTCTCCCCCGCCTATCGCCCCGAACCGCGCTTCATCGACCTTGGCCCCGACTATTCGGATGAGGTGAAATCGGCGGATTTCCCCCAGACCACCCTGCGGTTCCGCAACGACCGGGCCGCCGCCGAAGTCGGGCTGGAGGGACTGACGGACGCCGAATGGATCGCCGCCTTCGGCCGGTTCCAGCCCCTGCCCGGCCAGCCCGGCCCCATCGCCATGCGTTATCACGGCCATCAGTTCCGCCAGTACAACCCGGACCTGGGCGACGGGCGCGGCTTCCTGGCGGCCCAGATGCGCGACGCCAATGGGCGGCTGCTGGATCTCGGAACCAAGGGCTCGGGCCAGACCCCGTGGTCGCGAAACGGCGATGGCCGTCTGACGCTGAAAGGCGGGGTGCGGGAGATCCTGGCGGCCGCGATGCTGGAGGCGCTGGGCGTGCCGACCAGCCGCGCCTTCTCCCTGATCGAAACGGGCGAGGCGCTGGAGCGCGGGGACGAACCCTCGCCCACCCGGTCCGCCGTTCTGGTGCGCCTGTCGCACAGCCATGTGCGGTTCGGAACCTTCCAGCGCGCCGCCTATCTGGGCCGGACCGACCAGACGGAGGCCCTGCTGGAGCACGTCCGCAGCCTGTATCACCCGCAGATCGCACCCGGCGACGCGCCCGGCCTGCTGCGCGCCGTGGTCGAGGCCTCAGCCAGATTGACGGCCCGCTGGATCGCGGCAGGCTTCGTCCACGGGGTGCTGAACACCGACAATCTGAACGTGACGGGCGAAAGCTTCGACTATGGGCCGTGGCGGTTCCTGCCCCACTATGACCCGGCCTTCACCGCCGCCTATTTCGACCAGACGGGCCTGTACGCCTTCGCGCGCCAGCCCGAGGCCGTGTTCTGGAACCTGACCCAGTTGGCAGGGGCGCTGAAACCGGTCGCAGACGGGCCCGAGGGCCTGACCGAGGCGCTGAACAGTTTCGGCCCCGCCTATATCCGCGAACTGCGCGCCGCCTTCCTGATGCGCCTGGGGGTGCTCAGCCTGGGCGAGGCCGCAGACCAGCGCCTGCTGGATGCGGCGCTGGCCCTGCTGCGTGAAAACGGCGAGGCCATGCGGTGGGAGCCGCTGTTCTTCGACTGGTTCGGCGGCTTCGCCTCCTCGGCCCGCGCCCTGTCCGGCCCGCGTGGCAAACTGTACCAGGGCGAGGCCTTCGACGCCTTCCGCTTCGCCCTGATGGAGCACGAACCGGACCGGATCGAACGGCTGGAGCACCCTATGTTCGCCGCCCGCGAACCCGAGGAGATGCTGATCGACGAGGTCGAAACCATCTGGTCCGCCATCGCCGCCGACGACGACTGGTCGCCCCTGAACGCCAAACTGGCCCGACTGGAGGCGGCGCGCACGGCCTGGGGGTTCAGGGCCTGAGCCCCCATCGCGGATGCTCGTCGGCGCCCGACAACCTTATTCGGGATTGGACTCGTCAATGGCGCCCAGCACGGTCGTGGCGGTCAGGGTCGGGGCCAGGATGGCGATGTCATAGCCGAGCGCCAGATTGCGCCACTCCGACGGCGCGGACGCCAATCCGCCCGCACGCAGCCTGCGCAGATCGATCAGGATCCAGTCGTCCGGCGAGACGTCGGCGGGGCGCATGAGCAGGACATCCTTGCGCCAATCCGGGCCTTCGTCCTCCGTCACGTCGAACGGTTGCGCGGTGGCTGCGCGGCCCACGCCGGCATAGCTTCCCTCAGTCCCCTTGGCGCCCAGGACCATGACGTGCAGGGCGGTGACGCCTTCGCCCTCCGCCCGCTCGGCGACGAAGGCGCCGATATCGCGCTGATCCAGCGGATTGAGGCTCTTGTAGACGTGCCAGGCGCCGAACTTCATCAGCAGCCGCGCCTTCGGATTTTCCGCAAGGTGAGCCGCAAGGGTGCGTTTCATCAGACGCGCCCGACGGCCATTGGGGTCGCCCGAACGGGACTGCGAGGCGTGATAGATCGCATGGGTCTCGGTCAGGAGGCCAAACAGGTATCGGGCGCGCTCGCCGCCGTCGCGGGCGATGGCGGCGCCGGCCTGGTCCAAAGCCTCCTGCGTCACGTCGAACAGGAACAGGTCGCCGGGCGAACCGGATTCAAGTGCGGCGGCCGTCGTTTCCCGATCCTGTGCGGCCAGGCCCTCGATGGCGGCGCGGGCGATGGGGCCGGGGTTGGATTTCAGCATCTCCTCCAGCAGGTGGCCGCTGGCCCCGAGGAACTCCTGATCCAGCCCCCAGAGTTGGAGATCCGGCCCTGCAGCGGCGGCGCAGTCGGCAGCCATCTGGCCTTCGTCCCGCCCATTGAAGAAGGCTATGGCGTCGGGGTGTCGGCGCGCGAAGTCAGCGATGCGCGCCTCGCGATCAGGGGACCGCATCATGGAGCCCACGGCGCGCGCCGCTTCCGGTCCTGTCTCGATAGCCATTGCCGTCAGCCCGGTGGGCGCCATCAGGCGACAGACCTGGGTCGTGAAGGCGGGAATCTCCCGGCTCATATGGCTTTCGCCGATCAGCACATACTGACTGCCCGCCACGGCCTGCCCCAGCACAGACGCGCCTGCGCCTGAAAGACCGTTGGGACCGACGCCCAGGGGCAGGCTGGCCTGGCTGATCAGTTGCGTAAAATCGGCGGGCGGGGGCGTTTGCGCATAGGCCCCGCTCGCGAACACGGCCCAACTCGCCATTCCCATGGCGCAAGCCAGTTTCCGGATCTTCACTATCGATACCCCCTCACATTCATCCGCCGTTTAGCGAGGCGAGAGCGGGCCGCCCAGTGAACATGCGTCCATGTTGGCCACCAGAGCTTCCTGGGCGGAGACGACCCGGTCCCGGCGCCGCGGGTGCAAAACCTTACGAAAGCTTCATCTCGTTTATCGATAACGATATTGCTCGCTTATCGATAAATCCATATCGATAGTCGGGAAGACGTCGCAGAGAGCGTCGTCAGTGAGGATTATCGGATGAAGCTTATCGGCAAACGCTCCGCCGCCAGCGCCCTGCGCTGGGTGTTGGGGCTTCTGAATGTGTTTGTGATGCTGGCGGCGATCGGCGTGGTGGTCGTTCTGGCGCTATCGATGATCATTCCCGAGTTCGGGGCGACAGTGCTGGAGGCGCTGAACGAAAACCGCGTGCAGGCCGGGGCGATCACGGTCACAGGCCACCTGACCCTGTTGGGCGCCGCCATCTCGACCGGCCTGACCTGGTGGATCATCAATCGCCTGCGTCGCATCCTGTTGTCGGTCAACCAAGGGGACGCGTTCGAACCGGCCAATGTCGGGCGACTGCAAGCGGTCGGGTTCAGCCTGCTGGGGGTTCAGGCCGCCGCGCTTTTGCTGGCCACTGTCGCCCCCCTGTCCATCGGAGAATCCTCCATCGACTATGACCTGAGCCTGGGGTCGTGGCTGGGCATTCTGGTGGTCTTCATCCTGGCCGAGGTGTTCCGGCAAGGATCAGCGATGCGCGACGAACAGATGACCACGGTCTGAGGAGAGGGATCATGATCGTCATTCAACTGGACCGGTTGCTGCTGGAGCGCCGCATGTCCCTGACCGAGTTGTCCGACCGTGTCGGCGTGACCCTGGCCAATCTGTCGATCCTCAAGACCGGCAAGGCGCGGGCCGTTCGCTTCTCCACCCTGGACGCCCTTTGCCGCGAACTGGACTGCAGCCCCGGCGACCTGATCGGCCAGACTCCAGGAACACAGCCAGAGCCACAGGAATGAGGGCGTTTTGGAAAGCTTCTTTGTCTTGATGTAAAATACGCTTGACTACATCCATCCAACGAACGTAAAGCTCCCTTGTCACAACGACAGGGGAGCTTGTCATGAATAACCAGATCGAAACCCAACCCCATTCCGGCCAATCCAAGTCCGGCCAATCCAAATCCGGCCAGGATAAGATCACGCCCAGCCTGGCCATGCTGGTCGTGGTCGGGGTCACCGCCACCGCCGCCACGCCATTCTGGCCCAAGGCGCTGGGCGCTCCGCCCTCCATCGGCGCCGTCGTCCTGCTGGCGGGCCTGGCCGTCGCCATCGTGTGGCATTCGCTCATCTGGTGGCGCGACCTGAACGAGGCGCAGCGCCAGATCCACCGCAGGGCCTGGTGGCAGGGCGGAAACATCGGGATCCTGCTGGGCGCGGTCGGCCTGCTGGTCGTCCTGGCCGCGGGCGCGCCGATCGCCCCCCCGCCTCTGGCCGACCGCCCCGCCGTCTGGGCGCTGTTCGGCTTTCTGTCGCTGCTGGCCGGACAGGCTGTCGGCTATGGCGCGGCCTGGGTCTTTCACCGGGTGCGGGCATGAGCCCCCTGAACAACCGGGTGCGCGACCTGCGGAGCCGTCAAAGCCTGTCCGTCGCGCAGTTGGCCAACCGGATCGGCGTCTCGCGCCTGACGCTGCACGCCCTTGAATCCGGCCTCTATACGCCGTCGCTGCCGCTGGCGGTCCGCCTGGCCCGCGCCCTGAACCATCCGGTCGAAGACGTCTTCGTCGTCTGATCTCGCGACGCCCCGCCGCAAACCCTCTCAACACATCAAGGAACAAGACCATGAATCTCCAGATCGCTCTGGGGCGCGCCGCCTCGCGCCTGCAATTCATCGGCTTCGGCGTCGCCGTAGGCCTGGCCGCCAGCGTCGCCTTCCTGGCCGTGGACGCCCACGCGGCCGAAACGCCCCCCGCTGCCGCCCCCATCGTCCCCGCCCCCATCGCCCGGGCCGCCGGCGACGGTCCGGCCCTTTGGGTCATTCGCGATGCGGATTCGACCATCTATCTTTACGGCGCCATCCATATGCTGAAAGACGGCACGGCCTGGGGATCGGACAAGGTGGACGCCGCCTTCGACAGCGCCTCCAACGTCTGGTTCGAGGTCACCAATCCAGACGATCAGTCCGCCCTGGGCCCGCTGTTCCAGCAATATGCAATGTCGCCAGACAAACCTCTGTCCAGTTGGCTGACGCCGCAGGAGCAGGCCACCCTGGACACGGCGGTTCGCGCCGTCGGCATGAGCCCCGCACAGATCGACCCCGCCCGCCCCTGGTTCGCCGCCCTGATGATCGCCACCGGCCCGCTGAAGGCGGCAGGGTTCGCGCCCGAAAACTCCGTCGAACTGAACCTGCGCGCCCGGGCGCTGGCGGCGGGCAAATCCATCCACGGGCTGGAGACACTGGACCAGCAGGTCGGCGGCCTGGCCCGGATGAGCGACGAGGGTCAGATGATCTATCTGCGCAGCTATCTGTCCACCTATGCGACCGCCGCCGACCAGATGCAGCGCGCCGTCGCAGGCTGGAGCACGGGCGACACGACCGCGATGGATCGTTTCGCCTTTGAAAACGGCCGCGCCATCTCAGAAGAAGTCCACCAGATCTTCCTGGCCAAACGCAACGCCGACTGGGCGGACCAGATCGAGGGCCTGCTGAAGGGTTCGGGCGTCAGCTTCATCGCGGTCGGCGCCGCGCACCTGGCGGGCGACGACAGCCTGCAGGCCCTGTTGGCGGCGAAAGGCATCACCGTCACCCGCGAATAATCCCTCCGCGCCCGTTGCTTCGGCGGCGCGAATCGCCACAAGCGCGCCGCCCGAAACAATTCGTCATCATTCAAAGTCATCAGCTGATGTCATCGGGTGATGACTATTTTTAAAAGCGCAGCTATAGACCCTCTTGCGAAGCGGTGACGACGAACCGATATCGTCACTGTTACGGATTAGGCATTTCCTCCCCATGACCACCACCACCCTGACTTCGGGCCGCGCCCGGACCCATTCGACCTACAAGAATGTCGCTCTCTGGACCTTCCAGGGATGGATCGCGATGTTCTTCATCGCCGCCGGCTACGCCAAGCTGACCGAGCCGATGACCAATCTGATCGCCCTGATGGGCTGGCCCGCCGTCGCGCCCGACAACATGGTGCGCGGCGTCGGCGTGGTCGAGCTGGTGCTCGGCCTGGCGGTGCTGACGCCCCTGATCTCGTGGCGCGTCGGCCGTCCGATCCTGCTGACCGCCGCAGTCGGCCTGATCGCGATGGAGGCGACCATGCTGATGGTTCACGCCCTCAGCCACGACATCGGCCTGGCCGTCGTCAACCTGCTGCTGCTGGCCATCACGGTTCCGGTGCTGCTGGGCCGCCGCAAGGCCTGAGCCGCGCCACGGCTTCGATCGCCGGAAGCCCCCACCCTCAGCAACCGGCGTATCGCGCCCGGAACCACTCCCAGGTTCCGGGCTTTTTCTTGCCGGACCGCCTGCGACAAAAGCTTACCCTTACGTGCGCGTAAAGCCTCTTCCCTTTACGTACGCGTAAAGTTATGAAGGCGCATGGCCACTGCCGACGATCATCGCACCTATTCCATCCGCCAGCTGTGCCGCGAGTTCGGCGCGACGGCCCGTGCGCTTCGTTTCTACGAGGACAAGGGCCTGCTCACCCCTGCCCGCAAGGGTCAGACGCGGGTCTATGATTCCCGCGACCGGGCACGGCTGAAACTGATCCTGAGGGGCCGCCGCATCGGCTTCACCCTGCAGGAGATCCAGGACATGATGGATCTCTATGATCAGAAGGACCACAACGTCCATCAGATGGCGGTGGCGCTGGTGCGTCATCGCGCACAGATCGCGGCGCTGAAACAGCAGCTCGAAGACATCGAGGGCGCGATCGAGACGGCGGAAACCGCCTGCGCCTGGATGGAATCCAAGCTTTCAGAACACCGCCCGGACCTGCTGCCGGGCGCCGAGGACTATGAGAAGCTTCTCCAGTCCCGCCTCAACCACGACCATCACCCCTTCAAAGCAAGAGCGTAACTCATGGCCTATAAGTCGCCTGTCCGTGACTTCACCTTCATCCTGAATGAAGTCCTGGAAATCGACCGCTACACCAACCAGCCCGGTTTCCAGGACGTGTCGTCGGACCTGATCGGCCAGATCCTGGAAGAAGGCGCCAAGTTCGCCGACGAGGTGATCGCGCCGATCAACAATCCGGGCGACAAGGAAGGCTGTCACTGGGCCGAGGGCGGCGTGGTCACCGGTCCCAAGGGCTGGAAAGAAGCCTATAAGGCCATGTCGGAAGCGGGCTGGATGGCGCTGGCCGCCGACCCGGCCTACGGCGGTCAGGGCATGCCCAGCGTGGTCGCCTCGGCCTTTGGCCAGATGACGGCGGGCGCATCGGCCGCCTTCTCGATGTATCCGGGCCTGACGGCGGGCGCCTATGCAGGCATCCACGCCAACGCCTCGGAAGAGCTGAAGCAGAAATACCTGCCCAAGATGGCGACCGGCGAATGGTCGGGCACCATGAACCTGACCGAGCCGCAGTGCGGCACCGACCTGGGCCTGGTGCGCACCAAGGCCTTGCCGAACGGCGACGGCTCCTATTCGATCACCGGCCAAAAGATCTGGATCTCGGCGGGCGAGCACGACTTCGCTGACAACATCATCCACACGGTGCTGGCCCGCGTCGAAGGCGCGGTTCCGGGCATCAAGGGCCTGTCGCTGTTCGTGGTGCCGAAATATCTGGTCAACGAAGACGGCTCGCTGGGCGAGCGCAATACGCTGGAATGCGCCGGTCTTGAGCACAAGATGGGCATCCACGGCAACGCCACGGCGGTCATGCAGTATGACGGCGCCAAGGGCTGGCTGATCGGCGAAGAAGGCCGGGGCATGAACAACATGTTCGTGGTCATGAACGAGGCGCGCCTGGGCACCGGCCTGCAGGGTCTGGCCATCGGCACCGCCGCCTATCAGGCCGCCGTCGAGTTCGCCCGCGACCGTCTGCAGGGCCGTTCGCTGACCGGACCGAAGAACCCGGAAGGCCCGGCGGACAGCATCATGGTCCACCCCGACGTGCGCCGCATGCTGCTGGAATCCAAGGCCTTCGTCGAAGGCGGTCAGGCCTTCATCCTGTGGACCGCGCTGCAGGCCGATCTGGAGAAGTCCGAAGACGCCGCCGTCGCCACCAAGGCCAAGGACTACATGGGCCTGCTGACGCCTGTGCTGAAGGCCTATCTGACCGACAAGGGCTTCCACGTCGCCTCGCTGGGCATGCAGGTCCACGGCGGTTCGGGCTACACCGAACACTTCACCGCCTCGCAGTATCTGCGCGATGCGCGCATCACCATGATCTATGAAGGCACCAACGGCATCCAGGCCCTGGACCTGGTGGGCCGCAAGCTGCCCGCCAACGGCGGCCGCGCCATCATGACCTGGTTCGGCGAAATCGACGCCTTCGTCGCCGAGAACGGCGGCAATGAAGCCATCAGGCCCTTCGTCGACGGCCTGGCCGACGTGAAGACCAAGCTGCAGGAAGGCACCATGTGGCTGATGCAGAACGGCATGGCCAACCCGGACAACGCGGGCGCCGCCTCGACCGACTATCTGAACGTCTTCGGCCTGACGGCGCTGGCGTACATGTGGGCCCAGATGGCCAAGGCGGCCCAGGCGCAGGTGGAAGCCGGCTCGACCGATCCTTACTACGCCACCAAACTGCAGACCGGCCGCTACTTCGTCGAGCGCATCCTGCCCGACGCCGAAGCCCACCTGAAGAAGCTGAAGACTGGCGCCGACGTGCTGATGGCGATGCCCGCCGAGGCGTTCTGAGGCTTCGCGATTAAATACCGTCACCCTCGGGCTCGTCCCGAGGGCCCACGGTTCCACCGCACGAGAGGAACCGTGAATACGACGACCTGAACTGCGCGCCTATTCGCTCGTGCGGCGGATAGGTGGGTCCTCGGGACAAGCCCGAGGATGACGATTATAAAAAACATCAGGGACGAAACCGATGAACGTGCTGGGCAGCCCCGAACCCGCCTTCATGCAAGAAGAGGAAATCACCCTCTTCTCCGACAGCGTCGGCAAATGGATCGACGAGCACGCGCCGCAGGACAAGTTCCAGCAGTGGATCGCCAACTCCAGCGTGCCGCGCCAGCTGTGGAATGACGCGGGCGACGCAGGGCTCTTGGGCCTCAGCCTGCCGGAAGAGGACGGCGGCTTCGGCGGCGACTATCGCCATGAGGTCGTGCTGATGCGCCAGCTGGGCTGGAAGGGCGCCGACCACTTCGGCATCTCGCTGCACAATGCGATCGTGATGCCCTACATCTGGCACTACGGCACCGAAGAGCAGAAGCAGCGCTGGCTGCCGCGTCTGCAGACCGGCGAACTGGTCGGCGCCATCGCCATGACCGAGCCGGGCGCGGGTTCCGACCTGCAAGGGATCAAGACCACCGCCATCAAGTCCGGCAACGGCTATGTGGTCAACGGCTCCAAGACCTTCATCACTAATGGCCAACTTGCCAATCTGATCATCGTCGTGGCCAAGACCGACCCGTCGCAGGGCTCGAAGGGCACGTCGCTGATCGTGGTCGAAACGGACGGCGCAGAAGGCTTCGAACGCGGCCGCAACCTGCACAAGATCGGCATGGAGGCCAACGACACCTCCGAACTGTTCTTCAATGACGTGAAGGTTCCGGCCGACAACATCATCGGCGGGACCGAGGGTCAGGGCTTCGTCCAGCTGATGCAGCAGCTGCCGCAGGAGCGGCTGAACATCGCCGTTCAGGGCGTCGCCGCCGCCGAGCGCGGGCTGGAAGCCACCATCGCCTACGTCAAGGAGCGCAAGGCCTTCGGCAAGTCGATCCTGGACTTCCAGAACACCCAGTTCAAGCTGGCCGAAGTCAAGACCAAGCTGACCGTCGCCAAGGTCTTCACCGACCACTGCATCGGCCTGCACCTTGAGGGCAAGCTGGACGCCGCCACCGCCTCGATGGCCAAATACTGGGTCACCGACATCCAGGGCGAGACCATCGACGAGATGCTCCAGCTGTTCGGCGGCTATGGCTATATAAACGAATACCCCATCGCCCAGCTGTACAAGGACGCCCGCGTCCAGCGCATCTACGGCGGCACCAACGAGATCATGAAACTGCTGATCGCGCGCACCCTGTAAGTCTCTTGGCGCGGGCGGTTCGACAGGCGTAAGGCCTGCTGCATGATCGTCCGCGCCAAACCTACGCTGTTCGAGATCGCCTTTGCGCTGCGCGGCTCGATCCTGCCGCGCATCATCTGGCGGCTGGCGGCCATGACGGCGGTTTCAGCTCTGGCCGTCTGGCTGACCCAGCGCTGGCCCGGACTGGTCGGACAGCTCAGCGCCACGCCCTTCGCCCTGATCGGGCTGGCGCTTTCGATCTTCATGAGCTTCCGCAACAACGCCTGCTACGACCGTTGGTGGGAGGCGCGCAAGCTGTGGGGCGAGCTGATCATCGCCTGCCGGGGCTTCGCCCGCCAGACCTCCACCCTGTCCGCGCCGGAACGCGAGCCGATGCTGCGCGGCCTGATCGGCTTCACCTACGGCCTGAACGCCCGGCTGCGCGGAAACGATGAGGTTGTCGCCATCGCCCCGTGGAGCGCAGGCGTCGCCGCCGACCGCCCCAATCCCACCGACGCCGCCCTGTCGCAGGTCGGGGACCGTCTGGGCCGACTGATGCAGGATGAGCGGCTGACGCCGATCCATTATTCGGTGCTGGAGCTGCGGCTGGGCGAGCTGACCCATGTTCAGGCGGCGTGCGAGCGGATCAAGAACACGCCCCTGCCCTTCGCCTATTCGCTGCTGCTGCACCGGACGGCGCATCTGTTCTGTCTGTTCCTGCCCTTCGCCCTGGCCCCGGCGCTGGGCTGGTGGACGCCGCTGCTCAGCGTCATCGTCGGCTATGCCTTCTTTGGTCTGGATGCGTTGGGCGATGAACTGGAAGACCCGTTCGGCGAGGACGACAACGACCTGGCGCTGGACGCCATGAGCCGCACGGTCGAGCGCGAACTGCTGGACGCCATGGGCGTGCGCCCTCTGCCGGACCCTATCGCCCCCGTCCGCTATCACCTGACCTGACCGCCTCAGCGGCCCAACCACGCCCCTGCGATCAGGGCCAGGGCGATCATCCCGCCCGCGCCCAGGATCGACACGCCGATCCAGCGCCCGGCCTTCGTCACGGCCTCAGCTGTCTGCCGGTCGGAAGCCCCGGCCTGCCTGCCCGGATCATCCAGCAGACGCCGCGACACCGCGCGGATGAGGCGCGGCAGGTCGCCGCCTGACGCAGACAGGTCCAGAAGGGCGCCGATCACCTGGTTCTGCACCGCTCCCAGACTGCGCCGCGAGAACACCACCCGCTTCCAGGCGCCGCTCATCGCCCGCACCAGATCAAACTGGGGATCGACGCGCGACAGCACCCCTTCGATGGTGACCAGGGCCTTGAGGATCAGCATCAGGTCCGGCGGCGCCGAGACCCGCTCCTGACGCATCAGGGCCATCAGGTCGGCGACGATGGCGGGCAGATCGACATCCCCATTGCCGTGGCGCGCGATCAGCCGCTCCGCGCCTGCCGTCAGGCTTTGAGACGGGACATCGGCCCCCTCGGTCCAGTCAGCCAGGACCTCGGCCATCCGCTCGGCGTCGCTGCCTGCCAGCGCCTGGACAAAGCTGATCAGTTCGGCCCGGCGACGTGGCGTGACCGTGCCCACCATGCCGAAGTCCAGCAGCCCCACCCGGTCGCCCGCCATGCCCCGGAGGTTGCCGGGATGCGGGTCGGCGTGGAACCGCCCGTTGACCAGAACCATGTCCAGAACCGCGTCCGCCCCGATCTGGGCCAGCCGATGAGGATCGACGCCCCCCGCCCGCAGCCGCTCGGCGTCGATCGGCGCAATCCCGTCCAGATAGTCCTGAACCAGCACCCGGTCCGTGGTGTAGTCCCAATGGACGGCGGGAATGACCACATCGCGATTATGCGCGAAGTCGGCGGCGAAGCGGTCGGTGTTGCGTCCCTCGGTGGTGAAATCCAGCTCGTCCAGCATGGCTTCGGACAGCTGGGCGACCAGGGCGCGGGGGCGGTAGCGGGCGATCTCGGCGCTGGCCTGCTCAGCCTTGCGCGCCAGTTCGGCGATCAGGCGCAGGTCGGCCTCGACGCGGGGACGAACGCCGGGGCGGCGGATCTTGAGCACCACCTCGGTTCCGTCCTGCAGGGCCGCGCGGTGGACCTGTGCGATGGAGGCGGCGGCCAGAGGCGTCACATCGAACCGGGCGAAGACCAGCTCGGGGGGCCCGCCCAGGGCGGCCTCAACGTCCGGGCGCAGGACGTCGAAATCCAGCGTCACGCCGTTGCTCTGCAACTGCTCGAACTCTTCGATCCAGTCCGGGGGCAAAAGGTCGGACCGCGTCGACAGGATCTGACCCAGTTTGATGAAGGTCGGCCCCAGCGCCTCCAGCGCCTGACGCGTGCGGCGCGACAGCGGCTCGCCCCCCTCGTCGTCCGCGCCGCCCCCGCCCAGACCCAGCCGCGCCAGGACGGCGCCCAGCCCGAAACGGGCCGCGATGCCCGATATCTCCGTCAGACGTTTTCGGTCGCGCGCGGCAACAGCCAAGGTTGTGAACATGGCCAGACAAACGCCAGGCGCGGCGCGACGTTCCACATCGGCTGCGAACCCGCCGTCAGGGATTGGTTCAGGCGCCGAAACCGCGATATGCACGCGCCATGATCCGTCTGCATGTTCAGGGCGACCTTGCGCCCGCCGCCCCCGTCGCGCCCACGCTGGACCAGTCCCGTTATCTGACCCAGGTGATGCGGCTGAAGGTCGGCGACGACCTGTTGGTGTTCAACGGCCGTCACGGCGAATGGCGCGCCTCCGTCGCCGAGGTGCTGAAGAAGGGCGTCATCCTGCGCGCCGAGGAACAGGTGCGGCCCCAGACCTATGGCCCCGATCTGGAGTTGATCGTCGCGGTGGTGAAGAAGGCCCGCGTCGAGACCATCGTGGAGAAGGCCGCCGAACTGGGCGCGCGCCGCGTGCGGCTGGTCCTGACCAAACGCACCAACGCCGACCGCATCCGCCTGGACCGGCTGGACGCCATCGCCGAGGAGGCCGCCGAACAGACCGGGCGTCTGGATGTTCCCGTCGTCGATGATCCGGTCAAGCTGGATGCGGTTCTGGACGGCTGGGAGGACGGCCGCCGCCTGATGTTCTGCGACGAAACCGGCGGCGCGCCAGCGATGACCGCGCTGCGTGAGGCAGGCGAAGGCCCCTGGTCCATCCTGATCGGCCCCGAGGGCGGTTTCTCGCCGGAAGAAGGCGAGCGGCTGCGGTCCCTGCCCTTCACCACCGCCGTTTCACTGGGCCCGCGCATCCTGCGCGCCGACACCGCCGCCATCGCCGCCATGACGCTTTGGCAGGCGGCTGTTGGCGATTGGGAACGATAAGTGCGCCCTCAAGCAGCGAGCCGCCGCGCGGCGAGCGTTAGGGAAAGAAAGCCCGCCCCCTTGAGCATGGCGACAACCTCGCCCATCTAGCGCGACACGCCGTCGCGATGGTTGCGCCGGAGAGGGGCTATACTGCATGTCCGAAAACGCGCCGCTGACCCGGGACGCCCTGATCGAGGCCATGTCCAAGGGCGCCAAGCCCAAGGATCAATGGCGCATCGGCGCCGAGCACGAGAAGTTCGGCTTCGACAAGACCACCCTGGCGCGTCCCGCCTATGAAGGCGCGAACGGCATCAAGGCCATGCTGGAAGGCCTGCAGCGCTTCGGCTGGGCGCCGGTCGAGGAAAATGGCGTCCTGATCGGTCTGGAACGCAAGAACAACGAGGGCTTCACCGCCTCCGTCAGCCTGGAGCCGGGCGGCCAGCTGGAGCTGTCGGGCGCGCCGCTTCTGACCATCCACGACATCTGCAACGAGACCGGCCAGCATCTGATGGAGGTCAAACAGGTCGCCGATCAGATCGGCGTGGGCTTCCTGGGCGCCGGGTTCGACCCGCTGTGGACCCGCGAGCAGGTGCCGGTGATGCCCAAGGGCCGTTACGACATCATGCGCGCCTATATGCCCAAGGTCGGGTCGCTGGGCCTGGACATGATGCTGCGCACCTGCACCATCCAGGCGAACCTGGATTTCGACAGCGAAGCCGACATGGTGCTGAAGTTCCGCACCTCGCTGGCGCTGCAGCCCATCGCCACGGCCCTGTTCGCCTGTTCGCCCTTCACCGAGGGACGGCCCAACGGCTTCCTGTCGGCCCGCGCCAATGTCTGGACCGACACCGACGCCGACCGCACGGGCATGCTGGGCTTTGTGTACGACGACGGCTTCGGGTTTGAGCGCTACGCCGACTACGCTCTGGACACGCCGATGTATTTCGCCAAGCGGGGCGGCCATTACGTTGACGCCTCTGGCCAGTCGTTCCGTGATTTCCAGGCGGGCAAACTGCCTGCCCTGCCCGGCGAATATCCGACCATCAAGGACTGGAACGACCATCTGACCACCCTCTTCCCCGAGGTGCGGCTGAAGGCCTATCTGGAGATGCGCGGCGCCGACGGCGGTCCCTGGAGCCGCATCTGCGCCCTGCCCGCCCTGTGGGCCGGGGTCCTGTACGACGCCCCGTCGCTGGCCGCGGCCTGGGATCTGGTCAAGGACTGGGACATCGCCGACCACGAACGCCTGCGCCGCGACGTGACCCGGTTAGGTCTGAAAGCGGAAGTCGCGGGCCGCAGCGTGCGCGACATCGCCGTCGACCTGGTCAACATCGCCAAACAGGGCTTGAAGAACCGCGCCAAATTCTCGGGCGGCATGGTGGACGAGCGCGGCTATCTGTCCGAACTGGAAGACATCGCCGACAGCGGGATCACCCCGGCCGAACGCCTGCTGGACCTGTACCACGGCGCCTGGCAGGGCGATGTGAAGCGGATCTACGCCGACTTCGCGTACTGAGCCTTACGGAACCGTATAGTCGGAACAGTCCGGCAAGGGGCGGTCGGGTTGATAGACGCCGGTCGCAGCGTCGAAGGTGAAGCGGCGTTCGAAACTGCAGGTCGGATCACGCGTGGCGACCAGATCGGCAGGCTTCAGCGGCGGGTTCTCCAGCGAATCCTTGGACCGCGACACGCCGCGCGGAAAGGCGGTCGCGGTGGTCGCATAGATCAGGGTCGGCATGACGCCGGACCCGGCGTTCGGCGCCGCCGTCAGCTTGCCTTCGAAACTGTATTCGTCGTGGCAGGCCCCGGCGCGCTGCTCCATGTCCTTTTCGCCGAAACAGGCGCGGATAAGCACGGATGACATGACCGGAACGGTCAGGACCGGGCCGCCCATCGCGTCGCCCGCCGCATCCAGACGATACAGCGCCACCGTCGACGCCTGTCCCCCGCCGCCGGAATACATGGCGCTGGAGCCCACATCGACACCGGCCAGAAACCCGCCGTCGGCCAGCGACATCAGGCCGTTCCAAGGCTGATGGCTTTCCTGACCATAGCTCACGGCGCCCGTCGCGCCCGGCAGGGCGGAGCCGCCAGCGCGCACCACGGGCCGCACAGCCGTATCGTCGCCCGCCACCCCCTCCAGCAGGCCCACGCACCAGCGGCCATCGGCCGTGCAGGCGAAGTCGTCGTCGCGTTTCAACGGCTGGAACTGAGCCTCGGCGGTCGGCGCGGCGCCGACCTGCAGCAGAACGGACAGAAGGACGGGCAGAATCATCGCATCAGCCTAACGGGTTTTGAGTGACGAAACGCCGCGTCTGCGCCTAAGGCTGCGGCTCGTCATGGGGGATAAGCGAAGTGACCGCGTTCGAGTTCTTTTTCAGTTTCTACGGCCTGATCCTGGGCCTGTCGGTCGCCGTCATGGCCACGGGCGCCGCCCGCGCCTTCAAGCATCGCAAATCCATCCCGATCGGCTGGAAGACGCCGCTGCTGGCGGTGTTCGCGGCGCTGGACATCGTGACCTTCTGGGACTCGGCCTGGGTCAGTTTCAATAACGCCCCCTACAGCTATGGCCTGCTGGTGGCGGGTCTGGTGGTGGCCCTGATCTATTTCATCGCCGCCAGCCTGATCTTCCCCGACGCCGAGGACCGCGTCGCCAGCATGGACCAGCATTTCTGGGCCAACAAGCGGGCCGTGCTGCTGTTGCTGGTTCTGACCAATCTGCTGATGACCGGGGCGACCATCTGGATGAAATGGGGGCAGGCGGACGCCACGCATCTGCTGCTCATCTATGGCCAGAACCAGTTGCTGTATCTGGCGCTGATCGTGCCAGCGGCCCTGACTCGCCGCGCCTGGCTGTTCGCCACGACGGTCGGGCTGCACGTCGCCATATATATCGCCTTGGCGGCCCTCAGCATTGCTCTGCCGCAGAGGATGGCGGCCAACAGCCTGAACGAAGCCTCATCGCCCGTAACAGCATCGACGACGCCGTCGCAGCCCGCCGCCCCGTGATCCCGCTATCGATCAGGCCCTAAAACCGCGAACCGTTTCCTCGCCTCGCCGGTTGCAGTATCGACAGAGGATCATTTCAGCGGCGATCAAAGAGGCGCGGCCATGTCAGGTTCCATCTATGCAGGCATCGGCGGCTGGACGTTCGAACCGTGGCGCGGGGTCTTCTATCCCGACGGCCTGGTCCAGAAGCGCGAGCTGGAATACGCCGCGTCCAAGCTGACCTCGATCGAGATTAACGGCACCTATTATTCGACCTTCAAGCCCGACAGCTGGCGCAAATGGCGTGACGAGACCCCCGCCGGTTTCGTCTTTTCCGTCAAGGCCAGCCGCTACTGCACCAACCGCAAGGTGCTGGCCGAAGGCGGCGAAAGCTTCGACAAATTCCTGTCGCAGGGCCTGACGGAGCTGGGCGACAAGCTGGGGCCGATCAACTGGCAGTTCATGGGCACGAAAAAGTTCGACCCCGTGGATTTCGAAGGCTTCCTGAAGCTGTTGCCCAAGGAGAAGGACGGGGTGCGGCTGCGGCACGCGCTGGAGGTTCGCAACCCCAGCTTCGCCACCGAACAATTCTATGATCTGGCCCGCCAGTACGGCGCGGCCATCGTCTATGCCGTCGACGACGAGGAGCCGACCTGGCCCCAGATCGACGAGGCGACCGCCGACTTCACCTACGCCCGCCTGATGTCCAGCCGCGAGGACGAACCCACTGGCATGACCGGCGCCGAACTGGACGCCGTGGCGAAACAGGCCAAGGCCTGGGCCAAGCGCGGCGACGTCTTCGCCTACTTCATCTCGGGCGCTAAGGTGCGCAACCCGGCGGCGGCCCAGGCGCTGATCGCGAAGCTGAAATAGACCGCAGCCGTCTTGCGGTCGGTCAGGGCGGGCCACATCTGAGGGTCGCTTCCCGCCAAGCCTGAAGGACTTCCCCATGCCGATCGCCACGCGCGCCTTCGCCGCGACCGCTTCCGACCAGCCGCTGTCGCCCTACAGCTTCGAGCGGCGCGATCCGGGGCCGGACGATGTGGCCATCGCCATTAAATATTCGGGCGTCTGCCATTCGGACCTGCATATCGCCAAGAATGATCTGGGCGGCACGCGCTATCCTATCGTGCCGGGTCACGAGATCGCGGGCGTGGTCACGGCGGTCGGCGCCAATGTCACCCGTTTCAAGGAAGGCGACCGCGTGGGCGTGGGCTGCATGGTCGACAGCTGCCGCACCTGCCCCGCCTGTGTCGAGGGCGAGGAGCAGTACTGCGTGCCGGGCATGACCCAGACCTATGGCTCGCCCGACCCCAAGGGCGCCCCCGTCGGCCAGACCATCACCCAGGGCGGATATTCCGACGCCATCGTGGTCGATCAGAACTATGTGCTGCGCATCCCCGACAGCCTGCCGCTGGACGCCGCAGCGCCCCTGCTGTGCGCGGGCATCACCACCTGGTCGCCGCTGAGGGAGTGGAAGGTCGGGCCAGGATCCAAGGTCGCGGTGATCGGCCTGGGCGGGCTGGGCCACATGGCGGTCAAGCTGGCCGCCGCCCTGGGCGCCGAGGTCACGGTTCTGTCGACCTCGGACCGCAAGAAGGCCGACGCCGAGCGGATGGGCGCCAAATATTTCCTGATCAACTCCGACAAGGATGCGATGAAGGCGGCGGCCGAGAAGTTCGACCTGATCATCAACACGGTCTCGGCGACGCACGAGATCGCCAGCCATGTTCAACTGCTGGCGCGCGACGGCACCATGGTCATGTTGGGTCTGACGACCGAGGGCCTGCCGGTCTTCGCCCTGCCGCTGCTTCGCCGCCGCCGCCGCATCGCCGGGTCGCTGATCGGGGGCATCCGCGAGACGCAGGAGATGCTGGACTTCTGCGCCGAGCACGGCATCGCCTGCGACATTGAACTGATCGCGCCCGACCGGATCAACGAGGCCTATGAGCGGATGGAGAAATCCGACGTCCGCTACCGCTTCGTGCTGGACATGGAGAAACTGGCCGCCTGAGCCTGCGGCCAAACGTCCGTCTGAGCCAAGATGCTGAAGGAGCCGGTTTCCGTAACGGAAATCGGTTCTTGCGCGCAACCTGTGCGTCGTTACACCTTTAAGCCTGTGATCCCGCACAGACGGGCAACAAGGGACAAGGAACAATCATGGCGCGCGTAGCTTTCGTGACCGGCGGCACCAGGGGCATCGGCAAGGCCATTGTTCAAAGACTGAGCGAGGACGGCATCAGCGTCGCCGCCGGCTATTCCGGCAATGACGAGGCCGCGCAGGCGACGGCCAAGGCGCTGGGCGTCACCGTCGTAAAGGGCAATGTCGGCAGTTTCGAAGACTGCGCCCGCGCGGTGAAGGAGGTCGAGGACCAGCTGGGTCCCATCGATATCCTGGTCAATAATGCGGGCATCACCCGCGACGGCTTCTTCCACAAGATGAGCCACGACCAATGGTCCGACGTGATCCGCGTCAATATGGACAGCGTCTTCAACATGACGCGCCAGGTCATCAACGGCATGCGCGACCGGGGCCACGGCCGCATCGTCAACATCTCCTCGATCAACGGCCAGAAGGGCCAGATCGGCCAGACCAACTATTCCGCCGCCAAGGCCGGGATGATCGGCTTCACCAAGGCGCTGGCGCTGGAGAACGCGCGCAAGGGCGTCACCGTCAACTGCATCGCGCCCGGCTATATCGACACCGAAATGGTCGGCGCCATGGACGCCAAGGTGCTGGACGCCATCATCAGCCAGATTCCCGTCGGGCGACTGGGCAAGGGCGAGGAGATCGCCGACATGGTGTCCTGGCTGGTCGGAGAGCGTGCCGGATATGTCACAGGCTGCACACTCTCGTTGAACGGCGGTCAATACCTGGTCGGCTGAATCGCACCTTCGCCTAAAATCCGCCTCGTGCGGGTTTCATCCAAAGTCTCATGAAGTTGACGGCGACTGTCACGGCGAAAAAATCGCCAGGCCTGACGGCGATGGGGCTCACCGCCATCGTCGCCTTGCTGACACTCGCCCTCACAATCTATGCGTGCGATGCGGCGGCGCAGACACGTCGCAGCACGCCGGAGAGCGGACGCTATGTCTCCGGCGCCGGGCAGGCGTTCGTGCTGGACAGCTCGGGCCCCCGACCGCTGCTGCGGTTCGAGCGGTCCGCAGAGGTCTGGGTGCTGCGGCCGACCGCCGCCCCGCGCGGCGACATCATCTACCGCAACGACAACGGCGACCAGATTCTGCGCGTCACCTCCGACGGCGGCATCACCCTGTATTCGACACGCACGCCCCAGGGGTCGCCCGTCTCGCTGGCGGGCGAGGCCACGCGCCTGGAGACGCCGGACCTGGGTCCGATCCAGCTGTTCAACCTGATGGCCCGCCGCAGCGGCCTGGTCAGCGAGGCGCTGGGCCGTCTGATCCAGATCGACCTGGCGGGCAGCCAGTCCGAGGCCCTGTGCGTCGAGGCCTTGATCGTCACCACCGACGCCGTGATCCGCGTGGCCCGCAGCCCCTCGACCCGCGAACAGGTCAGCCGCCTGCGCAAGATCACCATCGCCGAGGGCGACCGCGCCTCGGTCACCTATATGCGCGGCGAACTGCGGGTCATCGTCGATCCGGCGCGCGGCGTCAGCGGACGTCCGTCATCAGCCTTGGTGATCCGCGCCCTGATGCCGAGCTGATCCGGATCAGAAGCCGTCCTTGGCCGCCCGACGCGCGGCGAAGTCGGCGGCGTCCCTGGCCCGCAGGAACGGATTGAACTTCAGCTCCGTCGCGATCGTGGTCGGCACAGTGGCCTCGCCCCGTTCACGCGCCGCAAAGATCGTCTCGGCATAGGCCTGCATCTCGGGCCGGTCATCCAGCGTCAGGGTGAAACGGGCGTTGGCCGCCGTATATTCGTGGGCGCACCAGATCACCGTCTCGGGCGGCCAGGCGGCCAGGGTCTGCAGGCTGGACCACATCTGTTCAGGCGAGCCCTCGAAGATGCGTCCGCAGCCCAGGGCGAACAGGGTGTCGCCGACGAAGGCCGCGCCCTCCTCGACCGAACGGAAGACGACGTGGCCCTGGGTATGGCCGGGCGTGTCCGTCACCTCGAACCGCGTCTGGCCCAGTTCGACCACATCCCCGCCTGCGACCACGCGGTCCAGCGGGGCGACGCGGCGCACCTCTTCCGGCCCCACGATCTCGCAGCCGGTCTGCGCCTTCAGCCGCTCGTTGCCCTCGGTGTGGTCTGGGTGCCAGTGGGTGTTCAGGATCAGGTCCAGCCGCCCCCAGCCCAGTTTCTCTAACTCCTCCAGAATCCGCGCCGCGTCCGGCGTATCGACCGTGGCGACCTGGCCGGTGGCCGTATCGCGGATCAGAAAGCCGTAGTTGTCGCTGCGGCAGGCAAACAGGTGAACATCCAGGGTCATGCGCGCATTCTAGCAGTCCCGCCCATCTGCGGCCTATAGTGATCCCATGCGGCGCAGCATCGACGAGCTTCGAACCTTCTACGGCGAACCGACCGGCGCGCTGGTGCGTCGGCTGCTGGCGCGACGCCTGAACGACGCCTGGGGCGAGGCGACCAACAGCGATGTTCTGGGCATCGGATACGCCACGCCCTGGCTGGACGCTTTTGTCGGCGCCCGCCGCGTGGTCGCGGCCATGCCGGGCGGTCAGGGCGTCGAACAATGGCCCACGGTCGGGCGCAACCGCACCCTGCTGGTCGATGACCGCCGCCTGCCCTTCGCCGCCGGTTCGTTCGACCGCATCCTGCTGATCCATGCGCTGGAAGAGGCGGATGATCCCGCCGCCCTGCTGACCGAGGCCGTGCGGGCGCTGGCGCCGACGGGGCGGATCATCCTGGTCGCGGCGGCGCGCGGCGGCCTGTGGGCCAGAGCCGAGAACACCCCCTTCGGCCACGGGCGCCCCTTCACCCGCCGCCAGCTGGAGCGGCTGGTGCGCGAAGCGGGGCTGGAGCCCGCAGCCTGGTCCCAGACCCTGTATGTGCCGCCGTGGACGCCGCTGCTGTCGCTGGCGGACGGGTTCGAACAGGTGGGACGTCGTGTCGCGCCGGGCGCGGCGGGCCTGATCCTGCTGGAGGCGTCGCGTCAGACCTATGCCCGACTGCGGCCCAGCGGCCATGCCCAGCGCGTCCGCAATCCGAACCTGACGCCCCAGCCCATCGCCCGCACCCCCGCCTCCGACGCTTGAAATGGCGATGGCTGACGCGGAGTTGACCACCGTGGCGACTGGCGAGCGGAGGCGAACGGCCTTATGGCGAGGCTCATGCATCGTTTGATCCTCATGCGGCACGCTCAGGCGCAGCCCTCCGCCCCTGCCGGCGGCGATGAAGCCCGCCCTCTGGCCTCCATCGGCCGCAGCGAAGCCGCCCTGATGGGTCGCGCCCTGGCGGAACGGGGGCTGAAGCCGGACCTGGCCCTGATCTCCTCCGCCGTCCGCACGCGCGAGACCTGGGAGCAGATGCACGACAGCTTCGGCGACGTCGAAATCCGCTACGAGCCCGCCCTCTACAACGCCCCGTCCGACGTGATCCGCCGCCTTGTCGAAAACTGCGAGGAAGAGGCGGGCTGCCTGCTGGTGCTGGCGCACAATCCGGGCGTCCATGTTCTGGCCGTCGAATACCTGACTGAGAGCGCGGCCTCTCCCGCCGTGCTGGACCGGATGGCGGGTGGTTTCCCGCCGGGCGCCGCCGCCCTGTTCACCGTCGATGTGGCCGGGCGGTGCACCTATGAAGGCTTCCTGACCCCGCGTTCGCTGGGCGCCCAATGACCGACATCGCCTACAAGGTGGTCGCCGCCGACGAATGGCGGGCAGCGGTGGCCGAGGGCCGCTACGAAGGCTCGGCTGTCGATCTGGCTGACGGCTATATCCACATGTCCACCGAGGACCAGCTGGCCGAGACCCTGCGCAAACACTATGCGGGCCAGACCAACCTGCTGATGCTGAGCGTGGACCTGACCAGGTTCGGCGACGACCTGGTGTGGGAGCCGTCGCGCGGCGGCGCCCTGTTCCCGCATCTATATGCGCCCCTGTCCGTCACGGCGGTCACGGCCTCGCGCAGGCTCTCGGTGACGACGGACGGCGAAATCATCTTTGAGGACGCGGCATGAGCGTGATCGACCTGGGCGGCGCCATCCTGCGCAATCTCGACCCCGAGACGGCGCACCAGTTGGCGATCAAGGGCCTGGCCTTCACGCCCCTGCCCTCGCCGCCCGCAGACGACCCGATCCTGCACACGACCCTCGCGGGTCTGATCCTGCCCAATCCGGTGGGTCTGGCCGCCGGTCTGGACAAGAACGGCGAGGCCCTGCGCGGCCTGTCGCGTCTGGGCTTCGGTTTTGTCGAATGCGGCTCGGTCACCCCGCGGGCCCAGCCGGGCAATCCCAAGCCGCGCCTGTTCCGCCTGACGCAAGATCGGGCGATCATCAACCGGATGGGCTTCAACAACGCGGGCCTCGACGCCTTCGCCGCCCGTCTGGACAACCGCCCGAAAGACGTGGTCGTCGGGGCCAATCTGGGCGCCAACAAGGACACCGAGGACAAGGCGGCGGACTATGTCGCGGGGCTAGAACGGCTGGCCGGACGCGCCTCCTACTTCACTATCAACATCTCCTCGCCCAACACGCCGGGCCTGCGCGCCCTGCAGGGTCGTGAGCAACTGGACGATCTGCTGGGCCGGATCGACGCCGCGCGCCCGGTCGACGGCGCGGCGCGCGTCCCCGTCTTCCTGAAGATCGCGCCCGACCTGATCTCTGACGAGGTCGCCATGATCGTAGAGGCCTCGCTGGCGCACCGCATCGACGGCCTGATCGTGTCCAACACGACGCTGGAGCGGCCCAAGACCCTGCGCTCGGCCCAGGCGCACGAGACCGGCGGCCTGTCCGGCGCGCCCGTGCGGCCGTTTGCGGAAAAGGCCCTGCGCGCCGCAGCCGAGGCTGCTGAAGGCCGCCTGCCCCTGATCGCCGTCGGCGGAATCGACAGCGGCGCCGAGGCCTACGCCCGCATCCGGCTGGGCGCCTCTGCGGTCCAGATCTACTCCGCCATGATCTATGAAGGGCCGGGACTGGTCGGCCGCATCAAGCGTGATCTGGCCGCCCGCCTGCGCGCAGACGGGTTTTCCACAGTCTCTGAGGCTGTCAACGCCTCGCGTTGACGGTGCGTTAGTGTCGTTATGAGACCTTAAGGACAAGCGGCCGAAAACACGCCGCACCTTGGGGGCTAGAATGCCTAAGCTGATCACCGACGAGACGGTGGCCGGCGGTTGGACGACCGCTGTCCGTCATCGCCGCAGCACCCTGGTTCAGCGCCTGACGCTGGGCTGCGGTGTGGCGCTTGTTGTCGCACCCATGATGGGCTGGCCGATCAGCGTCGGCTGGGCTGTGCTTTATGCGCTGGCGCAGGGCGTGGAGCTGGTGGTCTTCGCCCCGGTCAACCGTCCTGAGCCCCAGGAGATCGGCCTGGCCCGCAAGATTCTGGGCTGTCTGTGCCTGTTCATGAACGCCGCCCTGTTCGGGTCTCTGGCGGTGCCGATGTGGCTGATCGGCGGCCCCTTGGGCGGCGTCTGCGCCTCGGTCATGCTGCCGGCGGTGATGCTGTTCACCATGATGAACTCGCCGCGCTCTCTCGCCGTGCTGGTCTCGACCATCACGCCGCAGCTGCTCTATCTGGCCGCCACGCCCTTCTTCGCCGCCGCCTATGGCGCCACCCCGGCCCTGATCACCACCGTCACCGCCTCCATCGTCCTCTACACCCTCTACATCCTGATCAGCTGGCAGCGGATGAGCGAGGTCACAGAGGCCCAGATTCGCATCCACGCCGAGGCGGACCGCCTGCGCCTCAAGGCCGAGGCGGACCTGGCGGACCACACCGCCTTCCTGGCCGCCATCGGCCATGATCTGCGCACCCCCATCGGCGCCATCCTGACCGGCGCGTCGGAGCTGAAGGCCAGCGACCCGCAGTCGCGCGCCAACGCCAGCCTGATCTCGGACGCCGGCCTGATGATGAAGGCTCTGCTGGACGACCTGCTGGACCATTCCAAGATCGGCGCGGGCCGGATGACAGTCGAGACGGTCGATTTCAACCTGCGCATCATGCTGGCCCAGACGCTGCGTCTGTGGCGGGGCGCGGCGGACGCCAAGGGGCTGCGGCTGCGGCTGGAGGGCGCCAACCACATGCCGGCCTCGGTGCGCGGCGACCCCATGCGGCTGCGTCAGGTGCTGAACAACCTGCTGTCCAATGCCATGAAATTCACCGAGACCGGAGCCATCACCCTGCGGCTGGACGCCTGGGCCGAGGAGCCGACCGGCTATTCCATCCTGATCGAGGTGGCCGACACCGGCCCCGGCATGACCACCGAACAGCTGGAGCGCCTGTTCACCCCCTTCGACCAGACCGCAGACGGCGTCAGCGCCCGCCACGGCGGCAGCGGCCTTGGCCTGGCCATCAGCCGCGATCTGGTCGAGTTGATGGGCGGGCGTCTGACGGCCCGCAGCGCGCCGGGCGAAGGGGCCAGGTTCACCATCTCCCTGTTCCTGCCCAAGGGCGAAAGCACCGCCGCGCCGACGACGGCGCCCATCGACGACGGACGCCTGGCCATCGCCCGCGCCTTGTCGTCCACCAAGTTCGAAGTCACGGCCCAGCCTCCCGGCCACACCCCCGCTCCAGCCCCCGCGCCCGCCTCGCCTGCGCTCGCCCAGGACACGCCCGCGCCGCCGACGGACGACGCTGCGGCTGATGCGCCGGACACTGTCGAGGATGATGAAGAGCGCCCGCTGCGTCTGTTGGTCGTGGACGACCACGACATCAACCGCCGCGCCGTGCAGTTGATCCTTCAGCCGCTGGGGTGCGAGATCACCACCGCCGCCGACGGTCTGATCGCGCTGGACCGATGCGCAGAGACCGCCTTCGACGTGATCTTCATGGATGTGCGGATGCCGGAGCTGGATGGGCGCGAGACCACGCGCCGTCTGCGCGCCGGGACCGGCCCCAACGCCCGCACCCCGATCATCGCCGTGACCGCCGACACCGCCCCTGAGGACATCGCCGCCTGCCAGGCCGCGGGCATGGCCTATTTCGTGCCCAAGCCCCTGACGCCGCCCGCCCTGATCGGCGCCTTGCAGCATGTGCTCAACGATGTGGCCAATGGTCAGTCGGACGCCGCCGAAGCCGCCTGATCCCGAACGGCGTCGACCAGCGCCTTGTCGAAGCCCGGCGTCTTCATCCGGCACTCCCAGACGGTCAGCACGCGCCAGCCGTCCGCCTCCAGCGCCGTCTGCGCCGTCGCATCACGGGCGCGGTTGCGGTTGATCTTGGCGATCCAGTAGTCGGCGTTGGCCTTGGGCTGGCGGGCGCCGCGCGCGCAGTCGTGTCCGTGCCAGAAACAACCGTGGACGAAGATCACGGTGCGCCGCCCCTTCATCACCACGTCGGGCCTGCCCGGCAGACCGCATCCGCCCAGCCGATAGCCGACGCCCGCCGCCCTCAGAACACGGCGCACGGCCAGTTCCGGCGCGGTGTCGCGCCCCTTGATCCGCCGCATCACGGCGCTGCGCTTTTCAGCTGAGAAGACGTCGGTCATCACGGCTCAACGCAAAAGGCCGCCGCTCCAGGGGAAGAGCGACGGCCAAGTTGGGGGATCAGGTCAATAAAACACAATCCAAGCGAGTTATAAACACCCGCATAAATACTTACAGCTGAGCGATCAGGTGCTCGGCCGACGACACCTTGAACTCGCCGCCCTGTTCGATGTTCAGCTGCGAAACCGTGCCGTCCTTGACCAGCATGGAATAGCGCTGCGAACGGTCACCCAGGCCGAAGCCCGAGCCGTCCAGCACCAGACCCAGGGCGCGGGTCAGTTCGCCGTTGCCGTCGGCCAGCATGACGATGGAGCCGTCCTCGATGCCCTGGCTTTCGGCCCAGGCCTTCATGACGAAGGCGTCATTGACCGAGATGCAGGCAACCGTGTCGACGCCCTTGGCCTGGATGTCGGCCAGATGATCCTTGAAGCCCGGCAGGTGGCGTGCCGAGCAGGTCGGGGTGAAGGCGCCCGGAACGGCGAACAGGGCGACGGTCTTGCCGTTGAAGATCTCGGCGGTCGAGACGGGCTTGGGGCCTTCAGCCGTCGCCTGGGCCAGGGTCGCGGCGGGGATGCGGTCGCCGATCTGAATGGTCATGAACTCTCTCCGGGGAGGTCTGGGTGGAAATGAAACCGTGCGAGCGACACATAGACCCATGCCGCGCGTCCGCAAGCGTCAAGAGCCTGATCCGTTGGGATGGAATCGCTTCGCGATTTCATCGACGCGGTGAATCAGGCTCCAGATTTAAGCGAGAGCCCGATTCAGGTTTCAGCTGGAACGCAAAGCGGTTCGGCCGAAACGACTAAGGGCAATCGACATTCAACCCCAAATCGTCATTCCGGGGCGTCCGTAGGACGAACCCGGAACCCAGAAGGCTCACAATCCGGCGCCGAATACGCCCAGCAACGGCGCCGCAGCCCTAGGTTCCGGGTTCTTCGCTTCGCTCAGCCCCGGAATGACGATCTAGGATTTCGACCGACCGAATGTCGATTGAACCCAGGCTCTAGCGTCTTGCGCCCAGCCGTTAACCACCCGATTATGCCCCTATGACCGACGCCTCCTCCCTGACAGGCCGTCTGCTTGTCGCCATGCCCGGCATCAGCGATCCGCGGTTCGAACACGCCGTCATACTGATCTGCGCCCACGGGTCGGATCATGCGATGGGGCTTCGCATCGACCGCCCGGTGGACGGCATCGACCTGAAGACCGTGCTGGACAAGCTGGACGCCCCCGCGCCGGCCCAGGCCGTGGGCCGCGCCGTGCTGGTCGGCGGCCCGGTCGAACGCGAGCGCGGCTTCGTGCTGCACACCGACGACTGGATGATCGGCGACGACAGCCTGCCGTTCGGCGAGGGGCTGGCGATGACCGGCACGCGCGAGGCCCTGGCCGCCATGACCGACGATGTGTCCGGCCCGCGCCGCTCGACCCTGTTGCTGGGTTACGCCGGCTGGGGCGAGGGCCAGCTGGAGGACGAACTGGCTGAAAACGTCTGGCTGACCGCCGAGGCGGACCTGGACATCATCTTCGACACCAACCACGAGACCAAATGGACGCGCGCCCTGGCCCAGATGGGCGTCCAGGCCTCGCAACTGTCCAGCCAGGGCGGCAGGGCCTGAGGCGCGCTAACGCGTCGCCAGCGATATCGCCAAAAGCACGACCAGCAGCAGGCTGACCCCCTGCCAGAATCTGACCGGATCACGTTCGATCAGCGACAGGGTTCGCGGCGGCGGGGCGGCGGCGGCGCTGCCGGTCTCCAGCACCCGGATCAGTTCCTCGACATCGTCGAACCGGTCGTCCCGATTGGGGGCGATCGCTCTCAGGATGGCGGCGTCCAGCCAGGCGGGCATGTCCGGGCGATGGCGGCTGGGCGGGGTGGGCGCCTTGTCGAAACGCGGCGCATCGCTGGGATCGACCTCGCCCCACGGATAGGTCTTGGTGAACAGCCGATACAGGGTCACGCCCAGGGCGAACTGGTCGGTGGCGGCGTCGCCGACCTCGCCGTCAAACATTTCCGGCGCCTTGAAGCCGGGCGTGCCGGGGGCCTCGGCCTCGGCGAATTCCTCGGCCCGACGCAGGCGCGCGACCCCCAGATCGACCAGCTTCAGCCCGCCGTCCGCCTCCAGGATCACATTGTCCGGCTTGATGTCCCGGTGCGTCACGCCCGCCCGATGCAGGGCCGCCACCCCGCGCGCCAGCTTCAGGGCGATATCGATGCCCGGCGCGATCTCGGGCGGTCCGTCCTCGGCCAGGCGCCGATGCAGGGTGGTTCCGGCATAGAAGGGCTGGACGATATAGAGCCGCCCCTGCCGCCCTGTCTCCAGCGTCAGAACGCGGCCGACATGGGGGCTGTCGATGCGGCGGCCGATGAAGGCCTCGCGCAGGAAGGCGATCCGCGCGCCCCGTTCGGACACCACGGCGGTCTTGGGGAATTTCAGCACCACGGCCCCGGCGTCGCCCAACCCGTCCTTGGCAAGCGTGTCGCGCGCCAGAAACAGCCGCGTATAGCGCCCGTCCGCCACCAACCGCGTCAGGTGGAAACCATCGACATTGTCACCGACCTCGGGCGGGGGCTGGATGACCAGCCCCTCGGCCTCGGCTGTGATCGCCTCCCAGTCAGGCGCGCCGGTCTGAACCACGTCGATGACGATGGCGGTGGCGTTGTCGCGGGTTCCGGCCTCTGTCGCCGCCGCCACGATCGCCTTGGCGTCCGCGTCGGGTGATCCGCGCCGCCCCAGCAGGCGCACGATGGCTTCATCCGACAGGAGCCCGTGCGCCCCGTCCGTCGTCAGCAGCAGCCGGTCGTGCGGCTGCAGGCCGACATGGCGCACGTCCAGCTTCACATCCGCCTCGATCCCCACGGCGCGGTACAGCACATGGCCCATCCCCGCCTGGGCGCGGGTGTGATCCTCGGTCAGTCGGGTCAGGACGCCGTCGCGGAAATGCCAGGCGCGGCTGTCGCCGACGTGCAGGGCCGTCGCCTCGCGCCCGCGCAGGATCAGGGCGGTGAAGGTGGTCGCCGCCGCCTCCATCGCCGGATCAATCTTGCCGCGTGAATGGAGCCAGCGATTGAAGCCGCGCAGGGCCTTGATCCCGTTCGCCGCGATCCCGTTCAGCGGGTTCTGATCCAGATAACCGTCGATGAAGCTGCGGGTCGTCAGCTCCGCCGCCGCCCGCCCGGCCTTTGATCCCGACACTCCGTCGGCGATCACGGCGACGACGCCATGCTCGCGCTGCTCCGTCGCCGTGCCCAGATGCACCCCGCCAAAGTCCTGATTGTCGGGCTTGGGGCCCTGGGCGGTGGCGAAGCCTGCGGCGATTTCCAGTCTGGCGTCGGTCATGACCGACACTTTGTGCGATGCACACGGATCTGGCTAGATGGTGGACAAGCTTGGCCATGGCGGGCACATGTCTCGACGAAGGCGGTCGCCGCCGCCAATATGATCGCTGTTTACCAACGGGGTGCGTTTCATGCGTCGAATTCTGCTTCTGGCCGGTCTGGGACTGCTGGCGGGCTGCGCGACCGGGCCCGTGCGCGACACCCCTTTCGTCTTCCCCGAAGGCCTGCGGATCATGGAAAAGGGCTATCCCTATCCGGACGGCCCCTGCCGCCTGCTGGGCGAGACCTTCGCCACCTCCGAACTGCTGGACGACAGCGCCGATCTGCTGGGCTGCCCCTCCGACGCCATGAACGACCCCCGCGTCATCAGCCTGGGCCGCGTCGTCGGCCAGTTCGAGGGCGTGACCCTGGTGTCGGTGCCCAAGTCCAAGACGCGCTGATCCGGGTCACACCAGATCCGGCCTTCCTTCGTCAGGCCGAGCGCTGTTTGATCGGCGCTGATCCGTCGGCCAGGCTTTCGGCCAGATAGACTTCGGCCTCCTGGGCCGGAAGCGCGGGGGCGTAGCCGAAGCCTTGACCGTAGTGGCACTGGGCGTCCAGCAGAAGGCTGGCCAGTTCGGCGTTCTCGACGCCTTCCGCGACCACTTCCAGCGACAGGTCGCGGCCCAGATTGACCACGGACTTGACGATCTTGGCCGAGCCCTCGTCCTTCTTCATCGTCAGGACGAAATAGCGGTCGATCTTCAGCGTATCGAAGGGCAGGCGCGCCAGATAGGACAGCGACGAGAAGCCGGTGCCGAAATCGTCCAGCGCCAGCGACGCCCCGACATCCTTCAGCGACTGCAGCACCTCGGCCGCGCGCGCGGTGTCGCGCATGATGTCGCCCTCGGTCACCTCCAGCTTCAGCGCGCCGCGCGGCAGGCCGGTCTCCTTGATGATCCGCTCCACATCCTCGCACAGATGCGCGCGTTCGATCTCGCCCACCGACAGGTTGACGCTGCAGAACAGCTTGCCCGAGGTCGGGTGCCGCGCGATCCAGTCCGCCAGCTGGCGCGCCGACTGGGTCATCATCAGCAGGCCCAGTTCGTTCATCATGCCCAGCTCGTCGGTCAGGGTCAGGAACTCGTCAGGCGGCACCAGTCCGCGCCGGGGGTGACGCCAGCGGGCCAGGGCCTCGAACCCCGCCACAGCGCCGCTGTTCAGGTTCACGATGGGCTGGAAGAAGGGCACGATCTCGCCGCGCACGAAGGCGTTGCGCAGATCCGCCTCCAGCGCCAGACGGCTCAGGCTGTCGCTCTCCAGCGCGCGGCCATAGGCGGCCGATCCGCCGCGCCCCGCGCCTTTGGCCGATTCCACCGCCAGTTCGACCCGACGCAGCAGCTCGGCGGCGTCGGGCGCGTCCGGCCCGCCCTCGACGACCACGGCGCCGATGGAGACGGTGGGATAGATGTCAAACCCCGCGACCCGCAGCGGCTGCTCCAGCGCCTCGCGCATCCGATAGCTGGTGTGGGAGGCGGTCTTGGGCACGATGATGGCGAACTCGTCCTCGCCGATCCGGGCCGCCGAGGCGTCCTGGGAAAAGGCCGCCGCCAGACGCGAGCCCAGGGCTGACAGAACCAGGTCCGTCCGCTCATGACCCAGCGCCTCGTTCAGGCGCCGCAGTCGGTCGACGTCGCCGACCACCATCTCATATTCGCCGGGCGCGACCAGCACCTCGGTCACCCGGGCCAGAAAGGCGCGGCGATCCAACAGGCCCGTCAGCGTATCCAGGTCGGAGCCCGCGAACTTGTTCTCCAGCGCCACCACGCCCGCCGCCCGCAGCCCGTCCTCCAGCCAGACACCGCGCCACAGGCAGGTCTCCGCGCCGCGCATCCGCAGGCGGACCGAAATCTCGGTCCCCTCTTCCGAGGGTTTCAGCATCTTTTCGGCCAGCGACCGATCCTGCGGCAGGGCCGAGGCGACAAAACCCGCCGCCGAACATTCCGGCGCCAGAGGCCCCAGGCCCAGCGACCGCGTCGCGCCCGTGAACCGGATCTGGTCTTCAGCCGGGGTCCAGACCCACAGAGCCGTATCGGCCGCCGCCAGCGCTTCGATGGCGGTGGTGGCGTCCCAGGCCAGCGATCTGGATCGGGGGTTCAAGCGTAGGGACCCTTTGTCAGGACGAGGGACGACCGTCGCGATCGTATTCGTCCTCGATCAGGCCGAACAGAAGATGATCTGCCCACTCGCCGTTAATTTTCAAATAAGCCCGCGCCAGGCCCTCGTTGCGAAAGCCGGATTTCTCCAGCACGCGGCGCGAGCCGGCGTTGGTCGGCAGGCAGGCCGCCTCCAGCCGATGCAGCTTCAGCTTGTCGAAGGCGTAGCCGACGATCGCCCGAACGCCTGCGGTGCCGAACCCCTGTCCAGCGTAGGGCTGGCCGATCCAGTAGCCCAGGGTGCCCATCTCGGCGACGCCGCGGCGCACGTTCGACAGGGTCACCGCCCCGTACAGGGTCTTGCCGTCCGGGCTCAGCACGAAGAAGGGCCAGGCGTTGCCCAGCTCCATCTCGCGCCCATAGACCGACAGCCGCCGCCGAAAGGCCGGCTTGGTCAGGTCGTCTTCGGCCCAGGCGGGCTCCCACGGCTGCAGATAGTCGCGCGACGCCTCGCGCAGCGCCGACCACGCCGGATAATCGGACACGCGCGGCGGCCGCAGCAGCACGCCGTCCCCCCGGACAACAGGCCCGGACACATCGCTCATCCAGTCCAGAAGCGCCATTGCGCCAGATTAACGCGACGGAACACGCTTGGCGACGCCCCCACGCGATCTTGATTTTTGTTACAGTAACGGTCTTCAGGCGGCGTCAGAGGCCGGACTTTCCTTCGGCAGCTTGGAAATTCGGTTCAGGTCGGCCCGGATCGAGCTGCCCTGAAAATGAGAGATTTCCGCGCCGGAGTAGCCTTCGGCCGACAGGGCCTTCACAACATCTCCGGTATTCAAGCATTCGGCAGTGCGTGCCAGCTGATACGCGCGTTCGACCACATGGGTACGGTTCATATTTTGAGCCTTTCCTAGAAATACTTAACGCGTCAGAAGCTGTACTGTTCCCTAAACTTCACAATATGAGTCGTTTCGGTCCCGCTTGCATTTCTCGCAAAGACCTGTGCAAATGTCGTTCGTCGATCTCTCTGCGTAACGCCCACTCTCTCTGCGAACGCACGAGTCAAGGCCGCTCCATTCAGACCCGACAGGCCGCAGGGACGTTCCCTCGGTCAACTTCTAACGGAGGTCTACAAATGGCTACCGGCACTGTTAAGTGGTTCAACCCGACCAAGGGCTACGGCTTCATCCAACCCGACGACGGCGGCAAGGACGTCTTCGTCCACATCTCGGCTGTTGAAGCTGCTGGCCTGCGCGGCCTGGACGAAAACCAGAAGGTTTCCTACGAGCTGGAACGCGACAAGCGTTCGGGCAAGGAATCGGCTGGCCAGCTCCAGACCGTCGGCTGATCTCAGCACACGTCTAAAGGAAACGGCGGCTCCTCACGGGGCCGCCGTTTTCAATTCTGCGCCTGGTCATCTGCGGCCAGCAGCGCCTGCGCCAACAGATCGGGATGACTGATCATCGCGTCATGCGGCGCGTCGATCTCGACATAGGACCAGGCGGGGTCTGAGCGCACCCGCCGAACCGACGCCGCCAGCAGATCGCCCGGTGCCTGCGCGCAGCGGATATAGGTCTGGCGCTGCCCCGTCGGCGCATCGGCCAGCACAACGGGTTCGAAATAGGTTTCGACCGGCTGGGGCGTCAGTTTCGCATCGACCCAGGCCTGATCCTCAGGCCCCACGCCGAACGCCGCCGAAGGAATGGGCGGGATGTTCCAGGCCTCATCGGCATCCGCCGCCTGCCGATAGGGCGCGATCAGCGCGGGCGCGTGGTCCAGCAGAATCTCCCCCGCCACAGGCACGAAGGCGTCCAGCAGCACCAGGTGCAGCGCCTGCCCGCCCAGCCTGCGCGCCGCCGCCGTCGCGGGAAATCCGCCGTAACTGTGCCCGACCAGGATCACCGGCTGATCGCCCAGCCCGCGCACATGGTCGACGATGTCATCGACATGGGTGGTCAGGTTGATGCGGCGCGACACCTGACCGGCCCGCTCGGCCAGCCCGCTCAAGGTCGGCGCGGTGACCCTATGGCCAGCGGCTTCAAGCAGCCCCGCCGTCCGCGCCCAGCACCAGCCGCCATGCCAGGCGCCGTGTATCAAAACAAAATGGGTCACAGAGCCGCCCTCAAATACATTCGCCGCCACGTCTGGGGGCGCGCCTAGGACATTCAAGCCCATTGGCATTTTCGCCCTGATACCGCATTCAGTGGTCTGAGATGAAATCCGTCCGCCGACACATGATCGCCCTGGCTGGCGCCGCGCTTGCGGTGTTCGCCATGTTCATGGTCTCGACAGTCAGCTTCGCCGCCCCCGCCTTCGCTTCTACGCCCGTCACGTCCGCCGATTGCGCCGACATGGATATGGGCGCGCCCCGCGATCAGGCGCCGAACAAGGGCGTGCTTTTGTGCGCCAAGGATTGCGCGGTCATCTGCCACGCCCTGCTGACCCCGCCCGTCACGGCCGGCAAGATCACGACCTTCGCGCCAGTCGCCTATCTGACCCACCACCCAAGACTGACGTCTGTCGTCGTCGACAGGGACGATCCGCCGCCGCGTTGAGCGGCGCACGCCCAAATCGACACAGACACTCAATCAATCTTGGAATTCTGCATATGAAAAACGCATTCGCCATCGCAGGCCTGATCCTGCTCGCCTCCGGCACGGCCGCCTTCGCCGCCTCGCCAGAGACAGTGCTGCACGCGGTCGCCTCCTGCTGCGACGCCCTGGCCGCCTGCTGCCAGGGCGGCACGGCGCCCTGCTGCCCCTAGAGCCTGATCGGTTGAGATGGAATCGCTTCGCGATTTCATCGATGCCGTGAATCAGGCTCCAGATTAAAGCGAGAGCCCTGTCGGCTTAAGCCAGGGGAACGCCCGGTCGAAAGGCCGGGCGTTTTCTTTTGTCGATCAGGCCTTGGTCTTTTCGATCCAGGCCGCAAACGCATCAGCAAAGGTCTTCAGGAAGTCGCGCGTGCCGGGGTTGGTCAGCTTGCCATGCTCGTCCAGCAGGGCGGCGACATTGCCGATATAGGCTTCCGGCTGCTGCAGGGTCGGCATGTTCAGGAAGACCAGGGGCTGGCGCAGGTGGTGGTTGGCGCCGAAGCCGCTGACGGCGCCGGGCGAGACGCTGACGATGGCGGCGGGCTTGGCCTGCCACACGCTGTGGCCATAGGGACGAGAGCCGACGTCCAGCGCATTCTTCAGGCCGCCGGGAATGGAGCGATTGTATTCCGGCGTCACGAACAGCACGGCCTGCGTCGCCGCCACCTCCTTGCGGAACCGCGTCCAGGCCGCGGGCGGCGCATCCGTGTCCAGATCAGGATTGTAGAGCGGCAGGTCGCCGAACTCGACCGGAACCAGATCCAGCGCGGGCTGGGCCAGTTCCTTGATCGCCTGGGCGATATGACGCGAGTACGAGCCTTCGCGCAGGCTGCCGACGATCAGGGCGACGCGGACGGACATGGGGTTCTCCAGGACTGAGCGCCCCGGCTGCTTGCCGAAGCGTCAGCTTAACCGCCGCCGCCCGCCTGAAGTTCCGCTACAGGCTGAACAGGGCCGTGGCGAAGGCTTCGCCCGCCGCTGACGCCGACTTCGGCCCCAGCACGGCGCTGGCCGCCTTGCCGCTGGACAACAGCCGGGCGCCGACGGCGCGCACGTCCGCGATGCTCTGGGCCTCCAGCTTTTCGGTCATCGCCAGACTGGACACCGGGGCGCCGAAGATCAGGGTCTGGGCGGCGTTGCGTCCGGCGCGGCTCATCGGGTTTTCATCCGACATCCACAGCCCGGCCTTCATCACCGCCTTGGCGCGCGACAGCTCCCGGTCGGTGGGGCCATTCTCGGCCAGAGCGCGCACCTCGGCCGCCGACACCTCGGCAAGCTCCCTGGCCCGGTCCGCCGCCGCGCCTGCATAGATGCCCAGCACGCCCGTATCCTCATACGGCTCCTGATAGGCGTCGATGGCGTAGGCCAGGCCCCGTTCTTCACGCGCGCTCTGGAACAGGCGCGACGCCATGCCTCCGCCCAGGATCTCGCTGAACAGCCGCATGGACGACAGGGCCGGATCGGTCGCCGACAGGCCTGGAAGCTGGAAGACCAGATTGGCCTGTTCGATCTTGCGCGTCAGTTTGGCATGGCCGCCGACGAACAAGGCGGGCGCGGGCGCATCGACGGGCGTGGCCACGGCGTCGCCGAACCAGCGCTCGGCCAAGGCCAGAAGCTCGGTCTCGTCCACGGCGCCCGACACCGCCACCACCATCCGGTCGGGCGAATACAGACGCGCGCGCCACGTCTCGACCGTCGCCTTGTCGGCCGGTTTCAGGCTGGCGATAGAGCCCAGGATCGGGCGGCCCATCGGCTGGCCCGTGAAGGCGCGGGTCTGGACCATTTCGAACACATGGTCGTCGGGCGTGTCGAAGGCCTCGGCGATCTCCTGGGCGACCACGTCCTTCTCCCGCTCGATCTCGGCGGGGTCCAGCGTCGGTCGGAACACCAGGTCCGACAGCACCTGCATGGCCAGCGGCAAGGAGCCGTCCAGCCCGCGCACCTCGAAACTGGTCCGCTCATAGCCCGTTGCGGCGTTGATCGTGCCGCCCTCGGCCTCGATCCGCTCGACGATCTCGCGCGCCGCCATGTCGCCCGCGCCCTTGAAGACCAGATGCTCCAACAGGTGCGACCAGCCGGAGCGGTCCTCAGCCTCCCACCGCGCACCGCCCTTGACGGTGACGACGACGGCCAGGGTCTTCAGGCCGGGCATGGGATCACAGACGACGCGGACGCCGTTGGACAGGGTGTGAAGTGAAGCAGTCAGGGGGTGTCTTTCTTCAGACGACGGCGAAGCAGGGCCACATAGAAGCCCGCCAGCACAATCGCCAGCCCGAACCACGTCAGAGCATACCCGAAATGGTTGTTGGTGAAGGCGGCGGGCGGCGCAGACGGCTTCAAGGCCTCGATCTCGGGATTGGTCTGGGTCAGGGCATAGACCGCCTCGGGCCGGACAGGGCCGGTCACCTTCAGCGCCTTGGCCATGGCCTCGTTGTCGCGCCCGTAGAAGCGGCCGTTGCTGGGCGCGGGGGTCATGCCGTTGGGCCGGGAGAAGGTGCGGAACTCGCCGACCAGCACCAGCGGCAGGGTGCTGTCGATCACGCGCGGGCGGGCCGAGACGGCCTCAGGAATGAAACCACGGTCGATCAGCAGGCTGAAATCCTGACCTTCAGGGCGGCAGGCCGAGATCAGGCGAACACCGGGCTTGCCGTCATGAATGGTCTGAAGCTCGACATAGGGGGCGGTCGCCAGACCCCGGCACACCATCAGCGCCTTGCGGAACTCCAGATCGCCCTGCCCCAAAATCTCGACCAGAGGCGCGGGCGGTTTCGCCGCCGCCGCGTCGGCCGCGTCCATCAGGCCGACCTTCCATTGCAGGCGCTCGACCTGCCACACGCCCAGGCCGATCAGCAGGCACAGGGCCAGCGCCGTCAGCACGGTCAGGATCCAGGGAAAACGCCTCATCTTTGGTTCCGGTATTGCAGGCCGATCATCAGGCCCCGCCCTGGCCGCATCAAGGCCAGGGACAGCGCGATCACAAGGGGCAGCCACACGATCAGATGCACCCACATGGGCGGATGGAATCTGATCTCGACGAACAGGGCCGAGAAGCCGACGATGAAGCCCGCGATCTGCATGATGAATGTGGCAGGACCGTCACCCGTCTGGATTCGGGTGAAATCCAGCCCGCAGGCCTCGCAAGCGGGCCGCACCTTCAGAAATCCCTGAAACAGCCGCCCCTGGCCGCAGCGCGGGCATCCTCCGCGAATCGCCGCCTTGAGGGGGGTCGTAATCGGCGCGGCGGAAACGCCGACGGCGCGGGACGATCCCTCGTCCCGCGCCGCCTTCAGGTCTTCAGTCTTGTCTTGGATCAACCGAAGACGACGTAAACGAACGCGAACAGGAACAGCCAGACCACGTCCACGAAGTGCCAGTACCAGGCGGCGGCTTCGAAGCCGAAATGCTTCTGCGGGGTGAAGTCGCCCTGCAGCAGACGGATCAGGCAGACCGCCAGGAAGATGGTGCCGATCAGGACGTGGAAGCCGTGGAAGCCCGTGGCCATGAAGAAGATCGAACCATACAGGCCCGAGTTCACGGCTTCTTCGTTGAAGAACAGCTTCTCGTGCAGGATGTGGTGATATTCGTAGGCCTGAACACAGGTGAACAGAACGCCCAGGGCGACCGTGATGGCCAGGGCGATCTTGGCGCCCTTGCGGTCGCCGGTCTGGATCGCGTGGTGCGCCCAGGTGACGGTGCAGCCCGACAGCAGCAGGGTCACGGTGTTCAGCAGCGGCAGCTGCCACGGCGACAGGACCTCAACCCCCTTCGGCGGCCAGGTCGACCAGGCCTTGGCGGTGTCCGCCCAGGCGCCCATGTCGGGGGTCAGGGCCCGCGATTCGTGGAACAGGGCCATGTCGAAGAACATCCAGAAGAAGGCGACGAAGAACATCACCTCCGACGCGATGAACAGGATCATGCCGTAGCGTAGGCCGATGGAGACGACCGGCGTATGGTCGCCCGCCTTGGATTCCTTGATGACGTCCGACCACCAGCCGAAGGCGGACACCAGCACCCCCGCCAGACCGGCGAAAAAGATGGCGGGCTTGCCCTTGGCCAGGAAGTTGGCGGCGATGGGGCCGGCGTCGGCAGGGGCCAGGCCCTTCATCCAGATGACGGCGCCGATGAACATGATCGTAGCGGCGGCGGAAGAGAGCAGCGGCCAGGGGCTGGGTGGCACCAGGTGATAATCGTGCTGCGGAAGAGCGTGGGCGTCGGCCATGAATCGCGTCTCTTTGGTCGGCGAAAATTCGGTTATGCCAAGGCTATAGCCTCCCCTTTTCCACGACGCCAGAGCCGCGCCGCCTTTCCGCCTTTATCCGAGCCCGGATTAGCCGCAACTAAGGGAAAAGGCGGGCCTTTCCGCGATGTCGCGCCCCGTCGGCGTCAGCGCGGCCGTCCGTCGGGTTCGACGTCGTCATTGGCCCCGCCGCCTGCGCCGCCCATGCCCATGCCGCCGCCGCCCATTCCGCCCCCCATTCCTCCTCCTCCGCCGCCGCCTGAACCGCCCCCGCCGGACGCGCCGCCCTTGCCGCCCGCTGAGCCAGGGCGTGTCGGGCCTTGGGTGGGAATGACGATGTCCTTGGGAATGGGGTCCAGCTGCAGGGCCTCGCGGATGAAGTCGCGCAGGGACACCACCAGATCGTGAGTCTGAACCGGATGGCCCGCCACCAGCTCCGTCGCCGCCCGCTGGGCCAGCCTGACCTGTTGTTCGGTGCCCAGCAGGATGATGTCCGACAATGCCGCCTCCACCGCATCACGAATGCGCCGCGCCCGGTCAGAGGATTCCACTGTGGCGGCGCTCAGGTCGATGGTCGGCTGGGCCGGATCGGGCTGACGCAGGGCGCGCCGATGCGTGGGGTCCACCGTCAGGTCGCCGGTGAACGAGCCGCCCAGCACCTTATAGGCCGCGATCAGGGTCTTCAGCCGTTCATTGATCTGGCGGTTCATGCGCTCGCGGCGCTGCTGAATGGTGAACATCATCACCAGCCGGATGCCCATGCCGATCAGGGTCACCAGCGCCAGTCCCAGCACTGTGACCAGCAGATTTCGCCAGGAGCTGAAGTCCAGACCACGCATAAGCCGCCTCCCCTATCGCCTGTCGATGCGACAGGCTGGGCCGGAACGCGCGAGGACGCAAACGGCGCCGGTCAGGCCTGAACGGATTGCGCCTTCAGGGCCGCGAACGCCTTGACCGAAAAGGCCGACAACGGCTGCGGCAGGTCGTCCAGGTCGAACCAGCCGATGTCCGACAGCTTGTCCGGCTCGGTCAGGGACGGCTCGCCGGTGAAGTCGCGCGTCAGATACATCAGCGACACCCAGTGCTGGCCGTCGGCGGGGATGATCTCTTCGGACAGACACAGGAAATCGACAGCGCCGATCTTCAGGCCCGATTCCTCCTCGGCCTCGCGCCGGGCGGCGTCAGCCGAGTGTTCCATCATATCGACCTTGCCGCCGACGATGTTCCAGAAACCCGCTTCGGGCGCCTTCAGACGTTTGCACAGCAGCACGCGGCCATCAGCGCGCTGGATCACCAGCCCGCAGCCGACGCCGGGGAAGTCAACACCGGGCTTGGCCACTTATGCGGTCGGGGCGTCGACGGACGGATAGAAGGTGTAGCTGAGGGTGATGTCGCGCGCGCCCTTGGCCTCGCGGTCCGTCGCCAGCTCCGGGGCGATGAAATACTGCATCGGGAATTTGCGCGTTTCACCGGCGGCCAAGGTCTGGTCGGTGAAGCAGAAGCACTGCAGCTTCTGGAAATACGGGCCGGTGTATTCCGGCGACACATTGTAGCTGGCGCGGACCATGATCGGCTTGTCCGAGGTGTTGGTCACGTCGAAATAGGCCAGCCCCGTCTCGCCGATCCGCACCCGCTGGGTCGACTGCTCGGCTTTGAAGGTCATGGGCAGGCCGCGGACATTGGTGTCGAAACGCACCAGAACCGTCTGGTCCAGCACCGTGTCCGGCGCCACATCGGCCTTCATCGTCGTGCCGCCGAACCCGGTCACCTGACAGAACATCCTGTAAAGAGGCACCGCCGCGAACGCCGCGCCGGTCATCCCCATCACGGTGAAGACGCAGATGATGGCGATCAGGTTCTTGCGGCCGGGGTTCATTTCACGACCCTCGCCGCTCCGTTCGCCTGGCTTTCCAGCAGGGCGCGTTCATCGGCCTGGTTCTGCTGCAGGCGCAGGACCGTGGTGGTGAAGACCAGAACGATGAAGGCCACCAGACCCAGCGCGATCCACAGATTACGGCGTTTGCGCGCGCGCACTTCTTCGGGGGACAGAATGATCATTTACACTCCCAGGCCCGACAGGGCCTCGACCAGAAGCGCCGAGAACAGCGCCATCAGATAGAGGATGGAAAAGGCGAACAGGTCGCGCGCCGGTTTGGCCTGGGCGCGCACGTCATACAATGCGGCTTCACGTCCCACGGCCTCGGCCTTGTCGGGTTCATCGCCCGCACGCGAACGGAACAGCCGCAGCGCCAGCCCCAGGAAGGCCAGACCGCCGACGACCGACACCACGCCGTAGATCAGGCCCGCCATGCCGGTGAAGGCCGGCGCGATCGCCACCGGCACGAAGATCAGGGTGTAGATCAGGATCTGCAGGCGGGTGGACCGGGCGCCCTTGGCCACCGGCATCATCGGGATGCCCGCCTTGGCGTAGTCGCCTGCCGAATAGAGCGCCAGCGCCCAGCTGTGCGGCGGGGTCCACAGGAAGATGATCAGGAACAGAAGCCAGGCCTGCCACGGCGCCTGGCCCGTCGCCGCCGCCCAGCCGATCACGGGCGGAAAGGCGCCGGCCGCCCCGCCGATGACGATGTTCTGGGGCGTCCGGCGCTTCAGCAGCAGGGTGTAGAAACCGGCGTAATAGACGATGGTCAGCGCCAGAAGACCCGCCGCCAGCCAGTTGGTGTTCATGCCCAGCAGCATGACCGAGAACAGGCTCAGCACCACGCCGAAGGCCATGGCGTCATTCTTGCGCACCCGCCCTGCGGCGACGGGTCGCCCGCGCGTGCGGCGCATCAGGGCGTCGGTTTCGCCTTCCAGCGCCATGTTCAGGGCGCCCGCGGCCCCTGCGCCAACGGCGATGCACAGGATGGCGATGGCCGCGACGAAGGGGTTCATCGACCCCGGCGCCACGACCAGACCCGTCGCGGCGGTGAAGACCACCAGCGACATGACGCGCGGCTTCAACAGCTGGAAGAAATCCTCCGGCTGGGAGGTCGAGAGAACGGGTGTTGTCTGAGCTTCTGTCATCTGTGCGGGCCGCATAGCACACCCAAAAGCAGAAGGCCGCCCCTTCCGTTGGAAAGAGCGGCCCGCTGTTTCAGCTTTTGCCTGGGATCAGTGTTCGTCGTCGGCCTTGACCACGGGCAGTTCGTTGAACTGGTGCGTCGGAGGCGGCGAGGACAGCGTCCACTCCAGGGTCGTGGCGCCTTCGCCCCACGGGTTGGCCTCGGCCGGGCGACGGCGAATGGCCGCTTCCAGCAACATGATCAGGAAGACGCCGACGCCGACGATGGTGATCACATAGCCGATCGACGAGACGTGGTTCCACAGGGTGAAGGCGTCCGGATAGTCGATGTAGCGACGCGGCATGCCCTGCAGACCCAGGAAGTGCTGCGGGAAGAAGATCAGGTTCACACCAACGAACATGATCCAGAAGTGCAGCGCGCCCAGGAACTCGTTGTACTTCACGCCGAACATCTTCTCGAACCAGTAGTAGAAGCCCGCGAAGATGGCGAAGACGGCGCCCAGAGACAGCACGTAGTGGAAGTGCGCCACGACGTAATAGGTGTCGTGCAGGCTGTAGTCGATGCCGGCGTTCGACAGGACCACGCCGGTCACGCCGCCGACGGTGAACAGGAAGATGAAGCCGATGGCCCACAGCATGGGCGTCTTGAAGGTGATCGAACCGCCCCACATGGTGGCGATCCAGCTAAAGATCTTAACGCCCGTCGGCACCGCGATGATCATGGTCGCGGCGATGAAATAAGCGCGCAGGTTCACGCTCATGCCGACCGTGTACATGTGGTGCGCCCACACGACGAAGCCGACGAAGCCGATGGCGACCATTGCATAGGCCATCGCCAGATAGCCGAAGATCGGCTTTTTGGAGAAGGTCGAGACGATGTGGCTGATGATGCCGAAGCCCGGCAGGATCAGGATGTACACTTCCGGGTGACCGAAGAACCAGAACAGGTGCTGGTACATGATCGGATCGCCGCCACCGGCGGGATCGAAGAAGTGGGTGCCGAAGTTGCGGTCCGTCAGCAGCATGGTGATGGCGCCGGCCAGAACAGGCAGCGACAGCAGCAGCAGGAAGGCGGTGATCAGAACCGACCAGGCGAACAGCGGCATGCGGTGCAGGGTCATGCCCGGCGCACGCATGTTCAGGATGGTGGTGATGAAGTTGATGGCGCCCAGGATCGAGCTGGCGCCTGCGACGTGCAGGGCGAAGATGGCCAGGTCGAAAGACGGGCCGACGTGGCCCACGGTCGACAGGGGGGGATAGGCCGTCCAGCCGCCGCCGAAGCCCTTGCCCGGTCCGCCGTCGACGAACATCGACAGGATCAGCAGGCACCATGCGGCGACCAGCAGCCAGAACGAGATGTTGTTCATGCGCGGGAAGGCCATGTCCGGCGCGCCGATCATGATCGGAACGAACCAGTTGCCGAAGCCGCCGATCATGGCGGGCATGACCATGAAGAAGATCATGATCAGGGCGTGGGCCGTGACCGTGGCGTTATAGCCGTGCTTGGAGGCCTCGACGAGGCCCAGGTACTGGACGATCGTGCCTTCCTTGAACACCTGGATGCCCGGCTCGGCCAGCTCCCAGCGGATCAGGCCCGACAGGGCGCCGCCGACGATGCCCGCCATGATGGCGAACAGCAGATACAGGGTGCCGATGTCCTTGTGGTTGGTGGACAGGAACCAGCGGGTGAAGAAGCCCACCTTGGGGTGGTCGTGATGGTCGTGGTGCGCGGTCCCGGTCTGGGTCGCGTCACGGGTAGCGATAGCGTCAGCCATAATCTGTTCGCCTCTTAGTGGGCGGCCGCTGCGGCGGGAGCCGCGGCGGGAACGGGTTGGTCGGTCGGCGCGGCGGCGGCCGCTTCCGGGGTCGAAGCCTCTGCAGCCGGAGCAGCCTCCACTGCCGGAGCAGCAGCAGGCGCCTCAGCGACCTTCGGCGTCATGGAGCCGCCCTTGGAGGCGATCCATTGTTCGAACCCAGCCTGGGTCACGACGTGGATTTCGATGGGCATGAAGGCGTGGTCGACGCCGCACAGCTCAGAGCACTGACCATAGAAGACGCCGGTGCGCTCAGCCTTGAACCAGGTGGTGTTGATGCGGCCGGGGACGGCGTCGATCTTCAGACCAAAGGCCGGAAGGGCGAAGGCGTGGATCACGTCCGAAGCGGTGATGACCAGTTGAACAGTCTTGCCGACCGGCACGACCATCGGTTCGGTCGCAGCCAGACGATAGACGGAGTGCGGCAGGCCGCGCTCAGCCAGCTGGTCTTCCGGCAGCATGTTGGAGATGTATTCCGACACGTTCTGGTCCGGGTATTCGTAACCCCAGTTCCACTGGTTGGCCGTGACCTTCACCGTCAGGTCCGGCGTCGGCATGTCGTGATAGGCGAACAGCAGGCGGAACGAGAACAGCGAGATGAAGACCAGGATCACGACGGGCAGAACCGTCCAGATCACCTCGATCAGGGTGTTGTGGCTCCAGCGGGCCGCCGTCGGGTTGGTCCGACGGTTGTAGCGGAAGACGATCCAGGCCAGCAGACCCAGCACCAGCAAGGTGATGGCCGTGATGACCGGCATCAGAATGATGTCGTGAAACCAGATGGCGTCATGCTTCAGCGGCGCCGCCGCTGGTTGAAGACCGATGCCGCCCGGCGTCGGTTGACCCATCAGATCCTGCGCCCAGGTCGGCGCAGCGGCGAAGATCGCCAGGCCGGCGCCCAGGACCGTCGAGGCGACGGCGCCCTTGAGCGTTCCTCGGGCTCGTGTGCCCATCCCCATACGAGATTTCCCCATAAAACCGTTCTGCAGCAGACACTTGCGAATAGTTCGCAAGTAATCACACTGGCGCAATTTCCACGCCTGTCGATCACGGTCACCTATCGGATCGGTTTCAGCTTGCCAAGCGATCAACGCACCTGCGCCGAGAAGTCGCCACTCATTCGCCCAGATTAAATCGCTGTCATGTTTGGACAGCTACCTTGCACGGCAAGATACCTTGCCGTATTCAATCTCCATCAGAGGAGACGCCGAGGTGCCTGAAACCATCGAGATACAACTGAAGAAGGGGGCGCTGGGACTGTGCGTCCTGGCCCTTCTGAATCAGGCGGACAGCTACGCCTACGAGATCGCCAGCCGACTGGCCGATGCGATCGGCATGGGGGAAGGAACCATCTACCCCCTGATGCGCCGGATGCAGTCTGACGGACTGGTGGAGACCTATCTGGTCGAATCATCGGCCGGGCCGTCGCGCAAATACTATCGTCTGACCGATGCGGGCCGGGGGGCCCTGGCCGCCCAATCCGCCGAATGGACCACATTCACACAGGCCGTCGACGCCATTCTGGCCAAGGACGCCGCCGCCAAGGAGGGAGCCGCTCAATGACGCGCGCAGAATTCATCGCCCGTCTGAAAGACGGCCTGGTCGGCCTGCCGACCACCACCGCCACTGACATCATCGCCGACTATGAGACCCATTTCGATGATGGTCTGGCCGCCGGCCGCACCGAAGCTGAAGTCGCCGCCGCCCTGGGCGATCCCGTCCGCCTGGCTCGCGAACTGAAGGCCGAGGCCGGGATCCAGCGCTGGCATCAGGAGAAGAACCCCTCCGCCGCCGCAGGCGCCGTCTTTGCGGTGTTGGGTCTGGGGGCCATCGACATCCTGATCCTGCTGCCCATCGCCATGGGCGTGGTCGGGACCATCTTCGGCTTCTTCATCGCCGCCATCGCCCTGTTCATCGGGGGCGGCGTGGTGATGGTGGCGGGACCGTTCGCCGGTTTCCCCGGCGGTCCGTTCGCCGCGATCCTGATGGGTCTGGGCATGATGGCCGGGTCCGTCTTCATCGGCGCCCTTCTGACCATCGTCACCATCTGGCTGGTCAACGCCACTGTCTGGTACGCCCGCCTGCACTACCGCCTGTTGAAGCCCGCGCTTGAGCCCCAGGCCCAGGCCGCCGTCCAATCCGCACCCCCCGCGCCAGGAGCCTCGGCATGATCCGCACCCTGTTCATCATCGCCGGCGCCGCCCTGGTGCTGTGCCTGGTCACCCTTGGCGGCGCCGCCGCCATCGGCGGCCATGACCTCCAGCGCCACGGCTGGTCCTGGACCCTGAAAGACGACAATGGCGAAAGCGTCCGCTTCGAGCGGGTCAAGGGCGGGGGGACCGAGGACCTGGGCCCCATCACCACCCGCTCCCTGCCCTGGACCGGCGGCGAGGCCCTGAAGATCGAATCGGCGATCAACGTCGAATATGTCCAGGGGCCCGAGAACACCGTGGTCATCACCGGGCCCAAAGGTCTGGCTGACCGGGTCCGCCTTGAGGACGGGCGTCTGTATCTGGCCGACGGCGACGAGCGCGTCGTCTTCGGCTGGAGCAACGGCGCCCTGTCGGCCCGCTCGGAACGCGACGAACTGAAGGTCGTGGTCACCACCCCCAATGTGCGCCGCTTCGAGGTGTCGGGATCGTCCGACCTGTCGGTGACCAGCTTCGACCAGCCGTCGCTGGCGGTGGCGATCTCTGGTTCGGCCGACGTCACCGTCACAGGCCGCACCGATGCGCTGGACCTCAGCATCTCTGGCTCGGGCGACGCCTATCTGGACGGCCTGAAGACCACCGACGCCACGGTCAACGTCGCCGGTTCCGGCACGGCCCGGATCGCCCCGACGGGCAAGGCCAGCATCACCATCTCCGGCTCCGGCGATGTCGACCTGTCGACCCGCCCGGCCCAGCTGGTGACCAATGTGTCGGGCTCAGGCTCGATCTCGCAGGGCTGATCCCAGCCGCACGAGGACTTAAGGCGGGACCGCAAGGCTCCCGCCTTTTTCTTCGCCCTTCACCCCCCGCTCCATTCCCGTTAAGTCACGGATATGACTTCCGCGCCCCTTCCCGATGCAGGCTCCAACTGGGTGGACCGCCACGCGCCGGAGGGGCTGAAGCCCTGGCTGAAGCTGGGGCGGCTGGATCGCCCCATCGGCACATGGCTGCTGCTGCTGCCCGGCTGGCAGGGGATCGCCCTGGCCCTGGCCCAGTATCGTCACGCGCCGGGCCTGTATGATCTGTGGCTCTTCGTCGGCTTCGGCATCGGGGCCGTGCTGATGCGTTCGGCGGGCTGCGCCTTCAACGACATCGTCGACCGCAAGATCGACGCCAAGGTCGCCCGCACGGCACTGCGCCCCATTCCCGCCGGTCTGATCAGCGTCAGACAGGCCCTGGCCTTCGTCATCGGCTGCTGCCTGATCAGCCTTCTGATCCTGCTGACCCTGCCGGTCGCGGCCATTGCGATGGGCGTCGGTTCGCTGGCGCTGGTCGCGGCCTATCCCTTCATGAAGCGGATCACCTGGTGGCCGCAGGCCTGGCTGGGCCTGACCTTCAACTGGGGCGCATTGATGGGGTTCGCCGCAGCCCTGCCCCTGGCCGCCGCCTCGATCCTGCCCGCCGACATGGCGTCAGAGCTGCGCCCCTTCCTGTGGCAGGTGTTCGATCAGGGCGCGGGGGACGGATATGCGCTTCGCCTGCATGGCGCCGCCTATCTGCCCGCCCTGCTGCTCTATGCGGGCGGCATCTTCTGGACCCTGGGCTACGACACCATCTACGCCCTGCAGGACATCGAGGATGACGCCATGGTCGGGGTCAAGTCGTCCGCCCGCCGACTGGCCTCGGCGGTTCAGCCCGGCGTGGCGGTCTTCTATGGCCTGGCGGCCGCCCTTGCAGGCGCGGCGGGTCTGGCCGCCAACCTTGGCCCGTTGTTCTTCCTGGGCCTGATCCTCTACGCCGCGCACCTGATCCGACAAATAGTTCTCATCGACCGCAACGATCCCGCCCGCGCGCTCGTTCTGTTCCGGTCTAACCGCGAAGCTGGGTTCATCCTGCTCGCCGCCATCATTCTCGGTTCCATCGGCCTGTCGTCATGAAGGAGCGCCGCATGTCTCTCTCCACCCGCACCCTGTTGATCGCCGTCGCCGTCACCGCCACCCTCGCCGCCTGCCAGCGTCGCGATGAGAAGCCCGCTGCACCGCCTGCGGCCCCGGACAAGGCGCCCGCAGCCGCCGCCGCCAGCACGACGCCGACCGCCTATGACAGCAAGAACCAGTATGCGACGGTCAAGCTGGCCCTGCCCGCAGGCGTGACCGACAAGCCCGAACTTCAAGGTCCGCTGTACGCCGACGCGGTGCGCGAACTGAACCAGTTCTCAGAAGGCGCTCAGGCCGATCTGAGCGAGGCGGGCGCAGGCCCCAATCCTTATGAGAAGTCGATCACCTATTCGCAGGGCGGCGAAAGCGGCAAGCTCTTCAGCCTGGCGCGCACCAATTTCGAATACACCGGCGGCGCCCACCCCAATCAGACCTATGCCGCGGTCATCTGGGACAAGGGCCTGAAGAAGCGGATCGGCTTCAATGACCTGTTCCGTCCGGGCGCCGACCTGTCGGTGTTGGACAAGGCCCTGTGCGATGCGGCCAACGCCGCCAAACAGGCCCGTTCGCCGGGTTCCGAGCGCGTCAGCGTCGGCGGTAAGGGCATGTGGTCCTGCCCCAAGGCCAGCGCGACGCCCTTCGTCCTGACCCCTGGCTCGACGCCGGGCAAGGTGGGCGGGATCACCTTCCTGTTCGATTCCTACCAGATCGGCCCCCACTCTGACGGCGACTACTGGCTGGCCGTGCCGCAGGCCGCCTTCCGCAGCCTTCTGGCCCCCGCATACGCCGACGAGTTCGCAGGCGCCCCGGTCAAGGCCGGGGACGTGACGCCCAAGGCTGGCTGATCCCTCATGGCTCACCCTCCTCGCCCCTGCGGCGAGGAGGGTGAGTGTCAGGTTAAACTGACACCCTAGATCGGCGTGTGCGGGTTCTCGAAGATGTCCTCGACCGGGCGCTGGAACGTCGCGGCGATGCGGTAGGCCAGGTCCAGCGACGGATCGTGCCGTTCCGTCTCCAGGGCGATGATCGCCTGTCGCGAGACGCCCAGCGCCTGTCCCAACTGTTCCTGGGTCCAGCCGCGTTCGACCCGCAGCAGCTTCAGCCGGTTCTTCATTTGCTGGACTTGATGAACAGGGCGCTGGCGCCGAAGAAGAACCACATCACCGCATAGGCCAGCCAGCCCGGCAGGTGCTGGGCGCCGGCGAAGGTTTCAAGAAACCCCCAGACCGACCACAGGGCGAAGGTCAGACAGGCCGCCACGATGAAGCGTTTGGCCATCAACGCCCGCAGAAACTCGTCGGTTCTGCGGAAGAAGTCCAGTGTGAAGACCAGCTGCGCCGTGATCGCCAGCCCCGGCAGGATCGAGGCTGCATACAGCGGCCAGCCGTGCAGCCAGCCCTGATTGACGCCCACGCTGACCCCCGCGACGGACAGACCGTAAAAGCCCATCGAAAGCCCCGTTCCCCAGCCATAGCGCGTGTCCCGCGGTCCACATTCCAGGTTCACCATCAGCCTGTCCCTTCCCATCTTTTTGTGAGGACAACCTGACATCGCTGAAATGTAATGTCAACCTGACTTAATGTCAGGCCAGCCCAACATTGCACGGCCCGCTTCCCGCCGCGCCTACTCCGGTCTATGCAGCCCCATGATCGTCGCCGACCCCGCCGCCTTCATCCGCGAGAACACCCGGCTGCAGCCCGTGCCGCACGCGCCGGAGATCAGCCTGTGGCTGGCCGACGAGATCACCCCGATCTGGCGTCTGACGGAGGAGGAGCTGGGCGAGATGGGCGTGCCGCCGCCCTTCTGGGCCTTCGCCTGGGCGGGCGGTCAGGCGCTGAGCCGCTATGTTCTGGACCATCCGCACGAGGTTGCGGGCAAGCGGGTGCTGGATTTCGCGGCGGGATCGGGCCTGGTCGGGGTGGCGGCGATGAAGGCAGGCGCGGCGTCGGTCCTGTGCGCCGACATCGACCCCTTCTGTCAGGCGGCCGTCGCGGCCAATGCCGCCGCCAACGCCGTGACCCTGGCCTTCACCGGCCAGAACCTGCTGGACGCCCCGCCGCCCGATGTCGATGTCATCTGCGCGGGCGACATCTGTTACGAGAAACCGATGACCCAGGCGGTCCTGGCCTGGCTGGCCCAGGCCCGCGCCCAGGGCGTGCGCGTTTTGATCGGCGATCCCGGCCGCACCTATTTCCCGCGCACCGGCCTGGACTTCCTGGCCGAATACCGCGTGCCGACGACGCGGGAGCTGGAGGATCAGGAGATCAAGCGCGCGTCCGTCTGGTCGATGCCGTAAGCCTCAGCCGCCCTGATGGCGGCCCTCGGCGAATTCCTCGATCATCCTGGCGTTGAAGGCGGGGATGTCATCGGGATTGCGGCTGGTGACCAGCCCATTGTCCACCACCGCCGCCTCATCGACCACATTGGCTCCGGCGTTCTTCAGGTCCGTGCGCAGGCTGGGATAGCTGGTCAGGGTGCGCCCCTTCACCACCCCGGCCTCGATCAGCAGCCAGGGCGCATGACAGATGGCGGCGACCGGCTTTCCCGCATCGAAGAAGGCGCGGACGAACTTCACCGCATCGGCGTCAGCGCGCAGCTGATCGGGATTGGCCACCCCGCCCGGCAGCAGCAGCGCGGCGTAATCCGAGGCCTGCACGTCCGCCACCGCCTTGTCCGCCGTCACCTTGTCGCCCGGCGTCAGGTGGTTGAAGCCCTGAAACGGCCCGGCCTTCAGCGACACGATCTCGACGGCGGCGCCCGCCGCCTTCAGCGCCTTCACCGGTTCGGTCAGTTCGATCAGCTCCACGCCGTCGGTCGCCAGGACAGCGACGGTCTTTCCCGACAGGGATTGGGTCATGACAGTGCTCCATTTCATCTGAATGTGGTCCTGCAATGAACCCGCGCCGCTCCAGACGGTTGCTGCGGCGCTTGGCGGCAGGCCGCCCGCCCCCATATGAGCGGCCATGAAGGGTCCGCCATTTCTGATCGCATCCGGCCTGATCGCCGCCGCCCTCGCCAGCCCGGCCGGCGCCCAGACCTATCAGCCGCCCTATGCCGCCTATCCGGGCGGCGCCCCTGCGGCCATCGCCGACCAGCACCGCTATGAGAACGACCGCCTTCGCAATCAGGCCGAGACCAACGCCGCCTTCGCCCGACAGCTTCAGACCGAAACCCAGTTGCGCCGTCTGGAGATCGAGGCGGCCCGCCAGCCCACGCTGACGCCCGCACCCCAGGCCCGGCCGCTGTATTCGCTGGAGCAGGAACGCAGCCTGCGTGAAGGGGCTGCGGCCCGTCTTGAACAGACCCAATCCGGCATGAAACAGATCGACGACTGGCTGGATCGCCCCCGCTGACGCATCCCTTCCCTTCCACCCGCGTTCGGGCCTAGCTTAGGTCATCAGACGAGGGGAAACGCAGATGCGTTGGCAAGGCGGACGGACGGGCGGCGGCGGCGTCGAGGATCGGCGCGGGCTTGGGGGCGGGGCGATTGCGGGCGGCGGCATCGGCGTCGGCGTGCTGGCCCTGATCGGCTATTTCTTCTTCGGCATTGATCCCTCGACAACCACGCAGCTGGCCAGCCAGCTGGGCGGCGTCGGCGCCTCGGAACAGCAGGGCCAGGTCGGCACGCCCGAGGATCAGGCCGGGCGGTTCGTCGATGTGATCGGCGGCAACATCAACGACGTCTGGGCGCAGAAGCTGAACGGCTACACCCCGCCCAAGGTGGTCATCTACACCCAGGGCACCCCGACCGGCTGCGGCATGGGCCAATCGGCGATGGGTCCCTTCTATTGCCCGACTGACAGGACCGTCTATCTGGACCTCGGCTTCTGGCAGGAGATGGAGACCAAGCTGGGTGCGTCCGGCGCCGACTTCGCCCGCGCCTATGTCATCGCCCACGAGTTCGGCCACCACGTCCAGACCCTGACCGGCACCTCGGATCAGGTCCGCCGCGCCCAGCAGCGGGCGCGCGGCCAAGGCGAGGCCAATCAGTATTCCGTCGCGCTGGAGCTTCAGGCCGACTGCTACGCGGGCGTGTGGGCCAAGAACGCCGCCGCCGTCTCCAACGGCCAGGTCGCCCTGGAGCCGGGCGACATCGAGGAAGGCATGAAGACCGCCCAGGCCATCGGCGACGACACCCTGCAACGCCGCGCGGGCGGCCGCGTCTCGCCCGAAAGCTTCACCCACGGTTCCTCGGCCCAGCGGGTCGAATGGCTGCAGCGCGGCTATCAGTCGGGCGATCCGGCGGCCTGCGACACATTCAGCGGCGCCTGACCGCGCGTAATCCCACGGTTGCAAAGCTTGGCCATAAGGCGGATGTCGGCCCGATGTCCGCCTTCGCTCATGCGTTGAACCCGACGCCCAGACCTATAGATTGATCCCATGCATGACCGCGCCGGCCAACTGGCCCGACCTGAAGACCTGATCGACCTGGACGCCCTGCTTGGCGCCTATCAGACGATCCGACCCGACATGAGCGACCCGGCCCAGCGCGTCGTCTTCGGCACCTCGGGCCATCGCGGGTCCAGCCTGGACGGCGCCTTCAACCAGACGCACATCCTGGCCATCGCCCAGTCGATCGCCGAATATCGCGCGGCTCAGGGGATCACCGGCCCGCTGTTCGTCGGGCGCGATCCGCACGGCCTGTCCGAACCCGCCTGGCGCACCACGCTGGAGGTGCTGATCGCCAACGGGGTCGAGGTGCTGATCGACGCCCGCGACGGCTTCACCCCCACGCCCGCCGTGTCCCACGCCATCCTGGCCCACAACCGCATCAATACGCGGCAGGCGGACGGCGTCCTGATCACCCCGTCGCACAATCCGCCCCGCGACGGCGGCATCAAATACAATCCCCCATCCGGCGGCCCGGCGGGCGGCGACGCCACCGGCGCCATCGCCGCGCGCGCCAATCAGCTGATCGAGAACGGCAACAAGGACGTGCGCCGCGTCCCCTTCGCCAAGGCCTATGCCGAGGCGGGCCGGTTCGATTTTCTGGCGGCCTATATCGACGACCTGCCCAGCGTGCTGGATCTGAATATCATCCGCGACGCCGGGGTCCGCATCGGCGCCGATCCGCTGGGCGGCGCCGCGGTCGACTATTGGGGTCAGATCGCGGATCGCCACCGCCTGAACCTGACCGTCGTCAATGAGGCCGTCGATCCGCGCTGGGCCTTCATGCCGCTGGATGCGGACGGCAAGATCCGCATGGACTGCTCGTCCCCCTCGGCCATGGCCAATCTGATCAGGATCATGCAGGGCGGCGCGGCCTATGACGTGGCCACCGGCAATGACGCCGACGCCGACCGGCACGGCATCGTCACGCCCGACAGCGGCCTGATGAACCCCAACCATTTCCTGGCCGCCGCCATCGCCTATCTGTTCGCCAACCGTCCCGGCTGGGGCGCGGACGTGGCGGTGGGCAAGACCTTGGTGTCATCGTCGATGATCGACCGGGTCGTCGCCGGGCTGGGCCGCCGCCTGCTGGAGGTGCCGGTCGGCTTCAAATATTTCGTGCCGGGCCTTCTGGACGGCAGCGTCGGTTTCGGCGGCGAGGAATCGGCGGGCGCCTCCTTCCTGCGTCGCGACGGCACGGTGTGGTCCACAGACAAGGACGGCATTCTTCTGTGCCTGCTGGCCGCCGAGATCCAGGGCCGCACGGGCCAAAGCGCCAGCCAGCTCTATACGGGCCTGACCGACCAGTACGGCGCCCCCGCCTACGCCCGCGTCGATGCGCCTGCGACCCGCGAGCAGAAGGCCCGCCTCGGCGCCCTCAGCCCGGCGGATGTGGCCGCAAAGACCCTGGGCGGCGAGCCGATCACCGCCATCCTGACCAAGGCCCCCGGCAATGACGAACCCATCGGCGGCCTGAAGGTCACCACCGCCAACGCCTGGTTCGCCGCCCGCCCGTCAGGCACCGAGGATGTCTATAAGATCTACGCCGAATCCTTCCACGGCCCTGACCATCTGGCCCAGGTGCAGGCCGAGGCGCGCGACGTGGTGGCGACAGCGCTGAAGGGCTGATCGCCCTCCCTTTTCGTCATTCCGGGTTCGCCCTTCGGACGCCCCGGAATGACGATTCTAGGGTGAATGTCGATTAAACCTAACGCCCCACCGTGATCTCCAGCGGGCGCGTCATGAACAGCCTCGGCCCGCCCAGATCCAGCACGACACGGCGGTCCTCAAACGCCGCCATGCCGATCAAGGCCTTGGGAAATCCCGGCACAGCGACATTGTCATAGATGGCCACCGACGCCTGACGATGCAGCTCATTGCCAATCGTCAGCGTGCGGACGGTGACCGTCTCGGCCCCGACGACGCCGCCCAGAACGATGCTCTGGCCCGGCGTGCGCTCACGGCCGTCGATCAGGCCGACCATCTCTGCGGTCTCTCGCGTCACGGCCAGCAGGGCCGACGCCCCGGTATCCACCACCGCCTCGACCTCGGCGCCCTCGACGGTGATCGAGGCCTGCAGCGCCTTGCCCGCGCGGGTCACTTCGACGGCGGCCAGATCGCGTGACGGGGTCCAGCCCTCGCGTCTCAGGAACCGCACCCGTTTCTGCGTGGTGTCCAGTTCCAGCACCAGGTTGCGCAGCACGTCCTGGCCCAGGATCAGGGGCGCCGCCAGCCCGTCGTCGCTGGCCAGCGGCCCCAGCCCCAGAATGGCGGCGCGCAGGCCTTCCAGCCGCATGGCCCCGACGGCGACATCCAGCGTCGTGCCGCGCCCCACCTGCGCCTCGCCGCCCACGCCGTAAGCCACCATCGGAATATTGAACCTGTGGGTCAGGCCCAGGGTCGCGACCAGCGAACGGTCGATCACCGAATACTGCGCCCCGGAATCGATCAGCGCCCGCACCCGCTGGCCGCTGATCGTCACCTCCACGGTCGGCGTCGCGGCGCGCGGCTCGGCATAGGTCATCCAGCCCGACGATCCATCCGCTGGAAAGACGATGGCGGGTTCACGCCACAGCACATGGTCGCGCAGCCACCAGGCCCCGCCCACGCCCCCGGCGACCAGCCCCAGGCGGATCAGAAGATCGCGTCGTCTCATGACCAATCCCATGGACTGTCACGGCGTGCGACGCCAGCAGGGGAATGGTCGCGCGCACCGGAAGGCGGCGCCTGCACCGCCGTTTTCAGGCAGGAATTTGCACCTCCGGCCCGCAACGCCCCCGGATGTGCGGAACGAAAAACCCAAACCCGCAAAAACCCGACAAAATCGCCCAAAAACCGGATGACGCCGCCGCCCCGTCTGGCTACGACCTCAGACATCATGAGCACCTCCAGCGCCCGTTACATCTCGACCCGCGGCAAATCGCCCGAAACCGACTTCGCCGACGCCCTGCTGCGCGGCATCGCCCCCGACGGCGGCCTCTATATGCCGACCGCCTGGCCGGCCCTGTCGTCCGATGCCTGGACCAAGGGCGCCGACTACAAGACCATCGCGCTGGAAGCGATTTCCCCCTTCATCGGCGACGCCCTGCCTAAGGGCGCGCTGGACCGGGCGCTGGACCGCCTGACCGCCGGGTTCGACCATCCGCTGGTGACGCCGTTGGTCGAGCTGGAGCCCGGCCTGTTCGTGCTGGAGCTGTTCCACGGCCCGACCGCCGCCTTCAAGGATCTGGCGATGCAACTGGTCGCCGCCCTGACTGACGAGGCGCTGACGGCATCCGGCGAACGCCTGACCATCCTGACCGCCACCTCCGGCGACACCGGCGCCGCCGCCGTGCGCGCCTTCGCCGGGGCCCAGTCGGTCAATCTGGTCGTGCTGCACCCCCTGGACCGCGTCTCGCCGGTTCAGCGCAAACAGATGACGACGGTCGAGGCCGACAATGTGCTGAACCTGGCCGTACGCGGCGATTTCGACGATTGCCAACGTCTGGTGAAGGGTTTGCTGGCCGAGGAATCCCTGCGTCAGGCGGGGCGTCTGTCCTCGGTCAATTCGATCAACTGGGCGCGTCTTGCGGGTCAGATCCCCTATTATGTCTCGGCCACCGCGCAGCTGGGCGAGGCCGCGACCTTCGTGGTGCCGACCGGCAATTTCGGCGACGCCTTCGCTGGCATCGCCGCGACCAAGATGGGCCTGCCCGCCAGGGGGTTCGTCGCCGCCGTCAACCAGAACGACGCCCTGGCCCGCGCCATCAATGACGGCGTCTATGCCCGCAAGGCGGCGGTCGAAAGCGGCAGCGTGTCGATGGATGTTCAGGCGCCGTCCAACTTCGAACGCCTGGTGTTCGAGGCGACCGGCCGTGACGCCGACGCCACGCGCGCCCTGTTCGAAACCTTCGCGCGCGAGGGGACGGTGACCTTCGACCCCGACCTGCTGTCGGCCCTGTGCGCCGAGGTTTCCGCCGTCTCCATCGACGAGGGCCAGACCCGCGCCGAGATTGCCTACGCCCACAAGACCTGGGGCCGGGTCATCTGCCCGCACACGGCCGTCGCCATCGCGGCGGCGCGCCGTCAGGACCGTTCGAATGGCCCCGTCGTCGCCCTGTCGACCGCCCATCCGTCCAAGTTCGGCGCTTTTGTCTCGGACGTGCTGGGCTTCGATCCCGAACTTGCAAACGTCATCACCGCCCTGGGCGACAAGCCCGAGCGGTTGACGATCATCGACGGAACGATGGAGGCGGCGCTGGACGCCGTGGCGGCCTTCTCAGGCCGCCACTAACGCGGATCAGCGACGGCGCAGGCCGCGCGACACGATGCCCGCCAGAAGCAGGCCGACGCCGGCGACCGACAGAGTCGTCAGCAGCGGCTTTTCACGGGCGGCGGCGGCGACTTCGCGGGCCTTGGGACGATAGTTTTCCGGCGCCTTCTCGACCAGACGATCGACGGCGTCCATCGCCTTGCCGAACTGCTCCAGCGACTTGCCCTTAGCGTCGTTATAGGCGCCTTCGACTTCCAGCTTCTGATCACCGACCAGTTTGCCAAAAGCCTTCTGCGCCTTGCCCTGCACCTGCGAGGCGGCGCCGTTGATCTGTTCGTCAGTCATGATTGGACCTTATCTTCGAGGTGAGGTTCGGGGAGAGCGGTCATCCCACCGCATGACTTGTTGAAGCCCCAAACCGCCATTCGGTTCCAAGCGTGACCTTAAGGTGCGACGTCAGGCCGTTTCGACCGCGCGCCAGTGCTCCAGGCGCCTCAGGAAGACCGCCGGGTCCTTGGGCGTCACCAGTTTGGAGGGGTCGTGGAAGATGCGGTCGTGCAGGCGCGTCAGGGTGAACCGCAGGGCCGCCGCCTCGCCCAGTCTGGGCAGGGCCGCCCGCTCTGCGTCGCTAAGCGGGCGCACGGATTCATAGCCGCGCTGGAAGGCGGCGATGGCGCCCGGCATGGCCCGTCCTTCGGCGTCGAAGCCCCAGGCCGACAGGGCGATGGCCAGATCATAGGCGAAGGCGCCGTTGCAGCCGAAATAGAAGTCGATGACCGCCGACACCTGTCCGCCCTCGAACAGGATGTTGTCGGGGAAATAGTCGGCATGGATCGGCCCGCCCGGCAGGTCGGCGCCGAACACATCACCCAGGCGCGCCAGAGCCGCCTCGACCTGATCCAGCAGCACCCGGTCCTCGCCCGACGCCCCCGCCGCGCAACGGTCGGCCAGACGTCGCCACATGGCCGGTCCCACCGGGTTCTCGCGCTGGATTTCGAAGCCCGCCGCCGTCTGGTGCAGGCGCGCCAGAACCGCGCCCGCCGCCGCCTGATCAGCCTCTGACGGATGGCGCAGCCAGGCGCCGGTCTTCCATTCGATCACCGCCGCCGCCCGTCCGTTCAGACGCCCCAGCCAGGCGCCCGCCCTGTCTTCGATCGGCGTCGGGCAGGGAAAGCCGCGCGCCGCCAGATGGGCGGTCAGCCCCAGACAGAAGGGCAGAGACGCCTCGTCCGTGCGCCCCTCGAACAGGGTCAGGACGAAACGGCCGTTCGCCGTCTCCAGCCGATAGTTGGTGTTCTCCACCCCCTCGGCGATGGGCGTCAGTTCGACCACCTCGCCCAGGTCGTACCCGGCCAGGAAGCCCTTGGCCTCGTCAATGGAGACAGGGGTGAAGACAGCCATGATCTAGTTCAGGCCTGCATCGGCGCGGCGCAGGCGCACGATTTCCGCCAGATCGGCCATGATGCTCTCGGTCGTGGCCCAGCGGCCGGCGCCGCGGCCCCGGCAACGCCAGACGCGGCCGTCGGCGCCGTAAACCTTCAGCGCATTGCCCTCGCCCCGCAGGTTGGAGAACAGCGGATCGCCGTGATCGGCGCTCAGCGACACCGAAGGCGTGATGGCCCCGTCCTTCAGATAGGCGGCGCCCAGCTGGCGCACGCCGCCGCTGGCGTCGGTGGCTTCCGTCAGATGATCGCGCGGCACGTCTTCGACCGCAGGAGAGACGCCGAAGGCTTCAAACGCCAGCAGGCGCACCTTGGCCGCCGCATCCAGACCTTCCAGGTCCGACGAGGGGTCCTCCTCGGCGAAGCCCGCCGCACGGGCGTCGGCCAGGGCCTCGGAGAAGGCGGCGCCGTCGCCCAGACGCTCCAGCATGAAGTTGACCGTACCGTTCAGGACGGCCTCGAACCCGACCACCTCGCCCGCCGCGCGGGCGGCGCGGACCGTCTCGACCATCGGCGCGCCGCCGCCGACCGAGGCCGACCAGAAGACGCGTTTTTTCTTGAGCTTGGCCAGGTCCTGCAGGCCGCCCGGATCACGGCTGACCGCCTGTTTGTTGGCGCTGGCCACATCGCAGCCGGCCTCCAGCGCGGCGCGGATCAGGGCGTGACCGGCCTCGCCTTCCGACAGGGCCTCAAGCACGATGTCAGGTTTGCGTGACAGAAGCTCGTCGGCGTCGGCGGTGAACAGCGACTGCGGACAGGCCACGTCGCGCACCTTGTTCGGATTGCGCACCAGCACCCCGACCACGTCATAGCGCGGGTCCGCCAGCAGCCGCCCCAGCACCCCGCCGCCGACCACGCCGCAACCGGCGACCGCCACCTTCAGCGGCGGCAGGGCGGGCGCAGGGCCGGGGGGCGCCGAGCGTTCGCCGATGACCGTGCCGTCGGCCCGGTCCAGGGCCGCGACCTCGATCTCCACGCCCCGGCTTTCGCCCAGGTCGATGGCGTCATGCTGCACCAGCGCGCCGCCCAGCTTGCGCGCCACATCCCAAGAGGCGCGGCGGTAACGCAGGGCCGGGGCGGCGTGATCGTTCGGGTCGTGGTCGTACAGGCCGTCAACATCCTTGACCAGGCGCACCTTGTTCAGACCCAGCTCCGCCGCCAGGAACACCGCCGTCAGATCCGATCCGCCGCGTCCCAGCAGCGCCACCTTGCCGTCCGACTTCACGGCGCCGAAGCCGGGAACCACCACCACCTCGTGCCGGTCCAGCGCCTGTTTCAGATGATCGGGACGCAGGCCGCTGGGGCGCGAATGCTCCGGCTCGCCCTCGGCGACGATGCCCAGCTCCCTGACCGACAGGGCGCAGGCGTCCAGGCCGATCCGGTCGCAGGCGATGGCCACCAGGGCCGCCGACTTCTCCTCGCCCAGCGCCACATAGCCGGGCAGCAGGTCGTTGGAATGCGACAGGCCCAGCGCGCGCGCCTCGGCCAGCAGCCGGTCCGTCGCCCCGCCAAAGGCCGAAACCACCGCCACCACCTTACGCCCGGCCCGCACATGGCCATAGACGGCGGATGCGACCAGCGGCGCCTCGGCCGGGCTGCGCAGGATGGACGAACCGAACTTCAGCACCACGACCTCGGCGGTCTGGGCGGCTAAGGCCGGTTTCTCAGGGTTCTCTACGACAGCGAGTGAGACGGACATCGGGTTTCTCGGGTTTCGGTGGGGTGCGTGGGGTCAAATCAAAAAACCCCGCCTGGCGATCCGGGCGGGGTTGGGGTTCTGCCTTGCCGGGGTTCCGGCGTGCTAAACTCGTCCCGCCCTGGGGGGCATGGTGGTGGTCGTACCGGTGATAATCATGCCGAAGGGCGTCGCGGTGAGCGCGACGGCGGAAGTTGCGGCGATGATCGAGCGCTGTTGCACAGACGGGATCCGGTTAAATCTGAGCCTTAGGGTGATGGCTCGCCCCCCATCCTGTCAAGCGCGCTTGGATGAATTTTTCGTCGCGTGGGATTTTCGGTCCATTTCACCCCTTCAACCTGCGCAGCATCCCTAATGTGGGGTGGAATTTTTCTCTTGACGAAATGACGCGCTGCAACCAACGTAAAGTCACTCATCAAGACCAGCCGAGGGATTAGGCCCTTTGACGCTGGGGCAACCATCGGACTAACCCTCCGAAACGGTGCCAACTCCTGCGAGATCCCTCGGGATCGCGAGAGATGAGTGGAGCATCGACGAGGCGACGCTCCACGATCTGTCACCGCATCGAGAACTTGCTGAGGCGAGACGATGCGGAAGACGATGATGACCCTTGCTGAAACATCCCTGCTGGAAGACCCCGACTGTCGGGTCGAGCCGATTGACGCCCCCGTCCGCGAACGGGGCGGCGCGCGTGACGTCATCGTCGCCATTCCCGCCGACTTCCGCCTGGCCTCAGGCGAAAAACTGAACCAGCCCAACATCGTAGGCCGTCTGCACGGCCGTGCAGGCGCGCCTGTCGTGGTCGTCGCCGGCGGCATTTCAGCCGGTCGTTTCGTCCACCGGACCGAGACCAACGGCCTGGGCTGGTGGTCGGGCGCCGTGTCGGTGCGCGGCCCCATCGACCTGTCGCGCTATCAGGTCCTGGCCGTGGATTTCGCGCCCGGCGCCGAGTTCCTGGACACCCCCGTCACCATCACCACCCAGGATCAGGCTCGCCTGCTGGGCCTGGTGCTGAACCATCTGAAGATCGAGCGCGTCTCCGCCTTCGTCGGCTGCTCCTACGGCGGCATGGTCGCCCTGGCCTTCGCCGAGCTCTACCCCGACTGGGCCGAGCAACTGATCGTCGTCTCCGCCGCCCACCGCGCCCATCCGCAGGCCACCGCCTGGCGCGGCATCCAGCGCCGCATCCTGCAGTTCGCCGTCGATGCGGGTCGCCCGGAGGAAGGCGTGGCCCTGGCGCGCGAGCTGGCCATGACCACCTACCGCACCGCCGAAGAATTCAACGACCGGTTCGAGACCACCGCCCCCGACGCCGTCGGCGGGGCCTATCCGATCTGCGAATATCTGACCGCGCGCGGCGAGGCCTATCGCACCCACACCACCCCGGCCCGCTGGCTGTCGATGTCCGATTCTCTGGACCGCCACAGCGTCACGCCGGAGAACATCACCACCCCCGTCACCCTGATCGGCTTCACCTCCGACCGTCTGGTGCCGATCGACGACATCCGCGAACTGGCCGCGCGGCTGCCGACCCTGTGGCGCTTCGTCGAAGCCCCCTCCCTCTTTGGCCACGACGCCTTCCTCAAGGAGGACGCCTTCGTCGGCGACATCCTCCGCACCGCCTTCAAGGATATCAAAGCATGACCCGCCGCCCCGCTGATCCGCACACCATCGCCGCCCGCACGGGCGTGGATTCGGACACGGCCCACGGCGCTGTCATGCCGCCGCTCTATCTGTCGTCCAACTATTCCTTCGCCGGCTTCGACCAGAAGCGGAAGTATGACTACAGCCGCTCGGGCAACCCGACCCGCGACGTCCTGGCCGAAACCCTGGCCGAACTGGAGGGCGGCGCAGGCTGCGTCATCACCGCAACCGGGATGGCCGCCGTCGACCTGCCGCTGAGCCTGCTTGTGCCCGGCGACCTGCTGGTCGCGCCGCACGACTGTTACGGCGGCACCTGCCGCCTGCTGACGGCCCGCGCGCGTCAGGGCCACTTCGAGCTGCTGCTGGTCGATCAGGGCGATCCTGAAGCCCTGGAGGCCGCCCTGGCGCTGAAGCCCAAGCTGGTGCTGATCGAAACCCCGTCCAACCCGCTGCTGCGTCTGGTCGATGTCGCCGACATCTGCACCCGCGCCCATGCGGCGGGCGCCAAGGTCGTGTGCGACAACACCTTCCTGTCGCCTGCGCTGCAGAACCCGATCAAGCTGGGCGCCGACTTCGTGGTGCATTCGACGACCAAGTTCATCAACGGCCATTCCGACGTGGTCGGCGGCGCCGTCGTCTCGGCCGATGCTGCGGATCACGAGACCCTGGCCTGGTGGGCCAACTGCACCGGCGTCACCGGCTCGCCCTTCGACGCCTATCTGACCCTGCGCGGCGTGCGCACCCTGTTCGCCCGCATCGAGCGTCAGCAGGCCACGGCCGTCCGCATCGCCGAGCTTTTGGACGCCCACCCGGCGGTCAAGGTCGTTCACTATCCGGGCCTGAAGTCGCACCCGACCCACGCCCTGGTCGCGGCCCAGCAGGCCGGCCCCGGCGCCATGCTCAGCTTTGAGCTGAACGGCGGCACCGACGCGGTGCGCGAACTGGTCGAAGAGCTGGAGATCTTCACCCTGGCCGAATCGCTGGGCGGCGTCGAAAGCCTGATCGCCCACCCGGCCACCATGACCCACGCCGCCATGACGCCGGAGCAGCGGGCCACCGCCGGAATCGGCGACGGCCTGGTGCGCCTGTCGGTCGGATTGGAGCACGTCGAGGACCTGATTGCGGACCTGATCCCGGCTCTGGACGCCCTGGCGCCGCAAAAGGCGGAAGCGGCGTAATTTTTCGCTTGCAGAAGGGGCCGATCCGGGGCAAATGCGCCGCCCCAGCCGGTCCCTTCGTCTATCGGTTAGGACGTCAGGTTTTCAACCTGAAAAGAGGGGTTCGACTCCCCTAGGGACTGCCACTGGAGCATTCAGCATGCTCCAGTCTGATCTGGAGCCTGTTTGACGGCGTCGATGAAATCGCGAGGTGATTTCTTCTCCGCCGATCAGGCTCTGGCCTCACCCGCCGGCTGGGAAACAATCGGGTCGTTGAGCATCTGCTCCGGTCACGGATTAACCAATCAGTAACCAGTATGTCCGGATCGAGGCGGTAAGCCTTTCGATTCATGGACTTTTTTCGGACGCAGTCAGGAACTATCCACAGAGCCTGTGGTTAATTCCACATCTCCTCAGCGCAGAAGCGCACCTTCCTCCTGCATTCGAGACACTGATGTTCATCGCCATCGCCCGCCCGGCGGTGGAGCCCAAAGGCCCCGACGCCGTCGCCGTCCCCGGCTCTCCCGCCATCTTCGAACTGTCGCCCCGCGCGCTTCACGCACGCCTGCTCGAAAACGCCGCACAACGCCGCCTGCGCGGCATGGAGCGGCGGCGTGAGAAACGGATGGACGACGCCGACTATTGGCTGCACGCGGCGCCGATCGCCGTGATGAAGGCCAGCGCCCTGCGCGGCCAGACCGGTTTCTTCGCCCTGCCCTGACGGGCCTCAGCGAAACTCCATCAGATAACGCGACAGCGTCGCCTTCAGCTTGGCCTGCACGCGTGAAAGACCCTGCGGTCCCGTGCGCACACGGTCGCGCGCCTCTGCGCTCCATCGCGCCCGCACCAGGCCCATCAGTTCGGGATGGCGGTCATACTGGTGCACCACCGGACTGATCGAGCCGTCAGGATTGGTGATGCGGTCCTCGTCCACGCCGACGCCGTCGATGCACTGGCCCAGGGTGGCGACCCGCGAATAGTTGGGCCGGACGCAGGCCGCGACCAGCCCCTGATGCACGGCCAGCTCCAGCGAGGCCTGGTCGATGCCGAAGCCCCCGCCGACGCTGGAGCGGGGAATGGCGCCCAGCGTCAGGATCAGGCGGCACAGGCGCGCCACGTCCGCCGCCGGGCCGATGATGGTGCCTGCGCACAGGCACGGCCGGTCGGCGATGGTGTCGGTCACCTCGTCGCCCGCCAGCGCGCGCAGATATTTGGAATGGAAGGGGTTCTGTCCCAGGCTGTGGTCCTCGTCCTCGACGAAGACCTCCAGGCCCGTGATCGGCTGGGCGAAGGGCGAGGCCTGGAACACCACGTCACGCACATCCGTCAGCAGGACGTTGCGCAGCGCAGAACGGCTTTCGATCAGGCGCGCATAGTCGCCGAACCGCGCCACCACCGGCAGGGGCGCCCACCCGGCGCAGGCGGTCGGATCCAGCGTCTCGACGCCCTGCGACGCCAGCCATGCGCGGAAATCAGGATCGGGATCGACGAACAGGCCGACAGGCCCGTCATGCACCGCCCGCAACGAGCGCACGAAGGCCTCGACATCGCACCGGCCATAGCCGGTCGCATAGCCCAGAACCAGGTCGTCGGGGCCGCCCGCAGACGCCGATGCATCCACGGGGGCCAGCGCGCGGGCCAGCCAGCTCAGATAGGTTGAGCGGGCGGCCCCTCGGCTCACGCGCGTTCGATCAGGTCTGCAAACCGGTCGAACAGATAAAGGCTGTCCGTCGGTCCCGGCGAGGCTTCCGGGTGGTGCTGCACGCTGAAGATCGGCTTGTCCTTGACCGCGATGCCGCAGTTGGTGCCGTCAAACAGGCTGACGTGGGTTTCGGTGACGGCCTCCGGCAGGCTGTCGCGGTCGACGGTGAAGCCGTGGTTCATCGACACGATCTCGACCTTGCCCGTCGTCAGATCCTTGACCGGATGGTTGGCGCCGTGGTGCCCCTGCTCCATCTTCACGGTCTTGGCGCCCAGGGCGATGGCCAGCATCTGGTGGCCCAGGCAGATGCCCATCAGGGGCTTGCCGCTGGCGACCAGCTTCTGGATTTCTGGCACGGCGTATTCGCCGGTCGCCGCCGGGTCGCCCGGACCGTTGGACAGGACCACGCCGTCAGGATTGCGGGCCAGAACCTCTTCCGCCGTCGTCGTTGCGGGGACCACGGTGATCTTGACGCCGGTCGAGGCCAGGGCGCGCAGGATGTTGCGCTTCACGCCGTAGTCGACGACGACCACATTCTTGCGCCCCTGCGTCTTGGGGTGGCCCTCCGGCCATTCCCACAGGCCTTCATCCCATTCGAACGCCTGCAGCGTCGAGGCGGGCTTGGCCAGGTCCAGGCCCACCAGCCCAGTCCAGGCCCTGGCCTGGGCGACCAGGGCGTCGAGGTCGAAGTCGCCATTGGGATCGTGGGCGATGACCGCGTGGGGCGCGCCCTTGTCACGGATGATCTTGGTCAGGGCGCGGGTGTCCACGCCCGCCAGGCCGACGACGCCGCGACGCTTCATCCAGTCATCGAAGCTGGCGTCCGAACGATAGTTGGCCGGATCGGTCGGCACGTCGCGGAAGATCGCGCCTCTTGCCGAGGTGTCAGACCCGCCGCCGATCTGTTCGATGTCTTCCAGATTGGTGCCGACATTGCCGACGTGCGGGAAGGTGAAGGCCAGGATCTGGCTCATGTACGACGGGTCAGTCAGGATTTCCTGATAGCCGGTCATGGCGGTGTTGAAGACCACCTCGCCCAGGGCCGAACCGGTCGCGCCGACACCGATTCCCTGCAGGATGGTGCCGTCGGCCAGTGCGAGGACGCCTGTCGCGCCGGGAAGAATCTTCGTCGTCATGGGCGCACTCCTACACGCAAATCCAGCCAGAACCGAGGCAGATCGCCGCAGAGCGTGTTCGCGTCTGCACAGCGACCGCGCGGCGGCCCCCGTGAGATGCAATCATGCTTCGGGCAAACGGCGGCGTCGTTAAGCCCTGCCGCCCCTTCGGTCAACGACCATCGGTGATCGAAGGCGGTTCGATTGCCGGCGCGGCCCCCTCCCGCACTTGTCGGGCGCCGTCGGCGACGCTCATCCAAGCGCGATGTCCAGGAACATCATCCCGACCAGGCCGATCATCAGGCCGATCATGGAGCCGTCGCCCTTGGACTGGTGGCGGGTCTCGGGAATGATCTCGGCGGTGACGACATAGATCATGGCGCCTGCGGCCAGACCCAGCCCCCATGGCAGGGCGCCCGGCATGGCGCCGACCACGCTGGCCCCGATCAGGCCGCCGATCGGCTCGACCAGGCCCGAGGCCAACGCCGCCAGGAAGGCGGCCCATCGGCCATAGCCCAGGGTCGCCATCGCCGCCGAGACGGCCAGCCCCTCCGGCATGTTCTGGATGCCGATGCCGACGGCGGTCGACAGGCCCTGCTGCATGTCGCCGCCGCCGAAGCTGACGCCGACGGCTGCGCCCTCTGGGAAGTTGTGCAGGGTGATGGCGATGATGAACAGCCAGATGCGGCGCGACAGATGCCGCGACCCGGCCGGCCCGATGGCCAGCATGTCGACCGGCGCGAACCGGTTCATCAGCCCGATCACTGTTGCCCCGATCAGCACCGCCCCCGCCATCGTCCCCGCCGCCCAGGCCTGTGACGCGCCGCCCGCCTGCAGCACCTCTACGCCGGGAATGATCAGGGAGAAGAAGGAGGCCGCCAGCATGACCCCGGCGGCGAAGCCCAGCAGCACGCTCTGGGTCTGCACGCCGGGTTTCCTGAAGAACAGCAGCGGCACGGCGCCGACAGCGGTCATCATGCCCGCCGCCAGACTGCCGAGCGCGCCAGCGGCGACCGGGGAAAGGGATTCCATCATTTCACTGGTCTGAGGGGCCAAGCAGCAAGAGACAAGCCTGAATGAGGGCGTTAGAGAAACCGTCATGTCGAATATGGCCTCCACCCTGTCGAAACTGGACGCGGCTTGCGCGCTGAGCGGTGCGCGACGCGTCGTGGTCAAGATCGGCTCGTCCCTGCTGATCGATGCCCAGACGCGCCAGCCGACGCGCGACTGGCTCGCGGCCATCGCGCGCGATCTGGCGGTGCTGAAGAGCGAAGGACGCGATGTGATCGTGGTCTCGTCCGGCTCCATCGCCCTGGGACGCGGGCGGCTGCCGGGGCTGGGCGTGCGGCTGGAGGACAAGCAGGCGGCGGCCTCGGTGGGGCAGTCCCTGCTGATGGCGGCCTGGTCGACGGCGCTGGAGCCGCACGGTCTGGTCGCCGGTCAGGTGCTGCTGACGCGCGACGACACCGAACGCCGTCGCCGCTGGCTGAACGGCCGCGCCACCATCGACGCCCTGCTGGCCCACGGCGTCATCCCCATCGTCAACGAGAACGACACGGTGGCGACCGAGGAGATCCGTTACGGCGACAACGACCGGCTGGCGGCGCGGACGGCCCAGCTGGCGCGTGCGGATCTGCTGATCCTGCTGTCGGACGTGGACGGCCTCTACACCGCCGATCCGCGCCGCGATCCCGCCGCCGCCCATCTGCCGCTGATCGAGACCCTGTCGCCCGAGGTCATGGCCATGGGCGGGGGCGCCAATGCGGATGCGGGCGTCGGCACCGGCGGCATGGCGACCAAGCTGGCGGCGGCCCAGATCGCGCGTTCGGCGGGCTGCGCCACCATCATCGCCTCGGGCCAGGCCCTGTCGCCGCTGACCGCCATCCGCGAGGGCGCGCGCGCCACCCTGATCTCAGCGCCCAACGGCCCCATGGCAGCCTACAAGCAGTGGATCGCCGGCAGTCTGTCGCCTGCGGGCGAGCTGCGCCTGGACGCCGGGGCCGTCACCGCCTTGAAGGCCGGAAAGAGCCTGCTGCCCGCAGGCGTCACCGCCGTGTCCGGCGATTTCGAAAAAGGCGACTGCGTGCGCCTGACCGACCCTTCCGGCCTGCCGGTCGGGGTGGGCCTGGCCGCCTACGCCGCCGAAGACGCCGCCCGTATTCGCGGACGCCGCAGCGATGAGATCGAGGCCATCCTCGGCTATCGCGGCGCCTCCGTCCTGATCCACCGAGACGACATGGTGTTGAGCGACCGATGACCGACCTGACCGCCCATATGCTTGAACTGGGCCGCCGCGCCCGCGCCGCCGCCCAGGGCCTGCGCGATGCGCCAGCCGCCGCCCGCACCCGCGCGCTGGACCTGCTGGCCGAAAAACTGAAGGCCGCCGAGGCGCCGATCCTGGCCGCCAATGCAAAAGACGTCGAGGCCGCCCGCGCAAACGGCATGACCGAGGCCATGATCGACCGTCTGGCCCTGTCGCCCGCCCGGATCGCGGGCATGGCCGAGGCGGTGGCCACCATCGCCGCCGTAGCCGACCCTCTGGGCGTGGAGACCGAACGCTGGACCCCCGCCAATGGTCTGGACATCGCCCGCGTCCGCACCCCCATCGGCGTCCTGGGCGTCATCTATGAGAGCCGTCCCAACGTCACCGCCGACGCCGCCGCCCTGTGCATCCGCTCGGGCAATGCGGCCATCCTGCGCTGCGGCTCCGACTGTCTGCAGTCGTCGCTGGCCATTGCGGCCCTGGTCGCAGAGGCTCTGGCCGAGGCCGGACTGCCCGCCGACGCCGTGCAACTGGTCGATACGCCCGACCGGGACGCGGTGGGCCTGATGCTGGCGGGACTGGACGGGGCCATCGACCTTCTGATCCCGCGCGGCGGCAAGAGCCTGGTCGCGCGCGTTCAGGCCGACGCCAAGACGGCGGTGCTCAGCCATCTTGAGGGGCTGAACCACACCTATCTGCACGAAGCCGCCGATCTGGACGTGGCCCGCGCCGTCGCCGTCAACGCCAAGATGCGGCGGGTGTCCGTGTGCGGCGCGACCGAGACCCTGCTGGTGGACCGGGCGGGGGCCCAGCGCCTGCTGCCCGCCGTCGCCGCCGATCTGATCGCCGCCGGATGCGAACTGCGCGGCGACGATGAGGCGCGCGCCCTGGTGTCGGAGATGAAGCCCGCCGACGACGCCGACTGGACCACCGAATATCTGGCGCCCATCCTGTCGGTCCGGGTCGTCGATGATCTGGACGCCGCCGCCGACCACATCGCCCGCTATGGCTCGGGCCATACCGAGGCGATCATCACCACCGACGCCGGGGCCGCCGAACGGTTCGCGTCGAAGGTCGACAGCGCCATCGTCCTGATCAACGCCTCGACCCAGTTCGCCGATGGCGGCGAGTTCGGCTTCGGCGGCGAGATCGGCATCTCCACCGCCCGCCTGCACGCTCGCGGCCCGGTCGGCGCCGAGCAGCTGACCACCTACAAATATGTGGTGCGGGGCCAGGGCCAGATCAGACCCTAATGATCTCCCTCCCCGTTCGGGGAGGGTGGCTGAGCCGAAGGCGAAGACGGGTGGGGGCGGCTGCACTGCTCACTCCAAAACGAGAAGGAGCGGCTCGTCGCCGAGCCGCCCCCACCCGGTCGCTGACGCGACCACCCTCCCCCGCAGGGGAGAGAGATTTGCTCTCGCCTCAGGATCTCTGAGGCAGGGCGTAGGCGATCACATAGTCGCCTTCCGGCGTCTCCATGAAGTGGTGGCCGGCGGCCACGATCACCAGATACTGGCGGCCGTTCTGCTCATAGATCATCGGGTTGGCCTGGCCGCCCGCAGGCAGGACGTCCGACCAGACGGTCTTGCCGGTCTCGATGTCGATGGCGCGGATCAGATCGTCGGTCGCCGCAGCGATGAAGATCAGACCGCCCGCCGTGACGACCGAACCGCCGTTGTTCGGCGTGCCGATCTCAAGCGGCAGCATCGACGGGATGCCGAACGGGCCGTTCTTGCGGGCCGTGCCGAACGGACGGTCCCACAGGGTCTTGCCGCTCTGCACGTCGATGGCGCGGATGCCGCCGTAAGGAGGCTCCTTGCACAGCACGCCGGTGAAGGGCATGCGCCAGCCCGCGTTCACGTTGATCGCATAGGGCACGCCCTGCTGCGGGTCGCCCGCACCCTCGCCCTTGGAGCCCTTGCCCGGCTGTTCAGCCTGATAGCGGGGGTCGTCGCGCGAGAACCAGCCCAGCTTGTCGGCCTCGGCGCGCGGGACCAGACGGTTGTAGTTGGGCATGTCGTTGTAGTTGGCGATGATCACGCCGCGCGCCGGATCGAGCGCCAGGCTGCCCCAGTCGGAACCGCCGTTGTAGCCCGGATACTGGATCCAGTGACGGTCGACCGTGGGGGCTGTGAACTCACCCTCATAGGACGCCTTCTTGAACTGGATGCGGCAGATCATCTGGTCGATGGGCGAGATGCCCCACATGTCGCGTTCGTGCAGCACAGGCTTGGCCAATGTGTTGAACAGCGAATAGGGCTGGGTCGCCGCACGCTGGGCAGGCTCGACGCCGCCGCGCGGTGCGGGACGGTCCTCAACGCCGTGCAGCGGTTGGCCCGTGCGACGGTCCAGCACGAAGATCTCGCCGCGCTTGGACGGCAGGATCACGGCAGGCACGACGCCCGACGCGGTGGGCAGGTCGACCAGGGTCACCTGCGAGCCCAGGTCATAGTCCCAGACGTCCATGCGGACGGTCTGATAATGCCAGCGCGGCTTGCCCGTGGTGACGTCCAACGCGACCAGGGCGCTGGAGTACTGGTTCTCCTGCGGACGACGCAGGCTGGAATAATAGTCCGCCGCCGAGTTGCCCATGGGCAGGTAGACCAGGCCCAGGCCTTCGTCCGCCGTCGCCGTCGTCCACATGTTCGGGGTGCCGGGGGTGTAGGTCTGGCCTTCCGGCGGGGTGGTGGTCGTCTCGGGACGCATCATGTCCCAGGCGAAGCGCAACTGGCCGGTGACGGCGTCATAGCCCTGGATCACGCCAGACGCGTTCCAGCGCTTCTGCCCATCCAGAACCTGGTGGCCGGTCACGATGACGCCGCGCACGATGACGGGGGGCGAGGTGATCGAGACCATGCCCGGATAGGGATCGCCCATGCCGACCTTGATGCTGACTTCGCCGTTCGTGCCGAAGGCTGGGCAAGGCACGCCCGTCTTGGCGTCCAGCGAGATGATGCGGCCGTCCAGCGTGCCTTCGATGATCCGCGTGGCGCAGGGCTGGGCCTGGTCCGCGTTCGGCACGGCGTAATAGGTCACGCCGCGGCAAGCCGCCGTGTACGGGATCTGGTCGTCCGGCACCTTGGGATCATAGGTCCATTTCTGCTGGCCGGTGTTGGCGTCCAACGCGAACATCTTGTTGCGCGCCGAGCAGAGATAGACGGTGTCGCCGATTTTCAGAGGCGTGGTCTCGGCGCCGAAACGCTCGCCCGGCAGGTCGCCGGTGCGGAAGGTCCAGGCGCGCTCCAGCTTGCCGACATTGTCCCGGTTGATCTGGGTCAGCGGCGAATAGCGCTGCGCGGCGTCCGAGCCGCCATAGGCGGGCCAGTCGACGCCCGCCTTGATCAGGGCCGGATCACCAAAGGGACCGCGCGCGCCCGGCACCGGGCTGTCGACGCGGGCCTGATTGGCCTGACCCACGACCAGGCCGAAGACGACCGAAACAACAGCCAGGGCGATGATCCCGATGCCCGCCTGTTTGCCGCCGCCGCGCGCTCTCACCACCGGCAGGGTGGCGATCACCAGGAACAGCAGCACCAGCGGCCCGACCAGACGCGGCACCAGTGCCCAGCCGTTCAGCCCCTTCTCCCACAGGGCCCAGACCAGGGTCAGCAGGAAGGTCGCGCCGTAAATCCAGACGCCCTTGATGTCGCGAAACACAAGGAAAAAGCCCGACACGATCAGCGCCAGGCCCGCAATCAGATAATACCAGGAGCCGCCCAGTGCGGCGAGCTGCACGCCGCCGATCGTCAAAACCAGTCCGATCACGGCAAGCAGCAGGCCGAGAAGCAGCGTCAGCCAACCTCCCAACCCGGTCGGCGAAGTCCATCGTGGCATGGAAGCCCCCTCATCTAAGGATCAGGGTTTTGCAACGCTTGGGTGCAGAGGCGGTTCCATATTGTCGCACCCCCTGAAACCCCTTGAAGACCATTGCGTCAACGCGCCGCTCAGTCACACGTTTTCGGCGCGCAATGAGGCGCTTGCGAATGTTTCTTGCTATTTTCGCAACTGAGAACCGCTCACAGCAATAATATTTGCCTGATATGGGCTGATTGCTGCATATGCGAAAAGTGACCCATAAAACCATAAAGCAAGGCGGGACTTTCGTCGTAGAGCCGCGCCGCCTCTCCAAGGCCTCAGCCGAACTGCGTGCGCGCGGATTCGGGGAGATTACGATTCCCCATTCGACCGAGACGGCCGAGAAACAGGCGTCACGCTGCACCGACTGCGGGGTGCCGTTCTGTCAGAACGCCTGCCCGCTGCAGAACAATATCCCCGACTGGCTGCGCCTGTCGGCCGAGAACGAGCCGCGCGAGGCGTGGCGCGTCGCGTCCCTGACCTCGACCATGCCCGAAATCTGCGGCCGCATCTGCCCGCAGGACCGGCTGTGCGAAGGGGCCTGCACGCTGAACGTCTCGGGCTGGGACGCCGTGACCATCGGCTCGGTCGAGGCCTGGCTGGGTGATCAGGCCTTTGCGAACGGCTGGGTCGAACCGATCCGTCCCAAGGCTGAACGCGCCGAGACCATCGGCATCGTCGGCGCGGGGCCCGCGGGCCTGGCCGCCGCCGACCGCCTGCGCAGCGAAGGCTATCAGGTCGTCGTCTATGACCGCCACGACCGTGCGGGCGGCCTGCTGATTTATGGCATCCCCGGCTTCAAGCTGGAGAAGCATGTGGTCCAGCGCCGCGTGGACCGCCTGATCGAAGGCGGGGTCCAGTTCGTCCTGGGCTGCGACGTCGGCAAGGACGTGACCCTGAGCGAACTGCGCGACCGCCACGATGTCGTGCTGCTGGCCATGGGGGTCTATCAGCCGCGCATCCTGTCGGCGCCGGGCCGTGGCCCGGACTCGACGGTCGAGGCCCTGCAGTATCTGACCCATCAGAACCGCCGCGACCTGGGCGACGCCGAACAGGCGGGCTGGTACGAGGCCAGCGGCAAGCGCGTCGTCGTGATCGGCGGCGGCGACACCGCCATGGACTGCGTCCGCACCGCCATCCGTCAGGGCGCGGCCTCCGTGACCTGCCTCTATCGCCGCGACCGCGAGAACATGCCGGGTTCGGCCCGCGAGGTTCAGAACGCCGAAGAGGAAGGCGTCGTCTTCGAATGGCTGGGCGCGCCCAAGGCCCTGCTGTCGCAGGGCGACCGCGTCACCGGCGTCCGCGCCGCGCGGATGCAGCTGACCGAGGCGGCCCCCGGCGAGCGGCGCGACATCGTGCCGGTGCCCGGCGCCGATTTCGACATTCCCGCCGACATCGTCATCGAGGCCCTGGGCTTCTCGCCCGAGCCGTTCGCGGCGCACGAGCCGGATCTGCGCCTGCGCGACGACGGCACCATCCGCGTCGGCGCCGTCAGCTTCGCCACCAGCCTGCCCGGCGTCTTCGCTGCGGGCGATGCGGTGCGCGGCGCCTCTCTGGTCGTCTGGGCCGTGCGCGAGGGCCAGGACGCCGCCGCCGAGATTGATCGCTACCTTAAGACCCGCACCGAGGAGGTCGCGGCATGACCCAGTGGCTTGATAAGTACGAACAAACCCGCGACCGTCTGGAAGCCGGCAACGCCTATGACCGCAGCTCCGAGCGCGACGCCTGCGGCGTGGGCCTGGTCTGCTCCATCGACGGCAGCCCGCGTCGCGACGTGGTCGAATATGCGATCCGCAGCCTGAAGGCCGTGGCCCACCGGGGCGCGGTCGACCCCGACGGCCTGTCGGGCGACGGCGCTGGCATCATGGCCGAACTGCCCCAGGCCTTCTTCGCCGAACAGGTGGCCTCCATCGGCCAGTCCCTGCGTCCCGGCCCGATCTGCGTGGGCCAGGTCTTCCTGCCGCGCACCGACCTGGGCGCCCAGGATCGCGCCCGCGCCATCGTCGAGACCGAGGCCCTGCGCGCCGGTTTCTGGATCTATGGCTGGCGCCAGACGCCCATCGACCTGTCGGTCGTCGGCACCAAGGCGGGCGCGACCCGGCCCGAGATCGAACAGATCATGCTGGCCCCGCCGCTGGACGACGCCGGTCAGCCGCTGGACGGCGAGGCGCTGGAGCGCGAACTGTATCTGTGCCGCCGCCGCATCGAAAAGACGGTCAAGGCCGAGAACCTGTCGGCCGTCTATATCTGCACCCTGTCCGCGCGCTCCATCGCCTACAAGGGCATGGTGCGGGCCGAACTGCTGGGCGACCTGTATCCCGATCTGGAGGACCCGCGCTTCGTCTCGGCCTACGCCGTCTTCCACCAGCGCTATTCGACCAACACCTTCCCCGAATGGAAGCTGGCCCAGCCCTTCCGCATGATGGCCCACAACGGCGAGATCAACACGCTGAAGGGCAATCTGAACTGGATGAAGTCGCACGAGATCCGCATGGCCGCCCAGGCCTTCGGCGACCGTGACGGCGAGGTGAAGCCTGTCGTCCAGCCGGGCGGCTCCGACAGCGCCGCGCTCGACAACGTCATGGAGGTGCTGGTCCACGCCGGCCGCCCCGCGCCCATGGCCAAGGCCCTGCTGATCCCGGAAGCCTGGTCCAAGGACGACGTGGTCATGCCCGAGGCGCACAGCGCCTTCTACGCCTATTGCAACGCGGTCATGGAGCCGTGGGACGGTCCGGCCGCCATCTGCGCCGCCGACGGCCGCTGGATCGTGGCGGGCAAGGACCGCAACGGTCTGCGTCCCCTGCGCGCGGTCGAAACCGTCGACGGCCTGCTGATGGCGGGCTCGGAAGCCGGTCTGGTGCCGATCCCCGAAAGCCGGGTGAAGCGCCGCCTGCACATCGGCCCCGGCAAGCTGATCGCCGTCGATTTGAAGCATGGCCGCGTCTATGACGAGCATGAGGCCATCGAGGCCCTGTCCGCCGTCCATCCCTACACCGAATGGCTGGGCAATATGGTCGATCTGGAATCGATCATCGGCCCCGGACCGGAGCCGCGCTCGGCCTCGGGCGAAGACCTGACGCGCCGTCAGATCGCCGCCGGCTACAGCCGTGAAGACCTGGACCTGCTGCTGGACGCCCTGGTGCGTGACGGCAAGGAAGCGGTCGGCTCGATGGGCGATGACGCCCCGCCCGCCGTCCTGTCGGCCCTGCCGCGTCCGCTGTCGCATTACTTCCGCCAGAACTTCAGCCAAGTCACCAACCCGCCGATCGACCCCTTGCGGGAATCGGGGGCCATGAGCCTGAAGACCCGGTTCAAGAACCTGGGCAACATCCTGGCCGTCGAAGAGGCCCAGACCGACGTCTTCGTGCTGGACAGCCCGGTCCTGACCAACGGCATGTACGAGCGGATGATCGACACGGTCGGCGCCGGTTCGACCGTGGTCATCGACTGCAGCTATGACGTGCCGTCCGACACGGCCCGCCCCGGCGCCGGTCTGCGCGCCGCGCTGGACCGGATCATGGACGAGGCCGAGGCCGCCGCCCGCAACGGCGCCGCCCTGATCGTGCTGACCGATCAGCAGGGTTCGGCCCAGCGTCTGGCTGCGCCGATGATCCTGGCGACCGCCGGGGTGCATGGCCGCCTGACGACGGCGGGTCTGCGCTCCTACTGCTCCATCGTGGTCCGCACCGCCGAGACGCTGGACCCGCACGGGTTCGCGGTCCTGGTCGGCGTCGGCGCCACCACCGTCAACGCCTGGCTGGCCCAGGACCTGTTCCAGGAACGCCTGGATCGAGGCCTGTACCCCGGCATGACGCTGCGCGACGCCTGCCTGAACTATAAGGCGGGGATCGAGGCGGGTCTGCTGAAGACCCTGGCGCGCAAGGGGATCAGCGTCATCTCCGCCTATCGCGGCGGGTGCGAGTTCGAGGTGCTGGGCCTGTCGCGCGCGCTGACGGCCGAGTTCTTCCCCGGCGCCCCGTCGCGCATCTCCGGCATCGGCCTGGCCGGGCTGGAGCAGGCGGCGCTGAAGCGTCACAGGCTGGCCTGGGGCGAGGCCCTGCCCTCCCCCGCCATCGGCGGCTTCTTCAAGATCCGCGCGGGCGGAGAGGCCCACGCCCACGAAGCCAAGACCATCCACCTGCTGCAGGACGCCTGCAACCGGGGCGACTATCGCCGCTTCAAGCAGTTCTCGGAGGCCGTGCGCAATCAGGCCGACGTCTCCCTGCGCGACCTCTTGGACTTCCGCGAAGGCGTCGCCATTCCGGTGGATCAGGTCGAGAGCGTGTCGGACATCCGCCGCCGCTTCCTGACCCAGGCCATGTCGCTGGGCGCCCTGGGCCCCGAAGCGCATGAGACGCTGAACATCGCCATGAATCGCATCGGCGCCCGCTCGGTGTCCGGCGAGGGCGGCGAGGATCCCGAACGCTATCACCCACGTCCGAACGGCGACGACGCCAACTCGGCCGTCAAACAGGTGGCCTCGGGCCGGTTCGGCGTCACCGCCGAATATCTGAACCAGTGCCGCGAAATCGAGATCAAGGTCGCACAGGGCGCCAAGCCCGGCGAGGGCGGCCAGCTGCCCGGCTTCAAGGTGACCGAGTTCATCGCCCGGATGCGCCATGCCGTGCCCGGCACCACCCTGATCTCTCCGCCGCCGCACCACGACATCTATTCGATCGAGGACCTGGCCCAGCTCATCTATGATCTGAAGGCCATCAACCCCGACGCCCGTGTCACGGTGAAACTGGTGTCCGCATCGGGCATCGGCGCCATTGCGTCGGGCGTGGCCAAGGCGAACGCCGACGCCATCCTGATCGCCGGCCACAACGGCGGCACCGGCGCCTCGCCCCAGACCTCGATCAAGCACGCGGGCCTGCCGTGGGAGATCGGCCTGGCCGAGGCCCATCAGGTGCTGACGCTGAACAATCTGCGCGGCTCGGTGACGCTGCGCACCGACGGCGGGGTCCGCACGGGCCGCGACGTCGTCATCGCCGCCATGCTGGGGGCCGAGGAGTACGGCGTCGGCACCGCCGCCCTGATCGCCATGGGCTGTCTGATGGTGCGCCAGTGCCATTCCAACACCTGCCCCGTCGGCGTCTGTTCGCAGGACGACCGTCTGCGCGAGAAGTTCACCGGCACGCCCGACAAGGTGGTGAACCTGTTCACCTTCATCGCCGAGGAGACGCGCGAAATCCTGGCCTCGATCGGCGCCCGGACGATGGACGAGATCATCGGCCGCACCGACCTGCTGCGCCAGGTCCGCCGCGGCGGCGCGCACCTGGACGATCTGGACCTGAACCCCCTGCTGGTTCAGGTGGACGAAGGGGCGGCAGGCAAGTGGGCCGACAAGACGACCCGCAAGCCTATCGCCGAAAGCCTGGACGCGCGCGTGCTGAAGGACGCCGTGCGTTTCCTGGATCGCGGCCAGACGCTGGAGCTGTCCTATCCGCTGAACAACACCCAGCGGACCGTGGGCGCCGCCGTGTCCTCGGCCATCGTGCGCCGCTTCGGCGCCCAGGGACCGGCGGGCCGTCTGAAGCTGCGTCTGGAAGGCATCGCGGGTCAGAGCTTCGGCGCCTTCGCCGCCAAGGGTCTGGAGCTGCACCTGACGGGCGAGGCCAACGACTATGTCGGCAAGGGTCTGTCGGGCGCCGAGATTTCGGTCCGCACGACCGAATGGCGCGAGGATCAGCTGATCTGCGGCAACACCACCCTGTACGGCGCGACCTCTGGCCGGCTGTTCGTCGCCGGTGCGGCGGGCGAGCGGTTCGCCGTCCGCAACTCCGGCGCCGAGGCCGTGGTCGAGGGTCTGGGCGCGCACGGCTGTGAATATATGACCGGCGGACGCGTGGTCGTGCTGGGTTCGGTCGGCTGGAACCTGGCGGCGGGCATGAGCGGCGGCGAGCTGTTCGTGCTGGATCAACCGGGCTTCGCCGAACGGGCGCTGAACGGCGATCTGGCGGGCGTGACCGACATCGACGAGGCGGCGGCCGAACGGCTGCGCGAACTGATCGAGGCCCATCTGGCGGCGACGGCGTCCCCGCTGGCGCGTCGTCTGCTGGGCGACTGGTCCAACACCCTCAGCCGGTTCGTCCGCATCGTGCCCCTGACCGACATCGTCGCCAGGACGGAACGGCTGAAGACCAGCGCCTGACCCCCTATTTCCCCGCCGTCTCCTCGGCGGCGGGGATTCCATGCCCAGGGCTGAAAACCCATCCCCGCTGCCCACAGGCCGGGATGGTTGATCCGGGCGCAGCCTGCCCCCATCTTCATCTGTGACCGGAGGTCTTGCCGATTGCGGGAGACAGGCCGGTCGGTCGCTTTTCCGAGGACCCAGATGACGACCCGCACCATCCTGTTCGACAGCCCCTTCCTGCTGGGCTTTGACCATACCCGCGCCCTGATCGACCGCGCCGCCAAGGCCGCAGCGGAATCCTATCCGCCATATAATGTCGAACAGATCGGCGACGCCGGGGTCCGCATCAGCCTGGCGGTGGCCGGGTTTTCGCCCGACGAACTGTCCATCACCCTGGAAGGCCGCCAGCTGACCATCGCTGGAAAGCGCGATGATGCGGGCAAGACCGAGCAGGCCTTCCTGCACCGGGGCATCGCGGCGCGCGGCTTTGTGCGCAGCTTTGTTCTGGCCGACGGGCTGGAGGTTCAGGGCGCGCGGGCCGAGCACGGCCTGCTGCACGTCGACCTGATCCGCCCCGAGGCCGAGCGCGCCGTGCGGCGCATCCCGATCACGGCGGGCTGAAAATATCGAAGTTCGAACCGCTCAGGGTTCTGAGCGTTCATCAGTAATGAAGGAGGCGGTCCTATGACGCCGTTGATGATGACCAAGGAAGATTTTGCAGGCCTGGGCGCCCCTGACCTCGTCTATGTGCGCGAGGTGAAGGCGTCGGACCTGATGGAGGACGCCGTCGAGATCAGAGACATGAGCTTTGATCCCGGCCAGTCCCTCTATGCGGTGCACAGCGCCGACGGCGAACGTCTGGCTGTGATGCTGGACCGCGACACCGCCTTCGCCGCCGCCGTGGCCCACGAACTGGAGCCGGTTTCGGTTCACTGAGAAAGACTGGAGGGCGGCCCCGCGATGGGAATGCGCCGCCTTCCAGAAGCCGTGATCAGGCCGCCGTCGCCGGGGCGTCGTCCTTGACGAACAGAGCCTTGATCGCATCAACGGTGCGCGCCTGACGCAGTTGTTCGCGCAGTTCCGACGACCGCAGCGCCCGCGACACCGCAGCCAGAGCCCGCAAATGTTCGGCGCCGTCCTTGGGCGGGGCGAACAGGGCCAGCAGCAGATCGACCGGACGGTCATCCACCGACTCATAGGCCACCGGCGTATCCAGACGCACGAAGACCGCCGTCACGCGGTCGACTTCTTTCAGACGGGCGTGCGGAACCGCCACGCCCGAGCCCAGACCCGTCGAGCCCAGGGCCTCGCGCTCCAGCAGCGCCTCCAGCACGCGCCCCTCGTCCACGCCCAGCGCATCGGCGGCGGCCTCGGCCACAGCATTCAGCGCCTGACGCTTTGATGAGGCGCCGCCGCGCAGCACCACGCCGTTCGGCGCAAGCAAATCTGCGATATCCATTGGAAACCCGGTTCTCAAAAATAGACTGGCGGTTGCGGGCGCCCGTTTAGAGGCTCCCGCAACAAAGTCAAACTAGGCCGTGCCTTTTGCCTGGCCGTTCAGTTTGCTGGTCCGCTCAGGATCGATCCAGCCGACGTTGCCGTCCGGCCGTCGATAGACGACCGACAGACCGCCATGAGCCGCGTTGCGGAACAGCACGACGGGATAGCCCGTCATGTCCAGCTCCAGCACCGCCCGCCCCACCGTGATGGTGCGGATCTCGTGTTCGGTCTCGGCGATGACCATGCCCACCGGCGGCGGGCCGTCGTTCTCGCTGGCGTCGCCGAAGACGTCGTCGTCCACGCTGTCGGGGTCACGCAGCACGATGCTGCGTGCGACCTCGCGGGCGGCGTTTTCAGTCTTTTCGGGCGACAGACCCTTGGGCCCGATATGATGGTCCTTGAGCCGGCGCTTGTAGCGACGAACCCGTGTCTCGAGCCGATCCAGCGCCTCGGTGAAGGCCGAGTGGGCGTCGCCGCCGAACCCGGTCGTCACCAGCGTCTGACCCGACGCGAGACGGACCCAACAGTCCACCTTGAAGTTGTGGCCGTCCTTGGAGACCACGACCTCGGCGCCATCGCCGCCGCGGGCGAAGTATTTTCCGACCCCGTCTTCGAGTTCCTGGGAGATGCGCGAGCCTAACGCTTCGCCGACATCCACTTGCTTGCCGCTGACTTGGACTTGCATGCCGATAGAACGCGCCCGACTGGATTTGGTGTCAATCCAGATCACCGTTTTGTGGTCACGCTTGTCAGGCCGTACGGAGCATCCTGCGGCGCTCGACGGAGGACGGAATCCTCAAGGCTTCCCGATACTTGGCGACTGTACGGCGGGCGATGTCGATGCCCGTCTCCTTAAGTATTTCGACGATCCGGTCGTCGGACAAAACGTCGCCATCCAGCCCCTCGCCATCAATCATTGTTTTTATCCGGTGACGGACCGCTTCGGCCGAGTGGGTCGAGGCGCCGTCCACCGATTGAATGGCGGCGGTGAAGAAGAATTTCAGCTCGAACACGCCGCGTGGCGTGGCGACATATTTGTTCGATGTGACGCGGCTGACGGTGGATTCGTGCATGCTGATCGCGTCAGCCACCGTCTTCAGATTGAGGGGCCGCAGGAACTCGACGCCGAAGGCCAGGAAGGCGTCCTGCTGGCGCACGATCTCGGAGGCGACCTTCAGGATGGTCTTGGCGCGCTGGTCCAGCGACTTGACGAGCCAGTTGGCCTGGGCCGCGCAGTCGGCGACGAAGGTCTTTTCAGTGTCGGACCGCGCGCCCGCCTGGACCAGACCGTGATAGCGTTTGTCGACCAGCAGACGCGGCAGGGTGTCGGCGTTCAGCTCGACCCGCCATCCCCCCGCCGGATCGGCGCGGACATGGACGTCGGGCACGACGGTCTGGGCTGGTTCGCCGCCGAAACCCGCGCCGGGACGCGGCGTCAGGGCCTTCAGCTCGGCGATCATGTCGGACAGGTCGTCGGCGTCCACGCCGCAGATCTTGCGCAGTCCCGCCAGGTCGCGCCGCGCCAGCAGGTCCAGATTGTCCAGCAGGGCCGCCATGGCGGGATCAAACCGATTGCGATCGATCAGCTGCAGCTTCAGGCATTCCGGAACCGAGCGCGCCATGACGCCCGTGGGTTCGAAACCGTGGCAGACGCCCAGCACCGCCTCGATCCGCTCAAGCGGCACGCCCAGCCGGTCGGCGAATTCGTTCAGTTCGCCGCGCAGATAGCCGCCCTCGTCGGTGGCGTCGATCAGGGTCAGGGCGATGCCGTGGTCGGCGGGGCTGAATCCGGCGGACGAGGCCTGGGCCTGCAGATGCTCCCACAGCGACAGTTCGTGGGTGTCGGGGCGTTCGAGGTCGCCGCCTTCGAAGGTCTGGCCGCCCTTGCCCGCGCTGGACCAGTCGGACAGGCCGGGCTGGGCCTCGTCGGTCATGCGGTCGCTGGTGCGCTCGCCCGGCGCGGCGTCGCCGTAAACATCGTCGGACCCGGCGTCCATCGAAGCCACGGCTTCATGGCCCACGCCGTCGCCAAAGGACATTTCACCGTCGGCGGTCGCGGTTTCGGCCTGTTGCGGGGCGTCCGGCCCCTCGCCTTCAGGCTCGTCACGTTGCAGCAGCGGATTGCGCTCCAGCTCGGCCTCGACGAATTCCTCCAGCTCGAGATTGGACAGTTGCAGCAGCTTGATCGCCTGCTGCAGCTGGGGCGTGATGACCAGCCCCTGCCCTTGTCTGACCTCTAACTTTTGACCGATCACTTGGCTTTTTCCCACCGAACGCTGAACTGGCCCGGAACTTGCTGGGGCCAGAATGTCGCCAAACCGGTTAACGGGACGCCAACAGCAACGCCTCCCCGTCAGAAACGGCGCGTTGGATAGATTGACGACGCCGGATCCCCTCCCTCGCCCGTCATCCTTGGCCTTGTCCCAAGGATCCATGCTCCCGGTGTTTCGGGTGTGCGCTGCGCCCGGAATGACGAAAGAGGGTGTGGCGATGCGGAACGAACTCCTCCGTCACGGCGCAAGAACGCGCCGCGCCACCTCCCCATGAAATGGGGAGGAGAAGGGCCTCAGGCGTACATTTCGCCCAGATAGACCCGGCGGACCTCGGGGTCGTGGATGGCTTCGTCGGATGTGCCTTCGAACAGGACCGAGCCGCCGGAGATGATGGAGACGCGATCGGTGATCTCCAGCGTCTCGCGCACATTGTGGTCGGTGATCAGCACGCCGATGCCCTGGCTGGCCAGATAGCGGATGACCGAGCGGATGTCGGCGATGGCCAGGGGGTCGATGCCGGCGAAGGGTTCGTCCAGCAGGATGAAGGACGGGCGCCCCGCCAGGGCGCGCGCGATCTCGACCCGGCGACGCTCGCCGCCCGACAGGGCTGTGGCCGGGGCGTGGCGCAGGTGGTCGATGTGCAGTTCGTTCAGCAGCCGGTTCGTCTCGGCTGCGATCTGGCTGCGGTCATAGTTCAGCTCGACCACCGACTTGACGTTCTGCTCGACCGTCATGCCGCGGAAGATGGAGGCTTCCTGGGCCAGATAGCCCAGACCCATGCGGCTGCGCTGATACATGGGCTGGCCGGTGATGTCCTCGCCGTCCAGCCAGATCGACCCGGCGTCCGGCGGGATCAGGCCGGTGATCATGTAGAAGCAGGTCGTCTTGCCCGCGCCGTTGGGGCCAAGCAGACCCGCGACCTCGCCGCGCTGGACGGTCAGGGAGACGTCGCGCACCACCTGACGCTGGCCGAAGCTGCGGGCGAGGTTGCGCACGCGCAGGCCCTTGTCCGCCTTGGAGGGGGCCAAGACCGGCTCCGCGACCGGTTCGTCGCGGTTCAGTGCGGAAAGTTCCTTGCGCGCCAAGTCTGCGAACGGCCTCTAGTTGTTGCCGGGATAGAAGACGCCCTGGATGCGGGTTCCGGCGGAGCCGCGCGGGGCCCCCGCCATGGTCGCGGCGTCGGTGTTGACGTTGTAGTTCAGCCGCCCGCCCGTCAGGACGTTCTGCCCCTGGGTCAGGATGACGTTGCCGGTCACGACGACTTCGCCGTTGTTGATCGTATAGACGGCGCGGTCGCCGCGCATCGACTGGGTCGGGGTGACGAAATAGACGGTTCCGGTGGCTTCGACCCGATCGGGGTCGCCCGCCGCATTGCGGAACATGGTGATGGCGTCGGCGCGCAGGCGGTTTCCGCCCTGCGTCACCTCGGCGCGGCCGCGCAGCGAGATGCTGACCGGCGTCTGCTCGCCCGAGTCGGCGCCGAAGGCGATCGGCTGGTTCGAGGTCTGTTTGTTCACCTGGGCGTCGCCCACGGCCGGAAGGGCCAGGACCGCCAGGGCGGAGACCGCCGCCAGTGCTTTGAACTTCATCGCCATCATCCGCCTGATCCCGAGGGATTGATCGTACCGCTTATCTTCTTGTCGCCCTGCCCGTCGAACACCACGCGCTGGCCCTGATCATAGATCGCATAGGACGAAGCGTTGATGGTTCCAAGAGGCCCCGCGCCCTGAACCCCCTTTGAACCCGTGATCACGCCGGTGTCCGTATTGACCACCGCCTCCGGCGTCGTCAGCACGAAGCCGGTGCCGCCGTCCGAGATTTTCACGTCAGGACCAAGGGTTACGGTGCGGGCCTGCTCATTATAGGTGCCGCCGCCTGCCGTTAGCTCCGTCACCTTGCGTCCGCCCAGGTTCAGTTTCAGCGCCGGTCCGACCAGGCGGAACTGGCCGGTCGCGGCGTCGCGGACCGCGCCCTGCGCCCCCACGGTGAAGGCGCGGCCCTGCGAATCCTGACCGTGGAACAGGGGCTTGTCCAGGCGGACCTCGTTGCTCTGGCTGGCCTTGCGCTCCACGCCCGACATGACGGTGCGGAACACGGTCCAGGTCAGGGCGCCGCCCGCCAGCACCAGGATGATGATGGGCAGGACCCGCCGATACAGCTTCACCCGCCGCGAGCGCGCGCGCCAGCGTTCGCCCGCCAGGGCGACGCGGGCCTCGTCGGCCTCGATCCGGGACTGATCGGCGGGTTCGGTCAAGCGCGCCTCAGCTGTGGGCGAAGATGTCGATCTCGTCCCAGCCGGCGAGGTCGAGCGCCGAACGGGTCGGCAGGAAGTCGAAACATTTGGCCGCCAGCTCTGCCCGGCCTTCGCGCTCCAGCATCTGATCCAGACGGGCCTTGGCCGCGTGCAGATACAGAACGTCGGAGGCGGCGTAGTCCAGCTGTGCCTGCGTCAGTTGCGGCGCGCCCCAGTCTGAAGACTGCTGGGCCTTGGACAGGTCCACGCCGACCATCTCGCGCACCACGTCCTTCAGACCATGGCGGTCGGTGTAGGTGCGGGCCAGTTTGGAGGCGATCTTGGTGCAATAGACCGGGCGCGTCTCGACGCCCAGGTGCAGCTGGAACATGCCGATGTCGAACCGGCCGAAGTGGAAGATCTTCACCACCTTCGGATCGGCCAGCAGCCGCTTCAGGTTCGGACAGTCATAGGCGGGGCGGTTCAGGCGCACGACATGGGCGTCGCCGTCGCCGGCGGACAGCTGGACCACGCACAGGGGATCACGGCCGAAACGCAGGCCCATGGTTTCGGAATCGACAGCGACCTCGGGCCCCAGGTCCAGATCGTCGGGCAGATCGCCCTCGTGCAGATAAACAGTCATGCGGGGCTTCTTACACGCGCAGGCGACGGGACGGAACGGCCAGATGTCGAAGGCCGCACCGATAAACGCACAGCTGCGTGCAAATGCCGATTCACCCAAACCGCCTCAAGCAGCAAGCCGCCGCGCGGCTTGCGATAGGCGAAAAATGAAAACGGCGCCGTGTTCGAAAACACGACGCCGTTTATAATATGGTGCCCAGAAGAGGACTCGAACCTCCACGGCCGTTAAGCCACTGGCACCTGAAGCCAGCGCGTCTACCAATTCCGCCATCTGGGCCCCGTCGGCAGCGCCTTGCGGCGTTTCCATCGGGAAGGCGCGTCATCTACGAGAGGGCTCGGGCCGGGTCAACAAGCTTTTTTCAGTTTGTGCGTTTTCTTGCGCAAGCGGAGCAAAAAGCGCGTCGGAGTAGCGCTCACGCATTGTTCCGGTTAGGTTTTTGACGATTTCCACGCCCCTCCTCCCCAATCAAGGCGTCGCCAAATGATGTTCATACTGCGTTGCGCGGCCGGTCTCGCACTGGCCGGGCTGTTCGTCGCCATGCTCGGCCCCTTTCAGGGGGCGGAGGAGAATCTGGGTCTGGACGACAAGTCGGCCCATGTGATCGGCTTCTTCATCATCACCGCCTGCCTGACGCTTCTGTTTCCCAAGCTGGGCCTGTGGCGCACCGCCTTTGTCGCCATCGCTCTGGGCGCAGGGGTCGAGGTGGTGCAGGGCCTGACGGGACGATCGGCCAATCTGTACGATCTGCTGGCCGACAGCATCGGGGTGGCGCTGGCCTCGCTGACGCGCTTCGTCATCCAGCGGGTCCGCCCCGGATTGGTTGACGCGGGTTAAGCCTGTTTTCTAACCCGTCCTTGAAGCCTGCTGCTGCATCCTGCGTCCATGGTGGATTCACCCTTCATCTCCCCGGCGCACGAGCGTCGATCCGCGCCGCGACCGCAGTTCCGCAAGCGTCGGCGCAGGCGTGAGCGCGTGCACATGCTGGGGCAGCTGGTCGATCTGGTGAAGCCCGAGGAAGTGCTGCACCACGTCCAGACGGCGGTGGCCGAAGGGCGCAAGACCATCGTCGCCAACCACAATCTGCACAGCCTGTATCTGATCCAGAAGAACCCGGAGATGCGCGCCTTCTATGCGCAGGCCGAGATGGTCGAGGTCGATTCGACGCCGATGATCTGGTTCTCGCGGACTCTGGGCCTGCACAGCCGGGGCTTCCACCGCTGCACCTATCTGGACTGGCGCGACCATTTCTGGAGCGTGGCCAACCGCAAGAAATGGCGCATCGCCTATGTCGGCGGCGAGCCCGGCGTCAGCGAGACGGCGGCGGAACGGCTGAACGCCGTCTATCCCCACGCCCGGATCCTGCCGCGCCACGGCTTCTTCGACGCCAGCGCAGGCTCGGCGGACAACGCCGCCCTGATCGCCGACCTCATCGCCTTCAAGCCGGAAATCCTGTTCGTGGGCATGGGAATGCCGCGCCAGGAGGCCTGGATCCTGCGCAATCTGGAGCTTCTGCCCAACTGCGTCATCTTCTCTGTCGGCGCCGCCTTCGACTATGAGGCCGGAACCCAGAAGCCCGCGCCGCGCTGGATGGGCCGGGCCGGGGTCGAGTGGGCCTATCGTCTGGTGCAAGACCCCAAACGCCTGTTCCGCCGCTATTGCGTCGAGCCCTGGACCTTGATTCCACTAGCGATTTCCGACATCCGCGCCGCGCGACGCCGAAAGGCCGGCCTGGCCCCGAAGGCGGCGCGTGAGTTCGGCGCCCCGCCGGTCACCGGCTATCACCGCTGACAGCCGACGATAGAATTTCCTACTTGTCCGGTAGGCATTTCTGACCAAGATCGAAAACCGAACCGCGCCGGATTGCGTTATGAGTGCGGGACGAGTGGTCGAGTTGGGAGCGCCTATGCCGCAAACCGGAACGCCAGACGGGCGCCAGAACGTGGCCGTGGTCGGGGCAGGATTCAGCGGTCTGCTGACGGCGATCCACCTGTTGCGGCTGAACGCCAGGCTCCGCGTCACCCTGATCGAGCGGCGCAAGGTCTTTGGTCCCGGCACGGCCTATGACACCGGCAACCCCCACCACCTGCTTAACGTGCGCCTGGACAATATGGGCGCCTTTCCCGATCAGCCGGGGCATCTGGCGGACTGGCTGGCGGAACAGCCGTCATGGCGGGCGCAGGACGGCTTCATCACCCGCGGAGTTTACGGCGACTATCTGCAGCACCTGCTGGATCAGGCGCTGGACGGCGCGCCCGAGCGTCTGACGCTGGCGGCGTCCGAAGCCAGGGCGCTGAACCGCAACGGCGCGGGCTGGACCCTGACGCTGGACGACGGCGGGACGGTGCAGGCCGAGGCGGTCGTGCTGGCCCTGGGCAATCTGGAGCCCGCCTCCCCGCCCGGCGTAGACGAGGCGTTGCGCAACTCGCCCCTCTATGTCGAGAACCCCTGGCGGCTGGAGGCCGAGGCGGCGGAGGGCGCGCGCGACATCCTGCTGATCGGGGCGGGCCTGACCATGGTGGATGCAGCCCTGTCGCTGCGGCGGCCCGGACGGCGCTTCACCGCCCTGTCACGGCACGGTCTGCTGCCGCGCGCCCACGCCACCGTGCCGCCCGAACCTTATGTCGAGGCCTTCGCCGGCGGTCCGTCCGACGTGTTGAAACAGGTGCGGCAGGCGACCCAGACGCACGACTGGCGCGCCGTGTTCGACCACCTGCGCCATTCGGCCCGCCCGCTGTGGCGGTCGTGGACGGCGGTTCAGCGCAAGCGGTTCCTGCGCCATCTGCGCCCCCTGTGGGACGTGCATCGCCACCGCCTGTCGCCCGGATCGGCGCGCGACATTCATTCGATGCTGGCCTCCGGTGAACTGACCGTGCTGGCGGGCAAGCTGTCAGAGACGGCGCTGGACGGCCGATCGGTCGAGGCGGCCTGGCGTCCGCGCGGGCGTCGCCGGGCCATCCGGGGACGCTTCGACCTGGTGGTCAACTGCACCGGCCCGCTGGGCGTCATCCAGCAGAGCCGCGAGCCCCTGATCGCCGACATCCTGAAAAAAGGATACGGCCGCCCCGACCCCCTGGGCCTGGGTCTGCAGGTCGACGGCGACGGCCGCCTGATCGGCCAGGACCGCCCGACCGACGGCCTCTACGCCATCGGCCCCCTGACGCGCGGCGCCTTCTGGGAGATCACCGCCGTGCCCGACCTGCGCGCCCAGGCCCTGGACCTGGCCGAACATGTGGCCGACGCGGCGGGCGCAACCGGGCAAAGCAGCGCCGCCGACTGGCCTCGGACCGATCCAGCGGCCATAGTTCGCGGAACATAAGACCCGGCGGAACATTCGGGTCGCTGGCGACAGGGACCAGAGACACGTGCGGTTCAATCAGTATTCGGCTTTCGGCCTCTGCATCCTGGTCTTCATCGTCGGCGTGCTGCTGGCGCTGTATTATCCTTGGACATGGTTCCTGCCGGTGATCGCCGGGGCTTTGACCCTGCTGGGCGTCGCCGACCTGGTGCAGCCGCACCATTCGATCCGTCGCAACTATCCGGTCATCGGCCATGTCCGTTGGCTGGCGGAGATGATCCGCCCGGAGATCCGGCAGTATCTGATCGAGTCCGACCAGGAGGCCGCGCCCTTCTCCCGCAACCAGCGCTCGCTGGTCTATGCCCGCGCCAAGAAGGAGGGCTCGGAGCGGTCTTTCGGCACCCAGATGGACGTCTATAGCGTCGGCTATGACTTCATGGGCCATTCGATCCGGCCCGCGCCCGCGGCGGACCCGGCGACCTTCCGCATCCTGATCGGCGGCGACCAGTGCGCCCAGCCCTATTCCGGGTCGGTGTTCAACATCTCGGCCATGAGCTTCGGCTCGCTCAGCGCCAACGCCATCCGCGCCCTGAACAAGGGGGCCGCCCTAGGCGGCTTCGCCCATGACACCGGAGAGGGCGGCTACAGCCCCTATCACCGCGAACACGGCGGCGACATCATCTGGGAGCTGGGCAGCGGCTATTTCGGCTGCCGCACCGAAACCGGCGCCTTTGACCCCGAAAAGTTCGCGGCCCAGGCCGCCAACCCCCAGATCAAGATGATCGAGATCAAGCTGAGCCAGGGGGCCAAGCCGGGTCACGGCGGCATTCTGCCCGCCGAAAAAGTCAGCGCCGAGATCGCGGCGACGCGCGGCGTGCCGATGGGCCAGGACTGCATCTCGCCCTCCACCCACAGCGCCTTTTCGACCCCGCTGCAGATGATGGAGTTCATCGCCAGACTGCGTGAGCTGTCGGGCGGCAAGCCGATCGGCTTCAAACTGTGCATCGGCCAGCCGTGGGAGTTCATGGGCATCGTCAAGGCCATGCTGGCGACGGGCATCCGCCCCGACTTCATCGTGGTCGACGGCGGCGAAGGCGGCACGGGCGCGGCGCCGGTCGAGTTCACCGACCATCTGGGCACGCCGATGCGCGAAGGCCTGCTGTTCGTGCACAACACCCTGGTCGGCGCCGGTCTGCGCGATCAGATCCGCATCGGCGCGGCGGGCAAGATCACCAGCGCCTTCGACATCGCCAGCGTCCTGGCCATCGGCGCCGACTGGGCCAATGCGGCGCGCGGCTTCATGTTCGCCCTGGGCTGCGTCCAGTCCCTCAGCTGCGGCACCAACCGTTGCCCCACCGGGGTCGCGACCCAGGACCCTCTACGTCAGCGGGCGCTTGTCGTGCCGGACAAGGCCGAGCGGGTGCACCAGTTCCACCGCTCCACCCTGAAAGGCCTGTCGGAGATGCTGGCGGCGGCGGGCATCCACCACCCCAGCGACCTGCGCCCCCACCATCTGGCGCGCCGCATCAGCCAGACCGAGATCAAGCTGTTCTCGCAATTGCACGTCTTCCTGCGCCCCGGCGAACTGCTGACCGGCGAAGACGGCCGCAGCTTCTATTCCGAAAGCTGGCGCCTGGCCCGCGCCGACCGCTTCGACCTGGACGAACCCGCCGCCACGCGGGTCTAAGGCGCCGCGAGCCCAAGCCTGCCGCAGGGGCGGCAGGGCCGCACATAAAACCGACCATGTCGTTGATTTTATAGCCAAATATGATTTGGCGACCCCGGCAGGACTCCAACCTGCGACCTCGGCTTTAGGAATCGATCAGAGGTTGTATTCATCCAGTTTCACTTCGTTCCAATCGGTTTCAAACCTCAGATGATTCAATAATATACTTGTTTTCCCCAGTTTCATAGCGTACCCTCAAGTTGTGTCACTCTGTGTCCCACAGGCGTCCCAACTTTGGAGGTCGCTATGGCCACCGTCGCGCTAACGGATCGATACTTAAACAGCCTGAAACCGCTACCCAGAGAGAGGATAGAGCTTTCAGATGCGGGGTGCCCCGGCCTGGTACTGCGAGCCAGTCACAAGGGCGCCAAGGTCTGGCTTCTGCGATACCGAGGCCACGACGGAAGAAACGCTCGCCATCGCCTGGGCGAGTATCCGGCAATGACGTTGAAGACGGCGCGCCTTGAGGCGGGTCGCCTTCGCGAGTTGATCGAAAACGGCGGCGATCCGCTCCACGAGAAACGTGAGGCCAAGGAGCAAGCCCGCCAGGATGCTGTCGCGACTTTCGGCAAATTGATTGATGCCTACTGGACGGCCTGCGAGACCGGCGAATGGCAACCCAAGCGCAAACGCAAGCGCACGAGCACCCTCGCCTACGAAAAGCGTCTCGCTGAGCGCCACATCCAACCCGTCCTGTACGATCTGCCGCTTAGCACGATCAAACGCTCGACCGTGAAGTCCCTGCTCAGAGAGATGGTTCGCAAGGGCATCACCGCACAAACCAATCGGGTCCAAGCCGTCATTCGGCAGGTTTACAATTTCGGCATCAGTGAGGAGTTGGTCGAGATCAATCCCGCCATGGGCTTTCCCCCCTTCCACGCTCAAAAGCCTCGCCTCAGGATTTGGAAGGATCAGGAACTGCGTCTTCTGTGGCGGGCTCTGACCGAGCCGGAACCGCGGAAAGCGATCAAGTCAGACGAAATCTTTGTGGGACCTCAGGTTCGCGTCGCCCTCCAACTCGCCATGCTGCTCCTTCAACGTCGAACGGAGATCGTAGGCATGGACCTGTCAGAGCTAGATCTCGATCAAGGCGTCTGGAGAATTTCCCCGGATCGAATGAAGTCGGGTCGCCCGCATCAAGTCCCGCTGCCGCCGTACTCCGTGGAACTGATCCGCAAGGCGATAACCCTTTCCAGCCTGCCTTCTGACCGGATGTCGGGCCCCGTCTTCCACGACCCGCGCGACACCACCAAGCCGATGCAGCCGGCCGCACTGACGCGTGCGATGGGTCGATTGAGAGAGCTGATCGGCGTCGACGACCTGACAGTTCACGATTTGCGCCGCACGGGATCGACTGCATTGACGAGCGAGCGCCTGCGGGTCTCGCCGCTAATCCGCTCCAAGGTGCTCGGCCATAGCTCCGACACAGGCGGAGGCGCCCAGGTTTCCAGCACGCACTATGACATGAATGAGTACATGGTCGATAAGCGCTCAGCTCTGAAAGGTTGGGAAGCCCTGCTGCTGAAGATCGTGAGCGACGGCCCGGCCAGAGATTCGAAGCCTCGACACCCCATAGTCATGCGAACCGTCATGTTCGGACTAGAAGCCGCAAACGACCCTTGGCCGATCTCATCGGCAAGTCATTAAAACTGACGAGGAACATCAAACGGGGCTTCAAAGCACGGTCATGTCCGAGCGCCACGGCAGAATTGCACGATTGGCTGCGCTTGAATTCCCATCCGATGAGACCGGCCGCAATCAGTCGAAGGTGATTACAACTTTGCCAAAATGGTTGCCGTCTTCCAGGTGACGGAGCGCGTTGGATAACTCTTCCAAAGCAAACGTCGCGTCCACGACCGGTCTTATGCCTTGGGCCGATATCGCTCTGACCATAGCCTCGGCGTCCTCGCGGTTGCCCGACATGATGCCGTGCAATCCCACACTCTTGGTCATGACCGGATAGAGCGGGATCGACGCCTCGAACCCGCCCAGGACTCCCACGATGGATATCCGCCCGCCGCTCGTCACTGCGTTGACGGCGCGCGCCAGAGTGGCGGAACCGACTACATCGACCACCAGATCCACCCCCCGGCCTACCGTCTGCGCCAGGACCTCGACGTCCCAGTCCGGTGTCGTCCGGTAGTTGATTAGATGATGCGCGCCCAACGCGCGCGCGCGCTCCAGCTTGGCATCGTCCGAAGAGATCAGCCAGACCTCCGCACCTGCCGCCAACGCAAACTGCAAGGCAAACAGCGAGACTCCGCCCGTCCCTTGTAACAGCACAGAACTGCCAGGGATAAGCCCACCCGCTTGCGTCACAGCCGACCAGGCGGTCAGCCCTGCGCAAGGCAGAGTCGCTGCCTGTGCATCGCTCAGATGGTCGGGAACCCGGACCAGTTCGTTGGCAGGAAGGACTAAATATTCAGCAGCCACGCCGTCTCCGGTCGCGCCGCGATCACGCGCAAACTTCTCTGGCCTGATCGGGCCGCTCTGCCAGTCCGGGTAATAAATGGCGAAAACGCGATCCCCGATGTCGAGACCATTTACGCCCGCCCCCGTCTCGACGACCTCACCGACCGCATCGGACAAGGGAATACGTGGATAGGCGACCGGCGCCAGCCCCTTGACGATCAGCAGGTCCCGATAATTCAGCGACGCCGCCCTGACCCGAATCTTGGCATGCCCGGCAGGCACGGACGGGATTTCGCGCTCGGCCACACGCATGGCCTCAAGGCCCGGGCCTATAAGCTCAATAACTTTCATTCTGGACATCCTGCCCCCCCGACCTACAGCCACTCTTCTTCGACTCTCAGCCGCGTCGTGTGACTACGCTGGATTTTCCAAGCGCCATCAACCTTGACGTACTCCTGATGATAGTGGCCCCAGCCCTTGAAGTTGCAGCTCGGCAGTTGAACCCAGTCATGCATCCACCAAACGCCCTTGGCCGTCGTGAGACTGGTGATGGTGATTTCTGGCAGGCTGGCTTGATGCACCGCCTTTACGCCCTGCAACAGAACCTCCATGGCGGCGATGAAGTCGTCGCGCCCCTGCATTTCGATCACGGCATTATGGTCGGGCGATGCACGCGGCGCGGCATCGATCAAGAAGGTTACGTCCTCGGTTAGTGTGGCGGCGAACTCGCCCCACTGTCGCGCATCGCCGAAGCGGATATAGCGGGCCTTAAGCTGTTTGATGGCTTCGATTTCGACCAGAGCCTCGAGTGGAGTCATTCTTGTTCTCGTGTGGGGAACCCACAATTTCGCGTGAAGGACACCTGGTATCACTTCTACACTTAGAGTAAATTAGGCACCAAAAAGAAACCAAGTGTTCTGAAGGTCACCGATGACAGCCACCGATAGTCGCCGCCTGCTGCTCGACCAGATTGCTGACAAATGGACGATCCTCATTCTCGAGGTCGTCTGCACCTCGGGAGGACGCGCTCGGTTCAATGCCATGCGTCGCAAAATCGACGGCATCTCGCAAAAGACCTTGACCCAATGCCTGAGACGCCTTGAGCGCAACGGCATCCTCAAGCGTACCGTCCTGAACACGACACCGATCGGCGTCGAATATTCTATTACGCCTCTGGGTTATTCGCTCGAAGGGCCGTTTAAGTCCCTGACCGAATGGGCCGAAAACAACCTAAGCGTCGTCACCGATGCCCAACAACAGTTCGATGCCCGTGAAGGCGCCTGAACGCAATAAACTCGACGGGACAACGCTCCCGCCCAATGCCGCGTCATCATACTCCCCCTGATTGAACCCGGCCAACAAGGGCACAGGATGGTCAGTTCCTGCGCCTCCATGGCGCGCAGTTCGGTCAGGCTGCGGCGGCCCAACTGATGACAGGCAGGACCGAACCGGGACGCATCACGCGTCTGGCGCCAGCGCGGCGTGCGCGCATTGCGAAGGCGAAGGGCGGATAGGCCGAGATGCTGGTGGGCATTTTCGGATCGGCGTCGGCTGTGATTTCACCGCGTTTAGCTACGATCTGGCCCATTTCGACTGCGCAGCTTCGAGCCGAGTTGAGCAGGACTTCACCAGCGCAGCGCAACGCGCCCGATGACCGCGCCGATCAGACCTGCCGCCGCCACGCCCAGGGTGTACCAGGTCGCTACAAAGGCTGCGGTCGCCTCCGGGCAGTGGAGCAGGCCATAGACGGTCGCCGCGATGCCGCCTGTCGCAACACCCAGGGCCGATCCCGTCAACGACGGGCGCGTGGGAGCCAGACGGCGTGCAGACAGGAAAACGAACGGCGCAGCCACACCAGAGATAAGCAGGATGTTGCGTCCGCAGATCGTCCATGTGCGCCCCAGCCAGTCAGCCAGACGGTCCCCGGGCGGTGTCATGATCACCTCGATGGCTCCCCACGAGAGGGCGACAGCGACCACCGAGGCGAGCGCAAAGACTGCCGGACGCGGGTCGACACCGGGCCGCCCCAGCCGCGCGGTCAGCCAGATGGCTGTTCCTGCCAGAGCCGCGGTGTAAATGCCCTTAAGCCAGGGCGTCGGTGCCTGCATCGCGTCGCCCAGGTCCGACCGAACACCCAGCAGAAGCCATACGGCCGCCAGGGCCGCGACGCCCCCAGCCGCCAACAGGACAATGGACGGGCGGGCCGGTCGTGTCGGTTCCAGACCCACGGCCAGGGCGTCGATCAGATCATCAGTCTTCATCGGGGATCACGCTGGCGGTCAGGGTCTTCATGGAGCGGTGAACACTCACCTTGGCTGCGCCCTCAGAGAAACCGTTGCGGGCAGCGGCTTCGGCCAGGCTGTAGCCGCTGATCCGCACGTCCTCGATCAGTCGGCGTTGGCGCCGGGGCAGGATGGACAGGACCCGTTTCAGATCACGCCTGACCACGCCCTCCTCCACCGTGTGTTCGGCCAGAAGCACGGACGCCTCTTCCAGCGGGACGGTATGGCGTCGGCCCTGACGACGGAAATGATCGATCAGCTTGTAGCGCGCGATCGCATAGGCCCAGGCGGTGAAGGGCAGCGATCGGTCATAGGTCGCCCGTTTGGCGTGGATGGCGATCAGGCTGTCCTGCACGAGATCCTCCGTATCGGCCTCACATCCGATCAGACGCCGCTTGAAGAACGGGGTCAGCAAGCCGCGCATTTCGGTCAACAGCGCGCGCCACGCCACGGCGTCTCCATCGAGACCCCGTAACATCAGACGCTTGAGCTCGGTTTCCTTGTCGACCACGCATCAACTCGTTCGTCGCGAACGGCTGAAAGGTTACACGGCGCGCGGCCCGCCGCGACGAATTCTTTTCTGGTGGTTCGCGTAACCTTTGTTGCGGGTGGTCCGAACCCCCTCCTGTCAGGCCGCTCCGTCCCGGACCGGCCCCCTTTGCAGGAGACGACCCCATGAACACCTCCACCCGGATTCTGGCCGGTGCCAGCGCACTGCTTGTCCTCAGCGCCAACGTCGCCGCCGCCCAGAACCGCCCGACCGCCCAGCAGGAACAGGGCATGGAAAAATGCTTCGGCATCGCTAAGGCTGGTCAGAATGATTGCGCCGCCGGGCCCGGCACGACCTGCGCCGGCACATCGGTGCGCGACTATCAGGGCAATGCCTGGAAGCTGGCGCCCAAGGGCACCTGCACCGCGATCCAGACGCCCAAGGGCAATGGTTCGCTGACCGCGATCCCGAACCGCTGATGTCCGCCCGCCCGACCGCCGGGGTAGGCCTGAAGCCCCAACACTATGCCGAGGCCGAAGCCTGTCCGGCGGTCGGCGCACAACAGGGCCTGTGGTTCGAGGTTCATCCGGAAAACTACATGGTCGAAGGCGGACCGCGCATGAGTTGGCTGGAGCGGATACGCAGTCGCCGCCCCTTGTCGCTGCATGGCGTGGGCCTGTCGCTGGCCGGAGATGAGCGGCCCGACCGCTCGCATCTGGCCCGGTTCCGCGCCCTTATCGACCGGTATGAGCCCTTCATCGTGTCCGAGCATCTGGCCTGGTCGCGGCGCGGGAACATCTATCATCCCGACCTGCTGCCGGTGCCGCGCAGCCGCGAGGTTCTGGCGCTGGTGTGCGATCATATCGACGAGGCCCAGATCGCCCTGGGACGCCCGCTGTTGATCGAAAACCCCAGCGCCTATCTGCCGTTGGCCGGTCATGAATGGGACGAGGTCGAGTTTCTGGTCGAGATCGCCCGCCGCACCGGCTGCGGCCTGCTGGTCGACGTCAACAATGTCCACGTCAGCGCCGCTAACATGGGATTTTCGGCTGAGAACTGGATCGACCGCATCCCGGCTGATCTGGTCGGAGAGATCCATCTGGCGGGGCACCGGCCCGACGCCGCCCTGGGCGAGGCCCTGCTGATCGACAGTCATGACGCCCCGGTCGCAGACACGGTCTGGCGACTGCATGAGCGCCTGGTCGCCCGTATCGGTGCTCGCCCGACCCTGATCGAGCGTGACGGCGACGTGCCCGAGTTTTCCGAACTGCTGACGGAACAGGCCCGCGCCGCAGATGTGCTGAGCGGCTTGGAGATGGCCGCATGACCGCCTTCCACGCCGCCTTCGCCCAGGCTTTGGAGGGACAGTCTGAGCCGCTGTGGCCCCACCTGACGACGAACGGGGCCGGGCCGAGTGCGCATACGCAGGCCGCCCTGGCCGTCTATCGCAACACCGCGATCAAGGCACGGATCGACGCCCTGGAGGCCAACTATCCGACCGTGGCCCAAATGGTCGGAAGCGAGTGGTTCCGCGCCGCCGCGCGTGAGTTCGTGGAGGCAGAGCCGGGCGATGATCCGGTGCTGGCCGCCTATGGCGAAGGCTTTCCTGAATGGCTGGCGCGTTTCGAACCCGCGCGGGTCATGCCCTATCTGGCCCCAACCGCGCGTCTGGACCGCGCCTGGACCGAGGCGCATCTGGCCCCGAATGCTACCCCACTGAACCCCGGCCAAGCGGCAGATGCGGGGTTGGCCCTGGCCGGGATTCCAGCCCGTCTGCACGCGTCAGCGCGGCTGTTCTGGTTCGACTGGACCGTGCCATCACTATGGCTGGCGCATCGAGACCCGCAGGCCGAGACAGATCTGTCCTGGAGGGCCGAGGCCCAGGGTCTGCTGATCCACCGACCCGATGCTGAAGTGCATGCGCGACGCCTGACCCGCGCCGAATGGGCCTTTCTGGATGCCGGCCGAAAAGGATTGTCCTTCGGCGCTGCCGCCCTGACCGCCCAATCGACCCAACCGCATCTGGATGCCTCTGGCCTGTTCGCAGACCTGATCGGCCTGGGCGTCTTCGATTCCGCCATCATCAAGATTGCACGCCCATGAACCCTGTCGCCCGCATTCACCAGCGCATCACTGCCGCCGTGCCCGAATGGTCGCTGGCCCTGTTGTTGCGCGTCGGGATCGCCGCGCCCTTCTTCCTGTCCGGCCGCACCAAGGTGGAAGGCTTTCTGACCCTGTCGCCCTCGACCCATTATCTGTTTGCCGAGGAATATCATGTGCCGCTGCTGTCGCCCGACGCAGCCGCCTATGTGACGACCTATGCCGAACACCTGCTTCCGATCCTGCTGGTGCTGGGGTTGATGACACGCCCGGCCGCACTTGGACTGCTGATCATGACCATCGTGATCGAGGTGTTCGTGATCCCGACCGGTTGGCCTACCCATCTTCTCTGGGCCGGACCGCTTGCCTATCTGATCGCACGTGGCCCCGGTGCCGTCAGCCTGGACCGTCTTGTGAAAATCGACTGAGCCGCGCCCAGGCCGGAGAGGAAATCAGCATGAAACTTCTGGTGGTTGGCGCAGGCTCAACAGGCGGATATTTCGGCGGACGTCTGCAGCAGGCGGGGCGGGACGTGACCTTTCTGGTCCGACCTCGACGTGCAGAACAGCTTCGCGCCACCGGCCTGCAGATCCGCAGCCCGCATGGCGACGTGGATCTGGTGCCCGACCTGGTTCAGGCCGACGGGCTGGATCAGACCTATGACGCCATCTTCCTGACGGTGAAGGCCTATGCCCTGGACGCCGCCCTGGCCGATATCGCGCCTGCGGTCAGGCCAGAGACGATGATCCTGCCGATCCTGAACGGCATGGCCCACATCGACCGCCTGACCGAGCGGTTCGGGACGCAGGCTGTCATCGGCGGGCTGTGCAAATGTTCGACCACCCTGGGCGAGGCGGGCGAGATCCTGCAACTCAACCCGATGCAGGACCTGACCTATGGCGAACTGGACGGGTCGCAGTCAGACCGGATCCAGCGCCTGGATGGCTTCATGAAGGGGGCAGGCTTCAATGCGCGCCTGTCGGCCGACATCGCGCTGGAGATGTGGGAGAAGTGGTTCTTCCTGTCCTCGCTGGCTGGCTCGACCTGTCTGTTGCGCGGCGATACAGGCCAGATCAATGCCGCCCCATCAGGCACGGATGCGGTCCATGCCATCATCGACGAAGCGGCCGCCATCATATCCGCCGTCGGCATCGCGCCACGCCCCGACTATGTCGCCGGCACGCGGGCGCAACTGACCAACACAGAGGCCCCGCTGTCGTCCTCCATGTTCCGTGACATGCAGGCAGGGCTGGCGGTCGAGGCGGACGCGATCATCGGTGATCTGGTCCATCGCGCAAAGGCCGCCAGCCTGCCCGCCCCCTTGATGACGGCCGCCTTCGTGAACCTGGCCCTCTATGATGCGGCGCGCCAGGAGCGGCTGATCTGATTGCGCCCTTCCCCGAGAGGTCTGCGCCGCTTCAGGGCTTTACGGGGTAGGGCTGAGGGCCGCCGAGATCGCCGGGTCGGCCGCTCAGGCGGCTGAGGATATTGTCAACCGCCGCCGTGATCTGGGCGTCTGGCAGTCCCTTCAGCGCAGGCTGATCCAGATCGACGTCGATATCGGGCGTGACGCCCTCGCCTTCGATGATCCATTCGCCATTGGGACCGGTCAGGGCGAACTGCGGCACAGTGATCAGTCCGCCGTCCAGCATCGGGCCGGTGTCGCCCGCCCCGATCACGCCACCCCACGTGCGACGACCGATCAGCGGGCCGCGCCGGGTCTGCTGAAACGTCCAGGCCATGGTGTCGCCGTCGGACATGGTCGTCTCATCGACCAGCATGGCCATTTCACCGGTGAAGACCTGTGTATAGCCGCCCCACGGATAGGTTTGCGGTATCTGCAGACCCCGCACAAAGCCGCGAGTGTAGGCAGGTCTCACCAACCGTTCCAAAATCATCCGTGAAACGCGACCGCCCGCATTGCCCCGGATGTCGATGATCATGCCATCCTTGCGTATCTGCCCATACCAGTCCTTGACGAACTCCTTGAGGCCGCCTCCATCCATGTCGGAGATGTGGACATAGCCGATGCGGCCGTTCGAGAGCCGATCAACCAGCCTGCGCGCCTCAAGCGTTTCGTTGAAACGGATCAGGGGCGCCTCCGTATCCAGCGTCTCAACCTGGACACGTCGCGCCGCCGAACCATCGCGCCGCACGCCCAACTCCACCACCCTTCCAGCCTTTCCGGCCAGAGCCAGATAAGGCGATGTGTCGGCGTCAAGAACGCGCCCATCCACAGACAACAGGGCATCGCCCGACCTAACCCCGACGCCGACCTCAGTCAGAGGCGAACGATATAGGGGATCGCCATTATCGCCTTCCAGTATGCGCGCGATCCTCCAGACGTTGGCCGATCGATCAAAGGTGAAACGGGCGCCGATGAGGCCGGTCTTTGGGCGATCCGGCAGGCTTTCCTGTCCGCCGCCGACATAGGCGTGGCTGATGTTCAACTCACCGATCATTTCACCGATCAGATAGTTCAGGTCGGCGCGTGTCCCGACGGCCGGCAGAAGCCGTTCGTAATGATCTCGGACCGCCTTCCAATCATGGCCGTGCATCTGGGGATCGTAGAAGAAGTCGCGATACCGTCGCCAAGCTTCAGAAAAGATGGTGGCCCACTCCTGGCGCGGAACGACCAGGGAGGTCAGAGCATCCAGCACGACCGGTTGTGCTTCACCAGCAATCTTGAGGTCGCCATCCAGATGAGCAAGCGCGCGTTTTCCAGCCTTGTCACGCAGCAGCACGCGCCCGTCGCCTATGGCCCGATCATAGTCCGCTACATCCTCGCGGATGCGGCTGGCCTGGCCGTTTTTCAGGCTGAAAATGTAAAGGTCGCCGGTGACGTCGTTCTCACCGAAAAATCGAGGCTGCTCGATACGATAGAGCAACCCGTCGGACGTCGCCGTCAGGTCCGCGTAGTTGTCGGGCTTCAGCGGCGCACGGATCAGCCGCTGCGCCAGCCCCGCGAACTGGATCGGCCGCATTCGACCATCACGAAGGTTTGTGCGTCTATCGGCGTCAGCGGCGCCGGACGCTGCATTTCGACCGCCGTTTTCTGCACCGAACGGGTTAGCTGTGTCGTCCTGCAGTGTGAGCAGATAAAGGCGTGTCTGACGTGAAGGGGCGAAGTTCCAGTCAGTTTCGCTCATCTGCAGGTTCACGTCGCGAACCGACTGGAACCACAGATAGCGCCCATCCGGCGACCACGTCGGATTCCATGAATCGTACAGCGGATCCGTGACGGCTGCGGCCTCCGCGCCCGTCGATCCATCCCAGATCCTGATGGTGCGAAAATTGGTCGGCTGCATCTCAACGAACGCCAGATAGCGGCTGTCGGGCGACCAGGAGTAGTCCTGCTGATACCAGGCCTTGGTCGCGCCGGCCTTGCGTCGCGCTCCCGTCGCGACATCGACGACGAAGAGATCACCGTCCTTGTCCAGATAGGCAATTCGACGTCCGTCCGGCGACCAGAGCGGACGAGAGTAGCGGGATGTATTCCCACGCGTGATCTGCTTGGCGGAGCCGCCATCCGCGTTGATGGTCCACAGTTCTTCCTCGCCGCCTGCATCGGACAGATAGGCGATTGTGCGGCCATCTGGCGACCAGGCCGCCTCACGATCGTGGGCGGTCGAACTGTTGGTCAGATTGACCACTGCGCCCTCCCGGCCTGCAGGGACCACGAACAGGTCGCCACGAGCGATGACGGCCAGCCGCTCCCCATCCGGTGACAGCGCGACCTTCTCGATCTGGTCGCCGACCTTGACCGTTCTGGGGCGCGCCGCTTCGTCTGAAGCAGGCAACTCAATCTCCAGCACCCGCGTCTGACCAGTCGCCGCCTCATAGACCTGGAGCGAACCTTCATACTGGAAGACCACGTCGCCCCCGGCGTCAGCGCTGGCGAATGCGGCGTCGCCTTGCGTGAAATGGGTCAACTGTCTGGGCGCTGAACTCGGCTCATCCTGATGATACAGATTGAGGCGCCCGTCCCGATCGGACAGGAAATATATCCCGCGCGTCGTCCACATCGGATCGCGATCCGTGCGGGGATCCCGAGTGATATTGGTCAAGGTCTTGGAGCCGAGATCAGCGACAAACAGGTCCTGCGCCAGCCCGCCCTGATACCGCTTCCACGTCCGGAAATCCTGCGACGTGGTCGAGAACAGCACCTTGCCGCCATCCGGCGAAAAGACCCCGGCCCCCGCCCGCGCCATCGGCAGGGCGGCGACATCGCCGCCAGCGGCAGGCACGGTGTAGAGGCGCGACTGCGACGGCGCAGAGACGTCCCGCAACGACCTGAACACGACCGCCGATCCATCCGGCGTCCAGCCCGTGACCTGATTGTCGTAACCGTATCGCGCCGGCAGCGGACCGCGCGCCGGATAGAAGGTCAGTTGTCTGGGGACACCCCCTTCTGAGGGAATGACATAAACCTGTTCGTCTCCACCGTACTGGCCTGTGAAGGCGATCCAACGCCCGTCCGACGAGTATTTGGGAAACAGCTTCAGCCCCGGTCCGCTGGTCAACTGACGCGCCAACCCGCCGTCGATTGATGCGCTCCACAGTTCGCCGCCATAAGAGAACGCCACCTCGCGCCCATGAATGTCGGGAAAGCGCATCAGCCTGGCTTCCGCCGCCTCAGCCGGCACGCACAGCGCCGAGACGACGGCGATGACCGACAGGAGCATTAGCCCGCGGCGGGGGCGAACTGGCACGGGCGCCTGCGCGGTTTTCATCAGGTGACGGACAGACATAGTTCGATCCATGCTAGGGGTCGTGGTTCATCCAGGCCGCCAGACTGTCGATGCAGTCTCGGCCTAACTGGATGCAGGCCTGTGGCGACCAGTCGGCGACGAAGTCGGGTGCCTCGAGCGACCGGCTGAACGGCATTTCCAGGGTCATGCCGACGGCGCCGAAACGGGCAGAGACGGCACGGGCGCACATGCCCACAGCCCCATCGCCGGCATAATCCTCGGGATAGCCGACAGCGGTCTGGAACGCCGAGTTTCGAGCTTGGAGCAGTCTCTCGAACCGTTTGGCGCCGTCCGCCTGCCTCTGCGCGGTTTCGGGGTATGGCGAAGCGGGCCGGCTGTCTATGAAGACGTGCGGCACGCATTCGTCACCGTGCACATCCAGCACCAGATCCGCGCCCCACCGCCCCATTTCGTCCAGAAGCCCGGCGACCTCGGGGGCCTCTAGCCGGTGCGGATCATTCCACTCGCGGTTCAGATCGCGCCCTGCAGCGTTGGCGCGGAGATTGCCGAGAACCACGCCGTCCGGATTGACCAGGGGCACGACGCTGATGCTGGCGCGCTCAAACAGGTCAGCCCTCTGTGTCGTCATTTCGCTCAACCGTGCGACCGCGCCCTCCATCCACCAACTGGCCATGGGCTCGCCAGGGTGTTGGCGCCCCAGCAGCCACATGCGGAAGTCGCCCTGTCCGAACACCAGCCGCTCAATCGCCCGGCCGGTCGGCGTCAGGGCCAGTTGATGCCGTCCACCACGGGCTGCGCCGTGATCCAGCAGGCGCGCATGCGCATCCAGACCATAGGGGGCGAAATAGGCGACCTCGACCGCTGCTCCCGTCAGCTGGTGATGAATGGACAGGACGCCCGCAACATAGCGGGTCTCGGCGCGGACCCAGTGGCGCCCGTCTTCGGAAACGCACGCGCGATACGACGCCCATCCATCCGGATAGGTGCATTCCGCAGCGTTGACGATCTGAAGCTCGCATAGAGCGCCTGGGTCGCCCCTGACCACGAAATGAAACCACTGGGCCCATGGCGCACGGCTGTCGCGCCTGATCTTCAGCCGTGCGCGCGTGCCCGCCACGTCTTCGACGACGATATTGCCGCCGTCGAAGTCCGCGTCGATCGCATGTATCCGAAGCCTGTCCTTCATTCAGCCGCCTGTGCGTAGCTTTCCAGCGGCGGACAGGAACACACCAGATTGCGGTCGCCGAACACATTGTCGATCCGGTTGACCGGCGGCCAATATTTGGAGCCTGTCTGCGCCCCAAAGCCAAGCCAGCCCTGGGCACGCGGATAGGCGCGATTCCACACATCGGCGGCGACATCATCCGCAGTATGGGGCGCATGACGAAGCGGGCTGTCTTCAATGACCAGCCGCCCCTGTTCGACATCGGCGATCTCGCGCCGAATGGCGATCATGGCGTCGCAGAAGCGATCCAGTTCGGCTTGGCCTTCGGATTCCGTCGGCTCGATCATCAGGGTGCCCGCGACCGGGAAGCTCATGGTCGGCGCATGGAAGCCATGATCGATCAGACGCTTGGCCACATCATCGACCGTCACCCCGGTCGCATCCTTGAACGGACGCAGATCAAGAATGCACTCGTGGGCGACGCGCCCCTGATCACCCCGGTACAGGATCGGGAAATGAGGCGCGAGCCTTTCGGCGATGTAGTTGGCGTTGAGGATCGCCACCTCGGTCGCCCGCTTCAGCCCCTCATCCCCCATCAACAGGATGTAGGCGTAGGAGATCGGCAGGATTGACGCCGACCCATAGGGCGCGGCCGAAACAGCGCCGATCTCGCCTGTCTGGGGCGCGCTGGGGAGGAAGGGCGCGAGATGGGCGCGAACCCCGATCGGCCCCATGCCCGGACCGCCGCCACCATGCGGGATGCAGAAGGTCTTGTGCAGATTGAAGTGGCTGACGTCCGCCCCATAGGCGCCTGGACGGCACAGGCCGACCTGGGCATTCAGATTGGCGCCGTCCAGATAAACCTGCCCCCCCGCCGCATGGGTCAGGTCGCAGATCTCGCGAATGCTCTCTTCGAACACGCCATGGGTGGACGGATAGGTGATCATGATCGCGGCCAGCCGGTCACCGACCTGTTCGATCTTGGCGCGCAGGTCCGTGATGTCGACATTGCCCGTCGCATCGCAGGCGACCACGACGACGGACATGCCCGCCAACTGAGCCGAAGCGGGATTGGTGCCGTGGGCAGAAGCCGGGATCAGACACACCTCCCGCTGGATGTCGCCACGGCTGCGGTGATAGGCGCGAATGGCCAGAAGGCCGGCATATTCGCCCTGCGCGCCGGAGTTCGGCTGCAAAGACACGGCGTCATAGCCGCTGATCGCACACAGACGGGTCTCAAGATCATCGAACAGCAACTGATAACCAGCCAGTTGATCTTCGGGCGCGAAGGGGTGGATTTCACCGAACTCGGGCCAGGTGACCGGGATCATCTCGACCGTAGCGTTCAGTTTCATCGTGCACGACCCCAGCGGGATCATCGTCCGATCCAGCGCCAGATCCCTGTCCGCCAGACGCCGCAGATAACGCAGCATCTCGGTTTCAGAACGATAGCGGTGGAAGACCGGATGTTCGAGGAACGGGCCGCTTCTGACCTGATCGGCCGGAATGCCTGCCAGCGCCTGACGGGAGTCTGCAGTCGCGCTCGATGTGGCCGCCGGCGCAAAGATCGCCAGCACCAATCGCACCGTCTCGTCCGAAGACGTCTCATCCAGCGACACCCCCAAGGTGTTCTCGTCAATACGCCGCAGATTGACGCCCGCCGCACGGGCGCGCTCATGGATCGCAGAGGTCTGGCCTCCCGTCTGGATGGTCAGGGTGTCAAAGAAGGCGCTGTTGATGCGTTCAAAACCCTGATCGGCCAACGCCTGCGCAAGACGGGCCGTCAGGTCATGGATGCGCTGAGCGATGGCGCGCAACCCATCCGGCCCATGATAGACCGCATACATGGAGGCGATGATCGCCAGCAGCACCTGGGCGGTGCAGATGTTGGAGGTCGCCTTCTCGCGGCGGATATGCTGTTCGCGCGTCTGGAGCGCCAGACGGTAGGCAGGCCGCCCCCGACTGTCCTGCGACACGCCGACCAGTCGTCCGGGGATCGAGCGCTTCAGTGTGTCACGCACAGCCATATAGCCCGCATGAGGGCCGCCGCATCCCATCGGCACGCCATAGCGTTGCATGGAACCGACGACGATATCCGCGCCCAAAGAACCGGGACTTGCCAGCAGCGTCAGCGCCAAGGGGTCCGCAGCGACCGCCGCAATAGCGCCTGCCTCGTGTAACTGAGCGATGACAGGCTTGATGTCGCGCACCTGTCCTGACGCGCCCGGATACTGCAGCAACGCACCGAAAACGTCAGCGGCTGCCAGATCCTTCTCGGGATCGCCGATGACCAACCGCCAGCCCAGCGCCTCAGCACGGGTTTTGACGACAGAGATCGTCTGGGGGAAGCAGTCGGCGTCGACAAAGAAGCTGTCCGCCTTCGAAGACGCCGAACGCTGCGCCAGGGCCATCGCCTCGGCTGCCGCCGTGGCTTCATCCAGCAACGAGGCGTTCGCCACGTCCAATCCGGTCAGTTCGCACACCAGTGTCTGGAAGTTCAGCAGGGCCTCAAGCCGTCCCTGGCTGATCTCTGGCTGATAGGGCGTGTAGGCCGTGTACCAGGCCGGGCTCTCCATCAGATTACGCAGGATCACCAGCGGCATTTTCGTGCCGTAGTACCCTTGGCCGATCAGCGAGGTGAACCGCTTGTTGCGCCGGGCGATCTCACGCAGGCGTTCCAGACAGGTCGTCTCATCCAACCCCGGGCCGAACCCCAGGCTGGAGCGGTCGCGAATACTGGCTGGGACTGTCTGCTCGATCAGGCCGTCCAGATCCGGCACGCCCAGAAGTTTCAGCATCTCAGCCGTTTCGGCCTCATCAGGACCGATGTGACGGTGAACGAAGGCGCCGAGAGTGGCGTTGCTGGAATTGCTCATCAGAATACTCCGCGACTAGGCGCCGGCGACCAGCGCGTCATAGGCTGCGCGGTCCAGAAGTTCCGACAGGCTTGCCGGGTCATCCAGCCGGATCTTGACCAGCCAGCCTGCCCCCTCCGGGTCGGCACTGACCACCGCCGGGTCATCAGACAGGGCGGTGTTGACCTCCACGACCTGCCCCGCGACAGGGGCGTAGATGTCGGAGGCGGCCTTGACCGATTCCACCACCGCCACCGCGTCGCCCGCCGACACCTGTTTTCCGTCGGCGTGCAAGTCGATGAAGACCAGATCGCCCAGCGCTTCTGCGGCGTGCTGCGTAATCCCGACGACGGCGAGATCGCCCTCGTGTCTCACCCATTCGTGGTCCTGCGTATAATAGGTCATGAAGCCCTCCCTCTGGCTGGTTATCGTTTGTAGGTTTTCTGGATGAATGGCGTTTCGCTGACCGTCACCGGCAGACGCATTCCGCGAACCTCGGCATAGAGAACTGAACCGACTGCAGCATGAGCGATCGGGACGTAGGCCATCGAAACCGCTCCGCCGACGCTGGGACCGAACCCGCCCGAGGTGACCTGCCCCAATGGAGTCGCTGCAGATATGGAATCGTACAGCAGTGTTCCGCTACGCACCGGCGTACGTTCCGGCGGGCGCAGGCCGACCCGGCGCCGCGACGCGCCTTGTGTTAATTGAGCCTCGATGACGTCCGCGCCCGGATAGCCTCCTGCCCTGACGCCGCCCGGACGACGCGACTTCTGAATCGACCATTCCAGCGCCGCCTCGACCGGCGTGGTGTCCGTCGTCAGGTCGGAGCCATAGAGGCACAAGCCGGCCTCAAGCCGCAGACTGTCACGCGCGGCCAGGCCGATCGGTTTCACGCCCTCGATGGCGAGCAAGGCCTGGGCCACATGAACAGCGGCCTCGCCGGGCATTCCGATCTCGAACCCATCTTCTCCGGTGTATCCAGAACGAGAAACCGTACAGCGCACGCCGGCCACATCCAGCTCACGGATTCCCATAAAGGCGAGATCCGCGAAGCCGTCGCCCAGTTGCGACAGTGCGGCCTCCGCCAGCGGCCCCTGCAACGCCAGAAGCGCCCGATCCGGGTGCTCGACGATTTCGACCTCCTCGCTCAGAGACCGCCGCAAATGCTCAATGTCATCCGCCTTGCAGGCAGCGTTGACGACCAGATAGAGGCGGTCGCCCAGGTTGGCGATCATCAGGTCATCCAGAATGCCGCCCGCTGCGTTGGTGAAGACGCCGTACCTCTGGCGACTGGGTGACAAGCTTACGATATCAGCCGGGACAAGCCGCTCCAGCGCTTGGGCGACATCGGTGAGATCGCCACTACGCGGACGAAGCTCCACCTGCCCCATGTGTGAGACGTCGAACAGACCGGCGGCTTCGCGTGTGTGCAGGTGTTCCTTCAACACCCCCGCCGCATACTGGACCGGCAAGTCATAGCCCGCGAACTGGACCATCTTGCCGCCATTGGCCAGATGCAGGTCATAGAGCGGCGTGCGCCGCCCGGGCTCCCCCCTTTCGCCGTCCATCACAGAAGCTCCGGGATGACGCCATCGGATCCAGCCTGCAACCCATAGACCGGGAAGGCCGCCGTCAGCGCCAGAACCGCTTGCCGCGCCTTGGCCTCTGCCTGCGAGTTGTCCTCCCGATTGTCGACCAGCGCGTCCAGTACGTCGGCGATCAGATGACCGACCTGGGTGAACTCAGCCTCCTTGAATCCTCGCGTGGTTCCCGCAGGGGACCCCAAACGGATGCCGCTGGTCTGCGCAGGCGGACGCGGGTCGAACGGAATGCCGTTCTTGTTGCAGGTGAGGTGGGCGTGCTCGAGGCTGACTTCCGCCTCACGTCCGCTGATGTCGCGTGAGCGCAGATCAACCAGCACCAGATGGGTGTCTGTGCCGCCGGTGACCAAATCAAAGCCCCGCTCGATCAGAGCTGCACCCAGAGCCCGTGCGTTCAACACCACCTGTTGCGCGTAGTCCTTGAAGGAGGGGTCCAGCGCCTCGCCGAACGCGACAGCCTTGCCTGCGATCACATGCATCAGAGGCCCGCCCTGCAGTCCGGGGAACACCGCCGAGTTGATCTTCTTGGCCAGCACCTCGTCATTCGTCAGGATCAGACCGCCGCGCGGCCCACGCAGCGTCTTGTGAGTCGTGCTGGTCACGATGTGGGCATGCGGCACCGGGCTGGGATGCAGGCCGCCCGCCACCAGACCCGCGATGTGAGCCATATCCACCAGCAGATAGGCCTCCACGCTGTCGGCGATCTGGCGGAACCGCGCGAAATCGATCTGACGCGGGATCGCCGACCCCCCTGCGATGATCAGCTTGGGGCGGTGCTGTTCGGCGAGGGACTGGACCTGATCATAGTCGATCAGACCATCACTCTCACGTACGCCGTACTGGACCGGCGTGAACCATTTCCCGGATAGAGTCGGCTTGGCGCCGTGCGTCAGATGCCCCCCCGCGTCGAGAGACATGCCCAGGATGACATCGCCAGGCTTGAGCAGCGCCATCAGCACCGCCCCGTTCGCCTGCGCGCCGGAATGCGACTGCACATTGGCGTAGGCGCTGCCGAACAGTTCGCAAGCCCGCTCAATGGCGACACGCTCGACGATGTCGACATATTCGCACCCGCCATAGTAGCGTTTTCCGGGATACCCCTCTGCGTATTTGTTCGTGAGAACACTGCCCTGAGCGGCGATCACCGCAGGCGACGTGATGTTCTCGCTTGCGATCAGCTCGATCTGGCTGTTCTGGCGAACGGCCTCCTGATTGATCGCGTCATAGATGACCGAATCCGCCTTCAGGTTGCGCGCGAAAAAGTCTGACATTCTGGTGCTCCTCCTCAGCATTCGACGACGTTGACTGCGAGACCGCCAAGGCTGGTCTCCTTGTATTTTGACCGCATATCCTCGCCCGTCTGGCGCATGGTCTCGATCACGGCGTCCAGAGAAACGACGTGCTTTCCATCGCCCTGCAGGGCGAGATAGGCGGCGTTGATCGCCTTCACGGCGCCCATGGTGTTGCGTTCGATGCAGGGGATCTGAACCAAGCCCCCAATGGGATCACAGGTCAGGCCCAGATTGTGCTCCATGCCGATCTCGGCGGCGTTTTCGACCTGCTCGTTCGTGCCGCCCAGTGCGGCCACCAGACCCGCTGCGGCCATCGAACAGGCGACGCCGACTTCGCCCTGACACCCCATTTCGGCGGCGGAGATCGAGGCTCTGGTCTTGTAGAGAAAGCCGATTGCGGCGGCCGTGACCAGGAAGGTCCGGCTGCCCTCAAGCGTCGATCCCGGAACGAAGGCTTCGTAGTATTTCATCACCGCAGGCAGAACGCCCGCTGCACCATTGGTCGGCGCCGTGACCACACGCCCCCCGGCGGCGTTCTCTTCGTTCACGCTCAGCGCATAAAGACTGACCCACTCGAAGACATGTGACGGGTCCGTGCGCGGCCCACGCGCCGTCAGGGCGTCATGCAGGCTCTTGGCCCGCCTGCGGACGTTCAGTCCGCCGGGAAGGATGCCTTCCTGGCGATAGCCGCGCTCGATGCAGGCCAGCATGGCCAGCCGGACGGCGTCAATGAAGGCGGCGGTTTCCTCGCGCGAACGCCAGGCTTCTTCATTGCCCCAGACGATGTCAGCGATTGAAAGCCCTGTCTCGGCGCCGATTGACAGCAGATCCGCGCCAGAGGTGAACGGACGGGCGACCTGAACATTCTGACGCGGCGGCGCATGGCCGCCCTCTTCCCTCACCGCCCCCCCGCCAATGGAATAATAGGTTCGTTCGATCCGGCGGCCGTCAGCATAGTCCGCCGACAGACGCATGGCGTTGGGATGGCCGGGCAGGAACTCTCCGAAATGGAAGACAAGCTGCTGATCCTCGTCGAACGGAACAGCGACCTGTCCGCCCAGTTGCAGCGCTTTCGTCCGACGGATTTCTTCAATCAACGTCGGCACAGCGTCGGGATCAACCCCTTCCGGCCTCAAGCCACACAGCCCCAGCAGGACCGCGACATCGGTAGCATGTCCGCGCCCCGTCAGGGCCAGCGATCCGTAGAGCTCACAGCGAACGGCCGTCGGCCGCCCCTCCAGCAGCGCCGCTTCACCAAATGCGGCCGCAGCACGCATCGGCCCCACCGTGTGCGAACTGGAAGGCCCTACGCCGATGGTGAACAGGTCGAGCACGCTGAGCGCGGGCGCACCTGTGTCGTGATGAGAAGCAAGTGTCATAGGCGCATTTCCCCGGCCGGTTCCCCGGTCCAACTGCGCCCCTTCTGTCGGTTTGCCTGAGATCGTTATCCCGTCGGCGGACGCTCTGGGCGCCTCTTTCCAGAATTATGTCACGACCTGGTCCCTGGTGCCTGAGAGTTTCCGGGGCGGTTGCTCCTTCGGCGCCGGTTGAACCGGTCTCTCCCAAGTCGTGTTCTTTGTGATCACAAATCATGCCGCAAGCAGGGCTGTCAACACGAAAACGACAAGAGCCATAGCGACCGCTTCAGATCAGCCCGCTGCAGCACCCTGCGCCAATTGCGTCATCAGCTTGGCGCCGGAGTTTGTCAGGTCGTCGGCTATCGCCTGACGCGCAGCGACGCCGTCCCTGGCCCGCAGCGCCTCCACAGCTCTCCAGTGCGCGCCCATGCTGGCGACCATGCTTTCACGGTCCGGCATCATCAGCGGGACATAGGGGCCGATCCGCAGCCACAGATTTTCGATCAGGGCGACCAGTCGTTCCATGCGGCTTGCCCGGCAGATCGCCAGATGGAAATCCCAGTTGGTGCGGACATAGTCATCCAGAATTCCCGCCTCAGCCGCCGCCTGCATGGCGCGGCACAGGGCGTCGATCTCATCGACCTCGTCCGGCGTCACGTTGGCCGCGGCGCGCTCGGCCGCCAGCCCGTCCAGCTGCACCCGGATGTCGCGCAGTTCCTGGTATTCGTCGCGCGTCAGTGCGGGGATCTCCAGCGTGCGCTTGCTGCCCCTCGCGACCAGCGCGCCTTCCGCCTCCAACCGTTGCAGAGCCGCGCGCACAGGCATCGGGCTGGTGCCCAGCGCCTCGGCGGCGGCGCGTATGGTGATCACTGTGCCCGGCTTGAACACCCCGGCCATCAACGCCTTGCGCAGTTGCTGATAGGCCTGCGCCTGCAACGTCATCCGATCAAGCGGATCGAAGGAAGGAAGGCTTGAACTTATCGACATGACCGCTGCTCACCTCTCCGGACGAGACGGCGCTCTGCCCATCCATCATCCTGCAACGCCCTGACGGACTCATGCGCGACGATCGATATCACACTACAGTCAGATCAGTTGAGAAGGAAACTCTGTCGGAAAATTCCACCGGATCGAGACCGAAGCCCCGATCCGGAAGAAACCCACCCGGATTACGACGTCAGAAACGATAGGTAAGGGCGCCGACGATCGACGTCCCCAGGTTGTCATAGAAGGAAGCGTTGTAGATGCCCTGGTGGATGTTGAAGGCGCGGTTCGGCGGCTTCACGTCAAAGATGTTCTGCACAGTGATGCGGGCGTCGGTTTTCGCGTTGATCTGATAGGCGACAGACAGATCATTGAAGACCTTGGTTCCTGTATTGGGCCGATCGAACTGATCAGCAGGCGGCGGGTTGGAGACGCTGATCCCGCTCAAGATCGAGGTGCTGCCATGGTATCGCGCGCGCCAACTGACCGACAGATCATCCAGGCGATAGACGGCCGAGGCGATGGCGTTCCACTTCGGCGACCCCAAAGTGCCCTCAAGCCGTATTTCGGTCAGGGGATCCGCCGCATCCGTCAGCTGACGCAGACGGTCCAGATAGGTTCCCGCCAGGTTCAGCGTCAGCTCCCCCGGCAGTGTCGAGGCGTATCGGGACAGATCGAATTTGTAGTTCAGGTTGAAGTCCACTCCACGGCTGGTGAACTTGCCTATGTTCAGGGATGTCGCCTGGACATTGGTGATGCCGTGGGTGGTCGAACTGCGTGTGACCGCCGCGCAGTTGGCGTTAGCGTCGGGCGAGATGTTCAGGTCAACACAGTTGTCCACCAGCGACTGCACCGGAATGGCCCCGATGGCGTCAGTGATTTCGATGTCGAAATAGTCCACGGTCACCGTCAGGCCGGGCAGACGCGATGTCGCCAGCGTCGCACCGATGGTCCAGGTCTTGGCAGTCTCCGGCTCAAGATGAATGTTGCCGCCGATCTGGCCGTGAACGGTCGAACCATTGGTGGGCGCCGAGAAGTTTGCCGGGATGCCCAAGGCTGTGCAGTTGGCCTCGCGCGTCGCCGACTGATTCCGCAAAGTGACGTCGCAGGGATCGCTGACGAAGAAGAAGCTTTCCTGCAGTGGCGAGAACAGTTCGGAGACGTTCGGCGCCCGCACCGACTGCGACCGCATCACCCGGAACCGCAATCCCTCGACCGGAGAATAGACGCCGCCAAGATTCCACGAATACTGGGTTCCGTTGACATTGTAGTCCGACACCCGACCCGCCGCCTGGATCTGCAGGTCGTTGATCAGGACATGGTCCCTGATCAGGGGCGCCCTCAGTTCGGCGAAGGCCTCCTTCACGCGGATGGAGCCGCTGACCGGGCTTTCCTGCGGATAGAAGGTCAGCCCCTGCTGCTGCAGCGCGGAAGGATGCGTCTCCGCGCTCGCCTCGCGCCATTCAAATCCGATCGCCGAAGCGACCGGCCCTGCGGGCAGTTGCAGCAGGTCGCCGCTCAGGCTGCCGCCGACCGTCTTCAGCCGGGTGCTGGCGGAATAGGGCTCGTCTATGCGGCTGTAAGCGATGGCGGCGTCCGTGCCCGTCGTCTGCCCGAACGGGTTATAGGGCACACACCCCTGCGCCCGCGCCTCTGCGCTGCGACAGGCCGGGGCGCCGTTCAGCAGGATGACGTCATTCTGTTGCAGCCAGCGGGTCTGGTTGCGGCCATTCACCAGCAGCGTGTTCTGGCTGTTCTCGCCATAGGCGGCGAACAGGTTGTACTTCCAACTGCCGGACAGCTTCCCGTCGATGCCTCCGGTGAACTGCTGTTGCGTCCGGTCCGCCACACTGCCGCGACGCCCGAACTGGTCATAGACGCGGTAAACCTCCGTGCCGGTCTGGCCATTGGCGGTCAGCACAGCCCGCAGATCGGTCGGCATGAAGGGATTATCCAGCGTCAACCACGGCGAGGCATAGACGAAATCATCCGCGACCGGCTGCCAGAAGGACTGGGTCTTGGTCTTGATGTAGTTGCCTTCAAAGAAGAAATGGATCTTCGGCGTGATCTGGTAGTTGAAATTGCTGGTCAGGCCATAGCGCTCCAGCGGCATGCTCAGATTGTCGTACTGCTCAAAGCTTCCGCCATCGCCGCCAACGCTGCGACCGCCTCGATCACCCAGCGCCCCGAAGTCGTAAGGCCGGATGCCCGTTCCATCCGATGTCAGCGACAGATACTGCCCTGCGACCCAGACCAGGCCCTGCTGGTTGGACCAGTTGAAGCGGATGTTGGGCGCCTGAATGAAGTTGGGTATGCCGTCGTTCGGCCCGGTATTCTCGGGGTTGCTGATCGTGTTGACGCCGCTGACGCCCCACGCGCGCTGGGTCGCCTGAACCCCGGCCACATCGTCATACAGGAAGTTGACGACGACATTGCCCTTACCCTCGTCGAAATTCTTGCCCGCAGTGAAGTTGAAGCCGCGCGATTCTCCATCCCCGCGCGACGTAATCCCCGCATTCACCGTAGCGGCAAAGCCTTCGAAATCCCGCTTCAGCAGGATGTTTACCACCCCGCTGACAGCGTCAGCGCCATACACCGCCGACGCGCCGCCCGTCACCAGTTCAACCCGCTCAACCAGCGCCGCCGGGATGGAGTTGATGTCGACCGCCGCCGTAAAAGGCTGACCCGCCACCACGCGGCGGCCGTTGACCAATACAAGCGTCCGATCCGCGCCCAGATGGCGCAGGCTGATCAGGTTAAGCCCCGCCAGGTTCGCGTTTCTCTGGCTGTTCGCGCCATTCAATCCGACACCGGTTTGCGGCAGCTCCGTCAGGATGTCGGCCAGATTCTGATGCCCTGTCGCCTCGATCTGTTCCGCACTTACGGCGGTGACCGGCACAGGCGAGTTCAGCGCCGACCCCGCCAATCGAGATCCGGTGACGACGACATCACCCACAGAAGCCGGCTCTTCATTCGTCTGGGCGACAGCGCCCGTCGCTAACAGCATTCCAAGCGTCAGACCGCTGACACCAAACATAGTCCGTCTCATACTTCCCTCCCATATTTTTTATATGAGCCGGGGCGCGGCGCGACCGCGGCTCGATCTGGCAAGCACGGCGAAGCAGAGGCAGAAAACGGGAATAACCTGAAACACGTCCCCTCCCGACGGTGTCAGTTCAGATAGGGCTCAGGGCCGAAACTATTTCGGCATGGGCTCCCCGCAAATCTCCCTCGCGCTCAACGCCCCATCTGTCTATCTGCCTGAGAGCGTTACTCCTTCGGCGAGCCTCTCGGCGGACGCCGATGACTTCTTTCCAGATTCATTCAGCGACGCGGTCCTTTTGCCTGAGAGATTCCGGGGCGGTTGCTCCTTCGGCGCCGGCTAGGCCGACCTCTCCCACGTCGCCTTGTTCGTTGTGATCACAAATCATGCATCTCGCATCCCTGTCAAGGCGCGACGGTCCTGACGGGCGCGTCGACTTCTCCCAGATCGGGTTATTTCCGGGCGACCTCAGCATCCGCCAGAGGCCGAGCGCCGAGGTCGACGACAAAGCCCAGCCTCACCTTTCTAAAGCCGCGGTAAACTTGCCAGCAGGACGCAACAATCTTGCGGAGATTGCGCAATCTCTTTGTTTTTCAAATATATACTTGAAATACGTGAAAGATATTTGCGAAGATCGGTGGCATGAGACCCGGTTTCAACGGTCACCTCTTGGAGTGAACGCGCCATGGCGGTTGCGGAGCCTCGAGATCCATATGGTGCGGCGCTCTGCGCAGTGCGCAGATTCGTCGACGCCGGGCGCTTCACTCCCGGTGAAGCGATCGTCATCACCGAACTGGCGGCGGAGGTCGGTCTGAGCCCGACCCCGGTGCGGGAAGCCCTCGCTTGCCTCGCCGGCCAGGGATTGATCGAGCGCCGAAAGGGACGAGGGTACTTCTATCCGGCGCTGAAAGCAGCGGATGTGATAGATCTTTTCGAACTGCAGCGCGCCTTTCTCCACGCAGCCCTCACCCTTTACCCTCGCGGGCTCACACCTCTGCGAAAGGCGGCTTCCTCGGTCGATCCTCTGGACGGCGTCCAGACGCTGTTCAACGGACTGGTCGCCCAGTGCGGCAACATGGCCCTCACCCTGGCGCACGAAAGGCTTAACGATCGCCTCCGGTCCGTCCTGGTGGCGGAGCACCGTCGCAATAGAGCGGGCGCCGACGCCGCGCGCACGATGATCGAGGCGACCGTCGAGGGACGAATTCCGGATCTGCTCGCGCTCATAGAAGGCTTCTACGAACGGCGTTGCGCCCGGACGCCAGCTCTGGTCGCCGAGCTCAGCTAGGCCTGTTCCGGCCCACGCTCCGCGAGCGCAGCGAGCGCGCCGGAGGCCCGTATGCGGCGATCGTGGTACAGATCGAGGAGCACCTCGAACGGCGGGTCCCCGCCGGCGACATAGGCCCGATACAACGCGTCGGCCTCTTGCCTCCGGTCGCCGAACAATCGGAGCTCGAGGCGGCGCATGATGTCGAGCTGCCCCGAAACCTTGAGAAAGGCCTCCCACAACACCTGATTCCCTGCGCTGCGAACAATCCCCGTGAACAGCTGCTGGGCCGCGTCCGTGGAAGCGATGTCGATGTCCGGTGCGGGCGCACGCAACGGCGCCAAAGCCCGACTATTCAGGTCGAGGGCGATCCTGACGAACTGGGCGTGCATCGCATAACGATCGCGCGCCGCCGTGGCGTCCAACCTGAGAGCGACATAGCCGCCGGAAGGGGCGCGCTCGACCAGACCCTCTCCGCTCAGACGCGCGAGCGCCTCCCGCACCGGGGTGGTCGACAGGCGCAGGCTCAGCGCCTCGTCCTGGACGATCACCGGCGAGCCGCCTGCAATCCGTCCGGACTGGATACGTTCCCGCAAGCTCGAAAGCGCTTGCATGAAGGGGTCGCGATTCCGCGCCATGGTGGGATCCGATCCGCACGAGAGGCACGCCCGCCTCCGATCGTTCGATCGAACCATCGTTCCCCAGAGCCGCCCCCAAGTCTGCGAAAATCTTCGTCGCAACCCCCGCAAATTGGACGGTGTCGTGCCCGCTAAATTCTTGCGGTATTGGCCACTGCTCCGGAAACAGAACAAAAAAGACACACACGCCAGCATTGATCCGCAGCAAGGAAATGGACACCTTCGGTAGTGAAAGGTCGTCCCTCATGCCGCCCGATCCGCCTAAAAACCTGAGTGATGCGCGCCTGGTCGGGCTGGCCGCCCGCACCATTCGCCGCGCCCGTGGCATGACGGTTCAACAGGTCGCCACGGCTATGAATCTGCCGCCTAGGACCTACGAATATTTTGAAAGCGGCGCCGGTCGTCTCAACCACGACTACGTCCAGAGATTCGCCGTCGCCACGGACAGCGATCCCTATTCCTTGCTGATCTCGCCCGCCCTGGGGTCCACGGAATTCGCCAGGAACACAGCCGACATAAAGCTTATGCTGATCTTCCTGATCGCCCTGGGCGAGTTTGATCGCAGCATGGGGCCGCGTTTGCGCACGCTCGACCCACGCGCCTTGATCGAAGCGTTTACCGATGCCTTTCAGAAGCTCGAAACCGAGAGCCGCCAACGTGACGCCGAGACAGAGGCCTGGCTGGAAGCCGGCCGTGACCTGATTGCAGGCCGCCGGGACGTCGGCGACGCCTGACCCTCGCAAATACACGACAGATATAGATTGTCGGTTCGGACCACCGGGCTCTTGATGGAGCCGTCGCAATGTCGCGGCGCTCAAGAAGGGAGACCGACCATGACCACCTCTTCGAACATCCGACTGATCGCTTTCGGCCCTGCGTCCACACTGACGCGCGGCGCCGAGCAAGGCACCATCCCGGAGAACGACCTCAGCGTCTATCCGACCCTCGGGTGAAGCACGCAGCGGGTGCGCTCAGGCGCGCCCGCCTTCACACCACCCCTTCCAACCCCCAGTCGCAGGGCGTTCAGGGCACACGCTCAAGAGTTGGGCCCGCGCCTCAGCGCCTCCTCCAAGGAGATGACGATGACCAAATCCGCCTTCCGCCGGATCGACTTCGGCGCCGCTGGCACCCTCACACTCGGCTCGGACATGGGCGACCTGCCCGAAACCGATTTCGGTGTCTGGAAAGTGCATCCCTGACCGGGATCGGGGCGGGCCTCAGGCCCGTCCCGCACCTTGCCGTGGAACGCCACAGCTCATCGTATGGCAAAATGCGCCTCACTCTCCGGCCGCTTGGTCGACGGCGTTTTCCTCGCTGTGACCGGGCAGGATGTCGTCATTCTGGATCTCCGGACCGACACCTATGGCTGTCTGCCGGAAATCGGTTCCCGTATCTTGGTGGACGGTCGAAACTTGACCTTCGACGAAGCACTGTCAGAGTTGCTGAAAGCCTCTGGCCTGCTGTCGGACACTCTGTGCGCGGCGACGCTTTCCGACGTCGGAACGCGCTTCCCTCATCCTCCAACAACTTGTCTGCCACTCGGTCGAAACCGCCGCCGCCCGGCCAATGTAGTAGCCTTCCTGTCAGCAGCGAGACGGATCCGAAACCTTGGCCCCGATCCGACGGTCCGCATTCTCCTCGATGCACTCCCCGCTCGACCGACGAAGAATCCTGACCGGAAACGCGTCGCCGTCACAACCGAGGCGTTTCAAGCCTTGTTGCCCTGGACGCCGCACCAGGGCGCCTGCCTCTATCGGGCCTTCGTGTTGCTTTCGATGCTGCGGCGCTCCGGACAGGACGCCGCCTGGGTGTTCGGCGTTCGAACCTGGCCCTTCAGCGCGCACTGCTGGCTTCAATTCGACGACGCCGTGTTGGACGACGACCCGGAACGCGTTGGCCTATACACGCCGATCATGGTGGTCTGATGCGAGGCTATGTCGCCTTCAGCTGGGCGTCCGACGACGCGGAGGCCGTGCGTCGGGCATCGCAGCTTCGACGCGACGCCGGCCCCGCCGGTTACGTCGCCGTGGAGATGACCCGAACATCATGGGTCGGGATCAAGGGGCCTTGTCCGCCCGCCCTGCAGAGACCGCGACAGGGCGAGCTCGTAATCGGCGACCTATTCGCGTTCGGTTCGACCCCGCTTCCCGCTGGACCGAGAGAGGATCTTCAGGCGGCTGCCTGGTACAGCCGTAATCGATGGGGACGATACGTCGTTCTCTTCCGGGACTCAGAAGGTGGTTTCCGATCGGCCTTTCGAGACCCGTCGGGGGCGTTGGCGGCCATCCTCTGGACAGCCAACGGCGTCCGGATCTGTGCTTCTGAAACTGAGGACTGGATGTTTGCAGGCGCACCTACGCGTCTGAGCTTCGACTGGGATGCGGTCGCGCGACTTGTCGCCTCTCCGTTCGACTTGCGCGGAAGCCCCCCACTGCAGGGCCTGACGATCCTCGGAGCGGGAGAGCATGGCGCCATTGGCCAAACCCCGACCACCGTCTGGTCGGCGATCAAGATCGTAGGCCGTTCGGCATCCGCCCCAAGATCGGCCGCTGCAGAGCTACGGGAACGTCTCGATGAGTGCGTCGACGTCATGGGTCGGAATAGCCGACTGGGCGTGGAGCTTTCCGGCGGATTGGACTCCTCAATCGTCGCCGGGGCCGCACGGGCGATGGAGCTCCCGATCGCCCTGACACTGAACACGCGCGGCCCTCAGCCCGAGACCGACGAGCGAAGGTTTGCAACCATGATGGCCAATTGGATAGGACTTCCTCTCGAAGTGCGCCTGCGCCAAGAGGTCGTGTTCACGGCTGAAGCCTTCGAGGCCACAGCGGGCGATCCATGGCCCAGCCAGAACGGCCGTGATCTTGCCAACGACCTGACGGTCGTCGAAGCCTGTCGATCGGCAGGTGTCGACAGGCTTCTGACCGGCAAGGGGGGCGACGCCCTCTTCTTCCAAATGCACACGCCGCTCACCTTCGCCGACCTATGGCGCCGCCGTCCGATCCAGGCGCTTCTATCCCCAGCGCTGCCGGGCGTTGCGCGCTGGACCCGCAGTTCGACCTGGTCCGTTCTCCGTGCTTCGCGCCACGCCTTACAGGACCTCAAGGTGCACGACCTCTCTCCCGGAAAGCGGATGCAGATCGCGGCCATCGAGAGCGGGCTTGCCTACTACTCTCGGTGTCTGCGGTCTGACGTGGTCGATATGGTCCACCCCCTGATGTCCCAACCCCTGATAGAGTGGGCGCTCAGAACGCCCGTGCCGGACCTTACGCCGGGCGGACAGGAGCGCGGTCTTGCCCGACGTGTCTTTGCAGATCGTCTGCCTGAGGCGATCGCGAACCGTCGCGCCAAAGGAGACTACGCCGCCTATTTCAATCAGCAGACGGCCGCAAACCTGCCCTTCCTCCGAGACTATCTGCTTGGCGGCCGCCTCGCCGATCAAAGCGTTTTCGATCGAGCCGACATGGAAGCCCGGCTCGTTCCGGATCGACTTCTATGGCGCGGCGGCGCCGCCGAGATTCTGGCTGCCGTCTCTACGGAGGCGTGGGTCCGCCGATGGGAAGCTCGGATGACGGCGGGACGGTGAGCCTCGCAGGAGACGGCCCGAGCGTTGAGGCGAACCAGCCGTCGATCCGATTCCAAAGATCACGGATCACGCCCGGACTGGAGAAGAGATGATGCTCCCCCCAATAGGTCACCAGCTGCACGTCCTTGTTCTGCCGCCATAGCGCGGTGAAGACGCTTTCAGCCTCAGTCAAGGGGACAAAGTCGAGGTCACCATGGACCAGAAGAACCGGTGCCGTGATCGATCGGGCGCTGAAGAAGGGACTGTTCCGGACGTAGGTTTCCGAAAGATTCCAGGGCGGGCCGCCCATCGCCCCCTGCCCTTGCTCCGACCAGCCCGCGCTGCGGCGGACGTAGAGGCCGAACTCCTGATTGGCCCGTGCAAAACCAGCGAAGGCTCCCCAAGCTGCGGCGAGATTGGCTGAACTCGACAGAACGACGAAGCTGCGAATGCGGTCCGTCTCCGTAGCGAGGACCAGTCCAGCGTATCCACCGAAACTATGTCCGATATAACCGACCCGGTTGCCATCCAAGTCGGGATATTGCTCGAGTGCTGCATCGAGCGTCGCCAGGACTCGCTCGGTGAGGTGAGAGGCCGGCCCGTCCGGTCCGGTTCCAGGAAGCGCCGGAAGGAGTACAGCATAGCCGAAACCGGCCAGCAACTGGGCGTTCGCCATGGCCGAAGAATCGCCTCGGCTATCCGGTCGATGAGTCGAAGCGCCCGGATAGGCCAGCAGGATGACCGGAGTGCCCGGTCGGAGCCCGCCGGGCGGCGCGATGAGCCAGCTTGTGCGGTAGGCTGCTTGAGCGCTCAGCGTCGTAACCGGCAGGGGTTCGCCGAACTCCACGTTGACCAGGAAGCCGTTGATCCGGGCCAGAGACCGCCTCCCCTCCAACGTCTGAAGGTCCAAAACCTCACCATCGTGTTCCACCCGCCGGCTCACCAGAAGGTCCGCCCCTGCCGCGCGCACATCCGCTGCCACAGTCGCAGCGATCACCTCAGCCGGATGATCGCGGTCGAACCGCCATACCGATCCGTCTGGTGCGCGACCGAGAACCCACAGCTTTTGCTCGGGCGCGTTCAACCTTAGGCGGGGAGATGTCCATAACGTCGTGGTCGCCACCGCCGAAACGCCCTCAGGGCCGGCAAGACGACGGGCCCCACCGACTGAGATCGACCAGAAGGCGCCTTCGGCGCCGACGATGAAACCGTCGTCTTGGACAGCTTCGATTCCGCCTGGTGCCCCCGGGAGAGATGCGGTGAGATTGATCGGCTCGCCCTCGCCTACACGATACCAATCCGCGCGTGACGCACCCGGTTGTCTCGCAAGCGCGACGACGTCGGCCCCCCTCCATACGGCGCGAACGGTCTGGAAGCCCGCATCTCGGGTCGCGCCCACTTCCGGTTCAAGGTCTCCGAGCGAGAGCGGGGCGACGGCCTTCCGGGCAGGATCGAGAACCAGAAGACGGCCGTTGGTCGACGCCAGCGTCGTCTCCCGCTCCCAGACGAGGAGCTTTCCGTCCCTAGACCACCCGAGAAGGCCGGACGCGACCTCGCATCCCCCGCAGGCTTCCCACCACTCGCCCGTCGCAAGGTCCTGAAGCCTCAGCCTACGACGCTCCGGCGGCTCCAGCGACCTCAGCGGCTCGGTTGCCGGCGCTGGTGCGCCCCGGTCCAGCATGGCAAGCCATCGACCATCGTCGGACAGGGCCATGTCGAGGGTCTGGCCTTCCGCAAGCAGGGTGCGTTCTGCATTGGCCAGATCGATCCGCCAGGTCCGCAGAGGCGCACCATAGCCCTCCTTGTCGGCCAGCCGCCCAGCGCCCCACACAGTGATGCCGACACCGCCTAGCGCACTAACCTGACGACGCCTGTCGGTCTCTCGCACGGCCCGAGCGATCCCGCCGATCTCGTAAGGCAGATCGCCGTCACTACGGGCCGTCAGGAGGAGTTCCTGATCGGATCGCCAAATCACCGTCTGCCCCTTGACGGGAGGCTCCGCCCCCAGCCCCAGCCAGGCGACGACGCCGGTAGCGAGTTCGACAACCCCCGTCTCCCATCGATCGTGTTGGAGACGGTGAACGACGAGCCGGCGGCCGGAGGGCGAGAAGTCTCCGAGCACCACCCCCCGACTTTCCGCAGCCGCAAGCAGAGGACGCGGAGGCGTCGACGCCGTCCTGTCAGCCACCCAGACCTCGCTCGTCGTCCAGCCGCCGAAGAACCCCAGATCGAACCGGTCAGCGCTCTCGTACGGCCCTTGGCGTTCGAACAGGATTTTTCGTCCGTCGGGCGAGAGGCGGACTGAGCCGAACGCCTCCCGTTGCAGGATGTGGTCGACCCGAAACGGATCGGCCTGTGATGGACAAGCCGTGAGAACCAGCGTCGCCGCCAGCATCCACGGCGTAAGCCGCAGGATCGTGCACATGGGAAATGCTCACCAACGCTTGGTCAGTTGAAGCGACACCACGCGACCGAGGATGTTGGCGTTTGCCGGATCGAATCCGAACCCCTGAGGATTATCGTAGAACGGCGGTGTCTCATCGAAGAGGTTCTGCGCGCTTAGCGCCAGGTCGACGCCTTCGAGCAGACGCCAGCCTGACGGCGACCAGCGCAGTTGCGCATCGACAGTCGTCCAGGGATCGATCTTCACGCCCTTAAGGCTGCGGTAGTCATCGACGTAGTTGACGCCGAGACGGCCTGACCAGTCGCCGCGGGTCCATCTTGCGGCGGCGTTGAGACGAAGGTTCGCCGGGAAGCCGACCAGGTCGGCCAACTGCTCCCGAGACGCCACAGGCGTGAGCTTGCGGCTGTATTCGAGGACATAGGTTCCGCCGATGTCGAGATCGATACGATGCGCGCCGAGATCCAGCCCGTATCCGGCCGTGAAGTCCACGCCCCTCGTCCTGAGTTCGCCCGTGTTCGCCCACCGACCGTCGAGGATGATCCGAAAGGCGGTGGCAGGATACTGGCCGGGCTGAAGATAGGCCGGGTTCGCCAGATAGCTCTGGACAAGCGCCAGATCTGCGGCGCTGCTCGACGGATTCACGAACGTCAGGAAGGGCGCCAAAGCCGGGTTGTTGAGCACGGTGGTCAGGTTACTGGACGCGGGCCGGCCGATGCGGTCATCGAACAGGATGTCGAAATAGCTGGCGCCGAACTTCAAACCGCTCGGCCGGACGATGTCGAAGCCGACAGTCAGACTCTTGGCCTTCTCCGGCTGGAGTTCCTCATTGCCGCCAAGGCGGACGAGCGACAGCTGCGAACCGGTCGGCGAAGCCAAGTTGACCGCCCCAATCTGCACCGGCTCGTACAGTTCGGTTAAAGCCGGGGCGCGGAACGACGTCCCCCAGCTCGCCTTGCCAGTAACACCTTCGAACGGCTCCCAGATGACGCCCAGCTTGGGGTTCGTCGTGGATCCGAAATCGCTGTAAGATTCGGTTCGTGCGGCGAGGCTGAGCTCCAGTCTCCGCAGACCGGGCGCGGCGTTGGGCACGCCGAAGAGCGGCGCGCGGAGCTCGACAAAGGCGGCGTAGATTTCCCGGTCTCGAATCCGGGTCAGACCTTCGATCGGCGTCAGCCCGGACTTGAAGGAGGCGCCGCGGTTACGTAAGACCTCACGTCGGTAATTGAAGCCTGTCGCAACCTGCAGGGGCCCGCCCGGCAGTGTCATAGCGGTCCCGTTGATCAAGGCGTTGACCGTCTCGACGCGACTACGCGCCCAATTCCGATCATATCCCTGGCTGATGAAGTCAAGCACCTCGCGACCGTTGGCCGCGCCCGAACCGAAGAGGTTGAGATAGCCGTCGCGGGCCGGACTGTAGGAGGTCAACGGATTGTCGGCGATTGACCCCAGAGCCTCGTTCAGGAAGGTGGTGTTGATCTGGTTTTCCTGGGCGCCGAAACTCGCTTCTTCGGCCCAGGACCCGTAGAGGTCGAGCGACCAGTCGGGCGTCAGGTTGATATCGGCGCCGAGTGTCGTAGCGAAACTCCTGGAGCGACCGGTCCGTTTGGTAGGACCGATTTCCCGACCGAAATCATAGGCGATCAGGTGGGACGTCGAGCCGTTGGGCGACACGAACCAGGGATTGGCGTTCGTGACGGTGTAGAGCCCGCCAGCGGAGATGCTTGCGTAGTCGTAGTTTCGCTCGCTGAAGCGCACATCGCCGGAGATTTCCACGTGATCGCCGAACGCCTGCCGGGCGCGAGCATACACAGTCTGCCGCTCCTGCTCGGGAATGAGATCCATTCCCTCCCTGCGATTGTAGAGATTGGACTGCCCTGCGGAGAAATCCGCAGGGGATCGCGCGATGCCGTCGGCGCCGGGACGGATCGCATAGGCCGAGACATAGGCGCCGAGGCCAGCGTCAAACCGCGCAATGTTTGCGGGCACGCCGTAGATGTTTCTGTAATCCAGACCACCCCAGGGCCGCAGGTCGCCCGTCGCCGTATAGGGACGGTCCGCCGAGTTCAGGGCGTTCGAGTGCTGATATTCGTAACTCAGAAGCGCTGAGCCCGATGACCATCCCTTGCCGAAGAGATGGGAGGCGAGAACATCTTCCGCGCCGCCCTGCGCCGCCGCGACGCGGACGCGGCTTTCGTGTCCGTCGAAATTGCGTTTCAGGATGACATTCACCACGCCGCCCACGGCGTCCGATCCGTAGATGGCGGAGGCTCCGTCGAGCAGAACATCGACACGTTCAAGCGCCGCGCCCGGAATTGTCGAAAGGTCAGCGAATTCGCCACGCGAACCTGTGCCTGCGATCCGGCGACCGTTGATCAGGACCAGGGTGGAGTCTTCGCCCAGCCCTCGGAGGTTGACCCCGGTCGACAAAGAACTGTTGCTGCCCTGGGCGTCATTGAGCGCCAACAGTGTTCCGGGCGTAGCAGAGCCGGCGTAGCTCTGAGGCAGGGTGGTCAGGACATCCGCCGCGGTCGCAGCCCCTCTCGCGTCGATCTCGGCCCGCGAGATGACGGTGACGGGCGACGGCGTCTCTCCTGCCCCCCGCAGCAGCGAGCCCGTGACGAGGACTTCGCTGATGTCAGCCGCATCCGTGAGATCGGCGCGGACATCGACCGCCCGTCGGAGAACAATGACACCCGGGCGGCTGCGGGACCAGACGATCCCGGTCCCCGACAGCAGACGGTCGAGCGCCGCGCTGGGTGCATGACGCCCAGTGACGCCCGAGGTCCTGAGGCCGTCCACCAGATCGGCCGTGTAAAGCAACTGGATTTCGGCCTGACGGGCGTATCTGACGAGCGCTGCGTCGAGCGGTCCGGCACCGATGTCGAAGTCGCGGGCGGCCTCGGCCTGGGCGGCTCCCGCCATCGCGGCGATCGGCGCGACAATGGCGCTCAGGAGCAGGCTTCGAAAATGTGTGGTCATGGTGTGTCCCCTCCGACGCGAGATGGCGTCGAACAAGAGACGCAGCCCGGACCCATGATCTGAGTTTGAACCCTATATTTTTATCCGCTGACGGATGAGCGGATCAGACGCACGCCACCGTCGGCGTCCACCACGGCCCGCAGGCCGAATAGGTCGGAGACGGCGGCGACGAAGGCGTCACCATCTCCGGTTGCGAACACTCCATTGACGGGGGTATCGGCGAGTGGACCGACCGCCAGAACGATCTTGTCGGGAAGGTAGCGGTTGATCTCGGCCACCGCCTCGCGCAGCGGTGTGCCCCTGAACACAAGACGGCCCTGCGTCCAACTGGTCACCTCGACGGCGTCAACGGCGACAGGCGTGACGTTGGACTTTGCGGTCTCGACCTGCTGGCCGGGCCGCAGCCGCCAGGTCCCGCCAGCACGCGCGTCGGCGTCGGTGACCACAACGACGCCCTCAAGCAGGGTAACGCGCGCGCCTTCGGGCCGACGACGAACATCAAAAACCGTGCCGAGCGCCGTCACCTCGGTCGCACCAGCAGAAACCCGGAATGGACGATCCGCGTCGTGGGCGACGGTGAACAGGGCCTGCCCCTGTTCCAGGACGATCTGCCGCTCGGCGCCGGTGAACTGGACGCGAACCCGCGTGTCCGTGTCCAGGCGAACCTGGGTTCCGTCTGCAAGCCGGATTACTTCGTGCTGGCCGACTTCGGTTGAATACAGATTGCGGGTCTGAAGCCAGAAACTCGCGAGCAGAACGACGGCGCCCAGCCCCGCGAGAAGCGCCGTCGCCGGGATCAATCGGCGGGTCCAAGCCCGCTCCCGTGGGGCTGTGGCCTTCAACGTCTCGCGCGTCAGCGCCTGGACGTCAGCGTCTGCCCCGAGCCCGCCCGCCGAACGCCACAGCATCTCGACGCGGCGGTAGGCGTCGGCGTTCACAGGGGTCTCCCGCCAGACTTTAAATGCGGACAGGGTAGCCGCAGACACGGGCCGTTTGCCGAGGCGCACATGCCACTCGGCTGCTTGACGGTCCGCAACGCGTTTTCCGGCTTGCGGGTCGCTCATGACGCTCCCCATCGACTACAGCCGCAACTGGGCTGCGCAGTAGTCAAGGGCCTTTCGCATTCTCCACTGGACCGTGGTCACGGGAATGTTCAGGCGCTCGGCTATCTCTTGATACTCCAGATGAGCGAAACGGCTCAAGACGAAGACAGTGCGGAGCTTCGGCGGCATATTGAAAATGATCTGTTTCAGCAGGATTTCGTCGATCTGGCTTGCCGGATCGACCGCCTGTTGGATCTCGGCCCGGTCGGTCTGTTCGAGCGGACGGGGACCGCCACGTCGGCTGCGGTCGATGGCAAGATTCTCGACGATCCTGAGTAGAAGCGCCTTGGGATGAGCAATCGCGCCTTCGCGCATATAGGGCGTCATGCGCACCCAGGCTTCCTGGGTGAGGTCGTCCGCTTCGTCCCCGTAACGGCGTCGAAGCCGCGCTGTCAGCCAGCGGGAGTAGAGGCGATAGAGATCACCGAGGCCCGTGTCCCCCCGTGATCCTCTCGCTTCTCTCGACCGGTCCGACACGGGCTCGCCTCCAGGTGTCGAGGCGAGCCCGGCCGATGCACCGGGTGTTGAGATCATGCTTGAGGCATGCGCCAACGCCTTTAGCCCGAAGGCCTGGACATACGCGCCGACCACACCGCTGCCGCGGAGCGAAAATGTTCAGATCGTCTCAAGCGAGGTTCTCACGCCTCGACGCCACCCGCAGGTGACGCACTCCAAGCTTGAATCAAGGTTCAAGGGATTGCAAGTCGGTGCCATCTCCTGAGCGGTCAGCAGTGGCGCGCGCCCAGCCGAGTTCCAGATCGGAGCGCGGTCATTCGGAGCACATTGCAAACACGACATTCGGCTCATGATCCAGACGATACGCTCATGCCCTTAGACGCCTTGACGTCGAATCGCGTCACCTGGAGGCGCTCCCCGAGAACGGCAGTTTCCAGTAGACGATCGAGAGAAAAAGGGTTCGGCAGGCATCCTAAGGGAGAGCATCTTGGGCGGGGAAGATGCCTCGGGGCGGGTTCATCCAGGAGACAACTATCGCGACATAAGCCGCGCGGACCAACTAACCGGTCGCGCACCGCAACTGAGCCGCCTGATTGACCATATGACCGGAATTGCATTCCACCAAAGTTCTTCACTCACAATCGACGACAGTCGGATTGGAGCCTTCGGTTTCTCAGCCGGCGGCTTCACAGTGGTCTCGGCGATTGGTGGGATCTCCGATTTTTCCCACGATCAGACGATATTGCACCTCGCATACAGATGACTTTGCATGTCGACTGCTAGGAAGCCGATTCATCCACTCGGATCTTTGGAAATCGAGCCCTTCCGATGGACGCATCAAAGCGGCCGTTATAGCCGCTCCTGCATTTGGCTACTCCTTTACAGACGACAGTCTAGCCAAGATCCAAATTCCCGTGCAGCTATGGCAAGCGCAAAACGACCAGATTGTGCCCTCCCCGGACAACGCAGAGTCGCTGCGCGACCGACTGCCTACGACGCTCGAATATAGAATCGTTGAAAACGCAGGACACTACGACTTCATGCCGCCATGTTCACCTGGCCTTTCGCTAGCTGCTCCCACCATCTGCGCACCTACGCCCGGGTTCGACAGAACCTCGTTTCACGATAAGTTTAACCAAGAAGTTGTTAAGTTCTTTCAACGGACCCTTGGATGATGAATTGTCCTCGACATCGAAAGTAGTCGGCATCGATCAAGGCGATGTTCGGGCGGCTCTTTACCCCAAAGTTGTTTCTAACAACATTATTATAGATAAAAGAAAAGAATAGATACCGATGCGAATTGACTAACAAAATCTGCGCAAACCTTATAGAATAAACGTATGCAGAATGGATGACATTTCCAGAATTAAACAATGCACGAGGTAAGACGTTTTCTCGCCGACACTTTCGCAATGGTAGCCTTCTCTTTTCTCGTAGGAGGCTTTGTCGAACTAGCGATAAGTGGGCTCACTCTGGACCAAACTTTAAAAATTAGAGTCGCTGCTATACCTGTATCAATATTAATTGGGCGACCTTACGGACTTTATAGAGATTTCCTCCTTCACATACTAACAAGAGTTCACGATAATCATCATGTAAATAAATTTTTGGTCGATACTTTTGCCAATCTAACATTTCAGGTCCCGTTGTATGCTTTGATTTTGTCTTTCAATGGCGCTACCCACGCGCAAATTATTTCCGCAGCGGGCTCAATCGTACTAATTTCTTCCATTTCTGGCCGACCCTATGGACTATTTCTAAATATATGCAGGCGATTGTTTTCAGTACCTATTGCCTGAATTACGACCGGTGAATTACGCCTGACTTTCGTCACGAACATAAAACAACCCAATTCGCCCAACCCAACAGATCACCGGCCAATAATTTTGCGCCTTGAGGTACATTCCTGATAAGTCGTGAAACAACGACATTGACCATCATCTTGAAACAGAAATGAAACGCCCCGAACTGACGAAGCTCGACTTGTCTTCCGCCTCCTTCACCTGAATGCCCGCCCGCTTTCACGCAGCCCCAGTCCGGAACTGCCATTGTCTTCGATCTCTCGGCGAAAGGCCGAAGCTGACCCTTCTGCGACATTGGGAAGGTCCCTAGTCGGGCAGGGGGCGGGTCATAATGGAACCCAAGCGTTGAACTGATTAAATCTGGCGGAGAGAGGTTATAGTTCGAACGGGATGTGCACGCGATTTCTCTCAGACGCCAATTTGAATAACAAAAAAATACCAAGAGAACCCGTGAAAACAAAAAGGATATCATCGCTTCATACTTGATAATGCAATGTGGAAGTCGGGCAAAATTACTGAATAAAAGGGGTAATACGCTTTCTTTTTTACCACATGGGGAAAGTCGTGCCTCTTCTCTCGAGGGGACAAAACGTAATCCGGTCTAGCCATCGCGAAAAAGTCGTCTTAGACATCCATCAATGGTTGTGGCCCTTTCAGCGAGGTGTGGAGATGGCTTGGCTGCCGCTAATCGCCGCTTTCGTCACAGGGCACAGCGCAGCCATACTGGAACCGGTCGAGGCGTCGCGAAGTCAAGTCGCCGCTCAGAAGCTAGAAGCACCCGTCCAGGTCGACGACGTCGAGGTGTTCGGCCGACGCGGCGCCGCACTCACGCCGCCTCAACTTGAACTGGATGGCGCCGACATCGACGCACTTCACGCGTGGAGCATTGACGAAGTTTTGAAGCGAATGGGCGAGATTCTCGCGCTCGGCGAGCAGCCCATGGTTCTCATTAACGGCCAGCCCACTCCGAACCTTTCAGCCTATACCGGCTTCCCGCCCGATGCGCTCGTGCGTGCTGAAGTGCTTCCCACACAGGCGGGCGGAATCTACGGCGCGGCCTCCGGACAGCGGGTCGTCAACCTTGTCCTGCAATCGCAATTCTCGAGCTACGACGGCCGCCTTGTCGGTACACGGCCGACCCAGGGAGGCACATCCTCGCTTTCGGGAGATCTTCGACGTTCCGCGATCGCCGGCCGCAACACCCAACAGATTGGCCTTCGGCTTGCGCGCGACACAGCGCTCCGAGCGGGCGAACGAAAAGGCTATCTTGCGCGAGACGAATCCGACGACGAGATCGTGACGATCCGACCTGAGTCGGCCTCCGCCTTGGTCAACCTCAGCGCGACACGAGCGCTTGGCGACTGGTCGGGCGTATTCAGCATGAATGCCCAGACCCAGGATAGTCGTGGGATCGTTCGCTTTGGAAACGACGTGGTCGCGACGGATCGGTCGTTCGAAAATCTGACGGCTTCGGCGGGATTTAGCGGCCAGGCTATTGGGTGGTTCTTGCAGGCCAACCTGAACGGGCGCGCGGCCTGGAGCCGTGAACGTGGGCTTCAGGATCTTAGAAACGATTCCCAGGCGTTCACCCTCACTGGATCCGCACGCCGCTCGCTTCTTGACCTCCCGGCCGGCGCGCTGACCGGCAACCTGAACACCAGTCTGATGACGAACCGCTCAGTCGGGACGCGGGATGGAGTCTCTATAGACAACGCGTTCCAATCCCAAGATCTTCAGGCCCTTCTTGCGGTTCCGCTTTCGAAGGCGGGCGCGGCTTCATTCCCGCGTCGACTGCTCGGCGATCTCGCGGCGACATTCGGCGCAGGCGTGCGACAAAGCGGCGGCGGTGGAGGCGAGGAATTGCGCGCAGGCCTGTCATGGGCCCCTCATCGGGGGATCCGGCTAAATGGCGAATGGGTTGGTTCGACGGAGAGCGTGCCGGATATCGTCAGGACGGAGCCGGAATACTACGGTGCCCCTATCGTCGTCTTCGATTTCCGAAACGGGGAAGCGGTCGAGATTCTACCGCTGCGAGGCGGCAATCCTGACCTGAGCCCGCCTCGATCTGACCGATTCTCCTTGATTACAGCTCTCGGGCCATTCACGTCCTGGGCCATTTCGGCGAACGTGGCCTATCAGAGGGCCAAGGCGTCCGACGGCATCGGCGCCCTTCCTGGCTTGACCGAGGAGATCGAGGTGGCGTTTCCTGAGCGTTTTCAACGCGATCCGGAAGGCCGCCTGATCAGCATCGACTATCGCCCGGTGAACTTCAGTTCGACCTTGACCGAGAGTCTGAGCACGGGTCTGAACTTCAACCTTCCGCGCCCAACGGGGGTCGGCGAGGGCAAAGCGACGGTGTTGCGCATCGCCGTCAATCATACGCTGCAACTGTCGAGCATAATTCAACTGCGCGGCGGCCTGCGCGAACTGGATCGTCTGCATGGCGACGGCGGCGGCCTAGCGCGGCAGAACGCCCGCGTGATGGTTGACGCACGGCGCGGGCCGTGGGGCGCGAACGTATCCGCCCAGTGGCAGGACGGATATCGGACCCGCCGCGTCGGCGGGCAGGACGGGCCGGGCGATCTCGTCGTCTCGCCCTTCACGACGGTCGATCTGCGTTTAAGTCTTCAACTGACCTCAAGCGGATTGAGGATGCCCGCCGAAGACGGTCCTCAACGACGAAGCGGGGGCGTGCAGGTCAATCTCGACATCGAAAATCTGTTGGACGCCCGACGCGAGGCGCGCCTCGGCGACGGATCCGTCGCACCGGGATACGGCCGCGACGTGCAAGACCCTCTTGGACAGACCGTCCGGTTGACGTTGCAACAGCGCTTCTAGGTTCGCGCTTGTAGGTTCGCGCTTGGGTTGACGCGCGCGTCACCTTTGACCCAGAGTGTCCGCGAGCGAGCGATGGTCCGGGGAGGGTCGTAGTGAAGCCGCTATCACGTATTGCGACGGCCCGGGATCTGGAGGCGGCGTTTCGTTCGAGCGCCGACGGATTGCGCGCCATTACGCGCCGCGTCGAGGGCGAAGAGGCGGATATAGCGCAAGACGCGTGCCTGAAGCTTATCGAGACCGCGCGCCGCGAGCCGATCGCTGCGCCGACACACCTCTTGTACCGAATGGCGCGGAACCTGGTGATCGATCGGTTGCGATCCCGTGCGCTGGCGACCCGGCTCTTCCGGTCGGACGAGGCCGACGATCATCACCCCTGCCCCGAAGCCGATCCCGAGCGCGCGCTCCTAGCGAGCGAACGTCTCAAGCGAGCACTGCAAGTGATAGACACCATGCCCGACCGCCGTAAGGAAGCCTTCCTGCTGCACCGGATCGACGGGCTGAGTTATCTCGAGATCGCGCGGGCGATGGGGGTCAGCATCAAGGCGATCGAGAAGCATATTTCGGCCGCGATGCTCGAACTGACCCGAAAAATGCATGCGGATGAACTCGACAAGTAGGGAACAGCCCTATTCGTTCGTCTATAAGGGTGTCCTCCGGACTTTCCGGTCGGTAGCGCTCCGTTCATGATCCTAGACGACGACATTCACGAAGAAGCAGCCCGATGGTTCGCCGCTCAGCGGCGAGGCCCGATGCCGCTGGAGGAACGGCAGGCATTCGACGCCTGGCGCGCTGACCCTTTGCATCAGGCCGCGCTGAACCGCATGCACGAGGTCTGGGGGGAATTGGCCGCCGTTGGGAGGGGCATTCCGCGACCAGGCCGGCTGCCAGTCCATCGCGACCGCCGGAAGGTGATCGCCGCCGTTCTCGTGCTCGGCTTAGGAAGCCTAGCCGCTGGCGCGGCCTGGAAACTTCATCAACCGTCGGCGATAACGGGCATCGGCGAACAGCGCAGTCAGGAACTTCCGGACGGCAGCATTGTCGCCCTGAACGTCGTTACGAAGGCGCGCTACGATATCAACGCCCGCGAGCGGCTCGTGCATTTGACCGAGGGCGAGGCGACCTTCGTGGTGCATAAAGACCCGGAGCGTCCATTCCTGGTTCGGACGGCGGGCTTCGAAGTTCGCGCGATCGGAACGGCGTTCAACGTCCGCATTCGCGATCGTAGCCTCGATGTCGCCGTCAAGGAAGGCGTGGTGCAAGTGCGGCGCCTCGCGGGCGACGACAAGCCGGTTTTTCTTCGCGCTGGCCAGCGGTTTCAGGTCCGCGACACCGCCCACCCTGCGCAGGCACCGGTGAAAATCTCGAATATCGCGCCGGGCGCGGTCGATGAATGGCGCCAGCGCGTCCTGACATACGAGGACGCCCCGGTCGATCAGATCGTGCAGGACGTCAATCGCTTCTACGACCGCCCCATCGCCGCGGATGCCGACCTCGGCCGGCGTCACGTGACGCTGAGGCTGGTGATCGACGACCGCGCCGACACGGTGAAACGGCTGGCCTCCCTCTTGAATGCGGATGTTCAGAGCAACGGACGGGCGGACAGGCTTAAGCCCCTCGCCTGAAACAATCTTCGCGAAATTGAAAAAAGTTCGCGACGGGAGGTAGGGTCTTTCCCGCCTGAATCGTCAATCCCTTCAAAACAACGATCTCTTGGGAGGGAGAGGCTTATGGTGTTGCGGTCTTCGCATGTCCGTTTTTCGCGTTTGCGCATGTTGGCTGGGGCTGGCTGCGCCGCCTTGCTGATTGCGGCGGCGCCGCTGGGGGCTGCGGCCCAGTCGGCGGTAGCATCGTTCAATATCCGGCCCGCCCCGCTGTCGCAAAGCCTGCTGGAATTCGGGCGTCAGGCCGGAATCTCCATCGCCGCCGAACAATCCCTTACCTCCGGGCTGCGCGGTCGCGCCGTCTCGGGTCACCTGCCGGTCGATGAAGCGCTGAGCCAACTCTTGTCCGGCACCGGTCTCAGCGCCGAGTTCGCCAGCCCGAGCGCCGTACGCCTGGTTCGCACCGGCCAAGGGGACGCTGGGGGAAACGACCTCGGCGGGCAGAACCTGATCGCTCAGGAGCCGACGTCCGTCGAGGACATCGTCGTCACCGCCCAGAAGCGTGAACAATCAATCCAGGACGTGCCGATCGCCGTTTCGGCCTTCTCGGCCGAAAACCTTGACGCGATGAAGATCGAGGGCGGGTCCGAGTTGTTCCGCGCAGTGCCGAACGTGACCTTCTCCAAAGGCAATTTCAGCATGTACAACTTCTCGATCCGGGGGATCGGGACCAAGGCTGTGTCGGCTTCGTCAGATCCAGCGGTGGCGGTGAGTTTCAATAACACTCCGCTGATCCGCAATCGCCTGTTCGAGCAGGAATATCTGGACGTGAATCGTGTCGAGGTGCTGCGCGGACCGCAAGGGACCCTCTACGGCCGCAACGCGACGGCGGGCGTCGTCAACATGTTCCCGAACCTGCCGGGTCCGGACTTCGACGCCATGCTGAAAGCTGAGACGGGCAACTACGGCTCGGTTCGCGGCCAGATGATGGTCAACATCCCGCTGGCCGACACCTTATGGATTCGGGCGGCGGCCGGCCTGACCAAGCGCGACGGCTTCGACTACAACACCTTCAACGAGACTCACGTCAACGGGCGCGATCTGTACTCGGTTCGTCTGTCGGCAGCCTGGGAACCGACAGACAGTTTCCGCGCCAACCTGATTTGGGAGCATTTCGGCGAGGACGACAATCGTTCGCGAACCGGCAAGCAACTTTGCACGACCGATCCGGGTCCCGCGCAGGTAGGAAGCTACACCCTCACAAGTTCTTTCCTGAGGGGGGTTCTGAGTCAGGGCTGCCAGCCCGGCAGCCTCTTCGACGATGCGGCCTACGGCACACCCAACGGCACCAGCATGGGGCAAATCTGGGCGGCGGCGAATATCGCCTACGGCTTTCGCACAATCGACGGCAGGCTCACTTCGATCAGCGGCATTTCTCAGGGTGTAAATCCCTATGCCGGCGTCACCCAGTCGACGAACCTTCGCGAGATCGCCACCAGCTACGACCCGAGATTCCGTGCGACCAATGATGTCTATCAGTTGAATCTCGAATTTGACCTGTCGCCATCCCTGAAATTCGTGTCGCAGACGACCTATGCAAAGGACGAATTTTGGTCAACCCAAGACTACATGCGATATGTATCCAACGAGATATTCAATCGTAGCGACTATGACGACTACAAAAACGTCTTTGGTCAGATCAGCCCGGTCCATGAGACAAGATATAATGCAGCGCCAGGCGGGATATACACAGACCCTCAGCTTGGACCATCCAGCCGGATGCTGGCCGTCGACCTGAGCAAGTCGAATAACGAGCAATTTTTCCAGGAATTCCGTCTTCAGTCGAGTTTTGGCGGACGATTTAACTTCAACCTCGGAGCGAACTATCTCAAGTTTGATACTAGAGATGACTACTACGTCTTCAACAACGTCTTCACCCTGATCGCCGAGCAGTGGTACAATACGATACAGGTCCCCGGCGGCGGCCCACTCAACAGCGGCATGTCGATTCCTTGCGTCGACGGCAGCCAGACCGAATGCGTCTATGTCGACCGTTCCTCGATCGATAATATCGCCGGCGACGGGCACAACTATTTCCGCAGCAAGAACGAGGTGACGACGGAATCCTTCGGCGTCTTCGGCGAAGCCTATATCGACCTTGCGGACACTTTCCGTCTGACGGCTGGGCTGCGCTACACCGACGACACCAAGACGACGACGCCCTATCCGACCCAGTTGTTGCTCGGGACGCGAGACAGTCTCGGCTACGGGCACCTGACCGGCGGCTCGATCGCCCGAGGCTTTGAGGCGCTTCCCGATATCAAGCAAAATTGGGCCGAGACGACGGGACGCCTAGTGCTGGACTGGAAGCCGACGACCAATCTGATGGCCTATGCGTCCTACGCTCGCGGATACAAGGGCGGCGGGACCAACCCGCCCCGCGCGGGCATCGATCCGCGCGTGGTGCAGTATCTGCCCCAGTCCAGCGTCTTCGATCCCGAATTCCTCAACGCCTATGAGGTGGGGATCAAGAGCAATCTGTTGGATCGGCGGCTGCGGGTGAACGCTACGGCCTTCTACTACGACTACACTGACTATCAGGTCTCGCAGATCGTCGACCGTATTTCATTGAACGAGAACTTTGATGCGGAAAGCATGGGGCTGGAACTGGAGGTCGCCTACCAGGCGACGCCACACTTCCGGATCGACGGGAACTTCGGCTATCTCAAAACCCGCATCGCCAATGGCGAAGGCTCCATCGACGTGATGAATCGGACTCAGGGCAATCCCGATTGGATGGTGCTGCGCCCTTGGGTTCAGGTGCCGTCGAACTGCGTGGCACCGACCGCGATCGTCGAGAAGATCGTTCGCAGCAACTATGGCGACGGATTGAACCAGCTCGCGCTTCAGGTCCTCTGCGGCGGTTCCAAGAACTACGGTTCCTTTGATCCAAGCTTCGTCGGTGGCACGCCCTTCTGGGCTCTATACGGCGTCACCTACAATCCGCTGACGGATGCACCTAACAACGGCCGCGGCTTTATGGCTGATCTCGGCGGGAACGAGCTGCCGAACTCTCCGCGATGGACCGCCAGTATCGGCGCCGAGTACGTCTGGAATATCGGCAGAACAAACATTACTCTTAGAGGTGATTATTATCGCCAAGCTAAAAGTTACTTCCGCGTTTACAATACCGAGTACGACCGACTTAAAGGGTGGGGCAATGCCAACCTATCTCTTTCGATTGAGAACCTTTCATCCGGCATAGTTGTCAGTGCCTATGTAAAAAATGTCTTTGATGACAGTCCAATAGTCGATGCTTTCACGAACAGCGACGACACGATGTTAACCACAAACGTATTCACACTAGATCCTCGAATTATCGCGATCTCAATATCAAAGAAGTTTTGATATAAGTATTGACTATATGCGTTTTAGCTATAGATTTCACTAATCTGAAAAATTGTTTTCAGGTAAAATATAATGAAGAAAGGCACGGATCATGAATAAGATGTTTGCTGTAGTCTCTTCCATTGCTGCTGTAACTTTGTTTGGCGCTGCTTCCGCTAGCGCTGCGGACTTTGCGACGGCGCCCGGCACCTATCGCGCTGAAGGTGATCTGCAACTTTATCAGACGATCCCGAATATTTTCTGCCACGTCTCGATGGACATCGTCGTCGACGCCGCCGGAAACGCCACTGGCACGAACGTCACTTTCAGCCCGGGTAATGGTCTGTGCGGAACCGTCATTCGTCCGCTGACCACCAATTGGGCGATCCACAAAGTGTCCAAGGGTACGGACGAGGGAGGCGTTTCGCTGGACGTCTCGGTCCAGGCCGGGGCTGGAACCTGCACTGGCAATCTCGCGCCGCTGAAACTCTATTGGGGCAGCAAGGGTCCAAACCGAATCGAGACGGATCCGACCGCGTTCGTCGCCGGCTCCCCCTCGACCTGTCAGGTCACTGGCACACTTGCCGTTACTCCGACCGGCGGAACGTCCGGTGAGTTCCGGATGCAATAATCCTCCGGACACAAACAAGCGCATTCCCCGGCGCTTGAACCTTGACCGGACGTTCATCGTCCGGTCAAGGGCCTTGCCACCGAGGCTTCCCACAGGGACTAGGCCGAGCGTCATTCGCTCGGCCATTCTTTTAGGCGGCTCGAACGCTCACGTGGAAGGCGACACGTCGATTTCAAGAAAGAGGTGAAACCGGACTGGCCCCTCGAAACGGAAGACTGGTGACGTGCCCCTGAGTTGTCATCCAGCAGGGACCAGAGCCCTTAAGTTAGTTACGCCTCGCAGCGTGAGGTGAGCAACAGGCCGGGGTCGCGCAGGTTTCATCCTGCGCAGCGGGCCGGCCTGTTGCGGTCAGACTGGCGACCAAAACCTCCGGCGTGAGGCGGCCGATCGACGAGTGTGGCCGGCGCGTATTGTAGCCCTGCGCCCAAACGGCGACCTTCTGACGTATGTGGTCGAGACTGAAGAACAGGCTCTCATTGAGCAGCTCGTCCCGCATCCGGCCGTCGAAAGATTCCACAAACCCGTTCTGAGCCGGCTTGCCCGGCGCGGACGTAGTCCCAGTCGACGTCATGATCCTGCGCCCAGGCCAGGATGGCCATAGACGTGAACTCGGTACCGTTGTCGCTGACGATCATCGCGGGGCGGCCCCGGCGAGCAATCAGCATCGTCAGCTCACGTGCGACACGACATCCTAAGATAGAGGTGTCGGGGATCGCCGCCAGACATTCGCGGGTGACGTCGTCGACCACGTTGAGAATGCGGAAGCGGCGGCGTGCGGCTCACTAGCGATTGGCCCCTCCCACTCCGCACAGGAACGCAAAGCTAGACCTTTGCTACACGCTTAGGCCGCGAGCGTCTGAGGGAGGCGGACGGTGAAAGTGCTCCCGGTCCCCGCCCCCTGAAGCCATGGTTGAGAAAACGCTCGACACCCTGTTTCACGACACGCTGCGAGACATCTATTATGCAGAACGGAAAATCCTGAAGTCTCTGCCGAAGATGGCCCGCGCCGCTCAGGCGCCGGAACTGAAGGCCGCGTTCGCCAAGCACAAGGATCAGACCGAAGGCCAGATCGAACGCCTTCAGCAGGTCTTCGAGATCATCGGCAAGGCGCCGCGTGGCAAGACCTGCGACGCAATCGAAGGCATATTGGCCGAGGGCGACGAGATCATCGAAGAATACAAGGGCAGCCCCGCCCTCGACGCCGGTCTGCTCGCTGCCGCGCAGGCGGTGGAGCATTATGAAATCACCCGTTACGGCACGCTCAAACGCTGGGCCTTGGTTCTCGGCTTGAACGACGCCGCAGCGCTTCTGGATGAGACACTCCAGGAAGAAGCCCAGACGGATCAGGATCTGATGAATCTCGCGCCAGGCTGTCCGTTACGCAGGAGAATATGAAGTTCAACCTCCTGGTTTTCCAGCGCCAGACTGAACGCCACGCGTTTCGCGGCGTCTTCTGCTTTTCCTCCGGTGGTGAAGGTGACGGGTTCCGTCTCATCGACGAAGACAGCCCAAGCGTCTCCGAGAGGTTCCACAACGATCTTATGCACGGACGATCTCCTGTGAAGCGGTCTCGCCACAGCGAGCCGTGGCGGGACCGAGATGAGGGCTTGGTGAGATGTTGCAGGCTGAAAAGAGCCCGCCCTTCAAGCTGGACGGGCCCATTTCAAAACTAGTCTGTGTTCGACAAGGCTTCTGCATTGACTGCAGCATCGGCGATGCCGGTCTGCTTCCCTCCCCTTTCCAGCGGGGAGCCTCCGCTGCTTGTGGGCGGACCCGCCTTCAACCATCAGCGTGTCGAGGCGGAACATGCCCTCTGAAACAACTGCCGCCTGCGCGACGAGCTGTTGAACGAGACGTTATTCCGCTCTCTGCCGCACGCCCGCGCTATGATGGAGGCGTGGGGATGCGACGATAACGAACGGCGCCCCCACTCCAAGCTCGGCTGGCTGACGCCGCAGACCTAGCCAGAAGCGCTCACCGAACAGTTCGGCCAACCCCAGCTCAGATCAACCCGGGAGCTCGTTGCGGCCGGATGAGAACCAGGATCACGTCAATTGAAAAAGCCCCGGAGGCTGTGACTCCGGGGCATCCATTCACCGCGGTTTTGGTTCATCAGGTTCCTGGTTAAGCCGCTCTGCTGTGCACGGGGGCGTGAGCGGTCGCCGCGAGCTTGATGCGCTCGTCAACATCAAGCTGGCGCAGCCAGAAACCGATACGGTTTACAGCCGCGACGTCGAGACCGTCGCATCTGGCACCAGCCTGCATATTGTACGCAACTTCGTCGAGGATATCGGCGGCTTGCTCCCAGTGCGTGGGTGTGTGACGCAATACGATCTTCTCAAGATCGTCAGTGTCTGGGGCTTCTTCTTCTGGAAGAAGTCTCGCCTGTCGCAGCAACTTCACAGCTTCGTCAAAGCCGGTCTTACGCGCCATCTTTCCCTCCATAGGCTGGCACGTCGAGGCTGCTCTTGCTCGGTTAACTGGTCCTGAATTCTGATTACGTAGGAATACGTGATCTCGCCGTATTTCGCTGAGTAAGAATGCCGCACTCACGGAGTGAGGGAAAAAGAGGAAGAGCGGCCCGGCCTTATGTTTGGAGGAAAGACGGGCCGCCCCTAGCGCCGCAGCCAATGAAGGTTCGGCACTTGCCCCACGCCCCAAGTGTTGCGCATCGAAACCGTTATAGAGTTTTGCGTTACAGTAAAGCTTGATTACGGGTAATTATAGGCTGGAAACGTAAATTATTGCCACACCCACGAACCTTGCTTCTTGTTGATGGCGGTCTACGTCAGACTCAGACAGATGCGACTATGTGGCTGGACTACATATTTCCAACTGGAAGTGTGGGCATGGCTGCTATAGCCAATCGGCACATCACCTTGATGCATCTGGAGGATTTCAGTTCCTCGAAAACCGAGACGCCATTTCGCCGAGAATGCCGTTGCGTTAGCTTTCAATCGACGATCTTGTGATCAGTCGTTTCAGTGGCAGTGCGGGATGGCCAAGGTGGCGGAAGACAAGGAAGTCACAACGCGAATTGCGGAAAATATAGACAGTCGTCGGGCTGCGCTCGGTTTGAGCCAGGTCCAGCTTGCCGACGTCCTGGGGGTCTCATTCCAGCAAGTTCAGAAATACCTTGCAGGCAAGAATCGGGTGCCATCCGACAAAATGCCCGCTCTAGCCAAGGCGCTACGATGCAGCATTGGAGAGTTGTACGGCGCCGAAGAGGCCACAGTCATTGGTGCTGAGCGGCTGCTAAGGGCTTGGGGTGATCTTCCCACCGGTCAGCGCGAGGCAATTACCGATCTCGTGGAGGCACTGGCTGCCCAGGACCATCCTTCATAGGCATGCTCCGGTCTGCCGCGAAGTTTGGCCGCAGGGCGGAATATCAGCCTGGGCCGTTCCTACTCAGATGTGAGGGAAGGATCGGCCAGATGATCGACTTCAATGACCCGGCTATTGTCGAGTGGGACTGCGCTTTAGCTGCTCTGTGCGCCGCTCATGAAGGCTTCCGCCAAAGTCTGGATGAGCCATCCAGAACACAGGCGCGTGCTACGCTCGCAGTGGCTCGTGAGAGGTATGACGCAGCCCTGGAGAAGCTGGCTTAGCTCATCCGCCGGATCACGCGGCGTCGCGAGGCCGGTCGAAAAAGGGAAGATCAGAACCGTTCGGCCTCAAGCCTCAGCGCTGCCAACTTGGCCTGACAGGTTTCGCCCACCAGAGTTCGCAGGCGCCGCGCGCACATTGCCAGAGCCTCGAGATCGTCCACGCTGATGTCATACTGGTCCGAATAGCGGGCCTCGACATAGGCGCGCTTGAGGGTCTCGAACCGACGCCGGTCAATCTTCTGTTCGCGGGGCCAAGCCTCAATCAGCCGCTTGTCGACGTCTTCCGCAAGAGAGCGGAGGAATTTGATGTTGTGAGACCGGGGAAAATAGAAGGTGTGGACCAGCAGGAAGCAGATGTAGGCGCGCTCAGCCGCTTGGTGGAGGTTGTAGGCAGCGTCCTTCCTGTTGCCCCTGCCGATATAGAACTCTGCACCAACCAGAGACTCTTCGATCTTAGAAAACCAAACGTTGAAGTGCTGCTGCGCCATTTCGACGGCGTCCTTGGGCGTCATCGGCTTGGCCACGGCCAGAGGATGGCCGGGCATTTCGTAGAGCATGACGCCGTCGCGAACGATGTCGGTCCAGAAGTATTCGCCCCGGCCGATGGCCTGGTTCACCTCGGCAAGATCATGGACGATGATGTTGACGATCCGGCCGACCGAAGGGTCGCTCATGATCTTGTTCTCGGCGACCCACCAGTAGTCGGCGATGTCCGTCAGCTTCGGATGACTGACGATCACTAGCAGATCGAAATCGCTAAGATAGCCGTTCTCGGGTTCGTCGACCCAGTCGGTCCGGGCATAGCTGCCGAACAGGATGATCTTCAGGACTTGGCCGCCCTTGCGCCAATCCGAGGTGCCGCCGGCGCCCTTGCGCAGCGCAGCCTCGAACTCGGTCAGCAGGGTCGTGCGGACATGCGCGAGCTCCTGCTGCTGACGGGCTGGAAGATGATCGAGGTCCGACTTCATGACGACGAGTCTAGCCAGAAAAGCGCGGTGGACAGAAGCATATTCGAAGTTGAACGTTCGAGATGCCTGCGGAGGTTGGCTTTGACAGGGATCGATAGTCGACGAAGCACTGATGCCGACAAAGGCTGGCGGACCGGGTGCGCCGGGCGTTGAGAACATGTGAGATTCGCATGCGCCCACGCCTTTAGCCGAAGCCTGTACATACGCGTGGGCCGCACCGGGCGAACCGATCCTAGTCGCTTTAGACAGACAACGGGAGTCTCGCGCGGCGAAGATCAGGCCTGTCCTCCCCCGCCACAAAGCCCTCAGAAATCAAACCCCAGTTGTCCTTCAGACACGATGGACCTGCGCCGTGCGCCGGTATTGCGAACCTCGCCCACAGGCTCCTTCGTGCCTTCGTCCCGGGACGGCGACGCGGTGACCAAACGCAGCGATGGACGGCCCCGAGCCGGCGCCGTCAGCGGGGCAGGCTTTGGCGTGAACGACGGAATGATGGGGCCTCGACTCTCATGCCAGGCGGCGATGTCCCGCGCCCGCCAGGCGACGCGGCCCGGCGAGATCGGCACCGGCTCAGGGAACTGGCCGGCGCGACGCAGCCGCCAGGCCGTAGTGCGCCCCAGCCCCGTCAGGTCGCGCACCTGACGCCAGGCCAGAAACCGGTCCAGACCGTCGTTATGCGACATGAGACCCTCCGATGAGGGCGACGGCCCGACGGCCCATGATCTCCGCCACCACGGCGGCGTCGTTCGCCGCATCCACGGGATCGCGGCCCCACCACACGACCAGAACGGCCTTCAGCGGATAGCTGACGGCAGGGTCGTTGATCAGGGTTTCCAGATCGGGGCGCTCAGGGGTCATGAGGGCGCTCTGCTTTCCGGGACTCCCGCCGCAACCGCTGCCGTTCGCTCGAGGAGGAGACCGGCGCCGTGATCTGGGCCTCCGCCCAGGCCTCCAGCAGGTCTACGGGATAGAAGGGCTTGTTGCGCACATGGCGGCAGGGCGGTCCGCCTGAGCCGGTGGAATAGGCCCGGGCGAGGGTCGTCGCCTTCATCCGGATACCCTTGCGTTCAAGATAGAGCGACGCCTGCGCGCGCGTGAGCCAGGCCTCGAAGCAGGGCTGAGCTTCGACGTCCGCATCCATCTCCGGCACGCCGCTCATAGCTCGACCTCCCCCGGCCCGCAGTCGCGGGAAGATCGGACGCCCCTCCCCGCCGTCAGCGCCAGATAACAGTCGATGACGGCGACGACGTAGGCGCGGGTTTCGGCGATGTTCGGAACTCGTCCCAGACGCGCCACGCGATCCGGACCGGCGTTGTAGGCCGCGAGAGCGAGCCTGAGATCCCCGAAGCGATGGAGCTGCCGCGCCAGATAGTTCGCCCCTCCGGCCAGGTTGTCGGCGGGATCGAAACGATCCACGACGCCCAGCTCGGCGGCGGTCCCGGGCATGAGTTGGGTCAGGCCGCACGCGCCGGCGGACGAACAGACGCGGGCGCGATAGGCGCTCTCCACAGCCACCACCGCGTGAAGCAGCTTCGGGTCCAGACCATGACGTTCGGCAGCAACCGCTACCGCCGGGGCGAACGGCTGCTCTGCAGCGCGCAGCCGGAACGGCTCGGCCGAAACCTCGCCGTCGCGCTGCGGCGCCGGACTATGCACGCCAGCGAACAAGGGGCCGCCAGCCTCGCTCCAGCTGATAGACGACTGGGCCAGCGCCGGACTGCCGACGCCGAGAACGGCCAGGATCGAGAGCGCAACAACAGGTCTCACCATGTCAGGGCCTCCCGATAGACGCCATCGATCTCGCCGAGCTTCACCGGTCCGAAATAGCGGCTGTCCAGGCTCGTGGACGTGTCTCCCAGAAGGAGACGTTCATCGGGGGCGAGGCGGCGGCAGCCGCGCCATACGGGAAGCCGCTCTCCCGCCCGATCCTCTGACCTGATGGGTTCGGTGCGGAAGGGTCCGATCAACCATCGCCCGTCCGAACAGACCAGGTCGCCGCCCGTCGCCGCGACCCGCTTTATGAGCCGCACGGAAGACGGCATGCCGCGCCGCGCCAGATAGGGCCGAACGACGTCAGGCTGGCGAATAGCGACGACGGCGCCGCGCTCCGGGAGGGCCAACGGAAGCCGGACGTAGAACCCAGCGGGGAGGCTCGGGCTTTCATTGACGAGAGCCGGTGTGGGCGTGTGCGCGGTGGCTGCGCCCAAGAGGACCAGGCCGGCGCCCGGCGCAACGGTCCACTGGATGAGACGAGATGCTCGGGTCATCGGATGTATGGCTCCAGAATGAGATCCCGCGTGATCATCACGCTGACCGGCGTGCCGGCCTCAACCCGGATCGAAGGCCGCACCGCCAGTTCCCGGTCAATCAATCGTCCTCCGACCTGCGCCGCCTCGATGGACGCCGCATCCCCCGCGCTGGCGACCACGGAGCGATCGTCAGATCGCCCCCGCGCCAGTTCGCCGATCGTGCTGATCGCGCCCGCAAACAGACTGGCGATCCCAAGCGAGCCGAGACGCCGGTCGACCTGCCCCCGGACGCCGACCGCACCCTGTGCGTCGACGCCTTGCTCCTGCGCCAGCAGCAGGCTCTTGCCGTTGGGAAGGATCATGCGATCCCACACCAGAAAGGCGCGGCGATCGCCGTAGGCGCTGTCACCCTCGTACCGCCCGAGCAGGCGCGTCCCCTGGGGAATAACCAGATGACGTCCCGAGATGGAGTCGAAGATGTTCTGCGTCACGGTCGCCAGCACGGGTCCAGCCCGGCCCGTATCGACGGCGGTGAGGAGCGCGCCGGGAACGATGGCGCCGGCCTTCAGCTCATAAGGAGACACAGGGGCGATCAGTTCGTGAGGGCTGTAGATCGTCCCGTAGTCCCTTGCGGTCGCGGAGGGGCCGACGGTCGCGAGCGCCGCCGCGGCGGCCGCAGGGGCGGACGGCGGTCTGGCCGCTCCCCCCTCCGGAAAGAACAAGCCTGACGCCGCCGCGAGCGCGCCTGGCCTAGGGGCGGCGGGCGCGCCGGAATTGGCGGTGTGCGCAACCGGCGAAATCGCTGGATCGGACGGCGACGCATCGATCTGGGATCTCCCTTCGTCCCGCGCTCCGAAAACACGTGGCGGCGGGAGGCGGTCATAGGTTGCGGGCTGATCCGTCACGCGTTCCGAGGGGCGGACGCCGCCCCTCGGAGCGTCCGGGCGGATTTCGTTTGCAGCGTCACGCGCCTGGCTGGTCAGCTTGGGCTGGATGATGAAGGCCCAGGCGAGCGAACCCGAGACAAGGAGCGCGGCGATCATTACGGCGCCCTGCACGACCGGCTTGCGGATCCGGACCGCCGACGGGCGGGACGCACGCCCCATAAGCGGAGGGGGCACGGCCTTCGACGTCGGGGGCGTCGACGGCTCATGGGACGTGGCGGTCTCGGTCGATTGATTGAGAGGAGAGGCGGGGTCACTCATCACACGGCTCCTGGCGTTCGGAGGATGCGGACAATCTGCGGGCGGGAACCGCCGACGCGCAGCTCGGCCTCGTCGAACCTCCGGTCGACGATGATCAGCCCGTCGGACTGCCGGTAGTTGACCAGCTGGAGTTCGCCGTTGCGGCGGACAAACAGGGCCGGCGCTTCACTCACCCGGGCGTCAGGGGAAAGGGCGATGAAGGTGCGCACGCCGTCTGTGAAAACCGCAGTCGGCGTCCATACCGGCGCACGGCCCTGGGGCTGGATCCTGAACCTGGCATCGAGGGGGCCTTGAGGAGCCACCGCCTCGACATCGACAGAAGGCGGCGGGTCGGTCGGCGCCGCCAGCCTGACCGGTCGTGAGCCATGATCCCAGACGACGGCGGGATTGAAGGCTTCGGCCTCCCCGCTTCGGAGCGTCAGCAGATAGACCCTCTGGTTGGTGGTCAGAACCAGATTGGTCTCCAGCCCCGCGCGAAGGGGCTTGATCAGGACATGGGTGCGGGCGTCTTGCCCGGAACCAGAAGCGCTCTCTCCGATCTGCCAGCGCACCGTGTCGCCCGCCGCCTTTGCGCTCACGGTTTCGCCCGGCGCCAGCGTCAGGACAGTGACGCGCAGCGGCGCCGTCCTGACCTCATAGATCCGGCCATCTCGCCATTCGAAGACCCGGATGCCGCCGATGAAGCCGTCAGCTCCGGACAGGCCGCTGGCCGAACCAAAGACCGTCGGAGCCGCTCCCCTGCCCTCCGGCCTTCTTTGGGGCTCCGGCGCCTCGCGGGGTCGATCCGGCCGGTCTCGCGTGTCGACGAGGTCCGGGATGGAACGCGCCGAGATCGGCTCTGCGGCGGCCGGGCCTGCGCTCGCCGAGAGGACGTCGGAGTCCGGCGGCGTCGACAAGCTCTCGCTCGGTGCGACGCCGCCCGCCTCCGCAGGGGCGTCTTCCGTCACGGCGACAGGATAGGTCCCGTCCGCAGCGGGAGCGACAGGACGAAGCAGAGCGCAGCCCCCGAGCACCAGGGAAAGGGCGGCGAGCGTCAGGAAGCGTCGGGGGTCCATGAGACATCCTCGATTCTAAGGCCAAGGGGATTGCGCATCAGCTCCGCCTCTGTGCGAGGCGGCTGATGGGCGACGGTGATCAGGGCGCGCCAGCGTTCGGTTCCGGCTTGCTGGCCGTTGACGAAGCGGGTCTCTCGCCACTGGAGGTCGAAGCTTCGGTCGCTGCGACGCACGACGTTCAGAACCTCCACATTGACGGCCTCACGACCGGCCTCCGCGAACGGATCACGAGCCTGGGCCCAGTCATTGAGGAAGCTCGACGCCTTTGGCGTCAGCAGGTCGTAGGCGCGCAGCCAGTTCTGGCGGATGACGATGGGGTCTATCGACTTTGACCGGACGTCCCGGATCCATTGAGCGAGCGCATAGCTCGTCTGGGCCTCCGTCGGCTCGTAACGACCGTCCAGAGCGGTGATCTTCTGGGTCTGCCCCCAGTCCGCGACCTCGACCACGAAAGGTTTGACGACGGCCCGATCAGCCTGCACCCACCACCCTGCTCCGAGGAAGGCCGCCAGGGCCAGATTGGCGAGCGCCATGCGCCGCCAGTTCCGGGCATGCGCGATGGAGAGACCCATGCGGTCGTCCCAGACCTGACCGGCTCTCTGATAGGGCGTGCTGCCCGGCGAGGCGGTCAGGGCTCGCTTGGGTTTCGAGAAGGGGTTCACGTTCAATCCTCGGATCTGAAAGTGGGTTTGACGGCGCCGCTGTTTTCCCCCGCAGGCATCAATCCACGCCCGCTGTTGGCGATGACGAACGCTTGCAGGGCCGCGGACCGGCCGCCTGGTCGACGCGACGTCCGTTCGGCGGGGCGCGCGGGCGCCTTGTCCTCGTTGAGCGGCGGCCTGTCAGTTTGCGGCGATGCTGTCGTGGAGCCCGCTTCGCTCGCAGGATCCGGGCTCCCCGCACCGCCGGCTGGGCGTTCCGGCACGGGTTTCGCGCCGCCGATGCCGGACGGCGGGGAGGAACCGCCAGACGGCTGGGGGCGGCAGCCTCCGGTCGGAGGCGCCGCTCCGCCAGACGGGCGTGATGCCGCCGATGCGCCAGCCGCTGACCGCGACGCTCCGCTGACGAGCGCCGCGCGTCCTGCGAGCGCTCCGCCGGCCGCCGCAACCCCGCCCGCGGCAAGAGCGCCTGCGCCCGCAACAGCCAGGCCGCCGGTCAAGGCCGCGCCTGCGCCGAGGGCCGGCCCACCGGTGACCAGGGCGGAGGCGAGGTTGGGGATGAAGATCGCCAGCATGGCCAGAAGGAGGGCGGCGACCAGTATGGTCAGAGCCTCGTAGATGTCGGGATTGGCGGACGGTTGGAGCTGGTCGAAAATCGTCCTTGCGCCCGAGACGACAATGGCCAGCGCCAAGACCTTAAGGCCGGACGAGACGACGTAGCCGAGAGGGCGTTCCGCCAAGAAAGCCGTCCTGTTCCAGATGCCGAATGGAAGCAGGACGAAACCGCCCAGGGTGACGATCTTGAACTCAAGCAGCGAAACGATGATCTGGAGAGCGAGGACGGCGAAGGCCAGCAGAATGCCGATCATCGCCAGTCCCAGGATCAGGGCGTCCGCCATATTCCCCATGACGTCGAGCGGGTTCTCGACCGGCGCGGGAGTCTCGCCGAGCGCCTTCACGATTTCCCATCCCTGCTGGAGGATGGCGCCCGGGTTGAGAAACTCACGGCGCGACAAGGATCCGCCGCCCGCCGTCAGACCCAGTTCGAGAAAGCCGGCGTAGATCGTCTCGGACAGGCTCTGCCAGTCGTTGATGATCCAGGCGAAGGCGCCGATCAACAGCACCTTGCCGAAGGCCGACGCCAGGATCTCCCGGTTCGGGGACATGGCCCACTGAATCCCGGTGAGCGCGACCACCAGGGCGATCATCAGGCCGAAGACGCTGTTCACCGAGCCCGACAAGGCGTCGAATCCCGCCGTGACGGTGTTCGAGAACACCACCATCAGTTCGTTCGGGGTCTCCATTCCGGGGGCGGCCATGGCGCTTCCCTCAGTCGCGCGCGTTGGGGAAGGGATCGAACGCCGGCGCGGACGGGGCGGACCTGCGCCCTTCCCAGAACCGTCGGCGCGCCTCGACGGACGCTGCCCGCTCGGCAGCCTGCCGGGCGCTCGCCTCGGCCATCAGCCTGGACTGGGCCAACAGAAGCGTGCGCATGCTGGCGAGGTCCTCGGCCAGAACCGAAAGCATCTGGGTGGAAGACTGGATCGCCGCCGTTTCGCCGCCTGCGCTCTGGCTGGCGGAGAGCGCGCCCTCGAGTCGCCGGTCGCGCCCCTGGGCCAGGCGTTCAAGTTCCGCCGCAGTCCGCGCGAGATCCTGGGCTGTCCGGCGCGCCGTGGCGTTTCGATCCCCGCCCAACCTGACGAGGTCGGCGGCGGACAGGTCCTGCGGGTAGAGATCAGAAAACTGGCGCTCTACGCCCTGCAGAGTCGAGGCGGCTCCCCTGACAGTTCGGGCGAGCTCGCCGATATCCCGCAATGTCTGCGAGGACTCCACGAGATGACTATAGGGCGAGGAAGCGAGACTGCGCGCGTCATTGGCCAGCGACCGGGCCTCGTTGGCGAGGCTCTCGATCTGTCGCGCCGCCGAAAGCAGCGCCTGGGTGTTGGCGCTGGGATCATAGACGACCCACTGTGCGGAAACCGGTTGCGGCGTGCAGGATAGCGTAATGAGCGAGAGGCTCAGCAGTCCGAGCCAGCTCCGCCTAGCCGGCGTCGAGAGGATGATCAGCGGGCGGATCGAAGCTGTCGAAGACCATGTCGACATGTTGGACTCCCTTGGCTTTGAGGAACGCCCGGACAAACCGGTCCGGGCGAGTGTCGATCGGATCAAGTCCGGCGAGGACAGCGTCGATGATGAGCTGGTCCTCTGGCGAAGCAGCGCCGCACAGCGCCAGACCGGCGCCGGAGAGTTTGAGATCGAACAGGCGGCGCCCCTCGGGCTGACGCAGATAGTAGGCGCGCTTCGGCGTCGCCCAGGCGATCAGCTCGAGTTGACGCCGGTTCAGACCGAACATCCGGTAGAGGTCCGCAGACGCCGGCTCCAATGCGCGCGGATTGGGCAGGAAGACCTGTGTCGGGCAGCTTTCGATCAGCGCCGATGCGATCGTCGAGCGCACGACGTCGTCGAGCGACTGGGTCGCGAAGACCACAGCCACTCCCTTCTTGCGCAAGGTTTTCAGCCATTCCCGGATTCGGGCCGCGAAGGCCGTCTCGCCGAGGAAGAGCCACGCCTCGTCGAGGATAAGGAGCGTGGGGCGACCGTCGAAGCCGCGCTCGACCTCGTGGAACAGGGCGGCGAGCACGGGGGCGACGGCAGACGGCGTCGCCATCAGACGGTCGAGTTCGAAACACTCGAAGATGGAAAGCGTCCCTTCTGGCGGCGCGACGCCGTCGATCAGGGCGCCGTGCGGTCCCTTCAGGGTGAGCGGCTCAAGTGCGGCGGCAAGCGCCTTGTCCTGCACCAGCGCCGTAAACACAGTGAGGGTCCGTTGCGCAACGGGCGCCTGGGCCAGGGCGCCAAGCGCCGCCCAGATTTCCTCCCTAATCGAAGGCGTCGGCTCGAGACCGGCCGAGCTGGCGGCGTCGGCCAACCATTCGGACGCCCAAGCCCGTTCCACGTCTTCATCGACACGCGCGAGCGGCTGCAAGGTGAAGGCGCCGCCGGGCTCCAGGGGGTGCCAGCGGCCGCCGGCCGCCAGGGTCGACGCGCGGGCGCTCCGTCCCTTGTCGAAGACGACCACCCGCGCCGCCTTGTAGCGGAGCCACTGCATGGCCAGGAAGCTGAGGAGGACGCTCTTGCCCGCGCCGGTCGGCCCGACCACCATGGTGTGCCCGACGTCCCCGACGTGCAACGCCAGACGGAACGGGGTCGAGCCGCTGGTCCGGGCGACGGTCAGGGGCGCAGACTTGAGCTTCGGGTCTTGCGAAGGTCCCGCCCAGACGGCCGAGACCGGCAGCAGATCCGCCAGGTTCAGCGTGGACACCAGAGGACGCCGGACGTCCGCGTAGGGTTCGCCGGGCAGGGAGCCCAACCAGGCCTCCACAGCGTTCAGATCCTCGGTTCTGGCGACGAAGCCCTGGGCGTTGAGGGTCGCCTCTACCGCACGCGCCCTCTCCGCCGTTTCGACGGGATCGTCGCCCAGGAGGGTCACGGTCGTCGTCAGATATCCGTAGGCGCAGACGTCCCCGCCGAGCGCCTCGAGAGCGCCGTCGCATTCCTCTGTCTTCGCCGCGGCGTCGGTGTCGAGCAGCGGCACCTCTTCCTTGGTGATCGCTTCGCGCAAGAGGACGCTCACGCCCTTTCGCTTCGCGAACCAGCGCTTGCGCAGCCTGACCAACTCGACCTCGGCGTCAGCCTTGTCCAGACCGATCCACCGCGCGCTCCACCTGTAGGCGAACGGCAGGGTGCCCAGAGCATCGAGAAGACCGGGACGGGTGGCGGCCGGGAGGCCACGCACCGAGACGATCTTCAGCACCTGTCCGCCCAGGGTTGGCGAAACGCCGCCCAGCAGGGCCGCGTCCGCCAGCCAGGCGTCCAGAAACATCGGCGTGTCCGGCAGATTGAGGGCGACAGAGCGTGGAGAGACGCAGTCGTGCAGCCAGGTCAGAAGGGCGGCGTCGTCCAGGGCGCTCACCTCCGGCAGGGCGTCTGCGATCAGATCTGTGATCTGGGCGCGTTCCCGGTCGAAGGCGTCGAGCGCCATGCGCCAGTCCCGATCAGCGGGAGCCGCCCCGTCGAACAGCCAACGCTCGGTCCGGCGGGTGTCGTCCGCGGGGGGCAGCCAGGTGAGCGACGCCCGGTAGTCGGTTTCAAAAGCCGGTTCGCTGGTTTCGAACAGCGATCGACGCTCAGCGTCCACCAGCCAGGCAGCCGCGACACTGAAATCGCCGGCCGGATAGGGATCGGCGGACCGGCGTCGCGCCTCGACATGCAGGCACCAACCGCTGCCAAGCCGCTTCAGGGCGTTGTTCAGACGGGCGCGGACAGCGAGCAGTTCCTGGTCCGACGCGGAGCCCAGGTCCGGTCCGCGGAAGCGGAGGCCCGCTGTGAAGGAGCCATCCTTGTTCAACACCACGCCCGGCGCCACGAGCGCAGCCCAGGGCAGGTGATCGGCGAGAAGCGCCGGACGGCGGCGATGTTCGTCGAGGAAGCGCATGGGAGCCTCACACGTCCAGATGACCGGGAAGGGCGAGATGACGGCGGAGCACGTCGAAGAACCGCTTGTCGGCTCGCGCGGCGTACAGGCCGACCGCGTGGGCGATCGCCCACCAGAGCAGGCCGAGCCACCAGATGCGCAGGGCCAGGCCCAGGACCAAGGCCACCGTGCCCATCAGTATGGCGTAGTCGCGCGGCATTCCCGCGAGGGTCACCGGTTCGGTGAGCGCCGCCGCGACCGGCAGGTCCCATCCCGGCGGACGAGTGTCGATCGCGTCGACCATCATCCGATCTCCGCCCCGCCCGCAAAGCCGAAGAACTGTAGGAAGAAGGTCGAGGCGGCGAAGGCGATGGACAACCCGAAGAGAATGCCCAAGCCGCGCCGCATCGACGAGCCGTTCTCGCTCATGGCGACGCCTGCCCCGAACAGGACGACGGCGACGACCGCCGCCGCCTGGACCACCGGTCCTGTGATCGAGGCGACGATCTGTTGGAGAGGCCCTTCCCAGGGCATGCCCGAACCACCGGCCACAGCCTCACCGGCCAACAGCAGGCCGCAAGTCACCGTCGCGGCCGAAAGGCCGCGTTTAAGCATACGCTGCATGATCTGGTTTCCTGAGGTCAGGACGCTCAATGCGTCGACGACTCAGGACATCAAAATCATCCACAGACTGTCAATCAGTTGTGGAAATATATTCCTTGCGTCATCGGAATCTTATAGAATTAGACATCAAGACGTTCCACGCCCTTACTCGACATGAGACTGACAATCCAAGTCTTCACCAAGTCGTTTCTGAGAGCTTTCCCTTTGAATACTCGAAACATCCCACGCCAGTCCGCCTCGCATTGCGCGATGCGGTATCAGGACGGAGAGGCTTGGCTTTGAAACAGCAGCCGCTGACATCCTCAGGGAGGATCGCCACATTGTTCGCTCACAATATAGAGGGTCCACGCGCCGACGCGCCAAAACACACACCTGGTTGTGGATCCCGGACCGCCGAAATCCGGGTGGCGGAGGGCTTCTGACCTGCCCAGGGCGCATGAGACAAACTTCGTTTTCGCCTATCTGAATCACTGCGGCTCACGATTGCGCCACGCGTCTGCGACGTGATGGTGATGACCAGGCTCCTGGCCTCCTGATATGCATGCGCCGATGAGCCGCCTCCCGACATGCTCGGTTGGGTCCATCAAGTCGGTGAAATCGTATTGTTCGCCTCGCCCGACGGATCAGCGACCGAACCTCGCCTCATCCAGCGCCTTGATGAAGGCCAGCAGGCTCAACACGCTGTCGAAGACGGAGCCCCCTGCCCCGCTGACAACTGATTGTCGAGCGTCAGACTGCAAGTGTCCGAACCGTCCCCTCCGCCACCACTCATCACGGCGACGCTGTCACCTTGAGGATCGCTTCGACCTTTCGCCCACTTGGCGTGCGCCGGATATGAACGACCACGTCCAAGGCATGGGCGATCATGCGTTGCGGCGCTGCAGAGGTCACTTCGGCGATCAGATCCTCAACGCGCCTCAGCGCCTCCGGAGCGGAGTTTGCGTGGATCGTCGACAGACCGCCGGGATGCCCGGTGTTCCAGGCCTTGAGAGTTTCAAGGGCGGCGGCGCCGTCGCGCATTTCGCCGACGACGATCCGGTCCGGCCGCATGCGAAGGGCGTCCCGCACCAGATCGACCACCCCGATAGCGACAGGGAAACGCCGGGTGAGCATCGACACCAGATCCCATGCCGAACACTGCAGTTCAGGGGTGTCCTCTATCAGGATCACCCGGTCGTTGGCGAACGCCGGCTCGGCTAGCAGGGCGTTGGCCAAGGTGGTCTTTCCCGATCCGGTCCCTCCGGAGATCAGCAGGTTCCGGCGCGTCAGCACCGCCGTCCGCAGCTGATCCGCCTGCACCGACGTCATCGCTCCGTCCCGGACATAGTCGCTCAGCGTCCAGATCAGCGCGGGTCGCTTGCGTATTGAAAAGGCCGGACCGGTCGTGACGGGAGGGAGGAAGCCCTGGAAACGTTCGCCCGTCACCGGCAGGACGCCGGACAGGCGCGGGTTCTCCCGGGTCACTGGCTCCCCGACATAGTCGGCGATCAACCGGATGACCCGTTCCCTCGCCTCGACGTCCAGCCGAGCCCCGGCTGCGGCGCGCCCGCTTCCCACGCGGTCAAGCACCAACAGCCCGTCGGGATTGACGAGTATCTCCACCACTTCGGGATTCGTCAGGGCGGCCAGAACGTCGGAGCCGAGGGCATGTCTTAGGGCGTCCAGCTTGCGTTCGGCTACGATCGGATGGGCGTTCACCCCGGCTCTCCCCCGGCCCGACGGGTGGCCGCCGCGCAGACCAGGCGCGCCGCCGTCGCATCCAGCAGACTTTCGATCCGTCTCTCCACCGCAGCGAGCACGACGGGGTCCTGGTCGGTCACCGCGTCCGGGAGCCTCAGAAAGAAGGCGCGAGCGAGCTCGATCATCAGCTCCTGGATGATCTGCACATCCCGCGCCGTCGCGCGCATGTGGTCACGCAACGCCCTGTCGAGATGAAGCAAGCGGTCCTCCGGGTCGGCGGTCAGGCTGCGCGCCAACCCCTTCGCCAACGACCGTCCAGCCGCCTGACTCAGCGGAATCCTCGCCGCCTGCGCCTCGCGGCGGAGCGCGGCCACGACGCGGGGATCGGTCACATAAACCTGGATTCGTGTGGCGGAGGCAGGATCACGACCGCGCATCGCCGTCCCCTTGCAGTCCATCCAGCACGGCCTGTTCTGCGGCATAGGCCGTGGATATCCGCTCATAGGTCTCCGCCGCCCGTGCTGCGACCCGTTTGTCTTGGATCGCCGCCTCCACCTCCTTGAACAGCGGGAGGACGGCCTCAGGATCCTCTCCGAGACTTGCTCGCCCGGTCCAGGGATGGGGCGGTCGTCCGGGCGTATCCACCGCGTCGGACTGGTCGGGAGGGGGATGGTCGGCCCGGTCGCGGAAGGGCCGGTCGCGATCATAGCGAACCTTGCGGGTCCGGAGGGGACGATGACCAGCGGCGAAGGTCAGCTGAACATCATCGGGAAGAGCGCGGATTTCCCCCGGCTCCAGCAGTGGACGGTCGACCTCGGAGCAGGAGACCGAGCTTCTCCCAGCGCCCATCCCTGCGGGTCGGGTCCGAGAGGTCTTTGTTTCGAGAACCGTCCCGGTCAGCTTCGAAACCTTGTCCTGAGTGAGGGGATCCAGGGCGCTGAAGGCTGTATAGACATGGCAGTTGTCGAGGATGGTGTTATTGGCGCCATAGGTCTCGACGATATCGTTGAGCGACTGGGCGACGAACATCGTCTTGATGCCGTAACCGCTCATCAGCCTGAGGGACTTTTCGAAAAAGGACAGACGCCCCAAAAGCGGGAACTCGTCCATCACCATCAACAGGCGGTGACGTTTTTCGCGCCCGGCGGCGTCGCGGGTCTCGTGGATCGTCAGCGACTGGGCCGCCGCATAGAAGAGCAGCCTGATCACGGGACGGAGCGCAACGGCGTCGGCGGGGGCGACCTGGACGTAAAGCGTCACCGGGGCTTCCGCGCACATCAGGTCGCCGAGTGCGAGATCGGAGCACGACAGCGCGCGCTCGAGATCTTCGCCCGACAACCATTTCAGATAGCTGCGAGCCGTTCCCTGAACTGAGGTGCGAAAGCGATCGTGCATCGCCGCATAGCCTTTCACGGCGTTCGCGATAAAGGGGTGCACCTCCGCCTCCCCGTCGCCCCTGCGCCGATGAAGCGTTCTGACCATCACGTCGGCGGCAGCATCCATATCCGCCAGGAGCGCACGGACCGTCAGCAGCGTCTTCTCCTTGTCCGGAGCCGTGTAGAGCACGTGCAGGATGACCGCCTCGAGGATCTCCGATGCGGCCTTGTCCCAGATCGCCTCATCGTCACGGGCGCCGCCAGGATCGCTCAGGATGGCGACAAGCCGCTGGATCTGCGCCAGTTCGTGCGGGCCGGGGCGGATCTCGGCGAGCGGATTGAACCGCGCGGACGCCGCATCCCGCGGGTTGAAATAAAGGGCGTGGCCAAACCGCCCTCTCCATCCCGACGTGATCCGCCACAATTCTCCCTTGGGGTCGTGCACGAGAGCACTTTGTGTCCAGCTCAACAGGGTCGGAACGACGTGACCGCGGCCCTTTCCCGCGCGGGTTCCGCCCGTGAGCAGGGTCGGTCTCAGATCTGTTGTCGCGAGCAGACGTCCGTCCATTCGCCCGAGGATACAGCCCGCCCCGTCGCGTAGCCCCGCCCGTCCTGCATCCGCCATGCCGCCCCAGCCCCGAATACGCGGCGTCCCCTGCTGGTCCAGAAGGAGGGCGGCGGCGATGCCGAGCGCCGCCGTGACGAGGAAGACGGAGATCGACATGGAGAAGGCTTCAGACTCGCCGTCCCCGAACCGCTGTCGCCAGCCGACAAGACTCCACGGCCAGTAGAGCGACCAGGCTCCCAGACGAAGGGAGGGCCCCAGCGCCTCATGGTATCGGAACATCCAGGCGAAGGTCTGGGTCCCGGCCTGAAGAGCGCAGGTCAAGGCCGCGGCGACCATGCACAGACGCATTGAAACCATTCTGGAGCCCCCCGGGCGATCCGGCGTTGCGGGCCAGGGGAGGCGCCAATCGAGGCAGGATTTTGGCAGGTGATCGGCATGCCGTCGGCAGATGAGAGGCCTATATTCGTGACGCGCGCCAAACTAGTCGTCAGTTCTATTCGCGCCTCCGGAATATATTGTCGCGGGACACCTCAGACCGCCGGAAAGCCCGTCTTCGCGGCCGCTAGCCCTTGGTGGGCGAGGGTGCATCTTGCGAACCTGCAGGCCTTAGTCGCCCTCACGACATCGTTGAACAATCCGCGCGCCCCTCTCGACCTACGAGGACTGAGGACGAACGGTCCGCGCGATGATGGCCGCCGTGGAACTAGTCTATCTTGCGGCGACAGGCTTGCGTGCCGGCACCGTGTGGACGTCGAGTAAGACCGTGGACGCGGCGCCGCCCGGTTCGGCGGTCCGGCTCGCACAGAGTGCGCCGGCGATGGTGGTGGCTGGAGAGGTCGCCCCTCTCCGCCATGGCGCTCTTTGATCCGCTAAGGCTGGGCGCTGTTGTCCGCGAACAACCTGTGGCGATGGCGGACTCCTGCGGGTGCCGATCACATCCTTCTCGCAACGTACCGGGCACGACGCAGAGAGTGCGCTCGCGCCCTGGAGGTTGGCCTCAATGCGCTTGGAATCGGCCTCGCCTTCGGCCAGACCAGCGACCTTCGCAGCGGCCGTTCGGACCAGCGCTCAACCTCGGACAAAAGACGATCGAGAACGGAATGCAACTCTGCCCACCATGTCGCGAGCCGCCTGAACCAGCCTGCCTTCAGCAATAACCCGCTTCGTTTTGGCCGGGCGGGTTTTTGTCTGCCGTCCGGAAGCGCCCGCGCTCTGCCCATGGGACTCGGCTCTGGTTGCGAAGGTTTGATCGGCTGTGTTTGCTGTTGGAGAGACTGGTGAAGAATCGTCAGATCAGGGGCTTAGGGCAAGATAAAAGAGGGGTTTCGGGCTTCTGCTTTCTTCAGCTTTGACCGACAGTTGCGGCTATCATGGAGACTGTCGTCGACTTGCGATGAGTTGAGACCGTCTCCGCCCCTCCGACCGGCCGGAGTTGAGATCATGCAGGTCCGAACCGCTATCGAAGCCCGCCTCGCCGCCACATCCGGCGATGATGCTTCAGCCTTGCACATCCGCCTTCCCCAACGCTTGAAACCCGACAACACGAGTGTTCGGGTGGCGATGTTCCAGCGTCTCGCCGCGTCGCGCCTGTTCGCCTATGGCGACCGCGCAGGATGTCTGCGTGCAGCTCAGAACCGGTCGGGTCGAGCCTTTCGTCTCGACGTCCGCCAACGCGTCACGGTCAAGGCGCTCGTGTCACGTCACATGGGCAAGGGGTTTGCGCGGGGCGCCGCCCTGGCCGCCCATATCGCCTATCTTGGACGCAGAGGAGCCGGGGAGGACGGGGAACAGGCAGCCTTCTTCGGACCGGCCCGCGACGGGGTGGATGCGGCTGGCGCGACGGCGAATTGGGCAAAGGACCGCCATCATTTCCGGTTCATAATCTCGCCGGAGCACGGCGACCGGATCGCCGACCTCAGGGACTCTGTCCGCGAGATAATGTCCAGGGTCGCCGACGACCTGGGAGAACCGGGACTGAACTGGATCGCAGTCTGCCATTTTGACACGGACCAGCCTCACGCCCATGTGCTCGTCCGGGGGCGGCGCGGCGACGACCGGGACCTGGTCATCCCCCGCGACTATATCGCCTACGGCTTCCGCGCCCGGGCCCAGGAAGTCGCGCAGGAACGCCTTGGGGATCTCAGCCGCCAGGACGCCGAACGACGGGTCTGGCGAGAGACGCAGGCGGACCGCTTCACCGCCTTTGACCGACGCCTGGTGGGCGCCGCCGATGCGAACGGTCTGGTCGAAGACGGGATCGGCGGCACGGATGCATGGACCGCCCTGACACGGGGACGCCTGCGTCACCTCGAAACCCTCGGCCTGGCCGTGCGGACCGGCCGGCGCTTCAGTCTGGCTTTCGACCTCGAGATGAAACTGCGCCGACTGCAGTTGTCGAAGGACGTCATCCGGACACTCAACCAGAGGCGCATGGACGGCGCCCGCTCAGCTGAACAGCTTGGCAAGCAGCCCGTGCGAGGCCGGGTAGTCAAGATCGGCTGTCATGACGAACTCGGCGGGGCGGCCTATGTCGTCGTTCGCTCTACGGACGGTCGGGAACACTATGGGCGGCTCGCCGTCGGCAGATCGCCGCCACAGCTCGGCAGGACCGTCACACTGTCGCTGGACGCGCGCGGCTTCGCCCAGGTCATCACCGGCGCCCAGCGAGATTCCGGCCTCGGCCGCAGCTAGGCGGCTGTGCGCCGCCAAGAGCGGCTTTGCCTTGCCGGTCTTAGAAGCGCCGGAAGCGGACATTCACCAGCGGCCGTAAACACGACATTCAAAGCCTCGAGAGCCGGCTTTAAGGGCAGTCCGCTTTGATCTTCGAATAGCGTTCGTCGATATTTACTGTAGGGGCCTAGAGCGAGGTCTGAGGCCGTGTAGAGTTGCGGTTCAGAGACGGAGTTCCAATGACTGAAGAAACTCAAACCGCCGACATCCTCGACATGACCGTTGGGATCGTCGCGAACTACCTTTCGAATAATCGCCTGGACCCAGATCAAGTGGGCGCGCTGATTACGGCCACTCACGCCGCACTCTCCAACGTTGGCCAGCCAGAACCGCTACTGGTCGAGACCTATGACCGGGTGTCCTCAGCCCAGGTTCGCAAGTCGATGACGGACGACGGTCTGGTCAGCTTCATCGACGGCAAAACATACAAGACCCTCAGGCGTCACCTGACCACGAACGGTCTGACGCCGGACGAATACCGTGATCGCTACGGCCTACCTTCAACGTATCCGATCGTTGCTCCGGCCTACTCGGCGGCACGTTCGGAGATGGCGAAAGCGATCGGTCTGGGCGCGAAAGGGCGGAAGTCCAAATCCGACGCAACGGCTCCAGCAAAGGCGCCGTCGTCCAAAAAATGAGCGAAGTGGAGCCGACCGAACCGGTCGCGGGCCCGGCGGCGATCAAGAATGAGGTTGTGGTCCTGGAGCCGCGCTCGACATGATCGGGGCGATGGTAAACCTGTCGATCTTTGGTGAAGTGATCACTTCCCGAGACACGAATCTCCATTTCAATCACCCTCCATCGGCGGCTCTCTTCAACACCCTTTTGGCGGACTTCCTATCGCAACCGGGCGGGTGGTTTTTCGAGGCCAAAACCAAGATGACGTTCAGCGGACATTTGCACCCAACAAGAAACTTGACGCTGGTGAACTGAATGTAACCACCTGGCTTGACTACACAGCCGCATCAATCCGGTTACAGTCATATGGGTGCGAGCCGGACAACGGCCCAAAGTCAAGCTTCCTTGGATGACGCTTAGGTGCAAAGCACCCTCTCCTCGCGTGACCGGGTAAGTCAGCAAAGCGCCACTTCCGGACATTCAGACGTCTTCGGATAGCTGACCTTCAGAGTTCCCTAGGCATGCTGATGCAGCCTCAGCCGTGCCACCCGCTGCCGGTGACGGTCCGTCAGGAACAGCCGCGACGCTTTGGCACTCCGGCCGATCATGATTCCGACTATTAACCTCGCTATCGATTCACGCCACCCTCGCGGTCATGACGGCTAGACCCCTCAGTAGCGAAGACCTGGGCGAGAAAGGTGAACATCGTTTCGCCGAGCTGTGCTCTGATCTTACCGTCAACCGCGTGACGCGCGACAGGGCCGGGTTCGACTACATCGTCGACTTCCGCCTGCCGACGGACGGCAAGAATCTCGACAGCCGGCCTGCTCCGATTTCGGCGCGAGTTCAGGTCAAAACCCATTGGGCGGACCGGGATGAAGTGCGCCTACGCCTATCGGCTGCGGAACAGCTGATCAAACACCCCGGTCCAAGCTTCATCTGTGCGCTCGCCGCCGAAGCCGACGCCGATGGGGATCATTCGTTCGTGCGCATGCACCTGATCCACTGCCAGGGCGAAATTGTCGAGCGAGTCCTGAAGCGGCTCCGCCAGGCCGAGGCCGACGGAAAAATGCCGAACGCGATCTGGCTGACCGTGAAAACGTCGGACTTCGGACCAGCGCTCGCCGTCCGATCCTCGGCGTTGAAGCGCGGCCTGCAGGAAGCCTGCGCCGCTGACGCACTCACCTATCTCACCGCCAAGGTCCGCGAGTTGAAGACGGTCGGGTTTGGACCGGAGTCCAAGCAGATTAAGGTCAGCTTCACGGGACGGGCAGACGATGTGATCGACGCCTTTCTGGGCCTGCGCCCCCTTGATGTCACGGACATCGTGGAAAACCAGACCCGCTTCGGCATTACCCTGCCGCTGGACACCTTCCCGCCCGGACCGGCCCAGATGCGGATCAGCCCGCAGGCGGAACGCTGGGACGTCGTCGCGACGACACGAGCCCGTCGCTACCGCTTTAAGGGCAAGGCCTTGCGGGTGCCTGCGTTGATTCCCGCCGCTCTCGGTCGCCAGAAGATCCTGGTGCGGGCCGGGCTGATGCAAATCACGCTGACGTTCGACAAGACCACCTTCAACGTCTCGTTCGCTCGGAACCAGGAAGTCGAACTCGAAGCCGTCCGCAAGATCGTCGACTGGCGCGACCTCTACGCGATCCTGGCCGCCATGACCCAAGACGGCGCGTCCTTTTCCCTCCGGCCGGTGAAGGTGACTGACCCCCTTCGCCTTGATGCCCACGACCCCGACGCGGACACCGGCCCGGAATGGCGGACCTTCGCCCGGCTCACAGCGGCGGCGGCTCGCGTTTTCGAAGTTGCCGGTCGGCCGAACGCCAAGGCTTCTTTACAGACCCTTTGGGCGGCGGGCGATGATCTGACGACCTTAGCTGCTCTCATCGATGCACCTGACACCGTCACCGGCCTCAGCTTCACCACAAGCACGACCATCGCCCTGCCCCGTGACAGGCCGATCGACATGCTTCTGGGCCAGGCCTTCGAGGTCGGCGACCGTGTGATCGGTGTGGGCGCAAGCCTGGTTGCCACCGCCGAGGATAAGGGAGACGAAATTGTCTGGAGCGCCCCTTCATTGAAAGTGCTGGGCGTCCAACAGGTTCGCTCCAAATCCGAGTTCGAGAGCTTTTTGGCCAGCCTGCCACGACAATCCTACACGGTGATCACCGGCCTGTATCAAACGCCAAACCCTTCGATCTTCGCGATCGGGGACGCCTGACTAGTCAGGTGGAGGCGACCCAGCCAATCTTTCACCCAGGCGACGAATCGCATCGCCAAAATGCTGAGGGAAGCTGAGGAGCCGTGGCCCAGATCGACGCCAAGATCCGTCTTAGACCGACGCGCATCGGATTCCTGCTCCGACCGAGCGACCGTGCAGCGCTGAGAAAGATCCTGCTGTCGGGTCCGTGCATCTGGGGCGGCGCGCTCAATCCGATTATACCCGTCAATCGAACGACGCCGAAGGCTTGGTCGCACGCACCGCGACCGGAGATTTCTGCGCTGGAGGTCGCGCGGGGCTATGTGGGCTTCTTCGAGCCTGACGTATTCGTACATGCGCAACCGAGCCTTCTCGCGCAGATCGCGCCAACAGAAGACGTAGGACAAACGCGCATACGCAACGCTTCTCCCATGCCGCTCCAAATCACTCCCACCACGCCATGTAGACGGAGTGCACCAGGGCAGACGGGTCAGCCACGGCGTGCCGTTCGGTCTCATCTATTTTTCGTCGGCTGGCCGTCGGTGGTGGGTTTCGGTGACGAAGTCGATGAAGGCGACGGCGGCACCGACCGCCAGACGCGCGTGTCGTGGCTCTAGGCCTCTGTGATGGCCTTCCCGTCCATGACCGCTACCGTAAAGCCCCCGGAGCTCCGCCAGATGGTGAGTGATGGAGGAGAGACTCCGGAGGATGTGTTTGACCGTATCGGAGCCACGGGCTTCGTCCGATATGCCTTCAGGCACAAGCTTCAGCTCCTTGGCTAGAAGTTTCGTAAGATCGGGAAGGCCGGCTGAATTCGTGAAGCCTACACCCCGCTTGGTAAGGATGGATTTGCAGCAGCTCTCGACCAGATCCTTTGCAGTTCCGATCGCGAGTGCTGGGTCGCGCTCGACCGAGTTCTCCAACCGCTCGATCTCCTTTTGCATCCAACCCGCATCGAGTGCGTCGGCAACCGTGCGCGCCCTAGACACGGCGCGGCCGCCCGACACGTCCAGAGCCATAGCGACGTATCGCGGGCGGCCGGCGATCCGCTCCTGCTCGACTAGCATCCATCCATCTTGCCGAAGTTGATCGTTGAAGTGCTGAACCAGTCGCAGCGCCTCATTCCGATCTGGACGGACGACCGGGTTAGCCATCTCGCAGAGAAAACGGAGAAAGGAGTCCGAGGACCCGGCCATAAGGTTGAAACGGTCGTCCGAGTATATCCAATCGTCGGCCCAATCCTCCGGATTGTTGACCCTGTGCTGCCAGATGTCGCCGGCGGCGTTGTCGAAACGGCTGTCGGTCGACGGCAAGCGCTGCAGATCGAAGATGCGCTCCAGAAACTCGACTTCCTCCAGGCCGCCCGCCCAAGCCACATCATCCAGCTTCAATCCGTCGATGATGTTTCGACGCACCGCTTGGGAGACGCTCCCTTTTGTCTCACGCCAATCGGGGCGTTGCGTGACCTTGGGCACAATCGAGACGCTGTACCAGTTGGTCGTGTGCGATTCGACCACGGCCTTCAGGCGTACACCAATCTGTTCCTCCAAAGCGGCGCGCCCTTCGCCGAGCTGTGCGTAGGTGGCCGGATCAACTTCCAGAAAGACGGTGTAGGTCGACGTCCCGCCGTTCCAGTTGTCGTAGCCAGTCTCTCCGGAGCGAAACGTCGCCGTCTTGAGGAGATCGGTCGCGACCATCATGTTTTCGGCAGCCATCATCTCCGCTACCGTCGCAAGAAAGGGTTCAATATCCTCGGCGGGCTCCGGCACTTTCGACGATCTCCTGGCTCTTGTCGGGCTGAGCCGCATAGGGCCTCAGCCGATTGGGACTGCCACGGCTTCCGCGTCAAGGCGTTCGTAGGGTTGGCCGCAAGGGCGGTAGGCACTCCGGGATCGAGTCGAGGTGTGCATCCGCGCAATCGGTCCCGATCGAGATCCTCAAGACGTGACGGCTTTGCGAACCGCCAAGTCGTCACAAGGCGGCTCCTAGGTCATCTTCGATTTCCTGGGCCGGAACTGGGCTAGCGTATCCACAAAGCGGACGGTCCCAAGGTCTCAGATGAGTCAGACCTGCGCATTCGGCAGTTGATCGGCACCATGCTCAGAAGCGGGCGTCGCCAAAGATCGAGACATGTCAGAACCAGCTGACTAGAGACCAAAAGCAAATCGCTCTTAGTCCTCATGTTGGCTCACACCTAACAGGTATTGAGCGAGCTCTATGTGGTCCCGACAACCGAATCGGCCCGCGCACTTCGGGGTGGCACGTTCATCCCGCCCCACCCCCGCAAGGCGGCTCCGCTTGTTGTGGTGGACTGGCGAGACCCCGCATCACTCCCCACGAACGGACGGCAAGGAACCGGTCGACACCAAGCGAAACGTGTCGGGTCGCGTCCCAGTTGTGTCCCAATTTTTCCGAAATCGGACAGCCAGCAGCTTAACCCATTGAAAACATGGCGACCCCGGCAGGACTCCAACCTGCGACCTCGGCTTTAGGAAAGCCTTGCTCTATGCAGCTGAGCTACGGGGCCGTGAGGATTGCACTAGCGGTTCAGGACGCGGGGGGGAAGATGCCCGGCGGCACTTCGTGCAAATCCGCAGGCGAGCGCGGCGACGCGGTGACGGCGGGGCGCCCTCTTGTGGTTAATCCACGTTAAGATACAATATCTTGCAGTGAACAAATCGCGAATCGAACGATGTCAGCGATTCGGTCCTGATTCGTTTCACCCCTGTTCCGCGCGAACGGCCAAGCTGTTAACCGACGCTGGGTTCGTCATCCGGGCTGAACGAGGATCGCCCCTAGAACAGTTCGACGTCGTCGCTGGCGGGCGCGCTTGCCGGGTTCAGACCGACCCCGGCGCCGAGGCGGACGGACAGATTCGCCAGGGGAACGGCCAACAGGGCCTGATCCGGCGCCTCGCCCTGCCCCAGACGTTGCAGCACGCCGGACAGGGCCTCGATCTCCTGCGCCAGGACATCCAGCGACTGGGCCTGGGTCAGGGCCGCCGAACGGTCTTCAGGCGCCGTCTGGCGGATCAGATCGCTGACCATGGCCTCGACCCCGTCGATGCGGCCGCGCGCCTGCAACAGCGCCTCGGCGACGGCGCGCAGCAGGGCGGCGTGATCGGCAGGCAGGCCCATCAGAACAGCTCCAGCGCGCCGGCGTCCGCGAACGGACGGGCGCGGACCGGGATGTCCAGCGCCTGGGTGTCGGTGACGCCGCGTTGGCGGGCGCGACCGGTGACGGGCCAGTAGTGCAGCCGCCGCCCGCCCTCGCCGCGCAGACTGCCGCCGACCACCGTAATCCCCTCGTCGCGCAGGAAGCGTTCGGCGAAGTCGGCGTTGGCGCGGCCCACGTCGCGCAATCCGTCGAACATGCGTCCGCCGCCGAACAGCTTGGCCTCCAGACGCTCGCGCCGCCCGCCCGCCTTGAGCACGTCGTTGATCAGAAGCTCCATCGCATAGGCGCCGTACCGGCGGCCCGCGTCCGTGCCCGCGCCGTCGCCTTCCGGCAGCAGGAAATGGTTCATGCCGCCGACGCCGACCACCGGATCGCGCAGGCACATGGCGACGCAGGAGCCCAGGATGGTGCTGAGCACGACCTCGGGATCAGACGTGACGAAATGCTCGCCCTGGCCGACGTGAATGCGCTTCTCTGCGCCGTCATTCCGGGCGGCGTGGATCATGTCAGGGGGCCGAACACCGCTTCCAGCTTGGCCTTGAGCTGGGCCACGGTGAAGGGCTTCACCAGATAGTTGTTCACGCCGTACTTCACGGCCTGCTGCACCAGTTCGCGGTCGGCGCGGCCCGTCAGCATGATGAAGGCGGTCTTGGCGGTGGGCGGGTGGACCCGCACGGCGCGCAGCAGGCCCAGCCCATCCAGGTTGGGCATGTTGTAGTCGGAGATGATCAGGTGGGCGGGCCGGGTGATGACCTCGCGCAGAGCGATCTCGCCGTCGGCGGCCTCACGGATTTCGCGCACGCCCAGCTGCTGCAGGCTGGTGCGGACCAGCGAGCGCATGGTCATCTGATCATCGACGACCAGGCAGTGGATATTGGCGGCGGCGGGCATGGATACGCTCCCGGAGGTCAAACAGGGGTTCGCGCGGCGGGGGCGGCGCAAAGGTCGAGAATGGCGGGCGACAGGCGGTGCAGCGGCAGCTGCCGCTCCACGGCGCCCAGTTCGTAGGCGGCGCGCGGCATGCCATAGACGACGCAGGTCGCCTCGTCCTGGCCCAGGGTGCGGGCGCCGGCCTGACGCATGGCCACAAGGCCGCGCGCGCCGTCCTTGCCCATGCCGGTCAGGATCACGCCGGTCATCGGCCGCTTCAGCCGGGCGACGGATTCGAACATGACATCGACCGAGGGACGGTGGCCGTTGACCGGATCGGTGGCGACCAGGCGGCAGCGCGGCGACGGACCGGACGACAGCTCCAGATGGGCCACGCCGCCGGGCGCCAGATAGATATGGCCGGGCTTCAGCAGATCGCCTTCCCGCGCCTCGCTGACGGTCGGGGCGCAGAGGCGGTCCAGGCGGGCGGCGAAACTGACGGTGAAGCTGGCGGGCATATGCTGGGTGATGACGGTCGCCGGACAGTCGGCCGGAAAGCCGGACAGCACCGTGACCAGAGCCTCCACGCCGCCGGTCGAGGCGCCGATGGCCAGGACGTGAGACGGATCGACGACATAGCCGCGCGGGGCGGCGGCGGCGGCGGGCGTGTCGCCGCGCGCGCGGACCCGCGACCGGGCGGCGGCCTTGACCTTGACGATCAGTTCGCCGAAGGCGTCGGCGCGGGCGACGGCGGGCTTGGCCACCGCATCCACGGCCCCGATCTCCAGCGCCGCCAGGGTCACGTCCGTGCCCGCCGCCGTCAGGGTCGAGACCATGACCACCGGCATCGGCCGCAGCCGCATGATCTTCTCCAGGAACTCCAGCCCGTTCATATTGGGCATCTCGACATCCAGCGTCAGGACATCGGGGTTCAGGGCCTTGATGGCGGCGCGCGCCTCGATCGGATCGGCGGCGGCGCCGACGACCTCGATGTCCGGATCCTGGCGCAGGGCCGCGGAAATCAGGTTCCGCATCGTCAGACTGTCGTCGACGACCAGCACGCGCACCGCGCTCACGCCCCTGCTCCCAGGCGATAGGTGGTCAGGCCCGAGGTCTGAAGCTGGCTGGCGGCGGGGCCGGTGACCCGTTCGGAATGGCCGATGTACAGGGTCGCGCCGGGCGTCATGACGGGGGTGAAGCGCGTCCACACGCGCTCCTGCGTCCTCTCGTCGAAATAGATGACCACGTTGCGGCAGAAGATGACGTCGAACCGGCCCTTCATGGGCCAGTGGCCGATCAGGTTCAGTTCGCGGAAGGCGACCAGACGCTTCAACTGGGCGCCCGCGCGCCAGCGCCCGCCCTCTGCCCGGTCGAAATAGCGCCGCCACAGGACGGCGGGCGCAGGCTCCAGCGCTTCTTCGGAATAGGCGCCGTCCGCCCCTTGCGCGACCATGTTGGGGTCGATGTCGGTCGCCAGTATCCGCACGTCCAGATCCGCCGCTTCCGGCAGGACCGACAGCACGGTCAGGGCCATCGAATAGGGCTCCTGTCCGTTCGAGCAGGCGGCGGACCACAGACGCACCCGCCCGCCCGCCCGCGCGCGCTCGGCCAGCGCCGGCATGACCCGGTCGCGCAGGTCGTCGAAATGGTGCGGCTCGCGGTAGAAACGGGTGACGTTCGTGGTCAGGGCCGCCGTCATCTTCTGACGCTCGTCCACCCCGTCCACGCCCTCGATCAGGGCGCAGTAGTCCCGGAAGCTGCGCAGGCCCAGCACCCGCAGCCGTTTGGCCAGGCGGGAATAGACCAGGGCGGCCTTGCCCTCGCTGAGGGCGATGCCTGCATGGGCGTGCAGCATCTGGGCGATCTGGCTGAAATCCTCGGCGGTGAAGACGAACTCGCCTTCGACCAGGGAACCTCGGCCGGCGACGGCGGTCATGCGGCTTGGGCCTCGCGTTCCGGCAGGACGTGATCCAGTTCGATCAGGCTGATCATCCGGCCGTCGATGGAGAAGATGCCCTTGACGAAGGACTTCACATGCTCGCTGGCGACGTCGGGCGTCGGCTGCACCGAGGCCTCTGTCATCTGCAGGATGTCGGACACGGCGTCGACCAGCAGCCCCACCGTGCGGCCGCCGATATTGGCCACCATGATGACGTGGCGGGCCGTGGGCTCGGACGTCTCAAGCCCGAAACGCGCGCCCAGGTCGATGATCGGCAGGACCGTGCCGCGCAGGTTGATGACGCCCTTCATGTATCCGGGCGAACGCGGCAGGGGGGTCGCCGGGGTCCAGCCCCGGATCTCCCGCACCGACATGATGTCGACGCAGAACTCCTGACCGCCGATGCGGAAGGCGATCAGTTCACGATTTGCGGTGTCGTTGGCTTCGGTCATGGTTCAGCTCGCCAGCTTGAAGTCGGAACGGACGCCGGAACGGCGGATGGCGACCAGGGTGTCGACATCCAGGATCAGGGCGACCCGGCCGTCGCCCAGAATGGTGGCGGCGGCGACGCCCTCCACCTGTTGGTAGTTGGTCTCAAGGCTCTTGATCACGACCTGGCGCTGCCCCTGGATCGCATCCAGCAGCAGGGCGGCGCGCTGGCCGGATTCGGTCTCGACGATGACGGCGATCCCCTGTGTCGGGTCCATCGGCGCGTCGCGGAAGCCCATGACCAGCGCCACGTCCACCACCGGCACATAGGCGTCGCGGAAGCGGATCACCGGGTCCAGGCCCCCGACATGATGCAGGTCCGCAGCCTGGGGCGTCAGGCTTTCGACAATGGCCGGAAGCGGCGCGATCAGGGTCTGTTCGGCGGCGGTCGTCACCATGCCGTCCAGCACCGCCAGCGTCAGCGGCAGGCTGAGGGTGAAGGTCGAACCCTTGCCGGGCGCCGAACTGATGGAGATGCGGCCGCCCAGGGCGTGGATCGAGCGTTTGACCACATCCATGCCCACGCCCCGGCCCGAAATATCGGACACGGCGTCGGCGGTGGAGAAGCCGGGCAGGAAGATCAGATTGTCGACCTGTTCGTCGCTGAGCACGGCGTCGGCGGCGATCAGATCCTTGTCCACTGCGATCTTCTTGACCCGCTCGCGGTTGATGCCGCGCCCGTCGTCGCTGATCTCGATCACAATGCGGCCCGAACGGTGCAGGGCCGCCAGGCGCACCACGCCCTCAGGCGACTTGCCCGCCGCCAGCCGTTCCGCAGGCGTCTCAAGCCCGTGATCGATGGCGTTTCGCAGCATGTGGGTGATGGGTTCGGCCAGACGTTCGACCACGGTCTTGTCGACCTCGGTGTCCTCGCCCGCCGTGACCAGACGAACCTGTTTGTGCGTCATGTCGGCGACCTCGCGCACCAGACGCGGCATCCGCTGGAACACCGACTTCACCGGCTGGGCGCGGATGGCCATGACGCTGTCCTGGATCTCGCGCGTCAGCAGCTCCAGGTCTTCCAGACCCAGAGCGATGCCGGACGAGCGGGCCAGACCGCTTTCCAGAACCCGTTGCGACAGCATGGCCTGCTGGATGACCAGTTCGCCCACGGCGTTGATCAGCCGGTCCACCCGATCCAGATCGACGCGGATGGTGACGGGCGCAGGCGCCGTCGGCGCACTGGCGACGGCGGGCGCGGGCGTTGACGCAGGCATTGGCGTCGTGACCGGGGCCGCCGGGGCGGCTTCAGGCGCCGACAACGGCGCCAGCGGCTCCGCAGCCGCCTCGCCCTGCACGCGGGCCAGCAGGGCGGCGATGTCCAGGTCGTCGCCGGCAGGCAGGACTGCAGGCCCCTCCTCCTCGAACACGAAATCAGCTTCGGCGGGCGCGCCCAGCGGCGTGAGCGTCAGGTCGCAATCGGCCTCGACGAAGTCGAACACCTCGCGCACCGTCGCCTCATCCACCGCCGCGTGCAGTTCGACGGTCCAGGCCAGCCAGCCCTCCTCGACCGCCAGCGCATCCAGGGCGGGCAGCTGACTGTCGTCCAGAACCACGGTGGTGGGGCCCAGCCGCCCCAGCTCGCGCAGCAGCAGGCCCGTCTCATTGGCGCTGGCGTACATGCGGCCGTGCGGCCTCAGTTCGATGCGCCAGCCGGACGCCGGTTCAGGCAGGGGCGCCAGGGGTTCGTCCAGCGCCATGTCGAAGGCCATGGGGGTGAAGCCGAAATCGTCTTCATCTTCCTCGACCACGGGCGCAGGCGCCTCGCCGCCATGAGTCAGCAGCTCCATCTCCGCGACCAGACCGGCCGAGCGCGCCTCGTCCACCTCTGGAACCAGGCCTTGAGCCGCCTGCACATGGTCAGCCAGCACGTCGGAGGCCCGCAGCAGGGTCTTGATCGTGACCGGATCACAGGGTTTGCGCCCCGCGCGCAGCTCGTCCATCAGCGTCTCGAAGACGTGGGCGAAGCGGACCAGGGCCTCCAGCCCGAACGCCCCCGCCCCGCCCTTGACCGAGTGAACGGCGCGGAAGACGGCGTTGATCGTCTCAAGATCGGTCTGCCCCTGTTCGAGCAGCATCAGCTTCGATTCCAGCTCCGCGAGCAGTTCGTCGCATTCCTGGAAGAAGGTGACCTTGATGGCTTCAAAGGCGTCCATGGCGCTGTGTCAGACCTCTCTGTGGCTAGGCCGCGACGCGGCGCACCGCGTCGACCAGTTTTACAGGGTCGAACGGCTTGACGATCCAGCCCGTGGCTCCGGCGGCGCGGGCGCGGGACTTCTTCTCGGCGTCGCTCTCGGTCGTCAGGACCAGCACCGGCGTGGTGCGGTGGTTCGGATCGGCGCGCATCCCCTCGATGAAGCCGAAGCCGTCCATGCGCGGCATGTTGATGTCGGTGATGACCACATCGGCGCCCTTGGCGGCCAGGGTCTCAAGCCCGTCGACGCCGTCCACGGCCTGGATGACGGTGTAGCCCGCCTCCTCCAGCGCCAGCAGCAGCATGTCGCGCATGGTGCGTGAATCATCGACGGTCAGAACGGTCTTGCTCATGCGAGCGCCCCCTCGGAATCGAACGCAGGCGCGCCGAAGGCGGCCCACTGCTCGGAGAAACTATCGGACGGATATGCTAACCTTAGGTTGATTTCATCCTGCCGCCACAAGCTTAACGCGGACAGCAGGACCTGAAGGCACAGGCCGCCCAGTCGTTCAACGCCCGAGGCATCCACCACCAGAACCCGGCCGCGATGGGCCAGAAGCTCGGCTTTCAGGGGCTCGGCCGCCTTCAGATCCAGCACCGGCGACAGGGTCAGAACAACGGGGGCGGCATCGCTCATCAGAACTCTTCCCATCCATCTTCAATGACTTGAGGTTGCAGGGCCGCCCCGCCGCGACCGATGGTCCGCATGACCTGGACCGTGCGTTCCGACGGACGGGGCGGATAGGCGGGCGCGGGCGCGCGGGCGTGGCTCACGGCGGCGGCGGGCTGGCGCGGGGCCGTCTCGCCGACCTGGAACTGGGCCACCGACGCCTGCAGGGTTTCGGCCTCCTGCTCCAGCGAATGGCTGGCGGCGGTCGATTGTTCGACCATGGCGGCGTTCTGCTGGGTCACCTGATCCATCTGGTTCACGGCGGTGTTGACCTGGCCCAGACCGACGGCCTGTTCCTGGGCCGAGGCCGCGATTTCGGTGACCAGGCTGTCGATCTCGGCGACGCGGTCCACGATGCGGTGCAGGGCCTCGCCCGTTTCGCCGACCAGTTTGACGCCGGCGCCGACCTGTCCGGTCGAGGCAGAGATCAGGACCTTGATCTCCTTGGCGGCTTCGGCCGAACGCTGGGCCAGGGCGCGCACTTCGGAGGCGACGACGGCGAAGCCGCGTCCCGCATCCCCCGCACGCGCGGCTTCGACGCCTGCGTTCAGGGCCAGAAGATTGGTCTGGAAGGCGATCTCGTCGATCACGCCGATGATCTGGCCGATCTGCACCGACGACTTCTGGATGGCGGTCATGGCCGAGACGGCGTCGCGCACGACCACGCCGCTCTTTTCCGCATCGCCGCGCGCGACCTGCACCACGCCGGATGCCTGTTTGGCGCCCGAGGCGGTCTTGTTGACCGTGGCGGTGATCTGATCCAGCGCCGCCGCCGTCTCTTCCAGAGACGCGGCCTGCTGTTCGGTGCGGCGCGACAGATCGTCGGCGGCCTGAGAGATTTCCCCCGCGCCGGAGCGGATGGCCGACACATTGGACACCACCACCGACACGGCCTGCTCCAGCTGGGCGATGGCCGCGTTGAAGTCGTTCTTCAGCCGTTCGGCGCGCGGGGCGACCTCGGCGGTGAAGCGGTGCGTCAGGTCGCCTTCGGCGAGGGCGGTCAGCCCCGCGGCGAGCGCCTTCAGCGCCACCGTGTCCTCGGCGGCCAGACGGGCCTTTTCGGCCTCGTTGGCGGCGCGTTCCTGTTCGGCGGCGGCGCGCTGGGCCACGGCTTCGGCTTCCAGACGGGTCTTTTCGACCGCGGCGTCGCGGAAGGCGGTGATGGCCTGGGCCATCTGACCGAACTCATCCCTGCGGCGCACCCCGGCGACCTCTATGGCCGTCTTGCCCGCCATAAGGCTCTTCATATAGCCGACCATGGTCATGATCGGCTTGACGATGGCGCGGCTGGCGGCCCAGCCGGCGGCGAGCGCGATCAGCAGGGCGGCGATCATGCCGGCGATCACGCCGATCATCACATTGCGGGCGGCGTCGTTCTGGGCCTTGCGGACCACGTCCAGCGCGGCGCTGTTGTCGGCCTTGATCTCGTCGATGGCGTTCAGCATCGGCAGGAAATAGCCGTCGGCTATGCCCTTGCGGCCGACCATCTGCTCGGCTTCTCCGCTCTTGCCGTCGCGCACCAGGACCTGACCGACCTGGACCACGTCCTTGTACCAGGCGGCGTTGGCGCGCTCCGCCGTGTCCACCGAACCGACCCGCTCGGACGGCAGGCTGGTCCTGAGTTCGTCCAGCGCCGTGCGGAACTTGGCGCGATGCCGATCCAGACGTTCGATATAGTAGGGGTCCTGCGACAGCAGGAAGCCGCGATAGGCGTTCTCCTGTTCGATCAACGCGACTTCAGCGACGGCCGCCGTGCGGTTGATCTGATTCTCGGCGCTGCGGGCCGCGCCTGCGTGTTCGGACGACAGGATGTTGACGATGATCACCGCCCCCATGACGCCGATGGCCCCCAGGACCACGGCGAAGGCGAGGAACAGCTTTCTGCTGACGGAGAGGTTTTCCAGGAATTTCAATGCAGACGACCCTGATTAATCAAACACGCGCGAACGGAGACAGCCGTCCGGCCCCGCGCCTCAGCCGGTGAAGAGGTTTTGTCTTTGGAGCTTTGCGAAGGCCGAACGTCGTCATGCCGACCCCAGCCCTGGCGCAGGCCGAAACAGGCCGAACCGGCGGCTGCTGGGGCGACGCGCGCGCAAAGGATAGGAGAGATATTCATGACCGACCTTGGAAGCTTTGCACTATGCCGACCAAGGATGAGTCGATGATTAATACCCACGATATGAGAAGGCTTACTGTCAAAGCTCGACTTATGCTTAACGCACGTTAAGGTTGACGATGCAGCGCGAATGGATTGCGGTCGCTGGCGATTTATCCTGCGGCAAATAGCTTTGCAGTAATTGCTATCTACGTGTTTCCACTTACGAAATCGCCTGCTATCAGGAAACAAGTCGAAAATATGTCGAGCGGATGGCCAGGATGATTTCGCGAGGGCGGGATCCGACATGACGCAGGTGCGGTCAGCACGGCCCGCGGGACCCAGACGCCTCTGGGTCGACCCACTGGTCCGCCAGCCTTGGTGGCATGGGGTGCTGATCGCAACAACCTCCGTCGGCGTCGCCGTTCTTGTCCGACACAGTCTTGAAGCCAGCTGGCATTTCTACTTCCTGCCGCTGCTTCCGGCGGTCATGGCGACCGCCCTGCTGGCGGGCCGATGGTCCGTCGCCCTGGCCATCGGTCTGGCCGTCGTCGCCAATGTGATGCAGGTGCGCGGCGTCAGCGACCAGGACATCGCGGTCAACTCCATCCTGTTCGCCCTGATCTCATGGGGCATCGCCGAGGTCTGTCAGCGCCTGACCCAGGCGCTGCGTCAATCGGGGCGGATCTCCCATGACCTGTTCGTGCGCGAAGCCGTTCTGGACACGATCCTGACCTCCGCCCCCATCGTCACCCTGGACCGTCAGGGCCATATAAGACGCATCACGCCCGTCGCCGCCGAGCTTCTGGCCGTCGCCCCGGACGCCGCCGCCAACCGCCCCTTCTCCGCCTTCGTCAGCGGCTTCGACCCGGCCCTGCTGGACAAGGTCGGCAAAGGCGGGATTCTGGACCCGCCGCCCCCGCGCCGATGGACCGCCGCACGCCCGGACGGCTCGGTCGCCTCGCTGATCATCCGCGCCGACATCCTGCCCGACGACATCGAGCCCGAACATGCGGTCCTGTCCCTGGCGGACCAGACCCAGGCCGAGGCGGTCAAGGATCGAGGCCATGATCTGGCGCTTCACCTGAAACGGACCTGGCGGCTGAACTCCCTGGGCGAAATGGCCGCCACCCTGGCGCACGAACTGAACCAGCCGCTGGGCGCGGCGACGGTCTATCTGCAAGCCGGGCGGAACGCCCTGAAGCAGACCGGCGTCGAGGATGACAACGCCGCCGAGGCCTTTCAGCTGGCCACGTCCCAGCTCCTGCGCGCCGGAGAGATCATCCGGCGGATGCGCGACCAGATCACGACCGGCGCCCATGACCTGGCCGAACAGCGGGTATCCTGCCTGGTTGAGGAGTTGGCGCCCGTCTTCACCATGATCAGCCGCGACGCCGACGTGGCCATCCGCCTCGACATTCAGGACGAAGACGACCACGTCCTGATTGACCGCATCCAGATCCAGCAGGCCCTGTCCAACCTGGTCCGCAACGCCGTAGAGGCTGTCTCAAACCAGCACGAAGGTCTGGTCGCCGTCATCGGCCGCTCCGTGCAGGGCCAGGGCTATGAGCTGACGGTCGAGGACAACGGCCCCGGCATCCCCAAGGACCGACTCGACGTCCTTTTCCAACCGATGATGACCACCAAGGCGGGCGGCATGGGCCTGGGCCTGTCGGTCACCCGCTCCATCATCGAAAGCCACGGCGGCCAGATCATCGTGGGCCGCAGTGCGTCCGGCGGCGCATCCTTTTCATTCCGCCTTCCCCCCATCACGGAGTTCGAGGCCGCATGAAGCCCTATTCCGTATTCATCATCGACGACGACGAGGCCATGCGGCACGCCATGCTGCTGTTGCTGCGCGGCGAAGGGTTCCGCGCCCGCGCCTTCGTCAGCGCGACGGACTTCCTTGAAAACCTGCCGGTTGAGAAATCGGCCTGCATCATCACCGACATCCGCATGCCCCAGACCAGCGGCGTCGAACTGGTCGAACGGTTGAAAGCCCTGCGCGGCCCCGCCTGGCCGATCATCGCCGTGACCGGACATGGCGACGTGTCCCTGGCGGTGCAGCTGATGAAGGCCGGGGTCGTCGACTTCATCGAAAAGCCCTTTGACCCGAACCGGATTCTTGAGGCCGTGCGCAGCTGCATCAACCAGATGAGCGGGGCCGAGGCCGAGCGGAACATGAAGGATGCGACCTGTGCGCGCCTGGCCACCCTGACCCCGCGCGAACGCCAGGTCTTTGACGCCCTGATCGAGGGCAAGTCGAACAAGATGATCGCCCTCGACCTGGAGATCAGCCCGCGCACCGTCGAAATCTTCCGCGCCAAGCTGATGCAGAAAATGCAGGCCCACAGCCTGCCGGAGCTGGTTCGCATGGGAATGCGCGCCGCCTCGGGCCCGATCGGTTAAATCCGGCGGCGGACTTGAGCCGCGACGGAAACGTCGCCACCTTAAGTCGGTTATGAGTGACCGCTCCGCAGGCCAGGCTCCTTCCCGCGTCACTGCGGTGCTGGGGCCCACCAATACTGGCAAGACCCATCTGGCGGTCGAGCGGATGCTGGGTCATGCCTCGGGCATGATCGGCCTGCCGCTGCGCCTGCTGGCGCGCGAGATCTATGAGCGGATCGTCAGGCTGCGCGGGGCCTCAGCCGTCGCCCTGATCACGGGCGAGGAGAAGATCGTCCCGACGCGCCCGCACTATTTCGTCTGCACGGTCGAGGCCATGCCGCTGGAGCGGTCGGTCGAGTTCCTGGCCATCGACGAAATCCAGCTGGTCGCCGACCCCGAGCGTGGCCACGTCTTCACCCAGCGCCTGCTGCACGCGCGCGGCCGGTTCGAGACCATGTTCCTGGGCGCCGGCACGATGGAGCCGCTGATCCGCCGTCTGGTCCCCGACGTGGAGATCGTGACGCGGGACCGCCTGTCCACCCTGTCCTACGCCGGATCAAAGAAGCTGACCCGCCTGCCCCGCCGCAGCGCCATCGTCGCCTTCTCCACCGACCGGGTTTACGCCATCGCCGAACTGATCCGCCGCCAGAGAGGCGGGGCGGCGGTGGTCATGGGCTCGCTCAGCCCGCGCACCCGCAACGCCCAGGTGGCCCTGTATCAGTCGGGCGAGGTCGACTTCCTGGTCGCCACCGACGCCATCGGCATGGGGCTGAACATGGACGTGGACCATGTCGCCTTCGCGGGCCTGCGCAAGTTCGACGGGCGGCGGACCCGCTGGCTGCACGCCCATGAGATCGGCCAGATCGCCGGGCGTGCGGGCCGACATCTGCGCGACGGCACATTCGGCGTCACCGCCGAGGCCGAGGACCTGGACCCCGATCTGGTCGAACAGGTGGTCGAGCACCGCTTCGATCCGGTCGAGGCGGCGGAATGGCGCAACGCCCGTCTGGATTTCGACACCCTGCCCGACCTGCTGCGCTCGCTGACGGTGACGCCGGGACGGGCGGGCCTCAGCCTGACGGCCGAGGCGCTGGACGAGACCCTGCTGCGCCGCCTGATCAAGGACGAGGAGATCGCCCGCATCGGCCGGTCGCGCGGGGCCATCATGCGCCTGTGGGAGGCCTGCCAGCTGCCGGACTTCCAGAAGACGACGCCGGATGAGCACAGCCGTCTGGCCAAGGACGTCTTCACCGCCCTGACCGGAAAGCGGGGACGGCTGACCGACGACTGGATGGCGCCCCGCTTCGCCTTTGTGGACCGCGACGACGGCCAGATCGACCAGCTGTCGGCGCGGCTGTCGGCGGTGCGCACCCTGTCCTACATCGCCAACCGGCCCGACTGGGTGCACGACGCACAGGGCTGGCGCGACAGGACCCGCGCGCTGGAGGACCGGCTGTCCGACGTCCTGCACGAGCGGCTGACGGCCCGGTTCGTGGACCGCCGAACCACCGCCCTGATGCGCGCCCTGAACGTGCGTGACGACACATTCGCTGGCGTCGCCGACGACGGCGAAGTCACGGTCGAGGGTCAGGTGGTGGGCCAGTTGGAAGGCGTGCGCTTCCAGATGGAGAAGGGGTCATCCGCCCTGGAGGACCGCACCCTGCGCCAGGCCGCCGTCCGCGCCGTGACGCCCGAGATCAACCGACGCCTGGGGTGTCTGGCCGCCGAACCCGACGAGGCCTTCGCCGTGACGCCCGACGGGTCGGTGCTGTGGCGCGGCGTCCTGACCGCCCAGATCACCGCCACCCCGCAGGGGGCCGATCCCTTCTCGCCCCAGGTTCGGCTGCTGGGCGACCTTGGCCCTACGCCGGCGCGAGAGCGGGCGCGGCGGCGGCTGGAGGCGTGGCTGGCCTCAGAGGCGGGCCGGGCGCTGCGCGATCTGCGCCGCCTGCGTCAGGCGGTCGAGACCGGCGCCCTGAAGGGCCTGCCGCGCGGCGTCGCCTTCCGCCTGATCGAGGCCGGGGGCCTGATAGACCGGCGCGAGGTGGAGCGTGATCTGGCCGCGCTCAGCCAGGTCGAGCGCCGCACCCTGAAGACCTTCGCCATCCGCGTCGGCGTCCATTCCGTCTGGCTGCCGGGCCTGCAGAAGCCGCGCGCGCGCCATTTCGCGCAAGGCTTCGTCGATGCGCCCCTGATCGCGGCGACGCCCGACCTGATCCCTGCGCCCAGTTTGTCCGAACCGCCCTCCCCGCGCCTGTTGTCCGCCCACGGCCTGCGTCTGGCGGGCCGCTGGCTGGCGCCGGTCGAAACGCTGGAGAAGATGGCCGAACTGCGCGCCGCCAACCACGGGCGCCTGTCCGACGAGGCCCTGACTGATCTGGGCTGGAGCGCCGATCAGGCGAAACAGGTCATCGCCGCCCTGAAGACCGAACGCGCCCGCCAGCCGGACAAGCCGGGTCAGACGCCGCGCCCGGTCAAGGACTCGCCCTTCGCCGCCCTGGCCGCCCTGACCGAAGCGCCCGCCCCCGCCGCCAAGCGGCGCCGCCCCCGGCGAAAGGCGCGCGCTTGAAGGCCGACGCCTGCCGCATCGACGTCTGGCTGTGGCGCGCCCGGTTCGTGAAGACGCGCGGGCTGGCGGCGGATCTGGTGGAGCGCGGGGCGGTGCGGCTGACGCATCAGGGGCGCGAGACGCGGCTGGATAAGGCCAGTCGTCTGGTTCACATCGGCGACGTGATGACCTTCGTCCAGAACGGACGGGTCACCACGCTGAAGGTCGAGGCGCTGGGCGAAAGACGCGGGCCCGCCGAAGAGGCCCGCGCCCTGTATTCGCCAGTTACTTCTTCAGATTGAACTCGCCTTCGAGGTGCAGCTTCACCTCGTCCGACACGGCCGGCAGGGCGTAGTTGATGCCGAAGTCCGAACGCTTGATCGTGGCCACGCCGTCGAAACCGGCCTTGTAGGCGTCGCGCACGGCGCCCGCCTGATTGAAGGTGACCTCGATGGTCACCGGCTTGGTCACGCCATGCAGGGTCAGGTCGCCGACGACGGTCGCCTGATTGGCGGCGCCCGGATGCACCGTCACCGATCGCGAGGCGAAGGTCGCCGTCGGGTGGTTGGCGACATCGAAGAAGTCAGGCGTCAGCAGGTGGGCCTTCAGACGGTCGTCGTTCGGCGCCACGTCGGCCAGCGGCACAGTGGCGGTCAGGGTGCTGGCCGACGGGTTGCGCGGGTCCAGCTTCAGCTCGGCCTTCACGTTCACGAACTGGCCCGTATAGGTCGAGAAGCCCAGGTGGTTCACCGACCAGGTGATCTTGCCGTGACCGGAATCCAGGTCATAGCTCCCGGCCGTCACCTCGGCGGGGTTCTGGGTCAGGGCGGCCTGGGCCACCACCGCGCCGCCCGCCGCAAGGCTGAGTGCCAGGGCGCCGGCAAGGGCGGATTTGATGATGAAGGAGCGCATGGGGTGGGTTTCCAGTAAGGGAAGTTTGATATGCAATCACGACAGTTGCGAATGGGGCCTGCGATTGTCAAGCGACGCTTTCTAAAGCCGTCGCCAGTTTTGCGAACGGCTCTCGGTTTAAGCCCCGCTGTTGACAGTTGGTTGCATGGCCGCCATGTCGCAGGCCTCCCAGCCGCAACCCAGATCCTTTCAGCCGCCCAATGACCTACATCGTCACCGACGCCTGCGTGAAATGTAAGTTCATGGACTGCGTGGAAGTGTGTCCGGTGGACTGCTTCTACGAGGGCGAAAACTTCCTGGTCATCGCCCCGGACGAATGCATCGACTGCGGCGTGTGCGAGCCGGAATGCCCCGTCGACGCCATCGTGCCCGACACCGAGGACGAGCCGGACGGCAAGTGGCTGCAGGTCAACGCCGAATACGCCAAGGTCTGGCCCAACATCACCGTCAAGGGCACGCCGCCCGCGGACCGCGAACAGTTTGAACGCGAGACGGGCAAGTACGAGAAATACTTCAGCCCCAAGCCCGGAAAGGGCTCCTGAAGGCCGCCGTCACACGGGACAAGCCTTGCTGCAATTCCATGACGCCCCTGTGGACGTTTTGAAATTCCGCAAATTTGTGATAGGTTCTGTTTCATTGGATCGGGCGGTCTGCGAAATCTTCGCGCCGCCCGTGTTTGCGACAGTATCCCGCCCATGAAGACGGGATCGGCCAGAGGTTTGGTGATCCGTTTCCGTATCTGACGTCTGACATTCATTTCATCCGTCGGCTCCCACCGCCGGTCGAGATGCTGTTTGCGTTTGCTGCGCCTTCGCTTCGCCTGTCCCTGACCGGGAAAGGACGAATATGACGAGCAAGACTGGTCTGGAGTTCAAGGTTGGCGACGCGGTCGTCTATCCGGCGCACGGCGTTGGCAAGGTCGCCGCGATCGAGACGCAGGAAGTCGCCGGCATGTCGCTGGAAGTCTATGTCGTGACCTTTGACCACGAAAAGATGACCCTGCGCGTTCCGACCAAAAAGGCCGTGACGGCCGGCCTGCGTTCGCTGGCCGCCGACGACGTCGTGACCAAGGCCCTGACCACCCTCAAGGGCCGCGCCCGCATCAAGCGCACCATGTGGTCGCGTCGCGCCCAGGAATATGAAGCCAAGATCAACTCGGGCGACCTGATCTCCATCGCCGAAGTGGTCCGCGACCTGCACCGCGCCGACACCCAGCCGGAACAGTCCTATTCCGAGCGCCAGCTCTATGAATCGGCCCTAGACCGCATGGCCCGCGAAGTCGCCGCCGCCAACAAGATCGACAAGGACGCCGCCGTCGAACTGCTGGCCAAGTCCCTCAGCGCCAAGAAGCCGATCCCGACCGCCGAAGCGGCCTAAGGTTCGACCTCAGACAAACGAAAAGGCCCCGGAGCGATCCGGGGCCTTTTTGCATCGGGCGCCGGCCAGCCGCTGACGCCTCAGAAATACTCGGCGTTGGCCGGGCACTGGGCGCTGATGCGGCGGGCGGTGATGCTGGCGGGGATATAAGGGGTGCCGCGCACGACCTGGGCGCCGCCCCGGAAGCTGAAGCTGGTTTCCGTATAGGTGCCGCTCAGGCGCACATTGATGCGGCGGTTCTTGTGGTCCGAGCAGGTTCCCTCGAACCGCGCATTGCCGTCGCCGACCACGCGGGTCGGATAGGTGCAGCGCCATTTGTTGGTCGAGATGCCGCCGAAGAATCGGTTGATCTCGCTGGGGCGCACGCATTTCTGCAGCGTCTCGCGCTGGCCCACGGCGTTGGTGGTGTATTCCCAATAGCCTGGCAGGACTTCGCTTTGCGCCGCCGTCTGTGCCGTCACCTGGGCGGGCGCCATCGCGGGCGCGGCCAGCATGAAGCCGCCCGCGAGCACGGGGGCCAGGACGGCCAGAGTCTTGCGAGCCAGAGCCTTACGAGACGGGGTCAGACGGGACATGGCGGCCTTCTGTTCAGCTTTCATCTTCATGATATGGTTCATGCAGCACGGGAATTGAATGGCCGCTGAACGCCGGGGTTCCCTGCCGTGCAGACTCGCCAGAGTCGCACCCCCTGCACCAAACAGCCAAGACTCGGCTTGACGCCGAACCGGCTGATCCCTTATACGGCCCCCTCTCGCGCGGGCTATCTCCCGCGCGTACTTGTTTCACGCGTCTGTTCCCCGCTTTGGGACCGGCCGCCGCACCTTAAGGATCTGACGATGTCGCGTCGTTGCGAACTCACCGGTATCGGCCCGATGGTCGGCCACAACGTGAGCCACTCGAACATCAAGACCAAGCGCCGCTTTCTGCCGTCGCTGAAGACGGTCAAGCTCACCTCGGATTCGCTGGGCCAGACCTTCAGCCTGCGCATCTCGAACGCTGCGCTGCGCACCCTGGACTACAAGGGCGGCCTGGACATCTTCATCGTCAAGGCCCGCGACGAGCAGCTCTCGGTCGCCGCCCAGCGCATCAAGCGCCAGGTCAAGGCCAAGCTGGCCGAGCAAGCCGCCGCCTGATCGGCGACTGCTGAACCTATTCTGGAAAAGGCCGGCGGAAACGTCGGCCTTTTTCTTTGCCCTTTTAACCTGACGGCCTATCCCTTGGCCCCAGCATCAACGAGGGCGACGGCCGAATGCCATCCAGCATCCATCGCGCAGCAGCAGCGGCCGCCGCCGCATCGGTCCTGGCCCTGAGCGCAGGCGCCGCATCCGCCCAGACGGAGCAACTGCGCGAATCGACCGCCTTCACCCTGGCCACCGACCAGCCGCGCACGGCCGAACAGCTGGCCATGCAGTTCGACAAGGCCGATCTGTCGATCAAGGTGATTCCCGACGACAGGGCCATCGACGCCGTCGCCGTGCTGGACTTCACCGCCCTGGCGCCGCTGGACCGGCTGGTGGTCGAACTGGACACCCTGCTGACCATCTCATCCGTGCAGGTGGACGGGGTCGAGGTCGCATCCGACCGCTGGACCAATCCGGAAGGCCGACTGACAGTCGACCTGCCCCAGACGCTGCCGACCGGCGGCAAAACGGCCCTGCGCATCGCCTATGCGGGCCAGCCGCGCGTGGCGCCCCGCGCGCCCTGGAACGGCGGCTTCGTCTGGTCGACCGCCCCGTCCGGCGAGCCGTGGATCGCCACGGCGGTCCAGGGCGAGGGCTGCGACCTGTTCTGGCCCTGCATCGACAGCCCGCACGGGGAACCGGGCCGGGTCGATCTGCACATCACCGTGCCCTCCAACTTGTCAGCGCCGTCCAACGGACGGTTCCTGGGCAAACAGGACCAGGGCGACGGCTGGACCACCTGGAACTGGACCGCCAAACAGCCCAACACCTACGCCGTCGCCCTGAACATCGGCCCGTACGAACAGGTCACCGCCGACTACGCCAGCCGGTTCGGCAATAGGATCCCGATGACCTACTGGCATCTGAAGACCGATGACCCGGCCAAGGTTCAGGCCCTGTTCGCCGAGTTCCCCAGGATGCTGGACTTCTTCGAGGCGACGGTCGGCCCCTACCCCTTCGGCGACGAGAAGATGGGCGTGGTCGAGACCCCGCACCTGGGCATGGAGCACCAGACCATCAACGCCTATGGCAATGAGTACAAGCTGGACGGACGCGGCTATGACTGGCTGCTGCAGCACGAGTTCGCCCACGAATGGTTCGGCAACCAGCTGACCAATCAGAACGCCGACGACATGTGGCTGCACGAAGGTCTGGGCAGCTATATGCAGCCCCTCTATGGCCGCTGGCTGCACGGCGACCGCTATATGCAGACCGAACTGGCCGATCAGAGACGCGGCCTGATCAACAAATACCCCGTCGTGTCCGGCAGCCCAAAGACCGAGGACGAGGTCTATAATTCCGAGAACGGCCCCGGCAATGACATCTATTCCAAGGGCTCGCTGATCAGCCATTCTCTGCGGATGCTGATCGGGGACGCCGCCTTCCATCAGGCGGTGACTCGGTTGGTCTATGGACGGCCCGACCCGCGTCCGGGCAATTTCGCGCCGATCTACCGCTCGACCCAGGACTTCCTCGACATCGTCAATGACGTGACCGGCAAGGATTATGGCTGGTTCTTCCGCGGCTATCTCTACAACGCCGCCCTGCCGGTGCTGAGCGAAACGCGCGAGAACGGGCGGCTGAAGCTGGCCTGGACCACCGGCGACGGCGCGGCCTTCCCCATGCCGGTGGAGGTCGAGATCGACGGACGCCTGCGCACAGTGGCCATGACCGGCGGTCAGGGCCAGATCACGGTCCCGGACGGCGCCCATGTCCTGATCGACCCCGACAACAAGCTGCTGCGCCAGTTGGACTTCATCGACGCCTATCAGGCCTATCGGGCGGAGCAGGCGGCGGCGAAATAGGTTCAATCGACATTCAGTCGGTCGAAATCTTAGATCGTCATTCCGGGGCTGAGCGAAGCGAAGAACCCGGAAGCCAGGGCTGCGGCGCCGTTGTTGGGCGTATTCGGCGCCGGATTGCGAGCCTCCTGGGTTCCGGGTTCGTCCTACGGACGCCCCGGAATGACGATTTGGGGTCGAATGTCGATTTCCCCTAGGCCTTACGCCGCCTCCACCGTCACCGACTGGCGCACGAAGGCGCAGCGTTCCTGGGTCGTCAGGAAGGCGATGTCCGCCGCGTCCCGCCCGCAGGCGATCCGCACCAGACCCTCGACCGGCGCCAGCCCCGTCGCGTCCACCAGCCACCAGCCGTTGTCCAGCCAGACCTCGAAGATGGCGTGGAAGTCGGGCGGGCTCAGCTCAAACGCATAGGCGCTGACGGCACGCGCCGGAATGCCCGACGCCCGGCACAGGGTCATGCCCAGATGGGTGAAGTCGCGGCATACGCCCGCCCGGTCGATGAAGGTGCGCGCCGCCGTGGTTTCGGTGTCCGAGACCCCGCGCTCATAGTCGATGTTGGCGGTGATCCAGTTCAGGATCGCCAGCACCCGCGCCCCGCCCGAGGTGTCGCCGAACTCACGCGTCACGAACCGCCCGAACTGGTCCGACGGGCAATACCGGCTGGGCTGGAGATAGGGCAGGACCTCGGCGGGCAGATCGCCCCAGTCATGCTGCGACACGTCGGGCGGCAGGCCTTTCAGCACCCCGTTCTCGACCACCGCCTCATAGGTCAGCCTGACCTCGCCCGAGACATGGCAGCGCAGGGTCCGCGCGCCGAAATCGACGTCCTCATCCTCGTGCGCCTCGACCGGCGGGTCGAAGGTCAGGCTTTCGTGCAGGATGTCCTGACCGGGCCAGTGGGCGACCTGAATCTTGTAGATGGCGTCGGTCGGCGGATCGAAACGGTAAACAAGCTCGGCGCGGACGCGCAATTTCATGAAGTCACCGGACTGGAGGAGAGGGCGAGGGCCGTCGCCCCAACGCCATGCGACTGAGGCCGTTCGATGTCTGAACGCCTGAACCCGATGGCACAGCGGCCCTGTGGCGTCCAGCCGCAGGGACCGCTAGAGCCTGATCGGTTGAGATGGAATCGCTTCGCGATTTCATCGATGCCGTGAATCAGGCTCCAGATTTAAGCGAGAGCATGATTCACGCTTCTGCCGGAACCGCGATGCGGTTCCGCCCGAAACGATCATGCTCTAAGACCCCGCCATGTCCGCCGTCCTGCCGCGCCCCTCCCCCCGCGCGTTCGCCCTGATCGTTCTGGTCTTTTCCGCCTGCGTGCTGGGTCTGGCGCCGATTCTGGTGCGCCTGACCGAGACGGGACCGGCGGCGGCGGGCTTTTGGCGGTTTCTGTTCGCCCTGCCGCTGCTGACCCTGCTGGCGGCGCGCGAACCCAGGGGGCTGGCCGCGCGGCCGTCGAAATGGGCGCTGATCGCGGGCCTGTTCTTCGCTCTGGATCTCAGCTTCTGGCACTACGGCATCGTCATGACCTCGGTCGCCAATGCGACGGTGCTGTGCAACCTGACGCCGGTGGTGGTGACCCTGTTCGGCTGGTTCGTGCTGAAGGAGAAGCCGCATCGGCTGTTTCTGGTCGCCCTGGCCCTGGCCATGGGCGGCGCCTTTGCGATGGCGGCGGGCGCCGACGGCGGGCAGGGCTCGAACCCGGTGCTGGGCGACATCTTCAGCGTGTCGGTCGCCCTTTGGTATTCCGGCTATTTCCTGGCGGTGAAGGCGGCGCGCGCCACGTCCGGCGCCATGCAGATCACATTCTGGGCTACGCTGGTCGGCACGCCGCTGCTGCTGATCGTGGCCCTGTCCCTGGGCGAGACCATCATCCCCGCCAGCCTGGGCGGATGGGCCGCCTGCGTCGCCATGGGCGTGATGCACGTCTTTGGGCAGGGCGGCGTGGCCTGGGCGCTGGGGCGACTGCCCGCCTCCATCACCGCCGTGACCATTCTGGTGCAGCCGGTCGTGGCGGGTCTGCTGGGCTGGTGGATCTTCCACGAAACCCTGACGCCGGTTCAGGCCGTCGGCGGGGTGCTGGTTCTGGGCGCGGTGGTCCTGGCCCAACGCAGCGCCGCGCTGAAAGCCCGCACGACCGGGTAGGTTCAGTCGACAGACCCGCCCCAAAGCAAAACAGGCGCGGAAGCCGTAGCCGCCGCGCCTGCCTCTGAAACTATGTGCTCAGCAACTCTTAGAGAAGCTTGAGGTCGATCGCCGAGGTTTTGCCGCGCTGGTTTTCCAGCTCGTACTCGACCTTTGCGTTCTCATCGAGCCCCTGAAGGCCCGCCTTCTGAACGGCGGTGACGTGTACGAACACGTCGGAGCCGCCGCTATCGGGCTGGATGAAGCCGTAGCCCTTGGTGGGGTTGAACCACTTGACCGTACCGGTCGCCATGTCTGCGTCTCCGTAAACGCGCTTTTCCAGGCAGACCTCCCTGCGGGAGACCCGTCAGTCCATCTGGACAGCTCGTTCACGCGAAGGAGCAAGACATGGGTATGGACCCCATGCAAAATCCGGACTGCAAATATGTTGTCACCCGGCTTTTCGAGACGGTCAACTGCTAAAACGACGGCCGATTTGCATGATTTCTGGTTGATTGAACCTCAACGGCAAACGCCACGCTTGGCGCCGTCCAGGTGCAGATGGTCGGCGTGGGCGGCGTTGTAGTCGGGCGACAGGGTGGTGGAGAAGACCCCGCAGGCCCCGTCGCGCACCCTGTGCAGCAGGCGCGAGCCCGCCATGCCCGCCGGGCCTTCGCCGTCCCAGTCGGCTTGGACGCTGATGCTGCGCCCGTCCGTCAGGGTGACTCCGGCCACGTCCAGGGCGTTGGCCCGCGCATGTTCGCTGGGCCGCGCCGCCTCGTCCTGCGCGCCATAGATGCGGCGGCACGCGTAGCTGCCAAGATTGCGGACCCGCGCGGGGGCGGCGCCCATCTCCTCGCGGGCTGTCGGCTGCAGCACCTGCCGGTCCCACAGGACGTAACGGACGGCCAGCGGACACTGCATGACGACATTCGCAGGCGCCAGCGGCGTGACCGCCCCGCCCGTGATCCGCACCGCCCCGCGCACGACGCAGAAGCCGCCGTCGTCCCGATCCTGCGCGCGCTCGCCCCTGACCCCGCCGTCCCGCAGCAGGCGCAGGCAGGCGTCGGTCGCCTTTCCCACCTGTTCCGGCGAGGCGTCGGGCGACAGATCGAACCGCGCGACCTTGGCCGCCGTCGCCCGCCCCAGCGGCTGGTCCAGATCCAGCGGCCTCCACGGCAGGTCCTGAGGCGGGGCGAAGACGTGCAGCAGGCCGAACGCGGCGCAGGCCAGCATGACGGCCTGCCACACCAGATCCCACAGATCAGCCAGACCCCGCTTCATGCCGCTCCTGTCCGGGCCGACAACGGCCCCGCTGGCAAACGCCGCAGGGTCGCGATCCGTTCATCGTCCTGCCGGTCGTGCGGCGATCAGCCCGCCATCTCAGCCTGCAGCGCCGCCATCAGCGCCGCCGCGGGCAGACTGCGGGCCAGGGGCGCGCCCTGCCCGGCCCACTGGGCGCCGAACCCGCCTTCGCCCCGCGCCTTGGCGGCGGCGTTCAGGGCCTTTCCGGCGTCATAGGCGATGGGATAGGCGGCGGCCTGCGGCACGTCGCCCTGCCCCCAGAGCGTGAAGCGGTTGCGCAGGCTGCGGGCGGGGCGGCCCGAGATGGCGCGGGTCATGGTCGTATGGGCCGCGCCCTCGCCCTGCAACGCCGCGCGATAGGCCTCGTCCGCCGCGCTTTCGGGGCAGGCGATGAAGGCGGTGCCAAGCTGGGCCGCAACGGCGCCGAGGTCCAGAACCGCGCGCACGCCCTGCCCGTCCATGATCCCGCCCGCCGCAATCACCGGCAGGCCCGACTTCTGGACCAGCAGCCGGGTCAGGGCCAGGACGCCCAGCTGGTCATCCGGCGCGTCGGGATCGAACACCCCGCGATGGCCGCCCGCCTCATAGCCCTGGGCCACCACGGCGTCGACGCCCGCCGCCCGCGCCGCCAGGGCTTCGTCCAGGCTGGTGGCGGTGGACAGGAGGATGATCCCCGCCTGTTTCAGCGCCGCGATCCGCGCCGCATCCGGCAGGCCGAAGTGGAAGCTGACCACCGCAGGCGCCGTCTCGACCAGCAGGGCCAGCATGTCGTCGTCATGGGCGAAGCTGCGATAGATGGTGCGCAGCTGCTCTGGCGGCTGGGCGTCGAACCCGGCGAACAGAGGCCGCAGCGCCTCCCGCCACGCCGCCTCGCGCGCCGCGTCCGGCGTCGGGTCTTCATGCACGAACAGATTGACGTTGAAGGCGCGGCTTGTCCGGGCCTGCACGGCCGCGATCATCGCCCGCGCGCCCGCGGCGTCGGTCGCCCCCACGCCGATGGAGCCCAGCCCGCCTGCATTGGACACCGCCGCCGCCATGTCCGGCGTCGACACCCCTGCCATCGGGGCCTGAATGATGGGAACAGTCAGCGACAGGCGTTCAATCAGGGTCATGCGGTGCAGTTAGGGTCCGCCCCGCCCCATCGCCACCGCCCGCGCGCCCTTTATTAGGCGGGCGCCGCGCCCAGCGCCCGCACCAGACCCGGCATCAGGCCGTTCGCCGCCCCCGCCTCCGGCCCCTGATTGCTCAGGCCGATGAAGGCCACGCCGCGCACGGGCGCCACCGCCGCCACTGCGTGCCACAGGGTGTTCGACCCCTCGTGCATCAGCACCGGCCCCGACGCCCAGGGGGCGTGGGGCGGCGCGATCCAGCCCCCGGCATAGGGCGTGTCCGCGCCGGGGCTCGGCGTGCTGAGGGCGGCGATGCTTTCGGGCTTCAGCCAGCCGCCGCCGTCGGTCAGGAAGACCTTCAGCCAGGCCGCATAGTCGGCCAGCGACATATGAACCGTCCCCGCCGGACCCAGGGCCAGCGGATTGTCCGATCCGGGGCTGGCGGGGTCCATGGCGACGCGGTCGGCGCCCTCGCCCTCATGCCCCCAGGCGTTGGCCCCGCCCTGCACATTGCGCGCAGGCGCGCCGAACCCGGCTGAAGTCAGGCCCAGCGGCGTGAAGACCTCGGCCTTCATGGCGTCTTCCCACGATCCGCCGGTGATCTGTTCGATGGCGGCGCCGACCAGGATGTAGTTGACGTTGGCGTATTCGAACGCGCCCCTCGCCCCCGTCGGCGGCTTGGCCAGGGCGGCCTCGGCGATGGCGCGGCGCTGGACCGGCCAGGGGCGCGGGTCGTCGCGCGAAGTCATGAAGAAGACCATGCCCAGGGCGTCTTCATCCTTCAGCCCCGCGCGGTGCTGGATGAAGTCGGTGATGGTCACGCCGCTCCACGCCGGATCAATGGCCGCGCCGGGGAACAGGGTGCTCAGCGGCGCATCCCATGCGGCCCGCCCCTGTTCGACCAGCCGGGCGTAAAGCGCCGCCGTCATCGCCTTGGTGTTGGACCCCAGGTGCCAGCGGTCGTCCGGCGTCACCGCATCGCTTCCGCCCACCTGCCGCACGCCGCGCACCCCCGACCAGATCAGGCCGTCGCGCGTCACCACGCCGCCCGCCAGGGCGACCGGCGCCTTTTCCGCGAACAGTTTGTCCAGCACGGCCTCATAGGCCGAGGCTTCTGCAGCAGACGCCGCCCCGACCGGCAGGGTGCTGGCCAGGCCTGAAATCAGAACGGTTCGGCGGTCCATGATCATGCCCTTCTCCCCTTGCACGCCCGCACCCTAGCGGCGGCGACGCATCGGAACACGTTAGAATCCCGTCATGTTTCAGCGCCGCTTGCCCTGACCGCCTCATCGGGTCAGTCTGAACCCCATGGGAAAGAAATCAGACGCCTACGCGACCGAACTTGAGCAGCTGCAGCTCGCGATTGTCGAGACGCAGTCCTGGACCATCAAGAACAATCTTCGCGTCGTCATCGTGCTGGAAGGCCGCGATACGGCGGGCAAGGACGGGGCCATCAAGCGGCTGACCGAATATATGTCGCCGCGCCAGACGCGCGTCGTCGCCCTGCCCAAGCCCAGCGACCGCGAAACCAGCCAGTGGTATTTCCAGCGCTATGTCCCCCACCTGCCTGCGGCGGGCGAGACGGTCATCTTCAACCGCTCCTGGTACAACCGCGGCGGGGTCGAGCCGGTGATGGGCTATTGCACGCCCGAACAGTACGCCCAGTTCATGACCGACGCCCCGCGTTTCGAGCGGATGCTGACCGACGACGGGATCATCCTGATCAAGATCTGGCTGGACATCTCGCGCAAGGAGCAGGCGAAACGGCTGAAGGAACGCCGCGTCGATCCGCTGAAACAGTTCAAGCTGTCGTCGCTGGACGCCGAGGCAGAGGCCCGGTTCGACGCCTATTCCGACGCCCGCGACCGGATGCTGGACGAAACCGACCGCCCCTTCGCCCCCTGGACCGTCATCGCCACCGACGACAAGAAGACGGCGCGCCTGAACCTGATCCGCTACATCCTGTCGGTGCTGGACCATGTGACCCAGGACGTGAAGAAGCCGGACCCCGACGTCGTCCTGACCGCTGACAGGGCCAAGGGCAAGCTGGCGCGCTAGCGGGCGACGCCCCGCCCACGCATCTGCGCCTGCGAAGATCAATCGATTCAACGGGTAAGATAATTCTCGACGGAATCGACGCGCCTGAGCTTTTATCCGTGTCATCATCACTCCGGGGCGTTCCGCCCCTTGTCCGCGACACAGGCCTGGGCCGGAATTTCAGACTATTCAGACGAATTGGACTCTGTTTTTTCCGCCGGCCGGATCTGAATCCGGTCGGGCAGGTGACGAACCGCCCTCCAACCCCTACCTAGCGTCCATGACCGTTCCCGCCTCCCCGCCGCCCATCCTCGACGCCGCCGGCGTCGACGCCGACGAAGCCCTGTCCATCCTGAAGACGGCCCTGGCCGGGGCCGACGACGGCGAGCTGTTCCTGGAACGCTCCGAGAGCGAGAGCCTGGTGTTCGACGACGGGCGGCTGAAATCCGCCGCCTATGACGCGACCGAGGGTTTCGGCCTGCGGGTCGTGGCGGGCGAAACCGCCGGATACGCCCACGCCAACGAAATCTCCGCCGCCGCTCTGCGCCGCGCCGCCGACAGCGCGGCCCTGGCCAAGGCCGGTCACGCCGCCCTGGTCGCCGAGGGCCCGCGCGCCACCAATCAGAAACTGTATGGCGAGGTCGATCCCCTCGCCTCGCCCGCCTTCTCGGACAAGATCGCGCTTCTGGCGGAAATCGACGCCTGGGCGCGGGCGCGCGACCCGCGCGTGGTCCAGGTGTCCGCCTCTCTGGTCGGAGAGCGCCGCGCCATCGAGATTCTACGCGCCGACGACCGGGCGGTGCGCGACATCCGCCCGCTGGTGCGGCTGAACGTCTCCGTCACGGTCGAACAGAACGGCAAGCGCGAAAGCGCCTCGTCCGGCGCAGGCGGCCGTGCGGGCTTTGAGGAATGGATCGCGCCCGAGCGCTGGCAGGCTCAGGTGGACGAGGCCCTGCGTCAGGCCCTGGTCAATCTGGACGCCATCGACTGCCCGGCGGGCGAGATGGACGTGGTTCTGGGCGCGGGCTGGCCAGGCGTCCTGCTGCATGAAGCCATCGGCCACGGCTTCGAAGGCGACTTCCACAGAAAGGGCTCGTCCGTCTTCAACGGCATGATGGGCAAGCGCGTCGCCGCGCCCGGCGTGACCGTGGTGGACGACGGCTCCATCGCCGACCGCCGCGGCTCATTGTCCGTGGATGACGAAGGCACCCCGACCCAGCGCAACGTCCTGATCGAGGACGGCATCATGGTCGGCCTGATGCACGACCGGCTGTCGGCGCGTCAGATGGGCGTCGCCGCCACCGGCAACGGCCGCCGCCAGTCCTTCGCCCATATGCCCATGCCGCGCATGACCAACACCTTCATGGAGGGCGGCCGGGATTCGAAGGCCGACATGATCGCCAATACGAAGCGCGGCCTCTACGCGGCCAACTTCTCGGGCGGCCAGGTGGATATCACCAACGGCAAGTTCGTCTTCCAGTGCAACGAGGCCTATCTGATCGAGGACGGGGTCATCACCGCCCCGGTGCGCGGCGCCACCCTGATCGGCGACGGCGCCACGGCCCTGACGAAAATCCAGATGATCGGCGACGACTTCGCCTTCGATCCGGGCGTCGGCGTCTGCGGCAAGGCCGGACAGGGCGTGCCGGTCGGCATCGGCCAGCCCAGCCTGAAGATCGGCGGCCTGACGGTGGGCGGCACGGCGGTCTGACCGCCGCCTAGGTCCACGTCCGTCCATCGACATTCAAATAAGCATCGTCATTCCGGGGCTGAGCGGAGCGAAGAACCCGGAACCCAGAACTACAGTTTCGCCGCTGGATGCATTCAACGCCGGATGCCAGCCCCCTGGCTTCCGGGTTCGCCCTTCGGACGCCCCGGAATGACGGTCTGTGCTGACGCCCTATTCGCCGACGGGGCGCCACTCCGGTCCGCGCGGATCAAGACCGGCGGCCTCCAGCCGGTCCAGCACCCCGTCCGGCTCGGCCAGCACCCGCAGAGGGGCCACCGCCAGGGTCACCCCCGGCTGGCCCAGCGCCTGATCCGTGGCCTCCAGCCACTTCTGGCGCAGCATGGGGGCGACCTCGGGATCCCCCGAGGGCCAGCACAGGTTCAGGGCCTGATCCAGCGGGTTGGCCAGCACCGCCGCGACACGCAGATGGCTCCAGTCATCCAGCCGTCTCGCCGCCCCCTCGGGTCCGGCCTGCGCGGCCTCGACCGTCATCGCCAGACAGGCCAGATAGGTCTCTGGCGGGGCCGTCAGAAGCCCGTCGATCAGTTCGTCGCCGCGCACCACGCCCACGGCGTCGCCGGGGATGCGCGCCCGCCGCGCCTTGTCGCTGACCACGCCCACCACGGCCCGGCCCCGGCGCTCCAGCCCCGTGCGGTCCATCAGGTCCAGGCTCTGGATCAGCGGCGGTTCGCGCCGCCAGTTCTGCGACCGCTCGCCCGCGTGCAGGGCCTCCAGCTGCGCCATCAGCTCGGGCGAGGCGTAGTCGGCGATGGTGCGGCCATCCGGCAGGCGGGTGATGGTGCGGATGCGCCAGATCAGGCGCAGCACATCGGCAGGCGAGGCCCGCCCCTCGATCGGGTACAGCACCCGCTGCGAGCGCAGGGTCGCCTGTTCCAGCGCCTCGGGCCGCCACTCATAATTGCGCGGCACGCCGCTGATGGAGCCGACCAGAATCACGGTGCTGTCGCCCCGGTCCACAGTCCAGATCGGCAGCCCCGCCCGGCGCGCCACCACCACGATGTCATCGACAGAGGCCGGCGCCTCGGCGGTGGGCGCAGGCGGCGGCGCAGTCTGGGCGACGGCCGCGCCGCCCAGAGCCGCGCTGAATACCAACGTCAGAAATAGGGACTTCATATTGCTCTCGAACATTACAGGCCCGTATAGTTTCATAGCTGCCAGTATAGGCACGTGAATTGCCTGTAATGATGTCGCCGATTTAATCCACCTTTCCGCCTTGTAACTGGAGATGAACAGCGGCAATCGGCACACCCTGCGTCAACAGATCGAGGGGAAACCGATGACCAAGACCATTCTGCTGGCCACCACCGCCCTGCTTTTCGCAGGCGCCGCCCATGCTGAAACCACGCCCCAGGTCGCTGAAGCGCTCGTGCCGACCAGCCCCAATGGTCAGGCGCCGCTGATCGACTCCGCCCAGCGCGGCGTGCTGGTGTTCACGCCCGACTTCTTCGCCTCGCAACAGCCGAACACGGCGTTGGACATGGTCAACCGCATCCCCGGCTTCTCGGTCGACGACGGCTCCGGTTCGCGCGGCTTCGAAGGCGCGGTCGGCAATATCCTGATCAACAACTCGCGTCCGGCCTCCAAGAACGACACCGGCTCCAACGTGCTGGGCCGCACCCTGGCCAGCCAGGTCGAGCGGATCGAACTGATCCGCGGCGGCGCGTCCGGCATCGACATGCAGGGCTATGCGGTGATCGTGAACGTGATCCTGAAGTCGACCAGCAGCCGCCAGTCGATCCTGACCTGGAACGCCCAGTTGTTCGAAGGCGGCCACGATGTCTTCGGCGGCTCCTATCAGTTCACGGCGAAAAGCGGCGAACGCAGCTGGGGCGTCGTTCTGTCGGATGGCACGGGATCCAGCGATTCCAACGGCGTGGGCCGTTCGATCCGCACCGACGCCGCCGGAAACGTCTTGCGCGACGAACGCTTCGAGAATGACGGCTGGGGCGGCGGCAACTCGATCCGCGGCAACTATTCCGGCCCTCTGCTGGGCGGCAAGCTGGAGAGCACCGCCCGCTATGGCATAAATGATTGGCAGAGCTGGTCGGAGTTCAGCTCGCCCACATCCCTGCGCCGCAACGACTATGCCGAGAAGGGCCATTCCGGCGAACTGGGCCTGACCTGGACCCGGCCGCTGAACCCGCGCTGGCAGCTGGAGACGCGGTTCATCCACGAGTTCAGCGACTTCGACAACGTCTCCACCGGCAACCAGACGCGTAACGGCGTGACGGCCCCGGAAGAGCAGTTCAAATCGAACGGCGATTCATCCGAAACCATCCTGCGCGGCCTTCTGCGCAACGAACGCTCGTCCGCTCTGACCTTCGAGGTCGGCGCCGAGGTCGCCTACAACATGCTGGACGTCCACCAGGGCTTCACCATCGGCGGCGCGCCCATCGAACTGCCCAGCGCCTCGGTCAAGGTCGAGGAGACGCGCGGCGAGGCCTTCGGCAAGACGACCTGGCGCATCAATCCCAAACTGACGCTGGAAGGCGGCGTGCGGCTGGAGGCCTCGACCATCAAACAGTCGGGCGACGCCAACCAGGAGGAAAGCTTCTTCTTCGCCAAGCCGCGCTTCCTGGCCACCTGGACGCCGATGGAGAACAACCAGCTCCGCTTCCGCTTCGAGCGTGAACTGGGGCAGTTGGACTTCAGCGACTTCGCCGCCGCCGCCGAGCTGGACGACGGCACGCTGTTCGGCGGCAATGTCGACCTGCGCCCGGAACAGCGCTGGATCACCGAGGTGAACTACGAGCGCCGCTTCTGGGGCAATGGCATCGTCGCCATCGGCTATCGCCACGACAAGATCATCGACGTGATCGACCGCCTGCCGCTGCCCGGCGACCTGTCGGCGGTCGGCAACATCGGCGACGGCACGCTGGACCAGTTGTCGCTGAACGTCATCGTGCCGCTGGACAAGTTCGGCATTTCGGGCGGACGCTTCACCTTCAAGAACAACTGGAACAAGACCAGCGTCACCGACCCGACCACGGGTGAGGACCGCCCCATCTCAGGCGTTCGCGCCAGCCAGGCCAATGTCGGCTTCCAGCAGGATATCGCCCGCTACAAGACCCAGTGGGGCGTCAACTGGCTGCCCCGCCTGGGCCAGCCCACCTATGACCCGGATCAGACCAACATCTGGCGGGGTTCAGGCTATGTGGAGGCCTTCGCCGAGTACAAGCCGACCGCAACCCTGGCCATCCGCGCCCAGATCAATCTGTGGGACGACTTCACCATCCAGCGCACCGTCTATGCGTCGCGCGATCCCCGCACCGTCGCCTATGTCGAAGACCGCGACGTCGATCCCCGCACCTTCGTGTCGATCCGCGTGCGCAAGACCTTCTGAGGCCAGACCCATCTTCCGGCCAAAGAAAAAGGGCGGCGTCCGCGAGGACGCCGCCCTTATCTTTTGCCTGTTCCTTGAGGATCAGCCCGAGGTCGAAGTCCGGGGGGCGGCGATGTTGCCGTCCTCGTGTCCGCCTTCGGTCAGGACGGGACCGGGATGGTTGTCGCCGTTCGCGCCGTTCGCCCAGCCCTTGATGAAGAAGCTGACGATGATGAACAGCACGCCTGCGGCCAGACCGGCCCAGCCCAGCTTCTCGAACACTTCAAGCGAGGTCTGCAGCGCCAGTTGCGGGTTCAGCACCTGACCGCCGACCGTCTCCGTGCCGGCCAGACCGGCGATCCAGCCGCCGACATACTGGGCGATGGAGGAGGCCAGGAACCAGACGGCCATCATGAAGCTGACCACCTGGGGCATCGACAGTTTGGTGATCTGCGACAGGCCCACCGGCGACAGGAACAACTCACCCGTCGTATGGAACATGTACAGCAGCGCCAGCAGCACGATCGGCATCTGGAAGGCCGAATTGGTCAGGCCAGCGCCCCACACCACGACCATGAAGCCCAGACCGACCTGCAGCAGGCCCAGACCGAACTTGAAGGTCGGGTCCGGGTCACGCTTGGCGCGGCCCAGCTTGACCCACAGGGCCGCAAAGATCGGCGCGAAGATCAGGATGAAGCCGGCGTTGAACGACTGGGTCTGGGACGCGGTCATCGTGGTGTCGATGAACATGCCCTGGCCCACCAGACCGGCGGCGGCGATCTGCGCCGGGGTGCCGAAGGTGAAGGGTCCGAACTGCACCGCTGCGGACAGCAGGTTCAGGTCGACGTTACGGTCCGCAAACAGGTTCAGCGAGGTGCCGGCCTGTTCGAACAGGGTGAAGAAGATGACCGATCCGAAGATCAGCACCACGGCCAGCATCATGCGCTGACGCTCCGCCCAGGTCTTGCAGACCCTCATCATCACATAGCCGATGAAAGCCAACGACAGGATGGTGGCAATGCCCAGCACCGTGCCGACAAGGGCGTTGCGCTGAACCATGAACCAGACCGGGATCACACCCAGCAGGCCCAAAAGATAGATCGAATATTCGCGGTTGATCGGTCCCAGCAGCTTGGCCTTCAGCTTTCCCTCGACCGGCGGCTCGCCCTTGCCCTGCAGCAGGGGCTTGCCCAGCACGAAGACGATCAGGCCCGCCAGCATGCCCAGCCCGGCCAGGCCGAAGCCCGCCCACCAGCCGACCGTCTGACCCAGAAGACCGCACAGCACCGCCGCCCAGAATGAGCCCAGGTTGATGCCGTAGTAGTACAGGGTGAAGCCTGCATCGCGCCGCGGGTCGCCCTGCGGGTACAACTGTCCGACCAGGGTTGAGATGTTGGGCTTCAGGAAGCCGACGCCCATGATGATCAGGGAGATGGCCAGGAAGAAGACGTTCTCGCCCAGCGGATCACGCTTGGCTTCCAGCGTGTAGGAATCCTTGGCCAGTTCGGCGGGCAGCGGCGAGGCCGCGGGCAGGCCTTCGATGGCCAGGCCGCCGTTCTCACCGGCGTCGAAGTGGTAGGACTTGCCGTCGACGATGATGCCGCGCGTGCCCGTGTCGCCGCGTCCTTCGGTCACGACCTGATAGGTCTGGCCCGCATAGGACAGGTTCTGGGTCGTGTCCTTGCCTTCAAAGGCCATCATGCCGTGGCCCGCGACCAGCAGCACGGCGCCGAAGGCGATGGCCTTGCGCGTGCCGATGAAGCGGTCGGCCAGGATGCCGCCCAACAGGGGCACCAGATAGACCAGAGAGGTGTAGGAGCCGTAGATCGAACCCGCCTCGCCGTCCCCGAACAGGAAGTGCTGGGTCAGATAAAAGATCAGAAGGCCGCGCATGCCGTAGTAGGAGAAACGCTCCCACATTTCGGCGAAGAAGCAGATAATCAGCCCGCGCGGGTGGTTTCTGAGAATCTGCAGAAGCACGGGAATCCCCGTGGCGAGGGTGATGACCACCCCCAGAAGAACGACGATGTTCATGCCTACCCTTTGTAATCGGAGCCTTTTCGGCTCTCGGTCGCATTGAGAGAAGACGGACAGGTCCGTCTTCCCGCCCCCGTGGCGAAACGTGGAAAAAACCACCGCGCCCATTCGTTTACAAGCGCTAACCCTGCGTGACCCGTGGTCGCGGGTTTGCACAGGATCAATACAACCTATGCGAGCCGTCATGGCCCGATGTCTGCAATGAAGGAAGGGAGAGCCAGAACGGGTTTCAAAATGGGAGACCGCCATGCCAATCCGACCCATTCGACCATCGGATTTCGACGCGCTGAACCGTCTTCACCGCCAGGTGGGATGGCCAGAGCGCTCGCAGGCCGGCTGGCGTTGGCTGGATGAGAACCCCGCGCGCCTGTTCAGCGGCGCCCCGTCGGGCTGGGTGGTCGCCGATGAAGCGGATGCGCCGGTCGCCATGCTGGGCAATTTCGTGCAGCGCTTCCACCACGGCCCGCGCATCCTGCACGGCGCAACCGGCTTTTCGATCATCGTGCCGCCCGAGCAGAAGGGCGCCAGCCGGGGCCTGATCAACACCTTCGTCAAACAGCAGGGCATGTTCGCCCGTTACACCCTGAACGCCAACGCCCGCTCGGCGCCCCTGTATCCCAAGTTCGGCATGACGCCTTTCCCGGTCGAAACCGCCAGCGTGAAACTGTCGTGGATCGTCGACAAACTGGCCTGCGCCAAGGGTCGGATGCTGCGCAAGCTGTTCGGCGGCCTGTCGGCCTCAGCGGCGACGCGTCTGGGCGAACAGCTGATGAACCGCAGACTGTTCCGCCCCGAACCGCTGAAACTGGCCGCCGACATCGCCCCTCTGCGCGATCTGTCGGATCGGTCCGAATACGCCGACTTCTGGCGCGATCTGGTCGCGGAAGGCCATCTGCTGGCCGACCGAAGCCCGGCCATGATGCGCTGGCGGATGAGCGACCCCGATCAGACCGTGCGTCCGCTGCTGCTGGGCCTGCGCCGCAACGGCCGCATCGTCGGCGTCACCATGGCGTCGATGGGCAAGAACAATCTGATCGAGCCGCCCTGTCTGGACATTCTGGACCTGGCCGCCCTGAAGTCGGCGCCGGACGCCATCGAGACCCTGGCCGCCGCCCTGGTCGCCAACGCCCGCGGGATGGGCGCGGCCAAGGTGCGGCTGCAGGTCGTGACGCCGGAGCTGCTGGAAAGCCTGGGCGCTCTGGCGGCGACGGCCCGTCGCGAGGGCGGCTGGGGCCACGGCCATGCCGTGATCGACGAGCCGGAACTGGCCTCGGCCTGGGCGCCGACCCCGTTCGACGGCGACTACGCCATCTGCAACCGCCCGACGCCCCTGTCGGCCCGCAAGCGCCGCGCGCAGGCCCAGGCCACGCCGCAGGGCCGTCTGTCGAAGGCCTGAGCGCCGCTCAGGCTTTCTGACGGCCCTGGACTTAGGCCTTGCGCTTCAGTTCGTCGCGGATTTCGACCAGCAGCTGTTCCGTGGCGGTCGGGGCGGCGGGCTCCGCCGGGGCTTCCGCCGTCTGACGACGCAGCTTGTTGATCAGCTTGACCATCATGAAGATGACGAAGGCCACGATCACGAACTGGATCAGCACATTGATGAAGGCGCCGTATTCGATCACGGCGGGCGCGCCTTCGGGATTGGTCGGATTGACCGGCAAGGTGATCTTCAGATCCGAGAAGTTGATCCCCCCGATCAGCCAGCCGATGGGGGGCATCACGACCTGATCGACCAGGCTGGTGACGATCTTGCCGAACGCACCGCCGATGATGACGCCGACCGCCAGGTCGACCACATTGCCCTTGACCGCGAACTCGCGGAATTCAGACACCAGACTCATAGTTTCCCCTCGGGTCAGTCGTATTCAGTGCAAGGCCGCAGGCCTTCAGGCGTCACCCGAAGCGTTCAGCCGCTCACGCAGTTCCTTGCCGCTTTTGAAGAAAGGCACGGCCTTGGCCGGCACCTCGACGGTTTCGCCCGTGCGCGGGTTGCGGCCCGAACGCGCCGGACGCGACCGGACGGAAAAGGCGCCGAAACCGCGCAGTTCGACCCGGCCGCCGTCAGACAGCGCCTCGGTCATTTTTCCCAGAATGACATTCACCAGCCGCTCCACCTCCGCATGGGTCAGGTGGGTGTTTTCAGCCGCCAGCTTCTCGATCAGTTCAGACTTGATCATCAAGGCCCCCTGCCGGGTCGCATCGGACGGACCACCGCCGGACAACGATCCACAAGCTGCACCCTAACCTCGCTCAGCGGCGCGAAAAAGCCCTTATCCGCCAATGACACGCGGCTTTAGCAAGAAAATCGCAAGCTTTGCCGCACGACCAGAGGCTGAAAAACAGAAGGGCGGCGGGATTTCTCCCGCCGCCCTCAGCATCTCCCTTGCAGGAAAAGCTTAGTCCTTGGCGCCTGCGCTCTTCAGAGCAGCGCCCAGGATGTCGCCCAGCGAAGCGCCCGAGTCGGACGAGCCGAACTGTTCGATGGCTTCCTGTTCGTCCTTCATTTCCAGCGCCTTGATCGACACCGAGATGCGGCGCGAGGCCTTGTCCACGGCGGTGATCATGGCGTCGACGCGGTCGCCGACGGCGAAGCGTTCCGGACGTTGTTCGTTACGGTCGCGCGACAGGTCCGACTTGCGGACGAAGGCCGTGACCGGCGCATCGTCTTCACCGAACTTGACTTCAATGCCGCCCGACTCGATCGACGAGACGGTGACGGTGATCTGCTGGCCGCGGCGATAGGTGTCGCCTTCGCCGATCGGATCGCCGCCCAGCTGCTTGATGCCCAGCGAGACGCGTTCCTTCTCGACGTCGACGTCCAGGACCTTGGCCTTGACCATTTCGCCCTTGCGGTAACGCTGGATGGCTTCTTCACCCGACACCGACCAGTCGAGGTCGGACAGGTGCACCATGCCGTCGATGTCGTTGTCCAGGCCGATGAACAGGCCGAACTCGGTGGCGTTCTTGACTTCGCCCTCGACGGTCGAACCGATCGGGTGGTTGGCGACGAAGGCGTCCCACGGATTGTCCTGGGCCTGCTTCAGGCCCAGCGAGATGCGGCGCTTGGAGGCGTCGACATCCAGAACCACGACGTCGACTTCCTGCGAGGTCGAGACGATCTTGCCGGGGTGGACGTTCTTCTTGGTCCAGGACATTTCCGAGACGTGCACCAGGCCCTCGACACCGGCTTCCAGCTCCACGAAGGCGCCGTAGTCGGTGATGTTGGTGATGCGGCCCGTGTACTTGGCGCCGACAGGGTACTTGGCTTCCACGCCGTCCCAGGGGTCCGACTGCAGTTGCTTCATGCCCAGCGAGATGCGTTGGGTGTCCGGGTTGATCTTGACGATCTGGACCTTGACGGTGTCGCCGACGGCCAGGACTTGCGACGGATGCGAGACGCGCTTCCACGACATGTCGGTGACGTGCAGCAGGCCGTCGATGCCGCCCAGGTCAACGAACGCACCGTAGTCGGTGATGTTCTTGACGACGCCTTCGCGGATTTCACCCTCTTGCAGCTGGCCGACCAGCTCCGTGCGCTGTTCGGCGCGGGCTTCTTCCAGGATGGCGCGGCGCGAGACGACGATGTTGCCGCGCGGACGGTCCATTTTCAGGATGGCGAAGGGCTGTTCCTTGCCCATCAGCGGACCGACGTCGCGGACCGGACGGATGTCGACTTGCGAGCCAGGCAGGAAGGCCGAGGCGCCGCCCAGGTCGACGGTGAAGCCGCCCTTGACGCGGCCGACGATGGCGCCGTTGACCGGCTGGCCTTCGGCGAACACGACTTCCAGGCGGGTCCAGGCTTCTTCGCGGCGAGCCTTGTCGCGGCTGATGACGGCTTCGCCCAGGGCGTTCTCGACGCGCTCCAGGTAAACCTCGACGTTGTCGCCGACCTTGGGCAGGGCGCCGTCTTCGCCTTGGCCGAACTCGCGCATGGCGATGCGGCCTTCGGTCTTCAGACCGACGTCGATGATGACGATGTCTTTTTCAATGCCGACGACGCGGCCGTGAACGACCTGGCCTTCGCCGAAGTCGCGGCCCGAGAGTTGTTCGTCGAGCAGCGCGGCGAAATCGTCGCGCGAGGGATTGAGGGTGTCAGTCATGGAGCTGAAAAGCATCCTGGGGGCTAAGGGCGCGCGACCACAGGGCCTCACGCGAGTGAACGCTTCTCGAACGGCTGAACGCCGCGCGTGAAACGATGGGAAAAGGATTTAGTCAGGTCGTCAGGATGCGAGGCCGTTCAGAAACGATCAGGACGCCCGCGGAAGCCGAGGTTGGAGCGTTGGATTTGCCAAACCCGCCCTAAAGGCCGTGTTTCGCGCGCGCCGCCTCGACGATACGGCGGGCCGCATCGAAGGCGGCTTCTATACCCATGTCGGTCGTATCCAGCAAGACCGCGTCGTCAGCCTGGACCATAGGCGCCGCGCCCCGCCCGGCGTCGCGTTCGTCCCGGCGCTGAATATCGGCCAGCATGTCCTCGAAACTGATGTCCGATCCGCGTGCAGCCAGCTGTTTCCAGCGGCGGGTCGCGCGCACCTCGGGCGTGGCGGTGACGAACAGCTTGGCCGGGGCGTCAGGGGCGATCACCGTGCCGATGTCGCGCCCGTCCAGAACCGCCCCGCCCGCCTGGGCGGCAAACGCCTGCTGCAGGTCCAGCAGGGCCGAGCGCACGCCGGTGAAGCTGGCGACGCGGCTGGCCGCCTCGCCCGCCTCGCCCGTGGTCAGGCCGGGATCATCGGACAGGCCGGACGCATCAAGACCCCGCGCCGCCTCAGTCGCAGCGGCCTCGTCGTCCAGCGACAGCCCTTGGGCCAACAGACGCGCGCCCACGGCCCGGTACAGCAATCCGGTGTCCAGGTGCGGCAGGCCATAGGTCAGGGCCAGACGGGCGGCGATGGTGCCCTTGCCCGAGGCGGCCGGGCCGTCGACGGCGATGATCAGGGTCACACAGGTCTCCGCAGCGCGTGGCGCAGTCAAACTTCATCCCGAACGCACGAGAGGGCGAACCAGATAGCGAGGATTATGACGGCAATCCAGCCGCCCGGACGAAACCCGCGTCAGGCGCGCCGCCCGAACAAGCCGCGCAGGGCGATGGCCGCCAGCAGAACCGCCATGCCCGCACTGACCACGATGGCCGTCGCATAGAAAACGATCAGGGCCCAGAAGATCACCGGCCGCTCGATCAGATGGACATCCGGCCCCTTGCGGTTGTTCAGCATGCCGATGTCCAGGCCGTGCAGAACCTCGCGCGCGCCGATCACGCAGCCCCAGCCGATCAGCACCGCGATCACCAGGGTCACGAGCGGACTGAGCCAGGCGACGCGCCTGCGCCCGCCCAGGCCGGGGTCCGGCATCAGTCGATCTCTCCGCCCAGGCCGTTGATCATGTCGACGAAGCCGGGGAAGCTGGTGGCGATCATTTCGGGATCCAGCACCGACACCGGCTGTTCGGCGGCCAGACCCAGGATCAGGTGGCTCATGGCGATGCGGTGGTCATGGGCGGTGGCGACGGTGGCGCCGCCCTGCACGGGTCCACCCGTGACCAGGAAGCCTTCCGGCTCTTCCTCGACCTGAACGCCGCAGGCGCGCAAGCCCTCGACCATCAGCGAGATCCGGTCGCTTTCCTTGACCCGCATCTCGCCCACGCCGCGCATGACGGTGACGCCGTCCGCAAAGGCAGCCGTCGCCGCCAGGATCGGATATTCGTCGATCATCGACGCCGCGCGCTCTTCTGGCACCACGACGCCCTTCAGCTGGGAATAGCGGGCGGTGATGTCGCCGACATCCTCGCCGCCGGCTTCGCGCCGGTTATCGATCGTCAGGTCGGCGCCCATCTCGATCCATGTGTCGAACAGGCCCGTGCGCAGGCTGTTCAGCATCACGCCCTCGACTGTCACTTCCGAACCCGGAACAATCAGACCGGCCGCCAGCGGGAAGGCCGCAGACGACGGATCGCCCGGCACCGCCACATGGGTCGCCTTCAACGGCTGGCCGCCCTTCAGCGTGATCTTCCAGCCCTCGCCCTGCTCCTCGACCACGACTTCGGCGCCGAAGGCCCGCAGCATCCGCTCGGTGTGGTCGCGGCTCTTTTCCGGCTCGGTCACCGTGGTGACGCCCTCGGCGTTCAGGCCCGCCAGCAGGATGGCCGACTTGATCTGGGCCGAGGCCACGGTCTGCACATAGTCGATGCCCGTCAGGGTTCCGCCCGTCAGGGCCACCGGCACGCGGTCTTCCGCCGCCAGCCAGCCGAAACGCGCGCCCATGTCGGCCAGGGGCCCAGTCACCCGCTTCATCGGCCGTTTGCGCAAGGAGGCGTCGCCGTCAAAGGTCGCCGTCAGCGGATAGCCGGCAGCGGCCCCCATCAGCAGCCGCACCCCGGTTCCGGCGTTGCCGCAGTCGATCACGGACAGGGGCGTCTTGAAGCCGCCCGCGCCCTCGATCCGCCATTCGCCCTCGCCGGTGCGCTCGACCTTGGCGCCGAAAGCCTCGACGGCGCGGGCGCTCGCCAAAACGTCATCGCCCTCCAGCAGCCCCTCGACCGTGGTCACCCCGACGGCCATGCCGCCAAAGATCATCGAACGGTGCGACATGGACTTATCGCCGGGCGCACGGACCTTTCCGGCCAGTGCGGACGAACGGTGGGCGGTCAGTTGGGAAGGCATTTTCACCCGCTTCAGGCTGCAATGTCGGAAGGGCCGCGCGGGCGGCGCGAAAGATGGCTTTTGACAGCGGGTCCGTGGAGTGGCAAGGGACCGCCCCGAATTCAACCCGTTGAAAGTGTCCGCACGTGGCCAATCCCGAACTGGGCGCCAAGCAGGTCTGCCCCAACTGTCAGGCGAAGTTCTACGACCTGAACCGCCGTCCCGCCCACTGCCCCAAGTGCGGCACGGACTTTGATCCCGAAGAAGCGCTGAAGCTGCGCAGCCGTCGCGTTCGTCCGGGCTATCCGGCCGACGACGAGGACACGGAAGATCAGGTCAAGGACAAGGCCGCCGAATCCGATGAGGACGAGGAGGAAGAAGTCCGGGCGCCGGAAATCGACGAGGAAGGCCACGAGCCGATCCTGACCCCGGACGACGACGATGATTCCCCCGCCGATGCTTCGGAAGAAGCCGGCATGGGCGCCACCGACGGCGACGACGACGATCTGCTGGCCGACGACGATGACGACTCCGTCCCCTTCATCGAGGACGAAGACGACGACTCGCTGGAAGACGAAATCACCAAGCCGACCCGCGACGACGACTGATCCTGATATCCGGGCCTGACGCGCTTCGCGTGTCTCTCGAGGCCGGTTTCCACCGGCTTTTGAGAATGACCCGGATTTCTTGTTGCACCCGCCGCATTTTTCGCTAGAGAAACGCGGCGGGACAGCAGGGCTTTCGGACCTTTCGGTTTGAAAAACCTGCGTATTTTCACCTCCGGGAACGATGTGAAAATAAATCTCGAAACGGGCTTGATCCTAGAAAAAGCCTGACATAGTTTCCGCCGCCTCGCCGGGGGCCATCGCAAGATGAACCGGGCGATCCAGACCGCAAGGTCCGGGGCTTTAGCTCAGTTGGTAGAGCGCTTGCATGGCATGCAAGAGGTCAGCGGTTCGACTCCGCTAAGCTCCACCATCGTCACCTCCAAGCATCGCAGGATGCTTGGAGGGACGGCCACCTTCCCTCACATCACCGCACCGGCGCTTCACCGCCCAGAGCCCGCCTCTGCGCGCTTACAGCCGCATGGTGTTGAGGCGCAGCGCATTGGCGACGACGCTGACGGATGACAGGGCCATGGCCGCCGCCGCGATCATCGGCGACAGCAGAACCCCGAAGACCGGGTAGAGCACGCCCGCCGCGATCGGCACGCCCGCCGCGTTGTAGACAAAGGCGAAGAACAGGTTCTGGCGGATGTTGGACATGGTCATCCGGCTGAGCTCGCGCGCTCGGACAATGCCGTTCAGGTCGCCTTTCAACAGGGTGACGCCCGCGCTTTCCATGGCCACATCCGTGCCCGGCCCCATGGCCACGCCGACATCGGCCGTCGCCAGCGCAGGCGCGTCATTGACCCCGTCGCCCGCCATGGCGACCACGCGGCCCTCCTGTTTCAGCCGCGCCACGACGGCCGCCTTCTGGTCCGGCAGGACATCGGCCTCGACCGCGTCTATGCCCAGTTGGCGCGCGACCGCCAGGGCCGTGGTGCGGTTGTCGCCGGTCAGCATCACCACCCGGACGCCCTCGGCGCGCAAGGCGGCCAGGGCCTGCGGCGTCGTCGGCTTGATCGGGTCGGCGATGGCGAAGACGCCCGCGGCCCTGTCGTCGACGCCGATCAATATGGCCGTCGCCCCATCGGCCCGCAGCTGATCCGCCTGATCCGCCAGAGCCGAGGCGTCGATCCCAGCCTCGGCCAGGAAGGCGGCGGAGCCCGCCATGATTCGCCTGCCCTCGACCACGCCCAGCGCGCCCTTCCCGGTCGGCGAATCGAAGTCCCCGACCGCAGGGATGGTGATGTCGCGTTCGATCGCCGCATTGACGATGGCCAGGGCCAGCGGGTGTTCGGACGCGCGTTCCAGCCCGGCGGCGAGGCGCAGCAGCTCCGCCTCTTCGAATCCGTCCGCCGCCACGATCCTGACGACCGCAGGCCGTCCCTCGGTCAGGGTGCCGGTCTTGTCCACGACCAGGGTGTCCACCTTCTCCATCCGCTCCAGCGCCTCGGCGTTCTTGATCAGGACCCCAAGGCGGGCGCCGCGTCCGACCCCGACCATGATCGACATCGGCGTCGCCAGCCCCAGCGCGCACGGACAGGCGATGATCAGGACCGCCACCGCCGCCAGCAGGCCATGCGCCAGACGCGGCTCGGCGCCCCACACCGCCCAGGCGGCGAAGGCGGTCAAGGCCACCGCCAGCACGGCCGGAACGAACCAGCCCGCGACCCGGTCGGCCATGCGCTGGATCGGGGCGCGCGAACGCTGGGCCTCGGCGACCATCTGCACGATGCGCGACAGCATGGTGTCGCGCCCCACCTTGTCCGCGCGGATCACCAGGGCGCCAGTCTGGTTCATGGTCCCCGCGATCACAGGGTCGGAGACGGCCTTGGCGACCGGCATGGATTCGCCGGTGACCATCGACTCATCGACCGAAGAGCGCCCGTCCTCGACCACCCCGTCGACCGGAACCTTCTCACCCGGACGCACCCGCAGCCGGTCGCCGACGATGATGGCGTCCAGCGAGACTTCTTCTTCATCGCCATTCGCGGCGATGCGACGCGCGGTCTTGGGCGCCAGACGCAGCAGGGCCTTGATCGCGCCGGAGGTCTGTTCGCGCGCCCTCAACTCCAGCACCTGCCCCAGCAGCACCAGGGTGGTGATGACGGCGGCCGCCTCGAAATAGACGGCGACCGAACCATCGCCTGCACGAAAGGCCGCCGGGAATACGCCGGGCGCCAACAGGGCGATGACGCTGTAGCTCCAGGCCACGCCCGTCCCCATGGCGATCAGGGTGAACATATTGAGGTTGCGGGTCTTCAGCGACGCCCAGCCGCGCTCGAAGAAGGGCAGACCGGCCCAAAGCACCACCGGCGTCGCCAGCACGAACTGCACCCAGGCCGAAACCTTCATCGGCACGAGGTGGTGCAGCGCCGGGACCAGGTGCGACCCCATCTCCAGAATGAAGACAGGCAGGCTGAGCGCCAGCGCCAGCCGGAACCGGCGCGTCATGTCGGTCAGTTCTTCACTGGGACCGGCCTCCGCGCTGACCATTTCGGGCTCCAGCGCCATGCCGCAGATGGGACAGGCGCCCGGTCCGTCCTGACGGATTTCCGGGTGCATGGGGCAGGTCCAGGTCGACCCCGCCGGGGCCGTGATCGTCGCCTTTTCAGCAGATCGGTTCAGATAGGCGTCCGGGTCGGCGACGAATTTGGCGCGGCAGCCCGCGCTGCAGAAATGATGCTCATGACCTGCATGGACGGCGTGGTGGGCGGTCGTCTGCGCGTCCACGGACATGCCGCAGACGGGATCCGTGGTCAGGCCCGCACTGTGGTCATGCCCGTGCCCGGAGCCGTGACCGGCATGGGCGGAACAGCACCCCTTGCCCGCCGTCTGGGTGTCCTGTTCCGCCTCAGCCATGTCCCTGTCCTCTCAATCGAAAATCGTCAGAACCAAGCCCTTACGCCGACGACCAGACGCGTATCGTCGGCGGCGCCGCCGTGCGCCCGCGCATAATCCGCCGTGCCGCCGAAGGACCGCCCCCATTCGACGCCGACATAGGGCGCGAAGGCCTTGCGTATTTCGTACCTTAAGCGCAGCCCCGCCTTGACCGAGGTCAAACCCGATCCAAGCTGAAGCTCTGGCGTGTCGCTGGCCGACAGGGCGGCCTCGATCGAGGGCTGCAGAATCCATTTCTGGGTCAGACGCAGGTCGTATTCCGCCTCGACACGGGCGGTCAGGTCGCCCCGGGTCGACAGGAAGGCCGCCGCGCTCACCTCGAACCAGTAGGGGGCGACGCCCTGAACACCTGCGGTCAGATAGGTCGTGTCCTTGCCGTCCGGGCGAAAGTCCTGACGCACGCCCGCCTGAACATCCCAGAAGGGCGCGACGGCGCGGCTGTAGAGGGCCTGAACCTCGGCGTCATGCAGCCGTCCGTTGAAGACGCCCTCGCCTTCGGTCTTCCACCAGAAGCGATTGATGTCGCCGCCGGTCCAGCCCTGAGCCTTCCAGCTGTAGCTGTCCGCCCCGTCGCCGAAGCCCGCCTCCAACGCGTCGATCTTGACCGCCGTAGTGCGGACGTCGCCGTTCTCGGCCAGCAGCTGCCTGCGCGCCGCCGCCATCACGGACGGGTCGAACAGCAGGTCCGCCGCATGGGCTGGCCCGGCCAAGGCGGCGGGCGGCGGCGACGCCTGCACCAGCCGCCCGCCCACCGCATCCGCGCTGGTGGGAATATCGGGAATGGCGGACACGGCGCCGCCCATGTCGTGGCCGGCATGGGGATCAGGCGTCGCCGCACCGTGGTTCATGTGATGACCGGCGTGAAGATCGGGTGCGGGTGTCGGAGCAGAGGCTGCGGTGGGGGCCGTCTGCATCCCGCCCATGTCATGCCCCGCATGGGGATCAGCCGCCGCGCCGTGGCTCATGTGGTGACCGGCGTGGGGATCGGGCGCCGGCGTCTGGGCAGGCGCGGCGGCGGGGGCCGTCTGCATCCCGCTCATGTCGTGGCCGGCGTGCGGGTCCGGCGCCGGGCCCGGGACGGGGGCGGCGTGGGCCGAATGGTCGTGGCTCTGGGCCGCGACCGGGCCAGCCGTCAGGATCAGGGGGGCGAGCGCCAGCGCAAGGGTCTTCACGAAGCGGCTCCTTCCAGCGGGCGGACGGTGACGACGTTGAACATCCCCGCGTGCATGTGCATCAGCAGATGGCAGTGGAAGGCCCAGTCGCCGGGCGCATCGGCGGTCAGATCGAAGGTCACCTTCGACCCCGGCGCCACATTGACCGTGTGCTTCAGCGGCTGATGCCCGTCATGGCCGTTGACCAGTTCGAAGAAGTGGCCGTGCAGGTGGATGGGGTGGGCCATCATGGTGTCGTTGACCAGGGTGACGCGGACCCGCTCGTTCAGCTCGAACCGGATCGGCTCGACCAGCTCCGAGAACTTACGCCCGTCAAAGCCCCACATGAACCGCTCCATATTGCCGGTCAGGTGGATTTCCAGCGATCGGGACGGCGGTCGCGTGTCCCTGTTCGGCGTCAGCGCGCGCAGGTCGGCATAGACCAGCACGCGATGATCGACGTCCTGCAGGCCTTGAGGCCGTTCGGCCAGACGGTTGGCGGGGGCCATGGCGATGGCGTCGACGCCGACGCCGACCGCCATGTTTGCGGGCGCCTTTGACGGATCGCGCATGTTCATGCCGCTGTGATCCATCGGCATGGGGTCTGAGGCTGCGTGCGCCGAATGGTCCATCCCGGCCATGTCGCCATGCCCCATGCTGGCGTGGTCCATCGCGCCGTGCCCCATCGCCGCGTGGTTCATCCCGCCCATCCCCATGTCGGCCATGGTCAGATTGGGCGTCCGGCGCAGGGGCGGAACCTCGGCCGTCATGCCCGGACGGGGCGCCAGGGTCGCCCGCCCCATGCCGGAGCTGTCGATGGCCTCCGACACGATCGTGTAGGCCCGGTCCTCGGTCGGGCGGACGATGACGTCATAGGTTTCGGCGACCGAGATCTGGAACTCGTCCACCTCGACCGGGCGGACGTTCTCGCCGTCGGCCTGCACCACCGTCATCGCCAGGCCGGGGATGCGGACATTGAAGATCGACATGGCCGAGGCGTTGATGATGCGCAGCCGCACCCGCTCGCCCGGACGGAACAGGCCGGTCCAGTTCTCCTGCGGGCCATGGCCGTTGACCAGATAGGTGTAGGTCGCGCCGCTGACGTCCAGGATGTCGCGCGGGTCCATCCGCATGGCGCCCCACATCCGCCGCTCCGACAGGCTCATGCGGTCCGAACCGTCCAGCAGACCCGCCACCGTGGTGCGCTGGCGGTTGAAATAGCCGGGGCTCTTCTTCAGCTTGTCCAGGATCTGGTGCGGATGCAGGAAGCTCCAGTCCGACAGGACCAGCACATGCTCGCGGTCATAGGCGACCGGATCGACGCCCGCCGGGTCGATGACGATGGGGCCGAAATGGCCCATCGCCTCCTGCATCCCCGAATGGCTGTGATACCAGTAGGTGCCCGACTGCTTGATCGGGAACTCATAGACAAAGGTCTCGCGCGGGCGGATGCCGGGGAAGCTGATGCCCGGCACGCCGTCCATCTGGAACGGCAGCAGCAGGCCGTGCCAGTGGATCGAGGTGTCCTCATCCAGCGTATTGGTGACCGACAAGCGCACATTCTGACCCTCGCGCATCCGCAGCAGGGGCGCGGGCAGCAGGCCGTTGACGGTGAAGGCGTGACCGGTGCGCCCGCCCACGGTGAAGGGCGAATGGCCGACCGTCAGGTCGATATTCGGCCCGGTCAGGGTCGGCAGGTCAGACCTCAGCCCCGGCGAAACCGTCTGGGCCCAGGCGGGCGTCAGGCCTTGAAGCCCCAGCAGGCCGCCCCCCGCGACAGCGCCGCGCAAAAGGGTTCGACGGTCAAGGTTCGGGATCGACATCAAGGCGCCTCCAGCAGACTGGCCAGACAGACGGTCTTGAGGCCATGGGTTCAGATACGCGCGCCGACGCCCTTCCCCTCGCGATCAGACACGATTGTCTGCAAACCCTGTCGGATCAGGACGTCTGGTCGGTCTGCGCCGCCGCCAGGCCCTGGGCCAGTTTTCGACGCGCGCGGGCGATGCGCGTCTCCACGGCCTTGGGGGTGATGCGCAGGATGGCGCCGATCTCGGCATGGGAGCGGCCTTCCAAGGCGGCCAAAAGCAGGGGCGCCTTCAGGGCGTCGGGCAGGTCCGCCAGGGCGCGCTGGACGCGCTGGGCCCGGCGCTGGTCGTCCAGACGAACCTCGGCCTCGGGGCTGGCGTCCCCGACCGCCGCCGCCTCTGGCGCATCCAGCCCCATGACGCCGCGCACCACGCGCCGCACCGCGCGGCGACGGCTCCAGTCCCTGCACTTGTTCAGGGCGATGGCGCGCAGCCAGACATCGAACGGCCGCGCCGGATCATAGCGCCGCAGGGCGAACCAGGCGGCGGCGTAGGTGTCCTGCAGCACGTCCTGAGCCTCGGCCTCGTCCCCGACATAGCGGCGGACAAAACGATGCAGGTCCGCCTTGGTGGCGGTCATCAGGGTCGTGAAGGCGGCGCGGTCACCCGCAGCCGCGCGGACCGCAATGCTCTGCCCCTCGTCCACAGGCCGCGCTTAACCGGCGTCGCCGCTCAGGGCGTTTACGACAGCGGCGTCGAACACCTTGGCCTGGGCCGGGGTCAGGACCGCGCGCATTTCGAAGACATGGGCGATGGTCGCCTTCTGCAGGTCGCCCATGGCGGCGTGAAAGTGATCGACCGCGGCCTGGACCTCGGGCGTGTCGCCGCCGCTTGAGGCGATGGCGGCGGCCAGTTCGCGATTGGCGCCGCGAACCTCGGCCTCCAGCACGGGGCGGCGTTCGGCGAAACGGGCCTCGATGACCGCCAGCCGTTGCGCCTGCGCCGCATCAAGGTCCAGCCTGTCATGGATGACGCTGTGAAGGCTGGGGGGCTGGCGCTCTCGCATCACCCAGGTGGCGCTGGCCCAGGTCGCCGCCCCGCTGGCCGCGGCCGCCAGCAGGGCCGTGACGACGATGGATCTCCAGCGCCCGTTCATCCGCGCGCATCCAGACTGGTCAGCGGCGACAGGCCGGAGGCGACCGTGAAGACGCGCATCTCGGACGGTTCCGGCGGGGACGCCAGACGCACGGCCCCGCCGTTCAGCGCGCCCAGGGCGACGGCCGCCGCGACGGCGGCGATCCGCACCCGATCCATCCGCATCCGCTCGCGGCGCTCGCCGATCCGGCGCCAGACCCGGCCTTCCAGACCCGTAAGATCGTCAAAGCCGACCGGCGGGTCCCGGCCGATCATCTTGTCGATGTCATCGCTCATCGCGCACCTGTTTCATTGCCCGTCTGTCATACGCACGCGTCGACAGCTTCCCTCATGCCCGCGACCCTAACAGCAATCCGGGCTGTTGCGCCGAACAGATATGACGTCCTGCCTGCACGACAGGATGTTCCGAAACCGGTTGAAAGCCGTCGGGTTTGTTTGCATCTGGGCCTCAGCTCGGAACCTTGGCCTTTTGCCGCGCGCTTGGAGGTGATGGTCATGCCCGCCAACAGACTGCTGACGATGGATCAGTCGAAGTTCCTGGGATTCAGCGGGTTCCACCTGACGCTGGGCGGCCTGATCAGCGGCGCCGTCATCCTGCTGCTGACCTTCGCCGCCAGCTGGCTGGTGACGCGCGCCCTGCGCCGGGTGCGCGAACGGGCCGAGCGCAGCCGACAGGCGGTCTATCTGCTGGAGCGGCTGGCGGGATACGGCATCATTGTCGTGGGCGTCATGTCGGCCCTGTCGGCGGCGGGCGTGAACCTGTCGTCGCTGGCGGTGTTTGCGGGCGCGCTGGGCATCGGCGTCGGCCTGGGCCTTCAGGGGGTGGTCAAGGAGTTCGTGTCCGGCCTGTTCCTGATCTTCGACCGGATGGTGTCGGTCGGCGACTATATCGAGATCGAGGACATCGGCATTCGCGGCGCCATCATGGAGATCGGCCCGCGCGCCACCCGCGTGCGCACCAATGACAACGTCAATGTGCTGGTGCCCAACTCACGCTTCATCGAACAACCGGTGACCAACTGGACGCTGAAGGGCGACACGCGCCGCATCCATGTGCCCTTCACCGTCGCCTATGGATCGGACCGTGGGCGGGTGCGCGACGCCGTGCTGAAGGCGGCGCAGGCCAGCCCCTTCACCCTGCCGGAGACCGAGGCGCGCAAGAGCCAGGTCTGGCTGGTTGCGTTCGGGGATCGCGGACTGGCTTTCGAACTGGTGGTCTGGCCCACGCGCGATGCGGTCAAACGCCCCGCCGCCATGCACGCCGCCTACACCTGGCTGATCGCCGACGCCCTGGATGCGGCGGGCGTCGAGGTGCCGGTGCCGCAGACGGATGTGCGTCTGCGCCGCGCCTTCGGGCTGGAGGGCGACGAGGCGCTGAAACGCCTGGGCCATGGAGAGGGTCCAACGACGCAGCCCGGCGGTCCCTCACGCGGCGGACACAGCGCCAACGACGCCGCCGCCGACGTCATGGCGGATGAGGAGGAAGAGGCGGACACACACATTAGGCCAGCAGGCTGACGCCCACGCCGCACGCCACTAAGACTCCGTCACCCTCGGGCTTGACCCGAGGGCCGGATGTCCCGCCGCATTGCGCCCAACGGCCTAACACCGCCCGATCCGCGCCCGCCCCCTCGGGTCAAGCCCGAGGGTGACGGATAGGGGGTTAAGCGACCGCCGCCTTCGCCTTCAACCGCCAAGCGTGCAACAGGGGCTCGGTGTAGCCGTTCGGCTGTTCGACGCCTTCGAACACCAGCGCCCGCGCCGCCTGATAGGCCAGGCTGGCGTCCGGGTCGGGGGCCATCGGCTGATACAGCGGGTCGCCCGCGTTCTGGCCGTCCACCTTGGCCGCCATGCGGATGAAGGCGGCGTCCACCTGATCCGCCGTGCAGACCCCGTGCAGCAGCCAGTTGGCGATATGCTGCGAGCTGATCCGCAGGGTGGCGCGGTCCTCCATCAGGCCGATGTCGTGGATGTCCGGCACCTTGGAGCAGCCGACGCCCTGGTCGATCCAGCGCACCACATAGCCCAGAATGCCCTGGGCGTTGTTGTCCAGTTCGGCGGCGACCTCTTCGTCCGACCAGTTGGCGCCATTGGCCAGGGGCGGGGTCAGCAGGGCCTCTAGACCGGGCGTGGGCTGGGCGGCGACCGTCTTCTGAACCGCGAACACATCGACCGCATGATAGTGCAGCGCGTGCAGGGTCGCGGCCGTCGGCGACGGGGTCCAGGCGGTGTTGGCGCCCGTCCTGGGGTGGCCGATCTTCTGCTCCAGCATGTCGGCCATGCGGTCGGGCGCGGCCCACATGCCCTTGCCGATCTGGGCCTTGCCCGACAGGCCGCACTTCAGGCCGATGGCGACGTTTCTGGCCTCATAGGCGGCGATCCAGGCGCTGGACTTGATGTCGGCCTTTCGCACCACCGGCCCGGCCTGCATCGAGGTGTGGATCTCGTCGCCGGTGCGGTCCAGGAAGCCGGTGTTGATGAAGACGATCCGGTCCTTAACCGCGTGGATGCAGGCCGCCAGATTGGCGCTGGTGCGGCGCTCCTCGTCCATCACCCCGACCTTCAGGGTGTGGCGCGGCACGGCCAGCAGGTCCTCGACCGCGTCGAACAGACGGTCGGTGAAGGCCGCCTCTTCCGGCCCGTGCATCTTGGGTTTGACGATATAGACCGAGGCCTCGGCGCTGTTCTGGAACCGACCCAGGCCCTTGATGTCATACAGGGCGATCAGGCTGGTGATGATGGCGTCCATGACGCCTTCGGGCGCGTCCGATCCGTCCGCCAGACGAATGGCGGGCGTGGTCATCAGATGGCCGACGTTGCGCACAAACAGCAGGGAGCGCCCCTTCAGCGTCACGCTCGAACCATCCGGCGCCGTGAACGTGCGATCAGCCTCAAGCGCGCGGGTCAGGGTCTCGCCACCCTTCCTGAAGGTCGCCGAAAGGTCGCCCTTCATCAGGCCCAGCCAGTTGCGATAGGCCTCGGCCTTGTCGGCGGCGTCGACGGCGGCGATGGAATCCTCCAGATCGACGATGGTGGACAGGGCCGATTCCAGCACCACGTCCGCCTGACCCGACGGATCATTGCGTCCGACCGGGTGGGTGCGGTCGATGACCAGTTCGATGTGCAGACCGTTGTGCTTCAGCAGGATCGAGGTCGGCGTCGAGGCCTCGCCCGTAAACCCGACGAACTGGCCTTCATCCTTCAGCGGCGGCGACAGGGTGCCGTCCACCACCGACCATCCCGCGACATCGGCGTGCGAACCCGACGCCAGGGGCGCCGCCTCGTCCAGAAACGCCTTGGCGCGGGCCACGACGCGGGCGCCGCGCTCGACGTCATAGCCGCCGCCTGCAGGCAGATCGCCCAGGGCGTCGGTGCCGTACAGGGCGTCGTACAGGCTGCCCCAACGGGCGTTGGCGGCGTTCAGCAGGAAGCGCGCGTTCAGCACCGGCACTACCAGTTGAGGCCCGGCCATCGTCGCGATCTCAGGATCCGCCGACTTGGTGCCGATGGTGAAGGGCGCGGGCTCATCCACCAGATAGCCGATCTCGCGCAGGAAGGTCTCTGAGGCGCCCACGTCATAGGGCTGGTCCTTGCGCGCGCGGTTCCAGTCATCAATCTGGCCCTGCAGCTCATCCCGCTTGGCCAGCAGGGCGCGGTTCTGCGGCGCGAAGGTCTCGAACACTGTCGCCGCGCCGCTCCAGAAGGCCGCTGCATCAAGACCCAGACCCGGAAGCACATCCTGTTCGATCAGGGCGATGATTTCGCCCGCAACCTTCAGTCCGGCGCGATCTTCATGGGTGGTCATGGCGGCCTCTCTTCCGGCCCGGAGATCGAGCCTGTAACAATACGTGATCTCGTAAGCCAAGCCCGCGCCGCTCTGCAAGGGTCACGTCGCGTCATCCGCATCGCTTTTCGTCGAATAGGCGGCCTGTGCGGCACAGGCGCTGCGATCCAAGACTTGCAGGCGGGCGCGGGCGCGTCATGATCGTCGGATGTCCGTTCGCCGCTCCCTTTCCCTGCACGGCATCCTGCTGGGCAGTTTCGTGCTCACGGGGCTGGTCGGATGGCTGTCGCCGTTCGGGGGCCATTGGCTGACCCGCGCTGCTATCGGCTGGGACGTGGGCGCGGGGGCCTTCATCGCCGCCACCCTGTGGCGCATGGCGCGCGCCGAAGGGGTGGATGCGATCCGCAAGCGGGCGGCGGCTCTCGATCAGGCGGGCCATTGGGTTCTGCCGCTCAGTCTGCTGGCCGCCATCGCCAGCATCGTCGTGGTGATCGGCGAGGCGACGCGGGGCGACGATCCCCTGACCAGCGGCCTGCTGTCGCTGGCGACCGTGGGCCTGTCGTGGACCTTCATCCACCTGATCTTCGCCCTGCACTACGCCCATGCCTTTTATCAGGAGGAAAAGGCCGGCCCCAAGACGAAGGGCAAGGATCGCGGCGGCCTGCTGTTTCCGGGCGAGACCGAGCCGGATTACTGGGACTTCCTGCATTTCTCGCTGATCATCGGCGTGGCGTCGCAGACGGCGGATGTGCAGATTTCCGACCGGCATATCCGGCGCCTGTCCAGCATCCACAGCCTGACGGCCTTCACCTTCAACACGGTGATCCTGGCCCTGACGGTCAATCTGATGGTCGGGCTGCTGGGCAAATAGACAGCGCCATCAAGGTGCGCAGGGTGTGAACGCCCGCCCCGGCCGGTGATGAATGCTTAACCGCGTCCGTGAACGGGACCGCAAGCGGCGGGGCCTATTGTGGCGCTACGGACGACATCGCGTCCGGCCCGTATCGAGCGTTTGCGCCCATGCTGTTTCTTCTGAACGACGTCGTGTTCGATCTGGACGAGGCCTGCCCGGTCACGCCCGCCGACGCGCGCCGGTTCGAGAAGCTGGATTTCGATTATGTGCTGCAACTGGGCTGCGAGTTGTTCGCCGAGGACCCGCTGCTTCACCGCAACGATCCCGGGCGTGCCCGACGTCTGGCCTGGCTGATCTCGGAACGCAGCCCGGATATGAACGCCGCATTGTTCGCCGCCCCCTCGGTCGCCTGCAATCCCGATCTGGTCGAGCCGCGTTTCTGCGCCCTGCCCCACGTCGTCATGCAGCAGTTGCAGGCCAAAGGGCGTCGCCTCAACGCGGTCGCCGCAGACCGCGCCGTCTGGAACCGCCTCGCCGCCTGATCCTCTCGGGATCAGGACGGCCAAGAGGCGTCGTGTTCGCTAGATCACCACATTGAAGACGATGTGAACCAGCGTTGCGATCGCGAAGATAAAGCCAAACCCGACCAGTAGGCCGAAGGCGGGATGCAAGGGTTTGCCTTCACGGCGTGGGCGGGCGTAGCGGTCTTGAGGATGGATTACGGCCATCGTTCTTTTCCTTTCCCTATGTCCAGATCACCTCATCGGCGCCTGGGCGGGCGTCCGGCTCTGACGGCTGGATCGTCCCTGCAAAGATAGAATGACTCGAAAAGCCCTTGGTTGCGAGGGGTTATTTAATACGGCGAAATTGCGACGATACGGCATTTGCGAACACCGCCGCACAACACCCCTTTACGGCCCATCGCAACCTCTGCGATCAATACACCGCTCTGGGAGAGGTGTATGAAGTTCGAAACTGCGCGCGCTTGCGTCATAGGCGCATTTATCGGCCTGGGCCTGGCGGCTGCGCCGCAGGCCTCCCACGCTGATTGGCTGAGGGCTGAGAGCGAACGCTTCATCGTCTATAGCGAAGGCAGCGAGCGATCGCTGCGTGACTATGTGCAGAAGCTCGAAATCTTCGACCGGGTCATGCAGTACAAGTCCGGCATCCCAATCAGCACGACACCGCCCAGAAAACTGCCCATTTACCTGGTTTCCGGCCGCCCCGGTCTGCTGAAGATCAACCCCAACAGCGGGGACATCACGGTGGGGACCTATTTTGCGGCGGATGAAGACATCTTCGCGGCGGCCGTCCGCACCAGCAATTCAGATGGGGTTTCAGGGCAGGACGTCCTGATGCACGAATACGCTCACCATTTCATGCTGGGCAACTCTCCAGGCGCCTATCCCGCATGGTTCGTGGAGGGTTTCGCCGAATACTACATGACCGCCGCCATCGACGTGAACAAGAACGAGGTTCTTCTGGGCGGCTACAACGCCAATCGCGCCTATTGGATCATGCAGGAAGATTGGATTCCGCTGGATATCCTGTTGAAATCCAGGCCGGATGAGGTGCGTCGCGAAAGCCAGCGCGCGACCTATTATCCGATCGCCTGGCTGCTGACGCACTGGTTCTTCAGCGACCCTGCACGCCTTCAACAGTTTCAGGCCTATCTGACCGATGTCAGCCAAGGCGGCGATTCTGTTGAGGCGATGCAGCGCGCCACGGGCATGAGCCTGGACCAACTCCGCGCCGCCTTGCGTCGTTATACGCGTGTCAGACTGACCGGTAACCGCATTCAGGGCCAATTCCCGACTGCCGACATCACAGTCACCCGTCTGCCTCGATCCGCCAACGACCTGCTGCTCATCAACCAACGCATGAAGCTGGGCGTGCCGGAGGATGACCGTGCGGCTGTCAACCAGGAGGTCACGAGACTGGCCGCACGTCATGGCGAAGATCCGTTCGCCCTGCTGGTCGCCGGCCATGCCGGGCTGCGTCTCGGAGACGCCCCGGCTGGCGAGCGCGCGCTGCTGCGGCTGATCGAGATAGAACCCGACAATGTCGAGGCTCTTCAGCTTCTGGCGGAAGATCGATTGAAAAAGACGCGCGAGACCGACGACGAGGATGAAGCGTTGACGTTCAGGCGTGAAGCGCGAGACTATCTTGCCCGCGCTTATGCTGCGGCCAGCAACGATTACCGCACCCTGATGCTGATGACGGAAATGCGCCAGGGCCAATCCAGCTATCCCAACGACAACGATATGCTGGCGATGGGGCTGACGCTGGATCGCGCGCCGCAGTTGGCTTCTGTTCGTTTCAACTACGCCTCCGCCTTGACTGAAAAGGGCGACAGAGCGGAAGCCATCGCGGTGCTTCGACCACTGGCGAACAATCCGCATGGCGGGGGCGCCTCAAAGGCCGCCGTCCGCATGATTGCGGCGCTGGAAGCCGGCGGGGCTCTGCCCGACCTTTCGGACGACGAAATCGCGCCGCAGATCAGCCAGACAGAACCCGAGGCGCCAACTCCTGAGGGGGCATCGCCGAACGCACCGGCCAGCTGACGCCTATTGCAGATGGCGGCGGAAGAAGCCCGCCACCTCATCCCACGCCGAGGCCTCGGGGCGGTCGGATAAAAGGAAGGCCTCGATGATCCCAGCATGATCCAGGCCGGGGTAGAGTTTGATTTCTGATCGGCCACCACTGTCGCGCAGGCGCTGGTGCAGGGTCACGGTGTCGGCGGCGGCGACTGTGTTGTCATCTGCGCCGTATCCCAGCCAGATCGGCGGGGCGTTGGGGCGGACATAGGCGATGGGCTGGGTCCAGGTCGGGTCTGTGGTCTGTGCGGCGCCGTAAACGCCCGCCAGACCGGCGGCGGCGCGGATCAGGTTCGGCTGGTCGACGGCGGCCATGTAGCGACGGTCCAGGGTGATCATCATCGCCAACCCGGCGCCCGCCCCATGGCCAATGACGCCCAGACGGGTCGGGTCGCCGCCATGGTCCGCGGCCAGGCGCGCCGCCTGAGCCATCGCCAGGGCTGCGTCTGCGATCTGGGCCGGAAACAACGGCGGCCTAGTTACCGGGTAGTCCGGGAGCGCGACCACGAAACCTCGCGCCGCCAACGCTAGAGCCGTCGGCTCATACTGATCGTGCACGCCCGGCTTGCCGAGGAAGACCAGCACCGGAAGACCCCTCGCCCCGCGCGGTGCATACAGGTCGAGCCTTTGGCGCGGATCCTCGCCATAGGGCAGATCGTGCGCGACGCGACGCACGTCCCTGCTCAGCCGCCCCTCGAGCCCACCGCGCAGACCCAAAGGCGCGCAGGCGGCGGCCAGAAGGCCCAGCGCGGGCGCGAACAGGCCCCGGCGGGTCAGGTCGAATGCTCCATGCCCTTCAATAGGCCCGCGATCCGGTTCTCGGCAAAGAAAAGGGGCGCAGCCTTTCGACCGCGCCCCTCAATTTTCGATCCGATCTTCCGGCCTATTTGGCTGGGGCCAGATATTTGTTCAGCCAGCCGAACACCTCGTTGTGCCATTGCAGGCTGTTGGCTGGCTTCAGCACCCAGTGGTTCTCGTTGGGGAAGACGATCAGGCGGCTGTCGATGCCGCGACGCTGCAGCGCCGTGAAGGTCGACAGGCCCTGGGCGGTCGGGATGCGGAAGTCGCGGTCGCCCTGGACCACCAGCATCGGCGTCTTCCAGTTCTGGACGTGGTTGGCCGGGTTGAACTTCTGATAGCCTGCGGGATTTTCCCACGGCGTGCCGCCGTATTCCCACTCGGTGAACCACAGCTCCTCGGACGAATAGCCCATGCCGAAGGTGTCGAAGACGCCGTCGTGGTTGACCAGGCACTTGAAGCCGTCAGGCCAGTTGCCCGCGATCCAGTTGATCATATAGCCGCCGTACGAGGCGCCCAGGGCGCAGGCGTTCTGACCATCCAGGAAGCTGTATTTGGCCTGGGCTGCGGCCCAGCCCTTCTGCAGGTCCTCCAGCGGGCGGTCGCCCCAGTGCTGGCTGATCGCGTCGGTGAAGGCCTGTCCGTAGCCGGTCGAGCCGTGGAAATCGATCATCACCACCGCATAGCCCGCGCCTGCATAGGTCTCAGGGTTCCAGCGATAGGACCAGCCGTCGCCGAACGAGCCCTGCGGTCCGCCATGGATCAGGAAGGCGACCGGATATTTCTGGCCTTCGACATAGCCGACCGGCTTGATGACATAGCCGTGGACCGTCTCGTTGTTCCAGCCGGGGAAGTTGAACTGCTCATATTCGCCGAACGCCTTCTGGGCGAAGGACGGGTTGGCGTTGGTCAGGCGGCGCGGCATTTCGCGCCCCCGGAAGGTCTTGAAATAGAGGTCGCCCGGCTCGCGCAGGCTGTCCTGGGCGAAGACGAAGCCCGACGGCGTCTGCTGGAAGGCCGAAACGTGACCTGCGCCCGTCAGGGGAACCACCGTGCCATTGCCGACATCGATCGAGAACAGCTTGGTCGAACCGACATCGCCGGCGGTCGTGTACAGGGTGCGGCCGTCGCGCGACCACTGCAGGGTGTCGGCCGAGCGATCCCAGTTGGCGGCGATCTGACGCTTCTGGCCCGTGGTCACGTCCATCAGCACGATCTGATAGCGGTCAGCCTCGAAGCCCGGACGGGCCATGGCGCGATAGGCCAGGGTCTTGCCGTCGGGCGAGAAGACCGGGCCGGTGTCCCAGGCCAGGTTGTCTTCGGTCAGGTTGGTGAACTGGCCGTCGCCGGTCAGGCCGTTGGTCTTGAACAGGTCGAAGTTGGTGCTCCACGGCTCGCTGTGGCCAGCGACGCGGGCTGAGAACACGATGGAGTCGCCTGCGGGGGTGAAGACGAATTCGCTCTCGTCGCCGAACGGCTTGGAGGGGGTGTCGCCGTCAAAGCCCTTGGTGACCCAGGCCGGGGTTCCGGTCGCCCGGCCGTCGCGGCCGATCGACTGGACAAACAGGTGGTTCTGGGTGTGGTCGCTCCAGGTGTCCCAGTGACGCACGAACATGCGGTCATAGACCTGGCCGGAGGTCTTCTGCTCGGCGACTTCCTTGCCGTGCGCGACCGAGGCGTTCAGGTCGGCGGCGTTCGGATAGACGGCTAAAGACACCGCCACCTTGTCGCCCGTCGGGCTGACGCGATAGGCGTTCACATCAGTCGGCAGGTCGGTCACCTGAACCGCAGCGGCGGTCGGAGAGGCGACGCGCCACACCTGGCTGGAGCCCGACTTGTCCGACAGGAAATACAGGTTGCCGTCGCCGCCCCAGCGGGCGGTGTTGGCCTTCTGGTCCGAGATGGCCAGACGGCGCGGCGCCTGATCGGGCGCGTTCAGATCCAGAATCCACAGGCTGCCCGAACGGCTGTTGGCCGCCACGTCCGTGGTCGTCACCGAATAGACGACATAGCGCCCGTCCGGCGACACCTGCGGATCACCCAGCCGGTTGGCCGAGATCATGTCCTGATAGGTGAAGGCGTTCGGGGCTGCGGGGGCTGCCGGAACCGGCGCCGGCGGCACCTGCGCCAGGGCGGGCGCGGCGGCCATCAGGGCGCCCGACAAGGCGATACTCGCACAGGCGGCGGACAACAGGGAGCGGTGATGCATGGGGGCCTTCCTCGCAAAACAGTTGCCGCGAGGGGTAGCACCACAGTTCGTGGCGCGAAAGCGGTCCGCGCTTGCCCGCATCACGCGAACCGGCGACAAGCGATCTTCCATGGATTCCGCTTCGCCCCCCGCCAGACGCCAGCCGCACATTGTCGATGTGCTGATCGCCGAGCGTGCGCCGCGTTTGACCGCCTCGCCCTTGTGGCCGGTCGTGCGGCCCGCCCTTTACGGGGTGCTGGGCTATGGGGCGGCGGTGCGGATGGCGGACGCCATTCGGCCCCTGTCGGGGGCCGGGACCTTCGACTATGTGTCGGACCTGCTGAGGCTGAAGGTGACGACGACCAATCTGGACCGTCTGCCCGCCACTGGGCGCTGCATCGTGGTGTGCAACCACCCGACCGGGATCGCCGACGGGGTCGCTGTCTATGACGCGATCAAGCAGAGGCGCAGCGACATGATCTTCTTCGCCAACGCCGATGCGATCCGCGTCTCGCCGCGCCTGGATGAGACTATCATCCCCGTCGAATGGGTCCATGAGAAACGCACCCGCGAAAAGACCCGCGCCACCCTGAACGCGGCGAAAGAAGCCTTCGAGGCCGAACGCTGCGTGGTCATGTTCCCCGCCGGGCGTCTGGCGCGGGTGGGCGAGGATGGTCTGATCACCGACCCCGAATGGGCGCCGACCGCCGCCTCCATGGCGCGGAAATACGATGCGCCCGTCACGCCCATGCACGTCACGGGGCCCTACAGCCGCTTGTTCCACACCTTCGACCGCTTCTCGCAGGAACTGCGCGACGTGACCCTGTTCCACGAACTGCTGAACAAGGAGGGCAAGGATTTCGGCGTCAATGTCGGCCTGCCCATCCCGGCTGAGCGGCTGGACGTGGACGCTGCAAAGGCGACTGAAGTCCTGAAACATTTCACCGAACGGACGCTGGCCGCCGATCATGACGCGGTGTTTGCATGAAGATTGAACTGCCCGACGCCGAGGCCACCACCCGCCTGGGTCAGGCCATCGCCCCCCTGCTCGCCCCCGGCGACAGCGTCCTGCTGTACGGACCGTTGGGCATGGGCAAGTCGACGCTGGCGCGCGGCCTGATCCGCGCCCTGACCACGCCGGATGAGGACGTGCCGTCGCCCACCTTCACCCTGGTTCAGTTCTATGAGAGCGACCCGCCCGTCGCCCATTTCGACCTGTACCGCCTGACCCGGCCCGAAGAGGCCTTCGAGATCGGTCTGGACGAGGCGCTGGACGAAGGCTGCGCCGTCATCGAATGGCCCGAACGTCTGGGCGAGGCGCCGGAGCGGTTCCTGGGCCCCGACCGCCTGACCCTTGTCATCGCAGAGGACGGCGAAGGCCGCCTTGCGACCGTTTCCGGCGCAGGCCGGTGGGAAGCCCTGATCGACCATGTCCGTCTCTGACCGCGAAACCCTCCGTATCGACTTTCTGAAGGCCGTCGGCCTTTCCGACGCCGTGCGCGCCCCCCTGCCCGGGGACGCCTCGACGCGCCGGTACGAGCGGTTGGCCCCGGCTGACGGCCCGACCCTGATGCTGATGGACCAGGCGCCCGCCGCCGAAAGCCCGCCGTGCGATCCGTCATGGACGCCGGATCAGCGCCGCGCGGCGGGCTGGAACGCCGTCGCCCGCCTGTCGGCCGGTCGGATCGAGGCCTTCGCCGCCGTCGCCGCCCATCTGAAACGCCTGAGCCTGTCCGCCCCCGAAATCCCGGCGCTGGACGCGCCGAACGGTCTGGCGGTGCTGGAGGATTTCGGCGACGCCCTGTTCGCCCGCGTGATCGAAGACGGCGCCGACGAGACGTCGCTTTATCTGGCCGCCATCGAGGCCCTGGCCGTCCTGCACGAAGCCGGAAATCCGCCCGAAATCCTGCAGGGTCCGGCAGGCGAATGGCCTCTGCTGACCTATGACGAGACGGCGTTGCAGGGCGGGGCGGACCTGTTCGTCGAATGGCTGCCGAAACTCGATGACCGGGTGTCGTTCGACGCCGCCGCCATCGCCGACTGGCGCGCGGCCTGGGCGCCCATCGTGACCTCGGGCGCAGCGGGGGCCTCGGTCATGGCGCACCGCGACTATCATGCCGAAAACCTGATCTGGCTGCCTGAGCGTCAGGGCGCCGCCCGCGTCGGCATGATAGACTTCCAGGACGCGGTGCGCGCCCACCCGTCATGGGATCTGCACTCCCTGCTTCAGGACGCCCGGCGCGATGTCGCGCCCGCGCTGGAGGCTGAGGCTCTGGACCATTATTTCGCCCTGCGTTCCGATGTGGACCGTGCCGCCTTCATGGCCGATTACGCCGGTCTCGCGGCGCTGAACCAGGCGCGGATCATCGGCATCTTCGCCCGCCTGATCGCCCGCGACGGCAAGCCGCGTTACCGTCAGTTCCTGCCGCGCATGTGGCGGCATCTGAACGCCAATCTGGAACAACCCGCCCTGGCGCCCGTCGCCCGCTGGTTCGACCGCCATGTCCCAGCCGAGGTCCGCGCATGATGGCTCCGACAAAGGCGATGGTGCTGGCAGCGGGACTGGGCACGCGGATGCGTCCGCTGACCAATGACCGGCCCAAGGCCCTGGTCGAGGTGCAGGGCCGCGCCCTGATCGACCATGTGCTGGATCGGCTGGCCGATGCGGGCGTGACCGAGGCCGTGGTCAATGTCCACTGGTTCGCCGAGCGACTGGAGCAGCATCTGGCGGCGCGTGGCCGGGGCCCGCAGATCGTCATCTCCGACGAACGCGCCGAACTGCTGGAGACCGGCGGCGGGTTGAAGAAGGCGCGCCCGCTGCTGGGCGATGATCCGGTCTTCGTCGCCAATATCGACAGCGTCTGGATCGACCGGGGCGACGCTCTTGGCGACCTCGTCCGCCTCTGGGACCCTGAGACGATGGACGCCGCCCTGCTGCTGGCCCGGCGCGAGGGCTCCATCGGTTTCGAGGGTGGTGGCGACTTCTTCCTGGCCGATGACGGCAGGCTGACCTTCCGCGGCGACGCCCCGTCCGCCCCCTTCGCCTATATGGGGGTCCATATCACCCGACCCGGATACGCCGACCAGGGCCCCGACGGCGCTTTCTCGCTGAGCCCCCTGTGGCGCAGATCGGCGGCTGAAGGCCGCCTGTTCGGCTGCGTGCTGGACGGCGACTGGATGCACGTCGGCGATCCGCAGGCGCGCGATGAGGCCGAGGCGAAACTGGCGGGAGCGGCGTGACCGCGTTCGATCCCTTCGGCGGGTCGGGCCCACGATGGCACGCCATTCCGGCGCATAGGCCCTTCCTCGAAGACCTGGCGGCGGGGGTGCTGGCGTGGCTGGGCGAACTGCCGCCCGAGACCCTCTCGGACGCGACCATACTGCTGCCCAACCGCCGGGCGGCGCGGGCCTTCACCGGGGCGCTGTCCAAGCTGGCGGACGGGCGGCCCGTGCTGCTGCCGCAGGTGCGGCCTCTGGGCGATCTGGAGGAGGACGAGCCGCCCTTCACGCCCGGCGCCCTGGGCCTGGACCTTGCGCCCGCCATCGCCCCCCTGACGCGCCGGTTCGAGATGGCGCGGATGATCGTGGAGCAGTTCGACAGCGATCTGACGCCGATGCGGGCGCTGGATCTGGCGGACGCCCTGGGCGGTTTCCTGGATTCCTGCCAGTTGGAGGAGGTTCCCGATCCCGAACGGGTCGCCAAACTGGTCGACGGCGAAATGGCCGAACACTGGGAGCGGTCCGCCGACTTCCTGAGCCTGGGCGTCGTCGCCTGGCCGAAGCGGCTGGCCGAACTGGGCCTGGTCGATCCGGCGTGGCGGCGCGCCACACTGCTGCGCCGTCTGGCCGACCTGTGGGACGCCCATCCGCCCAGCCAGCCGGTCATCGCCGCCGGATCGACCGGCACCGTGCCCGCAGCCGCCGACGTTCTGGGCGCCGTGGCCCGCGCGCCTCTGGGCTGCGTGGTCCTGCCGGGTCTTGATCCTGATCTGGACGACCGCGTCTGGGACCAGATCGACGAAGAAAACGAACAACACCCCCAGCGCGCCCTGAAACGCCTGTTGGAACGCCACGGCATCCACCGTCACGCCGTGCGTCCATGGTTCCAGCCGCCAGTCCCGCCCCAGACGGAGCAGCGCGGTCTGGCCCGCCAGCGCCTGCTGAACGAAGCCCTGCGCCCCGCCGATGCGACCGGAGACTGGCGCGAAGCCATCCGCGACATCCGCGCCCGCGCCGTGGAGGCGGGCCGCGCCGCCGACCCCATCGCCGAGGGACTGCAGGGCCTGTCGGTCCTGAACCTGCGGCATGACGAAGAGACCGCCGCCGCCATCGCCCTGATGATGCGCGAGACGCTGGAGACGCCCGGCAAGACCTGCGCCCTGGTCACGCCGGATCAGGGTCTGGGGCGCCGCGTCGCTGCGCGTCTGGAACGCTGGGGCGTGGTGCCTGACGCCTCGGCCGGTCAGCCGCTGAACCGGATGCCTGCGGGCGTGCTGGTCGAACTGTGCGTGCGCTGGATCGCCGCCCCGACCGATCCGCAGGTGCTGCTGGGCCTGCTGAAGCATCCGCTGGTCCAGTTGGACCTTGGAGAAATCGACGCCGCCCGCGCCGTCGTGGCCTTCGAGGACATGGCCCTGCGCGGCCCGCGCCACGCCAGTTTCGCGCGGCTGAAGAGGAAGCTGGACCACGCCCTGTCGCCAGACCGCGACGGCGCCCCGCCGTCTGAGGGCCGCCTGAAACGCCATGCCCAGGCGCGCGCCCTGGGCGACCATCTGGAGGGCCTGATCACGACGGCCCGCGCGTCCTTCAGCCCCGACGCACCACTGGACGCCGCCGCCCGCGCCCTGACCGTGCTGATCGAGGCGCTGGCGGGTCAGAACGCCTGGGCCGGGCCGGATGGCGAATGCGCCGCCGGTCTGTTGTCGAACCTGATCACCGGCGGGGCCTCGCTGGGCGTCGTCTCGACCAGTGATCTGGTGGAACTGATCAAGGGGTTGCTGGCCGACGCCGTGGTGCGCACCGGCGGGGCGACCCATCCGTCGCTGCGCATCCTGGGCGCCATCGAGGCGCGTCTGGTGCGGGCCGACCGGATGATCCTGGCCGGGCTGGAGGAAGGCGTCTGGCCGCAGGGCGCGCCGGTCGATCCCTTCCTGTCGCGCCCCATGCGAAAGGCGCTGGGCCTGCCCCCGCCCGAGCGCCGCATCGGCCAGAGCGCGCAGGATTTCGTTCAGGCCGCCTGCGCCGACGAGGCCATATTGATCCACACCGAACGGCGCGGGGGGCAACCCGCCGTCCGCTCTCGCTGGCTGTGGCGGCTGGACATGCTGACGCGCGGCGCGAACATGGCTGAGACGCCGGTCGCCGTTTCCGCCCCCGCCCATGTCGCCGACTGGATCCGCGCGCTGGATGCGCCTTTGCGCGACACGCCCGACTATGCACGCCGCCCCGCCCCGACCCCGCCGGTGGACCGCCGTCCGCGCAACCTGCCCGTCACGGGGATCGAGCGCTGGGTGCGCGACCCCTACGCCGTCTATGCCCAGCGCATTCTGGGGCTGAAGGTGCTGGACCGGCCCGGCGCCTCGGCCGAGGCCATGGCGCGCGGCAACGCCATCCACGAGGCCATCGAACAGATGGTCCGCGTCTGGCCCGATGTCCTGCCCGAAGATTGCGCCGACCAGATCGCCGACTTCATCATGACCGCCATGACCGACGCCGGGTTCGAGGATGCGGCCCTGGCGCGCGAACGCCCGCTGGCCCGGAACGCCGCCCTGTGGCTGGAGCGGTTCGAGCGGGAACGGCGCGCGCGCGGGGCGACCCTGCTGATCGAACAGTCGGGCGCCGTCGTCTTTGACGCCCCCGCAGGCCCCTTCACGGTCACCGCCCGCGCCGACCGGATCGAACTGGATGCGAACGGGGCGGCGGTTCTGGACTTCAAGACCGGCCAGACGCCCAGCCAGAAACAGGTGGTGCAGGGGTTCGCGCCGCAGTTGACCCTGACCGCCGCCATCCTGGCTGAGGGCGGGTTCGACGCGCCCCCGACCGAGGCGACCGAACTGCTGTACGTCAAGGTCACCGGCCGCCGCGACCCGGGCAAGGTGGACGACGTCTCACGTCAGGGGCGCGGCAACACCCAGACCGCAGCCCAGATGGCCGCGCGCGAATTGGACCGGCTGAAGCTGGGCGTCGCCGCCTTTGATGACGAGGCTACGCCCTACACCTCATGGGTGGCGCCGCAGTTCATGGGCAATTTCGGCGGCAACTACGACCATCTGGCGCGCGTCTGGGAATGGCACGTCGTCGGCGGCGAGGACGAGGCGCCCGAATGACCGATCTGTCCCCAGTGGATATGGCGCGCGCCCATCAGGCCACCGCCGCTGATCCGGCCCTGTCGGTCTTCGTCACCGCCAACGCGGGCTCGGGCAAGACCACCACCCTGGTCAGCCGCGTGGCGCGCCTGCTGCTGAAACGGGTGCGGCCCGGTGAAATCCTGTGCGTCACCTACACCAAGGCCGCCGCCGCCGAGATGCAGGCGCGGCTGTTCGAACGGCTAGGCGAATGGGCCGTCGCCGACGACAGGGCGTTAGCCGCCGATCTGGCGCGGCTGGACGGGCGCGATCCCGCCAGCCTGACGGACGCCGAACTGTCCGAGGCCCGCGTCCTGTTCGCCCGCGCGCTGGAGACGCCCGGCGGGCTGAAGATCCAGACCATCCACGCCTTCTGCGAAAAGCTGCTGCGGCGGTTCCCGCTGGAAGCCGGGGTCGCGCCGGGGTTCGAGGTGCTGGAGGATCAGGCGGCCCTGGCCCTGTCCCACGCCGCACGCGAGGATCTGGCCCGCTACGCCCTGAACGACGCCGACGGTCCGGTGGGCCGCGCCTACGCCCATTTCGCCGTCGAACTGGCCTGGAGCGACTTTCATTCGCTGCTGGACGCAATCGAGGCGAAACGCGAGCCGCTGCTGGACTATCTGGCCCGCATCGACGCCGGGACCGCGCCCGGTCCGCATGAACTGGTCGGCGTCACGCGCGACGAAACCCCCGCCCAGATCGAGGCCGGGTTCATGGACTGGCTGAACCCCGCCGACTGGCTGGCCGCCGCCGAAGGGTTCGCCACGGGCGGCGCCAATGACAAGAAACTGGCGGGCCAGATGCGCGAGGCCGTTCCGCCCGCCACGACCCTGGCCGCGATGACGCCCATCTTCATCGATTCCAAGGGCGTGGCGCGCGACAAGTTCGGCACGTCCAAGGCCCCGCCCGGCGCGACCTCCTATCTGGCGGATGTGTCGCTGAAGTACGTCTCGACGCTGGACCGGGTGCGCGCCGCGCGCGTGGCGGACGAGACGGAGAAGGTGCTGACCCTGGCCCGCGTCCACGCCGCCCTTTACGAGGCCGCCAAACGGGCGGACGGCGCGCTGGACTTCACCGATCTGGTGGGACGCACGGTGGAACTGCTGACCAAGCGGGCCACAGCCGCCTGGGTTCTGTACAAGCTGGACGGCGGGATCGAGCATGTCCTGATCGACGAGGCCCAGGACACGGCGCCTGACCAGTGGGACATCGTCCGCGCCCTGACGGAACCCTTCTTCGCTGGTTCGGGCGCCGAGCGGAAGGACGCGGCCATCCCCCGCACCGTCTTCGCCGTGGGCGATGAGAAACAGTCGATCTATTCCTTCCAGGGCGCCAAACCGGAGCGGCTGCGTCAGGAAGCCCGCGTCTATGATGATCTGGTGCGGGCGGCGGGCGCCGACTTCCGCGAGGTGCCGCTGGACACTTCTTTCCGCTCGACGGAGGAGGTGCTGCAGTTCGTGGACGCCGCCTTCGACAGCCCCGGCCGCACCCGCGCCCTGGTGGGCGAGACCGGCGAAATCGCCATCCACCGCCCCGCGCGTCTGCAGCAGTATGGCGCGGTCGATCTGTGGCCCCTGTTCGAAGACCCGGCGACGCCCGAGCGCGAAGCCTGGAACGCCCCGGTCGACAAGGAAGACAGCCGCAGCGCCCGCAAACAGCTGGCCCAGTCGCTGGCGCGCGAGATCAGACAGCAGGTCGAGACGGGCGCCGCCATCTATGACCCGAAACAGCGCGGCGCGCTGCGCCCGGTCCGGTACGGCGACTTCCTGGTGCTGGTGCGCCGCCGCGATGCGACGTTCGAAGAAATCATCCGCGCGTTGAAGACCGAGGGCGTGCCGGTCGCGGGCGCCGACCGGCTGAAGCTGTCGAACCATATCGTCTTCGATGACCTGATCGCCCTGGCGCGCTTCGCCCTGTTCCCCGACGACGACCTGTCGTTGGCGGAGATCCTGCGCAGCCCCTTGTGCGATGTCGCCGATTTCGGCCCCGCCGACGCCCTTTATCCGCTGGCGGACAAGGTGGGCCGCGAGGGGCGCAGCCTGTGGCGGGAACTGCAGCGCCGCGCCCATGAACACCCTGCCTGGGCCGCCGCACGCGATCTGATGGGGGCGCTGATCGAGGCGCGCGACCGCGATCCCTTCGCCTTCTTCTCCGCCGCCCTGAACCGGGTCGGACCGGACGGGCGTTCGGGCAGAGCGCGGATTCTAGATCGGCTGGGTCGCGAGGCCGAGGAGGCCATCGACGAAACCCTGGCCCAGGTTCTCGCGGCCGAGGAACGCGGCGGACGCGATCTGGAGACCTGCCTCAATCTGCTGGAACAGGCCGACGTCGAGGTGAAGCGCGAGATGGAAGGCGCGCGCGACGAGGTCCGCGTCATGACCGTGCACGGCTCCAAGGGGCTGGAGGCGCCCATCGTCATCCTGCCCGACACCACTGGCAAGGCGAAGCCGCAGGGACCGACCCTGATGCCCGCGATCTTGGCCGATGGTTCGGAGGCCTGGCTGATGTGTCCGTCCAGCGCCAAGTCCGACTGCGCCGCCTCCGCCGAGGTGCGTCAGGCCCGCGTGGACCGCACCGACGCGGAATCCCTGCGTCTGCTCTATGTGGCCCTGACCCGCGCCCGCGATCGCCTGATCGTCATGGGCAGGAAGATGAGCCGTCCGAAAGAGACGGGCTACGAAGAAGGCAGTTGGTGGGACGTGATCGCCGGCACCTTCGAGCGGCTGGCGCAGGACCGGCCCGACGCTGTTCAGTTGCTCGACGGCGGGCGGCTGAGGTTCGGGGCCGATCCGGAAACCACGCCTCGCACCGCGCTATCGACAGCCGCCGCAACCGCCATTCCGGCCTGGGCGACCACGCCGCCGCCCGCAGACGCCGCCGCCCGGTTCGCCGCGCCGTCGCGGATGGAGGGCTCCATCCGTATCCCCGCGCCGTCGCCCTTGGCCAAGAGCAGTTCGGGCGGCGCGGATCTGGGCCGGTTCCGGCGCGGCGACCTGATCCACCGTCTGCTGGAACGGCTGCCGGACATCGCGCCCGCCGACCGGGCCGACGCCGCCGTGCGCCTGTTGTCGCGTGAGACCGATCTGGACGACACCCAGCGCGCCGAGATGATCGCCGCCGCCTTCTCGGTGCTGGACGACGCCCGCTTCGCCCCTGTGTTCGGCCCCGGCTCGCGCGCCGAGGTCGCCCTGACGGGATCGGCGCCCGGCCTGCCGTCCGGTGTGTCGATCAACGGCCGCATCGACCGGCTGGTGGTGACGCCGGAACGGGTTCTGGTCGTCGACTACAAGACCAACCGCCCCGCCCCCGACGCCATTGAGGCGGTCGACGCCGCCTATGTGCTGCAGGCGGCGGTCTATGTGGCGGTGCTGAAACGCCTGTATCCTGACCGCCCGGTCGAGGCCGCGCTGGTCTGGACCGACGGGCCGAAGCTGATGCCGATTCCGCAGGCGATGCTGGAGGCGGCGCTTTCGACCAGTTGAATTGCCCGCGATTCGCTCCCACATCTGTGGCCGAACCCGGACGCATCCGGACAACCTCTATTCGCGCTCAAGCAGCGAGGCCCTGCGGGCCGAGTGCTGGCGCCCCAAGGAGCCATTTATGGCGACGGTAAAAGTCACCGACGAAAGCTTCGACGCCGACGTCCTGAAGTCCTCCACCCCTGTGTTGGTCGATTTCTGGGCCGAGTGGTGCGGCCCCTGCAAGCAGATCGGCCCCGCGCTGGAACAGATCGCCGACGAACTGGGCGGCCAAGTCACCGTGGCCAAGGTGAACATCGACGACAGCCCCCTGATCCCGTCCAAGCTGGGCGTGAAGGGCATTCCGACCCTGATGCTGTTCAAGGACGGCCAGATGACCTCGATGAAGGTCGGCGCCATGCCCAAGGGCAAGATCGTCGAATGGCTGGCCGAGGCCGGCGTCAAGGCCGACGCCTGATCCTTCGCCGCCACTGAGGATCCAGCGCCCGCCGGTTCCGACCGGCGGGCGTTTTCATGCTAGGATGCCGCCATGAACGACGACGACCACATCACCGACCCGGCGGCAACCGACGACATTCCGGGCGAAACCCCGGTCCAGAAGGCGTTGCGCCTTAAGAACGCCAAGCTGGACGCCCGCCCCAAGGCGCCGCGCGGCGGCCGTTTCCAGCGCGAACAGAACGCGCGGATCGCAGCGGGCAAATCCCGTCCGTGGATGAGCAAGTAACACCAGTTCTCTCCCTCCCCGTTCCGGGGAGGGTCGTCGCGCAAGCGACGGGGTGGGGGCAGCCCGGCAAGGCCGCACTTGTCTGTTACGAACAAGGCCTGTGGGATTAGCACTGCCGCCCCCACCCGGTTTCGCTTCGCTCAACCACCCTCCCCCGCGGGGAAGGGAAAGCGCAGCTCTATCCTAGTCGGGCCAGGTTTCGCGGCTGGCGCCCAGAACCTCTCCGGCCAGATACAGCGAGCCGCAGATGGCGACCCGGCCTGCGCCCAGACGTAGCGCCAATTTCAACGCCTCATCGACCGATCCGGCAGGCGTGGCGGCCAGACCGTGTCCGCGCGCCACGGCGGCCAACCCCGCCGGGTCCGCCGCTGTTCCGTCAAAGCCCACGGTGAAGACGGTGGCGTGGCTGTCCTTCAGCGCGGCGAAGAAACCGCCCGCGTCCTTGTTCGCCAACATGCCGCAGATCAGGGCCAGCGGACGCGGCGCGCGCGCCTGCCGGTCGGCCAGAAACGCCGCCAAGGCCCGCGCGGCATGGGGATTATGCCCCCCGTCCAGCCACAGTTCAGCGTCCATCGCCTTGGCCGCCTCGCCATAGGGGCCAGCCGAAATCCGTTGCAGACGTGCAGGCCATCGGACGGACCTCAGACCTTCGGCGATCGCCGTTTCCGGCAGATCCAGCTCAAGCGCCGCCGCGATGGCCACGCCTGCATTGTCGATCTGGTGCGCGCCCGCCAGACCCGGCGCCGGCAGATCCAGGAACCGCTGCTGATCTTGAAACGCCAGCCCGCCGCGTTCCGTCCAGGCGTCGAAATCCACGCCCATGACCGTCAGCGGGGCATGGACAGCCTGCGCCGCGCGTTCGATGGCGGCCATGGCGACCTCCTGCTGGCGCGCGATCACGCCCGGCGCCCCGGGCTTCAGCACCCCCGCCTTTTCGGCGGCGATGCCCGCCAGATCGGTTCCCAGGAACTCGGCATGGTCATAATCGACCGGCGTGATGACGCTGAGCAAAGGCCGTTCGATCACATTGGTCGCGTCCAGAACCCCGCCCAGCCCCACCTCGATGATGGCCAGGTCGGCGGGGGTTTCAGACATGGCGACGAAGGCGGCGGCGGTCGTGCTTTCGAACACGGTCGCTTCGCCCCCAGAATCGGAAGTGGCGGCCTCGATTCGGTCCAGGATGGCGTTCAACTGATCGTCCTCGATCAGTTTTCCAGCCAGGCGGATACGCTCGTTGAACCGCACCAGATGGGGCGAGGTGTAGGCGTGAACCTTCAGCCCCGCCGCCTCCGCGATGGCGCGGATCATAGATACGGTCGAACCCTTGCCGTTGGTTCCCGCCACATGGATCACAGGCGGCAGGCGGTGCTGGGGATCACCCAGCGCCGCGCACAAGGCCTTCATCCGATCCAGCGACAGGTCGATCCGTTGCGGATGCCGCGCCCGGAGGCGTTCGGAGATCGGGTCCACGGCGGTCAGGCCGCCTGACGGGTTCCGCCCATCAGCATAGACAGGATTTCACCCAGGACGCGCGGCAGGTCGGCGCGGACGACCACGCGGTCGACCATGCCCTTTTCCTGCAGATATTCGGCGCGCTGGAAGCCCGGCGGCAGTTTCTCGCGGATGGTGGCCTCGATCACGCGCGGGCCGGCGAAACCGATCAGGGCACCCGGCTCGGCCAGATGCACGTCGCCCAGCATGGCGTAGGAGGCCGTCACCCCGCCCGTCGTCGGGTCCGTCAGGACCACGGCGTAGGGCAGTTGCGCTTCCTTGATTTCCTCGATGGCCAGGGTGGTGCGCGCCATCTGCATCAGCGACAGGGCGCCTTCCTGCATCCGCGCGCCGCCGGCGGCGGTGAAGCAGATCAGCGGAACCTTGCGGGCCACGGCCTCGCGCGCCGCCTTGATGAAGGCCTCGCCCGCCGCCATGCCCAGCGACCCGCCCATGAAGGTGAAGTCCTGCACGATCACGACCGCATCCTGACCGCCGACCGAGCCATAGCCGATGGCCATGGTGTCCTTGCGGCCCGCCGCCTTGCGCGCGGCGCTCAGGCGGTCCTTGTAGGATTTGCCGTCCGAGAATTTCAGCGGGTCTTCCGGCACGTCCGGGGTTTCGATGGCCTCGTATTTGGCCCCATCGAAGGTGGCGCGCAGGCGTGTCGGCGCATCGATGCGCATATGACGGCCCGACGGCGTGACCCACAGCGAGGTCTCCAGATCCGAGCGATACAGCATCTCGCCGGTATCGGGATCCTTGACCCAGAGATTGTCCGGCGTGTCCCGGCGAGAGACGATCTTGCGGACGCCGGGCGCAAAGCGGCTCAGCCATCCGCCGCGCTTTTCCTGCGGCTTGTTCTTGTCGACCATGGGGGCGCTCTTAAACGGTTTCCGTCACGGAAGCACTAGCAACCGACCGAACAGCGTCGCTCAGCAGCTTCACCTTGGCCAGAACGCGCGGGGCGGCGGGTTCGTTCGCGGCGACGGCGGCGGCGACTTCCTCGACCAGGGCCGAACCGACGACCACGGCGTCCGCCACACGGGCGATAGCGGCGGCCCGTTCCGGCGTCTTGATGCCGAAGCCCACGGCGACCGGCAGGCCCGAGGCCGCCCGCACCCGCGCAACAGCGGGCGCCACGACGTCGGCGTCGGCTTCCTTGACCCCGGTCACGCCCGCGACGGCGACATAATAGACAAAGCCCGAGGTGCCCTGGACCACGATCTTCAGACGCGCGTCATCGGACGTCGGCGTGGCCAGACGGATCAGCGAGATCGACACCTTGTCCAGCGCCTCGACCAAAGGCGCGGCCTCTTCCGGCGGGCAGTCGACCACGATCAGGCCGTCGACCCCCGACGCCGCCGCATAGTCGGCGAAGGCGTCATAGCCCAGGCTCTCGATCGGGTTCAGATAACCCATCAGGATGATCGGGGTGGCATCGTCTTGCTTACGAAACTCACGCGCCAGATCCATGGTGGAACGCAGGCCGAAACCGGCGGCCAGACCCCGGATCGCCGCCTTCTGGATCGGCGGCCCCTCGGCCATCGGATCGCTGAAGGGGAAGCCCAGTTCGATGATGTCGGCGCCCGCGGCGGGCAGGCCCTTCAGGATGGCCAGAGCCTCCTCGCGCGAGGGATCGCCCCCCATCACATAGGGAACAAAGGCGGCGCGGCCTTCGGCCTTCAGCGCCTTGAAGCGTGCGTTGATACGGGCGGTGGTCATTGAGGGGCGCTTCCGTTGGCCGGAGCCGGGGCGGCGGGCTGGGCCGCACACACGTCGCCTGGAATGGTGGCGAAGCCCAGATAAGCGGGCAGTTCAGCAACGGCGGGCTTGGTGGTGTCGTAGAAGGCGACCATCTGCAATCCATCGCAACCGCCGCCGTCGCGGCGCTTCACGAAGACTACGCGGTTGTCGTCCCCGCCCGCCGCCAGCCACTGGCGGCTTGCCAAGTCAGCAATATAGGCGTCGGCCAGAGCGCCGATCTGTCCCAAGGGGGCAGTCAAGCAATAGGCGCGGCCCGCCAGGCCCAGGCCGCCGCAATCCTGCGACAACTGCGTCCCGGGCAGCAGCGGGATATCGGTCGCCGGAGCTCCCTGCGCGCCACCCGGCGACACAGGTGCAGCCTGTTGCGCCTGTGCGGCGGTCGCAATCATCAGGACGGCGGTCGCCGCCAGCAGGTTACGGATCACAGTTCCACTCCCAGATGTTTGGCGACCTGGAAGATGTCCTTGTCGCCGCGTCCCGACATCAGCAGCACGACATCGCCGCCCTTGCCGACTTCACGCGCCACTTCGCCGGTGCGCGCCAGGGCGTGCGAAGGCTCAAGCGCCGGAATGATGCCTTCCAGTTTCGAGCACAACTGGAACGCCTCCAGCGCCTCGTTATCCGTCGCCGAACGGTATTCGGCCCGGCCGATGTCGTGCAGCCAGGCGTGTTCCGGCCCGATGCCCGGATAGTCCAGACCCGCCGAGATCGAATGGCCTTCGACGATGTTGCCGTCGTCGTCCTGAAGCAGATAGGTGCGGTTGCCGTGCAGCACGCCGGGGCGCCCGCCCTTCAGCGAGGCCGCGTGATCGGGCGTGTCCAGACCATAGCCCGCCGCCTCGACCCCGATCAGGCGCACGGTCTCATCCTCGATGAAGGGGTGGAAGGCGCCGATGGCGTTCGACCCGCCGCCGATGCAGGCGACCACGGCTTCCGGCAGCTTGCCCATCTGGGCGCGCGACTGGACCTTGATCTCTTTGCCGATCACCGACTGGAAATCGCGCACCATGGCCGGATAGGGGTGCGGACCCGCCGCCGTGCCGATGATGTAATAGGTGTCGGCGACATTGGTGACCCAGTCACGCATCGCCTCGTTCATGGCGTCCTTCAGGGTCGCGGCGCCCGCCGTGACGGGGAAGACCTCGGTTCCCAACAGACGCATGCGGAAGACGTTCGGCTGCTGCCGCTCCACGTCCACCGCGCCCATATAGACGGTGCAGGGCAGGCCGAAGCGGGCGGCGACGGTGGCCGAGGCCACGCCATGCTGACCCGCGCCCGTCTCGGCGATGATCCGCGTCTTGCCCATGCGGCGCGCCAGCAGGATCTGGCCCATGCAGTTGTTGATCTTGTGCGCGCCCGTGTGATTCAGGTCCTCGCGCTTCAGCCAGATGTTGGCGCCGCCGAAATGTTCGGTCAGGCGCTCGGCGAAATAGAGGGGGCTTTCGCGACCGACATAATGGGTCAGGAAGCCGTCCAGTTCGGCCTGAAAGCTCGGGTCCGCCTTGGCCGCCGCATAGGCCGCGTCCAGTTCATGGATCAGGGGCATCAGGGTTTCGGCGACGAACTGCCCGCCATAGGGGCCGAAACGTCCCTGCGCATCAGGCCAGGCGTAGGTGTTGGGCAAGGTTGCGGTCACGAGTTCAGCTTTCACGCAAGGCGGCGTCGGAATTACGACCGGCGCACGGCCTCGATGAAGGCCGCGATCCGGCCCGCGTCCTTAACACCCGGCGCGCTTTCGACGCCAGAGGAGACGTCCACCATCGGCGCCCCTGTTATCCGAAGCGCCTCAGACACATTGTCCGGGTTCAGACCGCCGGCCAGGAACCAGGGATGGCGAAACACCCGGTCCGCCAGCAGAGTCCAGTCGAAACTGTGCCCCACCCCGCCCGGCAAAGCTGAACCCTCCGGCGGCTTGGCGTCGAACATCAGATGGTCGGCGTGGTAATCCCATTCGTCCGCCGCCGCGAAATCATCGCCATGGCGGATGGGCAGGGCCTTGATGACCCCCGCCCCCGTCAGCGCCCGGACAGTTTCCGCCCGCGCCGGCGTCTCAGCCCCATGCAGTTGGATGAAGTCCGGCTTCAGCGTCCGCGCGATCTCGTCCAGCAGGCCGTCATCCGGATTGACCGTCACCGCCACGATTTTCGCCCGCCCGCGCGCCCGCTCAAACAACACAGCGGCGTCTGCGGGCGCGATGTGGCGCGGGCTTTTGGGAAACACCACCGCTCCCACGAAATCCGCCTCGCCGTCCAGGGCCGCGTCCAGCGTGTCCGGCGTCGTCAAGCCGCAGATCTTGATCAGGGTCATGGCACGATCACCGTCAGGCCGATGTCACGCGCAACCGCCGCCATGGCCTCGTCCAGCGTCGCCAGACGGCATCCATGTCGCACGGCCAGGGCGAGATGAAGCCCATCCGGTGCGCGCAGTCTCACGTCATTTCTGACCAGCCGCCGCGCTTCCACCATGTCATTGTCGATCACCGAAAGAATGACCCTGCCACTCAACCATTGGTCCAACTGCAGTTCGAACTCGCGACGTTCCTTGTCGTGCAGATTGCGCATCCGCGTCCTCACCGCCAGGGCGGAGGAAAACTCAGTCACGGTCCAACTGCTCATGACGAAGTCATCGACGTCCGCGATCCAGGTCGACGCCCGCTCCGTATGCTTGTCGTTCTGGAACAGAGACATCAGGACGCTGGTGTCCAGATAGACAGTCAAATCTCTTCATCCCGCATGCGGCGCAAGAGGGTTACGGAGTCCACCGAAGCCTCCGTCTTGATCCGCACACGCTTCAGCCAATCCATGTCCATCGGGCCGGATGTCGGCTTAACCGCCTGCGCCGGTTCCAGCCGCGCCACAGGCACGCCGCGCCGGGTGATCGTCACGGCCTCGCCCGCCAACATGCGATCCAGCAGCTTGGGCAGGTTGTTCTTGGCTTCGGCGACGGAATAGCTGGACATGGCCATCAAGATAGCCATTTCGGCCAAAAATGTCCATCACGCCCGATAGAGGTCCGCATCGGGATCGACCTGGCCCCGGATCGTGCGGCCGATGATCTGGGAGGCGATGACCGAATAGGTGATGCCGTTGCCGCCGAAGCCCATGACGGCGTGAATATGATCCTGTCCCTCGACCGGGCCGATCTGCGGCAGGCCGGTTGCGCTTTCGCCGAAGGCGCCCGCCCAGGTGTAGTCCACCTCGAACTCCAGATCGGGCAAAAGGCGGCGCAGCTTTCTGGCGATAGTCTGGCATTTCCGCTTCAGCTTGGCCGTGTCCTCATGCGCCGTTGCGGACGCCTCGTCCTCGCCTCCGACGATCAGCCGTCCGTCGCCGCCCATGCGGAAATACAGATAGGGGTCACAGCCTTCCCACACCAAGGTGTCGCGCAGCCAGGCGGGGCAGCGCACGCGCGGCTTGGACGCCAGAGCCCAGGACGAGATCACCTCGGCGCCCGGCGTGGGCACGCCCTTGGGAAACTCATAGCCGCAGCAGAAGATCACCTTGCCGGCGCGCACCGCATGACCCGCATCGGTCAGCAGGGTCACGCCGTCGGGGTCGCTGACCGCCTCCAGCACCTCGACCCTGGAATAGATCTTGGCGCCCTTTTCCGTCGCGCGCCGCAGCAGCCCCGCCGCCAGCCTTGCCGGGTCGGCGCTGGCCGAACCCTCCGAAACGATGGCGCCGGTGCGGTCGACGCCGAACTGTTCGCGCAGTTCCGCCGGGCCGATGTAGCGGCTCTTCAGCCCCATCGCCGTCCGCGCCTCGGCCTCGGCCTCAAGCGCCCGATGGCCGTATTCATCGCCCGCCAGATACAGGCTTCCCTTGGGTTTCAGGCCGCAGCGGATGCCTTCATCAATGACGATCTTCTGCAGGGCGTCGACCGCCGACTGCGACCGGCGATAGGCGCGCCGGGCGTTGGCCGGTCCGATCCGCCCAGCCAGGGTCGTCAGCGGCAGGTCGATCTCCCACTGCAGCATGGCGGTGGAGGCCAGGGTTGATCCCATCAGCGGCGGGCGTCGGTCCAGCACCGCCACCGTGTGATCGCGCGCCAGCTCATGCGCGACGAAGGCCCCGCTGATCCCTGCGCCCACCACGGCGACATCGACCGAGATCGCCTGGGTCAGGGGCCGCGTCTTCACGCCCAGACCGGGGCTGTCCGCCCACAGCGAACGTCCGGTCCGCAAATCCCGTTTGATGGTCGCGCCGTCCATGATCCACTCCGCCTCAGCGGAGCGATAGGTCGCCAGCGCCGTTCGGGTTCCCGCGCCTCAGTCGAACAGACTGTCGATTTCGGCCTGGGTCAGCAGCCGCCACTGACCGGGCGCCAGATCGTCGGGCAGGACCAGCCCGCCCATCCGCTCGCGGTGCAGGGCCTCCACATGGTTGCCGACGGCGGCGAACATGCGCCTGACCTGGTGATAGCGCCCCTCGGTCACCGTCAGCAGGGCTTCGGTCGGCGACACCACCTCCAGCACCGCAGGCGACAACGGCTTGTCCTCGCCCTCCAGCACCAGTTCGCCGGACGCGAACAGCGCTCCCTCCGTCCCTGCCAGGGGCCGGGCCAGGGTCGCGCGATAGACCTTGGTCACATGGCGTTTGGGCGAAATCACCCGATGCAGCAGATCGCCGTCGTCGGTCAGCAGCAACAGACCCGTCGTCTGTTTGTCCAGCCGCCCGATGGTCGAGATGGCCGGATCCCGCTCGCGCCAGCGTCCGGGCAGGATGTCATAGACCAGCGCGCCCTCTTCCTTGTGCGAACAGGTCATGCCCAGCGGTTTGTTCAACATCAGCACCAGTCCCTGGACAGGGTCCAGCGGCTGGCCGTCGATCTCCATGCGGCTGGGCAGGTCGGGCGTCACCGGAATGCGCTTGGACACATCCGTCAGGTCCACGCCGTCCAGCACGATGCCGCCCGCCTTGGCCATCCGCGCCATCTCCGCCCGCGAGCCATAGCCCATCGAACCCAATAGGCGATCAACGCGGGAGGTTGGCGTCTTGACCATTATTTCACAGCCTCAAACAGCTTGTAGCCGCCCGCGTCCGCCACCATCCGCACGCGATTGAACGCGGCGTTCAACTCCGCCTCATACGGCAGGTGCCGGTTGGCGACGATCCAGGCGACGCCGCCCTTCCTCAGCAGTTCGGCGGCCTTGCGGATGAAGGCCTGACCCAGGCGCCGGTCCTCAGCGCCGCCGTCGTGGAAGGGCGGGTTGGAGATGACGAAGTTCAGTTCGCCGTCCGCCGTCATCGTGCGCACATCGGCCCATTCGACGCTGGCGCGTGGATCTTCGAGATTCTTCCGGGCGGCCTCGACGGCCCGGCGGTCCAGATCGATCAGACGCAGCGAGGTCACCCCCGGCGAACGCAGGGCCACCGTGGCCAGTGCGCCGTAGCCGCAGCCCAGGTCCACGCCCGCGCCCTTCAGGGCGGGCAGATGTTCGGCCAGCAGGGCCGAGCCTGCGTCGATCCGGTCCCAAGCGAAGACGCCCGGCTGCGACCAGGCCTCCAGCCCCGGCACGATCCGGGGTGCGCCATCGGCGATGGCGGCGTCGAGGCCGGTCACAGCTTCCGGCCTGATCACGATGCAGCGGCGGTGGTGCGCCTTGGCGGTCTCGCCGACCTCGACGCCGAAGCCCAGCAGTTCTTTCTTCAGGCGCGACCCGCCCTTGTCCTTGAAGGCCATCACGTCCAGCCGCCCGCCGACCTTCAACGCCCGCAGCGCCTGAGCCAGCACATAGCGGCGCTCCAGCACGCCGGGCGGGGCGTAGATCATCACCTCATCGACCGAACCGTCAGGCACGGACTCGATCGGCGTGGAGCCGGGGATCAGGGGCGAGGTCTGGGTCGCGGCGCCGGGCGGGTCAAAGACGACCGGCGGTCGGCCGTAGAGAAGCGTGGTCATGCCCCGCCCTTAACGCCGCAAGGCCGTTTTCACCAGCGACGCACTTCTCAAGTCGTCATTCCGGGGCGAAGCGGAGCGAAGAACCCGGAACCCAGGGGCGCCGTCGCTTCGCTGAAGGCGTTCGACGCCGTATGCACGTTTCCTGGGTTCCGGGTTCGTCCTTTGGACGCTCCGGAATGACGGCTCCAGGCTGAATGCCGATTGGCCCCAGGATGACGGCTTGAGGAAGCCTCAGAAGCCCATCTGCAGCAGCACCAGCCCCACGACGCCCACCGCGATCCGCCACCAGGCGAAGACGCCGAAGCCGCGCTTGGACACGAAGTCCAGCAGGAAACGCACCACCGCCAGCGCCGAGATGAAGGCCACGACAAAGCCGATGACGATCAGGCCGATGTCGCTGAAATCCAGCGTCTTGTAGCTTTTCAGCAGGTCATAGGCGACCGCCGCCCCCATGGTCGGAAGCGCCAGGAAGAAGCTGAACTCGGCGGCCGAACGCTTGTCCGTCTTCAGCAGCAGGCCGCCCGCGATGGTGGCGCCCGAACGCGACACGCCGGGGATCATGGCCAGGCACTGGAACAGGCCGATCAGGAAATAGACCCGCATCGGATAGGTCTCGGCGTTCAGCCACTGGGGACGCTTGTCCATCCGATCCAGCGCCAACAGGATGACGCCGCCGACGATCAGGGCGATGCAGATGACGATCGGCGTCTCGAACAGCACGGTCTTGATGAAGTCGTAGGCAAAGAAGCCGATCACCACGGCAGGGGCGAAGGCGACCAGAAGCCCGATCAGGAAGCGCCGCGCCTCAGGGTCGAACGGCCAGCGCGTCGCCAGCGCCCACAGGCGTTTGAAATAGACGCTGATGATGGCCAGCAGGGCGCCCAGCTGGATCACGATCTCGAACGTCTTGCCCGAGCTTTCGAAACCCATGAAATGGCCCAGCAGGAGCATATGGCCGGTGGAGGACACCGGTATGAACTCGGTCAGTCCTTCGACCAGACCCAGAATGATCGCCGCAAGCCAATCCGCCATGAAATCCCCGCATGGGTCCGGGTCAGTTCGCGCCCGGCTCTGGCCCCACATAGCGCAACCGCGACCGGATAGGCGAGCCGTCAATCACCTGATCCAGCGCATGGGCCAAAAGTCCGTTCAAACGGCCAAGCAGAACCAGGTCGCCCGCCCCGGTCGGCCCCAGATCCAGCCTGCGCGACACAAGGGCCAGAGCCAGTTCGAAGCTGGCGCCCTGGCCACCCGCCGCCTCGCCTTCGGTGCGGATCGCCGCCAGATCGGGGGTCAGCTGCGCATGGCTCAGCAAGGCGTCCACGCGCGGGTCGTGGCGCGCGAAATCGCAGACGCCGAAGCCGGGCACGGAGCCGCGCAGACCGATCCAGCGCTTGGCCGCGCCGGTCGGATCACGCCGCGCCTCGCTGACATAGGCCACGACGTCCCCCATGGCCGTCAGGGTTCCGCCCAAGGCCGAAAGCCCCGCCAGCGCCGCCCCGGCCAGGGACGCGCCCCCGTCCGCCGCCGCCCGCGTCGCCAGCACCGCCGCATCCAGCCCCTTGTCGGCGCCCAGCACCAGGGCGCGGCGCAGCAGGTGGCTTTGCACGTCCACCACCTTGAACCCGCGCGCCAGACGCTGGTGGAAATACAGGCGGGGCCCCGGCCCGGACACGCTGTCCACCACCTCATTGAGCAGGGACGCGGCCTCGCGCTTCAGTACAGCGGGTTCCTGCACCCTGGCCGAGCCGTCCTCGGTCAGGCGCCGCCCCAGCACGGCCAGCACGCGCCGCTGGGTCGATCCGCCGACGATGGGATCAATGCGCGGCTTCAGACCGGCGAAGGGATCGTCGCCCCGCGCATCCCACAGCACCCGCGACGCGGCCTCGATGGAGCCGCTCTCAGAAAGCTGCACCACGTCGCGACCGCGATAGAAGAGCCGCCCCTCCGCCGTCATGGATACGGAGGAATGGACATCCGCCTCGCCGCGCGCGGCTGCGCCCAGGCCGGGCGGACGCAAGCCCGGCGCCCGCACGACGCCGACATCCCCGCTGTCGACCTCGTCGCCGCACAGACGGGCCACGTCGGCGGCGGCATAAAGGCTTTTACGGGAATCCGTCGGATCAGGCCGGGCGGCGATCCGTCCACGGCTGACATAGGCGTACAGGGTCTGGGCCTTCACGCCCAGGCGGTTCAGGGCCTCGCTTCTGGCGATCCAGCGTTCGTCAGCGCCCATATCGTCCCCTCACGACTGTTTCGCATTCGAATTGAACAGCAGGCCGCACAGCGGCGTTTCCCTGTCCTAAACTGAAACGGCCACGCTCGTCTATTCCGTCGCCAAGGTTGGCTTTCGGCCATGATTGGGAGACAAGGAAATCTGCATGTCGACCTCGTCTTCCCCCTCTCCCGCGCCGCTCGAAGACGCCAATGGCGCCACACGCCGCATCACCCGCCTGTCGGTAGGCGTGGCCATCGTGCTGATCGTGCTGAAGGCCTTTGCGCTGGGGGCGTCGGGGTCGGTGTCCATTCTGGCCAGCCTGACGGACTCGGCTTTGGACCTGGCGGGATCCCTGACCGCCTTCTTCGCCGTGCGCTGGGCCGCCGCCCCGCCGGATCAGGAGCACCGCTATGGTCACGGCAAGGGTGAGGCCCTGTCGGCCCTGGTGCAGGCCGGGCTGGTCTTCGCCTCGGCCGTCTTCATCGGCTGGGAGGCGGTGCAGCGCATTTTTGATCCGCGCCCCGTCACCTCCGGCGGCTGGGCCGTCGGCGTCGTGATCGCCGGCATCGCCATCACCACCTGGCTGGTGTGGATGCAGACCCGCGCCCTGAAGACGACCGGATCCCTAGCTGTCGCCGGGGACCGAGCCCACTACGCCGCCGATCTGGCGGCCAATATCGTCGTCTTGATCGGGGTGATCTCGGGCGCCTTCCTCAATGCGCCGGGTCTGGATGCGGCGGCGGGTCTGGTCGTCGCCGTCTGGCTGTTCTGGGGCGCGACCGGGATGTTGAGGTCCGCCGCCGATCACCTGCTGGACCGCGCCCTCCCGGAAACCGAACTGGCCGCCCTTACCCAGGCGGTGCTGGCTGATCCGCGGATCTCAGGGGTTCACCGCCTGCGCGCCCACATGGCCGGACAGGTGATGGTGGTGCAGATGCATGTCGATCTGGACGCCGCCCTGACGCTGGACGCCGCCCACGCCATTGTCGTGGAGGCCGAGACGCGGGTTCTGACGCTGTTCCCCGCCGCCGACATCCTGATCCACGCCGATCCGCGCGGTTCGACGCCCAAGCCCGCGGCGGTCGTCGCCGAACCCGCGCCAGGTCAGAGTTTGGTCACGCCGTCCGCACCCGCCGCGTCCGCACCCGAACCCGCTCCCCAGGCCAAGCCCAAGGGCCCGTGGTCCTAAGCCGGTAAACGAGGACTTAAGATGTCGTCCGCTAGGATGCGTCGATGTCCCAGTGCGTACTCTATCATTTCGCCTTCCATCCCGCCTCGCGCGCTGCGCGGCTGGCGCTGGGCGAGGCGAAGATCGAATACGCCGATGCGCCCGTCCGTCCCTGGGAAGCCGACTGCCCGCTGAACCAGTTCAACCCGTCCGGCATGCCGCCGGTCATCCAGACCTCGGATCGCGGACGCCCGCTGAACCTGTGCGAACTGCCCGCCATACTGGGCTGGATCGAGGATCAGCAGCGCGGGCCCCTGCTGCTGCCCGCCGAGGCCGCCGAACGCGCCGAGGCGCGACGCCTGACGGGCTGGTTCGACCGCCGCTTCAGCGACGATGTGGACGCCATCCTGCTGCACGAACGGCTGGAGAAGCCGCTGCTCAAACTGGGGCCGCCCGAGGCCCGCGCCCTGCGTGAAGGCCGCGAGGCGCTGAAGGAGCATCTGATCATGCTGGAGGAGCTGGCCGGCGCCCGTGACTGGCTGGCGGGACGCCGTCTCAGCCAGGCCGACCTGGTCGCCGCCGCCCACCTGTCGATCCTGGACTATTTCGGCGAGATCACCTGGACCCACTGGCCCGCGCTGAAGACCTGGTACTCCAAGCTGAAGTCCCGCCCCTGCTTCCGCCCGCTGCTGGCAGACCGTTTCATCGGCGTGCCGCCCGCAAGCTGGTACGCCGACCTGGATTTCTGAACCGACGGGGGCCATCCTCCCCGCCGGATTGTTTCGTCGCCGTGCCTGCTGTACTTTGGCCGTGACGCGAAAATGACCGCCTGTTCTTCGGGCCGTCGCACGCATCCCGGCCCGTGCCGCTGCACGGCTTGGCCAGCGTCTCCCGAATCAACCGCCTGACAACAGGCAGCCTTCTGACGTGCGCGCCCGCTTGCGTGGTCGTCAGAGGGGCACAGGAGCGCGACGTGCCTAAATCCATCACCATCATCGGCGCCGGTCTCGGCGGCCTCATCCTCGCCCGTGTTCTGCATCTGCACGGGATCGCATCCACCATTCATGAAGCCGAAGCCTCGGCGGACGCCCGCACCCAGGGCGGCCTGCTCGACATGCACGAACACAGCGGCCAGATCGCCCTGAAGGCGGCGGGTCTGTTCGACACCTTCCTGAGCCTTGTCCGGCCGGGCGAAGACGCCAAACGCATCGTCGACGCCACGGGCCGCATCCTGTTTGACAAGCCCGGCAGCCACAGGGGCGAACGGCCCGAGATCGACCGCGGCGACCTGCGCCGGATGCTGATCCAGTCCCTGCCGGCCGAGACGATCCAGTGGGGCCGCAAGCTGGTCGCGGTCACGCCATTGGGCGAAGGCCGCCACGCCCTGCGCTTCGCCGACGGCGCGACCGCCGCATCGGATCTGCTGGTCGGGGCGGACGGGGCCTGGTCCAAGGTTCGCCCCCTGCTGTCCGCCGCCGCGCCCGCCTATACCGGCACATCCTTTGTCGAGACGACGGTTCTGGATGGCGACGCCCGCCTGCCCGCCAGCGCCGAGATGATCGGTCTGGGCACCCTGATGGCGGTCATGCCGGGCCAAGGCATTCTGTCGCACCGCTATGCCGACGGAACCCTGCGGACCTATGCCGCGCTGAACCGGCCGGAGGCCTGGTTCGCCGATCCGAGCCTGATCGCAGAGGCCTTCACCGGCTGGGCGCCGCCCTTGATCGACCTGATCACCCACAGCGACGTGGAGCCGATCCTGCGCCCCATCCATGCGCTTCCCGTCGATCACAGCTGGAAGCGCACGCCCGGCGTCACCCTGGTCGGCGACGCGGCCCATCTGATGTCGCCTTTCGCCGGTGAGGGCGCCAACCTGGCCCTGCTGGACGGGGCCGAGTTGGCCCAGGCCATCGCCGCCTCGCCAGACGATATGGAGGCGGGGCTGACGGCCTATGAGCAAAGGCTGTTTCCGCGCAGCCGCCAGGTCGCCGACCTTACCGCGCGCAATCACGAACGCTTCTTCGGCGCCGAGGCGCCGCGCAGCGTCGTCGCCCTGTTCAACGGACTCTGAACCAACCTGTGATCGGTTTGGGCGGGGCGTCTTCACGCCGCGGCATGACGCCCCGCCCTGACTGGCCTGCCCTGACTGGCCTGCCGCTCAGAGGCCCGCTGCGTCGTGGGTCACCTTGCCGGTGAACTCGCAGGCGGCGCCGTGGAAATAGGTGCAGCCGTTCTTTTCCTGCAGCGACAGTTCGTAGGGCGCCGTGAATCGCAGTTCGATTTCGCAAACGCGCGGCGTCGGCGCATCCGGCTCGGCCACGCGCAGAACCCCTCTGCGGCCTGTCAGGACGACCTCGCCGTCGATGCCGCCCCCGCACCCGCCCACGTCTCCGCGCATCGGCGTCATGGTCGACAGCGAAACCGCATAACGCGTCCCGTTGATCCGCTTCAGGTCCGCCGTCAGTTCGCGGCCGGGCGTCTGGCTTGAGTAATGGCCTTCCAGTTCGTCAAAGGCCTGAGACAGAACCGGACCGGACGCCGCCAGCATCGCCCCTGCGAAAATCATCGTCCTGAGCATGAGCCACTCTCTTTTTGCCCCTTGGGGCGGTTGATCCGATGGAAACGATGACCCAGCCGCGAAAGCCGGGCAAGCGTCGCCGTTTCGCACCCTGCGCCGGGTCCTGCGCGCCATTTCGTGCTGCAGAAAACGGAGGGTTGCGATTTATTGAACAATGATCATAAAATCTGATCGTCGCAAGTGGTCATGGGTTTTGAAATGAAAACGACAGTCATCACCGTCTCCCGCATCAAGTACCTGCTGCTGCTGGCCATGAGCCTGGTGTTCGTCGTCGGCCCCTTTGCAAGCGGCATGGACGTGGATGACGTGGTGCTCCAGCTTTGCACCGGACTGTTCGGATTGTGCGCCGCCGCCTTCGCCTGGGTGATCATCCACCCCATGCGCCTTCATATGAACGGCGAGGGCTTCAGGGTTGAGGGAGGCTTCGTCCGTAGGCCGAAACTGGTGCGGTGGGGTGAAGTCGACAGCTTCTTCGTCTTCCAACCCCCGCGCAGCGGCAGGATCGTCGGCTATAATTTCAAGCCTGACAGCAGGCACGTCACGAGCATGACCAAGGTCAACCGGGCGTTCGGGGCGGATGCGGGACTGCCGCGGGGCTGGTCCAAATCGCCCGATGCGGTGGCCGCCGAACTCAACGCCTATCGAGAGCGCGCCACCCGATCCTGACACCCCGACGGCGGCAAATCCGTGCTACAGGCCGCCGCCGTGACCGAACGCCTGAAAACCTTCATCCGCCAGCGGGCGACCGAACTGGGCTTTGACATCTGCCGCTTCGCCTCGGCGGCCGACGCCTGGCCTGCGGGCGAGCGGCTGCGCCATTTTGTCGATGAAGGCCGTCACGGCGAAATGGAGTGGATGGAGACGACGCTGGAACGGCGCCAGCACCCCACCGCCATGTGGAACGAGGCCAAAACCGCCATCGTCCTGGGCATGAACTATGGTCCCGAGGACGATCCCCTGCCGCAGCTTGCCGACCGTTCGGCGGGCTATATTTCGGTCTATGCGCGCGGCGACGACTATCACGAGGTCATCAAGGGGCGGCTGAAGCAGCTGGCCGGTCAGATTGCGGCCCGCAACGGCAAGGACATCAAGGTCTTCGTCGACACCGCCCCTCTGATGGAGAAGCCGCTGGCCCAGCGCGCCGGTCTGGGATGGCAGGGCAAACACACCAATCTGCTCAGCCGCACCCACGGCAACTGGCTGTTCCTGGGCACGATACTGACGGCGGCGGAGATCGCGCCTGACGAACCGGAGACCGAGCACTGCGGGCGCTGCACCGCCTGTCTGGACGCCTGCCCGACCAAGGCCTTTCCCGCCCCGTTTCAGTTGGATGCGCGGCGTTGCCTGTCCTATCTGACCATCGAGTTCGGCGATCCCTGGCCGGTCGAGTTCCGGCGCGCCGCCGGATCGCGCATCTATGGCTGCGACGACTGTCTGGGGGTCTGTCCGTGGAACAAGTTCGCGCAGGAAGCCCGCGAGATCCGGCTGATGCCGCGCGACGCCTTTGAAAGCCCGCGCCTGGCCGACCTGCTGGCGCTGGACGACGCCGCCTTCCGCGCCCTGTTCACCAAGAGCCCGGTCAAGCGGATCGGCCGCGACCGGTTTCTGAGGAACGTCCTCTATGCGGTGGGCAATTCGGGCGATGCGGCCCTGATCGCCCCGACGCGCAGCCTGCTGGACGACGCCTCGCCGCTGGTGCGGGGCGCCGCCGTCTGGGCCCTGTCGCAGTTGTTGGCGCCCGCCGATTTCGCCGCCCTGCGCGATGCGGCGAACGAAGCCGATCCGGCGGTTCAGGCTGAGTGGGCGCTCGACGCCGCCTGATCAGCCCATAGCCGTTCCGGCGCTGCCGCCGCCCGGCACACGCGCCACGTCCAGCAGCTTGATGCGGAAGATCAGCACCGAGTTGGCCGGGATCGCCCGACCCTGGCCGCGCGCGCCATAGCCCAGTTCCGGCGGCACATAGAGCAGCCATTCGTCGCCGACGCGCATCTTCTGCAGCGCCTCGGTCCAGCCGGGCACGACCGTCTCCGGCGTGAAGATGGCGGGCGCGCCGCGCGCAAACGAACTGTCGAAGACGGTGTTGTCGATCAGCTTGCCCTCGTAATCGACCTTGACCAGGTCGTTGCGGTCAGGGCTTTCGCCGTCGGCCGGTCCCGACTGGACGACCTTGTACTGCAGGCCGCTGGGCAGGGTCTGGACGCCTTCCTCCTTGGCGTTCTTGGCCATGAAGGCGGCGGCTTCGGCCTTGCCCGCTTCGGTGTCCACCGGCGCAGCCTCGCGACCGCAGCCCGCCAGCAGCAGTACGCTCACAAGGCCGGCAGCCAGCGCCGTCTTACCCCATCCGAAGTTCATACCCACGTTCCTTCAAGGCCTCGCCGATTTCGTCAGCGTGGGCGCTATCGCGCGTTTCGACCATGATGTCGAACTCGGCGCCCTTGGCCGGAACATCCAGGGCCAGACGGTTGTGGACCACATCGATGATGTTGCCGCCCAGGCCGCCGATCACCGCCGCCATGGCCGACAGCATCCCCGGACGGTCATCGCCCAGGATGCGGTAAACCAGCAATCTCCGTTCACGGACCATCTCGCGGTTCAGCACCACGGCCAGCATCCGGGCGTCGATGTTGCCGCCGGTCAATTCGATGCCGACCTTCATCCCTTTGAAGGCCTCAGGGTTGGCCAGCATGGCGGCCAGACCGCCCGCGCCCGCGCCCTCGCACACCGTCTTCTCCATGGTGGCCATATAGGAGACGCCGCGTTCGAAATCGGCCTCCTCGCAGACGAAGACCTCGTCGATCAGGTCGTTGGCCAGACCGAAGGGAATGTCGCCCACCGCCTTGATGGCGATGCCCTCGGCGATGGTCTGGCCGGTGCAGACCGGCGGCAGGCCCGCGCGCTTGGCGGTGAATGAGGGATAGCGCGCCGCCTCGACCCCGAACACCTTGATCCCCGGCTTCATCGCCTTGGCCGCAATGGCCGTGCCTGCGATCAGGCCCCCGCCGCCGATTGGCACGATCAGGGCATCGATCTCGGGCGCATCCTCCAGGAACTCGATGCCGCAGACGCCCTGGCCCGCCACGATGCCTTCGTCGTCGAAGGCCGAGACGAAGACATAGCCCTTCTCGGCCTCTAGCCGTTTGGCCTCCTCGGTCGAGCCGGTGAAGTCCAGGCCGTGGATCACCACGGTCGCCCCGTGCGAGCGGGTGCCGTTGATCTTGGCGAAGGGGGTGCCCTCCGGCATCACGATGGTGACCGGAACCCCCAGCCGTCCGCCGTGATAGGCCAGGGCCTGGGCGTGATTGCCGGCGGACGCCGCCACCACGCCGCGTTTGCGCTCATCCGGGGTCAGCAGCAGCAGTCGGTTCAGCGCGCCGCGCTCCTTGAAGCTGCCGGTGAAATGCAGGTTGTCGAACTTCACCCAGACATCGGCACCGGTCAGTTGCGACAGCTTCCTGGAATAGCGCGTCGGCGTGTGGTCGACCTGACCCATGATTCGGGCGCGGGCGGCCTGGATATCTTCAAAACTGACACTCATGGGGGCGTTTCCATCGCACAATCGGCCGGGGAGCCGACGATTTTCTTTCGCCTGTTTCGCGCTTTGGCGGCTTGGGGTCCAGAGGTTCCGCACATGGCGATGGAACTCCAACTCCGCCTCATGCGATAGTGATCCAGCCGTCCCCCACGGCCAAGTTTCCAAAGGGAACAGCCCCCTTAGTCTCTGGAGGAGAGCCTATGTCGATCCGTCCCCTCGTTGCGCTGGCTGCAGCCGCCGCCGCCCTCGCCGCCTGCGCGCCCACGCCCGCCCCCATCGGCGCCGTGCCCGGCGCCTTCCAGGGGGACGATTTCGCCTGGTCGCAGCGCGGCGGTCAGGCGGCCATCGAGGGCCGCGTCACCTATACCCAGGACGGCAAGGCCTACGCCTGCGTCGCCTCTGCGGGGCTGACGCCCGACACCCCCTACACCCGCGCCCGCTTCCGCACCCTGTACGGTTCGACCGAACGCGCCGCCCTTCCGGCCGCCGTGGTTCGCGCGCGCGACGCCGGTGAAGCCGGGGCGGACTACCGCGCCTATGTGCGGTCCGAGCGGTGCGACAATGGGCGGTTCCGTTTTTCCGGCCTGCCGGACGGCGGCTGGTTCCTGATTGTGCCGGTGACGGCGGGCGAAGCGCCGGTCGTCCTGATGCGCCATGTCGACACGCGCGGCGGCCGTGTCGTAAACGTCACCCTATAATCCGCTGTGGGCGGACAAAAGCGTGGCCTTAGGGTCACGCCTGAACCGCCCACAAACCCACAATAACAGCGATCGCCATTATGTCGCCCCAACCGGCGGCTGATTGCGGCGCTTCTGCGACAGTCAGGGGAGGCGTTCTTGTCCCGACACAACATCACCGGTTCCGAAGCATTCAAACGCGGTCCTTCGATCGCGGTCCGTCGGTATCGCCCGGGCGGCATGCGCCGCAAGCGCGCCCGGACGACCATGACCTTCATCGTCCTGGGCGTGCTGGCGGTTCTGGCCCTGATCGTCGCCGCCGTCGCCGCCCTGACGCCCGCCGCCGCAGTCTGAACCACAGACGCGGGCGTTGAGGCCAAGCCTTGAGGGGCGTGACAGCCCCTAGGCGATCCAGACCATCATGCGGGTGTCCGCCTGGGCGCGGCGGGCCTGGCTCCAGGCCTTGCGGGTTTCGCCCGTGTACAGGAAGCCCGCCTTCTCCAGCACGCGTCCCGACGCCGGGTTGTCAGCGAAGTGGCCCGCCACCATCGCCCGGCGCTTCCACTTGCGGCTGGCCCAGACCAGGGCGCCGTCCAGGGCTTCGGTGGCGAAGCCCCGCCCCCAATACTCCCGACCGATCCAGTAGCCCGTCTCAGGCACGCGGTCGTCGCCCTCGAACATGCCGATGACGCCGACGGGCCCCAGGTCCTCGTGCTCGATGATGAAGGTGTTGGCCCGCGCCGGATCCTGAGCCGCAACCTGCAGCACGAAGTCGTCGGCGTCGCGCACACCGAACGGATGCGGCATCCGCTGGGTCATGCGGGCGATGTCGATGTCATTGGCCAGGGCCGCGATGCGGGGGGCGTCCTGGGGCGCCGGGGCACGCAGGATCAGACGCCGCGTCTCAACGACGGGAGAGGTTTCGATAACGCACATAGACTTCGCCTCACTGTCGGTGTCCGTCTCCTTGGAGGGCTCGGGCGGACTTCGAGGCGGGTAAACGCAAACGGGGAGCCTGGTGATCCAGACTCCCCGCGGAATATTTTCCCTGGTCCGGATCGGCTGCTTGGAGAGCAACGCGATCCGGTGAATTCCAGACTGCGTTACTCGGCGGCGAGCGCCTGTGCGGCGTCGTCGTTCGCCGCGAGAATCGATACGTAACAACGGCCGCCACGTTTGGTCGTGAACTTCACGGCGCCGTGGGTCAGGGCGAACAGGGTGTGGTCACGGCCCATGCCGATGTTCTCACCCGGGTGGAAGGTGGTGCCGCGCTGACGCACGATGATGTTGCCAGCCAGCACGCGCTCGCCGCCGAACTTCTTTACGCCCAGGCGTTTCGACTCGGAGTCGCGACCGTTACGCGACGAACCACCGGATTTCTTGTGAGCCATTTGATCGCTCCGTTCCTATGGCCGGGCCCCGAAGGGCTCAGCGCAGTTCTTGTTCTAACACCTGGGCGCCGCTTCGGGCGCCGCAGAAATTCTTAAGCTTCGTCGCCTGCGGCTTCAGCCTTGGGCGCAGCCTTCTTCTTGGCCGGCGCCTTCTTGGCGGGAGCGGCTTCGACTTCGGCTTCGGCGGCGACCGGCTCAGCGGCTCCGCGGACGGCCAGGTTACGAGCACGCAGGTTGATCTCAGCCTTGGTCGTCAGTTCGACCTTGCCGTCCCACTTGGCGGTCTCGCCGGCGCCTTCGATGCCGGTGATGCGCAGGACCGATTCCAGCTGGCGGTGGCCGTTCGTACGGCGGTAGCCCTGGCGACGGGTCTTCTTGAAGATCTTGATCTTCTCACCCTTGCGGGTTTCGATCAGGGTCGCGCCGACGATGGCGCCGTCGATCAGCGGGGCGCCCAGGGTCACGCCCTTTTCGCCGCCCAGCATCAGGACGTTGTCGAACTGCAGCTCTGCGCCGGCTTCGCCGTCGAGCTTTTCGACGACAATGGTGTCGCCCGGTTGGACCCGGTACTGCTTGCCGCCGGTCTTGATCACCGCGTACATGTTGAAGCCTCAGCGCAAACGCAAAAAAGAATGCGCCCGCTGGGAAACCCCGGCGGGCGAAGAGCGGCGACATATACGGATGGGCGCTTGAGAGTCAACGCCGAACCCGGCCAAAAATCAGCCCACGCCGCATTTCGTCACCCTGAAGCGGCCCGAAAACATATCCGCCGCCCTATATGCGGGCTGGCCGCAGAAAATTCGCCCCGCCCCGCTCGACCGTTACACAGTAACAGGTTATAGAGCCCCTCATGTCCCCGGCCTCCCCCGACTCCGTGCTTCTCTCCCTACTGGGGGGCGGATTCGTTGCGGCCTTTCTTCATGCGGCCCTGCCGACCCACTGGTTGCCCTTCGTTCTGGTCGGACGCGCCCAGCGCTGGGGAACCGGACGCACCCTAAGCGCCGTCGTCGCCGCAGGACTGGCCCATATCGTCACCACCGCCGTCGTCGGCGGATTGATCGTGGCGGCGGGGCTGGCGCTGGATCAGTGGATCAGCGGCCTGTTGCCCCATCTGTCGGCGGTGCTGCTGTTTCTGTTCGGTGCCTTCTATCTGGCCCGCGCCATGTTGAAGCGCCCGGTGACGGCGGGCGGCCCGGCGCTGGACAGTCCCGAACCTGCAGTGTCGAACCGCGCCGCCTTCCTGGGCCTGGTCATGCTGATGGCCCTGTCGCCGGGCGAGGTGCTGCTGCCCATCTATCTGTCCTCGGCGTCGGAAGGGATTGCGGCGCTCAGCCTGCTGACCGTCGTCTTCGCACTGGGCACCGTGGCGGGCATGGCGGTCTTCACCTCCCTGGCCAGTGCTGGCGCCTCGATCCTGCGACTGGAGCGCTGGGCGCGGTATGAGGGGGCGGTTCTGGGTCTGGCCCTGATCACCCTGGGTCTGATCGTGGCCACGCACCAACACTAACGGACAGCATTATATGATAACATTCAATGCGTTATAATATAGCCCATTGGCGTTTTCACTGATGGGCGTATAGGCGAATTCATGAACGCCGCCCACACCCACGATCACGACCATGCAGGCCATGACCATGATCATGGCGGCCACGGGCACGGCCATCATGGGCACAGCCACGGGCCGGGCGGCCACAACCACGGCCCGGTGGACACTGGCGACTGGCGCTATGCCGTGGCCCTGGTCATCAACCTGGCTTTCGTGGTGTGCGAGTTCGGGGCGGGCTTCGCCGTCAACTCGACCGCTCTTCTGGCCGACGCCGGCCATAATCTGACCGACGTGCTGGGTCTGGCCATGGCGGGCGGCGCGGCCCTGCTGGCGCGATTGGGCGGACACGGCATCGCTGGCGGGCGGCGCACCTATGGTCTGGGCAAGGCCACAGTTCTGGCGGCGCTGGGCAATGCGCTGCTGCTGATCTTCGCCTGCGGCGCCATCGTCTTCGAGGCTGTCCGTCGGTTCAATGATCCGGCGCCGATCCATTCGACCACCATCATGATCGTGGCGGGCATAGGCTTCGTCATCAACCTGGGCACCGCCCTGCTGTTCATCAAATCCCAGCACGACCTGAATGCGCGCGGCGCCTATCTGCACATGATGGCCGACGCCGGGGTGTCGCTGGGCGTGGTGCTGGCGGGCGGGCTGATGATGCTGACCGGCTGGTCCATCGTCGATCCCATCGTCAGCCTGATCATCGTCGCCGCGATCATGTGGTCGACCTGGGGCCTGCTGAAGGATTCCGTAAATCTGGCGGTGGACGGCGCCCCGGCCCAGGTCGATGTCGCCAAGCTGGAGACAGCGTTGAAGACCCTGCCCGGCGTGACGGCGGTGCACGACCTGCACGTCTGGGCCCTGTCGACCACCGAGACGGCCCTGACCGCCCATCTGGTGCATGAGCGGGACGATGCGTCGGCCCTGCTGAGAGAGGCCCAGACCCTGGCCAAGGCGCGCTTCGCCATCGGCCACACCACGCTTCAGCTTGAGACAGAAGCCCAGCCGGATTGCCCGAACTGCTGAGCCCAGGTTCAATCAACATTCAGGCCCAAACCGTCATTCCGGGGCGTCCGAAGGGTCAACCCGGAACCCAGGAGACTCGCATCAAGCATTTGATGCGTTCAGCAGCGCGTCTCTGGCCCTGGACCTGGCCCTGGCTTCCGGGTTCTTCGCTTCGCTCAGCCCCGGAATGACGACTTAAGAGATCAAGTCCGTTGGGTAACGCCTACGCCTGTTCGAACGTGACCGGCGCGCCCCAGAACTGGGCGACCAGTTCGGACTGCGGTCCCGCCTGGCCCGTGGTCAGAAAGTCGCGACGGCCGCTGTCGCCCAGATCATATTCCGGGTGATGGGCGAAATACCGCTCCAGCGCGTCAGCCACGGCCGTCGGCTGTTCGATCAGCACGGTTCCCGCAGGCAGGGCCTGGGCGAACAGTTCGGAGATGATCTCATAGTGGGTGCAGCCCAGGATGGCCTTGTCCGGGTGACGACCGATGCGGCGGCGCAGGGCGTCGACGTGATCGTCCACCACCACCTTCAGCTCCTCCGGCGGCGCGCCCAGTTCGATCAGGCCCGCCAGACCGGGGCAGGGCTCGGAGAAGACGGCGATGTCTTCGCGACGCTTGTCGATCTCGATCTCATAGACGCGGCTGATCGCGGTAGCGGCGGTGCAGAAGACGCCGGTGATGTCGATGGAGGCGACCTTTTCGCCCTCCTGCGGGCGTTCAGCCTCGAAACTCCAGGGCTTGCCGGTCGCCGCCTCGATGGTCGGCACGATGATGCCCAGAATATTGACCGGGCGTCCCAGACGCGCGCGCAGCTCGGGCAGCCAGGACTGTTGCAGACGACGCAGGGCGATGGCGCTGGCGGTGTTGCACGCCAGGACGACGATCGAGGCCCCGGCCTCGAACAGCCGTTCGCAGCCCGCCTTGGTCAGTTGGACGATGTCCTCGCCGCCGCGCCCGCCGTAGGGGGCGTGGGCCTGATCGGCCAGATAGACGAAGTCGCGCGCCGGGAAGCGCCGCGTCAGTTCACGGTGAACGGTCAGGCCGCCCACGCCGGAGTCGAAAACACCAATAGCCATGCGCCGGGCTTTAGACCTGTCGGACGCCTGTCTCAATGGCGCCCCTTGGGGAATGCGCGACGATTAATTACATCACGCCCCTGTGACGGATCGATCACATGGGTCTAGGGTCCGTCCAAATGATCCCCCAAAGGAACAACCGATGCAAAGACGACAGCTCCTTCTCGGCAGCGCAGGCCTGATGGTCATGGCCGGCGCCCCAACAGCCTTCGCCCAGAACCGCGCGGCCGCCGCCCCCTCGGCCGCCAGCATCGCAGCCGAGGCCCGGGCCGCCCGCGCCGTGCTGCCGACCCAGCGCCCTCGCGCCGAGTTGCTGCAGCCCTGGACCGGTTCGTATGACGGCGTGCCGCCGTTCGACAAGGTGACCCCGGCCAAGCTGCGCGAAGCCATGCTGGAAGGCATAGAGCTGCAACGCGCCGACATCGCCGCCATCGCCAATAACCGCGCCGCCCCCACCTTCGCCAACACCATCGCGGCGATGGAGCTGGCGGGCGAACCGCTGGACCGCGCCAGCAACATCTATGGGGTGATGACCTCCAACATCGGCGGCGAGGCCTATGACGCCGTCGACACCGAACTGTCGCCGCTGCTGTCAGCCGCCTCGGACGAAATCACCTTCAACGAGAAGCTGTTCCAGCGCATCAAGACCGTCGCCGACAACGCCGATGCAGCGGGCCTGAGCGCCCAGCAGAAACGCCTGGCCGAGCGCAAACGCGACGCCTTCATCCGCTCGGGCGCCAATCTGGACGCCGCAGGCAAGGCCGAGCTGGGCCGCATCAACACCGCCCTGTCCAACGCCTTCACCCGCTTCGGCCAGAAGGTCGTCGCCGACGAGAACGCCTGGACGGTGATCGCGAACGAAGCCGGTCTGGCGGGCCTGCCGGAGTCCAACAAGGCCGCCGCCGCCTCCGCCGCCCGCAGCCGCAACCTCCAGGGCTGGGCCATCCTGAACACCCGTTCGGCGGTTGATCCGTTCCTGACCTTCGCCGACGACCGCGCCCTGCGTGAGCAGGTCTGGAAGAAGTTCGTCAATCGCGGCGACAACGGCGACGCCAACGACACCAAGTCGACCATCGCCGAGATCGTGGCCCTGCGCGACCAGCGCGCCAAGCTGCTGGGTTATCGCAACCACGCCGAACTGCGCATGCAGGACACGATGGCCAAGACCCCGGCTGCGGCCGAGAGCCTGATGAACCGCGTCTGGGCCCCGGCCAAGGCCCGCGTCGCCGAGGAGGTCGCCGACATGAAGGCGATCGCCGGTTTCGACATCGAACCGTGGGACTACCTCTACTTCGCCGAGAAGGTCCGCAAGGCCAAGTACGACCTGGATCAGAACGAACTGAAGCCCTATTTCGAACTGAACGCGGTGCGCGCCGGCTCCTTCGCCATGGCCGAACGCCTGTATGGCTTCGAGTTCAAGAAATTGCCCAAGGGCACGGTCCCGACCTTCGAGCCGGACGTCGAGGTCTATGAGGTCCACGACAAGACGCGCGGCGGCCGCCTGATCGGCCTGTACTACACCGACGACTACGCCCGTGCGGGCAAGCGTTCGGGCGCCTGGATGACCACCTACCGCTCCTTCTCGCAGTTGGACGGCTCCAAGATCATCCTGGGTTCGAACAACAACAACTTCACCAAGCCCGAGCCGGGTCAGCCCGTCCTGATCTCGCTGGACGATGCCGAGACCCTGTTCCACGAATTCGGCCACACCCTGCACTACTTCTCGTCGGTGGTGACCTATCCGTCGTTCGGCAACACGCCGCGCGACTTCGTGGAATATCCGTCGCAGGTGCATGAGCACTGGGTGCTGAGCCGTCCGATCCTGGACGGCTATCTGAAGCACTACCAGACGGGCCAGGCCATGCCGCAGTCGCTGGTGGACAAGATCGAGGCGTCCAACACCTTCAACCAGGGCTACGCCACGGTCAGCTACCTGTCCTCGGCCATCGTCGACATGGACCTGCACACCCAGGCCACGCCGCCGACCGACATCGCCGCCTTCGAGAAGGAAAGCCTGGCGCGCATCGGCATGCCCAAGGAGATCGTGATGCGGCACCGCCTGCCGCAGTTCAATCACCTGTTCACGTCGGACGCCTATTCGGCGGGCTATTACAGCTATCTGTGGTCCGAGACGATGGACGCCGACACCTGGGCCTATTTCGAAGAGTCGGGCGACGTGTTCAATCCGGACATCGCCAGCCGCTTCCGCTCGATCATGCTGGCGCCGGGCAACACCACCGACCGCGCCGAGGCCTACCGCGCCTTCCGCGGCCGCGACCCCGACGTGGCGGCCCTGCTGAAGGTCCGGGGCTTCCCGGTTTCCTGAAGCAGGCGATCGAGCCCATGAGGCTCATCGACTGAAACGACGAACGGCCGATGGAGCGATCCGTCGGCCGTTTCGTTTGGCGGCGACCTGTCCTAAGTCTGACGGCGGGAAACTGCTGTGAGACCGCCTGCATGTCCGTCGTCGCCTCCTACGTCTACAAGGATGGAAAGCGCCTGCGAGAGGCGCCGCTGACGCAGGCGGGACTGAGGCTGAAGCCGGGCGAGTTCGTTTGGATCGGCCTGCACGACCCCACCGATGAAGAGTTCGACGTCCTGGTCCAACGCTATCGACTGCACCCGCTGGCGGTCGAGGACGCCCTGGCCGCGCACCAGATGCCCAAGGTCGAGGTCTATGGCCGCGAACTGTTCGTCGTCGCCCGCACAGCCGCGCGGATCGACGAACGGATCGCCTATGGCGAGACCCATATCTTCGTAGGCGACGACCACGTCATCAGCATCCGCCACGGCTCGTCGCGCGCCCACAAGACCCTGCGCGCCCAGCTTGAGGCCTCGCCCGACGAGTTGAAGCGGGGGCCGGACTTCGTGCTGCACGGCATTCTGGACTTCATCGTCGACGCCTACGCCCCCATCGTCGACGAGTCCGAGGATGCGGTTCTGGAGATGGAGCAGAAGACGCTGGACGCCTTCCTGTCGCGCGTCGAGATCCGCCGCCTGTTCACCCTGCGTCGCGAACTGCTGAAGTTCCGCCGGATCATGGGGCCGATGGAGGAGGTGACGCGGCGGCTGCAGTCGCTGGACCTGCCCTGCATCGACGCCGACGTCCGTCCCTATTTCCGTGATGTCAGCGACCATGTGCAGCGGGTGAACAGCCGCCTGGGCGGCCTGAACGACATCCTGTCGTCCGTGTTCGAAGTCGCCAACCTGCTGGAGCAGCAGCGACAGGGCGGCATCACCCGCAAGCTGGCCTCCTGGGCCGCGCTTCTGGCCGTGCCGACGGCCATCGCCGGCATCTACGGCATGAATTTCGAGTTCATGCCGGAGTTGCACTGGCGTTACGGCTACTATGGCGCGATCGCCCTGATGGCGGCGATCTGCACGGGCCTGTTCATCACCTTCAAGAAGACGAAGTGGCTGTAACTACAATCGGCCGTCATTCCGGGGCTGAGCGTAGCGAGGAACCCGGAACCCAGGACCGCAATCACAGCGCGTGAAGCATTCGCCGCCTGACGCAAGCCTCCTGGGTTCCGGCTTCGCCCTTCGGACGCCCCGGAATGACGGCGTTGGGACTGTTGATCGAAAGCCCTCAGCCGCTGTTGCGCAGGCCTGCCGCCACGCCGTTGATGGCCAGCAGGATGCCTTCACGAACGCGAGGATCTTCGTCCCCCGCGCGGCGGCGGCGGATCAGTTCGATCTGGACGTGGTTCAGCGGCTCGACATAGGGCATCCGCAGGCGGATCAGACGATCCAGCTCGGGCTGGCCGCCCAGCAGGGTGTCATGGCCGTTGATGGCCAGGATGGCGTCATGAGTGCGCTGCCATTCCTCGCGGATCTCGCCATAGATGCGGGCCGCCAGCGAGGCGTCGCCCACCAGGGTCGAATAGCGCCGCGCGATGGTCATGTCCGACTTGGCCATGACCATCTCCATGTTCTGGACCAGTGTCTTGAAGAAGGGCCAGGCCTCGGCCATCGCCTTCAACTCGGCCATGTCGTGACCCTGAACCGCCGATCCGAACCCGTACCAGCCCGGCAGCATCACCCGGCTCTGCGACCAGCTGAACACCCAGGGAATGGCGCGCAGGTCTTCGATCCGCGTCGAGGCCGTCCGCGACGACGGGCGCGAGCCGATCTTAAGGTCGGCGATCTCTGCAATGGGGGTGGCGGCGCGGTAATAGTCGACGAAGCCGTCCGTCTCATAGACCAGCTTGCGATAGGCGGCCATCGACCGGGCCGACAGGTCCGACAGGGTCGCGCCGTGGTCGGCGGTGAAGGCGTGATCCTGGCTCTGGCCCAATGACGCCAGCACGGCGCCGCAGGTCAGGGCGTCCAGATTGCGCAGCGCGATCTCCGGCTCGCCATATTTGTTGGCGATCACTTCACCCTGTTCGGTGGTGCGGATACGCCCCTGAACCGTGCCTTCCGGCTGGGCCAGAACACCGGCGAAGGACGAGCCGCCGCCGCGCCCGACCGTGCCGCCGCGGCCGTGGAACAGCTGCAGCTTCAGATCATGCGCCTGGGTGACCTCCACCAGGGCGCGCGACGCCTCGTGCAACTCCCAGCCCGAAGTCAGGTAGGAGCCGTCCTTGTTGGAGTCCGAATAGCCGATCATCACCTCCTGCACCCCGCGCGCCTTGGCGACGGCCAGGGCCGACGGCTCCTGCAGCAGCCGCTCCAGCGTGGGGCGTGAGGCGCGAAGGTCTTCGATCGTCTCGAACAGGGGGGCGGCCTGGATGGGACAAGCGCCGGGGTCTTCGGCCCGGTACAGCCCGACTTCCTTCAGCAGCAGATAGACCTCCAGCAGGTCCGACGCCGCATCCGTCTTGGACACGATATGGGTGCGGATCGCCTGAGGTCCGAAGGCGGCCAGGGCGCGGGCCGAGGCCTGCAGGATGGCGCGCTCCTTCAGGGTTTCGGGCTGGTATTGGGCGTATTCGCTGAACAGCTGGCGCGGCGAGGCCAGTTCGGCGGCCAGCACCTTCAACCGGCTTTCCTCGTCCAGGGCGCTGTAGTCGTCGCAGACGCCCGCCACCTTCAGCAGATCGCCCACGACCCTTTCGTGCACGTCCGAGTTCTGGCGCAGATCCAGCGTGGCCATGTGGAAGCCGAACACCTCGACCGCCGTGATCAGATCGGTCAGACGGTCGTCGGCGAATACGCCGCCGTGCTGGGCGATCAGGCTGTCGTGCAGCACCTTCAGGTCCGTCTCGAAGGCGTCGGGACCAGGATAGGCCTCGGCGACGACCAGCGGACGGCGAGGCGGCGGCGATCCGCCCAGCTTTTCATAGGTGGCGGCCAGACGCGCATAGATGCCGGTCAGGGCGCGGCGATAGGGCTCGTCCGCGCGATGCGGCGACGGGTCATGGGCGGCGTCGGCCAGGGCCTGCAGTGCGGGCGACACCTCCGCCAGTTCGGCCGCCAGGCTCAGCTCGGCGCCCAGGGTATGAACCTCATCCAAGTAGAAGTTCAGCACGGCCCGCGACTGGGTGCGGAAGGCGTCGCCTTGCACCACTGCATCCACGTTCGGATTGCCGTCGCGGTCGCCGCCGACCCAGCTGCCGACCCGCATGAAGGGCTTGAGGTCCGGCGCATCCAGCAGGCGCCGCCACGCCGACAACTGCTTGGGCGCGACGTGCAGGAAGATGCGGTCCAGGAAGGAGACCACCGTCTCGATCTCGTCCTGCACCACCAGCCCCTGGGTCCGCACCAGACGCGTGGCCCACAGAATGACGATCTGGCGGCGCAGCGGCTCGGTGATCGAGCCGGGCGTGCAGGCCGCGCCCGCCTTGTCGCAGGCGTCCAACAGGTCGCTGATGGCGGCGATGCGGTCGATCACGCTCTTGCGGCGCACCTCGGACGGGTGGGCGGTCAGGACCGGCGACACCAGGGCCTCACGCAGCAGGTTGGTCACCGCCGCCTTGTCCACGCCCTGATCGGCCAGACGCTTCAAGGCGCCCTCTGGCGTATCGGCGCGGGCGCCCGCCTCGGTCTGGTCGCGCGCGCGGCGGCGGCTGGCCCGATCCTCGGCGATGTTGGCCAGAAGCGAGAACAGGGCGAAGCTGTGCGCTAGTCCCGCCGCCTGATCCACCGACATGGCCGTCAGCAGCTTCTCCAGCCGCTTGGCCGGATGGGACGCAGGGTCGCGGTGATAGGCGATGGAGGCCTGACGCACCGCCTCGACGTGTTCGTAAAGCGCCTCACCGCCCTCTTTTCGGATCACTTCGCCCAGAACGCCGCCCAACAGACGGACTTCGTCGCGCAGGGCGTCGTCGGCGGCGGGGCTCATCATTGCTTTAATCCAAGGCTTTAGCGGGGAGATGCGCATGTGAAGTATGCGAAACCGCCTCGTCAACGCACGATCCATGTCAGAGGGCAAAACTTACGGTCATGGTGAATCACCCGTTAGGGTTTGTTAACCGCGTCAGCGCAATCATGAGGGCGAAGGATTTCGTCTTCGGTCCCGGCACGATTCAATGTTCGCCAAACGCCAGTCCGTTCTTGCAGCCGCCGCCGGCGCCCCGCCGCGCGCCCGGGCGAAGCTGAACCTGAAACCCGTCGCCGCCGCCTTGAAGAAGCCGCCGGTGATCGCGGGTCTGGCGGGTGTCTTTCTGCTGACGACCAGCGCGCTTTTCCTGACCGTGCTGGGCGATCCCCGGGCCGGAACCCCCTCGGCGCGGATCGCCCTGCAGCGCGACGCCGCCCCGGAGGCAGCGCCCCCCACCGGATTTGAAGCGTTTTCGATGGGCGCCATGGCCCTGTATCAGGACCTGGGCGACGCGGGCGATCCATCCGGCGCGGCGGGCGGCGAGGCCGTGATCACCCTGCCCGACGGCGCCACCGTCGCGGGCGGCGCCAGCTATTCCGCACCCGTCCACGCCGCGTCGCCCCTGATCAAGGCGCCCATCGCCGGTCTGTCGCAGCAGGGGCCGAACGGCGCCCTGCCCGTCATCGCCCCCGATGGACGTGTCCCGGCCCAAGCCTACGCCCGCCCATTCCGCCCGAACGGCAAGCCGCGCGTGGCCCTGATCGTCGGCGGCCTGGGCCTGAACGCCGTCACCACCCGCGCCGCCATCGAACGCCTGCCGGCGGAGGTGACGCTGAGCTTCGTCCCCTATGCCGAGAACCTGCAGTCGTGGATCGACCAGGCGCGGGCCCAGGGTCACGAGGTGATGCTGGAAATGCCGATGGAGCCGACAGGCTATCCCAACAACGACCCCGGCCCCTACACCCTCTTGGCCAACAGCACGCCCGATGATGTCCAGGCCAAGATGGACTGGCTGCTTGGCCGCGCCACCGGCTATTTCGGCGTGACCAACTATCTGGGCGACCAGTTCGTGGCCTCCGACACGGCGTCCGGCGCCTATCTGTCCTATCTGCGCCAGCGCGGCGTGGCCTTCGTCGACGACGGAACCTTCCAGCGCCGCCCCGGCGCCTCGGCGCGCGCCAGCGCCGACCGCATCATCGACCAGACCCAGTCGCCCGCCGCAATCATCGCCGCCCTGAACAGTCTGGAGGCCCAGGCCAAGGTTCGGGGCTCGGCCCTGGGGACCGGCTTCTCCTATCCGGTGACGGTCGAGGCCGCCGCCCGCTGGACCGCCGGGCTTGAGCAGCGCGGCCTGCAACTGGCCCCCGCCTCGGCCATGACGCTGCGCCCCGGCCGCTGACGCTTATGACGGATCTAAGCCTCTATCGCCCCAATGTCGGGGTCGTGCTGTTCAATCGCGACGGCCTGGTCTGGTACGGCCAGCGCCACGCCACGCCCGGCCCGCATAACCAGCAGTTCCCCCAAGGCGGGGTGGATGAGGGCGAGGACCTGCAGGCTGCAGCCCTGCGCGAACTGCGCGAAGAAACCGGCGTCACCTCGGTGGAGTTCCTGGCCCGCACAGACGACTGGGTGCTGTACGATTTTCCGCCCGAGGCGATGAACAACGCCAAGGCCTGGCGCGGCTTCAAGGGTCAGAAGCAGCAGTGGTTCGCCTTCCGCTTCACCGGCGAGGACAGCGAGATCGACCTGACGCTGGACAAGGACATCGAATTCGACGCCTGGCGCTGGGGCCCTCTGTCCGAGGCCTGCGACCTGATCGTGCCGTTCAAACGCCCGGCCTATGAGCAGGTGGTCGCCGCCTTCAGCCGGTTCGCGGCATAGAAAAAGGGCGGCGCGAACGCCGCCCTTTCAGACGTCTGGCCTAAAAGCCGTTTAGGCGGCCTTGGCCTTCTTCTCGATCTTGCCTTCGATCACCGAAGACCCGGCGCCGATCTCGACGCGGCGGGGCTTGAGCGCCTCAGGCAGTTCGCGCTTCAGCGAGATGGACAGCAGGCCGTTCACCAGATCGGCGTCCTGCACGATCACATAGTCGGCCAACTGGAAGCGACGCTCGAAATCACGCTCGGCCAGACCGCGGTGCAGATAGGTCTTCTGCGTCGCCGCATCGTCGTTGGCGGTCTTTCGGCCGGTGACGGTCAGCAGATTTTCCTTCACCTCGATGTTCAACTCGTCTGCGGTGAAGCCCGCGACGGCGATCTCAATGCGATAGGCGTTCTCGCCCGTGGTCTCGATATTATAGGGGGGATAGCCGCTGTCGGACTGGGTGGCCGCATTCTTGAGCTGGTTGGCCAGACGGTCGAAACCGACGGCGGTGCGGTACAGCGGGGTGAAATCATAGGTACGCATCAGCATCCTCCTGAGGATCAGCAAGGTTGGTCCGCCCGGCGGTTTGCCCGGACGGCTGGGGTTCAGCCCGACAGCCCGAAATCGGCGCCGCCAGTCTGGAGAGCCCGGGATCGGCGCTCTCAGGACTTCAGATGGGAAGGCCCGCCGAGGCGTCAAGGGTCTGCCGCAAAGGGATGTGAGACTGCGTCAAAGCGCCCAGCGTCGCGGTATCTTCATTTGCGCTGACGCCAAGCCCGCCTAAGAAAGCCCACCGCCTTACGGAGACGTTGTTGATGCGCGCCGCCCTATCTCTGTCGATCCTGGCGCTGGCTGCGGCGTCTGCCCCCGCCCTGGCCCAGACGCCGACCCAGCAGACCGACGCCCCGTGGACGCCGCCGCGCTCGGCCCTGTCCTCGGCCATCCCGACCTTCGAGGAGGACGCCGCCCTGCAGGCCGCCATCGCCTCGGACGCGCGCGCCGCCGCCGACCGCGCCCGCGACATCTATCGCCATCCCTATGAGTCCCTGACCTTCTGGGGCCTGACGCCGCGCATGACGGTGGTTGAGATCGAACCGGGCGGCGCCAGCTGGTGGCGGCACATCCTTGAACCCTATGCGGCGGCGACCAGCGGACGTTATGTCGGCGTGGATAAACCCCTGGAGAGCATGGGCGTCACCGACGGATCGGCGGACTTCATCCTGGTGGCCCGCGCTTTCCACAACTGGGCGCGCAGCGACCGGACCCAGCCCTATCTGCAGGCCTTCTTCAGGGCGTTGAAGCCGGGCGGCGTCCTGGCCATCGAACAGCACCGCAGCGCCGAGGGCCTGAACGTCGCCGACGTCGCCGCCACCGGCTATGTCCCCGAAAGCTATGTCATCCACGAAGCCCGCAACGCCGGTTTCGTGCTGGAGGCCCGCAGCGAGCTGAACGCCAATCCCAAGGATGACCACGACCATCCGTTCGGGGTCTGGACCCTGCCGCCGGTGCGCCAGTCCGCTGTCAGAAACGATCCCAACGGACGCACCCTGACGGCCGAGGAACGCGCCGCCTATGACGCCATAGGCGAGAGCGACCGCATGACTTTGCGGTTCCGCAAACCGGAATGAGCGGGTGCGACTCCATGCAGGTTTTGACGCTGGCGGCGAACGTGACTAAGCCGTTCCGACCGAAGTGTCAGTCGGGCCTGGGGGGCCGACGCTCTGCGCGGGTGTCTGATGCATGATTTTCCTGGGGCCGTCGCCGGCCCGTCACGCCGTTTTCTGCTGACCGGGGCCGCCGCCCTGGGTTTGATCGGCGCATCGGGCTGTAATCGCCGCAAGGAAGCCAAGACCGAGACATCGGCCGCCCCGGCGGCGCCGTCCGGCCCGTCCGAAGGCTCGCTGGAGTGGGCGGTCGCCGGTCCTTGGCGTCAGGCCAGCGACAAGGCGCGCGACCAGTACCGGCATCCGATGGAGACGCTGCGTTTCTTCGGCCTGCAGCCCCGCATGACGGTGGTCGAGTTCTGGCCCGGCAGCGGCTGGTACACCGACATCATCGCCCCCTATCTGGCCAAGGGCGGCGGGACCTATGTGGCGGCCCTGTTCCCTGAAGGCCCCACGGCCGATCCAGCCCAGGCTGCGCTGAACGCCGCCTTCCAGTCGCGCTTCTCCGCCGACAAGAAGCTGTACGGCACGCCCCAGTTCACCACCTTCGGCGCCGCCTCCGGCCCCGTCGCGCCCGCAGGGACTGCAGACCTGTGCCTGTTCCTGCGCACCATCCATGGCTGGATGGCGGCGGGGGTTGCGGAGAAGGCCTTCTCGGACGCCTTTGCGGCCCTTCGTCCCGGCGGCGTCCTGGGCATCGAACAGCACCGCCTGGCCCCGGAAGGCGATCAGGACCCCGTCGCCGCCAACGGCTATGTTCAGGAAGCCTTCGTGCGCCAACTGGCGGAGGAAGCCGGGTTCGTCTTCGTTGAAGGCTCTGAAATCAACGCCAATGAAACCGACACCAAGGATCACCCGTTTGGGGTCGATACGCTGCCGCCGACGCGCCTGACCGCGCCTCGGGGTCAACCCGCAAACCCCGAGTTCGACCGGTCGAAATATGAGACGATCGGCGAAAGCGACCGCATGACACTGAAGTTCAGGAAGCCCGAGTGAATCGCGCCCAAGCCTTTGCCGCCAACGCGCCCCTGATGGGCGTGCCCGGCGCCTCCTCTCCGCCTGGCGGCAAGGGTGACTGGTTCCGCGGCGCCGGGGGAATGCGGCTGCGCGCCGCCCTGTGGCGCCCGTCCCTGCCCAAGGGTGAAGCGCCGCGCGGCACCGTCGTGGTCAGTCCGGGCCGGACCGAACCGATCGAGAAATATTTCGAGTTCATCGGCAATCTTCAGGCGCGCGGCTGGTGCGTCCTGACCCATGACTGGCGCGGACAGGGCCTGTCGGCCCGCCTGCTGCCCGACCGTCTGAAGGGCCACGCCCGTGCGGTCGAAGAGTTTCTGGACGACTACAACCGCCTGCTGAACGCCTTTGAGGACCAGTGCCCCAAGCCCTGGATCATGGTCGGCCATTCGATGGGCGCGTGCCTGAACCTGCTGACGCTGGAAAGCGGCGAGCAGCGGTTCGCGGGCGCGGTCCTGTCCAGCCCCATGCTGCGCATCAAGACCGGCAAACGGTCGATGTGGTCGGTGAAACTGGCCGTGCGCTGGGCCATCCGCAACGGCAATGCAGGCGACTATCTGCTGGGCGACCCGGATGATCCGTTCGACCACACCTTCGCCGAAGACGCCCTGACCTCGGACGAGCGGCGCTATGAGATGTGGCGCCAGCAGCTCTACGCCTGCCCGCACCTGGGCATCGGCGGCCCGACCTACGGCTGGCTGGCCTTCGCCATCGACGCGGGCGAGCGGGCGCTGAAGCCCAAGGCGCTGAAGTCGGTGCATATTCCCGTGGCCATCGTTCAGGCGGACGCCGACGACGTCGTCTGGAAACAGACCGCCCGCTGGGCCGCGCGCCGACTGGGACGCGGCCGCTATGTGGAGATCCACGGCGCCAAGCACGAGGTCATCATGGAGGCCGACGACATGCGCGGCGTCTTCCTGCGCGAGTTCGACGCCATGGCCGACATGGTCGCACCTGTGGTCGACCCCAGCCTGACCGCCGACCCGTCCGCCCGCACCGAGGACGTGACGGAACTGGCCGCGCCGGTCGCCTGACGACGGGCGGCCTAGCCGATCAGCCCCGCCAGAGTGCGCCGCCCCGCCGCCAGAATGTCCTGACCGTCCGGCACGGCCACATCCGGCTGCATCAGCCAGCGGGGCTGACGGTTCACGTCATAGACCGGCTCAGCTGAATACTGGGCCCGGAGGCCGGTCCGGTCGAGCACGATGGGAAAGACCGCCGCGCCCAGCCCCATCATCGGGGTTCCCACGACGGTCGCCCGCCCGATGCCGCGCATCCCCATGGGGAAGCCCTCGGCCATGCTGGCGCTCCAGTGATCGGCCAGGACCACCACCGGCCGCGTGTAGGTGAAGGGGCCGCGCGGATCGACCGTCTCAGTCCAGTATCCGCTTAAGCCCTGACCTTCGCGACGACGCATCAGGGCGTAGGGTTTGGTCTCGGTGATGAACCGCCCCATGATCGGGCGCGCCACAGCCGTGTCGCCGCCGCCGTTATTGCGGACGTCCAGAATCAAACCCGGCGCATCGCCCAGTTCGGCAAGCGCCTGATCGAAACTCTCGGTCACGGCGTCATCGGCGAAACTACGGATGATGATATAGCCCGCCCCGTCCTCAAGCCTGCGCCATTCCACATTGGGTTTTGGCGTTGCAGGCCGGATGGGAATGACAATTTCGCGCGCCGTTTCACCCCCGCGTGCGATCAGATAACGCCTGGGCTGCCCACGAACACCCGCCACAGCGCGCCCCAAGGCGAAGGCCGTCGCCGCCGGGTCGGGCGAGGTCAGGCATTTCGGCGTCCATGTCTGGATCAGGGGCGCAAGCGACTGGCCATCCACGGCAAGGATCAGGTCGCCAAAGCGCAGATCTGCTTCCGCCGCCGCCGTATCTTCAAGGATGGCCTTGATCTGGGCGCGATCATTCTGTTCGTCCACGACGATATCGGAGATCGCCCCGCGCTGGGCGCCCGCCGGGGCCTCGGCTGGGGACGTATGCGGGTCATAGAGTTCCGCCATCACCTGCCCGACGACCGCAGCAAAGCCATCCCGCGAGTCCGCCTGCACCGCCATGGGACGATACATTGTCCGCACACGATCCCAATCCGTGCGCTTCTCGGAAAAGAAGCAGTAGCGATCGCGCAGCGTCGTCCAAAGCTCGTCGAAATCTCCTGCGAAGGTGACGTCTCGATCAGGCTCAACCGCCCATGCCGCGCCGCCCATCGTCGATCCGACCGCAGCCGCAAGGCCCGCGCGCAGCAACAGACGCCGATCCATGCCCCACTCCCTATTCATCAACTTGTTCGCGTGTTGTGAACTGCGAGCAGCGAACCGGGCCAGTTAAACTCCTGTAAGATCGTCAACTCTTACGCCCTGCTGCGCGACTGCACGGGCGAAACCGGCGCCGTTCGCCGGATCGTAGTCCAGATAGAAGTCCGGCTCGATCAGTTCGGCCTCCATCAGCACCCAGCGGCCTGCGTCGTCGCGGGCCATGTCGATGCGGGCGTACAGCAGCGGCTCGTCGATGGCGGCCAGCACCTGTTCGGCCAGGGCCAGGACCTCGGCGTCCGGCGCGACGGCGGCGTAGAGGCCGCCAAACTGCATTTGGATGCGGAAATCGCCCGGCACGGGGCGCTTGTTCACCGCATGGCTGAGCCGACCGCCGAAGAACAGCAGCGAGGTCTCGCCCTCGGTCTCGATGGATTTCAGATAGGGCTGGATCATCGCCGCCCCTTCCGGCGCCTCGGTCAGGGCCTCGCCCGGCGACAGGCGCAGGGTGCGAAAGGCGCCTGCGGACACGGTCGGCTTGACGATCAGCACCGGCGCGCCCGTCTCCGCGAAGGCGGCGTCCACCTGGTCCTGGGTCACGCCGTCGGTCCACAGCGTCGGCGGGATCGGCACGCCCTTCTGCGCCAGGCGGGCCAGATAGGACTTGTCCGAGTTCCAGCGCAGCACCTCGGCCCGATTGGCGACCGGCAGGCCCGCCTCCGTCCATGACGCACAGGCCTTCAGCCAGCGGGTGTGGTCGCGGTGATAGCCCCAGACGATGACCGGCAGGATCAGATCATATCCGGCCAGACCCGAGGCGTCCTCGACATGATCGGTCCAGGGCGTGGCGGTCACGGTCGCGCCCGTTTCCTGCAAGGTCGCCTTCAGGCGCTCCAGCACCTCCGGCCAGCGGCCGATGTAGGAACGGTCGGAAGGGTCGGGGGTCAGAACGGCGATCTGGGTCATGCCGATCCTCCTATCGCAGCATCGTTCCAGTTCAACCCGGCAAACACATAAGGGCTTCCTTATGGGATTTTGGATGACGCAGGACGCCCCCTGAGCTAAGGGCGTTTCATGACCCAGAACACCGCCCAGTACGACATCGCCGCCGTCGGCAACGCCATCGTGGACGTCCTCAGCCCCTGCGACGCCGCCTTCCTGGCCGCCCAGGACCTGGCCCCAAACTCGATGCAGTTGGTCGACGCCCAACGCAGCGCCGCCCTGTATGACGCCATGGCGCCGGGCGTTGAGGCTTCCGGCGGGTCGGCGGGCAACACCGTCGCGGGCGTCGGTTCGTTCGGCGGGCGCGCGGCCTATATCGGCAAGGTCGCCGACGACACCCTGGGCGAAGTCTTCACCCACGACATCCGCGCGGCGGGCGTCCATTTCGACACCCCGGTCCTGACCGGCGGCGCGGCCCAGGGCTTCGGCACCGGGCGCTGCCTGATCAACGTCCTGCCCGACGGCGCGCGCACCATGGCCACCTTCCTGGGCGCCGCCAACCAGTTGTTCGCCGACGACATCGACGAGGCCCTGATCGCCGCCAGCGAGATCGTCTATCTGGAGGGCTATCTGTTCGACCCGGCCCCGGCCCGCGCCGCCTTCGAGCGCGCCGCCGCCGCCGCGCACAAGGCGGGCCGCAAGGTCGCCATCACCCTGTCCGACACCTTCGTCGTCGCCCGCTGGCGGGCCGAGCTGCTGGATTTCGTCACCCAGTCCGCCGACATCGTCCTGGCCAACGAGGTCGAACTGGGCGCCCTGTTCGAGACGGAAGACTTCGACGCCGCCGCAGACAAACTGGCCGCCATTGTCGAGATCGCCGCCGTCACGCGCGGCGAACATGGCTCGGTCATCATCCGTGGCGATGAACGCACCGCCGTCGCCGCCTATCCGGTCGCCAAGGTTGTCGACACCACTGGCGCCGGCGACCAGTACGCGGCAGGCTTCCTGCTGGGTCTGGCGCGCGGCCTGTCGCTGGAGGAATCCGGCAAGCTGGGCTCGCTGGCCGCCTCCGAAGTCATCGCCCACTGGGGCCCGCGCCCGATGGTCAAGCTGGACCAGCTGGCCAAGGACAACGGCCTCAAGCTCTGAGAATGCTGCGCCTTCCCTGCCCGGGCGCGGAAGGCGTCAGGCCTTGCGCCGCAAGGTGACGTAAAAGGCGCCGTCGCCGCCGTGGCGCTGGTGCGCGGTGGTGTAGCCTGACACCACCGCCCGCAAACCGGGCGAATGCATCCAGTCGGCGAAAGAGGCGCGGATCACGCCGCCGCCCAGCCGCCCCTGGCCCGTGATGACCAGAACCGCCCGCATGCCGCGCGCCTGACACGAGGTCAGGAAGCCGCGCAGCTGATCCTCGGCCTCGAAACGTCCGAACCCGTGCAGGTCGATGCGCGCCTCGATGGGGTCGCGCTCGCGGGTCAGGCGGCGCTTGCGGTTGGGCTCCACATCCTCGGGCGCGGACTTGCCGCGTGTCGGCGCCCGCGTATCGACCAGAACCGGCGTCGGGGTGCGTTTGACGCCCGGACGCGGGGGCGTTCGCGGCGGCGCGGGCTGAATGGCCTCAGGCGTATGAGCCGGACCTTCGATGGCGACCCGCGCGGCCTTGCGCGCGCGCGGCGGCGTGACGGAGCCCGAGACACGCCCCCAGATGCGGCGGTCGTCAGGCGTCAGGCCGTTCGCATCGACATCCTTCGGCGCGCGCGGCCGCTTCATCCTTCGCCGTCATCGTCAAACCCGCCGGGGCCGGGCTCATAGGCCAGCAGGTCGCCGGGCTGGCATTCCAGCTCGCGGCACAGGGCGTCCAGGGTCGAGAACCGCACGGCCCGCGCCTTGCCGGTCTTCAGGATCGACAGATTGGCCACGGTCACCCCGACCCGATCCGCGAGTTCGGTCAGGGACATGCGGCGTTCGACAAGAACGCGATCGAGCTGGACGCGGATGGCCATGAGGAAGTCCTACTCGAAACGGCTCAGATCGTCAGTTCAGATTCGCGGCGCAGGCGCGCGCCCTCGCGGAAAACCTCCGCCAGGACAAAGACGATCAGCACGGAAAAAATCGGGGTCAGCAGGTCGCCGATGCCCTGTTTGTCCATCACCCCCGGCGCCAGACGCGCGGCGACAAAGCCCTGGGCCGCCCAGACGCCGCCGGTCACGACCGCCAGGGTCAGGCCGATATGGCGCAGACGGCGCACATTGTCGGGATGGAAGGGGTCGCCCATGGTCAGGGTGCGGAAGATGCGGCGCAGACTGCGCAGGATCAGCATGAAGCCGCCGAAATAGGCGGTCATCGCGCCCAGGCCGAACACCAGCAGCATGCGCGTCAGCGGCAACTGCCGCCCGCCGTCGTCGCTGGTGACGGTGATGTTCAGATTGTCGATCGGAATGAAGATGGCCGTGACCAGCAGGATCAGCAGCAGGCCTGTCAGCAGGCCCAGCAGCACATAGGCCACATCCAGGGCGATCTTCAGCAGGGTCGATACGGAGCCGGGACCCATGGCGCGAAACTGTCGACGGGCGTCGTTCAGCAGGGGGATCGGCTGTCCGCCTGGCTTCGTCGTCAATCGTGGCGGCGTCGGCAGGCGCATGGCGTGGGTATGACTTTCAGACCGGGGTGGAGAGCGCGGCGGCCGCGCGGGGTCCGGCGAACCCGCACGCGGCTCTATACATCGCGGTCTTCATCAAGATCGTCAAAGCCCTCTTGATCACTACGGGGTTTGATCCGAAGGGATCGGTCAGAAGGCCTGGATCAGGATGGCGACCAGGGCGGTCGGCAGGGCGGCGATCAGAACCGTGTTGACGAAAAGTGCGCCAAGCTTGTCCATCAGCAGCGAGGTGTTCATGGTGTGCATCGTATTTCTCCGTTGACCTGAAAGGGCGTTATCGCCCCGTTGATTTGATTTTCCGCAAAATCGTTTCTCCGGGTGGAGAAGTCAGGAACGAAGCGGCCTCGTTCTCGATGATCAATAGATAGGCCGTGCGAAGCCGAAAAGCACGTTACATATCGTTTAACGATATTAAACTTTGGCAATAGACTGTTTCAGGGATGTGATCGCCGATGAATCTCAAGCTTATCAAAGGCATGCGCCTGGTTGCGGCGACGCATAACCCCGGCAAGGCGCGCGAGATCGAAGCCTTGCTGGATGGAAATTACGAGATCGTCACGGCAGGCAGCCTGAATCTGCCCGAACCGGACGAAACCGAGAGCACCTTCACCGGCAACGCCATGCTGAAGGCGCGTCATGCCGCCGCCCTGTCGGGGGAGGTCTGCCTGGCCGACGATTCCGGCCTGTCGGTCGCCGCGCTGGACGGCGCGCCGGGCATCTTCTCCGCCCGCTGGGCCGGGCCGACCAAGGATTTCACCCTGGCGATGCAGAAGGTCGAGCAGAGGCTTGAGGAGATCGGGGCCGCCGATCGCCGCGCTTGGTTCACCTCGGCTCTGGCCGTGGCCTGGCCCGACGGCCCCTGCGTAGTGGTCGAGGGCGTGGTCCACGGCGAACTGACCTTCCCGCCGCGCGGCGACCGGGGCTTCGGCTATGACCCCATCTTCATCCCCGAGGGCGGCGACCTGACCTATGGCGAACTGGACCCCGCCATAAAGGAGGCCGACAGCCACCGCACGCGCGCCTTCCGCCTGCTCAAGGCCGCGCTGATTGACTGATCCACTCGACCCCGTTTTTCCTGATCCCGGCAGCGACGTCGGCCTCTATGTCCACTGGCCCTATTGTTCGCGCATCTGCCCCTATTGCGACTTCAACGTCGTGCGCGACCGGGGGCGGGTGAAGGAGCAGACCCGGCTTCTGGACGCCATTCTGGCGGACATGCGCGCGCAGGCGGCGATGCTGGGGCCGCGTCGGCTGGCGTCGATCTTTCTGGGCGGCGGCACGCCGTCGCTGATGTCGCCGGACGCCGTGTCAGCCGTCATCGATCAGGCGCGGGCGCTGTTCCCGCCTGCTGGCGACATTGAAATCACGCTGGAGGCCAATCCGACCGACGCCGAGGCGGGCCGGTTCGCGGCCCTGGCCGACGCCGGGGTCAACCGCCTGTCGATGGGGGTGCAGGCGCTGGACGACGCCTCGCTGAGGTTTCTGGGGCGCGACCATTCGGCGGACGAGGCCCTGCGCGCCGTCGATCTGGCGGGACGCGCCTTCAAACGCCTGTCCATCGATCTGATCTACGCCCGCCCCAACCAGACCGTCGCCGGGTGGACGGCGGAGCTGCGATCGGCCCTGGCGAAGGGGTTCGAACACGTCTCGCCCTATCAGTTGACCATAGAGCCCGAGACGGCGTTCGGCCGCGCCCTGCGGCGAGGAACCCTGACCCCGCCGGACGAAGATCAGGCCGCCGCCCTCTATGAGGCGACGCAGGCGGTGCTGCAGGACGCCGGTTTCGACGCCTATGAGGTGTCCAACCATGCGCGCGGCGTGGCGGCCCGGTCGGCGCACAATCTGCATGTCTGGCGCGGTGGCGACTATCTGGGCCTGGGCCCCGGCGCCCACGGACGGCTCACGCTGGACGGGGTGCGCACCGCCACCGTCGCCCACCGCCGGATCGACGCCTATGTGGCGGGCGTGGCCGAACACAAGCCGTGGAGCGACCGCGAGGCCCAATCCCCGGCGGACGCGGCCGAGGAGCGTTTCCTTCTGGCCTTGCGCACCGTCGAGGGCGCGCCGATCGGCCTGCTGGCGGATCTTGGCCTGTCGCCGGACGCGGCGCCTGTCGCGGACCTGATCGCAGACGGCTTCCTGACGGCGACGTCCGGCCGCCTGTCCGCTACGGCCAAGGGACGGCCCGTGCTGGACGGGGTGCTGAAGGCGCTGCTGACCTGAGCTATTTCTTCAGGCCCAGCATCCCCAACCAGCCGCCGCTGGTGAGCAACGCCACATCCAGCAGGGCCAGAGGCAGGGGCGTGGAGGCCGGCGCCGCAATGAAGCGCGAACGCCAGTCCGGCGCGAACTTGGCCTTGTAGCTGCGCAGACCCTGGAAGCCGTACAGGGCGCCGCCTTCGTCATAGACCAGGGCGCCGACGCGGGCGAAGACGGGGGCCATCCGGCGATCCTCCAGTCCCGACAGGGGCGCCATGCCCAGATCGAACCGGGCCATCCCCTGATCCTTGGCCCACTGGGTGCAGCGGGTGAACAGATAGTCCATCACCCCATGCGGCGCGTCGGGCGCATAGCGCATCAGATCGACCGCCGCCTCGTCCGGCGCCGTCAACAGATTGGCGAAGGCCACGATCCGTCCCTCGGACCGCACCACGGCCAGGGGCGTCAGGTCCAGATAGGCCGGATCGAACCGCCCCAGGGAAAAGGCCTTTTCGGTTCCCTCATGCATCTTCAGCCAGGCGTCGGACACGGCCCTTAATTCGTCCACGATGGGACCGACCGATCCGGGGGGCAGGACCTCGAACGAACCGCCTTCGCGTTCGGCGCGGTTCACGGCCGTGCGCAGATTCTGCTTGGACTTGCCCTCCATCGAGAAGTCCGCGACCTCGATCACCGCCGTCTCGCCGACCTTGCGCACCGCCAGACCCATGGTCGCCAGATCGCCCAGCACCGCCTCGCTGACCGAATAGAAGACCGCCGCCCCGCCGTAGCTGTCGGCCATCCCGGCGAAGGCCCACAGCAGTTCGCGCCGCTCCTCTTTCAGGCCCGCCGGTTCGCCCATGACGATCCAGCGGCGTCCGCGCACACGGTAGGTCAGGAAGCTGTTCCCCGAAGGACTGAACAACAGGGCCTTGTCGCCCAGCATGGCCAGCCAGGCCTCGGGCGTCGCCTCCGCCGCCGTGTCCAGCACGGCCCGGGCCCGGGTCAGGTCTTCAGGCGATGCGGGCCCGTGATCGTGCGAACCGGGCGAACTGAGCAGGGATCGCCCCGCCACGACCATGGTCAGGATGGCCAGCATCAGGCCCGCGCGCAGGAAGCCTGACGCCTGTTTGTCCGTCAGGAAGCGCCACCACAACTCGTCATTATAGGTGACGTCGCGATAGGCGAAGAAGCCCAGCCACAGCATGGCCCCCACGCCTGCGATCAGCAGCAGCAGCCAGCCAGGGCGCAAAGGCTCGCTGAGGCGCGAACGGCGGTTGAAGGCGCTGCGGCAAGGCGCCAGCAGGGCGGCGACGATCAGCAGGTCGAACGCCTCCTGCCAATCCAGCCCCTTCAACACCGTCAGCACCGCCCCGATGATCAGGGTCAGAAGCGCCGCCCAATAGGCCCCTCGACGGCGCCGCCACAGGCCCGCCGACAGCAGCATCAAAAGGAAGCCCGCGATGCTGGCCACGAAATGCGACAGGTCGATCAGGATCGGCGACACCACGCCGGTCAACTGGCGCAGGCGGGCGTCGAATTCGGGCGTCATGGCCGAGGCCAGCATGACCGCGCCCGCGACGAAGGCCGCCACCGCAAAGACCTGCGGCGTCAGCTCATAGGCCAGACCCAGCAGCCGCCGGACCAATCGCTGTGCGGGAGTTGTGCGGGACGGCAAACAGCGGCTCCGATTCGGCTGCCCCGAATATAGACCAAGAATCGGCCAACTGGGGCGAGGTTGAGGTCATTTCGCGGCGTCTGCAACAATCTGAAACATCGCGGATTAGGTCATTGCGGGCGTCGGGCCCGTGTTACCGGATTATGTCCCAATGACGATCAAGAACATTCTTCTGGCCGGCTCGGCCGTCGCCTTCCTGACCGCCGCGCCCGCCATGGCGCAAGACACGACCCCGCCCGCACCGGCTCCGGCCGCAGCTCAAGCCCCCAGCCTGACTCTGACGCCTGGCGCGACCGTTCGCGGCGCTGATGGCGAACTGGGCAAGCTTGAGGGTGTTCACAACAATGCCGAAGGCAAGCAGGAGCTGACGGTCCGCGGCGCTGATGGCCAGATCCGCGGCGTGCCGCTGGCGGGCATCCGCCAAGATGGCGCCGATGTCGTCGTCGGCTTCACCAAGGCCGAGTATGACGCAGCGCCTCCGGTCGCCGCTGACGCCCCGCCGCCGCCCGCGACCGAAGAACCGGCCCCGGCGCCCACCGAACCGCAATCCTGAACCCCACAGGAAAAAGGGCGGCTCTTACGAGCCGCCCTTCTTTTATTCAGCTCACCGGAACGATCAGGCGCGACGCTTGATCAGCCCCAACAGGAACAGAAGGATCACCGCGCCGATGGTGGCGACGATGGTCGAGCCGATCCAGCCGCCCCAGGCAAAGCCCAGCGCATTGGCGATGAAGCCGCCGATCAGGGCGCCGATGATGCCGACGATCAGATTGGTCAGCAGGCCGTGATTGCGGCCCATGATCTGTTCAGCAAGCCAACCGGCGATGATGCCGATGATGATCCAAGCAATAATACCCACGTTTTGCGTCCTTCCCTATTAAAAGCCAAGCTGCGTTGATTAATGCACATGGGCCGCCGAGGTTGCGTCTCCGCCGCTGACATTCCCCCCAGAGGCGATCCCGGCACGGCGTTTGCCGCACGACAGGCGAGTCGTCCCGCATCGGGACGTCGTCTGATGAGGATTTGGCGGCCATGGCCACCGACATCGACCTGCATCTTGGACGCCGCCTGCGTCGCCGCCGTCGTCTGCTGGGCCTGACCCAGCAGCAGTTGGCGATCCAGATCGGCATTCGCTTCCAGCAGATTCAGAAATACGAGTGCGGCGCCAACCGCATCTCCGCCGCCCGCCTGTGGCAGCTGGCCGAGGCGCTGGAATCGCCCGTCAGCTATTTCTACGACGGCCTGACCGAGGCGATGGAGCGCAAGGAGACGGCCGCCGCCGGGCGCGAGGCCTTTTCCCGCAAGGAGACCCTGGATCTGATCCAGGCCTATTATCAACTGGGCGAACGGCCGCGCCGCCGTCTGCTGGACCTGGCGAAATCGCTGCACGCCGAGGGCGACCCGGTTTCCTGAAACCTGCGGCTGGGCTAGACCTTGGCCATGACCGAATTCGAAGCCTTCGCCGTCGAACTGGCGCGAGAAGCCGCGCGCGTGACCCTGCCCTTCTTCCGCTCCGACATCGGGCATGTGGACAAGGGGGGCGCCGCCGGTTTCGACCCCGTGACCGAGGCCGACAAACAGGCCGAGGCCGCCATCCGCAAACTGATCGCCGCCCGCTATCCCGAGCATGGGATCATCGGCGAGGAGTATGGCGAGGACCGCCCCGACGCCGAACACGTCTGGGTGCTGGACCCCATCGACGGCACCCGCGCCTTCATTTCCGGCCTGCCGCTGTGGACCACGCTGATCGCCCTGCGCATCGCGGGCAAGCCGACCGTCGGTGTCATCGCCCAACCCTATCTGGATGAAATCTTCATCGGCGGCCCGTCCGGGGCCCGGCTGCTGCGCGGCGAGACCGAAACGCCTCTGGCCGTGCGGTCGTGCGAGAAACTGACCGACGCCATCATCGGCACCACCGATCCCGACATCTTCACCGGCGCAGAGCTGGGCGCCTGGACCCAGGTGCGGGCGGCGGCGCGTCTGGCCCGCCTGGGCTGCGACGCCTACGCCTATGCGATGGTGGCGTCTGGCAGGATGGATCTGGTCGCCGAAACCAGCCTGAAGCCGTGGGACTGGTCCGCGCTGGTTCCGGTGATCGAGGCGGCGGGCGGCAAGGTGGTCAACTGGCGCGGCGACGCCCCCGACGACAACGGACAGGTGCTGGCCGTCGGCGACGCCCGCCTGATCGATCAGGCGCTGATCACCCTGAGACGCGCCGCGATCTGAGGCGGCCTCAGGTTCGGGCCTCGCCCAGCGCCAGCAGGCCCGCCCGCGATGGGCACAGGTCGGCGATGATGCAGCCCAGGCAGGCCGGTTTGCGCGCCGTGCAGGTGTAGCGACCGTGCAGGATCAGCCAGTGGTGCGCCTTGGGCAGCCATTCCTCAGGCACCACCTTGAACAGCTGGGCCTCGACCTTGTCCGGCGTGGAGGCGTTGGCCAGGCCCAGCCGATGCGAGACGCGGAAGACATGGGTGTCGACCGCGATCGCCGCCTCGATCCCCAATTCATTCAGCACCACCGAGGCCGTTTTTCGTCCCACGCCGGGCAGGGCCTGAAGCCCCTCGCGATCCAGCGGCACCTCGCCTCCATGCTGCTCCAGCACGATGCGGCTCAGGGCGATGACATTCCTGGCCTTGCCCCGGTACAGGCCGATGGAGGCGATGTAGGGGATCAGCCCCTCCTCCCCCAGCGCCAGCATCTTCTGCGGCGTGTCGGCGACGGCGAACAGCCTGTCCGTCGCCTTGTTCACCGAGACATCCGTCGCCTGTGCCGACAGGGCGACCGCGACCACCAGCGTATAGGGATTGGAGAAGTTCAGCTCGGTCTTGGGGTCGGGCATGACGCCGGACAGGCGCTGGAAAACCTCCTCCACCCGATCCTCATCCGGCGGCCAGCGCAGCACAGGCACCGAAGCCCCGGTCATGACAGCGGGGCGTTTGGCGGCGGGTGCGGCGGGTTTTCGGGCCTTGGTCGGCTTCATGCCTCGCTGTCGCCGGGGCCGGTGCGCGGGTCAAGTCCCAGGGCCAGCAACGCCGACTTGGCCGCCCGCTCGCCTTCCATCCAGGCGCCGTGAGCCGTGCCGAAATAGACCGGCGCCGTCGCCTCGCCCGCCAGGAAGATGCGGTCCTCGATGTCGGTGCGCAGCCGGGCGCGGTCGGCGGCATGGCCCGGCAGGGCGTGCGAATAGGCGCCGCGCGAAAAGGGATCGACGCCCCAACTGCTGGCGGCGAGCGGCTCCAGACGTTTGCGCATGTTCGAGCCCAGGGCCGCGACCAGTTCGCTGACCGCGAAATCATACAGGGCCGCCTGTCCCTCCGCCTCCAGCCCCCAGGCCAGATCGGCGCCGAAATAGCCCTCGATCATCGGCCGCCCGAAGGGCCGCAGGTGGTAGCCGCCGGTCTGGGGCGTGTCGCGCCGGGTCCAAAGCTGGGAATCGGGCGGGAAGTCCTGAGCGCCGCGCACGCTCATATGCATCTTGGACGCCAGCCCAAGAGGCACGCCTGATACGGCCTCCAGCAGGGCGGGGACCGGCGGATCTATGCGCACCGCCTCAGACGCGATCAGGCTGTTGGGCACGGTTAGGATGACGATCCGGGCCTGAAGTCCGCCCCGGCTGGTCTCCAGCCGCAGCAGCGGTCCCGAACGGTCGATGCGCTGGACCATGCAATCCAGCACCGTGACCTCGTCCACCGCACGGGCCAGCCGCGCGATCAGGCGGCCATAGCCCTCGCGCACCCGCCAGTTCACGCCCGTGTCGCCATAGGCGTCATAGTCCAGGGCCGACACCTCGGCGAAGCGCGCGCCGTTCAGAGCGCCGGAGATGGCGTCCAGACGCGGGTTCCAGGGGTTGTCCGGCTCGAACAGATCAGACGCGGGCCGGTCCTCGCCGCGCGCCGCCGCCTCGGCGACCCGCTGCTCGAAAGCGTCGAAGGCCTCGCCGAAATCCTCCTGATCACCGGTCGTGCTTTCGTGGTTGAAGGCCTGGGCGCCCCACGGCGGCGGCGTCTTGTCCAGCGTCAGACCTTCGTCCTCGACCAGACCCGCCAGCAGATTGTCGTCGGCCGAGTGCAGCCAGCCGCAGCCCATGTCGAGACCTTCGCCCTGAATGCGCAGCGTATGCGCCCGCCCGCCGACGCGATTCCGCGCCTCCAGAATCAGAACGGACAGACCGGGCCGCATCAGACGGCGGGCGGCGGCGACACCTGCGGCGCCCGCCCCGATCACGACGACATCGACCTGGGGCGGAAGGGGATTTGAGGCGGCGGCGGATGTGGTCATGAGGCGATGGAAACACACAAAAATGGATCGTGTTCATTGCATCGCACAAACGCCCATTGATTTTTGGACGCGCGGGTCCATTTTAGCGCCGCTTCAAAACGCCGCACCCTCCCCCGGACTGTTCTCATGTCGCCTGAACTCAAGAAACGCCTGCCCCTTATCGCCGCCGGCATCGTCGGCGTGCTGCTGATCATCGGCGGCGCGATCTGGTGGATCAACGGCCAGCGCTGGGAGGCGACCGACAACGCCTTCGTCCAGGCCGACACCACCAATGTGGCCCCGCAGCTGTCGGGGCGCGTGACCGAGGTTCTGGTCACCGACAACCAGCAGGTCCAGGCCGGGGACATTCTGGTCAAGCTGGACGATGCGGACCAGCGCGCCGACCTGGCCCAGGCCGAGGCCAACCTGCAGGCCGCCATCGCCGCCGTCGGCAATGTCGACGCCCAGTCGCAGCAGGAAAAGGCCAATGTCGCCGCCCGCGCCGCCGCCGTCGCCCAGGCGCACGCCCAGGCCAATCTGGCCCACGCCGAGGTCGAGCGTTACGGCAAGCTGGCCCAGCAGGGCTGGGTCTCGCAGCAGCGCATCCAGACCGAGCAGGCCCAGGCCCAGACCTCTGTCGCCGCCGTCCAGCAGGCCCAGGCCGCCCTGGTCGCCGAGCAGCGCTCGGCCGGCGTGCTCAGCTCCAGCCGTGAACAGAGCGTCGCCGCCGTCGAACAGGCGCGCGCCCGTCTGGACGTGGCCCGCATCGCGCTGGAGCGCACGGTGATCCGCGCGCCTGTCTCCGGCGTCGTCGGCGCCCGCAGCGTTCGCGTCGGCCAGTTCGTCAACGCCGGCGCCCAGCTTCTGTCCATCGTGCCCCTGGGCGACACCTATGTGGTCGCCAACTTCAAGGAGACGCAACTGGCCAAGATGCGCATCGGCCAGGACGTGGAGATCACCGCCGACGCCTTCCCCGGCCGCAAGATCCACGGCCGCGTCGACAGCTTCGCCCCCGCCACCGGATCGCAGTTCGCCCTGATCCCGATCGAGAACGCGACCGGCAACTTCACCAAGATCACCCAGCGGGTGCCCGTCCGCATCGCCGTGGCCCGCAATGACGGGGGTCTGGCCCTGCGCCCCGGCCTGTCGCTGGACATCAAGGTCGACCTGAAGAGCCAGGGCGGGCAGCTGTTCGCCGACGCCGCCAGCGCCCCCCGCCCCGCCGCGCAACCGACTGTGGAGCCTGTGGCCCAGTGACGACCGCCAGCCCCGCAGACGGGGCTTCGGTCCCGTCCTCAGCGTCCGGCGGCGGCGGTCCCGTCGCCGGTCGTCCCGAAATCAACTGGACCATGCTGCTGCTCGGCTTTGCGGGTATGGTGGTGGGCCAGTTCATGGCCATCCTGGACATCCAGATCGTCGCCGCCTCCCTGCCCCAGATCCAGGCCGGCGTCGGCGCGTCCGCTGACGAAATCAGCTGGATCCAGACCGCCTATCTGATCCCCGAAGTCGTCATGATCCCCCTGTCGGGCTTCCTGTCGCGGCTATGGGGCACGCAGCGGCTGTTCATGGTCTCCTGCGCAGGCTTCGTTCTGATGAGCGTGGCCACCGGTCTGTCGAACTCGATCGAAGCCATGATCCTGTTCCGCGCCATCCAGGGCTTCGTCGGCGGGGCCATGATCCCGACCGTGTTCGCCGTCGCCTTCACCGCCTTTCCGCCGGACAAGCGTGTCACGGCCAGCGTCGTCATGGGCCTGATCGTGACCCTGGCGCCGACGGTCGGCCCCACGCTGGGCGGACACCTGACCGAGTGGCTGAGCTGGCGCTGGCTGTTCTTCATCAACGTCGGGCCGGGGATTCTGGTGTTGTTCCTGGTCGGCCGCTACGGCGCCTTCGACAAAGGCGATCCGACCCTGGCCAAGGGTTTCGACTGGTGGGGACTGGGCATGATGGCCACCTTCCTGATGTCGATGCAGTTTGTGCTGGAGGAAGGAGCCAAGAACGACTGGTTCCAGGACACCCATATCCTGCTGCTGACCGTGATCGCCGCCGTCGCGGGACCGATGTTCATCTGGCGGTCGCTGACCTATCATCAGCCGATCGTGGAGCTGCGCGCCTTTGGAAACCGCAACTTCCTGGTCGGTTTCATCATGACCTTCATCGTCGGTTTCGCCCTGTTCGGCGGCACCTTCCTGTTGCCGTTGTTCCTGGGCCGAGTGCTGGCCTATTCCTCGTCCGAGGTCGGCACCACCATGGTGGTGTCGGGTCTGGCCATGTTCGCCACCGCCCCGTTCGCCGGTCGGTTGGTGCGCAAGCTGGACGCGCGCATTCTGATGTTCGGCGGCTTCATGATGTGCGCCTACGGCATGTGGGAGGCGCGTCTGGTCACCGAGAACTGGGGCTTCTGGGAGTTCGCCTCAGTCCAGGCCTTCCGGGGCATTGGGGTGATGCTGGCCATGATCGCCTCACAGCAGGTGACGATGGCCACCCTGCCGCCGCACATGGTCAAGAACGCGTCCGGCCTGGTCAATCTGGCGCGTAATGTCGGCGGCGCCTTCGGTCTGGCGATCCTGAACACCAGCCTGACCACCAATACGGCCCTGCACATGGTCGAACTGACCAGCGCGATCAATCAAGGCGACCAGGCCGTGCGCGGCCTGATCGCGGGCATGGCCCAGAGGTTCGGCGACACGATCGACCCCGCCGCCTCTGCGATGAAGGCCGTGTATGGCATACTGATGAAACAGGCGACGACCATGGCCTTCGGCGACGCCTTCGCCCTGCTGGGCGTCATGTGCGCCGGGGCCGCCTTCGTCACCCTGCTGGCCCAGCCGGTGAAGGCCCAGGCAGGCGCGCCCCCGTCGGACGTCCACTGATGGCCCGACGGCGCGGCCAGGTCGACGAGAGGAAAAGCGAGGCGATTCTGGACGCCGCGACGACCCTGTTCGCCGACAAGGGGCTGCAGGCCAAGATGGAGGAGATCGCCAAGCTGGCGGGGGTGTCGAAACAGACCCTCTATAACCGCTTCGCCTCCAAGCTGGAGATCGCCCAGGCCCTGGCCAATCAGCGCTCGGACCTCGTGGTCGCGCCGTTGAAGGCCGGGGGCGAACCGGCCGTGGTGCTGGAGGCGCTGGGCCTGGCCCTGCTGGAGCGCGTCTGCCACCGCGACAAGATCGGGTCGATGCGCGGCGTGTCGCTGATGTCGGTTGAGGCGCCGGAGATCGCCCAGGCCATCTATGAGGCCGGGCCCAAACGCAGCCTGAAACTGCTGGCGGCCTGGATGGCGGATCAGACCCGGCAGGGAAAACTGCAGGTTCCGAACCCGGACGAGGCCGCTGAAATGTTCTCGGGCCTGGTCATGGGCCACGGGCATCTGAAGGCCATGCTGGGCGTCGAACAGATCAACGCCGACGGCATCGAGCAGCGCGCCAGGGAGGCCGTGCGCGTCTTCATGGCCGCCTATGCGCCCCAGTCATAGAGGCGGGCCTGTCCGCCCCTGCGGGATCGCGCTATCAGTATGAAACCCAAGTCTGCTGCGTCGCCCCCGGGACGCAGAGTTTCGTTGTGAGAGTGCATTCATGCTGATCCACCTGTCGTCCTGGCCTGAAATCGATGCGGCGCTGAACGCTGGAAAGCCGCTGTCCAGGACGGTGATCGTGCCCATCGGCTCCAACGAGCAGCACGGGCCGACGGGCCTGCTGGGCACCGACTGGCTGTGCCCCGAGATCATCGCCCATGCGGCGGAGAAGACCGATGAAAACCTGATCGTCGCCCCGACCTTCAACATCGGCATGGCGCAGCACCATCTGGCGTTCGCGGGCACCATCTCCCTGCGCCCCTCCACCTTCATGGCCGCGATCACGGACTGGGTGTCGTCGCTTAGCCGCCACGGGTTCGAGCGCATCTATTTCCTGAACGGACACGGCGGCAATGTCGCCACCATCGAAGCGACCTTCTCCGAAATCTATGCGGAGTGGAGCTATGTCGAGGAACAGCCGCCGTTCGTGCTGAAGCTGAAGAACTGGTGGGACCTGCCGGGCGTGAACAGCCTGTGCAACCAGCTGTTCCCCACGGGCCACGGCATGCACGCCACCCCGTCCGAAATCGCCGTCACCCAGGCGGCCTATCCCGAGCAGATCAAGACGGCGGACTATTCGCCCAAGATCGCGCCGAACGGTCCGATCCGTGACGCCTTGGATTACCGCGCCCGCTTCCCGGACGGCCGCATCGGGTCCGACCCGGCGCAGGCCAGCCCGGAAAAGGGCCAGCAGATCATTGATGCGGCCATCCCCGGCCTGCTGAGAGACGTCGCGGCCTTCGCCGCCGAGGAACGCCCCTGACCCGCAAAAACCCCACGCCTGCGGACGCCGCCGTCACCGGCGCCGAGCTGCTGGCCGCATCGGCTGAAGTGATCGCCGCCCGCACCACGCGGATGGCGCAGGATCTGACCAATCCCAAGGGTCAGGACCTGAAGGAGCTGTCGTTGATGAGCACGGAAAAGGCCGCCGCCATGACCGCTTCGGCCAATGCGGTGGCGGCCAGCGCCGGGGCCATCGGCCAGCGTCTGGGCCGCGCGGCGATGGACGAAGGCGCCATTGCGATGCGCGCGGCTGCGTCCCTGGCCGAGGCCCGCACGCCGGTCGAAGCCGCCACGGCCCAGTTCCGCTATGCCCTGGGCTGGTGGGGTCGAGCGACGGCCCAGGCCGTCACATTGAACAGCGAGCTGATGCGGGCGCAGGCCGAGGCCATCGCCCCCATCCACAAGACCGCGACCGCCAACGCCAGGCGGCTGCGGAAAAAATCCTAAGCCGCCTCGACGGCTTTTGGCTTCTTGATCTTGGCGGGCTTGGCCGGGCGGTCCGCCTTGCGGGCGGCTTTCTCGGCCTTCTTGGCTTCCTTGTCCGCCTGTTTCAGCGCCTTCTTGGCCGCCTTGGCCTCGGCCTTGGCGGCGTCAGGGGCGGCGTCGGCGGCGGCGGCCAGTTCCGCCAACTGCGCCAGGAAGGTCTCGCGCTGGCCCTTGGGCAGCAGGGCCATGATCCGCTTGTCCGCCGCCTCGACCAGAGGCCGCGCCGCCTCCAGACGCGCCGCCCCTTCCGTGGACAGACGAACCGCCTTGGCGCGCGCATCCAGGGTCGAGCGTTCGCGCTCCAGCAGGCCCTTGGCCGTCATGCGGGTGACCAGATCGGCCAGGGTCGAGCGGTCGATGCCGGTCATGCGGACCAGTTCCGTCTGGGTCAGGCCGGTCTTGATGGAGGTCGCCTCCAGCACAGCGAACTGGCGCTGCGTCAGGCCTTCCGGCCCCGTCTCTTCGGAATAGATATCCAGCGCCAACTGCAGGGCGCGATGCATCAGATGGCTGGGCGAGGTGCCCAGAGGCCCCACCCGTTTCGCCAGCTTTCCAGCCTTGACCATGAGAACGTCCCCCGATTGTTTCGTCCGAACGCGTACCAGCAGTGCTTTACGTTTTGACGGGGGAAGTGTGTCGGTTGCGCGACAATTTGTCTGTAGGCGCGCCACGCCCGGCGTCGGACCTGAAACACGTCCTCAAACCATAGGTTCCAGCGCCCCCTACAGGCCTGTGTCGGGCGAGATCGGACCCGGCTCCTCGTCCTTGATCATGTTCTTCATGATCAGCGGCACCTGCGACAGGCCAAAGACCGAGGCCGAAATCCACAGCACGCCGCGGAAGCTGGCCCAGACGTCGTTCGGGTTCGGCGTGTCGCGGCCCAGAGCGTGCCAGATGGCGGTCACGGCGGTGGGGCTGCGGAAAATTTCATTCAGTATGGCGACCGTCAGGAAATACAGCCCATAGCGCAGGGTCAGCTTGCGCCACGCCGCGTCATTGACCTTGATCGCCGAGCCGAGCAGCGCCTTGAACGGGTATTTCTTCAGCGGGATCGACCCCAGCAGGATCACGGCCAGCAGGCCATTCTGCACCGTCAACTTCAGCTTCACATACAGGTCGTCGTGGGTGAACACCGTCAGCAGGCCGAACACCAGGGCGAACAGGCCGGTGATCAGCGGCAGGGGTGCAAACCGGCGCTCGATGGCGAACCCGACGCCCAGCGCAATCGCCGACGCCGCCACCAGCACCCAGGTCGCCAGGATCATGTCCTTGGTGACGAAATAGCTGATCATGAAGGCGGCCAGGGCGCCGAAATCGACGGCCTGCCTGATCCACTGGCGGTTCTTCTTCTCGGGGGCAGCGGTCTTGGGGGCGTCAGTCATGCTCAGTCTTCCAGTCCCACCAGCGAGCGGGAGAATGCACGGGCGTCGAACGGCTGCAGGTCTTCGACGCTTTCGCCCACGCCGATCAGCATCAGGGGGGCGTCGGACGCCTGGGCCACCGGCACCAGAACCCCGCCGCGCGCCGTGCCGTCCAGCTTGGTCATGACGATGCCGGTGACGAAGGCGGTGCGGCCGAAAATCTGTTCCTGGGCCAGGGCGTTGCGGCCCACGGTGGCGTCCAGCACCAGCAGGGTGTCGTGAGGCGCCTCGGGATCGACCTTCTTCAGCACGCGGACGATCTTGAGCAGTTCGTCCATCAGGGCCGACTTGTTCTGCAGGCGTCCTGCGGTGTCGATCAGGACGACGTCGTAGCCCTCCTCACGCGCCTTCTGATAGGCGTCGAAGGCCAGGCCTGCCGCGTCGGCGCCGTCGCGACGGCTTTCAAAATCCGCGCCCGCCCGTTCGGCCCAGACCTTCAGCTGCTCGCGCGCGGCGGCGCGGAAGGTGTCGCCCGCCACGATCATGACCTTGGCGCCCTTGCCCGTCAGGTCGGCGGCGATCTTGCCCAGGGTCGTGGTCTTGCCCGAGCCGTTCACGCCGACGAAAAGGACGACATAGGGTTTGGGGCCGCTCAGCGGATCAAAGGTCGCCTGACGCGGCGACAGTTCGGCGGCGACCGCCTCGGCCAGGGCTTCCTTGACCTCGCGCTCCTGGGCGTCCTTGCCGAACTTCAGCGCGCGGAAGCGCTCGACGATGCGGGCGGAGGCGGCGGGGCCGAGATCGCTTTCCAGCAGATGCTCTTCCAACTGCTCCAGCGAGGCCTCGGACAAGGGCTCCTTGACGAAGGTCGCGACGACCTGATCGGTCATCTGCTTGGAGGAACGAGAGAGTCCCGCGGACAGGCGCTGGAACCAGCCTTTTTTCGGCGTGTCGGTCATGGGATGGCTTTAGCGGTGACGGAGGCGCGCGTCATCCGCATTCGCAACACCATGGGCTGGACAAGGCGCCCATGGACATTCCCGAAGGCGGCGAACAGACTTGGACTAAAGCGCAGCCTGGGAGGATCGTGATGACAGATGTCTTTCCGCAAGGCGTGGTCCACGACGCCGCCGCCGACCTGGAGGGCGCTGTGCGGGCGGACGCGGGCGTCTATGATCTGTGGAAGGCCCTGACGCCGCTGGGCCGCAATGAGTTCATCTGCTGGGTGGACGACGCCAAACATGATGCGACCCGCCAGCGCCGCATCGAACGCACCGTGGAGGAACTGCTGGAAGGCAAGAAACGCCCCTGCTGCTGGTCCGGCTGCATCCACCGCACCGACAAGGCCCCCAGCCGATGGCAGCAGGCCGTGCTGATCGACGGCAAGGGAAGGCGCGGAGCGTAGAGCACGACCACACACGCCGTAGGCGCCGGGGCCCGCAACGTCAGCTTTTAGCAGAGAAGCCCGTTTCTCGTATCGACCCGTAGCGGACTTTGGGGCAATGTTTTTTCTTAGCCGCGAGTATTCAAATAGCGCATGAGGAAATACGCAGCGCAGGCCACCGCCAATCCCATAAAGGTTGAATAGACCAGCGCATGACCACTAAGAAAATACTGGCCCAAGCCCGCGCCCATGCCTCCACAGATGCCTGTTAACATTGGACTGGGTTTTGGGCGGCGGCGATCAGGCATAGCGAATCATATCAGTTGGACGCTTGTTTCCCAACGTCTGCTTCCCACCCTTAGCCGAAGCTCCATACGTCTGTTCGTCAGCCCCGAGGTCAATGGATCGGCGCCTACCGATGAACCGGTCTGCACCACGGTCTTCGTCACCGAACTGACGAACTGATACCCCCGGCTTCGGCCTGAGGCGTTTCCGTTTTGACGGGGCGGAATGCGCCTCTCGCCCCGGCTGAAGTTTCTCGCCTATATGAAGCCTGACGAACGGCGCGCTGCGCGCCGGGTGCAGCGGGCGAGCCGATGGCCGAGACTCTTTCCTTCCATTCTCCCAAGACCCACGGCTTCGTGCGGGTGGCGGCGGCGACGCCGGTCAGCCATGTCGGCGACCCCAAGGCCAACGCCGTCGAACACGTCGCCCTGATCCGCGAGGCGGGCGAGCAGGGCGCGGACCTGATCGTCTTTCCCGAACTGTCGCTGTCGGCCTACGCCATCGATGACCTGCACCTGCAGGCGGCGCTGCTGGAGGAGGTCGAACGCCAGATCGCCGTGGTGGCCCAGGCGACGGCCGACGCGGATCTGATCGCCGTGGTCGGGGCGCCGGTGCGCAACGGCGACGCCCTTTATAACTGCGCCGTCGTGATCGGATCGGGCGAGGTGCTGGGCGTGGTGCCCAAGACCTATCTGCCCAACTACCGAGAATACTACGAGAAGCGCTGGTTCGCCCCCGCCGCCGCGCGCAGCGAGGACGTGATCCATCTGAACGGCGAGACGGTCGATTTCGCGCCGGGCCTGGTGTTCGAGGCCGTGAACCGGCCGGGCTTCATCTTCGCCGCCGAGATCTGCGAAGACTATTGGGCGCCCCTGCCCCCCTCGACCCGTGCGGCGCTGGCGGGGGCGCGCATCCTGCTGAACCTGTCGGCCTCCAACATCGTCATCGGCAAGGCGGATGAACGGGCGATGCTGAGCGCCAGCCATTCGGCCCGCACCCTGTCGGCCTATGTCTTCACCGCCTCGGGCTGGGGCGAGAGCACCACCGACCTGGCCTGGGACGGTCAGGCGACCGTTCACGAACTGGGCGTCAAGCTGGCGGAAGGGCAGCGGTTCTCGCTGGAAAGCCACCTGACCCTGGCCGACGTGGATGTGGACCGGATCGGGCTGGACCGGCTGCGCAACGGCACATTCTCCGACTGTGCGCGGCTGGAGGGCGAGGTCGCGACCATCGTGCCCTTCATGGCCCGCGAGGACGTGGTCGAAAGCGACCTGATCCGCCCGCTGGACCGTTTCCCCTTCGTGCCCGACGACGCCGGGCGGCTGGACCAGGACTGCTACGAGGCGTTCAACATCCAGGTGCAGGGTCTGATGCGCCGGATGACGGCGACACGTGCGAACCGGCTGGTGATCGGGGTTTCGGGTGGACTGGATTCGACCCAGGCCCTGCTGGTCGCCTGCCGCGCCTTTGACCGGCTGAACCTGCCGCGCACCGGCATCCTGGCCTACACCATGCCGGGGTTCGCCACCTCTGACGGCACCAAATCGAACGCCTGGACGCTGATGAAGACGTTGGGCGTCACCGGCGCCGAGATCGACATCCGCCCCGCTGCCGAACAGATGTTCAAGGACATCGGCCACCCCTACGCCGAGGGTCAGCCGGTGCACGACATCACGTTCGAGAATGTGCAGGCGGGCCTGCGCACCGACTATCTGTTCCGTCTGGCCAATCAGAATGACGCCTTTGTCCTGGGCACCGGCGACCTGTCGGAACTGGCGCTGGGGTGGTGCACCTATGGCGTCGGCGACCACATGAGCCACTACAACGTCAACGGCGGGGTGGCGAAGACCCTGATCCGGCACCTGATCCGCTGGGTCGCGGCGCGTGAACTGGTCGGGAATGATGCGACGCCGACCCTGCACGCCATTCTGGACACAGAGATTTCGCCCGAACTGGTCCCGGCCAAGGACGGGGTGATCCAGTCCACAGAGGGCACGGTCGGTCCCTATGCGTTGAACGACTTCTTCCTGTTCTACATCAGCCGCTTCGGCCTGAAGCCGTCCAAGGTCGCCTTCCTGGCGCACCAGGCCTGGGGCGACCGGACCGTGGGCGAATGGCCCGCCAACACGCCGCAGGATGAGCGGGTCGAATATGATCTGGCCACCATCAAGGGGTGGTTGAGAAAGTTCCTGATCCGCTTCTTCCAGACGGCCCAGTTCAAACGCTCGGCCCTGCCGAACGGGCCCAAGGTGGTGACCGGCGGCTCGCTGTCGCCGCGCGGCGACTGGCGCGCGCCGTCGGATGGCTCGGCGCAGGTCTGGCTGGACGAACTGGATGCGAACGTCCCGGACGCCTGAACCGGAATCCCACAGTCAGCGTATGGATATTGCGCGACCCGCTCGCTAGAAGCTTCGCCATGACCGAAGACGTGACTAAAGATTCCAACGGCAACATCCTGGCCGACGGCGACAGCGTGACCCTGATCAAGGACCTGAAGGTCAAAGGGTCGGGCGGGGTGACCCTGAAGCGCGGAACCCTGGTCAAGAACATCCGCCTGACCGGCGACACGGATGAGATCGAGGCCAATGTCGAGAAGGTACGCGGCCTCGTGCTCCGCACCGAGTTCGTCAAGAAGGCTTGAAGCCCCCCCTTTTCAAGTGACGGTGCAGCCGCCATCTAGCGGCCTATGACCGACACCCTCGCCGCCCCCGCCTCTTCTGCCGCCGCCACGAACGGCAAGATCCCCGTCACCGTGCTGACCGGCTATCTCGGCGCGGGCAAGACGACGCTGCTGAACCGCATCCTGACCGAGGACCACGGCAAGCGTTATGCCGTCATCGTCAACGAGTTCGGCGAGATCGGCATCGACAACGACCTGGTGGTCGGCGCCGACGAGGACGTGTTCGAGATGAACAACGGCTGCGTCTGCTGCACGGTGCGCGGCGACCTGATCCGCGTGGTCGCGGGTCTGATGAAGCGCCAGCGTCCCGGCAAGCCCGCCTTCGACGCCATCATCGTCGAGACGACCGGCCTGGCCGATCCCGGCCCGGTGGCCCAGACCTTCTTCGTGGACGAGGACGTCAAGGCCAAGACCCAGTTGGACAGCGTCACCACCCTGGTCGACGCCAAGCACGTCATGGCCCGGCTGGACGACAGCAAGGAGGCCCGCGAACAGGTGGCCTTCGCTGACCGGATCATCCTGAACAAGGTCGATCTGGCCACGGCGGACGAACTGGAGGCGGTGGAGGCCCGTCTGCGCGCGCTGAACCCGCTGGCGCCCATCGTGCGCGCCGAGCGGTCCAACGTGCCGCTGGACCAGGTGCTGGGCCTGCACGCCTTCGACCTGGACCGGATTCTGGAAGTGAAGCCGGACTTCGTGAACCCGCCGCATGGCGCCGACGGCCATGTGCATGACGAGCACTGCGGCCACGATCACCACCATCATGACCACGACCACGGGCATGACCATCACGAACATGACCATGCCCACGATCACGGACATGGCGCGCGCGGCCATTCGCATCAGGACGACATCAAGGGCATCTCCCTGTCGCTGGACCGCCCGCTGGACGGGACCAAGTTCACCAACTGGCTGGACAAACTGCTGGGCGAGCAGGGCCAGAACATCCTGCGCGCCAAGGGCATCATCGACGTGAAGGGCGAGAACCGCCGCCTGGTCTTCCAGGCCGTGCACATGATCTTGGAAGGCGACCTGCAACGCGAATGGGGCGTCGCCGAACGCCGCTGGAGCCGCGCCGTCTTCATCGGCCGCGATCTGGACGAGGCCGCGCTGAAGGCCGGGTTCGAGGCCTGCGCGGCCTGATGACAAGACGGGGGAGACTGATTTGGCCGCCAACCGATTTGGCACTACTGGAAGAAATTTACCGACGGTACCATTCGGAGTTCACGACTTACGACAAAGCCTCCAGAAGCCGGGAGGCCAAAATCTACGTACCCATTGATTGCTTAGCAGTCGCAAAGCACTTCAAAATCGACCCTGATATAGTTTTTGGCCGATTGTATTCACCCCTCGAACGTCGCTTCGGCCTGACAAACAAGGATGGATCGACAACACCATTCTTTGCCAGATCCGTTGGCACCGACGTGAATGCGATCAATTTTCCGATGCTGGCGGGCATCATTGCAGAGTTGCGGGCAGAACGTGCTCGATTTCACGCAGGTCTTTGGGTCGGAGGCTTAGCTGTCTTGATTTCGGTGGCTTCCTTAGCCGTATCAATATTGAAACCGTAAAAAGGCCGGTGGGGCGATCCACCGGCCTTCTTTTTGATCACGCCTTATCGAACAGCCTGTTCCAGCGACGCTTCTCGCGGGTCTTCCAGGCGCCGCGGTGATAGGCGTCGGAGGCGATCAGGGGCACGACGGTGGTGGCTTCGGCGAAGACCATCTGTTCGTGGGCGGTCTGAACCTTGCCCCACGACGCGGCCTCTTTCAGCGTCGAGGATGAGCAGGCGCCGTCGCGGACATCGGCGACCGTGATCTGGACGGCGTATCGGTGCATCTCGGCCTCGACGCCCAGGATTTCGGCGCAGACGACTGTGTCCTGGGCGAAATTCTTGGGCACGCCGCCGCCGACCATGAACAGGCCCGTGACGCCCGCCGCGATCTTGATGTCGGTCAGTTCGCGGAAGTCGGCGATGGCGTCCAGCATCAGATAGGGCCTGCCCGCCGCCGCCCGCTCCTTCTGGTGCTTGACCAGACCGAAACCCGCGGAGCTATCGACAAAGGCCGGGCAGAAGATCGGCACACCTTCTTCATAGGCGGTCTGGATCAGGGAGCCGGGCTTTTTCGCATTCCCCTCCGACAGCCACTTGCCCATCTCCCAGATGAACTCACGACTGGAATAGCCGCGCGGCTCCAGACGGTTGGCGATCTCCAGAATGGTGTGGTCGCAGGCCTGGAGCTGCTCCTCGTCGATATAGGTGTCGTAGATGCGGTCGATGTAGTTTTCGCGCAGGACATTGTCGTCCACCGAACCGGCGGCCTGATAATGTTTGAAGCCCAGGGCCTCAAAGAAATCCATGTCCACGATCGAGGCGCCCGTGGCGACCACGGCGTCGACCATGCCGAACTTCACCATGTCGCGGTACACGTCCATGCAGCCGCCCGCCGAGGTCGAGCCGGCCAGGATCAGCCAGGGCGAGCAATCCGCATCCTCGATGGCCATGGAGAAGATGTCGGCGGCGCGGGCCGTGTCGCGCGACGAAAAGCTCATCTTGCGCATGGCGTCGATGATCGGACGGGCGTCGAAGTTGGTGATGTCGACGTGCTCGACGACGTTCTGCAGCAGTTGGGCCTTGGTGTTGGCGGGCGCGGTTGCGGTCATTTCGGAAGCTTGCCTTGATGAACGCCCGTCGGACACGCAGCCATGCCGGGACGGAGCGACCGGCGGGACCGTTAGCCTCAGCATAATCCGCCACCCTCGAACTTGATCCGAGGGTGGCGGCTTGAGATGTGAACGCGTTTACTTCCGGCGCGACTTGCGCTGGCCAGCCTTGCCCTTGGGACGCGACAGGCGGACGACCTTGCGCGCGTTCTCTTCCGCCGTGGTGCGCACGGTGGGGATGGAACGCGGGGCCAGACCGTAGAGCGAGGCCATCGGGGCGTCCTCGACCACGGCGATGTCGTGTTCGCCATAGCCGTTGAAGCCGGTCGACATGGCCACGCCATAGGCGCCCAGCATGCCGATCTCGATGAAGTCGCCTTCGCGCACATCGGCGGGCAGCCAGAACGGACCCGGCATATGGTCGATGGAATCGCAGGTCGGGCCGTAGAACTGGAAGGCCTTCAACTCGCCCGCAGACTCGCCGTCCCGGACCAGTTTGGTCGGGAAGGGCCAGCGCGAGTGGGTCGCGTCGAACAGCGAACCGTACGAGCCGTCGTTCAGATACAGGGCGTCGCCCTTGCGCAGATCGACGCGGGCCAGGATCGACGAGGACTCGGCGACGATCGCCCGGCCGGGCTCGCACCACAGCTCGGTCGTTTCCGACACCGGCATCTCGTTGAAGCCGCGATGGATGGCGTCGGCGTATTCGCTCATGTCCGGCGGGACCATGCCCGGATAGACGGACGGGAAGCCGCCGCCGACATCGACGATGTCGACGATCACGCCCGCACGGCTGATCGAGCGTCCGACCTGGGCCATGGCGGCCTGGTAGGCGGTGGGCCGCATGCACTGCGAACCGACGTGGAAGCTGACGCCCATCAGGCCTTCCTTGACCGCCTGGCGCGTGGCCAGCAGCAGGGCGGGAGCCTGATCCGAGGACACGCCGAACTTGCCCGACAGGGTGTAGGCCGCGCCGTCCGCCGACACGGCCATGCGCACGACCAGATTCAGGTCGTCTGCGCCGCCAGTGGCGTCGAGGATCTTGGTCAGCTCGTCGATGCAGTCGAGCGCAAAGGTGCGCACGCCGTAATCGAAGTAAGCCTTGGTGATGGCCGAACGGCTCTTGACCGGGTGCATGAAGGCCAGACGCACGTCGTCGCTGACCGAACGGACCAGTTCGATCTCAGCGATGGACGCCACGTCAAAACCACGAACGCCAGCCTCGACCAGGGTCTCGATGACCCAACGCGACGGGTTCGCCTTCACCGCATAGAAGACGTCGGCTTTTAAATTATCCTGGAACCAGCGCGCCGCTACGGAAACCGAACGCGGCCGCACGAGTGCGACGGGACGTTCAGGAGGCCGCTCACGGACCAGGTCCAGGGGAAGCTGGTACGTGCGCAATTCACGTAACCCCCTGATGATTGTTAACCCAGACCGGCGTTAGCAGCGCGTAACGGTTAGACCTACGGGGTCCGCCGGAAAGCGCGATATGGGGTCTGTGGACCGTCATGTAAAGTGGTAATTTCATGGCGGGATCGGCTGAGGACCTGGCCCGTTCGTGCGTCAGCGCCCCGCGCCTTCGCTGCAGAGGCGACGGGAGCCCCCTGGACGGCCTTGGCGGGGCGCCGGGCCTGCGCCCGACGGGTGATTTGACGCCCCGCGCGCTCCCTGCTTTCTTTCGTCATTCCGGGCGAAGCGCAGCCAAGCTCCGGAATGACGAAAGGGAGTATTGATGCGGAAAGCTTTCGTCAGGCCGCGTGCAGTTCCTGTTTCACGCGTTCGGCCAGGGTCTTGATGTCCAGCGGCTTGGGCAGGAAGGAGACGCCGACCTCGTCCTGCAGCAGGTCGGAGAAGTCGCTTTCGGCATAGCCCGAGATGAACATCACCGGCGCGTCGCCCAGGTACTGGCGCGCCTTTTTCAGCAGGGACGGGCCGTCCAGGCCGGGCATGATGACGTCTGAGATCATCATGTCGATTTGCCCCGCATGCTCCTCGGCCAGGATCAGGGCCTCTTCGCCGTCGCAGGCCTCGATCACCTCATAGCCGCGCTGGCGCAGCAGACGGGCGGCGATGCCGCGCACGGCGTCCTCGTCCTCCACGAACAGGATGCGGCCCGCGCCGGACAGGTCGCGCGGCGCCTTGACCTTGACCTCGACCGGCTGGACCTCGGCCAGTTCCGCCTCGCCCGCCGCGGGCAGGAAGATGCGGAAGGCGGCGCCTTTTCCTTCGATATTGCTGACGGTGATATGGCCGCCCGCCTGCTGGGCGATGCCATAGACGGTGGCCAGACCCATGCCCGTGCCCTCGTTCACCGCCTTGGTGGTGAAGAAGGGTTCGAAGATCTTGTCCACCAGTTCGGGCGGCACGCCGGGCCCGCTGTCGGACACCTCGATCAGGGCCACTTCGTCGGTCGTGGCGCCCGCCCAGCCCAGGCTGCGCGCCTCCGCGCCGGTCAGGCGGCGCGTGGTGATGGTGACGACCGCGTCGCCGGGTTCGACCACGCCGCGCATGGCGTCACGGGCGTTGACGGCCAGGTTCATGACGGCGGTCTCAAGCTGGGACTTGTCGGCCAGGACCACCGGCAGGTCGCGGCCGTAGTCCGTCTCAAGCCGCACGTCCTCGCGCAGCAGCCGGCGCAGCAGGATGGAGAATTCCCCGACCAGTTCGCCCAGGTCCAGACGCTCGCGCCGCACAGTAGACTTGCGCGAGAAGGCCAGAAGCTTGCGCACCAGATCAGCGGCGCGGATGGCGGTCTGGCGGATTTCGTTCAGGCCTTCGTACGAGGGATCGCCGACGGGGTGGCGCTCCAGAAGGCCCGACAGCTGAAGCTGGATCGCCGTCAGCAGATTATTGAAGTCGTGGGCCACGCCCCCAGCCAGCTGGCCGACGGCCTGCATCTTCTGGGCCTGCGACAGCTGCAACTCCATCGACTTCTGCGCCGAGACGTCAAACAGCCAGATGCGGCGCTTGTCGCCCTCGGGCGCCACATACAGATGCAGCATCTTGTCGGGAAAGGCGCGGGCGACCAGTTCGATGGGGCCGGACGCGCCCGAGGCCAGACGCGCCCGCGCCTCGGTCACGCCGACCAGCTCAAACAGATGGCCGAAGGCGGCGTCGCCGGCCGCCGCCGGACCGGTCAGGACGGCCAAGGCCGCATTGGCCTCTTCCGCCCGCCCCGCGAACAGGTCATCGCCGCCGATCACAGCCGAGCCGAACGGCGCGCCGGCCGCCATGGCCCGCGCCTCGCCGGAGACGGAGGCCACGGCCTGAGCGGGGGCCGCCGCCATGGGCAGGACGGCGTCGGGGGCGGCGCGCATCAGGTAACGGCCCTGCCCCGCCTGATTCTTGCCCGCCTGGCCGATCACCACCTCGATCTCGCGCTCGCCGATCTGGACGATGGCGTGGCCCGGCTGGCCCTGACGCGCCTGGGCGAAGGCCATGTAGAGGGCCTGGGCGGACTTGCCGCGCGGCAGGGCCGTGGTCGTGCCGTTGGCCTCGGCCCAGGCGCCGTTGAAGGCCAGGACCTGGCCGGAATCCCAGACCAAAGCGGCTGGTTCGGCCATGGCGTCCAGCATGTCGATGACGGCGTCGGTCGATCCCTGGGGCGTCTCGGCGCGGCGGAAGGCGAACAGGCCGATCAGGGCGATCAGGCCTACGGTCAGGATCAGGATCAGCCCCGGCGCCGAGGTCGGGTTGGTGCGGAACGCCGGATAGGCCAGGGCGCCCACCGCCACGACGAACCCAAGGGCCATCACGATCAGCATCGGATCGAACGGAAGGCGACGGGTGGACGTCATGCGGCCTCGCGAATCAGTGGTCGGATCATACGCTGAAATCCTGACGCCTTCTTACCGGCGCGGACGGGACTGGAAGACGAAGCCGATGATCTTGGCGGCGGCGTCGAAATGCTCGCGCGGAATGACCTCGTCGACCTCGACCGTGGCGTAGAGGGCGCGGGCCAGGGGCACGTTCTCGACGATCGGCACGCCGTGTTCCGTCGCCACCTCACGGATGCGCAGCGCCAGGGCGTCGACGCCCTTGGCCACGCAGATGGGCGCGCCGTCGCCCTGGTCCGGCTCATAACGCAGGGCCACCGAATAGTGGGTCGGGTTGGTCACGATCACCGTGGCCTTGGGCACATTGGCCATCATCCGCTGGCGGCTGCGCTGCATGCGGATCTGCTTCAGCTTGGCCTTGACGTGAGGGTCGCCCTCGGACTGTTTATAGTCCTCTTTCAGCTCTTCCTTGGTCATCCGCATCCGCTTGGCGAAGCGAAGCTTCTGCCACAGAAAGTCCGCGCCCGCCGTCACGGCCAACAGCACCAGGGCCGCGAAGAACAGCTTCATGGCCATGTCGCGCGCCAGCGGCAGCAGGTCCATGGGGCTCATGCCCACCATGTTTTCGAACTCGCGCGCATGGGGCTTCAGCGCAAACCAGCAGACCGCGCAGACCGCCGTCAACTTGAGGAAGGTCTTGACGAACTGCATCAGACCGTCCGGCCCGTAGATGCGCTTGAACCCGCTCAGCGGGCTGATCGACGACCATTTGGGCTTCAGCTTCTCAGCCGTGAAGATCAGGCCCGACTGGGCGATATTGCCGCCGACGCCGCCGATGATGGTGGCCAGCATGATCGCGCCCAGAAACGGCCCCATGGCCCACAGCGCCTTGGCCAGTATCTGCGTGCCTGCGCCAGAGTTCAGCACGCCCAGCATCTGATGCGGCGAGGCGATGAAGGGAACCAGCTGTTCGGCGATGGACGAGGCGAACCAGCCGCCCGCACCCATGATGACGGCGGCGGCGCCCGCCAGGGACATCACCTGGGCGACATCCGGCGACTTGGCCGAATCGCCCTTCTTGCGGGCGTCCGCAAGTTTTCGCGGGGTGGCCTCTTCGGTTTTCGACTCGGGATCGGCGCCTTCAGCCACCCACGCCTCCCGAAACGAAGACGTCCGCCAGGCGGCGGTAACGGTCGATGAAGACGGTCCCCAGCGCGCCCAGGCTGAGCGCGAAGATCGACAGGCCCAGAAGCACGCTCAAAGGCGCGGCGGCGAAATAGACCTGGAACGACGGCATGACCCGCGCGATCAGGCCGGACGCCAGATTGAAGATCAGGGCGAACACCAGCACCGGCGCCGCCAGCTGCACCCCCAGCAGGAAGCTGTCGCCCAGGGTGCGAACGGCCATGGTGGTGAAGTCGCTCATCACCAGGGGCTGGGCTGGGGCGATCAATCGATAGGAGCCCACCATGCCCGCGATGAACAGGTGATGGGTGTTGGTGGCGAACAGAAGCGTCACCCCCAGCAGGGTCAGGAAGGCGGCCAGAGTCGTGCCCGGCTGGGCCTGCATCGGGTTGGCGGTCTGGGAGAAGCTGAGCGTCGTCTGCAGCGAGATGATCTCGCCCGCCGTGGTCAGGGCCGACATGAACATGCGCAGCAGCAGGCCGATCATCAGACCCACGACCACCTCATGAATGATCCATCCCGCCATGCCGCCCACGGTGTCGGGCAGGCCCGGCAGGGTGGCGCGCACCACCGGCCATAGCGCCAGTGAAATGACCAGGGCCAGGGACAGGCGCACCCGCGGCGGCACATAGGCCTCGCCGAATCCGGGGAGCAGCATCAGGATCGCGCCGATGCGGGCGAAGATCAGCCCCCCCGCCCAGACCTGATCGGCGGTGGCGTAAGCCTCCACTACATGCCCGCGATGCGCGCGGCGATCTGGCGCATGAAGCCGCCCAGCAGCGCGCCCATCAAGGGCAGGAACAGCAGCAGGGACACGAAGATGGCGATGATCTTGGGCGCATAGATCAGGGTCTGCTCCTGAATCTGGGTCAGGGCCTGAAACAGGCCGATCACCACGCCGACCACCAGACCGACCAGCAGGACAGGCAGGCACAGCTGGATCGTCAGCCAGATGGCGTCGCGGCCAACATCCAGAACTTCGGCGCCGTTCATCGGCCTGCGCTCCCGCAAATCACTGGGCAGAAAATGCCGGGAGGATGGTTAACGGAGCGCTAACCGTTTCGCTTGGTTTTGACGCTTCAATGGAATTTCAGGCCCCGACCGCCTCGCCGTCCTCCTTGGTGAAGCGGGCCACGGGTTCGGACAGCAGTTCAAGCACAAGCTCTGACGGGCGGCACAGCCGCACGCCTTTGTCCGAGACGACGATGGGACGGTTCACGATCACCGGGTGGGCGATCATGGCGGCGATGATCGTCGGATCGTCCGCCTCTTCATCAAACAGGCCCAGCGCGCGGGCGGGCGTGCCTTTGTCGCGGATCAGGCTGCGGATCGGCGCACCCATCTGCGCCGCCAGAGACTGCAGCCGTTCAGCCGACCAGCCCGCCTGAAGATAGTCGACGACCACCGGCTCCTCGCCCGACGCCCGGATCATGGCCAGGGTGTTGCGCGACGTGCCGCAGGCGGGGTTGTGATAGAGGGTGATGGTCATGATGCCGCTCTGTGCTTGAGGCGCCGGACGCGGGCGCCGGATTCGTACCAGGGCTTTGATCGGTTCACGATCGCGACGACGGACAGCATGACCGGAACCTCGATCAGGACGCCGACGACCGTGGCCAGGGCGGCGCCGGACTGGATGCCGAACAGGCTGATCGCCGCCGCGACCGACAGTTCAAAGAAGTTGCTGGCCCCGATCAGGGCCGACGGTCCCGCGACGCTGTGGCGCTCGCCCACCGCCCGGTTCAACAGATAGGCCAGGCCGGAGTTGAAATAGACCTGGATCAGGATCGGAACCGCCAGCAGTCCAATGACGAGCGGCTGGGCCAGCAGGGTCTCGCCCTGAAACCCGAACAGCAGGATCAGAGTGACCAGCAGGGCCGCCAGAGACACCGGCTGGAAAAGACGGGCCGCACGCTCAAGCGCAGCGGATGACCGGCGCAGCAGCAGCCCCCTGATCGCCTGGGCGATGACGACCGGGACCACGATATAGAGGGCCACCGACAGGGCCAGGGTGCTCCACGGCACGGTGATGGACGACAGTCCCAGAAGGAGGGCGACGATAGGGGCGAAGGCCACGATCATGATCGCGTCGTTCAGGGCGACCTGCGACAGGGTGAAGTTGGGATCGCCCCGGGTCAGGTTGCTCCAGACGAACACCATGGCCGTGCAGGGCGCCGTCGCCAGCAGGATCAGGCCCGCGACATAGCTGTTGATCTCGTCCGACGGCAACAAAGGGCGAAACAGCACGGACAGAAACAACCAGGCCAGAACCGCCATCGAGAAAGGCTTCACCGCCCAGTTGATGACCAGGGTCACCCCGATGCCGCGCCAGTGACGCCCGACCTGACGCAAGGCGGCGAAGTCCACCTTCAGCAGCATCGGAATGATCATCAACCAGATCAGAGCCGCGACCGGCAGATTGACCGAGACGACCTCCAAGGCCGCCAGAGTTGCGAACAGGCCCGGCGCAACCGCCCCCAGGGCCACGCCGATGAGGATGCAGGCCAACACCCACAGCGTCAGATAGCGTTCGAATATCGACATGACCCTGCCCTACCGACCGTCGTCGGGCGGACAGCACATGGCCCGGTTCACGACCTCGCTCAGCGGCGCGCAGACGGCGGGGGAGCCCTGACAGCAGTCTTCCATCAGATAGGCCAGCAAGGCGCCCATCCGGCCATAGTCGGCGGCGTAGATGATGGAGCGCCCATCCCGCACGGCGCTTGTCAGACCCGCACGCGTCAGAATGTTCAGATTGTTCGACAGGGTGCTTGCGGCCATGCCGACCGCCTCGCCCAGCCTGCCCGCCGCCAGACCTTGCGGCCCGGCGCGGACCAGCGCGCGAAAGATGTTCAGGCGCCCGTCGTGCGCCAGGGCGCCGAGGGCCTCGATGGCTGATTTCATTTCCATACTTCACAAATAATCGAAATATTGGCAAAGGGGAAGCCATGATCGATCTACCCGCACTCGACGCCGCCTTCGCCGACCGCCCCGAACTGGAGCGTCTGCGACCGACAGACCCGGCCCACCCGCCGCGCTTCCTGCTGCTGTACGGCTCGCTGCGCGAACGCGCCTTCAGCCGTCTGATGATCGAGGAGGCGGATCGGCTGTTGCGCAGCTTCGGCGCCGAGACCCGCATCTTTGACCCCCGCGGCCTGCCCCAACCGGACAGCGTCGATCCGTCCCACCCCAAGGTTCAGGAACTGCGCGCGGCCTCGCTATGGTCCGAGGGCCAGGTCTGGTGCAGCCCCGAACGCCACGGCGCCATGACCAGCATCTTCAAATCCCAGATCGACTGGCTGCCGCTGGAAAGCGCAGGCGCCCGGCCGACGCAGGGTCGGACCCTGGCGGTGATGCAGGTCAACGCAGGCTCTCAATCGTTCAACACCGTCAACCAGTTGCGGATTTTGGGCCGCTGGATGCGGATGATCACGATTCCGAACCAGTCCTCGGTCGCCAAGGCCTTCAATGAGTTCGACGAGGACGGCCGCATGAAGCCCTCGCCCTATTACGACCGGCTGGTGGACGTGATGGAGGAGCTGTACAAATTCACCCTGCTGACGCGGGGCCGAGCCGACTATCTGGTGGACCGCTACAGCGAGCGAAAAGAGACGGGCCGGTCGCCTGCCGCCGACAGCTTGGCCGACGCCGCGCCGGCGGCCTCATCCTGAAACTGCCTGCTCCCCGCCGGAAAGCGCAGACGAAGCCCTCCCATTCCCTGACCAGCCTCGCTATGTAGGCCGCCATGACCGATACGCCCTCCAAGCCCTCCGTCTCGCAGGCCGAAGCCGAAGCCGCCGTCCGCACCCTGATCCAGTGGGCCGGCGACAATCCCGACCGCGAGGGCCTGCTGGAAACGCCGTCGCGGGTGGCCAAGAGCTATCGCGAGCTGTTCCAGGGCTATGAGACAGACCCGCTGTCCTATCTGGAGAAGACCTTCGAAGAGACCGGCGGCTACGACCAGCTGGTGGTGCTGAAGGACATTCGCTTCGTCAGCTTCTGCGAGCACCACATGCTGCCGGTCGTGGGCAAGGCGCACGTCGCTTACCTGCCGACCGACCGGGTCGTGGGCATCTCCAAGCTGGCGCGCGTGGTGCGCGGCTTTGCGCGTCGCCTGCAGATCCAGGAGAAGATGACCTCCGAAATCGCCGAGGCCATCCAGACGGTCCTGCGCCCGCACGGCGTCGGCGTGGTCATCGAGGCCGAGCATTCCTGCATGACCCTGCGCGGCGTCAATGCGCCGGGCGCCAGCCTGTCGACCAGCCACCTGATCGGCGTGGTGCGCGACGACCCTCGCACCCGCGAAGAATTCCTTAGACTGGTGCGAGGCTAGGATTCACCATCCTGGCAGGGGGATTGGTCCACCTTTTGCGTCCATACGGGCAGAGGAGGCGGATCTGATGCCCTGGACGCTGATTTCGAACCGGAATGAGACAACCCCGATCGCGCGCGGCGGCTGGCTGGACGCCCTGCGTTTCATCGTGGCCTTCCTGATCATTCTGCATCACTTCCAGGCCGCCGGTCCGTTTCCGCTGGCCGAGCACCTGCACCCGGTGTTCGAGCGCGGCGGCTTTCTGCTGACCAACTTCTTCCTGATCGATTCCGGCTATGTGCTGATGCGCGTCTATGGCGCAGCGGTGGACAAGGGCCGGATGTCGCCGACGGACTTCTTCCTGAAGCGGTTCCTGCGCGTCACTCCGGCCCATCTGATCATGGGCCTGTCGCTGGTGGCGCTGGTGCTGCTGAGCACGGCGGCGGGCGTGACGCCGCGCAATCCCGAATGGTTCCGCTGGGACCAACTGCCCGCGCAACTGCTGCTGCTGCAGTCCTACGGCGTCTATGGCGGCCTGGGCTGGAATGCGCCGACCTGGTCGATCTCGGCTCTGATCGGCTGCTACCTGTGCTTCCCCTGGATCATCCGCGGCCTGATGCGCCTGGGGCCATGGGCGGCGCTGGCGGCGGGTATCGGCGTCTATCTGGTCGCCAACCAGCTGTGCTGGAGCCTGCTGGGCTATCCCGTCTATCAGATGCCGATGGGCTACGGCTTCATCCGCGCCCTGCCGCTCTTCTTCCTGGGCATGGCGCTGGCCTGGTTCGCCCAGAAGATCTGGATCAATCCGCGCCTGGCTGGTTGGGCCGGCATCGCCGCCGCCGTCGGCCTGGCCGTGGTGCAGAACTTCGACAAGCACGCCCTGATCTCTCTGAGCCTGATCTCGATCATCATTCTGGCGGCGGGCGCCGTGCCGGTGACCAGACCATCCAAACTGGTCGAGAAGGCCGCCCAGGTTTCATTCTCGATGTTCATCTCCAACGAGGTGGTGCGGATCGCCTGGTTCGGCGTCGTCAATGTGGCGGCGGCCCGTTTCGCCCTGTCCGAACCGGTTCAGTGGGTGCTGTGGGCCATGGGAGTGGCCGCCGCCGTCGGCTTCGCCTTCGCCTTCCACTTCGCCATCGACAACCCAGTTCAGGCGCGCATCCGCACCTGGCTGAAGAGTCGTCGCGGCAGAACTGTCGTGAGGGTTGAAGCAGGGCCTGTCATTTCAATAGATGGCTGACCGACAGCACGCACCCTGCTGAAATACTTATAGAAATAGCCATCAGGTGTGACCTATAAACAACGGAACTACGTTCCCGGAACGCAGGATCGCGATTAATCTTGCGTTGCATAACAGCTTTGCCTTTAACGTTGCCATTATCGCACAGGCTCTTGGGGGAGGCCGACATCTTCGACAGTTGGTCGACAACCAAGGATGCGGATGCGGGTGAACCCCTCGCCCGATCCGCCTGGACGCCCAGGTTCACACGCGGCGCAGGCTCTGCGGCGTGCAAGCGGGTGATGGACATCGTCCTGGCCGGTTTGGCCCTGTGGATTCTGCTGCCCGCCTATTGCGCCATCGCCCTGGCTGTCGTGATCGAGACGCGCGGCCCGGTGCTGTTCCGCCAGCGCCGCACAGGCCTGAATGGCGAAATCTTTACCATCCTGAAGTTCCGCAGCATGACGGTGACCGAGGATGGCGACAAGATCGCCCACGCCACCAAGAACGACGTGCGCGTCACCCGCGTCGGCGCCTTCATCCGCGCCACCAGTCTGGATGAACTGCCCCAGCTTGTGAATGTGATCATGGGCGACATGTCGCTGGTCGGTCCGCGCCCGCACGCCCTGGCCCACGACGCCCATTATGGCGCCCTGCTGCCCTGCTATTCGAAGCGTTTCGCCGTGCGTCCGGGCCTGACAGGCTTGGCCCAGATTTCCGGCCTTCGCGGCGAGATTCACCAGCTCAGTTGCATGGCCCGCCGGGTCGAGGCTGATGTCCTCTATGCCGACGGCTGGTCGTTCCGCGACGACATTCTGATCATCTGCCGCACCGTGCCGATGATCCTGAAGCGCGTGAACGCCTACTGATCCGCACGTCGCAGGTTTTCGAAAAACCACCGATCCTCGACCAAAGTCGCTCTCTCCAGCCGCGCTTGGCTGCGTCAGTCTGATCCTCCACGCGTCCGTCAGGCCGCGCATAACGGCCGATAACGGCGACTTGGGAGGAAATGGATCAATGGCAACCGACGCAACAACTGCGTCCGGCGAGGGGGAACATACGGTCGGTCGCAGTGATCGGCTCGTGATCCTGGCCTCTTCGGTCGGCACCGTCATCGAGTGGTACGACTTCTATCTCTACGGATCGCTGGCGGCGATCATCACGGTTCAGTTCTTCTCGGGCGTGAACGAGACCACCGGCTATATCTTCGCCCTGATGGCCTTTGCGGCCGGGTTCGCCGTGCGGCCGTTCGGCGCCATCGTCTTTGGACGTCTGGGCGACCTCTGGGGGCGCAAGAACACCTTCCTGGTCACCATGCTGTTGATGGGTCTGTCGACCTTCGTCGTCGGCCTGTTGCCGCCCTATGCGGTCATCGGCATCGCGGCGCCGATCATCCTGGTGCTGATGCGCCTGATCCAGGGCCTGGCTCTGGGCGGGGAATACGGCGGCGCCGCCACCTATGTCGCCGAGCACGCGCCCAAGGGCAAACGCGGCTTCTACACCTCCTTCATCCAGATCACTGCGACCGCAGGCCTGATCCTGAGCCTGGCCGTGATCCTGGGCGTGCGCTTCGCCGTTGGTGAAGAGGCCTTCGCCGAATGGGGCTGGCGGGTGCCGTTCCTGGTTTCGATCCTGCTGCTGGGCGTGTCCCTGTGGATCCGGCTGAAGCTGGCGGAAAGCCCGTCGTTCAAGAAGATGAAGGCCGAAGGCAAGGGCTCCAAGACCCCGCTGAAGGACAGCTTCATGAAGTGGCCCAATCTGAAGCTGGTGCTGATCGCCCTGGTCGGTCTGACCGCCGGTCAGGCCGTGATCTGGTACACGGGTCAGTTCTACGCCCTGTTCTTCCTGGAGCGGGTGCTGCGGGTTGACGCCTCTCTGGTCTATGTCCTGCTGGCCATCGCGCTGCTGGCGGCCTCGCCCTTCTTCATCTTCTGGGGCTGGCTGTCGGACAAGGTGGGCAGGAAGCCGATCATCCTTGCCGGGTGCCTGATCGCAGCCCTGACCTATATGCCGCTGTTCAACGCCCTGACCCACGCGGCCAACCCGCGTCTGGCCGAGGCTGCCGCCTCGGCGCCGGTCGTGGTCTATGCTGACCCCGCCGACTGCAATCTGCAGTTCGACCCCGTCGGCAAGACGGTCTTCAACCACTCGTGCGACCTGGCCAAATCCTACCTGGCCAAGGCGGGCGTGACCTATACGAACGTCAAGGCCCCGGCCGGAACCGTCGCCGAGGTCCGTATCGGCGATCAGACGGTGATCAACAGCTTCCGCGGCGACGCCCTGCCCGCCGCCGACTTCGCCGCCCGGAAAAAGACCTGGGATGCAAACCTGGGCGAGGCGCTCGCCGCCGCAGGCTATCCCGCCAAGGCTGACAGCGCCCTGGTCAACAAGCCTCTGGTCGTGCTGATCCTGTTCATCCTCGGCTTCTATGTGACCATGGTGTACGGCCCGATCGCGGCGGCGCTGGTCGAGATGTTCCCGACCAAGATCCGCTACACCTCCATGTCCCTGCCCTATCATATCGGCAACGGCTGGTTCGGCGGCTTCCTGCCCACCACCGCCTTCGCCATGGTGGCCGCGACAGGCAACATCTACTACGGCCTCTGGTATCCGATCGTCGTGGCGCTGGCGACGGTCGTGCTGGGCTTCCTGCTGGTCAAGGAAGGCAAGGACGTCGATCTCAACGCCTGATCCTGCTTTCAGGCGCGGATGAGGGGGCGGGCTGTCGCAGGACAGTCCGCCCTTTCGCTTGTGAAACCCCATACTCAAGGTTCAGATGCCGCCATGTTCAGCCTGCTGATCCTCAGCCTTGTCGTGGGCTATATGGCGATCCTGTTCGCCGTCGCCTGGTATCAGGAACGCCCGGCGACGCGCGCCAGGGGCAAGGGGCTGGGGCCGTCGGTCTATGCCCTGTCGCTGGCCATCTACTGCACTTCCTGGACCTATTACGGCGCGGTCGGCACGGCGGCGCGCAACGGGTGGGAGTATCTGCCCATCTATATCGGCCCGATCATCGGGGTGACCGTGCTCTTCCCGCTGTGGCGTCGGATCGCCGCCGCCGCCCGGCGCGAGAACGTCGGCTCCATGGCCGACTTCGTGGCGTCGCGCTACGGCAAGAGCCAGGCCCTGGGCGCCGCCGTCACCGTGGTCGCCATCCTGGGCTCCCTGCCCTATATCGCCCTGCAGCTGAAATCCCTGTCGATGGCGGGCGAACTGCTGACGGCGGACACGCCGGTGGCGGGGTCCGAAAGCCTGACGGTTCTGGTTCTGGCCGGGGTTTTGGCCTTCTTCGCCATTCTGTTCGGGGCGCGTCGTCCCGACCTGACCGAGCACAATCGCGGACTGATCCAGGCCATCGGGCTGGAGTCGGTGGTCAAGCTGGGCGCCCTGCTGTTCGTGGCCGTCTTCGCCCTGGTCCTGCTGCTGAACCAGGGCGCGCCGCCGCGCATCATCGAAGGCCTGGGCGCCCTGTCGCGCCCCCCCGAGGTGACGCCCAGATTCTCGGCCATCATCCTGATCTCGACCCTGGCCATCTTCTGCCTGCCGCGTCAGTTTCATGTCGCCTTTGTCGAGGGCGCCGCGCCGTCGGACGTGAAGCGGGCGCGCTGGATCTTCCCCATCTATCTGCTGCTGACCAGTCTGGCGGTCCTGCCTCTTGTGGCGGCGGGGGCCCTGTTCGCCCCGGCGGTGAACCCGGATCTTCTGGTGCTGGCCCTGCCGTTCGGACGAGGTGAGAGCCTGCTGACCGCCATCGTCTTCGTCGGCGGCTTCTCGGCGGCGACGGCGATGGTCATCGTAGAGGCCGTAGCCCTGTCGGCCATGGTGTCCAACAGCCTGATCCTGCCCTTCGTGGCGCGGGACCGCTGGCGCGTGCGGGGCGACGCCTCGGACATGGCGGGCACGATCCTGCACGTGCGGCGCGCGGCCATCGTCGCCGTGCTGCTGCTGGCCTGGGTCTATTATCAGGCGATGGACCAGTCGCACGGTCTGGCGGCCATGGGGCTGGTGTCCTTCGCCGCCCTGGCGCAGCTGGCGCCCGCCCTGTTCGGCGCGGTCCTGTGGCGGGGCGGCCATGCGGTCGGCGCCTTGGCCGGCATGGCGGTCGGCCTGACGATCTGGATCATCATGCTGGCCCTGCCGCAGCTGGCGCCGGACGCGGCCTGGCATCCACATCGGCTGCTGGGGATCGACGACCCGCTGGCGCTGGGGGTGTTCGTCAGCCTGGGCCTGAATCTGGCGGTCTATGTCGGGGTGTCGCGCATCGCCCAGCCGCGCCTGATCGACCGGGTTCAGGCCCGCGCTTTCGTGGACCGGATCGGGCCGGACTGGACCGAGAACCGCCCTTCGCCTTCCGGCGCCTCTGTCGGCGACCTGCGCGCCCTGGTCGCCCGGTTCATCGGCGACGAGCGGGCCGAGCGCGCCTTCACCGCCTGGGGCAATGAGACGGACACCCGGCTGCGCGACGCCGATCCCGCCGACGCGGCCCTGGCGCGTGCGGCCGAACGGATGCTGGCGGGGGCGATCGGCGCCGCATCGGCCCGGCGCGTCATCGCCGCGGCCTTAGCCGGGGTCGGACGCGCGCCCGAGGACGTGGTGCGGATGCTGGACGAGGCGTCGCAGGCGGTTCAGTTCAACCGCGACCTGCTGCAGACCACTCTGGACAACATCGACCAGGGCGTGATCGTGGTGGACGAGGATCTGCGCGTCACCGCCTGGAACCGGCGCTATGTCTCCATGTTCGAACTGCCGGTCGGCTTCGTCCACGTCGGCCTGCCCATCGCCAGCATCTATCGCCTGAACGCCGAACGCGGCGAGAGCCCCAACGACATTGAGGCCTGGGTCGAGCGGCGGCTGGAGGCGTTGGCCCGCCGCATTCCCCACGACCACGAACGCCAGCAGCCGGACGGGCGGGTGCTGCGGTCGTCCGGCGCGCCCATCCCCGGCGGGGGCTACGCCACCAGCTACACCGACATCACCGCCCTGCGCCGCGCCGCCCGTCAGCTGGAGGAGGCCAACGAACGGCTGGAAGCCCGCGTCGCCGACCGCACGGCGCGCCTGGACGAAGCCCGCCGGATCGCCGAGGACGCCACCGCCTCCAAGACCCGGTTCCTGGCCGCCGCCAGCCATGACCTGCTGCAGCCGCTGCACGCCGCGCGCCTGTTCATCGCCGCCCTGAAGGAAGAGCCCGCCGTGTCTGGCGGGGGGGCCGATCCCGCCAGCCACACCCTGGCCGTCAACGCCGACCGCGCCATCGACAGCGCCCACCGGCTGCTGACCGCCCTGCTGAACCTGTCCAAGCTGGAGGCCGGGGGGGTCAGCGCGGCGGTGACGCGCCTGTCGCTGGGCGGGCTGTTTGACGAACTGCGCCGCGAATATGAGCCGGTGGCTGAGGCCAAGGGGTTGCGCCTGACCATCATGCCCAGTCGACTGTGGATTTCGTCGGACCGCGACCTGCTGCGCTCCATGCTGCAGAACCTGATCTCCAACGCCATCCGCTACACCGACGCGGGTCGGGTGCTGGTGGGGGCGCGGCGGCATGGCCAGACGGTGCAGCTGCTGGTCGCCGACACCGGACGCGGCATTCCCGAGGCCGACAGGGAGACGGTCTTCGGCGAGTTCGTCCGCCTGCCCGGCGCCCCGGTGGACGAGCCGGGCGCCGGTCTGGGTCTGGCCATCGTGCGGCGCCTGTCCAGCCTGCTGGATCACCCGCTGGAGCTGAGCTCGGGCGCGGGACGGGGCACGACCTTCCGCATCACCGCCCCGCGCGCCGCCGCCGCACCGGTCGCCGACATGACGCCGGTGCGCGAGGCCCGGCTGCCTCTGGCGGGCCTGCGCGTCCTGTGCGTGGACAATGAGCCGGTCATCCTGGATGCGCTGAACGCCCTGCTGACCCGTTGGGGCGCAAAGCCGACCCTGGCCGCGGGCATCGCAGCGGCCAAGGCGGCGCAGGGACCCTTCGACGCCGCCGTAATCGACCTGCACCTGGGCGACGGGCCCGAAGGGTTCGCCCTGATCGACTGGCTGCGTCCGGTGGGCGTGCGCCGCGTCGCCCTGGTCACCGCCGACACCCGCGATGGTCTGAACGAACAGGCGACGGCGGCGGGCGCGATCCTGCTGCCCAAGCCGATCAAGCCTGCGGCCCTGAAGGCGTTTCTGTCGAGCTAAGCTCAACCTGCATTCACCTCAGAACCGTCATTCCGGGGCGTCCGAAGGACGAACCCGGAAACCAGGAGGATCGTATCCAGCGTCAAAAACGTCCAGCGATGCGACCGTAGCCCTGGGTTCCAGGTTCTTCGCTTTGCTCAGCCCCGGAATGACGATCTGCAATGTCGCCGGATTGAATGACGATGGACCTAGCGGGTCAGCTGGGATCCAGCTGTTTGGCTAAAATCACCGCCTGGGTGCGGTTATGGACGCCCAGCTTGCGGAACACACTGGTCAGGTGCGCCTTGATCGTGGCCTCGGACACACCCAGGTCAAAGGCGATCTGCTTGTTCAACCGCCCGGCCTTCAGCCCCTCAAGAATGCGCAGCTGCGACGGCGTCAGGCTGGACACGCGTGCGGCCAGATCATCCGCGTCTTCGACGTCGGGCAGGTCCGGCGCCCAGCTGTCCCCCGCCAGGATGGCGGCGATGGCCTCGACCATCTGCGGCAGGGCGGCGGATTTGGGGATGAAGCCCGCCGCGCCCAGTCCCAGAGCGTGACGCACCACCGGCGCATCCTCGCTGGCGGAAATCACGGCGACCGGCACAGCCGGATATTCGGCCCGCACGGCGGCGAGGCCCGCCATCCCCTCGCTGTCCGACAGTTTCAGATCCAGCAGCAGCAGGTCCACCGGGGCCGACTGCATGGCCGCCTTGGCCTCCGCCAAACTGGCGCATTCCTCGACGGCGGCGCCCGGCGCCGCCTTGTCGAGGGCGGACCGCAAGGCGGCGCGGAACAGCGGATGGTCGTCAGCGATGACGATGCGATCCATAGGCGTCCTTCCCATGCGCGGCCTTCTGTCGTCCGCATTGGCGACATCATGGCGCGGTTCGACTTTGGTCGAAACTAGACCAATGGCCAATGGCCTCCACCACCTCAAGGAGAAAAGGTTCGAGGAACGCAGGCCTGCATAAGACGGGCCCGGGAGGACTCAAAGGATGATCAAGACCAGCCTTATGGCGGGGTCGGCTGTCGCCGCCCTACTGATCACGCCTGGCGCCGCCTTGGCCCAGACCGGCGGCGGCCAGACCAGCGGCGGCCAGGCCGCGCTTGAAGCCCGCATCGCCCAGCTTGAGGCCGAGCTGACCGCGTTGAAGACCGAAGTGGTCGCCTCACGCACCCAGCAGGCGGCCCAGCAAGAGGACATCCTGCGGTTGGAGACGCGGCCCGCCGCCTCTCCTCCGGCGCCGGTTCAACAGGCCGCCGCCCCCGCGCCCCTGAGCGAAGGCTTCCGCATCGGCGATCACACGGTCAGGTTCGGCGGCTTCATAAAACTGGACGCCTCCGTGTCGCGCTATTCCGACGGCGCGCCGCTGAACGGCGATTCCTTGCGCGAATTCCACGTCCCCGGTTCGGTGCCCATCGGCGGCCAGAGCGAGGATGCGGCGACCGATTTCAACGCCCGCCAGACCCGGTTCTGGCTGACCACCGACGGAGTGGTCGGCGGCCACAAGATCGGCACGCGGCTGGAGATGGACTTCCAGACCCTGCCCGGGGTCACGGACCAGCGCACCACCAGCCCGGCCAACCCGGCCCTGCGCCGTGCCTTCGTCACCATCGACAACTGGCTGTTCGGCCAGGAGTGGTCGAACTTCCAGAACACCGCCGTCCTGCCTGAATCCGCCGACTTCATCGGCGCGGCGGAAGGCACGGTCTTCGTGCGCCAGGCCCAGGTCCGCTATACGCGCGGCCCCCTGTCCATCTCGGTCGAGAACCCCGAGACGACCGTCACCCCGTTCGGCGGCGGCGCGCGCATCCTGAACAACGCCAACAGCCTGCCGGACGTGACCGCCCGATATGCCGTCTCACGGCCCTGGGGCGATGTGCAGGTCGCCGGCCTGCTGCGTCAGCTGAAACACCAGAACACCGCCGCCGACATCGATGCGTCCACGACCGGCTGGGGCCTGTCGGCCTCGGCCAAGATCAAGGTCGGCGACAAGGACGACATCCGCCTGATGCTGAGCGGCGGCGAAGGGATCGGCCGCTATCTGGGGCTGAACTTCTCCAACGACGCCGTTGTAACCGCGTCGGGCGACCTGGAGGCCATCGGCGTGGTCGCCGGGTTCGCCGCCTATCGCCACGTCTGGGCGCCGGGCGTGCGCTCCAATCTGATCTGGTCGGCGCAGCGGGTGGACAACGACACCGCAATCACCGGCCTGAACGTCAACCGATCCGCCCAGAGCCTGCATGCGAACTTGATCTGGTCGCCGGTTGCTGCCTTTGATCTGGGCGCCGAGCTGATGTTCGCGGATCGCGAAATCGAGACCGGCGCGAGCGGCGACATGACGCGTCTTATCCTGTTCGCAAAATACGGATTCTGATCTGATGTTGGAGACATCCCGCGTGCCTGATTCCGAACTCTATCCGGTTCCCGCCGAGCTGGCCGCCAAGGCCCACATGAACCGGCAGGCCTATGAGGCGGCGCGGATCGCAGCGCGCGAAACGCCCGACGCCTTCTGGTCGGAACAGGTGAAGCGGCTCGACTGGATCAAGGCGCCGACGAAGATCAAGGACGTCTCCTTCAAGAAGGAGGACTTCCGCATCCGCTGGTTCGAGGACGGGGTGCTGAACGTCTCGGCCAACTGCATCGACCGCCACCTGCCCCATCGCAAGGACGAGACGGCGATCATCTGGGAAGGCGACGATCCCGCGGACAGCCGCGCCATCACCTATGGCGAGCTGCATGACGAAGTCTGCCGCATGGCCAATGTGCTGAAGGCGCATGGGGCCAAAAAAGGCGACCGGATCACCCTGTATCTGCCCATGATCCCCGAGGCCGCCTACGCCATGCTGGCGTGCGCGCGGATCGGGGCGGTGCATTCGGTCGTGTTCGGCGGATTTTCGCCCGACAGCCTGTGCGGCCGGATCGAGGACTGCGGATCGACCCTGGTCATTACCGCCGACGAAGGCGTGCGCGGCGGCAAGGCCGTGCCGCTGAAGGCCAATGTCGATGCGGCGCTGGAGAAGGTGAAGGTCGACACGGTTCTGGTCGTGCGCCGCACCGGCGCAGACGTGCCGATGATCGAAGGCCGCGACTTCGACTACGCCGCCGAGGCCGCCAAGGTCACGACCGACTGCCCGCCCGCGCCGATGAACGCCGAAGACCCGCTGTTCATCCTCTACACCTCGGGATCGACGGGAAAGCCCAAGGGGGTGCTGCACACCACGGGCGGCTATCTGTTCTGGGCCGCCTGGACGCATGAGCTGGTATTCGACTATCGCCCCGGCGAGGTCTTCTGGTGCACCGCCGACGTGGGCTGGGTCACCGGCCATTCCTATCTGCTGTACGGCCCGCTGGCGAACGCGGCGACGACCCTGATGTTCGAGGGCGTGCCCAACTATCCCGACAGCAGCCGCTTCTGGCAGGTGGTGGACAAGCACAAGGTCGAGATCTTCTACACCGCCCCCACGGCCCTGCGCGCCCTGATGCGCGAGGGCGACGCCCCGGTGAAGGCGACCTCGCGCGCCTCGCTGCGCATCCTCGGCACGGTCGGCGAGCCGATCAACCCCGAGGCCTGGCGCTGGTATCATGAGGTCGTCGGCGACAGCCGCTGCCCCATCGTGGACACCTGGTGGCAGACCGAGACGGGCGGCCATCTGATCACGCCCCTGCCCGGCGCCACCGACCTGAAGCCCGGCTCCGCCACCCTGCCCCTGCCCGGCGTCGAGCTGCAGATCGTCGATGCGGAAGGTCAGGAGCTGACCGGCGCCGTGTCCGGCAACCTGTGCATCACCGACAGCTGGCCGGGCCAGATGCGCACCGTCTATGGCGACGACCAGCGCTTCTTCGACACCTATTTCTCGACCTATCCGGGCCGCTATTTCACCGGCGACGGCTGCCGTCGGGACGAGGACGGCTATTACTGGATCACCGGACGGGTGGACGACGTCATCAACGTCTCGGGCCACCGCATGGGCACCGCCGAGATCGAGAGCGCCCTGGTGCTGCATGACGATGTCGCCGAGGCCGCCGTGGTCGGTTATCCGCACGACATCAAGGGCCAGGGCATCTACGCCTATGTCACCCTGAACAAGGGTGTTGAGGCCAGCGAAGAGCTGCGCAAGGCGCTGGTCGCTCATGTCCGTCGCGAAATCGGTCCCATCGCCGCCCCCGACGTGATCCAGTGGGCGCCGGGCCTGCCCAAGACCCGCTCGGGCAAGATCATGCGCCGCATCCTGCGCAAGATCGCCGAAAACGAGATCGGCGCCCTGGGCGACACCTCGACCCTGGCCGATCCGTCGGTGGTGGACGATCTGGTCAAGAACCGCGCGGGCGCCTGATTTCCGGCTTCTGACGCCACGCTTAATCAAGGCCCGGGCTTCAACCCCGGGCCATAGCGGCCTATCAGTGCGGCGACCCGCCGCAGCCTGAGCCGTCCATGCCTCGTTTCCTGTCCCGCCTGCCGATCGACGGCTATCTTCTGGCCCTGATCGGCATGGTGGTTCTGGCGGCCCTGCTGCCCGCCAGCGGCCAGGGCGCGGTCGTGATGGACGTGGTGGTCAAGGTCGCCATCGCCCTGCTGTTCTTCCTGTATGGGGCGCGGATGTCGCCTGCGGCCATTGCAGCGGGCCTGATGCACTGGCGGCTGCAGGGGACGGTCTTCCTCAGCACCTTCCTGCTGTTCCCCCTGCTGGGTCTGGGGCTGGTCTTCCTGATGCGCGGGTCGCTGCAGCCCGACCTGCTGACCGGCATGATGTTCCTGTGCCTGCTGCCGTCCACGGTGCAGTCGTCGATCGCCTTCACCTCCATCGCCGGCGGCAACGTCCCCGGTGCCCTGACCAGCGCCAGCCTGTCGAACCTGATCGGGGTGGTGGTCACCCCCCTGTTGGTCGCCCTGCTGATCGGAAGCGCGGGCGGCAGCGCAGGCGGGGGCATCCATCTGCAGTCCATTCTCGACATCGGTCTGCAGATCCTGGTGCCCTTCGCCGTGGGCCAGTTGTGCCGCCCGCTGCTGCTGGGCTGGCTGACCCGTCACGCCAAGCTGACCGGGCTGGTGGATCGCGGCTCGATCCTGCTGATCGTCTACGCCGCCTTCAGCGAGGGCATGGTCGCCGGGGTCTGGTCCCATGTCGCGCCGGCCGACCTGGCCAAGGTGATCGGCCTGAACATCGTGCTGCTGGGGCTGGTGCTCGGCCTGACCCTTCTGGCGGGACGCGCGCTCAAGTTCGACCGGCCCGACCGGATCGTCATCCTGTTCTGCGGCTCAAAGAAAAGCATGGCCAGCGGCATTCCGATGGCCGGCATCCTGTTCGCCAGCGCCTCCGTGCCGCTGATCGTCCTGCCGATCATGCTGTTCCACCAGATCCAGCTGTTCGCCTGCACCATCATCGCCCAGCGCTACGCCCGCGAAAATGCGGCCCGCCTGAAAGACGAGCCGCAGATCGAAGCCTATTGATATGATGGTGCGGACTTAGCTGTCCGCGAGGCTCAACGTCTTCTCCGCCGCCTGGCCGCCCGCCGCATCGGCGCGGTTGGCGGCGCCCAGCAGGGCCTTCAGCGAGGCGGTGGCCACATCCGGGTCGGTCGCCACGCCGAAGATGGTGCGCCCGTCCGCCGTGCGGCATTCGACATAGGCCGCCGCCTGAGCGTCGCCGCCGTGGCCGATGGCGTGTTCGTGGTAGTCCTCGATATCCAGCACCAGGCCGCAGTCTTCGCGCAGGGCGTCCAGAACGCTGGACAGGAAGCCGTTGCCGCGCCCTGAAATCCGGCGCTCTTCGCCATTCAGGCGGATGCGGCCGGTGAAGCGGCGCTCCTGCCCGGGCGCCGAGCGACCCTCTTCATAGTCCACCAGGGCGAACGGGCCGTTCCCGCCCTCCGGCGCATAGACTGAACGGAACACGTCCCAGATGTCGGCGGCGGTCAGTTCGCGGCCCACCTGATCGGCGAAGGCCTGAACATGCTGGCTGAAGTCGGCCTGCATGCGCTTGGGCAGTTTCAATCCCTTGTCCTGTTCCAGCACCCAGGCGAAGCCGCCCTTGCCGGACTGGGAGTTGACGCGGATCACCGCCTCGTACGACCGGCCCAGATCGGCCGGGTCGATGGGCAGATAGGGCACGTTCCAGATATGGTCGTTGCGCTTGGCCTGGGCGGCGAAGCCCTTCTTGATCGCGTCCTGGTGGCTGCCCGAGAAGGCGGTGAAGACCAGTTCTCCGGCATAGGGATGGCGCGGATGGACCGGCAGGGCGTTGCAGTGCTCGACCGTCTGGATCACCGCATCCATGTCCGAGAAGTCCAGCTCGGGATCGACCCCTTGCGTGTACAGATTCAGCGCCAGGGTCACCAGATCGACATTGCCGGTGCGCTCGCCATTGCCGAACAGGCAGCCCTCGACGCGGTCGGCGCCGGCCATGACCGACAGCTCCGCCGCCGCCACGCCCGTGCCCCGATCGTTGTGCGGGTGAACCGATACGATCACGCTGTCGCGGCGCGAGATGTGGCGGCAGAACCATTCCACCTGGTCCGCATAGACGTTCGGCGTCGCCGCCTCGATCGTGGCGGGCAGGTTGAAGATGATCGGCCGCTCGGGCGTCGGCTCGATCACGTCCAGAACGGCCTCGCAGACCTCCAGGCTGTAATCCAGTTCGGCGGTGGAGAAGGTCTCGGGACTGTATTCGAAGCGCCAGTCGGTGTCGGGGCGGCGCTCGGCCTCCTCACGCATCCGCGACATGCCCTCGACGGCGATCTTCTTGATGCCCGCGCGGTCCATGCCGAAAACGATCTCGCGCCAGGCGGGCGACAGGGCGTTGTACATGTGGACGACGGCGGTCCTGGCGCCTTCCAGGCTTTCGAACGACCGGGCGATCAGATCCGCCCGCGCCTGGGTCAGCACCTGCACCACCACGTCGTCGGGAATGCTGCCCGCGCGGACCAGGCCGTTGATGAAGTCGAACTCGGTCGCGCCCGCCGAGGGGAAGCCGACCTCGATCTCCTTGACGCCGATCTTCACCAGCAGGTCGAAGAAGCGCTGCTTCTTCTCGGCGTTCATCGGGTCGATCAGGGCCTGGTTGCCGTCGCGCATGTCCGTCGACAGCCAGCGCGGCGCCTTGTCGATGGTGCGGCTGGGCCACTGGCGATCCGGCAGATCGATGGTCGGGAACGGGCGATATTTGATGGAGGGGTCGCGCAACACGGTGCGTCTCCTGAGAACTTCGTAGCGATATGTGGGGTACGACAGGCGTGATCCGCCGCCGGGCAGCCGTCAGTCCCGGCGGCAGCCAATAAGTCGCGACCCGGCGAGCAGGCGCTCAGCCGGACGAAGATTCAGGAAAAGGGCGAAAGAATTTGCCACGCACCACCCTACCAAGGATCGATTGACGAAACAATCCACCCTTTGCGTGTCGATAGGATTTGGAGCGGGTGAGGGGAATCGAACCCCTGACATTCAGCTTGGGAAGCTGACGTTCTACCTCTGAACTACACCCGCGCCGGGCGGTCGCAGCAGCGTCGCGGAGACGGCTCGACCCTTGATCCCATAGCGGCGCGGGCGGTTCGGCTCAAGGCGAGATGCGGCGGCGGGCCGCCGCATCCGCATCTTACTGCACGGGTTCGACGGTGACGCCGCGCGATTTCAGGATGGCCTGGACGCTGTCCTCGCCGGCCAGGTGGGCGGCGCCGACGGCGATGAAGGCGGTGCCGGAGCCCTGCAGCAGGGTCTGGATCTGGTTGGCCCAGTCGGTGTTCCGCTCGACCAGCAGCACCTTGTACAGTTCGGGGGAGTCCGACTTCATTTCCTGAACGGCGACCCGGTCCAGAGTGGCGACGTCGCCCTGGGCCCAGGCGCCGACCATGGTGTCGAGCATGGTCGTGGCCTCGTCATAGTTCTTCAGCGTCTCACGCAGGAAGGCCAGTTGCGTGTCGTCGGGCAGGTTGGCCAGCATGCCGATCTGCTTGTCCAGCGTCTCGAAGCCATGGATCGGCTTGCCCGCCGCCTCGGCCCGCGCCTTCAGGGCCATTTCGACGCCGGACTTGGGATCATACCCCGCCTTGACCAGGGGAGCGACCGACAGGCTGAGCGCCGCCAGCCAGGGCTTCATGATGTCCATCTGGGCCGCGCTGGCGCCGATGGCCTTGGCGGCCTCGTCCAGTTCGGCGACTTCCTCCGGCGTCAGGCGGCTGCTGAGCGGCGTCTGCGGCGACAGGCCATGCTGCTGGATCAGAGGCATGATGGCGGCCTGATCATCGGGATTGCTGATCTCGAACCAGATGTCGGAAGCGCTGTCGAAGGCCTGGGTGACGCGCGGGCTGGCCCAGCCGGTCGTCGGGCGCAGCACATGGATCGAGCCGAACAGATACAGGGTCGAGTCCGCATCCTTGACCACCCACAGGGCCGGGCCTTGCCCTTGAATGGCGGGATGGGCGGCGGCGGGCGCGGCGTCCTGGGCCAGGGCCTGACCGGGCGCGCCCGAGATGGCGAAGAACAGGGCCAGACCACCAGCCGCGCCGACGGCGGCGCGGGCGAGGTTGGAGGCGGAGGTCTTGAGGACGGCGGACAGTTTCATGAAGTCTCCTTGATCGTCTTGGATCAGATGTGGATTGGCGGGATCAGGCCAGGCCGCGACGAACGCTGACCGTTAGGGATGCGGCGAGATAGACAGCCATCAGGACGGCGTAGACGTCCCAGGCCGTCAGGGGCGTGGCGACGCCCAGACGCTCGGCGGCGGCCCAGATGAACAACAGACCCTGCCCCAGGAAGAAGGCGATGGTCGCCGTCTCCAGCACCGAACGGCGCAGCAGTTCGTCAGCCTGCCGATAGACGCGCCAGTTCATCACCGTATGGGCGACGAACAGGAGGGCGATGGCGGCGACGCCGAAGAGAGGCGGCAGGCCGGTCAGGCTGAACACCATCGGCAGCAGCAGGATGAGGCCGGAAAAGCCGATGACCAGGGCCTGGAAGCGGGCGACCGCGATCTCATGAGCGGACGCCGGTCCTTCCAGTTTGTACATGCGGCCGAGGCGGCGGGCGTTCAGGCTGGTGATCAACACGGCGATCGCGCCGAAGATCAGACCGCCCGCCAGCAGGCAGGCCAGCACGTCCGACCATCTGAGGTCCGCCGCAGGCAGGGCATGAGGGAAGACTTCGGCGGCGAGATGACCCACGCCATAGCCCGCCACGCCGCAGACGGCGAAGATCAGGGCGATGCCGCCAAGCGGTCTGGCCCATTGCGGCATGGACTTGGAAGACAGGTTCGTCATGGCGAGGCCCTATTCCGAGAAGATGGATTCGATGGGTTGTTCGAAGATCCGGGCGATCTTGAACGCGAGCGGCAGGGACGGGTCGTAACGACCGGTCTCCAGCGCATTGACGGTCTGGCGCGATACGCCCAGCACCTCGGCCAGATGGGCCTGGGACCAGTCGCGTTCGGCGCGCAGAACCTTGAGACGGTTGTTCATGGCTCAGCCCCGCATCCGCGCCAGCCACCACCAGGTCCAGACGACGATATAGCCGATCATCATCGGCGCCAGCATCAGGGCCGCGCCGGTCAGCATATAGTCGATCGGCTGGCCGCCCGTGCCGATGGACCGTGCGATCACCTCGCGCCATGGCCCCGCCGACGCCAGAATGAAGGCGATGCCGCCCACGCACATGCCGCCAGAACCGCCCCAGTACCAGGCGGACTTATGGGCTTCGCGCGCGGCCTCATCGATGGAGCGCATCCATTCGGCGCCGATCCACAGCGCGCCGATCATCATGCCCGCGGCATAGACGCCGAACACGGTCAGAATGGCCACGCTATCAGGGAACCAGCCTGCCTTCTCGCCATAACCGGCGAGGATCGCGCCTGGAATGAGGAACGCAATGCCGGCGCCCAATGTGATGGCGGTCGCCTTGGTGACCTTCGACCATTTGCGCATTCGTCAATACCCCTTGTCTAAATGACAAGTGTATTTGTCACATCGAAAAAGGCATTGTCAAGCAAGCTTTCCATATTTCATGCGGAGATGTTTCAGTCCCCGTTCGGCGCGATCAATTCCGGGCGGCTGATGATGCGCGGCGCAGTCTCGACCGGAGGCAGCTCGGGCAGGGCCTTGCCCTCATGGTCGACCTGCAGGTCCTCGAAGCGACGGGCCGAGACCATGACCTGGCTTTCCAGCGACCCGACGAACTGATTGTATTTGCCGACCGCCTGATCCAGCGCCCGCCCGACGGCGGAGGCGTGCCCCCCCATGACCGACAACCGCTTGTAAAGCTCGCGCCCAAGAGCGGCGACCTTGTCGGCGTTGGCGGCCTGCTCCTCGGCGCGCCAGCCATAGGCGACGGCCTTGCACAGGGCGAACAGGGTGGACGGGGTGGCGATGACGACGCGGGATTCCATGGCGTTGGACAAGAGGTCCGGATCATGGTCCAGCGCCGTGGCCAGGAAGCTGTCGCCCGGGACGAACAGGACGACGAAATCGGGGCTGGGCTTGAACTGGTCCTGATAGGCCTTGGTCGACAACTGGCGCACGTGGGTTTTCAGGCTGGCGGCGGTGCGCAGACCGACCGAGCGGGCGCGCGCTTCTTCGTCCCCCTCCCCTTCATCAAAGGCCAGCGGCACCTTGGCGTCGATCACGAACATGCCGCCGCCGGGCAGGCGCACGATGAAGTCGGGGCGGTTCTGGCGGCCCTCGTCGTCGGCGCTGGAGGTTTGTTCGGTGAAGTCGAATCGTCCGGCCATGCCTGCGGCCTCCAGCACATTGCGGCAGGTCTGTTCGCCCCAGCGTCCGCGACGGCCGGTGTTGCCGCGCAGGGCCTCGGTCAGCTTGCGGGCCTCGTCGCGCGTGGCGGAGGAGGCCGTCATCAGGGCCGCCAACTGCTCGCGCAGGCCGCCTGTCTCCTCGGCGCGGGTCTTCTCCAGCGCGGCGACATGCTCCTGGAACTTGGTCAGGGTGTCGGCGACGGGCTTGAGCTGAGCCGCCATCCGCTCGCGCGCCAGCTGGTCCTGGGCGCGGAAGGTCTCGGTCGCGCGGCTGACCATCTGATCCGCCACCACCTGCGCCGACTGGGCCGCCTGGGCGCGCAGCAGTTCGCCCATGGTGACGCGGCTTTCCTCGACCAGATCAATCCGCGCCTCGGCCGCCGCCAGATCGCCGCGCGTCCGCTGCCAGCCCATATAGGCCCACAGGAAACCGCCCCCCAAAGCGGCGGCGAGCAGGGCGAGGATGGGGACGATCATGTTCATGCTCCGTTCCTAGCCGGAGTCGCGGCGGTTTTGAAGCCGCCCGCATCTTTCAGGAACGCCGGTCGCTCCCTGACGTTGGTTTGGCTGCATCCATTCGTTCAATGAGAGGCGCCCATGACACCCGTAGAACCCGACCGCCACGACAAGGCCGCCGACGCGGTCCACGAAGGACGCCCCGTCGAGGCGCAATATGTGCGCGGCGGCCGACGCAATCCGCGCATGCTGGTGCTGCTGTTGTTGTCGACCGGCGCGGTGGCCATCCTGCTGTTGGGCATGTGGCTGGTGTCCAACGGCGGTTTCAGCGCCCAGAACCCGACCGCCGGCGAGCAGGCGGCGCAGGCCCGCACTTTCGATGAGACAGACGGGGGAGCGCCCGCCGCTCAGACGCCGCCCGCGACGCCGTCCAACTGATCGACCTCAGGCGGGACGGCGCGCCCGCAGGGCCTGGACGATGGTGCCGTCGTCCAACCAATCCAGTTCGCCGCCGACCGGCACGCCGCGCGCCAGAGAAGTAACCTCGACCTCCGGGCCGGAAATACGTTCGGCGACATAATGGGCCGTAGTCTGGCCGTCGACGGTGGCAGGCAGGGCCAGCACGACCTCGCGCACGCCGCCGCCCCCTTCTCTCTGATGCCTGACCCGTCCCACCAGTTCGGTGATGCGCAGATGCTCAGGCCCCACGCCGTCGAGGGCGGACAACAGGCCGCCCAGCACATGATATTTGCCACGGAACGCGCCGGACCGCTCCATCGCCCACAGGGCGCCGGCCTCCTCGACCACGCAGATCAGGCCGTTGTCGCGCGAACCGTCTGAACAGATGGCGCAGGGATCGCGCGTGTCGGGCGCGCCGCACACCGAGCAGGACACGACCTTCTCCGCCGTCTCAGCCAGAGACGCCGCCAGCGGCACAAGCAGTTGCTCGCGCCGCTTCAACAGGGCCAGCGCCGCACGACGCGCGGATCGCGGGCCTAGACCCGGCAGCTTGGCCAGCAGCGAAATGAGCCGTTCGATCTCCGGCCCGGCGGACGCAGCCATCAGAAGAGTTTCGGCATTCCGGGAATGTTCATCCCGGCCATCGGACCCGCCGCCTCACGCATCAGGGCGTTGTTCTGCTCGTCCAGCTTGCGCTTGGCGTCGGCGTGAGCGGCGACGATCAGGTCGGCCAGGATCTCGCCCTCGCCGGGCGTCAGCAGGCTGTCGTCAATCTTGATCGCAGTGATCTCTCCCGGCCCCTTCAGGGATACCGAGACGAGCCCGCCGCCCGAGGAGCCCTCGGCGGAGGTTTCGGCCATCCTGGCCTGGGCGTCCTGCAGCTTTTGCTGCATCGCCTGGGCCTGCTGCATAAGTTGAGTAAGGTCTTTCATACCCCCTAGATAGGGCGAACGACGCGTGTCGCACAGGGGGTTCGTTTCGTGGCGCGTCGTCGCATATGGAAACATTGAATTGCTGGTTTTGCACTTGCAGCAATTCTCAGAGCGCCTAATTAGCACCTGCACTCGTTGCTAATCTAATCAGGACGCCTCCCCAATGGCCTATGATGCCGTAACCCAACGCGACGCCCCGCTGTCGGACGCCGCCCTGTCGCAGCTTTTCACCGAAGCGCGCACCCGCAACGCCTGGAGCGACCGCCCCGTCGCGCCGGAACTGCTGCACAAGCTGTACGACCTGACCAAGTTCGGCCCCACGGCGGTCAACGCCACCCCGGCCCGCTTCCTGTTCATCACCTCGCCCGAGGCCAAGGCCCGTCTGGCCCCGCTGATGGCTGAAGGCAACCGCGCCAAGACGCTGCAGGCGCCGGTGAATCTGATCATCGCCCAGGACATCGACTTCCACGAGCATCTGGACACCCTGTTCCCGCACGCGCCGGGCGCCAAGGACTGGTTCGGTGAAGAAGCCGGTCGCCGCGAGACCGCCTTCCGCAACGCCTCGCTGCAAGGCGGTTATCTGACCATCGCCGCCCGCGCCCTGGGCCTGGACGTCGGCCCGATGTCCGGTTTCGACGCCGCCGGCGTGAAGGCCGAGTTCTTCGCCGACAGCAATGTCGAGCCGAACTTCATCATCAACCTGGGCTATGGCACCGACGAGAACCTGTTCCCGCGCTCGCCGCGCCTGTCGTTCGATCAGGCCGCCAAAATCCTCTGAGGCGAAGCCTGCTTTAGAAGATCAAAGGCCCCGGACGCTGGTCCGGGGCCTTTTCGTTTTCAGTCCTCGTCGTCGCCTGCGTCGTCGGGGATTTCCGGGGTCACCACCGTGGGGGCGATCCGCTTGATCTCGCCCAGGGTCGCGCCGGGGAAGGCCTTCAGCACCGCAACCACGAACGGGTCGGCCTCGACCGCCGCACGCTCGGCCGCGCGGGCCTTCTTCTGTTGTTCGATCAGGGTTTCGCCGCCGCCCTGGCCGTTGGCGGCGATCAGCCAGGTGCGGCCGGTCCATTCCTTCAACCGCCCAGCCAGCTTGCGCGCCAGTTCAATCGGCGCGCCCTCGACGCTTTCATAGACGATGGCGCCGGGCTTGAACGAGACGGGTTTGACGAACCGCTCGACATCCATCTGCAGGCCGATTTCGCGCTTCTCGCCGATCAGGGCCACGACCTGCTCGAAACTCTGCGGATTGGGCAAAGCGGACTGGACCACCGGGCGCGCCGCCAGTTGGGCCGAGGCGCCGCCGCCGCCCCCGCCGCCGCCGCCGCCACGCGGGGCCAAGCCGCCGCCGATGGGATCGCCGGACTGCAGACGTTTCAGCGCCTCTTCCGGTCCCGGCAGGTCCGCTGCATAAGCCAGACGCACGATGGCCATCTCGACCGCATCGGCGGGATTGGGCGCGCGGCGCACCTCGTCCAGCGCCTTCAACAACATCTGCCAGGTGCGCGACAGGGTCGCCGCCGGTATGGCCGCGCCCAGGGCCGTCAGCTTCTGCGCCTGATCATTGGGCAGGCGGGTCGCATTCGGGCCCAGCATCTTGGCGACCGAGGCCGCGTGGCAATGCTCCAGCAGGTCGTTGGTCACCTGCACCGGATCGGCGCCGAAGCCGTACAGGGTGCGGAAATTCTCCAGCGCCTCAGGCGTGCGGCCCGCCATGATCGATTCGAACAGGGCGATGGTCTGGCTGCGGTCGGCCAGACCCAGCATGTCGCGCACCGTCTCGGTCTTGACCATCTGGCCGCGCTCGGCCTGCACCAGGGCCTGATCCAGCAGCGACAGGCCGTCGCGCACCGAGCCTTCCGCCGCGCGTGAGATCAGGGCCAGGGCGTCCTGTTCGATCTTCATGCCTTCGCGGTCGGCGATCCGGCCCAGGTGCTCGACCAGGATCTCCGGCTCGACCCGGCGCAGGTCGAAGCGCTGGCACCGGCTGAGGATCGTCACCGGCACCTTGCGGATTTCGGTCGTGGCGAAGATGAATTTGGCGTGGGGCGGCGGCTCTTCCAGCGTCTTCAGCAGGGCGTTGAACGCCTGCGTCGACAGCATGTGGACCTCGTCCAGCACATAGACCTTGTAGCGGGCCTCGACGGGGGCGTAGCGGACGCTTTCCAGGATGTCGCGGATGTCGTTGACGCCCGTGTGCGACGCGGCGTCCATCTCCATGACGTCCATGTGCTGACCGGCCATGATGGCGGCGTCGTGCCGTCCCTGCGCGCTCAGGGTCAGAGACGGCCGGTCGATGACGTCGGTTTCATTGTTCAGCGCGCGGGCCAGCAGGCGCGCGGTGGTGGTCTTGCCGACCCCCCGCACCCCGGTCAACATGAAGGCGTGAGCGATCCGGCCCGTGGCGAAGGCGTTGGTCAGGGTGCGGACCATCGCCTCCTGGCCGATCAGATCCTCAAAGGTGCGCGGGCGGTATTTGCGGGCCAGCACCTGATAGGCCGACCCATCGTCTGCATGGGCCTCGATCTCGGACGGCGCGGTTTTGGGCGCAGCGGCCGGCGCCGCAGCCACGGGCGCAGCAGCCGGTTCAGGCGCAGCCGCAGGCGAACCGAACATGTCGTCGGTGTTCTCGTCGCGTTCGGCGACGTCGTCCTCTTCCCAGGGCGGGCCGTCGAGGCTGGGGTCATGGTCCGTCATGGAGCGACTCTTACAATGGGCGACCGTCGCCGCGAAGCGATTCCCGCCCCCCGTTCGTCATTCCGGTCGCAGCGCAGTGAACAGCCGCGCTCAACCCGCGAGCGCCCGCGTCGCCAGCATGGCATATTCAAAATGTAGGGAAGTAGAGACCGCGACCCGAAGGTGAATTCGTTGTGGCTGCTGCCTTCCGGCCCTGACCAGATTGGCGAAGCCTTCGCCCGCGATCTCCGAGAGGGGATATGACGGCTGATGCGATGAGAATCAAGTCTTCTCGCCCCTCCTGCAGCGGCGCTACAAGGAGGCATGGCTCACCTGAACATCTTCGCCGGCAATCCGCTGGACCGCGCCGGCGACCTTCGCAACGATCCCGAGTGGCTGGCCGAGCAGGCGGATAAGCCTTACGCCCAGGCGATGGTGCTGTGGGAAGGCCGCCCGCTGATCGAGGACAGCGCGGACGGTCCGCGCCTGACCTGGCTGTCGATGGCCCACGCCCGCGACATGGTGCGCGACCGCGAACTGTTTCTGGGGCTATGGAAGGACGAGCCGGTCTTCGCCGTCGAATTCGAAGGCTCAATCGACCCCGCCGAGGGCCCGGTGCGGGGCATCGGCGCCTTTCATGAGATGCGGGCCGCCGCCGCCATACTGTCGGCAAGCGAGGCCGCCATGGCGGGCGGCGCCAAGAGCCTGTTCGACTGGCGGCGCAGGCATGGTTTCTGCGCCAACTGCGGCACCCTGACCCAGACGGCGTCGGGCGGCTGGAAGCGCGTCTGCCCGGCCTGCGGGACCGAACATTTCCCCCGCGTCGATCCGGTCACCATCATGCTGCCCGTCTATAAGGGCGGGCCGGAGCCGATCTGTCTTCTGGGACGTCAGGCCGCCTGGCCGCAGGGCCGGATGTCGGCCCTGGCCGGTTTCCTGGAGCCCGGCGAATCAATCGAGGAGGCTTGCGCCCGCGAGGTGAAGGAAGAGGCGGGTCTGACGGTGATCGACACGGCCTATCACTCCAGCCAGCCGTGGCCCTTCCCGTCGCAACTGATGATCGGCCTGATCGCCGAGGTGTCGGACAATCAGGCGCAACCGGACCAGACCGAGCTGGAATCCGTCGGCTGGCTGACGCGGGCCGAGGCGCGGGCGGTGCTGGCGGGCGAACACCCGACGATCCAGGCCCCGCCCCCCTTCGCCATCGCCCACAGCCTGATCAAGACCTGGGCGGAGGAGGCTTAAGGCGCAATCGGCACTCAGCGAAGACTGTCATTCCGGGGCGTCCATAGGACGAACCCGGAACCCAGGAGGCCTGCATCCGCTGCGGAATGCATCGAGCGTCACGCCTGTAGACCTGGATTCCGGGGTCTTCGCTAGCTCAGCCCCGGAATGACGATGTCGGCTAAACCAGCGCGCGGGCCGCTTCGAGGTCCGCCGGGTTGTCGACGGACAGGGGGGCCTCGTCGATGACGGCGGCCCAGATCTGCATCCCCATCTCCAAGGCGCGCAGCTGCTCCAGCTTCTCGCGCTTCTCCAGCGGCGATTGCGGCGCGTCGCAGAACCGATTCAGCGCCGCACGGCGATAGCCATAGACGCCGATGTGACGCCAGATCGGCGCCTCCCCATAAAGGGTCGAACGGGTGAAATAGAGGGCGCGGGCCTGACGCTCACCCTCAGCCAGGGCCAGCACGGCCTTGACCACGTCAGGGTTGGCGCGGTCCGAGGCGTCCGCCTCCCTCGCCACCAGGGTCGCAATGTCGCACGTCGGCTCGCCATGCAGGATGGCGGCGCAGGCGGTGGCCAGACCGGGACTGGCGAACGGCATGTCGCCCTGCACATTGATGACCGCGTCAAAATCGCCTTCAGGGTCGATGGCGTCCACGGCGGCGCGGATGCGGTCGGACCCGCTGGGCAGGTCGGGGTCGGTCAGGATCGCACGGCCGCCAATGGCTTCGATGGCCGCCACGATCTCGGGATCGCCCGCTGCGACCGCAACCGGGAGGCCCGAGGCCTCGGCCTGCTGGTAGGCGCGAACGATCATCGGCACGCCGCCGATATCGGCCAGCGGCTTGTTCGGTAGACGGGTCGCCGCCATGCGAGCGGGTATCATTATCAAAGGATTCATCGGCTTCCCTGACGACTGTCGGACCCGTCATGTGCCGGGCGCGGTTGCGAAGGCCGCGCTACCGTGCCAGAGACGCCAAGGCAAGAATATGTCCGGGGCGTGTTTTGCGAGGGGCCCGGAGCGGCAGAGGGAATCGACCAGGCGCATGAGCGGCGATCTGAAGTGGAACAAGATTTTCGGTGCGGCCCTGGGGACGGCTTTCGTCATCCTGGTCGTGCAGCAGGCTTCGGGCCTGATCTATCATTCTGAGCCCCCCGAAAAGATGGGCTATTTCGTCGACGCCCCCGATGAGGCGGCAGGCGGCGCTGCGGAAGTGGAGCTGCCGCCGGACTGGGGCACGGTCCTGCCGACGGCGGATCTGGCGGCTGGCGAGGCGGCGTTCGCGCGCTGCCAGGCCTGTCACGACGCGCACCAGGGCGGAGCCGACAAGATCGGTCCTAACCTGTACGGCGTGGTCGGCGGCCCGGTCCTGCACCGCGCAGGCTTCGCCTATTCGGACGCCATGACCAAGCACAAGGCCGATGTTCCGACCTGGAACTATGACGCCCTGAACAGCTTCATCACGGCCCCGGCCAAATATGTGCCCGGCACCAAGATGTCGTTCGCCGGCATCCGCGACACCCAGACGCGCATCAATCTGATCGCCTGGCTGCGCACCCAGGGCTCGACCAACGACCCGATCCCGGCGCCCGATCCTTCGCGTCAGCCGGGCGCGGCGGCTCCGGCTGAAGGCGCGGCCCCGGCTGAGGGCGCGGCTGGCGCAGAGGCTCCGGCGGCGGCTGCAGCGGCCCCGGCTGAAGCTCCGGCTCCTGCGGCAGCGCACTGATTCAGCGACTGAATTGAGAAGGGGCGGCTCGCAGGAGCCGCCCCTTTTTCATGCCGGTGTGTCTGAAAACTCAGAGACGGCGGAAGACGGCGGGGGCAAAGCCGTCGGCGACGAAGCGCGCCTCGACCTCGGCCAAGGTCTCGATCACCACCCCACCGCGCGAGCCGGTCGAGTGGATCAGACGCTCACCGTCGATCATCAGGGCCGAATGTCCGGTCCAATCATGATCACCTTGCGGCGCCATCCAGACGACAATGTCGCCGCGCTGCAGATCATCAGGCGCAACCGCGCGGCCCAGTTCGGCCTGAGCGTGCGAACGGCGTGGTCCGGCCAGACCACAGGCCAGCAGCGCCTGCTGCACCAGACCGGAGCAATCGGTTTCAATCGATGACCGCGCGCCCAGCGCATGAGGCCGCCCCAGCAGGCGTTCGGCCACCGCAACGGGATCACGTTCGAAATCGCCGACCGGCGCCAGATCGGCCTCGGCCAAACCTTCCGCCTCGATCACCAGAGAATTCAACGGGAGAGCCGCATCGACGGCGGCGACGCGCCGGGTCGCCAGCGGCGCGCCCTCTTTCAGACTGTCCAGCACGACCCAGCCGACCACGCCATCGCGGCGCGCCCGACCAAAGGCGCGACCACCCACCGTCTCCAGCACATCGAAAATCTCGCCGAACAGCAGCTGATCGATCCGCTCATCGCTGGACGAGAACAGGTCCGCCACCGGCGCCCGGCAATGCATGGCGTCGGTCTTGCGATACCGGTCGGCGCGCACCAGCCCCTCCAGCGCCTGTTCGGCGAGGTCGGAACGGGCGAGCAGATCGCCGGGCGGAAGAAGGTCGAGGACGTCGGTCAACGTGGGCTCGCGTCTATGGAGACCTCAGACTATCCACTGATGGCGAACCGCCCGTTAACAGCCGACGATTTTCTGAGGACAATCAACAGAACCGCGTTCGGCTTGTTTGACTGTCCGGCTTGAATGGGCAAGGGGCGCGCCCACATCGATTCCATAGGGTAAGCACATCTGGGGCCCCACATGCTGCTGATATCAAGCCTGCTCATTGCCTTCGGATTGACCCTTTTTGACCGAGGACCAATCGGCGCGTCGTTAAGACTTTGGCTGGTGGAGACGCCCGCACGTCACCTATCCCGCATCTCGCGCGGACAGGTCCTTGGCCTGCTTCTGGTCGTCGGCCTTGGCGTTCTGGCCGTCGCCCTGTTCGAGGCGGAAGGCGTGCGGATATACGCGATGGCCGCGCCAGAATTGACGGGCTGGGTGCTGATGTTCGACGTGACCGTGGTGTTCGACATGATGGCTCTGGCCATCAGCCTGCGCGCCGCAGCCAGTTGGCGCGGGCTGGTTCGTCAGATTCGGTCTGCCGTCGGTATTGCCGCACGTATGGCGACAACAGCAGTCAAGGGCGTGCGGTCGAGGGCACGGCGCATCCGACCGCTTCGACCGCCGTCCGACGAAAGCAGCGAGATAGAACCTGACGCGATCTTCGCCTGACGATCAGGCGGCGTATCGCGCCCTCAGCATGGCGTAACAGGCCCGCAGCGCCTGGGCCTCAGCGCCCTCTGGATATCCGGGGCGGGCGCGGGGGTTCCAGGCGAAGATGTCCATGTGCGCCCAGGCGCCGGTTACGGGTGCGAACTTCTGCAGGAACAGGGCGGCGGTGACCGATCCGGCCTGGGCCCAGGCCGAGGAATCGTTCTTCATGTCCGCGATCTCGGTGTCCAGCGCGGCGCGGTACCCGGCCCACAGCGGCATCCGCCACAGGGGATCGCGCACCTCAGCCGCCGCCGCCAGCAGGCTCGCCGCCAGGGCTTCGTCATCCGTATAGAGCGGCGGCAATTCCGGCCCCAGGGCGATCCGCGCCGCGCCGGTCAAGGTGGCGAAGTCCAGCGTCAGGTCCGGCGAATGCTCGCCCGCCCGCGTCAGGGCGTCGGCCAGGATCAGCCGCCCCTCAGCGTCCGTATTGCCGATCTCGATGGTCAGACCTTTTCGGCTGTTCAGAATGTCGCCGGGACGGAAGGCGTCGGCGGACACCGCATTCTCGACCGCAGCCACGATGACCACCAGCCGCACGGGCAGGTCCGCCTGCATGACCAGCCGCCCCAGCGCCAGAGCATGAGCCGATCCGCCCATGTCCTTCTTCATGTTGCGCATTCCGGCGGCGGGCTTCAGGTCCAGACCGCCGGTGTCGAACACCACCCCCTTGCCGACCAGGGCGACCAGCGGCAGGTCCGTCTGGTCCAGCTTCCAGCCGATTTCGATGACGCGCGGCGCCCGGTGCGGGGCGGCGGCGCGGCCCACGGCATGAACAGCGGGGTAGTTGTCTTCCAGCAGGGCGTCGCCCGTCGTCACCGTGATCGTCGCCCCAGCGCTTTCGGCGATCTCGCGGGCGATCGTCTCGATCTGCAACGGCCCCATGTCGGCGGCGGGGGTGTCGACCATTTCCCGCGCCAGGGCGCAGGCGGCGGCGATGCGGCTGACCTCGGCGGCGTCCAGCCCCTCGGGCGTCACCAGCCGCACCAGCCCCTTGTCCGTCCGCGCCTTGTAGCGGTCGAACACATAGGTCCCCAGCAGGAAGGCCAGCGTCGCCTGCCCCGCCTGATCCGCCGCCACATCCAGCCTGTAAACCCCGCCCGGAAGGCGCGCCGAAAGGCCGCGCGCGGACATGGGGTCGAACCGGTCGCCCGCGCCGACGATCACCTGACCCACGCCGCCCTGCGCATTCGGCACGACCAGAAACTGACCGGGCTTACCCTCGAAGGCATGGACATCGGCCCAGCGCTGCGCCGCCTCATCCAGTTGATCACCCGGGCCGACGAAACGGATCGGTATCGCGTTCGCGGTGTCTTCTGCGGCGACCAGTTGGGGGTGCAGTGCGGACATGGAGGCAAACCTTTCCGGCCATTAACCAAGATTTGACGCGAACCCGCGATTCTCAGACGCAGAACCCAGGACCGTCAGGATCCACCCCATGTCGCGCATGACCGCCCGTCTCGCAACCATCGCCCTGCTGACGCTGACCGCATCGCCCGCGCTGGCCGAGGCGCGCGCGCCTGCGGATCAGGCGGCATCCAGCCTGCGCCAGGCGTCTTCGCCCGAAATCCGCGCCACCTATGACCGGATGGACGCCCTGTCGCGCTCGGTCTTCTGGGCCAGCGAACAGGAGGCCGTGCCCAATGATCCCGTCGCCGGGGTCAGGCTGGCCCAGGCCCTGCGCGAACTGGGGCGTTACGATCAGGCGGTCGAGGCGGCGGAGACGACCCTGGCCATCCAGCCGACCAATCTGGACGCCATGCTGGAGCTCGGCCGTGCCCATATCGCTCGGGGGCAGGCCTTCTACGGCATCGGTCCACTGGAGCGGGCGCGCGACCAGGCGCCGCGCGACTGGCGCGCCTATTCCTTGCTGGGCACGGCCTATGAGCAGGTGCGCCGGTTTGACGAGGCCCGCGCCGCCTGGAACCAGGCCCTGACCCTGTCGCCGAACAATCCCGATGTGCTGGCCAACGCCGCCATGTCCGCCGCGACGCAAGGGGACGCGCCGGGCGCGGAGACCCTGCTGCGCCGCGCCGTGGCCCAGCCGAACGCCTCGCTGAAGGTCAAGCTGAACCTGGCCATGGTGCTGGGTCTGCAGGGCAAGATGGGCGAGGCGGAGCAGATTCTGCGTCGTGAAATGCCGCCCGAACAGGCCGAGCGGAACCTGCGCTGGCTGCAGGATCGCGGGTCGCCTCGCACCCCCGACGGCACGCGCACCTGGACCTCGCTGCAGGGCGGTTGATCCCGACCGGGCCGCCATGCTGATAGGGGGCATGACTTCCTCCCCCCGCGCCGCCGCCAAGACCTATCAGGCCTTCCTGTTCGACATGGACGGCACCCTGATCACCTCGACCGCCGCCGCCGAGCGGGTGTGGAGCCGCTGGGCCGAGCGGCACGGCATTGATGTCGCCGCCTTCCTGCCGACCATGCACGGGGTGCGCGCCGCCGACACCATCAGGAAACAGAACCTGCCGGACATCGACCTGGAAGCCGAGATCGCCTGGGTCGAACGTGGAGAGATCGAGGATGTGGAGGGGGTCGTTCCCATTCCCGGCGCCATCGATTTCGTCAAACGCCTGCCGCCCGACCGCTGGGCCATCGTCACCTCGGCCACCGTGCCCCTGGCCCGTGCGCGACTGACCGCCGCCGGCGTAACCCCGCCCGCCGTCTTCATCACCGCCGAGGACGTCGAAAACGGCAAGCCCGACCCGGCGGGCTATCTGAAGGCGGCGCGAACGCTGGGCTTCGACATCGCCGACTGCCTGGTGTTCGAGGACGCCGAGGCGGGGGTCCGCGCGGGCGAGGCTGCGGGCGCCGACGTGGTGGTGATCACCGCCGCCCAGCAGCACCCGCTGAAGACAAACTGGCCTGAACTGGCCGACTATGCGGATGCGGAACTGACGGTCAGCAGCACCGGCCTAAACATCATCCTGCAGCACACACCGCGAGAGGAAGTCCAACCATAGCAGGAAGACGCCCGCCACGACCCGCTGGGTCAGTTCTCTTAGACCCTCCGGGTCCATCCCTGCCGCCGACGCCCAGATATAGGCCACTACAGGGAGACGGCGATGTCGAAGACGACAATCGACACTCCGACCAGAATGACGCCCGCATTCACCAGCCCGTGACCTGTGGGCCGACATCAGCGTCATCTCGTTGGCCTGCTGTCGGATGCCCCTGTAGCCGGGCGCCCAAGACACGTGAAAAGCCTTTCATATTCAGGCAAGAACCGAATGTTGAAGCCTTAGCCTTTCACGCTCAAAGCCTGAAACCGGGACAGAATTCCCCGGCATTGCCGTACGATCGCTGGCAAGTAGGATTGATCAAGTTCGAAGCGAAACCTGTGCGACTGCGTCATATGATCGGGCGTGGCCTCAACGACGAGGGCGATCTGCCCACGCACATCGATCTCCAACACCGCCTTGATCGCAGGCTCGACCGGATACAGCTCAGCCTTTCCGCTCAAATTCTCCGACATGGCTTCAACCTGCTGCAGGAAGGCCGCCACCTCGCCCCTGCGCAACCACGGCCCACTTAGCTCGACCAAGGCGCCGGGCGCCTCGACTCTGGCGTAAATGATCAGCCAGTTTCCATCATCGCCGTCATCACTGTGCGGATGCTCTCGCCCATCCACCCAGATGGACAGTCCGCCCAGCGTCAGGTGCGCTTCAGTGTCGGGCTCGAAAAACCGCGTCATGCCGAACTCTAACTTAGCCGCAAGATCAAGCAAACCGTCCATCTTCCCCCTCGCGCGCACACGTCCTATCTTCACCCCATGATCGACGATCTCTACAGCACGCGCATCCTGACGCTGGCGGCGAACCTGCCGCACGCGGGGCGGCTGGCTGCGCCTGAAGGCACGGCGGAGCGGGTCGCCAAACTGTGCGGATCGCGGGCGACGGTCGATGTGGTGCTGGACGATCAGGGACGGATCGTTGAGTTTGCGCAGGACGTTAAGGCCTGCGCCCTGGGTCAGGCGGCGGCGGGGGTGCTGGGCCAGTCGGTGATCGGGGCCAGCGTCTCCGAGATCGCCGACGCCCGCGACGCCATGTCCGCCATGCTGAAATCCGGCGGCGACGGCCCGACCGGTCGGTTCGAGTATCTGCGCGTCCTGAAACAGGTTGCTGACTATCCCGCGCGCCACGCCTCGTCGCTGGTCGCCATCGAGGCGACGCTGGCCGCCGTCAATCAGGCGCTGGAAAAGCATCACACCAACACGCGAACTCGCCTCGCCGGCGCGGCTTGAGGCCCTGCCCGGTTGATCCCCCTGCTGTGACAGGGGATAAGCACGGCGAACCCTCATCAGCCCCCGGCGAAGGGACAAATGTCTCTCTATGAACGCGGCGTGCGCGCGGCCCATCGGGGCTACAAGCTGACGCTGTCCCCCCTGATCGGCCAGCAGTGCCGATTCCTGCCGACCTGTTCGGACTATGGGCGCGACGCCCTGATCCAGCATGGTCCGGTGCGGGGGGGATGGCTCACCGTGCGCAGGCTCTGTAAATGCCATCCTTTCGGAGGGTCGGGTTATGATCCCGTGCCCCCAGTCAAAGAAAAACGATGATCGAACTGAAATTCCCCGACGGCGCGGTGCGTCAGTATCCGCAAGGCTCGACGGGCCGCGACGTGGCCGCCGCCATTTCTCCCTCTCTGGCCAAGAAGGCGGCTCTGGTCGTCTGGAACGGCGAGAAGCGCGACCTTGACCGCGTCATCGACGGCGACGGCGATTTCCGCCTGTTGATGCGCGACGATCCTGAGGCGCTGGAGACCATCCGCCACGACGCCGCCCACGTGCTGGCCCAGGCGGTGCAGGAACTGTTCCCCGGCACCCAGGTCACCATCGGCCCGGCCATCGAGGACGGCTTCTATTACGACTTCGCCCGCGACGAACCCTTCTCGACCGACGACTTCGCCAAGATCGAAAAGAAGATGGGCGAGATCATCGACCGGGGCGCCCCGCTGGAGCGCCAGGTCTGGCTGCGCGACGAGGCCATCGCCCACTTCGAGAAAATCGGCGAAAGCTACAAGGCCGAACTGATCCGCGACCTGCCGAAGACGGAAACGATCACCGTCTATAAGCAGGGCGAATGGGCGGACCTGTGCCGCGGACCGCACTTCCCCACAACCAAGTTCGTCGGCAAGGCCTTCAAGCTGACCAAGCTGGCGGGCGCCTATTGGCGGGGCGACAGCAACCGCGCCCAGCTTCAGCGCATCTATGGCACCGCCTGGGCGACCAAGGAGGATCTGGACGCCTATCTGCTGCGGATCGAAGAGGCCGAAAAGCGCGACCACCGCAAGGTCGGCAAGGCGATGGAGCTCTTCCACATGCAGGAAGAGGGGCGCGGCATGGTCTTCTGGCACCCCAAGGGCTGGGTGCTGTGGCGCGTGCTGGAGGCCTATATGCGCCGCCGCCTGGACGCCGCCGGATACGTCGAGGTCAAGACGCCCCAGGTGCTGGACCGCAAATTCTGGGAGCAGAGCGGCCACTGGGACAAGTACCGCCCCAATATGTTCGTCTGCGAGACGGTCGAGGGCGAGACCCTGTCGCTCAAGCCGATGAACTGCCCCGGCCACGTCCAGATCTTCGATCAGGGCCAGCGGTCCTATCGCGAGCTGCCGCTGCGCATGGCCGAGTTCGGCGCCTGCCACCGCTATGAGCCGTCGGGCTCGCTGCACGGCCTGATGCGCGTGCGCGGCTTCACCCAGGACGACGCCCACATCTTCTGCCGTGAGGACCAGATCGTCGAAGAGACGGCCGAGTTCATCAAGCTGGCCCGCAGCGTCCACGCCGACCTCGGCATGGAGACCGCCTATATCAGCCTGGGCACCCGTCCCGAGAACCGGGCCGGTTCGGACGAGTTCTGGGACAAGGCCGAAGCCCTGATGCTTGAGGCCGCCCGCGCCGCCGGGACCGAACCGGTCGTGACCGAGGGCGACGGCGCCTTCTACGCGCCAAAGCTGGACTTCATCGTCAAGGACGCCATCGGCCGCGAATGGACCTGCGGCACGATCCAGCTGGACTATGTCCTGCCCGAACGTCTGGACGCGACCTATATCGCCGAAGACGGCCAGAAGCACCGCCCGGTCATGCTGCACCGCGCGATCCTGGGGTCGTTCGAACGGTTCATCGGCATCATGATCGAGAACTATGCGGGCGCCTTCCCGCTGTGGCTGGCCCCGACCCAGGCCGTGGTGGCGACCATCACGTCGGACGCCGACGGCTATGCCGAAGAGGTCACGGCCAAGTTCCGCGCGGCGGGCCTGCGCGTCGAAACCGACCTGCGCAACGAGAAGATCAACTACAAGATCCGCGAACACTCAGTCGGCAAGGTGCCCGCCATCGCCGTCGTCGGCCGCAAGGAAGCCGAAGAAGGCAAGGTCGCAATCCGCCGCCTGGGCAGCCAGGCCCAGACCATCGTCACCATCGAGGAAGCCATCGCCCTCCTCACCGACGAAGCGACGCCGCCGGATCTGAAGCGGCTCGGCCAGTAAACCGAGGCATCGCCTTTCATAACCGCCTGATGGGTGGTCAATCGATAGTGATAAACAGAGAGGGGCGGGCCGATGGCGCGTCCCTCTTGTCGTTGATACTGAGCAGTATCTCCCCCAGACCAGACACCCTCAGGCCCATGCGACACGCGACAATGATCGCCATAGCCATACTGGCGGGCGCCTGCTCGCCCCCACCAGCGCCTGAAAAGCCGTCCAAGAGCCGCACACAGCCTGAGCCCTGCATGGGGTCATCCGAGAAAAGATGCGTGGTCTATGAAACGGGCGTCTTTTCCTCAGGCCCCGACGCGGACGGTGCCGCGCTTGTCTATCAGCTTCAAGGCACAGGCCCCGCCGATCCCAAGAACAGAGCGGGTTTCTGTTACGACGGCTATTGCGCCGTAGCGGTCATTCGCCAGACAAAGGACGGCCAGCGACAACTTCTGGCCCACGCCGAAAGCCAGGACGCGCAATGGTACAATCCTCCCTATCAGACGGGAGAGCTGATTGTGTTCGAGAGCAACGCTCTCGGCAGCGGCAACTACAACGACGACATCGTCTTCCATCTTTCCAGCGACGGCCGCTATTCACGGGTCGATGTCCAATCGTGGAAAGCCGAGGTGACCGGCCTGACCCTGGCCCCTAATTCCTACTTCGACTGGCACACCGATTATCGGGCTATGGTCGGCGGGACATCCCTGCTGTCAGGCGCACCAGACGAATGGCATCGCGCCCCCAAAGGCGGATGCGCCCGCGTGTTCCTGATGCTGAAGGGCGACGCCTTGACCGTGGCGGCGCCCGCCGCGCAGATTCCCGGTGGCGGCTGCTGACCGCAAGGTTCAATCGGCATTCAACCTCAGACCGTCCTTCCGGGGCGTCCGTAGGACGAACCCGGAATCCAGGAGACTCGTAATCCAGCGCCGAATACGCCCAGCAACGACGCCGCAGCCCTGGCTTCCGGGTTCTTCGCTTCGCTCAGCCCCGGAATGACAGTCTGAGATTGCGGTCGACTGGTTCTAGCGCTGCCCGCAAACGAGAAAGCCCGCCCCAAGTGAACGGGGCGGGCTTTCTGCTATCCGAAATTCAGCGAAAATCAGTCGCGCAGCAGTTCGTTCACGCCGGTCTTCGCCCGTGTCTGAGCGTCGACCCGCTTGACGATGACGGCGCAATACAGCGACGGGCCGCCCTTGGGGTCCGGCAGAGAACCCGGCACGACGACCGAATAGGCCGGAACTTCGCCGCGGAAGACTTCGCCGGTGGCGCGGTCCACGATCTTGGTCGACCCGGACAGATAGACGCCCATGGCCAGGACCGCGCCCTCGCGCACGATCACGCCCTCGGCGACCTCGGCGCGGGCGCCGATGAAGCAGCCGTCCTCGATGATGGTGGGATTGGCCTGCAGAGGCTCCAGCACGCCGCCGATGCCCGCGCCGCCCGACAGGTGCACGTTCTTGCCGATCTGGGCGCAGGAGCCGACCGTGGCCCAGGCGTCCACCATCGTGCCCTCATCGACATAGGCGCCAATGTTCACGAACGACGGCATCAGCACGACGTTCTTGGCGATATAGGTGCCCTGACGGACGATGGCGCCCGGCACCGAGCGGAAGCCCGCCGCCTGATAATCGGCCTGACCCCATTCGCCGAACTTGTTCGGCACCTTGTCCCAGAAGGGGCCCAGCCCCGAGGCGTGGTCCGACGAGATCGGCAGGACCGGGCCGCGCGATCCGGCGCGCATGATCTGGTTGTCGTTCAGGCGGAAGGACAGCAGCACCGCCTTCTTCAGCCACTGATGCGTGGTCCAGACGCCGTTGTCGCCGCGCGAGGCCACGCGCGCCTGGCCGGAGTCCAGCAGGGCCAGCGCGCTTTCGACGGCATGGCGCACATCGCCCTGCGTCGCGGCCGAGACATTGGCGCGGTCTTCCCAGGCCGCCTCGATGACGGATTCGAGATGCGACAGGTCGGTCATGCGGCGTCCTTGAGATTCAGGTCGGAGAGGAAGTCGAGAAGATCGGGGGCGATGATGTCGATGTGGTCGCCCAACGGCTTGCCATGCCCGTCGCCGATCAGAACCGTGGTCATGCCCAGCGCCTTGGCCGGCTCCAGGTTCTTGGGCGTGTCTTCGAAAAAGGCGGCGCGGTGGGACTGGATGTCGAACCGCTCCAGCATCCGCCGGAAGGTCGCCGGGTTCGGCTTGGGCGTCAGATCCCCGTCCTCGATGGCGAAGACGCCTGCGAAACAGTCGGAAATCCCGATCCGGTCCAGCACCCGGTGCGCATAGTCGCGCGCGCCGTTGGTGAAGACGAAACACTGGCCCGGCAGGGCCTTCAGCCGTTCGGCCAGACGCGGGTTCGGCTCGACCGAATCCAGCGGCACGTCATGCACTTCCTTCAGGAAGCGGTCGGTGTCGACGGCGTAGTTGGCCATCAGGCCCGCCAGCGTCGTGCCGTGCTCGTCCAGAAACTGGCGCTGCATCACCGCCGCCTCTTCCGGCGCCAGGCCCACGGCCTCGACCACGAAGGCGTTGATCCGCGCCTGGACCAGACGCATCAGCCCCTGCTCACGCGGATAAAGGGTGTCGTCCATGTCGAACACCCAGGCGTTGACGTGGCCCAGATTGGCGGGGTTCAGGTCGGTCAAGACGCCTTCACCAGGGTGCCTGCGCCGAACTCGGTGAACAGCTCCACCAGCATGGCGTGCGACCGGCGGCCGTCCAGAATGACCACGGCCTCGACGCCCGCGCGAACCGCCGCCATCGCCGTCTCCAGCTTGGGGATCATGCCGCCCGTAGCCACGCCGGTGTCGATCAGGTTCTGCGCCTCTTCCAGCGTCATCTGGCGGATGATCTGGCCGTCCGCCCCCTTGACCCCCGGCACGTCCGTCAGCAGCAGCATGCGCTTGGCGTTCAGCGAACCGGCGATGGCGCCCGCCACCGTGTCGGCGTTGACGTTGAAGGTCTGGCCGTCCTCGGCCACGCCGATCGGGGCGATGACCGGAACCCAGTCCTCGGTCTCCGAGGCGATCAGTCCGGCGATCAGCTTCGGATCGACCTTGGTCGGTTCGCCGACATAGCCCAGATCAACCTCGTGCTCGATCATGCTGTCGGGGTCGCGCTTGGTGCGGCGCGTCTTCTCGACCGTCAGCAGACCCGCGTCCTTGCCCGACAGGCCCACGCCACGCACATCGGCTTCCTTGCCGGCCATGGTGATCCAGTGGGCGATCTCTTTGTTGACCGCGCCCGACAGCACCATCTCGGCGACTTCCATCGTCGCCGGGTCCGTGACCCGCAGGCCGTCGATGAAGCTGGATTTCACGCCCGCCTTATCCAGCATGGCGCTGATCTGCGGCCCGCCGCCGTGCACTACGACCGGGTTCACGCCCATCAGCTTCAGCAGCACGACATCGGCGGCGAATTGCTTGGCCACGGCGCTCTCGCCCATGGCGTGGCCGCCGTATTTGATGACCACGGTCTCACGGTCATAGACCTGAATATACGGCAGGGCCTCGGCGAGCGTCTTCGCCGTCTCCCAGCTGCGTTCTTCGGATTGGCGTTCGGTTTCGTTCATTGCCCGCGCGAGATAGCGGGGGTGACGCGCGGAGTCACGCCCGGAAGGGTCTTTGCCACGGTCATTCTGGTCAGGCGATCACAACACATGTTAGGTCCGACACGACCCGCACGCGGTCGAGACCTCATCGAGATGCGCGGAAATGCCTGACACGAAAGCGAAGGATCGCACTGGCCAGTCCATCTGCGTTGACGGTTTCAACCTCGCGGCGACCCAAGGCACAGGAATCGCCACATATAGCCGTAATCTGCTCAAGGCGGCTGATCGTCTAGGCTTTCGAACCGAAGCACTATTTGGGCCCACGATCCCAGCCGGGCCGTTCAAGCCTTTTGGGGAGGTGGCGATACTGGATCCGGAACGCCCCGCCACACCGCTCCGCATGGCGCAGAAGTTTGATCGCGATCTGCGGACTTTCTTCAGCCCGCAAGGCCGAACAGCTCACCCTGTCAGCATTTCCAGCGACGTGATCTGGCCCGGCGGTGAAGCCGCCCGCCCCGTCGCTGCTCAGTTCTGGGCCAGTCACAAGCTGTATTTCTACGCCAACCGCGCCTTCAAGAAGCATGGTCGCGGCACGCCAGTACATTTTGCGACCGATGAGGCCCCCGCGCCTGACGTGATGCACTGGACCACGCTTCTTCCGCTGCGCGCCCGCAATGCGCCCAACATCTACACAATCCACGACCTGATTCCTCTGCGGCTTCCGCACACGACACTGCACAACAAGCAGGTGTTCATGAACCTGTGCCGTGAAGTGGTGCGCCACGCAGATCATATCGCCGTGGTGTCAGAAGCCACGCGCCAGGACGTCATCCGCATGCTGGGCGTTCCAGAGGACCGTGTCACCAACACCTACCAGGCGGTCAGCCTGCCCGAAGCCCTGATTGATCGCCCTCAGGCCGATGTCGCCATAGAACTCGAAGCGACATTTCAGCTCGGCTGGAGCGAATATTTTCTACATTTCGGCGCCGTCGAGCCGAAGAAGAACCTGGGCCGTGTCGTCGAAGCTTATCTGGCCTCGGGCGTAAAGACGCCGCTTGTCGTCGTCGGAGGCCGGGGCTGGCTGAGCGAGCCCGAAATCGCACCCATCACACACCTGAAGTCCGTAGGCGGTCCAGGCGCTGACCGGGTCCATTTCTACGAATATATGTCATTCACCACCCTGATCAGCCTGATCCGTGGCGCTCGGGCGGTCCTGTTTCCGTCCCTGTATGAGGGATTTGGCCTTCCCGTGCTCGAAGCGATGAGCCTGGGCACACCCGTTCTGACGTCCAATCAAGGCTCTCTTCCCGAGGTCGCCGGCGACGCCGCGCTTCAGGTCGACCCTTATGACATCGATGCGCTCGCCAAAGCCGTGAGAATGATCGACGCCGACGCAGGGTGGCGCGAGGAGGCGTCTGCACGAGGTCGAACGCAAGCCGCCCTCTTCAACAACGATGCCTACGACGCCCGCTTACGTGAGTTGTACAGCAAGGTGGGCGCTGAATAGCCGTAAAAATTTTCACCGCTTCAAGCCACGAATACGATTTACAAATTCAACAGCGCCGGATCTCCCCCCTGCGCTGCAATGTTCACGCTGATCGCCTTCTCGGCAGCGTAACGGATCAGGCTGTTGGGTCCGCCAGCCTTGGGGCCAGTGCCGGACAGGCCTTCGCCGCCGAAGGGTTGGACGCCGACGACGGCGCCGGTGATGGAGCGGTTGACGTAGACGTTGCCGGCGGGGACTAGGGCGACGACTTCATCGGCGAAGGCCTCGATGCGGCTGTGGACGCCCAGGGTCAGGCCGTAGCCGCGCGCAGCCAGCTTGCCCGCGACCGTCTTCAGGTCGGACGGCGCATAGCGGTAGATGTGCAGGATAGGGCCGAACACCTCGCGCTCCAGGAAGTCGGGCGTGGGGATTTCGGCGATGGTCGGGGCGAACAGGTCGCCCTTTTCGGCGCCCAGCGGCAGGTTGGCGCGGGCGATGATCCTGGCTTCCTTGGAAAGGCGTTCGACGTGGGTTTCCAGGGCGCGGCGCGACTCCGGGTCGATGACGGGGCCGATGTCGGTCTTGGGGTCGGCGGGGTCGGCGACGGTCTGGACGGCCAGAGCGCCCTTCAGTCCCTCGATCAGGGCGTCGGCGGAATCCTTGGGCACATAAAGGACGCGCAGGGCCGAGCAGCGCTGCCCTGCTGAGCCGAAGGCCGACAGGATGACGTCATCGATGACCTGCTCCTTCAGCGCCGTGGTGTCGATGAACATGCCATTCAGGCCGCCGGTTTCGGCGATGAAGGGGATAATGGCGCCGGGGCGCGCGGCGATGGAGCGGTTGATGGCCGCGGCCGTGTCGGTGCCGCCGGTGAAGGCGACGCCGTCGATGCCCGGATGCGTGACCAGGGCCGCGCCGACCGTCTCGCCACGACCGGGAACCAGAGCCAGCAGGTCGGGGTTCAGACCCGCCCGGTGATACAGACGCACGGCCTCGGCGGCGATCAGCGGCGTCTGTTCGGCAGGCTTGGCCAGCACGGCATTGCCGGCGGCAAGCGCAGCGGCGATCTGGCCGGTGAAGATGGCCAGCGGGAAGTTCCACGGCGATATGCAGGCGAAGACGCCGCGCCCGTGCAGGATCAGCTGATTGGTTTCGCCAGTCGGGCCTTTCAGCGTCTCGGGCGCGGAGAAGTCGCGTTCAGCCAACAGCGCATAATAGCGGCAGAAGTCGGCGGCCTCGCGCACCTCGGCGACGCCGTCGTTCAGCGTCTTGCCCGCCTCGCGGCTGAGCAGGGCGATCAGACGGTCCATGTCCGCCTCCAGCGCATCACCCATGGCGCGCAGGATCACGGCGCGTTTGGCGCCGCCCTGACGGTCCCACTGAACTTGGGCGTTGCCGGCGGCTTCGACGGCGGCGTCGATGTCGGCCTCGGTCGCCTCCGACACATGACCCAGCACCTGAGTGCGGTCGAACGGATTGGTCACGTCCTGGGCGTTGATCCCGGCGCGCAAGCGTCCAGCGATCAGGGGGCCGGAGGTCAGTTTTTCACGATCGACCAGCTGCAGCGCCTTGGCGTGGGCTTCGCGGTCGGCGGCCTGGGAATAGTCGCGGCCGAGGGAGTTCTGACGATCGCCGTACATATCTTGCGGAACCGGAATCTTGGGGTGACGGTCGGGCGCCTGCTCGACCAGGGAAATGGGATCAGCCGCAACGGCCGAGGCGGGAACACGCTCGTCCAGCAGGGCGTGGACGAAGGAGGAGTTGGCGCCGTTCTCCAACAAACGGCGCACCAGATAGGGCAGCAGTTCCTCATGCCCGCCGACGGGGGCGTAGGCGCGCACAATCACCGTCTCATCGGACCATTTCTCGATGGCGGCGTCGTACAGGGCCTCGCCCATGCCGTGCAGGCGCTGATGCTCGACGGTGACGCCGCGATCGCGCGCCATGCGGCGCACGGCGGCCAGGGTGTGGGCGTTGTGGCTGGCGAACTGGGAATAGATGTCGGGCGAGGCCTCGATCATGGCGCGCGCGCAGACCAGATAGTTCAGATCGGTCGCCGTCTTGGTGGTGAAGACCGGATAATCGGTGCGGCCGAAGACCTGGGCGCGCTTGATCTCGGTGTCCCAATAGGCGCCCTTGACCAGACGCACCATCAGGCGACGGTTTGAGCGGCGGGCCAGGTCGGCGACCCGCTGGATCGTCTCCAGACCCCGCTTCTGATAGGCCTGAACCGCCAGGCCCAGACCGGTCCAGCCGCCCAGCGAGGGCTCGTGCGCCAGCCGATCCAGAAGCTTCAGCGACAGGGCCAGGCGGTCCGCCTCTTCGGCGTCCATCGTGTAGTTGATGTCGTATTTGGCCGCGATCTGGGCCAGACGAAGGATGCGGGGATACAGGGTCGCCCAGATGTCGTCCTCGTGCGTCGCCTCATAGCGGGGCGACAGGGCCGACAGCTTCACCGACACGCCGTGGCCGTGTTCCGGCCCCTGCCCCTTTGACGTCCTGCCCACCGCCTCGATGGCGTCGGCGTAGATCTTTTCATAGCGATCAGCGTCGGCGACGGTGCGGGCGCCCTCGCCCAGCATGTCGAAGCTGCACAGCCAACCTTCCTTGTTCGAGCGTTTCAGCGCCGACTGGATGGTGCGCCCGACCACGAACTGCTCGCCCATGATCTTGACGGCGGTGGCCACGGCCTGACGGATGACCGGCTCTCCGATCCGGCCCGCGATCCGCTTCAGGAAGCCGGACAGGTCGGTCTTGGCCTCATCATCCACATCGACCAGCTTGCCGGTCAGCATCAGACCCCAGGTCGAGGCGTTGACGAACAGACTGTCGGATTGGCCAAGGTGCGACGCCCAGTCGGCGGAACCGATCTTTTCCGCGATCAGACGGTCGCGCGTCTCTTCATCCGGCACGCGCAGCAGGGCCTCGGCCAGGCACATAAGGGCCAGGCCTTCACGGGTGCCCAGCGAGAACTGCTGCAGGAAGCTTTCGACCACCCCCTGTTTCTTCTGACTGCGGCGGGCGTGCTCGACCAGGGCCACCGCCTCATCCACCACCGCAGCGCGCTCAGCGGAGTTCAGCGGAATCCGCGCCAGATTGGCGGCGACGGCCTCGCGCTCATTCTGAAACTTGCGCGCATCCAGACCGTCCCATGCGGCCAGGCTCGAAGGCGTGAAGGGGGCAGTGGTCATGGCGCGGCAAATCCTGTGGATTTAAGCCCTATATGCCGGAGTTCATTGAAGGTGCTTCGTATGATAGATCAACGAGCCGATGATCATTCGTATTCAGGGGCGATTTTCCGATGATTGAAATCGACGCCGTCGACCGCCGCATCCTGCGGGTGCTGCAAACCGACGCCCGCATCTCCAACGCCGAACTGGCCCGGCGCTGCAACCTGTCGCCCGCAGCCTGTTTCGAGCGGGTCAAACGCTTGCGCGAAAAGAAGATCATCACCGGCTATGCCGCCATGATCGACCCGGCCCAGGTCGGGCGCGACCTATTGATCTTCGTCGAGGTTCTGCTGGACCGCACCACCGGCGACGTCTTCGACGCCTTCGCCGAGGCCGTCCGCACCCAGCCCGAGGTTCTGGAATGCCACATGGTCGCCGGCGGCTTCGACTATCTGATCAAGGCCCGCGTCGGCGACATGGACGCCTACCGCGCCTTCCTGGGCGACGTTCTGGTGCGGATGCCGGGCGTGCGCGAGACCCGAACCTATGCGGTTCTCGAAGAGGTGAAGTCGACGACCGTGCTGCCGATCTAGCATCCGTCTCGCCATCGTCATCCGAACCGGCTAGAAGTTCCGCTCTTGATTAACGGCTCAGGGTCCGCCCGCCTCAATGCGCATCGTTCTGGCCACCGACGCCTGGGAGCCCCAGGTCAACGGCGTCGTCCGCACCCTGACCCGCACCATCGCGGAATGCCGCGCCATGGGGCATGAGGTCGAGGTCATCGAGCCCAGCCTGTTCAAGACCATTCCCTGCCCCACCTATCCGGAAATCCGACTGGCCCTGGGCGCTGAGGAAGAGATTCGCGAAATGCTGCGCGCTTTCGAGCCCGAGGCCGTGCACATCGCCACCGAAGGCCCCATCGGCATCGCCACGCGCCGCATCTGCGTGGAGTGGAAGCTGCCGTTCACGACCAGCTATCACACCAAATTTCCGGAATATGTCTCGGCGCGTTTCCCGATCCCGGTGCAGGTCGGCTACGCCTATATGAAGTGGTTCCACAAGCCGTCGGGCCGCCTGATGGTGGCGACACCGACCCTGCGCGACGAACTGGTCGAGCACGGCTTCAAGAATGTCTCGCCCTGGTCGCGCGGCGTGGACACCGAGGTGTTCAACCCCGACCTGGAGCGCATCTATGACGAGATGGGGGGAAAAGACTGGCCCCGCCCCTTCTTCCTGAACGTCGGCCGCGTGGCCGTCGAGAAGAACATCGAATCCTTCCTCCAGTTGGACCTGCCCGGCACCAAGATCATCGTCGGCGACGGTCCTGCCCGCGCCGACCTGCAGGAGAAATATCCGGAGGCCAAGTTCCTGGGGGCCAAGTTCGGCGACGACCTGGCCCGCTGCTTCCGGGATGCCGACGTCTTCGTCTTCCCCAGTTGGACCGACACCTTCGGCCTGGTGATCCTGGAGGCCATGGCCACCGGCACGCCGGTCGCCGCCTATCCGGCCCACGGCCCGATCGACATCATCCCCGGCTCCAACGCCGGCGCGATCGACAAGGACCTGAAGACCGCCTGCCTGGAATGCCTGAAGCTCGACCGCAAGGACGTGCGCGCCTACGCCGAGAAGTTCAGCTGGCGCGCGTCCGCCGAGCAGTTCGTCGAGAACCTGCAGCCCTATCCCGAGCCCGAGCGCGGCCGTTTCTGGCGCCGCCTGCGCCGCATCGCCCGCATCCGCAAACGAGCGGCGGCCTAGAGCGCACAGAAATTCACGCCGTTGAAGTCCCTCACTCGACCGTGACGGACTTGGCCAGGTTGCGGGGCTGGTCGACGTCGGTGCCTTTCTGGACGGCGGTGTAATAGGCCAGAAGCTGCATCGGCACGGCATAGACCAGCGGCGCGATCAGGGGGTGGCAGTCGGGGGCGTCGATGCGGCGGATGCCGACGCCGTGCGGATCGGGCGCGTTCTCGGGCGTGATCATGATGACCGGGCCACCACGCGCTGCGATTTCCTGAAGGTTCGACGCGGTTTTGTCGAAGACATCGTCCAGGGGGGCCAGAGCGATGGTCGGGGTTTCTTCGTCAATCAGGGCGATGGGGCCGTGCTTCAGTTCGCCGGCGGCATAACCCTCGGCGTGGATGTAACTGATCTCCTTCAGCTTCAGCGCGCCTTCCATGGCCAGCGGGAACATGGGACCACGGCCCAGGAACAGAACGTCGGTCGCCTTTGACAACTCCTGGGTCACCGCGCGGATGGTTTCGTCCATCCGCAGGGCTTCGGCGATCACGCGCGGGCTTTCGAACAGGGCCTTGACCAGTTCCGCCTCGGCAGCCGCATCGATCCGGCCGCGCGCGACGCCCGCGGCAACGGCCAAGGCCAGCAGGGCGGCGACCTGGGCGGTGAAGGCCTTGGTCGAGGCGACGCCGATCTCCGGCCCGGCGTGGGTCGGCCACAGCACCGACGCCTCGCGCGCCATCGAAGACGTATGGACATTGACCACCGCCGCCGTCGGCAGACCCTGGGCCTTGCACCAGGTCAGGCTGGCCAGGGTGTCGGCGGTTTCGCCCGACTGGCTGACGGCGACCGCCAGCGTCGTCTTCGAGACGGCGGGCGAGCGGTAGCGGAACTCGGATGCGATCTCCACGTCGCAGGGCAGGCCCGCCAGCTTCTCGAACGCATAACGGCCGATCTGACCGGCGTAGAAGGCGGTGCCGCAGGCGACGATCTGGATGCGGTCGATGGCGGCGAAATCGACGCCCTGCGGCTTCACCTTACCGGTGACCAGATCGAGATACTCCGACAGGGTGTGCTGGACGCTGTCGGGCTGTTCATGGATTTCCTTCTCCATGAAGTGACGGTACTCGCCCTTTTCGACCATGGCCGAGGACGCAGACACCTGAACCACGGCCCGGTCGACCGGCTGGCCCGAGGCGTCGAACATTTCGGCGCCGTCGCGGGTGACGGCGACATAGTCGCCCTCTTCCAGATAGGAGATCTGCTGCGTGAAGGGGCCGACCGCCAGGGCGTCGGACCCCAGATACATCTCGCCTTCGCCCCAACCGACGACCAGCGGGCTGCCGCGACGGGCGCCCAGGATCAGGCCGTCCTCGCCGTCGATCAGAACGGCCAGGGCATAGGCCCCCGTCAGCCGATCCAGCGTGGCCTTAAAGGCCTCCATCGGCTTGCGGCCCGTCTTCAGTGCGGCGTCCAGCAGGTGGGCGATGACCTCAGTGTCGGTCTGGCTTTCGAAGACATGACCTTCAGCGGCCAGTTCAGCCTTCAGTTCGGCGAAATTCTCGATGATGCCGTTGTGGACCAGGGTCACGCGCCCGGCCTTGTGCGGGTGGGCGTTCACCGTGGTCGGCGCACCGTGGGTGGCCCAGCGGGTATGGCCGATGCCGATGGTCGCCTTCAGCGGCTCTTCCGCCAGAACGGCTTCCAGATTGCGGATCTTGCCCTTGGCCCGACGGCGCTCGACCGTGCCATCCACCATGGCGGCGACCCCGGCGGAATCATAGCCCCGGTACTCCAGCCGTTTCAGGCTGTCGATCAGGCGGGGAACAACTGGGCCGTTGCCGATGACGCCGATAATGCCGCACATGTCTGGAAGGCTCCGTAACAACGCAAAAGGGTCGCCGCTTTGCACTGAGGGCGATCCGGGGTTAAGCCACAGACCAAGCCCCATTGGCCGTCTATGCAATCTTAAGGCGCGCCGCATCAAAAAAGGGGTTTCGGAACGTTACCCGAAACAAGAGGACCTCACCTTGGGCGACAGAAAATACTTCGGCACCGACGGCATGCGTGGTCGGGCCAACACCTATCCGATGACGGCGGAAGTCGCCCTGCGCGTCGGTCTGGCGGCGGGCAAGCTGTTCCGCACCAGCGACGACCGACGTCATCTGGTGGTGATCGGCAAGGACACTCGCCTGTCGGGCTATATGATCGAACCGGCCCTGGTGGCGGGCTTTGCATCAGTCGGCATGGATGTGCGCACCTTCGGCCCCGTGCCGACGCCGGGCGTGGCCATGCTGACGCGGTCGATGCGGGCCGATCTGGGCGTGATGATCTCGGCCTCGCATAACGACTACGCCGACAACGGCATCAAGCTGTTCGGCCCGGACGGCTATAAGCTGTCCGACGAGATCGAGTTGAAGATCGAAGCCCTGATGGACGCCGGTCTGGACCAGGATCTGGCGCCGTCCAACAAGCTGGGCCGGGTCAAACGCATAGACGACGCCCAGGCCCGCTATATCGAGATCGCCAAACAGGCCTTCCCCAAACGTCTCAGCCTGCAGGGTCTGCGCATCGCCGTCGATTGCGCCAATGGCGCAGGCTACAAGGTCGCCCCCACCACCCTGTTCGAACTGGGTGCCGAGGTCTTCCCCGTCGGGGTCGAACCCAATGGCGTCAACATCAATGCCGAGTGCGGTTCGACCCATCCGGCGACCCTGTCAGAGGCGGTCAAACGCTACCGCGCCGACATCGGGATCGCCCTGGACGGGGATGCGGACCGGCTGATCATCTGCGACGAGAAGGGTCAGGTGGTGGACGGCGACCAGATCATGGCTCTGGTCGGTCTGGACTGGGCCAGACGCGGCCTGCTGACCGGCGGCGGCGTGGTCGCCACCGTCATGTCCAACCTGGGCCTGGAGCGGCGCCTGAAGTCTGAAGGCCTGTCGCTGGAGCGCACCAAGGTCGGCGACCGCTATGTGATGGCGCGGATGCGCGAAGGCGGCTTCAACATCGGCGGCGAACAGTCGGGCCACATCATCCTGCGCGATCACGCGACGACCGGCGACGGCTTGATGGCGGCGTTGCAGGTGCTGGCCGTCCTGGTCGAATCCGGCAAGCCGATGAGCGAACTGGCCCATCAGTTCGACGCCGTGCCCCAGTTGCTGGAGAATGTCCGTTTCAACGCTGGCAAGCCGCTGGAGAACGACGCCGTCGTGGCCGCCATCGCCGAAGCCGAAGCTGCGTTGAATGGTCAGGGTCGGCTGCTGGTCCGCGCGTCAGGCACCGAAAAGCTGATCCGCGTCATGGCCGAGGGCGACGACGAGGCGCTGGTGAAGCGGCTGGTGGCGGAAGTTGCCACAGCAGTGAAGACGGCAACGGCATGAGCAAGCGCACCTCACGCGCACCATGAAATAGTTTCTACTTCGACCATAGCCGTGGCACAGCCCGATGCGGCACTCGAGTTCAACCCTGAGCTCTCCGCTTGGTGAACGAATATTGGACAGTCTGATGTTTATGGAGCGCAACTTGCTAAAGCGCAGCATGCGATTTTTCTATCGGGTACGGTACGAATGGATCGGACGGCAGCCAAAGTATGCAGAAAGCCTAGCGGCGGCACGAGAGGCCAGGACGGTGGGCGATTGGGGAAATGCAGCAGTTCGCTTCGAACAGGCTCTTCGCGCTCGGCCGAATAGCGGCAGTGCTCGCCTCGGCCTCGCCCATTCGCTTAAAGAGCTTGGTAGATTAGGAGAGGCTGAAACGGTTTATCGAGAAGCTGTGAAGCGATCCCCGAAATCGGCAGATGCATATGTCGGATTAGGACATGTACTCAACTTATCAGGAAAATCCGATGAGGCAGCTATCGCTTATGCTGGCGGTGTGAAGTTGAGAGCAAAGCGTCCGCTCGCAGAATCCGCAGAACAGTGGTCTAAATTCCGCAGCACACTTGTAACTCCTCCGGTTCCCGGCATTCCGAATGCCACCCCTTTTAAAATTTTAGTAGATGGGAGAGGTATTGGGCCCTCAATCCTTCTCGCAATGATTCGAGGCCTAAACAAGCAGTCTGAGACCACATGGAGAGCGTTTTTTCTAGTTGATTCTGACGTGATGAACCATTCGGTTGCAAGCAGAATGTTCCACGACAATCGATTTTCATTCTTCGATGATATTACTGCATTCAAGTCATGTAATGACACGGACAATTTCTCTGAAATTGTCACTCTAACTTCAGGCGCCATACTTACCCCTCTAGCATTGCAATGGCTGCGCTTTGCAAGCCGGCAGCTGCCGACAGATGCAATATACGCCGACCATGATTACCATCATCAGAATAGGTATAGGACGCCGCGTTATTTTTCGCCAATTTTGTATCCGGCTCCTGCTCGTATCGACATCGAGACCTGCCTGATCGGGCCGTCAGTATGTCATTTTTCACGTCTCGATTGGAACACAGCCATAGATACGCTAAGAGACACAATAAAAGGAGACTGGATCAAGACATTAATACGAGATCATTTAGATCGTCACCTACATGTTAGGCACATCCCCTTAGTTCTCTCATCGGTATGCTCGTCCGCCGCGATCATTTCCGACTACCCACCCCAAAGAGATACCGACCCGAACCATCACCACGAACGAATAACCGTAGTAATACCCACACGCGACGAGCATGAGACCTTAGAAGCGTGCATTATTTCTCTAACAAAGCATTCCGATAGAATCGATTTGCTAGATATATTAGTTCTTGACAATCGAAGCCAACAAGAAAAGACGTTTTTGACCTTTGAGAGAATTTCATCCAACAACCCATGCAAGATAATTCCAGCAGATGAACCATTTAATTGGTCGCGCCTAAACAATATTGGAGCCAGACACGTACCTGAAGGCATCATCTTGTTTGCCAACAACGACATAGAGATGCTGTCTAGTGGGTGGGATACTCGATTGAGGGAGACGTTGGCAGATCCCGATGTCGGAGCGGTTGGCGCTCGGCTACTTTATCCGGATGGTACACTCCAGCACTCCGGCGTTGTTATGGGAGGAATATCTGGACGGCCAATACATGAAGGGCGTGGCACCTTACCAAGTGACGGCGGCCCCCTGAATCGATGGAAGCGCTCCCGAGAAGTGGCGGCAGTTACTGGCGCGTTCCTAGCTGTCCGACATGATGTGTTCGAACGCGCAGGGGGATTTGAGGAAGATTTAGCTATTGCTTATAACGATCTAGACTTTTGCCTGAAGGTCCGCGCGTGTGGCCTGTCGGTAGTTTACTGCGCCGAAATTGAAGCACTGCATTATGAGAGCAAAACTCGGGGCTTCGCGTTGACGTCAGAGAAAGCGTCATGGGATGATGAGGAGTTTCAAGAGCTAAGTGATCGATGGGGTCGTGCATGCACTACCGATCCTTACGTGAACCCGATGTGGACATTTTCTTCAGACCGATCTTTTGAATCGATACGAGAACTAACGGCTTCTGAAGCGACCGCCTCCATCGAAGGAGATTTTTTAATCCGCCACGCCGGTTGATCGTCATACGCGCCCTGACACTCATCCAAGAATAGCTACGGTCTGCCTTCAACTGTGTGAAGCCAAACAACTGGGCGCCTCTGGTCAGTTCGTGCGGACGGCTTGCGCCAAGCTGGACACGGCATCGGTCAGAGTTGTGGGGCGACAGAGCTATTCAATAAAGCGCCGTCGCCCCACAACGGAACTGACCCGCAGAAATCGGGCTGTCTAGAACTAACTGTCGGCTGCTGACTCTCAGCTGACCTTCGGCAGGTTCGCTCCTGGGCTGGCTCCACACCATCGCCACAAGCCGGGACTGGCGCTCATGTCGAGGCGTCGAGGCATCTTTTCTGAGCCGCTAGCTTCATCCCATCCGGTGGATGGCCGCATCATCAAACAGGGCAAGCTGTCTTAGACGCGCCTCAGCGGCGGCCGTGTCGCCGGTGAACCAGACAACAGCGAGATCTTTCAAGGCCCGAGTGCAGCAGACATAGAACAGTCGCCTAGCGCGCTCGACCGCTGTTTCGCGACCCTCGGCGATGTTCTTGAGATCGCGGTCCGACAACGGCTTGAGCCCGAAATATTTATCGTACGAGAATGAGTGTGGGTTCCTTCATCGCCATCAAGGACGACGAGCACCCGAGGAAACTCGGCCCCCTTGATGCCCTGCTGGGTCGAGAAGGGCGATTGCTCCTGGACGTATTGCCAGTACCCCCAGAACTGCGCGGCGGGGCACGCCAAGAAGCGCTCCATCGCCGCGATCTCTTTAGCAGCCCCCTCGTCGTCAGCGGCACCGTCCGCGTCTGCCGCCGCAGGAGCGGCTTCCAGATAAGGCGGGTTGCGTGGGTCTAGCGCGAAGATGCCGCTATCACGCAAGAGCATCAGCACCTGTTGATTTGTAGCGGCAGACCCATCCGCGAGAAGTCCCCCCAGCTCTTCGGTCAGAAGGCGTAGCCGTGCCAGCCGCGCGGCAACCTCACCTCCCGCCAAGTCCTCCTTCGCCAGCAGTGGCGACTGGGAGCGCAGGACTTGCATGACCTCGAACTCGCAGCCCTGCTTCGCTGCATCCACGAGCGGCAGAACAAACGCAAGGAAGGGCCGACAGGCCAGGCCGTGGCGTCAAAAAATCAATTCTTGAAGCTGTCCGGTGCTTGGTCGTTTAATGCCGCATACAGATCACCGAAGCCGAGACGGCGAACCGCGGTCGGAGATAATCCCGCTCGACGAGATCAACCTTAGTGCCGAGCGCTGCCGCCAGTTGCCGTTGGATGCGCGCTTGATCGATCAAGGAGAAGCGCTCGGTCGCGCTTGGCGCGATGTCGAACGCAAGGTCGACGTCCGAAGAGTCGGTCTGCGTCTCTCGCGCGACAGATCCGTACAGGCAGATAGCTCCAATGCCTTGCTCTCGAAGTGAAGGCTCCAGCTGCTTCACTGTGACGATGACCTAAATGCGGCGCATTCCTCAGCATCCCACGGAGCAAGCGACAGTGCGATAAGGCTCCACACACGCGACTATGGAATGTCCGCTATGCGTCGTTAGCGGCCGTTCTGTTGGGCCGCTCTGAACGTCCGGTTTTCGCGCCGGCGTCAGCGACCGCTTCTGGCGTACCGCGCCACGGGGCGGCTCACGGGCAGAGGGGATGACGAACGCCTGACGCTTCAAGTTTGAGCATCTTCTTCGCAAAGTTGAGCGCCTCAGCCGACGACGTCCTATCGCGACTATTGCCGAAAGTTCCGCGACTACGATGTGGCGGCCCATCCGATCATGCGACAGCGTCATCGGCCGGGCGAAACTATGATGGTCGATTTCGCCGGCTTTCGGCCTCACGGGCGCGACGATGACCCAGCCAACCTGCTCCCGTTCGAGCTATTCGTCGCGGTGCTTCCGAGCTCGGATTACACCTTCGCCTGCGTCACCCGCTCCCAGCGGGTTGCCGACTGGATCTGGGCGAACGAACAGGCGGTCCGCTTCTTCGGCGGCGCCCCCCAGGTGATCATCTCAGACAATCTCAAGGCCGCCGTTATATCCCACAAGCCCGGTCAGGACGCGGTGATCAATTCGACCTTCCAGGCCTTCTGCGATTATCACGGAACAATCGCCCGCCCGGCCCGGGCCTACAGCCCCACACACAAGGCGAAGGTGGAGATCGGCGTGAAGCTGATTCAGCGCCTGCTGCGGTTGGCGCTCGCAGATCGACCGGTGATGTCTCTCGGTGAGATGAACGTCCTGCTGGCCGGGCTGCTCGCTTGTTTGAACACCAAGGCATTGCGGCGCGCGCCCGGAGAGTCCCGCGGCACTCTTTTCGAACAACTGGATCGTCCGGCGTTGCGGCCCATCCAGGCGGAGCCGTTCGCCTGCTTCGAGGTCCGGCGTCAGCTCCTGTTGGGGCCGGATTATCGTGTCGTGCACGACCAGCGCCGGTACTCCGCGCCGCATACGCTGATCAGTTGGCGGGTCGATGTTCGCGGGAACGCCGCCACGGTCGAAATCTGGCACGACGGAAAACCGATCGCTGTTCACCCGCGGGTGGCCGTTGCGGGCGAGGCTTCAACCGACCGGCCCACATGCCGCCCAACCACTTGGCCCAGCGGGCGGGAACGACGAGGACGTTGTTCTGTGGTCCCGGCTGCAAGGTCCCGGCGTTCAGGCCGTGGTCCAGGGCGAGGCTGGACGTCCATTCTTCGGCGCCGCCAAGACCGCCGTCTATCGGTCGTTTCGCGACCTGGCAAAGCGTGTCGGTCCGGTGAGATTGGAAGCGGCCTGCGCCCGCGCGGTGCGGAGCGGCGAGCCCCGTCTAGCCATGTGCGCAACATTCTGGATCGGAACCTGGAGTTCACCGATCCGGCCGACTTCGTCACCCCAAACAACACCGCCGCCACGAATGAGAACGTGCGCGGTCCCGACTATTTCGCCGGAGCCTGATCCATGAACACCACTCACATCGTCGACAAACTCCGCGATTTCGACCTCAACGGCATGGTCGGCGCGATCGAGCACCACGGCGCTGCGCCGGCGTTCGCCGATCTTCCGTTTCAAGATCGCCTGATGCACTTCCTGCAGGCCGAGGCCGCGTACCGCGATGATCGTCGCCTGAAGCGGATTCTGAAATCCGCGCGACTGAAGATCCCGGCAGCGGCCGAGGACATCGACTACCGCTCCGCTCGCAATCTAGACCGGGCCCATATGGCCGAGCTTCCGACCTGCGCTTGGGTGCGCCAGGCTGAGAACCTGATCCTGACGGGCGCCACGGGGACCGGCAAAACCCATCTGGCGTGCGCCTTTGGCGGCCACGCCGCGCGGGTGAGCCTGACGGTGCGATACTATCGAACTCACCAGCTGCTCGGAGACATGGCGATCGCCCATCAGGACGGCAGCCTGGGCCGCTTGCGGATGTCGCTGACTCGCTTTGATCTGTTGATCCTAGATGACTTCGGCCTGACGCCGCTGACCGAGCTGGGCAAGCACGACTTGTTGGACGTCGTGGACGCCCGAACCCGCTCGGCCTCGATCCTGCTGGCGGGCCAGCTCTCGTTCAAAGAATGGCACGCCTACATCGCCGTCCGCCTGCGGAGTCCGGCACTGACCAGCGCGCCTGTCATCGGGTGTCCAGAATTGTGCCCCCTCCATTCAACCAGTCGCCAGCTGCGTGACGAGCTGCTGAACGAGGCGCTTTTCAGATCCCCCCGTTCAATGCTGGAAGCCTCGGGCGGCGCTGACCTGCACCTGAGAATTGTCTCCACGCGATGCTCAAATCCGGCTCTTGTAAGGACGAATGGAATAAGGTGACCGCACAAGGCCGATCCGCTGTGCGAGTTGAAAGCCGCTCTGACAGACCTCTGGCCCCCCAAGAAACCGGAGCTCAAACCCGGAAAGGATTTTCGTTATCGCTGCATGAGAAACTGGAGTCAGGCCGGGCCTACATGCAACATCCAGCTAATATAGGCAGTTACGACTCAAGGCATCGTAGCGTTAAAAGGCTACAAATATCCAAACTGCGAAAACGCAAATCGAATCTTCACTCACCAGGACGCAAGGCACGCCCTTCTGCACGACCATGCTTGGTCCAATGGTCGAATGCATCTTCACCCGCTGCAGCAACGTCGGGGTTAGCGCGTAGATAGGCCTCAGCATCAAAATGAGCCACAGGCTGGTTGGCCTTCACACTCCGTGGCGATACAGCCTCAATAAAGTCTTGATTGATCTTGTTTCCAAGATGAAAATTCTCTGATGGCTCGCCTGTAACAATGTTAAACGGCCGCCTGAAATCGATCAGGCCAGCAGGAAGGTCAGAATTCAATGGAGTGTAGTATGCACAATCATCGAAATAATAATGCGTAACTTGAGACCACCGCGTTTTGCTCTTATCAAGCTGGATATCTCCGCCATGAAGTAGATTTGCAGCCCATACTAACGCTTTTCCCCTAGGTATCTCCAAGCGAACGGGCTCAATATTATGCACCGCCACGAGACGACTCCACATCTCCTCAAACACAGTCTGACTTGTGGAGAATGTTTCGCTATGGCGGTGTCCAACATGTTCGTTGCTATAAACTGGCCACTTATGCGATCCCGGATAGTAGACTAGCGGCCCTTGCTGCAAGCCAACATCTTCTAGAGGGATCCACACTCCACACATAAAGCGTTCTGGCATCGATGAAAAATGCACCGAATCAGTGTGGAAATGCTGCTGCGTTCCGACCGGAAAATTAAGCGTCTGAAAGGGCCACGCTTTACGTCCATATAACGCAGTTAAAAGGTCAATCACTGTCTGGTTAACAGCCAAACGCCGCACATCATCGTTGACCTGCCAGGCATCCTGGAGGCGTAACCCAACGCCTGTAGATCGAAATGCATCCCAGTCGTAACTATCGTGAAGATCACGCATTATCCGCTCGGCGACTAAGTCGATCTCCGCATCTGGAAAATCAATTATGGCGTAGCCGTTTTGGTTAAGCTGAACGGCGGCGTCGTAGACCGCAGGCGAAGTTGAGGCCGCATCAAAAAAATCGGCGAAAAACGGCGATTCAACCTTTGGAACCCCTGGGAGGAGATTACGACGTTCTTGGGTCATTACGCACCTTTGTCCGCTCATTAGGCTCTAGTTCAGGGACTTAACATCGCGCTGCGCAGTCCTCCAATAGTCAGCTTAATCATTCTTCGATATAAAGCGGATCGCGAGCGGAACTCTGAACGTGCCCATTGCTCACTCCCATCCGCCGCTCCTCGCGATATATCCGCTGCCCCCGCGACGCTACTGGGCGAAGGCCTTAAGCCGGCCTCGCAGAACACCATCGTCCGTGCGCGCCGCCTGATAGCGCGCGCTCGTCCGATCGACGCGAGCACACGGCACGTCCGCCTTTCGCTCCGCCTCGCGCAAGCCGGCGAGCGTCACCACTTTTTCCCGGTAGGTCCTTCAGGGTCACGTTTCCAGCATCGCGACCGCCAGCATCCGCTTGTGCCGAGCATTCTCGCCCTCAAGCAACTTCAGCCGTCGGGCCTCCTACAACGTCGAGCCCGCCGAACCTGGCCCTCCACCTGTAAAAGGTCGCCCGACTTCCCCATGACGCCGACACACCCTGCGCCGCCGTCAGGCCGACTTCTGCTCCTGCAGCACCCCGTTGATCTGCCCTTTCATGAACCTCGATCGCTCCACCCTGCCCGTCCTTCGTTGCGCGGACCTTAACTATTTCCACAGGAGCCTCAGGTGGGCACATCTCTCGCGGCGCCTTTAGAGCAAAAATATTTTTCACTACCAGCCAGAACTCGTGAAACTAGGCCACCCTTCCAAGTGATCTCATTGGAATTTCGCAGCACAGGAGAAAAGGAAATGCATCACCGGCCCACTTGACATCGCCGACCTCACGATAACCAACTGAACTCCCGCGCCCAATCATAGAGCTAAATGAGATGAAATCATTAGACGAAATCGGTTTGGAACACGGCACCGACAAGGCATCCAACCACCACGACTTCCTTAGATTGTATGACAGACGCCTCTCGCGACTCAGGGATCAGTCGTTCACACTCTTAGAAATCGGCGTCTATCGTGGAGGCTCAGTTCGATCATGGTCTCAATACTTCCCCAATGCAACTATAGTTGGATTGGACATCACTGAAGAATGCGTCAAATACGCTGGCGGCAACGTCCACATTCGAATTGGCGACGCAAGCCACACCGATTTTCTCTTTAGTGTAATCCAAGAATTCGGGATTCCGACAGTCATCGTTGACGATGGCTCCCACCGATGGGATCACCAGATCACCACACTGCAAATCCTATTCCCGATTCTGAAGAAAGGCGGGACTTATATTGTAGAGGATTTGGACACGAGCTTCGACGGTCACCTAAAGAACGCAGCGTTCGACGGCCTCTCACCGATTTCGGCCTTTGATTATCTGGTCAAGATGTCACGATATGTGACGGGCGACACCGCTCTCGGAGATGAGCGTCCGCACGACTTGTTTATAGCCGACAATGCGCCTTGGGTTGGCTCGGTCGAATTCGGCCGCCGCACCGCAGTACTGTCCAAAAAGACCGACCGGCACACAGGTCCCTTTTAACCAAAAGGCCAGACGGCCGCCGTCGTGCGCGACGTCTGGTTACATTTTTCTATCCAAGATCTGCAAGTTGCTGTCGTAGGACATCGGCTTCAATCGAGAAATCGCTAACCGAGAGCGCCTCATTCCAGCGCTGAGCCGTGCCGGAAAAGCACCACCGGAAATCCTGGCCCATCTGTCCCGCGATATCCCAGAAAAAGAAATCGCATAGTCCAGGATCGAACATCAGGGTCTTACAGTCCGCACCGGCCCACATACAATTGGTGAATCCCGCCCCAAGCGTCCCCACCAATCGCCCCGCCGCCGCAAACGTATTTACCTGCTGCCGAAAGCTCATCGCCCCTGGAAACAGGACTTCATAGTCGAATTCGGAAAATATGGGCGCCAAAGCGTCCCAGTTTCGTATATTTCGGCCTTCATTTGGCGATCTAATAATCATGATCCTACGATCATAATTTTGATCTATATTCAATATAGAGATCACAAGGTCTCGAAATAGCTTAAACGTTCGCGATTTTCTAGTATTGTGCGACGATACGGATGACATATAAATAGCGCGCTCAACTCGTACGAGATCGCCCAACTTGCCTATTCTCAATTCGGCATCAATTGCCAGGGCAGCACAAACTCGCAGCACCAAGTCGGCAAACATAGCGCTTCCATAAGGCATATGAAGCCTAACGGGCCCTAACCCCGCCGCCGCCAAGTTCAACAGCCGCGGCGCACACTCGGCGAGGAAATGACCAAAGTTATCGGCGCCGGCTTTACAAAAAATTACGTCCAGTCGGCCCTGCGCTCCTAGTGTTTGATAGGCGTCGCGAGCGATCTCAATTCGGACCGACTCCGCGACTTGCGCTTGAGCAGCATAATCCACGGTCGTGAGTGGTTCAAAACCATCCCCCACGAACACATGCTTTGAATCATACACGAAGACATTCGCCATCTCGAAGTACCCCTCATCCGGGCATACAACCTTCGAGACTCCTACAACGCCCTCGACGTAGGCGCGAAAGTGATCATCCTCCCAAGAGACGTGGGATATTACAGGCAGACGTCTATTATAGGAGGTTTCAAACGACGTCGGAATAAACTTACCAAACACAGAAAAATCCTAGGTTATCGCGCGTAAGCGCTTCTGGGCACATCGGTCTCGTTACCGCTTACGCGTTTCAAGAAGCGAACCCTGAAGCCATCAATGACTGGCAAAGCAAGTATGCTCGCTTCTCCTAGAGCGCAGACGGCCTGAACGCGTCCACTGAATTCTGATCGTTGAACGCATTTGTTTCCAGCCATCGCAGATCATACCCTCTTGCCAGAAGCAATTCCCGGCAACGGCGCATAGTCTCTAGCGCGAAGACATCAAAACAGACCACCGCCTGTCGCGTTCGATCAACCGACCGCCCTCGCTATAACATCATCCTCCATGCCTTCGACATTGTTCTTTATCAATTGCGCCCTGCCAGGAATCGGCAACATCAAGCGGCACGATGAGAGTCGGATAGGCGAAGCTATCATACTGCATAGTTTGTTCAGCCCCAAGAAGGGCATCGCGTAAATTCACAGCGCCGATGCTCCAGTCTAGGTCGTCGTATGTGGGACAAACCCCACCTATCCCGGCATGCCTTCCACACGCCATCGGCATGGGTTTACAGTTAGGCTTCGACGACAGGCAGATTGGCGGAAAGCAGCATTTCCGCCAACGGATGCGCCTCGAACGCAAACACCGGCGAGCAGGGAAAGCGCGAGGCTAAAAAGAGAGCATGCGTGCCGATGTTTGCACCGACATCCAAAATCACATCGCCGTCCTTCACGGAGTGCTGACTATGCTGATTTCATATTCCGCATATCCCCCCATAAGGCCTGAGCGACCTTCCGATAACGCTATCTTTTTTGGGGACGAGTATTTGACCATACCGTGTCAGTATATTGCTCGACTTCAATATCATCGAGTATCAGCATCGGGCATTCGGCGCCAAGTTAGGCCACACCTTCATTTGACAGCCAAGACTGTAGTGTTCCCTCTCCGGAAGCGTAGGGATTTGGAAAGGCCTCCTGCAGATCCTTACGATGACGATACAGCACTCGCTGGTCCTTAGAGATGGCCACTCCGTCGTCGTAGACGCCGAACGCCCAATACCCTTGGGGAACGTCGGTGCCCGTCGCGAGCGCCACCTGATCGCGGTACCAAGCCCAGAGCTCGTACACAGGGAAATTATCTAAAGCGTATCGCTTAGTCATGACGTCGCCCAATGGCCCCAGCTTTGTGAAGTGCCAGAAGCGAAGCGGGACGCCGTTCACACGAGCCATGCCCCCATGATCGATATCGACCGTGCGATGACTAAGGTTCCAACTTGCGACGTTATAGCCCGGATCCTTCAATATTTTGACATTGTCGAAGAAGCTAGGGACGTGGTCGCACCACCTCTGATCAACAAACAGACCATTTGGAATATCATCATGGCAAAATTCAAGTAAGCGGTCGCTCCACCATTGGGCCATACGCAGACCCTCGCCTGTTGTTCGCACCGCCAGAAATCCGAGATTGTATATACCGGTCTTTAGCGAGGTGATCTCATTATCGATAATCGCAGATCGTTCCTCGTCTGGATGGGTCTGGTGCGGCGTAATGACAATTTCCGACCGCTTCAACTCTTCGGTCAACGGATCTAGTGAGTTGAACAAGCAAGTGTCAGGATCAAGATAGATGACCGCATCAGCCTTGCCCTTGCATGCTTGAAGCAGATAGGGGCCCTTTACGGCCGTGCACACCTCAATCACGTCAAGTTTAAACAACCAGCTCTCAAAATTCTCGATCCCGAGGTCCTTGGCGTAGACGATTTCGTCAATGGGCTCGTCATCGCGCCATTGAAAGCCGGGGGGCGGAACATCGGTAATCAGAGCGACGCAATGCCAGTCCGGATGGAATCGCTTAACCGATGAAAATAGAACGCGAGCCCTATTCAGATACCCAAAGGTGAAGCTGCTGTAGCATATGACGTTCATCCCGCAGTCTCACTCAAAAGATCGACGGTCATTCGACCAAACTCTACCTGAAGTCTTGATTTTGGACGTCGCTTGGCGACCCGATAGACGCTCCCATCAGCGAACATCGCCTTCAACGCCGCCTCGGTGTCAAGCACTTCGCCAACACCCGTCTCGCGTACCATGGCGGCGACATTGCCGCTTTCTCGATAAGTGAGAATTGCCGCACCGCCCGCGACCGCCTCATAGGCCGTAATGCAGAACGTCTCCGGCCAGAGCGCCCAAACCAAGGCGACATCTATATCCAACTCCCTGACAGTGCGAACCATGCAGTCCAGATCCGTCATGTTGACGAGCACTTCAGTGAACTTGATCGGCAGCCCCCCCTGTGGATTCTTTCCCAGATGATGGAACTCATAGCGATCGTCGCCTTCCAGACTTAAGGCTAGATCGCGAAAAGCGCCCCACCCCTTATGAATCGAAGGCAGGCCCAAAAAGGCAACTCTCAGCGGCCCCGGCTTCCTTGGTGCTCGTTTTGATCGCGCCCCCGGCTGAACGAGAGCGGCATGCAGATGAACCCGCGCTTCGCGAACGGGGTATGAAGACGCCGAAGCCCAGACATCCAGCGCAGATTGTGAAGGCGCGACTACGCCCATATCCAGCGCTCTAAACACCCGATCATGGCTTCGAACCTGCTCAACACGCAGTGGTCGGTACGAACAGACCATGCATGCGGTGCTATTGATCGGGGGAGCGTCACAGAACTGAACGTCGTTGCGCAACAGCGTGAAGCCCGAACAAATGCTCGCGTAATCGTGAACCCAGAACCATCCACCGCGCCCGCCGGCGGCCTGGATGACATCAATCACCCCGTCAACGCCATGTCCCAGAAGACTATGGACGGCGAATGTACAGTCCGACAGTCCGGAGGCCTTCAGACCCTTGAAGGCCTCAGCGAGGTCCACAGCCTTGAAGTGCCCCAGCAGCATGCCGTTGACCAGCACGCCGATCTTCGGCTCCGGGTCTTCCATTTCGACAACAGGCAAGGGTGCGCTTGGAAACAAGTGAATATGATCGCGCCCCATAGCCGAAACCGCTTCGGCCTCACGCATGACGACCAGCTGCACGCCCCCGAAATTGCGAGTGAAATCATCGTGGCTGACCGTAATGTAGCACGCCGCCCCCATCGAACGAGTGAGCAATCCCCCAAGATCGCCTAACCTTGCTGAGGCCGTCTGGCGAACACGCGCGACATGCCGCCGATAATCCTCCACGGTGCGGTCGATTCGTTGCAGCTTACGCAAGACGTCGAAGCGATAACCCAGCTCCTGTTTAGGCAAGCGCCCTTCAAGCCGTCCGGTCAGAAGGTAGTGGTAGAAAGGGTTTATGCCACTGGCGCGAATGTCGGGATACATTTCCAGGTAGTTCGACGTGGAGAACCTCGGATTGGGATCACGCCCCTCGCGCCAGCCCGTCAGCACGAAATGATCCAGCGCCCCCTCCTCGGTGATGTCCGGATAGAGAGAAAGATAGAACTTCGCATTGAACTCGGTTGCGACCAGGTCGCGTTCGGCGTTGAAGTCATCACCGCCGGCGTCAGTGACGCTTGGCAGACCAGCGCGACCTTCCTTACGTCCTTCCGTAAGGTAGTGTAGGAAAGGATTTACTCCCGCTTGCCCGACGTCGGGGTTGGTCGCCAGATAAAACCGCGTCGAAAACTCTGGCGAAGGATCGAGACTCATTGCCCATCCCTCAAGCAAATAATGGCGGGCAAGATCGTCCGCTTGTACGCCGTACTCGGACAACTGGGCTGAGTAACTGTCGGGATCGAGGGCCTGAGCGACCATGGCCACAGCCCAATCGTCTAGGTCCGATGCCTCGCTCAACTCAACTTGGGAGACGGTAAGCGCGATTGCCACAGAATCCACCCGAACGGGCGGCAGACCACCGAGATCCTGGATACGCTGACGTTCAAGAGCACTGGGAAACCGTTCTTCAAGGTGCCCGGATGTCACATAGTGCAAAAGAGGATTGATGCCGGACGCGACTACCTCGGGATTGGCCTGAACATAAAATCGCGTCGAAAACCACCGATTTGGGTCGCGCATCTCCGCAGCCCCATGGGTGATGTAGTGTGAAAGTGGATCCAAGCCCGCGGCCATGACATCGGGATAGGCAGCCCCGTAAAAGACTGGGTCAAACCACGCTTTGATTACAGAAGAAACATGTTCGGGAATCCCACCTGCCACTTCTATAGATGAAATGGCAGCACCGCCTGATCCCAACCCACGCTTGAACTCTTCGAGCCAGCGAAACAAACTAAACACCATATGTAGTTGCTCTTTTGCTCAGATCGCCCCGCTGATAGATTACGGCATTATCGACCCATCGCCACATGCGACGGATACCCTAAGAGCAATTTCTTGTCACGCCCGTTTCTCTCGGCTAGGAGCGATCATCCAGTCATTATTGGAGCACCTGATCATTGTCTAATCCCGTCAAACTGCTCACTGTTCCTCGATTTGGTGATGATCGCGGCTGGTTTATGGAAGTGTATTCCCAGTCTAAAGCTCAGGCGGCTGGAATTGACGACATTTTTGTTCAGGACAACCAGTCGTTCTCAGCCTTTGAGGGCACGATCCGAGGGCTGCATTTTCAGCGTCCGCCCCATGCCCAGGCCAAGCTGGTGCGCTGCGTGCGCGGGTCGATCATGGATTATGCGGTGGACATTCGCCGGGGTTCGCCGACCTATGGCCAGCACGTCTCCGCCAGACTGACCGCCGAGGGCGGCGAGCAATTGTTCGTGCCGGTCGGATTCGCCCACGCCTTCGTCACGCTCGAAGCGGATGTCGAGGTTGCCTACAAGGTCACCGACGTCTACGCGCCTGACTGCGACGGCGGCATCGTCTGGAATGACCCGACCATCGCCATCGACTGGCCGCTGCCCGCTTCCGGCGCGGTCCTGTCCGACAAGGACAGGGTTCTGCCGACCCTGGCCGAGTTCGACAGCCCCTTTGCGTATGACGGCCGACCGCTTGAGCCGCTGCCGGCGCTCTGATCCGAACTCAGACTGAGAGACACCCGATGCGTATTCTTGTCACCGGCGGCGCCGGTTTCATCGGCTCGGCCCTGGTGCGGCGGCTGATCGAGCACACCGACCACGAGGTGCTGGTGTTCGACAAACTGACCTATGCCGGGGTGCTCAGTTCACTTGAGCCGGTCGCGTCCAGCAATCGCTACAGCTTCGTTCAGGCCGACATCTGCGACGCCGACGCCGTGGCCAAGGCCCTGCACGACTTCAAGCCGGACGTGGTCGCCCACCTGGCCGCCGAGAGCCACGTCGATCGCTCGATCGACGGCCCGGGCGAGTTCATTCAGACCAATATGGTCGGCACCTTCGTCATGCTGAACCAGGCCCTGGGCTATTGGCGGGGGCTGGATGATGCGGCCAAGGCCGCCTTCCGCTTCCACCACATCTCGACCGACGAGGTGTTCGGGTCGCTCGGCGAGGACGGCTTCTTCACCGAGACCACCCCCTATGATCCGCGCTCGCCCTATTCGGCGTCCAAGGCCGGGTCGGACCACCTGGTGCGCGCCTGGGGTCATACCTACGGCCTGCCGGTGCTGGTGACCAACTGCTCCAACAACTACGGCCCCTATCATTTCCCCGAGAAACTGATCCCCCTGATCATCATCCGGGCCCTGAACGACGAGCCTTTGCCGGTCTATGGCGACGGATCGAACGTGCGCGACTGGCTGTTCGTCGACGACCACGCCCGCGCGCTCCAGACCGTGTTCGAGACCGGCACGCCGGGCGAGACCTATAATGTCGGGGGCAACGCCGAGAAGAAGAACATCGAGGTGGTCACCGCCATCTGTTCGATCCTGGATCGTCTGCGGCCCAAGACCGAAGGCCGATACGCCGACCAGATCACCTATGTGACCGACCGTCCCGGCCATGACCAGCGCTACGCCATCGACGCCTCCAAAATCCGCTCCGATCTGGACTGGACCCCGTCGGTGACCTTCGAACAGGGCATCGAACAGACAGTGACCTGGTATCTGGAGAACCAGTCCTGGTGGCAGGACATCCTGGACGCCCGCTATTCGACCCAACGTCTTGGGGTCACCAATGGCTGATCCGGTCCACATCCTGATCACCGGCGGCGCCGGGCAGGTCGGGCTGGAACTCCTCGCCGCCGCCTGGCCTGGGGGCGTGGTGCTGCATGCGCCGACGCGGGCCGAACTGGATCTGAGCGACGACGCCTCGGTCCGCACAGCCTTCGCCGCCACCCCGTTCGCCGCCGTGATCAACTCCGGCGCCCACACCGCCGTGGACAAGGCCGAGGCCGAGGTCGCCGCCGCCTTCGCCGCCAACGCCATGGGGCCGGCGGTTCTGGCCGATGCGACACGCGAGGCGGGCATCCCGCTGATCCAGGTCTCGACCGACTATGTGTTCGATGGGACCAAAGACGGGCTCTATGTCGAGACCGATCCGGTCGGGCCGCTGGGCGTCTATGGCGCCTCCAAGCTGGCCGGTGAACTGGCTGTACGCAGCGGCAATCCGCGCTCGGTCGTGCTGCGGACGGCCTGGGTGCTGAGCGTACACCGCGCCAACTTCCTCAAGACCATGCTGCGCCTCGCCGCCGACCGGCCGGTCTTGCGCGTCGTCGGCGACCAGCACGGCTGTCCGACCTCGGCGCGCGACATCGCCGCCGCACTGAAGACCATCACCCTGAGGATGATCGCCGACGAGGGCGCACCGACCGGCGTCTATCAGTTCGTCAACGCGGGCGAGACGACCTGGGCCGGGCTGGCGCGCGAGATTTTCGCCCTCAGCGCCGCGAGCGGCGGACCGTCCGCCACGGTCGAGCCCATCGCCTCATCCGAATACCCGACGCCCGCCCGGCGCCCGACCAACTCGCGCCTGTCGACCGACAAACTGACCCGCGACTACGCCATCGCGCCTCGCCCCTGGCGGGCCGCTGTCGCCGAGATCGTCAACGAATTGCTCGCCGAAAGGACCGCCGCATGAAGGGCATCATCCTGGCCGGAGGATCCGGCACGCGCCTGCATCCGATGACCCTGGTCACCTCCAAACAGCTGATGCCGGTCTACGACAAGCCGATGATCTATTATCCGCTGTCGACCCTGATGTTGGCCGGCATCCGTGAAGTGTTGATCATCTCCACGCCGCGCGACGTGCCCAGTTTCCAGGCCCTGCTAGGGGATGGATCTCAGTGGGGCATGGAGATCCAGTACGCCGTCCAGCCCAGCCCTGACGGCCTGGCTCAGGCCTATATCATCGGCGCCGACTTCGTCGGTGACAATCCGTCAGCCCTGATCCTGGGCGACAACATCTATTACGGCCACGGCATCACCGACCTGTTCACCAGCGCCATGGCTCGACCGGACGGGGCGACGGTGTTCGCCTATCACGTCAACGACCCCGAACGGTACGGCGTGGTCGCGTTCGACGAACGCATGCGCGCCCTGTCGATCGAGGAGAAGCCCGCACAACCCAAGTCGAACTGGGCGGTCACCGGGCTGTATTTCTACGACAGCGACGTGATCGAGATCGCCCGCGATCTGAAGCCCTCGCCACGCGGCGAACTGGAGATCACCGACGTCAACCGCATCTATCTGGAGCGCGGCCAACTCTCCGTCGAGATCATGGGACGCGGTTACGCCTGGCTCGACACCGGCACGCCTGACAGCCTGCTCGAAGCCGCAGAGTTCGTCCGCGTGCTGGAAAAGCGCCAGGGCTTCAAGATCGCCTGCCCAGAAGAAGTCGCCTTCCAGAAAGGCTTTATCGACGCCGCAAAGCTAGAAGAACTGGCCAAATCGTTGGGGAAAAGCAGCTACGGCCAGTACCTACGGAATGTCCTGACCAATAGCGGATAGCACACGAGAAAATGAATTTGCTTGTATTAACTTAAGCCTAGCACCGTGGAACTCGAAATAGCCCCCCATACAGCCTTCCGTTAGTTTCACCCGCAGTTCCACAGGCCCAACACTCGTAAATATGTGCGAGATTGTTAACTTAAACACCCCTTCACGTGATGGAGTTACGTCGAACGACGTGAAATCGTCACCAATACCCCACTCAATGCGGAGACCGTGGACCGATCCAGCTAGATCCATGGAAAACTGTGCGGCCACCTCCCATTCCCCAGGAGGAAGAATCATATCTGGGCCATGCACTAGAGAACGAGGCCCCCCAGTCATATCCAACTCTTGGATATTAATCCGCTCATCACGACGCCGAGGATCGTACAAAAACAGGTTGTGAGACCACTCAAACGTTGCCCCTGTCGGAGGCAATCCATTCCGGTAGACCTCAAATGCTGCAGCGGAGGCACGGTCAAGATCCGACTGCGCACCAATCATCGCTGGTTCAGGCGCCTCTACAGAGAACCCCGGAAATAGTTCGACCTGCCGCCCCGTTGATGCGAGCGAACCGTCCGTCACGATGCATGATGCCGGCGTCAGCAATGTTTCGACTAAAAGTCGAGAAGCATCGATGACAGCATCACGCCCCTGCGCCCCCGTCATCACACTCGTCTGGGGAGCTGCAGTTTGAACATCCACGACGATAAGCGCGACATGAGCCATTGCAGCAGGCTGGATGAACTTGGGATTGCTGGTGAGAAATATACGATTATCATCCGGTCCCCAATCTTCTTGGCAGTCGTCGTGGAAGACGACTAGCTTGAAGTTATGTCGTTCGGCGGCGGCGGCCAATCGATTGACCCATTCGCTCCAAGACGCGGAAGGGGTCAGAACAATGCAACGGGTCATCCAGCCTTGTTTTTGCTCTACCATCACGCAGATCTCAGCCACTGATATATGTCGATGGCCTCATGGATGTCGTCAAACAGCCGAGACTTTCCACTCTCTATCAGCAACGCTTTATCACAGTACCGTTTGAGCAAGTCGACATTATGAGAAGCCATAACAAATGCACGATTAGCGCGGGCCTCAAATAGCTCCTCGTCGCACTTTCGTGCAAACCTCGCGTCACCCACAGCTACAATCTCATCGATAAGGTAGCAGTCGAATTCAATCGCCAAAGTTAAGCCAAACGCCAACCTGGCACGCATTCCCGAGGAATAGTGCTTTACCGGCAAGCGTAGCGATCGTCCTAACTCTGCGAAAGCGTCAACCCTCTCGCGCGTTTCTTCGAAATCTTTATTATATATTCTGGAAATGAATTTGATATTATCCAGACCCGAAAGACTGCCTTGAAAACCGCCGCCAAAACCGATTGGCCACGAGGCGGTCATTCGCCAGTCTATGACACCCTCGTTCGCCGGCTGAAGCCCGCCCAACAGCCTAATCAGCGTGGATTTACCTTGGCCATTACGACCAAGAATAGCCAATCGGCCATTCTTCGGCATTTCAAAAGATAGATTCTCGAATGTCGGCTTTCTCGCTGTCCTATAGGTCAGACCAAGCGACGTTACTCGAAGACCGACGGAAGCATCATATTCCATCAATGCTGCCTATGTTCACGCACGCCCGCCCAAATCAACCATCCAACCGCGTAGGCCAGAAGACATGCCGCAAAAACAGTAAGGATTGAGATGAGCCGCTTTGGCTCCCGGGCCTCTTGGGGCAAGCTAGGCGGGACTATGCGTTCAAGGTAGAGTTGCTGTCGGCGGGCTTCACTTTCCGCCGCGATCAACCCCGCAGTCGCGTGAGTTAACTCCTCAGCCGCCAATCCCCGCTTTAGGTTAAGCTCTTCGTAAACGCCGACCTTCGGCGCAAGCGAGTTCTGGTTTCCCGCTATCTTAGATCTAGCGTTTTCGATTTCGGACTCATATGCGGCAATCCGTCCGTCCATAGCAGGAAGTGCGGGACTTGATGGGGCAGAACTAGCGATCTGGCTGCGCTCCGCACGCAGCTCTGCCAAACTTGCCATTAGCGCCCCGATCATCTGCGAGCTTTCCGTCGCCGTCCTAGTTGGATCTATAAATTGCTCCCTATTTCGAAAAGACGTAAGCTCGCTCTGTATTGCGGAGAGTCGTGATTGGGCCTGTTGTTGGGCCGTCCTGGCTTCGTTGACAGCATTCTGGGAAGAACGCCGGTTTAGGCGGTTAACGAGGTTTTCACCGCCGTTAAGCAGTGCGGAAGCAATGTTCTGGGCGTCATGAGGCTGGAACGCTTCAACGCGTAATGTGCTTATGCCAGTCGTCGAGTCGTACCCTACAGTCACAAACCGCTTCATGGCGTCTTGCAAACCTTCCGCGGATAAGCTCTCACCGAACCGGGGATAGCGAGAAAACATATCAATCGTTGTTCCGCCAAAGGTGCGCCTCAAGTCGAAGCGGGATTCAAGTTCGCGGACGGCATCTACCGAGGCAATGTATTCATGGACTGCAAACGCGTCAGTTTGGCCAGCGCTCAAACCAACTCCCTGAAGCGCAATGCCGAAGCTGGAAGGAGCCCCCCCTCCGCTCGCCGTCCGCACGACAAAGCGAGCTTCGGACACATAACGCGGCGAAGCAATGAGCAGAAAGTAAATCGCTGCAATAAGCGTCGGCAATGCCACAAATATAACCAGCCCCCACGGCATTTCTGGGAGAGACTTCGACTTCTGATGAGTCAAAGCCTTTCGGAATGGGCCAATATACTCAAGTTTCGGTTCGTTCATCGGAAGTCCATAGGGAATTCTTGGGTGAGATAGATCTCTATCATTCAATGTCGACGCGGCTACGAGCGTCCGCAAGAAGTATCAGAGCTGCAAAGTTCAAAACACCGCCCACCATGATTGCGTACCACGCATTAAAGTGCGTAGGAACAAATTCGCCGAAAACTCCAGCACGGACCATCTCAATACCGTGTGGGAAAGGGAGAAGAAGGTACGGCTCTCGATATTTGTTCGGAATCCACTCAACCATGAAAAATGCGCCGGAAATCGGGATCAGCGTATACTGGATTAGTGGAACTAGTCGCTCCATGACCTCGGACCTAAGCGAGAGAGCCGCTAGAGACAAGGCAAATCCGGTGCTTATCCAGCACATGATCATCCAACCGCCAAGAAGCAGACCCCAGTCTTTTGGTGGAGTTACTTGCCCCATAATTATGAGGACGGCATACACAACGACGAATGCTGCAGTTGAACCCAAAAACTCAAGCAGGTTCCTAGTAATATAAACTGAAAGCACGTTGATCTGGCGGTGATACAGTAGCCCGATGTTACCTTGCAGCGCTCCTAGTGAGTAGGCGCTTTGGTGGCGCAAGAGGAGCAAACACATATATCCCGTCATAACGAAAGGCCCGAGCCGCACGCCGTGCTCGTATTCCGGCTTGAGGAGCGACCACATAACAAGCACCCCGATGCAAAACATGAGGGGCTCGCCGATCAGCCATAGAAATCCAAGCCCTTCCCGCCCGAAGCGGGTTACCGTTTCCCGCAGCATCAGAGCCTTGATGACTCTCACGTTCCGGGCGGCGAATTCAAAACTGCTCATTAGAGTCGTACGCGCTCCGAGACCCGCGTGGAGTTCGCGGACCATAGCGATTGACGCTAACCATGCAAGGACTAGGTCAATCATCACCGTTCAGGCAACTCTTACGAGTTCGATAGCCATCGCACTTTAAAGTAGGGTGGGTTTACCTCGCCTTCCGAGAGACTAAGCGATTCAAGGCAAACCGTCTGCCCGCACCGGACGCCGCTCCAATTGGCGCGCGTCGCGGCGGCTTTGCGCTCCTCCCATTCACCGACATTCCACAGGATATCGCGCAGATTTTCAGAGAGGATACAAAAGCCGTGGCTGTCTCGCTGAGCCCATCTGCGAACCCAAAATGGACTAGCCATCGTAGGGCATTGGCTCTTTCTCCGCTTTCCAGGCCCTTGAGGTTAACCTGTCCGTCACCTTGGCTGAACAAAGGCGCGTCATCCATCGCGTCAACCGGTCCGCCGTTAGTTCACGAGTGAAGGCCGTACAGTCGGATCGCGGGGGAAGAATTTCGGTGGCCAGGGCCTCACACCGGCTGCGCAGGCCTTGCGACGATAACCGTGACTGAGGACGAGGACGCGCCAATTGTCGCGTACCCGCTTAAATGATGTGTAGATGGGACCGTCCGGTTTCGTAGTGCGTCACCGCAAGCCATTCGAGCACCGCGCCGGTGTCGAGCTCAACCTGTTTCATCATCTGACGGGCGAACTGCCTGACGTCCGAGAGTTCTGGGCCATCCTCTGGGTTCACGACAATCCGGTAATGACGGCGGTCATCGCCCCTCCGATCGACCTCCACACCTTGACATTAGACCGATCCTCCTGTGGCACGAAAAACGCTGCTCTCGCCCCCTCTACGCCGGTGCCCTCCCTCCTGTCCGAAGTATCGCGCACAGGGGGGGCTGAGCCTGCCCAAACGGCTATTCAGTGCGGTTGTCAGCGACTCGGTTGTGGGTCGCCCCGTCGCCGTCATCGACACTGGATCCGAACGGATAGCCCGCATCCGCTGCGCAATAGGGTCGCCGTCCTTCACGTGACCCCACCACGACCGTGCGAGGCCGCAGCCAGTTGGCCCCGCTGAAGATATTGCCGGTGACCTGGTTGTAGGATGGCGTCTGATGCCGGATCACGCCGTCCTCGCCGCAGTTGCGATACAGAAAGACTCCGCCGCGCCCGCCCAGGGCGAAGCGGTTGCCGGTGATCTGATTATAGGCGGAGCCATCCACGGCGATCTGTTCGCGGCCCGTGCGGATGTCGAAACGGTTGTCGCGGATATCGGCGCCTCGGCTCTCGGCGTCCAGATAGACGACGGTGGAGGTGGAGCGGCCCGTGAAGGTCGATCCGATCAACTGCGTCCCCGACGCCCCCGGCCCGACATAGAGGGGAATGGTCCCGGTCGCCTCGAACCGGATGCGGCTCAGCGTCACGTTCAAAGGCGCCGCCGCCTGGGCTGCGTGGGTGTGATCCGCCTTGCGCGATGAGGCCAGAAGATCACGCATCGATCCGCCCGCCCCCATGCCCCAGATACGGACATTGCCGACGACGGTGCAGTTGCTCAGGCTCACTCCGACGGGGGGACGCCAGACGTCTCCGTCACGCCGCGACCAGATGGCCACTGTGGGGTTGCGCGGTCCGGCCACGCCCGACGGCGCGATGCGTCCGCCGCCGCAGTCCAGGCCCGCGCCCGAGGCTTCCGGTCCTTCGATCAGCACGCGCCGAGGCACCGTCGATCCCGACAGCACGGCCCGGCAGGTCAGGCGATAAGGCTGGGCGGACGGCGTCGTCAGGTCCCGGATTTCAGCCGCCGTGCAGGCCCGTGCAGCCGGGGGCGGTTCAGCAGCCTGCATCGCCAGAGCCGCCAGCAGCGCGATCATTCTAGGGCAGAATGGTCGGCAAGACCGCGCGCTCTGCGGCGCAACCGGGATTGGTCAGGCCCTTGGCGCGCGCAACGGCCAGTTCAGCCCGCGCCGCACCCAGGTCGGCCTGGAAGGCTGGTGTGGCGACGGCCTGGGCGGTCGCGGCCCTGCCGATGGCCTCGCCCGTGGCGACATCGCTGGGATAATGCATCCCACAGACCAGACGGCTGACGCCCAGTTCATGACCAACGCCACGCACGGCCTCGGCCCGTTCGGGATCGATTGCGGCGAAGGCCTCGCCGTAAGCCGCGCCGACGGCTGCGCTGCCGGACGGATAGGAGGCGGATTTGCGGCCCGCCTCGCTGACCACCTGACAGGCGCGGCGCTGCGGATCGTCGCCGACGGGGCGAGGCCGCGCCGCGCGGCGCTTGACCTGCTCAGCCACGCTCTCGGCGTCATGGAAGACCCGCGCCATCAGCCGGTCCAGGTTGGGCGTCTCGGTCGCGCCGAACCGCACGCCCAGCGCACAGTCGAAATGCTGCATCGCCAGCGGCGGACGCAACTCCGCATGGGCGGTCGCCATCAGCCAGCGGTCCGTGTCTTCGAACGCCCGATACCGGGCCGATGTCGCCTTGTCGCCCAGATCGGCCTCAGAGGCCGGGAGAGGCGGCGGCGGAACCGCATCGGCCAGCCGCGCCAGATCGCCCGCCGTCAGATAGCCGGTCGAAACCTCAGTCAGCTTGGGCGCGCGGTTCTCGGTGGGCGCACAGGCAACCAGGACCATCAGCAGCCCCGCCGCGCCGAAGACGCCGACCGGACCGCTACGGCTCACTGGCCTTCGCTCCAGGTCAGTTGAACCGAGGTGGCGCCGCCGTCGCCCGGCGCCGCCACGACCTGAAGCCGTGGTCCGTCATTGGCCTCGCCCGCCGCGCCATAGGCCCGGGCGTCGCCCTGATTCAGCCCCATGACCGAACGCATGCCCGCCGCCTCGGCGCGCTCCTTGTAAAAGGCCACGATCTCGTCAGGGCTGGCGGACGTGCGGAAGGTGACCAGGCCGCCCGCGCCTGCGTCGCCCGCGCCGATGGTGGGACGTCCATCCAGTTCGGCGCCCGGATACAGGGCCGCATAGGCCGGCGCGCCCGGAAGGGCCGGAATCACCGTCGCCGCCGTCGATGCCGCCGCCGCGCCAGCCCCCGTCGCTGGCTGCGCCGCCGCGTCCGAGGCCGCAGGCGCGGCGGTCGGGGCGTTCAGACCAATGTCGGAAGACGCTTCAGGCTTTTCCGCACGGTCGCTGCAACCCGCCAGGCAAAACAGAACTGCGGCGGTCGAAACCGCCAGACGGCGTATCATCGGGGGTGATTTCCCTTGGGCTCGATAGTCGAAGGCGCACCGTGGCGCCTCCATGCGGCGGCAGCAAGGCGCGAACGTCAGTCCTCGCCTCTGGCGCCCTCCGCCGGATCGCCGCCGTCGCCGTCAAACCGGCGTCCTGAGCCTTCGACCGCATCCGGTCCGGCGTTGGACGGCGAGTCGGGATCAGCGGATTCCCGGCCCTCTTCGGCCAGTCTGGCGTTGATGGCCGCCGAATCAGGATCATCGTCCGATCCGCTGGCCGACCCGCCGCGCAAGGATCCCGCACGGGTGTCGGAACCCGAGTCCGAGCCGTCCAGCGCGTCGATCAGCGTATCGGCCTTGTGGCCCCGGTCCGGCTTCTCGCCCATCTCGGCGGCTTCCAGCGCATCCTGGCCCTCACGGTCGGTCGGCGGGGGTTGATCGGTCATCACGGCGCTCCTTGTCGGTCTGAGTAAGGGGTCTCAGTTTAAAGTCGCCGCGTCTGTTGCGGTTCCCCTTGAACCGGCAAAGCCAGTTCCGATCTAACGGCCATGATCCCGTTCTCAGTCCTCGACCTGTCCCCCATCGTCGAAGGCGGCGACGCCCGCCGCGCGCTCGATGAAACCCTCGCCCTGGCCCAGGCCGCAGACCGTCTGGGCTACCAGCGGTTCTGGCTGGCCGAGCACCACAATATGCCCGGCATCGCCAGCGCGGCGACCGCCCTGGTCATCGGCCATGTGGCGGCTGGGACCGAGCGCATCCGCATCGGATCGGGCGGCGTCATGCTGCCCAACCACGCCCCTCTGGTCGTCGCCGAACAGTTCGGCACGCTGGAGACCCTGTACCCCGACCGCATCGACCTGGGCCTTGGCCGCGCGCCCGGCACGGACGGCGCCACGGCCCGCGCCCTGCGCCGCTATTTCGAGGGCGCCGACCAGTTTCCGCGCGATGTGGTCGAATTGATCCAGTGGTTCGAACCGGCGGCTGAGAACCAGCCTGTCCGCGCCGTCCCCGGCGCTGGTCTGCGGGTGCCGATCTGGCTTCTGGGCTCCAGCCTGTTCAGCGCGCAGCTGGCCGGTCAGCTGGGCCTGCCCTACGCCTTCGCCAGCCATTTCGCGCCTGAGCTGCTGCTGGAGGCCTTGGCGCTTTATCGACGCGAGTTCGTTCCGTCCGACCGTCTGGCCAAGCCCCACGCCATGGCCGCCATCAATGTCTTCGCCGCCGATACGGATGAGGAGGGCAAGCGCCTGTCCACCTCGATGCAGCAGAGCTTTGCACGCCTGACCTCGGGCAAGCCCGGCAAGCTGCCCCCGCCCGTCGACGACATCGAGGCCATCCTGACCCCGCAGCAGATCGCGGGCGCCAAGAGCCGCCTGATCTATTCCGCCGTGGGCGGGCCGGAGACAGTCCAGAAACAGATCGCCGACTTCATCGCCCTGACGCAGGTGGACGAACTGATGGTCACCGGCATGATGTTCGACAACGCTGCCCGGATTCGCGGCCTGGAGATCATCGCTGACGTGCGTGAGCGGCTGGAGAAGGCGACCTGATCTTCCTTCTCCCGGTGGGAGAAGGTGGCTCGCGCAGCGAGACGGATGAGGGTCCGCTCCCCCTCACCCTTTCGCGCCAGGACGGCGGCGAAGCCGCCGTGCGCTCAAGCCCTCTCCCGACGGGAGAGGGGTAGCGAAGTCAGAAACTCCAGCAGCAGGGCGTTCACCTCGTCCGCCCGCTCCTGCTGGATCCAGTGGCCCGCGCCCGGCACGACCACGGTGCGGGTCAGGTTGGGAACCCAGTCCTTCAGGCCTGCCTCCGCCGATCCGGCATAGTGACGGACCGGGTCGTCGGCGCCGACCACGAACAGGGCGGGCGGGAGGATCTTCTGACCCTGCACAAAGGCTGTCAGCGACCAGTTCAGGTCCAGCGCCCGATACCAGTTCAACGGCCCGTCGAACCCGCCCGCGGCAAAGGCCGAGACATAGTCCTCGAAATGATCCTCGCTCATCCAGGGCGGCAGGGTGGCGGCGTCATCGACGGTTTCCAGCAGGTCCACGCCCTCGGGCATGAAGCCGGTCGAGCGTTTGTCGGCGGGCGTGGCCCCGTCATAGGCCCAGAACAGCTTCCTCAATGTCGTCGCCGGATCGGCCTGCAGGGCCAGATGGGCGTCGCGCGCCTGGAAACGGCTGATGTAGAGATCGCCCAGCCCGGCGCGTTTCGAGATGGCGGCCATGGCGGGGGTCGGGGGTCCGTTGGAACGGCGCGGCTGGAACGGCACCGACAGGCCGGCGACCGCCGTGAACAGGTCCGGCCGCAACAGGGCGCAGTGCCAGGCCACGGGCGCGCCCCAGTCATGGCCCACCACCACGCAGTTTAGCTTGCCCAGCGCCCGAACCAGATCGACCATGTCCCCGACCAGATTCAGGATCGAATAGTCCGATGCTTGCTGCGGTTTTTCGGTCCCGCCATATCCGCGCATGTCCGGGGCCGCGACGTGGTATCCTGCCTGCGAAAGCGCCTGAACCTGCGCCAACCAACTGACGCCCAGTTCAGGAAACCCGTGGATCAGCAAGACCAGCGGCGCATCGGCCTTGTGGCCCGCCTCCAGCACCTGTTGGATCAAGCCGTCGGTCTTGATAAGCCGCGTGCGCATTCCAACCTCCGGACGGCTGTTTAGCCGCCTCATAAATCAGGACGGACATGACCCGCCTCGTTACTTTTGCAGACGGTACGACCGTTCCGGCCCTGGGCCAAGGCACATGGGAGATGGGCGACGACCCCGCCTGGCGCGACGCCGAACAGCAGGCGCTGGAGCGGGGCATCGACCTAGGCATGACCCTGATCGACACGGCTGAACTGTACGGTGACGGACGTTCGGAGCGTCTGGTGGGCGAGGTCATCGCGGGGCGCCGCGACGAGGTCTTCATCGTCTCCAAGGTGCGGCCCGAGAACGCCTCGGAAATGAAGATGATGCTGTCGTGCGAGAAGTCGCTGGAGCGGCTGGGGATCGACCGGATCGACCTCTATCTGCTGCACTGGGAGGGCCGGGTGCCGCTGGAAGAGACGGTCGACGCCTTCCGCGAACTGGTGGACGAGGGGATGATCGCCCGCTGGGGCGTGTCCAACCTGGACCTGCGCACGATGGAGCGGCTGATGCAGATCGACGGCGCCGAGGAATGCGCCTCGAACCAACTGCTCTATAATCTGGGTTCGCGCGGGATCGAGTACGACCTGCTGCCGTGGATGCAGTCGCGCGATATGCCGATGATGGCCTATTCGCCGCTGGGGCGCGGCGGCCTGCTGGAGCATCCGCTGATCGTGGACATCGCCGACCGCCACAGCGCCGAACCGGCCCAGGTGGCCCTGGCCGCCGTTCTCAGAAACGACGGGATCATCGCCATTCCCAAGGCCGCGTCTGTCGAACACGTCGAAGCCAATGCCGATGCGCTGGAGATCCAGTTCGACATCGAGGACCTGGAACGGCTGGATCAGGCCTTCCCCCCGCCGACGCAGGAAACCCCGCTGGAGATGATCTAATTCCCTCTCCCATTGGGAGAGGACTTGAGCGCACGAGTGCGCAGCAATCGTTCTTGCGCGAAAGGGTGAGGTCGCGATGGCGCCAACAAGCCCCCCGACCGGCCCTCATCCGGCCCTGTGGGCCACCTTCTCCCAACGGGAGAAGGAATAAAGAAAAGAGCCGGGAGTGATCCCGGCCCTTTCCATTTTCAGTCTTCAGGCGGTGATCAGGCCGCCTTCTTCTCCGGCGCTAACTTGCCGTAGAAGGTCTCGTTCTTGGCGGCCATGTCGCGCAGCAGCTGCGGGACCTTGAAGCGGTCGCCGTAGGACGCCGCTAGGCGATCCGCCGTCTCGACGAACTTGGCCAGGCCGATGCCGTCGATGAAGCTGATCGGCCCCCCGGTCCAGGGCGCGAAGCCCCAGCCCAGGATGGCGCCCAGATCGGCCTCGCGCGGGTCGTCGATGACGCCCTCTTCCCAGCAGCGGGCCACTTCGACGGCCTGACGGTACAGCAGACGCGTCTTCAGCTCATCGATCTGCGCCAGGGCGGTCGGCTCCTCAGGCTTGTCGATGCCCTTGGTGGTCGGCGCCAGTTCGGACAGACCGGCCCAGATCGTCTTGGGCTTGGTGTCGTAGTCGTAGAAGCCCTTGCCGTTCTTGCGGCCATAACGTCCGCCCTCAACCATGGTGGCGACGATCTTCTCGCCTTCGTTGGGCACGTATTTGTCGCCCAGGTCTTCGCGGGTCTGTTTGGCGATCTTGTAGCTGAGGTCCAGCGCCACATCGTCGTGCATTTCCAGCGGACCGCGCGGCATGCCGGTCATGCGGCCGACGTTGTCGATCAGGGCCGGGCCGTAACCCTCCTCCAGCAACGCCATGCCTTCCATCAGGAAGGTGGAGAAGCAGCGCGAGGTGTAGAAGCCGCGGCTGTCGTTGACGACGATCGGCGTCTTCTTGATCTTCAGCACATAGTCCAGCGCCTTGGCGATGGCGGCGTCGCCCGTCTTTTCACCCAGGATGATCTCGACCAGCATCATCTTGTCGACAGGCGAGAAGAAGTGAATGCCGATGAAGTCTTCCGGACGCACCGAGGCTTCGGCCAGGCCGGTGATCGGCAGGGTCGAGGTGTTGGAGCCGAAGACGGCGCCCTCAGCCAGTTGCGCCTCGGCGCGCTTGGTCACGTCGGCCTTGATCTCGCGGCTTTCGAACACGGCCTCGACCACCAGGTCGGAGCCCTTGATCAGGTCATAGTCCGTCGTCGCCGTGACCAGGGCCAGGGTGGCGTCGTACTTGTCCTGGGTCATCTGACCGCGCGACAGGCGCTTCTTCAGCAGTTCCTCGACGTGGGCCTTGCCCTTGTCGGCGGCTTCCTGGCTCTGGTCGATCAGCACGGTCTCGATGCCGGCCATGACCTGAACATAGGCGATGCCTGCGCCCATCATGCCCGCGCCGATGACGGTGACCTTCTTGGGATCAGACTTCGGCACGCCCGCCGGACGCACCGCGCCCTTGTCCAGTTCCTGCTTGGACAGGAACAGCGAGCGGATCATGGCCTGGGCCTGCGGCGTCATCAGGGTCTTGATGAAGTAGCGGGTCTCGATGCGCAGCGCGGCGTCGATCGGAACCTGCGTGCCTTCGAACACGGCCTTCATCAGATTCACCACGGCCGGATAGTTGCCGTAGGACTGTTTGCGCAACATGGCGTTGCCGACCATGAAGTTCTGGATGCCGGCCGGATGGAAGGGGCCGCCGCCGGGCAGTTTGAAGGACTTCTCGTCCCACGGCTGCACGGCCTTGCCGCCGTTCTTGATCCAGGTCTTGGCGGCCTCGACCGACTGACCTTTTTCAACGACCTCATGAACGATGCCTGCGCCCTTGGCGTCATTGGGACGGAAGGACTTGCCTTCGCTCATGGCCATCATGGCGTTCTGCACGCCGATCAGGCGCGTCAGGCGCTGGGTGCCGCCGCCGCCGGGGAACAGGCCGACCTTGATCTCGGGCAGGCCCAGCTGGATCTTGTTGTCGTTCTCGACCACGCGGTAGTGGGTCGCCAGAGTGAACTCCAGGCCGCCGCCGAGCGCCAGGCCGTTGATGGCCGTGGCGATGGGCTTGCCCAGGGTCTCCAGCGCGCGGAAGGCGCCGTTCAGCTTCCATCCGGCGTCAAACGCCTTTTGCAGGTCGCCGCCGCCCGACAGGACGCCGCCGGCCATGTCGCCGAGGTCCGCACCTGCGCAGAAGCCCGAAGCCTTGCCCGAGGTGATGACCGCGCCCTTGATGGCGTCGTCGGTCTTGATGCGTTCAACAAGTTGCGGAATTTCCGCCATGACCGAGCTGGTCAGGGTGTTCATCGAACGGCCCGGCACGTCGAAGGTGACGAGCGCGATACCGTCGGCGTCGACGTCGATCTTGAAGTTTTCCATAGTCTATCGCTCCCGGATCAGACGCGTTCGATGACGGTGGCGGTGCCCATGCCGCCGCCGATGCAGAGGGTGACCAGAGCGGTCGACTTGTTCGAGCGTTCCAGCTCGTCCAGGGCGATGCCGGTGATCATGGCGCCGGTGGCGCCCAGCGGGTGCCCCATCGAGATGCCGCCGCCGTTCACATTCATCTTGGCGTGGTCGATGTTCAGGGCCTGCATGTAGCGCAGGACGACGGCGGCAAAGGCCTCGTTCAGCTCCCACAGGTCGATGTCGTCGGGCGTCATGCCCAGCTTGCCCAGCAGTTTGCGGGTCACATACTCAGGGCCGGTCAGCATGATCGACGGCTCAGAGCCGATCGAGGCGCCGCCCAGGATCTTGGCGCGCGGCTTCAGGCCCAGGGCCTTGCCGGCTTCCAGCGAACCGATCAGCACGCCCGCCGAACCATCCACGATGCCCGACGAGTTGCCGGGGGTGTGGACGTGGTTGACGCGCTCGACCTCAGGGTAGCGCTGGCCGATCACGCCGTCGAAGGCCATTTCGCCCATCATGGCGAAGGAGGGGTTCAATGCGCCCAGAGCCTGCATGTCCGAGTTCGGACGCACGGTCTCGTCGTGGTCCAGAATGGTCAGGCCCAGCTGGTCCTTGACCGCGATGACCGAGTTCTTGAAGCGGCCCTCGGCCCAGGCCTTGGCGGCGCGCTTGTGGCTTTCGACCGAATAGGCGTCCACGTCGGCGCGGCTGAAGCCGTATTTCGTGGCGATCATGTCCGCCGACACGCCCTGCGGCACGAAATAGGTGGGGAAGGCCGAAGACGGATCAGTCGGCCAGGCGCCCATGTCCGAACCCATCGGCACGCGGCTCATGACCTCGACGCCGCCGCCGACGGCGAAATCAGCCTCGCCGGACTTCACCTTGGCGGTGGCCATGTTCACGGCTTCCAGGCCCGAGGCGCAGAAGCGGTTGATCTGAACGCCCGCCGTATATTGCGACCAGCCTGCGGTCAGAACGGCGGTGCGGGCGATGTCGGCGCCCAGTTCGCCCACCGGCGTCACGCAGCCCAGGATCACGTCATCGACCTTGGAGGTGTCCAGATCGTTGCGGTCGCGCAGGGCTTCCAGAACCTGAGAAGCCAGCGACAGGCCGGTGATCTCGTGCAGCGAGCCGTCCTTCTTACCCTTGCCGCGCGGGGTGCGGACGGCGTCATAGATATAGGCGTCAGCCATGAGAATGCGTCTCCAATAAAGGACGGGTCTAAGCTCGGACGCCAAGAACCCTACGTTTACGTCAACGTCAAGTAATAAGCCGCGTGATGCGGCGCCATGGCGCCGGATGGTTTCCAGACGCGAAAAACCCGCCACGCGGAAACGCGCGGCGGGTCATGTTGTTCGTAAGTTTAAAGAGCAGACTTTCGGGGGACGCGCCCTTCCGTCAGCGCGGCTGTGAGAGGCGAGAAGCGCCGCCGGTGATGGTGCAGGCGTATTCGGTTTCCGGCCTGCCCGTCTGCAGACCCGTCGGCGTCAGGATGCCCTGACGCTCGGTGCAGATCTTCTCAAGGGCGTTCATGTCTTTCTGGTACTGGCTGACGCCGCCCGTAGTGCCGCACGCCGCCAGCAAGGGCATGGCGATCATGGCGGACAGAATTAGGATACGCATGGCTGCTCCTGTTTCCTGAAACGCGATGCGTTCCAACACCCCCCCGGCGACGCCAGGTTACTGCGCCAGAGACAGCCTGACCAGCTTGCCGTTGCGCTCATCCGAGATTGCCCAGACAGATCCGTCCGGTCCGACAGCCACATCGCGGATACGCTCGCCCAGATCACTCAGCAGCCGCTCTTCGCCCACGACGCGGTCGTTCTGGATCACCAGACGGGCGATGTGTTTCTCTCTCAGACCCGCAACCAGCAGATTGCCGTTCCAGTTGGGGAACATCGGCCCTTCATAGAAGACGGCTCCGCCCGGCGCGATGACGGGATCCCAGTAATAGACCGGCTGCTCGGTTCCCGGATGCTGGGTCGCGCCCTCGCCGATCTGCGCGCCACCGTATTCGACGCCATAGGCGGCGTCCGGCCAGCCGTAGTTCAGGCCCGGCTTATCCAGATTGACCTCATCGCCACCCTGAGCCCCGTGTTCCACGGTCCAGACCGCGCCTGTGCCGGGCTGAATGGCGACGCCCTGCGCATTGCGGTGGCCGAAACTCCAGATTTCAGGCCGCGCGCCCGCCTGCCCGACGAAGGGATTGTCCTGCGGCACGGAGCCGTCGGCGTTGATGCGGATCGTCTTGCCCAGGTGCGAGCTCAGATCCTGGGCCTGGGGCCGCATCGGCTTGTCGGAGCGCTCGCCCACGGTGATGAACAGCGTGCCGTCCGGGGCAAAGGCCAGGGACGAGCCGAAATGCTTGTCGCCGTCATAGGTCGGTTGGACGCGGAAGATGACCTGGACATTCTCGACCCGGCTTAGATCATCGGACAGCCGCGCCCGCGCCACCGCCGTGCCGTTTCCACCCTGACGCGGCTCGGCGTAGCTCCAGTAGATCAGGCGGTCCTGACCGAAGGTCGGGCTGGTGATCACATCCAGAAGACCGCCCTGACCGCGCGCATCCACGGCGGGCAGGCCCTGAACCGGATCGCTGATCTGACCTTCAGCCGTCACCACGCGCAGACGCCCCGGCTTTTCCGTCACCAGCCAGCGCCCGTCCGGCAGCAGGGCCAGGCCCCATGGGTTCTGCAACCCCTCGGCCACCACCGTGTGCATCAGCCGCGCCTGGGTCACCACGCCGGGCGCGCGGGTCTGGCCGGCGAAAGCGGGCTTCTGGTCCGAGTTATTGGCCGGGCGCGTCTCCAGCGGCGCGCCGGTCTGGACCGGCGCGCCGGACGATTCGCCATTGGCGCCGCAGGCGGCGGCAAGGACAAGCAGAGAGGTCGAGGCGGCGACGGCGATCAGGCGCATGACAGGGCTCCGGTCTGAATTTCGGGTTCGTCTGAAAACAGAAGCTTCAGGGTTAGCGTTCCCGATCCAGCCCGTCTTGCGCTCAATCGCCGCACAATGGCGCGGAACACGACTTGAACCGGACGCGCGGCGGCGATATAGGCACGCCTCTTCCGCGCGGACCGATCCGGCGGCGGGACCCTTGGTTGGGTAGCTCAGATGGTTAGAGCGGTGGATTCATAACCCACAGGTCGGCGGTTCGATCCCGCCTCCAACCACCACCTCCCCCTTTTCGCCATTCGTGCTAAGGCGCAGCGCATGGCCAAACTGATCTCCACCGACATCCTCTATAAAGGCTGGTCCACCCTGTATCGGGCGACCATCGAGCTGGACGACGGCTTGCGTCTGGCGCGCGAGGTCGAGGATCATGGCGCGGCGGTCGCTGTCCTGCCCTATGACCCGGAACGGCGCGTCGCCCTGTTGGTGCGCCAGTTGCGCAATGGGCCGCTGGTGGCGGGCGCCGAAGAGCCACGCCTGCTGGAAGCCCCCGCCGGACTGATCGATTCGGGCGAGGACGCGGCCACCGCCGGACGGCGCGAAGCCATGGAGGAAGTCGGCGTCGAGATCGGCGAACTGGAGCCGCTGGGCGTCAGCTTCTCCTGCCCTGGCGTCTCGACCGAGCGGATCAGCCTGTATCTGGGCCAGTATGGACAGGCGGATCGGATCGCTGAAGGCGGCGGCCTGGCTTCGGAGCATGAGAATATCGAGGTGGTCGAACTGCCGCTGGCGGAACTGGCGCGTCTGGCCGATGCGGGCGAACTGGCGGACCTGAAGACCCTGGCCCTGACGCTGCACCTGCGCCTGCGCAGGCCGGACCTGTTCGACGCCGCACCTTGAGGCGCGCAACCGGGATCGCCGCACCGCGTTATCCGATACGGTTCAACCCTGACCGGAGATTCGAAGATGTCGCCGCGCAAACCCGCCCTGATCGCCGCCTTTGCCATGCTGACGCTTGGCGCCGCCGCCTGCACCCAGGCGGAACAGAACAAGGCCGAACAAAAGGCTGACACGGCCGCCAAGGACACCAAGGCCGCCGCCGCCCAGGCCGGTGAAGTGGTCGAGTCCGGCGCCATGAAGGCGGCTCAGGCCGTCGAGAGCGGCGCGGGCAAGGTCGCCGACAAGCTGGAGGACAATCAGGCCAAGGCCGCCGCCGAAGGCCGCCCCGGCGCCGTCGATCCGGCGACCGATCAGCGTGTGCCCGCCAAGAAATAGGCCCGCGTCAGCCTGCGGGCGCTTCGACGCCTTGCGCCGGACGGCCCTCGGCCAGCAGGGCGTCGATCAGGGCGTGCGCCTCGGCGCTGTCCCAATCGGCGCCGCCTGAGAAGACCGCGCGGATGCGGCCTTCGCGGTCCAGGAAGATGGTGCTGGGCATCGCGCCCTTGCCCGGGAACTCGAACGGCAGCTGGAAACGCATGTCGCTGTAGAAGGGCAGAGGCGCATGGTCGGCCATGAAGCCCTTGGCCTCGGTCGCCGCCTCCGGCGTCGCATCAACATTGATCGGCAGAACGATCAGGTCCGTATCCGCCCGATAGGTTTTGGCCAGGGCCGCCAGGGTCGGCATCTCTTCGCGGCAGGGGGCGCACCACATGGCCCACAGATTGACCACCACCACCTTGCCCCGGAAGGCGTCGAAGCGCACCGCCGTGCCATTGCGGTCGCGGAACATGTATTCCGGCGCCGGTTTCAGCTCAGCCGGGGTCTGCAACGCGGCCAGAGGGCCCACAGCGTAGCGCGACAGCTCGCTTTTCGGCGCTTCGGACGTCTTTGCGGCCTCAGAGGCTTGCGTGTCCTGCCGATGATTGGCGTATAGCGACATCGCCATTCCCCAGGCGCCGGCGAGCGTGCTGACCAGCACGATCGCGCCGATGCCTGCCCAGATCGCCTTTCTCGAGCCGCTCATGACTGAATCCACCTCTGCCGACACCAAACAACAAGGCGGATCGACTGCGCCGGTCCGGCCTGCGGGTCAAGACATGTGGGGCGGACGCTTTTCGTCGCGCCCCGCCGAAATCATGCAGGCGATCAATGTCTCAATCGGCGTGGACCAGCGCCTGTGGCGTCAGGATCTGGCCGGTTCGCGCGCCCACTGCCGGATGCTGGCCAAACAGGGCATCCTGCAACAGGCCGACGCCGACGCCATTCTGGGCGGACTGGACGCCATCGAATCCGAGATCACGGGCGGGACCTTCCCCTTCCGCGACCAGTTCGAGGACATCCACATGAATGTGGAGGCGCGCCTGAATGAGCTGATCGGCGAACCGTCGGGCCGCCTGCACACGGCCCGCAGCCGCAATGATCAGGTGGCGCTGGACTTCCGCCTATGGGTCCGCGACGCCTGCGACCGCTCGGTCGCCCAGCTCAAGGGCCTGCAGGCCGCCTTGCTGGACCGCGCCGAACAGCACGCAGGCGACCTGATGCCGGGCTTCACCCATCTTCAGACCGCCCAGCCCGTGACCCTGGGCCACCACCTGATGGCCTATGTGGAGATGTTCGGCCGTGACGCAGGCCGCTTCAATGACGCCCGCGTCCGCATGAACGAAAGCCCGCTGGGCGCGGCGGCCCTGGCCGGTTCGCCCTTCCCCATCGACCGCCACATGACGGCCCAGGAACTGGGCTTCGACCGGCCTATGGCCAACAGCCTGGACGCCGTGTCGGACCGCGACTTCGCACTGGAAAGCCTGGCCGCCGCCTCGATCACGGCGGGCCACCTGTCGCGTCTGGCCGAAGAGATCGTGGTCTGGATGACGCCGATGTTCGGTTTCGCCACTCTTCCCGACGACCTGACCACCGGCTCGTCGATCATGCCGCAGAAGCGCAACCCCGACGCCGCCGAACTGGTGCGCGCCAAGACGGGCCGGATCATGGGTTCGCTGGTCGCCCTGTCCACGGTGATGAAGGGCCTGCCTCTGGCCTATTCCAAGGACATGCAGGAGGACAAGCCGCCGGTGTTCGAGGCCTTCGACGCCCTGGATCTGGCCCTGAACGCCATGACCGCCATGGTCGCGGCGCTTCGTCCCAACACAGAGCGGATGGCCGCAGCCGCAGGCGCGGGCTTCTCGACCGCCACCGATCTGGCCGACTGGCTGGTGCGCGAACTGAACCTGCCGTTCCGCAAGGCGCACCATGTCACCGGTGCCGCAGTGAAACAGGCGGAAAGCCTGGGCGTGGACCTGTCGCAATTGCCGCTGGCCGAACTGCAGAAACTGGAGCCAGGCGTCACCGAAGCGGTCTACAAGGTCCTGACCGCCGAGGCTTCGTGCCAAAGCCGCCAAAGCTATGGAGGCACCGCGCCGGAACAGGTCCGTGCGCGCATCGCCGACTGGAGGAACCGTCTGTGACCCTGATCCGCAAGACCAGCCTGATCGCCGTGGGCGCTCTGGCCCTCATGGCCTCCGCCTGCGGGCGCATGGCCGATCTGGAATCACCGCGTCCGGCGCCGGAACGCGCCACGCGCGACCGCTGGGCCAGTCACCTGCCCGAACCCGCCACCGTCAACCGCCCGTCCAGCAGCATCCCCATCGACGGCGGCCCCTCCAACCCGATCGGCGCCGGCGCCGCACAGAACGATCCACGTTAAACCTTGCACCATTTCGATCTCAAGGACGGCGCCCTGCATGCCGAGGGCGTACCGCTGGACACCCTGGCCGACGAGGTGGGGACGCCCGTCTATGTCTATTCCACCGCCACGCTGAAGCGGCACTACAGCCTGCTGCGCACCGCCGCCGACGCCCATACGGACGCGCTGGGCGAGGCCCTGATCGCCTTTGCGGTCAAGGCCAACTCCAACCTGTCGGTGCTGGCGACCCTGGCCAAGCTGGGCTCGGGCGCGGACACGGTGTCGGAAGGTGAAATCCGTCGCGCCTTGGCGGCGGGCATTCCGGCCGAGCGGATCATCTTCTCCGGCGTGGGCAAGACCGATCCCGAACTGGCCTTCGCCATTGCTGTCGGCGTGCGCCAGATCAATATCGAATCCGGTGCGGAGCTGGACCGCCTGATCCAGGTCGCCGCCATGATGAACGCCAGCCCGGCCATCGCCGTGCGCGTCAATCCGAACATCGGCGCGGGCGGTCACGCCAAGATCACAACCGGCGGCAAGGGCGACAAGTTCGGCGTGCCGGTCGAGGAGGCGTATGAACTCTACGCCCGCGCCTCCGCCTCGCCCCATGTCACGCCCGTGGGCCTGGCCTGCCACATCGGCAGCCAGATCACCGACCTGACGCCGCTGGAGGCCGCCTTCCGCGTGCTGGCGCAGATGACGCACAAGCTGCGCGCCGATGGTCATGCCGTGACCCGGCTGGATCTGGGCGGCGGTCTGGGCGTGCCCTATTCCGGCGGGGTGAACCCGCCCTCGCCTGCCGAATATGTGGCCATGGCCGCCCGCGTGTTGGAAGGTCTGGAGGTCGAGGCAGCGTTCGAGCCGGGCCGTCTGCTGGCCGCCAATGCCGGCATTCTTCTGACCGAGGTTGTTCAGGTCAACGAACGGTCCGACGGACGGCGTTTCCTGGTGCTGGACGCGGCAATGAACGACCTGATGCGCCCGGCCCTCTATGACGCCTTCCACGACATCGCGCCCGTGCGCCCCCGCGAAGGCGCGGCCATGGACTATGATGTGGTCGGCCCTGTCTGCGAGACCGGCGACACCTTCGCCCGCGACCGCTCCCTGCCGCCGCTGGAGGCCGAGGATCTGGTCGTCATGACCGGCGCTGGCGCTTACGGCGCGGTCATGGCCAGCGAATACAACAGCCGACCTCTAGTGCCGGAAGTCCTGGTCGACGGCGACAAGTGGGCGATCATCCGCGCCCGCCCGACCTATGAGGAAATGCTGGACCGCGAGCCTTTCGCAGACTGGCTCTAGTCGTGTGGCGAGTGATTAGCGGCGAGTGGTGAGTAGAGGCTGCTGGACGTCTGTCCGACCTCGTCACTCGCCGCTCTCTACTCGCCACTTAGGATCAATCCATCGCGCAGATGTCGGGCAGGCCGCGCAGCGATCCGGCGTGATCCAGTCCGTAGCCGACCAGGAAGCGGTTCGGCGCCTCCCAGCCGACGAAGTCCGGCTCGGGCGCGCGGGGCTTGGGCCAGGGCTTGCGGGCGAAGACGCAGGTCAGGACCTCTGACGCCCCGCCCTCCTTGGCGATGCGCACAGCCTCGGCCAGCGACAGGCCGGTGTCGAACACATCATCCAGGATCAGCACCCGGCGGCCGGCGATCGGACGCTGGAAGGGCGCATAGACGTTGATCTGCCCCCGGCTGGTCTTGTCATCGCCATAAGACGACAGCCACAGGGCGTCGAAACGGATGTTCCGGCCCACGCGTGACAGGGCGCGGGTCAGGTCGGCGGCGAACCACAGACCGCCGGTCAGCAGCACGGTCGCCACCGTATCATCGTCGATGACAGGTGCGATGCGGTCCGCCAGGTCGGCGACGATGCGGGCGATGTCGGCCTCGGGCAGAAGAACCGTCGGCGTCGGGGAGGTGTCAGCCATGATGCGAGGCGATACCGCCTAGCCGTGGCCCGTGTCCACCATGTGAATCGGTTTGGCCTCAACCGGAGGCGTCACGCTCTGGCCGCCGACGCCGGGCGCCGTCGCCGGACGCAGGCCGTTGGCCGCCGCCGAACCCGGCGCCGGAGCCACCTCCGTCGGAGGGAAGGGCGCAGGCCCGCGCGAGACATCGGCGTTGAGGACCGGCGCACGGGACACCACCGACAGGCCGTTGGCGTCGGCCTGACGCTGCGACGCGGGCTGATTCGCGCGAGCCTTGGACGCAGGGGCGACGGCGAGGAAATTCACCCCGATGTCGGCGGTCGCCTGGCCCGGATCGGCGATGAGGGCGGCGAAACCCTGAACCTTGCCGGGCAGGACCGGCGCGGCGTCGATCTGCACCACCTTGATGCCGATCTCGGCCCCGTGCTCGTCCAGCAGGGATACGCGGATCGGCGGGGCGACGATTTCCCGGTCGCGCACATTCCTCAGGGCGCCGGACACCACCACCATGCCGGGGCTGCTGGGCACGTCCTTGGCGCTCAGGGCCTCGAAATCCAGACCCACCGCATTCACCGGCGCGCCGACATTGGCGTAGGCGGCGGCGGCGCGCGGGAAAATCTCGACCACCTCCACGCGGAACAGGAAGGCGGAAATGATCAGGGCGGCGAAGACGCTGGCCAGTCCGGCCCAGACGGCGCCATGGGTCGCCGCCCGACGCAGGCGACGCTGCTGTTCGGCGCGGGCGCGGAAGGCCCGGGGCAGTTCGGGCGCCGGGGTCTCGGCCAGGCTGGCCGGTTCAGCCTCGGGTTCAGTCCTGTGAATGACGCTGGGTTCAGGCGCGACGGTCAATTCCAGCGGCTCGTCATTGGTCGCGCGCCAGACTTCGCCGCACGATTGGCAGCGCACCTTGCGGCCATTTGGACCGACAGTGTCGTCCGCAATGAAATAGCTGGTGGCGCAGGACGGGCAGGTCAGTATCATGTCGTCTGACTGCGAGGCTTGCGCCCCCTCCCGAGAGGCGCGATCTCGCACCCCGTCCCTGAAACCAAGCCCATGCCGTCCTCGCCCGCAAGCGCCGTCGAAACCACCGCCACGCCCGAGACCGTCCGCCTGTCGGGCGTTGGTTTCGGCTATGCGGGCGCGCCTGACGTTCTGCGAGACGTTAACCTCATTTTGCCGCGAGGCTCTTTCCACTTCCTTACCGGACCGTCGGGGGCGGGAAAGTCGTCGCTGCTGCGGCTTCTGACCCTGGCCGAACGGCCGCGAAAGGGCACAATCCGCCTGTTCGGCGCAGATGTCACGCAGATCGAACGGCGTGATATTCCCGCCTTCCGCCGCCGCATGGGTGTCGTCTTCCAGGAGTTTCACCTGCTCGACCACCTGTCAGCCTTTGAAAACGCGGCCCTGCCGCTGCGGCTGACGCATCAGCGTGAGGCGGCCTATGCCGCCGATGTGGCCGAGATGCTGAAGTGGGTGGGCCTGGGCGACCGCATGGACGCCCTGCCGCCCGCCCTGTCCGGCGGCGAGAAACAACGGCTGGCCATCGCCCGCGCCGTCATCACCCGCCCCGGCCTGATCGTCGCCGACGAACCGACCGGCAGCGTGGACGGCGTGATGGCCGAAAAGCTGCTGCGCCTGTTCCAGTCGCTGAACCGGCTGGGTGCCACGGTCCTGATCGCCAGCCACGACCAGGCCCTGGCCGAACGCTCCGGCGCGCGCGTGCTGCGGTTGGACCGGGGGCGGCTGGCGCCGACGGAGCGCGCCGCCGCATGATCCGTCTGTCTGTCCTGCGCCTGCCCTCTCTGCGCCTTTCGAGTCTGGGCCTTTCGGGCTTTCGCCTGCCCTCCGGCCGTCCCGGCCTGCTGCCCCCCGCCGCTGCGGGCGAGCCGTGGCTGATGACGGTCATCGCCGTGCTGTGCTTCCTGGCCTGTCTGGCCGCCGTCGCCGCCTCCGCCGCCGACCGCGCCGCCCACGGCTGGGCCCGGCAGCTGGGATCGGAGGCCACGGTCCAGGTCCGCCCCCGCGTGGGCGAGACCGGCGACACCGCCGCCGCCCGCGCCGCCGAGACCCTGGCCGGGGTCGACGGGGTCGAGGAGGCCGCCGCCCTGTCGCGCAAGGACGCCGAGGATCTGCTGCGCCCCTGGCTGGGCGACGCCGTCCTGCCCGACCTGCCCCTGCCGCATCTGGTGACCGTGCGTCTGAAGGCGGACGCGCCCGCCAGCGCCGTCACCCTGAGCCGCGCCCTGGCCGCCGCCGGACTGGACGCCACCGTCGACGACCACAGCCTGTGGCGCGGCGAGGTGGAACGCTCGGCCGCACTGATCACCACCCTGGCCGGGGCCGCCTTCCTGGCCACCGCTTTCGCCGCCGCCGCCGCCATCGCCTACGCCACCCGTGCGGGCCTGGCCGCCGGTCGCGGCGTGATCGAGACCCTGAGCCTGAACGGCGCCACCGACGGCCGGATCGCCTGGCTGTTCCAGCGCCGTTTCGCCCTCCTGGCGGCGGGCGCAGGGGCCATCGGCGCCCTGCTGGCGGCGCTTCTGCTGGGCTTCCTGCGTTTCCTGGGCGGGTCGGGCGGCCTGAGCCAGGCCCTGCCCATCGCCTGGGGCGATCTGCTGCTGCTCTCGCCATGCCCGCTGCTGGCCGCTACGGTGGCGCTTCTCGCGGCCAGATTCGCCGCCATGCAGGTATTGGGATCGGCAAGAGGCAAGGGATGAGGCTGCTGACCGTCATCGGCGTCGTCGCCCTGATCTGGCTGGTCGGCCTGTTCGCCTTCGCACATCGGGTGCGCGAGCTGACGCCCGCCGACGATCCCGCGCGCGCCGACGCCATCGTGGCCCTGACCGGCCCCTCGGCCGAACGGGTCAACGCCGCCATCCGCCTGCTGGAGCAGGGCAAGGGCGAGCGGGTGCTGATCTCGGGCGTCAACCGCGAGGTCCGCCGCCAGGAGCTGCGCGAACTGACCCCCGGCTCGACCAAATTGTTCAACTGCTGCGTCGACCTGGGCTTCGAGGCCGAGGACACGGTCGGCAACGCCCAGGAGATCGCCTCATGGGCCCGGGCCAAGGGCTACACCCACCTGATCGTGGTCACCTCGGACTATCATATGCCGCGTTCGCTGGTTGAGCTGCGCGGCCAGCTGCCGGGCGTGGAGCTGACGCCCTTTGCTGTTTCGACGCCGTCGCTGGACAATGCGCGCTGGTGGCGGGCCGTGGTTTCCGCGCGGCGCATGACGCTGGAATACATGAAATATCTGACCGCGCTGGGCCGCGAGGGGGTGCGTCGCCTGACGCGCGACCGCTCCACCGTCCGGGCCGTCGCCGCCGATGCGGACACACCAGAAAAGGCGCCCGCCTAAGTGAACACCCTGCGCTCTCTCCTCTTCACGGCCTGGCTCTATCTGTCGATGCCCGTCGTCGCCATCGGCCTGTCGCCCGCCCTTCTGATGCCGCACAGCGTCGTTCGCGGCGTCATCAAGCTGTGGGCCAGGAGCGTTCTGTTCGGCCTGCGCTGGATCGCGGGCGTGAAGGTCGAGTTCCGAGGGCTGGAGAACCGCCCGTCCGGCGCCGCCTTGGTGGCGTCCAAGCACCAGGGCATGCTGGACATTGTCGCCCTGCTGGCGGTGCTGCCGGACGCGTGCTTCGTCATGAAGAAGGAGCTGATGCCCCTGCCCTTCTTCGGCTGGTTCGCCTGGAAGGCCAAGATGATCGCCGTGGACCGCGCCGGCCACGCCAAGGCGCTGAAGGACATGACCCGTCAGGCCAAGGACCGCCTGGCCGAAGGCCGCCAGATCGTCATCTTCCCGGAAGGCACGCGCAACGCGCCTGGCGTTCCCGGCGACTACAAGCCCGGCGTCGCCGCCATCTATCGCGATCTGGAAGGCCCCTGCTGGCCCGTCGCCACCAACTCCGGCGTCCACTGGCCCGCCCACGGTTTCCGTCGTTATCCGGGCACCGTGGTGTTCGAGTTTCTGGAGCCCATTCCGGCCCAGTTGAAGCGGGGCGCCATGATGTCGTTGCTGGAAAGCCGCATCGAGACGGCTTCGACCGCCTTATTGGAGCCAAAAACCGCGCTAGTGCATTCCGCACCGGCCTGATCCTCCCCGCGTTCGGGCGCCGCAATGGAAACGCCCGATGATCCGCACCCTTATTCTCACCGCCGCATTCGCCGCCGTCGCCGGATCGGCCCTGGCCCAGTCCCAGCCCTATGAGGACGTCGAGGCGCCCAAGACCTGGCGGGTCGAGGTCGGCGGAGGGATCACCCACGGCTTCAGCCCCACCGGCAATACGGGCGACGACATCAACTACACCGCCTGGGGTTCGGCCAACTACAAGAACATCTTCTACGCCAACGGCCTGGACGGCCTGGGCTGGAATGCGATCAAGACCGACGACTTCAACGCCGGGGTCCAGCTGCGTCCCCGCTTCTCGGCGGGCAAGATCGAGGGCTCCAGCCTGGATCGCCCCGGCCTGGGCGCCGACGCCGCCCTGTACGCCTACAAGCGTTTCGGCGGGATCGTGGTCGGCGGCCATGTGGCCCAGGACGTCAGCGGCGACGACGCGGGAATGCAGTATTTCGCCTCGGTCGGCCATCAGCGCGTGACCCCGGTCGGTCTGCTGCGCGTCAGCGGCTATGTCACCGGCGGCAATGACGAGCGCCTGCAACGCTACTTCGGCGTCACCCCGGAACAGGCGCCGGGCAGCGGCTATCAACCCTACCAGGCGTCCGGCGGCCTGTCGGGCGCCGGGGCCGTGGCCTTCCTCGCCATCCCGGTCGGCACGCGCTTCGGCGTCGGCGGCTTCGTCAACTACGAACAGCGCCTGGGCGACACCAAGAACAGCCCGCTGGTCGACGACGACCACGTCTGGCGCGCAGGCCTGATCGGCGTGGTGCGGTTCTCCAGCGCGGACTGAAGACGCTTACCGATATTTCACTCGCCAATCGGTGTGTGCTGGCTGAAACACCCGGTCGATACGGATGACCGACGCAGTGAGATCATGAGCTTCAAAACCAGGCTGGCCTGCACCTTGGCGACCGCAGCCCTGATGGGCGCGGCCCCGCTGGCCGCCCCTATGTCAGCACAGGCGCAGTCCGTCACGCTGAAGCCAACCACAGACGGGCTGAGCGCGAGCATACGCCTGACGACGCCGACCACCCGGTTCAGGTTTCAGGACGCCGGTGTGGCGCGCGACGACTGGATCGCCCCGACACGGGACGCCCAGACACGGGACGCCCGGCTGAGCGGCGACGCAGTTGAAGGCGCCGGCGACGCCTTCGATCGGTTCACCCTGCTGTTGAAGCCAGACACCACCGAAGAAGGGCGCGGCTATATCGCCGTGACCCGCGTGGGCGACGGCTATCTGCTCTTCGCCCCGGCCCTGACCGGTGCGGACGATATGCTGCGACTCACCCTCGACGCGCCCCAGACCTGGACCCTGTGGCCCGCGAACGACGTCAGCGGCTATGTCTATGTCGGTCCCGCCGCCCGGATCGAACAACGCGTGGGCGGGGCCGCGATCATGGCGCCCGGCCTGTCGCCCCAGGTGCGGACAACCGCGCTGGACACCCTCGACACGGCCGTCAACTTCTTCGGCCACAGGTTCGGCGCACCGCCCAAGCCGCCGACTCTGGTGTTCACGGATCAGGGCGCGGGCCCCATATCCTTCCGCGCCGACGTGACCGACACAGAGGTCATCTCCGCCCGTCTGCACGGCGACGACTGGGCCGAGCCGACGGACAGCGCCCTTTCGGACATCCGCCTGCTGGTCTTCCATGAATCCGTCCATCTGTGGAACAGCCATTTCGCCGTCCCCGCCGAGGGCTCGCCCTGGCTGCATGAAGGAGGGGCGCAGTATCTGGCCCTGGTCGCCGCCTCTTCGACCGGCGTGCTGAACCACGAGGACGGCCTGGACGCGATCAGCGCCAGCCTGACCAACTGTCGCCGTGCTGTGGGGCAGAGCCGCAGCCTTGCCGAACGCATCGCGGGCGGCCCGGCCATGTACGACTGCGGCGTGACGATCCAGTGGCTGGCAGATCTGGAGTTGCGCCATGCCTCAAACGGCCAGCGCGGCGTCATCGACGTTTGGCGCGACCTGATCGCCCAGGCCCGTGCGGGACGCCCCGATTATGGTCCCGCCGACTTCGTGAGCGCCCTGCCCGCCGGGTCGGCGGTCCCGGCATTGTTCGACGCCCCCGCAGATCAGCGCTGGTCTGCGCTTGAGGCGCGCCTGACCGCCCTTGGAGTCCGTTGGGAGAACCGGCCCTCGCGCCAGACCTATCTGATGGCGGCCCTGTCGCACCTGAACGCCAGCAACTGCGCGCCGGGGGTGAGCAAGGGCTATTATCTGCGCGACGGCTATGTCCAGATGGACAATGATGCGGCCTGCGGCGCCTTGGCGGGCGATCTTGAGTTGGGCAAGATCGAAGGCTTCGATCCCATGGCCGACGCCCGGCCGATGTTCGAAGCGGTTCAGACCCGGTGCGCAGCCGGCGAACCCGTCCGCTTCACCGCACGCGGCCAGACCACAGTGCGCGAGGCCCTGTGCAAGACCCCGCTGGCCACGCCTCTGGCCTATGCCCTGACCATCGCGCCGCCGTTGGCGACGCAGGACTGACCGGCATGGTGCGCGTTTCCAAGCTGGATTGAGCCTCAAACACCCTTTGTGCGCCGCTCGCGCCAGGCCGGACGCGAGCGGCGCACAATCACGACCTACTGCGCCGCGAACTCGCTCAACGCATCGATCACTGCGCGGTTCTGGTCTTCCGTGCCGATGGTTATGCGCAGGGCCTGCGGCAGGCCATAGCCGCCGACGGGGCGGACGATGATGCCCTTGGTGTTCAGATAGTCGTTGGCGGCGGCGGCGCGGTCGGCGTCCTCGAACACCACCAGCACGAAGTTGCCTGCGCTGGGCAGAACCTCAAAGCCGAAGCCGCGCAGGGCCTGGGTCAGGCGCGGCTTCCAGTTGGTCACCAGATCGCGCGACGCCGTCTGGTGCGCGGTATCGGAAAGGGCCGCCGTCGCCGCCTCCAGACCGGGCACGGAGACGTTGAACGGCAGACGGATGCGGTCGATGGCCTCGGCCACCGCCAGCGGCGCATAGCCGAAGCCGATGCGCAAACCGCCCAGACCGTGAATCTTCGAGAAGGTGCGGGTGACGACGATGTTCGACGCCGCCGTGGCCAGCGGGAAGGACGTCTCCCAGTCGGCCTCGGTCACATATTCGGCATAGGCCTCGTCGACGACCAGAATGACGTGCGACGGCAGGGCGGCGTGCAGGCGGCGGATCTCCTCGCCCGTGTTGTAGCTGCCGGTCGGGTTCGACGGGTTGGAGACATAGACGATCTTGGTCCGCTCATCGACCTGGGCCAGCAGGGCGTCGACCTCGGCCTTGTAGTCCGGCTCGGGCGCCAGCTTGACCTGGGCTTCGCAGCCAAGGGCGCTGATCCGATAGGCGAGGAACCCGTACTGACCGCAGACGATATTGTCGCCCGCCGTCAGATAGGTCTGGTTCAGCAGGGCGAAGACCTCGTCCGAACCATTGCCGAAAATCAGGCGTTCGGGCTCCAGCCCGTGCAGTTCGGCGACGGCGGCGCGCAGCTTGCTGGCCCGGCCATCGGGATAGATGTGGATGTTCCTGACGGCGGCCTTATAGGCGGCGCGCGCCTTTTCGCCCGCACCCAGCATGTTCTCGTTCGAGGACAGCTTCATCGGCTCGGCCACCCCGGCGATGGACGACTTGCCGCCGACATAGGGCGCGATGTCGAGGATGCCGGGCTTCGCCACGGGGCCTTGTGGTGCGGTCGCGTCGGTCATGAAATGCCTTGAGTCAGAAGATGGGGGTAGCGCCGATGACGCCGGTCAGGCGGCCGGGGGCGTCGCTCAGCCGTCCGTCCTCGGGTTGCACATAGCCCGTCAGCACAAACAGCTTCAAGCCGCCTGCCGCCGCCAGCGGGTCCGCGATCAGGCCGGACTGGCCCAGGGCGTCGACAATGCGGGCGTCGGGCAGGCCGCTGTCCGTGACCCAGAAGCTGCGGTCGTCGCCGGTCGGGCCGGACTGCTCCCTGGACACCAGAAAGGCCTGCGGGCGCGCGCGCCGGTCATCCGGCAGGGCGGCGATGATCCGCAGGTCGGGTCGCGCCAGCAGCCGCCCCCACCATGGGCGATCCGATGACAGGTCCAGCAGGCCGCGCGCCCCGGCATCCACCGCCTTCAACACCTCATCCGCCGCCATGGATCGGGCGGACAGGCCGTAACGATCCGCCGCCAGCACAGTGGCCAGACCGCCGCTGGCGGCCATCACGGGACCGCCCGCCGCCTCGATCCGACCCCACAGGGCTTTCAGCACGGCAGCCTCAGCAGGCGAGACGCCGTTCAGCAGTTGGCGCAAGGCGATGGCGCCCGCATCCGTGCGATCACGCGGCCCAGCGGCGACACGGGCGCGCACGGCCTCAACCACCGCCCGGTCCAGCGCCAGCAGGGCTTCGTCAGGCTGGGGTTCGTCGAGCAGGCCCATCAGAACAGCTTGGGCGCCGGGGCCAGCGAGAACGGCCCCAGCCAGGCGCGCCCATCGCGGAACACCAGGGTCAGGGCCATGTCGTCCTTGCCTGCCGCCTGAGTCGCGCCTGCCGCCGCCGCGGCGCCCGCCGCCCCGATCCGGTTGGCGACGCCGCCGCGCGATTCCAGCAGACCGGACAGGGCGGGCAGCGGCTTTTGCGACTGCAGCGCCACCTGGCCGATCAGCCGCCCGTCCGCATCGGCGCGCAGGACATCGCTGCTCAGGGTGGCGCGACTGGCCCCGGCCTGAATATCGCCGCGCAGATTGCGGAAGGTTCCGCCCCCCCGCGTCCAGACCGAGAAGACCCCCGCCGCATCGCCGCCCTTCAGCAGACTGGCCTGGCCGATGGTGGCCTCAAGCTGCAGGGTCAGCATGCCGTCCTGCGCGAAGCCCTCGACAGGACCATCGGCGCGGCCCTGGCCGTCCACCAGACGAAACATGACGTCGATGTCGTCACCCGGCGTGGTCGAAGCGGCCAGATGCGGGCGGGTGTAGAACTCGATCCGCGCGGCGCGGGCAATGGGGAAGGGCTCGCCCTGAGGCGCCACGGTGAAGACCGGATTGACCATCTCCAGCGCCAGATTGGGCCAGCGCTGGTCGATGCCGCTGGCGCTCATGCGGATGGCGTCGCCTGCGACCGCCACCTCGCCCTTGCCTGCCCGGGTCAGCACCAGCCCCTGCGGCGCGACGATCACCCATTTGGTCGGCTGATAGGCATTGGCCTCGGCCGCCAGCTCCAGCGCCGACACCGCATGATGCGACGGCGCGCCGATGGTCACGTCGCGCAGACCCACGCGGGCGCGGAACGGCCAGCCGGATATGGTCTTCTCGGAAAAGCGGACATCCCAGCCCGCCTGACGCATGGCGGCCGCCTGGGTCTCGATCTGTCTGTCGATCTGGTGCGTCAGATAGATCCACCAGCCCGTCCACGCCGCCAAGGCCAGCAACACGATGATAAAGGGCGCATATAGGCCCTTGCGGCTGTGCGGCTTGGTCGGGGCGTCAGTCATGCGATCTCCGGGTTCAACGCCCTATAGCGCAAGGATCGGCGCCGACATAAGAGCGGTTCAGGCGGTCAGGTCCGCCAGACTGGCCCCCGCAGCACGCACGGCCTCGTCCGGCGCGACCCCCAGCAGCAGGCCGCGCTGGCCGCCGTTGATCAGCACCTGGTCGAACAGGATGGCCGTCTCGTCCATCACCGTCGGCACGGACTTGCGCTGGCCGAAGGGGCTGACGCCGCCGACCTTGTAGCCGGTCAGGCGTTCGGCGTCGGCGGGCTTCATCATCTGGGCCGACTTGGCCCCAAGCGCCGCCGCCAGCTTCTTCATGCTGACCTCGCAGTCCGAGGGCACGATGACGCAGGCGGGCTTGCCGTCCGCCAGGGTCATCAGCGTCTTGAACACCTGTTCCGACGCCTTGCCCAAGGCCTGCGCCGCCTGCAGTCCCACGCGCGGCGCGTCGGGATCATAGTCATAGGGGAACAGCTCAAATGCGATCCCGGCCTTGGTCAGGGCTAGGGTCGCGGGCGTGGTCTTCGACATTTCAGGTCGTCTCGGGATTGAGGAAGGTCTTGGTCAGCTCGACCGCATCGGCCAGCCCCATGCGCTGCACCTCGGTTCCCGGCGGCAGACTGGCGAACAGGCGGGTGGGGGTGGCGGCGTCCAGCATCAGGAACACCCCCTTGTCGTCGCCGCGCCGGATCAGCCGACCGAAGGCCTGGCCGATGCGGGCGCGGGCGATGGCGTCGTCATAACCCTTTCCGCCCAACCGTTCACGCCGCGCCTTGTGCAGCAGGTCCGGGCGCGGCCACGGCACACGGTCGAAGGCCAGAACCCGTAAAGACCGCCCCGGCACATCGACCCCGTCGCGCACGGCGTCGGTGCCCAGCAGGCATGAGTTCTCCTCGACCCTGAACATGTCCACCAGCGCCCCGACCTCCAGCGGATCGACGTGCTGGGCGTAAAGCGGCAGGCCCGATTTCGCCAGATCCGGCCCCAGCCGCTCATAGACCGCCTTCAGACGACGGATGGCGGTGAACAGGCCCAGCCCCCCGCCGCCCGCCGCCAGGAACAGTTCGCGCATCGCCGCCGCCGTCTGGCGCGGATCATCCTTGACCAGATCATTGACGACGATGACCCGGCTGTTGGCGGCGTAGTCGAACGGGCTTTCGACCTTCAGGGTGCGGGGCGGATCGATCAGGCGCGCCGATCCGGTCCGCATCCGCGCCAGATCGAACGGATCATCCTGCAAGGGATCGGACAGGGTCGCCGAGGTCACCAGCACCCCGTGCGACGGCACGATCACGGCGGCCTCCAAGGGCACGGTCGGGTCGATCCAGTGGCGACGCAGGGCCACGTCGTGGATGCGGCCAAAGGCCGTCTCCGCCGACAGCCAGTCGACGAAATCGGGGTCCGGCTGGTCGCCGCCGTCCTCCAGCGCCGCCAGCATAGAGCGCCAGCCCGGCAGGGTCATGCGGGCGCGCCGGTCCAGACCGCGCAAGGCCCCTTCGATCCGCGACCGCTGCGAACCGTCCAGTTCCGCCGCCTCATCGTCCAGAATGTCTTCCAGGTGCCGCGACAGGGCCAGAAGCGGCGCCTCAATGGCCGCCAGCGCCTGGGCCGCCGCGCGCGCGGCCTCGGCCACCGGCTCGGTCACCGGCTTCAGCGCGCATTCCATGCCGAACTCGGCGCCGCCATAAGGATTGGTCTCGGCGGTGCGCGCCCTGAGCTGGTTCAGGGCGGCGGCCAGAAACGCCTCAATCGGCCCGATGGGGTTCACCTCGCCCGAGGCGGGCGCGACCCGGCCCGACACGCCCTCGCCCGGCAGGCTGGCGGCGGCGCGCACGGCGTCCTGCAGCGATTTCAGCGCCGTCTCATTGTCATTGACCATGTCGCCCAGACGCTGTTCCAGCCCGCGCCCGCGACGGCCCTTGCCCTCCGGCCCGCGTATCCAGCGGCGCAGTTCCGCCGCCTCTTGCCCGGACAGACAGGCGGAGAAGGCGCTGTCGGCGGCGTCGAACAGGTGGTGGCCCTCGTCAAAGACGATCCGTTTCAGGGCCGCCGTCTCGCCGTCCTGTTTCTGGCCTCGCGCCGAACGCGCGCCGTCGAACGCGGCCTGGGTCAGGACCAGGGCGTGATTGGCCACCACGATGTCGGCCTTGCGGCTGGCGCGGATGGTCTTTTCGACGAAACAGGTGCGGTAGTGCGGGCAGGCGGCGTGGACGCATTCGCCGCGCCGATCCACCAGATTGGCCGCCCCCGCCGCGTGGGCTGCAGGCAGGGCGAACAGGCCGGGCAGCCAACCGGGGAAGTCCCCGCCCGTCATGTCGCCGTCACGCGTATGCACCGCCCAGCGGCCGGCCAAAGCCAGCCCGATCAGGTCGCCGTTCCCCAGTTGGGCCGCCTGCACCATGTCCTGCAGGTTCAGGACGCACAGGTAGTTTTCGCGGCCCTTGCGGATCACCGCCTTCTTCCTGCGCTCGGCCGGATCGGGCCACAGCGAATGGCTTTCGCGGTCGATCTGGCGTTGCAGGGCGCGGGTGTAGGTCGAAATCCACGCCGCCCCCTGGTTCCGCTCGGCCCACAGGGAGGCGGGCGCCAGATAGCCCAGGGTCTTGCCCGTGCCCGTCCCCGCCTCAGCCAGCAGAACGCGGGGCCGCCCCTCTTCGTTACGCGGCGAAAAGGCGAAGGCGGCCTCGGCGGCGTAGTCGGACTGGGTCGGGCGCGTCTCATCCAGCCCCGAGGCCTGCAGCAGTTTCTCCAGCCGGATGCGGGCGCTCTCGCTGTCGACCGGCGCGGACCCGGCCTCGCCGCGCGGGGCCTCGTCCTCCCACTCCGTCAGGCGCGTCCAGACATCCAGACCCGAGCCGCGATGCTGGCGGATACGCACCCCGCCCGCCTCCAGCGCCTGCACGACACGTTCGCCCCAAGCCCAGCCCGCGCGCTGCATCGTCAGGGCCAGGACATAGGCGGCCTCGCGTTCCGGATAGGCGGGCGCGGCCAGTTCGCCCAGCAGGGCGGCGGCGGCGTCACGCAGGGCCGTGGCCTGTTCCTCGGGCGACTTCGGCTCCGCCCGCCCCAGCGCCAGGGCCAGTCCCGTCGGCGACGGAGCGCAGAACCGCGCCGGGCGCACGAAGGCGTACAGCTCCAGCACATCCATCAGATCGGACGACCGGGGCGGCGGCGTCAGGCCCAGCCGTCGCGCCGTCAGGGACGCATGGGCGACCAGAACCGGCCCGGCGGTGAAGAAGCCTTCGGCCGCGCCGCGCCCGATCTTTCGCGCGCCCGCCTCATCGCAGACGGCCCCCGCCCCCGGCGGCGTCGCCAGCGCAGGCGGCAGGTCCAGCCGAAGTTCGGGCCCCGTTCGGGTCGTTTCTGCAATGACGGATTCGTCTGACACAGCTGATAGATAGCGAGCCTGAGACCGAAACGGAACGGGAACATCTAGCGACCGACGCTCCGGCGCGCTAATTGTAAGCCATGGCCGCCAAGACGAAGCTTCTGACACCCAAGGGCCTGTTGGCCGTGATCCTGCTGGCGGCGGCGCTCGTCTCCCTGATCGGGTTCGCCGTCTGGCCGATGCTTGGCGCCGCTCTGGCTCAGGATTCCTGCCTCGATGCGGGCGGGGCATGGAACGGTCGGGCCTGTGTGGGCGCTCGGTTGGGGTGACGCCGCTTCCCCCGCTTTTCGCCGACTGGTTCGCCAGCCGCGGCTGGTCGCCCCGGCGACATCAGCTGGAGATGGTCGCCGCCGCCGAGGCCGGTTCGCACGCCCTGCTGGTCGCCCCGACCGGCGGGGGCAAGACGCTGGCGGGGTTTCTGCCCAGCCTGATCGATCTGGCGGAACGCGGGCCGCGCCCCGCGACCGGCCCGGGGTCTGGGGTCCACACCCTGTATCTGTCCCCGCTGAAGGCCCTGACCACCGACGTCGAACGCAACCTGATGACGCCGATCCGCGAGATCGGGCTGAACATCCATGTCGAGACCCGCACCGGCGACACCAAACAGTCCAAGCGCCAACGCCAGCGCGATTTCCCGCCCGACATCCTGCTGACCACGCCCGAACAACTGGCCCTGTTCTGCGCCTGGGAAGGCGCGCGATCCTATTTCGCCGATCTGAAATGCGTCGTGCTGGACGAGGTGCACGCGATCTGGAGCGGCAAGCGCGGCGATCTGCTGGCCCTGGGGCTGGCGCGGCTGCAGAGTTTCGCACCCGCGATGCGCCGCGTGGGATTGAGCGCCACCATCGAAGATCCCGACCTGATCCGGGAATGGCTCAGCCCGTCTGCGCTAACGGGAGAAGACGGCGTGACGCTGGTGCGCGGCGATCCCGGCGCCCCTGCGGTGATCGATGTGCTGATTTCGGAGGGCAAGGTGCCGTGGGCGGGCCACACCGGCCAACACGCCATCCCCGAGGTCTATGCCGCCATCCAGCGCGCCCGCCTGGCCCTGATCTTCGTCAATACGCGCTGGCAGTCCGAGTTCGTCTTCCAGCAGCTGTGGGCCGTTAATGACGACAATCTGCCCATCGGCCTGCACCACGGATCACTGGCCGCCGAACAGAGGCGCAAGATCGAGGCGGCAATGGCGCGGGGCGACCTGCGGGCCGTGGTCTGCACCTCGACGCTGGACCTAGGGATCGACTGGGGCGACGTGGACCTGGTCATCCAGATGGCGGCGCCCAAGGGCTCCAGCCGTCTGGTCCAGCGCATCGGCCGCGCCAACCACCGGCTGGACGAGCCGTCGCGCGCTCTCTTGGTGCCCGCCAGTCGGTTCGAAATGCTGGAATGCCAGGCCGCGCGCGAGGCTGTCGCCGACAACGCCTTCGACTGGGAGCCGGTCCATATCGGCACACTGGACACCCTGGCCCAGCACGTCATGGGCGTGGCCTGTTCCGAGCCGTTCGACATGCAGGCGCTCCATGACGAAATCCGCACCTGCGGACCCTATCGCGACCTGACCTGGGAGCAGTTCGAGGAGGTCGTGGATTTTGTGGCCACAGGCGGATACGCCCTGCGGACCTACGACCGGTTCGCCCGCATCGTCCGCACACAGAATGGCCAGTGGAAGGTCCGCAATCAGCATATCGCCCAGCGCCACCGCATGAACGTCGGGGCCATCGTCTCCGCCGGAAATCTGAACGTGCGCGTGGCGTCGCGGCGGGGCGGCGGCGGAACCCGCGCCTGGGTCGGCGGGCGCAAGGTGGGCGAGGCCGAGGAATGGTATTTCGAACAGCTGACGCCGGGCGACACCTTCCTGTTCGCCGGTCAGGTCTGGGCCTTTCAGGGCATCACCGGGACCGACGCCCTGGTCACCCACGCCAATGACAAGGACCCGAAGATCCCCTCCTGGGGCGGGGCCAAATTCCCGCTGTCGACCTCGCTGGCCGACCGGGTGCGCACCATGGTGCAGGACCGCGACCACTGGCGCGTCCTGCCGCCCGACGTGCAGGAGTGGCTGGAGCTGCAGGAGACGCGCTCGGTCATTCCGGATGCCGAATCCATGCTGGTCGAGACCTTCCCGCGCGGCAATCGCCACTTCATGGTCGCCTATCCGTTCGAGGGGCGGCTGGCCCACACCACCCTGTGCATGCTGCTGACACGGCGGCTGGACCGGCTGGGCGTCGGCCCATTGGGCTTTGTCGTCACGGACTATTCATTCGCCATCTGGTCGATCAAGCCGATGGACCGGATCGATCTGGACGCCCTGTTCCAGCCCGACATTCTGGGCGACGACCTGGAGGCCTGGCTGGAGGAAAGCTTCATGATGAAGCGGTCCTTCCGCAACTGCGCCCTGATCTCGGGCCTGATCGAGCGTCGCCTGCCGGGCGCGGAGAAGACGGGGCGTCAGGTCACCTTCTCCACCGACCTGATCTATGACGTGCTGCGCCGCCACCAGCCCGATCATCTGCTGCTGAAGACCGCCCGCGCCGATGCGGCGTCGGGCCTGCTGGACGTGGCGCGCCTGGGTCAGATGCTGACGCGGATCGAGGGCCGCATACGCCCCATCGCCCTGTCCCGCCCGTCGCCGTTCAGCGTGCCGGTCTTGGTGCAGATCGGGCGCGAGCGCGTGGGCGGGGACACCGCCGAAATGATCCTGGACGAAAGCGCCGACGCCCTGATCGCCGAAGTGATGGAAGACGCCGCGTGAACGCCGCCCTGCGCCAGACCCTGTCGCCCGCCCGCAAGCCCTGCGGCGCCCTGCGCGTGCTGATCGCGGGCGAGACCTGCGACCTGCGTTGCTCCGGGGCCCTGTGGCTGCCGGCCTATCGGACCCTGATCGCCGCCGACCTGCATCTGGAGAAGGGCTCCGCCTTCGCCGCACGCGGCCAGTTGCTGCCCCCCTATGACAGCCGCGCCACCCTGGACCGGCTGGAGGCCGAGATCGCCGAGTTGAATCCTGACACGGTCATCCTGCTGGGCGACAGCTTCCATGACGCCCGGGCCATCGCCCGCATGGCCGCCGCCGACCGAGCGCGGCTGGACCGGCTGGCGGCGGGTCGCGACTGGCTGTGGCTGGAGGGCAACCACGACCGCGAGGCCCTGGCGCAGATGGGGGCCGACGTACGTCTGCCCGGCGCCGTCGTCGGTGACATCAGCCTGGGTGCGCTGCGCCTCACCCACGAGCCGGAACCTCTCGCCACCGCCGACAACCGCCATGGCGAGGTCGCCGGGCACCTGCACCCCTCGGCCCGCGTCGTCGCCTATGGCCGAGGCGTGCGCCGCCCCTGTTTCATCACGGACGGTTCGCGCCTGATCCTGCCCGCCTTCGGCGCCTTCACCGGCGGGCTCAGCGTGCGTGACCCTGCTATCGCCGACCTGTTCGCCCGCGAACCCCTGATCGCCGCCCTGGGCCGTGACCGGGTCCACGCCCTGGCCTGGAAGAAGCTGTCCGGCGACCGATAATAAAACCCGGGTGATATTGATTTGGGCGTAAGCTGCCGCTAAGGGGCGCATCCACGCTGCGGATCGCCGCGCGTTCAGGACACGTCGAATGCAACACGATCTCACACAGGGCTCTATCACCCGGCGCCTGCTCGGGATGGCGTTCTTCATCGGGCTGGGACTGATGTTCCAGACGCTCTATTATCTGATCGACCTCTATTTCGTGGGGCGGATCGGACCGGCGGCCCTGGCGGGAGTCGGCCTGGCGGGCGTGGTCTTCTTCCTGGTCATGGCCGCGTCGCAGATGGTGACGGTCGGAACCATGTCCCTGATGGCCCGCGCCATCGGCGCCGGGGACCATGCGGGCGCCGAGGCGATCTATCGCCAGGCCATGTTGTTGTCGGTCGTGCTGGCCGTCTCGACCCTGATCGCGGGATACGCCTTTGGCGGCATGGCGATGCGCAGCCTTTCGGCCGACCCGCTGACGGCGAAGGAAGGCGCGGCCTATCTGCACGGCTTCCTGCCCGCTCTGGCCCTGATGTTCCCGACCGGAACCATGGGCGCCGCCCTGCGCGCGGCAGGGGTCGTGCGTCCGACCATGATGGTCCAGTCGGCCACCGTCCTGCTGAACGCCGTGCTCGCCCCCGTGCTGATCGCAGGCTGGGGTCTGGGACTGCCGCTGGGAGCCTTCGGCGCCGGTCTGGCCAGCGCGATTGCGGCGCTGGCGGGCTTCGTCGGGGCGGTCGTGATCTTCAGCCGCGTCCAGACCGTGATCGCCCAGCCCATGCGCCTGACGCCGCCCGATAGCGCGGTCCTGCGCCGCATCGTCGGCATCGGTTTCCCGGCGGGCGCGCAGTTCCTGCTGCTGTTCGTCTCGATGAGCCTGACCTACGGCTTCATCCAGCATTTCGGCGCCGAGGCCCAGGCCGGGTTCGGCGTGGGATCGCGGGTCATGCAGGCCGTCTTCCTGCCCGCCATGGCCATCGCCTTTGCGGTCGGCCCCATCGCCGGTCAGAACTATGGCGCGGGCCAGTTCAGCCGCGTCGTCCGCACCGTGCGCGACGCGGCGGCGATCGGCTCGGGCATCATGCTGGCCCTGACCCTGGTCTGCCAGTGGAACGCACCCCTGCTGGTCGCCCCCTTCGCCGCCGACCCCGCGACCGCCACTATCGCCGCCCACTATCTGAAAATCGTCTCTCTGGTCTTCGTGGCCTCGGGACTGGCCTTCACCGCATCCGGCGCCTTTCAGGCCCTGGGCGACACCCGCCCATCGCTGATCGGCGGCGCGGTTAGGCTTGCTGTCTATGCGGGATCGATGGTCTTCCTGGTCACCCAGCCGTGGAGCAGGCTCGAACATTTCTGGTGGGCCGCCGCCGTCGCCTCGGCCGCCCAGGCCGCCGTCGTCATCCTGTTCCTGCTGCGCCAGATGAAGACCAAGCTGTCAGGCGCGGACAGGACAGCCCCCGCCGCGGCAAGCGCAGAATAAAAAAGACCCGGACGACGGCGCGAACCGTCGTCCGGGTCAGGCGGCTCAGTCCTTAAGGCAGGGCGCGGAAACGCACCGCCAAGCTGTCGCTTCGCAAGCGCAGCGCCAGAACCGCGGCGATGAAGAACGACAACCCGGCCAACGGCAGAACCAGATGCATGCGCCCTTCGAACACGCGCTGGACCACGACGCCCAGCAGACTGGCGCCGACAAGCTGAGGCAGCACCAGGAAGATATTATGCACCCCCAGATTGACGCCGACCCTGTCGGCCGGGCTGGCGGCTGCGACAATCGCATAGGGGGCGGACAGAATGGACGCCCAGGCCAGGCCGACGCCCGCCCAGGGCAGGACCAGCATCCCTCCGCCTGGAACCAGGCTCATCGAGGCGAAACACAGGGCGCCGATCGCCAGACAGGCGGCGTGGCAGCGCGCGCCCCCGATCTTCCTGACGAACCACGGCAGGAACATAGCCGCCCCGATCGCCACCGCGTCCTGAACCCCGAACAGCACCCCGACCCAGTCCGCAGCGGCTTCATAGACGGGCGATCCGGGCCTGGCGTTTCCATACTGATGCGCGGCGATGCTGGGCACAGCATAGACCCACAGAGTGAAGAGCGCGAACCAGGTGAAGAACTGCACCATGGCCAGGCGGCGCATGATCACAGGCATGGCCGCTATGGACGCCACGATCCCCAGCACGCCCGTCAAGGGACGCGAGGGGTCACGCCGTCCGCGAATGAAGACCGCCCTCTGCAATACGCCATACAGGGCGAGCACGCCCGCCAGCAGATAGACCTCGCGACGCACGTCGAGAATGGCGGCGACCGCGGCGACGGCGACGCCCGCCGCCACCCACAGGCCCGGCCTGAGGCGGCACTCCTCAATGGTCACGCCCTGTACGACGTCGGCGTGCGACGAGCCTGCCTCCCGGGTTCTGGCCAGGGTCCACGTCACCGCCGCCAGGAAGACGACCGCCCCCACCAGGAAGGCCAGGCGCCAGCTGGGACCGACATCAAGCCCCTGCGCGCTGCTGGACGTCAGCCGGGTCAACAGCCATGGCAGACAGGAGGCGAAGATCGCCCCCGCGCCGATGAACAGCACCTGCAAGGCGTAGGCGCGGTTCAGATCCTCCTTGCCGACAAGATCGGCGACCAGGGCCCGCATCGGCTGCATCGCGACATTCACCGACAGGGTCAGCAGCCACAGGGCCAGCACGGCCGTGGACAGGCTGCCCGCGCAGCCCATCAGCACCATGGCGGCGGCGGTCATGAGCGCACCGAGCGCAATATAGGGCCGTCGACGTCCGAACCGCCCGCGGGTCCGGTCGCTCAGCCAACCCACGACCGGATGCACCAGCAGACCCGTCACCGGCGCGGCGATCCAGAGCAAAGGCAGGTCCGCCATCTCCGCGCCCAGAGACTGGAAAACACGACTGGTCGCCACGCCCTGCAGGCCCCAGACGATCTGGACGCCGAACAGACCTGCGCTGGCGTTCGCAACCAGGGCCAGGGCCTTGGAATTGCTCTTCCCTCGATCCCGTTTCTGGTCCGTCAACGCTTCGCCTCCCCAGGCCTTGCAAGCGGACTGTCCCGCCCGCGTCGCACCGTGTAGGTTGATTGTGATGACCAGCGGCGGCAACCGAAAAACGACCCTTGACGATCTTGCACGTCTTGCAGGAGTGTCTCCATCGACCGTCTCGCGCGCGCTGAACGATCACGCCCTGATCAGCGTCCCGACCAAGCAGCGCATCTGGGCTCTGGCGCGCGAACACGATTATGCGTTCAAATCGACCCTGCCGCGACCAGCGCTCGGCGGCGGCGGCTCGATCTCGATCGTCACCCCCTATAATCGCGGGCGGCCCCTGCCCCTGTCGCACCCCTTCTTCCTGGAACTGCTCGCCAGCATCGGGGAGGCGGCGCGGGCGCGCGACTGTGACTTCACCGTCAGCCATGCGGCCGCTGGTTCCTTGCAGGATCTGAAGGACGCCACCAACACCGGCACGACCAGCGGCGTCATCTTCCTGGGCCAGGCAGCCCTGCATGACGCCTTCAACGAACTGGCCGACACCAAGGCCCGTTTCGTCGTCTGGGGCGCCCACCTGCCCGGGCAACGCTATCGTTCGGTCGGATCGGACAATGTCGTCGGCGGACGCCGCGCGACCCAACATATCGCGCGCGGCGGACGCAGGCGCATCCTGTTCCTGGGCGGCACGGACCCGGAAGCCGACCAGCGCCGCCTCGGCTATCTGGAAGCCCTGGCCGCCTCGGACATCGCAGTGGACAACCGACTGATGGTCCAGGTCGAGTTCGAACTGGAATCCGCCGAACGCGCCGTGGCCCAACTCATCGAGAGCGGCGTCAAGTTCGACGGCCTGTTCGCCACCAGCGACCTGATGGCGCTGGGCGCCATCAAGGCCATCCGGCGGGCCGGCCTGTCAGTACCGGAAGACGTGTCGGTCGTCGGCTATGACGACATGCTGCTGGCCCGCCTCAGCACCCCGACCCTGACCACCATCCGCCAGGACACCTATGAAGCCGGCCGACTGATGGTCGCCAGCCTGCTTGATCCCAAGCTGTTCAAAGGCCGAGGCGTCCTGCCGACCGAACTGATCGTCCGCGAATCCTGCGGATCCTGAACGCCGCCTTCTGGCTTCAGATCGACGCCCCGCCCAAAGGAAACACCGCGCCTATAGTCTAGGGCTGGATCGTCGGAGGCGAATAGGCTTCAAAATCATCGGCGACATGCGAAAACTTGGCGACGGCGACGGCGACGGCGACGGCGACGGCGACGGCGACGGCGGCGGCTTTCTCGGCTCGCCCTTCTTCGATCCGTCCCAGAGCTTCCAACGCCAACCCCGCCCGTACCGGGCCCCCACGTATTCGGAACTGGCGGCCAATACAGCGTCGTAGGCCGTCAGGGCCGCCGCCGCATCACCCATTTGAAGCAGCACTCGCGCGCGGCTGTCCTGAATGTGCAGCGCCTCCGGCGAAATGACCAAGGCTGCATCACAGTCCTTGAGCGCCTGATCCAGCAGGACGCCCGTGGTCGCAGCAGTCCAGCACAGGTTGTTGAGGACTTCGGCGTCATCGACGGCTTTGACCCGGGCCGTAGCGAAATCCTGGGCAGCGAGGTCCAGTCGCCCCAGTTGGATGGCGGCCTTTGCGCGATAGATCAGAATGCCTTGCGAGCGTTCCTCATCCAGGGCCAGTACCTTGTCCAATAGGTCCATGGCGATCGCCTTTGATGATCACCATGCTCATGGCAGGTGGAGAGAACGGTTGATCCGAAGGCGACCCAGGTAGAGTTGCGAATGCGGCAAGCCTCATCCGCACGGATTGAGGTCGTTGATCAACTCGCCCCAAGGAATAGAAGCCCCAAGGAATAGAACCCCGGCAAAGGCGTCGGAACAACGCTGACGATGCTCCGACGCCCGCTCTGTCTTACGGTTGGCGCGTCCAGGCGTTCAGATGAGCCGAACCCTTCAACGCCTCGTCTCCCACATGGCGGCCGACATACAGGGGATAGGATCCGGCCGCGATGCGCCAGCCCGGATTGGCCGCGTCATAGTCGGCGATGATGCGCGGCTCGGCGGTCACCGTGACGCGACGCGTCTGGCCTGGTTGCAGTTCAACCTTCTCAAAACCGATCAGACGCAGCGTCGGGCGCGCCTGCCCCGCACGGAGATAGACCTGAGGCGCATCGGCGCCTGCGCGGCGGCCGGTGTTGGTGACATCGAAGCTGACCGTCAGACGGTCGCCGTCCTCGACCCGCAGGTTGGAGTAACGGAAATCGGTGTAGGACAGGCCGTAGCCGAACGGGAACAGCGGGCGATGCCCCTGCTGGTCGTACCAGCGATAGCCGACGGCTGCGCCCTCGACGTAGGGCTGCTCCCAGCTGTCGAATGCTGGCGGCTGGCGCTGATCGAAGCGCGCGGCCTCGACCGCCTTCTGAAGCTGGATGCCCGGCACTTCGGGACGCGGGGCCTGATCAATTCTGGCGGGGAAGGTCATGGGCAGGCGGCCCGACGGGTTCACCTTGCCGAACAGGACATTGGCGATCGCCGGTCCGCCGCGCTGGCCGGAGTACCAGGCCTGGACCACGGCGTTGACCTGGTTCAACCACGGCATCAGCACCGGGCCGCCGGTCTCCAGAACCACGACTGTCTTCTTGCCCGAGGCCGAGACGGCGTTGATCAGGTCGTCCTGATTGTCCGGCAGGTCGATGGTCTCGGAATCCTCGGCCTCCGTCTGCCAATGCCAAGCGAAGACGATGGCGACGTCGGCCTCGGCGGCGGCGCGGGCGGCTGCGGCGCGATCCTTGCCGTCCAGATAGACCACCTCAGCGTTTGGCGCTGCGGCGCGAATGGCGTCCAGCGGCGAGGATTTGTGCCAGGTCATCCGCACGAAGCCGTGGGACTCCCCGACCTCGAACGCATATTCCTGAACCCCGCCGACGGAACGAACCTGCGAAGAGCCGCCCCCGGACATGACGCCATAGTCGGCGCGGCCGCCAATGACGGCGATCTTGCGGGCCGTGGCCAGCAGCGGCAAGGCGCCGCCATCATTCTTCAGCAGGACGATGCCCGCCTCGGCCATGGTCTGGGCCACGTCGGCGTTGGCCTCGTAGTCGATCGGCTGCTCGTTCGCTGGCGTCGGATGGTCGATCAGGCCGGTCTGGATCACGCCGTACAGGATGCGTCGCACCATGTCGTCCAGCCGCGCCTGCTTGACCTCGCCGGCGTCAATGGCCGCGCGCAGGTCGTCGCCGAAATAGATCTGGCGATCCAGTTCCTGTCCCGACTGCTGGTCCAAACCGGCGTTGGCCGCCTTGACCGTAGAATGGACCGCGCCCCAGTCGGACATGACAAAGCCCGGATAGTTCCAGTCGCGCTTCAGCACCTGGTTCAGCAGATGGTCGTTCTCGCACGCCCAGTCGCCATTGACCTTGTTATAGGCGCACATCACCGAGGCTGGGTGGCTGCGCTCAATGGCGATCTGGAAAGCCAGCAGATCGCTTTCGCGATGCGCCGCTTCGTCGATCACACCGTCGATGATGTGACGCCCTGTCTCCTGCGGATTCAGGCTGAAGTGTTTGATGGTCGAGATGATGTGGTTGGACTGAACGCCGCGGATCTGCTCGGCGGCCATCAGCGCCGCCAGCCAGGGGTCTTCGCCCAGGTATTCGAAATTACGGCCCGCCCACGGATCGCGGGTCAGGTTCACGCCGCCCGCCAGCAGCACGTTGAAGGTCTTGGCGCGCGCCTCGGCGCCGATCATTGCGCCGCCACGATAGGCCAGTTGCGGATCAAAAGTGGCGGCCAGCGCCAGGCCGGAAGGCAGAGCCGTCGCCGTGTCGCCCTTGCGCTGTTCGACCTGATTGGCGACGCCCAGGCTGGCGTCGCTCTCGCGAAGATTGGGTATGCCCAGGCGCGGCACCCCGGTCACATAGCCTGCCGAGGGGATCATGTCGTCCAGGGGCGCGCCCGGCGTCCGGTCGGCGAACGGCGGGAAATAGCCGTGGACCATCAGCAGTTTCTCGGCCTCGGTCATCTGCTTGACCAGGGCGTCGGCGCGGTCCCAGACCGGGTCGTTGACGCGCGCCGCCAGCGGCGGGCTGTCCGGCGTCGGCATGGTCTGGGCGACGGCGGTTTGCGCCAGTCCAAAGGCGGCCAGGGCCAGCACGGCGGCAGCGGCATGGATGCGCAGGGCGCGGCGGGTCGATTGATGGCGTCGGGTCATGGAACTCTCTCTAAGTCGCATCTTGGGGAGGGTTCGAACGGCGACCCGGAAACGGAACCGCCCGAAGGAAACTGCGCGCTGATCTGACCGGAGGCGGCGCGACGCCCTGTCCGGAAAAAAGAACGCGCCGTCCCGAAGGACGGCGCGTCGGCGAGGCCGAAGCCCCGCCAGTTGCTCAGTAACGGAAACGAACGCCCAGAACGAAGCGGCGGTCGGAGCGCAGCCAGGCGTTCGGCATCAGGGTGCCGCCTTGTGCTGCGTCCGTGACCTGCTGGAACAGCTTGGTTTCGGTCGACAGCAGATTGCTGCCCTGCAGGCTGATTTCCAGACGGTCGTTCAGGTTGTAGCGGATCGAACCATCCAGGAAGCCGGTGTCGTCCTGCCAGATCGGCAAGAAGACGCAGCAGTCGACCGCGTTGACCAGATAGTCCGAACGCCAGTTGTAGGCCAGACGCGCCGCCCAGGGACCGCGCTCGTACATGCCGACCAGGTTGTACTGGTGCTCCGACAGGCCTTCCAGGCGGTCAACACCCAGAACAGTGCCGCCCGAACCCGGTTGGGCCGTCGTGCCGTCAGAACCGCCCGTCACCGACTTGACGTTGGTGTTGGTCACGCCGCTGTTGTCGATCCAGGTGTAGTTGGCCTGGATGCCCAGCCCCGCCCACGGTCCCGGCAGGAAGTCGAAGAACTGCTGGTAGGCGAACTCGAAGCCGGCGACCTTGGCGCCTGCACCGTTCATCGGACCACGGAAGTCGACGCTGCGCGTCACGCCGTTGTTGGTGACGTCCAGCGTATAGCCGCCGTACTGAATATAGTTGTCGAACTTCTTGTAGAAGGCGGTGGCGGTGAACGAGCCGGCGTTGGCGAAGTAGTGCTCGATCGCCAGGTCGAACTGATCCGCCGTTATCGGCTTCAGATACGGGTTGTAGGCGCTGGCCTGGTAGGTCGGATTGACGCCGGTGATGACGCCGGCCGAGTTCTTGATCCAGCGCGGATCGGTCGGGTCGCTGCCCGGAAGGCTGCGGCCCAGGCTGACGTAGTTCTTCATCAGCCCGATGTCCGGACGGGACATGGCGCGCGAAGCGGCGAAGCGAACCACCCACTGCGGCGCGACGTCGATCTTCAGGTTGAAGCTCGGCAGCCAGTTGCGGTGCGTGGCGTTGGCCGTGCTGGCCGTGCCGCCGCCCGAGTTGAACGCGATTTCCTCCGGCGACAGATAGCAGCCGATCGTCTTGGGAACGCTGGGAACGCCCGGCACCGGCACGATGTCGCGGCATTCCAGGTCGCCTGTCGTGAAGGCGATCGGATAGGCGATGGACCCGGTGCTGGAGTTCTTGGTCTCCACATAGCGGACGCCGATGTTGCCCGACACCGGCACGCCGCCGATCAGGGCCTCCGGACCGCCGAAGCGCAGCATGGCGTAGGCGGCGTAGCTTTCTTCCTGAACCTTGTTCAACTCTTCCGCACGGAAGCAGCCATCGACACGACCCGTGCGCTCGCAGATCGGGGCCCACTGATCCTGACCCGCGCCGAGGTTCGCATAGCTCAGTTGGTTCGCGGCGCCTTCAGCCAGTCGATCCAGGTTGAAGAAGACGTATTCGCCGTTCGACCCCAGGAAGCTGTTGCCGAACTGGCGGGTCTCATAGAGGCCCGTCGGATAACCCTTGAAGTTTCCGTCCGGCGCATGCTTGTCGATGTTCCAGAAGCGGTACTGTTCTTCCCAGAAATTATAGGTGTTGGCGATATTGCCCCAGTTGAATCCGCTGAAACGGACCGTCTGGTTGCGGTCGGCATAACGCACGCCCGCCGAAATCGCGTTGAACCAGGGATTGTCGAAATCGTACCGAACGTCCGCGCGCAGAGCCAGTTCATGGCCCTCGTCGTCTTCGATGTGGTCCATCACGTGGTTGTAGCGATAGTTGTTCGGGTTGGTCAGGCCGCCCGGCGACTGATTGATGTTGGTCGGCGCACTGAAGCTGATCTTCGGACGGCTGCCCGAGGCGTCAAGCGTCAGATTGGCGAAGGAATACTGGGCGACTTCGATGTCGTAAGCTTTGACCGTGGAGTCGACGTATTGCGCATCGAAGCTGGCGTGCAGTTTGTCGCTGATGCGCCACTTCAGGTTCAGCGCCAGATCCTGCGTCATGTTCTCCTGGCGGTTGAAGCGCGTCACCGCGTTCAGTTCGCCCGCCTTGAAGGAGTTCTCGCAGCCCGTGTACCAATAGCAGACATTCAACATCGGCTGACCGGCGCTGTTGCGTGCAATGTTCATCGAGGCGGCGTTGTCAGCCCCCCAGTAGCCTGTATCGACCTGCTGAAGCAGCAAGGTGCCGTTCTGGAACAAGCCGTCTGCGCCGAAGGTGAAGGGCTTGCCGTTCAGACCCGGCGTCGGGATATGCGGCGAGCGCGCGCCGCCCGGCGTATAGACGAAGTCGACCGGCACGGCCCACATGTCGGCGCCCAGTGAGACGATGCCGCGCTCGCGCCACTCGTTGGTGTATTCTGAGCGGTTGTATTGGCCCGTCAGCTCGAATTGACCGTCATTGCTGCGCCACTGACCGGCCAGGGCGATGCCGTCGCGCTGACGCTTGTATTCGGTCTGACGGTTGCTGACGCTGGACGGGATATACTTCCGGCCCGGACCGAAGACGTTGTCGAAGATGCCCATGCGGCCGTACTGGATCACTTCCGACTGGGTCGTCACTTCCGAGTGGGCCAGATTCACCAGGAAGCCGAACTGTCCGTACTGGGTCTCCCAACGGTCGCTGTAGATGCCCGAGACTTCCGGCGTGTATTTCTGCGACAGGTCGCCATAGTTCACCGTGCCGGAAACCTGCAGCAGGCGGCCCGAAGAATCGAACGGCGTGCGGGTGCGCAGGTTGATCGTGCCGGCGATGCCGCCTTCGATCAGTTCTGCCGTCTGGTTCTTGTAGGTGTCGACGCCCTGCATCAGCTCAGGCGAGATGTCGCCCCAGCTCAGACCGCGCGACGAGTTGGCGCTGAAGCTGTCGCGGCCGTTATATTCCGAACGCACCTGAGACAGGCCGCGCACGATCACGCCCGACGGCTCGGCGCCATAGTGGGAGGCGTCATCGGTGGCGGTGAAACGGTTGACGGTCACGCCGGGAACGCGCTGCAGGGCCTCTGCCACCGACTTGTCGGGGAAGGCGCCGATATCAGTTGCGGTGATGGTGTCCACCACAGTGTCCGCGTTACGACGCGCCTCTTGCGAGGTTTGCAGCGCGCGACGCGTGCCCGTGACCAGGACTTCGCCGACTTCAGCCGCATCATCCTGATCAGTCGCGGCAGCCTGCTGCGCCATGGCCAGCGACGGCGCAGCGACAGCGGCGAATGCGCCGAGCACCAGCACGGACACGCCGTGCTTCAGCGAACGCGAACGCCCGCTCGACATTCTTTTTCCAACCATGTTGGACATATCTATCCCTCCCTAAGAGGGTCAGCGGCAAAGCCGACCCTTAGTTTTTTTGCTTATGTTGAACGTCATTTTGCTGAGCAGCCAATCCGGCAACACAGCGCCCCTACTCATCTCAATACTGAGTTGAAATCGCACCAATACACACAAGAATAATCGTATCTACCGGAACCGCGAGGCGGTACTCTTGCCCTCACGGGAAGCGCAAACCAAATACAGCCCTCCCTTTAATGCAGAGAAACAAAACCAGATAAGATTACTCGTTCAGTGCACGGAAACGGATCGCTTGACCGCCACCCGGCCCCATCGCCACGTTCAGCACATCATGCGAGGTGACGATCTGCCTGGCCGTTTCAAAGGCATAGGGATTGGTCAGATAGTCCGCTCCAGGAGCGTCGCGATAGATCTGCGCCTCGTAACGCTTGGCCGGGTCCAGGAAGTCCAGCTTGACCGGCAGAGTGCGCGCCTGTTCGTCGGTGACGGCCCCCAGGAACCAGTCCGAACCCCCGCGCTGCTGACGCGCGATCACGGTGTAGTCGCCAATCTTGGAGTCCAGGGTCCGGGTCGTTTCCCAATCCGTCGGCACGTCCAGGATGAACTGGAAGGCGTCCGAATGCTTGGCGTAGTTTTCGGGCAGGTCAGCGGCCATCTGCACCGGGCTGTAAAGCACCACATACAGAGCCAACTGGGTCGCCAGCGTCGACTGAACCCGCTCGTTCACATCCGTCTTGCCGAAGGTCAGGTCGAAGATGCCCGGCGTATAGTCCATCGGACCAGCCAGCATCCGCGTGAACGGCAGGATGGTGACGTGTTCCGGCGGATTGGTCGGACGCCCCCAGGCGTTGAACTCCTGCCCACGAGCGCCTTCACGGCTGATCATGGTCGGATAGGTGCGACGCATGCCCGTATCCTTGACCGGCTCGTGCGCGTTCAGGGCGATATTGCGCTGAGCGGCCTCAAGGGCGGCGCGCAGTTCGTGCTCGACACGGTACTGGCCCGCGAACCATTCATGCTGCGGCGTGCCGTCGGCGTTGAAGCCGCGCACGATCGTGCCGCTGGGCCGCACATAGCCGGTCTTGATCACATGAACGCCGACGCTTTGGTACAGGTCGTAGCCCGCCTCCATCTGCGCCTCATAGTTCGGCACAGCGCCGCCCGTCTCATGGTGGCCGATGATGTTCGTGCCTTTGGACTGGGCGTAGGCGGCCAGTCCGGGCAGGTCGAAATCGGGATAGGATTGGGTGAAGTTGAACTTGTCGCCATTGGCGACCCAGTCGCCGTCCCAACCCAGGTTCCAGCCCTCGACCAGCACCCCGTTGAAGCCGTTGGCGGCGGCGAAGTCGATGTAGCGGCGCACGTTGGCGTTATTGGCGCCGTGCATCTCGCCCGAGCCCCAGGTCGACTTGTTCAGGTGCATCTCCCACCAGACGCCGACATATTTACCGGGCTGGAACCAGGAGATGTCGCCCAGCTTGTTCGGCTCGTTCAGGTTCAGTTCGATGCGCGAATCCGCCAGGGCGGCTGGCGAATCTCCCACCAGAACCATACGCCAGGGGGTTTCGAACGGACCGGTGCGATATACGAGCGTGCCGTCCGACCACGGCATCAGATCGGCCTTGAACTGGTTCTCCCCGGTCCGCTTCAGGTTCATGCTGGCGTATTGCGTCAGCGCGGCCTCGTGGATCGACAGATAGGTTCCGCCGGCCCCCTCAAGGGTGAAGGGCGTCTCAGCCAGGCCCACCTCGTTCAGCGGACTCTTTTGATACAGATATTCGTCCCGCTCGGGACCACGCGCCGGATACCACCAGGCGTCATACGAACCGATCAGATTGAACTGCGTCGCTTCATCCGTGATGGCGACTGCCTCTTGCGCGCCCAAGGACTTGTAGTCGTAGCGGAAGCCGAAGCCGTCATCGAACACGCGGACGACCAGATCATAGGGCGTCGCTCCCCGGCGCCCCGCCAGCGACACCCGCGCCTCGTTGTGGTGATCGCGAATAACGCGCTGCTCGCCCCACGGCTGCTCCCAGGTCGCATCCTTGGAATCGCGGGTTACGCGCACGATGCGGTTGACCGGCGTCGTCGAACGGTCGCGCAGCGTCAAACCCAGAGCTGAGGGCGCGATCAAGGGCTGACCATTGCGCGACACGACGTAGTGCGCGCCGTCAGCGCCGGTTTGCACGCAGAATGTCAGGGCCTGATTGGGCGACGACACACAGGCGCTGTCATCCGCCGCAACAGCCTGCCCGGAGAAAGCCAAAACACTGCTCATCGCAGCGCCCGCCATCAGGCATCCCAACAGTCTTTGCATGCATCCTCCGCAAGATTTTGCGCTCTGATAATGACCGGCGCACTTACCCTTAGGGCTGACGCTATAAGGCTCTCATGTCAAGTTAACGCAATCAAACGTAACAATGCGTGTCCCGAAGGTCACTGTTTATGCAAGTTCTTGCATTTCCGAGGCTGAACCCAACCGTGGTCGCCCGCCCCCAGTCGGATGACGAAGTCTGCGCCGCAAATATGCACGCCAGGGTCTGTCACGCCGCGCGCTGTGACGTTGTCGAAACGCGCCTCGCCCGGCGCCTGCACCTGAAACGCGACGTCCCCTGCACCATCGATTTCGATGCCATCGAACCGCAATCCCGTGATCGGATGCTGACCAACGACGTGCAACGCTGGGTAAGCGCTATCGACGATCCGATTATTCGTAAAACGGATGTCAGCGGCGATAGGCTTGTCCAACGCGAACAGCCACAGGGCGCCGATGCCGTAACGCCAGTTCGGGTCAAGCACGCCGCTTCGCAGGATGGTGTTGTCCGACACCCGGATCACACCTTCGAATGGCGTAGCCTCGAATCGCGCGCCAAGATGGATGCCACCGCCGCTTAGGGTGTCCACCAGCAGATTGCCCTCAACCGTAATGTCGCGCCCGCCATAGACGGCGATGCCATTGGCCAGGGTCGGTGCGATAATCGTATTGCGGCGATAGACGATGTCGTGGTCTGCGCCAGGGTTCGACCATAGCGCCAGGCCATCATCCCCCGCTCCGCGCACAAACACGTGCTCGACCAATGCGTTGCTCACGCCGTTGCGCAGGTTGATCCCGTCCGCCGCCACATCGAGGATCCGCAGATTACGCATCGTCAGGCCGTCGAACGGCCCATCCAACCAGGCCCCGACTTTGACGTGCTGCAGCCAGAGATTCTCGATCAGCGATCCGTCACCGTACCCGCCGCCCAATGCATTGACCTGGGCATGATCATCGCGGTGAGCGACCCGACCAAAGATCGCCAGATCACGGATCGTCACGGCCCGTCCGGGCCCACCGCCCTCGCGCTCGCCATACAGACCCACACCGTCGCCGGTCAGGACCGTGCGCCATTGGCCCGCCCCGTACAGGGCTACGCGGTCCATCAGAATGTGCCGCTCGATCCGGTACTCGCCCTCGGGCGCAAAGACGGGACGCCCTGCGGCGCGCGCAGCCGCAATCGCCGCATCAAATGCGTCAGCCGATGATGCGGCACCCGTGAGGTCGGCACCAAAATCCAACACCGACAAGGCATTCGCCGGAGCCGGAACAGGTTCAGGAACCCGCTCGTAGTCGATCAGATCGATAACGGCCCATTCAACGCCCGCATCCTCCGGAAGGGTCAGCCTTAGCCGCCCGCCGATCGGAATAATCTGCGCCAGATGCAAGCGCACATGGCTGAACACATGATGCCCCCTGCCCTCGTGGGCATCCGCCGGATTCCGGGTGAAGGGATAACGGCCATAATACCAGTTATAACGCGACGAAATCGGCGCCCGATCGACAAGCACGCCATCGACGGACACCGTCAGATCCGCGTCCACCCCGCCGCCGCCTGGCGCATCCGGCAAGGCGTAACGAATGGTCAATCCATCCGCTGGCGCAGCCAGAACCACCTCGACATATTGCCCTGGCGCCAGTTGCACCGCTCGTCGGCCAGAGGCTTCGGCCGCCACCGAACCGAAAGCGAGGTCGGGGCCGATCACAAGCCCGTTCGTCACACCATTCTCGGCTTCCACCTCCAGGAATGACACTTCGGCGCCACGCCCAGCGACCGTTTCAGGCGCCTCGGCCGCGACGGTTATGGGCGTCGCCTGCCCGGCCAAGAATGCGCTGAAAGCAAGAATGGCGAGCATGGCGACTTTCCCTGAGAACGCGATCCGGTGGCGCACATCCGCACACCCGTCAGCAAGACTTGCTGCTGTCAGGCGCCGATCAGCCTGCGTGGCGGACGCGGATAAACGATTGTCATCAACACGTCTGCTGCATCATCGCCGCAGCCCCAAAGAACGCTGCGCAATAGCCCTTCAGTTCACCGCGAACCTGGCTTCCAAAACATCAACGGGAAACACCGAAGAACACCGGCAAACCCTAGGGTTCGAGCTCGATGTCCCAGTAGAGGTAGTCCAGCCAGCTTTGGTGCAGGTAGTGGGGCGGGAAGCGGCGGCCGGCTTCCTGAAGTTGCCAGGCGTTGGGGCGGTAGGGTTCGCGGCGGATCGGCATCAGGGCCTGGCGCGGGGTGCGGCCGCCCTTGCGCAGATTGCAGGGCCCGCAGGCGGCGACGATGTTCTCCCAGGTCGTGCGCCCGCCGTGCGAGCGGGGGATGACGTGGTCGAAGGTCAGCTCCACGGACTCGCCGCAGTACTGGCAGGCGAAGCCGTCGCGCAGGAAGACGTTGAACCGGGTGAAGGCCGGATGCCGGTCCTGATCGACATAGGATTTCAGCGCAATCACGCTGGGAAGCTGCATCTCCATCGACGGAGAACGCACCACCTTGTCGTATAGGGACACCACATCGACGCGGTCCTGATAGACCGCCTTGACCGCCTCCTCCCATGGCCAGAGGGACAGCGGATAATAGGACAGCGGCCTGAAATCAGCGTTCAGGACCAGGGCGGGAAACCCGGAGGGCGGTCGATGGAGAACCTGCATCAGGCCCTCCCGCGCGGACGGGGGGATATCGAGGCGACAGGAGTGAGGACACGTCTCCTTCCCTAGTCTTATGCGATCAGCCTACGCGTGATTCCCGCTCATCGCCATGACCAGAGTGCAGCGTTTTCGTGACGCGACCCCATAAAATGCAATCAGGCGCGGCTGGGGAAGGCCGGCAGGGTCCAGCCCCAGCGCAGGGCCGCCGCGCGCAGGGTGAAACCCGCCAGAGCCGCCGCGATGGCGCACGGCCACAGCGGAAGCTCGAACGCACGCAGGATCATATAGACGGTCGCCGCCAGGATCGCCGCCGTGACGTTGATCTCTCGCCGCAGCAGGATTGACGGCTGGCCGGCCAGGGTGTCGCGAACCACCCCGCCGAAACAGGCCGTCAGCGCCCCCATGACGATGCAGATCAGCGGCGGCGCATTGACCGCCTCGGCCTTGGCAGCGCCCAGCACCCCGTAAGCCGCCAGACCCGCCGCATCCAACCACAGCAGGGCGCGGAACCGCCAGTCCCTCTGGCCCAGCAGCCAGATGCCGACCGCCGCGATCAGGCAGACGGCGATATAGCGCCAGTCCTTCACCCAGAAGACCGGCAGGCCCAACAACAGGTCGCGCAGCGTCCCCCCGCCCACGCCGGTGATGGCGCCGAAGAAGGCGAAGGTGACCACGTCATGCTTTTCGCGCGCAGCCGCCAGGGCGCCCGTCGCGGCGAAGACGGCGACGCCTGCGAAATCAAGCGCGCTGAGCACAGTCTGGGGATCGCGCAGGGGCTCGGTCAGGACCGGGTCGATGGGCGTCACGGGTCGTCTCCTCAGAGCGCGATTTCGCCGCGCCTGACACCGCCATACCATCCCCAGAGCAGATGCGCCGCCACCGCGCGATGCGGACGCCAGATTTCCGCGCGGACATAGGCCTGTTTCTCGTTCGGGCGCGCCTCGACGCCGTCCGCCCACCGCATCGCCTCCTGCAGGGCGATGTCCGCGCCCGGAAAGACGTCCAACCGGTTTTCGCAGAACATCAGATAGGTTTCCGCTGTCCAGCGGCCGACGCCTTTGATCGCGGTCAGGGCGGCGATGGCATCTTCATCGGACAGGGCCGCCATATGGGTCAGGTCGATGCGCCCTTCGACCTGGGCCAGGGCGATCTCGCGGCCATAGCTGGCCTTGGGGCGCGACAGGCCCAGCGCCCTCAGGCCTTCGACGTCCAGCGCAAGCACGGCTTGCGGCGTCACCACGCCGCCCAGCCCCGCCACGGTCCGCGCCCAGATGGCGGCGGCGGAGGCCACCGAGACCTGCTGCTCCACGATCATGCGGAACAGGCCCTCATAGCCGCCGGGCCGGGCGCGCCATTCGAACACCGGCGTATGGGCATGGGCGCGCGCCAGGGTCGGATCGGCGGCGGCCAGAGCTTGCCGTGCGGCGGCGATCTGATCGGGGGTTGGAACCGGGTTCATGCCGCCTCATACGATCCGGCCGAGGGGGCGCATAGCGGGGGCTGCTGTCCGCGTCCGGAAACCGCTAGTCTCACGCCATGTTCGCCACGCGCTTCGCCCCCTCGCCCACAGGACGCATGCATAAGGGTCACGCCTTCTCGGCGCTGACAGCCTGGACGGCGGCCAAGGCGGCAGGCGGGCGGTTCGTGCTGCGGATCGAGGACATCGACCCGACCCGCTGCAAGCCCGAGTTCGAGACGGCGATTTCTGAGGATCTGGCTTGGCTGGGGCTGGAGTGGGAAATGCCCGTGCGGCGGCAATCGGATCATCTGGCCGACTATGCCGCCGTGATCGAGAGGCTGAGCCAACGCGGTCTGCTCTATCGCTGCTTCCGTACACGGAAGGAAATTCTCGAAGCCATCGGCGACGCCCCCCACGGCGCGATGGAGACGGCGCGGCCGGGACCGCACTCGCCGCAGGAAGAAGCCCGCCTGCTGGAGGAAGGCCGCGCCTTCGCCTGGCGTCTGTCGCTCGACCGCGCGCGCGCGGCCCTGGGCGAGGATCAGTGGAACAGCCTCAGCTTCATCGAAGAAGGCCAAGGCCCGAACGGTGAAACCGGCGTCGTCTCGGCTCGCCCCGGTGCGGCGGGCGACGTGGTCCTGGCCCGGAAAGACACGGGCGTCGCCTATCATCTGGCCGTCACCCACGACGACGCCTTGCAGGGGATCAGCCATGTCATCCGGGGTGTTGACCTGTTCGAGGCCACCCACGTCCAGCGGCTGATTCAGACCCTGATGGGCTGGCCCGCCCCGACCTATCGCCATCATCGGCTGATCACGGGGCCGGACGGGCGGCGTTACGCCAAGCGCGACCAGTCGGTGACGCTGGCTGAACTGCGGGCGGGCGGCCTGACGCCCCAGGCCCTGCGCGCGGAGTTGGGCTTCAGCTCCGGCGGCTGAAGATGCGCGAGGCGCCATATCCGGTCAGGGCCGCCAGGATGACGCACAGCACCCCGTACAGCCATGGGCGGCGATGGGCGAACTCATAGATGTCGCGCTCCAGCCCCACCTTCTCGACCGTCAGGGTCAGGTTGGAAACCGACTTCGGCTCGCCGTCCTGGAACAGCCAGACCTCGGCGTAGTATTTGCCGGTCGGGGCGACGGTGGGCAGTTTGACCTCGGCGCGGAACAGGCCGCGATCGACGAACTCCACCCCCTTGGGGTCGGTGTCATACAGTTGGGCCGCCTCTTTCAGCCGGATCACGGCGCGGCGCCATTCCAGATAATCCTCGCCCAGACGACTGACGACCACGTCGCGCACGCCGTAGCGGGTGACGGTCGAGGCCTCTTCCGGCGCGTCGATGCGCAGGTGGTCGACGCCCACGCCCAGACGCCGCAACTGGCCGAAGTCGGCGATGTCCGACAGGGGACGCGTCGAGGCCGTCATGTAGAATCCGGGCGCCCCCTGGAACAGGACCGGGCGGCTGTTCAGCCAGACGCCCATGTTGCGGGTCTTCTTGACCAGTCGAACCGGCGCATCCGGCCCGCGCACGACGACCACTACATCGGCGGGATCAGGCGTCGGGTTGAACACCGCGCCATACAGGACGATCGATGCGCCCCGGAAACTGGAATCGACATGAACCTGGGCGTCCGTCAGGGCGGCGGCGACGCGCAGGTCGTCCGTCGTGGCCTCTGACCGATCCGGGGGCGGGGCCGCGATGGCTGGCGGTGGCTGAGGAAGCGCCTGGAACATCAGTCGGCGATCCCCGGCGCCAGCAGGAAGATGTCGCTGGGCCGCACGAACAGCTCAAGCCCCATCTGGATGCCGACCAGCAGCACGATCAGGCCCAGCGCCGCCCGCAGCTCCTCGGCCCGGAACCGGCCCGCGAACCGCGCTCCGACCTGGGCGCCGATCACCCCGCCCAGCAGCAGGATGGTGGACAGGACGATGTCGACCGTCTGGTTGCGTCCCGCCTGAAGGATGGTGGTGATTGCCGTGGTGATGATGATCTGGAACAGGCTGGTGCCGACCACGGCCCCGGCCCGCATACGCAGGATATAGAGCATGGCGGGCACCAGGATGAAGCCGCCCCCCACCCCCATGATGGCCGACAGAACGCCCGCAAACACGCCCAGGCCGAACGGCGGCAGGGTGCTGATGTAGAGGCCCGACTTGGGAAACTTCATCTTGAACGGCAGGCCGTACAGCCACATCGGGCGGCGACGTTCCTTGCGCGGGGCGGGCGTGCCGCGACGACGGCGCAGGATCTCGGTCAGGCTCTCGTTCAGCATCAATGTGCCGATGGCGCCCAGGAAGACCAGATAGGACAGGGCCACCACCAGATCGGCCTGCCCCAGCAGGCGCAGATAGCGGAACAGCTCCACCCCCACGAGGGCCCCCATCGCCCCGCCGCCGGCCATGACCGCACCCATCTTGAAATCGACCGATCCCTGCCCGGCGTAGCGGATGACGCCCGAGGTCGAGGAGGCGACGACGTGGCTGGCCTGGCTGGCGACGGCGACGGTCGGGGGAATGCCCAGGAAAACCAGGATCGGGGCCATCAGGAAGCCGCCGCCAATGCCGAACAGACCGGACACGAATCCGACCACCGCCCCCAGGATCACCAGGGTCGGCCAGTTCACCGAAACCTCGGCGATCGGCAGATAGATATCCAAAGGACGCGCCTTCGGCTGGAGCGGACACAAGGGCGCCGGACGGCGACGTGGCGGTCTTAGCGGCCCGGGCGGCGTCAGGCCACCCGCAGCGCGCGAATGGTCAGCCCTGGGCCGCCGAAGCAGCCGATGGCGCAGCGGACGCGGCCTGGGCCTGATAGGCGTCGGCGGCGGCGCGGGCGGCGCGCTGGGCCGTGGCGCTGGCCGCAGGCGTCAGGCGCGTCAGGGCCTCCTGCGCGCCCGTGTCGCCAGCCCGCGCCGCGATCGTGTACCACTTCAGGGCCTCGGTCGTGTTGCGGGCGATGCCGTCGGCGCCGTTCTCATACAGACGGGCGACATTGAACTGGCTGTCCACCAGGCCATGCTCTGCCGCGTGCTGCAGCCAGATCAGGGCCTCCGGGCGGTTCTTCACCCCGCCCACGCCGTCGTACAACTGCATGGCGTAGAAATGCATGCCCTTGGCGTCGCCGCCCTCGGCGGCGCGGCGCGCCCACTGACGGCTCTCGATCAGATTGACGCCGACGCCGTTCTCGCCGGACTGATAAAGCGCCGCCAGATGCGCCTGGGCCGGACCATAGTTCTGGTTGGCTGCACGCTTCAGGGTGTCGATGCCGACGGCGTCGCCCGCCTGCAACTGCTGAACCGCCTTGGCGTAGTCGTCGGCGCCCGTGTTCGCCCCAGCCGTCAGGCGCGCGTCGCCCGACGTCATGGCCAGGGCGGCGATGGGCGCCGCCGCGTCGCTGTCGGCCTTTGCGCCGAAGTCCGGCATGGCGAAGTCAGGCAGGCCTGCGCCCCCGGTCAGGGCGCTGTAGCCGAACATGCCGCCGCCCGTCAGAGCGACTGCCGTGACAGAGGCCAGCAGGGTCTTGCGGACGGTCGAGCCTTCGCGGGCCGCCTGTTTGTCCAGACGTTCCTGAAGCTTGGATTTCCCACCGCGCGGCTTGAGGCCGAAGCCCTGACGCGCCGCCGGCTCGTCGGCCGAGGCCGCCATGGCGGCGCGGGCGGCGTCGATGGCGCCGCGCGTGCTGGCGCCACGCCCTGCCGCAGCCGCCGCACTCATGCTGGCCTGTAGTTGGCGCTGATCGACGAAGTCCGTCTCGCCGTCGAAATCGACATCCCCGGCGTCGAAACCGTCGAAGTCGTCACGCACGGGACGCGAAGCGCGGGGCGCGTCCGCCGGGCTGGAAATCGCCTCCAACACATCATCGACATCGGCGCCGCCGAAACCGCCGAACGGCTGGATGATGCGCTCGCTCGGGGTCGGTGCAGGCGCCGCATTGTGGGCCTGCAGTTCCAGCTCGTCTTCAAGATCGCGCGACGCCTCGAACCGGGGCGTGACGATGTCGGAGGCGGCGCCCGGGAAGGGTTCGGCGACCGCAGCCTCCGGCGTCACGGGATCGGCTGACCAGTCGTCGGCCTCAAAGGAGTCTTCAGGAAAGGCGGCGGCGCGCCAGTCGGCGGCGGGGGATGCCGACCGCACAGGCTCAGGCGCCGTGCGTTCAGCAACCGCGCGCGGCGTCTCGGCGACGAACAGTGAATCCAGGCTGTCCATCGGACGTTCCGGCGCGGGAGCAGCGGCGCGGGCCTCGATGGTTTCGCGCGCCTCCGCCAGCAGGCGCGCCGTGCGCTCCTCGCTCTGGCGCATCCGTTCGGCCAACTCGCCCGAAGCCCGGTCATAGCGCTGCTCGATCTTGTCCGAGCTTTCGACCAGGCGGCGGCCGATGTCTTCCAGCGCCTGCTGCGAGCGGCGCTCGGACTGGGCGATGCGGTCGCTGAGGCGATCCGAAATCCGGGTGATCTCGCCGCCCAGCTTCTCCAGCGCCAGGGCGTTGCGGTCGTCGGCCGCCGTCAGCCTCTGGTCGACGCGTTCGACATGGCGGGCGAAATTCTCTTCGACACGGGCCGTCACCGCGCGGGTCACGGCGTCGGCGCGGGCAGCCTCTCCGGTCTCCACGCCCTGCACGCGGGCGTTAAGGTTCTGGGCGATGCGCAGGACCTCGCGGCCCATGGCTTCGATGCCGTGCGCGCCCTTTTCCTCCGACAGCTTCAACTGGTCGCCGAAGGTCTGCACCGTGCGTTCGATCCGGTCGATGCGGGCGCCGGTTTCGGCTACGTCCAGCCGCTGCATCATTTCAGAGCGGTTGGCGTCGATCTGGCGCGACAGGCTCTCGGCCAGCTTCTCGAAACGAGCGGCGTCGCGGGCGCCTTCGGGTTCGATACGCCCCTCGGCGGCGCGCATCCGCTGGTCCAGTTCGGCGAACGAGCGCTCTAGCGTCTTCAAGGCCTCGGTCGTGCGGCTCTGCGCCTGGTCCAGACGCGCGCCGACCTGGGCCAGCAGGTCCGTGCCGACGCCGGGACCGGCGGCCTTCTCGACCGCTTCCATGCGCTGACGCAGATCAACGGCGCTCGCGCGCTGGCGCTCTTCGATGTCGTAAAGACGCCCGGTCAGCGAACCCAGCGCGGTCTCGACCTTGTTGAAGTTTTCCTGGGTGCTCGGCCCCGTATCCCGCTCGAAAGCGCGCAGACGGCGATGGCCCTCGCGCAACTCCTCGGCGATGTCGTCAAGGCGGCGGGTGTAGGTCTTGCCTTCTTCCTCCTGCCCGTCGAGGCGGCGCACCAGTCCCGACACGGCCTGATCCACGCCCTGGATCGCCAGGGTCGAGCGGCGTTCGGCCGCCTCAAGGCGCGCGGCGATGACGTCGATCGAGGCGCTGATGCGGTGCAGACTGTCTTCGCTGGTCGTGTCGTAGGCGTCGTCCAGGCGGCGCGAGCGTCCCCGGCGTTCATAGGTTTCGGCCATGTGCGGACGACGCGCCAACGGCACCACGCCGTCGTCCTCGTCCTCCATGATCATGGAGTTCAACCACTCGCCCAGGGTCATCCCGGAACGCCGCGCAAGATCCTTTGCGACCTCACGCGCCTTGGGGTCGATGCCCTTAACGCTCCACGGCGCTGCTGCGCTCACTGATTCGACTCCCGGCCCATAGTCGGAGGCTATACTCTCCATATCAGGGGTGTAAACTCATGGTTAACCCCAATATCTAGCAACGGTCGGTCAATCCTGTGGACAGCACGACGGATGCCTGATGCTTGTGGCTCCAGTATGGTTAACGCATGATGAAGCTTAACCATTCGGCAAGGGTTTGACTTGCCAAGACCTCGACCTTTCGCCACCTGCGCCTCATGACCCTGACAACCACCCTCATTCTTCTGGGCGCCGCCGTCGCCGTCATGGTTTTCTGCGGCTGGCGCGGCGCCCGCGCGCCCGATCCCTTCAAGGGGCCACGCATGATCCCGTGGCGCTTCCTGATGATCGGGGCGGCGGCGGCGGCCATGCTGCTGCTGATCCACCTGGCGACCCTGTTCGGCGCCGCCCGCGCGCCCTGGGTCTGAGGAACCCCTGGCGCTGCGAACAGTTGGTCCTGCACCCCAAAAGCAGGAGACGATCATGGCCGAGACGCTGACCCCCGCCGAGGCGGAGACGGAATTCTGGAAAAGCCTGAAGGAATCCAACACCGGCATGCTGGGATTGGACAGGCCCGGCTATCACCATCAGCCGATGACCGGATTTGGCGAGCCGGAGGTCGGCGCCATCTGGTTCTTCACCCGCACGGACACGGATTTCGCGCGTGACGTGGCCGCAGGCGGCCAGGGCGGCGGGGTGCTGGGCATGTTCTGCTATCAGGCCAAGGACCAGAAGGTTCAGGCCTGCTTCCACGGCGCCCTGTCCATTGACGCCGACCGCGCCCGCATCGACAAATACTGGAACCCCGTCGTCGCCGCCTGGTATCCAGAGGGCAAGGACGACCCCCACCTGACCCTGATCCGCTTCGACGCCGAACACGGCCGGGTCTGGGTGTCGAACAAGGGCGCTTTAGGCTTTGGCTATGAAGTGCTGAAGGCCAATCTGACCAAGACAACGCCAGACGCCGGCGGCGTCGCGGACGTGAACCTGTAGGGTCAGGACAGTCGCCGCAATTTCGCCGCCGAGAGACACCCTTCTTGCAATCTGGACTTGAGAGGGGTGTCTCGTGATCGCCATCGTCGTAGCCGCCGCCGGGCTGATCTGCACCCCGCCGCAGGGCACAGATCAACTGCTTGCACGCTCGGAACGGGTCATAATGGTGGGGGAAATCCACGGCACAGCCGAAGCGCCTCACGCTATTGGCGAAATCGCCTGTGCCGCGTCCGAGCAAGAACCGGTCGTGGTCGCACTGGAGCTAGAGGACACCCTTCAACCGATACTGGACGCCTTTATCGCGGCCCCAGATGCGGCCACCGCCTTTGCGACACTGGAAGGTTCAACGCTCCTTAATCGCGCAGTTCAGGACGGGCGCACCAGCGAAGGGCTGTTGGCGTTGTTGCACCGGGTGCGTGTTTTGAAAGGCTCGGGACGTGACATCGCCTTGCATGCTTTTCAGCCCTCCAGCATTGGGCGCGGAGACAGCCTGGATCAGGCTTGGTACGAGTTAAACATGGGCTATGTGCTGGGACAGGCTCGACAGAAGAGGCCAGACGCGCGGGTTATCGCCCTGGCCGGTAATATTCACGCGCAAAAGACGCCGTTCGCCCGTTATCCCGATATCGGACTGCCCGCCGCTGGTCATCTGCCTGCCCGTGAGACTCTGAGTTTCGAGATCGCCCAGCAGGGCGGCGCCTCATGGAGTTGCGAGGCGGATGAATGCGGCGTGAGCCCGTCTCTCGTAAGCTACGACGTGGACGCCCGCGGCATCATCTGGTCGCCCGCCGAAGACGGCGGGTTCGACGGCGTGCTGGCGCTAGGGCCATGGACAGCATCACCGCCGATAGAAGCCAAGACCCAAAACTAGCCCGCGAAACACCAGGCCAGCACGGCCTTCTGGGCGTGGATGCGGTTTTCGGCCTCGTCCCAGACCAGCGAGCGCAGCCCGTCGATCACTTCGTCGGTGACTTCCTCGCCGCGGTGGGCGGGCAGGCAGTGCAGGAAGACGGCGTCAGGGGCAGCCAGGGCCATCAGGGCTTCGTCGACGCCATAGGCCTCGAACGCCGCCAGACGCGCTTCATAATCCTGATCGCCCATCGACACCCAGGTGTCGGTGACCACCACATCAGCGCCGCGCACCGCCTCACGCGGGTCGCTGGTCAGGGAGACGGAGGCGCCGCCCTTCTCCAGATCGCGCAGATCGGGATGATATTCCGCGGGGCACGCGACGTTCAGGTGGAAGCCGAACTTGGGCGCGGCGTGTATGAAGCTGTGGCAGACGTTGTTGCCGTCGCCGACCCAGGCGATGGTCTTGCCTGCGATGGGGCCGATATGTTCCTCGATCGTCTGCAGATCCGCCAGGATCTGGCAGGGATGCGAACGGTCAGTCAGGCCATTGACCACCGGCACGGTCGAGACGCGGGCGAAGCGTTCGACGTCCTCGTGATTGTTGGCGCGGATCATCACCGCATCGACCATGCGCGACAGGACGCGGGCGGTGTCCTCGACCGGCTCGCCCCGGCCCAGCTGCATGTCGGAGGCGGTGGCGATGATCGAGGCGCCGCCCAGCTGGCGGATGGCGGCGTCGAAGCTGAAGCGGGTGCGGGTCGAGTTCTTCTCGAACACCATGGCCAGGACACGCTCCTTGCCCGGCGCGTCGGCGTCGGGACGGCCCTGCGGCCAGCCTTTTCGCGCGGCCTTGCGGGCGTGGGCGTCGTCCAGAATGGCGCGAAGCTCAGCGGCTTCGAGCCGGTGAATGTCCAGAAAGTGCCGAACCATCTCGATCTCCAGACCCTCTCCCGGCGGGAGAGGGAGGGGCCGCCGCAACCAACGGCGGAAGGGTGAGGAAAGATCGGGACCGGGCAGACGCCGGTCCCTGTGTCCTTGACGTCAGGCCGTCAGCTTCTCGCGAGCGGCCATGCAGGCGCCTTCAAGGCGGGTGATGGCCTCGCGCGCTTCGTCCAGCGTCAGGTTCAGCGGCGGCAGAAGGCGGATGCAGTTGTCGCCGCCGCCCGCGACCAGAAGCTGCTGGCTATCGCGCGCCAGGGCCATGAACTCGCGATTGTTCGGGACCAGCTTGACCCCGATCAGCAGGCCCTTGCCGCGCACGTCCACGATCACGTCAGGGAAACGTTCCTGCAGGCCCGCCAGCTGCTGTTTCAGATAGCCTGCGATCTCGGCGACATTGTTCAGGGTCTCGGCCGAGTTGATCAGCGACAGGGCCTTCTGGCCGACCGCCATGGCCAGCGGGTTGCCGCCGAAGGTCGAGCCGTGGACGCCCGCCGTCATGCCCGACGCCGCCTTGCTGGTCGCCAGGCAGGCGCCGATGGGGAAGCCGCCGCCCAGGGCCTTGGCCACCGCCATGATGTCCGGCGCCATATCAGCCCATTCATGGGCCCACAGCTTGCCGGTCCGGCCCATGCCGCACTGAACCTCGTCGAAGATGATCAGCACGCCGTTGGCGTCGGCCTGTTCGCGCATCCAGCGCAGTTCCTCGACCGGCGTCTCGCGGCAACCGCCCTCGCCCTGAACAGGCTCCAGGATCACGGCGGCCGTGGTCGGGTTTTCAAAGGCGGCCTTCAGCGCGTCCTTGTCGCCCCACTTCAGCTGGTGGAAACCCTGCATCGGCGGGCCGAAGCCCTCGGTGTAGCTGGGGTTGGCGGCGGCGTTGATCGCGCCATAGGTCCGGCCGTGGAACGAGCCGTCAAAGCCGTAGATGTCGATCCGCTCGGGCTGGCCGTTGGCCGAGTGATATTTGCGCGCCGTCTTCAGCGCACACTCCACCGCCTCGGTGCCCGAGTTGGTGAAGAAGACCACGTCGGCGAAGCTGCTTTCGCACAGGGCGTCGGCCAGGGCTTCCTGGCCCGGAATGCGGAAGATGTTGGACACGTGCCACAGCTTTTCGGCCTGATCCTTGACCGCCTGGACCAGTTCGGGGTGGGCGTGGCCCAGGCCGTTGGTCGAGATGCCGGCGACGCAATCGAGATACTCGGTCCCGTCGGTCGACCACAGGCGTGCGCCTCGGCCGCGTTCCACTTCCAGCGGCGCGCGATTGTAGACACCCATCAGATGGTTCGTGGACACGGGACTAAGACCTCCAAAAGCGAGACGGCCCCGCCGCGAGCGCGACGGAGCCGGATTGATACGGACAGGCGTTGTCGGATTAGTGACAGGCTTAGTCAACACCGACACGGACGGGCCGTTACTCTGACGAAGGCGCCTCGGCTTCGCCGTCCGGCGCGACAGCCGGCTCGTCGGTTTCATCCGGTTCGACCTCCTCCGGCTCCACCAGGGGGGCAGGCGGGCGCAACGACACCAGCTTCTTGTCCAGGTTCAGCGCGAGGTCGGCGATGAACAGGCCGAAACGGGCGACGTCGGCGCCCTTCAGATAGGACAGCTTGTCCTCGGTCGTATGGATGCGCTGGAACACCGTCGGGACGAAACCCTCGCGCAGACCGTTGTCCTGACCGCCGTTGAAAGCCAGCCACATCTGGCGCGCGCCGATTGCGTCCTGGGTTCCCAGCGACACCACCGGCACGCCCGCCTCCGAGAAGACCCGGTCGTCGCTGGGTGGATAGACGGGGAAGCCTTCGCAGTCGAAGCCGCGTTCGGCGCACAGGTTGCGCAGGGTCTCCAGCACGAAGTCCGACTGGTCGCCGTTGTTCTCGCCATACATGATCGTCTCGCCATAGGCGGCGACGTCGGCGTTGATCACGGCCGCGATGCGGTCCTTGTCGTGATGCTCCAGAAAGGCCTTGGCGCCCAGCAGGCCCAGTTCTTCCTGATCGGTGAAGACGAAGACGAAGCGATGGCCGACCGGCTGACCTTCCAGACCCATGTCCAGGATCTTGGCGGCCTCCATCATGGCCATGACCGAGCCGACATTGTCGACAATGCCCTGCGACAGACTTCCGTCCTTCAGCTTCACCGCATCATAGTGGGCGGTCAGGACGATGTCCTGGTCGCCCTCGCCCGCCGTGACGATGACATTGGCGCCTTCCATCGGCCCCGTCGCGCGGTTGCCGCCCTGGAAGACCTGGATCTCCGGCGTCAGGCCCAGGGTGGTCAGGAAGCCGACCAGAACCTGGGTGCGCTCGGCGTTGGTGGGTTTGATGAACTGGCGCGCGCCGGCGACGATGTCGGCGCGGTCGCTGGCGCCCTCCTGAGCCAATGCAGGCGCGGCGGCGAACAGCACCGTGGCGGCGACGAGCGAACGGAACAGCATGACGGATCTTTCCGAAAAGGCGATCCGCCCGTGGTAGCGATCTAGCTCTTCAGACGCCAGCCTGAACGGAAGACCAGCCAGCAAACCGTTCCCATCACCGCCATCAGCACCGCCGATCCGACCACCCCGACCGCCAGATTGCTCTCGGCATGGCCGATGAAGCCGTAACGGAAGCCGTCGATCAGATAGAAGAAGGGATTGTAGTGACTGATCGAGCGGAACGGCTCGGGCAGGTTGTCGACCAGATAGAAGGTGCCGGACAGGAAGGTCATCGGCATGACGATGAAGTTCTGGACCGCCGCCAGGTGATCGAACTTCTCGCTCCACAGGCCCGCCAGGACTCCAGTCATGCCCATGATGAAGCTGGCCGCCAGAGCGAACCAGATGACGGCCAAGATGTTGGCCACGCCCAGGGGCGCGAACGGCAGGACGCACAGCGCCGTCACCAGACCCACCGCCAGACCGCGCGTCGCGGCGCCCAGCGTAAAGCCCAGCGTCAGCTCCAGCGGGCTGAGCGGCGGCGTCAGGAAGTCCGTCGCCGTGCCCATGATCTTGGCCTGGATCAGGCTGGACGAGGCGTTGGCGAAGGCGTTGTTCAGCATGGCCATCATGATCAGGCCGGGCGCCACGAACAGGGCGAAGGGCGTGCCGTGCAGCGGCGGACGCGCGTTCTGCAGGGCCACCACGAAGACCAGCATGTAAAGAAGCGTCGTCACCACCGGCGCCGCCACCGTCTGGGCGCCGACCTTCCAGAAGCGGCGCACCTCGCGCAGATACAGGGTCTGCACCCCGATCCAGTTGATCCCCGGATAGCGACGCGGCTGCGGCAATCCAGCGGGACGGGTGGAGATCAGGTCAGGCGTCGTCTCGGTCATGGGCCGCCAGATGCGCTCTACGCTCCCGCTTCGCAAGGGCGCTGCGGGCGGTTCGCGGCGCATGGCGAGCAAACAAGGGACAAACGCGGCCCCGCCCGCCGCTCGAATTCATCTTAACCTTAACGATGATTCAATATCTGGTTTCTGTGGACAGGATGATTCGCACATCTTGCGTCTCTTAACGGCTGGTTTACGATTAGTTGTAGGTCAAGCCCTTCTGAGAGGCGCCGGGCCCTAGATATTGAATCAATTACTCGCTGGAGGACGCCATGACCGCAGGCTGGACCGACGACCGCGTAGGCGCGCTGAAGAAGCTCTGGCTGGAAGGCCAATCCGCGAGCCAGATCGCCAAGCAGCTGGGCGGCGGCGTGACCCGCAACGCCGTGATCGGCAAGGTGCACCGTCTGGGCCTGTCGGGCCGCGCCGCGCCGTCGCAACCGGCGCGCACCGCCGCGACCACCTTCCGCACCACCCGTCCGCGCCCGGCGCCGACCGTTGCGGCCGCCCCGGCCCAACCGGCGGCTCCGCGTCGTCTTGAGGCTGTGCAGCCCAAGCCGATCCAGCCCGTCGCCCCGGCGCCCGCGCCGATCCCCGACCTGCCCGGCACCGCCACGGTGATGACTCTGGGCGCGCACATGTGCAAATGGCCGATCGGCGACCCGTCGTCGCGTGAGTTCAGCTTCTGCGGCCGTCGCGCCTCGGAAGGCGTCTATTGCATCGAACACGCCCGCGTCGCCTACCAGCCGCAGATCAAGCGCGGCAAGGAAAGCGGTTCGGACCTGGCCCGCAGCCTGCGTCGTTACATCTAAAGAGCGCTATCGCTCGCCGTGCGGCGGCTTGCTGCTTGAGCGCGGCGCTTCGTGCACCGAACGCGCTCAAGCCGTGAGCGAACCGCGTCGCGAACATAGCGCGCAAAAAGAGATGCTCCTTAGGGAGCCGCCTTCCCCCTCGCCGGCCTGCGCAAGCGGCCGGCGAGATTCCGGGGGCGGGGCTGCGGTTCATCCGGGTTGACGCAGCCCCATCCACCTTTCCCCGACATCATTGCGATCCTCTGCACTTGCGGACGGACCATCCCAGTGAACTGGCCCACCCGGCTTATCGTGTGGCATCGCCCCGCCAGTTCTCAGGTTGCAGAATGCTGCAACCTGAAATGTAACGTTAGAATTGCTGTTGCAACCGTAACAATTCCTAGCTTTCCGGTAGATTTTCCCCGTTCCACAAAGGCACGGGGGATGAGGAGAAGACAGGGCGGCGCCAGCCTGGCCCTGGGTCTCCCCTTTCCCGGTCCGGAAGGGGAACAGACACAGTGCGCATCAACGGATTTCAGGATCAATCGCGATCAGGGCTGGCGCGATGACGCTGGTCCAGCTTCGCTATCTGATCGCGGTGGTGGATGCGAACCTCAACATCACGGCGGCGGCGGCGCGTCTGAACGCGACCCAGCCGGGCATATCCAAACAGCTGAAACTGCTGGAAGACGAGCTGGGCTTTCAGGTCTTCGTGCGCAAGGGCAAGAGCCTGGAGCGGACCACGCCCGCCGGCGTCGAGGTGATCGATCGCGCCCGCAGCGTTCTGGTCGAGACGGACAACATCCGGTCCCTGGCGGCGGATTTCCAGCAGCAGAGCGACGGCGAACTGCACATCATCGCCACCCAGACCCAGGCGCGCCTGTTCCTGCCGCGCGTGCTGGGCGTGTTGAAGGCCCAGTATCCGGCGCTGGGCATCCGCCAGTCCTACTTCAGCGAGAACCCGGCGGCTTCGGCCTCGGAATCCGAGTCCGTCGATCTGTCCGTCGTCAGCGCCAGCGAACATGAGAGCGTCGGATCGCCCGCCATCCCGTTGTATCGCTGGCGACGCAGCCTGCTGGTTCCGGCGGGCCATCCGCTGACGCGTTTGGGACGCGCCATCACCCTGGCCGACATCGCCGAGCATCCGCTGGTGTCCTATCCGTCGATGGCGCGAGCGGGATCCAGCGTGTCGCGCGCCTTCACCCTGTCCAGCCTGACCCCGCGTTTCGTCGGCACGGCCCAGGACCCGGAACTGATCAAGTCCTATGTCCGCTCGGGTCTGGGCGTCGGCCTGATCGCCGAAATGGCGGTTTCGGCCAGCGATGGGGCAGACCTTGTCGCCATCGACATCGGCGACCTTTTGCCGACCTGCACCGCCTGGGCGGTGCTGCGGCGCGATACGGTGGCGCGGCGCTATACGCTGGACCTGCTGCGGCTGCTGGCGCCCCGCTATTCGCTGCAGGACATCAGCCGCCTGTTGCGGGACGGCCGCCCCCTGCCCGACCGGCCCGCGCCCTGGTGGAGCGATGTTCAGGCGCATGAGCCTGTCGTTCCGCTCCACCCTGCGCCTGTGCCTGCGCCCAGCAACGTCACCGCCTTTCCCGCCGCCCACGTCCGAAGAGGCGGCTGCTGAGATCAGCCAGGCCCCAGCGCAGCGCGGTCAGGTCGCGCTTGGTGCGGCGGATGCTCATCCAGGCCCCGGTGCCGCACACCAGGGTCACCCCTGCCAGCAGCAGGATCGCCAGACCGTCCCACAGCGGACGGGCGCGCACCACGTCCAGACTGTGCAGGCCGTTCCGCCACCAGCGCGAGGCGCGCGACGAGGCGTCGGCGATGCGGACCACCTCTGCGGTCTTGGGGTCGACGTAGAGGCGCGTAGCCTGATCATCCTGCAGGATGGCGCGATAGACCGGCCAGGCGACCGGGGTCTTGAAGCCGTAATAATAGGCGTCCGCCTTGGTCAGCAGGTCGAACTGGGCGATGGGCGCGGACGCATTGTTTTCTATGACGGCGCGGACAGCGGCGGCCTCCAACGGCTGAACCGGACCTGCGACCGTCCAGCGTTGCACCACGCCCTGCGGCCCGACGGTCACGCCTGACAGTTCGCCGCCAAAGGTCGCGGAGCGAAGCTGCGCCACGCCGCGCCCCGGCGCCGAGGCATGACCGACCCGGGCGATCAGTCCCTTGGCCTCGGCCCAGGTGTGGGTTCCCGTCAGCGACCGGCGCAGATTGTTGGGCGTTCCGTCCAGCAGGCCCCACGGGTTCATGGTCAGCAGGCCGCTCAGCACCCAGGTCAGGGTGAATAGGCCGAAGACCAGACCGATGATGTGGTGCCAGTACCAAAGCCCCCGGAACGGCGACCACCGTCCGTTCTTGCGCCGCCCGAACCGGGAAATCCCCACATAGAGGCCCGTCACGGTCAGAAAGACGCCCGCCACCGAGGCCCAGATCACCACCTGGGTCCACAGCGCCCCGTTGGAACGCAGAACGGTCGGGTACAGCCAGTGCGGAATGGCCCCGAACCAGGACAGGACCCGCTCGCGCCGGTTGGTGTCCTGAACCACCTCGCCCGAGGCGGCGGAGACATAGATCTCGGACCCCGCCGGATCATTGACCGTGATCTGATAAAGGGGGGCGCGACGCCCAGCCTGAATAGTCCACTGATCGACCTTGTCCAGACGCCGCGCGACCAGAGCGCCTTCGAGACCGTGTCGGGCCGCATATTCAGCGGCGACCTGACGAACCTGGGCGTCGTCGAGCGTTTTCACGGGCTCGCCTGTACGCAGATTATAGGATCCCGTCGGCGCGTTCTGGACGGCGGCGCCCCGACGCGGCGTGCCGGAGAAACGGATCACCGGATCACCGCCCAGCATCTCGACCCGGAAGCCCGGTACGATCTGATCGTCCGTGAACGGAAGACGATCCAGATCGCAGCAGGCCGACAGGTCGAGCGGCTGCAATCCCTCCAGCCGCTCTGCATCCGTCAGGGAGGGGAAGCCCTGATAGAGCATGACGAAGCCGGACAGACACCACAGCGTCATCAGCAGACCGACGCCGACGCCAAGGTAACGGTGGACCACCAGCAATCCACGAGAGAGCAGCCTGATCATGACGTCAGAAGCTCTGGCTCAGGCTGACATAGAAGGTCCGGGGCGCACCCAGACGGTGATAGAGGAACCGCGTGCTGGGCGACGATCCGGTCAGCACCGCCGATGCGACCGAGGTGGCGTAGTTGGTGTCGAACAGGTTCTCGACCCGCACATTCAGACGACGCGTGCGGTTGGACGGGTCCAGCCAGACATGGCCGCCCAGATTGGCCACCCAGTAGTCGCCGTAAGCCTGGGTCCCGAAGCCTGACACCACCGACTCCGTCTGGCCGATGTATTTGGCCGACAGGTCTGCGCCGAACGGACCCTCCGAGCGCCACGACAGGATCGCCTTGCCCGAATGTTCTGGGCGTCCCGCGATCTGGACATTCGTGCCGCGCGCCCGCTCCTGGCTGTAGGTGTAGCTGAGCAGATAGTTGAACCCGGCGCCCAGCGGGCCGCGCGTCGTGACCTCGAACCCTCGCGCCTTCACCTCGGCGTCGATATTGACGAACAGGCTGGGATAACCCGCCGGCGGATTGGAGGTGTCGCTGGTGATCAGATTGTCGATCCGACGATCCCAGCCCGAAATCAGCCAGGCCTGGTCGCCGATCCGACCCGACAGGCCGACATTGATGTTGAAGCTCTCCTCCGGTTTCAGGGCCGGATTCCCGCGCGAGCAGCACAGGTCGATGCCGTAAAGCTGCTGCGCGTCCGGCAGCAGGAAGGACGTGCCGACCATGGCGTCGAAATGCAGATTGTCGGTGATGTCATAGGCCCCCGACAGGTTCCACACGGTGGAGTCCGTCTTGGGCGTGCTGTTGACCCGCACCCCCGCCGCCAGACGCAGCTTGCGCGAGAAGTCGTCGGTGGTGCGGATCTGGCCGAAGGCGGCGTGGACCTGTTCCGTCTCGCCCGCGATCAGCAGGACGTCGTCGCGCCCGCGATAGTTCTGGAACTCGTATCCGACCGTATAGGCCAGTCCCTTGTTCAGCTTCAGCTCGGCCATCGCATTCAGGCCGAAGTCCTCATAGCCCCAATAGGCCGAGGGCGCGGGACGGGTGTAATAGTCGGTGTCCCACTGGTGGTGATAGGCCTTCAGATACAGCTGGACCCGATCCGACGGCGTATAGTCCAGCCGTCCGATGGCGATGGTCTCCTTGCGGTCGTTGACCGACACGCCGCGCACTGACGGATAGTCCAGCTTGGCGTCCGTCAGGATGTACTGGGCCGTCAGATGCAGGTCGTCGGTGAAGGCGTAGCCGTATTTCAGGCCCAGGCTTCGCACGTCATAGGTGCGGTTCTTCAGGTCCGTATTGGGCTGATAGGCGTCATACAGCTCATAGCCGTCCGACTGGTCGCGAGAGCCCCACAGGACCACGCGGTGACGACCGACGCCGCCGCCGACCGATCCGTTCAGGTGAGAACCGTCATTGGAATCCAGACCGGCGGACACAGCGCCCTTCCATTCTTCGGTGAAGGGACGGGTCACGACATTGATCACGCCCGCGACCGCCTGGGTGCCGTAGAACAGGCCCTGCCCGCCCTTCAGCACCTCGACCCGCTCGACCATCGAGGCCGGCAGGGTGTCGGCGGGGCTGGTGGAGTTGTAGAGCCGGTTGCCGATGCGCACGCCGTCGATGGTCCACAGCACGTCACTGTTGCGCGAGCCCTGCAGCGAGATGTTGGCGTAGCTGAAGGCGCCCGCCTGGGTGCTGACGGTGACGCCGGGAACCAGAAGCTCCAGCGCCTGGACCACGTCGATGAAGCCGCTGTCCTTGATCTGTTTGGCCGTGACGATCTCCAGCGGCGAACCATATTGGGCCAGCGTCAGCGGCAGGGTCTGCTCCAGATTCTGGGCGACCACCTCGACATCATCGACAGCAGCGGGCCGAACGTCCGGCTCCCTCCTGGGCGGCGTGCTCTGGGCCATGGCGGACGCCGCCGAAGCCAGAAGCAGAGCCTTCGTCGTCAAGGCGACATACGCGTATTTCATTGATGGAACCCCCGTAGACATCGGAGGGGTTAAGGCGCTTAAAATCACCCAATGTATTGTTATTTATATGTTATTTTTGTTCCGTAACGTTACGGCCTGTAACCTTGGAAGCTGCTCGGCTCAGACGAAAACCGCTCCCCGGCTGGTCAGAAAAAAGGCCGCCATGCGCGGGGCATGACGGCCTTTGATCGGCTCAGGTCCTGGGATCAGTTCTTGTCCAGAACATCCGCATAGGCTTCGGGTCCGGGCGGGGCATCGGGCAGCACCGCATTGGTGTAGCCAAAGCCTCGGTTGCCGTCGGGACCGATGACCCCGGCGCCGGGACCAATATGTTCGGCGGCGTTGTTGGTCTCATTGCAGGGGTATTCACCCTGCCCCTGACCGCGATCCGCGCGCGTCCAAGTCCGGTTGAAGCTGATCGGACGGGTGTAGTATTTCGGGTCCGTGATCGTCATCGCCAGGTTCAGCGTATGATAGTCGGGACGCGACCAACGCTCGATCACCACCGTCTGGCTGCTGGTCGGATTGCCGTTCTCGTCCAGCCAGATGTGATCGCTGGAGCTGTCGCGCAGCCCCCGCGTCTCAATGACCAGAACATCACCTTCCCAATGCCCCAGCCCCGTGCCGAAATACTTCTGCTCGATCCGTGCGGGGAAGCTCAGGTTTGCGCCGATCGTGGCGACCCGGTGGGTGTTGTAGTTATAGAAGGTGCCGAACCGCTCCGGCGTGTGCAGGATCTCGAAGGCCAGGCCGCTGGCGTTGTGGCGCGGAATGCCGCCCAGAATGCAGATCGATTCCGGGTCGACGGTGTGGTTCTGGCTATAGACCAGCGCCCGCAGGCCGACGGCGTTGAACGGCAGGATGAAGTTCGGCTCGTCCTTGCCCATGTTGCCGCCCGGCAGGCCGGGGGTGCGGACCGGCCGCCACAGACCCGACAGGTCCGGCTTTCCATCTATACCCAGCGGTGTGGCGACCTTGGGCCCCGTGTGCAGGGTTCCCGGCGTGGCGACCGAGGATTCCTCTTCCGGCGGCGGCGCGGCCTGTTGGGCGTAGGCGGTGGCGGCGGTCACGGCCAGGGCGGCGACGGACCCGGCGCAGAGCCAGGCGGCGAGACTGCGTTTCATGTTCTGGCTCCGGTTCACGGCTGCACCGGCAGGTCGGACGGCTTGGGTTTGTTGGCGCGGAACAGCCAGTAGCCGACGCCCCGCGTGCCCTCGACGGCGCCCAGCGGCAGGTCGGGGGTGATCTGGTTATTGGGGCCATAGCCCCGGTTGCCGTTCGGCCCGATGGGACCGGGGCCGCGCTCCAGATGCTTCAGGATCCAGGGCGTGTTCCACTCGCAGGAGAACTCCTGCAGGTGCTCGCCTTCCGGCGCCAGCACCCAGCTGCGGCGATAGGTGATCGGACGGCTGTAATAGCGCGGGTCCGTATAGGTCAGCTCCAGATTCAGGTGATTGCGGTCCGGACGGCTCCAGCGCTCGACCACCACCGCATCGGCGCTGATCGGATTGGCGTTGTCGTCCAGCCACAGATTGCCCGCCGAACTGTCGTGGAAGCCCGAGCTCTCGATCACCAGGACATCGCCGTCCCAATGGCCCAGGGCGTTGCCCAGATATTTGGGGTCCTGCTCCGGATCGCGCGCACGCCCGTCCAGCCAGACCCAGCGGTGCCAGCTGAGCTGGTGCAGGGTCGCCAGGCGATCCGGCGTCTGCAGGATTTCAAACGGCAGCACGCTGGTCAGCAGACGCGGGATGCCCGTGATCAGGCAGCGCGCCTCCGGGTCGATCACCGTCTGGTTGAAGGCCAGGGCCTCACGTCCGGCGGACGTCAGCGGCGGGACGAAGCCCGGCTCGTCCTTGGCCAGATTGCCGTCCGGCTTGCCGTCCTCATGCAGCAGCTTCCAATAGCCGGTCAGCACAGGCTTGCCGTCCGCGCCGCGCGGCGTGGCGACCACCGGGCCGGTGTAGGGCTGGCCAAGAATCTGTTGTTGCGCCGGGGCCGTCTGGGCGGTCGCATGGCCCGCCACGGCTGTCGCCGCCAGCAGAACGGCCAGGGCCGCGCCTCCTCGCCTCGTTCGGCCTGATTTCAACCAATGCGTCAAAGTCGCTCCCCTCGCTCGCCGGATCGACGCCCAGCCTTTCAGGCGGGCGTAACGGCATTGCGGCTTATGGTCTGGCGGCCTCGCGTGAGTGAAAATGCTTGTCGTCATATGCATATGCTTTCGCTCTGCCGGATGCAGACGAACGGGACGATCCGCACACCGATTTAGAAAGCCTGCGCCCCGCTTTAGGAAAACAGCCAAGGTTCATCGAACGCACTGGACTAGGGTTCACGCCACAGCCGCGGCCGCCACAGGGGGCAGGCACGCGCCAAGGGGAGCCTTCTGAATGCCAGCCAAGACCGCCGTCCATCCACGCGATCATCGTCCAGCCTGGTCGCTTTTGCTGGCAGGGGCGGCGGCGGCCTGCCTGGCCCTGGCGGGGTCTGTCGTGCGTGCGGAGGACGCCGGGACGCGGCCCGTCCTGTCGGCCGAACCCTATCGCACCCTGTCGGTGAATATCCCCCTGAACTCCGGCGATGAGGCGGGGCACTGGATCGAATGGCTGGTGCGGGCCAAGGCGGGCACGCCCATCCTCTATTCCTGGTCCGTCTCAGGCGTGACCGAGCCGGAGGAGTTCTATTCCGACCTGTTCGGCCACGGGGTCGAACCCGGCACCGGCGAGGACGTCAGCTATCAGAAGTTCAGCGGCCTGTTCAGCAACGGTGCGGTGACCGTGCCCTATGACGGGCTGCACGGCTGGTATTTCAAGAACGACTCGGCCGGCGCCGTGGTGGTTCATCTGCGCCTGTCCGGTGATTTCGAAGTCGTCTCGGCGGAAGAACTGGCGGCGATCCAGGCGGCCGACGAACCATGAGCCGCCCCCGCCTGCGCCGCACGACGCGGCGCGCGGCATGACGGACGCCGCCGCAGTCTCCGCCCTGTCGTCCGACGCCGAACGCATCCGCCGCAGCGGCGTCCTGGGCCGCCCCGGCCAGCTGACGCGCCTGTTCGACTTTCTGGTCGAACGCTCCGCCGACGCCGATCCGCCCAGCGAGACCGACATCGCCAGCGAGGTCTTCAACCGGGGACGCGAGTTCATTCCCGGCCAGGACGCCGTGGTCCGGGTCAACATCCACCGGCTGCGCAAACGGCTGGACGACTTCTATCTGCGCCACGGCCTCAGCGGCCCGGACCGTCTGGCCCTGCCGCGGGGCGAATACCGGCTGGTGGTCGAGACGGCGGCCGAAGGCGAGACCGGCGATCCCACGCCCGCACAGACGCCTGCCGCCCGCACGACGTCCCAAGACGGCCTGCGCCCGACATCCGCTGGAAAACTGTCTCCAGACAAGATCGCTATATCGCGCCGCTCGCTGTTCCTTGGCGCGGCCGGTCTGGGCGTCGCCCACCTCGCGGGCTGGGGCGCGGCGACCTATGTGAACTCGCGGCCAAAGGGGTTTCTGGACGCCAGTCCGTGGAGCGTCTATGAGCGCGCCGCCGCGCCGCTGCTGATCGTGCTGGGCGACTATTACATCTTCGGCGACACCGACGAGAAGGGTCAGGTTCTGCGCCTGACGCGCGAGTTCTTCATCAACTCCCGCGACGAACTCTATCAGTACATGATGGAGAACGACGACCTGCACTACCGCTACATGGACCTGGACCTGCGCTATCTGCCGACCTCGGTGGCGACGGCGCTGCAGGATCTGGCGCCCCTGATGGCGCGTCATCCGTCGGCACAGATCATCGGCGCCTCCCAGGTGTCACCCCAGATGCTGCGCGACCACGACGTGGTCTATGTCGGCTATCTCAGCGGCCTTGGGCCGGTGCGCCATCCGGCCTTTCGGGGCGGGCGGCTGACGGTGGGAGCCAGCTTTGACCAGATCATCGACCACAAGGCGGGCCGCACCTATGACAGCGAGGCGGCGCTGGTTCCTCCGCCGCAGGGGCTGGTGCGGGACTATGGCTATTTCACCCGCTTCCCCGGCCCGACCGGCAACACCATCAGCATCATCGCGGGCGCGCGCGACATCGGCCTGTCCGGCGTGGCGGAAGCCGTGACCTCGCCCACCGTGCTGAAGTCCCTGCCCCGCATCCGCGACGATCAGGCGATCGAGGTCCTATTCGAGGTCGAGGGCCAGAACGGGGCCAATCTGAAGACCAAGCTTCTGGTCGCCCAGCAGCGCGATCCCTCGACCATCTGGACCGCCACGCCGCTCAACTGAGCCGCATCAACCTTGAGGCCGCAATGCAAAAGGGCGTCCCGCCCGGGACGCCCTTTCGTCTGTCCGCCTGACGGCGCCGGTCCTACCAGCGCACGTCCAGCTTGATCGACCAGAAGGCGCCCTCGGCCCCGATGGCGCCGTTGTTGCCGTAGCTCCACAGCTGAGTGAAGGCCTGCAGGGGCGCGGGCGTCTTCTCCGGCCTGGTCCCGAAGATGTTGTTGCCCGCCACTGTCACGGTCGCATTGTCCCGGATGTCGTAGGACAGGCTCAGATCCGTCGTCCAGATCTTGCCGATGTCATAGAATATCTCCGTCCCCGCGTTGGGCGAACCCGCCGGCACGACGCCCGAACGCGGCAGCTCGCCCCAGTAGCTCTGGCGCACGAAGGCCTGGAACCGCCCGACATTGACGCTGCCCGACAGGATGTGCCGTTCGCGCGGCAGGGTGTTGGTCAGGTTCACTGCATCGCCCGCGCTCAGCAGGGTGATGTTCGGATTATAGGCGGTCAGGACCGGCGGCGCGTCATAGATCTTGGTCAGTTCACGCTTCAGGAAGTTGCCCGCATACGACAGGTTCAGGCGGCTGCCGGCAGGCAGGTTCAGGAAATTATCCTGCTCCAGCAGGAAGGTCTTGTCCGCCGTGATCTCGACCCCGCGCGTGCGGATGTCGGACGAGTTAAGCAGATAGCTGATGCCGTCGCCGGGATTGATCCGGCCGTTGGTCAGACGCTGCGACACCGACTGGCCGGGCGCGGGCGTGCCGTTCGCGGGATTGTCCAGCCAGCGGGCGCCCGCGGCATTGACCTGGCCCAGGGCGGTGATGCGGTTCTCGACCTCGATCTGGAAGGCGTCGACCGCCAGATTGATCCCCCAGAAGGGCTTGGCCACCACGCCGAAGCTGTAGTTGGTCGAGGTTTCCGGCTGCAGCGGCTTGGCGCCCAAAGCTATGGCCTCTGGCGAACTGACCGCCAGCGTATAGTTGGTCGAGGTGTTGGCGTTTCCGACCGAACGGTAGGACAGGGCCGCCAGAGCGGGGGCGTGGAAGCCGGTGTTGACCGTTCCCCGCACGCCCAGGCGCGGGCTGAAGTCATAGCGGCTGGACACGCGCCAGGTCGCCTTGCTGCCGAAGTCTGAGAAGTCCTCGCCTCGCACCGCCAGATCGACCGACCAGGCCTCGACCGGCGTGACGCTGACCCCGACATAGATCGAGGTGCTGTCGCGTTTGACGTCCTGCTCTTCGTCCGGGCGATAGGCGGGCAGCGCCTGGGACACGGCGAAGGAGTTGGACAGGGTCTGGCCCGCATTCGGTCCGTCCAGAACCTTGGCCCCGCCGTGGGTGTAGCCCGCCGCATCGCCCGCGCCGAGCTGATAGTGCTCGCGGCGATGCTCGATCCCGAACGACACATCCGTCGGGATGGAGGCGATCAGGAAGCTGCGACGCAGGTCGAAATTGCTGGTCCAGGCCGAATAGTTGTGATTGCCGATATAGAAGGAGGTCGGGCTGGCCGCGCCATAGGTGACGTTGATCGAATTGTGCACGTTCACGTCGATCGAGTTCTCGCCATAGACCGAGCTCAGATCCCAGTTCCAGCCGAACAGGTCATTACCGCGAATGCCGAACAGACCCGAATAATCCGTCTCGTCGATGGCTTCGACAGGGGTGTAGCCGTTCGGATAGATGGCGCGGACGTTGGCGTTGCGGTTCGGCGTGCGGAAGTTCTGCGGCGCGCTCGATTCACGCTCGGCATAGGTCAGGAAGGCGTAGGTCTCGACCTTGTCGTTCAGCGGCAGGCCGAAGTCGATGGAGTAGGACGACAGGGTGAAGGGCGCCTTGCCCGAGTTGATCCAGGCGTTGTTGTCGCGCGTGGCTTCCTTCGGATTGGGAATGGCGCCGACGGGCAGGCTGGGATTGCTCTCCAGATTGCCCGCAGGCAGGATTTCCTGGCCCGTGACCGGATTGATCGGGAAATAATACAGCAGCGCCGGGTTCACCGGGCTGTTGCGGATGACGATCTTCTGGTCGTCATACTGGCCGCTCAGACGCAGGTGTCCGGCCTCGCCGATGCGGAACCCCTGGCTGAACTGGAAGACGCTGGTCTCGCCGCCGCCGTCGGCGAACTCGCCGTAACGATAAGAGGCGCGGCCGCCTTCGGGGCTGTCGTCGGTGATGATGTTGATGACGCCCGCGATGGCGTCCGACCCATAGATGGCCGAGGCGCCGTCACGCAGAACCTCGACCCGGCGGATCGAGGCGCTGGAGATGGTCGACAGATCGACCGGCGCCGTGGCGGATTCACCGCCCGCGCCCAGGAAGGCGGTCGAATGGCGGCGCTTGCCGTTGACCAGCACCAGGGTGTGGCCCGAGTTCTGGCCGCGCAGCTGACCCGAGCGGACCATCGACCCGATGTTGGGCGTGGCCACATTCGGCACGAAGAAGGACGGCAGATTGGCCTGAAGCTGCTCCAGCACATTGGCCTTGTTGGCCAGTTCGACGGCCTGGCCGTTGATCACGTCGATCGGCGCCACTGCATTCTCGACGGTGCGGCCCGAGGCCCGCGCGCCGGTGACGACGACTTCGCCCAGTGTCGCCGCTTCCGTGGTGGCCTGCTGGGCCGACGCGGCGCCCGCCGCCAGCAGGGCCGCGCCCAGGCTGATCAGGCTGACGCCATATCGGCCGACGCGCCCGGTTGCTGTTCTCTTGCTCATGACCTGTTCCCCTTGGCCTGCCAATACGGCTTGAAGAACAGTGGGTATCAGATCAAATAATCAGCGTAAGTATATCGGGTTATGATGTTTGAGACCGTCCATATGGTCGATCTATATAAGACCCACCCACCGACCGATTACGGCAACCGTAATCCATATAAGGATAGAAGCAGCAGCTATAACCTTAGACAGATTGGTTGACTTCTGAACATTCCACTTAAGAATGACCGGGTAAAGCAGGAACTGCGCGACCACGGCGAAGAGCAAAGCCAGGAGCTTTGGTCCAAACAGCGGATTCAGCCAGTATTTCAGCGGCCCCGCGGACACCAGCAGCACGCCCGACACGACCATTATGGACAGGCCGATCAGCAGCAGCGGGAACAGAGCAGCGGCGATCCGCGCCGGATCCGCCCTTCTGAACACCACACGCAGCACGGTCAGATCAGTAACCAACGCCGCGCCGCCCAACAGGGCCAGACCCAACAGGTGCAGCGACTCCACCGCCGCGAAACTGGCCGTCGATCCCGCCAGGAACAGGCCGACACCCGTATCGCCCAGCGACAGGAACAGGTTCTCGAACACGGAGGGGGTTTCAGTAATAAGCAATGTAACGCCCCGTCACGACAACTGCGGCCCAGACGACCAGGGACAGAACCGCCGCCGCCTTGGCGGAACGCGGCGCGCCCTCCACGGGCCAGGAGGCGATCGACCGATAGGTGGTGGCGTGAAAGATCACCACGTTCAGCGCGGCGAACAACAGCAGGCCCAGCTTCACCTGCAGGAAGATGTTGTCATAGATCTTGCCTGACTGGGCGGCGAACAGAGATCCGCCGCTCAGGAACATGACGATGAACCCGACCCAGGTGACGGGCAGCAGGCTCTTGCCCACCTCCGCCGCCGTCCGCTCCTTCAGCACCACGCCCAGGATCCGAAGATCCACGATGGCGATGGAGCCGACCATCAGCAGGATGCCCAGCACATGGAAGGTCTGCAGCAGCGGAAAGGTGATCTCCGACTCGCGCACATGGGTCGCCAGCGGACTGTTGTAGATGACAGAAATAAAGGGCGGGATCGCTTCACCCGCCTGAATCAAACTCGCCACTCGATAGGCCCGGCGTCAGGCCTGGGGACGGGGCGCGCGCGGGGCGGCGTCGCCCGGACCGCCGTCGCCCGGCGTGCCGCCGCTGACGCTGCGGCCGTCCGGCAGGGTGATGCGGCGCGCATCGATGATCCGCCCGCCGCTCTTGGCCAGATAGCCGTCGACGACCAGGGTGTCGCCCACGCTGATGTCCGAACGGCTGAAGCCGCGACGCGACAGGGCGCCCGGCCCGGCCCCTTCGCAGGCCCAGGTCGTAACCCGGCCCTGGGCGTCACGGACCTCAAGGTGGAAATAGGAGTGCGGATTGGTCCATTCGACGCTGGTCAGGCGCCCGACCAGCCGGATCGGCCGGTTGGCGTCATACATGGCCGCAAACGAATGGTGAGCCGACGCCGGCGCCGCGACCGAAGCCGTCAGCGCCAATCCCAGAACAAGAGCACGCAGTTTCATCTTACCCATCTCTCTCGGCCCCCGACGCCAGACGCGGCGCGCTCGATCCGACCTTTGTGGGCGTCAGCCTAAGCTGGACCATGAGGGGCGCGATAATGACCGATGGCTATATCCACATGCCCCAAGACCATTGGGCGCGGGCGCAGACAGGCGGAAATGTGCGCGCCGTCACGCTTTCAAGGTCGCCGTCGCCATGTCCACTTCCACCGTCATAGACCGGCCTCTGCGCATCGGGCTGCTCGCCGTGACGGTCATCGGCCTCACCCTTGCGTCGCGTGGCGGCGCCCAGGCGACCGACGCCCCCTCCGTGACCCGCGCCGCCCACGCCGCCCACCTGGACCGGATGCTGCGCGCCGAAGACCTGAAACAGGCCCTGCTGGAAGCCGCCGACGCCAACCAGACGAACCTGGTCCTGCAGAATGCGCGTCGCCTCAAGCCGCTTGTGACCGCCGAACACATCTACTGGACCAACGCCGGCGACGCCCGCGCCCTGACCCTGTCCCGCCAGAACCAGCAGGCGCTCGACCAACTGATCGCCACGGCCTCACAGGGCAATGCCGACCGCGCCTACAACTCCGCCCTCGCCTTCGCCGCCAGCTGCTCCGCCTGCCACGACAACCACCCCGAACAACGGGTGCGCATCAGGAACTGAGTTTTCAAGGCTGAGATCGCCGCCCGTTTCCCACGGCTGCCAACTCGACAGCGCGGCCAGAACGAGGACGAATGCCTTGGGTGGTTCGAAACGCGGGTTGCACGGTTCAATACGGCTCAGTTTCGGCTTAGTGTCGCGGGCATGACTTATCGGGCGCGACGGTTCTCCAAATCTTCCGGGCTGGCGGCTGTGATGGCGGGGGGGCTGGTGCTGGGCGCCTGCGCGTCGCAGCCGAAGCTGGTCGTCGAACGGCCGCTTGGCGTAATCGATCTGGGCTCGACCTCGACCTACAGCCTGTCCTCATCGGAGCATCCGATGGAGGCGGCGGTGGCGGACAGTCTGCGCAGCGCCTTATCGACAGCGGGCTGGCGCGAGGAGGCGGAGACCAGCGCGGACTGGCGGCTGGACGCCCTGTACGCCATCCGCCCGGCGACGACTGGCGCCCATGCCGGGGCGGAGGCCTCAACGGCGGATACGGTGTGGCTGCGGTCGCCTGCTCCGCGTCGCTGGTGGCGTCACGAAAAACAGGTGCGGACTTTGACCCTGTCCCTGATCGCGCCGAAGACCGGGGTGGAGACGGCCCGCGTCACCGCGACCCTGACCGCCATGCCCGGCCATCCAGACACGGGTGACGAAGCGGCGACCATCGCCACGCTGGCGGCGGCGGCGCTGCAGACGCCGGCCGCATCGACGGCGTCTGGCCCGGCGCTTTAGGTCTCGAGGCTCTGCGGCAGGCGGAGGGTGAAGACCGCGCCCGCGCCCGGCGCGCTTTCACAGCCAATGTCGCCGCCGTGCCGTTCGACGACCGCCCGGGCGAAGGCCAGCCCCAGACCGGCGCCGGGCCGATCCGTCTCGCCCTTGGAAAAGGGTTCGAACAGGCGGGTCTGAGCGTCTGTGGCCATGCCCTCGCCATGGTCGCGAACCGTGCAGACCCAGACCGGCGTCCCGGCGCGTTCGCCCGCCGTCACGGCGCACTCCACGATGCTGTCGACGGGGCTGAATTTGATGGCGTTGTCGATCAGGTTCATCAGCACGCGGGTGATCAGGCCCTGATCGCCGCGCACCAGCGGCTCAAGGCCGTCGTCATCGGCTTCAGCCTCAATCCGCACCCCTTTCTGCGACGCCTGGGGCCACAGGGTGTCGGCGGCGTCCAGCAGGGCCTGGGACAGATCGAACACAGCGTCGCCCAGCACCTGAGACTCGGCGCGCGCCAACTGCACATAGCCCTCGGCCAGGGTCAGGGTCAGGCGCGCATTGTCGGCGATACGGCGTTCGAACGCCGGGTCCGTGCGGTCGTGGGGGCCGTCCAACAGGGTCAGGATCGAGACCTGCGGCGCGCGCATGTCATGGCTGAGAAGCTGCAGCGCCTGTTCGCGCTGGCGTTCGGCCAGGCGGAACTCGGTCATGTCGGCCAGCCGCACGATCCGCCCCTGGGCCGCGCCGTTCGCATCAACCAGCGGCGCGGCGCTGACGAAGACCCGGCGGCCCGCGGGGGTGGCGATTTCAAGAGGCTCGGCGCTCTCTTCGGCGCCCAGGCCCTCTGAACCCAGCCCGCCGATCGCTTTCAGCAATATCGTCAGGGGCGCGCCGACCAGATCGTCACGGCCGAACAGGGCCTGCGCCTGCGCATTGGCCATCACCACCGCGCCCGCCTCGCCGACCACCAGGGTCGCATCCGGCAGGCTGTGGAGGGCGTCGGAGATGAACCGCTCCAGATCGCGCAGGTCCGACACCGCCGTGCGCAACGTCTCCACCTGCCGCGCCACGACATCCCCGCCCGCCAGGGCATTGACGACACGGGGCGCCGGGCCGGAACGCGCAAAGGCCTCCACCTCGATCTGCATATAGGCGGACGCCGCCGCCAGCCGCCGCCAGCTCCACAAGGGATAGGCCAGAGCCAGTCCCGTCATCGCCGCAAGCGGCGGGAACCAGACGCCGAACCAGAAAGCCGCCGCGCTGATCGCCAGGACCATGAGCGCAAGGCCCGCGCCCGCAATCAGGCTCCACAGCGGCCGCAGCAGAAGCAGCGCCCCCATCAAAAGCCACAGCGGGATCAGCGACAACAGGGCGCCCCAGAGCGGCGCCGTGGGCGTTATGGCGTCATGTCGCAACAGGGTGTCGACCAGACTGGCCTGGATTTCGACGCCGGGCGTCAACTGGCCCTCGCCCGTCGTCGGGGTGGCGTAGCGGTCGCCCTGACCGTCTGCGGTCATGCCCACCAGAACCAGTTTGCCGGTCAGGAAGGCGGCAGGCGTCTCGCCGCGCAGCAGATCGACAAAGGACGCGGTGCGGAACTGGCCAGGCGGGCCGCGATAGTTGACCAGCACCGCGCCCTTTCCGGTCAATAGGTCCGACGGCTGGGTCCGGGGCGGGACGTCGCCCCCTATGCGGGGGTTCACAGTCCGCGCCAGTTGTGCGGCCAGATGCGGCCACGACGACTGACCGGCCGACAGATAAAGCGGCATCCGGCGCACCACGCCGTCATCATCCACCACCAGATTGACGTGCCCCAGACCGGCGGCGGCGTCACGCAGTTCCGGGATGGGCTCGGTCGCCTGCCACGGCGCGCCGTTCTCGCCGACGGGATCAACCAGCATCGGCAGATAGACATTGCCCGCCGCACCGATCGCTCGGGCCAGGTCGGCGTCGCCCTGGTCTGAGGGTTCGACAAACAGGACGTCATAGCCGACCGCGCTGGCCTGCGCCTGCGCCAGCCGGTCGATCAGATCGGCATGAACCTGGCGGGGCCAGGGCCAGCGGCCCAGCGCCTCCAGACTGCGGTTGTCGATGGCGACGATGACGATCTGTTCGCTGGTCGGCCCGGCGCGCATCCGCATCCAGGCGTCATAGATCATGTTGTCGGGCCGTGCCGTGGCCGCCGCCAGCGACAGCCAGACCACCAGAGCCGAGGTCAGGGCGCCCACCAGCGCCCATTCGATCAACGCCCGCCCGACAAAACCCCGCCCGGCGGAGCCGACTGAAGGCAGGCGCCGCATGGACGTCGATAGTCGGGCGCTCTTCTCGGCCAAGGCCGTCAGCGACCGATATGGAGCGTCTGCGGCTCGGACCAGGTTTCAAGAATACGGCCGAACGCCTGCCGCGTCGCCCGGACTCGCCATTCGTAATCACCGGGCTTCAATCCCGTCAGGGTGATCTCGGCAGCATCCAGCCTTGCTTCGTCGATCACCGGCCGCACGTCTGGATCAGTGGAGACCGGGCGGATCTGGAAGCGGAAATGCACATCGCCCGCGCCTTGCGCCTCCCAACGGAACAGATACCGTCGCTCCCGCCCTCTGCCGAACACCGAGGCCGCCAGATTGCTGAGCCCGTTGCGGGCGCGCAGCAGACTGTAGTTGGAGGCCAGGCCTTCGACGCCTTCGGCCGTCACCGCCGTCAGACGCACGAAATAGGCGCCGTCATCCAGTTGGTCGAACACGACGGCGTCGTCCGCCGTTTTGCTGCGCGCCTCTGCGAAGGCGTCGATCATCCCGGCGTCATTGGCCAGTCGGGCGCGATAATAGGCGATGTCGCCCTGCGGCCTCAGCGTAAGAGCCACGGCGGCCGCGCTCTGGATCCTGTCGGGCTGCAGCAGCTCAGGCGCAGGGGCCAGATCGGTCAGATGGGCCGAGCCCTTGGCTGAAACCACGCCCTGACGCGCCGCCGCGTCCAATAAGGCGCCTTCACCCTGGGCGCCCGGGGTCGACACCCCGACCAGACCCTCGATCACCTCGGTTGCGGCGCGGTCGACCTCATCATCATAGGAGACGCGGAACTGGGTGCCGCGCACCGCCGACACCGAAACCGGCGTGCGAATAGCGAAGCCGCCGGGCGCCCGCACCGGGGCGGCGCTGGCCTCAGCCCGCCCGGTCTCGACACGCATTTCCTGATCCAGGGCGCCGTTCAGCAGAATGGTCCGCAAACGCCCGACGCGCACCCGGCTCTGCGAGGGCAGGGTCACATGGCCGCCGTCCGGCAGGCCCAGGCGCACAAAGGCGTTGGCGCCGGTGGCGATGACCGCATCCTCGCTCACGATCTGACCCACGGTCGGCGTCGCGCTCTGGCCGGCCTGCAGGATCGTCACCGCTCCGCGAAAACCAGTGACCCGCGCCTGGGCCGGTTCGGTCCGCAGCAGATCGACAGGAAACCGCACCACCTGGCCCACCGCCATGCGTCGGTCATTGCGCACCCGGTTCAGCCGCTGGACCTGTTGATAATCAGATACGCGCAGCAGATAGGCGCGGGCCAGGTCCGACAGGGTGTCGCCCGGCTTCATCACATAATCGACGGTCGGCCGCGTCGGCGACGTGTCGGTCGGCGTCGCCCGGCCCGTCTGGGCCGATGCCGAACCCGTATAAATCATCGCCGTCAGACTGGCGGCGATGATCGCCCTCGCCCCCCGATATCCCAGGCCCCCGCGCCTCATGTTTCGTCGTCCTTCAACGGCGTCGTGCGCTCGGCTCCAGCCACACGCTCCAGCCGATAGCCATAACTATAGACCGGCGTCAGACGAAAGCCGTTCTGCGGCCGCAAACCCAGTTTGGCGCGCACCCGCGACACATGCATGTCCAGCGATCGGCTGTTCAGGTCGGGATCGCTGCCCCAGGCGGATTCGCTCAGATAGCTGCGCGACAGGGCCCGGTGGAGATTGCGGAACAACACCAGCGCCAGAGAGAACTCACGCGCCGTCAGCGTCACGGCTTCACCGCGCACGACCACCGCGGACATGGACGGATCAAAGCTCAGGCCCGCATGGGTCTCGATCCCGCCGTCGGCCCGTCCCGGATAGGCGCGCCGCAGCAGGGCCGCGATGCGGGCGGCGAGCACCGGGGGCGATATCGGCTTGGCCAGATAGTCGTCGGCGCCCGCCTCCAGGCCCGCGACAATATCCGCATCCTCGGTCCGACTGGTGACCAACAGCATCGGCGGCGGCGGGTCGACGTTCAGGCGCACCCAGCCGATCACCTCCAGGCCTGATCGATCCGGCAGGTTCCAGTCCAGCACCAACAGATCGAAGGTGTCGCGGCGCAACGCCGACAGCAGGGCGCCGGAACGTGAGAACCCCGTCGCACGATAGCCCGCGTCCTCCGCTACAGCCGTAATGGCCGCCAACTGCACCGGATCGTCGTCGAGCACGGCGATCTTCATCGAGTCTCCACCCCTTGATTTCCGCCCTTTTAACCCGCCGACGTCGCACAGGGCAGGAAGCGTCGCTGCGAGCGGTAAAGAGTTGTAACCTCAAACAGCCCCTCGGCGCGGCCCTTATACGCCGGACTGAGACTGGGAGATCGAAAAGAGCCGCGAATCTCCTGCGCGCACAATCGTTTACAAACCCGGGCGGCAGAGCCTGATAGCGTAGCCATAACGGCTGAGGGTCGCCTGATCGCCAATGGCGGACCGGGCTCGCCTGTGTTTTTCACAGGTTGAATCGCAGCCGATGAGGCGAGCAGTGCGATGACCAACCCGTTGAACGACAACCCCGCGCCCCGGCCGCTCAGTCCCGACGATGCGGCGCTCGACGCCCTGTGGCGCGAAGCTTTCGGCCAGCCCCTGCCCATCCTCGGCGCCGGCCATATCGTCCGGGAAATTCTCAAGGACCAGGGCATCACCGTGCCGCCCGCCCCCGCGCAGAGATCGGGTGCGAAGAAGAGCGAGCCCGCCAACCGCTGAACGACCTCAGTCAACACAGGGGCTGCGCATATTCGTGGCCCACCGCCTCGACGAGCGGGTCACGAACAGTTCACGCATTGTCCTGATACAGCCTGGATCGGCGGCCTTGCGCCCATGAGACAGGTTTCTGCCAAGCGCAACTCGCACAGCAAAACGCCCTCGCGTTTTGAGCGAGGGCGTTTTGGTTGTTTGGGTGCGGGAGTAGGATTTGAACCTACGACCTTCAGGTTATGAGCCTGACGAGCTACCGGGCTGCTCCATCCCGCGGCAAACGGTAGTGTCGTGAAGGAAGAACGGTTCGAGAAGAGCCTTTATGGGGCTGCGCAATCATTCTGTCCGCCTGGTAGACCCGGCGGCGACCTACTCTCCCGCGCCTTAAGACGAAGTACCATTGGCTCTGGAGGGCTTAACGACCGAGTTCGGAATGGGATCGGGTGGGGAACCTCCGACATAGCCACCAGGTCAACGAGGCGGACAGAAGGATTGCGAAGAAGACATTGTCAGAGATTGTTCGGGTCATTGAACAATCATCGAATGAGTTTTGCTGAGAAACGATCAAACCGATCGGATTATTAGTACCAGTAAGCTTCACGCGTCGCCGCGCTTCCACACCTGGCCTATCAACGTGGTAGTCTTCCACGATCCTCAGCGAAGCCTTGTTTTGAGGTTAGTTTCCCGCTTAGATGCTTTCAGCGGTTATCTATTCCATACTTAGCTACCCTGCTGCACAGCTGGCGCCATGACAGGTACACCAGAGGTATGTCCATCCCGGTCCTCTCGTACTAGGGACAGATCCTCTCAAGCTTCGAACACCCACGGCAGATAGGGACCAAACTGTCTCACGACGTTCTGAACCCAGCTCACGTACCACTTTAAATGGCGAACAGCCATACCCTTGGGACCTGCTCCAGCCCCAGGATGTGATGAGCCGACATCGAGGTGCCAAACTTTGCCGTCGATATGGACTCTTGGGCAAAATCAGCCTGTTATCCCTAGAGTACCTTTTATCCGTTGAGCGATGGCCCTTCCACTCGGGACCACCGGATCACTATGGCCGACTTTCGTCTCTGCTCGACTTGTCAGTCTCGCAGTCAGGCGAGCTTATGCCATTGCACTCGACGAGCGATTTCCGACCGCTCTGAGCTCACCATCGCGCGCCTCCGTTACACTTTGGGAGGCGACCGCCCCAGTCAAACTACCCACCACGCCATGTCCCGGGACCGGATAACGGCCCTCGGTTAGACGTCAACGACAGTAAGGGTGGTATTTCAAGGACGACTCCACCAGAGCTGGCGCCCCGGTTTCATAGTCTCCCACCTATCCTACACATACGGTCGCTAACGCCAAGGCGAAGCTATAGTAAAGGTTCATAGGGTCTTTCCGTCTGACCGCGGGAACCCCGCATCTTCACGGGGAATTCAATTTCACTGAGCCTGTGCTGGAGACAGTGGGGAAGTCGTTACGCCATTCGTGCAGGTCGGAACTTACCCGACAAGGAATTTCGCTACCTTAGGACCGTTATAGTTACGGCCGCCGTTTACCTGGGCTTCAGTTCGGAGCTTTCACTCCTCCCTTTAACCTTCAGGCACCGGGCAGGCGTCAGACCCTATACGTCGCATTGCTGCTTCGCAGAGCCCTGTGTTTTTGCTAAACAGTCGCTACCCCCTGGCTTGTGCCACTCATTCCTGCTTGCGCAAGGTGAGTCACGCTTATTCCGAAGTTACGCGTGCAATTTGCCGAGTTCCTTCAGCACAGTTCTCTCAAACGCCTTGGTATGCTCTACCTGACCACCTGTGTCGGTTTCGGGTACGGTCTCTGCTGGAGTTATTTCCTGGGACAACGCCCCCGCACACACAATCCAATAAGTGGGTACGAGTTAAGCCATCCGTCACTTCCAGCTGGTGCAGGAATATTTACCTGCTTCCCATCGACTACGCTTTTCAGCCTCGCCTTAGGGGCCGACTAACCCTGCGCAGATTAGCTTTACGCAGGAACCCTTGGTCTTTCGGCGAGAGTGTCTCTCACACTCTTATCGTTACTCATGTCAGCATTCTCACTTCCGATACCTCCAGCCAGGCTCACGCCTGACCTTCACCGGCTTACGGAACGCTCCGCTACCGCTTGCAGTAAACTGCAAACCCATATCTTCGGCGCACGGCTTGAGCCCCGTTACATTTTCCGCGCAGGATCGCTTGATCAGTGAGCTGTTACGCTTTCTTTAAAGGATGGCTGCTTCTAAGCCAACCTCCTGATTGTCAAAGCAATCCCACATCGTTTCCCACTTAGCCGTGACTTGGGGGCCTTAGATGATGGTTAGGGTTGTTTCCCTTTTCACGACGGACGTTAGCACCCGCCGTGTGTCTGCCCGATAGTTCTCTTGGGTATTCGGAGTTTGGTTAGTATTGGTACCGCTCGCGCAGCCCGCAACCATCCAGTGCTCTACCCCCCAAAGGAATTCGTCGGACGCTCTACCTAAATAGATTTCGCGGAGAACCAGCTATGTCCAGGTTTGATTGGCCTTTCACCCCTATCCACAAGTCATCCCAGAATTTTTCAACATTCACGGGTTCGGTCCTCCAGTTAGTGTTACCTAACCTTCAACCTGCTCATGGATAGATCACCTGGTTTCGGGTCGTCATACGTCGAACTTAGCGCCCTATTCAGACTCGCTTTCGCTGCGCCTACACCTAACGGCTTAAGCTTGCTCGACACATGAAGTCGCTGACCCATTATACAAAAGGTACGCCGTCACCGCGCTTGGCGGCTCCGACTGCTTGTAGGCTTCCGATTTCAGGATCTGTTTCACTCCCCTTGTCGGGGTGCTTTTCACCTTTCCCTCACGGTACTTGTTCACTATCGGTCGTAGAGGAGTACTTAGGCTTGGAGGGTGGTCCCCCCATGTTCAGACAGGATTTCACGTGTCCCGCCCTACTCGAGTCTCTTGCTATTTGATGACTACGGGGCTTTCACCCACTATGGCCGACCTTTCCAGATCGTTCGTCTTTATTTCACAAGAGCACTGGCCTGGTCCCGGTTCGCTCGCCACTACTACGGGAGTCTCGGTTGATGTCCTTTCCTCCGGGTACTGAGATGTTTCAGTTCCCCGGGTTCGCTTAATGAAGCCTATGTATTCAGCTCATTATACCTTTCAACAATCCGCCAATCGCTGCCCCGAAGAGCAGAGTTGGAAGACTGTAAAGGTGGGTTTCCCCATTCGGAAATAACCGGATCAAAGGGTGCTAGCGCCTCCCCGGTTCTTATCGCAGCTTGCCACGTCCTTCATCGCCTCTCTACGCCAAGGCATCCGTCAGAAGCCCTTCAACGTTTGATCGTTTCTCAGCAAAACTCATGCTTGGTTTATTCCGCCCGACTGGAAAGTTGCCGGGGGACCAAGCCTGATTTTTGTCAGACAATGTCTTCTTCTCGAACAAGACCTAAAAGCTCAGGGGAGCCGGTCACGTTCTTCCTTTACGATATCAATGCCTGTCGGCGAGCGCCGACGGGCAATACTTGATGCGATCTGCGAGCTTTGGCGGGGTGCGCCACCGCTTTCAAAGCGGAGCCTCTGGTCAAATGCCCCTCGCCGCACGGCGAGTGGTGGAGCCAGACGGAGTCGAACCGACGACATCCTGCTTGCAAAGCAGGCGCTCTACCAACTGAGCTATGGCCCCATTCCTTCGAGGAATAGTGCGAAGCCCAGGAGAGCTGTCATCGATACTGCCTAGGCTGGAGGCCAGCCCCAGCAAACCAGAATGACCTGGTAGGCCCGGGCAGACTCGAACTGCCGACCTTACGCTTATCAGGCGTACGCTCTAACCACCTGAGCTACGGGCCTATGGCAGCGACAGCCAGGTCGAATGACCCAGGCTCGCGATCGCGTCACCAATACAACAACCCGTATGGCTGATGTCTCAGTGACGAAAGAGGAAAGAGAAACGGAGACGGCGGCGTTCCGCCGTTTATTGGAGCCTCAATAGACAGTCTCGTGAGAGACGGCCTGGAGAAGCATCCTTAGAAAGGAGGTGATCCAGCCGCAGGTTCCCCTACGGCTACCTTGTTACGACTTCACCCCAGTCGCTGACCCTACCGTGGTCGCCTGCCTCCTTGCGGTCAGCGCAGCGCCTTCGGGTAGAACCAACTCCCATGGTGTGACGGGCGGTGTGTACAAGGCCCGGGAACGTATTCACCGCGGCATGCTGATCCGCGATTACTAGCGATTCCAACTTCATGCCCTCGAGTTGCAGAGGACAATCCGAACTGAGACGACTTTTAAGGATTAACCCTCTGTAGTCGCCATTGTAGCACGTGTGTAGCCCACCCTGTAAGGGCCATGAGGACTTGACGTCATCCCCACCTTCCTCCGGCTTAGCACCGGCAGTCCCATTAGAGTTCCCAACTAAATGATGGCAACTAATGGCGAGGGTTGCGCTCGTTGCGGGACTTAACCCAACATCTCACGACACGAGCTGACGACAGCCATGCAGCACCTGTGTCCTAGTCCCCGAAGGGAAAGCCAGATCTCTCTGGCGGTCCAGGCATGTCAAAAGGTGGTAAGGTTCTGCGCGTTGCTTCGAATTAAACCACATGCTCCACCGCTTGTGCGGGCCCCCGTCAATTCCTTTGAGTTTTAATCTTGCGACCGTACTCCCCAGGCGGATTGCTTAATGCGTTAGCTGCGTCACCGAAATGCATGCATCCCGACAACTAGCAATCATCGTTTACGGCGTGGACTACCAGGGTATCTAATCCTGTTTGCTCCCCACGCTTTCGAGCCTCAGCGTCAGTAATGAGCCAGTGTGTCGCCTTCGCCACTGGTGTTCTTCCGAATATCTACGAATTTCACCTCTACACTCGGAGTTCCACACACCTCTCTCATACTCAAGACACCCAGTATCAAAGGCAATTCCGAGGTTGAGCCCCGGGATTTCACCCCTGACTTAAATGTCCGCCTACGCTCCCTTTACGCCCAGTAATTCCGAGCAACGCTAGCCCCCTTCGTATTACCGCGGCTGCTGGCACGAAGTTAGCCGGGGCTTCTTCTCCGGGTACCGTCATTATCGTCCCCGGTGAAAGAATTTTACAATCCTAAGACCTTCATCATTCACGCGGCATGGCTGCGTCAGGCTTTCGCCCATTGCGCAAGATTCCCCACTGCTGCCTCCCGTAGGAGTTTGGGCCGTGTCTCAGTCCCAATGTGGCTGATCATCCTCTCAGACCAGCTACTGATCGTCGCCTTGGTGAGCCTTTACCTCACCAACTAGCTAATCAGACGCGGGCCGCTCTAAAGGCGATAAATCTTTCCCCCGAAGGGCACATTCGGTATTAGCACAAGTTTCCCTGAGTTATTCCGAACCTAAAGGCACGTTCCCACGTGTTACTCACCCGTCCGCCACTAACTCCGAAGAGTTCGTTCGACTTGCATGTGTTAGGCCTGCCGCCAGCGTTCGCTCTGAGCCAGGATCAAACTCTCAGGTTGAGTTGACTTCTGACCTAAGCTTGAAGCCTACCGAAGTAAGCTTGGCATTAGTTCTACGTATTTTATTGACGAGTTCCCACGTCATCGATCCGAAGACCGACGCATGGTATCTTTTCAAAAAGACCGCAGATAGTCAGTGTCGTATGATGACCTCGAAGGGCCATCGCAAGAACACCGCCGCCTGCGTTTCTCTTTCCAAATCAACAATGTCAAAGACCCAAACCGCTCCAGCGGCCCGACTTGTTTAGCGCCGGTGTCGTCGGCGGAGGCGGGTGTTTAGTCGCCTCAGTTTTGAAAGTCAAACACTTCGTTGAAGTTTTTTTTCTTTCGTTCAAAACCCCGGAAGGTCTTGCCTCAGAAGCCCCGAGGGGCCCGTTGGAGAGGGGCGGTTTAGAGACCGTCCAAATCCCTGTCAACCTTTTCTTTTTCAAGAGAAAATCGATCAGCTCGCGGCCGCGAGGAGCGGCGAAGAGGGGCGGGGTTTAGGCCCCCGCCCGACCCGAGTCAACCGAACACTGAAGCTTTTTCAAAACTCGTTGTTCGGTCCGGTTTCAACCCCTAGCCCAGAGCGGCCAAAAGCTCCGGCACAGCCGTCTTATAGTCTGCGACCAGACCGTAGTCGGCGACCTGGAAGATCGGCGCATCGGGGTCCTTGTTGATGGCCACGATGGTCTTGGAGTCCTTCATGCCCGCCAGGTGCTGGATCGCGCCCGAAATGCCGATGGCGATATAGAGGGCAGGCGCAACGACCTTGCCGGTCTGTCCGACCTGATAGTCATTGGGCGCATAGCCCGCATCGACCGCAGCGCGCGAGGCGCCGATGGCGGCGCCCAGCTTGTCGGCCAGCGGCTCCATCACGGAATGGAACTCATCCGCCGAACCGAGGGCGCGGCCGCCCGAGACGATGATCTTGGCGGCGCCCAGTTCAGGACGATCCGACTTGACCATTTCTTCCGAGACGAAGGCCGTCTTGGGCGCATCGGCGCCGGCGACGCTCTCTATAGAAGCGGAACCGCCCTCAGCCGCAGCGGCGAACGCGGTCGGACGCACGGTGATCACCTTCTTGGCGTCAGAGGACTGGACCGTCTCCAGCGCATTGCCCGCATAGATGGGGCGCACAAAGGTGTCGGCCGAGACGACCTCGACGATGTCGGAAATCGGGGCGACGTCCAGCTTGGCGGCGATGCGCGGTGCGAAATTCTTGCCGTCGGTCGAGGCCGGGGTCAGGATCGCGTCATAGTTGGCGGCCAGGGGCACGACGGTCGCTTCAACAGCTTCGGCCAGGCCGTGGCCCAGACCGGCGCTTTCGGCCAGCAGCACCTTGCGGACGCCTGCGATCTTGGCGGCGCTGTCGGCGGCGGCCTGCGCGCCCTGCCCCACGACCAGAACGTCCACGTCGGACGACAGGCCCAGAGCGGCGGTCACGGTCTTGTTGGTGGTGTCGCGAACGGCGGAGCCGTCGTGATCGGCGATGACGAGGACAGCCATATTACAGCGCTCCCGCGGACTTGAGCTTGGAAACCAGTTCGGCGGCGTCGGCGACCTTGACCCCGGCGGAGCGCTTGGGCGGTTCGGTGACCTTCACGACCTTCAGACGATCGGCGACATCAACGCCGTAGTCGGCGACCGCCTTCACGGCGATCTCCTTCTTCTTGGCCTTCATGATGTTGGGCAGGCTGGCGTAGCGCGGCGTGTTCAGACGCAGGTCCACCGTCACGACCGCGGGCAGTTCAGCCGCAACCGTCTGCAGACCGCCGTCGACTTCACGCGTCACCGTGGCCTTGCCGCCGTCGATGACCAGCTTGCCTGCGAAGGTGGCCTGGGGCCAGTCCAGCAGTGCGGCCAGCATCTGGCCCACCGCATTGTTGTCGCCGTCGATGGACTGTTTGCCCATCAGGACCAGGTCGGGCTTTTCCTCCTCGACCACCGCCTTGAGCAGCTTGGCGACCGCCAGCGGCTCCAGATCGGCGTCCGACTGGATCAGCACGCCGCGGTCCGCGCCCATGGCCAGGGCCGTGCGGATGGTTTCCTGGGCCTGGGTCACGCCGATGGAGACGACCACGATCTCGGTCGCGGTTCCGGCGGCATGGTGTTCCTTGCCTTCCTTAAGACGCACAGCCTCTTCGACGGCGATTTCGTCGAAGGGATTCATGCTCATCTTTACGTTGGCCAGATCGACGCCTGACTGGTCCGCCTTGACGCGGGCCTTGACGTTATAGTCGATCACCCGTTTGACGGGGACGAGTACCTTCATGGGTCTATCCGTGAAATCGCCTGAATGTAGAGGCAGGGACATGGAGCGGTCGCGAAGGCCTGTCAACGTAACGCGGGGTCAAGCTTTGGCTGCGCGCCACACCCAACGGATCAATCGATGAAGCGTTTCCTGACCTTTCCCCGCCTGGCCATGCTGTTCGCGGGGGTCTTCGGCCTGGCGGTGATCGGCGTCTTCGCCATCCAGAACTATTGGGTCGCGCCGGGCAAACGCTGCGAGGCGGCGGGCAAATGGTACGACATGGAAAACCGCATCTGCGCCCAGCCCATCTCGATTGCGGAAATCACCGGCCGTCCGATCGGCGTGTCACGCGCCGAAGCCTCGGCCGAGAAGAATCGCGAACTGGTGAAGATCGAAAACGAGATCGCCCTGCAGAATCAGGCGCGCGACGCCGAGACCGCTCGCCAGAAGGCGGCGCTGGCCGCCCGCAAGGGCAACTGATCCAGAAGGTCTAGCGGGTCGCGCCCGGCTTCCACTTGATGTCGTTGGCGCCATTGGCGTTGGCGCGGCGGCCGGCGACGAACAGATGGTCGGACAGGCGGTTGAGGTATTTCACCGCCGCCGCGTTCACCGCCTCGCCCGTTTCCACCAGACGCACCGCCTCGCGCTCGGCGCGACGGCAGACCGTGCGCGCCACATGCAGATGCGACGACAGGGGCGAGCCGCCCGGCAGGATGAAGCTGTCCAGCGGCTTCAGGCTCTCGTTCATCCAGTCGATTTCCTGCTCCAGCCGTTCGACCTGGCTGTCGACGATGCGCAGGGCCTCCCAGGCTGGGGGCGGATCGAGGGGGGTGGCCAGATCGGCGCCCAGATCAAACAGCTCGTTCTGGATCCGACCCAGCATGGCGTCGATCCGGTCGTTCTGGCCGCTGTTCAGGCGGGCCACGCCGATGACGGCGTTCAACTCGTCCACCGCGCCATAGGCTTCGACCCGGCGGTCCGTCTTTGACACCGGCGCGCCCGACGCCAGCCGCGTCTGTCCGCCATCGCCGGTCCGGGTGTAGATCTTGTTCAGCACGACCATGATCAGCCTCCGCGCGTCGCCTTCCACAACATCCCGACCACCAGCAGCAGGATCGCCACCGCCTGCAGGCCGACCCGCAGCCGCATCAGCTTGTTGGAGTTGGAGCGTGCATAGTCTCCGCCCCGGAACAGCGAATAAAGGCCGAACCCCAGGGTGACGGCGACGGCGGCGATAGCGACCAGGATCAGGATGTCGAAAATCTGCATAGCCCCGTTCTAGGCCCGCAAGCGGCGCCGCGCCAGCGCAAGGGACCGGATCAGCCGCCGCCGAAAACCGCGCCCTCAGGGGTGCGACACTTGCGACCCTTTCGCACACCCCCCTTGGTGCGGATTTGCGAATGATGTTGAGAGGCGCTCGCAACAACCGGGACCTTTCTCAAGATGACCTTCTCCACCCGCGCTCGCCTGCTGGCCGGCGTTTCGTGCGCCTTCGGCCTGACCTCCGGCGCCGCCTTCGCCCAGACGTCGTCCGCGACGACACAACCGGCGAACCTGGAGGAAGTCGTCGTCACCGCCTCGGGCTTTGAGCAGCGCATCACCCAGGCCCCTGCCTCCATCAGCGTCATCCCCCGCGCCGAGATCGAAGAGATCCGCGCCGTCTCGCTGGCCGAAATCCTGAACAATGTCGAAGGCGTCGACACCGGCGCCGCTGTCGGCAAGACCGGCGGCCAGACCATCAACATCCGCGGCATGGGCTCCGACTACACCCTGATCCTGGTCGACGGCCGTCGCCAGAACACGGCGGGCAGCGTGACCCCGAACGGTTTCGGCGAAACCTCGTCCAGTTTCATGCCGCCAGTCTCGGCCATTGAGCGCGTCGAGGTCGTGCGCGGTCCCGTTTCGACCCTGTATGGCTCGGACGCCATGGGCGGGGTGGTCAACATCATCACCCGCAAGATCGGCGACAGCTGGCACGGTTCGGCGACGGCCCACTACACGATCCAGGGCGATGACGAGTTCGGCGCCATCCGCGGCGGCGACGTCTATCTGGCCGGTCCTCTGGTCGCGGACCGCATCGGCGTGTCCATCCGGGCGTCACGCTCGGAGCGTGAACAGTCGAAACTGACCTATGAGACCATCAACGGCGTCCAGACGCCGGTGTCGGGCTTTGGCCGCAGCGCCACCGCCAACCAGATCTGGTCGGCGGGCGGGCGTGTCGCCTTCAACCTGCACCCCGACCATGACCTGTGGATCGACGGCGACGTGACGCGCCAGTGGTACGACAACTCAAAGGGCCAGATGGGCACCGCCACCACCGCAGGCGGCTATGACCGGTTCCTGGAGTTCAACCGCGACCAGATCTCGGTGGCCCACAACTGGCGCCTGCCGTTCGGCGTGCTGGAATCCAACTATTCGCTGAACAAGACGACCACCGACGGCCGCATAATCCCCAACGGCGTGGCGGGCGCAGGCGGTTCGCGCACGCTGGAGAGCGAGAACCGCATCTTCGACACCAAGCTGTTCTCGCAATGGCGCAACCACACCTTCACCATCGGCGGCCAGCATTGGGAAGCCGAAATGACCGATGGCGTGGTGTCGGGCACGTTCAACCACACCCAGTGGGCGGTCTTCGCCGAAGACGAATGGCGCTTCACCGACAGCCTGGCCCTGACGCTGGGCGCGCGCCACGACGATCACTCGACCTTTGGTTCGCACTTCAGTCCGCGCGCCTATCTGGTGTGGAACCCCAACGAGACCTGGACGGTGAAAGGCGGCGTCAGCCAGGGCTTCAAGACCCCGCGGCTTGAGCAGTTGGCCTCGGGCATCAACGGCTTCGGCGCCCAGGGCCGCCTGCCCCTGCTGGGCAGCCCCGGTCTGAAGCCGGAAACCTCGACCTCGACCGAGTTCGCCGTTCTCTATGACGACCGCCGACATCTGCGCGCCGGCGTGACCGTCTTCCACAACAAGTTCGAAGACAAGATCGCCTCGGGCGTGCCCATCGCCAACTGCGTGTTCGGCCTGACCCAGGCTCAATATAATGCAGGCGGCTACAACACCTCGGGCTGCTATGATGTGGGCTTCTACACCCCCTACATCTCCACGGTCGCCAGCTATGGCCAGAGCGTGAACATCGACGAGGCGGTGACGCAAGGGGTCGAGGCCTACGCCCGCTATCGCTTCAACGACGCCTGGACGCTTCAGGGCAACTACACCTTCACCGACAGCGAACAGAAGTCGGGCGCAGCCGCCGGCCAGCCCCTGACCGACACGCCCGAGCATATGCTGAACGGCAATCTGCGCTGGGTCGCCAATGACCGCCTGAACCTTTGGCTGCGCGGCGAATACCGCTCGTCGCGCTATCGCGGCGAGGGCGCGGCCCAGACGGCGCTGGGCGACTACAAGGCCTACAGCCTGTTCCACCTGGGCGGCGCCTATCAGATCGACAAGAACCTGACCCTGAACGCCGTGGTCTATAATCTGTTCGACAAGGATTTCGTCAGCCTGTTGCCCTACGGACCGACGCCGACCTACGCGCCCGAGTTCGCCAACAATCAGGAGCCGCGCCGCCTCTGGATTTCGGTCACCGCCGCCTTCTGATTTCCTTCCCCGCGCCTGCCCACAGGGGTCGCTTCGGCGACCCCTGTTCTTTTTTGCGCCTCAGCTAAGCCCTTGGTCACCATTAGGCGTCATCCTGGCGTCATGACTGATCGCGCCGTCCGCAGCCTCGAACACCTCAAGGGCTCCGCCTCCACCGCCCGCGTGCTGAATCTGTTGCGCGTCTGGGAGGAGAATGGCGACGGCGGCAGCGACGGCGTGGCCAAGAACCCGGAATGGGCCGAACGTCCCATCTTCCACACCACGGCCCTGAATCGGGCCCTGATCATCAAGCACCGTCTGCGCCGCAACGAGTTCGACCTGTTCACCGGGCGGCGTCAGGTGGCGACGAAAATCATCATCCCCATCGACGAAGCCGATCTGAAGACCGGCGGCCGCTATGTCTTCGTGAACCAGATCGGCTTCGAACGGGCGATGACCGAGGCGTTCGGCGTGGCGCCGGACCATCCCGACATCACCACCCTGCGCCTGATCGACAAGCTGCCCTCGCTGGACCCCTTCCTGCTGCGTGAACAGCTGCGGCGCGGCGGCCAGGACCCGGCGGCCTGCTATTTCTCGATCAGCGAAGGCGATCTTCAGCGCATGACGGCCTTCGTGCGGTGCGAGATCGAGCCGCTGGTGACCCTGAGCCTTGGCCCGGACACCATGGCCCTGGCGCACGAATCCGCCACCCGCATGGCCGCCAAGATCCTGTCCAACAGCCCCGGCGACCAGTTGGACGCCCTGCGCCAGACCCTGCGCCTGGCGCCGGAGCAGTATCAGGAGGGCGTCTTCTGCTGGAAGGGCTTCCTCTATTACAAATGGACCCTGTCCACCCTGCTCAGCGAAGTCGGCGTCGTCGCCGAATCCGTGCGCACCACCCATCCGGCGGGCAGGATGGACCGGGCGGCCCGCGAATATCTGGACCGCAGCCGCGAAGTCCTGCGCATGCGCATCATCAAGACCTGCGACGAGGTCAGCCGCACCCTGCGCGTCTATGACGACGCCTACGCCAAGCTGACGCAGGAAGGCCATCCGGTCGCCTTCCGCGACTTCCTGCTGGACGCCCCGGCCATGTTCGCCAAGCTGGGCGACCAGCTGGGCGCGGTCCAGCATATCGTCAGCTACTGGCGCTTCCGCTTCGGCCCCAACAGCCCCCCGGTCAATGTCGAGGAGCTGATGGACATCTTCATGGACTTCGAGACCGGCCTTCTGGGTCGGGGCGAAATCCCCGAGGCGTCAGGCGTTCTGGCCGCCTGACGGGCGGAAAAGGTTGCATCCCCGCCCCCCCGGTCTTATGCGCGCGTCAACTTCCCGAACGCTTGCAAAAGAGTTGCCATGTCCGCCCCTGCCGACAAGCCCGTCAAAAAGGTCGTTCTCGCCTATTCGGGCGGTCTCGACACCTCGATCATCCTGAAGTGGCTTCAGACCGAATATAACGCCGAGGTCGTGACCTTCACGGCGGACCTGGGCCAGGGCGAGGAGCTTGGCCCGGCGCGCGAGAAGGCCCTGAAGCTGGGCATCAAGCCCGAGAACATCTTCATCGACGACCTGCGCGAAGAGTTCGTGCGCGACTTCGTCTTCCCGATGTTCCGCGCCAACGCCCTGTATGAAGGCCAGTATCTGCTGGGCACCTCCATCGCCCGCCCGCTGATCGCCAAGCGCCAGATCGAGATCGCCAAACAGGTCGGCGCAGACGCCGTCTGTCACGGCGCCACCGGCAAGGGCAACGACCAGGTGCGGTTCGAACTGGGCTACTACGCCCTGAACCCCGACATCCACGTCATCGCCCCCTGGCGCGAATGGGAGTTCCGCAGCCGCGAGGCCCTGCTGGACTTCGCCGAGAAGAACCAGATCCCGATCGCCAAGGACAAGCGCGGCGAGGCGCCCTTCTCGGTCGACGCCAACCTCCTGCACTCCTCGTCCGAGGGCAAGGTGCTGGAAGACCCGGCGGTCGAGGCGCCCGAGTTCGTGCACCAGCGCACCATCTCGCCGGAAGACGCGCCGGATACGCCGACGGTCATCGAGATCGGCTTCGAAAAGGGCGACGCCGTGTCGATCAACGGCGAGGCCATGTCCCCCGCCACCCTGCTGACCGCACTGAACCAGTACGGCCACGACAACGGCATCGGCCGTCTGGACCTGGTCGAGAACCGCTTCGTCGGCATGAAGTCGCGCGGCGTCTATGAGACCCCCGGCGGCACCATCCTGCTGGCGGCGCACCGCGGCATCGAATCGATCACCCTGGATCGCGGCGCCATGCACCTGAAGGACGAACTGGCGGTCAAATACGCCCACCTCGTCTATAACGGCTTCTGGTTCTCGCCCGAGCGCGAGATGCTGCAGGCCGCCGTCGACAAGAGCCAGGAAAAGGTCTCCGGCACGGTCAAGGTCAAGCTCTACAAGGGCAACACCACCGTTATCGGCCGCGAAAGCCCCTACAGCCTGTACGATCAGGATCTGGTCACCTTCGAAGAAGGCGTCCAGGCCTATGACCACCACGACGCCGAGGGCTTCATCAAGCTGAACGCCCTGCGCCTGCGCGTCCTCGCCAAGCGCGACGCCCGCAAGAACTAAGGCCAATCGACATTCGGTTGGCCGACGTTAAGCCGTCATTTCGGGTTCTTCGCTTCGCTCAGTCCCGGAATGACAGCTTCGGACTGAATGTCGACCGAGCCTAGGCCATCTAAGGCCGGGCGATCCTCAGGATCGCCCGGTTCTTGTCGTCGGTCACCCAGATCGAACCGTCCCGCGCCACAGCCATGACCACCGGCGCGCCCTGCGGCTGACGGTCCGCAATCCTGTTCCAGCCCGGCGTCAGCACCTTGCCGCGAATGCTGGGCGCCCCCGCCGGATAGGCCAGCGACCCGCGCGGATAGATGGCGTAGCGCCCGCCGCGATCCACCAGCGGCACGCCCTGCCCGTCCGTCTCCGCCGCCACGATGCGTCCGCCCGCCCGGCGATAGCCGTGCCAGGTCATCAGCAGACGCCCGCGCAGCTCCGGGAACATGGCCCCCTCATAATAGATCAGGTCCAGAGGCGCCGCGTGCGGCGGCAGCAGGGCGACGGGGCTGGCGCGCTGGCTGCAACGTGACTGGGCCGCGCTCCATCCTGGCAGGGGCGTGGCCAGATCCACGCAATAGGGCCAGCCGTAGTCGCCGCCCTGGCGCAGCACATTGATCTCGTCATACGGATGATCCGGCGTGGTCAGATCGACCGAGTTCTCGCCCTGCAGGATCGTGCCGGACGGATGCCGCACCAGGGCGATGGAGTTGCGCAGACCCGAGGCGAAGACCGTGCTGTCCTCAGACCAGCGCCCGCGTCCCAGATAGGCGTGTCGGCGCACCTGGGCCGTCGCTGCGCTGTCGATGCAGGCGCCGGAGGCGTCGACCAGCGGCTTGCCGGATGGATCGACGCAGCGATCCGTCGGCGCGCCCACATTGACCAGCAGATCGCCGTTGCCGTCGAAGACGAAGCTGGACAGCGGGTGGCGGTTGTCATGAAGCTGGTTGTCCGGCAGGCCGCCGATCACCGTGCGGACGCTGGCGGCCGGATCAGCGGCGTCGGGGTCCAGGGTCAGGATGCGGTTCATCTCCGACACATAGATGCGTCCGTCCGGCCCGCGCGCCACGGTGTGGGGCATGCTCAGGTCGCGCGCCAGCCGTCGCCAGCTGGCTGCGCCGTCGCTGCCGAAGCTCAGCCGCCAGACCGCGCCCCGACCCGCCGACCACGCCCCCAGATCGGTCACCAGCCAGTCGCCGTCGGCCAGCTGCATCAGGCCGCGCGGCATCAACGGTCCGTCGGCGCCCGCCCCCTGCCAGACCAGCCCCAGACAATAGTTCGGAGCCATCCGCACCGTCGTGGAGGGCGTTCCGGCGCACTGGCCCTCGGTCACATACTGACGCCGCGCGGCGGTCTGCGCCTGCGGACTTGCGGCGGCGCCGACGACCCCGGCGAAGGCCAGGGCGGCGGCGAGAAGCGGGGTCAGTTTTCGCATCGTCATGACCGGATTCATGCGACCCCAGGCGGCGCTCTGGCAAGGGCGCCCGCCCTGGAACGAACGAATGCCGCAATACGGGCTTGCCACCGCCGTCATAGGCCTTGAGGTTGTGCGCCTGAAAATTGGAGTTTCAAATGCGCCTTCTGACCCCGCTGGCCGCCGCAGCCGCCCTCGCCTTCGCCGCTCCGGCCTTCGCCCAGAGCACGCCCCCAGCCCCCCCGGCAGCTCAAGCCGTGAGCCCCGAGGAAGCCGCCATCGAAGCCAAGGGGCAGGCCTTCGAGGCGGTCATCAACCAGATGAACGCCGAGCTGGAGGCCATTCTGAAGGACGAGAGCAAGAGCGCCGCAGCGGTCACCGCCGAAACCAACGCCGTGATCGACCGTCGCGCCGCCGACATCAACACCTTCGCCAATGAGGTCGAAGCCTTCATCAAGGCCGAAGCCGCCAAGCCGGAACACGCGGCCCAGAAGGACGAAATGATCGCCGGCGCAGACCAGGCCCAACAGGCCATCGCCAGCATTCCGGACCAGATCCGCGCCGGCGTTCAGCAGGCTCTGGCCGCACGCGCCGCTGCACCGGCCAGCCCGCAGTAGGTCCGCCTTACCGCGATTTCACTTGAGACAGGGCGGCGTTGGGCACAGGGTCGGCGGGTCAACAAAGGGGTTCCTCCCATGATCCGCATGCTCAGCCTGACCGCCGCCCTGACCCTGCTGCCGCTCTCGTCGGCCCTGGCGCAGGAGGCGACGCCCGCGCCCGGTTCCGCCGAAGCCCGCCTTCAGGCCGCCTCCAGCGCTTTTGAGCAGCGGATGGAGCGTTTCGGCCAGCGCGCCGAGGCCCTGTCGCTGGACAACAGTCTTCCCGAACTCGAAAAAAGCGCCCGTATGGCCGCCCTCTGGGCCGAGTATTCGCCGGACGTGACCGCCTTCACCGCCGAGGCCACGCGCCAGGCCTCCCAGATCGCCGCCGAGGCGCTGAAGGACATCGACGTCAACGCCCTGGTCGCCGAAGCCCTGAACGATCCAGATGTGCAGGAGGCGATGCAGAGCGGCGCCGCCGCCGGGACCGGCATCGCCCGCAACAGCGCCTGGACCAACCCCAGCCCTGAACAGATCGAGACCTACGGCCTGATCGCCCAGTATGCGCTGGACCAGGCGCAGGACGCCGTCGGCCCCTCGGATCAGGCGGACGACCGCGCCGCCAAGGCCAGGCCCGCCGTCCAGAACCCGTAATCGCGCGCTTTCGCGTCTGCGCAACTTGACGCAGGCGACGCAGCGCCCGACACCGCCCCCATGTCCGCCCTGCCCGTCGACCCGCACCTGTATGTCACCTTCCTGGGCGTCATGGTGGTGATGGCCATAACCCCCGGACCGGCAAACCTTTTCGCCGTCGCATCGGGGGTCGAGAAGGGGCACGCCTCGGCCTTGGTCAGCGTGGTCGGCATGAACACGGCCACCCTGGTCTGGTTCGGCGCGGCGGCCCTGGGCCTGGGCGCTTTGGTCAAGGCCTTTCCCGAGGTCTTCCGCATCATCGCCATCCTCGGCGCTCTCTATGTCGCCTGGCTGGGGCTGAAGGCCCTGATGGGCGCCTTCAAGACCGCCGCCCAACCCGATCAGGTCGTGGTGCGCAAGGATCGCGGCGCCTTCCTCGACGGGTTCGCCGTCCAGATCGCCAACCCCAAGGCCATCCTGTTCTTCACCGCCGTCCTGCCGCCCTTCGTGGATGTGAACCGCCCCGTTGGTCCGCAGCTGATCCTGTTCGCCGTCGCCGTCATCGGCATGGATATGATGTCGATGAGCGCCTACGCCCTGTCGGGCGCCGCGCTGTCACGACGCATGCAGGAGCCGCGTTTCAAACGCGGTTTTGGGCTATTCGTCGGCATCCTGCTGCTCACCGCCGCCGTCCTGATCGTGTTACGCCTCTAGACGCGGCGGAGCTTCATCCTAGATTGGCGTGGAACGGGCCGTTCATGCGTCGTTCAGCCGTCAGCGCGCCCAATTGGGCAACAAGGAGTGTGATCTACATGCGTGCCCTACCTCTGAAGACCTTGGCGGTGACTTTGGCCGCTGGACTCGCGCTGGCCGCCTGCGCCACCGCCACGCCCTATCAGCCCGCAGGCTTCAACGGACAGCGCGGCGGCTATGCCGAGCAGCGGCTGGAGAACAACCGCTTCCGCGTCAGCTTCTCCGGCAACTCGGTGACGTCGCGCGATCAGGTCGAGATGTCCCTGCTGCTGCGTTCGGCCGAACTGACGGTCGAGAGCGGCTTCGACTGGTTCTCCACCGTGAACCGCGCCACCGACCGCGACACCCGCTTCGTCTCGACGCCGGATCCGTTCTACTCGCGCTACAACAGCTTCTATGGCCCCTACTGGGGTCCGTCGTGGCGCTACTACCGCAGCGGTTTCTGGAGCCCGTGGGATCGTTGGGGCGCCAATGACTTCGACGTTCGCCAGGTCGACCGCTACGAAGCCAATGCGGAAATCATCATGGGTCGCGGTCCCAAGCCCGCCAATGATCCGAACGCCTTCGACGCCCGCGAAGTCGTCCAGAACCTGAGCGCCCGCGTCACCCGCCCCGGCGCCTGACCCATAAATGCAAAGGGCGGCCTGAGACTTCGATCTCGGGCCGCCCTTTTCTTTTGAACTCAGCCGACGCGCGGCGTCTTCAGGCGCCGCTTGTTGGCGTGCGTCGCCGGGGCCGCGCCCAGATCCTCCGGAATCTCCCCCTTGAAGTAGAAGCGCTGCCACGCCTCCTTGGCCGCATCCGGATCGCCCGAGGCCAGGCGGGTGTTGAAGTCGGTGCGCGCCCGGTTCCAGGCCTCGAACTGGCCCTTCATCACGGGATTGGATTCCAGGGTGCGGATCACCGGCTGGAACTGCTCGACCTTCTTGTGCTCGACCAGATTGATGAAGCAGAAGGGTTCGCCCTTCTCGAACTTCACCCGGCCCGGACGCGTGAAAAGCCAGTTCATCGTGAAGGGGAAGGGCAGCCAGTCCGTCTCGATCAGGCCGACCAGAGGCTGAATGCCGTCCTTCATATGATTGGGCGAGCCCGAACAGATCATCCCCCAGCCGGGCGGCGTGCGGAACAGATACTGCGGATGCATGGTCAGAACCCCGCGCGAGAAGTGCGAGGTGACGAAATGGTCCAGGTCCGCCTGCGGGCGGTCCGGCGTGATGGTGATGTCGTCCTGGCGTGGGCCGCCGTTCCATTCCGCCGTAAAGCCGAACGGGCACAGGATCTCCCACCCCGTCGTATTGGCCATGTTCAACGGCAGACAGCGATAGGGGTGGCGGCTGGCGAAGGCGTCCATCCAGTTCCGCGACTGGCGCCCGGGCACCAGATCCGGCGGCCGCGACGACATCGGATAGCATTCCAGTTCCAGCGGGCGGGTGTTCGCGGTATCGACCATGACCCTCTCCTACCGCCCTGTTTGCGACGGCTCAACCATGACTGACCAGCCCGCCCCCGACGCCGCCCCCGCCGACGTCCCCGCCTACAACCGGGATCGCCTGACCGCCTGGATGGTCGAGAACGGCGTGGCCCACGTCACCCACGACCACCCCGCCGTCTTCCGCGTCGAAGAGGGGCTGGAGCTGAAGGCGGGCCTGCCCGGCGCCCACACCAAGAACCTGTTCCTCAAGGACCAGAAGGGCCGCCTGTGGCTGATCTCGGCGCGTCAGGACACGGTGATCGATCTGAAGCGCGCGGCGGGCGTGATCGGCGCGGCCAAGCTGTCGTTCGGCAATGAGACCCTGATGTGGCAGACCCTGGGCGTGCGCCCCGGCTCGGTCACGGCCCTGGGCCTGATCAACGACACGGACCGCCGCGTGACCTTCGTGCTGGATCAGCGCCTGTGGGACGCCGACATCGTCAACTTCCACCCCCTGACCAACACCGCCACCACCGCCCTGAACCAAAGCGCTTTCCGCCGGGCGTTGGAGCTGTTGGGACGAGAACCGATCGTGGTGGACTTCGAGGCGCTGGGCTGATTCAAAGCCGTGACGAACGGTGTTCACACAAGCTGAACTTCGGCTTTGCGTGCAGGCGTAAAAACCTGCTTCCGACCCTAAGCAGACCTTAGCCGTCTTGCCGACCCAACGATCGACGCCTTCTTGACGATCTGGCACCCTCTCTTTGCCATGCTGGCAACGAGCCTACTGAGCGCGATGAACCTACACACTGACGGTCAAGAGAAAGACACCGTATTTGGTGATCTCAACCAGCTTCAAAGCCTGACGTCCGCGATGGATGAACGCAGCCTTGTGCTGGCCTTGGGGGCCTTTGCCGAGGACGCCCTCGGTGATCTGATCAGGGCCTTTATGCTTCCGGGCGAGCAGGCCAATCGTCTCCTCAATGGCTTCAACGCGCCCATCGGGACTTTCTCGGCGAGGATCAAAACGGCATTTGCGTTGGGCCTGATTACTGAGGCCCAACATAATGATCTCGACCGCCTTCGGAAGGTAAGGAATATCTTCGCCCACGGCTGGAAGCCGACGTCGCTAACGGATCAGAATATCGCCTCCCATGTTTCGGCAATGAACTTCAGCACATTGGACGAAGATTTCCCAGAAACACCAATCGACAAAGTCCGCACTTCAATCGGTGCCCTGCTGATAGAGTTGAGGTCCGCTACCCATCAAATCACCAAGAACCGATTGGGTGCCAAACTGATTGGAACGCACCTGCTGGCAGGTCTCACAGGTCCGTTAAACAATCAGGTCAAAGAGTGTGAGACGCGGCTCGCAGAGATTATAACCGAGATGCGCGAAGCTTCGGGAGATCGGGCGAGGTTTCTCCAAGCGTCTTATGTTCGTTGGACCGGTAAGTTCGAGATCGTCAGGCGGAATGCGCCCGCCGAAGGACGTGAGAAAATCCGGGCAGCATTGGCTGACATTGAAAGCCAATGGTCACAGCTCAAAAAATGTTCTGATTTTGCGGGGTGCACGTAGGGAGGAGCTGCGAAGACCGGCGCAAGTGGTGTCTTTTGTTTGCAATCCGAAGGCTCGCCTTCCACCCCTAGCGGCCCCTCGAACAGCCCGCTCTCTGCATCCTCGCACACGCCAGAACCTGCCCGTCGCCGTAGCCCCCGGTCAGTCGTCCGGTTTTCGCCCAATCCAGAACGGCCTGGAAATAGCCCGGCGGATTGCCCAGCGACGTGCGGGCGCCGTCGGGGGCGGTTTCGAAACGGGTCAGGCCGTGGTCCGTGCCGGGGTATTGCATCACCGTGATCGGACGCCCCTGCGCCGACAGGTCGATCAGCCGCTGGCGGGTGGCCTCGGGCGGGGCCTTGGTGTCCTCGCCCGCCAGAATCCACAGCATGGGCGTGTTCAGCCCGCTCAGCACCGGCAGGGGGTCATAGGTCCATGAGGTGCCGACGTCATACTGGGGCAGGATGGCGCGGATCTGGTCGTTGGTGGCGTTCAGCAACATGCCAGTGAAGCCGCCCTTCACGTCCGCGAACCACGGCGCGGCGCCATATCGGGCGCGTACGGCGTCCAGCCCCTCATAGCCGACCGCGCTGTTGGAGGCGACGAAGGCGCCCATGGCGTCGGTGATGTCGCGCGCCTGGGCCAGGACGTCCGGCCCCCAGCCTTTCGCCTTCAACCCCTGCGCCACCAGATCGCTTTCCTGGGTCAGGGGCGAATAGGCCAGTCCATAGTCGACGATGACGAAATCGACGGGCGTGCGGCTGGCAGCCAGGGGCGTGACCCACCCGGCCTGACTGCCGCCATGCAGACCCACTTGGCCCGCGCGCCGACCGGCCAGGCGCCGGGCCTCTGTCACAGCGGCGGCGGCGTCATCGGCCAGGATGTCGAAATCCTGGGTGTAGCGACCCTCGGACCCGCCCGAGCCGCGCTTGGCATAGACAAAGACGCCGACGCCGGAGGCCGGGGCGAACCGCTGGAAGACGTTGAAGTCCAGCGCATTGGCCCCTTCCGACCCATGCACCTCGACCATGATCGGCGCCCGCCCTGATCCCGGCGGCAGGATCAGCCGCCCAGTCAGCCGGGTTCCGCCGTGTCCGGTGAAGACGACGTCCTGAACCTGCTGACTGATGCGCCGCCCGGCCCGGCCTTCAAAGACGATCCGGTCCTCGCCGCAGGCGCCCAGTTGCGGTTGCGGCCCCTCGACGCGGCGCGTCCCGCCCAGGGTGCTGACCCACAGGCCCTCGGCGCTCTGCGTCATTCGCCCGCTCGATCCGTCCAGACGTCGCCAGCGCAGCCCTGCCTCCGGCAGGGGCGCGACATCCACCCAGCCGCCGTCCGCCAGACGATAGAGGCCCACGTGACAGGCGACGGCGGGATCAGGGCGCAGATTGACATCGTCGCCCGGAACCTGGGCCAGGGCGGACGAGGCCAGAAGCGATGCGGTCAGGCTGAAGGCGGTCAGGATCAGCGCGGATGGCCGGAGTTGCGACACGGGATTTCCAATCAGGACGAAATGCGGTTCGATCTCCATTGTCGGACGTAAGGTCACTCGCTAGGGCGTTCTTCGCGAACGGCGCCGGAACTGCGTGATCGGGACAGATGAACGGCGGAACGAAGACAGGATCACGGGCCGCACCCGATGCACAGCGCACGACGGCGATGCGGCGGGGACTGATCGACCTGGCCATATTGTGCGCCATCGGCCTGCTGATGGGGTTTCTGGCGCCCCTGAGCTGGGACCGCATCTCCACGCCGGTCCGGTATCTGTACTGGATGATCTGCATTCTGGGCGCAGGCGGGCTGGCCATCACCCTCGACGCCTGGCTGAGCCGACGCATCGGCGTCCTGTGGCGGCGGCTGGTGGCGGTTTCGGTTCTGGCGGCGCCGCCGACGGCCCTGCTGGTGCTGACGGCCCAGCACCTGCTGATCGGCGAGGCTTACAGCTGGCCCGCCTATCTGAAACTGTCGTGGCAGGCCTGGCCCATACTGCTGGCGGTCGTCACAGTCCGGGCGCTTGTCTGGCGACGCCCGTCCCCGCGCATCCAGACCCGCATCCTCATCGCCCCGCCTTTGCCCGAGGCCGAGGCCAGGTTCCGACGGCGGCTGTCGGCCCGACGCCGCGCCGCGCGCCTGATCGCGGTCGAGGCCCACGACCACTATCTGAAGGTCCACACCGATGCGGGCGAAGAGCTGATCACCCTGCGCTTTACCGACGCGCTGGACGAACTGTCGGGCGCCCACGGCTGGCGGGTGCATCGGTCCTGGTGGGTGGCGGCGGAGGCGGTTGAGAGCGTGCGCTGGCGGCGCGGCGCGGGCGAAATCACCCTGACGGGCGGCCTGACCGCGCCGGTCAGCCGGACCCACGCCCCGGCCCTGAAGGACGCGGGCTGGCGATCGCGGACCCCGCGTCCGGCGCTTTCGGCCAATTCAACGCTTGATGCCGACGCATCCCGACGCCATCTGGACCGTTGAACCTGACAGACCCTGCACGGACCCCGCCATGACCCTCGTTGATCCGACCCTAGACCCGAACCTCTCAGGCGACCTGATCAAGGAAGGCACGGACGCCTCCTTCATGACCGACGTCATCGAGGCCTCGAAGCATCAGCCGGTCATCGTCGACTTCTGGGCCACCTGGTGCGGGCCGTGCCGCACGCTTGGCCCGGCGCTGGAGAAGGCCGTGCGCGCCGCCAAGGGCGCGGTGAAGATGGTCAAGATCGATGTGGACGCCAACCCGGCCTATGCGGGCCAGCTGCGGGTGCAGTCGATCCCGACGGTCTACGCCTTCGTCAACGGCCAGCCGGTCGACGGCTTCCAGGGCGCCATTCCGGACAGCCAGATCAAGGCCTTCATCGACAAGCTGACCGGCGGCCAGGGCGGTTCGACCGAGACGGCGCAGCTGCTGGACCTGGGTGAAGAGTCCCTTGGCCTGAACGATCTGGGCGGCGCCGCTCAGGCCTTCGCCCATGTGCTGCAGATCGAGCCTGAGAACGAAAAGGCCATCGCCGGGATGGCGCGGGTCTATCTGGCCGACGGCGACCGCGAACAGGCGCTGCAGACCATCGCCATGGCCCCGCAGGACTCCAAGGAGCCGACGGTCCAGAGCGTGCGCGCTCAACTGGCCCTGGCGGCAAAAGCCCCCGCCGGCGCCTCTGCCGAGTTGGAGAGCAAGGTCGCCGCTGATCCGAACGACCATCAGGCGCGCTTTGACCTGGCCGAGGCCCAGAGCGCGGCGGGCGACTTCAAGGGCGCGGTCGACAATCTGCTGCACATCATCAAGACCGACCGCGAGTGGAACGAACAGGCGGCGCGCAAGCAGCTGCTGGTCATCTTCGAGGCGGCGGGCCTGAGCTCGGACGTGGCCAAGGACGGGCGACGCCGTCTGTCCTCGATTCTCTTCTCGTAACGGGACGGCGGCCCATGCCCCAAAGCTATGTCAGGGCGCTGGACCTGCCGCAGGTGATCCCGGTCTTTCCGCTGGACCGGGTCATTCTGCTGCCGCGCGGCCAGCTGCCGCTGAACATCTTCGAGCCGCGCTATCTGAACATGATCGACGACGCCATGGCCGGGGATCGCATCATCGGCCTGGTCCAGCCGGTCGGCGGAACCCCCGCCCTGCCCGGTCTGTCGCCGGTCGGATGCGCCGGGCGGATCACCAGCTTCGCCGAAACGTCGGACGGCCGCTATCTGATCACCCTGACCGGGGTGTCGCGGTTCCGCATCGCCGCCGAACTGCCGTCCAAGGCCCCCTATCGTCAGGTCCGCGCCGCCTTCGACGCCTATGAGGCCGATCTGGCCTCGCCGCCGGAGGAACCCGACTTCGACCGCCACGCCTTCCTCGATGCCCTGCGCAACTATCTGGCGCACCGGTCGCTGGACATCGACTGGGAGACGGCCGAGAGCGCGCCGATGGAGGCCCTGGTCAACAGCCTGTCCATGGCCCTGCCGTTCGAACCGGCCGAAAAACAGGCCCTGCTGGAGGCCGTCAGCCTTCTGCCGCGCTCGGAGGCCCTGATCGCCCTGATGCGGATCGACGCCGCAGACAGCGGTGACGACGCCTCTCCCTCCATGCAGTAGCGCGATGCGACAAGGCCCCCTACAACGGCCTCAAGCAGAGCAAGACGCGATAGGCCCATACAATGAGTGATGCTTTCAACACCCCCGTCTCGGTCGATCCGCGCCTGCTCGAAGTGCTGGTCTGCCCGGTCACGCGCGGCAAGCTGACCTATGACCGCAACGCCAATGAACTGATCTCGGCGGGCGCCAAGCTGGCCTATCCGATCCGCGAAGGCGTGCCGATCATGCTGGCCGAAGAAGCGCGTCAGATCGACTGACCGACGCGCCCAGCCCCTTTCTGACATCCACAGGCCCGAGCGCAGCGCGTCGGACGGGCCCCAAGCAGCGCGACGCGCGATAGGCCCCAGCCCATGACTCTCAAGATCGCCATCCAGATGGACCCGATCGAGGCCGTCGACATCTCCTCGGACACCAGCTTCCTGATGGCCGAGACCGCCCAGGCGCGCGGTCACAAGCAATGGGTCTATGACTTCCGCACCCTGGCGCTGGAGGAGGGCCGTCTGTACTGCCGCGCGCGTGCGATCACCGTGCGGCGCGAGGCCGGCAACCACGTCGATTTCGGCGACTGGGAGACGCTGGATCTGGCTGAGGACGTTGACGTCATCCTGATGCGTCAGGACCCGCCGTTCGACATGGCCTATGTCACCGCCACCTATCTGCTGGAGACGGTCCACCCCAAAACCCTTGTGGTCAACGACCCCGCCCAGGTCCGTTCGGCGCCCGAGAAGCTGATGGTCACGGCTTTCCCCGGCCTGCAGCCCCCGACCCTGATCTCCGCCGACCCCGTCGCCCTGACCGCCTTCCACAAGAAGCATGGCGAGGTGGTGCTGAAGCCGCTGCACGGCAACGGCGGATCGGGCGTGGTCAAGCTGCGCGCCGACGATCCCAATCTGGACGCCCTGATCGAGATTCACGCCGCAGGCAGCCGCGATCCCCTGGTGATCCAGAAATTCATTCCCGCCGTAACCAAGGGCGACAAGCGCATCCTGCTGATCGACGGCGAACCGGTCGGCGCCATCAACCGCGTGCCGGCTGCGGGCGCCGTGCGCTCCAACCTGCACGTCGGCGGCACGGCCATGCCGGTCGAACTGACGCCGCGCGATCTTGAGATCTGCAAGGCCATCGGCCCCACGCTGAAGGAACGCGGCCTGATCTTCGTCGGCATCGACGTGATCGGCGACTATCTGACCGAGATCAACGTCACCTCGCCCACCGGCGCCCAGCAGTTGAAAACCTTCACCGGCATCGACGCCACGGCCCTGATGTGGGACGTCATCGAGAAGAAGCGCGCCGCACAGGTTGCGTGACCGCCACTTGAATTAGATTTCAGTTCGTGTTTCGTTCCCCGGCAACAGCGGGGGAGCAGCATGGTCGCGCGGGTTGTCACGGTCGCCTTTGACGGGGTCGAGGCCCGGCGCGTGGACGTCGAGGTCCAGCTGATCGGCAACGACGGGCCGACGATCTTCAACATCGTCGGCCTGCCCGACAAGGCGGTCGCCGAAAGCAAGGAACGGGTGCGCGGCGCCTTTGCGGGCATCGGCCTGGCCCTGCCCGCCAAGCGCATCATCGCCAATCTGGCGCCCGCCGACCTGCCCAAGGAAGGCAGCCATTTCGACCTGCCCATCGCCCTGGCCCTGATGGCGGCCATGGGGGTGATCGCGCCCGATGCCCTGGACGGCTGGGCCGCCATCGGCGAACTAGGTCTGGATGGACAGATCGCGCGCGTGGGCGGCGCCCTGCCCGCCGCCGTCTCCGCCGACGCCATGGGCCTGGGTTTGATCTGCCCCGAGGTGTCAGGGCCAGAGGCGGCCTGGGCGGGCGGGGCGCGCATTCTGGCCCCGCGCTCGCTGATCAGCCTGATCAACCATTTCAAAGGAACCCAGGTGCTGCGGGCGCCTGAACCCGGCCCCCTGGCGTCCGGCGGCGTCGTGCCCGACCTGCGCGAGGTCAAGGGTCAGGAAAGCGCCAAGCGCGCGCTGGAGATCGCCGCAGCGGGCGGTCACAATCTGCTGTTCATCGGCCCGCCGGGATCGGGCAAGTCGATGATGGCGCAACGCCTGCCCGGCCTGTTGCCGCCCCTGACCTCTCAGGAGTTGCTGGAGACCTCGATGGTCTGGTCCATCGCGGGCCTGATCGAGCGCGGCGCCCTGACCCGGGACCGCCCCTTCCGCAGTCCACACCACTCCGCCTCGATGGCGGCCCTGACCGGCGTGTCCATTCCATTCCGGAATGCGATTTTTAATGAATTATGCGACAAAGGGCGATGCGCTGGCCTTGAAGACGCGCTGCACTATCCGGGAACATAACAAGAACAGTTGTCATCATCAAGCTTTAGGGGGGAGCCTTCTTTAGTGCGCGGGCATTGAGGGTGAGCTAGGACTGAGCAGATGCGATTGTAGTCCGCAGGGGATCTGGTTCTCATTCCTAGGCTCCGCGCCGTTCGCTCTCTTTCGGCCTATGCCGACCCGACTTGGACGACGGTTCCATCAACCGCTGCTGGGTGTAATCATCGCCCTGCTGCCAAACACGAAAGCCTCCTCGTTACCTTGATCGCAGTGCTGCCGCTCATTGTTGAGCTGGTTGGTGAGCGAAGCGACGATTTGCTCAACCTTGCGGGCTTTGAACGGTGGATCGGCGTAGGTGAAGCTGGCTTTGTCCGTGCCGTTCGCTACCGAGCTTACGTCAAAAGCGTCCAGCCCATGTCGCGAGCGGCTTGCTGGGTTCGAAAAGGAAGGCGGGATCGTGCGTGAAAACGACAATCTGCCGGCTCACCGCTTCAGCCACGAGGCGTTTGACGTCGTCTTCACATGTCAGGCGAACAACCTAGCAGCGGTCTGAAAATCGATCATAAGCGTCGATCCGGCGCGTCAGCAGATCGATCTCTCGCTGATAGATCTCCATCTTCAGGAAGGTCAGTTCGTTCTGTAGCGCCGATTCTTCGACATCGACATACCAAGCCCGCGGGCTAGGCCCGCCCTCACCGTTCCAGCGGTAGCCCCGCGCCTTCAGCCGGTCTTTGAGATCGAACGGACTGTTCTCCGCCCAGATGCGCCAGCTCGGCGCTCTCGCTCGTTCAAGCAGTTCTGCCATAGCCGGTCGATCGGTCCGCCGCAGCGGACGCGCGAGAAGCTCGATAGCGGCAAAGCAATCGTTCACCGCTCGATGCTGGTCGTAGAAGAACCCGCAGCCTTGGGTGAGATAGCCGAGCTTGGTGCCTTCGTGGCCGTCAGCCGCCCAATCGACCTGCGACATCGAACACGCCCAAGCCTTGGTGGTGAATACGGCGTCGAGCCGTTCCAGAAAGCGTCGGTCGAAGCCGGCGTTATGCGCAACCACTAAGGCGGCAGGCGAGACGACCGACAGGACGCCAGCTGGATCAATCCGCTGACCCGCGACCATCTCATTGGTAATGCCGGTCAGGGCCTGGATTTCAGCCGTGATCGGGAGACGCGGCTGGTTGAAACCCTGAAATGGGGCGCTGCAGCCTAGCACCTGTCCGTTCGGCTCATACCAAAACGGCACCATGGCAAGTTCTATGATTTCGTCTTGGCGCGGGTCCAGGCCGGTGGTCTCCACATCCACATAGAGCGCTAGGCGAGCGCTTGGGATGAAGTCGGGCTTGAACATGCGAGGCTGCAGGCGGCGGAGCACGCGATAGTCGCCGCTCGCCTCCAGCGCCGACGCCATCTCTTCATGGCCCAATTCCATCAGGCGATCTTGATATTGGCGGGGCGGCCCGCTTCCTGGAACCACAGGTCGACGATACGGGTGTCGTCACTGTGGGGAAGCGGGGACGCCTCACGCACCTTGAACGTCGTCGGTAGGTTCACGGACGTGCCGAAGACCAGCGCATGCTGCTTGGGCAGGGACGGCAGACGCTTCAGCACGGCGTCGGAGATGAAGGGTGTCATCTGGCGAATCTGGGATAGGTCATCCGGGTTCTGGATGCGATGAATGACGAAGTTCGCGCACTGCGACAGGACGGTCTTGGACAGTTCGCTTGGCCGCTGGGAGGCGACGAGAAGGAACATCCCGTATTTGCGGCCCTCCTTGGCGATCCGTTCGAACACCTTGCTGGCGTCGACCGCATACCGCGAGGGCACCGAGCCCACATAACGGTGCGCCTCTTCCAGCACCATGTGCACCGGAAAGCGATTGCGCGGGTCTGCGTGACGCAGAAGCCTGAAAGTCATTCGAGCCAGCACCGCACTGACCAGCTCGACGACTTCGTCGTCCACGCTGTTCATGTCGATGATGATCACTTGATGGGACTTGGCGAAGCCTTCGCCCTTTTTGGTCAAGCCCAGAAGCTTAGCCAGGACAGCAGGCTCGGAATTGTCAGGGTTTGCTGCATCCGCCAGCCCGTGGCGGAGAAATTTATACTCTTGCCGATCTTCGAGCGACTTCAGCCTCGTCACCATTTGAGAGCAGTAGTCGCGGATGTGTCGGTTGCCGTGAGCCTCCTCATAGAGAAGCGCCAAATCCATCGCTTTGGACAGAATGGAAAACTCGAAGGCTTCGTTCGTGTAGGCCGGAAGATTGAAGCCTTCGATGATGAACGGGTTATCCTCGGTCAAAAACTTACTGAGAGCGATGACGTTGGCTATGCTGCCGAAACCGACCCTAATGTATTTTTCGATGACGCCGTTGTTGATCTGGGGCGTGTTGAACCTCTGCAGAATACCCTGGATCCGGTCCGCCTTCGACGGGCTCGTGGTCTCGTCGCTTAGGATCTGGGTGATGCATTTTGCGAGGATGTGATTTCGCACTTCCACCAACGCCCCGGGAGGACCGGAAAATAGCGTGGTGAACCCCAGAGCGAGTCGGAGTATCGGCACCTGGGTGCGCTCGCTGGCCTGCAGCAGCAGTTCCCACTCCGACTGATCCAGAAACCAGTGAGGGAGTCGAAAGCGGCCCGGCGTCGCTGTCCCGTCCAACACAAGGTATTGGCAGCCGAGTCCGCCAGACGCCTCGATACTCTTCAGCGCCGCTTCGTATTCGCCGTTCACGTCAAAGACGACGAAGGTGGCACCTCGCGCATGATGCTCCTTCGGCTTCTCGAACAATCCCTGCAAGATCGAAGCAACCGTGCAGGACTTGCCGCTGCCAGTATTGCCCAGGACGGCCGCATGGCCTCCGAAGAAGTCGTCCAGCCTGACCTTGACGCCGTAGTTGTCGAAAACCACCGACCTCCCAATGTTGAGGATTCGGTGGCGAGTTGCGCCCTCCGGCACACACGGCGCGTCGCCGATGCCGGCCGCCGGCTCATCGAAACCAGCCGTTTCGAAAATGCGATCCAGCTCTGCATCGAGCGCATAGAGAACGTCAGCGTAGAGCGAGGGGAAGACCGAGACGCCGAAGCGGAACTTGCTTCCGTCCGCCGGCAGCATCCCGACCGGCACGACGTCGAGGAACTTGGCCGAAGACGCCTTGTCCATTTCGCCACGATCGCCGCCAGAGGCGCTGTCGCGTTCTCGCAGCCCCACCACTTCGACGACGACCAGGTCGCCATGGGTGGGGACCATTAGAAAGGATCCCAAACGCGCCACGTAGTGGATGTCATCGAAGCCGACGACGGTGAAGTTGTCGGTCCCGGCGTGCATTTCGACGACGAAACGGTCCGCGGCGACTGAAGTGAGTTTTCCGATCGCGCGCTTCCGGTCGTCGCCGCTCACTGACCCACCTCGCCCGAAGCCTCGTCGCCAGAGCCTAGCGCTTCGAGCACCTTCTTGACGGCCGCCTCGATCCGCTCGGGCGGCCGCTGGGGCAGGAAGTGCTCGACGACCTGGTTGAAGTAGTGAGCAGGCGCTCCGCCTTCGGCGCCCGCGCCGCCGATGATCCAGATTCGCGGATCCCCTAAATCTCGCAGCTTTGCGATCTCGCCTTCCGCCTTTGGGTCGGCGAAGATGATCAGGCGGAAGGTCGGAACCGTCAGGGCTTGGTAGATGATGTTGTTGATGTGCTCGTCGCCGAAGGCGTATCCGGCCGTCACCAGAACGCTCTGCTCACGAACGATGCGGTGCTGGAACTCTCGAAACAGGTCGGCGTAAGGCGAGCCCAGGCTCGAGTTCTGTTTGGCCGGGGTCGGATAGATCATCACCTTGGATGTCGAGGTCGCCGGCCATTGCTCCCGAATGGGGAAGAGCCCATGGCCGTCCTCGGTCCAGCTGAGCGACCCATGCAGTTTGCAGAGATAGACGAAACCGTCGACGGCCGACCATTTTCGCTGGCTCAAGTCGAGTTGTTCGGCCAGCGCATAGCGGAAGGTCGATGGGTTGAACCGCCGTTCGATGACCCCACTGAAGCCGTTTGCGTAGGGTAGACCCAACCGGTCCATGGCCCGCTCGTTGAACAGGTCGTAGTTGGTGGTGAAGACCCAGGGACGCGGCAGCGACCGGTCTCGGAACACCAGCCTGCGATAGAACTTCTCGTAAAGGTCGAGGACGGAGCTGTCCCCGTGGGCGAAAGCGCCATTAGTGCAGCGCTCCCAGAGAAAAAGTTTCACTTTTTCTATGATGCTTTGAACGGTCTTGGCGCGCTTCTCATGGCCGTCTTTCCAGCTGTGATGAAGCACGAAGTGCAGGCTGTGGAGCGCCTCCATCAGCCGCTCAAGGTTCCGCTCGTAGTGAGGGTCCTTCAGGCTGACGCCGACTTTCGCCAGGTAGGCGCGCTCGTCTTTCGACAGAACCCAGGCCGGTTCGCCTGGTGACCCGGCGGCTTCTGCCGGTGCTTCGAGGTCTTCGCCCTCGCCGTCGTCCTCTTCATCAACCCCGCCGTCCTCAGCGCTGGCGGCGCAAAATTCCTTGGCCAACGGCTCCATCGTCGCGATGCCGGTTTCGGCTCCATTGGCATCACGCATTGATGAGCAGCCGGCCCCTAGCAAGAAGGCCACGTTGCGCGCGTTTAAGGCTTCGCCGACCGCTTTGCGCACAAGGCCGGGACCAGAGGTCCAGTCCAGCTGTTGCGGTTCTGGCGATCCGTCCCGCAAGAACTCGAAGGTCGGCGTGGGCATAGCCTCGGCGTGAGGGGCAGTGTCAGTCATGAATCCTCCCGTGCCGGAGACTACATCTTCGGCGGAGCGAGCCTAGCTTTATCGTGCCGGAAGTCGTGCGCAGTTGGCCCTCCTCGAATCGAAAACACTGACGCCTGACAGTGCTCCATCTGCGGGCGAGCCGAACTGCCTGATCTCGCCATCCGCAACGACGCCGGCCCGCGGCCGCTTTGCCTCCCGCCAATCTAGACGCCTTTTCGCCTAGAGAAGGCGCTCAAGCGTCGCTAGAAATTGCATGACATGCATACGTTTTGAAGGCGTGGTCGCCTCTAGGCGTGCAGCGAGCCTCCCGAGCTGATCAGCGGTGGATGCCGCCTTCTCCCCACTGAGCCACGCCTCCAATGCGGACGTGGCCTTCTTCCCCGGCTCGACGGCGTTCGAGAGGATTTTACTGAGGTGTGGCTGAGTCATTCCGCAGGCAATCGCGACCTGCGCCTGGCTTAGGCCCAGCTCCGAAATCCTCCGCCTTATAGCGTCCGTATCGAGCATATTTCGGTTGACCAAGCTCCATGCATTGCATACAGCCTGTATGCATTACATGGAGCTTCGGACCTTGCAACGCATCATCGGCGGCTCGGACGGAAATTATCGCTTTCTGGATCTTCCAGACGCTGACGAGTGGGTCATGCCAGGGGTCCGCTGGGGCGCTTTCGAACACGCCCTAACCCCGGCGTTTTGGGTCAGCCAAGCTTGGCTCGAAGGAACGCCGGCGGAAGGGTTCCAGCTCTGCAACACGCTGGTCGAAGAAGTGGTGACGTGTTTGCTGGGCGGCCATGGCGCCCCGGCGGAAGTTGGGCTTGCTGCCTCCGAGCGAGTGATCGATGCGTTGAACGCCGATCCGGAAGGCGCGCACGATCTGGCATGGGCGGAGCGCTTGTTGACGGAGCCCCTGACCGTACACGGCCGTCAAATCCGCTATCGGTTCGCCTCCCAAAGAGCGAAGTATCTAGCTGGCACACTCGCCGGCCTGAACGAGATCGACGAGGACGACCTCGGCGATCTGGAGCTGCGAGACGCCTTGTGCGGGCTACCAGGCATTGGCCCCAAGACGGCATCGTGGATTGTTCGGAACCGGCGCGGTAGCGATGCGGTCGCCATTCTCGACGTTCATATCGTGCGGGCCTGCGTCCACATGGGCGTGTTCCCGGACAAGGCCGATCCCGCCCGTCACTACCTGGATCTGGAGCGCCGCTTTCTGGACTTCTGCATCGGCGCCGGCGCCAAGGCATCGCTTATCGACGCCATCATGTGGGGGACGATGCGGCGACTGGATCACTCATTGATGAAACTACTGATTGACGGTGGAACGCCGATCGACGAGCGTCTGCCCCTACTCGAATGGGGGGAGAATCAATGTCAGGTAGTGGCGGAACGCGTAGCGACTCCAGAAGCTATGGGTCGGGTCAAACAGGCGGCGCGCAGGCGGGCGGAGCCGGTGGGGGCGCGGCGGATTCATGCATGATTGTGCTGCGCGGGCCGATTAACAGCCCGCAGGCAGCCATTCTTGCAGGCATGGTTCCGGGGAATACCCTGCAGGTCGCAGTCGATAGGACAGGCGCCGCCCCCGTACTGGTCGTGGAGAGAACACCTGGTGTTCGGGCCGGGTCTTTGACAATGGCCAACTACCTTAGCGTCATCACCTGCATCGACCGTGGCTTCGACTATGAAGCCACCATCATGACCATCAACGGGGGCATCTACGACGTGCGGATTGCCCGCGTATGACCACGTTCGCGATTGTCGGCGGCGTGTACCGCGAACGATGCGTCGAGCCGCTGTGGGACGCCATATATGGTTCGGCAGGCCGAGCGCTGGCCGCGACCACGCAAATCGCCCCTGGGGCTCGTTTGGTTTCCTATGTCGATTCCGCCACGGCGACCGGTGCTCAAGCCCTGGCTGACGATTGCGGCGCCACGTTCGAAGGTCACCCAACACCCGCCAGCGTGTGTTTCGACTATCTGCACCCGTTGGCCGCGCCCCGGATCAACCCTCAACCAGGGACCGTGACCAACGAGCCCATCACCGTCTCCGGTGACGTGGTGTTGCGCTACGGGATGCTCGAAGGCGACGCCGTCGTCCACGCCAAGAAAGCCATCTACGACCCTCAATCCTCGTTCGGAACCCAGCCATTCGGCGCGAACGGTTCCACGGCGGAGCGCCTGGCCATAGTCCTCAACAAGGCGGAAGCGAAGTCGATGACCGGGATCGAAGATCCCGAAATCGCCGCTAAATCGCTGCTCGGCGATGGCGTCGAAGTGGTGGTGTTGAAGATGGGACCCCTGGGCGCCCTGGTGATGACAGCCAACAGGGTTCAGCGGATTCCGCTCTACAAATCAGCCAGCGTCTTCAAGATCGGTTCTGGGGATGTCTTCTCTTCGACTTTCGCTGCGCTCTGGGGCGTTCAGGGGCTCGACCCCTTCGAGGCAGCAGACATCGCCTCCCGAGCAACGGCCTATTATTGCGAAAACCGCAGCCTGCCTCCGCCCGATCCGGAGGCGTTGCGTCAACAGAGCTTCGAGCCTCTGACGCCAGGCAAGGGCACCGTCTATCTCGCCGGACCGTTCTTCGACATCGGCCAGCGGTGGCTCGTCGAAGAGGCAAACGACTATCTCTTGGAAATGGGGGCGAACGTGTTTTCGCCTGTTCACGAGGTGGGGCCTGGCCCGGCGGACATCGTCGCTCCGGAGGACATTAAAGGCCTGGAGAGATCAGACGTGGTGTTTGCCATTCTCAACGGCATGGATCCTGGCACCATTTTCGAGGTCGGGTACGCTGTGAAGAAGGGCATCCCCGTTGTCGGCCTGGCCCAGAACGTCCGCCTCGAAGACCTGAAAATGATGGAAGGTACCGGGTGTGAAATACACAGCGATTTCGCGTCGGCCATCTATAGAGCCATCTGGGCCTTGCCCGCCTGATGGCCGCCCTTCTGCTTTCAGGCGGAATGGACTCGGTGAGCATCGCTTGGTGGAAACGACCGACGATCTCGATTTTCGTCGATTACGGACAGAAGCCCGCCCAGGCCGAAGAGGCTGCTGGTCGGGCCGCTGCCGAAGCGATGGGGCTGCGGTATGAGGTCGTTCGGGCGGATTGCTCCGCCTTGGGCTCAGGCGACTTGGCGGGGCGCCCGGCGTCAGCCGTGGCACCGGCGAGCGAGTGGTGGCCGTTCCGCAACCAGCTGATCCTGACGCTGGCGGGAACGGCGGCACTCCAGTTCGGTGAAACCGAACTCATGATCGGGGCGCTCAGGACGGACGGCCACCACGCGGACGGACGACCAGAATTCATCGAGAAGATTTCTTCGCTAATGGAGATGCAGGAAGGCGGACTAAGGGTGAGCGCGCCAGCGATAGGCTACTCCGCACCTGAGTTGGTCGAGGTCTCCCAGATTCCGCAAAGCGTCCTAGCGTGGGCTCACTCATGCCATACGGGCAACCTTGCCTGCGGCCAGTGCAGAGGCTGCGTCAAACATTTCGAGACGTGGGAAGCCCTTGGCTGGACACCCCACTGAACCGAAGCCGAACGCGACCGGAGAATGGTCGCCATTCGAATGGCCCGTTGGACCGTCGGAGCCATGCGCGGCGCCCTGGCCCGGCGCTGATCGGCTGTTTGCCGATGTGGCGTGGTCCCGCCGCTCAGCCGTCGGCGAGAGCATTGGCCTTGGCCCCGCCGGCAACCTTCTTCACCATCTGACAAAAGATGCCGACGACAGGCTCGTCGGCCGCGCGGGTATTCCAGTCCATCGGAGGATCACACCGTCCGCCGGAGGTCTTCACCCCTATAGCTTCCTATGCATCGGAGACGAGGACCGTCGCGCCCTCCTCTACGACCCGGCCACCCACGCCTTCATGCCGATGGCTGTTTCTCATCACGACCTGTACGGCCTGAATCATAGAGAGGTGTCGGAGATCTTGGGCTCCGCTCCTGGCGTTACGGTTCGCGTCATGATCGACGCCGCCAAGGTTTCCGCCGCCTACCGCGATCCTGAAACTCTCATTCTTCGCGACGCGGGCGCGATCTTGTCCGTGGCGGGCATGCTGGCCGAATGGCTCGATCTGCTTGCCTGCCCTCTCGGGTTCATGGGCGGCGCTTTCCTTAATGTGATCGGCCTGCCTTCTGAGCGACTTATTGGAGCCGGCGGCTTTCAGTTGTCAGCCAAACAAGCCTGACAGCTAGAGGGGGCCACAATTCTGGGCACCCGATGACAGGCGCGCCGGTCAGTGGCGGACTCCGCAGGCGGACGAACTGGCCGGCGATCATCACGTTCCTGTGCTTTCGGTGCTGTCACTAACAGCGGCGCTCGTCTTGACGGGTCCCGACGATGTCGTGCGTTGGGGCGGGGCCATGGGGCTGGTGGTCTTTATCATGACGGGCGGGCTGGCCGTTCTCTATCGCCATGCGCCGACGTTCTCGCGGCCAAAGAATGACGCTCAAGATAAGGCGGCATAGGCGGCTCGCCGCGCCGAGCGGCGCGACCGACGGATCAAGGCTCCCGACTCGCGCGCCGTCGCAGATGCGCCAATTGCGGAAGTTGGGTGCCGGGCAAACCGCGGACTTTCAACGAGCAATGAGGCTCGGAGATCTAGATTGCATCCCGCGCCTTCTGCATCGCCCGTCCACATCGTCAGCCAGGAACGTCGGCGGCTGTGGCGTGACCCAGATCGCGTCGCGACCTGGGACACCACGGCCAAGATTTGAGCGCCTGAGTTGCCGCCCCCGGCCATCCGCACAGCTTCCCGAAGAAGGGGCGACGTTGCGATAGGTGGCGGAGTGAAGTTGCGCGCCTTGAAAATCATTACGGGCGGCGTAGTCCGGCACGAAGGATTTGCGCCAAGTCCCAGTTTCCCCGACCAAGGTGCCTAGTGCGTCGCGCCTGCCGGAAGATGTTCCTTCTCGAACCGCCCCACCCGATCGACGAGCGTCCGGGCAGCCTGGTTCATACCGATGACATCGACCTGGGCGCCCTGGCGGCGATAGCGGAAGACGACCTTATCCACCGCCGCGACCCCGGTGAGGTCCCAAAGATGGGCGTCGGTCATGTCGATTTCGACCCGTTTGGGGTGGCCGTGGTGTTCGAAACTGGCGGCGAACAGGTCGGCCGAGGCGAAGAACAGCTGGCCGGTCACGCGATAGCGCAGCACGCCCTCCTCCGGCGTCTCGATCTCGGTCACGGCGACGGTCTTGCCGACCTTGCGCATGAAGAAGATCGCCGACAGCAGCACACCCAGGATCACGCCCTTCGACAGGTCGTGGGTGGCGACCACGGTAACCGTTGTGGCGATCATCACGAGTGAGGACTGGAACGGCGTGGACCGCAGCTTCAGGATAGACCCCCAGTCGAAAGTGCCGATCGACACCATGATCATGACCGCGACCAAAGCGGCCATCGGGATCTGGGCCACCCAGTCGCGCAGAACCAGGATCAGGAACAGCAGGAACAGGCCGGCCCAAAGCGTCGACAACCGCCCTCGCCCGCCGGAGGTGACGTTGATGATCGATTGGCCGATCATGGCGCACCCCGCCATGCCGCCGAACAGGGGCGACAGGATGTTGGCGATGCCCTGGCCGCGCGTCTCGCGATCCTTGTCCGACGGCGTGTCGGTCAGATCGTCGAGCAGATTGGCGGTCAGCAGGCTTTCGAGAAGGCCGACGAAGGCCAGGGTCGCCGCAACGGGCGCGATGATGGCGAAGGTCTCCCAGGTCAGAGGAACGCCAGGCAGATGGAAGACCGGCAGGGTCGAAGGCATCTGCCCCATGTCGCCGACGGTGCGGACATCCAGCCCGGTCATCATCACGAAGACGCTGATCAGGACGATGGCCACCAGGGGCGACGGTACGGCCTTGGTCAGGCGCGGGAAGCCGTAGATGACGATTAGGGCGGCCCCGACCAGGGCGAAGGTCTGCCAGTTGGCGCCGATCAGTTCGGGCATCTGGGCCAGGAAGATCAGGATGGCCAGCGAGTTGACGAAGCCGGTCATCACGCTGCGGCTGACGAACTTGATGTAGCGGCCCAGTTTCAGCAGGCCGATGACGATCTGGAACACCCCGCACAGCAGCGAGGCGGCGAACAGATATTCGAGGCCGTGGTCGCGAACCAGGGTGACCATCAGCAGGGCCATGGCCCCGGTCGCGGCCGAGATCATGGCCGGGCGCCCGCCGACGAAGGCGATGGTCACGGCGATGACGAAACTGGCGTACAGGCCGACGGCGGGATCGACGCCCGCGATGATCGAGAAGGCGATGGCCTCTGGGATCAGGGCCAAGGCCACGACGGTCCCGGCCAGAAGATCACGGCGAGGATTGGCGAGCCATTGCTGACGCGCGGAAGCGATGATGGACATGACGGTTCAACTGGAGCGGGCCGCACGGACGGCAGGGTTTCCCAGCGGATCGGCGGCGGGGATAGCCACCCGTCGCCTGCGAACAGGGCCGGGTCCAAGGTGAAGCTGGCCTCATGCTCCGCCGCAGCGGAAAACTCAAGCCTGGGCGCGTGATGCGGGCCATGCCAACCTAAAGCTGAGGCGCCCGCGTCACACTGATCGTGCCGTCCTAAACGTCTTTGGTCCCACCAGGATGAGGCTGCGGCCAGGGTGAGCCCGAACCGGAGCACCGAGCGCCGCATTCACCGACCTGGGGCCGGTTTCGCCTGCCTGCGAACGGCCGGCCCGGTGACGGGGGTGAATCCCTCGTTGATGGCCTCGGAACCCGGAAGGATGTCGCCCGTCTGCCGATGGCGGAAGCGCATCGTCCTTGGCTCTGTCAGTCATCGACCGGCGGCGGCGAAGCCGAGACAGCTTCACCCCCTCATGCGCGACGCCGCGATAGGCGTAGGGCCGCGTATATGCCGAGCAGCCCAAAGACGGCGCACGGCGCGGCCGTCCACAAGGCGGTCTCGACCGCGATCTCCGGGCTGAAGCCGACGGCGAAGCCCGCAGTATTTGCGGCGACCCCGGCCGCCGAAGCCCCGAAGGCGCCGCCTACCTGGCGGACGGCGATGAACGCGCTCGATCCTGTCGCGAGATCGCCCGCCCCCAGGGATCGCAACACCCTGCGGTTCATTAGGCTGGAGCTGATCCCGAAGCCCGCGCCCATGACGGCGGCGGCGGCGGCGGCCGGCCACGCCTCACCGGTCCCAAGAGCCGGTCCAAGACCGGCCGCTGCTGCCGCGATGAGGACCGCGCCAAGAGGTATCAGCAGGCGTTCCGCCCGTTCGGAAGCGCCTCCGACCGCAAAGGCGCACCCCGTCCAGACAAGGGCCTGAACAGCCACGACATAGCCGGCCTGCAACGCGGTCAGCCCCGCAAGGCTCTGGAGGACTGGTGCGGCGTAGATCGCCAGCCCCATGCCCGCAGCCGTGAGCGCCAGCATGGCGAGATAGCCGTTGCCCGGCGGCCGATGAAGATCGGCCAGGACCACAGGGGTCAACCGGGTTGCGGACCGCGCGTCGAACCTGGCGGTCGCCGCTAGGCCCATCGCGCCCAGAACCAGGGCGCCGACCGCCGCAGGGCCTTGGAAGCTCGGCGCGCTGAGGATGACGCAAAGCGCGCCGCAGAGCGCCATCAGAGATCGCCAAGGGAGATTGGAGCCGGCCTGTCCGGGGCGTGAGCCCATGAGGCGCGGCGCGGCGACGGCGAACACCCCCGCCTGGACGCAGAAAAACCAGAAGACGCCTCTCCAGCCTCCCGGACCGGCGGCGAACAGTCCCCCAACCAGGGGCCCCAGAAGCGTCGCTACGCCCCAGACCGCCGCCACCGCCGCATAGACCCGCGCGCGCTGACTGTCCGGAAAATGCAGAGCGACCGCCACCATGGCGAGGCCGGCGGCCCAGCCCGCCCCCAGCCCCTGGATGAAGCGGCCGGCGAGAAACGCCTCGGGGCCGCCCGACGCCGCGCTGACCCCGCATCCCAGCGCCAGGATCACGCCGGCGGCTGCGGCGGCGCGGCCCAACCCCAGGCGTTCCGCCAGCCACCCCGCGCTCGCGCTTGCGGCCACGGACCCGACCATGAAACCCGAAAAGGCGAGGCTGAAGTAGCGCAGACCGCCAAGGTCGCGACCGACATCCGGCATGACCGTGGCGGTCACGAGCGCGTCGGCCGCATTCAGCCAGACCGCGAGGCAAATCAGACCGAGGACGCCTCCCCGCCTGCGGATCAGGTCGCCCCATCCCTGCTCTGTGGAGGCGGGGTTTCGATTTGCCGGTTTGGTCACGGGAACCTATATAGAGGATGCGCGGCCCAAACGTCGCGCTCCCCCATTTTTGGGCGGGCGATTGTGCGAGGCGACCGGATGACACCGGCCGCGGAACGCCGCCGTTGATGCGGCTCGCCACGCGCCCGGACCGGCGCCTCGATGTTCCCGCCATCGAGGATCTGACCCGTGCCTGAATTTGCTCCGCCCGCCATCACGCCCGACCGGCCTTCGCCGCTCCACCGGCGGCGCATGGACGCCGTACGACGCGCCCTTGCCCGTTTCGGCGCCCGCCGGATCGCGGACTTGGGCTGCGGCCGTGGCCCGCTGCTGATCGAATTGTTGGCGTCTGGTCAGATCGACTACGCCGTCGCCGTGGACCGTGATCCTGACGCCCTGCGCAGCCTCTCGCGAAGACTTCCCAGCTCCGCCGCCGACGTCGACCTGCGTCTGGCCTGTTTCATGGATCGGCGGGTCCCGCCCGCTGCGGTGGACGCCGTTCTGCTGATCGAGACGATTGAACATATCGCGCCCAGCCGGCTGTCGGCCGTCGAATACGCCCTGTTCCGGCACTGGCGCCCGCGTCTCGTCCTGCTGACGACGCCCAACGCCGACTACAATCCCCTCTTGGGCGCGCCGCCCCATCGGCTTCGACATTGGGACCATCAGTTCGAATGGGGACGCCGCCGCTTTGCGGCATGGGCTCAGGGCTGCGCTCGACGGAACAACTATCGGCTCGCGCTGGAAGATGTGGGTCCGGTCGTCCCGGGCGTCGGCGGCGCCAGCCAGATGGCGCTCTTCACAGCCGCCCCGGCTTCATAGGAGACACAATGATCGAACATCCTCTCGACGACCACGCCTTCCGCACCCTCGCGGCGCTGGCTGCCGGCGCACGCGGCGTCTATCCCGTCCTGAGCGCCCGCTCGCGCACACGCGCCATTGGGGAAGGCTGGGCCACGCAGCAGGGCGTGCTAACTGCGCGCGGGGAAGCCCTCCTTCTCGCAGAACAGGGGCGACGGCGATCCGTCCAGCCCCTCGCTTCAGGCGCCGGCCTTCACGAACGGGCCGGTCCCGGCTCTTCCTGAAGAGCCCGAGGGACTCAGCCGAGCCCCGCCGCCGCCAGCCACAGCGGCGCCAGTCGCAGATAGTCCGTCGCGACACGGCCGATGCTGTCGCGTGGGCGGACATCCCTCGCCGGAACCGTGGTCAGCAACCAAAGAGCGCGGCCCGCCATGCGCACCGGCTCAGGGGAGACATAGAGGCCGGTGTCCAGCCACTGCCTACGTCGGCGCCTGCGATGACGCCAAGGCCCCTGATCGACGACGGCGATCGTCCCGTGACCCGCAAGGCGGCGCTTGATCCAGTTCATAGCCTCGGCCGACACATCGGACGCGACCAGAACCAGATCCGGCGCTTCGGGAGGCGGTCCGGATCGAAGCCCTCGTGCGCCCCAGCGGTCGACCACGAGGGCCTCGCCCACTTCGCCGCCCAGGCCCTGCGCCGCCAGGGCGGCCGCAATCCCCCGCCAGCGCTCGAGGGGTTCGCGCCGCTCGTCCCCCTTGAGATCGACGACTTCCGCATAACAGCTCAGCGTCGCCGCAGTCGTCGTGGCCAGGGCGTAGACGCCGCTCACGGACCGCCTCGCCGCTTCGCCCAGCGTCGCATTCGCCTCGCGCGTGCGGCCGAGGAAAGCCTGCAGGCCCGTCGTCCAAGCGTCCAGGTCGCCGACGGGCAGTCGCAGGCCGCCGGTCGTCACGGTCTCCTGGAACCCGCCGAGATCGGCGGCGATGACGGGACGGCCCGTCAACTGCGCCTCGACGGCCACACGCCCGAAACTCTCCGGCTTGAGGGACGGCAAGGCGACCGCATCACAGGCGCCATAGGCCGGCGTCATGTCCGCAAGATCGCCGACGAACAGGATCCGGTCGCCCAGCCCGCTGCGTTCCGCGAGTTGCTCCAGTTCTCGGGCGTAGGCGCCCCGCCCCTGGCGGTCTCCCGCCAGCACCAGCCGCCAGCCCTCGACGTTCGCGCGCGCAAACGCCGCGATGAGCAAATCCTGTCCCTTCCATCGGGTCAGTCGCCCCGGGCAAAGCAGGATGCGACGACCGTCAGAACTCCATGTCCGACGCAGGTCTTCGACGGCCCGTCCGTCCGCCAGTTCAGGCGAAAATCGGGCTTCATCGACCGCCTCCGGCACCAGCCGCATTCGGCTGCGAGGGATGCGATGTTCGCTCAACACATGCCTGTGGGTGTAGCGCGAGTTGACCATCACCAGATCGACGCGGGTGAGAATCCGATTGTAGGCGCGTTTGATCGCCGTGCGGGCGTCATGGGCGCCGTGGCAGGTCGAGACGATCGGCACATCGGTCCAGCGGGCGGCGGCGATCGCGCTGAAGGCCGGCGCGCGCGAGCGCACGTGGACGACATCGACGCCCTCAGACCGGATGAGCCGTCGCAAGCGCAAGATGTTGAGCGCCATGACCAGCGGATTTTTCGACTGCACGGGAAGAGAGACGACGACGCCTCCATCCTCCGTCACGCGATCGCACAGGCGTCCGCCCGATGTCGCCAGTATCGATCGCAGGCCGTGCGCGACCAGACCGCGATTGAAATCCACGACCGCGCGCTCGACGCCGCCATGGTCCATGCGCGGCACGATCTGCAGGACCGTCACCGGCCGCGCCGGAAGCGCGCGGTGCAGATCGGGGGCTGTCGGGGAGGGGCCGTTCATCGTCGCCGCCGATGAGGCAGTTGTACCAAGGCCAGCGCCAGGAGCAGGGGAAGCGCCATCTCCCCGATCTCCTCCACCGCCTTGCTGACCGACAACAGGCCCTCCGACAGGGGCAGGCCGAGACCGTGAAGTTGCCGCGGCAGGGCGTCGATCTGCTTGAGGACAAGACCGAAAACGACGAGGACGGCGAGCGTGGCCGCAGGGACCGGCGTACGCCCCGTGAGGTCGCGCCACGCACCTCGCAGCGCCACGATCACCAAGACCGCCAGCAAGGCCACAGCGGTCGCTGCAGCGATTTTTTCGGCCATGGGCACGTCCGGCCGGGCATAGAGCCGGGTGCTGAACACACCGAAACGGGTGAAGGCCGCATGCGCATCGAGTTCGCGCAGCGCCATCAGAAGCGCAGCGACGCCGACGAGGGCGCCGATCGCCTGGCCTTGTCGCCAGACGAGGAGGCCCGCCAGGATCACGACCCCATAGAGACAGACGGTGGCGGTCTCCACGGGGCCGGCCTCCGCCGTCCAATCCAGCGCCGAGCCGCTAAAGGCGACGCCGACGACGAAGGCCGAGATCAGGGTTGCGACCACGACCACAAGCGCCGGCGCCGCCGCCTGCAAGTGGTCTGAAAGCTGCGTACGAAAACTGAGAGCCGGCCGTACGCGAAGGGGCGCACGAGCGGAAACGTGGCCATGCAGGCGCGCGTCGTCGCGAAGAGACATGAAGGGTACGTAAGGTGCGAGCCGCACAGAGGCGGCGTTCGTGGCCCGGGGGATAGGCGCCCAGGGTAGCCACCCCGAAAAGGGGTCCTTGTGCTAAGGCCTAGCTGCCCGGTTCCACGCGCGCTCGCAAGAGCGTGCAGGCCTATGCGACCTTTTGTCTGTCAGGGTTCGGACGTCCGGACGAAGACGGCGGGCGCCACGACCGCGACGGCGCCGAGCGCGATCGCGGCGAGCCCCGCGCGCGTTCCGAGCCCCAGGACCAGTCCCACCAGGCTCGGCCCCGCCGCCGTAGACACCACCATCAGGGCCGCGATCTGGCTGCGCGCCGCACCGACGCGCGATACGCCCGCCAGATCGGTGGCCAGCGTCGTACGCAACAATCCACCCCACGCATTGGTCACCCCCGCCAGGAGGAGAAAGGCCAGCGGCGCCCACGGTTGGGGCCACGCCGCGAGGAGCGCCACGCCGCCGGCGAGCGGCAGCAGATGAACGAGCAACACCGCCCTCGAGCCGTAGCGATCGATGGCGGCGCCGGCGATCAAGGCGGCCGGCGCCTGGACCACGGCGAAACCGACAAACCCCGCCGCAAACAACGCCGGCGGCAAGGCCAGACCGCGCGCGATCAAACCCTGATGAAACACCAGGCCGGTGACGATGAAGGGGGCCGCCAGCAAGGCCGGGGCCAAGGCCCAGAAGCGAGGATCGCGCAGCAGGGGCCGGCCCTCCCGCGCGCCGCCGCTGGCCGAGGGTCGGGCCGGGCGACGCAGCCGACGCCGGCCGCGGACGGCCCAAAGAGCGAAGGGCGCGAGCACGCCGCCGATCACGAGGCTCGCCCCCGCGAAGACCACCCGCCAGTCCCACAGGCCGAGCGCGAAGACGACCGTCAGCGGGAGCAGGCCTTCGCCGACAGCATGACCGAGCCCGGCCACAGCCAAGGCCTTGGCGCGTCCGCGCGCCACATAGCGCGCGACCCCGCTCAAGGCGATGTGCGACATCAGGCCCTGGCCGCACAGCCTGAGAAGGATCAAAGCGGCGACCAGAACAGGCAGTCCGCGCGCCTGGCTGAAGGCGAGCCCCGCCGCGAGCATCACGGCGACGACGACGCCGCCGAGTCGCAACAGATCGACCCGGTCCACCAGTCGACCGATCCAGGGCAGCAGAACCGCCGCCGCCACCGTCGCGAGGCCGTAGACGGCCGCAAGCGCAGTTTCAGTACGGCCGAGGTCCGCCGCCAGGAAGGGCACGAACAGGGAAATGAAGAAGGTCTGGCCCAGGCTGGATGCGAAGGCGAACACCCCGCCGAACGCCGTGACCGCCCCCGTGCGTCGCCAGGCGGCGACGCACGACGTCAAGCTCGGCAGGCTCAGGCCCAGCCCCTGTAGATGGTGCAGGCCGAAGCCTCGCCGGTGAGCGGGTTCGGGAAGGCGACCGTACGGCCGTCGGCGTCTCGGAACACGGCCTCAAGCACCGCCAGAAAGGGGCCCGGCGCCGCTTCGTCGGACCACATCGCAAACACACCGCCAGGCTTCAGCCGGTCGCGAAGCCGCGTGAGCGCCTCGACGCCGTAGAAATCGGCGTGGCCGGGCGCCAGCCAACGATCCGGCGCGTGATCGATGTCCAGAAGGACCGCGTCCCAGGTCGGGCCCGTCTGGCGTCTCAGAAACGCGAAGAAGTCCGCCTGCGTCAGGCGGCAACGCGGATCGTCCGCCAGAACCGTCCCCAAGGGCGTCAGGCCTTCCCTGTGCCATTCGATGACCGGAGCCAGGGCCTCGACCACTTCCACCGAACCCACGCCGGACTGTTCCAGCGCAGCCTGGGCGGTGTGGCCCAGCCCCAATCCGCCGACCAAGATCTGAAGGTCTGCACCCTCCACCCCGTCCAGCCCCAGGGTCGCGAGGGCTCGCTCACCCTCGACGAACAGACTGGACATCAGATGTTCGTCGCCAAGCAGGACCTCATGGACGTCGCGTCCGGCGGCCGGCACCCACCGACGGCGCAGCACCAGCGGCCCCATGGGGGTCGGGCGATAGTCAAGTTCTTCGAACGGGATCAATTCCGTCCTCCGGCGCAGTCCACGCATTGGGCGAGGGTCGGATCGAGCCGCAACCGCGCCAGCGCGATCGGCTCGCCGCATGTGCCGCACCAGCCGTAGTCGTCGGTCGCCATCCGGGTCAACGCCTGGGTGATCAGGCGAATGTCATGCTGTCGGCGCCCCTGAGACGCGAAGGCCATCGCCTGCTGTTGCAGGGCGTCGACCCGCGACAGTCGGCCGACGCTCTGCTGATCCAGCTCCACGGGCTTGCGGCTTTCTCCAGCCAGGGCGTCGAGTTCGTACAGTTCCGCCAGGCGCGTCGTCAGCACCGCCTTGAGCTCCGTCCTTTGCGCCTCCGTCAGGGCCGGTGAGGATGAAGGGGTCATGAGAGCGCCTCGAGGATTTCTGGTTTCAATCGGATATCGAGCCCGCCGTCCGGCCTCGTCGCACAGTCCGCAAAGGCTTCCAGCACGTACCGGGGAGCCGGATCGCGCCTCAATCGAGACCACTGCAGTTCGGTGAAGAGCCGCCGCCCGAGCCGGCGATACGCCGTCCAGGCCTCTTGGCGGCCCAGTCCGGCGCGGCGGGCGAGTTCATCGATGTCGACAGGCGCGCCGGCGAGGCGCGCATGAGCCTTCAAAAGACGCAGCGCGGGTTCAGCCAAGGGCTCCGGGAGAACCGCGAGGGCTTCGCGATATTCCACAGGACTTGGCCGTCCCGTCTGCTGGCGATGGGCGAACAGGGCGAGCCGATGGGCCTCCAGCCGGGCGTCTATCTCGCCTACGGCGGCCTCCAGCGTCTCGCCTTCGGAGGCTGCGATGCGCAGGCCGCCGCAGAAGGCCGCCGCCTGTGCGCGGCGGGCGCGCCAGCCCGCAACGACGCGATAACGGCCCGTCTGAACCTCCAAGGCCCTTTGCACAGGCGCGAGGGCGCCGCTCAACGGCCCGCCTCCGGCTGGATGCCGAGACGGCGTCGCGCTTGCGCCATCCGGTCTGCGAGATCGGCGTCCCCCAACCTCTGCAGCCAGGGCGCGATCCGCCTCGCCTCCTCCGCCGTGGCCCAGGGTTTGAGGCGCAGCACATTCTCGATCAGAAGGCGGGTCGAGGGGCCGTGCAGGTCACGCGCGCGGCTCATCGTCGGCCTCGCATTCTGCGACAGGGTTGGACAGGCGTCATCAGTCTCTCCTTTCGTGCGGCAAGGCCGCAGACGAGCGAAGAGCGCGGACCGCGAGGCGATCCGAACGCGGCGTCCCGACCGAGGAAGGCTCGAGACCAGGGTCTCGATCGGAAACGACGGCGTTCGAACGGCCAGGCCGGACGAGCGCATTCGCTCCGTTGTCTTCTTCGATCTGCGCCCGATGGTCGGGAGCGGTCCCGGCGGCATCGCCGCAGAGGGACAGGTCCAACCTAGGAGCGAAGACCCGCCTTGCCAAGATCACCGAAACAGAAGCACCGGCAACAGGGCGATGCGGATCATGGCCGTGGTGGTGCTGCCCACGATAAAGCGCCGGATCGGGGAATGGCCGTAGGCGCCCATGACGAGCAGGTCGATGTCATTGGCCGCGACATAGTCGGTGATGACCGCCTCGGGTTCCCCGTCGATCTGGCGCACCGTGTGAGCGCCGCCCCAGGCCGACAGTCGTTCCGTCAGCCAAGCGAGGTGAATCTCGGCGTCGCGGGGATGTCCCGCCGTCACCACGTGACAGTCGAAGGCGCGCAGACGCGGCTCTGAGACCAGGAAATCGACCGCCTTGCGGGCGCTGGGTCCACCGTCGAACGCGAGGACGATCCGCTTCACAGGCTTGAAGGCCCGGGTCGCCATCAGCACAGGCAGGGCGCTGGCGCGCACCACCTGTTCGACCGAGCCTCCGAGATGCGCCTTTGCAAAATCGACGTGCTCGCCGCGCTTGCCCAGCACCACCAGCCGGAACTCGGATTCAATCTCGTGCAGGGTGTCCACCAGTCCGCCGTGACGCAGACGCACCTCGACCCCCGACACGCCGGCGTCGCGCACCCGGCGCTCCGCCTCGGCAAGAAGCGCTCGTCCCCGCTCCATGCGTAGTCGGCCGCGATCCGCGTCAAGCTGGGTCAGTTGCTCCAGCAGATGCTCGGACGCGCCCAGGCCGATGCTGCCCGACACGTCCGTCGGCGGGGCGTCAGGCGCGCGGTCCAGGACGTGAAGCAGATCCACCTCGGCGTCCAGCAGGGACGCCGCCCAGGCGGCGTGGTCGCAGACGCTCGCCCCATAGGGCGAGGCGTCGATACAGGCGAGTATCTTGCTCATCAGTGTCTCCTCTAGTGGCTGAGCAGGCGTTCGAGCGCGCCCGGCTTGTCGTGGATGGCGAACTTGTCGACCATGGTGGCGCTGGCTTCGTTCAGACCCAGGATCTCGACCTCCGCGCCTTCACGGCGGAATTTGAGAATGGCCTTGTCGAGTGCAGCGATGGCGGAGACGTCCCAGAAGTGGGCGCGGCTGACGTCGATGCGGACTTTCGGCACCGCCTCCTTGAAGTCGAAGGCGCCCACGAAAGCGTCCGCCGAGGCGAAGAATATCTGGCCGAGCACGACATAGTCGCGGGTGAAGCCGTCGTCCGACAGACTCGACCGCACCGCCACGATCCGCGCCACCTTCTGAGCGAAGAAGACGCCTGACAGCAGCACGCCGGTCAACACGCCCTTGGCCAGGTCGTGGGTGGCGACCGTGACGACAACGGTCGCCACCATCACGACGCTGGAGCTCTTGGGATGATCGACCAGGCTCTTGATCGAACCCCAGTTGAAGGTGCCGATCGCCACCATGAACATGACGGCGACGAGAGCCGCCATCGGGATCTGGGCGACCCACGGACCCAACACAACGATCATGAAGAGCAGGAAGACGCCGGCAAGAAGGGTCGACAGCCTGCCACGACCACCCGATTTGATGTTGATGACCGACTGACCGATCATGGCGCAGCCCGCCATGCCGCCAAAGAAGCCCGCGACGATATTGGCCAGTCCCTGCCCCTTGCATTCGCGGTTCTTGTCGCTCGGCGTGTCGGTCAGATCATCAACGATGGTCGCCGTCATCAGGGATTCCAGCAGTCCCACCACCATCAGCGTCGCCGAGTAAGGGAAGATGATCGCCAGCGTCTCGAAATTGAGCGGGATGTCCGGGATCAGGAACATCGGCAGGCTTGTGGGCAACTGCCCCATGTCGCCAACGGTGCGAATGTCCAGTCCAAGCATCATCGACAGGGCCGTCAGGACAACGATGGCGATGAGAGGCGACGGGATGGCGCGCGTCAGACGCGGCAGCAGATAGATGATCGCCAAACCGCCGGCGACCATGGCGTAGGTTCGCCAATCGACCCCGGTGAGTTCGGGCAGTTGCGCCAGGAAGATCAGGATCGCCAGCGCATTGACGAAGCCCGTAACGACCGACTTGGAGACGAACTTCATCAGGACGCCCAGACGGACATAGCCGGCGACGATCTGCAGAATCCCCGTCAGAACCGTGGCCGCGAGCAGATACTGGAGACCGTGGTCGCGCACGAGGCTGACCATCAGCAACGCCATGGCGCCGGTCGCCGCCGAGATCATTCCGGGCCGGCCGCCCGCGAACGCGATCACCACGCAGATCGCGAAGGAGGCGTAGAGACCGACGGACGGATCGACCCCGGCGATGATGGAGAAGGCGATGGCTTCCGGGATCAGCGCGAGCGCCACCACAATCCCGGCCAGCGTATCGCCTTTGATGTTTCCGAACCAACTTTGTCGGAGTGTAGCAAATGTCATTGAGTTTATCCCTACGTCTGCACTGCAGACGTCGCGCCGCAACGGGCGCTGTCCTTAATCGTTTAATGAAAGTCGCGAATCTTCCTCCAGCCGATCAGCTTATGAGGGAAGAAACACATTCGAATACTGAGGCCCGCGGGTTGATTTCGAGCCCCAAAGCACGGTCTTATGGAATTCGATGAATTGGTCAGGATCGGGTGGAGCCCGACCCTTTCGAAAGAGGAGGCGGCGATGCCGACCGGTACGCTCAAGTTTGTTTCGCCGGACGGCCGCTTCGGCATGATCTCCCGCGACGACAAGGCGCCGAAGGTGTTCGTGCACATCAACGAGGCGCGCCGCGCGGGTCTTGACGACCTGCCCTTCGGCGCACGTTTCCGTTTCGACGTGGACGCCGACACGGAATCGCGTCCACGGGCGATCAATCTTGAACGTCTCTGAACGTGACGCCGGCGCCGATCGGCGCGGCGTCACGCAGCCTGGCGCGTAAGCGCCAGGGTACGATCGACGGGGTTCCATCGCAGGGTCCACTTGGGGTGCAACTGGCGGCGCGTTCCGTCTACGCGCTGTGCCAGCCGATCAGCGGGCGCTGCGTCAAATCCTAGGGGATGGGCGCCTAGGGTAGCCACTCGAACCGAGTCCGACGGAGCCGTGCCTATGCCCCGGCTGGGCCAAAAATGCAAGCCGCATCAGAACATCGATCGCCAACTTGCGGCTTCGACCTGACCGGACGCAGCGACCGCCGCCCCCTTGGAGAAGGGTGATCAGCAAGGCGGTCAATCGACCGGTCAGCCTTTCGTCCCAGGCGCAGGCAGGCGACACACGGCGTCCAGAAGTTGGAGCATGGAGAAGGGCTTGACCAAAATCCCGGCGGCGCGGGCGGCGAGCGCTCTCGCCCGGTCCGGGTCGTGGGTCAGGAGAATGACGCGCAGTCCCCAACGCTGGGCCAGGCGTTCTGCCAATGCGGCGCCGCCGCCCTCGCTCGGCGCGACATGATCGACATCGATCACCGCAGCATCCAGGAGATGAAGCGCCGCCCCGGCCTCCGCCGCCGCCGCTGTACGATAGGGGCCGACCACGCCATAGCCGGCGTCGGTCAGCCCTTCGAGAAGCGCATCGGCCACGTCCGGATCGCTCTCTACGAGCAGCACCGTCTTGAGCGTCCAGGGCTCAGCGATCATCCCACCGTTTCCTTCCGCGTCTCTTTCGACGGCTCCGAGGCCCCCCGCCGCCGACCCGGTCATTGCAAGGTGCCCCGCGTCGGTGAAACGCCCTCTTGGCCGGGGGAGCCAGACCGCGCAGCCGGTGTCGCCGCCAATCCGGGGGCGCCTGCGGCGGCGAGATAGGGAACAGGACCCCCGGCGTCGGATGCAGCCTCTGGGCCGAAGCCGCGGGCTTCGAAAAATCCCTGGGCGGAGTCAGACGCGGTCATGTCCGCTCGCGCCGCCTCAGCCTCGAATCCAGTCCGCATCAAGGCGGCGACATGAGCATTGCGACTGGCGCTTGAGCGCCCGCCGAGCACTACTGTGATCAGCCGCCGTCCGTCATAGACCGCAGACGCCGCCAGATTGTAGCCGGAAGCGCGGGTGAAGCCCGTCTTGACGCCGTCCACCTGGCCGCCGTCCTGCAGGAGACCATTGGTGTTGCGATAGTCCCGCCCGGCGAACCGCCAGCGGCGTTGGCCGAAATAGGCATAGTATTGGGGAAAATCGCGCATGACCGCCTGGCTCAGCAAGGCCAGATCCAGCGCCGTCGAGACTTGCCGAGGGTCGGGCAAACCATGGGGATTGACGAAGGTCGACTGAACCATGCCCAGATCGTGCGCGCGCGCCGTGGACGCCCGGCCAAAGGCCTCGACGGACCCCGACAGATGCTCGGCCAAGGCGACCGCGACGTCATTGGCGGAGCGGACGGCCAGGGCCTGGATGGCCTCGTCCACCGAAAGCGTGCGCCCGGCCGGCAAGCCGAGCTTCGACGGCGGCTGGCCGGCGGCGCGCGGCGAGATGACGATCCGGTCCTCCAGCGACAGCCGCCCCGTCTCCAGCGCCTCGAACACCATATAGAGGGTCATGACCTTGGTGATCGATGCCGGATAACGCGGCTCGCGGGCCTGGCGCGCGAACAGGAGTTCGCCCGAAGCCGCATTGAGAACAACCGCCGCATAACGCTCCGGGGCCTGGGCGCTCGCGCCACGGGGTCCGCTCAGCGACGGCGGGGCCAGCCACAGGCAGGCCGCCAGTACGACGGCGGCGACGGAACTTAGACGGGTCATCGGAACTCCTGAAGGGTGCGACCGGATCCTGGTCGCGGAAGGTGACGGACGCCGGCCGTGGTCGCGACACGTCGCCCCGATTGACAGATCATTCCGTCGGCGTCCCGGCGCGCCGCCCGCCGGGACGGAACAGACCGCCCGCCGCTGACAGAACGACGCGATGAAGCACCGGATGGCGGCTGCGGTAGGCGCGCGATGACGGCGAGGCCCGTTCGGCCCGCCCGTCTTGCGGCTCCGGAACCCCTGGCGCCCTGTCGTCCGTCGATGGAGCGGCGGCTCGCCCTTCGGCGACATCCTGGCCCTCCGGGTCTCGCCGAAGCGGCGTCAGGTCCGCCATTGCAGCACCGTGGCCCGAACGGGGTTGGCGAAGGGCGCGTCATCGGTCGCGCGGCTGAGCGCGGCCTTGCATTGATAATACCATAAGGAGGGCTGGTCCGGCGCGCCGACGAACAGCAACGGATGGCCAGGGGCGGGGCGGGATTCAAGCCGTCTCAGGATTCGCGCATCCTGCTCCAGAAAGGCGCGGCCAAGCGCTGAAAGGAAAGGATGCAGCGCGCGCATCGGGGTGACGCTGCAGTAGATCGTATTGCGAAGCGTGACCGATCCCGGCGCCGTCGGGGTCACGGTGGTGAGGTTCACCAGCCGGAATCCCTCCGCCTCCACGCGCTCGATCCGTGTCGATGGCAGCCGGAATTCAATGGCGATGCGCCGCGATGCGCCTGTCAGCGCATAGGCTGGAGCAGAAGCGAAAGCATCGGCCGCCGTCGCCGTGAAGCCGAAGGGGGATGGTGCATACTGCTTCGTCTTCACGCGTCGTTTCGACGATGCGCGCCACCACCAGGCATCGTGAACCATCGGGACGTGAGCAGGATCGACGAGCCCGAGGACCGCCTGATCATAGTCCGTCTCCACCTCCACCTCGGAGCAGGCGATCATCGGCAAGTCGCCGCCCCCGATGGGGTCCTCGATCAGCGGTGGAACGACCTGGCCAGGCCCGTCATCCTGGCGCGCCCAGACGAGCCCGGCGCGAACAACAACCAGAAGGTGCGGTTGATGCGGCGCCACGATCGCGCCCGCCTCATTCCGACGCAGGACGATCATGCGACCATGCAGCCGCGTGCGAACCCCCCGGCGAGCCTCCGCTTCGCGCGCAACCGGATACCAGGCCTGAAGCGGCGCACCGAAACGGGGACTCGCCGGTCTTTCCGGAAGGGAGGCCAGCGAGGCGTCGCCGGCGACAGGGGCCTGAGCCAGCGTCACAGCCGCCTCGCCACGATTGTCGGGAGCCCCGGACCGACACGCTGAGGTCGCGTCGTCGGCAGCCATCCCCTCCAGCCGGTGGAGAGACTCTCGGCAAACGGCGCGGCGTAGCCCCAAGCGCAAGCGCCAAGGCACGATCGACGGGGTTCCATCGCAGGGTCCACTTGGGGTGCAACTGGCGGCGCGTTCCGTCTACGCGCTGTGCCAGCCGATCAGCGGGCGCTGCGTCAAATCCTAGGGGATGGGCGCCTAGGGTAGCCACTCGAACCGAGTCCGACGGAGCCTGGGGTTTGACGGCGCACGCCGTGACGCGCAAGTGCGACATTGTCGCAGCCTCGTGTGGATCTGACCCGATCAAGACCCTGCGCGGACGTTCCGGTCACCGAGGACGTCGCGATCGGGTGGAGATCCTGGCCCCTGCACGGCGTATCAGTCCCCGACTGAGCGGCGCGTAAACCGGACCCGCTCCGGACCCGTGAGCTCGGTGCCGAAGCCCACCGCCGACCACGCCCGAACCTGTACGCCGTCACCCGACCACCAACCGTGCGCCTGAGCGGCCTTCGGCAGAAGGGCGCCCAGCCGACGTTCGATCTCCGTGAACGTCAGTTCGATGTCATCTGCAGCGCGGCGCCGCAGAAAGGCGGCCAAAGGATCGTACTTGCCCATAGGTCGTCCAACAGAATTTCGAGCGGCGCCGCAAGGGGCGCGAGCCGTGAGGGCCCTGGATGACGGCCACTGATCGGCCGCCGCAGGGCTTCAGCCCGACACGCGCACCGCCACCGGACAATGGTCTGAAGGCGCTTCGTCCCCATAGCGTCGATGACATACGCTACGGCCGCGTCCTCCCAGATGGACGCATGGCTCGCTTCGCAGAAAGGTCGTGTGCGAGCAGTGCGACTCCGCCGACGAAGCAGCGAATAAACCCCGGCACACTTCTCGTTTGCGCCCGGTGAAGAATGCCAGTTCGTCACGTCGGCTCCGCACGGCTTTCATACGATCGGCTATGAGATCGCGCGACTGCTATACGAGGAGTTTTTAAAAACAGGATTCTTCTAAGTCAGACGGCGACTAGGCCCGCTTGCAAGCGGACGTCTCGAACCGCCGCTTTGAGTCATCAGCCGACAGTTAGTTCTAGATAGACCGATTGCTGTGGGTCAGTTCCGTTGTGGGGCGACGGCGCTTTGTTGAATAGCTCTGTCGCCCCACAACTCTTACCGATGCCGTGTCCAGCTTGGCGCAAGCCGTCCACACGAACTGACCAGAGGCGCCCAGTTGTTTGGCTCCACACAGACAGCGGTGCCCCGTCCGCTATTGTCTTCCAAAAGGCAGGGCATCTCACCGCTAGTTCAGAGGCCAATCCCAATTCAGGCACTGGAAATCGCACAGCCGTTAAGCTTCCGGTTGTGATGTCCTTGGATATTCGGCTGTCCCGAAATAGGCCTGAGTGCGAGTTCAGCGTTGTCACAGCCTCCCAGCAGGCTCCCCGCCTATGCGTTCGATGACTTCCCCGAGGACGACGCCGTCTGGGAAGTGGTGATGTACGGCGCCGTGGATTCCACCCCCGTCGCCTGGATGGGTGAGGTGCTACTGGCGGATTGGCGCTGGCGCTTCAGAGAAGGCTCACAGCCTTTGCCACAGATGCGCCTTCTGCGCCGCGCTCTGGGCGACGTGGCCGGCCTTCCGATTGGAAGTCGCTGGCGCAACGGCGAACCCGTGGCGGATAAAAGGGGACCGCAGATCTCCACCATTGAGGTCGATAGGATCTCTGGCCTGCCAACCCACAAACTCGGCGATGCCGACCCGACATGGGAAAAGACCGACCGACCTCCCTATCCAGTCACCGGCTTTGCCGATGCGCCCGTCTGGCAGATAAAGTCCGGCCCCGCCGACCGCTACTATGTCCCGGCGATGGAGCTGATCCGATACGTCTTCGGGGGCACGGCGTCGTTCCTCAAGCTGACGGTCGAAGGCGGCCACAAGATCGCGCCAACGTTCCGCCGGCAGGTGTTCGACGCATCCAATAGTGGCCGCGCCTCAGACGACCCCTCAACCGTCCATATCGCCGCCTACCGGCCGCTGTCTCGGCACGAGGCCGAGATCGCCGCTCGTATCGTCACCAACCCGCAAATGCATACGGCGTTCCGACGCGTTTTTGCGTCGGTTCAGACTGCGGCGGCCGGCAAAGGTCGCATCTATCCTGAAACCATCTACCCCTATGATCAGCCTACGAAGTGGCATGTCGAATGGCGCTGGACGCGGGTCACACCGGGCGGATGGCGAAAGCTCATCACCCGCATCCACGCGATCGAGGTGCCTTTCGACGTGAAGCGGATCGTCGTCTCGCTGACAGGCGGGGAGGAACGTCAGGACGACGAGAAGCGACGCCCCGTCTCACGGCGGCGAGGGACCAGAGGCTCCGAACCTCTGCGAATTCTGCCCGACCAGCCCAGCGCATCAAACCTCGCTGAAATGCCCCTCAGCAGCCAGCACACCCACCATGATCCCGGTTTCGTGCTGGACCACGTCATCATCAAAGACGGTGAGCCGAGCAATGTCGTCGTAATCGAAGGCGACACCTATGAGGTAACCGTAGGATCCTCGACCTGGTCATATGGAACTAAGCAAAAGGTGACACCCATCAATTGGATGAGTAAGTCGGACGAAGTGGACGACCCGCCCCGGCCGCCGAACGAATGGCTTATGGCCACACGACTGGCGGTCGAGAAAGCGGCGGAGCGGCAAGGGTGGGCTTGCGCGGCCTTCCTGCCTCCAATCGGGCCCGGTGCAAACACCAGCGACGGGCTGCATCGTTACCCAAAATTCGCTGATGACGAGAGCCCGTTGTCGTGGTCGGAAACGAATGATGGTCGCTCCCGTCGTTGCCTTGTCATGGAAATCACTCTGCCCGAAGGGTACGTGTATATCTTTGACGCTGAACGACCCGCTGATACCGTTGACCGAGACAATCGGCGCGCCTTGGGCCTCGTGCTAGCGCCTATGGGATGGCGGCTGAACTACGAGGATATGCAGGCCCTGCTGGCGGTCAATGCGGCGGCCCGAGGCGTATGGCGACAGGACGACGTTCCCGCGTCCTACCGAGTGGAAACCAGACCTCGGAATGAGACCTGGCGGCGAAACATCCACGCCTATGCGAACCACATCGCTAGTCGAACTAAGGTGCTGGCGCGGACGCGTCACACTGACGGCGGCTAGGTGCCGGTCGGCTTTCAATTGTTTATATTGCAGCACAACTAGCGGCCACCCTGTCCGCTAGGTCCGGATACGATGGGTGCGATGGCCCGACGTCGAAAGCGTAAGCGCAGCACTTTCTCGGAAGTCGAAGTCCGGGAACACATCTCCCGCCATCACCCAACCTGCCCAGCCGAGTTCGCCGACGCCTATGCCCTGCGGATAGCCAGCCGCACTTGGGACCCGCCCACCACGCTCGGCCATGCCGTCGGCCTGACGATCCAGAACGACGTGCGGCACAGGTTCACGGACTACGACCGGCTCCTGCGAGTGCCTGGGCTGACCCGGGATGAAGCGCGGTTGATCGTGGCGGGAGATGTGCGGAGCATCACCCGCAGGTGGGAAGAGGCCGGCTGAACGACGGGTCGGTTATGGGCCCGGCGTTAGCTGCTCGCTAGGTGCATCACCTGCGTTTCAGCCGATGGGCGCTTCGCGGAACGCCGGGAGGAAGGAGGCCTGACGCTCAGCGTCGAAGATCGGCTGAATATGGATGCTGTCGCCGACAAGTTTTTTGAGCGCAAGCTTGGTGAGGCCTGAGGACCGTCGGCGCAGGTAATCAGCTGCGCTCTGAACCTCAGCCCGCGATGGAGAGTACCTAGGCGTGGCCAGGCGTTCGGCGACCATGGAGGCGTAAGCGAAGGGCGGCCTGTCGTCATCGCGTAGGGCCCATGATTGCCATAGGCCTGCCGTCGAGGCCGTCGAGACGAACCGTTCCGGCCATTCCTCCAACAGTCGCGAGACCAGATCGAACAGGCGGTGGCGCTCGGTCGCCGTCAAAACGTCGATGTCGCGCTTTTCACCCTCATATGGCGATGGATCACCACCCCAAGATTCCGCAGCCACGGTGCGAAAGGTGGTCGCGCGGGCGCCCAGGGATAATGATCGCGCGACGTGCCGGATCGTCTGGAAATACTGAACTGAGTAGGGGAAGTGGCTGGGACCTAGCTCGCCCCAGCCCTGAGCCAGGATCAGCTCCTGCCGCATCTGGAGAGACAGGACCATTTCGCTCGCCGGCAGTCGTTGGCCATCCGCCAGAGCGGCGCCGCAGTTGAAGCAGGCGAAACCTCGGGCGCGGAAGGGCGCCAAGATCGATGCACAGTGCGAGCATCGATCAAGAAGCCGCAGCTTGTGTTCGACACAGGCCGTCGCCCAGGACACGCGCCACAGCCGACGATAATAGGGCGCCTGTTCCAAGCAGGCCGGGCAGTATTGCAGCCCCGGACTAAGTCGGGTGCGCGCACGGACACCCAACGGCATGATCCAAGTGGTGCGTCCGAGGGGCTGATGGGATTCGAAGAGTACGCCTTCGTAACTAGCGAGCGTAGTGGCGCGGCATTGCTCGATGGGCGTCAGCGTCGAAGCCGAAAGTATAGCGAGAATCCGATCATCGGCGATGCCGTCGATATCGCGTGTCAGAGGAGGAGGGGTCGAACGCCAGGCGATGTGAGCCAGCGCGTAAGGCTTCATTTCCATGGCCTCCGCCGCGCGCAGGAACCACGACGACAAAAGCTCATCGGGCTTCGGGCGCCCTCGAAAGGGCCACGGCCGGAAATCAGCGGTAGGAGCATCGCCACCGGGTGATGCTCCTGCCGCCATCAAAGCGGCTTGATCAGATCGGCGGTGATCCGCTCCTCGCCCGACTGCACGGCGAGCAGCGCCGCGTCATGGAGAACATAGGAGAGATCGCCGATCCGGCCGCTCGACACCTCGTGCAATGTTCTCGCGATGTCCTCATCATCTAGGCATGACGGCTTGCGAAGAGGGATCAGCGCCTGGAAGCTGCGAAGCAACGTGCGCCAATCTTCGTCATACGGCCAACGCTCCAGTGTCGCTCGCGAGAACCGGCGGTGTAGCTGATCGTCCTTCTGGAACACCTGATCCACCATGTCGGTGCCGGCGACTAGAAATGGAATGCCGGTTTCGTTGGTCAGGTTCTTGAGGACCACATTGAAACGGAGGAGCTGTTTGAAGTGTGCGGGGAGGGCGTTGTGAAACTCGTCGAGAATGATGAGGCCGACCCTGTTGGCCTTTATCAACTTCACAACCGTCCTGAGTTTGGCTGAGGTCGAATAGGACGCCGGAAGAGGGAAACCCAACTTTTCGAGGATGTTTTCGTAAAGCCGCGCCTCATCACCTAGCGGTGGCGTTTCGACGCATACGACAGGGATATGAGCCCATTCACCGAGTAAGGCGGGATCGCACAGTCGCTCAGCTTCCGCCGCCGCGTCATTCTTCCGCTCCGCCCAACGGCGAAGCATAGTCGTTTTCCCGACGTTCGATTCCCCTAGGAGTAGCAGATTACGGGGCCGCGTTGTTGGAGGCGTCATCAGCATAACCTCCATTTTGTCGTAGATTTTTTTGAGCCTAGGGTAGCCGACCCATAGGTTGCCCCAGCGAGAAACAATCCGCTCTGGCCCTTCGAGGTCGATGACCTGGAGAGCCTTCGGGGCGAGGTGCGCGTAACGCGAAGCGGCGGTATCGGTCATCAGATGTCCAGATCGTCGAAGGTGTCGGTGCGGCGCGGCGCAGCCGGGCTCTCAGGCGGCGGCGGCTCAGCCGACAAGGGAACTGCGATCGGCCTGGGCACGGCGGCCGGCGGCCCGGAGCCGGTGACGACCGCCTTCTCCCGCTTTCTCGCGTCTTCATGGCGCCGCTTCTGTTCGCGTTGGCGCCTGGCTTTCACCGTGTCCTGTTTGGAACTGGCGACCAACTCCTGACGCTTGATGCGCTCTTTGTGAGCGTCGAAGATCTCGTTTTCTCCGATGTGCATTAGGCCCTGTTCCTCCAGGGCGCGCTTCGTTGCTCGTTGGTCCCATAGGGACATGCCGATGCTCATGGGGCTTCTGTAGCGGACGGTCAGATAGACCTTGTTGTCCGGATCCCAGACGTACACCTCCGAAACATCGCGTGGGTCGCGGCGGACAGTGAAGGTCTTGCTTGGGGTCTTCGCATGTCGCTGACGCAGGGCGACCAAGCCGTCGGAATCGTAGTGGAAGAGATCCCACTGAACGCCATAGCTTTGTAGCGTCCGCTCGGTCTTCGGCATCAGTTCCTTGCGCCAGAAATCGAGATTGTCGACTTCGTCAGGCAGCTTGTTGATCTGCTTGGTCCCTTCGAAGAAGTACGAGCGCCATTTCTCCAGCGGGGTCATGCCCAGCGTGGAATGCTTGGTGTTGATGTGTTCCTTGATGACGCTGAGGAGGTAGAGTTCAAGCTCCCCAAGCGTGAGGCTGGCGGACTTCCTCGGGTCGGGAAGCTTTGCGCGCTCGCGAATATTCGATCCGGTCGCGCCAGGGAGGTGCTTCACGCTGAACGCTAGCTTGCCAAAGTAGCGTTCGATGTGGGGGCCATATCGAGGCGTCTTGACCTTCCGGTTCATCAGCTCCCCGTCCACGTTCGCCATGAACTGTCGAAGCATGGAGCCCCTGAACTCCTTGGCATTGTCCGCATGGATCATCTTAGGGAAGCCCCAAACGGGCCACTCCATCTCCACGCCCAGGTCGGCGAGCCATCGTTCTTTGCGTGTGATCGAATGGAAGATCGCGAGGCCGGCGCTGGAGGCGCCGGTAGGGTCCAGAGAGAGATAGTAGCCGATGGGCATGAAGCTGAATGTGTCGATCACCATCGTCAGCCGAGGTCGGCCGATGGGGAGGCGATCAACGCTGTCCACCACTTCGAGATCGTAATCCCAATAATCGATCTGGACTGAACTGAGCGGCGCCTCGGCGAAAGGATAGCTGCCCATCAGGCGCTTCTTGGCGTCGTGCGATGCCCGCTTGCCCTGGCGCGCCTCGATGACCTCGATCGGGTCTAGCGCCGCGATGCGAGCGTAGAAGGTGGCGAGAACCGGAGGGCGTAAACCCGCCTTTGCGAATTCGATTTCAAGGTGTTCCTTGTACACCGTCATAGGGGCGGGCTGATTTTTGACCAGGTAGTGCTTCCTGATGATGGCATCGAGGAGGGCGTCTCGCTCGGCGCTCATACGCCGCTGTCCGCGCGCGCCTTGCCCGCCCTTTGGAAGCAAGCTCATGACCGAGCCGGTGTAGCCTTTCACACGGCGATAGACGGTCGCTCGATCAACCCCGAGCACCTTGCCGGCTTCGATTATGAAGTCCGACTTTTCACCACGCGAGATGGCGCCGGTGAGAAGGGGTTTGAGGACTTCCCACCAACAGTAAGCTTCCTCGGTCTCTTTAGGGCTATAGTCGTCCAAAGCGCGGATCGGTGCGCTTACGCTTCGTGGATCGTCGATGTCCTTACGCCCGACGACGCGATGTTCCTCGCTCTCGAAGCGGACCAGATAGCTGTCCAGGTCGAGTACGCGAACGATAGTGGCAGGGCGATTGCCGATCGTGACATTGACGCCGGCGTCTAACCTAAGTCCCTTCAAGCAATGCTCCGATTTTCGCATTCGCCCACCACGTCAGAGGCGTATCGTCGGTGAGAGGCTTGTTGAGGTCGCCAATCAGAAGCTCCGCACCCAGCATGTAATAGAGGGCTTCCATAACAACGCCGCGAATGGCCCCTTCCTCCTCCAGCCGGAAACGGATGTCGCCTAGTCGGTGCGTCCCCTTGGCGAGGACAATCGCCTGCACCCGACGCACCATTTCCTGATCCACGCTGCCTCGCAGGGTCGGGGCGATCAGTTCGGCGTTCACCTGACGCTGTGTGCGAATGGTGCGTTCGGTCACCACGCGGTAGCCGACATTTCTCTCGGCGAAATACCGGCGAGCGGCGCGGTACTTCGGCGCCAGTGTTCCATATTCCGAGCGTAGGATCGCCAGCGGTTTCACCTCGAAGACCACGCGTCGAAAGCCGTGAGGCCAAGGCGAGCGTGTCTGCCAGACCGCCATGATGTCGGGCGTATAGGTACGCGCCTGGCCATCGACCGTAAGACTGATCGTCATCGGCTGAGTGACCACGTCGCGGATGTGGCCGTCCACCTCCAGCAACATAAGGAAATCGCGTTCCAGTTTGGACTCGTAAAGAAGCGGTCCGCTCGGATAGCGCGAGGGCATCTGCCCTGTCACTGAGCGACGGCCCGGTGGAATGCGTCGGCGCTTATGCACTTCGGTATCTTGTCGCATTATTTGCCAGAGTCCTAGATTTTGTCGCAGTTCTTGGTGGATGAAATCGGAGCTTTGGGCACCGTTAACGGGTCATCTCAGGCTTGGTTTGTCGCATCGGGTGCCGGAACTCACACGGCGGGGGCCTGCGCGCCAAACCGGGCGAGGCCTCGTTGGCGCACAACGGCGTGCTGTTCCTGGACGAGTTGCCGGAATATTCGGCCCAGGCGCTGGATTCCCTGCGGCAGCCGCTGGAGACGGGCGAGATCGTGGTGGCCCGCGCCAACGCCCATGTCCGCTATCCGGCGCGGTTCCAGTTGGTGGCGGCCATGAACCCCTGCCGCTGCGGCATGGGCGGAGCCGGGCGCGGCGCCTGCGGCAAGGCCCCGCGTTGTCAGCGCGACTACCAGAACCGCATTTCCGGCCCCATGTTCGACCGCATCGACCTGACCGTGGAGACGCCGCCGGTCACCGCCGCCGACATGGCCCTGCCGCCGCCCGCCGAAGGCACGGTCGAGGCCAGGGCCCGCGTCGCCGCCGCCCGCGCCATGCAGGAGGAACGGGTGCGGGCCGCAGGGCTCGATCCGGCGCAGGGCCTGAACGCCCGCGCATCCGGCGACACCCTGGACCGGTTCGCCACGCCCGATGAGGCGGGACGGATGCTGCTGATGCGCGCGGGTGAGGCGGGGGCGCTGACGGCGCGCGGCTGGACCCGCACCCTGCGGCTGGCGCGCACCATCGCGGATCTGGACGGAGCGACCGGCGTGCTGCGCCGCCATATCGCCGAGGCCCTGATCTATCGTCGCAACACCGTGGGCGCCGAGGCTGATTTCGACCGCCGTGTCGCCGCGCGCAGCGACGGCGGGTTCGGCGTGCGTGAAGACGAAGGGGAACAGACGCCCTTCCTCCACTCATGATGGAGCCATGCGCGCAGACAATCCTTAACCCGCCCCTCCTATCCTCACCGCCCTACGGAGAGCGGCCATGGCGCGACGGACAACAGCGAACCTGATCGAGAACGGCGCAGCGGACGCCGTCGATCCCGCCCAGCAATTCCTGCGGCTGATGAGCCACGAGATGCGCACGCCCCTGAACGGCGTCATCGGCATGATCAATCTGTTGCAGAACACCCCGCTGAACGGCGCCCAGCGCGCCTATGCAGAAACCGCACGCCAATCGGCGGAGCATCTGCTGGGTCTGGTCAACGACCTGCTCGACTATGCCCGGCTGGAGGCCCACGCGCTGGAGTTCGATCTGGTGCCGGTCGATCTGGAGGGGCTGGTGCGCGGCGTCGCCGAATTGCTCAGCCCCCGCGCCCATGACAAGGGGCTGGAGATCGTCTGGTCCGTCGCCGCCGACACGCCGGACATTCTGGCCGACGAAGGGCGCCTGCGTCAGGTCCTGTTCAATCTGGCGGGCAATGCGGTCAAGTTCACTGAAAACGGCGGGGTGCGGATATCGGTCGAATGCGCAGACACCGATCCAAACCGCCCGCGCCTGGCCTTCATCGTCGACGACACCGGACCGGGCGTCGCCCCTGAAGCCCGCGACCGCATCTTCGAGGAGTTCGGCCATGCCGATTCGTCGGACGCCGTGCGCCATGACGGCGCGGGCCTGGGTCTGGCGGTCGTGCGCAAACTGGCCGCCGCCATGGACGGGACCGTCCAGGTCGAGGATCGGCCCGACGGCCCCGGCGCCCGTTTCCGCTTCATCGCCCCGTTCGATGTCGTCGCTGCGCCTCGCGGCCGTCCGCTTGAGGGCCAGACCGTAGCCGTGCGCTCGCCTCACCCCTTCATCCTGTCGGCCGCCGTCGAACAGATCGCGGCCTCCGGCGGCTTGGTCGCGGCTGACGCGCCGGTCGCCCTGATCGATCACGCCAGCGCGCCAAAAGCTGGGCTGGCGCCCCATCCCGAGACGGGCCGCGCCATCATCCTGCTGAAGCCGTCCGAGCGTGACCTGATCGCCCGTTATCGGTCCGCTGGCTTCCATGGCTATCTGATCAAGCCCCTGCGCCGCGCCTCATTGGTCGAGCGGGTCCTGGCCGCCGTCGGCAACGTCGCCAGCGAGGCCGCAGCCCCCGCCCCTTCGCCCGAAGACGACCGCGTCGCCCCGGCCCGTTTCGCCGGCACGCGGGTGCTTTTAGCCGAGGACAATCCGGTCGGCGCCCTTCTGGCCCGCACCCTGTTGCGCCGCGAGGGCTGCGTCGTCGAAACCGCAGCCACGGGCGCCGAGGCGGTCGAGGCCGTCAGCCGCGCCCGTTATGATCTGGTCTTCATGGACATGCGCATGCCGGGCATGGACGGCCCAGCCGCCGCGCGCGCCATCCGGGCCGCGGGTGATTCGACGCCCATCCTGGCCCTGACCGCCAACGCCTTCGCCGAGGACCGCCGGGCCTGTCTGGAGGCCGGGATGAACGACCATCTGGTCAAGCCGCTGGACGCCGCCTCGCTCCGCGCCGCTCTGGCCCGCTGGACGAACGCCGACGGACACGCCAAGGTCGGATGAATACAGGCGTCCGCGTTTTGGCCGCCGTCGGAGCCGTGCATGAACGACCAGACATCAACGCCCGCTTCTGAGGTCGCGGCGCTTCGACCTCAACCCAAGGGACTGGGCGTTCTGAAAGCCGCTTTCCGCGAGCGGCGCACCCTGGCCATGCTGCTGCTGGGCTTCTCTTCCGGCCTGCCCTTCGCCATGCTGTTCGGCACGTTGAACGCGTGGTTGACGGCGGTGAACGTGTCGGTGGCCACCATCGGCGTCCTGTCGTGGGTCGGCCTGTTCGGCGCCTTCAAGTTTCTGTGGTCCCCGGCTGTCGGGCTGCGTCTGCCCGGCGTCGGGCGATTGGGGCAGAGACGATCCTGGATGATCGTCTGCCAGATCATTCTGGCTCTGACCTTCGTCGTCATCGCCGTGTCCCACCCCGCCAGCAACGCCATCGGCGCCCTGGCCCTGGCTGCCGCCGTCGGCGCCTTCGTCTCGGCGACGCAGGATATCGTCATCGACACCTGGCGGATCGAGGCGGCGGACGACCGCGCGCCGGTGGACCTGCTGTCGGCGGTCTATCAACTGGGCTTCCGCACGGCCGCCCTTGTCGGCGGCGCGGGCGCCTTGATCCTGGCCGATGTGCTAGGCTGGCCTTCGACCTTCCTGATCGGTGCGGGCCTGATGGGCCTTGGGCTGATCGGCGCCTTCATCGCCCCCGAACCCGAGCGCGAGGCTGCTCAAGCGATCGCGCGGGAGCGGGTTGCGACGCCCGGCCTGCGCCGCGCGGCCCTGATCATCACGCTTGCGGCCTGGGGCTGGGCCGCCTTCATGTTGATCCGTTTCATGGTTTCAGCCCTGACGACCACGCCCGCGCCCAGCGCCGGAACCTTCATCCAGACCTGGGGGCCGCTGATCGTCGCCGCCGCCGTCCTGCTGCCTGCTATCCTGGCGGGCGGCCTGGTCTGGCGCGGGCGCAAGACCGTCGCCTCCGCCTCCGCCGCCCAAGGCGGCCTGGGCGAGCGCTTTTATGACGCCATTCTGGCGCCCCTGGTCGAGTTGATGGGACGTCTGGGCTGGGGCGCGGTGATCGTGCTGGGCCTGATCCTCAGCTATCGGATCACCGACGGCGTGTGGGGGCCTTTCGCCTATCCCTTCTATATGGGGACAGAGGGCGGCGCCCTGGGCCACACCATGACCGAGGTCGCCCTGGCGTCAAAGACCTTCGGCGTCTTCATGACCCTGCTGGGCATCGCCCTGGGCGGATGGGCCCTGCTGGTCATCGGCCGGATGCCCTGCCTGCTGATCGGCGCGGTCATCAGCGCCGCGACCAATCTGCTGATGATGGATCTGGCGATGGGCGCGCCGGTGATCGACCCCTTCATGCGGGCCACCGGCCTCTATGCCCTGTTCGGAACCTTCGGCGTCGGCGAGCCCCTGGCCCGGCTGATGGCCGCCATCGCGGGCGAGAACATCGCGGGCGGCTTTGCGGGCGCGGCCTTCGTCGCCTATCTGTCGGCGCTGTCGAACCGGTTGTTCGGCGCGGTTCAGTTCGCCGTCTTCACCTCTTTGGCCCTGTTGATCGGCACCCTGGGGCGGGCGCCGCTCGGCGAACTGGTGGATCGGGCAGGGTTTGCGCCCATGTTCCAGTTCGCCGCCGCGCTGGGTCTGATCGCCGTGCTGTTCTGCGCGCTGGAATGGATCAGACTGACGCTGGAAACCCGCAAGGCGGCCAAGTCCCTCAGCGCTTGAGGAAGCCGCCGATCATTCCGCCCAGGCCGCCAAGACCGCCCGGCAGTTTGTTCAACAGGTCATCGGCCCCGGCGGTCTGACCGCCCGGCGTCAGCCGGTCGATGGCCTCGGGCAACAGTCCGGCCAGGGTTTCGCTGGCCTGTTGCGGCGAGATGCCCATCTTGGCGGCGATGTCGGCGATAGGGCCATGGCCGATGACGGCCTGGATCTGCTCGGCCGAAATTGCGGCGTTGGCGCCCTTGCCGACCCAGGAGCCGACCACGTCGCCAAGCCCGGCCTGGTTGAATTTCTCCACCAGACCGCCGACGCCGCCCTGCCCTTTCAGCAGATCGCCCAGACCGCCCGCGGCGTCATCGCCCAGACCGTTCAATACGTTGTCGAGAAAGCCCATAGTCTGTCTCCTGTTGAGGTCAGTCCGAGCATAACACCGTCAGATGACGGCGCCGAGAACGACTGGTCCCGCAGGATCGGCCGGTCGGCAGGGCGTTGTCTCGACTATTTCTTGGCGCTCTCGGCGGTCGAGCTGACGGCCGAACCCGCCGCCGCCACATCGCGTCCGACGCCGGAAATGGTGTTGCAGGCCGACACGGCCAGGGCGGCGGCGACGACGGACAGAGCGATGATCTTGCGCATGGAGAGAACCCCTTCTTGTATGGTCAAGCTGTCGAAACGCCGATCGCGGTTTCCGGTTGCATGGCCTCGTCGGCGGACAGCGACGGAACACCGCAATGCCGAAACGGCGCAGGCCATTGCGCCGGGCGCCGATGGCGTCGAAGCTGCCCGCTTCGCTTCTGAGGGGTTGTTGATGCGTCGTTTCCTGATTTCGTCCGTGGCCGTCATGGCCGTCCTGTCCGGTGCGCCGGCCTTGGCCCAGACCACATCTGTCGCTCCGGCAGCAGCGGCCCAGAGCGAGGACGCCCGGCTGAACGCCTTCTTCGAACAGGCCTTCCAGGCCCGCATCGCCCTCAGTCCCCAGTCAATGACCGCCCTGGGCCTGAAGACCGACTACGACAAGCTGGATGATGTCTCCGACGCCGCCGCCGACCGGGCCCTGGCGCTGCAGGAGGCCCAGTTGGCCCAGATGAAGGCCCAGTTCGATCCGGCCAAGCTCAGCCCGCAGGCGAAACTGTCGTGGCGGATGTTCGAATACGGCGTTGAACAGGCGCGCACCTCCAACCAGTGGCGCAACTGGAGCTTCCAGTTCACGGCCATGGGCAATCCGACGACCAACCTGCCGATCTTCCTGATCAATAATCACCGCGTCGCCAGCGTCTCGGACGCCGAGGCCTATGTGGCCCGTCTGAACGACGCCGAGCGCCAGATGGATCAGGTCGCCGCCACCCTGAAGACGCGCGCCGCCGCCGGCGTCGTCTCGCCCCGGTTCGTCTTCCAGCCCTCGCTGGACAGCACCCGCAACGTCATCACCGGCGCCCCATTCGACACCGGCGCCGACAACCCGGTCTGGGCCGACTTCCAGAAGAAGGTCGCTGCCCTCGACACGGACCAGGCGGCCAAGGACCGGCTGCTGGCCTCGGCCCGCACCGCCCTGACCGGCTCCTACAAGCGCGGGTTCGAGACGGTCCTGACCGCCCTGACCGAGGTTCAGCCCCAAGCCGACAGCGACGCCGGCGTCTGGCGCCTGCCGGACGGCGAGGCCTATTACAACGCCCGCCTCCAGCTCTCGACCACGACCGATCTGACCGCCGACCAGATCCACCAGACGGGCCTGCAGGAGGTCGCCCGCATCCAGCGCGAGATGGAGGTCGTCAAGGCCCAGATCGGCTTCAACGGCTCGCTGCAGGACTTCTTCGTCTTCCTGAAGACCGATCCGCGCTTCCAGTATCCGAACACGCCGGAGGGCAAGGAGCAGTATCTGACCGACGCCCGCGCCTTCGTCGCCCAGGTGATGGACGTGGCGCCGCAGTGGTTCTCGACCCTGCCCAAGGCGGCGCTGGAGGTCCGCGCGGTCGAACCGTTCCGCGAGGCGACGGCCGCCATCGCCTTCTATAACGCCCCCGCCCCTGACGGTTCGCGCCCCGGCATCTATTACGTGAACCTGTCGGACATGACCCAGGTCCTGAAGCCCCAGATCGAGGGCATCAGCTATCACGAGGGCGCGCCGGGCCACCATTTCCAGATCGCCTACGCCCAGGAGATCGAGGGCCTGCCGCGCTTCCGTCGTTTCGGGGGTTACGGCGCATACGCCGAGGGTTGGGGACTTTATGCAGAGCGTCTGGGCAAGGAGATGGGCTTCTATCAGGACCCTTATTCCGACTTCGGCCGTCTCTCGACCGAGCTGTGGCGGGCGGTGCGCCTGGTGACCGACACGGGCCTGCACGCCAAACGCTGGAGCCGTGAACAGGCGATCGACTATTTCCGCCAGAACTCGCTGCTGTCGGAGCGCGACATCGTCAAGGAAGTCGAGCGCTACATCACCAACCCCGGCCAGGCGACCAGCTACAAGATCGGCGAACTGAAGATCGAGGAACTGCGCGACAAGGCCCGTGCGTCCCTGGGCGACCGGTTCGACATCAAGGACTTCCACGCCGTTGTGCTGGGTTCCGGCTCCGTGCCGCTGGACGTGCTGGAGGATCAGGTCAACGCTTGGATCGCAGCGGGCGGCGGCAAGCCAGCGAACTAAACGGCCTCTCCCTCCCCTTCGTGGGAGGGTGGTCGCGAAGCGACCGGGTGGGGACGGCAGGGAGACGCATTTCAGGCGCGCAGCCCGCTTGGCCGCCGGCCCTCCCCACCCGGCCTCGCTCCGCTCAGCCACCCTCCCCGGCACGGGGAGGGAAAGGTCAGAGTCGGATTTTTCCGACTTTATGTGTATGAGCCGCCGCCATGCCCTTCACTGCCACCGTCCTGACCATGTTCCCCGACGCCTTTCCCGGCCCGCTCGGCGTGTCGCTGATCGGCACGGCCTGGCGCGAGAGGGGGCTGTGGGAGCTTGAAACGGTTGACATCCGCGCCTTTTCCACAGATACGCGCGGCTTCCTGGACGACACCCCTGCGGGTGGCGGGCCAGGTGCTGTGCTTAAGGCGGACGTTGTGGCTCGGGCGGTCGATAGCCTGTCGGGACCAAAGCGGCCGCTTTTGTACATGAGCGCCAGGGGCAGGCCCCTGACCCAGGCGCGCGTCAAGGAATGGGTCTCGCCTGAAAAGGGTGGGGCCGACGGGATCGTCGTGCTGTGCGGCCGTTTCGAGGGGGTGGACCAGCGGGTGCTTGACGCACGCGGGTTCGAGGAGGTCTCGGTCGGAGACGCGGTTCTCGCCGGCGGCGAGGCGGCGGCGATGGTCGCGATCGAGGCGTGCGTAAGGCTGATCCCCGGCGTGCTCGGCTCAGGCGACAGCCTGTCGTCCGAAAGCTTCGAGGATGGGCTTCTGGAACACCCGCAGTACACGCGACCGCGGACGTTCGAGGGGCTGGATATTCCCGAAGTGCTGCTGTCGGGCGACCACAAGAAGGTCGACCAATGGCGTCAGGCGCAACGGGAGCTAACGACGCGGGAACGCCGCCCAGACCTCTGGGAAGCGCATTCCGCCAAATCACAGGTAAAGAGCGCAAAGCTCGAGGAGAAATAGAATGAATATCGTTCAGCAGATCGCTGCCGAAGAAAAAGCCCGCGTTCTGGGCGACCGCAAGATCCCGGACTTCCAGCCCGGCGACACCCTGCGCGTCAACGTGAAGATCAAGGAAGGCGAGCGCGAGCGCGTTCAGGCCTTCGAAGGCGTCTGCATCGCCCGTGACGGCGGTGGCGTGAACGAGACCTTCACGGTCCGCAAGATTTCGTTCGGCGAAGGCGTCGAGCGCAAGTTCCCCATCCTGTCGCCGAACGTCGAGTCGATCGAAGTGAAGCGCCGCGGCGTCGTGCGTCGCGCCAAGCTGTACTATCTGCGCGACCGTCGCGGTAAGTCGGCGCGCATCGCCGAGCGTCAGACCGTTCGTCCGGCCAAGGGCGCCGTCGTTCCGGTCACCGGATCGGCCGACAAGCCCAGCGAAGAAGCATAAATCCTGCTTCTGACGGAATAGACGAAGGCCCCGGCGATCGCGCCGGGGCCTTTTTCTTTGGACGATGCGGATCCGCTAGTTCGGAAACAGCGGGTTGGAGGCGTCGCGCTGGCCCTCCAGGCTGTGTTTCAGCCCCTCCATCTGATCGTGCCCGGTCTTGATCGCGGCATAGGCGCGGCGAATGATCTCGCGCGTGGTGGCCGAGATGGCGCCGTCCTCCAGCGACTTTTCGAACTTGTCGGCGATGAAGTTTTCGCCGCTGTTGATCGAGCCGACGACGGAATCATCATTGCGCAGCAGGGCGTGTTTCACGTCCAGAAAGGCGCGGTGGGCCTTGGCCAGGATGGAGCCGGATGATTCCGGATCACCGCCCAGGCCGCGCACGGCGGCGGACAGGTCGTCGACCACCTTGGCGCGTTCAGCGTTGCGGCGTTCGAACAGGTCGCGATAATGGGCGTCCTGGGTTTCCCCGGCGGCTTCGCGATAACCGTCGGCGCTGTCCAGCGTGGTTTCGATCAGTCCGTTCAATACCTTGATGTCGTGGGCGTTGGGATTGCTCATCTCGCTCGCTCCTTTCCGCTGTTGCGGTGAACCGGCGAAATGAACGGGCGCAGCGAAGGTTGCCGCGCCGCGATCAAAACAGCGTCAGAGCTTGGTGCGCAGCGACCACAGCTCGGGGAAGCAACGCTTGGTCAGGGTCGAGGCCAGATAGGCCGCGCCTTCCGTTCCGCCCGTCCCACGACGACGACCGATGATCCGCTCGACCGTGACCACATGCTTGTGCCGCCAGGTCAGCAGGGCGTCGTCCAGATCGACCAGCTTCTCGGCCAGCTGATACAGGGGCCACCAGCGTTCGGTGTCGCGATAAACCTCCAGCCAGGCCGCCTCGACCGCCTCTGACGGCTCATAGGGCTGGGTCACGTCGCGGTTCAGCACCGAGACGGGCACCGGCAGGCCCGCGATGGCCAACTGGGCCAGGGCGTCGTCATACAGGCTGGGCGCGGCGATGGCGGCCTTCAGCGCCTCATGGGCCTGGGGCCGGTCGACGTGGAACTTCAGGAAGCTGGAGTCCTTCAGGCCCAGCATGGCCTCGAACCGGCGGAACTGGTCGCTCTGGAAACCGGAGGACGAGCCGAGCGACCCCCGGAACCGCAGATAGTCCGACGGGGTCATGGTCGACAGGATGTCCCAGCTCTGGGTCATCACCGCCTGGATGCGCGACACCCGCGCCAGGCTCTTGTAGGCGGGCACCAGATCGCCGCTGCGCACCATGGTCTGGGCCAGGGCCACCTCGTGCAGAATCTGCTTGAGCCACAGCTCCTTGGTCTGGTGGATGACGACGAACAGCATCTCGTCGTGTTCGTCCGACAGCGGGTGCTGGGCCGAAAGCAGGTCGTCCAACGCCAGATAACCGGCGTAGGTGATGTCGCTGGATTGGGTCATGCCTAGCCTATCGCCCGCAAGGGGATGGCGCGCAAGTCGGGCTTAGTGCTGGCCCGGCGCCTGAGGCTGGGGTTGGGCGGTCGCATTGGCGGCGATCTGGCGGCCCGCGTCGAAGGCGTCGCGCGCGCCTTTGTAGATGAAGCCGTAGGTCGGATAGACGGTGGTGCCCAGGCCGTTGATCGGATTGTACCAGACCTTGACCTGCGACCAGTCGTTGGCTGGCGAGACGTCGACGACGGTGACGTTTTCCTCGACCTTGCCGCGGCTGCCGCCCCAGTTGGCGTGGGTCACGCGGACCACGCGGTCAGTCAGGATGTCGGAGACGACGGCGACGTGGCCCCGGCTCATGCGGCCCTCGGGGCGGAAGACCAGGACCGAGCCGGTTTCAGGCGCCTTGCCGGTGCGGAAGTTGGAGGTGGCCTGACGCCACCAGGTCCAGGCGTCGCCGAAGATGTTGATGCCCGAGAACATGCGCGCGAAGGTCACGCACTGCCAATACGGCTCGCTGGCGTTCGCGGCGGATGGGACGGCGCCCAGCGTGACGAAACCTAGGGTCGCTGCAACCGCAGCGGCTTTGAGCCGTTTAAACATGCTGTAACTGTATGCTGCCCGTCGTTGTGGCGGTTACACCACACCACGTCAGGATTGAAAAACCCTTTCCGGCGTATCGTCGTTGGATTTTTTCTGACTTGACGACTTTTTCCGCCGATCGGCCATCCCCCGCAAAGCCTTGCGGGCCGGGCGTTCGACCAGGTGATAGGACACCGCCGCCACGACCGGCAAAAGCGCCAAAATCGCCAACCACACAAAAATGTGAAGTTGCTTGTCCGGGGCGTCCGTCAGCTTGGCCGCGAGATTGATCGACAGCAGCTTCCACGGCACGCAGACCATATAGACCGAATAGCTGATCTCCCCCAGATAGACGGCGGGTCTGGACGCCAGCACCCCGGCCCGCGCGTTCGGCAGCGAGGCCAATGACAGGATCAGCGCGCCGGCGAACAGGACGGTGATCCCGTCCCACAGGCCCAGGGCGGCGCTCAGGATCATCAGGGCGAAGGAGGCCGCCGACGCCGTCCACGGCGCCTTCAGCGGGGCCTTGCGGTAAACCAGGTACAGGGCGCAGCCCAGGGCGAAGCAAGGCACGATCCGCAGCGCGCCCCAGCGGAAGGTCGCCTCGGTCAGGGGGAAGCCCGCAACCTGTTCGAACACGAAATAGAGCACGGTCAGGAAGGCCGCCGCCCCCACGACCGCCGCCACGGGCTTGTCGCGCAGCCGCCAGAAGACAAAGGCGAACAGGGGGAAGCACAGATAGGCGAACCATTCCGCCGAGATCGACCAGGACGGGTGGTTCCACCCCGCCACCGGCGCCAGCCCCCAGGCGTGCAGCATCAGCAGATTGGCCGGCAGCGCGGGCCAGCTCAGCACATTGCCGTCCACGCTCATGCCCGCGATCAGGGCCGCGGCGGCCAGAAGCCCCACCCCGATCAGGGGCTCTGTTGCAAACTGATCCGATTTTCGGTGATCTGTCTTGCCGAGAGTGAGGGTGGCGCGATGTCAGGGTTCAAAGGGCGGCATTTTGAGGGTGAGATCGTGCTTTGGGCGGTGCGATGGTACTGCCGGTATGGCATCAGCTACCGGGATCTTGAGCAGATGATGGGCGAACGTGGCGTGAATGTTGACCATTCCACGATCTACCGCTGGGTTCAGAGATACGCCCCGGAGATCGAGAAGCGGCTGCGCTGGCAATGGCGCCGCCCTGCCTCGACGAGTTGGCGGGTCGATGAGACCTATATCAAGGTTCGTGGTGCCTGGACGTATCTGTATCGCGCGGTCGACAAGGACGGGAACACGATCGATTTTTATCTCTCGCCAACGCGGAATACGAAGGCTGCGAAGCGTTTCCTGGGCAAGGCGCTGGGCGGGTTGAAGGACTGGGAGAAACCCGAGATCATCAATACCGATAAGGCGCCGACCTACACCGCCGCCATTGCTGAACTGAAAGCGGAAGGCAAATGTCCCAAGGATACCCAGCATCGCCAGGTGAAGTATCTGAACAACGTCGTTGAGGCTGACCATGGCAAGCTGAAGCAGCTGATCCGGCCGGTGCGGGGTTTCAAGACACTGAAGACGGCGTATGCGACGATCAAAGGCTTCGAGGTGATGCGGGCCCTGCGCAAGGGACAGGCAGCTGCCTTCAATCTCACCCGCGACATTTGCGGCGAGGCGCGGCTGGTCGAGCGTGCCTTCGGCCTCGGCGCTTGCGCCCTCACCGAAGCCATTCAACTCATCGGCAAACGGATGGAACTTGAAGCAGCCTAATGGGCACCGCTCGAACAGCCATGAGACGAACTGCGCCCGTCATCACAGTTTGCAACAGAGCCGACAAGAGTACGCCGCAGCTCGATCTTTTGGCTCGTGTCGAACGAGAGCTACCGGTGCGGCTCGACCAAGAGCGCACCGATATGGTTGTTTGCCATGGTGATCCCTGCATGCCGAACTTCATGGTGGACCCTAAAACTCTTCAATGCACGGGTCTGATCGACCTTGGGCGGCTCGGAACAGCAGATCGCTATGCCGATTTGGCACTCATGATTGCTAACGCCGAAGAGAACTGGGCAGCGCCAGATGAAGCAGAGCGCGCCTTCGCTGTCCTATTCAATGTATTGGGGATCGAAGCCCCCGACCGCGAACGCCTTGCCTTCTATCTGCGATTGGACCCTCTGACTTGGGGTTGATGTTCATGCCGCCTGTTTTTCCTGCTCATTGGCACGTTTCGCAACCTGTTCTCATTGCGGACACCTTTTCCAGCCTCGTTTGGAAAGTTTCATTGCCAGACGGGACTCCTGCAATCGTCAAGGGATTGAAACCTATAGAAGACATTGCTGATGAACTGCGCGGGGCCGACTATCTGGTATGGCGCAATGGGAGGGGAGCAGTCCGGTTGCTCGGTCGTGAGAACAATCTGATGTTGCTCGAATATGCCGGGGAGCGAATGCTCTCTCACATCGTTGCCGAGCACGGCGACTACCAGGCGACCGAAATTGCAGCGGAACTAATGGCGAAGCTGTATGCCGCATCTGAGGAACCCCTGCCTTCTGCCCTTCTCCCGATCCGGGATCGCTTTGCAGCTTTGTTTCAGCGGGCGCGCGATGATCAAAACGCAGGTTGTCAAACTGACTACGTCCACGCGGCGATTATAGCCGATCAAATGATGAGCAATGCCTCGGAACTGCGTGGGCTACATGGCGATCTGCATCATGAAAACATCATGTTCTCCAGTCGCGGCTGGCTGGTGATAGATCCCGTCGGTCTGGTCGGTGAAGTGGGCTTTGGCGCCGCCAATATGTTCTACGATCCGGCTGACAGAGACGACCTTTGTCTCGATCCTAGACGCATTGCACAGATGGCGGACGCATTCTCTCGTGCGCTGGACGTCGATCCGCGTCGCCTGCTCGACCAGGCGTACGCTTATGGGTGCCTTTCCGCAGCTTGGAACGCGGATGGAGAAGAGGAGCAACGCGATCTAGCTATCGCGGCCGCGATCAAGCAGGTGCGACAGACGTCATACTAGATATCAAGCGACTTCTCCTATCCCCTGGGAACACATCAATCTTACCGGAGAATATCGTTGGCCAAAGCCTTAGCGTAGGATTTCGCCCTCTCCCGCAAACGACCCCGAGTTGGGCGAGAACCTGACAATCGTGGTGGACGGGATCGACGGTAGGACGCACCACATCGCCGGCATCACGCCCGAGCGGCTGGAGGACGCCCGCATTGGCAGCGTCATCCAGATCGGCCCGGCCGAGGTGGCACCCCGGCCGTCCGACCGCACCATCACCGCCATCGCCGAGGACGGCATCTATCGGCCGAGCCGCCATCTGGAGCAGGCGAAATTCGAGGGCCGCGTTCCCGGCGGCGACGATGAGGGCTATATCGATGCCCATGTCCGGCGGCTGGAGGCGCTGCGCCGGGCCGGCATCGTCGAGCGCATCGACGCCGACCAATGGCGCATCCCAGATGATCTGGTCAGCCGCGCGGCTGATTACGATACCGGCCGCGACCGGCAGGCCAGCGTTCGCGTGCTTTCCCCGGTTGATCTGCAAAGGCAGATACGTTCGGACTGCGCGACATGGCTGGACCGGCGATTGGTCCATGGCGAAACGGCCGACCTTGCGCCGACCGGCTTCGGGCAACAGGTCCGCGAAGCCATGGACCAGCGCCGCGAGCATCATATCGAACAGCGCGACGCCACGCGCAACAGGGACGGCCGAATCTTCTACCGGCGCAATCTTCTCGCCACCCTGCGCGAGCGGGAAGTTGCGCGCGCCGGTGCGGAGATGGCCGAGGGCAAGGCGCTGCCGTTCCGCGCCGCCAAGGATGGTGAGAGTGTCAGCGGCAAGTTCACCGGGACTGTCCAGCTAACGAGCGGCAAGTTCGCCATCGTGGAAAAGAGCCACGAGTTCACCCTTGTCCCGTGGCGGCCGATCATCGACCGCCAGCTCGGCCGCGAGGTCGCGGGTATCATGCAGGGCGGTTCGGTGTCGTGGCAGTTAGGGCGGCAGCGGGGGTTGGGGCTATAGGAGCCAACGATACCGCATTGCAACGCAACAACTAATTCGATAAGAGCTGCTATTCAATTTCGTAATCGTGGAGCCATCAGCATGGGAAATTCCAAGTCAGCAGACAAGTAAGCCGCAACATCAGAATTGTTGTTGCGGCGCTCTGTAAGACCAATCCCATCTGATTGCTGACGAGCAGACGCTGCCCGGTATCCTTAATCGAGCGGTTGATTCGTCATGACCACCACACGCCCCGCGTGGGCCTATACGCTGCCGGCAGCCTTGCTGCTTATGGCTCCCTTCGACATCCTCGCCTCGCTGGCGATGGATATTTATCTTCCAGTCGTTCCGGCGATGCCGGGCGTCCTGAACACGACTCCATCCATAATCCAACTCACGTTGAGCCTCTACATGGTGATGCTCGGTGTGGGCCAAGTGATCTTTGGGCCACTCTCCGATCGCGTCGGGCGACGGCCGATCCTGCTTGTAGGCGCAACGGCTTTCGTTGCTGCGTCTCTGGGAGCGGCTTGTTCTTCAACTGCATTAGCCTTTGTTGCGTTTCGTCTGGTTCAGGCTGTTGGAGCATCGGCCATGCTGGTGGCCACCTTCGCGACCGTGCGCGACGTATATGCCAATCGTCCCGAAGGTGCCGTCATCTACGGCCTTTTCAGTTCGATTCTGGCGTTCGTGCCTGCGCTCGGCCCTATAGCCGGTGCGCTGATCGGCGAGTTTTGGGGATGGCAGGCGATCTTCATCACACTGGCTGCACTGGCTTCGCTCGCACTCTTAAACGCCAGTTTCAGGTGGCATGAAACCCGACCGTTGGATCAGGCCAGAACGCAACGATCTGTTTTGCCGATCTTCGCGAGTCCGGCCTTTTGGGTTTACACGGTCGGATTTAGTGCCGGCATGGGCACATTCTTCGTTTTCTTCTCGACAGCCCCCCGTGTTCTCATAGGCCAAGCCGGCTATTCCGAGATCGGATTTAGCTTGGCCTTCGCGACTGTCGCGCTGGTCATGGTCACGACAACCCGCTTCGCAAAGTCCTTCGTTGCCAAATGGGGTATCGCGGGATGCGTAGCGCGCGGGATGGCGTTGCTCGTTTCCGGCGCGATCCTGTTGGGGATCGGCCAACTTTTCGGATCGCCGTCATTTTTCAGCTTCATCCTGCCGATGTGGGTTGTCGCGGTCGGCATTGTCTTCACGGTGTCCGTTACCGCCAACGGCGCACTTGCGCAGTTCGACGACATCGCTGGATCAGCGGTTGCGTTCTACTTCTGCATCCAAAGCCTGATAGTCAGTATCGTCGGGACATTGGCGGTGACGCTGTTAAACGGCGATACAGCGTGGCCCGTGATTTGTTACGCCACGGCAATGGCAGTGCTGGTGTCGTTGGGGCTGGCGCTCCTTCGATCCCGTGATGCTGCCACCGAGAAGTCGCCAGTCGTCTAGCCGACGACTGGAAGCAAGCCCGCTCCGATGCGGCGCAATAATCTTCGAAACCTCGTGAATGGCGGTATCCTGTCTGGCAAGATACCGCTCATTTCCCTTGTCCCGTGGCGGCCGGTCATCGACCGCCAGCTCGGCCGTGAGGTCATGGGCATCGTGCAAAGCGGATCGGTGTCGTGGCAGTTGGGGCGGCAAAGGGGCATAAGCCTCTAATCTGTTGTAGATGAACGCAGCCGCTCGAAACCAGCGATGAGGCTGTCGAGTCCGAAGTTGAACGCAGCATCCATGCCGTCTGTTTCCAACTCGTGAAACAGATCGTGCAGGAAGGACGACGGTGCTTGCTCGGACACATCTGGCCTGTCCGGAACTCTCTCATCGGCATCAGATGCCTGCTGCTCGAGAACGGAACCGACCACATAGTGACTGACCGCCCGGAGCGCCCAAACGGCGCGCTTCGGACAAAAGCCCTCCGCGCAGAGAAAGCGTATTTGCGTCTCGGCGGTGCCAAAATTCGGTTCTGTCGGTCGAGTGCCGGCATGGATACGCGCGCCGTCCCGATAAGAGAGCAACGCCGTTCTGAAGCTCAGGGCATTCTCTTTCAGGAACACCCGCCAGTCCTCATTCTCTTCGGGTAGCGAGCGGGTATGGCGTTCCGCCAGCATCGCCTCGGCGAGCGCATCAAGCAGCGCTCGCTTGTTCTGGAAATGCCAGTAAAGCGCAGGCTGCTGAACCTTGAGGCGTTCAGCGAGCTTCCGCGTCGTCAGGCTGTCCATGCCAACCTCGTTCAACAGCTCTAGCGCCGCCGCGATCACGGTGCCCTTGTCCAGTTTGGTCATTCACGTTCCTTCGCCAGTGCTTGACAATTTATCACCGATAAGTTCTATGTCCATCTCCTTATCGTTGATAAAGTCGCTCCATTGAGCGGCGCTGGAGTTTCAGGTGCGCAGCTCTGCCATCATTGCCCTGCTGATCGTGGGTCTTGACGCCATGGGTCTCGGCCTCATCATGCCCGTCCTTCCGACGCTTCTGCGTGAGCTTGTGCCAGCAGAGCAGGTCGCTGGACACTATGGTGCCTTGCTGTCGCTCTATGCATTGATGCAGGTCGTCTTCGCGCCCATGCTTGGACAGCTTTCGGATTCTTACGGTCGGCGTCCGGTACTTCTGGCTTCTCTTGCAGGAGCCGCAGTCGATTACACGATTATGGCATCAGCGCCGGTCTTATGGGTGCTCTATATCGGCCGACTCGTGTCCGGCGTCACGGGCGCAACCGGAGCTGTAGCAGCCTCAACCATTGCCGATTCGACGGGGGAAGGTTCTCGCGCACGCTGGTTCGGCTACATGGGGGCCTGTTATGGGGCGGGCATGATTGCCGGGCCAGCACTTGGTGGCATGCTCGGTGGTATCTCTGCTCATGCCCCGTTTATCGCCGCCGCCCTTCTCAACGGGTTCGCGTTCCTGCTTGCCTGCATTTTCCTCAAGGAGACTCATCACAGCCATGGCGGGACCGGAAAGCCGGTTCGCATCAAACCATTCGTTCTGTTACGGCTGGATGATGCATTGCGCGGGCTAGGTGCGCTTTTCGCAGTTTTCTTCATTATTCAACTGATCGGCCAAGTGCCTGCAGCCCTATGGGTCATATATGGCGAGGACCGTTTTCAGTGGAACACCGCGACCGTTGGTTTGTCGCTCGCGGCGTTTGGGGCAACACATGCGATCTTCCAAGCGTTTGTTACCGGCCCGCTTTCAAGCCGGCTTGGAGAGCGGCGCACGCTGCTGTTTGGCATGGCTGCGGATGCGACTGGCTTCGTTCTTCTGGCTTTTGCCACGCAGGGATGGATGGTGTTCCCGATTCTGTTGCTGCTTGCCGCCGGGGGTGTTGGCATGCCGGCCTTGCAGGCAATGCTCTCAAACAATGTCAGCAGTAACAAGCAAGGGGCTTTGCAAGGAACGCTAACGAGCCTCACCAATCTAAGCTCTATCGCAGGACCGCTTGGCTTCACAGCACTCTATTCTGCCACCGCCGGGGCATGGAACGGTTGGGTTTGGATTGTCGGCGCGATCCTCTATTTAATATGTCTGCCAATACTACGCAGACCATTCGCAACTTCATTGTGATTTAGTCATGGCGATTTGGCATGCGTAGACTTAGGAGAAATGACGGATTAAATCTGTTGAGCAATCATCTCCTTTCGGGGCGAGTGCCAATGATGACCTTAGTTCACACTCTCGCTGTCGCCGAATATCTCAACTTCCGTCACGCCGCCAACGCGCTCGGCGTTGCACAGTCCAGCGTCAGCGCCCGCGTGAAGGCACTGGAAGAAGACCTCGGCATCCTCTTGTTCGAGCGTCATGCGCGCGGCGTTCGGCTGACCGAGGCCGGACGCCATTTCGTCGAGCGGATAGCCGTAGGTATTGACCAACTCGACCATGCGGTGAAAACCGCCGGCATGGCGGCAGCCGGAGAAAGCGGCCGGCTTCGTATCGGTATCCATGCCCTGATTCCGCATAGCTTCCTCGCAAAGCTGATCGGCCAATACCGCAAGGATTACCCCGATGTTGAAGTCGAGATCGCCGAAGGCCCGGCCCGTGAAGCGGTGGTGCAGCTTCGCGCCGGCAGGTTGGACGTGGCGTTCGTCGCGGGCACGCCCCAACCACCCGACTGCCATTCCCGTCGCACATGGACCGAACCGCTCTTGGCGGTGCTACCGGAACGGCATCCGCTCGCCAAGCGGTCAGCCGTCACATGGCCCGATTTGGCAGGCGAGACGTTCCTTGTCCGGCATGGCGGCACTGGACCGGGCTCTGTTGCAAACTGTGATGACGGGCGCAGTTCGTCTCATGGCTGTTCGAGCGGTGCCCATTAGGCTGCTTCAAGTTCCATCCGTTTGCCGATGAGTTGAATGGCTTCGGTGAGGGCGCAAGCGCCGAGGCCGAAGGCACGCTCGACCAGCCGCGCCTCGCCGCAAATGTCGCGGGTGAGATTGAAGGCAGCTGCCTGTCCCTTGCGCAGGGCCCGCATCACCTCGAAGCCTTTGATCGTCGCATACGCCGTCTTCAGTGTCTTGAAACCCCGCACCGGCCGGATCAGCTGCTTCAGCTTGCCATGGTCAGCCTCAACGACGTTGTTCAGATACTTCACCTGGCGATGCTGGGTATCCTTGGGACATTTGCCTTCCGCTTTCAGTTCAGCAATGGCGGCGGTGTAGGTCGGCGCCTTATCGGTATTGATGATCTCGGGTTTCTCCCAGTCCTTCAACCCGCCCAGCGCCTTGCCCAGGAAACGCTTCGCAGCCTTCGTATTCCGCGTTGGCGAGAGATAAAAATCGATCGTGTTCCCGTCCTTGTCGACCGCGCGATACAGATACGTCCAGGCACCACGAACCTTGATATAGGTCTCATCGACCCGCCAACTCGTCGAGGCAGGGCGGCGCCATTGCCAGCGCAGCCGCTTCTCGATCTCCGGGGCGTATCTCTGAACCCAGCGGTAGATCGTGGAATGGTCAACATTCACGCCACGTTCGCCCATCATCTGCTCAAGATCCCGGTAGCTGATGCCATACCGGCAGTACCATCGCACCGCCCAAAGCACGATCTCACCCTCAAAATGCCGCCCTTTGAACCCTGACATCGCGCCACCCTCACTCTCGGCAAGACAGATCACCGAAAATCGGATCAGTTTGCAACAGAGCCGCCCAGCGTGGCTCGAGGCGCCCACTCGTTCTGACCGCAGGAGTCCAGTTCGTTGGCGGTGTGCACGCGAGTTACCGCTTCCAGGCCAGACCCGGGATTTCCGGCTCGCCTTCGATGAGGATTGCGGAGGCGCCGGTGCGAGCTTCGATGGCCTGCACCGTCCCTCGGAGCATGTTTTCCGTGAACTCCTGCGGCGTCCCGACCAGACGGTTGGCCAGAGCCCGGCCGAGGCGTTCGGTCACGCCGCCACCGCTCATCGCGGTGTCGCTGGCGAACATGTTCAGGTGATAACCCTGCCGGTCCTCACGCGCGTAGGGGAACAGGCAGAGCGTGGTGCGCAGCTCCTGGCTGCCCGAGACCCGGCGCGTGACGTGGGCGGTCCAGACAGCGCCGTCGCAGGTCGCGACCATGAACTGCTGAGTGCTGACCCCGCCCAGGGCGGCAAGTCCGGCAAGGCGGCTCTCCGCCAGCGGGTTCGACAGCACGAAGCGGCCGGGTTGCTCCGGAGTCTGGACGGCGATCGGACGGTTCGACTGAAAGTCGCTGGCGTAGCCCTCAAGGACGCGTTCTGCAGCGTCGATAATCACGCCCTTGGCGGCTTCCGTCTCGATGTCGATGATTGCGTAGGCTTGATAGCTGCGCTGACGGTTTTGCGCTTCTGCAGCGCTGGCGATGCCGGCGGCTGCGAGGAGCGCGGCGGCGGCGGCCGCGATGGATTTCATCTTCATTGGTGGGAACCCCTACCCTCACTTGGAAACGATGTTGAAATATCCCACGTCGAGGGTGGTCGACGTAAGTGCAGCGTCACAGATCCGGGCACGCTTGGCGTTTTGCGCGATCTGCGAGATGATGTTGCCGTCCTAGTTGCATGGAGGCCGTCGTGGTAGAACCGAACAAGAACACCAAGGAGACCGATGCCATGCAAGCCGCCCCTTCGTCTTTGAACCTGTCGCCGCAAGCCCAGCGCGTCTTGGAGGCCCAGCTGAATTTCGCGCTCGCGGGTCCGGGACTGATAGCCGGGGCGGTCGCGACCTATGTGTTCGCCGCCATCATGACCGTGGCCCTCCTGGGGGCGGTGTTTTGGGGAATCTCCTACGCCTTGGAGACGGGGAACCCACTGGCGTTGCTTTCGCTGGGACTGCTTCTGTTTCTCGCCGTGCCCTACATCACTGTCCTCAATGCGAACCGACTGCTGAAAGCTCGCCGTTCGCAGGGCTGAAGCGGCTCCCACGAATTCGCAGACGATAGAACGGCCGCCCCTCACCGGGCGGCCGTTTTCTTGTGCGGTCACGTGCCGTACCGGCGGCCCAGACGGGCGCTACCTTGTTCCTGCTGAGTGTCCTCGACATTCCGGCTGTTCCAGAGCGAGGTATCGGCCGGTCGATGAGCATCGATCACGCCGCCGACCGTTTCCATGGGGTGTCCTTAGTTCGGGGTCTGCGAAGCGGAGAACGCGATCGCGTCTCCAATCCGCGTGCCAATGCGGGCGGTCAGGACCTGTTCAGCCTGCTGAGTGCGGGAGATCATCGCCTCGATCGACGACGTCTTCTCTGCAACGAGGGACTGCTTGGCGCCGATGTTCTGGCGGACGGTGTCGATGCTCGCGCGCCACTGGTTCAGCTGGCCCTCGTCCATGCCGACCATGTTGCGAGCCCCGTCCTCGACCATGGACACCGACCGGTTGAGCCAGGTGTAGAGGAGGTCCAGCGCGATGATGTCCGAGTATTGCGCCAGAGTGCCGGCGGCCGCTGCGCCTTGCTGGGCCGTGTAGACGCTGGCCATCTTGTAGACGGGCAGGCTCACCATGTTCAGGAAGTCCTGTTCCTGCGCGTTGAGCGTCTGCCGCGCCTGGATCTTGCCCACGATGCCCCGAAGCATGGCCTCAACGCGGTTCTTCAGCGCCTTGCTGGCCACCAGGTTCTGCGAGCCGCCGTATTTGACCGGGTTCAGGCAGAGTTCGACCGTGTCGCAGCGGTGCGTCCGGAGGCTCCCGCCGTCCAGCAGCTTGGTGATGACGCCGTCGTCGTCGGCGTCGGCCGGAATCACGTCGATGATGCACCCGTTGTTGTCCGGGCAGCGGTAGATGATCGTCCCGGTCAACGTCATCATCAGTTCGGCCAACTCGCGGTCGCCCGCCAGAAGCGGATGCTGCTTGGTCGCCTCCCAGGCGATGTTCTTGTTGACCGGGATCGACTTCTTGTCCTGGGCCGGAAGGTTGTTGAGGTTCTGGGCCAGGCGGTTCGGGCAGTCATGTCGGGCCGCAATCCGGTCGGAGTAGAAGCCGCGATACGTGGAAAGGTCCGTGCAGACCTGCATGGAGGCCGTGTCGCTCCGGCCCCACAGCCCGCCTACGAGGGCCTGCGCCTGCTGGCAGGAGCTCATGTTCTGGGCGTTGACCTCGTTGGCCAGCTTCTGCAGCGACTCGATCTGGTCAGCCACGATGGGGGACAGGCTCTTCAGCGCCAGCATGAAGGCATAGCTGATCGCGTTCGACGCGACCGACTTCATGTGGGCGACCAGCTGGTCGCTGTTGATGAAGGAGAAACCGCCGGTGAAAATGTCGATACCGCCGCAGCCGGCGCGAACGGACGGCATCTGGATCGACCCGATCTGGGTCGTTTCCTGCGGCGTCCGCACCGCCATGTTGCCCAGCGTGTAATAGCCAGCGCTCTGCCCCTGGAAGGCAGTCGGGCCGGTGACGTTCGCCGAACCCAGCGAACTGGACCAATAGGTGTCCATGCTGCTGTTCACGTCGCTTGCGGGCGCTGCGCTCGACAGGAGCGTGAAGGAGGCCGCGACGACGCTGGCCAGCGCGGCCCGGCGCCGACGTCGGCCCTTCAACTTGGCGATAGGATCAGCGCCGGGCGCGCGATGGTCGTTCTTGCGCTTCATGAGCGTTGCTCCTTTAGAAATCTGTGCCCGGCTCTTTGGAGAGCAGGACGAAAAGACGTTCGGCGATGTCGTCCATCGCCATGACACCGGCCCCGGCGTAGGTCAGACAACCCTGGGGCTTGAGGCACGGCAGCAGCTCGAGGATTTGACCGTTGCTCCCGCGGACCCGCGTCGGCCGGATCTGACCTGTGCGCGGATCCATGTCGGACTGTTGGAAGAACAGGAGCGCCGGCGTCGTTTGCCGCACGCCCCACGCCGCCAGCTGGCCCTGGTCACGCACCGCGCCGGGGAAGTGCGGGTTCGGCGCGCCGTCGGCCGACACCGCGCGCACCGTCATCCCGTAGCGATCGGAGAAGGCCTTTACGATCGGACTGGCGATCGTGCAGGCGCCGCAGCTGCCCCGGTAGACGTAGAAGACCCCGACGCGGGTCGACACCCCGCGCAAGAACAGGTCCCGATCCGCCATGCGGTCATCGGTCCAGCCATGCTTGGCCACTTCTGTCACCGGCCGGCGCACGGTGTAGTCGAGATCCGGATTGGTCCACGTCAGCCGCCTATAGTGGTCGGCGAAGAGGCCGCCCCGTTCCAGGGCGACCTGCTGCAGACGGTAGTAGCGCTCGACGGTCTCTGGCGTCGGCCGCCAGACGGCAATCGACCGGGCTTCCTCGAGCTGGCGCTGATACTCCTCCAGCTCGCGTACTTCGGGCGGCGTGGCGGCGCTGATAGTCGGTAGCGGCGCGGCCTCTTCGGCGGGCTCAGGCGGGGTAGGTCGCTGGCAGTAGAACCACATGCCCAAGTCGCGACCGCAATACTCTTCAGAAGCGCCGCTCGCGGCTGGCGCGGGCTGCGTCTGATACGGCGATTGGGCCCGGACCGGGCCGGTCAGCATCAGCGAGGCGGCAAGGCCAGCCGCCATCGCGAAGCCGAACCGTTGCGGGATCGAGAACGAGATCATGGAGTCTACCTGGTTGTGGGGAGATTGGCGGACGCTCACGGCTGGCCCCCGCCCGCTTCGTTGGTTTCGCCGGGCCCGGGCGAGCCGTTGCCCATCAGGCTTTCGATGCTCTGCTGAATCCGGCCGACAGTGCCGCCGGCGTCGGGCGTCGAGATCTGATCCATCAGGCCCGCCGTGAACTCGGAGAAGTCGACGTTCGACAGGTCCAGTTGCTGGAACTGTTCGACCGTGAACCCGGAGCAGTCGGCGTCTTTCGGCGTGCCCCAACCCTTGCCGATTTGCGGGCGGCCCGCCTGGTGGACGATCTTCGCTAGCGTCCCTTCGAAGGCGCAGTAGCGCATGGCCTTCTCGGTGCAGATCCCGAAGAACGACTTCTGAGAGCAGTATGTCCCGACATAATGGGTCGCCTTCGCCTCCTGACGCGTCATGAGGGTCTTCTCTTCCTCAGAACACTGCGTCAGGCCTAGATCGACGCCCCAACCGCTGTCCTTGCAGCAGTTGCGGAAGCCGAGGACGGCCTTGCGGCACCGCATCGGCTGGCCTTTGAAGATCGTCAGGTCCTTTTCGTAGTCCTCGCCCGCCATCTGAGCGATCAGAAGCGCGGCCAGGGCGTCCGGCATGTCGGTGTCGCCCTCATCTTCGTTCCCGACGCACATGTTTCCGATGCAGACCCGCGTCTGGCATGAATTCCGGGTTTCTTCGGTGACCACTTCCTTCTTGCATTCGTAGACGTTCTCCCACGCCCGGCATTGGGCGGCGGGCACATCGTCGAGGCAGACCTGTTCCTTCATCTCGCAGCCGGAGGGCGGCGAGCAGTTGTTCCCGGGCTCGCCCATCGTTTCGCAGGTGTAGGTGTCCGTCTCTTCCCAGCACGGCGGCGTGACGGGCACGCCATTTGGCCCGATGCGGGTTTCGCCCGGCTGCGAGCAGGTCGTGCTGGTTAGCGTGCAAGCGCCGTTGCCCCGGGAGGGGCAGGCGTTGTCGTGCATACCGCCACCCGTCCAGTCGATCGGCGTCTCGACCACGGGCTCGTTCGGCACCGGGTTCTCGCAGCGATAGCGGTTCAGCTGCAGCGAGCAGGAGCCGTCCGGCGCCGTGCCGGCGCAGCTTTGCCCGATCAGCTGACAGCTGGCCACCGGCGCACAGGTGTTGACGGCCGTCGCACGATCACAGGTCCAGGACTCGCGCCGTTTCCACGGATTACGTGTCACCGACAGGCCATTGATCACCCGCGTCTCATTGCCGATGACGACCACGTTCGACGTCAGCCGGCACGCCGGGTCATTGCGGTTCGTGGCGCATGGGTCGGTCCAGTATTCCCCGACTACCTCCCGCGGCGTCTCGATAGGCGTTCCCCCGCCGTTGGCGGGGTTCTCGCACCGATAGGTCCGGTCATAGGCCGTGCAGTTTCCGGCCCTGTCCTGCGATGCACACGTCTGAGACTGCTGAACGCAGCCGACGAACGGCGTGCAGCTGTTCACCGTCGAGGACGACGAGCAGATGTAGTCTTCCCTGACGGTCCACGGGTTCCGCGTCACCTGCAGCCCATTGATCGTCCGGGTCTGGCTGCCTTCGATGACCACCTCGCCCTGCTTCACGCAGGCGCCATTCCCGGCGAGGGCGTTGCAGCCGTTGTCCCAGGTGTCGGAGACGACGTCGCGGATGACTTGGCTCGGCGTCCCCGCGCCCGGGACCTGGTCCTCGCAGCGGAACCCTTGTTCGAAGCGGGCGCAGCCGCCCGAGGGGTCGGTGTAGGTGCGCTCCGAACCTGTGCAGGTCCCGCCGGCATCGGTGGCGAGGCATCGCTCACCCGTCAGCGCCATACCGGCCGGGGCGGCGCAGCCCGCGTAGTCCGTCCGGCTTCCGCAGGTGTAGCGCCGCGCATACTTCCAGCATTCGCGATAGACCGACGTCCCATCAATCATGCGACTGCCGGCGGGCTCGGTGCAGACATCGCCGGTCATCCGGCAGGTCGTGTCGGCCTCAAGCGGCGCGCAGGTGTTGTTGGTTTTGACGCCTTGGTCTCTGCCCGGCCCCGCCGTTTTGACGTAGAATTTGAGCCAGTGGGGATTGGTCGATCTGGAGCTCCACCCGGTCCGACCGAAGCTGTCGCCCAGGATCTTGTTCATGTCCGAGATGTTGAGGCCGTTGGGGCAGTTGGCCGAGAATTTCCAGATCGTGCCTTCCTTGCGGTAGTTGCTGATCGTGCACCCGGAGTAGGCCGCTACATCGGCCGCCGTCGTCACCGCGCGCCAGGATTCACCGTCAAAGGTCCCGGTCGGAAAGATCTCCACGACCTGGTTCACATCGCAGAATTTATCGACCGAAGTCCCCGCATAGCCTTGCTGACAGACATAGCTGGACGGCAGGCCCGAAGGCGCAGCGCAGACGCGCCCGCCGGAGGCCACGCATCCCGGTTGACCGTTCGCCGTACAGGCGGCGTTCGGGGCATGGGTCGATCCGTTCCACGTCTGAACGCAGCCATACTGATAGTCCTCGTCCACCACGACGATGCGCCGCCGCTGGCAGCTCGCGGGCGTGTGCGTCCACACCGTCCCGGTCTTGCAGGAGTAGACATAATCCTCGTCGACCGTGACGACGCGCTCAGGCTCACAGGTCCGGGTTTCAGACCGCCACTGGTTACCGGCCTGACACTGGTAGACGTAGTCCGTGTCGAATTCCGGCTTGTAGATCCGCGTGCAGCTCTGAGGCTGGTTCGTTACCGGCGTCGCGGTCTCACAGGTGTAGAGGCTTTTCTCCTCGTGCGTGACCTGCGTCGTCTCCTGCTGGCACGACGTATTCGCGTCCCCTGTCAGGTCCCCAACCTCGTTGCCCGGATCACCGAGCAAATCCAGCGACCGCTTCAGCCAGTCGTCGTTGTTCGACAGATCATAGCGGGCGGCGTTCACGGAGCCGCCGCCAATGACCTGCAGGTATTCGTTGCCGGGCGCATTGGCCTCGCCGGCGCTGATCAGCCGGTTGGGATCGCTGCTGTAGCCAGACCAGCCGGTCGTATCTCCCCCGGCGCCGGGCACGACCTGGCCGGGGTCGCCGAGCGGCGGGGGTGGATTGCTGCCGGCGAACCCGCCCGCTCCCCCGTCGCCCGACGTCGTGGTCTGAGCGAAAACAGGCAGGACGCCGCCCATAAGGGCGACGCCGCACGCGATTACTACGGCGCTACGCGCCTGCTTCAACAGACCTCGATAGGACACAGTCCATCACCCCTCTAACCGGGCCAAAGCCGCTCTCGCGACGTCGGGCGCTTGGTCACCGCCCTGGGCCAACAGGCGCAGAGCTTCCGCGAGGCTGATATTCCCCGCGAGGCGGTCGTGAGGGGTTGCCACGCTATCGCAGTCGACGCCCTGGTCACACGGTTGGACCGGAGCCTTGGCTGCAATAAACGTCGGTACGCGTTCGACACCAAAGGCCCGAAAGACCTGAGGCTCGATCGCCACGCCGCCGATGCTATTCTCGTCGAAAATCTCTTTCGCAGCAACTAACGTTTGCTCAAAAGACCCATTCACCAGACCGCGAATGACGACTTTGGCCCCGGCCTTGTTCGCATCGAGCGCCAGCTGCCGCAGTGCGGGCTTCGGCATCGTCAGAGACACGGCGATGTAGAGCGCTCCCTCCTCCTCGGGCTGCGCTGAAGCGATCTCGGCGGCATCGCCGAAGAACGGATCATTCTTCAGCATCGTCATCCCACGCTGCAGGTTCTGACGGTTCGTCGCGGCGAGGGTCTCGGCCTCCTGCCGATACTCCTGCCCCCGCTCCTGGACCTGAGTGGCCCAGCCCTGAAGCGCCTCCTCGGCCGAGCGCCCGCGGGCCTCGGCCTGGTCGATCAGTTCACGGGCGGCCGCTCCGAGCGCGCCCGGGTCCTGTGCCCACGCCGGGGTGGAAGCCCACATCACGGCCCCGCCGGCCAGCAGCGAGCCCGCCATGGAGAAGGCGACCCACTGGTTACGGAAACCGAGGCACAGGAAGGTGATGGCGGCCGCCAGGACGCCTATGAAACCGGCCCAGCACGCCAGCGTGCCGGAGAACGACGGTAAGATGGAATCGAGCATGGTCCTGCCCCTTATGGAATGACGGTGACGCAGCAGTTCCGCTTGCGCCAAACGAGGAAGCCGTAGTCCTCACCCTTGATCGGGATGGTCTTCCCGCTCTCGTAGGCGACATCATCATCGCCCTGCCCGATATCCTCGCCCAGAAGGACTTCCCCTTCACGCGCCATCCCATGTTCCCGACCGACGAGGCCCTTGTGGTGGCCTACGGGCAGTCCGCCGCGAGCCGTGTTGGGCTGACGAAGGAAGAGATCCGCCGCCATTCCGCCGGCGACGCCGGAGTTGCCTTCGCTGTGGCGGCGCTTTTGGCCGAGTTTACGGCGGACGTCCGCAACCGGCGGGCCTACCTGCTCGGCCTGGTCGCGCGCCTCAACGATCCTCTTGTGACCGTCAATCTCTGGGCCAGCTGGAAACGTCTCGTCCGCGTATCCACACCGGACTGACTTCACTAAGATTCAACCTCCGGACGTCACACTGGCGTCCAAGTATTCGAGGGCGTGACCATGACCTTCCCCGTCGTAGAGACCTTTGCCGACTTCGACAGCCATGCGCGGCGAGCTGCGACCGCGCAGGACGCCAGTCGGGTTCTTGGCGGGCGGCCCGTCGAGTTCGCCAGCGAATACCTCTCGGGCCCGTGGCCGACGCTTGAAGGCTTCGATCAAGACGCCGCGCGCCTCGGCGTAGCCGAATTCGCCCGCCGCGTTCCTGTCATGGGGGGTTGGGTGGTCTCAGTGTCCTTTTGGCGGCCGCGCCCTGCCCTGCCCCGCGCTATGACGCCTAAACAGGCCCTGGCCGCCCTCTCCTGCCCTCCTACCGGTCCGGAAGGGCCACCGGACGCCCGTACAGCCGCTGGCGAGACCTTTGGTCCCTCCGGTCGCCTGTATCGCTCCCTGGCGGCGCTTCGGCGCTCCAACGCCGCCGCGCTTGCCGCTGGCGTCATCCGGATCAGGCCGCTCGACGAGCGCTGGACGTTCGACATCCGTTTTACGCCGGCTCCGCCCGTCTCCAAGTCCGCTCGCCCGGGCAAGACGACCGTTCCGGCCGCATCGGCAACCCCTTCCTCGATCGTCCCGCCTATCTCGGACCTCGGCGCCAACGAGGTTCACGATCCCCTTGGCACTGACGTGGTCTTGGTTGACGATGAGGGCGACGGGATTCGCGTCAGGGCTTCTGCCTAGCCTAGACCACTCTAGACCACTCTAGACCTGTCTAGACTGGTCCGTGGCCTCCGGGGTTGTCCGTGCCATCCGTCGCCCGCCGTGTGGTCCGTGTTCTCCGTTGTTTGCCGTGCCCTCCGGGCCGTCCGTGCCCTCCGGGTTATCCGTCACCTCCGTGACTTCCGTCGCGTCCGTGGTGTCCGTCTTGTCCGTGGGGGCCGTGTGGTGTAGGGTCTCCGGATGCCACGGCGCGTCCGTGCTCACCGGACGCTCGGGAGGGAGCCTCATGCCGAACATCATCTTCGCCAACACCAAGGGCGGCAGTGGAAAGACCACGGCCGCTTTGACCCTGACCTCGGAGCTTCTCGCCGCAGGAGCCCACGTGGCGCTCCTGGAAGGCGATCCGAACCGTCCGCTGGCGCGCTGGGCCGAACGCCGGGGCGCGCCGGTTATCGACGGACCAAAGACTCGAGTGGGCAGCGCGGCCGACGCCGCCGTCGCGATCCGCGAAGCAGCCGGCGACAGCAAGCTGCTGGTCATCACCACGGACAATGATGACGAGGCCGTCCTTGACTGGCTTCAGGCCGCGCAGGGCTGGGGAACCTTCGTCATTGCCGATCCGGAGGGGAGCCCGAACCAATGGCTCGCCCAGGTCATCTCCCAAGCCCATCTGGTTCTTGTGCCGTTCGCGCCCACGACGTTGGACGCCAATCAGGTCGCTCGCACCATCCGGCAGATCAATCAGACGGAACGGATCTCCAGCAAAGCCATCCCGCACCGGATCGTCATCACCCGGGCGAACCCCGGCGCCGTCATGACCCGCGACGAACGGGACATCCGCAAGTCGCTCCTGGAGAACGCCTTGCCGTTGATGGACGTCTCCCTGGCCGACCGGCCTGCTTTCCGGGGCATGTTCAAACACGATGCCCTGCTGAGCGAGTTGACCCCCGACCAGGTGGGCGGTCTGCCGCAGGCGCGCAGCAATGCCGCCGCCTTCGCGGAAGAAATCATCGAAATCCTCCGCCAGCCCGCCGCACAGAAAGCCGCATGATGACCAAGTCCAGCGACGCATTCGGATTCGAGGCGATCGGCGAGGAGCGCAAGGGCCTCGATCTGTCGGATTTCACGCGCTCGCCAGGGGCGCCGATCGACAGGCCTGCGGCCGAGGCCGCCCGGGAAGTCGCCGACGCGGCCGGGTTTCAGTCGCGCGGCAAACCTGCATCGCCGCGCCGCGCGGGGCAGGGGAGGGCCAACCCTCCCGGAAAGGTCAAGATCAGCGATCTGATAGGCCGGCCCGATGTCCCCGACGAACCTCGCGCCCAGCTGAACATGATGGCCCCGGCGAGCCTTATCGTGCGGTTCAAGAAGATCGAGCACGAACGGGGCGTCAGGGCGTGGGAAGTGCTGAAGGCCGCCTTGGACGCGCTCGAAGGGCCTGAGCAGTGAGGGACCGCCTTCACCAGCTCAACGACCACGAACTGTCTGAGGTTCTGGCCGCCCTCGCGGCCTGGCAGTTTCCGGGCGGTTTCACCGACGAACAGCTTCAGGAAATCGCTACTGACGGCGGACGCTACGCCCGAATGGACACGCGCGGCCTTCAGGCCATCATCGACCGGCTCAACCGCGAGGGTGAACCGGTCCAGTCTCGGCCGGCATAACCGGCTGTCCCGGTCGGAGGTAGTGATGGACAAGCGGCGCATCGCTGCCGAACTGCACAATCTCTTTGGCGACGACCTGGACAGCCGGTTATCGGCGGCCAAGGTCGCGAACAATCTTTGCGCCCGTAGCCCTCTCGTAAATCGCGCCTCCGCGACGGAAGCCGCATTTGCGCGGATGTGGGATTACGAAGCCAGTGGGCTTGTTGAGAACTGTCCTGGCCCCCGTGGAGGCGCTGGTTGGAAGCTCACGTCCAAGGGCACGGCGCTGCTAATGACCCGCGCATCAACCCCACATGCCGGATAGCCCTAAAGTCGGTTGAGAGACCGGCCGCAGGGCCGCCGCGTTTCCACGCCCATGACGTCGCTCGTGAAGTCGCCCTGCCGGCGATAGGCGCTCGGGCGGGCGAAGGAGCCCGCCCAGAGGCCCAGACGCGCCTCACAGGCCCGCATGGCGCTGCTGCGGTAGTTTCCCACGAAGAAGGGAACGGCCAGCCCTCTGGACGTCAGCCAGTCCGCCAGATCCACGCCCCGCACCGTGCAGCGCACGACGGCCCGGTCCTCATGGTTCAGCGCCCGGGCCGGGTTCCAGTCGCGGTAGTCGCAACGCACCTGGTCGCGCCCGATGTAGGTCCGGAGCGCCTCGGCGACATGCTCTCCGCACAGGAACGCCTGGCCATTGCGCAGGCACTGTTGCCGGATCTCGGGCGCGTCCACGCCCCACAGCCGTAGCCGATCATTGCCGATCGCCAAGGTGTCGCCGTCGACGACGCGGGCCCGGCCGACATAGGTCGCGCGCCTTTCCGTAGCGGCCGCGGCGCTGGCCAGGGCGATGGAGAAGCCGACCGCGATCGTGGCGGCCCAGAAGACGACGGGGAGATTGCGCATTATCGGGTCTCGGTGATTTCAGGCAGGGCAGGGGAGCGGGCTTCAGGCGTTGGAAGGACGACGAGGGCGGTCAGCAGGACCCCCACCATCCATGTCGCGGCCGCGAACCAGACGATGCGCTTGCGGCGCTTGGACGCCGCGCTGCGCTGGCGCCCTTCAATGGCGTCGTGGATCCAGCTGAGGTAGCCCAACACGCCGGCGGAAAAAAAACGACAGGCACGCCAGCGTCAGGACCGTGGAGGCGCCCAGGAGCGGGGGGACGATCACCGCTGCGCCAGAGATCAGCGCCACCCGCAACAGGAATCGGGAAAGGCGCTGAATGGCCCCTGACTGGCCCACCAGGCCCGCCCTGACCCTCGGCGGAATGATCCGCCGCCAACCCAGGTGATCGCGCCCTGAGCGGCTTCCCCAGGGCCCGGCATCGCCTTCGGCCTGCAGCTGTCTCTTTCCGAACATCAGCCGCCCCACACCGGGGGCAAAGCGACGGATCTCGGGCGCGAGGCGCGGAGTATCTCGAGCTTCGTCGGAAGCGGCATGGGTCCGCGCTCGAGGAGAACCTCGCAGATCATCTCCATGAACCTGAGCTTGCCGAACGCCAGCTGGCCGGCCGCGCCGACCGCTGTCGTCGACGGCGAGACGTCGAGGGTCGCCGCCAGTTGCCGCAGTTCGTAGATGTGCAGAAGGCTGAGCAGATCGGACACGCCCGGCTTGCCGATCGTCGCCGGCATCGCCAGCGCCGGCACAATACCGGGCTTCGCCACCCGGAAGCCCACATGAAGGGGCAGGCAGCCTCGCAGCTCACCCACGGCCGCCGGCGTCGAGAGAACCCAGATTTCCGCCAGATACGCCTTGGCGGCCGTCACCAGATGGACCAGGGCGCTCCGATCGGAGGCCGCGTTCCAGAAGAAGATCCCGCAGATCCGGCCATCCTCGATCACCGCGAGGTCTACCTTGCCCCCACACGGCAGACGCAGGTCCCGCATCGTCCTGCAGTGGGGCCGTTCATTCTCCAGCCAGACATAGGCCGCATCGATCAGATAGCCGGTCATGCGGCCACGCTCCGGTGAACCGCTTCCCGTTCCAGGTCGAACGCATCGAGCGCTTCTTGTTTCGCGCGGCCGAGGATCTCGCGGATCGAGCCATCCGCCTCGAGCAGATGCACCACCCTGTGACCCAGGGGCCCGCGCGCGATGACGCCCGCCTGCAGGAACCCCAGAACCGTAGTCCCTTCACGCCAGGCGAACACAAGACCGCCGTCCGACGCACCCAGCGCCGACGGCAAGCGCAGCAGATGTTCCGGGGTCATCCCGTGGAACGACGCCCTCCGGACAAACTCCATGATGAACGCATGGCCCAGCCGGATGGCCTTGGCGATGTCGTCTCCCGTCACGACGTGCGTCGGCTCGACGATTAGCCCCGAAAGCTTGTCATACCAGGGCTGGCAGAGCCCCAGCTCCTCATCATCGAAGATCATTGGGTTCTCCAAGTCGGTCTCTCCTGTGTGATCAGATCTGTTTCGCCCCGGCCGCGAGCCGGCCCCGGGCAGCGCTCCCCGAAAATCGAAGGGCGGGCCGCGGCGGCCGCAACGGCTTCGCCGTCCTCCGCTGCGCTGCGGTCCTGCGGATGCGTCCCCCGCTCGGAGCCCGCCCGATTGGTTTCGGGTCGCCCGGGGATCGGCCCCGCGCGCGAGGAGGCTTCCAAATGAAGGATCGCAAGAGTCCCGCCGACCGGATCACCGCCAGCATCATCGAGCAGCTGGAACAGGGCGTTCGGCCCTGGACCAAGCCGTGGGCGTCCAAGGCCGGCGGATCCGTCGCACTGCCGTTGCGCGCCAACGGCGAGCCCTATCAGGGCATCAATGTCGTCATGCTCTGGCTTCGCGGAGCCACGGAGGGCTACTCCGGCTCCCGATGGATGACCTACCGCCAGGCCGCCGCCCTCGGCGGGCAGGTCCGCGCGGGCGAGAAGTCCACCCTCGTCGTCTATTACGGCCAGTCCCAGGCCAAGGGAGAACCCGATCCGTCCGCCGGCGACGCAGACGCCCGCAGCTTCCGTTTCCTGAAGGGCTATCCCGTCTTCAACGTCGAACAGATCGACGGCCTTGACGCCGAGTTCTACCCCACACCGGTCCCCGCCCAGGAACCCGATGCGGCCGCCGAACAGGCCCGCATCGCCTCGGTCGAAGAGTTCCTCGCCGCAACCGGCGCCCAGATCAGCTGGTCCGGCGATCAGGCCTACTACGCCCCGGGCCCGGACCACATCCGCCTCCCCGAACGCCACCTGTTCCGCGACATCGAGCAGGCCTACGCCACGGCCGCGCATGAGCTGATCCACTGGACCGGCGCCAAGCACCGGCAAGACCGCACGTTCGGCTCCAAATTCGGCGATCCCGCTTACGCCCGCGAGGAGCTGGTGGCTTTATCTGGACAGTCTGCGCCGTCCGCAACATTGCAGTAAGGTCGGCGATGGACGCCCACGGTAGGCAGTAATCAGGCTGGCCGTAGCGCTGACCCAAGAGCTGGCGGAGGCCAGCCTGATAGCTGCCGGGCCATAGCGCGCATCGGTGTGAAGGTCAGCTTCCGGGTGGGGGGTCCGGGGGGAGGGCTTCGCGCCGGTGTCGATCATTACTGTTTGCGAGCGTCGCGAGGCCAGGGGCCTCGATGCGCATGTGCCGCTGATCCAGCGCGACGACGCGCTCTACGATCCCGATCTGGATCGCTTCTTTCTCGACCTGCCGCTGTCGGGCGTCCGCTCGCGGCACTCGCTTCGCGCCTACGCCTATGATGTCGTAGTCTGGCTTCGTTTTCTCGATGCCTGCGGCAAGACCGTGTGGGCTGCGACCCGCGACGATGTCGACGCCTATCATCGTGAGCGACGCCGCGACGATGCCGATCACCGGATAACGGCGGCAAGCTGGAACCGCGCCGTCGCCAGCCTCGATCGCCTTTACCGTTGGGGCGAGCAGCAAGGGTTGATCGCCGACGCGCCGTTCAGCCGCCGCGCCGTGTGGCGACCGGCGCAAGGTGGCCGTCGCGGCATGATCGCGGCGCGCAACGATGCCTATGAACGTGTCGCCAGGCGATCGGATGTCCGGTTCGTCACGATGGACGACTACCGCATTTTCCGCGAGGTCGGCCTGCGCGGGCTCACCCCTGACGGCACGGAGCGCCCCGGCGCTCGCGACCGTAATGGGCTGCGCAACGCGCTGTTCGCGGATCTTCTCGTCACCACCGGCCTGCGCCTCGAAGAGGCGTCGGTCTTGCTCACCGTCGAGCTCGCGGCGATCGACCGCGAGGACGGTGACGTCCAACAACTTTGGTTGCCCCTTCCGCCGCCGCTCACCAAGGGCGACCGCGGACGCAGCGTTCTGGTCCCACGCCGGCTGCTTCGTCAGATCGCCGCCTATGTCGCGGTCGAGCGCGCCGCGGGCGTGGCCAAGTTCGCCGCGCGCGACGGTGCGGCCAGCTTCGACCGACCGATCCCTGTCACCCGCGCCGGTCTCGACCGCATGCGCGATATCTGCACCCCGGAGGAACGATGCCGCCTGATCCTGTGCGACGAGGATGGAACGCCCCGCGAGCCGGCGGCGCTATGGCTGACCGAGGTCGGCCAGCCTGTCCGCCCCAACTCGTGGGAGGTGATCTTCACCCGCGCCTGCAAGCGGTGCGCACAGAACGGCTTCCCGCTGTCGATCAGCCCGCACCAGCTTCGCCACGCCTTCGCAGTCCATATGCTCGCCTTGCTGATCCAGCAGCGGCTGCGCGAAGCGGCATTGCCGGTGGGGCCGGTGGAGAGCTATCGGCTGATCCTGGGCGACCCGCTGCAACAGGTGCAACGCCTGCTTGGCCACGCCAGCCTCACCACCACCTATATCTACCTCGACCATATCGCGACCCGCGCCGATACGGTGGACGCGGCCGTCGAGGAGCTGCTGGCGTTACTGCCGGGGCCGCAAGGCGTATGAGCGGGCGTCCCCGCAAGGGCCGGCCTGTCGCCTTTGCGCCGATCACGCCGGAGCGATCGCAGCCCGATCCTGTGCTCGGCCTCAAGTTCACCATCGAGGCGCGGCATGGCGGAACGGTCCTAGTCGATATGACCGGGCTCGATCCTCGCCCACTCGCCATCGCTTTCGCCGGTGCGCTGCGTCGATCGGCGGCGCTCGGCGGCCCCATCGGTGCGGCCAGCGTCATCAAGCAGTATGTTCAGGTCTATCGCCACTTCTTCGCCTGGCTTGGCTATGATGCGCCGGAGGTGACCGGCGTCAACGACCTGCGCGCAGTCCATATCGATGGCTTTGCGTCCGCGCTCGAACGGCGTGGGATGGGCGCGATCCACCGGCACATAACGGTCGGCAAGGTCATCAACACGCTGCGCGCGATCGAGGCAGACCGGCCCGATCGGATCGCGCCCGACCTGCATGAGCGGCTGCGCTACACGCTGGCCACTTCGGCGGGCCGCTCGACCCCGCGCGATGCCTATAGCCCCTTCGTCGCCCGCGCGCTGCGCGACGCCGCGAGGGCCGATATCGAAGCGATGCTTCGCCGCCTCGGCGCCGACGACCGCACTGATGAGGGCGACCCTGTCGTCGCCAGGGCGCGCGCCGATGTCGAAGCGATCATCGCGCGGCAGGGCTTTATCGTCGCAGACCAGCCCGCGCTGAAGCGCCTCTATTTCATGCGCATGCGGCGCGGATTGCCGATCAGCACGCTCATCGACGACCTGCATGGCCGCCATCATCTGCTCGCGCGCGATCTGCCGGCGCTGCTCGTGCTGCTCACGCTCGATACCGGCCTCGAGCCGGAGTGCCTGAAGACGCTGACCGTGGATTGTCTCACCAACCCGCATGCCGGCACGGTGGAGCTGCGCTATCTGAAGCGCCGCGCCCGCGGTGCCGAGCACAAGAGCATGCGGGTCCGCGATGGTGGTAGCGGCACACCCGGCGGCCTCATGCGTCGCCTGATCGACGTCACCGCCGTCGCACGCGAGCATCTGACCGACGATTGCCTCTGGCTCTATCACAACGTTGGCGGCCTTCGCGCCGGCATCGTCGATCCCAAGTTCCAACTCGCCGCCTGGGCTCGTCGCCATGGTATCGCCGGCGATGATGGGAAGCCGCTCCATCTGCTGCTTTCCCGGCTGCGCAAGACCCACAAGGCGTTATGGTACACCAAGACCGAGGGGCATATGGCCCGCTTCGCGGTCGGTCACACCCGCGAGGTTGCGGCGCGCCACTATGCCGATCTGCCGTCGCTCCGGCCGTTGCACGAGGCGGCCGTCGCCGATGCCTTCCGCGCAGCGGTCGCTGCGGCGATGCCGACCGTGCTTCCACCCACCGCCGAGCAGGCGCTGCGCGAAGCGCCCGAACAGGTCGCGTCGCTGATGTCGGCTGATACGGTGGGTCCGGTGCTCGACGGCGAACAGGATGTCTGGCTCGCCGCCTGCGCGGGCTTCCATAGCAGTCCTTTCGCCGAGCCCGGTTCGCCCTGCGCGCAGCCCTTCTGGGGCTGCCTCGATTGTCCCAACGCCGTCATCACCGCGCGCAAGCTCCCCGCGATCCTCGCCTTTCTCGCGTTCGTCGAAGAGCAGCGATGCAGCCTGCCGGCGAGCGACTGGGCCGCCAAGTTCGGCCGCGTCCACACCCGGATCACGGTCCAGGTCCTGCCGGTCTTCTCCGATGCCGTTATCGCCGAAGCGCGCCGGCAGATGGGGAGCGAACGGCTCTATCTGCCGCCGGAGGCACGCGCATGACCACGCCCGTCCATGCCCTCGTGCCCGCGTTCGACGATCGCCCTGTGCTGGCGAGCGCGCCGCTCAAGGCGGGCCATGCCCGCGAGGAGCTGTCGCACGTCGGCGACCCGACCTGGGATCTCGGTCCCGCCGTCTTCCGCGAGAACGCTCGGCGCTGCCACGTCACCGTGCATTTCGACGTGCTCGAACATGCCGATGTGCAGGCGGCAATGCGCGCCTATCTCTACGCCCGCCTCAACGTCGGTCTTCCCGGCTACCACCCGAAGCTGCCGCCCGCCAGCATCCGACAGGCATTCAACCGGGCTCGCCGGTTCTTCGCCTTCGCGCGCGAGCGGCTTGGGCGGCTCGACCTGGGCCGCATCGATCAGGCGCTGATCGACGCTTATGGGCGCCACCTGCGGGATGATTCAGCGCGGCGCCCCGTCATCGTCGGCCAGCTCTTGCAGGTGGTCACCGATCTCTACCATCTCCGGGATCACCTGCCTGGAGGCGGTCTCGGGTTCGAGCCGTGGGCCGGGCAAGCGGCTGCGCGCGTCGCCGGATATCGGCATGTGCGCGAGAACCGCACCCCACGCATGCCGGAGGAGATTGTCACGCCGCTGCTCGCCTGGTCGCTGCGCTATGTCACGACCTTCGCGACCGATATTCTGGCGGCTCGGGTCGCGCTCGATCGGCTCGAGGCAGTCCGCGCTCGGCTGCTCGCCGCCGAACGCGGACTGCCTGATGCAGAGCGCCGCCTGCGGCAGCGCGCGCGCCTCGAGCGCTATCTCGCGCGCCGAGCCCGGCAAGGACGCGGCGTGCCCATCTGGACGACGGCACACAACGGCGCCACGCGCATCGATCCCCTCACCGGGGATGCAACCCCGCCGATCAACGCCCATCTCCTCCATTTGCATGCCGGCATCGATGCCGTCGCCGAGCCGGCCATGCATCTCATGCTCACTACCGGCGCACCGGATGTCATTCGCGAAGCGGTTGCATCGCTTGGTACCGAGGTCGGCGGCATGGACACGCCGATCTCGATCGCTCCCGAGAGCGGTCGGCCATGGCGTGCCCGCTTCGACGTGAAGACCCTAGCGATCGAGGAGCGGATGCTGCAGGCCGCCGCCTATATCGTATGCGCCTATCTGACCGGCATGCGCGACTGCGAGGTCCAGGCGATGCGGCGCGGCTGCCTCTCGATCGCGCGCAGCGAAGACGGCCTGATCGAGCGGCAACGCGTCCGATCGACCCTCTACAAGCGCCGATCGAGCGCCGGTGAGTCGGCGAGCTGGGTGACGATCGAACCGGTGGCCGAGGCGATCACGGTGCTCGAACGGCTGTCGGAACACGCGGCACGGAAGACTGGAAGCGACACGCTCTGGCCGGTGCTTCGTCCCCGCGCTGTCACCAAGACGCATCTGTCGAGCGAGGTGGTCCGCCAGCTCAACGCCTTCCGCGACCACCTCAACACCGTCTTCGGCAGCCCCGATGCGCCGGTCATCCCACCCGGCCCCGATGGCAAGCCGTGGCGCATCACGACGCGGCAGTTCCGGCGCACCATCGCGTGGCACATCGCCAACCGTCCGTTCGGCACCATCGCCGGCATGATCCAGTACAAGCATGCCTCGGTCGCCGCTTTCGAGGGCTATGCCGGGACCAGTGGATCGGGGTTTCGCGCAGAGGTCGAGGCGCAGCGCCGGCTCGGTCAGATTGACGATCTGCTGGACTATTTCGACCGGCGGCAGGGCGGCGCATCACTCGGCGGACCGGCGGGACCACGCATCGCGCGGACCCTCGACGATGCCGCCGTTAAGCTCGGGCCACTGCCCGCCATGATCGCCGATCGGGCCCGCCTGCGCGTCATGCTCGCCAGCGTCGCGCGCACCTTCCATGTCGGCCCGCTCGCGGATTGCTTCTTCGATCCCGCGACCGCGCTCTGCCTCAAGCGCGTGACGACCCCCGATCCCGCGCAGCCGCTTACCGCCCTGTGCGAACCGACCCGCTGCCCCAACGCCTGCATCACCGCCCGCCACAGACCTGCCTGGGAACGTGCGGCGGCCGATGCCCGGGCGCACTTACGCGAACGGCGCATCTCCGACCTCCAGCGTCAGGCGCTCCAGCGCGAGCTTGATCGCCTGACCGCGGTGATTGCCGGGATCGACCCTCCCGCGCCGTAGACCACCCCGGCTGTTGGCGGAGTCCTGCGCCGGTCGGCGCGCCCGCGCAACGGCTTCGCCGTCCTTCGCTTCGCTGCGGCCCTGACGGGTGCGCGAGCCCCCCTGTGCCCGGCGCGAACGGGCCTCCGCCGCCGGGGATGGTCCCCGGCGCGAGAACGGAGAACATATCATGTCAGCCTCACCACGCTCAGACGTCTACGCTCGCGTCACGCAAGCGATCGTCGACGCCATCGAAGCCGGCACCGGCACCTGGCGCATGCCGTGGCATCATTTTGGCGCCGACGTCACCCGCCCGACCAACGTCGCCAGCGGCAAGCCCTATCGCGGCATAAATACGATCTCGCTCTGGGCGGCCGCCTATGGCAGCGGCTACGCGAGCGGGGTCTGGGGCACCTATCGCCAGTGGCAGGCGCTCGGCGCGCAGGTCCGCAAGGGCGAGCACGCCAGCCTCGGCGTCCTCTGGAAGGAGTTTCGCGCGAAGGGTGACGACGCCGGCGGCGATGACGACCATCGACGGCTTTTCGCCAAGGCGTTCAGCCTGTTCAACGCCGATCAGGTCGATGGCTACGCGCCCGAACCGGCGCCGGACCTGCCTGAGAGCGAACGCCTCGCCGCCGCCGAAGCCTTCATCGCCGCGCTCGGCATCGATACTGTCTACGGCTCGGCCAGCGCCTATTATCATATCGCCGAAGACCGCATTCACATGCCGGATTTCAGCGCCTTCCACGATGCCCACGGCTTCTACGCCACCCACATTCACGAAGCGGCTCATGCCAGTGGCGCAGCCCATCGGCTTGACCGGGATTTCAGCGCCAAGTGGACCAGGCACGCGCTCGCCATGGAGGAAGCGACCGCCGAACTGACCGCATCGTTCCTGCTCGCCGATCTTGGGATCGCGCACGAACCGCGACCCGATCATGCGGCCTACATCGCCTCCTGGCTGCAACTGCTCAAGGACGAGCCTCGGGCGATCTTCACCGCGGCGAGCAAGGCGCAGGCGGCAGCCGACTGGATGCACGCCCGACAGCCGTAATGCTCACGCGACCCGCACTTCGGCGCCAAGTGTGTCGAGCAGCGGACAGCCCGGATCCCGACCGGCATCGCAGGCGCGCACCGAGTCGGCCAGAACCCGTTCCATCCGCTTGAGGTCCGCGATCCGCGCGCGTACGTCCTTCAGGTGCGACGCCGCGAGCTCGCGCACCTCGGCGCAGGAGGCCTGACCGCCAACCGCGAGTCCGAGCAAGGCGCGTACCTCGTCCAGGGTAAAGCCCAGCTCCCTCGCGCGGCGCACGAAGCCCAGGCGAGCCACGTCCTCCCGGCCATAGCTGCGGTAGCGGCCCCGCCGCGGCGGAGCGGGCAGCAGCCCGATCCGCTCGTAATAGCGGATCGTCTCGATGTTGCATCCGGTGCGGCGTGAGAGTTCGCCGATCTGGATCGCGCCGGTTGCGGCCATCCCCAAAATACCTCTTGAGTCTGTAGTCGCTACAGATGTTAGGACAGCTCAATGCCCGCCACAAGGAGTCGCCCGTGACCCAGACGCCAAGCCCGCCTAAGGGGATCGGCACCGCCACGCTCACGCTGGCGGGGATCGCTGCGGCGTTCGGCGTCGCCGCCTGCTGTGCGCTGCCGATCCTCTTCGCATCCGCCGGGATCGGCGCAGCTTGGCTCGGCGGCGTGGCCATTGTCGCCGCGCCGTATCGCACGCCGCTTCTCCTCATTGGCGCATTGTGCCTGCTTGCCGGCGCGGCGCTGCTGTTGCGCCAGCAAGTTACGGCGGCGCGCTGTGGGCCGGGCGGCATATGCACGCCGCGCTGGATGCGTGTTCTCACGCTCATCGGATTGCTGCTCGGTGCGGCCCTGCTCTGGGCAGGCTATCGCTATGTCTGATGCCACCCCCGAGCTGCGCTCGACGCTGACCTGTCCCCACTGCGGTCATCGGGCGACGGAGACCATGCCGACCAATGCCTGCCAGTATTTCTACGACTGCCGGGGTTGCGGCGCGGTCCTCAAGCCCAAGCCGGGCGATTGCTGCGTCTATTGCTCCTACGGCGACGTGCCCTGTCCGCCGATCCAGGAGAGCGGCGGCAAGGCGTGCTGCGGCTGAGGAGGGCGGGCGATGGCGCGCGCATCATCCGCTGAAGCCGCCTTTGGATCGACGGTTACATTTCCCGGCGGTGCCGTTGTCCCGGACTGGAGCGCAGTCACAACACCCAGCGCCCGCGCAGCCCTGACGGCACTGTTCGCGGCGTTCATCGGTTCGAAGTGGCGCGGGATGGACGGCGTCGAGGAGCGGGTCCGGCGCGCCGTGCTTCAAGCCTATGCTGCCGATGGTCGCTCGCCGGTGCCGGCACAGATCGCCGCCGCATCGGGACTCCCCTCCGGCGAGGTCGGCTCGGCCCTGCAGCGGCTCGCCGGGCGCGATCTCGTGGTCCTCGACGGCGCGGGCCGGGTGACCGGCGCCTATCCGTTCACCGACGGCCCCAGCGAACATCAAGTCGAAGTCAGCGGAGTGACCATGAGCGCCATGTGCGCCATCGACGCGTTGGGGATCGGCGCCATGCTGGAGCGGGACTGCATGATCCGCTCGGCCTGCCGCCAGTGCCGGCGCACGCTCGCCATCCATACCCCCAGCCGCGGCCGCGAGCTGGAAGAGGTTGAGCCGGGCGCGATCGTCGTCTGGTCCGGCCGTCGCTATGCCAGTGGCTGCGCGGCATCGTCGCTCTGCACCTTGCAGGCCTTCTTCTGCGATGACGATCATCTGGCGGCCTGGTGCGCGAGCGGTCCGGTCGGAGCCGATGACGGCATTCGTCTGTGCCTGGCCGAAGCGCTCGAGGTTGGGCGCGCGATTTTTGCGCCGATGCGGATGGAGATGCGACCATGGCTTCCTACGACCTGATCGTCATCGGCAGTGGCACGGCAGCGCAGGTCGCGGTCGGCCGGGTCCGTGCCGCTGGATGGTCCGTCGCCGTCATCGATCACCGTCCGTTCGGCGGCACCTGTGCGCTGCGTGGCTGCGATCCCAAGAGGATGCTGGTCAGCGGCGAGGAAGCGATCGACGCGGCAAGGCGCATGGCCAGACATGGCGTCGACGGCACGCTGGCGATCGACTGGCCCGACCTGATGGCGTTCAAGCGGACCTTCACCGATCCGATCCCCGCCAAGCAGGCGCACCGCTACGCCGAGCTCGGTGTCGACGCATTACACGGTGTTGCTCGCTTTGCCGGCCCAGACACGATCGTGGTGGAAGGCCGGACATTGCGGGCCCGCCATATCCTGATCGCCAGCGGCGCGCGTCCAGTCCCGCTCGGCATTCCGGGCGAAGATCTGGTGAGCACAAGCGATGCGTTCCTGGAGCTTCAGGCCCTGCCGCGCCGGATCGTGCTGATCGGCGGCGGCTATGTCGCTGCGGAGTTCTCGCATCTGGCGGCCCGAGCGGGCGCAGAGGTCACCATCCTACAGCGGGCCGAGCGGCTCCTGCCGCACTTCGATCCCGACCTGGTGGGCTGGCTGACGCCCCGGTTCGAGGCGCTCGGCATCCGCGTCGAGACCGGTGCCACCGTTACCCGGGTCGAGCGCAGCGGGAGCGGTCTGCTGGTCCACGCCGAGCGCCAGGGCGAGCCTGATCTCAGCGTCGCCGCCGATCTCGTCGTTCATGCCGCCGGGCGCGGTCCTGACCTCAAGGCGCTCGACCTGTCCGCCGGCGAGGTGGCGGTGCAGGACGGGCGCCTGCAGCTCGACGCGCATCTGCGGAGCATTTCCAACCCGCGGGTCTATGCCGCCGGCGACGCTGCCGGAGTCGGGCCGCGGCTGACGCCGGTGTCCAGCCACGATGCCAAGGTAGTTGCCGCCAACCTCCTGGATGGCCCGACGCACCAGCCGGACTATCGCGGCGTGCCGAGCGTGGCCTTCACTCTGCCGCCGATCGCCGCCGTCGGACTGTCAGAGGAGGCGGCGCGCCGCGGCGGCGTCGCGCTCCGGGTCAACGCAGCCTCGACGCCAGACTGGTTCACCGCCCGCCGCCTCGCCGAGCCGGTCTACGGCCATAAGCTGCTGATCGACGAGGACACGGACCTCATCCTCGGCGCGCATCTCGTGGGGCCGAACGCCGACGAGGTAATCAACGTTTTCGGTCTGGCAATCCGCCACGGCCTCACCGCGGCCGATCTTCGCTCCACCATGTTCGCCTATCCGACCGGCGCCTCCGACGTCGGCTACATGCTGACTTAACGCACGAGCGCCACTGCCATGGCGGCCGATCCCTCGCGCGATCGGCCGCTTCGCGATGCATGTCGATGCGGGCTGTCGCCCGCCATTAAGCGGACGCCGCTTGCGCGGCGGCTCCGATTTTTTGGCCTCTCCCTCGATGCGGGAGTGGTCGGCGCTCCCTGCTAGGCCCGCCGCGGCGCGCTGCAAGCCTCGGCTTCGCCGGGCTGCTCCATTTCATTTCGCCCCTGCGGGTGCAGCCCGCCGCTTCAGCAGGCCTCTCCGGTCGCTCTCGCCGCCCACCCCCGCCTCGGGGGAGGCCATGGGGCTTTTGGGCAGTGCTGGAGGCAACCGATGGTTTTCACCTTCCAACCGCCATTTTGGGCTGGACTGTCAGGATATGTCGCCGAGCTTGGAAGCGCCTTCCTCGGCGCCCACCTCGGCTTGCGGCCCGACCACATCGAGGACCATGCGGCCTACCTCGACCACTGGCTGAAGGTCCTGCGCACCGACAGCCGCGCCATTCTTCGCGCCGCGTCCCAGGCCCAGGCCGCAACCGATTACCTTCTGGCCATCGCTGGACGCGCGGTCGCCCCTGTCACGGAGGATCTCGCAGAGGCCGCGTGACGGCCTTTCCCTACCCTCTTCGTGTTCAAAAGGCGGCACGCCGGCGGCCCTCCGTCGGCGTGTTTCCTGTCGGCGTTTTCCGCAAGGAGAGCGTCTGCCCCATACCCGACACGACATCGATGGGCTCGACGATCTCCTCCAGGCCTCCTGTGGCCCTAGCTCGACGACCGCCGGCACATCGGCCAACCCGAAGTCGATCGTGCGCCACCAATTCTTGGCGCCGAGCGCGAGAGTTGCTCCAGCCGAGAGCAGAATGGCAACGCCCGCGAGGATTTGCCTATCGATCACCCGGCGTCGCCCTTTATGACGCATCTGACGCGGGGTCGCATCGCCGAACGCCTTCCGCAAACGCTCGGCCCGGGCCTCCCGGAACCACTCTCTGTCCTCAACGCCCACTGACTTGCTCCTCTCTCACGAAGAGCCAGCCGTTCACCTGCAGGACCTCGCCGGTGTCCATGCACGTCGCCTCGAACGTCCCGTCCAGATCGGCGTCTGCAGCATGGGCGAGATCTAGATCCACACCCGTCGAGAAGAAGTCTCCGCGACAGTCATGGCCGCGCTCGGCGGCCAGCTGCGCGGGCGATCTCGGGGCGGCGCTCACAGCACCGCCCCTTCGATCGCTGCGCGCCCCTTGGAGGGAGGGGGGACAGAGGCGCGCGCGATTTGAGGTTTTCCGGCTTCGACGGGCGAGACCGGCGACGCCGGCGCGAGGGTCAGACTGACGCTATGCCCGGCGAAGAACTTCAGCAGCTCCTCGCCGCTGATGATCCGGACGTCGCCGCACTGGCGTTGCATCTGGCGCAGTCGCTCGGGCGTCCGTCCCGTATGGACGAACAGCCCTCGCGCCTTGCGCCTTTGGCAGACGGCGTCGAAGGCCCAGACGTGATCTTCCTTGATGTAGGCCTTGTAACGCTTGGCCTGGATGAGCCAGCGTTCGCCGTTCAGCGTGAACTGGCCGTCGATTCCGCCGTCCCCGGAGTAGGAGGTTCCCCGGATGATGTTGATGCCGCGCCGGGCCAACTCCGAGAGGATCATGTCCTCGAACCGGTAGGGGCACACCTTGCGCAGGTAGCCGAAGACGCGCCCCGGGTTTTCCAGCGGCGCCATCGAGCGGATGAGCTTCAGGTCGTCCCAGGAACGGCGCTCGTTGTAGGCGTGCTGTTTTTGCGCCTTCGTCTGTTTCGGTCGTTGCAAGAAACCGATGAAGATCGCGAACAGGAAAAACCCCGCCAGATAGGGCAGGGCGGGTTGCATCGCGGTCCAAAGGGCACCGGCGATGTCGATGTTTTTAGTGGCTTCGAGAGCCGCGTTTTCACTCATGTCCTGCATCCTGGGGTTGGGGATGCAGGGATCGGACTGACAGCCCGACTGTTTTGCCACGATTTTCCGGCGAAGTCTTTAACGGCGAGGGTTAAATTCGGGCGTCTCCCCGCCGAGGCGGGGGCGGGCTCTACTCGTCGCTGCGCTCCTCACCGAACCTCGCCAAGGGGCGAGTTTCGTCCCGTCCGGGTGACGATCCCTGACGCGGGATGCTGGACAGCGTTACACCCCGTGTGCAGTCTCCCCGAGACCAAAGGAGAGCACATTGGAACGACTTCCGACCCCTCTGAAGATCGTAACGGTCGCTTTGGCCGTGCCGCTTTTCGCATTCGCGATGTGCGCCATCGCCGTTTTCGCGGTGAAGCTCTTCGGCCTTATGCCCGTATCGGTGGCCGCGCTCTTGCTCTTGCTTGTCGGACCTTCGACCTACGGCTTTCTGGTACGCGCCCAGGAACGCAGAAAGCCCTTCGTGCGGTACGATACCAAGCGCTAGGACTCCGCCGTCCGTCTGGGCATTTCGCCGAGTTCGTCAACCAAACTGCGATCTGTCAACCACGGCTCGGTTTGTAAACCGGGCCACTTTCACGGTTCGTTCCGTTCCTATGTCGTGAACAGGACACCGCCTGTCCCTCGGCCCTGCTCCTCGAGACCGGAAGGTGCGGACCCCAGATCGCTAGCGGCCCGGGCCCGGTCGCCGCCAACCGCTGCGCAGTCCTCCACTCCGTTCCGGCCCTCCGGGTGCGGCTCAGACCCTACCCGCTACGCGTTCGGTCACGCACTGATCCCGGTGCTGTCTGGAGGCCCCATGTCCGACTTCGACCCCAAATCCCTCGACAACAACACCCGCCGGATGCTCGACGTCTCAACGGCTCACATCTCCCAGGAGACCTGTGACGCCGCCACCGCCAAGGCAATCAGCTGGGCGAACACCGGCCCGACCGAGTTCGGTTTCATCGTCTACGTTCACCAGGAACGCGACGACGAGACCCACAACGACCTCTGGGCCGTCATCGAGTTCGCCCGCGCTTGGGGCTTCGACTACGTCATGTTCGACCGAGACGCTCCGCACCTCCCCGAAGGCGCCGCTCTACCGGTCTTTGACTGGTGACCACGCGCGCGGCCGCTGGACACGACCGGTGGCCGCGTGTGACCATCCTGAAACGGAGCCCTTCATGACGCGCATGACCTCGCCCCTCTTTCCGATGACCTTCGCCGCCATGGCGATCGGCCTTATCGCCTCCCTCCTGATCGCCTTTACGCCGGTCATTCATTCCGGCCTTCCGCTGGCGATCGTCGCCGGCGGCCTCATGCTGGCGCTGATGACCGCCGGGATCGCCATCGACCGGCGCCGGGCTATGCCCGCCGCCGTTCTGGTCCGGACCAGGTCTTAGGCCTCGACCACGTCCGCGAACGCCCTGCAGTCGTCCAGCAGATCGCGGGCGACGGCCGCGCAGTCAACGAGCGACGGCCTACCGGCATCCTTCGCCATGTCGTCCAGTTCGTGCCTCGCATAGCGGGGACTTAGGGCCGCGACGACGGCCTGCGTCCGGTCGTTTCGCACCTTCAGCCCCGCGCCGGTCGCCGCCTTCAGACCACGCATCAGGTCATGCCTGATCTCGCGCCGGTTCTGATCGTCCGTCCAGCCGTTTGCAATCAGGGCGGCCTTCAGCGCCAGCTCGATGGCGCAGCACAGCATCTGCGCGCGCGGGGCCCACGCCTCCGGCTCAGGCCCTTCGGAGCCGGCGCGCAGGAAGCCCTGCGCATTTTCCAGAAACACCGGCACCAGGTGGGCGTCCGCCGATCGCTGCCGCATCGTCTATCGCCCCCTTACGTCCGCTGACACCCGCACCAGGTCCTCGCCCATCATCTCGAGCACGATCCGCTCCTTCTCATTGGTCGGCCGGATGATGATCCCGAAGGTGAACGGTCGCTCCACGAACGCGGCTGGGCTCAGCAGCGAACGCACGTGTTCGATCTTGTCCGGATCCATCGGCATCCACCATTCCGGCATCTCATTACCCACGCTTGTTTCGCCCTTCTCGCGCACGTTGCGATTCCAGTAACACCGCTCGGCTTATGTTCAACTCACAGTGGCGGGGGAGAGCCGCGTGTTTGTCGTGATAGCCGCTTCAGGTATCGGGATCGCCGCCTCTGGCTGGGCGGCGCTGCGCTGGCGCGCCCGCCGTGCTGCAGAAGCGCCTGTTCACGAGGAACTATGCCGCCTCATGCTCGCCGCGGCAAAGCCCGCCTTGCGGGCGTCGCCCACGGTGACGCACGGGCGCACGGTCGACGGGGCCTGGATCATCCCCGAAGGCTTCCCGCATGACTTCGTCACGGGATGGGAGGAGGTCCGCCACTATCTCGGCACCACATGCGGCGGCGAAGGCCTCGCTCGCCGCCGGAGACGACTCCGCCGGGCCTGCCGCGCAGTCCGGCGCGACCTCGACCCGGCGCAACGCGATCGCCTACGGACGATCTGCGAGACCTATGGCGGCTAGGCCGCGTCCGGCCGCTCGAATTCTCTCGCGACCTTCAGCAGCAACGCCCGGTTCGGCGCCGGCATACGCGAGAAGCTCTCCGCCAGCTCGTGGCTTCCCTTGATGGCGCCGAAGCCCGCCTGGGGGCTTGCCGCCTCTACACCGTGCACCGGGAAGACATCCCCCGGATGGAAGTCCAGGACGCCCGCGATCCGGTGCAGCATCGAGGCCGAAATCCTGTTCGCGCCTTTCTCGTATTTCTGAATCTGCTGGAAGGTCACCTTCACCGCCTTGCCCAGGGACTGCTGGTTCATCCCGGCGCGGAGCCGATACGCCTTCACCGCCAGCCCGACATGCACATCCACGGGGTCCGGACCTTCGTCTTCCACCTTGCCGCTCATCTCAATCTCCAACGGATTACCACAACCCCCACTGGCATATTCGCTCACAGGTTCACTGTCACGGGGGAGGGCGCAGATCGACGAACCCACTCCCTCCGCCCCGGCCCTTCTGCAGAAACCGCCCGGGCTTCGGACTGACGGCCCCTGCGCAAAAGGGGGGCGAACCCCCCTCCCTTAGTGGACGCTCTCGATGGCCGACAGCACCCGGTGGAACTGGTGGAACACCCGCTCGCTCGGACGAGTAGCGGTCCAGTCCGCCCAAGCCTGCAGCTTCTGTTTCCGGCTCAGCTTCTCCCAGCCTGCGGCCAGTTGCTGCGCCTGGTCGATCATCTGTTCGACGATGACCTGGTGACGGTTGGCGGTTTGGATCGAAACGGTTTGCATGGCGAAGCCTCCATTGAAGCCGCCCCCAACGGGCGGCGATGAAGCCTTCGGGGCACGGTGGGCCCCGGCCAGTCACCGGAGCGACGGCTCTTGCCGGCGCGGAGGGGAACGGCGAAGCCGTTGACGGGCAGGGTGCCGTGAAACGATGCGTAATCGACGCGCGTGGGGCCTGTGGCCGCGACTAGCGGCCACTCGATCCGGGTAGAGAGCGCAGCGAACGGACCGGGAACCGGCGGGGCCGCATCCTCGCCGTTCAGGGGCGGATGCCCATCACCGATCTCTGGGCCAGCCACTCATTGACCAGCACAGACCCCGTCGGACGCCCTTCGTACAGGGCATAGGCTCATGGTGACGACGATGGATCGCTGTCCTCTTCGACGGCTTCGTCGCTTCGAATGCCTTTGCTGAAGGCCGAGGCGGGGAGGGGGTGGGCGTCTGGCTCTGGGCCCGTCCCCGGGCGTCTTGGGGGCGTCGGAGTTGGGCGCGTTCGGGGGCGCGTCATTGTGGAAGCATCGGGACGTTGATGGACCAAGGGCGGCCTGTCCAACAGGCTTCAGCGCGTTTTCCGCTCACCTGAAGGATGGGTTCCCCCGGCTGGGCGGGTAGCCGCAATGGATCACTCTTAACCTACGACGGGTCGGGTTCTTACCGAAGGCAACCCCGCTGCGCGGGGCGAGCCTGGCGGACCCTCACGGCGCTGCGCGCCTCGGCCTTCCGCGCTGCGCTTGTGCAGGCCGGTTTCCACCAGTCTCGGCCTTCGGACGTCCCCTTGTCCCCGTCGCTGACGGTCTCGTGATCGCGGCAGTGCCCGCGAGCCGGACGGGAAATCCCGACCGGTGAGAAAGAAGGAAAACGACGATGCTGAACCAAGTTGAACTGATCGGCCGCCTGGGCAACGACCCGGAGTTCCGCACCCTGAACAGCGGCGACCGCGTGTGCAACATCCGGCTGGCCACGACCGAAACCTGGAAGAACGATGCCGGCGAGCGCAAGGAGCGCACCACCTGGCACACCGTCGAGGTCTTCGGCAAAGGCAAGGTCAACGCGATCGAGAAGTGCCTGCGCAAGGGTTCGCTGGTCCACATCATCGGCCAGCTGCGCTACGACGAGTACGAGAAGGACGGCGTCAAGCAGGTCCGCGCCAAGATCAACCTGAGCGGCCCGAAGCACCAAGTCATCTTCCTGGACAAGAAGCCGACCGAACAAGCCGACGACGAGCCCGGCTCGGAAGGCTGATCCGCCAGCAGCGGCCCCCCGGGAAACCGGGGGGCCTTTTGGTTTGCGAAACCACAGCAGCCTGGAGGCTCACATGTTCGATAGCATCCAAAGCACCCCACCCTGGGACGAGGTCCAGCCCCGGCCGGACCATCCGGGACCCTTCGCGGTGATGCACCGGCCCCACGGCCGGCTCAACATCGAGACCCGCTTCTACGGTCCGTTCGACAGCTTCGACGAGGCCTATGACGCGATGGACTCGATCCCCGCTCTCGGCTTCGCCGTCGAGCTGCCGGGCGTGAAGTGGATCGTGCCGCTGGAGCGTCTGCCGTGAGCAGCCGGCGGCCCGAGGGGGACACTGGTCCCTGGTTCAGAAACACGTATGAGTGCCCGTGCGGCACGGAATGGAGCGACGAATGGTCATGCGCCTGCGACGACGACTGTCCCGACTGCGGGACCACCTGTTCACCTTCGGACAGCGAGGAGGCCGACTGATCGGCCGCGGGCTGGCCTTGGCGTCCGGCGTCTTCCGTCCGGACCATCCCAAGGTCACCGAGGAGCGCCTGAAACTCGGCGCCAACGGTTGCCAGACGGCGGCTCTCACGCTGGCCGTGGCGGTGTTCGTCACGCCCCAGCTGAACGCGGCCTTCGTGGTCACGCCAGCGTGGATCATCTCAAGCGGCATCGGCGTTATGTTGCTGATCGTGGCGGCCCACGCTCTTTTGGGCTATATTCCCAATCCACAGACGCCCCAGAAGGAGGATCGTCCATGATTGAAGTTGGTCTCTTCGGTGTCGGCCTCGCCGCTGGCGCGGTCATCGCCTGGTTCGTGAAGCCGCTTGTTGCTGGCTTTGTCGCCGGTCTTCAGGCCTCGGCCACGCAGCCGACCATCCCGGCCGAGTAGATTTCTCGCACCGCCATTCGAGGCCCCGCCGTTCCCCGGCGGGGCCTTTTTCGTTTTATCCGCTCAGCGCTGGCTCTCGCCGCCTGCGAAGGCCGTCCGCGCGAAGCGCGGTCGCTTTCTGTGCGCTTGGCCTAGCTGGACGCCGTCCGTGCCGTCTAAGGTCGCTCTATGCCCGCTCGCGGGCATAGAGCGGTCGTCTCACTCCCCCCCGACGTCGACCGCTCCAGAGATCCTGACGGCGTTCTCCTGCTTTCCGCCGTTGGGGTCTCTGTAAGGGGAGGGGGCGCGCGGTTCTGTCCCATCCCACCGTGAGGGCTCCGCCGGTTATCCCGTCAACGGCTAAAGCCGTTCCCCTCGCGCCGCCGAAGGCGGCGCTTCGGTGACGGGCCGGCACCTCACGTTCGGATTGCTCCATCACCGCCCAGCCCGGGCGGTCTTCACTGGAGGATCCCATGACTGCCGTTTCCATCGAAACCATTCAGCCTGACCCCGCCGTCATCTTCGATGACGCGACCGCTGCGCTCGATGAGGATTTCGACGACGATACCGATTTCACAGGGGACGATGACGACATCGACGACGTCCCCGCGCAGCGGGGTCGCTCGCGGGAGCCTTCGTACATCGATCTCCGCGATGCCGCCGTGTTGCGCATGGCGCCCGATCTCCCGGCCGACCAGGCCGGACTGGACACTGTGGCGCGCGAAGCGTTCGAGGCCTTCCACGCGGCCGTCGTCATAGGCGACGAGGCCGCCATGATGGCCGCCAGCATTCGCTATGATGCGGTTGTCTGGAAACTCAACGGCGGCGCCTTCTTCGCCTGCGAGGCAGGCAACGAGGCGGTTTCACCCCGCCTGCGGGCACGCCTTGCCGCCGCTCCGGGTGCTGTCCCCCTGTGGGGCCAGTCCGGAGAGTTCCTGGTCGATCATGCCGGCATCAGGGCGATCGTCATCGCCCGGGGCGGGCCTTCGTCCCTGCAGGTCGAATTCCGCGCCGTGTCCGCCACCGGCCCATTCATCTCCAACACGGGTTATCGGTCCCTGTGCGGCTGCCGGCCGATTTACGAGACGACCATGGATGAGGCCGCCAGAATCTGGATCAGCCAGATCCTGACCGAGAAGAAGGGCCGGGAGTTCATCGGCCCCCAATACCGTAATCGCGACTTCCTCGCGGCGTTCCCCTGGGCCGAGGCCGGCGAAGCGGCCTCTCCGGCCCAATACCAGGAGCCGACCGGGCAGTTCGCCTTCAGCTTCTAGCCCGGGCGGGTCGCGTGAGGCGCGACCCGCTTCGTCGTCCCCTTGTCCAGCTGCAGCCCTGTTGCGATCTGAGGGGGCCATACATCGCGAGCCCCTTCATGTCCCAGACCCATACCCTCACCGCAGACGACTACGGCGTGCTGGCCAACGCGGATGCGGCGGCCGACGGCCGCTGTCGCATCAGCCCTTCGGCCAGCCCTGAAGGGCGCGAGGCCACCAAGGCGGCCCTGCGTCACCTCCATCGCCTAGCAGATGAGGGTTATCTTGCGGAGGTCCCCGTGCCGCATCGTCCGGACTTCCCGGTCTTCGCCCTGACCGAGACGGGACGGACGGCGCTGGCCGCACGCACGGCAGGTTCCGCAGCAGACTGATCGGATTCGGCATCTGTCGGCCCGGCCCATCGTTCGTGGGCGCCCACACTCGGCGGCAAGGGACGCTTCGCTCTGAAGCCCTTGCCGCCTTCGTGAGCCCACTACCGCCAGGCTCCGGCCGCCAGCGAGGCGGCTTCAAAAGGAGCCTCCCATGTCTGCAGCACAGGCTACCCTGCCCGGGTTGTTCGCCACCTCGGCGCAAAGCGCCCTTGTGGCCTCGATGTCCCCTGACGAGGCCATTGGCTTCGTCGCCTGTTCCATCATGTCGGTCGCCCAGGCCTGCGGTTGCGATCCTGTCGCGAACACCGTCGATCGCAAGCTGCAGAACGACATTCGCTTCCGCTCGGCCATGAGCCAGGCCGTAGGCCTGTCGCTCGCCCTCGATGATCGGGCCCGGAAGCTAGCCAGCGACCGTTGCGCCTTCCTCACCAAGCATCTGCGCGATCGCGGCGCCGGCGGCATTGCGGGCAAACTTGCCCGCGCCGCCTATCTTCTCGGCCGCGCAGCGCAGGCGGTCGAAGAGACGACCGACATGACCGAGGCCCTCGCGCTCCTGGATGAGGCGATCGTGCTTCATGCGATCATCCACCAGCAAGATGTCGCCGTCGCCCGCGCCCGCCACCAGCTCGGCATCCTCAACCGGGCGCAGCCCGGTCGTCGCCTTCACTAGGCGGGCGCTGTTCGGGTAACAAGCACCAGGTCCGCTTGCTGCTCTTGCTGGACGAGTTCTCGCGCCTCGGCCGCGCATCGGTGATCGCCAATGGCTTCAGCTACGTCGCCGGCTATGGCATTCGCCTCCTCCCCGTCATCCAGAGCGGAGCGCAGCTCGAGAACGTCTATGGGCCGAAAGTCGCCACGGAGATTGAATCCAACTGCGGCGTCCAGATGGTCATGCGCCCCGCGACCAACGATGATGCGAAGGATATTTCCGAGCGGCTTGGCACTTATACGTTTCGCGCCAAATCGCGCTCCTTCGGCATGTGGGGCCGTGGGGGCGGCTCGGTATCGGAATCCGATCAGCGCCGGCCCCTGATGCTTCCTCAAGAGCTGATGCAGCTCCCCGAAAAGGACATGATCGTCCTGCGCCTCGGCATCCCGCCCGTCTATGGCAAGAAAATCCGCTATTATACGGAGAAGGCCATGGTCGCACTGACCAAGATCCCCGCACCGCAAATGCCGAACATTCGACCCGACCCCACCGCACCGATAAACAGCCTGCGGGTGATCGCCGCGGCCGAGGCGGATGATAATGGCGCCCCTGGCTCGGCCCCGCCTGCTCATGGTCCTGGGCCGCAATCCGGAGGCGGCGGCACGGCCCCGACCCACCACCGCTTGAACCAAGCCGCGATCGCCGCCGCCATGGCCGCCCCTGCCGGGGAACGCACCAGCAAGCTTTTCCAACATATTGTTATGGTGGGCGAGGCAAAGGTCGCTTAGCGTTATGTGATCTTGCCCTCGCCGGTGGGATGACCCGAAGGGGGAACGGCTGCACAAGAGAGGCAGGCGCCTTGAAACCAATGGCAGTTTTTGCCATAATGGTAGTGAGGTGATTTATGGCTTCGATGAACGTCTCCCTTCCAGACCCCATGCGGGATTACGTCCAGCGCCGCATCGACAGCGGGCATTATGCCAGCGTGAGTGATTATGTTCGCGATCTCATTCGGCGCGATCAGGGTGAGACGCAGGATGTCGAACGGTGGCTGCATGATCTTGACGCCTCGATCGAACGCGGCCTTGCCGATGCGGAGGCGGGGCGCACCCACGACCTCGACGACGCCTGCGATGCTATCATCGACAGGATTCGGACACGGGCAAGCGCTCAGCCGCAATGAAAGTCATCCTGACGCCGGATGCGCTGGCCGACCTCGATCACATCGCCGAACATATCGAAAAGGACAATCCCGCGAGAGCCATCAGCTTTGTCGAGGAATTGCGTGAGGCGGCCCGTCGCCTTGCCGATCTGCCCCAGGGCTATCCTCTGGTGCCTCGCTATGAGCGCTACGGTATCCGTCGCCGTTCCTATCGCCGCTATGGCATCCTCTACCGGCCAGAAGCCCACCGTATCCTGATCCTGCGCTTTCTTGGCCCCGGTCAAGATCATGATCGCGCGCTCCAATTGGTTTGAGCGATCGCTTGCTAGGGATTGATCGGAGCGAAGGCGGGCCAGTCACGACTTTTGAGGCCGGGCTGTGACAGGAAGCTCGGGCCGTCCAGCAACAGCGTCATGCGCGTGTAGCCGATCCTGAGGGATTCGAGCGGCACCGCTCGCAATGTCTCTTCAAGACCGGCATATCGCTCGTCCGAGATCACCACATAGTTTATCCTGCCGGTCGAACATTCGATCAGGGCCTCGACAACCCGGCCCAGATTCATCCCGCTCTTGTCATCAACCGCCATGCCGATCAGGCCGGTCGCGGTGAACAGGTTCGGCGTATCGGATCTTTGGCTGGCTGTTTCGGCCGATCGGCCGCCATCCTCATATTTGGTCTGCTGCCCCAACCATCGCCAGATACCGACGAGGTTCGTCAGCATCAGGAATCCATTGGTGGCAACCAAGGCTGTCTGTCCTGTGGCGTAGCCCAATGTGGTCCAGCAAACCGAGCTGATGCTGAACACCACGAAGCCCCAGCCCGTCACGCGCGCGCCCAGGTTGGAAGCCGTCATCATCGCCGCGATCATCGTCGCGATCGTGGCGAGCCAACCGACGAGACTTATCATCGTCCCACCCCTCGCTGCGGCCCGCGTGGGGGCGGCGCAACCGGCAACGCCTTCACGCCGGCTGCGCCGACGCTTCCGCTGTCGGGAGCGAAACAGCCGCCTCGCTCGTCAGCAGCCGGAAGGTGAAGCTCTCTTGCAGGTACAGCTCAACCACCTCGGCGGTGTGGCTGAGATAGCCAATCGACAAGTCCTGTCCGAGATCGAGTTCGAAATCGCCGCCCCGTGTTGTCAGGACGACGCCGCCCGTGATGCCCGGCGCCCAGATGATATCGCCATCCACCAGACGATTGATGTGCTGGAGCACCGGATAGCCCTCCTCGCTGCCGCCGCTGATCGCGGTGAACGGATCATCGCCCAGCACCAGTCGATAAGGCCCCTCGACGCCGGCAAGGCGCAACCGGTCGACGGCTTGGGCGACGATGGCGGGATATCCGGCGACGGCCGTGGGCAGCGGCACCGGCTCGTTGCTCGCGCCGGGACGGATGCCGCCGATATCGGCAGCGGCATAGCCATCAAAGATCGCACGATTTTCGGCAAAGGCGATCGTGCGGGCAGCTTCCTTGAGCGGCTGCCAGTCGGAATCTTCGGAGCCACGCTCCACATCGTCGATCGCAGCGCGGGTCAGCGTGAAGGGCACGCGCAGTTCGACTACGGCATTGGCCGCACGCCGCACGGCCTGGACGCCATCGCTCGGCGCATCGATCGGCTTGGTGTGGCCCGTGCCCACGGCCGCGAGCGTAGCCCCCTTCGGGTCCGGCACGTCCACGACGCGGCGCGCGGCCAGATAGCGCTTGAGGGTTCGGGTCGCCTCTTGTTCGATCTGTGCCCAGGCGGCGTCTGAGATCGGGGCGAGTTCGCGATGGAGGTTATTCATGTCCGGCCTCGTCTTTGAGTGATCCAATGCGGAGCGATCCGTCCAATGCCGTTGGAGCCTCCGGGGTCGGAGCCGTGGGTGCCGGCGCAGCCACCGCTTCATCGCCATTGCTATCGTCGCCATCGGCCGCAGGCGGCCCCGGCGTCACGGCGTCCAGAAAGTCGGCCGACGGCACGAAATAGAGCGAGCCGGTCACGGCCCGGCTGACATCGAGCAGGCGATCGTAGTTGCCGGGCGGCAGGCCGATGAACATATTGTCGAGCATCCGCTCGATCCGCGTGGGTGAGCGGGCGTAACCGATGAAATAGGTGCCGAACTCCCCCTTGCCGACATCGCCGAACGGCATGTTGTCGCGCAGGATCTGGAGTTGCTCGCCGTCCTCCTCGATGTTGGTGAGGACGTTGTGCGCGAAGCTCGGCTTCGCTGCCTCGTCCAGCTCGATGTCCGACAGTTTCTCGCGCCCGACGATCTTCTCCTGTTGCTCGACGGGAATCGCGTTCCACTTGTCGAGGTCATGGAGGTATTTCTGGACGATCACATAGCTGCCGCCAGCGAAGACCGGATCGTCCGCCGCCCCGATCACCGTGGCATCTCTCGCCCCCTGCTCGACGGGGTTTTCCGTCCCATCGACGAAGCCCAGTAAGTCGCGATCATCGAAGTAGCGGAAGCCATGCACCTCGTCCGTGACCGAGGCGACGCCGGCGAGGCGCTTCACGATCTGCGCGGCCATCTCGAAGCACAGGTCCTGCCGTGCGGCGCGAATGTGGAACAGCAGGTCGCCGGGTGTCGAAGGCGCATGATGGACGCCATGAATTTCCCGGAACGGATGCAGCTCCTTCGGCCGCGGTGCCCCGAACAGTCGGTCCCAGGCATCGGAGCCGATCCCCATGATGCAGGAAAGCCCTCCATCCGCTGCCCTAAAGCCGACGCCACGCACCAGCGAGGAAAGGATTGCGCAGAGATTTCGCACCGCCATCTCGGGCTTTGCACCCGCGCCCATCGACACCACGAGGAAGATGGCTGCACGAGTGAGCCGGGCATCGACGGCCTGGGAACGTGCGGTAACATCCTGAGCGACAGTGGAAGGCAAGCTCGTCTCCTATGGCCGGACCCGGCCCATCGTTATGGCACACACCCAAGAGGCGGCTAAAGCGCCGCCTTGAGATAGGGCGCGGTCAGACTGCCTTCCGCCTCTGCAACGTCGCTAGGGACGCCGCTGGCGATGATTAGGCCACCTTCCTCCCCGGCTCCCGGTCCGAGATCGATGACCCAATCCACCTGTGCGATGGCGCGCATGTCATGCTCGACGACAACAACCGTATTGCCCACGTCGACAAGGCCCTGCAGGTGCCGCATCAGCCGGTCCGCGTCGGACGGGTGAAGCCCCGAAGTAGGCTCGTCGAGGATGTAGATGGTGTTGCCGCGCTGGGCGCGTTGCAGCTCGGTCGCAAGCTTGATGCGCTGCGCCTCGCCGCCCGACAGTTCCGTCGCCGGCTGCCCGAGCCTCAGATATCCAAGGCCGATCTCCCGCAGCACATCCAGCGAGCGCATGACGGACGCCTCACCCGCGAAGAAGTCGCACGCCTCGTCCACCGTCAGCTCCAGCACCTGGGCGATGTTGCGGCCGTTCCATTCGACTTCGAGCGTTTGCGGGTTGTAGCGGCTGCCGTGGCAGGTCGAGCACGGCGCATAGACGCTTGGCAGGAACAGCAGCTCCACCATCACGAACCCCTCGCCCTCACATACCGGGCAGCGGCCTTCGGCGACGTTGAACGAGAAGCGGCCGGGGCTGTAACGGCGCTTCTTGGCCAACGGAGTGCCGGCAAAGATCTTGCGCACATGATCGAACAGGCCGCTGTAGGTGGAGAGGTTCGAGCGTGGGGTGCGGCCGATCGGCTTCTGATCGACCCGCACCAGTCTGCGCACATGCTCCATGCCCGCAACGATGCGGCCTTCGGTCTCTTCCTGCGCAACATCAAGCAGCGGATCGGCATCCTCTTCCTCGGCAGCCGGCGAGCCGCCGAGCTGTTCCGCGACAAGCTCCGGCAGCGCCTGGCTGACCAGACTGGACTTGCCCGATCCCGAAACCCCGGTGACAGCGGTGAAGCAACCGATCGGAAGCTCGACGTCGAGGCCGCGCAGGTTGTTGCGCGTCACCCCCTCTAGACGGAGCCAAGCCTTTGCTTCGCGCGGGGTCCGGTCATGGGCGACGGGCTCTGCGAACAGATAGCGGCGCGTGATCGACGCCTCGACGTCGGCCAGTCCCGCGATCGGCCCGCTGTAGAGCACTTCACCGCCCTTTTCGCCTGCTCCTGGCCCTACATCGACCAGCCATTCGGCATGGCGGATCACGTCAAGATCATGCTCGACGACGAACAGCGAGTTGCCCGCCGCTTTCAGCCGCTCAAGGATGGTGAGCAAAGCTTCGCCGTCTGCCGGGTGCAGCCCCGCCGAGGGCTCGTCCAGCACATAGACCACGCCGAAAAGCTGCGAGGACAATTGAGTGGCAAGGCGCAGGCGTTGCAGCTCGCCGGAGGAAAGCGTCGGCGTGCTTCGGTCGAGCGAGATGTAGCCAAGGCCAAGATCGATCAGCGGGCCGAGCCGTTCGAGCAGCTCGGATGCGAGACGCTGCGCGGCGACCCGCTTCTCATCGGAGAGGTTGGGCGTGCGGCGCACGTCGGGCGCTGCCTTGTGCGCCGAGCCTCCCGCCGCGACCCTGCGTTCAACTGCCGCATCGCGGGCCGCCTTGCCAAGAACATGGCCCTTCGGGGCCGCCGCGGCGCCCCCATACTCGCCATGCGCGACAGGCGTGAGCAAGTCCCGGAGCTTCAGCACCGTCAGGTCGCCAAACTCGGCGATGTCGAGGCCCGCGAACTTCACCGACAGAGCCTCGCGCTTCAGCCGCTTGCCGTCGCAGGTCGGGCAATCGCGGCCTATGATATATTGCGAGACGCGCTTCTTCATCAGCGCGCTTTTGGTGTTGGCGAACGTCTCCAGCACATAGCGACGGGCGCCGGTGAAGGTGCCCTGATAGCTCGGCTCCATGCGGCGCTTGAGGGCGACGCGCGTCTGCTCGGGCGTCAGACCCGCATAGACCGGCACCGTCGGCGTCTCGTCGGTGAAGAGTATCCAGTCGCGATCCTTCTTCGGAAGATCCCGCCATGGGGTGTCGACATCATAGCCGAGCGAGACGAGGATATCGCGCAGGTTCTGGCCGTGCCACGCGGGCGGCCATGCGGCGATGGCGCGTTCCCGGATCGTCAGCGTGTCGTCGGGCACCATCGTCTCTTCGGTCGCGTCATAGACGCGCCCGATGCCGTGGCAGGTCGGGCAGGCGCCCGCGACTGTGTTTGGCGAGAAGTCCTCCGCATAGAGCATGGGCTGATTGCGCGGATATTCGCCGACGCGCGAGTAGAGCATCCGTACCAGGCTGGAGAGCGTCGTCACGCTCCCAACCGAGGACCGCGCATTGGCCGAGCCGCGCTGCTGCTGCAACGCGACTGCGGGAGGCAACCCGTCGATAGCGTCAACCTCCGGCACACCGGCCTGATCGATCAGGCGGCGGGCGTAGGGCGCGACCGATTCCAGATAGCGGCGCTGTGCCTCGGCATAGAGGGTGCCGAAAGCGAGGCTCGATTTGCCCGATCCGGATATGCCGGTGAACACCACGAAGGCGTCGCGCGGCACGTCCACGTCGACATTCTTGAGATTGTTCTGCCGCGCGCCGCGTACCTGAACGAAGCCGGAGCGCGGCGCGCGTTCCTTGCCGGGGGTGGTTTGAGGCTCCTGATCCTTGCTCATACGGTCACTTTCACTCGGCGCATCACAGATAGATGAACTGACGGTACAGGCCGTCCAACTCGCCCCGGATCGTCTCCGCCCGATCCTCGTCATCGTTATCTACTGCCGTCAGCAGCGCCTGTTCCTTCGCGGTGATCCGGTCGCACAGCTCGTACAGATTTTCGCAGAAAGCCTCCGAATGGACCGACGGCTCTTCCCGGTCGGGCTGCGCCGACGCCAGGCCGCGAACCGACGAGAGCGGGGTGACATCGTTCTCTTCGTTGAAGGCGATCTGGCGCTGTCGCCGACTCTCGGTCTCGTCGATCGCGGCCCTCATCGCCGGCGTCACGGTATCGGCGTAGAGAACTGCGGTGCCGTTCACGTTGCGCGCGACGCGGCCGATCATCTGGATCAGCGCCTGGGCCGAGCGCAGGAAGCCCGCGCGGTCCGCATCGAAGATCGCGATCAGCGACGCTTCGGGGATATCGAGCCCTTCGCGTAGCAGGCTGATACCGATCAGCACGTCGAACTCGCCCGCGCGCAGGCCCTCGATGATCGCGACCCGATCCTCGACCTTGACGTCAGAGTGCATGTAGCGCGCGCGCACGCCCTGGCTTTCGAGGAATGCGTGCAGCTCCTCGGTCGCGACCTTGGTCAGCGTCGTGACCAGCACGCGCTCATCGCGCTTCGTGCGCTGCGCGATCTCGCGTAGCAAATCATCCCGCGCGCCTTGGGACGGGCGGATTTCCACTTTCGGATCGAGCAGGCCGGTCGGCCGAACGATCTGTTCGACCACCCTGCCTTGCGAGGCCCTTACCTCATAGGCGCCGGGGGTGGCGGACACGAAGATCGTCTGCGGCTTGACCTGTTCGAACTCGTGGAAGCTCAAGGGGTGGCTGTCCTTCGAGGATGGCAGGCGGAAGCCATAATCGATCAGCGTATCCTTGCGGGCCTGGTCGCCCCGGAACATCGCCGAGATCTGCGGGATCATCACATGCGATTCGTCGACGAACAGCAGCCCATCCTTGGGCAGATAGTCGAGCAGGGTTATGGGCGGGAGCGCTGGGTCACGGCCGCTCAGATAGCAGGCGTAATTTTCCATGCCCGAGCAATATCCGACCTCGCGCAACATCTCGGCATCGTTGGTGATGCGATCATAGAGGCGCGCCGCTTCCGTCAGGCGATTTTCGCTGGTCAGCCGCTCGACCTGCGTCTCCATCTCTGCGAGGATCGCCGTTGCGGCCTTGCGGGCCTGATCGGCGGTCGCCGCCAGAACGGTCTTGGGCGATACGAGATAGTGATCGGTGCTCTCTAGCTGCCTTCCGGTCGCCGCATCGAACCACTGGAGGGACGCGATCAGGCCGTTCGCCAATCCGACCCGCAGGGCCTTATATTCCGAATCCGCCGGGTAAACCTCAACAGCGTCGCCATCAGCGCGATAGGTGCCGCGCTTCAGCTTGTGCTCGGCCCGATCATATTGCAGACGCGCCAGGCCGCGAAGAAGCTCTTCCTGTCCCAACCGCGCGCCCTCGGTCAGCGGAACCTGGAGCGCGCGATAATTGTCGGGATCGCCCATGCCATAGATCGACGATACCGAGGCAACGACGATCGTATCGCGGCGCTCAATCAGGGATTTTGTCGTCGAAAGGCGCAACCGTTCCAGATGCTCGTTGATCGAGGAATCTTTCGGAATGAACTCATCGCGGCCCGGCAAATACACCTCTGGCTGGAAATAGTCGTAGTAGGAGACGAAATACTCCACGGCGTTTTCAGGGAAAAATCGCCGCATTTCGTCATAGAGCTGCGACGTTAGCGTCTTGTTGGGGGCCAGGATCAGCGTGGGACGCTTCAGGCGATGGATCACGTTGGCCATCGTGAACGTCTTGCCCGACCCCGTGATGCCCTTGAGGGTCTGATGGTGCGCCCCCTCCTCGATGCCGGATATGAGCCGCGCGATCGCTTCGGGCTGATCGCCCGCCGGGGTATAGTCGGAGTGCAAAATGAATATGCCAGTCGACATCAGATATCCTCCTGCCAGGGCCAGGCCATGAACGCCTCAAGCGTGCCCAAAAACGATTGTCGGGTCACATCTGCCCCTTCGCGGGCGGCTGTCCATGGTCCTTGTGTGCGTGCCTGATCCGCCGAACGGTCCACCAGACACCAAGGAGGACAAGGGGAACCAAAGCTGCGATCACCAGCTCAGGCGCCACTGCGTCGTGAATGCCCGGTATGCCCTTGATGAAATAGGAGAGCAGGCCGATCACATAATAGGAGATTGCGGCGACAGACAGGCCCTCCACCGTCTGCTGAAGCTGCAATTGCAGCTTCGCCCGGTTGTTCATCGAGGCGAGCAGGTCGCTATTCTGGCGTTCGAGCTGCACATCGATCCAGGATCGCAGCAAGGTGGTCGCGCGCGCCAGCTTGTCCGAGAGATTGGCCTGCCGCTCCTCGATCACGCGACAGGTCCGCATGGCGGGGGCGATCCTGCGATGCAGGAAGCTGCGCCAGCGATAGCAGCCGGGGACGAAGGTTTCGCCGAGTGCGGCAAGCCGTTCCTCGACGATCTCGTAATAAGCGCGGCTCGCGCCGAAGCGGTAGAGGCTGGACGCCGTGTCCGCCTCCAGCTCGGCCGAGAGATCCGTCAATCTGGAAAGCAGCGCCTCGCTGTTGCGCCGAGCCGACTTGCGCATCTCATCCGTGATCGCGGCGAGGCGCTTTTCTATATTGCGTAGATGCGGACCCAGCGATTGGGTCAGGGGAATACCGAGCAGGGCCAACGTCCGATAGGTCTCGATTTCAAGGAGCCGCTGCGCCAGCGCGCCAAGCCGGATCGGCGTCAGGCCGCGATCGAGGATGAGGATGCGGGTCAGCCCATCTGCATCCTGACGGAAATCGGTAACGATATCCGCCATGCCGTCCTCGACGAGCGAATGGCAGCGGCTGATCGGATCGAAGCGGTCAATGTAGGTCGCGGTCTCTTCCGTCCACGCCACCACGTCCAACCGGATGCCGCAAATGACCGGCCCAGGCGGGGTGAAGCCGTGCTTGAACGGGTCTTCGCCCGCCAGATCCCCGGTTTCGGGATCAACAGGCGCGCTCCACAGGTAGGTCGAAAACTCCGTATGCTTCTCACAATGCAATTTGCCCTGATCCCAGGTCAGGCCATGAAGGGGGGAGTTCTGATCGGGCAGCGACGCGCCCATTCGGCTCGATATTTCCGCGAGCGTCGCCTTATCCTTGGCCAGATTGCCTTCATTCATGAAGGCGAGCTGCACCAGGGCGCGCGGTGACTCGATCAGGAGATATGGGCGCGCATGTACCTCGTCGATGGCAACCCGCCTATTTTCATAGGTCGGCATACCATAGACAGTCGAACCGCCATTCGGAGCGCTGCCCGCTTCACTCAATCGGCTTTCCCCCCTTGTCATCCTTCTCCCCCACGTCGCGATGATCTAGATCGCCATAAGTAATCAGCCGAGAGCCACGATATCCTATGCCATGGGTCCACAGCCAGCTTAGTGCCACACTAAGCCGGTTCTGCGCCCCGATCAGGAAATAAATGTGGATGAGCTTCCACATCCACCACGCCAGGGCCCCGCGCAACTTAAACCGACCCATGTCGACGACGGCAAGGCTGCGGCCTATAGTCGCCAAATTGCCCTGATGCCGGTAATGGAAGGGCGCGACCTCGTTCTGCCCCTTCAGGCGCTGGCGGATAAGCCGGGCGACATATTGACCCGCCTGCTTCGCAGCCGGCGCAAGACCGGGGACAGGCTTGCCATCGAACCCGTTCGAGGCCGCGGTGTCGCCGATCACGAAAATGTCGCGATGACCCGGCACCGTCAGGTCCGGTCCGACAATCACGCGGCCAGCGCGATCGGCTTCAGCGTTCAGCCAATGCGCGGCGGGCGATGCCTGGACGCCTGCTGCCCACAGGATCGTTTCGGCGGGAATCTGCTTCCCATCCACGACGACGCCATCGGCGGAGCATTCCGTGACCGGCGTGCCGAGCTTGATTTCGACGCCGAGCTTTTCGAGCGCCTGCCGGGTATAGGCGGAGAGGTCTTCCGGGAAAGCCTGCAAGAGCCGTTGCCCGGCTTCGATCAGCACGACGCGGGTCGCACGCGGGTCGATCGACCGGAAATCCCGCACCAGCGTCAGGCGGGCAAGCTCCGCGATCGTGCCGGCCAGCTCCACGCCGGTCGGGCCACCACCGATGATGACGAAGGTCTGCAAAGCGGCACGGCGCGCGGGGTCCGTCTCACGCTCGGCTTCCTCGAAGGCGACCAGAAGGCGCCGGCGAATGGTGGTTGCATCCTCCAGCGATTTCAGGCCGGGAGCAAACGGTTCCCATTGATCGTGGCCGAAATAGGAGTGCCGCGCGCCCGTCGCGATGACGAGCGTGTCATAGGCAACCGTCGAGCCGTCCTCCAGAATGACGCGCCGACCGCCTGTATCGACACCTTCAACCTCGCCGAGCAGGGTCCGCACGTCCTTCCGCTTGGCGAAGAGCGAACGGATCGGCCATGCGATCTCCGATGGCGACAGCGAGGCGCCCGCCACCTGATAGAGCAGCGGCTGAAAGAGATGGTGGTTGCGGCGATCGACGAGCGTGATGTCCACGCCGCTCCCGGCGAGCCGCTGCACGGTTTCAAGGCCGCCGAAGCCCGCCCCCACGACCACCACGCGATGGCGGCCGTGAGCCGGCTCATGGCTGGGCGCGATTTCGCGCATGGTTGAAGGTGACGGCCCGGTCATTGGGACAACGCCGCGGCATGGTGGGCGATATGTTCGCCGATGAAACTCGCGATGAAATAATAGCTGTGGTCGTATCCAGGCAGCCGATGGAGCGTCAGCGGGTGCTCGGCAGCCTTGCACGCCGCCTCCAGCAAGTCGGGGCGCAGCTCGCGCTCGACAAACTCGTCATCCAGACCCTGATGGACGAGCAACGGCAGACGCTCGCGGGCGGCCTTGATAAGTTCGATGGCGTCATATTGCTTCCACGCCTCGCGATCGTCACCCAGATAGGCCGTGAAGGCACGCTCGCCCCAAGGCACCTGGCTCGGCGCTACGATCGGCGAGAAGGCCGATACGCTGCGATAGCGTCCGGGGTTGCGCAGGGCGGCAACAAGGGCGCCATGCCCGCCCATGGAATGGCCCGCGATAGCCCGGCGATCATCGGCCGGGAATGTGGCTTCGATCAGCGCCGGCAATTCCTCGACGACATAATCGTACATGCGGTAGTGTGCGGCCCAAGGTTCCTGCGTCGCGTTGACGTAGAAGCCGGCGCCCTGCCCCAGATCATAGCCGGGATCGTCGGCCACGCCTTCGCCTCGCGGGCTGGTGTCCGGCACGACGAGGATGATCCCGTGCTCGGCCGCGAAACGCTGCGCGACAGCCTTGGTGATGAAATTCTGCTCGGTGCAGGTCAGGCCGGACAGCCAATACAGCACCGGCACGCGACCGTCCTTCACCTGGGGAGGCAGATAGACGCCGACCTTCATCGGACAACCGAGGCTGATCGAGTCATGCTGATAGACGTCCTGCCAACCGCCGAAGCTGGCGTGATGTTCGACACGTTCCATTTTTGTTTCCTTGCTTCGACGGTTGGTGGACGGTGTGGCGATAGGAGCCCTTTTGCTGGCTGTTGTGCGGGGGGAAGCGCCGGCGCCTGTTTCAGCGCCGGCGACAGCCAGTCATAGGGTTGCGGGTATCGCCCTCACCTTCCGGCTTCAGATGAAGGTGTACGAGCAGACCTTGTTGCCCGCCGGATCACGCAGATAGGCCGCATAGGCACCCGGCAGATGGCCACGCGGGCCGGGCTGGCCCTCGTCGGTGCCACCGGCCGCGAGGCCGGCCGCGTGGAAAGCGTCCACTTCGGCGGGCGTCGCGGCGGCAAAGCCAACCGTCACGCCGTTGCTGGAGGGCGCTTCGCCATTGCCGGGACGGGCAATGATGAAGGCGGGCTTGTCGCGACCGTACAGCACCCAGCCATTGCCGAAGGGGCCGAGGTTCTTGACGCCCAGGGCGCCCAGAGCGGCGTCATAGAACGCCGACGACTGCTCGACGTCGGCAGCGCCGATGAAGACGTGCGAGAACACGCCGTTGCCGGAGATAACGGGGTCAGCCATGATATTCTTCCTTGAGGTTAGTGTTTGAAACTAAACGGCGTAATCTGTCGGATCAGTAGTGGATCACGGTGCGGATCGACTTGCCTTCGTGCATCAGGTCGAACGCCTCGTTGATCTCATCGAGACCCATGGTGTGGGTGACGAAGGGCGCCAGATCGATCTCGCCCTTCATGGCGTCCTCGACCATGCCGGGAAGCTGGGTGCGCCCCTTGACGCCGCCAAAGGCCGACCCCTTCCAGACGCGGCCCGTGACGAGCTGGAACGGACGGGTGGAGATTTCCTGGCCCGCGCCGGCAACGCCGATGACGATCGACTGGCCCCAGCCACGATGCGCGGATTCCAGCGCGGCCCGCATGACATGGACGTTGCCGATGCACTCGAACGTGTGGTCGATGCCCCATCCGGTCATCTCGATCAGCACTTGCTGGATCGGCTTGTCATAGTCCTTGGGGTTGATGCAGTCGGTCGCGCCGAACTGACGTGCCAGCTCGAACTTCGTCGGGTTGGTGTCGATCGCGATGATGCGGCCTGCCTTGGCCTGACGCGCGCCCTGGATCGCGGCGAGACCGATGCCGCCCAGACCGAACACGGCAACCGAGTCACCCGGCTGCACCTTGGCGGTGTTGTGGACCGCGCCGATGCCGGTGGTGACGCCGCAGCCCAGAAGGCAGACATGCTCGGGGTTCGCTTCCGGGTTGATCTTGGCGAGCGAGACTTCGGCGACGACGGTGTATTCGCTGAACGTCGAGCAGCCCATGTAGTGATAGAGGGGCTGGCCGTTGTAGGAGAAGCGCGTGGTGCCATCAGGCATCAGGCCCTTGCCCTGCGTTTCGCGGACCGCGACGCACAGGTTGGTCTTGCCGGACAGACAGAACTCGCACTTGCCGCACTCGGCGGTGTAGAGCGGAATGACGTGATCGCCCGGCTTGACGCTGGTGACGCCCTCGCCGACCTCGACGACGATGCCCGCGCCCTCGTGACCGAGAACGACCGGGAAAATGCCCTCCGGATCGTTGCCGGACAGCGTGAAAGCGTCGGTGTGGCATACCCCGGTATGCGTGACCTTGATGAGCACTTCGCCTTTCTGGGGCGGTGCGACATCGATCTCGACGATTTCGAGCGGCTTGCCTGCCTCGAAGGCTACGGCGGCGCGAGATTTCATTTTGATTTCCCTCGTTGGTTGAATCGGACCGCCGGTTGTGAAGCCCGGCGAAGCGCGACTCTCGGACAAACACATAATGGCGGGAGTATGTCTAATATACTCCTAGCCAGTATGCAAGAGGGATATCGACTGAGGGATGGAGGCGCCTGACAGGACGTCATGGCTTGGGAAAGCGCAGCGCGATCGTTGATGCTGCGTTTCCGGAAAGGGGCGGCTTGCCGATCCGGGGGGGAGTTAGATCGACAAGCCGGAAGGGGGTGTTCGTGCGGAAAGCAGTCCGCCCCCTACGACTCAGAATATCCCCCGGTCATGACCGGGGGATATTCCGGGTTAGAAGAAGATCAGGCCGCTACGGAGCCGTGCGGATCGATGACGTACTTGAACGCCGATCCGTCATCGAACTCCTTGTAGGCCGCCGGCGCATCCTCCAGCTTGATGATCTTCGTGTTCATCATCGGGGTCAGATAGGGCATCCGATCGTTCAGGATCGCCCGCATGAGGGCGTGGTTGTAATTCGCCGTCGGCGACTGGCCTGCCGACATCCGCGGCGACTTGATCCAGCCACTGGCCCAATCGACTTCCATGCTGCCCTTCTTGTTGTCCCTATTCTTGGAGATCGGATTGGGGCAGTAAACGCCGACCGTGCTGGTCATCCCACCGAAGCGGACATATTTCAGCAGCGCGTTGGTGACGGCGTTCTCGACGATCTGGTCGGACTCCGCCCCGAACCCGCGACAGTCGAGGCCCACATAGTCGATGACGCGATCGGCCTCGCGCTTGCCGGTGATCCGTTCCAGATGATCCTCGATCGGAATGCCGTCCGACAGGTTGATGGTCTCGACGCCGTGCGGCTTGAGCAGATCGAGCCGCTCCTGAATGAAGTCGGCGACGATGATGGCGCCGGCACCGAGGAGCTTCGCGCAGGCTGCGCCCGCGCGACCGACAGGCCCCGCGCCGAAGATCAGCACGTTCTCGCCGACGATATACGCAGGCTGCGCCGGCCAGTCGGGCGCGGCGAACCCGTGGAACGCGGTCGGCAGCACGTCCGAAAGCAGCGTCAGATCACGGATCTTCGCCATGGCCGCGTCCTTGTCGGGGAAGGCCAGCAGATTGAAGTCTGCATAGGGCACGAACAGGTAATCCCCCTGACCGCCGGTCCATCCGCCCAGGTTGAAGCCGTAGGCGCCGCAATCGACTTCGGGGTTGGTGTGCTCGCACACGTCCGAGCGCATGTGCTTGCAGTTGTAGCAGCGTCCGCAGCCGACGTTGAAGGGAACGGACACGATATCGCCGACCTTGATATATTCGACGTCGGAGCCGACCTCGATCACCTCGCCGGTCATCTCGTGGCCCATCGTCATCCCCTTGGGGACTTCGAACGAACCGCGGTAGATGTGAAGGTCGCTGCCGCAGATGTTGGTGGTGACGATCTTGAGAATGGCGCCGTGGGGGGCTTTCTTGCCCTGCGGCGTAATCAGCTCCGGGAATTTGAAGGTGTTGACCTTCATCTCCATCGGCTTCTCGAATGTGACGATCCTGTTTCCGGTAGCCATCGAATTATCTCCTAGCTCTCGTCCGCCACCCCTCAATAATGTTGAAGTTTCTACCGGACGCGCCAAAGGAGCTGCGCTGAATTAAATCAACACAATACGCCTTTGGCGATCCAGACCTCTTCATTATCGTCCATGCAGAATGGCTTTGGCTGCATGTGACAGCAAACTCGAAGTTTCTATCTTGAGATAGGAAATTCCTATGAGCGTTTTTCGCACCGCAACATTGCCGGTTCAGCCCTTTCGAGGCTGAAATTGGCGATGCAATGCAAGGATTTCCTGCAAAGGAGACACGACTTTGGGAGTGTGGACCAGCTCAAGAAGGGCTGCCGAGGGCGGCGACTTTGCCTCCCCCTTGACGCTGACGAATCCAACATCTGCGTGCGCGCCCGCACCCGTCAGTGCTGAAGCCTGAAGGTTTGGAATGTGGGCGAGGCGGGTCGCAAGCGATTGGGGCAAGACTGCCGCGTAACGCCCTGTGGCCAGATGCGCCGCCAGAATGTCGATCGTGTCCGTGTTGATCGTCGCGGCCGAGCAGTGCGCGAGCTGCAACTGTGCCTCGCTGGGGAGCGCGCCTGCCAGAATGCAAAGCGGCAGGCTCACGACATGATCCCACGCGACTCGCTTGGGCTGCGGCTCTTTGCTCATCTGGAACAGGGTCGTATGTTCCCGGTCGGCCACCAGCGCCAGGCATTCGCGGGTGCAGTTATCGATCACCGTCAGGATGCGGAAGCGCCGCCCGTCCGTCATCTGGTCTGAGACGAAGTCCAACGACCAGCGCTGATTGGCGACCAACGGCGTCTCCAGTGGTCGCCGCGTGCCCATTGCTCGCTTCCGACCGCCCCGCCGGCGCACCGTCAGTCGCTCCTCGCGATAGATCCGCTGGACCCGCTTCCTGTTGACTGCATGGCCCTCGCGCCGCAGCAGCACGTGCAGGCGGCGATAGCCGAACCGGCGACGCTCCTGGGCCAGGGCCTTCAGCCGGTCGCGCAGGGCGCCGTCGTTCGGGCGCGTCGCCTGATAGCGCACGCTCGTCCGATCAACACCCAGCACACGGCACGCCCGCCGTTCGCTCATCTCGTAGGCGGCCTGCAGATGGCCAGCCGCCTCGCGATAGCCGGCGGGCGTCACCACTTTTTTCCCAGCAGCTCCTTCAGCGCCACGTTGTCCAGCATCGCGTCCGCCAGCATCCGCTTCAGCCGGGCATTCTCATCCTCGAGCGCCTTCAGCCGCCGAGCCTCCGACACATCGAGCCCGCCGAACTTGGCCTTCCATTTGTAAAAGGTCGCCGAACTGACCCCGTGCCGCCGGCACACCTCCGCCGTCGTCACACCGGCCTCCTGCTCCCGCAGGATCCCGATGATCTGCTCTTCCGTGAACCTCGATCGCTTCATTCTGTCCGTCCTTCGTTAGGGCGGACTCTAGCTATTCCTGGAGGAGTTTCAGGGGGTCACGTCAGCGTGTTGAAGCTGAATCATCAATCCAAGACACGGAACCGGAAAAATATATATCCGCCTCTTCGGACGATCTATGAAAACGCCAACCCACAAATCGTACCAAGCGAAGATTGGTCGTATCTTCATTATTACCACCACATTACCGATACATACGCATCAGATATCCAGATAATTACCTATACGGGATGATCTTGGCCGCGCTCATTTGAGATATGTTCTCAATATCTTCATGACCCCCTCCATGTCATTATCGTAAGAGTCACCGTCCTGCCCCCCAATCGCCTTGCTTGAGGGTCCGAACGTCTCTTTAAGATGGCTCTCCATCACCTCCGCCATCAATCCGTTGGTCGCTCCCCGCATTGCCACGATCTGTTGGAGCAGGGGTGCGCAGTCCGTACCTGCCTCGATCGCCCTTTCCAGCGCTTCCGCCTGCCCTTTGATACGGCGAAGGCGTGTGATGGCCCGCTTCTTGTCCTCTGGTGAATGTGGCATCGCGCTTTCCTGAAAGATCACCACTACATACTATACAGGGGGGGAGTTTCAAGCCGCTTGTGAATTAAGGGTCGCGGCTCGTCGACGGCCTCTGCCGATTCATAGCTGCAACGGCCCGCTTTCCCCCTCCAAACATCAGGAGCTGATCTATGGTTCCCTGCCCCCTTGATACTGGTGGGGAGTATGGTATTAAAGTGCGCAAGGCTGTTCCACCTTTCGCCGAGCACGCGCCGCAGCACCACAACGCTGGTCGCAGTTGAGGAGGCCGAAAGTCAGGGAGAAAATCTGGTGCTTGCGAATCTCGATCCGGTAATCCTGGCGCGCGCGCAATTCGCGTTCACGGTCTCCTTCCACTTCATTTTTCCGGCCTTCTCCATCGGCACGGCAAGCTACCTGATGGTGCTTGAAGGGTTGTGGCTGAAAACGGGGAGCGGCGTTTACGCCAACCTCTACCGCTATTGGCTCAAGATCTTCGCCGTAGCCTTCGGCATGGGCGTGGTCTCGGGCGTGGTCATGTCCTATCAGTTTGGGACGAACTGGTCGGTCTTCTCGGCCAAAGCCGGCCCCGTCATCGGCCCGTTGATGGCCTATGAGGTTCTCACCGCGTTCTTCCTTGAGGCGGGCTTCCTCGGTGTCATGCTGTTCGGAATCAACAAGGTGGGCAAAGGGCCGCACTTTTTCGCGACCTGCATGGTCGCCGTCGGGACGCTCATCTCGGCGACCTGGATCATTTCCGTGAATAGCTGGATGCAGACGCCGGCAGGCTATGCGATCAATGCCAAGGGCCAGTTCGTGCCCGCAGGTTCGTGGCTTCCGATCATCTTCAACGCGAGCTTTCCATACCGCCTCGTTCACACGGTCATCGGGGCCTATCTGACGACGGCGATGGTCGTCGGTGCGGTCGGGGGATGGCACCTTCTGCGCGACCGCGCGAATCCCGGCGCGCGCAAGATGTTCTCGATGGCGATGTGGATGTCCTCCGGGAGATCGCGCATGCCGTCGGCATAATACCGTTCACCCTGCCTGCGCAGACGAGTCACCCGATGGGCAGGAACGCCGGCAAGCAGATCCTCGGGGAGATCGATGCGTTGCAGATATTCGAGCCGGTCGAGCAGCCGGTTGGCCGACGAAGAGTTCGAGCCAGGCTCGAACTGGCGCAGCCACACAAAACGGGTCACCCGATCATCAGCCGTCTCCTCGAGCAATGCCAGCAACTGTTCTCGGATCGACATAGGCAGCCGACTGGCGATCCTCGTCTCGATGCGTCGCTCGGCATCGACGAGAGCCGCGGCACAAAGCCGCTCGATCGTGGATGTCGCGGGAAGGACAGTGCGGGTGCGTCGGCACTCGGCTACGAAGCGACGGGCGATATCCTCGTTCGACACCGCCATCTCGGCTTCTCGGAACAACCATTCCTTCAGCTCGCTCGCACCACGTCCGGAGAAGGTGCGGAAGCCGTAGAGCCCCCGTAACTCGGCAAGATGCTCGTGCCGTGTTTCCTCGCGGGCAGCATAGTCTACGAGATCGTCGGCACCCAGGCCAAGCTGCGCTCCGATAAATTCGATGACCTCTGCAGGGATCAGTTCGCCTGGAGCCAGCACCCGGCCGGGATAGCGCAGGACACACAATTGCAGGGCGAAGCCGAACCTGTTGTGAGCGCGCCGACGCAGCCTGATATGCCCAAGGTCTTCATCACTCAGCGTATAGTGCTTGAGCAAATCCGTCTGTGAAGTCGGCAAGCGCAACAGCGCGTCTTTCTGCCGATCGGTTAGAGTGACGCGACGCGGCATACATGTTCCTTTTTCAAAATCTGATAGCGTTCAAGACGCTTTGTTTATGAAGCTGGTTGAGATACATTTCCAGAGGTCAATGCAATCGTGGCCGAAGCGCCGCCTCAAACCAACGTTTGTGATACATGCTGATCGGATATGCCCGCGTCTCCAAAGCCGATGGCTCGCAGTCTCTCGACCTGCAGCACGACGCCTTGCGCGCCGCAGGTGTCGAACGGGACAATATCTATGATGATCTTGCTTCCGGCGGTCGTGATGATCGCCCTGGCTTGACTGCCTGCCTCAAGTCATTGCGTGACGGCGATGTGCTGGTGGTCTGGAAGCTCGATCGCCTCGGACGATCGCTTGCCCATCTGGTCAACACGGTGAAGGAGCTGTCAGACCGCAAGATCGGCCTGCGGGTTCTGACTGGAAAGGGCGCTCAGATCGACACCACGACTGCGTCCGGTCGCATGGTGTTCGGAATCTTCGCCACCTTGGCCGAGTTCGAGCGGGATCTGATCGAAGCCCCCGACCGCGAACGCCTTGCCTTCTATCTGCGATTGGACCCTCTGACTTGGGGTTGATGTTCATGCCGCCTGTTTTTCCTGCTCATTGGCACGTTTCGCAACCTGTTCTCATTGCGGACACCTTTTCCAGCCTCGTTTGGAAAGTTTCATTGCCAGACGGGACTCCTGCAATCGTCAAGGGATTGAAACCTATAGAAGACATTGCTGATGAACTGCGCGGGGCCGACTATCTGGTATGGCGCAATGGGAGGGGAGCAGTCCGGTTGCTCGGTCGTGAGAACAATCTGATGTTGCTCGAATATGCCGGGGAGCGAATGCTCTCTCACATCGTTGCCGAGCACGGCGACTACCAGGCGACCGAAATTGCAGCGGAACTAATGGCGAAGCTGTATGCCGCATCTGAGGAACCCCTGCCTTCTGCCCTTCTCCCGATCCGGGATCGCTTTGCAGCTTTGTTTCAGCGGGCGCGCGATGATCAAAACGCAGGTTGTCAAACTGACTACGTCCACGCGGCGATTATAGCCGATCAAATGATGAGCAATGCCTCGGAACTGCGTGGGCTACATGGCGATCTGCATCATGAAAACATCATGTTCTCCAGTCGCGGCTGGCTGGTGATAGATCCCGTCGGTCTGGTCGGTGAAGTGGGCTTTGGCGCCGCCAATATGTTCTACGATCCGGCTGACAGAGACGACCTTTGTCTCGATCCTAGACGCATTGCACAGATGGCGGACGCATTCTCTCGTGCGCTGGACGTCGATCCGCGTCGCCTGCTCGACCAGGCGTACGCTTATGGGTGCCTTTCCGCAGCTTGGAACGCGGATGGAGAAGAGGAGCAACGCGATCTAGCTATCGCGGCCGCGATCAAGCAGGTGCGACAGACGTCATACTAGATATCAAGCGACTTCTCCTATCCCCTGGGAACACATCAATCTTACCGGAGAATATCGTTGGCCAAAGCCTTAGCGTAGGATTTCGCCCTCTCCCGCAAACGACCCCTAGTGAGGGGCGGCAGCGCATCAAGCGGTGAGCGCACTCCGGCACCGCCAACTTTCAGCACATGCGTGTAAATCATCGTCGTAGAGACGTCGGAATGGCCGAGCAGATCCTGCACGGTTCGAATGTCGTAACCGCTGCGGAGCAAGGCCGTCGCGAACGAGTGGCGGAGGGTGTGCGGTGTGGCGGGCTTCGTGATGCCTGCTTGTTCTACGGCACGTTTGAAGGCGCGCTGAAAGGTCTGGTCATACATGTGATGGCGACGCACGACACCGCTCCGTGGATCGGTCGAATGCGTGTGCTGCGCAAAAACCCAGAACCACGGCCAGGAATGCCCGGCGCGCGGATACTTCCGCTCAAGGGCGTCGGGAAGCGCAACGCCGCTGCGGCCCTCGGCCTGGTCCTTCAGCCACCATGCCCGTGCACGCGACAGCTGCTCGCGCAGGCTGGGTGCCAAGCTCTCGGGTAACATCAAGGCCCGATCCTTGGAGCCCTTGCCCTCCCGCACGATGATCGTGCCGTGATCGAAATCCAGATCCTTGACCCGCAGTTGCAAACCCTCACTGATCCGCATGCCCGTTCCATACAGAAGCTGGGCGAACAAACGATGCTCGCCTTCCAGAAAACCGAGGATGCGAACCACTTCATCCGGGGTCAGCACCACCGGCAAGCGCCGCGACGGCCGAGGTCTTCCGATCTCCTGAAGCCAGGGCAGATCCGTGCACAGCACCTTGCCGTAGAAGAACAGCAAGGCCGCCAATGCCTGACGATGCGTGGAGACCGAAACCTTGCGCTCGTTCGCCAGCCAGGACAGAAATGCCTCGACTTCGCTGCTGCCCAAGGTTGCCGGGTGACGCACACCGTGGAAACGGATGAAGGCACGAACCCAGTGGACATAAGCCTGTTCGGTTCGTAAGCTATAATGCAAGTAGCGTATGCGCTCACGCAACTGGTCCAGAACCTTGACCGAACGCAGCGGTGGTAACGGCGCAGTGGCGGTTTTCATGGCTTGTTATGACTGTTTTTTTGTACAGTCTATGCCTCGGGCATCCAAGCAGCAAGCGCGTTACGCCGTGGGTCGATGTTTGATGTTATGGAGCAGCAACGATGTTACGCAGCAGGGCAGTCGCCCTAAAACAAAGTTAGGCATCACAAAGTACAGCATCGTGACCAACAGCAACGATTCCGTCACACTGCGCCTCATGACTGAGCATGACCTTGCGATGCTCTATGAGTGGCTAAATCGATCTCATATCGTCGAGTGGTGGGGCGGAGAAGAAGCACGCCCGACACTTGCTGACGTACAGGAACAGTACTTGCCAAGCGTTTTAGCGCAAGAGTCCGTCACTCCATACATTGCAATGCTGAATGGAGAGCCGATTGGGTATGCCCAGTCGTACGTTGCTCTTGGAAGCGGGGACGGATGGTGGGAAGAAGAAACCGATCCAGGAGTACGCGGAATAGACCAGTCACTGGCGAATGCATCACAACTGGGCAAAGGCTTGGGAACCAAGTTGGTTCGAGCTCTGGTTGAGTTGCTGTTCAATGATCCCGAGGTCACCAAGATCCAAACGGACCCGTCGCCGAGCAACTTGCGAGCGATCCGATGCTACGAGAAAGCGGGGTTTGAGAGGCAAGGTACCGTAACCACCCCAGATGGTCCAGCCGTGTACATGGTTCAAACACGCCAGGCATTCGAGCGAACACGCAGTGATGCCTAACCCTTCCATCGAGGGGGACGTCCAAGGGCTGGCGCCCTTGGCCGCCCCTCATGTCAAACGTTAGGCATCACAAAGTACAGCATCGTGACCAACAGCAACGATTCCGTCACACTGCGCCTCATGACTGAGCATGACCTTGCGATGCTCTATGAGTGGCTAAATCGATCTCATATCGTCGAGTGGTGGGGCGGAGAAGAAGCACGCCCGACACTTGCTGACGTACAGGAACAGTACTTGCCAAGCGTTTTAGCGCAAGAGTCCGTCACTCCATACATTGCAATGCTGAATGGAGAGCCGATTGGGTATGCCCAGTCGTACGTTGCTCTTGGAAGCGGGGACGGATGGTGGGAAGAAGAAACCGATCCAGGAGTACGCGGAATAGACCAGTCACTGGCGAATGCATCACAACTGGGCAAAGGCTTGGGAACCAAGTTGGTTCGAGCTCTGGTTGAGTTGCTGTTCAATGATCCCGAGGTCACCAAGATCCAAACGGACCCGTCGCCGAGCAACTTGCGAGCGATCCGATGCTACGAGAAAGCGGGGTTTGAGAGGCAAGGTACCGTAACCACCCCAGATGGTCCAGCCGTGTACATGGTTCAAACACGCCAGGCATTCGAGCGAACACGCAGTGATGCCTAACCCTTCCATCGAGGGGGACGTCCAAGGGCTGGCGCCCTTGGCCGCCCCTCATGTCAAACGTTAGACCGCTATGACAGTCGCCCTCGACGAAGTATCTGAACTAAAGAATTTGCTTTCACCCTTGTTGGATGAATGCACTTTTGAAGAAGTTGAGTGTGGTCAGTCAGATGCTCGAGTGATTCGAGTTCTATTTCCTGATCGCAATACCGCGTATCTAAAGTACGCCTCCGGATCTTCTGCTCAAGAAATTCTTCAAGAGCATCAGCGCACTAGATGGCTCAGAACACGAGCTCTCGTACCGGAAGTGATCTCATATGTCTCGACTTCAACTGTCACCATCCTGTTGACAAAAGCATTGATTGGCCACAATGCCGCTGACGCCGCAGATGCAGATCCAGTTATTGTTGTAGCAGAGATGGCACGAGCGTTACGCGACCTCCATTCGATCTCGCCTGACGATTGCCCATTCGACGAAAGGCTCCACCTGCGACTGAAGCTGGCTTCGGGCCGTTTGGAAGCCGGGTTAGTTGATGAGGAGGACTTTGATCACGCAAGGCAAGGCATGCTGGCGCGGGATGTTTACGAGCAACTTTTTATACAAATGCCTGGAGCGGAGCAGCTGGTAGTCACACATGGCGACGCCTGTCCCGAGAACTTCATCTTCCAAGGTAATGCCTTCGTCGGCTTCATAGACTGCGGTCGGGTCGGGCTTGCCGATAAGTATCAAGACCTGGCGCTTGCATCGAGAAACATTGACGCGGTATTTGGACCAGAACTCACTAACCAGTTCTTCATCGAGTATGGAGAGCCAAATCCGAACATAGCTAAGATTGAGTACTACCGGATCTTGGATGAGTTCTTCTAAGCGCGGTCTAACAATTCGTTCAAGCCGAGATCGCTTCGCGGCCGCGGAGTTGTTCTGTAAATTGTCACAACGCCGCGGCCGCAAAGCGCTCCGGCTTAACTCAGGCGTTAGAGGATTGCATGTACTGTCATCAATGGGCTCTGTTGCAAAGATTGGCGGCAGTCAGAGGTAGGCTGTCGCTCTGCGCCGATCAGGCGGCTGCTGCGAAATGGTGGTTGAGCATGCCCATGGCCTCCGTCAGCGCCGAGGGCCCAATGCCAAAAGCTCTCTCCACAAGGCGCACCTCGCCCCTGATGCCGGGCTGCAGGCACCAGGGGCGAGCCTGTCCTTTGCGCAGGGCTCGCATGACTTCGAATCCCTTGATCGTGGCATAGGCCGTGGGGATCGATTTGAAACCGCGCACCGGCTTGATCAGTATCTTGAGCTTTCCGTGATCGGCCTCGATCACGTTATTGAGATACTTCACCTGCCGGTGGGCCGTCTCCCGGTCCAGCTTTCCTTCGCGCTTCAATTCGGTGATCGCTGCACCATAGCTCGGCGCTTTGTCGGTATTGAGCGTGGCAGGCTTTTCCCAGTGCTTCAGGCCTCGCAGGGCCTTGCCCAGGAACCGCTTCGCTGCCTTGGCGCTGCGGGTCGGCGACAGGTAGAAATCGATCGTGTCGCCCCGCTTGTCGACTGCCCGGTACAGGTAGGTCCACTTGCCCCGCACCTTGACGTAGGTTTCATCCAGGCGCCAGCTCGGATCAAAGCCACGCCGCCAGAACCAGCGCAGCCGCTTCTCCATCTCCGGGGCGTAGCACTGGACCCAGCGATAGATCGTCGTATGGTCGACCGAAATGCCGCGTTCCGCCAGCATTTCCTCAAGGTCGCGATAGCTGATCGGATAGCGACAATACCAGCGCACCGCCCACAGGATCACATCACCCTGGAAATGGCGCCACTTGAAATCCGTCATCGTTCCGTCCGTCCAATCTCCGCCAAGCATGCTCAAGCTTCACGATTTTTGCAACAGAGCCCACACGAGTATTGAGCATAGTCGAGATTGGTGCAGATCACTTCTGATATTGAACTGTCAGGAGCTGGCTGCACAACAGCCATTACGCCCAATCAACTGGTGCAGTCGTCTTCTGAAAATGACATTTGGTATCTCTCATAAACGGATGTTTTTGAGAGAACTATCTTCGGCCTTCACACGCACGAAAGGCGGCGAAGCTCCGCCGTTAATCCGTCCGCCGGAGATCTCGCCCAGGCAGGCTGAAGGCCGAGCAAGCCTGACAGGCCCGAAAAGCCCGGCACGGGCGTCGGCGGCGATGACGGCGGCGGCATTATCCAGGGTTGATGATGGAAGTGGAGGATATCGACAACCTCTCGCGCAACCAAGACATCGCGGTCGGACTGCAAGTGATCTTGAAGCCACGGGCCCGTCCCACCCCGACATGGACCTCGATGCCCGAACGGACGTTAGATTTCGAGTTCTAGGCGTTCTGCGATGAAGGTTGGATCCCAGCCGGGATTGAAAGTGTCGACGTGGGTGAATCCGAGCCGCTCGTATAGGCCACGCAGGTTCGGGTGGCAGTCGAGCCGCAGCTTGGCGCACCCCTGCGTTCGCGCGGCATGGCGGCAAGCCTCGATCAGCGCGGAGCTGACACCCCGGCCCGCATGTGTCCGTCGCACCGCGAGCTTGTGCAGATATGCGGCCTCCCCCTTGAGGGCGTCGGGCCAGAACTCGGGATCCTCGGCCGACAAGGTGCAACAGCCGACGATGCCGTCGCTGCAACTCGCGACTAGGAGCTCGGATCTCAGGACGAAGGTCTCCGCGAATGTCCGGTCGATCCGCGCGACGTCCCAGGCGGGCGTTCCCTTGGCGGACATCCACGCCGCAGCGTCGTGCATCAGCCGCACAACCTCGTCGATATCACCCGAGCAGGCGACCCGAACGTTCGGAGGCTCCTCGCTGTCCATTCGCTCCCCTGGCGCGGTATGAACCGCCGCCTCATAGTGCAGTTTGATCCTGACGAGCCCAGCATGTCTGCGCCCACCTTCGCGGAACCTGACCAGGGTCCGCTAGCGGGCGGCCGGAAGGTGAATGCTAGGCATGATCTAACCCTCGGTCTCTGGCGTCGCGACTGCGAAATTTCGCGAGGGTTTCCGAGAAGGTGATTGCGCTTCGCAGATCTCCAGGCGCGTGGGTGCGGACGTAGTCAGCGCCATTGCCGATCGCGTGAAGTTCCGCCGCAAGGCTCGCTGGACCCAGATCCTTTACAGGAAGGCCAACGGTGGCGCCCAAGAAGGATTTCCGCGACACCGAGACCAATAGCGGAAGCCCCAACGCCGACTTCAGCTTTTGAAGGTTCGACAGCACGTGCAGCGATGTTTCCGGTGCGGGGCTCAAGAAAAATCCCATCCCCGGATCGAGGATGAGCCGGTCGGCAGCGACCCCGCTCCGTCGCAAGGCGGAAACCCGCGCCTCGAAGAACCGCACAATCTCGTCGAGCGCGTCTTCGGGTCGAAGGTGACCGGTGCGGGTGGCGATGCCATCCCGCTGCGCTGAGTGCATAACCACCAGCCTGCAGTCCGCCTCAGCAATATCGGGATAGAGCGCAGGGTCAGGAAATCCTTGGATATCGTTCAGGTAGCCCACGCCGCGCTTGAGCGCATAGCGCTGGGTTTCCGGTTGGAAGCTGTCGATTGAAACACGGTGCATCTGATCGGACAGGGCGTCTAAGAGCGGCGCAATACGTCTGATCTCATCGGCCGGCGATACAGGCCTCGCGTCCGGATGGCTGGCGGCCGGTCCGACATCCACGACGTCTGATCCGACTCGCAGCATTTCGATCGCCGCGGTGACAGCGCCGGCGGGGTCTAGCCGCCGGCTCTCATCGAAGAAGGAGTCCTCGGTGAGATTCAGAATGCCGAACACCGTCACCATGGCGTCGGCCTCCGCAGCGACTTCCACGATGGGGATCGGGCGAGCAAAAAGGCAGCAATTATGAGCCCCATACCTACAAAGCCCCACGCATCAAGCTTTTGCCCATGAAGCAACCAGGCAATGGCTGTAATTATGACGACGCCGAGTCCCGACCAGACTGCATAAGCAACACCGACAGGGATGGATTTCAGAACCAGAGAAAGAAAATAAAATGCGATGCCATAACCGATTATGACAACGGCGGAAGGGGCAAGCTTAGTAAAGCCCTCGCTAGATTTTAATGCGGATGTTGCGATTACTTCGCCAACTATTGCGATAACAAGAAAAAGCCAGCCTTTCATGATATATCTCCCAATTTGTGTAGGGCTTATTATGCACGCTTAAAAATAATAAAAGCAGACTTGACCTGATAGTTTGGCTGTGAGCAATTATGTGCTTAGTGCATCTAACGCCTGAAATAAGCCGTGCCGCGAAGCGGCATCGGCTTGATTGAATTGTTAGACGGCAAACTCGAGCCAATACTTGTGCAGGCCAACAATATTAGACGAGCACAGCATGGGCATTGCCGCTTTGATCTTCTCCAGTGACCAATTCCACCACTCCATCTCCAGAAGCAATGAAATTTCCTCATCGGTGAAGCGTTTCTTAATCTTCTTAGCGGGATTTCCGCCAACGATAGCGTAAGGCTCCACATCTTTTGTCACCAACGAGCGGCTGCCTATCACCGCACCGTGCCCGATCTTGATTCCGGGCATGACCATTGCCTCAGAGCCGATCCAAACGTCATTGCCAATGACAGTATTACCTGCTTTTTGGAAGGCATCGAGTGCGCTTGAGAATGCAGGTTCTTCCTGCATATAAAAGAACGGGAAAGATGATGCCCAGTCGTACCGATGCCCCTGATTGCCAGCCATGATAAAGGAAGCCCCACTCCCGATAGAGCAGAAACTACCGATGATCAACTTATCAACGTCATCACGGTCCGGAAACAGATACCGTGCGCAGTCATCGAATGAGTGCCCATGATAGTAGCCAGAGTAATAGCTGTACCGCCCAACTTTGATATTGGGGTTCTTCACTTGCTCAGAAAGCAGCTTGCCTTTGAAGGGGCTATCAAAGTAGTTGGTCATAAGAGATCCCGCGGTCTGTGACTTTGCCGTCTAACGTTTGAAATAAGGGGCAGGACAAAGCGCTAGCTTTGGACTGTCCCTGTTGATTGAAGGGTTAGAGGGTTGCCTTTTATTGGAAAATAGACAGTGATTAAATTAAAGGCCGGAAGATTTTCTTCCGATAGCTCTGCCAATTAATCCACAAGCCCATGTGCCAGCAACAACCAGTGGTGGATTGCTTCCAATGTTTGGAATAACAACAAACGCGATAAATAAAAACGCCAGACTAAAACCTAATGCATACAGTCTTCCAAGGAAAACAGCATCATGTTGGGCATGCTTTTTTTTAAACTCAGTCGGGCTGCTAATTGATGTGCCAACTAAGTTTGCACCACATTGAATGCATCTTAAGCTTGTTGGTAGATTTTCAGTGTTGCATTGATGGGCTCTGTTGCAAAAATCGTGAAGCTTGAGCATGCTTGGCGGAGATTGGACGGACGGAACGATGACGGATTTCAAGTGGCGCCATTTCCGGCTCTGTTGCAAACTGATCCGATTTTCGGTGATCTGTCTTGCCGAGAGTGAGGGTGGCGCGATGTCAGGGTTCAAAGGGCGGCATTTTGAGGGTGAGATCGTGCTTTGGGCGGTGCGATGGTACTGCCGGTATGGCATCAGCTACCGGGATCTTGAGCAGATGATGGGCGAACGTGGCGTGAATGTTGACCATTCCACGATCTACCGCTGGGTTCAGAGATACGCCCCGGAGATCGAGAAGCGGCTGCGCTGGCAATGGCGCCGCCCTGCCTCGACGAGTTGGCGGGTCGATGAGACCTATATCAAGGTTCGTGGTGCCTGGACGTATCTGTATCGCGCGGTCGACAAGGACGGGAACACGATCGATTTTTATCTCTCGCCAACGCGGAATACGAAGGCTGCGAAGCGTTTCCTGGGCAAGGCGCTGGGCGGGTTGAAGGACTGGGAGAAACCCGAGATCATCAATACCGATAAGGCGCCGACCTACACCGCCGCCATTGCTGAACTGAAAGCGGAAGGCAAATGTCCCAAGGATACCCAGCATCGCCAGGTGAAGTATCTGAACAACGTCGTTGAGGCTGACCATGGCAAGCTGAAGCAGCTGATCCGGCCGGTGCGGGGTTTCAAGACACTGAAGACGGCGTATGCGACGATCAAAGGCTTCGAGGTGATGCGGGCCCTGCGCAAGGGACAGGCAGCTGCCTTCAATCTCACCCGCGACATTTGCGGCGAGGCGCGGCTGGTCGAGCGTGCCTTCGGCCTCGGCGCTTGCGCCCTCACCGAAGCCATTCAACTCATCGGCAAACGGATGGAACTTGAAGCAGCCTAATGGGCACCGCTCGAACAGCCATGAGACGAACTGCGCCCGTCATCACAGTTTGCAACAGAGCCCGATCAGGGTCGCCAGATGCAGCGGATAGACCCGCGCGATCCGCGCCCACAGGAAGCCGCGATACGAGAACTGCTTCTCGCCCGCCGCCTGCAGATAGACGTGGCTGAGGATGAAGCCGGACAGGACGAAGAACAGTTCGACCCCCAGATAGCCCTTGTCCACCAGGCCGGACCGCCCGGCGCCCGCCAGGTTTTCCCAGAAGGTGTAGATGGCCACCCAGATCGCCGCGCCGAAGCGCAGGGCTGTGATGGGGCGAAGATCAGCAGGTGTCTGGACGGGGGTCATGGTCTCACCTTGGCACGACAGCCTTTTCGAACCGTGAAGGCGCGCAAAGGTTGTGCCTGAGGCGAGCCTCCGGCCTTCAGATCAGCGGCGGACGGGACATTCGACCCGTCCGAGCCCCGCTTGCGGCACCTCCATGGGGATCGGCAAGGGGCGCATCCGGCGGCACGGCTGGCGACGCTGGATCGTGCGGGCGATCAGGGCGATCTCGTCCACCCATCCCCACACGGGTTCCTTATGTGTGCGGTGCATTTCTTCCATGGCTTGATCTCCTTTCCTGTCGCCATATTGGGCTTGACGCGGAGGTCTGACAAACGAGACCATGGCGGCGACACATAAGGCCAGCCTATGTCAGACAGTCTTTCCCGCATTCCCCTGGACGCCCTGCGCGTGTTCGAGGCGGCGGCGCGCCTGCTCAGCTTCACCCGCGCCGCCGAGGCCCTGGGCATGACCCAGGCCGCCGTCAGCTGGCGCATCCGCGATCTGGAGGAGCGGCTGGGCCGCGCCCTGTTCGTGCGCGGCGCCCGTCAGGTGGCCCTGACGCCGGAGGGCGAACGGCTGGGCTCGGCGGCGACCGAGGCCATCAGCCTGCTGCGCCGCGCGGTGACGGAGGTCACTGACGCCGATCAGGGCGTGCTGGCCATCACCACCCTGCAGACCATGGCGACCCAGTGGCTGGCGACGCGGCTGGGCGGCTTCCAGCTGGCCAATCCCGATCTGGCGGTGCGGGTCGACACCAGCGCCACCCTGTCCACCCTGGGCGGCGACGGGCTGGATCTGGCGATCCGATTCGGTTCAGGCCGCTGGCCGGGGCTGGAGAGCCGCTTCCTGATGCCGGGCGTCTTCACCCCCCTGTGCACCCCCGCCATGCGCGACCGGCTGAAGCTGACGCGGCCTGAAGACCTCAAACACGCCCATCTGATCGGCGAACCGACGGAATGGACCGCCTGGTTCGCCGCCGCCGGGGTCGCGCCCGCCGACACCGCCGCTCCGCCCCGCCTGACCGCCGACAATCAGGCGATGGAGGTCGCCGCCGCCATGGGCGATCAGGGCGTCGCCCTGGGGTCGCCCATTCTCTATGCGCGCGAAATCGAGCAGGGCCTTCTGGCGCGCCCCCTCACCCAGACCATCGCCCTGGCCGAGGGTTACTGGGTCTGCTACCCGCCCGGCCGCCGCCTTCAGCCCAAGATCGCCCGCTTCCGCGACTGGATTCTGGACACCGCCCGCGACGACCCCCGCGTGGTCGAAGGCGTCCGTCTGGCCGGGCGCGAGATCGGTGAAGCGGGCGGCTGAACAAACAAAAAGGGCGGAGCCTTGCGGCCCCGCCCTTCTGCACTTCAGCAACGGTTGGCTTGGACTTAGAAGTCCATGCCGCCCATGCCGCCCATGCCGCCCATGTCGGGAGCAGCAGCGCCGCCGCCCTTCTTGGGTGCGTCAGCGACAGCAGCTTCCGTCGTGATCAGGATGCCGGCGACCGAAGCGGCGTCTTGCAGAGCTGTGCGGACGACCTTGGCGGGGTCGATGACGCCCATCTTGACCAGATCGCCGTATTCTTCGGTCTGGGCGTTGAAGCCGAACGAGGCTTCGTTGTTTTCCAGCACCTTGCCGACGACGATCGAACCTTCGACGCCTGCGTTTTCCGAGATCTGACGGATCGGAGCCTGCAGGGCGCGACGGATGATGGCGATGCCGGCGTTCTGGTCGGCGTTGTCGCCCTTGACGTCAGCCAGGATCTTCGACGCCTTCAGCAGCGCAATGCCGCCGCCGGGAACGATGCCTTCGTCAGCCGCGGCGCGCGTGGCGTTCAGGGCGTCGTCGACGCGATCCTTCTTTTCCTTCACTTCGACTTCGGTCGAACCGCCGACGCGCAGAACAGCGACGCCGCCGGCCAGCTTGGCCAGACGTTCCTGCAGCTTTTCCTTGTCGTAGTCGGACGTGGTGTCTTCGATCTGGCGCTTGATCTGGGCCACGCGGGCTTCGATCTCTTCCTTGCCGCCAACGCCTTCGACGATGGTGGTGTCTTCCTTGGTGATCGAGACCTTCTTGGCCTTGCCGAGCATGTCCAGCGTGACCGACTCAAGCTTGATGCCCAGGTCTTCCGAGATGACCTGGCCGCCCGTCAGGATGGCGATGTCTTCCAGCATGGCCTTGCGGCGGTCGCCGAAGCCCGGAGCCTTGACGGCGGCGACGCGCAGGCCGCCGCGCAGCTTGTTGACGACCAGGGTCGCCAGGGCTTCGCCTTCGATGTCCTCAGCGATGATCAGCAGAGGACGGCCCGACTGCACCACGGCTTCCAGGATCGGCAGCATGGCCTGCAGCGAGGTCAGCTTCTTCTCGAACAGCAGGATGAGCGGCTCTTCGAGAACAGCCTCCATCTTGTCTGCGTTGGTGATGAAGTAGGGCGACAGGTAGCCGCGGTCGAACTGCATGCCTTCGACGACGTCGACGGTGGTGTCGGCGGTCTTGGCTTCTTCGACGGTGATCACGCCCTCGTTGCCGACCTTGGCCATCGCCTGAGCGATCAGCTCGCCGATTTCCGAGTCGCCGTTGGCCGAGATGGTGCCGACCTGCGCGATTTCCGAGTTGTTGGAGACCGGCTTGGAGTTCGACTTGATCTCTTCCAGCACCAGGCCGACAGCCTTGTCGATGCCGCGCTTCAGGTCCATCGGGTTCATGCCGGCGGCGACGGCCTTCAGGCCCTCTTGCACGATGGCCTGAGCCAGGACGGTTGCGGTGGTGGTGCCGTCGCCCGCCTTGTCGTTCGTCTTCGAAGCGACTTCGCGGATCATCTGGGCGCCCATGTTCTCGAAGGCGTCTTCCAGCTCGATCTCTTTGGCGACCGAAACGCCGTCCTTGGTCGAGCGCGGGGCGCCGAAGGACTTCTGGATCACCACGTTGCGGCCCTTGGGACCCAGGGTCACCTTGACGGCGTTGGCCAGGACGTTGACGCCGCGCAGCATCTTGTCGCGCGCGTCGGTGTTGAACTGTACGATTTTAGCGGCCATGCGGGCTGCTCCTATCTAGGATTTTATTGAAGAAGGTCGTCGACGCGGGTGCTTAGGACAGCACGCCCAGAACGTCGGATTCCTTCATGATGATCAGGTCTTCACCGTCGATCTTCACTTCCGTGCCCGACCACTTGCCGAACAGGATGCGGTCGCCAGCCTTCAGTTCCAGAGCATTGACCTTGCCGCTGTCGTCGCGGGCGCCGGGGCCGACGGAGACGACTTCGCCTTCCTGCGGCTTTTCCTTGGCGGTGTCGGGGATGATGATCCCGCCCTTGGTCTTGGATTCTTCTTCAACGCGCTTGACCAGCACGCGGTCGCCGAGCGGACGAAACGCCATCGGACTTCTCCCTGATGAAACCCCCGAAATCGGGGCATTCTGAAACGGTGAGCGGCACCCTTGCGATCGCCGTTTTGGCAGCCGACCAGCGAGAGTGCTAACGCATCGGGCAAGTAGGGGGACTGGGTGACACCGTCAAGACAATGGCGGAAAACAAACCGCCGCACCCCGACGCCCAGGACGCGGATTTGATGCGCCCGCGATCCCCTGACGCCCCCTCAGGCGATGAACTGAAGATGAACGCACGCCTCAGCAGCACGTTCAGACGGCGCCCCTTAAAAGAGGATCAGACCATCGGTCATGAACAGCGTGTTCGACCGGTTCACCGTTTCAGAGGAGACAGCGCCGTGAAGACCATCAGCAAGATCGCCGCCACCGCCTTCGTTCCGCTCATGGCTGTCACCATCATGGCCGCCAGCCCGGCAGACGCCCAGAGCCGCTACCGCGACTATCGCGACAACGGCCATAACGGCCGCGACGACACAGGCCGCAACGCCCTGCTGGGCGCCGCCATCGGCGGCATCGCCGGGGCCATCTACGGCAATGGCGACGGCAGCTATGTCGCAGGCGGCGCCCTGGCCGGCGCGGCCCTGGGGGCCGTCGCCTCCAACCGCGGCTCCAACTGCGAATACTACCGCGGCGGCCAGTGCTACCGAAACCAGGGCCACTGGGAGCGTGAGCACGGCATCAACAGCCGCAACGGCGGCTACGACTACCGCTACGGCCCCGACCGCCGCGACTATCGCTACGACCGTCGGGACTATGGCCGCGACAACCGCCGCGACTACCGTTACGACCGCCGCTGGTAAGCGACGACAGGTCGAGAATGAAGAAAGGGCGCTCCGCAGGGAGCGCCCTTTTTCGTTGCTAGTTCATCAGACGGGTCATCAGGGCGGCGGTGGACGGGTCCAGATCGGCGGATGGGCCGCCTGCGTGGACGTCCTTCAGGATCGCCTTGGCCAGCACCTTGCCCAGTTCGACGCCCCACTGGTCGAAGCTGTTGATGTCCCAGATCACGCCCTCGACGAAGGTCTTGTGCTCATAAAGCGCGATCAACGCGCCCAGCGCCTGGGGCGTCAGCCGCGCCATGACGATGGCGGTCGAGGGGCGGTCGCCGGTGAAGGTGCGGTGGGTCGAAAGCCGGGTCGCCTCTTCTTCCGACAACCCTTGCGCCAGACCTTCGGCCTTGGCGGCCTCGGTCGACTTGCCCACCATCAAGGCCTGCCCCTGGGCCAGGGCGTTGGACCAGAGCGGCGATTCCGGCGTGTCCTCATAGGTGCGGGCCACGATTACGAACTCGGCGGGCACGACCTGCGGTCCCTGGTGGATCTGCTGGAAGAAGGCGTGCTGGCCGTTGGTGCCGGGTTCGCCGAACACGACGGGGCAGGTCTGGCGCGTGACGGGGGTTCCGTCGCGATGCACCCGCTTGCCGTTCGATTCCATCTCCAGCTGCTGCAGGAAGGACGGCAGGCGGCGCAGCGCATGGGCATAGGGCGCAACCGTCCGCGCCGGACGGTTCAGACCATCGACATTGAACACCTGGGCCAGGGCCAGCAGCACCGGCGCATTCTTCTCCAGCGGCGCCGAGGCGAAATGGTCGTCCATCGCCGCCGCGCCGTCCAGCAGGCCCTGGAACACATCCCAGCCCAGGGCGATGGCGCAGCTCAGGCTGACCGCCGACCACAGCGAATACCGCCCGCCGACCCAGTCCCGGAACGCAAATGTGCGGCCGCAGCCGAACTGGGCCGCCTTGTCCGGCGCCGCCGTCACGCCGATGAAATGCCTGGTCATTCCGTCCGCAGGCAGGGCCGCCGCCAGCCAGGCCTTGGCCGCCTCGGCATTGGCCAGGGTTTCTTGCGTGGTGAAGGTCTTGGACACCACCACCACCAGCGTCGTCTCGGGATCCAGCCCGGTCAGGGCCTCGGCCATGTCGCGCGGGTCGATATTGGCCACGAATCTCAGGTCGATGGCCGGGTCCAGCGGGCGCAGGGCGTCCCAGACCACGCGCGGCCCCAGATCCGATCCGCCGATGCCCACATGGACGATGGCCTCAAACCGCCTGCCCGTGGCCCCGGCCTCAGCGCCCGACCGCACAGCCTCGGCATAGGTTTTCATCTCGGCCCGCACGGCGTCCACTTCGGCCGACACCGGCTCGCCCAAGGCGTGGAAGTCCGCCCCGACCGGCGCGCGCAGGGCCGGATGCAGCACCGCGCGGCCTTCGGTCAGATTGACCGCCTCGCCCGCGAACAGGGCCGCGCGCCGTCCCTCGACATCGCTGGCGCGCGCCAGATCGAGGCAGGCGTCGAACGCCTGACGCGTCCAGCTCTGTTTCGACAGGTCCAGATAAAGACCCGCCGCCTCGACCGACATCCGCTCCAGACGGTCGGGATCGGCGGCGAACTGATCGACAATGCGCGTGCGCGCCGTCTCGGCTGCGGTGCGGTCGAAGGTCGTCCAGGCGTCGGCGCGCGTCATCAGGCAGTCCTCTGGGGAGCGAAGAAGGTAAACTCTCGTTTACGGCTCAGGGTTACACCCGTTCAACGTCCTAGCCGACGATGAAACAGGAAGTCAGCCCATGTCCTGCGGCCTTGCTCTCACAATCGCCCTGGCGATGTCCAATCCTGCTGTGGCGCTTGCCGCCGAACAGCCCCCCGCAGCGGTCGGCGCGCCGGTCTCGGTGGCGGGCGAGCCGCTGTTCGCCGACATCATCGCCCGCTCCGGCGCATTGAAGTCCGTCGTCGACGGCTGGTCCGCCTCCAAGGCCGCCGATGACGCCGCCTTCTTCACCAGCCAGGCCTTCACCGGCTTCAAGACCCAGGCCGACGCCTTGGCCGATCTGGATATGCAGGGCCACCTGATCCTGAAGGAGCGCGGCACCGACGGCGATCTGAAATGCATCCTGCGCGGCATCTCCGAGGACATCCCCAAGAAGATCGCCGCCGTCCAGGCCGCAGCCACCCCCGCCGAGCGCGCCGTGGCCCTGTCGGAGCTGTCCTATCTGCTGAACGACAACGTCGAAGTCATCACCGCCCCGCCCCAGCCGGAAGTCTGAGGCTCTAGGCGACATGTCTCCCTCCCCCTGCGGGGGAGGGCAGGCCGCGCAGCGGCCGGGTGGGGGCGGCGCCGCGATACGGCGCGGACCGAAGCCAGCTTCAAGTCGCCCGGCCGTCCCCACCCGGTCTCGCCTGCGGCTCGACCACCCTCCCCGCAGGGGGAGGGAGACGCCGATTTCACCCCGTCACCGTCTCCGGATATTTGATCGCGCAGCCATAGGGCTGGGCGAAGGCGGTGCGGACCGGGCGTTCGGCCTTCACATCCTCCAGCGCGGCGCGGACGAAGTTGTTCGCCCCCTCCAGGTCCTCGACCTTGCTGGTCGGGCGGTCGTCGATGCCGCCTTCGAAGACCAGGCGCCCCTGGGCGTCAATCACCCGCATGTCCGGCGTCGTCTTGGCGCCATACAGTTTGCCGACCTCGCCGGTCGGGTCCAGCAGCAGATGGGCATAGGCCGACTGGTGCTTGGCCTTGTAGGCGCGGGCGGCGTCGCCCTCGACAAAACCTTGGGTGCCCGGCGCCGACGAGACGATGGTCAGCCAGACCACCCCATCCGCCTGGGCCTCGCGCTGCAGGGCCTGCATCGCGCCGGTGTAATGTTTCTGGACATAGGGACAGCCCTCGTTGGTCCATTCCAGAACCACGGTCTTGCCCCGGAAGTCGGCCAGCGAACGCTGAACCCCGTCGGCGTCGACCAGGGTGAAGGCGGGGGCCAGCCCCTCTTGAGCCGCAGCGGGCGCGGATGCGTTTTCAGCGGCGGGCGCCGAGGCCTGCGGCTGGCAGGCGGCTAACAACGCCGCAGAGGCGGCGACAACAAACAGACGGCGTAGCATTCAGACACTCCCCCATGTTCAGGGTCGGCGTCAGCGCGCCGACTTCAGGGAGTCTAACACCACGCCTTCCGTCAGCAGCTGCGGCAATATGCGCGGCTCTCCGCCGCCCGCTGGATACATCAGATACAGCGGCACGCCCGAGCGTCCGCGCCGCTCCAGCTCATAGGTGATGGCGTCGTCGCGGCGGGTCCAGTCGCCCACCAGATAGACGGCGTTCGCCTGCTCCAAAGCCTCGGCCACGCGCGGCGAGGACAGGGCGGCGCGCTCATTGATCTTGCAGGTCACGCACCAGTCGGCGGTGAAGTTGACGAGGACCGGACGCCCCTGCGCCTGCGCCGCCTCGACCGCCTCGGCGGACCAAGGCTGGGCCGACAGGGCCCGGCCTTCGCTGGAGGCGCTGTCCACCACCGGCGAACCGCCCGCCAGAACCGCCAGACCCAGGGTCGCGATCAGGACGACGATGGCGGCCAGACCGGCGATCAGGCCTTTGCGGCCATGCGCCCGCTCGGTCTGGGTCAGGCCGAACAGCCACAGGCCCAGCGCCGCCGTCAGGCCCGCGATCAGCAACAGGCCCAGACCATCGGCTCCGGTCTGGCGCGAGAACACCCAGGCCAGCCACAGGGCCGCGCCATACATGGGGAAAGCCAGCAGGCCCTTGAGCCGGTCCATCCACGGCCCCGGACGCGGGAAGCGCCGCAGCAGGCCGGGCGAGAAGCTGATCGCCACATAGGGAAGGGCCAGACCCAGACCCAGCATCAAGAAGACCAGCAGGGCGGCGGGCCAGGGCATCAGCAGGGCCGCTCCCAGCGCCGCCGCCATGAAGGGCGCTGTACAGGGCGCCGCGACCACCACGGCCAGCACGCCCGTGAAGAAGGCTCCCGCTCCGCCCGACAACCGCGACAGACGCCCCGAACCCGCACCCTGCAGACCTGCGCCGATCTGGAAGACGCCGGACAGGTTCAGACCCACGGCCAGCATCAGCAGGGACAGACCCGCGATGACGGCGGGCGACTGCAGCTGGAAGCCCCAGCCGACGGCCTCACCGCCCGCACGCAAGGCCAGCAGCAGCCCCGCCAGGATCAGGAAGGTGACCAGCACGCCCAGACCGAACAGCAGGCCGTCGCGGCGCGCCTCTCTGGCCTGATGGGCGGTGGCGGCCAGGGACGCGGCCTTCATCGCCAGAATGGGGAAGACGCAGGGCATCAGGTTCAGGATCAGCCCGCCGATCAGGGCGAACAGGGCCGCCTGAACAATGGCTGCGGCGTCCAGGGCCGATGAAGCCTTGCCCCCGTCCGCCTCGCCGGACAGGGCGCCCTGCCCCGATGCGCCCGCCAGCGCAGGGCCGGGATTGGCGGTGATCTCCCAGGCGCCGATGTCGGTGGCCAGAACACCCGAGATCGGACCCTTCAGCCCTGTGGCGCGGATTTCGCCGCCCTGGGCCAGCGACAGGGTCAGGCCGTTGGCGCCCCGCTGGCCGGTCTGGTCGGCGGCATGGTCGATGATCCCGCCTTCGAACGGGAAGAAATGGGCGCGGCCGATCTTGGCGCCCGCCAGAGGTCCGCCCGTGGCGCTCAGGGTCAGGATGCCGTGCGACAGCGAGATGGCGGCGTCTATGCCTGCGGGACGCGGCGCCGCCTCCAGCACAGCCTGAACCGCCGCGCCGTGTTTCGCATCCAGCGGCGGCGTTCCCTCGCGCACCGGCAGGTCCAGCCGCAGCTGCATCGGCACGGGCACGCACATCTGGTCGCTGCACACAAGGAACAGGGCGTCGGCGATCAGCGGCAGGCTGGCTCCCGGCCGGGCCGAGGCCGGAACCTCGATCGTCACCGGCAGATAGACCTCGCCGGAATAGCCATAGTTGATCAGGCTCAGCAGGCGTTGGCGTTCCGGCAGGGGCCAGGTGATCGCGCCCGCCTTCACCCCTTCGGGCAGGGTCCAGTCCAGGGTCGTCGGACCGCCGGAATCGCCAGGATTGCGCCAATAGGTGTGCCAGCCGGGCGCGATCTTCTGACGAACCGCGACCACCACCGTCGAACCGGGCGCGGCCCAGCTCGACAGAGGAACAAGCTCCGCCTCGATATTGTCGGCCTTCCGGGGCCCCGGCGCGACATCGGCGGCGGCGGCGGGGGCTCCGGTTCGGCTGACGATCTGGGCCGCAGCCCCTTCGGGCGCTGCGACAGCGAAAGACAGCAGGGCAAGGGCGGCGAGGAGGACGGCAGGCAGGCGCAAGACAAATATCCGGTCAGCTACCCGCCCAGCCTTAAGCCCTTACGCGTCTGCGATCCATGGCGACGCGGCGTCGCGTCAACGCGGACGGGCGTCGATCACCACCGAAGCCCGGCGGCGCAGCGGCTCGTCCAGCCCCTCGGCCGTCACCGCCCCCGCATCCCCCGCCGCCGTCACGTCAAACGCCGGGGCCGGCAGGCCGCGCGAAACCAGGGCCATGGCCGCCGCCCGCGCCCGCCGCTGCGACAGGGTCAGGTTGGCTTCTGGCGCTCCGACATTATCGGCCAGCCCCACGACTTTCACGCTGCGGACGCTGCAGTTGCTGATCTGATTGGCGGCGGCGTCTATCGCCGTGGTCGCCGCGTCCGTCAGCCGCGCCTGATTCTCCACGAAATAGACATCGAAGCTGATCGGCGCGCAGCTCGACTCGCCCACCACCAGCGTCGTCCTTTTCGGCGTCGGCGCACAGGCCGCCAGGACCACGCCCGCCAGCATCACCACCTTGAAACCCGTATTCATCCCCACTCCCCTGCCGCATCACGCGGCCCTGATTCCTTCACGAAAAAGGGCGGCCCGCCGTCGACGAGCCGCCCCTGGAATGTCATTCCGACGCGAGCGCCGAAATCGACAGGCCGATCAATAGCGGCGCTGACCGTTATCCCAGTAGCACTCATCCTGACGGTTGTCGTAGCAGTAGTAGTAGCGGCCTTGGTTGTCGCGGTAGCGCTGTTGGTTGTTGCGGTCCTGGCTGGAGCCGCGGATGGCGCCCGCCGCGCCGCCGACAGCTGCGCCGAGCAGGGCGCCCGTGGCTGCATTGCCGCTGCCGACGTTGTTGCCGATGATGGCGCCGGCGACAGCGCCTAGGCCTGCACCCACGGCGCCCTGACGGACAGCCTGGTTCGGGCCGCTGTTGTTATAGCCGTAAGGGTCGCTGGCGCAGGCCGAAGCCAGCAGACCGGCGCCGGCAATCGCGATGATGGCCTTGTTCATGGTGGAATCCTCTTGTCCCGTTTGTCCGCCCCGAAGGGGGGAACGCTGGATTATGGCTCCGGTTCCCTGACGAGGCGAGTTCAAAAGCCTGTACTATCTTAATGAAATGCGCTGGCGGACATGAGGTTGCGCGAAAAACGGTGCGCCGTGCGAAGCGAGCGACGGACCTGAAATCTTCTCTGCGACAATCAGTCCTAAAAGCCAAGCTTAGACGGAACGGCAATCTCGGAGAGACGTTCGTCCCGCATGAGCGACACCTTGACACCTGATCCGACCGCACGCGCGGACGACCGTCCCGCCCTGAGCCCGCACGTCGCCCTGAAGCGTGTGGTGATGCTGGTCAATCCCCTGTCCGGCAGCGTGGGGCCGCGGGCCGCCGATGAGGCCAAGGCGATCCTGGCCGACTATGATCTGGACGCCACGGTGCTGACGCTGGACGGCGCAAACTTCGAGCAGTCCATAGATGACGCCTTCGCGGCCAAGCCGGACGCCATTCTGGTGCTGGCGGGTGACGGCACCGCCCGTTCCGTCGCCACCAAGGCCAAGCCGGATGGGCCGATGATCGCCCCCTTGCCCGGCGGCACCATGAACATGCTGCCCAAGGCCCTGTACGGCACGGCTGACTGGAAGGCGGCGTTGAAGCTGGCGCTGGAGGAAGGCGCGTCCCAGCCGGTCTCGGGCGGCGAGGTGCAGGGCGAATATTTCTATTGCGCCGCCATTCTCGGCTCACCGGCCCTGTGGGCGCCTGCGCGCGAGGCCATTCGAACCGGCAAGGTCAAGCTGGCCGTTCAGTATGCGCGGCGGGCGTTGAAGCGGGCCTTCTCCGGCCGTCTGCGCTTCAAGCTGGACGGCGGCGAGAAACGCCGCACCGAGGCCCTGGTCCTGATTAGCCCGATGATCTCCAAGGCGATGGAGGATCCAATCGGCCTGGAAGCCGCCGCCATGGACCCGTCGGACACGTCCCAGGCCTTCCGTCTGGCCGCCACCGCCCTGTTCAGCGACTGGCGTCATGACCCCGCCGTCTCGACCCGGCCCGCCAAGCTGATCGAGGTGCGGGCCCGCTCCAAGATTCCCGCCGTTATTGACGGCGAGCCGATCCTGTTGAAATCAGACGCCGTGATCCGCTTCATTCCCAAGGCCTTCAAGGCGCTGGCCCCCCTGCCCCCGGCGGCTGAGGGCAGCCTCTAGTGGGGCGCATCCTTCAGTTCTCCGACGTTCATTTCGGATGTGAACACAAGCGCGCCTGCGCCGCCGCCCTGGACTACGCCCACGCCACGCCCAATGATCTGGTGCTGATCACCGGCGACATCACGCAAAAGGGTTATCCCGCAGAGTTTGCGGCGGCGCGCGACTGGATGCGCGCCATGCCCGAGCCGCGCTTCGTCATCGTCGGCAATCATGACGTGCCCTATTGGGACGCCATCGCCCGCGTCTTCCATCCCTGGCGGGCGTTCGAGACGGCGACCGGGTTTCCCGCACACGACGGCCAGTTCGCTTCACACGAAGTGATGGTGCGCGGCGTGGTGACGGCGCGCGGTTTCCAGGCCCGCCCCAACTGGTCAAAGGGCGTGATCGACCTGGACCAGACCCGGCGCGCGGCCGAGGCTCTGCGCCAGGCCCCGATCGGGGCCCTGCGCATCCTGGCCTGCCACCATCCCCTGATCGAAATGGTCGGAACGCCGATGACCGGCGACGTCAAACGGGGCGACGAGGCGGCCCTGATCTTCGCTGAGGCGGGGGTGGATTTGATCATGACGGGCCACGTCCATGTGCCCTTTGCCATGCCGATCCCGCTGGCCGACCACTGCTCCTATGCGGTCGGATGCGGAACCCTGTCGCATCGTGAGCGCGGTTCGCCGCCTGGATTCAACCAGGTCGATTGGGATGCGACGACCATCACCGTCACCGCCCTGGCCTGGGATGGCGCGGCCTATCATTCGCATCAGGTCTGGCGCCTGCCGCGCCGCCAGGACACGCGAAAGGCCGCCACCGCGCCCGACCCCAACGTGCCCGGCGAACTGGAGAAGGCGGTCGTCTGACGGCCTGTCATTTTCAAGGATGCCGCAAAGGAAAGGGGCCGGAACTTGCGTTCCGGCCCCTTCGTCTTTCGCCTTGTCGGCGATCCGCTATATTTTGGTACCGCGTCCACGAAGTCCGCCCGCAACAAGAGCGATGACGAACAGGATGATGGCGATCACAGCGATGAATTTGGCGATCTCGAACGAGAAGTTCGCGATGCCGCCGAAGCCGAGAACGGCTGCGACCAAGGCCACGACCAGGAAGATAATTGCCCAACGAAGCATGGCGTTAGCTCTCCTGTGTTAAGGTTGCCGACGGCGGCCCCAGGGCCGGTCATCAGTCACTTCATCAACGTTCCCGAGCCAACGCCGTTCCGAAGAACAGCGCGGAAACCGCCTTAACGGCGGCGACGCCGTCCATAGTTGCTGTTGTCGATCTTGCGGTCCGCCACCATGCTGGCGACGATCGCGGCCAGAGCCGGATTGCGCAGCAGCAGGAAGGCCGCGCCCAGTCCGCCGACCGCGCCGACGATCGGACGTTCACGGACGATATGCAGCAGTTTGCCGACCAGGCCTTCCGGTTCGTCGTCCTCATCCTCGTCGTCATGCCCATCGCCCTTCAGGAAGACCAGGGACGTGATCAGGGCCACAAGCGCGAACAGTCCGAAGGTGACGGCTGCGGCGCCCAAGGGCGTCAGCACCAGGCTCAACCCATAGAAGATGGCCAGCCCGAGGAAGACCACGGCCAGAAACAGGCTGGCGGCGACCACGCTGACCGCCACAAGGCGCTTTATGATGCCCTTGAACATCAGCGACGACGGCCGGCGAGCAGCAGGCCGATCACCACGCCGACGCCCAGGGCGATGGCGGTGGATTGCAGCGGACGCTCTTGCACGCGCTCGACGACATAGCGCTGGGCTTCGTCCAGACGCTCGGCGGCGTCGTCATAATACTCGCGGCCCTGTACGCGGGCCTTTTCGTAATAGTCACGGGCCTGTTCGCGCACTTCGTCGCTCTTGGCGCGCAGACGGGCTTCCGCCTCGCTCGCCTTTTCGCGCAGGCGCTGGGTTTCCTCGCGCGCGCCGGTCTTCAGATCCTCCTTGAGGGTCTTCAGGTCGTTCTTGATGTCTTCTCGTGCCTTGGTGGTGGCCATGATGCGCGCTCCGATTTCAAGCTTTACAATAGAATAGGGAAGCCCGACTGCCAACGCCACACCGTGGTCAAGGTTCCCGCAACGCAACAAAGCGACTGGCTCTCGTCAGGCGCCAATCGTCGCATTAGAAGAAACGCATGACTCGCTGGCTGTTTCCACCCCGCCCGACCCCGTCCCTGCCGATCGTCGGCGACGACCGACGCTTTGCGGTTCGCCGCATCCTGTGCGTGGGCCAGAACTACGCCGCCCATGCGCGCGAGATGGGATCGGACCCGGAAAAACAGACGCCCTTCTTTTTCTCCAAGCCCGGCGACGCGGTCGTGTCCGATGGCGCGAACCCGGCCTATCCGACCGCGACCGGAAATCTGCACTATGAGGCCGAACTGGTCGCCGCCATCGGCGAAGACAGCCAGATCATCGGCTGGGCGGTCGGCTGCGACCTGACGCGTCGCGACCTGCAGGCCGAGGCCAAGAAGGCGGGCCGCCCGTGGGATGCGGCCAAGGGCTTCGACCAGTCCGCCCCCTGCGGCCCCCTCACCCTGGGCGCCCTGCCCGATCCGGCGGGGGTCATCAGCCTGACGGTGAACGGCGAGACGAAACAATCCGGCACGCTGGACGACATGATCCTGAACCCCGCCCGCATCGTCGAGGCGGCGGGCAAACTATGGGCGCTTGAGCCCGGCGACCTGATCTTCACCGGCACCCCGTCGGGCGTCGGCCCCGTGGTGAAGGGCGACAGGGTCGTCGTCAGCATCACGTGTCTGGAAACCCTCAGCTTCGAGATCGTCTGATGATCCTGCACGGCTATTGGCGTTCCGGCGCCAGCTACCGGGTCCGCATCGGTCTGGCGCTGAAGGGCCTGGACTATGAACTGTCGGCCCATGACCTGCGCAAGGGCGAGCAGAAACAGGCCGACTATCTGGCGCTGAACCCCCAGGGCATGGTTCCCGCCCTTCAGGACGGCGATCTGGTCATCACCCAAAGCCCCGCCATTCTGGAGTGGCTGGAGGAGACGCACCCCGAACCGGCCCTGCTGCCGAACACCGCCAACGACCGCGCCATCGTCCGCGCCATGGCCGCCCTTATCGGCTGCGACATCCACCCGCTGAACAATCTGCGCATCCTGAAGTCCCTGCGTCACGACTTCAACGCCGATCAGGACGCCGTCGACGCCTGGGCCGCGCGCTGGATCGCGCCGGGATTCGACGCCCTGGAGACGCTGGTGAAGCAGCACGGGCGCGGCTGGAGCTTCGGCGACGCCCCGAGCCTGGTCGATTGTTATCTGATCCCGCAGCTGTATTCGGCGCGCAGATTCAACATCGATCTGTCGCCCTGGCCGGTTCTTCTGGCGGTCGAGGAGCGTGCGAACGCCCACCCCGCCTTTGTTTCCGCCCACCCGGACCGCCAGCCCGACGCCGACGCCTGAGCGCATATCAGCGGTGGATAAGTAAGGATCGCGTAACGTCTCGCTCAGCGTCCCTTAAGTATTCCGCGTCATTGTCCGAGGGTGACGTATTCTCCCGCCACACCTTCGGCGTCTTCGCCCACCCATCGCCTGGCCCTCGCCGTGGTGACCGAGCCTGCGCGTGCGACGTCCGCCTTCATGACCGCGCCGTCCGGCGCGCGGGAGGAGGCCATGCGTTTCCTGCTGCAGACCGGGGCGGACGCGGGCGTCAAACTGATCGCCACCCGGCCTGAAGGCGACAACGAACGTCTGCTGGGACAGGCCTGGCCCTTCCCCTCGCCCTTCCAGGTCACCGTCCGCACCGTGGCCCTGAGCGAAGGTCTGGACCGGATCGAGGCCCGCGCGCGCCGTTCGCTGGAGCGGATGGGCCTGCCGCGCGGCGAGGTGCTGCTGGTGTCCAACGCCGCCGATCTGGCCGGCGCAGAAGGCCGCGCCCTGTGGGATCGCCTGCAGAAGCTGAAGGACCGGGGTCTTTACCGCAGCATCGGATTCTGCGCCTCGCTTGAGGATCAGCCCGCCATGCTGGCGCGGCGGCTGAATGCGGATGTCGTGCAACTGCCCTGCAATCTGCTGGACCAGCGCGCCGTTCGCGAGAACGTGCTGGACGCGGTCAAGGACGCCGGCGCGGCCGTGCATCTGTCGTCCGTCTTTGCAGGCGGCCTGCTGTTTGCGGGCGGGGATGATCTTCCGCCGGAGCTGGCCGAACACGCCCAGGCCCTGTCGCGCACGCGTCGGCGCCTGGCCGAGCAGCGCTGCGACCCCATGCAGGCGGCCCTGGGTTACGCCCTGTCGCTGAAGACCGTCGACAAGATCGTCGCCAGCGTGGCCTCCGCCGCCGAACTGCGCGCCATCCTGGCCGCCGCCCACGCGCCCTGCCCCGACCTGGACTGGTCGACGCTGGCGCTGGAGGCGCCGGCGGGTTTCACCGCCGACGCCCGCGCCCGGATCAGTAGCGCAGCCTGATCCCGACATAGCCCGAACGACCGGGCTCGCCGTAACCGAACACCTGCTGATAGTGTTTGTCGGTCAGGTTCTCGATCCGCGCGGTCAGGGTGATGTTGTCCGTCAACACATAGGCCGCGTTCAGATTGCCCGTGACAAACCCCTTGCGGACCACGGTCGAGAAGCCGCCCGAGTCATCCTGATCGTCTTCTGCACGCACCGTCAGGGTGCCGGACAGACGCTCGCCGGTCCAGCCCAGGGTCGCCGAGGCTGTATTTTCCGGCACGCGCAACAGGCGCGCGCCCGTCGTGCGGTCCGTGGCGTCGGTCCAGGCATAGGCCAGGGTCAGGTCGAAGCCTGCGCCCAGACGCGCGCTGCCTTCCAGCTCGACGCCGTCAGAACGGGTCTTGGCGATGTTGATGTAGCGGCCTGCGACGTAGGAGATCTGGTTTTCGATGTTCAGGCGATAGACCGTCGCACGACCGTCGAAACGACCATCCGGCGAAGCCCAGCCCAGCGCCAGCTCGACGCTGTCGGCGGTTTCAGGCTTCAGTTCCGGCCAGGGTTTGGGCGCATAGCACCAGTCGCACAGGGCCTGGACGACAGTCGGCGCCTTGAAGCCGGTGCCATAGGCGCCCGAGACGGTGAAACCCCCGTTCAGGTGATAGGCGGCCGAAACCCGGCCCGTGGTCTTGGAGCCGAAATCGTCGGTGTCGTCGTAACGCAGACCGCCCGTCAGGTTCAGTGCGCCCGCATCATATTGCGCCATGCCGAAGACCGAGGTCGTGCCCAGATCCCGCGACAGGCCCGTGGACAGGTCGCCCTTGGATTCTTCACGTTCGGCGCCGAAGGCGTAGGCGATGTTCTGGGTCTTGCCGTCCGCCTGCCAGCGATAAACCTGACGGTCGCCACTGAAGGTCGAACCGGCGCCGCCGCTGTAGGTGGTGCGTTCGATGTCCGAGGCCGAGACGCTGAACTGATGCTTCAGACCAAAGGCCTGGGTGGTGACCCGCGCAAAGCCGGACCACTGCTCGCTGTCCGCCGTGTCGTCCGTATCGGCCAGGCTGTAGTTCGGGGCCGGGAAACCGTCTATCTCGACATGGCTCTTCACCCAGCGGACAGAACCGTCGATCTTGGTCGTGTCGTTGAAGGCGTAGCGACCCTTGGCGCCGACGGTGGTGTTGCGAAGGCCGTCGCGCTCGGTGTTGCCGTCGCGCTCGTCGGCGGCCGAGATGCCGTCGGTTTCAAAGCGCGAGACATAGGCGCCGAATGCGTATTTGTCGTTGGCGACGCCCGCCGACAGGCGGCCGCGCACGGTCGAGAAACTGCCGGCTTCAGCCTCGGCGCGCATGCCCTGGACTTCCTGGGTGGTGAAGGAGATCACGCCGCCGATGGCGTCCGACCCCCACAGCGACGACTGCGGGCCGCTGAGCACTTCGATGCGGTCGATGTCGGCCAGTTCAAAACTGCCGAAGTCAAAGGCGCCATTGATCTCGGCCGGATCATTGACGGGCGCCCCATCCACCAGAACCAGAGTCTTTCCGGGCGCGGCGCCGCGCATGCGGACCTGGGTCAGGCCGCCGAAGGCGCCGGTGCGGGCGATGGACAGGCCTGGCACGGTCGTCAGGATGTCGGCGGCGAAGACTGCGCCATGTTGTTCAATCGTCTGGCTGTCGATGACGCGGGCGCCGGGCGTGTCGGCGACGATGGCGGGCAGGCGGGTGGCGGTGACGACGACGTCGCTGACCTGCACCGCGTCTTCGGCCATGGCGGGCGCGGCGATGGCGACGACCGAGAGCGCGGCCGAGGCGAGAAGAATGGAACGCTTCATTGAGCGAAATCCCCGTTGCGGCCCCGCGAATGCGCGCGAGAGACCGATGTGAACGAACCGATCCGCCAGACCCGCTGGGGGCTGGACGGCGCAAGATCGGGTCGCTGCAACGGAAAGAAACCGCGCCTCCGCCTATTCCCGGACAGGGGCGAGCGACAACAGGCGGCCAGGTCTCCTGGCTTGCGGTTCAACAAACATCGCCCTCGCCTTCCCAGTCCTTGGACCAGTGACGCCGGGATCGCGGACCCGGACGGACGACGTTCTCGCCGCCTACAGTTGCGGGAACAGCCGTGGTGTCTGACCACGTTCCCTAAACCGCCTGTTGGAGGCTATCGCAGGGGGGACAAGCCTGTGCAAGGCTGGCGGAACGGGCTTGAGGCGTCGGTTGCGATCCGTCACCCTAGGGCCACATGAACGCGCCTGTGACCCATCCCCCCGAAATCGCCGCCGCCATCGAAGGCGCGACGCCCTTCATGGCCCAGTATCTGACGGCCAAGGCGGGGCAGACGGACGCCATCCTGTTCTTCCGCATGGGCGACTTCTACGAGCTGTTCTTCAAGGACGCCGAGGTCGCGGCGGCGGCGCTGGGCATCACCCTGACCAAGCGCGGCAAGCATCAGGGCGAGGACATTCCGATGGCCGGGGTGCCGGTCCATGCGCTGGACGGCTATCTGGCCCGTCTGATCCGCATGGGCCACAAGGTCGCCATCTGCGAACAGCTGGAAGACCCCGCCGAGGCCAAGAAGCGCGGCGGCAAGGCCGTGGTGAACCGGGGCGTGGTGCGGGTGGTCACGCCCGGCACCCTGACCGAAGACAGCCTGCTGGATGCCCGCGGCGCCAACCGTCTGGCGGCGGTGGCGGTGCGCAAGGGACGGGCCGCCGTCGCCGTGGTCGAGCTGTCGTCGGGTGCGGTCGACAGCGTCGCCTGTTCGATTGAAGACCTGGGCGCAGCTCTGGCGGCGTTTCGCCCGTCAGAGGTTCTGGTCACCGACCGGATGTATTCTGACGAGACGACGCGCGACGCCCTGAACGGATCGGGCGGCGTGGTCCAGGCCCTGGCCTCGGCCATCGCCGAGCCGCAGGCCGCGCGGACGCGGGTCGAGCGCCTGTACGGCGTGGCGGCCCTGGATGGTTTCGGCGCCTTCGAGGAAGGCGAGGTTTCGGCGCTGGGCCTGATCGCCGCCTATCTGGAGACGACCCAGGCCGGCAAGGTTCCGGCCCTGGCCCCGCCGCGCCGACTGGGCGACAGCGGCTTCCTGGCCATCGACCCGGCGACCCGGACCAGTCTGGAGATCGACCGCACCCAGCGCGGCGAGCGGGAGGGGTCGCTTCTGGCCTGCATCGACCGCACCGTCACATCGGGCGGGGCGCGGGCGCTGGCGGAACGGATCGCCCGGCCCTTGCGTGATCCGTTGGCGATCAACGAACAGCTCGACGCCGTCGAATGGATGCTGGAGCGGCGCGACCTGCGGCGCGACCTGCGCGACGGCCTCAAGGCCTCATCGGACGTGGCCCGCGCCGTCGGGCGTCTGGCGCTGGGACGCGGCGGCCCGCGCGATCTGGCCGCTGTCCGCATCGGCCTGACGATCGCGGAAGGCATCGCCGGTCTGTTTGTCGGTCAGGTTGATCCCCTGACCGGCCAGCCGCGCCGTATCGCCCTGGCGCTGGACCGGCTGACCCTGTCGGCTGACCTGTCGCGGCTGAAGGCTGATCTGGCCGACGGCCTGATCGACGAACCGTCGCACCTGGCCCGCGACGGCGGCTTCGTGCGCCCCGACTATCGCCCCGAACTGGACGCCGCCCGCAGTCTGCGTGACGACAGCCGCCGCGTGGTCGCCGATCTGGAGGCCCGCGCCGTCGCCGAATCCGGCGTGCCGTTCAAGGTCAAGCACAACGCCGTGCTGGGCTATTTCCTGGAGACCTCGGCCAAGACGGCGGAGGGCCTGCTGCGCGCGGGTCCCGACAGCCCCTTCATCCACCGCCAGACCTTGGCCAATCAGGTCCGCTTCACCACCGTCGAACTGTCGGAGCTGGACGCAAAGATCAGTCAGGCCGGACATCGCGCCCTGGCCATCGAGGGCGAGATCTTCGAGGCCTGGCGGCGCGAGATCGCCCGTCTGGCCCAGCCGCTTCAGGCCGTGGCCGAAGCTCTGGCCGAACTGGACGCCCACGCCGCCCTGGCCGAATGGGCGCAGGAGGTCGGCGCCACCCGCCCCGTCGTCGACGACACCCTGGTCTTCTCCGTCGAGGCCGGACGCCACCCCGTGGTCGAGGCGGCGGTGAAGGCGCAAGGGTCGCCCTATACGCCCAACAACGCCCGTCTGGACGGATCGGGTCAGGACTGCGCCCGTCTGGCCATCGTCACCGGACCGAACATGGCGGGTAAGTCGACCTTCCTGCGCCAGAACGCCCTGCTGGTCATCCTGGCCCAGGCCGGGGCCTTCGTGCCTGCGCGTTCGATGCGTCTGGGCGTCGTGGATCGGCTGTTCAGCCGCGTCGGCGCAGGCGACGATCTGGCGCGCGGCCGCTCCACCTTCATGATGGAGATGGTCGAGACCGCCGCCATCCTGACCCAGGCCACGCCCCGCAGCTTCGTCGTGCTGGATGAGATCGGACGCGGCACCGCCACCTATGACGGCCTGGCCATCGCCTGGGCCACCGCCGAGGCCCTGCACGAAACCAACCGCGCCCGCACCCTGTTCGCCACCCATTATCATGAACTGGCCCAGCTGGAGACGCGGCTGGACCACGTCTGCAACCTGTCGATGGTGGCCAAGGAGTGGAACGGCGATCTGGTCTTCCTGCATGAGGCCGCGCCCGGCGCCGCTGACCGGTCCTACGGCGTTCAGGTGGCCAAGCTGGCGGGCGTGCCGTCCTCGGTCGTCGCCCGCGCCCGCTCGGTGCTGGAGCGGCTGGAAGGCGAAAAGGCGGCGACCGCCCGTCTGGACGACCTGCCCCTGTTCGCGCTCGCCGAGCCGGAGCCGATACGCGGACCTTCGATCGTGGAGACGGCGCTGGCGGGCATCGACCCCGACAGCCTAACCCCCCGCGAGGCGCTGGAGGCCCTTTATCGCCTGAGAGGTCTTCTGTAACGGCGCACGAGACGCACGCACGGCGACTGCCTATGTATCGCCCATGACCGCAGCGACGCCGACATTGGACGATCTTCTGGAGGCCGCCGCGCGCGGCGACGATCCGCGCGCCGCCGTCGCCGCCGTGCTGAAGGAAACCTACGCCGCCGCCCGCACGCGGGCCGAACGCCGCCTGTCCGCCGGGGCCAAGGGCCGGGACGTGGCGCGCCTGTACGCCGCCGCCGCTGACGAAATGCTGGGCGCCCTGTGGACGGTGGCGACCAAGGTGTTGTGGCCGGTGTCCGTGGTGGAAAGCGAGCGCCTGTCTCTGGTCGCCGTCGGCGGCTACGGGCGGCGGGTGCTGGCGCCCTATTCGGATCTGGATCTTCTGTTCCTGCGCCCGGCCAAGGCCACGCCGCGCAGCGAGAAGGTGGTGGAGTTCGTCCTCTATGTGCTGTGGGACCTCGGCGTGAAGGTCGGCCAGGCCGTCCGCTCGGTCGAGGAATGCCTGGCCCTGTCGCGCACCGACATGACGGTGCGGACCACGCTTCTGGAGGCGCGCTGGCTGGCGGGCGACGAGGCGCTGGCCCGGCTGATGATCAATCGGTTCCAAGACATGGTGGCCAAGTCCGATCCCCGTCCCTTCATCGCCGCCAAGCTGGAGGAGCGCGCGGTGCGCCACGCCAAGGCCGGGGCCGTCCGCTACAAGGTCGAACCCAACGTCAAGGACGGCAAGGGCGGCCTGCGCGATCTGAACACCCTGTATTGGATCGCACGCTCGCTGGCCCCCGAAAGCCGACTGGGCGCCGCCGTCATGGATCAACTATTGACGGCGCGCGAGCGGCGCATCTCCGACGATGCGTTCGACTTCCTGTGGCGGGTCCGCATCCATCTGCATCTGATCGCCGGGCGGGCCGAGGAGAAGCTGACCTTCGACATGCAGCCCGAGGTGGCGCGCCGCATGGGATGGAGCGGCCGTGGCGACGAACCTGCGGTCGAACGGTTCATGCGCCGCTATTTCCTGATCGCGCGCGATGTGGGCGCCCTGACCCGCGCCATGTCGGCCAAGCTGGAGGCCCGCCATCAGAAGACGGCCCAAGGCCTGTCGCGGCTGATGACGCCTTTCCGCCCCGCCCGCCGCAAGCTGGAGGTCGAAGGCTTCTGGGTCGATCAGGGGCGGTTGTCGATCGAAAGCCAGGAGGTCTTCACCACCGATCCGGTCAAGCTTCTGACCCTGTTCGCCTGCGCCGACCGGCATGATCTGGACCTGCACCCGGACGCCTTTTCGGCGGTGACGCGGTCGCTGTCTCTGGTGACGCCGAAACTGCGGCGCGATCCGGCGGCGACCCGGGCCTTTCTGGATGTTCTGGCCCATGGCCAGAGGCCCTATCGCAGCCTGACCATCATGAATGAGACGGGCCTTTTGGGCCGGTTCCTGCCGGAATGGGGGCGAATCGTCGGCCAGACCCAGTTCAACATGTACCACGCCTATACGGTGGACGAGCATACGCTGCAGGCCATCGGCATCATCAATGACATCGCGCGCGGCAAGCTGAAGACCGACCACCCGATGGCGTCCGAGATCGTGCACCTGATTTCGGACATGGAGGCCCTGATGCTGGCCATGCTGCTGCATGATGTCGGCAAGGGCGGCGAGCGGGGCCAGCTGGAGGACGGCGCCATCGCCGCACGGCGCGCCTGCGAACGTCTGGGCGTCGATCCCCGGCGGATCGAACTGATCGTCTGGCTGGTCCGCAGCCATCTGGCCCTGTCCGACTATGCCCAGAAGCGCGATCTGAGCGACCCGGCGACCATCCGCGCCTTCGCCGAACTGGTCGGCGATCCCGAGCGGCTGCGGATGCTGCTGGTCCTGACCGTGGCCGACATCCGCGCCGTGGGGCCGGGCGTCTGGAACGGCTGGAAGGGACAGTTGATGCGCACCCTCTATGACCGGGTCAACGCCCTGTTCCGGGGCGAAGACGTGGCCAGCGCCGATCCTCTGGCCGACTATGCCGCTCTGGTCGAGCGCGCCCGTTTGACCGGGGCCGCAGCCGAGGCTGTGCCGACGCTGGCGGTCGAGGGCCTGCCGGTCCAGACCACCGAAATCTCCATCGCCGCCGCCGACCGGCCCGGCCTGTTCGCCGACCTGGCCCAGACCATGGCCGCCCTGGGCGCCGACATCACCGACGCCCGCGTGGCAACCAGCGATCAGGGCGTGGTGCTGGACGTCTTCCGCGTGCAGGACGGCGCAGGCCTGCCCTACGGCCAGGCCGAACCGCGAAGGCTCAAGATCCTGGTCGAGGCGCTGGAGAAGGCCGCGCGCGGCGAGGGACGGATCGGCAAGGCGCCCGAACCGGTCGGCAACGCCCGCAAGGCCGCCTTCGAGGTGCGTCCCGTCGTCATGATCGACCACCACGCCAGCGAGACGGCGACGGTGGTCGAGGTGTCGGGCGCCGACCGTCCGGGTCTGCTGGCGGCCCTGTCGCGCGTCTTTAACGACGAGGGGCTGAACATCCGCTCCGCCCATGTCGCCAGCTATGGCGAACGGGCGGTGGACAGCTTCTATGTGGTGGACCGCAAGGGCCGCAAGATCACCTCGGAGCAGCGGATCGACGAGTTGAAGACCGCGCTGGAGGCCGTGCTGGACCGCCGCGCCCCCGCCCCCGCCGGACGCAAGGTCGCCTCCGCCCGCGCCAGCGCCCGCGACGTCTCCGAACTGGGCCGCCGCAGCCCACGCGCAAAGCCGGTATCGCCGGACGCCCAGCCGCGCTAAGCGTCCCACGTCTCTCGCCTTTATCGAATGCCCGCATGAGCCTCGCCCGCAACACTCTGGTTCAGTCGTCGCTCACGCTCGGCAGCCGTCTCCTCGGCTTTGTTCGCGACCTGGCCCTTTCGGCGCGCTTCGGTCAGGGGCCGATGATGGACGCCTTCACCACGGCGTTGATGCTGCCCAACATGTTCCGGCGCCTGTTCGCCGAGGGCGCCTTCGCCCAGGCCTTCGTGCCGGTCTATGGCGGGGTCAAGACGCGTGACGGCGACGAGGCGGCGGCGGTGACGGCGTCCGAGGCCCTCAGCTTCATGCTGGCCATGGTGGCGGGCTTCTGCATCCTGCTGCAGGTCGTCATGCCGTGGATCATGCCGTGGCTGCTGTCCGCCTATCGCGACCAGCCCGAGGTGCTGCGCGCCGCCGTGATCGCGACCCAGCTGGCCATGCCCTATCTGGCCTGTATGACGGTGGCCTCGCTGCTGTCGGGCGTGCTGAACACGGGGGGGCGTTTCGCCCTGTCCGCCGCCGTGCCGGTGTTCCTGAACCTGTGCACCCTGGCCGCGCTGGTCCCGCCCATGTTCCTGCCGATCCCGCAGGAGACGGTTCTGCTGATGGTCGCCACGGCGGTGACCGTCTCAGGCGTCATTCAGGCGGTCCTGTTGTGGTGGGGCGTGCAGCGCCTGGGCGTCCGGCTGAAGATCGGCCTGCCCTGCCTGACCCCGAACGTCCGCCATACGCTGGCCCTGGCCGTGCCCGGCGCGCTGGCGGGCGGCGCGCTGCAGATCAACTCCCTGGTGTCGCAGTTCCTGACCGGGTCGGATGAAGGGGCGCGTTCAGTGCTTTATAACGCCGACCGCCTGTATCAACTGCCGCTGGGTCTGGTGGGCGTCGCCATCGGCCTGGCCCTGGTGCCGCGCCTGACCAAGGCCTTCGTCGCCGGCGACCATGAGGGCGGACAGCGCACGCTGGACGACGGGATCAATCTGGCCATGGCCTTCACCCTGCCCGCCGCCGTCGCCCTGTTCGTCATCCCCTTCTTCATCATCGACGCCACCGTCACGCGCGGCGCCTTCACCTCGGCCGACGCCAGCCGCACCGCCGATGTGCTGCGCCACTTCGCCTGGGGCGTGCCCGCCTTCGTCCTGGCCAAGGTGCTGACCCCGCCCTTCTTCGCGCGTCAGGACACACGCCGCCCGATGATCTTCGCCATCACCAGCGTGGTGATCACCGTGGTCCTGGGGTCGGGTCTGTTCTTCTGGTTCCGCGCTCGGGGCTGGGACGGCGTGCTGGGCCTGGCCATCGCCACCAGCACCTCGGCCTGGGTCAATGTCGCGCTTCTGGGCGGCGTCCTGGTGCGCGAGAACAGCTGGAAGCCCTCTCCCGCCTTCCTGTCGCGCATCAGCCGGGTCTTCGCCGCCAGTCTGGTCATGGCCGCCGCCCTGTTCGCCGCCAGCGTCAACTATGGTCTGCTCAGCCATATCTTTCTGGCCAAGGAGATCGCCGTGCTGATCGTCTGCGGCGTGGGGGCCGTGCTGTACGGGGCGTGTCTGTTCCTGTTCCGGGCCGTCACCGTGTCGGAGCTGAAGGCGACGCTTCGCCGCGAACCCGGCGCCGCCAATGTGTCTGGTCTGGACTGATCGGCCCCGAACCGATAAGCGCGAGGCCATGACGAACTCGGGTTTCATTTTCGATCTGCGATGGCGCGGCTGAAAAGCCGTTCCCTTCACCACGCCTGACACTGATTTTCCGAGATTCAATCCATGACTGACCAGACCCCGGCCCCCGCAGCCCCGGCCTACACCGGCCCGCGCCGCATCCTGTCCGGCATCCAGGCCTCCGGCGCCCTGCACCTGGGCAACTACCTCGGCGCGCTGAAGCGCTTCGTCGAGCTTCAGGACCAGGGCGCGCCGATCTTCGTCTTCGTCGCCGACATGCACGCCATCACCGTCTGGCAGGAGCCGGCCAAGCTGGTGACGCAGCGCCGCGAGATCGCCGCCGCCTATCTGGCCTCGGGTCTGGACCCCAGAAAGACGATCATCTTCCCGCAGTCCGCCGTGCGCGCCCACGCCGAGCTGGCCTGGATTTTCAACTGCGTCGCCCGCCTCGGCTGGCTGGACCGGATGACCCAGTTCAAGGAGAAGTCGGGCAAGCACAAGGAACGCGCCTCGGTCGGCCTCTACACCTATCCGGTGCTGCAGGCGGCGGACATCCTGCTGTACAAGGCGACCGAGGTGCCGGTCGGCGAGGACCAGAAACAGCATTTGGAGCTGACCCGCGACGTCGCCCAGAAGTTCAACAACGACTTCGGCGTGCCCGGCTTCTTCCCCCTGCCCGATCCCGTCATCCAGGGACCGGCGACGCGCGTCATGTCCCTGCGCGACGGCCTGGCGAAAATGTCCAAGTCGGACCCGTCCGACAACAGCCGCATCAACCTGACCGACGACGCCGACACCATCGCCGCCAAGATCAGGAAGGCCAAGACCGACCCCGCGCCCCTGCCCGAGACGCTGGACGAGTTGAACGCGCGCCCCGAGGCCAAGAACCTGGTCGCCATCTACGCCGCCCTGGCAGGCCTGACCCGCGAACAGGTAATCGCCGAGTTCGGCGGTCAGGGCTTCGGCGCCTTCAAGCCGGCGCTGGCTGATCTGGCGGTGTCGTCCATGGCTCCGGTCACGGCCGAGATGCGCCGCCTGTTGAACGACCCGGCCGAGATCGACCGCGTCCTGGCCGACGGCGCCCAGCGCGCCGCCGAGGTCGCCGATCCGGTGATCGAAGAGGTCAAGAAGATCGTCGGCTTCTGGTCGTAACGGTCTGGCGATTTTCGGACGCTGCGTCCGGGCGGACCGTTCCGCCCGGCGCCGTCACCGGCTAGAGGATCGGTCATGAGCCATCCCCTAGACCGCGCCATCTGGAACGCGCTGAACACGCGCCTGTCGCCATTTGCGACACCGGACTCCAACGCCCGCGCCGCCCGCATCGACCCTGAGGTCGGCGTCTTCCTGGCCTGCGCCGACGACACGCCGGACAGCATCGCAGCCTTGAGCGAACTGGCGCGCGCCTATCCGGGCGCGGGCCTGATCGAGGTCGAGGGAACGGCCATCGCGGACGTTCTTCCGGTCGGCGTCGCCGTCGCCAGCCGCATTCCGCTGGTGCAGATGACGGCGCAGTCCCTGACGCCAAGCAGCCGCTCGGTCGCCTATGAAAGCCTGACCGAAGCCGACGCCCCGGCCATGCTGGCGCTGGCGACCCTGACCAAGCCCGGCCCGTTCCGCTCGTCCACGAGCAAACTGGGCCCCTTCATCGGCGTGAAACAGGACGGCGAACTGATCGCCATGGCCGGGCGTCGTCTGCGGGTCGATGGTTTCACCGAACTGAGCGGCATCTGCACCCACCCCGATCACAGGGGCAAAGGTCTGGCGGCGGCTCTGTCGCGCGCCGTGGTCGCCGAGATTCTGGCGACCGGCGAAACCGCCTTCCTGCACGCCTTTGCGGATCACGAGGCGACGATCGCCTTCTACTGCTCGCTGGGCTTCGAAGTTCGGGCGCGGATGACCTATACGGTTCTGGCGGACTGACAGGAGCACGACATGAGCGAGTATGAGGCCAGGATCATCTGGGAACGCGGCGATCAGCCCTTCCTGGACAAGCGCTACAGCCGCGCCCACACCTGGACCTTCGACGGCGGCGCGGTCGTGCCAGGGTCGTCGGCGCCCTCCAGCGTGCCCCTGCCGATGTCGGACGACGCCGCCGTCGATCCGGAAGAGGCGATGATCGCCTCCCTGTCCAGCTGCCACATGCTGTGGTTCCTGGCCTTCGCCGCCAACGCCGGTCTGGTGATCGACGCCTATACGGACGAGGCGTCGGGCAAGATGGGCAAGGACGAGAACGGCCGCCGCTATCTGGCCGAGGTCACCTTACGCCCCTACACCAGCTTCAGCGGGCGCGAACCGGATCAGCAAGAGATCGACGCCCTGCACCATCAGGCGCACGACCACTGCGAAATGGCCCATTCGGTGCGGGCCAGAATCAACATTGAGGCGCGGCTGGGTTAGGCGACCTCCTCCTCGACCAATGAGCGGAAGATGGCGTGCGCCGCCGTCATCCCGTCCGAGGTCGCCAGGGTGATGTTCGACGCCGCCCGCGCCAGATCGCCCGCCGCGAAGACGCCCGGCTGGGTGGTCTGCTGCAGACCGTCCACCTTGATGATCCGGCCCATGGGCGTGTCGGTCATCTCGCAGCCCAGCCGTTCCGCAAACGGACTGGCGACACGGACATTGGCGCCGACGAAGATCGCCTTCAGCGGCATGAACCGACCATCGATCAGACGCGCGCCGGTCAGGGTCGGGGCCTCGCCTTCCAGCGCGGCGATGGGCGTCGGCTCGATGGTCACGCCCCGGCGATACAGTTTGTGCGCATCCTCGGGCGACAGCGGATTGGACAGGTCCATGAACAGGGTCACCTGGCCCCATTCGGCGACGGTGATCGCGTACTGAACGGCGTGCTCGCCCCGCCCCAGAACACCGATGGGGCCTGCCCCCACCTCATAGCCATGACACCAGGGGCAATGCAGCGCGGTGCGGCCCCAGCGCTCCTTGACGCCCGGAATATCGGCCAGAACATCCTCGACCCCATGCGACAGCAGAAGACGCCGTCCGCGGGTCCGCGTGCCATCGGCGAAAGCGACCGAGAACCCGCCGTCGATCCGTTCGACCTCAACCGCCTCGGCCATGCGGAAGGCGGCCGTCGGATAGGCCGACACCTGGGCGCGGGCGGCGGCGGCGATCTCGGCGCCCGGCTTGCCGTCATTGGCCAGAAAACCATGGGCGCGGGCGGCGAAACGGTTCCTCGGCCTGCCGTCGTCGATGACCAGCACCCGGCGGCGCGCGCGCACCAGCTGCATGGCCGCCGACAGACCGGCGTAGGAGCCCCCGATGATCACGGCGTCATGGGGCATGGATTCAAGCTTTCCCGTGGTGGGCATGGAGACGATCTCTTTCAGGATGGGCGGCCATCCGGCGCGAGAAATCCGCCGCCAGATCAGCCAGTGTGATGTCGTTCAGTCGTGCGACCAGCAGGGCGCGCGCTGCCGCGTAGGTTTCGGCCAGTGCGTCATTGACCGCCGCCTCGACCAGACAACCGTCGGCTTCGACCGGCGGGGTTTCGGGAAACAGGCCCGGCTCGCCCAGCGCCAGATTGACCTGGCCCAGGGTGACCTGATCCAGCGGCCGCGCCAGACGCCAGCCGCCGCCGTGCCCCTTCTCCGACGCCACCAGCCCCTGTTCACGTAGTCCCGCCATGGTCCGGCGCACCACGACCGGATTGGTCGACAGGCAGGTCGCCAGCATGTCGGACGTCATGGGCGCGCCGTGACGCGTCTCATGCTCGGCCATGTGCAGCAGGGCGTGAAGGATGTTGGAGAGCCGGCTGTCGCGCTTCATGTAACTTCAATTGTTACGTGACAGTTCGAACGTCAAGGCATGACGCCCAGATTCTTTTTCAGTTGTGGGGCGCCACGTCCGTCAGGAAGGCGCCGAAGCGACGCAGCGCCTCCAGCGTCAGTTCCGGGTCATGGCGCATCGGGCCGTTGTTGGTCGGCTCATCAAAGGCGTGGGTGCCGACGGCGACCCAGCTTTCCACCTCCGCGCCGCAGTTGCGGATCATGGCGTTGACCAGTTCGGCGTTGCGCACGGTGGTCAGGTGGTCGCTCTTGCAGGTGACGGCCAGAACCTTGGGGCAATGCCGCCACGGCTTCATCTTGTTGAAGGCGAACGGCCCGATATAGGGGTACATCAGCCAGACCGCCTTGACGCCCGACAGGTCCACGTCGCCGGGATTGGACACGCCCAGCGTATGGGGCGCGCGATCCGCGCTCATCATCTCCATGATTGACCAGCCGCCGTGGCTCCAGCCGCCCAGGGCCAGTCTGGTCTCGTCGACATCGGGCCGCGCCGAAACCCCCTGGATCACCGCCAGCACGTCGCCCGCCCGCTCATTGCCCCGCAGCAGCAAGCCGGTGCAGACCGTGGTCAGGGTGAAGGCTCGCCCCCAGCCGCGCGGGCCGTAGGAATCAATGATGAAGGCCCGCCAGCCCGCCGCCTTGGCCGCCTCGGCATAGCGCGGCAGGTGATCGCGCAACCCCCCGCAGCCGTGGAACATCAGCACCGCAGGCCGGGGCCTGTCGTCGTCCGGGCCGACGACGGTGATGTGCGGTTCAAGTTTGGCCCAGCGGCTGTTCAGGTCGTCCATGCAGCGATTTACGCCGCGTCTTGCGGACGAAAACCAGCCCCTCTTGAACATTTAGACATATCGATATATCTAATCGTTCGTGAATAGATATATCGAAAAGGAAATGACGATGCGATCCAAGGGGATCTTCACTCACCACCGCCGCCACGAAGGCGGCGAACATCACGGCCACGGCCATTTCGGTCACTTCATGAAACGCGGCATGCGCGGCGGCGGCTTTGGCCGCGGCTGGGAACGCGGCGAGGGCGATGCGCGGGGCCACGGCCGACGCGGCGGCGGCCGCCTGTTCGACCACGGGACCCTGCGCTGGCTGCTGCTGTCGCTGATCGCGGAAAAGCCCAGCCACGGCTATGAGCTGATCAAGGCCGTCGAAACCAAACTGGGCGGCGCCTATTCGCCCAGCCCCGGCGTCATCTACCCCAGCCTGACCCTGCTCGAGGAAATGGGCGCCTTGGTTTCCGTCACCGAGGGCGGCAAGAAACAGTATTCGATCACGGACGCCGGCCGGGTTCTGCTGACCGAGAACGCCGAGGCCATTGCTTCGGTCCAGGCGACGATGGCCAAATTCTCCGCCCACGCCCTGCGTCCGGAAGCCATCCAGACCGCCATCGGGCGGCTGCGCAACACCATTCAAGGCCGTCTGGCAGGTGAAACGGCCCTGACCGAGGCTCAGATCGAAGCCATGGCCGCCATTCTGAATGAGGCTGCAGATCGGATTGAAAAGGCATGACGGACGCTCTGCGCATACCCCGCCGTGTCCGCCACGACCTGAAGTTCCGCGCCCTGAAGGTCGTGTCGATCGAAGATCTGACGCCCAGCCTGCGCCGGATCGTGCTGGGCGGCGACGCTCTGGAAGGCTTCATCTCCCTGGGCTTCGACGACCATGTGAAGCTGTTTCCGCCCAAGCCGGGCAAGCCCCTGGTCCTGCCGACGGTTGGACCGGACGGCCCGGTCTTTCCCGAGCCGCGCCCGGCCGCACGCGACTACACTCCGCGCGCCTACAACCCCGCGACACAACAGCTGACGATTGATTTCGTCACCGGCCACGGCGGTCCGGCGACCGAGTGGGCCGAGATGGCCGGGCCGGGCGCCATCGTCGGAGTCGGCGGTCCGCGCGGCTCGCTGATCGTGCCGACAGCCTTCCAGAATCATCTATTGATTGGCGACGAGACCGCCCTGCCCGCCATCGCCCGGCGGCTGGAGGAGTTGCCCGCTACCGTGCGCGCCCTGGTCATCGTCGAGGTGGATGACGCCGCGTCGAAACTGCCGCTGACCAGCGCCGCCGACCTGACCCTGGTCTGGGTCGAACGCAATGGCCGCCCGCGCGCCCAGGCGGATGCCCTGGTCGAGGCAGTCGCACGGTCCGCCGCAGACGTCGATCCGTCCGACGCCTATGTCTGGATCGCCGCAGAATCCCTGGTCGCCAAGGCGCTGCGGGCGCAGGTCGTGGCCATGGGCTTCAACTCCAAAACCATGAAGGCCGCAGGCTATTGGCGCAAAGGCGCGGTCGGCGCCCACGAAGTCATCGAGGACTGATCGATCAGAAGAGAAGGCGCTCAAGCCGCGAGCGTAGGCGCCCTCTCTTCCCAACATTCAGTGTCTGAACACACGCACGCCGGTGAAGGCCATAGCGATTCCCTTCTCGTCCGCGGCGGCGATCACCTCGGGGTCGCGCATGGAGCCGCCCGGCTGGATCACCGCGGTGGCGCCCGCCGCGACCGCTTCCAGCAGGCCGTCGGCGAACGGGAAGAAGGCTTCCGACGCACAGGCCGAACCCTCGGCCAGCGATTGCGTCAGCCCCTTGGCCTCACCCGCCTCCTTGGCGCGGATGGCGGCGATGCGGGCGGAATCACGACGGTTCATCTGGCCGGCGCCGATGCCCGCCGTCTGACCATCCTTGGCATAGACGATGGCGTTGGACTTGACGTGCTTGGCCACGGTGAAGGCGAACAGCATGTCCTGGATCTCGGTCGGCGTCGGCTGGCGACGCGTGACGATCTTCAGGTCGCTGGGCTTGATCAGGGACCGGTCGCGCGACTGGACCAGGAAGCCCCCGGCGACCGAACGGAACACCTCGCCCGGACCATGCGGATCGGGCAGGCCGTTGGTGATCAACAGGCGCAGGTTCTTCTTGGCGGCGAAGACTTCCTTGGCCTCGTCGTCGGCGCCTGGCGCGATGACGACTTCGGTGAAGATGCCGGTGATGGCGCGGGCGTCATCGCCGTTCAGCGGACGATTGACCGCAATCACCCCGCCGAAGGCCGAGACCGCATCGCATTCCAGCGCGCGGGCATAGGCTTCCGACAGATCCTTGCCGACCGCCACGCCGCACGGGTTGGCGTGTTTGACGATGACGACGGCGGGCTGTTCGAACTCGGCGACCAGCTCATAGGCGGCGTCGGCGTCGGCGATGTTGTTGTAGCCCAGCTCCTTGCCCTGCACCTGTTCGGCATAGGCCACGCCCGGACGACGTTCGCCCGTGCGGTAGAAGGCGCCCGTCTGGTGCGGGTTCTCGCCGTAGCGCAGGGTCTGGGCCAGCGAACCGGCGATGGATTTGCGCGCCGGGGCCGCATCTTCGACCTGACCGGCGAACCACCCGGAGACGGCGGCGTCATAGGCGGCGGTGCGGGCGAAGGCGCGCGCGGCCAGACGCTTGCGCAGGGCCAGATCCGTCGAACCCTCGGCCTTCAGCGCCTCAAGGATCAAGTCGATGGAGACAGCATCCACAGCGACGGCGACATAGCCGTGGTTCTTGGAGCCGGAGCGGATCATGGCCGGGCCGCCGATGTCGATGTTCTCGACCGCCGCCTCGAACGAGCCGCCTGCATCAACCGTTGATTCAAACGGATAGAGGTCGATCCAGACGATGTCGATGGCGCCGATGCCGTGGTCGGTCATGGCCTTGGCGTGGTCGCCGGCGTCGCGCACGCCCAGCAGACCGCCGTGGACGATGGGGTGCAGGGTCTTGACCCGGCCGTCCATCATCTCGGGGAAGCCCGTCAGGTCTGCCACATCCTTGACCGGCAGGCCCAGCTTCTCGATCGCCGCGCGCGTGCCGCCGGTCGAGACCAGTTCGACGCCCAGATCATGCAGGGCGCGGGCCGCATCCTCCAACCCGGCCTTGTCGGACAGGGAGATCAGGGCGCGTTGCGGCTTGACCCGGTCAGGGGCGGGCGGAAAGTCGGGAGCGGCAGGCATGGCGGCGTCCGTGGATGCTGGAGGAGGATGGCGCGGCGTCTAGCATCACCTTGCCAAACAGTCACCGGCAGAGGGCGATTGTATTACGCCTGTTGACTCATCCTTAACATTTCAGCGCTATACAGATGATCGGCTGCAGAAGAGGCTCCGATGACAACACGGGTTGTAAGCATTCGCATGGGCGTCGAAAAACTGGCGCTGCTCGACGAATTGGCACGCCGAAATAAGTTAAACCGCAATCAGATGGTGACGTCACTTATCGACAGCGCCATTCGACTTGCACGCGAAACTGACGATAAGGGCGACTTACGCGGCATGCGTCGTGTGGAAAGATTCGATCTTCCATGAAACGACAAACAGACATCACCGCCCTAGCTTTTTTCAGCCTGATTGCGTTAGCGCTGCTACTTGCTGCGCTGTACGGATACAGACTTGAGTTGCCCTGGATGACGTTCGAACCGGCTCAATCTCAAACGCTCACAAACACAAAAATCTAGCTCGGATCGCCGCTCGCGCCCGCCGGGCTCAGCTTCCAGCGGATCTTGGTTTCGCTGTCGGTGCGGGCCGAGCCGCGCACCACGATCTGCAAGGACCGCCTCGTCAGGCCCTCGTCGATATGAACGCTGGGTTCGATGGCGACGTCGGGACCATCGGTCCTGAACCACCAGCCCCGGCCCGAGGCGCCGCGCAGCAGGATCGAGCGGCGGTCGCGGGCCAGCGAGGCCTGCACCCCCGGCTCCAGATGGAAGCGGATGGCGTAGGGGGCGGCGATCTGACGGACGATCTCCTTGCGGCCCGGCGTCGGGAACAGCTTCTCCTCCGCCCGCAGTTCGTCCAGCTTCTGATCCAGATAAAGGCGACGCTGATGGTTCAGGCCGAACAGTTCGGTCCAGCCGTCATGCTCCATCTCCAGCCAGACAGCGCCGTCTCCCTGACGCTGTTCGGACACGGAATGGATGGGCGGCCCGACCAGACGCGGCCCCAGAAGCTCGCTCTTCCAGCCGCCCAGCGGTTCGTTCAATGACCGTTCGCCCAGCGTCAGGGTCGAATGCCCCGGCGTCAGGCGCAGCGCCTGTCGATCCGTCGCCGCGGGCGTCCAGCCCGAACCCGTGACCAGCCGGTCCTTTCCGCAGGCGATCTCCAGCGCCATCGGCTGGGCGCAGGCGGCAGAGCCCCAGGCGCCCTTGGGCGGGGCGGCCGTGTCGGCGATGATGGTCAGCAGCGGGCTGGCGATGCGGGTCAGCCCGCCGACCGTCGCCTCAACCGGAGCCGAGGCCTCGTCCGGCGTCTGCTCGTCATGGGCGCGGGCGGCGGCCACGCGCGCCGCCGTGGACGGTCCACCGCCCTGGAAACCGGCCAGACGCCCGTCCGGCAGGGTCAGGGTGCGCAAACCCTTGGTCAGGCGGGCGATGGCGGAGGTGACGGCCTCGGGCGCCGGTTCGGACAACTGGGCCAGGGCGTCATCCAGCGTCAGCAGGTCCAGCAACAGCTCCAGCCCCGCCTCGGGACTGCGGGTGGCGTGCGATCCGTCCGCCAGAACCGTCGAACCCAGAGCGCCGCTGAGGCCCGACAGGGCGCGGCGGCGCAGGCCCTGACCGACATTGCCCGCCAGCACGCATCCGGCGATGGCGGCGGCGACGCAGCGCTCGGCCCGCGTGGCCAGCCCGCCGGGGGGGCGCAGCAACTGACGCGTCTGGCGGGCCAGACTGTCGGCCAGACGCAGGTGCTCGGCTTCGGTCGCCACGGCGCCCATCTTGCGCGCCGCGCAGGACAGATTGATCACCCGGCGCGGCAGGGTCTCGGTTCCCCAGGCGAAGGGCGACCAGCGAGAGAAGGCGTCCTGCCAGGCCAGGGTCAGCCGCAGGGCCTCGCGGGCGCCGCGCTCCCCTTGCGCCATCAGGCCCGGCAACCAGGCGAAGGCGTGAAGTTGCACCGCGAACGGACGCGACGGGCTGGGCCGGTTCCAGGGATCGGCGGGTGGTTCGACCTCCATCGAGGCCCCCGCCAGAATATAGCGCCCGACCAGAACGCCCTTGCCCGGCGCGGGATCATGCGGGCGGAAATCGCGCGGCGTGGCGGCGAAGCTGGTCACCTTGCCGCCGCCCAGCGTCAGCCCATAGCCCGGCAGGCCGTAAAGCTCGATCCAGACCTGACGCGTCACCAGCCGCCCGGCGATGGCGGGCCACAGGGCGGCGCCGGCCTTGGAATCACCCGCGCGCACCGGCGTGCGCACAGGCACGCCCGGCAGGCCGGGGATGTGGCCCGTCGACACATCAGGCCCGCCGTCGCGGGGCGCGAAGGGACCCAGCGGGCTCACGCGGCGTCCGGGGCGGCCTTGAGGGCGGCGATATTGGCCGCATAGTCGCCCTTGAACACGAACGACCCGGCGACCAGCGCGTCGGCGCCCGCCGCGACACAGGCCGCCGCATTGGCCGAGGTCACGCCGCCGTCAACCTGCAGGTGGGCCGCCGATCCGGCGCGATCCAGAATGGCGCGCGCCGCCCCGATCTTGCGCAGCGAACTGTCGATGAATTTCTGCCCGCCGAAGCCGGGATTGACCGACATGATCAGAACCAGATCAACCAGATCGACCACTTCCTCAAGGATCGACAGGGGCGTGCCCGGATTGAACACCAGCCCGGCCTTGGCGCCCAGCTGACGGATGCGGCCCAGGGTGCGGTGGACATGCGGGCCGCTTTCGGGGTGGACCGACAGGATGTCGGCCCCCGCCTCACGGAAGGCCTCCAGCCACGGATCGACCGGCGCGACCATCAGGTGCACGTCGAACGGCAGGCTGGTGTGGGGCCGCAGCGACTTCATGATGTCGGGGCCCAGGGTGATGTTGGGCACGAAATGGCCGTCCATCACATCGACATGAACCCAGTCGGCGCCAGCCGCCTCCAGCGCGCGGACTTCTTCACCCAGCCGCGAGAAGTCGCTGGCGAGGATGGACGGACAGATCAGGGGAGTAACGGCCATGACCTTCGGATAAGGCGGGTTGCGGGCGGGAGCAAGGCGCTCCCTGTCAGGAAACCCGCTCCAGCTTCGCGGCGAAGAAGCCGTCCAGCCCGCCGTGTTCGGCCCACATGGACGGCAGGATGCGCAGCCAGCCCTCTGGCGTCAGGGCTTCGGCCGGCGCGCCAAGGGCGGCGGGATCAGCCGCGACCGTGCGAAAATCGGGGTTGCGGCGCAGGAAGGCGATGACCTGGGTCTCGCCCTCCTCACGCTCCAGCGAGCAGGTGCAATATACCAGACGCCCGCCCGGCTTCACCCGTTCGGCGGCGGCGTCCAGCAGGCGGTGCTGCACATCGGCCAGCTTGGCGACCTCGGCGGGCTTGGTGGCGCGCAGGACTTCCGGGTTGCGGCGGAAGGTGCCGGTGGCGGTGCAGGGCGCGTCCAGCAGGACGGCGTCGAAGGTGCGGGCGTCCTCCCAATCCTCGGCCGGGATGGCGACGACCTCAGCCGTCAGGCCGGTGCGTTCCAGATTCTGGGTCAGGCGCTTCAGGCGCGGGGCCGAACGGTCCAGGGCGACCACCTGACCACCGGCGGCGGCCAGCTGCAGGGTCTTGCCGCCGGGCGCGGCGCACATATCCAGCACCGTCTCGCCCGGTTTCACGTGAAGCAGACGGCCCGGCACGGCGGCGGCGGCGTCCTGCACCCACCAGTCGCCGTCCTCGAAGGTCGGCCAGGACGCGACATCCCCTCGACGGCCCGTGCGGACCGTGCCGCCCGGCAGGACTTCGCCCTCGACCGCATCGGCGATGGCGGCCGGATCGACGCCGGGCTTCAAGCTGAGATCGGTCGCGGGCTCTTCGCGCGCGGCCAGGGCCAGGCCGGTCAGGGCCGCCTCGCCATAGGTCGCCTTCCAGCGGGCCGCGATCCAGTCCGGCAGATTGCTCTCGGCCGTGGTCAGGCCGGGGCCTTCGCGACCGATGCCGCGCAGCACCGCGTTGACCAGGTTCTTGTAGGGCCGGGTCTTGGGATCGCGCTCGGCCAGTTTCACGGCCGTGGAGACGGCGGCGAAGGCGGGCGTCTCCAGCACCAGGGTCTGGGCCAGGGCCACGCGCATCAGGGTGCGCACAGCCTCGGGCGGGGACTTCTTCAGGCGGCGGTCCAGAATCTGGTCGATCTCGCCCAGACGGCGCAGGGCCGCCATGGCCACGGCGCGGGCGAAGGCGCGGTCCACCGGCTCCAGGGCGCGGGCGGCGGGTTGCGACAGGGCCTCGTCCAGACCGTTGCGCTTCTCCAGCGCGGCGTTCAGCAGGATGCCGGCGACAACCCGGGCCTCGACGCCGATGTCGTCCTGAGACGGAGCGGCGGCGTCCACGACGGCGGCGGGACGCGGGCGTCCCTTGGTGGCCATGCGACGGCCGCGCGCCTGGGAGCTTTGTCCGCCCCGTGCATCATTACTCATACAGCCACCTGTGCGCCCAGCTCGACCACACGGCCGGGCGGGATATGGAAGAAGTCAGTCGGATTGGCCGCATTGCGCATCAGGAAGATGAACAACCGGTCCTGCCACAGGGGCATGCCCTGCCGCGCCGACGGGATCAAGGAACGACGCCCCAGGAAGAAGCTGGTCGACATGATGTCGAACTTCAGCCCCTGCTTGCGGCACAGGCCAAGCGCACGCGGCACGTTCGGCGTCTCCATGAAGCCGTAGGTGACGGTCAGCTTTTTGAAGTCGTCATTGATCGGCTCCATCTTCACCCGATCGGAATCCTTGACGCGCGGGCGTTCCGAGGTGCGCACGGTCAGGATGACGTTCTTCTCGTGCAGCACCTTGTTGTGCTTGAGATTGTGCATCAGGGCGACCGGGGCGACGTCAGGGTCCGAGGTCAGGAAGATGGCCGTACCGGGCGCGCGATGCGGCGGCCGGGCGTGCAGCATCTCGATCAGGTCGGCCAGCGGCAGGCTGTCCTTGCGCGTCTTGGTCGTCAGAATCTGGGTGCCGCGCACCCAGGTCCACATGATCACGATCAGGATGGCGCCCAGCACCAGCGGCATCCAGGCCCCGTCAGGGATCTTGAGCAGGTTGGAGGTCAGGAAGACGCTGTCGATGAAGGCGAACGGGATAAGCGTGCCCGCGACCGCCCACATGGGCCACTTCCAGCCCTTGCGGATCACCGAATAGGCCATCAGCGTATTGACCAGCATGGTGCCCGTCACCGCCACGCCATAGGCTGCGGTCAGGTTATGCGAGCTCTGGAACACGACCAGCAGGGTCAGAACCCCGATCATCAGGAAGGTGTTGACCGCCGGGACATAGATCTGTCCGGCCTGAGTCTCTGAGGTGTTGCGGATGTCGATGCGCGGCAACAGGCCGAGTTGCACCGCCTGTTGGGTCACCGAGAAGGCGCCGGTGATCACGGCCTGCGAGGCCACCACGGTCGCCACCGTCGCCAGGATCAGCATGGGCCAGTAGGCGAAGCCCGGAACCATGTTCCAGAACGGATTGCTGGCGGCGCTGGGGTTGTCCAGGATGAAGGCGCCCTGCCCCAGATAGTTCAGGGTCAGGCACGGCAGGGCGAAATAGAGCCAGCCCGCGCGGATCGGCGCCTTTCCGAAATGGCCCATGTCGGCATACAGGGCCTCGGCCCCCGTCACCGCCAGAAACACGCTGCCCAGGATGATGAAGCCCAGGAAGCCGTCGTGCAGCAGCAGGCTGACTCCATAGTACGGCGACAGGGCGCGCAGGATCGACGGGTCATCCCCGATGTGCAGCAGGCCAAGCGCCCCCAGGCTCAGGAACCAGACGGCCATGATCGGCCCGAAATATTTGGCCAGACGGGCCGTGCCGCGCGACTGGGCCATAAACAGGACGATCAGGATGCCCGCCGAAATCGGCACGATGAAGGGGTCCAGCTTGCCCGACAGGCCCGGCGCGTCCTGCAGGCCCTCGACCGCCGACAGCACCGAGATGGCCGGAGTGATGATCCCGTCGCCATAGAAGAGGGCCGCGCCGCAGACGCCCAGAATGAAGATCCACGCGCTGCGCCGTCCGACCGCGAACTGGGCCAGGGCCATCAGCGACAGGGTGCCGCCTTCGCCCTTATTGTCGGCGCGCATCAGGAAGAAGACGTATTTGAACGTCACCACCACCATCAGCGCCCAGAAGGCCAACGACACCACGCCGACGATCGCCAGATCGCCGCCCACGCCCTTCTGGGCATGGCCGATGGCCTCGCGCAGCGCATAAAGCGGGCTGGTGCCGATATCGCCGAACACCACGCCGATCGCGCCCAGCGTCAGGGCCATGAAGCCAGTGCGTTTGGCTGTATGACCGCCGGGGGCCTGGGACTCGTGTCCCGTGGGGTGTTTGGCGTTTTCCGGCGTGTTCGATGCGGGCTGGGGAGCACCTGCATCGTGGGGAGCATCCCCGGCCATGTGTATCCTCCGGGCGTGCGACGACAGGTCGAGCCCTTCAAAGCGGCGAGCCTTTAGGCCTAATCCGCGTGCGCTTCAATCGTGCCCTTTCGGATTCAATTTCACTGTTCCGCGCGCCGATTTGTGATTCGGGCCCGGAGCGCCTATTTTCAATGCTGGAAAAGATCATGTCAGACAGCCAGCGTTTCCCCGTCGCCGCCCACGTCCTCGCCTATATGGCGCACAAGGACGCCTATGGCCCTGCGCAAGCCGCGCCCAGCGCCCTGCTGGCGTCGTCCGTGCCGACCAATCCGGTCGTCGTGCGGCGGGTCACCGCGCTGCTGGCCAAGGCAGGCCTGATCGCGACCCGTCCGGGCGCGACCGGCGGCTCGTGGCTGCTGCGCCGCCCCGAGGACATTCGGCTGGATGAGGTGCTGCGCGCCGTCAACGGCTGCGCCCATCTGGGTTCGACGCCTGCGGGCGCCAAGGGCTGTCCCGTCGGCGAGCATATTCCGCGCCAGGTGGCCAAGGCCCTGACCGCCGCCGATCAGGCCGCATCCGAGGCCCTGTCCAAGATCACCATCGCCGATCTGCTGGACAAGCACCCGGCTTCGCTGGCCGCCTTCGCCCCGCACAAGTCCTGCCCGCTGGCCGCCTGAACCAAGTGTCGCGCACGGTCCTCATCACCGGGGCGTCCGCAGGCATAGGGGCGGCGCTGGCGCGGACATACGCCGCCCAGGGCTGGAACCTGATCCTGACGGCCCGGCGCGAAGGCCCGCTTCAGGCCCTGGCCGACGAACTGACGGCCGCCCATCCGCTGACCGCGACCGTCATTCCCGAAGACCTGTCCGATCCAGCAGCGCCTGAGCGACTGGTTGCGGCCGTTACGGCAAGAGGCCTGACCATCGACGGTCTGGTCAACAACGCCGGTTTCAGCCGGGTCACGGGCTTTCTCGCCACCGACCTGACCGCGCACCGGGCCATGATCCAGGTCATGCTGACCGCGCCGATCGAACTGTCGCGACTGTTGCTGCCGGGCATGGTCGAGCGTGGCTTCGGGCGCGTCCTGAACGTGGCGTCTCTGGCGGGCCAGATGCCTGCGACCGGCGGCGACACGCTTTACGGGCCGATCAAAAGCTTCCTGATCAAGGCCTCACAGGGCCTGCATCTTGAGACGCGCGGAACCGGCGTCCACGTCACCGTGCTGAACCCCGGCTACACCCTGACCGAGTTCCATGACGTCAACGGCTCGCGCGATCAGGTGTCCAAGGCCTATCCGGCCTGGATGTGGATGGACGCCGCACGGGTGGCCCGGATCGGCTACGACGCCTGCGAAGCCAACCGCCCCAGCGTCACGCCGGGCGTCATGAACAATGTCATGGGGGGTCTGGCCCGCTTCCTGCCCGACAGCATGGCCCTGAACATGGTCGCCAACCACGCCAAGCGGCTGGACCGAATCTGATCGCCTAGCTGGCCGCCGGATAGGGCGTGGTCACCGCGCCCGAGATCATCCCCGGAATGGCCTCGCCCAGACCCAGCAGGATGAACTGGATGGCCAGAGCGCAGAGGATCAGGCCCAGAACCTTGACGATGATCGCCATGCCGACCTCGCCCAGCAGGCGGCTCAGCGAACCGGTCAGGGCGAAACAGACGAAGGAGACGGCGCAAGCGGCGGCGATGGCCGCCAGAGAGCCCATGGTCCCCGCATAGCCCAGCTTGGCCGCCTCGCCCGCCTGGATGATGACCGCCGAGATGGCGCCGGGCCCGATCATCAGCGGAATGGCGAAGGGCACGACCAGACGCTGGAACCGCCGACGGGCATAGCCGCGCACATCTTTGGCGTCGGTGAGGGCGTCCTTGTCGGCGAACATGGCCAGGAAGTCGCCGCGCGCCATGTCCAGACCCAGGAACAGCAGCAGGATGCCCCCCGCGATACGGAAGGCGGCCAGCGAAATGCCGAAGAACTGCAGCAGGCCCAGGCCCGTGAACAGGAAGAAGGCCAGGAAGATGGCCGCAAAGGCGCAGATCAGCGCCGAGACCGAAATCCGCTGGCGCAGCGTGGCCCCCGCCGTCGCGGCGGCGAAGATCGGCAGATTGCCGATCGGGTCCAGCAGAGCAAACAGGGTCACGAACAGGTTGACACCCAGATCGACCGCGTTCATCGCCTCACCTCGCCCATTAATCGTTACGCCGCTCCGCCGACGCACCCCAAGTGTTCCGGCATAGCCGCTCAACGCGAGTCCGTCGATGACCCAACCCAATCGCAAGCCCGATGAACGGATCATCTGCGCGCTGGACGTGCCGACAACGGCCCAGGCTGCGGCCCTGGTCAGCCAGATTCAGGATGCGGTCGGTTTCTACAAGATCGGTCTGCAACTGTTCGCCACGGGCGGCATGGAATTGGCCCGCGACCTGAAGGCCGAGGGCCGCAAGGTCTTCCTGGACTGGAAGCTGCACGACATCGGCGCGACGGTGGAGAAGGCGGCGGCCAGTCTGGCCGATGCGGGATGCGACCTGCTGACCGTCCATGCCCGGCCCCAGGTCATGGCGGCGGCGGCGCGCGGCGTCGCCGGGTCGAACCTGAAGGTTCTGGGCGTCACCGTCCTGACCAGCCTGACGGCGGATGATCTGGCCGCCGACGCCCATAGCCTGTCCCCCGCCGAACTGGTGGAGCTGCGCGTACGCCAGGCGCTGGAGGCCGGAATCGACGGCGTCGTCTCCAGCCCCCACGAGGCGGCGCGGGTAAAGGAAATCGCGACCCTGGCGGGCCGCGATGACTTTCTTATCGTGACCCCCGGCGTGCGCCCCTCGGGCGCGGCGCTGGATGATCAGGCGCGGGCCGCCACGCCGGAGACGGCGCTTCTGGCGGGGGCGACCCATCTGGTGATCGGCCGCCCGATCACGGCGGCGGCCGATCCGCGCGCGGCGGCCCTGGCGGTCGCCGAGAGCATTGCGCTGATCTGATCGATCAGCCGCGTTCGCCCGGCTCCTGGGCATAGCCGTGGCGTGGGCGCGGAGCCTGCGGCGCGACATGGTCCGGCGGCGGCAGGTCGCCGTAATAGCCCTGCGGCTCCTGGTGCTGATACTGGGGCGGCGCCGTGTTCACCTGCGGCGGCGCCACATAGATCTGCGACGGGGCGACATTGACGTCCGACGACTGCACATAGACCGGGGCCTGACCGACATAGGTCGGCGGGGCCACGTCCACCTGCGGCGGAGCCAGGTTCACACGACCGGGCGCGACCTGAACCCGTTGCGGGCCGACATTGACGTCTGACGACTGCACATAGACCGGCGACTGATCGACATAGACCGGCGGGGCCACGTCCACCTGCGGGGCGGACAGGTTCACGCGGCCGGGCGCGACCTGGACCCGCTGCGGGCCGACGTTGACGTCGGGCGACTGCACATAGACCGGGGCCTGATCGACATAGACCGGCGGCGCCACATCGACCTGAGGCGCGGACAGGTTCACGCGGCCGCCTGCAACCTGAACCCGCTGCGGACCGATATTGACCGGCGGGGCCTGAATATAGATCGGCGGCTGTTCGATATAGGCGGGCGGGGCCATTTCGATCTGCGGCGGGGCGAAGTTCACCTGCGACGGCGCCACATAGATGCGTTGCGGCGCGACCTGAACCGGCGCGGCCTGCACATAACGGTCAGGATAGGGCGCAGGACGCGGGCTGCAGTTACAGTCGACCGGGCGCTGCGGAGCGTAAGGACGCCAGCCGATGTAGTCGCGGCCCAGCCCATAGACCGGATAGCCCATCGGCGCGCTGACCGGCGCCGGTCCGACGAAGTTCACCGGCGCGGACACATAGTTGGCGCCGCCGCCCCAATAGCCGTCGGAATAGCCGCCGCCGCCCGAATAGACGGTTCCGCCGCCGACATAGCCGCGCTGGAAGCTGGAGGTGTTGGAATAGCCGCGGACATTGATCGCCGAATAGCTGCGCGAATAGTTGCTCGCAGCATTGTGGTTCACATTGACGTTGTGATTGGCGTTGTAGTTGCGGTTGTAGTTGCCGCCGCCGTGGTGACCGCCGCCGCAGCCGCCGCCGCAACCGCCGCCTCCTCCGCCAGGGCCGCCGGCCAGGGCAGGCGCGGCTGAGAGCAATAGCGCCGCCGACGCGGCCATGATCATAGACTGTATCGTCACGGGACAGACTCCTCTGAGTTGTCCCCTCACTGGCAAGACCGGCGCCTGTCGGTCATCTTTTGTTAGGATTTGGCCGCCGCAGCGGCCTTTTCATCATCCGGCCTCAGAAATCGACCGCCAGACCCTTCTTCTCCCAGTCGCCGTAACGCGTGGGCTCCGGCCCGGTCGGGCCGCCGTATTCGGGATCAGACTGCAGGGCCGTCTCAGCCGCGCGCCGCTCCGCCGCCTCCAGCAAGGCCTGGCGCGCGACATCGCTCAGCGGGCGCTCAGGCGTGGCGTGGGGCACATCGGCGTTGAATGCCGCTGCCGGTTCGATATCGGCCTCTGTCGAGGCGGCGTGGGGGGCGTGATCTTCGGTCACAGGGCGGCTCTCTTGAGGGCTGGGCATCGTGAGATCAAATAGGCGATGCGATGAACCATCTGAAGACCTTCATTCTCCTGGCCGTCATGACCGCCCTGTTTATGGGGATCGGTTACCTGATCGGCGGCCCGACCGGCATGGGCGTCGCCCTGCTGTTCGCGGGGGGCATGAACCTGTTCAGCTACTGGAACGCCGACAAGATCGTGCTGAAAATGTACAAGGCCCAGCCGGTGGACGAGCAGCATCCCAATGCGGTCGTCAGGAACTATGTCGCCGATGTGCGCCAGATGGCCCACGACGCCGGAATGCCCCAGCCCCAGGTCGCCATCATCCCCAGCGACCAGCCCAACGCCTTCGCCACCGGCCGCAATCCCCAGAACGCCGCCGTCTGCGCCACCACCGGCCTGCTGGACATGCTGACGCGTGAAGAGGTGCGCGGGGTGATGGCCCACGAACTGGCCCATGTGAAGAACCGCGACACCCTGACCATGACGGTGACGGCGACCATCGCGGGCGCCATCGCCGCCCTGGCCAACTTCGCCCTGTTCTTCGGCGGCAATGACCGTGAGCGTCCCGGCGGCATGATCGGGACCCTGGCCCTGATGATCCTGGCGCCCATGGCGGCGGGCCTGGTGCAGATGGCCATCAGCCGCAGCCGCGAATATGAGGCCGACCGCGTCGGCGCCGAGATCGCGGGCGATCCGCAGGCCCTGGCCTCGGCGCTGCAGAAGATCGAGGCCTACGCCAAGCGGATCCACAATCCGACAGCCGAGCGCAATCCGGCCTCGGGCCAGCTGTTCATCATCAATCCATTGGCGGGACGCGGCGCCGACAATCTGTTCTCGACCCACCCGGCGACCGGCAACCGGGTGCGCGCCCTGATGGAGCTGGGCGCCAAGATGGGGATGCGGCCCCGCGCAAACCAGCCTGCGCCGGAGCCGATCCAGCCGCGCCCTGCCGCCGGGTTCGCGACCGGCGTGCCGACCACGCCCCCGTCATCCCCGTCTCGCAAGGGGCCGTGGGGCTGACGCCAAACTTGGCGCTGGGAACCTATCTCCCGACTCGTCATTCCGGCGGTGAGCGAAGCGAAGAACCCGGGACCCAGGGCCGCATTCGCTCGGCTGGACGCATTCGACACCGGATGCACGCCTTCTGTGTTCCGGGGTTCGTCCTTCGGACGCCCCGGAATGACGGCTCTGCACGGGTGCTTATCGGCTCTGGATTTAAGCTCGCAACAGATTGACCATCCGACCGGGGCGGTTCGCCACACCTGACAGGTTTGCGAAAAGCCGCGTCATCGCGTCAGATGCCGCCCATCTGAATCATGGGGTCTGTTTTCTGAATGTCGCGCCTGCTCGCCTTTGTCTCCGCCGCCGCTTTGCTGGCCACGCCGGTCATGGCCCAATCCGTTGACCGGGTCGCTGTCAACAACATCATCGACCAGGGGCTGAACCACAGCCAGGTGATGCAGAACGCCGCCTATCTGACCGACCGGATCGGCGGGCGGATGACCAACTCGCCCCAGATGCGTCAGGCCGAACAGTGGGCGCAGGCGCAGTTCCGCAGCTATGGCCTGTCCAATGTCCGGGCCGAGGGCTTCGAGTTCGGCCGCGGCTGGTCCATCGTCCGCGCCAGCGCCCGGATGACGGCGCCCCGTCCGCTGGATCTGCGGGTCATTCCCGTGGCCTGGACGCCCTCAACCAACGGGACCATCAGCGCAGGCGTCGTCGTGGCCCCGCTGTCCAAGGTCGAGGACTTCGACAAATGGCGCGGCCAGCTGTCAGGCAAGATCGTCATGGTGTCCCTGCCCGGCACAGGCTCCGAGCCGACGGAACCGGCCTTCCGCCGTCTGACCGCCGCCGAACTGGCCGACCGCAACGCCTACGTCCAGCCCCAATATTCGCCCGCCGCGATCCAGCGCCAGCTGGAGACCGCCGACTTCGCCGCCAAGCTGGACGCCTTCCTGGTCGAACAGGGCGCCCTGGCCTGGGTGCGCATCTCACAACGTGACGGCGGCCTGCTGCACGGCACGGGCTACACCTATCAGGTCGGCGCCACGCCCAAGCTGGCGGGTCTGGAGCTGGCGGCTGAGGACTATCGCCGTCTGGCGCGTCTGGCCCTGACCGACACTCCGCCGACGCTGGAGCTGAACAGCGAAGTCCAGTTCCATGACGAGGACGTCAACGCCTACAACATCCTGGCCGATATTCCCGGCACGGCGCGCGGCACGGAATACGTCATGGCCGGTGCCCACCTGGACAGCTGGGTCGCCTCCGACGGCGCGGTGGACAATGCGGCGGGCAGCGCCGTGGTCATGGAGGCCGCGCGCATCCTGAAGACCCTGGGCGTCCAGCCCAAACGCACTATCCGCTTCGCCCTGTGGAACGGCGAGGAGCAGGGCATTCTGGGCTCGCTGGCCTATGTCGATCAGCATCTTGCGACGCGCGCGCCTTCCAATGATCCGGCCCTGGCCAATCTGCCGAACAACCGGACCTGGCGCACGCGCTGGCCGGTCCAGCCGCGCGCGGGGCACAAGGATCTGGTCGCCTATTTCAATCTGGACAACGGCTCGGGCAAGATCCGGGGCATCAACGCCGAGGGCAATGTGGCCGCCGCCCCGATCTTCCAGGAATGGCTGGCGCCCTTCGCCAGCATGGGCGCGACCACCGTGTCGCTGCGTCCGGCGGGCGGCACCGACCACGTCTATATGCAGACGGTGGGCATTCCCGGATATCAGTTCATCCAGGATCCGCTCGACTATTCCAGCCGCCTGCACCACACCAGCATCGACAGCTATGACCACCTGAAGGCCGAAGACCTGCGTCAGGCGGCCATCATCCTGGCCAGCTTCCTGCTGAACGCCGCCAACCGCGACGCCCCCCTGCCGCGCATGCCGCTGCCGACCGAGCCGACCCCGACCGATCCGTTCGAATACCGGGCGGACTGATGCCGATCGCCCTCTCCCGGCGGGAGAGGGCTTGAGCACACGGCGGCGCGGCCGTCGTTCTGGTGCGAAAGGGTGAGGGGACGGACTGGGCGACAGCCTCATGTCCGTCCCTCATCCGACCGGGCTTCGCCCGGCCACCTTCTCCCACCGGGAGAAGGAAGCGGTTCAGATCACGCCCGCTCCACGCACATCGCCACGCCCATGCCGCCGCCGATGCACAGGGTCGCCAGACCCTTCCTGGCGCCCGACCGCTTCATTTCGAACAGCAGGGTCGTCAGGATGCGCGCGCCCGAGGCGCCGATGGGGTGGCCGATGGCGATGGCGCCGCCGTTGACGTTCACCTTGTCCGGGTCGAGGCCCAGCTCCTTGACCACGCACAGGCTCTGGGCGGCGAAGGCTTCATTGGATTCGACCAGATCGAGGTCGGCGACGCTCCAGCCCGCCTTCTCCAGCGCCTTCTTCGACGCCGGGATCGGCCCCGTGCCCATGATCGACGGATCGACGCCCGCCGTGGCGTAGGAGGCGATGCGGGCCAGCGGCTCCAGACCGCGCGCCTTGGCTTCATCGCCGCTCATCAGCACCAGGGCCGCCGCGCCGTCGTTCAGGCCGGACGCATTGGCGGCGGTGACGCTGCCGTCCTTGGTGAAGGCGGGACGCAGCTTCTGCATGGCCTCGAGGGTCGCGCCGTGGCGGATGTATTCGTCCTGATCGACCGTCACGTCGCCCTTCTTGCCGGGGATGACGACAGGCGTGATCTCATCGGCGAACCGGCCCGCCTTCTGCGCGGCCTCGGCCTTGTGCTGGCTGGCGACGGCGAACGCGTCCTGGGCTTCGCGGCTGATCGACCATTTGTCGGCGATGTTCTCGGCGGTCTGGCCCATGTGATAGCCGTTGAAGGCGTCCCACAGACCGTCCTTGATCATGATGTCGGTGAAGCTGACGTCGCCCATCTTGTGACCGGCGCGCAGTTGCTGGGCGTGCGGCGCTTGGCTCATGCTTTCCTGGCCGCCTGCGACGACGATCTTAGCATCGCCCAGGGCGATCTGCTGTGCGGCGATGGCCACCGCGCGCAGGCCCGAGCCGCAGATCTGGTTGATGCTCCAGGCGGCGGCCTCCTTGCGTACGCCCGCGCCGACGGCGGCCTGACGCGCCGGTCCCTGACCAGCGGCCGCCTGCAGCACATGGCCCAGGATCACCTCATCAACGTCATCGCCGGATACGCTGGCGCGCTCCAGCGCCGCCTTGATGGCGATCTCGCCCAGCTTGGACGCCGGCAGCGACGCCAGGCCGCCCAGGAAGGAACCGACCGGCGTGCGGGCGGCGGAGACGATGACAACTTCGGTCATGGGATTTCACTCTCTGACGAATAACTCTGCGTGGCCGTTTTGCCGCATTGCGAAGACTTCGTCACCTGCGGCGATGTCGGCAAGGGCGGATTCAGTCATTTGACACCCTATCGGCGCATTGTGACGGGAACGATTGAGGTGGTCCAAGGATTGAAACGGCCATGCTTGGCACGTTGAAACGCATCATCACCCACGTCTGCACGCCGGACGAACTGGACATGATCGAGCACTATCAGACGCGCGCCGAACGCCTGGCCGATCTGTGGGTCCATGGGGTGGGCCTGATGCTGGCGGCGGTCGGCGGCGTCATCCTGGCCGGGCTTGCGGGCGTGTACGCGGGCGTCGGCGGCGTGCTGTCCACGGCCATCTACGCCCTGTGCCTGGTCGGGATGCTGACGGTCTCGACCCTCTACAACTGGACCAATCCCTGTGCGGCGCGGCCCGTGCTGCGGCGGCTGGACGAAGCGGCCATCTTCCTGATGATCGCAGGCAGCTACACCCCCTTCACGACCCAGAGGTTCGAGGGCCTGTGGTCGGTCGGCTTCACCGCCCTGATCTGGACCCTGGCCTTCACCGGCGCCGCCGTGAAGCTGTTCGCCCCGCGGATCTCCGACCGGTTCTGGAGCGGCGTCTATATCGTCTTCGGCTGGCTGGCGGTCGCGGCCCTGAAACCGATGGTCGAGACGGTCCATCCCATCGCCCTGGCCCTGCTGGTCATCGGCGGCCTGATCTATACGGCGGGCGTCTTCGTCTTCATCAGTCCACGGGTGAAATACCGCCGCGCCATCTGGCATGGGTTCGTCGTCACCGGCGCCAGCGTCCACTGGGCGGCGGTGCTGGTCGGCGTGGTCCTGGCCCCGGCGATGAGCCACTGAACGCCATTCGGTCACATCCCCTTGTGCGCACTGGCGCTTCTGTCCGCATAGGGGGATAGTGACGCGTTGCAACATCGCGAGAACAAGCGTGGCTGACGAAAAGACCAAGGGTGGAAAACCAGGCGATCCGGATGTGATCGTCATCAAGAAGTATGCGAACCGCAGGCTCTACAACACGCGCACCAGCGCCTATGTGACGCTTGAGGATCTCGCCACAATGGTGCGGGAGGGCGCCGAGTTTGTTGTCTATGACGCCAAGTCCAACGATGATCTGACCCGTCAGATTCTGACCCAGATCATCTTCGAGGAGGAAAGCCGGGGCGAGGCCCTGCTGCCGGTGCAGTTCCTGCGCCAGCTGATCGGTTTCTACGGCGGCCAGATGCAGGGCGTCCTGCCCTCCTATCTGGAGATGTCCCTGTCCAACTTCAGCAAACAGCAGGAACAGTTCGCCAGCCAGATCGGCCGCGCCTTCGGCACAGGCTCCGGCGCGACCCTGATGGAGGAGGCGGCGCGCGCGAACATGGCCATGTTCGAACGCGCCCTGCAGATGTTCCCCGGCTTTGGCTTCACGCGGGCGGAGCCTACAGCGGCGCCCGCCCCGGCCTCTGCTGAACCCGAACCGGCGGCGAAGAAGCCCGAAGCCTCTGACGGGCTGGACGAGATGCGGCGTCAGATGGACGAGATGCGCGCACAGATCGAGAAACTGGCGGGCGCAAAGCCCGAAACGAAATGACGGACCCCATCCGAGCTGTCGGCGGCATGGAGGGCGTGGACCGTCGCGAAGGCGAACGGCGTGAGCGCGAACGCCGCAAGGCCGCCGCCTCAGTCGTCAGCGACACGCCCGCCAGCCCCTCCGACAGCCCGGATGCGGACGCCGCGCCGGACATGAAAAGCCCGGCAAGAGCTGCCGTCCATCCGGCGGTCGAACCCGGCGCCGCCGCCTTCGTCGCCCAGCAGATGGGTCAGGCGGGCCAGAAGCGCGGCCTGCGCGGCGGGGCGCCCGTGCTGGACGCCGCCCGCTCCGCCTATCTGGAGACCGAATATTCCGGGGCCGCCGAACGTCGCCCGCGCGCCGGCCGCACGACCCGCACCGAAATCTGATCCTGCGGCACGGAGTTTGCTGGTGAAGGGCCAAGACGCCTTTCCCGGATCAGCCCATGCCCGCCGCACTCAGCATCGCCGCCAAGGTTTTCGACGTCGCCGTCGTGGCCCTGATCTTCACGGCCTTTTCGTAAGGGCCGGGCGCCTCAATGCCCGCCGAAGTCGAAGTCCTTGCGCGATGAGATGATGGTCACGATGAACCCGGCCAATACATCCAGCAGGATCATCATCACGATCAGGAAGAAGGTCGAGGTGGCGAAGCCGCGCAGCAGCAGGAACTCCACCAGCACCACGATGAACAGGATCATCGACAGGGCGTGATTGATGATGGCGACCCTCTGGCTGGAGGTCGACTTGATCAGTTCGAAGAACAGCAGCACCAGGCCCAGCAGCAGAATCAGGTCCCCCGACCCCACATTCCACAGCGCCCCCGAGGTCATGGGGATCGAGAACAGCGGATCGCGCAGGATGGCGTCCGCCTCGGCCATGCCGCCCGTGCTGGACCCGCCGAACAGCACGACGATGTTGTAGAGCACCACCGGGATCAACAGCAGGGGAATGGCGATCAGCATAATGGGTCCTTCTCAGGCCGGATGACGCCGCATCCCGCCTGTGGTTTTAGATAGCGCCGTTTGATCCAGTCCGCCAAGCACGGCGGAAATCGGCCTCAGACTTTGGGAAATCCGCCTGCCCGGCTCAGCGCCGAGGGGGCAGGCCTGCCGATAGCCTCGCCGATCCAGCGCGCCGTTGCGATCAGGGCGTCCAGATCATAGTCGGTCTGATACCCGCCGCGCTCCAGCATATAGACCAGGTCTTCGGTGGCGATATTGCCGGTGGCGCCGGGCGCGAACGGACAGCCGCCGATGCCGCCGACCGAGGCGTCCAGCACGCTGATCCCCGCCTGGACGCCCGCATAGGCGTTGGCCAGTCCAGTGTTGCGCGTATCGTGGAAATGCAACCGCAGCACCGCATCGGGCGCCGCCTTCTTCGCCGCCTCGACCACCCGCGTCACGGCCCAGGGATCGGCGACGCCAATGGTGTCCGCCAGCCCGATCTCAGTGACGCCCAGTTCGCCCAGAACCCCGACCTGTTCGGCGATCAGATCGACCGAGACCTCGCCATCGAACGGGCAGCCCCAGACGCACGAGATCATGGCCGTCAGGGACGGCGTCCCCTCTGAGGCCTGGGCATTGTGCCGCCGGGCGATGATGTCGGCCAGCATCTCCTGCTGCTGTTTCGCCGTCAGGCCGGTGTTCTTCAGGCCGAAGCCGTCTGTCGCCGAGATCGAGACATTGACCTCGTCCACCCCGGTCGCCAGCGCGCGGTCGTAACCCCTGGCGTTCAGCACCAGGCCGATGCGGCTACGCCCGCCCTGATGCGGCAGGGCGGCCATCACCTCTTCGGCGCCCGCCATTTGCGGCACATATTTCGGGTGGACGAAGGAGACGGCCTCGATACGCTTGGCGCCCGCGTCTTCAAGTCGATGAACCAGATCGGCGCGGACAGCAGGCGCCAGCACGGCCTTTTCGTTCTGCAGCCCGTCCCGCGGGCCGACTTCGACGATCTGGATGAACCGGCTCATTGTCCTGACGCCTCCGGGACAGCCGCCGTGCGGGGCGGCGGCGCATAGACGGTCAGGCTGACATCATCCCCCGACGAATAGTTGTGGCCGTTGACCACGCCGACCGCCCGGCCCGACACGCCCAGCCGGCCAGCAGCGGCGCGGAAGGCGTCGGCGTCATGCGCCTCGACAATGGCGGGACGCCCCTCAGCCAGGGCCTCCGCCGCGCCCTGGGCGTCGGTCAGTTCGGTGTCACGCCCGGTCAGGAAGACGAAGCTGGGCTCATGGAAGCCGGTGATGGCGACGGGTCCCGGCGTGCGGCCCTGCCTGGGATGAAGGTCGGCGGCCTCCAGCGTCCGCTCCAGTTGAGGCGCGATGGCCAACGGACGCAGTTGACGGATCGTGCCCGCCAGCGACGCGTGACCGACGACGCCGAAGGCCAGGGACAAAATCAGGGCCGCGACCGGCGCCTTGTTCAAGAGCAGGAAGGCGCCGATGGCCGCCGCCGCCAGCGTCGTCACCACGGTCACCGCCGCCCAGGTCTGGGCCGTCGAAGTGCCATAGACCGTCAGCCCGTAGATGGTGATGCCGATCACCAGCACGGCGGCGAACACCGCCAGGACGGCGCCGGTGATGCGCGAAACCCTGCCGATGGGCCGCGCCAGGGCCGCCGCCGCCAGCAGGGCCAGGGCCCCAAAGGTCGGCAGGGTGTAGTGCCACAGCTTGGTCGGGGCCAGTTCGAACATCAGCCATCCGGGAACCAGCCAGCAGACCAGGAAGCGGATCGCCGGTTCCTCCCGGCGGCTCCATCCCGTCGAGACGGCGGCGGGCAACAGGAGCGTGGACGGGAAGAACAGCAGGGGCGCCAGCAACAGGTACATGCCGGGGAAACCCGAATGACTTTCATGGGCGCCCGCAATCTTGGGCGCCAGGTCGCCGCCGATGGCCTCGCGCCAGAAACCGCCGTCCGTGGCGATGGTGATGGCGATGGCCCAGGGCCCGACCATCAACGCAACCAGCGGCAGCCCCCAGCCCCAGCCCAGGCGCCCCAGCCATTTGATGTTTCGATCCCAGATCGACAGGGCGATGACAGCCAGGGCGATGACCAGAAACCCGATCGGCCCCTTGATCAGGATCGACAGGCCCAGGCCTGCCCAGAACAGGAACTTGTGCAAGCGGACAGGTCTCTCGCCTGCTCTCGTCGCCATATAGATGCGCGCCAGCGCCGCCATCGCCAGGGTCGTGGCCCCGCACAGCATGGCGTCGGTTTTTGCGATTCCCGCCTCGGACGACAGCAGGAAGGTGGTCCCCATGATGGCCCCGCCCAGGAAGCCGACACGCGACCCAAACAAGGCCGCGCCCGCCCAGGCCACGGCCCAGGCGGCCAGCATGGCGCCCAGCAGCGACGGAATCCGATAGGGGGCTATCTCACGATCCTCGACATCCGAGGTCAGGGAGACGGCGGCGGCCTGCAGCCAATAGATGCCGACCGGCTTCTTCCAGCGCGGTTCGTCCTGGAAGCGGATGTCCACATAGTCGTGGCTCTCCAGCATCTGGGCGGTGGCCTGGGCGAATCGGCTCTCATCGCGGTCCAGCGGCGGCATCAGCAGCAGACTGGGCAGTCCGGCGACAAGCGTCAGCAGGGCCGCAAACAAGGGCCCGCGCCAACCGGCGACATGGCGATCAAGATCAAACGTCTTCATCCTGCTTCCTTACACGCCGCCCGCACAGTCGTCAGCCGTCTCCCCTAAGCGACGCATCTCGGCTATGGAGCGGCCATGACCGTTGAATCCGCGCCCGACATCTCCGTCGTCGTCCCCGTCCATGACGAATCCGGGGCCGCCGTGCCTTTGGCGCGTGAAATCGCCGAAGCCTTCGCAGGTCGCTCTTTCGAAATGATCTTCGTCGACGACGCCAGCCGCGACGCGACCCTGGCCGAACTGCAGGCCGTCATGCCGGAACTGCCCATGCTGCGGGTGCTGGCGCATGGCTCCAACGCCGGTCAGAGCCGGGCCGTGCGCACCGGCGTCCTCGCTGCGCGCGGCGCCATCATCGTCACCCTGGACGGGGACGGACAAAACCCGCCGATCGACGCGCCCCGTCTCGTCGACGCCCTGATCGCCGCCCCTGCCGACGTCGCCCTGATCGGCGGCCGTCGCGCCAAACGCCAGGACAGCGCTGCGAAACGTCAGGCCTCGCTCTGGGCGAACCGCATCCGCAAGCGCCTGCTGGACGATGACGCCGACGACACCGGCTGCGGCCTGAAGGCCTTCCGCCGCGACGTCTTCCTGCGCCTTCCCTATTTCGACCATATCCACCGCTATCTGCCCGCCCTGGTGATCCGCGAAGGCTACCGAAACCAGTATCTCGACGTCGGACATCGCCACCGCGAAACGGGACGATCAAAATACACCAACTGGGGACGGCTGCGCGCCTCCCTGTCGGACCTGATGGGGGTGATCTGGCTCAAGTCGCGCTCTCGGCGACCGGGGGCTGTGTCCGAATTCTGACGCCGCCCGGCACCATAGATTGCATTAACACAACGTTAAGGAGAACCCCCAAACCCGCGACACATCGTCGTTCTCGGGATTTTCCCTGTAGCATCAAGGTCACGGTTGAAATTTCAGAGTGTTCAGCAAACCCCTTTGCGGCTCGACCTTCTACAGCTTCGCTGATATGAGCCACTATTAGGCGGTTTTCCCGTCGCATTTTTATCAACAAGGCGGAGGGATACCCCCAATGCGTATGAAGACTCTTGTGCTGGCCTCCAGCGCAGCAGCCGCCATGGCCCTTTCGGCCGGCGCCGCTTCGGCGGAACCCAACGGCTGGTACGGCGCGATCGACGCCGGCTACAAATTCGACCACGACATCAAGGCTGAATCGTCGACGACCGGCGCGACCTGGAAGTACGAGGTCAATCCGGGCTGGGCGGCCTTCGCCCGCCTCGGCTACCGCTTCAACCCCAACTGGCGCGTTGAACTGGAAGGCGGCTACCGCTCGGGCGACATCGGCAAGATCCGCGCCGTGTCCGGCACTCAGGGCCTCTGCAACCTGACGCCGGCCACCGGCGGCTGCTATTCGCCGGAAGGTGATATCCAGTCGACCACCCTGATGGCCAATGTCATCTATGACTTCGGCGGCTCAGCTTGGGGCGTTCGTCCCTTCGTCGGTCTCGGTGCCGGTGTGAACCGCGTCAACATCGACACGCTCGGCAATCTGCGCGCCAACCGCGGCGCCACGTTTGCAGCCGACGACACCTCGACCAAGTTCGCCGCTCAAGCGATCGCCGGCCTGTCCTACGCCGTTGGCGAACGCGCCAACATCGACCTGACCTACCGTTACCTGACGGGCGATGCGTCGTGGGATTCCAAGACGGTCGGCACCGGCGTCGGCGCCACCAACTTCGGCACCTGGGACGGCGACTACAACCAGGTTCACACCGTGACCCTGGGTCTGCGCTACAGCTTCGGCGCTGAAGAAGCAGCACCGGTTGCTCCTCCCCCGCCGCCGCCTCCGCCGCCCCCTCCGCCCCCGCCGCCTCCGCCGCCTCCGCCGGTTGTGCAGAAGCCGGCTGCGCGTCAGTTCGTGGTCTACTTCGACTGGGATCGCTCGGACCTGACGGCTGAAGCCCGTTCGGTCGTGACGCAAGCCGCCAACTACGCCAAGTCGGGCGCCCCGACCCGCGTGCTGATCGTCGGCTACACCGACACCTCGGGTTCGGCAGCCTATAACCTGGGCCTGTCCAACCGTCGTTCGCGCACCGTCGCCGACGCTCTGGTTGCTCAAGGCGTCAACGGCGGCGTCATCGCCCTCGACGGCAAGGGTGAAACCAACCTGGCCAAGCCGACGGCTGACGGCGTGCGTGAACCGCTCAACCGTCGCGCCACGGTCGACATCAACTTCTAAGTCGGAAAGGGCTCGCTCCGCGACAGCGGTGCGAGCCCCAACCACACGCCGAAGTTTGGTACAAAGAATAAAAGCCGCCGACTTCACATCGAAGTCGGCGGTTTCTTTTTGCCAGTTTGTCAGATTGCCTAATACAGCTCAGCCGTCATGGATGGCTGTTGTTCCACCGTCGTTGAAGCGCGTGGAGTTTTGTCGGAGCGGAGCACAGCGCCGCCGATGCCGATGACCAGCGTCGCGGTGAACAGGGCGCACATGATGGCGATCACCGCCAGTTTCACCCCGTCCAAGATCTCACGCCCCTGTGGCGTCACGTCAGCCCCGCTGAACCTGCCCAAACCTGTTCAAGCTGAACTGAGTTGGGCGAGAGGTGCAAGTCGGTGACTGGCCGCCAGCCCCTCCAGGCAAAAGAAAAGGGCAAGACCTGCGGCCTCGCCCTCCTTCGCAACAGTTTTTCGTCCGTAATCAGCCGGTGAACGGACGGATCAGGATTTCGACGCGGCGGTTCTGCGCCTTGCCTTCCGGCGTCGCGTTCGTTGCGACCGGATTGCGCGAGCTGTTGCCTGCCACATAGAGGCGTTGCGCGATCACGCCGCGACGCACCAGCTCCGAAGCCACGCTGCTGGCGCGGCGCTCGGACAGGGGCTGGTTGATGGCGTCGCCGCCCGACGAATCGGTGTGGCCGATGATGTCGATGGTCGAGCGGTCATATTCCTGCAGAACCCGCGCCACGTCATCGAGCACCGGCAGGAAGCGCGGGTCGATCGAGGACTGGTTGGTGGCGAAGGTCACGTCCGACGGCATGCGCAGGACCAGGTTGTCGCCCTGACGCGCGACGCCGACGCCCGAACCGGACAGCTGGGCCTCCATGGCGCGCTGCTGGCGGTCCATGTACTGGCCGACGGCTGCGCCGCCCAGAGCGCCGATGCCCGCGCCGATGAGGGCGTTCTTGCGGCCCTGCTCGCCGTTCGAGGTGTTGGTCAGATAGCCGAGCACCGCACCGCCCAGCGCGCCGGCGAGGACGCCCGTGCCGGTGTTGTTGCGTGTCGGGGTGGAGCTGTACGGATCGGTCGTGGTGCAGGCGGCGGCGCCCAGCAGGGCGGCGATGGAGACACCGACGACGATAATCTTGGCGCGCATGGATTGGTCCTTCCGATTGGCGGTCTGGCGCGGAAACGCACGCTTACTGTGGAGGTTCCAAGCTGTACCTTAGGTGAACAAGGACGACCATGGTTCATCGTCACGGTGCGCGCCCATGAACTGACAAGGTTGCGGATTAGGCGTATGGGAACCGCCGCACACAGCTACAGTGAGGACGACGCCGATGAGCGCGACCCCGACCGAAACCCCGTCGACCGACGACCGCGCCATCAAGCCCGTGTCGATGACCGGCTATGACGCCGATTTTCAGGCCTTCAGCGACGCCCTGGGCGCCTCCTTCACCCGCTACGGCTTTGCGGTGATCGCCGATCACGGTCTGGACCAGCAACGGATCGACGCCGCCATCAATGACGCCAAGGCCTTCTTCGCCCTGCCCGAAGACGTGAAACGCCAGTACCACCAGCCGGGAACCGGCGGGGCGCGCGGCCTGACCCCCTTCGGCGTCGAAGCCGCCAAGGGCGCCGCGACCGTGGACCTGAAGGAGTTCTGGCACGTCGGCCGCGAACTGCCTGCCGACCACCCCTATCGCAAATACATGCGTGACAACCTGTGGCCGACCGAGGTCGAGGGCTTCCAACCCCATCTGTACGGCATGTTCGAGGACCTGGACGCTTTGGGCCGCAAGATCCTGCGCGCCATCGCCCGGTATCTGGAGCTGGGCGACGACTATTTCGAAGACAAGGTCGAGATGGGCAACAGCGTGCTGCGCATGCTGCACTATCCGCCGGTTCCCGCCGACGCCCCTGGCGTCCGCGCCGGCGCCCATGAGGACATCAATGTCATCACCCTGCTGCTGGGCGCCGAAGAAGCCGGTCTTCAGCTGAAGGAAAAGGACGGCAGCTGGCTGGACATCGCCCCGCCGCCCGGCGCCCTGGTCGTCAATATCGGCGACATGCTGCAGCGCCTGACCAACCACGTCCTGCCGTCGACCACGCACCGGGTGGTCAATCCGGCGCCGGAACGTCGCGGGTTCGCCCGCTATTCGACGCCCTTTTTCCTGCACTTCAACCCGGACTTCCCGATCGAGACCCTGCCCAGCGCCGTCACGCCGGACAATCCCGACCGCTATGCAGGCAAGACCATCCTGGCCGAGGACTATCTGACCGAACGTCTGCGCGAAATCCGCCTCCTCTGAGGCGGATCAGCGCGTGATGCGCAGGCGGGTGATATCGCGGCCGATGGCCTTGAAGGCTTCGCTCAGGTCAGTGCTGGACGTCGGCAGATAGGCGTAGTCCGGGCTGGTCGCGCAGTTCTTCATCAGATCCGCCGCCGCCCCGGTCGTGCCGACCTGGAAGCCCACGGTGTAGACCGTGATCCCCTGGGCCTTCATGGCCGTGCACAGTTTCAACGCCTGACTGGTGGAGCTGCCGTTGGGGGCGTTCTGGTTGATGTGATCCGGTGTCGATCCCGAGCCGGTGCCGGCGTCCGAGGAAATGACGCCGTTCGAATAGGGGGTATTGAACTCGCCGTCCGTCATCAGGATCACCGACTTCAGCACATTCATGTCGCGGTACGGCCCGGCGCCGTTCGAAGGCCAGAGCGAGTTGAAGTTGGGCGACACGGTGTACCAGCCCCAGGCCGCCCCGATATGGCCAGCCGTCGATCCGCCGATCGTCAGGGCGTTGATCGCGGACTTGAGCCCCGGCTTGTCGCTGGACAGCGGGCGCAGCGGCGCATTGAGGCAGGGATTCAGCCCATTGTTCAGATTGTCGGCGGGATAGTTGAAGCCGAGGCGGGCCGAAGACGGAGACGCATCCGTATAGGCCTGATTGCCCGCCCGTTCACTGACGCAATCGCTGTTCTTCAGCGCACGCAATGAACCGGATGCACTGGTGAAGACCCGCCAGGCGCAGCCGTTCTCACCACAGGCCGTCGTGCCGCCGCGCGTATAGGTCTGTCCGCCCACGACATCGACGATGAAGTCATTGGTGTTCACTTCCGACACCGTAAGGGGGCGTGTGTTCAGATAGTCCATGCCCTGGACGCCTTCGAACACCACAGTGCCGTTTCGTGTCAGCAGGCCATGATTGCTGGCGGTCACCTTGGGCTTGCAATCCGTCCGCAGACATTTTGCGACATAGGCGGGTTTTGACGCGCTGCCGGTGAAGGTGCTGTAATTCCGACTGTCGATAACAGCGCCGTTACCGCCGATCAGCTGGAACGTCCTGGCGCTGGCGTTGACGTTGGTCACTGTGAAGGCGACGCCGTTCAACTGCGTCATGCCGCTGGCGTTCCAGATCGCCACCCGATCGCCGTTGACGAATCCATGAGCGGCTGTGGTGGTGAGCACGGCGGGATTGGCCTTGGTCACGGCGCTGATCGAGGCGATGTTTCCCGTCGACCAGGCGATATTGGTGACATTGGCCGTCGCGGTCGGCACGCCACGCGCATTATTGGCGTAACCGCCCAGGTTCACGCCCATCGAATAGGGGACCAGGGACATCTTGGTGTAATAGGGCGTCTGGACATCCTGAACCACGATATCCACCAGTTGATTGGCGGCGCTCTTCAGGGATTCGATCTTGCCGTTGTTCATCGAGCCGGTGACATCGAGCACCAGGGCGACTTCGATGTTCTTGGACGAGCGCTGCACGTCCGAAGACGAGGCGACCGGAAGCGTGTCGTCCAGCAGCTTGCCATAGGGGGGCAGGATGATGTTGGCGACCAGGGTCTTGACCTGGATCTTCGCCGCCCCCTTCACGACCTGATTGGCGTCGACCGTAAAGCTGATGTCGCTGTCATTGAAGCTCACGCCGTCTGTAGCCCGCAGGTTCGCCTTCAGCGCCGTCAGGCCCACGGCGTTCAGCTCCTTGGTCTGATCGGAGGTGTAGGGCGAGCGCGCCGCGGCCAGGGTGGCGGCGTCCAGCGCATCCTGCAGATTGGCTTTCGCGGTCGAGACGCGGTTGATGTCGATGCCGCCGAAGACCAGCATCAACAGCACCGGCAGACTGAGGCCGAACATCATGGCGACATTGCCGCGCTGATCGGCGCCCAGCCGCGCCAGGAAGCGGGTCAGTTTGGGCCATGCCCCGATGTTCAGCCGTTGAGACGCCAAGATCGTGCTTCCGCGACCGGACGCAAACTCGCCCGCTGGTCGTCACCATGGCGCCCGCCGGTTAAGGGAAGGCCCAAACCTCAGGGTTAACCGCGATTAAGCTTCAGACCATCCGCATCTGCGACCCTGGTTCTGTTGGGTCAGCCAAGTGTTCAAAGGGGCGAAATAGTCGGCGATGGCCGAGGCGTCATTGCCTTCGTCGCCGGTGAAGGCCTTCATCGCCTCCTGCCAGGGGCGGGACTGACCCATTTCCAGCATGGCGTTGAAACGGGCGCCGACCGCCGTGTTTCCATAGGTGGAGCAGCGGTGCAGAGGCCCGGTCCATCCCGCCTGGCGGCAGGCCGCGCGCTGGAACTGGAACTGATAAATGTGCGCCAGGAAGTAGCGGGTGTAGGGCGTGTTGCCGGGCACATGGTATTTCGCCCCGGGATCAAAGGCGTCAGCCGGGCGTGCGCCGGGCGGGACCAGCCCCTGATATTTCAGCATGTCAGCGGTCCAGGCGGCGTTGTACTGGACCGGCGTCGTCTCGCCCGAGAACACGTCCCAGCGCCAGCGGTCCACCATCAGGCCGAAGGGCAGGAAGGCGATCTTGTCCAGCGCCATCTTCAGCAGGAAGGGAATGTCCTCGTCCTCGCCCGGCACCTGATCCAGCAGCCCGATCTGGTGCAGATAGGTCGGCGTCAGGGCCGACAGGCCGATGAAGTCGCCGATGGCCTCGTGGAAGCCGTCGTTGGCGCCATTGCGGAACAGCATCGGCTGGTCCTTGTAGGCCCGCTGATAATAGTTGTGCCCCAGTTCGTGGTGCACCGTATAGAAGTCGTCGGCGTTGACGTTGGTGCACATCTTGATGCGGATGTCGTCGGCGTTGTCCAAGTCCCAGGCCGAGGCGTGGCAGACCACCTCGCGGTCGCGTGGACGCACGATCTGGCTGCGCTCCCAGAAGGTCTGCGGCAGGGGCGCCAGGCCCAGAGAGGTGTAGAAACCCTCGCCGGTGCGCACCATCCTGGTCGGGTCATAGCCCGCCTTCACCAGCAGGTCGGTCAGGTCATAGCTGGACGCGCCGCCCGTCGCCGGGGCGACGATGTCGTAGATATTGCCCCACTGCTGGGACCACATATTGCCCAGCAGGTCAGCGCGGATCGGGCCGTGATCCGGCTGGACCGCATCGCCGTATCTGGCGTTCAGCCGCGCGCGGACATAGCAGTGCAGGTTCTCGTAGAAGGGCTTCACCTGGGCCCACAGCCGGTCCGTCTCGGCGGCGAAATCATCGGCGGGCATGTCATAGCCCGAGCGCCACAGGGCGCCGGTGTCGGCGAAGCCCAGCTCGCGCGAGCCTTCATTGGCGATTTCCACCATGCGCGCATAATCGACCTTCATGGCCGGTGAGATCGTGCGCCAGCCCTCGTAAAGCGCCTTGGTCTCCTGCGGGTCGCGGCTGTCCGCCAGGATCAGCGACGCCTCGTCCAGCGTGATCTGGCGACCCTTGTAGTCGAACTTGCCGGTCGAATAGGCCGAGTCCAGACGGGTGGTGATCTGGGCCAGTTCGTCGGCCGCGCCCGGCCGGTTGGGCGCGGGCAGGACAAGGCCAAGACGCAGCAGATCCAGCTTGCGGCGCACGTCCGGGGCGACCGTCACCGTGTTGAACTTGGCCGCCTGATTGGCCAGCTGCACCTGAAGCTCGGTCACCTCGGCGTTGACCTTGGATTCCAGCCACATGGTGTCGAAGGTGATGTTCGTCGCCCGCGACCACTGCACGCGCGCGGCGTATTCGGTGATCTCGGCCCAGCGGGCCTCGGCGTCGGCGATGAAGGCGTTCGCGCCTGCGGTGGTGGCCGGATAGTCCGCCTTCAGCCCGGAACCGGCCTGGATCTGCCCCTGGCCCTGCCCCTGGGTCGAGGCCGCTTCGGGATTATGGGCCGACGTCGAGGCGCAGCCTGCGGTGATGGCAAGCACGCAGACTGCAGCGGCGGTCATCAACTGACGCTTCATGATGGATCTCCTGAACAGCCCGTGCAGGAGAGGCGACGACCATCACGCCGTCAAGCGCTGCGGCTTCAGCGCAGAACGCAGGCGCTGAGCCCCTGTCCCCGCACCGTGCCCATGGCCGCCTGGACGCGGGCGCCCCTGCGGCGGACATAAGGACCGGGATCGGCCGCCTGATACCGGCGCGGCGCAGGCAGGATGGCGGCCAGACGCGCCGCCTCGCGCGGGGTCAGATCACGGGCGTTCTTGTTGAACCAGTGCTGCGACGCGGCCTGGGCGCCATAGACGCCCGGCGCCCATTCGACCACGTTCAGATAGACCTCCATGATCCGGCGCTTGCCCCAGAAGGTCTCGATCAGGACGGTGTAGCCCGCCTCCAGCCCCTTCCTGACCCAGTCGCGCGACGGCCACAGGAAGACGTTCTTGGCCGTCTGCTGGCTGATGGTCGAACCGCCCCGCATACGCCCGCCGTCAGCATTGTGGTCCAGCGCCTTCTGGATGGCGTCCATGTCGAAGCCGTTGTGGCTGCAGAACCGCGCGTCCTCAGAGGCGATGACGGCGTTGACCAGATTCGGCGATATGTCGTTCAGCCCGCGCCACTGGTAGTCCAGGCCCTCGCCCCGCACGACCTGACGCAGCATCAGAATGGTGGGCGTCGGCGGGACAATGGCGAACAGGGCCACGCCGACAAACGGAAACAGCGCCAGAACCAGGATCAGCGTCAGCCAGAACCGGCGCTTGCGGGGTTTCTTGGACTTGGTCATCGCGATATTCTGGTCAAGCTTGGGCGGGACGCAAGCAGCCTAGAGGATCAGGACGCCGGCGGCGCCGTCCTCGTCGGCCCAGGCCACCTTGTCGGCGGCAGGGCTCAGCGTCAGAGCGACGATGGACGCCCCCTTCTCGGCCTTGATGAAATTCAGGCCCTGCGCCGCCGGATGGGCGACCCAGACGCGGCCGTCGGCCAGACCGGCCGCCATCAGCCCGTGCTCAGGCCGCGCCGACACCAGATTGACCAGGGTCGTGTCGTCATAGCCGATCTCTGTCGCCTCGCGCCCCATCGGGCCGTTCGAGCCGATGAAGGGCCACAGCACCACGCCCTGCGCGCCCGAGGTGGCCATCAGCTGACCATTGGCCAGGAAGGCCATGGACCGGACCTTGCCGGGATAGCCGCCCATGCGCAGGCTCTTGGAATCCTTCAGCCGCCAGCCGTGCAGCTGGTTGTCCTGCATGGTGGTGACGACGAATGCGCCGTCGGGCGAGAAGGCCACGCCGGTGTGCGACCCGGCCCAGGCCAGCTTGACCGGCTGCTGCTTTTCGATCCGGGCGTACCACAGGGCGGCGCCGCCATAGGTCGAGGTGGCGATGCGACGGCCCTTCGGCTCGAAGGCCACGCCCGAGACGGTGCGTTCATGCGCGTAATCGCGGCGGAAGCCGATATCCTTGGGATCAATGACCGACAGGGTGCGGCCATAGGAGAAGGCGATCAGGCCCGAGGCGGGCGAGGCGTCGATGGCGTCGATCCACTGGCCCTTGGCGGTGGCCAGAACCACCGCATCCTCGTCGCGACGCGTCCAGACCACCTTGCCGTCGTCGCCGCCCGTGACCACGCCTTCGTTGGACGGATGGACCACCGCGCAGAGGATGGCGCCGTCGTGCGCCTCGACCCGCGTGCGATCCTCGAACCGCACCGAACCATCGCCCAGGGCGAAGACGGCGCCGGTGTTGTCAAACAGGGCTGCGGTGACCTGGGCGTCGAAATCGAAAGTCATGAAGGGGCGTCATCCGGTTGAAGGCGCCTGCATATAGGAAGCCGATGCGCGACGCACGGCCCTGTCTTCAGACCGGATCTGTCGGCCGTGGCGCGGGTTCTTCTGGAAGGGGAATGAACTCCAGGTCGTCTTCGCTGGGCAGCGCCATGCGTCCGGCCTTCCAGTCGGCCTTGGCCTGGTCGATTCGCGCCTGGCTGGAGGCGACGAAATTCCACCAGATCAGGCGCTGGCCCACGGGTTCGCCGCCCAGCACCATCACCGTGGCGGCGGTGATCGCCGTGATCGTCGGTTCCGCCGTCGGCTCCAGCACGATCATCTGGCCTTCGTGGAAGGTGCGGTCGCCGACCTCGATCGAGCCCTTGGCGACAAACAGCGCCCGCTCGCTCATGCCTCCCGCGCCTGCACCGGCGGGCGGGGTGGTGCGCACGCCGGGCTGAAGCTCCCAGTGCACATAGAAGAGCGGCGACGACACCGGCGCGCTGGCCCGGGCGCCGTAAGCTTCGCCCGCCACCAGACGCGCGAACAGGCCGCCGTTCTCATAGGCGGGCTGGGCGTCCTCGCCCAGGTGATGGAAGGACGGGTCGATCTCCTCGGCCTCTTCCGGCAGGGCGACCCAGGCCTGCATCCCGTGCATCCTGCCGCCCAGGCTGCGTTTCAGCGGGTCGGTGCGTTCAGAATGGACGATGCCCTTGCCGGCCGTCATCCAGTTGACCTCGCCGGGGCGGATAACCTGATTATAGCCGAGGTTGTCGTGGTGCATGATCTCACCCTCGAACAGATAGGTCAGGGTCGACAGGCCGATGTGCGGATGCGGCCGCACATTGATGGCGTCGGCGCCCGGCGCGAACTCGGCCGGGCCCATCTGGTCCAGAAAGATGAAAGGCCCCACCATCCGGTGCGAATGGAAGGGCAGGACGCGGCCGACCTCGAACCCGCCAAGGTCCTTGCGACGCGCGTCGATCACCAGTTCGATCATGGTCTTCTCGTCCTCGGGCGAAAATCCGCCGCCTGAACGAGTTTATCCGACGTGAGGCGTCACAATGCCAAGTGGCAAGGCGGTCACATTCTTCACGCCGCGGGTCACGATATGGCTTTCGCAGTCCGAGACGATGCCCAGGGCCAGCAGTTTCTCGCGCAGGAAACGGTCGAAGGCGTGCATGTCCGAGGTGATGATGCGCAGCACATAGTCCTCGCGCCCCGTGATGGTGGCGCACTGGACCACTTCCGGCCACTTGGCGACGGCGGCCTCGAACAGATCGAGGTTCTCGGCCGAGGGCAGCGACAGCTTGACGATGGCGTAAACCTCGAAATCCAACCCCAGAAGCTGTGCATTAAGAAGCGTGACACGCTTGGTGATCAGGCCGGAATCTTCCAGCCGTTTGATCCGGCGCCAACAGGGCGAGGCCGAAAGGCCGACGCGATCCGCGACTTCCGCGACCGACAACCCGGCGTCTTGTTGAAGGATATCCAGGATACGGGCGTCGATGGGATCGAGTTCGTCCGCCAATGCGTTTCTCCGATTGTGGTTATGGCGAAATAAAATACCCGAAATCGGGATTTAGCAAGGTCAAATTGAGCGAGCACCTGCTTAGGCGCCGTGATATCAAACGTCCAGAGGAAACACGGACGGACCCCCGAACGGACTTGGACGCCCGCATGAACGATAAAATCATGAAAAAGAACAGTCACGCCTTGTCATTACGCGTGCCGGAACCCTCTGGCCGACCGGGTGACACGCCGGATTTCAGCCACCTGCAATTTGATGCTGCAGGCGCCGTCGAACGGCCTGAAGTCGGCGCGACGGCCTATGAAATGCGCGATCTGGCCTTCCGCCTGATTCGGGTGCTGGACGACGAGGGTCACGCCGTCGGTCCGTGGAACCCGCGCCTGGACCCTGAGACGCTGCGTCGCGGCCTCAAGGCCATGATCCTGACGCGCGCCTTCGACGACCGGATGCACCGCGCCCACCGCCAGGGCAAGACCAGCTTCTATATGAAGTGCACCGGCGAAGAGGCCATCGCCGTGGCTCAGGGCATGGTGCTCAGCCGCGAGGACATGGGCTTCCCCACCTATCGCCAGCAGGGGCTTCTGATCGCGCGCGGCTATCCGCTGGTTGAGATGATGAACCAGATCTATTCGAACGCGGCGGACCCGATCAAAGGTCGCCAGCTGCCGATCATGTATTCGTCCAAGGAGTACGGCTTCTTCACCATCAGCGGCAATCTGGGCACCCAGGTGCCGCAGGCGGTCGGCTGGGCCATGGCGAGCGCCTACAAGGGCGACGACAAGATCGCCATCAGCTGGATCGGCGACGGGGCGACGGCGGAAGGCGACTTCCACAACGCCCTGACCTTCGCCTCGGTCTATCGCGCCCCGGTCATCCTGAACGTGGTCAACAACCAGTGGGCCATTTCGTCCTTCATGGGCATCGCCGGCGGTCTTGAGACCACCTTCGCCTCAAAGGCCATCGGTTACGGCCTGCCGGCCCTGCGCGTGGACGGCAATGACTTCCTGGCGGTCTGGGCCGCGACCCAGTGGGCCGAGGAGCGTGCGCGCACCAACCAGGGCGCGACGGTGATCGAGCTGTTCACCTATCGCGGCGCCCCGCATTCGACCTCCGACGACCCCAGCCGCTACCGCCCCGGCGACGAGCACGAGAAATGGCCGCTGGGCGATCCGCTGGATCGTCTGCGCCAGCACCTGACCGTCATCGGCGAATGGGACGACGCGCAACACGCCCAAGCCCTGAAGGACGCCGTCGAACAGGTTCGCGCCGCGGGCAAGGAATCCGAGGCCATCGGCACCCTGGGCCAGTCGCGCCCCAGCGTGAAGACCATGTTCGAAGAGGTCTATGCGACCGAGGACTGGCGCCTGGTTGAACAACGTCGCGAAGTCGGGGTCTGATCATGAGCGAGCAAACCACCTTCACGGAAGCCGACCGCAACGACGGCGTCGAACCCGACATGGTCGACCAGAACGCGGCGCCCGCCTCGCAGGCGAGCGGTTCCGGCGTCGTGCCGATGAACATGATCCAGGCCCTGAACTCGGCCATCGACGTCAAGATGAGCGAGGACGAGAACGTCCTGTCGTTCGGTGAGGACGCGGGCTATTTCGGCGGCGTCTTCCGCGTCACCGACAAGCTGCAGCAGAAGCACGGCCTGACCCGCAGCTTCGACGCTCCGATCAGCGAATGCGGCATCGTCGCCGCCGCCATCGGCATGGGCGCCTATGGCCTGCGCCCGGTCGTGGAGATCCAGTTCGCCGACTACATCTATCCGGCCTATGACCAGATCGTCTCCGAGGCGGCCAAGATGCGCTACCGCTCGGGCGGTCAGTTCACCTCGCCCATCACGATCCGCAGCCCCTACGGCGGCGGCATCTTCGGCGGCCAGACCCACAGCCAGTCGCCGGAAAGCCTGTTCACCCATATTGCGGGCCTGAAGGTCGTCATTCCGTCCAACCCCTATGACGCCAAGGGCCTGCTGATCGCCGCCATCGAGGACGATGATCCGGTGATCTTCTTCGAGCCGAAACGCCTGTACAACGGCCCCTTCGACGGCTGGCACGAGAAGCCGGTCAGCCCGTGGAAGGCGCAGGATCTGGCCCAGGTTCCGACCGGCAAATACGTCGAACCGATCGGCAAGGCCCGCGTGATGCGCGAAGGCAATGACGTGACCATCCTGGCCTATGGCACCATGGTCTGGGTGGCCCTGGCGGGCGCTGACCACGCCGGCGTGGACGCCGAGGTTATCGACCTGCGCACCCTGGTTCCGCTGGACATCGAGACCATCGAGGCCAGCGTCAGGAAGACCGGCCGCTGCGTCATCGTGCATGAGGCGCCGAAAACCTCGGGCTTCGGCGGCGAACTCTCGGCCCTGGTTCAGGAGCGCTGCTTCTATCATCTGGAGGCGCCCATCGCGCGCGTGACCGGCTGGGACACCCCCTACCCCCACGCCTTCGAGTGGGAATATTTCCCCGGACCGCAACGGGTTTCAGACGCCTTGAAGAGCGTCATGACTGGCCAAGCTTTAGGGAAGGGTCGTTAAGATGGGTCGTTTCGTCTTCAAACTGCCCGACGTGGGCGAAGGCACCGCCGAGGCCGAACTGGTCGGCTGGCACGTCAAAGTCGGCGACCAGGTCGAGGAAGACCAGATCGTCGCCGATGTCATGACCGACAAGGCCACGGTGGAGATCACCGCCCCCGTCTCGGGCAAGGTCGTCGCCGTCCACGGCGAACCCGGCCAGATGATCCCTGTGCGCGGCCCCTTGGTCGAGTTCGAGGTCGAGGGTGCGGGCAACGCCGCCGACGCGCCCGCAAAAGCCCCTGCGCCAAAACCCGCCGCAGAAGCCGCGCCCAAGCCTGCATCCCAGCCTGCATCCAAGGCAGCGACTGCCGCGCCCGCGCCTGTCGTCGAGGCGGCTGGCGGCAACTATGTCTTCAAACTGCCCGACGTCGGCGAAGGCACCGCCGAGGCCGAACTGGTCGGCTGGCACGTCAAGGTCGGCGACGCGGTCGAGGAAGACCAGATCATCGCCGACATCATGACCGACAAGGCCACGGTGGAGATCACCTCGCCCGTCGCTGGAATCGTCGTGGTCCTGCACGGCGAAGCGGGTCAGCAGGTGCCGGTCGGCGGCCCGCTGGTGTCGTTCAATGTCGAGGGCAAGGGCAATGTCTCCGCTGCGCCCGCGAGCATCCCCGCCGCCGCGCCCAAGGCCGATGCGCCCGTCCCGGCGCCGGTCGTCAAGAGCGCGCCTGCTGCAACGGCTCAGTCCGCAAAGCCCGTCCCCGCCCTGACCGGCCGTGCGCCGGGCGAACGCCCGTCCGCCTCGCCCGCCGTGCGCAACCGCGCGCGTGATCTGGGCGTCGATCTGACCTTCGTGCCGGGATCCGGTCCTGCGGGACGAATCACCCACGAGGATCTGGACGGCTTCATCGCGCGCGGCGGCTCGGTCCCCGCCTCCGCCCCCGCAGCAGGCAGCTCCGCCTACGCCAAGGCGGAAGGAACGACCGAGGTCCGCATCATCGGCCTGCGCCGCAAGATCGCGGAGAAGATGGCCGAAAGCGTGCGCCGCATCCCCCACATCACCTATGTGGAAGAGATCGACGTCACGGCGCTGGAGGAGCTTCGCGCCCATTTGAACACCACCAGGGCCAAGGACCAGCCCAAGCTGAACCTCCTGCCCTTCATCGCCCGCGCCATCGTGGTGGCCCTGCGCGACCAGCCGCAGATCAACGCCACCTATGACGACGAGGCGGGCGTCCTGACCCAACACGCCGCCGTGCATCTGGGCATCGCCGCCCAGACGCCGAACGGGCTGATGGTGCCGGTGGTCCGCCACGCCGAGGCGCTCGACCCCTACGCCACCGCTCTCGAGATCGCCCGCGTTTCCGGCGCGGCCAAGGACGGCTCGGCCAAGCGTGAGGAGTTGAGCGGCTCGACCATCACCATCACCTCGCTGGGCACGTTGGGCGGGGTGGTCCACACCCCGATCATCAATCACCCCGAGGTCGCCATCATCGGCCCCAACAAGATCGCCGAACGGGTCATGGTCAAGGACGGCCAGATGGTCGTGCGCAAGATGATGAACCTGTCCTCCAGTTTCGACCACCGCATCGTCGACGGCCACGACGCGGCGGTCTTCGTGCAACGGATCAAGGGTCTGCTGGAGAACCCGGCGACCTTGTGGATGGGGTGAACCGCTTCCTTCTCCCGCTGGGAGAAGGTGGCTCGCGCAGCGAGACGGATGAGGGTTCGGTCTAAACGATCAGACACCGCCCCCTCACCCTTTCGCGCCAGAACGACGGCTGAAGCCGCCGTGCGCTCAAGCCCTCTCCCGCCGGGAGAGGGAGACAAACGGAACGAACGATGCAGCAGATCAAAACCAAAGTCCTGATCATCGGCGCGGGCACCGGCGGCTATGTCGCGGGCATCCGCTGCGGCCAGCTCGGGCTGGAGACCGTGCTGGTGGATGGCGGAGACGGGCTGGGCGGCACCTGTCTGAACGTCGGCTGCATCCCCTCCAAGGCCATCATCCATGCGGCGGGCAAGTTCGAAACGGTGGCCAAGGCGGCCAGCGGCGGGACGCTGGGCATCACGGCGGCGGCGCCCGCCATCGACCTGAAGCAGACGGTCGAGTGGAAGGACGGCATCGTCCGTAAGCTGAACAATGGGGTCGCGGCCCTGCTGAAGAAGGCCAAGGTCAAGGTGATCAAGGGCTGGGCGAACTTCGAAGACGCCAAGACCTGCGTGGTCACAACCGACGACGGCGAGGTGAAGATCACCGCCGAACACGTCATCCTGGCGACGGGGTCCGAGCCGGTCGAACTGCCCTTCCTGCCCTTCGGCGGCGACGTCATCTCCTCCACCGAGGCGCTCAGCCTGTCCGAGGTTCCCAAGAAGCTGGTCGTGGTCGGCGGCGGCTATATCGGGCTGGAGCTGGGCATCGCCTTCCGCAAACTGGGCGCCGAGGTGGCCATCGTCGAAATGGCCGACCGCCTGCTGCCCCTCTATGACAAGGCCCTGACCGATCCCGTCGCCAAATGGCTGGCCACCCACGGCGTCGAACTGCATCTGGGCGCCCGCGCGGGCGGCTTCGGCCCTTCTGAGCAGGGAGGGGGCAAGCTGAACGTCACCACCAGGGACGGCGCGCCGCTGCAGTTGGACGCCGACAAGGTTCTGGTCACCGTAGGCCGCAAGCCCCGCACCCAGGGCTGGGGTCTGGAGAATATGGGCGTGGCCATGGCCGGGCCGTTCGTGAAGATCGACCAGCGCTGCGCCACCTCCATGAAGAACGTCTGGGCCGTCGGCGACCTGACCGGCGAACCCATGCTGGCGCACAAGGGCTCGGCCCAGGGCGAGGTCGTCGCCGAGATCATTGCGGGTCATGACCGAATCTTCGATCCCGTCACCATCGCCGCCGTCTGTTTCACCGAGCCGGAGATCGTCTCCGCAGGCGTGGGACCGCAGGACGTCGAGGGCCGCGACGACGTGATCCAGGCCGTCTTCCCCTTCGCCGCCATCGGCCGCGCCCTGGCCATCGAGGCGGGCGAGGACGGCGGCTTCGTGCGGGTCATCGCGTCCAAGGCCGATCACCGAATCCTGGGCATCCAGGCGGTGGGCCAGCATGTGTCGGAACTGTCCAACAGCTTCGCCCAGATGCTGGAGATGGGTGCGGTGCTGGAGGATGTGGCGGGCGTGATCCACGTTCATCCGACCCTGGGTGAAGCCTTCCATGAGGCGTCCCTGCGCGCCCTGGGCCACGCGATCCACATCTAGCCGCGGCTGACCTAAGACCAGATTTTCCGCACGGGCGTTGAAGTCGAGTTTCAACGCCCGTCGATCAAGATCAAAGCCCAGCTTGATGTCGACTGGATCAAAACGATCTGTCCGCCCACGTCAGTCGCCTGCGCGGCCTTGGCTTGTCGTGACCAGTTTTGCGCACGTCGCCTCTGCCGACACATCACGAAGATGAACCTTTGTTCATGTTCATTACGGCACGTTGCCTAAGGAACAGGGGTCGCTAAGGTCGGTGTCACCTGAAATTTTAGGAGACGCCCATGCGTTTCGCCCCTCTCGTCGCCATCGCCGCCCTGACGGCCGTGGCCACTCCGGTTCTGGCCCTGACGCCTCCGACCGCATCCGCCCAAGCCGCCGCGCCCGCCCTGCGCGCCGCGCCGGTGTCGGAACTGGTCCGCGAAGTGGACATCCCCTACACCAAGTTCACCCTGCCCAACGGCCTGACCGTTCTGGTGCATGAGGATCACAAGGCCCCGGTGGTGGCGGTGTCGGTCTGGTACAACGTCGGCTCCAAGGACGAACCGGCCGGCAAGACCGGCTTCGCCCACCTGTTCGAGCACCTGATGTTCGGCGGCTCCGAGAATGCGCCCGGCAGCTATTTCACCCCGATGCGCAACATGGGCGCGACGGACATGAACGGCACGACCTGGTTCGACCGCACCAACTATTTCGAGACCGTCCCCACCCCGGCGCTGGAACAGGCCCTGTTCCTGGAAAGCGACCGCATGGGCTACATGCTGGGCGCCATCAGCCAGGAGACGCTCGATCTGCAGCGCGGCGTCGTCCAGAACGAGAAACGCCAGGGCGACAACCAGCCCTATGGCCTGTTCGAATACGCCCAGCTGGAAGCCCTCTTCCCCGAAGGCCATCCCTATCGCCACTCGACCATCGGTTCGATGGCCGATCTGGACGCCGCCTCGATGCAGACGGTGCGCGACTGGTTCCGCTCCAACTACGGCCCCAACAACTCGATCCTGGTGCTGGCGGGCGACATCACGCCTGAAAAGGCGCGCGAGCTGACGCAGAAGTATTTCGGCCCCATTCCTGCGGGTCCGGTCAACAATCCGGCCCAGGCCGCCGTGCCGACCCTGCCCGCGCCGGTGCGCCAGACCATGCATGACCGGGTGTCCAACACCCGCATCAACATCAGCTGGGCCGTGCCCGGCCTGACCGACCCCGATCTGGTGCCGCTGAGCGTAGGCGCATCGGTTCTGGGCGGCCTGGCCAGCTCGCGTCTGGACAACGAACTGGTGCGCGGCGACCAGACCGCCGTTGCGGTCAGCTCCAGCGTGTCGGACTTCCAGCGCGTCAGCATCTTCGACATCCAGGCCGATGTGAAGCCGGGCGAAGACCCCGCCGCCGTCGAACAGCGCATCCTGGGCATCCTGAACGGCCTGATCGCCAATGGCCCGACCCAGGACGAGATCAACCGCGTCGCGACCCAGTATGTCGCGGCCCGCATCAAGGGCCTGGAGCAGGTCGGCGGCTTCGGCGGCAAGGCTGTCGCCCTGGCCGAAGGTCAGCTCTACGCAGGCGATCCAGAGTTCTACAAGAAGACCCTGGCGGCCTACGCCTCGGTCACCCCGGCCCAGGTCCAGGCCGCGCTGCAGAAATGGCTGACGCGTCCGTCCTTCACCGCCGTGACCCTGCCGGGCGAGCGTGAAGCCTATGTCGAGGCCGCCGCGGCGCCGTCGGGCGCCAACCACACGCCCGCCCCGCCCATCGAGCGGGTGGCGCGCATGGCCAAGCCTGAAATCGGCCAGGTCGCCAACATCGACTTCCCCGCCGTACAGCGCGCCGAACTGGTGAACGGCACGGAGGTGATCTACGCCCAGCGCGCCGCCGTGCCGACGACCAAGATCGCCGTGGAGTTCGATGCGGGTCTGGCCGCCGACACCCCCTCCAAGCTGGGCCTGCAAAGCCTGATGCTGGACCTGATGGACGAGGGCACCCGCACCCTGAACGCCACCCAGCTGGCCGAGGCCCAGGAAGCCCTGGGCGCCCGCATCTCGACCGGCGCCAGCATGGACCGTTCGGTGATCTCCCTGGACGCCCTGTCGCCCAACCTGGACGCCTCGGTCGCCCTGCTGGCCGATGTGATCCGCCGCCCGGCCCTGGCCCCGGCGGAGCTGGAGCGCCTGCGCGCCACCCGTCTGGCCCAGATCGCGGCGGAACGCACCCAGCCCGCCGCCCTGGCCAACCGCGCCCTGCCTGAACTGATCTATGGCGCGGCCAGCCCCTATGGCCGTCCGTTCAGCGGCAATGGCGACGAGGCCAGCATCCGCTCGATCACCGAGGCCGACATCCGCGCTGAATACGCCAAGTGGATCCGCCCGGACAGCGCCAAGATCTTCGTGGTTTCGGACAAGCCTCTGGCGGAGATCCTGCCGGTCCTGAACGCCCAGCTGGGCCAGTGGGTCCCGCCCGCATCGGCCAAGCCGGTCAAGGACTTCTCGGCCCCGATCCCGGCGACCACGGCGCGTATCGTGCTGATCGACCGTCCGCAGTCGCCCCAGTCCTACATCCTGGGCGGCGAGGTTCTTGCGGCGTCGGGCACCGACGACCTGCTGGTCCTGAACGCGGCCAACAATGTGCTGGGCAACGACTTCCTGTCCCGCATCAACTCGGACCTGCGCGAGACCAAGGGCTGGTCGTATGGGGTCAACGCCTCGGTCGCCGGTTTCCGCAATCGCGTGCCCTACCTGGTCACCGCCCCGGTTCAGGCCGATCAGACCGGCCCGGCCATCGCCGCGCTGAACACCCAGTTCAACGACTTCCTGAAGGGTGGCAAGGGTGTCACGCCAGACGAACTGCAGCGCACGATCAACGGCAATACGCGTCGTCTGGCGGGCAGCTATGAGACCTCCGGCGCGGTCCTGAGCGCCCTGCGCTCCAACGACCTGCTGGGCCGCCCGGACAACTATCCGGAAACGGTGGCGGCGCGCACCAACGCCCTGACGACGGCCCAGCTGGACGCCGCCGCCAAGGCCGCGATCGATCCGTCGCGCTTCGTCTGGGTGGTCGTGGGCGACGCCTCGGTGGTCAAGCCTCAACTGGACGCCCTGGGCATCCCGGTCGAGGTGCGGGCCGCAGCGACGCAATAAGGCCGTTCACAGCCAGAACGACGAAGGCCCGGAGATCGCTCTCCGGGCCTTTTTCGTATTCCCGCCTGTCCTCTTCGGAACGATCCCGAGGATGACGAAATCAGTCCAGCGTCGCGCCGGTCGTGCGCATGATCTCGGCGCGCAGTTCGGGCAGGCCCAGGCCCTTCTCGGACGAGGTCAGGGCCACGACGGGGAAGGCCGCGGGGCGTTTAGAGATGGCCTTCAGCGTGGCCTCCTGAACCTTTTCGCCCTCGCCCTTCTTCAGCTTGTCGGCCTTGGTCAGTACGATCTGATAGCTGACGGCGGCCAGGTCCAGCGCGTCCAGCGCCTCGGCGTCGACGCTCTTGAGGCCGTGACGGCTGTCGATCAGCAGATAAACCCGCTTCAGCGTCACCCGGCCGCGCAAATAGTCGCGGCCCAGGTCCTGGAACTTCTTGACCGTGGTCTTGGACGCCTTGGCCCAGCCATAGCCGGGCAGGTCGACCAGACGCAGCCTTCCGTCCAGGTCGAAGAAGTTGACCTCGCGCGTGCGGCCCGGCTCGTTGGAGGCGCGGGCCAGCTTGTGCATGCCCACCAGCCCGTTGATCAGGCTGGACTTGCCAACGTTGGAACGGCCCGCAAAGGCGATTTCCGGCAGGTCGGGATCAGGCAGCTGCTCGATCTTGGCCGCGCCCATGATGAAGGTCGCGGGCCGCGCGAACAGGATGCGCGCGGCCTCGATGTCCTCGGGCGTGAAGTCGGTTTCGTCGGTCACGCGGGCTTCGGTTTCTTGAACCGGGCGATGAAGCTGTCGATGGGGTTTTCTGCCTTGTAGCGGTGCATGATGACGTACTGCTGCAGGATGGTCAGGATGTTCGACCAGGCCCAATAGACCAGCAGGCCCGCCGCGAACGGCGCCATGATGAAGGTGAAGATCAGCGGCATGAACTGGAAGATCTGACGCTGGACCGGATCAGCGGCCGGCGGGTTCATCGCCGTCTGCAGCCACATGGTCAGACCATAGGCGATGGCCAACAGGCCCAGGTGCAGCGGACCGGCCAGCAGGCCGCCGATCAGGGGCGCCGCCGCTGGATCCCACGGGATCAGGCCGAATAGGTTCCAGATCGACGACGGGTCACGCGCCGAAAGGTCGTGGATGAAGCCCAGGAACGGCTGGTGACGCATTTCGATGGTCACCGTCAGCACCTTGTACAGGGCGTAGAAGACCGGGATCTGCAGCAGGAGCGGAAGACAACCGGCGACCGGGTTGATCTTCTCGTTCTTGTACAGGGCCATCGTCTCCTGTTGCTGCTTCTGCGGATCGTCTTTGAAGCGCTTCTTGATCTCCTCCATCTTGGGCTGGAGGTTCCGCATCTTGGACATGCTGGCGTAGGCGTTGTTGGCCAGCGGGAACATGACCAGCTTGACGATGACCGTCAGGGCCAGAATCGCGATGCCGAAGCTGCCGACCACCGCATAGACGTTCTCCAGGATCCAGAAGATCGGACGCGTCAGGAACCAGAACATGCCCCAGTCGATCGCATAGACGAAGCGCGGCAGGTGCAGGCTGTCCTCATAGGTCTTCAGGACCTCGGCGCGCTTGACCCCGGCGAACAGGCGCTGGGTCTCGGTCGCGGTCGCGCCCGGCTGGATGGTGCGAGTCGCGCCCAGCACATTGGCTTCCAGCTGCTGGCCGCCATTGACGTCACGGACGCGGAATTCGGTTTCGACCGCCTCGTCCTGCTGGGGCAGCAGGGCCGCCAGCCAGTATTTGTCGGTGATGCCCAGCCAACCGCCCGTCGAGGCGTTGGCGATGCGCGGCTCTTTCAGCCAGTCCTTGTACTTCTTCTGCTCGGTGCGATAGGCGCCGGGCTTGCCGAAAGTGCCGATCGCGCCCTCGTGGACGATGTGCGACGAACCGGCTGCGGGCGGCACGCCCTGACGCTGGACGCTGCCGTACGGGGCGATGGTGATGGCCTGGGTTCCCAGGTTCTGAACCGTGTCCTGGATCGAGAAGACGTATTTGTCGTCGACCGACACCACGCGGGTGAAGCGCAGACCCTGCTCATTATCCCAGGTCAGGGTGACCGGCGTGGTCGGCGTCAGGGTGGCGCCATTGGTCAGACGCCAGACCGTGTTGGGGCCGGGGACGCCGCCCGCGACATTGGGGCCGGTCCAGCCGAACTGGGCGAAATAGGCGTTCTGCATCCCTTGCGGGCGGAACAGCTCGACCGGCTCGGGCTTGTCCTGGGTTTCCTTGTAGTCGGTCAGGAACAGGTCATCGATGCGCGCGCCCTGCAGCGACAGCGAACCCTTCAGTGTGCCCGACTGGATCGGCACGCGGGCCGCCGTCGCCAGGGCCTGGCCCCGGTCGGCGACATAGGCCGAGCCTGCGGGGCTCTGGCTGGTCTGACCGGCGTTGATGTCGGTCTGGGTCTTCTGCTCGGCCTGCGCCTGCTGAATGACAGCGCGGCGTTCGGCCTGCGGACGCAGGACGGTCAACCAGTAGATCCCCAGGATCAATACCGAGCACACGATGAAGATGATCGTGTTGCGCGAATTCTCGTTTTTCATGGATTCTGGCGGTCCTGGCCGGAAGGGGCGCGGGCGTTGGAAGGCCGATCAGCCTTAGGTGTCGCCAGCCTTGTAAGCGTCGTTTTCACGTCGTCAAGCAAACGGTCCCACGCACGCTCCGTCGTGCCCATGCGGGCGATGAAGACATAGTCGCTTCCGGGCACGCCGTGGACGGCGAGCATGGCGCGCGCAGCCTCGCGCAGACGGCGTTTGGCGCGGTTGCGAACCACGGCCCCGCCCACCTTGCGGGTGGCGGTGAACCCCAGGCCGATGTGCGACGAACCGTCGCCGCGCTCCAGCCTCTGGATCACCACGGCGCCGCGCGCCTCGGAAACGCCTTTGGCGGCCGCCAGAAACTGGGGCCGCCGCAACAGACGTTTGATCTGTAAAGGGTCGCTCATGCGTCCAGATGTGCGGACGCGGAGCCGCTTACGCCGTCAGGCGCTTGCGGCCCTTGGCGCGACGGCGCGCAACAATCTTCTGGCCGTTCTTGGTGGCCATCCGGCTGCGGAAGCCGTGACGGCGCTTGCGCACGAGTCGCGACGGCTGATAGGTCCGCTTCACGGTCGGCTCCTGACGTTAAAGGTTGGAGCGACGGGGCAAGAAGCGTCCGCCGCAGGAAGGGCGGGCGTATAAGTCGCCTGTCCGGATGAGTCAACGCTCTGTGGACAGGCATTTCGAGGATGACGGCCATATGGCGAAAAGAACGGCGAACGAATGGGGCCTGCGGCTGGCGCCGCTTGTGGCCATCGCCGCGCTTGTGGTCCTGTTCTTCGCCATGGGCTGGAACCGCTACCTGTCGATGGAGATGATCCGCGAGCACGGCCTGGGCCTGCAGGCCTATGCGCGCGACCACTGGTGGATCGCCCTGATCGGCTTCATCGCCGTCTATGCTGTCGCCACCGCTTCAACCATTCCCGGCCCCGTCTTCCTGACCCTGCTGGGCGGCATGATGTTCGGCCCCTATGTCGGGGCTCTGGCGCAATCGACGGGCGCCACCATCGGGTCGGTCGTCATCTACTGCATCTACCGCACCTCGATCGGAACCTGGCTGCGGGACAAGTTCGCGGCGGACGCGGGCTTCATGGACCGGCTGGCCAAGGGCATCGACCGCAACGCCTTCACCACCCTGTTCACCCTGCGCGTCATTCCCAGCGTGCCCTTCGTGCTGGTCAACGCCACGGCGGGCATGATGGCGGTGCCGCTGCGGCCCTATGTCATCGCCACCTTCATCGGCCTGCTGCCGTCGACCTTCATCTACACCTGGATCGGATCGCAGTTGGGCGACCTGTTGCGCGCGGGCGTGCGTCCTGACCTGCCCATGCTGGTGCATGAGTTCTTCTGGCCGCTGATGGGCGTGGTCTTCCTGTCCCTGCTGCTGCCCATCGGCATCAAACTGTTTCAGATGGTCCGCGCGCGCCGTGCGACAGACGCGGCGGCCGCATGAGCGCCCTGTTCGACAGATTGGCGGCGCGGCTGAAGCTTTCGCCCGAGACGACCGAGGCCTGGCGCGAGCGGCTGCGCCCGCGCGCGCCCGACGGCCTGTCGGCGCGGCTGCTGCTGCTGACCGTGGCCTTCACCCTTGCGGTCGAGGGACTGATCATGGCTCCCAATCTGGCGGCCTTCCACGAACGCTGGCTGCAGGACCGTCTGCAGGCCGCCGAACTGGCCTCGGTCGGTGTCGAGGCCCTGCCCTATTCGGCGGTCGAGGACGACACCGCCGCCGAGCTGATGCGGATCGGCGGGGTCCAGGCGGTGGCCCTGACGGAACAGGGGGTGCGGCGCCTGCTGCTGCAGGCCCCCAACCTGCCCCGCGCGCCCGAACTGATCGACCTGCGGCGCGAGAACACATGGTCGCGCCTGATCGACCCGTGGCGCACCCTGTTCGGCCATCCTGACCGCTCGCTGCGGGTGCAGGCCAAGCCGCGCTATCGCTCCGGCGACTTCATCGAGATCGTGACCCCGGCCCAGCCGCTGAAACTGGAGCTGAAGGCCTTTCTGCTGAACAGTCTTCTGGTGTCCCTGCTGATTTCGGCGACGGCGGGCGCCCTGTTGTACGGCGGCCTGACCCTGCTGGTGCTGCGCCCCTTACGCCGCGTGACCCGGTCGATGGAGCGGTTCGCCGTCGATCCTGAAAGCGCGGGCGAAACCCCGTCCGACCGCCACGACGAGATCGGCCGGGTCGAACGCGAACTGGCGCGGATGCAGGAAGAGGTGCGCCAGTCCCTGCGCTCACGCGCCCGTCTGGTCGCCCTGGGCGAGGCGGTGGCCAAGATCAATCACGACCTGCGCAACATGCTGACCTCGGCCCAGATGGCGTCCGAGCGTCTGGCGACCTCCGCCGACCCGCAGGTGGCCAAGGCCCTGCCCCGGCTGGAGCGGGCGCTGAGCCGCGCCGCCAACCTGTCGCGCAATGTGCTGGAGTACGGCAAGAGCGAAGAGCCCCCGGCGCAGAAGACCCGCGTGCCCCTGAACGCCGCCCTGACCCTGGCCGCCGAGGATGCGGGCCTGGCCCCGGACGGGGTGAAGCTGGTCAAGCAACTGGCCCCACGTTTCGCTGTCGAGGCTGACCCGGACCAGCTCTATCGCATTCTGGTCAATCTGATGCGCAACGCCCGTCAGGCCATCGAGGCCGACCCGGCGCGTCCGCCCGAGCAGCGCGGCAAGGGCGTCATCACCGTCAGCGCCTTCGCCGAGGACGGTTTCTGGGTGATCCGCATCGCCGATGACGGCCCCGGCATTCCGCCGCGGCTGGCGCAACGCCTGTTCGAACCCTTCGTCAGCTCCAAGGCATCGGACGGCACCGGCCTGGGCCTGACCATCTCACGCGAGCTGGCGGCCCTGCACGGCGGCGATCTGCGGCTGGTGGACAGCGATGGGGCCGGCGCGGTCTTTGAGCTGCGCCTGCCCGCCTGAGGCCTATTCCAGGCCGTCTTCCGACACGACGAAGGGCGCGCCGGTCTTCTTGGCCGCCGCCGCCAGTTCATCCTGCACCAGATGCCAGCGCCGCAGCCGCTCATAGTTGATGACGTGTTCCGGCGACGCATCCAGCCAGTGGCGGAAATCTTCGATCTGCAGCCGGGCGTTCGGCGCATTCGGGTCCGGCATGGCAGGCACGTTCGGCAACTGGCGCGCGACATCGGCGGGGATCGGATAGTCGCCGGACGAGGTGGCAAGGATCATGGCTTCTGCTCAGGTGCGGATGGCGTCAGGGGGCGACCATGCCGCGAACCTGGGCCGTGCGCCACCTTTTCGTCAGACAGACGTTGTTGCAGTCAAAGCGGCTTATGGCCAAGGTCGGCCAGCCTCGCCTCGATCCCTGGAGAGTCAGATGATGCTCAACTTCCTGCCGGCCCTGACCCTGGCCGCCGCCCTGACAGCCGGTCCGGCCCTGGCCCAGACCTCGCCCCAGACCTCACAGGCTCCACAACCTGCGCCCTATGTTTCGCCTGACGGCTATCGCGACCAGCGCCCCCTGCCGACGCTCGATCCCAATGATCCGAAATCGCGTGACGCCTGGCTGCAGGCGCGGGGCGAGGCCTATCGCCGGGCGCCGGATTCAGCCCAGACCGAGCAGGAGCTGCGCACCACCCAGGCCCTGAACGACGAGATCGCCGCCCAGAACGCCCTGGCCGACAAGGCGGATGAAGCCGCCCGTCTCGAACACGACGCCGCCGTCGCCCGCTATCAGGTCGAACTGCGCCAGACCCAGGAGCGCGCCCGCGCCGAGGCCGAGGCCACACGCGCCGCCCAGAACCAGTATGACCGCGACTACGCCGCCTGGCGGGATCAGGTTCAACGCTGCCAGTCCGGCGACCGCTCGGCCTGCGCAGCGCCTGCGCCGCGCCCGCGTTAAGCGCTCTTGCCCTTCATCTCCGCGATCAGGGCGTCGTCGATCTCGCGCGCCCGGATGGCGGCGGGACGGCTGCTCAGGCGCGCGGCATAGGCCTGAAACGACGGGCGTTCCGGCAGGGTCTTGAACATCAGGCCCCAGACGATCTGGCTGCCGACATAGACATCGGCGGCGGTGAACTGCTCGCCCAGCAGCCACGGGCCGTCGCCCAAGGCCGTCTCCAGCCCGTCCACCATATGATCGAAGGTGCCATAGCCCACGGCCCGCGCCTTCTCTTCGGGCGGCAAAAGCCCCATCGAACGCGCCGTCACCGCCGCCTCAACCGGACCGGCGGCGAAGAACATCCAGCGATAATAGGGGCCGCGCAGAGGATCGGTGGGCGCAGGCGCCAGACCCGCTTCAGGAAAGGCGTCGGCCAGATAGGCGCAGACGGCGGCGCATTCGGTCACCGTCACGCCGCGATGTGTGAGGCCCGGCACCTTTCCCATCGGATTGAGCGCTAGATAGTCCGGCGCCTTCATCGTGGTGGCGAAGTCCAGCACCACCGTGCGGTAGGGTTGGCCCACCTCCTCCAGCATCCAGCGGGCGATGCGCCCGCGCGACATGGGGTTGGTGTAGAAGACGATCTCTTCGCTCATGGCGCGCTCTCCCTTTGCAGGGAGAGCTTACGCCTGAATGGAGATCAAGGTCAGCCCGCGACCAGGCTCATGTCGCGACGGGCCATCATGCGGTCGAACTCGGTCCAGACGCCGTCGGCGCCGTGCCAGCTGCCTTGCGTCGCCGCCTTGGAATATTCGGTGGCGCGGGCCTCGAAGAAGTTGGCGTGTTCGACGCCCGACAGCAGCGACTGCAGCCAGGGCAGCGGGTTTTCGGTCACGCCATAGACTTCCGGCAGCTTCAGCTGACGCAGCCGCCAGTCGGCGATGAAGCGGATGTACTGTTTGATGTCCTCGGGCGTCATGCCCTGGACCGAGCCCATCTCGAAGGCCAGGTCGATGAACTTGTCCTCCATGTTCACCACCGTCTTGCAGCAGTCGACGATGTCATCCGCCACCGAGGGGGTCACCGCGCCCGTCTCCTGATTGAAGGCGTGATACAGCTTGATGATGCCCTCGCAGTGCAGGCTTTCGTCGCGCACCGACCAGGACACGATCTGGCCCATGCCCTTCATCTTGTTCTGACGCGGGAAGTTCATCAGCATGGCGAAGCTGGCGAACAGCTGAACCCCTTCCGAGAAGCCGCCGAACATGGCCAGGGTCCGGCAGATGTCGGCGTCGCTGTCGACCCCGAACTGGCCCATGTAGTCGTGCTTGTCCCGCATGGCCTCGTATTCCATGAAGGCGCCGAACTCGCTTTCCGGCATGCCGATGGTTTCCAGCAGCAGGGCGTAGGCTGCGATATGGATGGTCTCCATATTGCCGAAGGCGGCCAGCATCATCTTCACTTCGGTCGGTTTGAACACCCGGCCGTAGCGCTCCATGTAGTTGTCCTGAACCTCGATGTCCGCCTGGGTGAAGAAGCGGAAGATCTGGGTCAGCAGGTTGCGTTCGCCGTCGTTCAGGGTCGAGGCCCAGTCCTTGACGTCCTCGCCCAGCGGCACCTCTTCGGGCATCCAGTGGACCTGCTGCTGCTTCTTCCACATGTCGAACGCCCACGGATAGCGGAACGGCTTGTAGGCGGCGGACGGGGTCAGAAGACCGGCGCGTTCGGGAAGGATGATCGAAGAGGGAGCGTTCATCGGACGGGGACCTGAAAGCATTACCGGAGAGGCGCCGACAATGCGGCGCATCGCCCCCGGCGCCAAGCCGTAAATCACCTATGTTGCGATCACATTTTTCATGACCGCTATATGTAGTGGTTCCGCCTCAGGAAATTGGGGAGGGAGCTGGGGATGGTTTCTCGTCCGAAAGCCAGACTGGACAAGGCGGCCCCTTAGTCCAGATGCGCCCAGGACCAGTCGCCGCGCCTCTCCACGGTCGTGGGCATGCCGAACAGGTCCGACAGGACCGGGCCGGTCAGCAGGTCCGATTTCGGCCCGTCGCTCAGCACCTGTGCGTCGCGCAGCAGGACCAGATGATCGATCTCGGGCAGGATCTCCTCGACGTGGTGGGTGACCAGCACCAGGGTCACGCCCGAGCGGGCCACGTCGCGCAGGGCCTCCAGGAACTGGCGGCGGGTGGCGGGGTCCAGACCGGCGCAGGGCTCGTCCAGCAGCAGGGCGCGCGGACGGTGGACCAGGGCGCGGGCGATCAGAACCCGGCGCGCCTCGCCCGTCGACAGAGTCGCCATCTGGCGCCCGATCAGGTGGGTGACGCCCATCCGCTCCAGCGCCTCGCGCGACGCCTGGCGCATGGCCTCGGTGACGGCGTGGTTCCAGACCCCCCGCGCGGCGAAGAAGCCGGACACTACCGCGTCGAACACCTCCAGCGCCTCTTCGCCGGCATAGTCGGTCTGGATGGCAGGAGAGACGACGCCCAGCAGGCTGCGCAGCTCGAACACATTCCACTGGGTCTGGCCGAAAATGCGCACGGCGCCCTGCCCGCCCGTCGGATACAGCTGGCGCGTGATCAGCTTGACCAGCGTGGACTTGCCCGCGCCGTTGCGGCCAAGAATGGCGGTGTGACGCCCCTCGGGAATGGTCAGGCTGATGTCGTCCAGCATGGGACGACCGTCGCGCACGACACTGACATGATCGATGGACAACAGGGGTTCGGTCATGACCTGAGCCCATATCCAAAAACCGTGCGGCATAAAACCGCAACGCTTCAAATCAAGGACAGACAATCAACATTCGGCCCCAGCCGCTCCGCTCGTCATTCTGCGGCGTCCGAAGGGCGAACCGGGAACCCAGGAGGCATGCATCTGGCATCCAATGTGCTCAGCGGCGTGAACCTGGTCCTGGGTTCCGGGTTCTTCGCTCCGCTCAGCCCCGGAATGACGATTTGAGGCGATGTCGGTTGAACCTAAATCAAACCCTGTTCGACGGCCGAACGGGTCAGCTCATCGCGGAACTGCGGCGCGGCCAGCCCGATCAGGGCGCGCGCGCGCTCGTCGCTGGACAGGCCCTTCAGGTTCACCCAGCCATGTTCGGTGGCGATGATGTGGGTGTCGTTGCGCGGCGTTGTCACCGGCCCGTCCAGTCGGGCGACAATGCGCGAAGCCGCCCCCTTGGCCGCCGTCGAATGACAGGCGATGATCGACTTGCCCCCGTCGGAGGCATGGGCGCCGCGCACGAAATCCAGTTGGCCGCCCGCCGCCGTGAACTGTCGCCCGTTCAGGAACTCCGAACAGCAGGCGCCGGTCAGGTCGACCTGAAGCGTGGCGTTGACCGACACCATCTTCGCATTGCGGGCGATCACCGACGGGTCGTTCACATAGGAGACGGGATGCGCCTCCATGCCGCGATTGCCGTCCAGGAAGTCATAGGTGTTGCGGTCGCCCATGGCGAAGGTGAAGACCCCCACGCCGGGGTGCAGCGTCTTACGGCTGTGGTCCGCCACACCCGCCTGCATCAGTTCGACCAGCCCCGGCGTCAGCATCTCGGTATGGACGCCCAGGTGTTTGTGGCCGCGCAGGGCGTCGCAAACGGCGTTGGGCAGGGCGCCGATGCCCATCTGCAATGTGGCGCCGTCCTCGATCAGACCGGCGATGATGCCGCCGATGATCAGGTCGTTGGGATGGGGCTCGGCTTTGGGAACCTCCACCAAAGGCGCCGCGTGCTCGACCACCGCCGCGACCTTCGAGACATGGATCGTGCAGTCGCCGAACACGCGCGGCATGTTCGGATTGACCTCGACGATCACCGTGCGCGCCGTCTGCGACACCGGCTTGGCGTAGTCGGTGTTGGTGCCGAAGGAGAAGAAGCCGTCCTCATCCATTGGCGACACGGTGCAGACCAGGGCGTCCATCCCGACCTCGTTGCACAACAGGCGCGGCGACTGCTGGAAGCCGGTGGGGATGAAACGGACCGGGTTCGGCCTGCCCTCCTCGAAGGCGCGCTGTTCCAGCTTTCGCTCGATGGCGCTGTGGAACAGGCTCCATGGACGGATGCGGTCCATCAGTTCGTAGCGCAGCACCGTGTCCGCCGCGATCCGGCACGACAGCAGGTAATGCAGATTGACGTCCTCGACCTCGCCCCGCTCGGCCCGGTCGGCGATGGCCTTCAGCACGGCTGGCGGCTGGGACACGCCCAGCCCCATGGCCACCTTGGCGCCCGATCGGATCAGGGCGGCGGCCTCATCGGCGCGCTTCAGCCGTTCGGCATAGAGGGCGGCGTTCGTCATGGCGTGTCTCTCCCGTCTGCGCCTTTGCGGCGTCTGATGGCCGACTATCCCGCGTCAGAAGCCATGACGGGGCCTAGACATTGGTCGGAGCCGTGACGGTCACGGTCCGCTCGTCCTGCAGCGCCGCGCCGTGGCCCCTCTGCACTCGCTCGACCGCATAGGCGATCAGCCACAGGACCATGGCCCAGGCGGCGCCGACGGCCCAGCCGGCGAACACGTCGGATGCCCAGTGGGCGCCCAGATAGATGCGGGTCGCCCCGACCAGAAAAGCCATCAGAATGCCCACCCCCATCACAAAGATCTTGAACCGATGACGCGGGAAGGCGCGCGTCAGCATGACGGCGACCGTCAGATAGAAGACCGTGGACAACAGGGCATGGCCGGAGGGGAAGCTGGCGTTGATCGTCTCCACCGCCTGCATGACGGCGGGCGGGCGTTCACGCTCGAACACCTTCTTGAGGCCTTCGCTCAGGCCCACGCCGCCCACCAGACCCAGCGGCAGCAGCAGGGACGACAGCCATTTCTTCTGGATCAGCAGGAAGACAATGACGATCAGGGCGAACAGGCCCAGCACCGATATGCCGCCCAGAGAGGTGATGTCGGCCGCAGCCTCCTTCAGCCACCACGGCCCCCAGGGACGGCCGGGATCATCGGCATAGGGCCGCATCAGCGACAGGACATGCTGATCGAACGCCTGGCCGCCAGGCTCGCGCACCTCGTCGGCGATCTGGATGAAGGCGAAGACGCCGACAGCCGCCACCAGAAAAGCGCTCAAGGCCGCCATCTCGGTGCGCGCCAATGTCAGTGCGCGTGTCAAAAAGGGACGTTGGGCGGGCGTGTTCATCGAGTTTCCAAACGGCTCCGTTTGCCGCGCGTTCCGATCACGCGTTCGTGATCGCGTGACTTGGAAGCGTCACAAGAGGTTCGCTGGCTTGCTGCCGGGCTTTGTCCCCAGTCGGCGATCATTTGTCCAAGTGATTCGCGCCCAAAGGCGGCGTCAAGTCGTTGACGGCTTATTAGGCATGTGCGCCCTATATGTGGGCTCAGGGAGCGCGACGGCCACAAGATGATGTGGTTCTGGCGCAAGTGGCTCTAGGCTCTTTTTGTTCAGGATGCAGATGACCATGGCTGGCGGCGAGGCTTTAAAGACGACCGAATTCCAAGGTGTTGCGGGGACGCAGGCGCCGGAGAAGCCGCATCTGACGGTCGTGAAATCGGTCCAGGTGGACCGTTCGCGCGACGCCCTGCTGACCGATTTCGGCAAGAAGACCTTGGAAGACCGCTATCTGCTGGCGGGCGAAAGCTATCAGGACATGTTTGCGCGGGTCTCGACCGCCTTCTCGGACGACGCCGAACACGCCCAGCGCCTTTATGACTATATGAGCCGCCTGTGGTTCATGCCCGCGACCCCCGTCCTGTCGAACGGCGGGGCCGATCGCGGCCTGCCCATCTCCTGCTTCCTGAACGCGGTGGGCGACAGCCTGGACGGCATTCAGAACGTCTGGAACGAGAACGTGGCCCTGGCCTCGAACGGCGGCGGCATCGGCACCTACTGGGGCGGCGTCCGCTCCATCGGCGAGAAGGTCAAGGGCGCCGGCAAGACCTCGGGCATCATCCCCTTCATCCGCGTGATGGACTCACTGACCCTGGCGATTTCGCAAGGGTCGCTGCGCCGCGGTTCGGCCGCCGTCTATCTGGACATCCATCACCCGGAGATCGAGGAGTTCCTTGAGATCCGCAAACCCTCGGGCGACTTCAACCGCAAGTCCCTGAACCTGCACCACGGCATCAACATCACCGACGAGTTCATGGAGGCGGTGAAGGTCGGCGCCTCCTTCGACCTCAAGTCGCCCAAGGACGGCGAAGTCCTGAAGACCGTCGACGCCCGCTCGCTGTGGACCAAGCTGCTCGACATCCGCATGCAGACCGGCGAGCCCTATCTGATCTTCTCGGACACGGTGAACCGCCAGATGGCGCCGCACCAGCGCGACCTGGGCCTGAAGGTCAAACAGTCGAACCTGTGCGCCGAGATCATGCTGCACACCGGCAAGGACCACCTGGGCGTGGACCGCACCGCCGTCTGCTGCCTGTCGTCGGTCAACGCCGAGACCTTCCTGGAGTGGCGCGAGGAGCCCCGCTTCATCGAGGACCTGATGCGGTTCCTGGACAATGTGCTGCAGGACTTCATCAACCGCGCCCCGCCCGCCATGGCCGCCGCCGTCTATTCGGCCAAGCGCGAGCGTTCGGTGGGTCTGGGTCTGATGGGCTTCCACTCCTTCCTGCAGGGTCAGGGCGTGGCCTTCGAAAGCGCCATGGCCAAGTCGTGGAACATGCGCCTGTTCAAGCATCTGCGCCGCGAGGCCGACAAGGCCAGCCGCACCCTGGCCGAAGAGAAGGGCCCCTGCCTGGACGCTCAGGACCGCGGCGTCATGGAGCGGTTCAGCCACAAGCTGGCCATCGCCCCCACCGCCTCGATCTCGATCATCTGCGGCGGCACGTCGGCGGGCATCGAGCCGATCCCGGCCAACATCTATACGCACAAGACCCTGTCCGGCTCGTTCGCGGTCAAGAACCCCTATCTGGAGCGCCTGCTCGACGAGAAGGGCATCAACACCGAGGCCGTCTGGAACTCGATCCTGGAGCACGAAGGCTCGGTTCAGCACATCGACGCCCTGAACGAAGACGAGAAGGGCGTGTTCAAGACCGCCTTCGAACTGGACCAGCGCTGGGTGGTCGAACTGGCCGCCGACCGCGCGCCGGAAATCTGCCAGGCCCAGTCGCTGAACCTGTTCATCCCCGGCGACGTCAACAAATGGGACCTGCACATGCTGCACTGGTCGGCGTGGGAGCGCGGCGTGAAGTCGCTGTATTATCTGCGCTCCAAGTCGGTCCAGCGCGCCGCCTTCGCGGGCGCCGAGGACAAGGCCGAGGAGGTGCTGGATCCGAACCAGCCGGACCTCTTCTCCATGCCCAAGACCGACTACGACGAGTGCCTGGCCTGCCAGTAAGGCCGACATTCAGACCCACTTCAGGGGCCTCGCGAAAGCGGGGCCCTTTCGCTTTGGGGGAACCCTTGCCGTGCGGCGTCGTTCAAAAGTGACGAAACCGTGTCAAAATCTCCGTTGGACTCCCTGCCTATCTGGTGCAGGGTCAGGGTCAGCGGACGGTAGGGAGACCGAATGCGCATCGCGGCCTGGATATTCGGCGTGGGGGGCGTGCTGGCGGTGGCTGGCGCGGCTGACGCCCACACCCAGCTCTGGGCCCCCAACAGCTTTGACGACGGCCCAGTCACGGATGTCGACGCCGCCGCGCCTGCGCGCCTGGCCGACCAGACCCGGTTCGACGTCCTGCCCGACGCCCGCTTCGGCCCTGTGGTCGAGTTTCCCACCGCCTTCCGTCCCGCCGAGGGCGATGGCCTTGCCGTCACCACGCGCCGCGACGTCTGGATCGACCGCAATGTCGCCGCCGACCGCCTAACGCTGGAGACCGCAGGCCGCCTGCGCCGCGCCGACGGCTCTCCCCTGCCCGTCACGCCGCGCGACGACGTCGAACTGGATCAGAGCGCCTATGACTTGCGCTATGTGCGCGGTTTCCGGGGCGCCAGGGGCCACACCCCGTCGGGCCTCGAAGTCAGCCTGACGCCTCACGCCGGTTTCGGCGTCGGCAGCGACGGCGGATCGGCCGAAGCCGGCGCCACCCTGAAGATCGGCGAGGGTCTGGATCGACTGGCCCCCAGCGGTCAGCAAAGGTTCGGCGAACGCGCCCGCTGGTTCATCTACGCCGCCGGGTCGGGCCGAGCGGTGGGCTATAATTTCGCCCGCACGCGTGACGGCGATTATGCCCGTTCAGGCGTGGCGCAGGACCGCGATCGCGGCTCCTTCCTGGGCGACGCCTCGGTCGGCGTGGCCTATCGGCGCGGAGACATCCAGACCTCGTTCGGGGTGGTCTATCGCGAGATCGACGCCGGCAAGGGCCTGCGCGGCATGAACGGCCTGGACACCGACGTCAGCGAAGGCCTGATCGCCTTCCAGCTGTCGATCAGACCCCGCCGCTAAGTCCGCTTACTTCGTCAGCACCACGCCTTCGCGACGCGGATCGGCGCCCGCGTCCCAGGCGCCGTTGCGCCAGATCATGCCGTGCAGACCGGACGTCTCCGTCGCATTGGGCCGCAGCGGCATGCCTGCCTCGGCCAGCGCGGCCTGGATCTCGGGCGACATCTGTTCGGTGTCCGCCCCGACCATGGCGCCGCGCACCACCAGGTTCGGCAGGGCGATGGCCTCCTGCATCGGCAGGTTCCAGTCGATGGCCCCGACCAGGGCCTTGGCCACATAGGCCAGGATGCTGGAGCCGCCCGGCGAACCGATGGCGCCGACCAGGTTCCCCTGACGATCCAGGATCAGCGTCGGCGTCATGGATGAACGCGGCCGCTTGCCCGCCGCCACCGCATTGGCCGCCGGATGACCGTCTTCGCTGGGCGTGAACGAGAAGTCGGTCAGTTGATTGTTCAGGAAGAAGCCGTCGACCAGCCGCCCATTGCCGAACAGGCTCTCAACCGTCGTGGTCATGCTGACCGCATTGCCCCAGGCGTCTACGACGACGAAATGGGTGGTGCCGCCCGGCTCTGCCGTCGCGTCCACGCCGACCGGCGGCGCCCCCGTCGGATGGCCCGCCGGGACCGGACCGTTCACCTCGGGAACCAGAGCCGCGCGACTGGCGACATAGTCCGAATCCAGCAGGCCCGCCAGCGGCACGCCGACAAAGTCGTTATCGCCGATGTAGCGGTCACGATCCGCATACATCAGACGCTGCAGCCGCCCCAGCGCGACCCAGGCCTCTGGGCTGCTTGCGCCCTTGTCGATGTCCGGCGTCTTCTCGGCCATGGCCAGAAGCTGCAGCACGGCCACGCCGCTGGACGGCGGCGGCGGCACGCAGATCACATAGGCCCGGTACGGACGGCACAGGGCGTCACGACGCAGCGGCCGATAGGCGGCGATGTCCGCTGCGGTCAGGCCACCCGGACGCGGCCCCTCCGCCACAGCCGCGGCGATGTCACGGCCGATCTCGCCGCCGTAAAAGACGCCCGGCCCCTGCTCGGCCAACAGCGACACGGTGCGGGCGTAGGCGGGGTTTTTCAGGACATCGCCCGCCTGATAACGCGTGCCGTCCGGCTTGGTGAAATAGGCGCTGGCCGACGCCGTCCTGGCCTGGGGCGCATTGCTGTTGATCATGCCCGCCAGACGCGCGCTGACCACGAAGCCGTCGCGGGCCAGCCGTTCGGCGTCCCCGAACAGGTCGCGCCACGCCAGCTTGCCATGATCCTTCTGCGCCATGGCCAACATGGCCACCGCCCCCGGCGCCCCGGTCGAACGGCCCGACAGGACGCCGTCGACAAAGCTCAGAGGCTTGCCGTCTTCATAGAACAGCTCTGGCGTCGCCGAAGACGGCGCCGTCTCGCGCCCGTCGTAAGAGGTGATCTCGCCCGTCGCCGCGTCATAGGCCATCAGGAAGGCGCCGCCCCCCAGGCCCGACGACTGCGGCTCGACCAGACCCAGCACGGCCTGCACCGCCACCGCCGCATCCACCGCCGACCCGCCGCGCCGCAGCACCGCCATGCCCGCCTCCGCCGCCAACGGATTGGCCGCCGCCACCAACGGCCCCCGCGCCTGCACGGCGCGGGCTTGGATCGGCTGAACCTGCGCCGAACGCGCCTGAACAGCGCTCTGGGCTACGGCGGAGACAGGCGCCGCCTGCCAGGCGGTCAGCATCGCCGGAACCAGCAAGGCGGCGGCAAAACGACGGTCGAGACGCATGAAAATCCTTACGGCTGCACGGCTTTCAACCGACCTAAGCCTTACGACCGCACACGCCAACCCGCCCGAACCAGATAAAATCTAAACAGCGGCTTGCGCTTCCCAAACCAGACGCTAAAGACACCCCTTCGCTGAAAGGCGAATGCGCACCCGTAGCTCAGCTGGATAGAGCACCAGACTACGAATCTGGGGGTCAGGAGTTCGAATCTCTTCGGGTGCGCCATTCTTTTCAATGACTTAGTAGTTGGCCCGCAGCCGAAAGGCCGCGCTGTTACAGTCATTTTACAGCCTTCGTTACAGCCTGCGTTCACGCCCTGTTCGAGGACCGCTTTCTCTGTGCCTTGATCGCGACGACATTATCGACTCGATCCTGCCCACTGTCGGCCATGCGGCGACGCTCGGCCTGTCGACGGTAAATCTTCGCCGCGCGTTCAGAGGAATGTTCAAGTTGCGCCATGATCTCGGCATCCGACGCACCTGCGTACGCCAGTTCAAGCCCACGGGCGTGACGTAGGCCATGCGGTGAGAGATTGGGACGAGCGTGGCCGGATTGGGCAAGCGCGCCGATCAGGCGGGCGACCGCCTGATTCAAAGCCCGTTGCTTCCAGGGTTGACCTTTTTGGTCGTAGGCGATGGTGAGGGCCTTTGCAGGCGTGCTTTCCAAAAGCGCCGAGAGACGGCCGTCTTCCCGCTTGTCGCACAAGACCTTGCGCTTCTCCGTCGTCCAGTAGAGCCGACGTTGAGGCAAGCCGTCCTCATTCTGGGCGAGAACCCTAGCGTTCAGGGGAATATTGCAGATCGTTCCCCGACGAAAGCCGGCCCAGCGCCCAAGAGCCACAGCACGGGCCAAGCCCGGCATTTTGCGCTGGAGGGCCAACGCGATGAACGCGTCAACTTCCTCGTCTGTCCAGGCGAGGTTCACCTCATCGGCGCTGTGCGGCGGCGCCAACTTCTTCAGCTTTAAAAACGGGTCCGCTTTTATCCGTTCATCATTCACCGTCGGCGCCAAGGCGTTCTTTAGAACTTGCAGTCGGTCATTTGCGGCCTTGTAGCCGCGCGGCGCCCAGAGATCGCGCAACTCTGTAATCCATGCCGTATCGATCTCTTCGAGACGGACTTCGCCGACATCGGCTTCGATTTCACGAAGCAGACGCTCGTATTCCTTCTGTGTTGATCGGGCTAGGCGGATAAAATCGGCCGACTTCCTGTAGCGTTGGATGGCGCCGCCGACGGTTCCCGCTTTCGGCGTCTGGGCTGCGTGCGCTCGGGCGATCCGAGCAAGAATGGCGTCAACCTCGGCCTTCAACTCCAAAGACCCATCCAGCGACCGCAGAGGCCCTTCGCGGTGCCCCCCTTTGCGAAAATAGAGATCAACAACCCCAGTCCGGCGTCGGATGCGCTGGACGTACCTAACCTGGTTCATTGCGTCCCTCACCACTTGAGCGACGACTACCTTGATCATGGCGACGAAGAGTCGTGCGTGCCCGGACCCTGTCCAATGCAGAGGCCCGCCTCTTGCTGCTTTCGAATTCTGGGTCCGGAAGACTCGCCCTTCCTGCTGCCGCGCGCTTGGTGGGCTTAGAGGGCAGACCTGCAACCCATTCGTCGATTTGAACACGACTATACCGGACCACACTGACGCCAACATCGATGGGGGCCACGGTGCAAATCTTGGAGATGGTTGACCAAGATAGCGCCAGGTATGCGCACAACTGCTCCTTCGAAAGAAGAAGCGGCCAAGCGGTGGGGATTGGAGATGGCCGAGCCTCCTGATCCATCTGTTCAGGAGGCAGCAGGTAGAAGGCGGCAGCCTTAAGCTGGGACCAGTCTTTTGACGCTGCGTCAGGGGAAAATGGCGAGGGGAGACGATTGGGCATTCGACGACTGGAGATAGATATCAAGGCTCGGGATTGAGCGACGCCTTCCCCGACTGTCGTCACGGCCGGGGAAGAACGTTGTTCACACAGAAATAGCACATGTGGCGGAGATTGCAATGGGAATGGCCATTTAACCTATTGTTATTGTAAAGGAATGTTCCGTAGCGCCATTCAAGAACACCCTCTATTCGCCTGCTGAAGCATAGGCCGTGAGAAAATCGCACAAGTCGGCCGCCTGCTCCTGCGTGGCTAAAATCACAAAGACGGCGACAGTCCAGCCCGCACCAATGGCGCTAAAGCCAGACTCGACTCCAGCGGCCTCCACCGGTGTCACCTCGTCGTTGGTGATGGCGATATGCTCGATGATGTCAGACCGAATGCGCTGACCGAGCCAGACGGCTTCAGCCGCATCTGTACAGCCTTCGATCTTGATGATCGCCGTGGTCCAACCATCCTCCGACGGCCTGGAGCCGACGAAAACACGCTGGCGCCCTTGAGTGACTTCAGGCCCCACGAAGTGGCGCAGCAAGCCCTGCGGACGACATTCACACCAGGTCATCAGCGCTTCCAATCCGCGCGTATGAACGCCGCTTCCAAGAATTTGGCCACCTTTGCCCATTCCTCACCGGCGCGCCCCGCCAGCGCCGCCTTACGCCGCACCTCGGCGAGCAGGAGTTCCCGGTCGAGGTATTCGACCAGTCGCGCATAATCGGCACGACGCTGATCGACGGCAGTCACAGCACGTTCGATCAGCCCGTTAATGTCCAGGGCGCCCTTCAGGCGATTGGCTCGGTCGGAGATGACGCGGGTGTTCCCGCGAACATAACCGAGGGCTGGGCGTATGCGGTCAAGAGATGGCGAATAGGGCGACCGCATCTCGCCAATAACGAGCGGCACGCCCAAAGCGGGACAGATCGTAGGTACAATGATGTCGCGCACCTCCAGATCGAACGGCAGTCCGCGACGGGCTGCACGCTGGCGGGCGCGACTATGGAGCGCGACGGCAGGGACCAGACGCCGCTGAACCTTGAGATAGCGGCGCATGTACGTGGCGTTGCACGTTGCGCAAGCCGAGCGCTGAAGGCGTTTGCCGTGAATCGAGCAGGAAGGGTTGGGCGGATCGTAAATAGTCATTTAAGACTCCATCTTCAGAATGAGTCCACGAATTCAAACTTAGGCTAAAGAGTCAAATTGAATTATGAGCACCCCAAGGACGAAACCCGCCGATCACCCCACCGGCGCCCAGTTGCGGGCCGCCCGAGGATTGGTGAACATGTCTGTATTAGATCTGGCCGAGCGCACCGGACTGGCGCCGAACACGATCAAGCGCGCTGAGTCTGGCAATGGCCCGGCGCCGGTGAACACCGCAAATGCCAAACTGATGGTGTCCATCCTTCATTCAGCTGGGGTGATCTTCATCCCCGCTTGGGCGGACTTGGGGTCTGGGGTGCGATTAGCGTCACCGGAACAACCCGCACTGGCGCGTCGGCGAACGAACGCCAAAACGGAAACCATGCCCCCACAAAAGGAGTCACGAAATTCATCGGCGCCGCCCAAACCCTGACGCAGCCTGAATTCAGGAGTCACTTTAGCAGCCATCTATGACTCCAGGGGTAACGTGACTCCCTCCTGTTGAGTCACGATAGCCGAAAAGCGCCAGATCGGCCGGCCGGCGCCTGGAAACGGGTGTTGAGCGCTCAAATCGGAGGAAATGAGGCGCGATTATGGCGAAACGGGGTTTCGGAGGGAGAGTCACGTTAGCCGCCAGAGGCAGGTTGGCGTTTTACTGATTTTATTGAACTTTTTCTCGAAATCGGGGGCGTTTTAGAGTCACGATTGCCGTTGTGCAGTGCAACAATGCGCGTGAAATGGGTAGGTCGAGGCGGACCGAACAGAGTCACGTTACCGTAGGCACTTGAAATCGCTTTGGAAAAATCGGGGACTTTGGACCTAAGTCACGATACGCACGAACGATGACTCGTAGGCCCGGCCGGAAGGGGGGCGGCAGGGGCTGGGGGGGTCACCCCCAGCCGCCCCCCTTCCGGCCGTGGACCGCGCCTAGCTTATCCTGGCCAGCCTTCTTCGTGTTGATCGCCTATGCGTTCGAAATGCCCTTCAAGGCCATGGTCCGGGAGGCTGGAGGCTCCGAAAAAGTCATAAGAACCTTAGGGAACGACTTGGAGCCGATTGCCCTTAAGGCTGCCATCACAGCTTCGCGTCAGCGCCGACCCTATTCCAGATCGAACAGACGACCCGGCTGCACGCCAAGCGCATCCGACAGTTTCACAAGGAACGCCAAGCTGGGGTTTTCCTCGCCCCGCTCGATCCCGGCGAGATAGCGCATAGCCATGCCAGCCTCATGAGCGAGCGCCTCCTGGCTCAGCCCCTTGGTCTTGCGCAATCGCCTAATATTCGCGCCGACTCGATCTTCCCACCGCATCGCTCCATGGGCGCCGACAGTCGCGCTCGGCTCTAGGAACTATCTTGCCTAACTTTCTGGTAATGCTTGATAGGCAAGATAGATCCCATTCAGAGGGAGTTGAGCATGTCCAAGCGGTATCGTATTCGTAGGGTTCAAATCGCCATGGCAGCGGCCGTCGCCATTGCCGCCATAGGCATCGCCTCGCCCAGCAGCGCGAGAGGCAATCCAGAAACCTGCAGCTACAGAGAAGTCCGTTTGGCGCAAGTCTGCCGCACCGATTCCGACATCCGACAATTTCTGCGCGACCCGGCGAACGCAGGCGTGGAGTCCTACATGGCGATCCCGCCTGTCATTCGCGGCTGGGAACCTGGGGAAGAAGAAATGGTGCTCAGCTTGCTGTCCGGGCAACCACAACCTCGCCCCGTTGCCGCCCAGACAAGCCCCTCACGCGGCAGCATTATGGACCGGATCGACCGCTTGGCCTCTGGCGAGTATGATCGTCAGGTGGCCGCCGAGCGCGCTCGAACGCCCCGAGTGAACTGGACTGCGACCCAAATCCGCACCGCCGCCCGCAGCGCCGTCACAAATCGACTGCGCGAGCCAGGCTCAGCGCAGTTCCGGAACGTCCGGAGACACGTGAACAGCCTCGGTACAACAACCTTCTGTGGCGAAGTGAACAGCCAGAACGTTTACGGCGGAATGACCGGCTTCAGACGTTTCCATTCTAGCGTTTCCGATCGCGGAGAGGCGTCCGGCCGCATCAATGACGAAGGCGGTCTCATAGGGACGGTCTTTGAAGCGACGTGGGAGCGGATTTGTGATGGCGCTCCAGGGACGCCGACGCAGTTCTGATCTGTCTCCGACAGCAACAAACGCCGCTGCCAATCAGCGGCGCCGACTTACGGCGTTCCGCACCCCTTCCATGTGATCAGGGCAGGGGTGCCATAGACACGGCGGATCAGCGCCTCGCCAGTGCACGTGAACTTCGCCACATCCAGGTCAACACGCTTTCCCGCAACAACCAGATTATGCAGGTGTGTTTGAACGTGCGCGGCGCGCCGTTTTCATCCAACTGGGCGAGTCGGAAGGCAGACCAAAGCCCACCTTCTGACGCTGAATGATCTCGTCGGCGTGGCCGCAAGTCCCATGGGTCGTCAGACGACGCCAGCGCTGTAAATGCGGTAGCCGCCGCTCGGGAATGGTGCAGGGACGACGCCGATTGAGTGTCTCGCGCTCAGGCTTGCCGCGCCATAGATGCGATTGTCGTGAAGATCGACGAAGCCTGCTTCAGCGTTCCCCATGCAGAGCAGGTTCAGCTGCGCGCATGACGCATACTCGTATACAGCGCGATCAAGATGAAGCGGGCGACATAATAATTCGGGGCGCCGCCAGATCGCATATCGCCCAGCGACCGGATCATACGCGGTAGATTCAGCGACAATCGAAAACCGGTTGCGCCATGCCATGTCTGTTTGGGGGCGACACGTGCTGCAAACCACGGCAATCGATCCAGGCGCCGCCTTCGGCGGTTATGTCTTCGCTGATCAACTGCTGATCTCGGAAGGCACACGCCGCCAAGTTATTGTCGAGGTCAACTTCACCGGCTCTCCACATCGCTTCACCTTGAACCTCGTGCCTTCCGGCACCGATTTTCCCGTGCCTGTTGGCATTCCGGCAACGCCAAGACAGACGGTTCAGGCGCTGCAACACGCACCAGAGACATGGCACTGGACCGGCGTCCCTCCATCATCAAAGGTCGATGGTATGACTGTGATAGAATGAATACTGAGGTGCAACGAGCGGTGCAGATTTTTCATCTCGAGCAGAGAGGTAGATGTGCGCCGCAGCAATTTGAATGGCCCTCTTGAATGCACCTTGTTATGTAGCCCACGGCAGCGCTTGGGGTGAAGCTGCATTCGAGGAAACCATGGCTACAGAATTGAACGGTAAGGTCGCACTCATCACGGGCGTGACGGGACAGGATGGCGCGTACCTTTCAGAACTTCTTCTGGAGAAAGGCTATATCGTCCATGGAGTGAAGCGTCGCTCTTCGTCGTTCAACACCGCCCGGATCGAGCACCTTTATCAGGACCCTCACGAGAAGGATCCGCGCTTCATCCTGCATTATGGCGACCTGACGGACTCGACCAATCTGATCCGCATCATTCAGGAAACCCAGCCTGACGAGATCTATAATCTGGCGGCCATGAGCCACGTCCAGGTGTCGTTCGAGGCGCCGGAATACACCGCCAACGCCGACGGCATCGGCACGCTGCGCATCCTCGAAGCAATCCGCATTCTCGGCCTCGAGAAGAAGACGAAATTCTATCAAGCTTCGACCTCGGAACTTTACGGCCTGGTGCAGGAAGTGCCGCAGTCGGAAACGACGCCCTTCTATCCGCGCAGCCCCTATGCCGTGGCAAAGATGTACGCCTATTGGATCGTGGTGAACTACCGCGAGGCCTATGGGATGCATGCTTCCAACGGCATCCTATTCAACCACGAGAGCCCTCTGCGCGGCGAAACCTTCGTGACGCGCAAGATCACCCGTGCGGTCGCCGCCATCAAGCACGGTTTCCAGGAGACGCTGTTCCTGGGCAACATCGACGCCAAGCGTGACTGGGGCCACGCCCGTGAATATGTGCGCGGCATGTGGCTGATGCTGCAGCAGGACAAGCCCGACGACTATGTCCTCGCGACCGGTGAAACCACTGTCATCCGCGACTTCGTCACCCATGCCTTCCGCCAGATCGACGTGACTTTGCGCTGGGAAGGCGAGGGCGTCGATGAAAAGGGCGTCTGCGCCGAAACCGGCCGGGTCTATGTCGAGATCGATCCCCGCTATTTCCGCCCGACGGAAGTCGACCTGCTGATCGGTAACCCCGCCAAGGCCAAGGCCAAGCTGGGCTGGACTCACGAAACCAAGTGGGAAGCCCTGTGCGCCGAAATGGTCGCCGCCGACCTGATCGCCGTGGCGAAAGAGCAGCGCGGCAATGGCGAGTGAGATCATCTTCCCGCTTGCGGGCAAACGGGTTTGGGTCGCTGGTCATCGCGGGATGGTCGGCTCGGCCATCGTGCGCCGTCTGGCCAGCGAGAACTGCGAGATCATCACGGCAACCCGCGCTGAGGTGGACCTGAAGAACCCGGCGGAGGTCAACGCCTTCGTCGCCGACAACAAGCCGGACGTCATTTTTATGGCGGCAGCCAAGGTAGGCGGCATCCTAGCCAACGACACCTACCCAGCCGACTTCCTCTACGACAATCTGATGATTGCGGCGAACGTCACTGAGGCGGCATATCGCAACAATGTCGGCAAGATGCTGTTCCTGGGCTCCAGCTGCATCTACCCGAAGCTGGCCCCCCAGCCGATCCCGGAAGACGCGCTGCTGACCGGCCCTCTAGAACCGACCAACGAGTGGTACGCGATCGCCAAGATCGCGGGCATCAAGCTGGCTCAGGCCTATCGCAGACAACATGGCTGCGACTTCATCAGCGCTATGCCGACCAACCTTTACGGCCCGGGCGACAACTTCGACCTGAACACCAGTCACGTCCTGCCGGCTCTGATCCGCAAGGCGCATGACGCCAAATTGGCGGGCGCGGATCACATCACCATCTGGGGCACGGGCACACCCCGCCGCGAGTTCTTGCATGCCGACGACTGCGCAGATGCGTGCGTTTTCCTAATGCAGCGCTACTCCGACTTCGAGCACGTCAACGTCGGATCGGGCAAGGACATAGCCATCATCGATTTGGCCCGTCTGGTGTGCGAAGTCGTGGGTTTCACCGGCGAAATCTGCACCGACCCTACCAAGCCAGACGGCACCATGCGCAAGTTGATGAGCGGAGACAAACTCAAGACCATGGATTGGCAAGCGCAGACCGAACTCAAGACCGGCGTAGAAAACGCCTATCAATGGCTGCTGGCGCAAACGATCGAGCCAGTCAATCCGATGGCTCAGGCATGAATCTCACCCGATCAGTGATCGCTTGTGGCGATGTCTAGAGCCAAGCGCGTTTTTGCTGGAGCGGGTGCCAACGTCATTAACCTGCTCTATGTAACGCTCGTTACGGGCCTGAGCGTGCCTGTGCTTACCCATGCTTGGGGCGTGCGCGACTATGGTCTGTGGGTCATGCTTAGCGCTCTCCCCACCTATTTGGCTTTGTCAGATTTCGGGTTTTCCACCGCCGCAACCAATGACATCGCCATGAACGTGGCACGAGACGAACTAGATACCGCCGTTCAAACCTTTCAAAGCGTGTGGGCGCTGAATCTATTAATTGGAGGAGGCGTTGTCGCGGCGGCGGTTTTGGCTTGTCTAGGGACGGCTATGTTTGTCGGAAACGCGACAATCACGCTTTACGCATCCACCGCCTTGATACTTACAATTTACGCAGTCGCCTGTTTGCTGTCACGATCCTTTTTAGGCGCTCTGCGGGCGACAGGAAACTACGCTCAAGGATCATTTTTGAACGACACATTCCAGTTCGTTGAGGGATGCGCGAGCCTAGCAGCGGCTTATCTAGGAGGAGGGTTCCTCGGTGCCGCTACCGCACTTCTGGCAATAAGGTTATTAGATATTTTGGCGCTGTACGGGTTATTGCGCTCCAAGGTTTCGTGGCTACCGATCGGGTTTAGGCATGCGTCTCAAAGGACTCTCAAGCGCTTGATTGGCCCGGCGTTTGGATCAATGTCGATACCGATATCCTTGGCCCTCAATATGCAAGGCGTCGCGCTAGTCGTGGGCTTGGCTATTTCACCCACAGCGACCGCAGTCATTACGACAAGCCGAACAGTAAGCAGAATTGCCGTTCAGGTCATCAGCGCCGTGAACCGCGCGCTGGTCCCAGAATTGTCGGCCGCTAGCGCACAAGGCGATCACGCTGCAATCCAGAAAATAGAAAAGCTGAATACCGTCATGTTAGTGGGCGTTGCGGTGCCCGCTGCAGTGTTTTTTGGCGTCTTTGGTTCGGACCTGATTGGCATCTGGACAGGCGGTCAGGTTGCCCCGCCGCAAATAGTAGTTGCGCTCTTGGGGCTCGCAATGGGCATTCACTCAATATGGTTTTTTGGCACGAACTTGCTTTCGGCCACAAATGCCCATGGTCGTATGGCGACTGGCCTCCTTCCATCCGCCATAGTAACTGTTGTGCTTGCAAAACTTGGCTCTGATCACTGGGGGCTGGAAGGTGCCGCCGCTGCCGTCGCTGCCGGAGAAACCCTATGTCTCTGCTGGTTTTTTTGGGTTTCAAGAGCGCAGAAAATAAATTCTACGTATAAATTGCACCTACAAACAGACCGACACAAGATTACATTGAAATGATATATTTTGCATTATGGACTTTGTACATCGGGGCATCCTTCGCTGTTCTATTTCGCCTAAAAAAGGTCGAACTATCTAAACTTTGCTTCATGGATGGCATTCTTTTCGGTCTTATATTTTATCTTATGGCTCCACTGTTAATTGCAATGTTAGCAGGGTCAATCTCTGGACAGTTCATTCTAGTTCCGCCGTACCATCCATTTCAGGATGTAATGACGACCCTGAACATTATTGCCTGCGCATTCCTAATATCGGTCTTGCATGCAGTACTACCACGACCAGGGAACCAATCCGGAAAGGTCTCCAGGATAAGCGAGGAGGCCCCCCTCCTGAGCCTTGCTCTATTTTGCTACCTACTCGTATCCGTAGTAAGTTTTGTGCAGACTGGAATAGCGAACGGAGGACACTGGTTTCACTCCGTTCATGAAGGACTGGAAAACAGCCCCTTAATCTTGATTACAAAACACATATCAAGCACGTTAAGAACGGCGATATTCGGCCTGCTGTATTATAGATGGAGGGGTAAAAAAATATCACTTGCTATCGCGCTCTCTGTTGGAGCGGGAGTTGTTGTTTTTGATTCATTCACAACGTTCAATCGCATTAGCGCCGCTTACTACGGCACGATGGTCATTATGATGATGGCAAAATCTCGATTTACACAAATTAGCTTTATCACGGCATCACTACTGGTAGTGCCTCAAGCTAGCAATGTATGGACTACGTTCCGAGGTCTATTTTCTGTTCGAGGCTATAGTATTGACAGCTTTCAACAAGCACTTTTTGATGCAGTCAGGTACAATGGTCAGTACGAGATGGCGTTTGCCGACAAATTAAACGGTATATTCGAGTCGATCAATCTGACGGTTATAAATCACATCATAAATCAGGCGGGAGATGGCATTCCTGCGATGTGGGGTTCGACATTTTTACTGAGACCGGCAACTTTCTATATTCCAAAGATGATTTGGGAGGGTAGACCTGAGTCTTATGGATTTGTACTCGGGCGCGGCATCAACCGGCTTGAACAACTGGCATTGAACTCGACACTTCTAGGTGAGGCCTTCGGTAATTTTCTTTATCTATGGCCATTTGCACTTTCAGGCGTCTTGGCACTTTATACACTCGCCTATAATAAGATCAGCAATTTCCACCCCAGCGTTGGTTTTGCTGCTGCATTTATGGCCTTCGCTATGTGGAGACTTGATTCCTCCTTCGGTACCATCGGCCTTGCGTTTTTGCTCTTGAGCTTGATCGGAATATCCACGATCTATCAGAGGCGAGCGCCGTACAGATAGGTTATGAGACGCCCTTAGGTGTTTAGTCGTGGAATCTGTCGTGTCGGATTGAGCGTGAATCGATCTGGCTTGAAGTCCCGATTTTGGCGATATATTCCTATGGCGCGATGGGGCTGAGCGCCTTAAGCCTGCGAGCGAAGTTGTAGGCGACCATGAAGTCGGTGAGGTGCGCGCACAGCTTGTTGTGGCTATCCTAATAGATGCGTTCGTGGAGTGGTCCATCCGCTCGACTCGGCCATTGATCCAGGGATAGTTCGGCTTCGTCACGATCTGCGCGATGTCATCCACCTCGCAGATCATGGCGAAGCGCATCTGGCGCGACCAGGCGGCGTTTCGATTGCAGGGCTGTCCGACGAACTGGATGCCATTGTCTGTCGAGATGGTGTGGACGCGGTAGTGCACGGCCTCCAGCAGATGCTGGAGAAATCCTAGCCCGCCCGCCTGTCAGACGTATCGATCACCGCGAACTTTCTGGTGTGGTCAATGCGTACAAACAGACGCCATCAATCCGCGGGATCAAACACCTAGCTTGAAGCGAGGCCTCTCTCATGATGGATCCGATCCGAAGTAGTCATTCGTTCACTCACCGGACGAGCCGGATTTCCAGCCACGACTGCATAAGCGTCAACGTCGCGGCTAACTACAGAGCCAGCGGCGATGATCGCGCCGCGCCCGATTGTTACACCACTCAGAATTGTGGCGTTAAAACCAATCCAAACGTCGTCCCCAATGTGAACTTCATCCCGCGCGTCACGGGCTCGTGATTCAGGTGCACCCAAGGTCGTGGCCTGTGAGATCATGACACCGATCTGGCCGAGGTTATGCTCATAGCGACTCACGATCCCGACTTGGCTGCCAATGAGGACGCCGGCACCAATCGAGCCATTGCAGGAAATCCAGACATTGGTTCCGATCGCCACCTTCGGACCAATGGTCAACTGATCCACGGCGTTAATGAAACAACCCGCGCCCACCTGAAGGTCGGACTCGAAGGCAACGTTCCGGCGCACCGCGAGACGGCGCATCAGCCGTCGATATAGAGGTCTTAATATGGACCGGATCATCGTAGTTTTCCGCGACGCTTCAATTTTACTAGGCGTTTGACCATGCCGAGCCGAGCCAAAACCACCTGAACTCTCGCGTCCCAGCTTTGACGCATCAAATCCAGGGCGGCGAAATCAATCTCAACGGTCGCGGGCCAGTCGCCGACCTCAGCATTGGTCGGAACATCTGTACCGAGCAACAGTTTGTAGGGGTTAAGCGCGCTCGCATGCGTGCCTCCCTTGCCAACGCCAATGTTAGTGACATAGCGCCGGGTCGGGAAAACCGACACCCCGCCTTCTGAAAATATCTTCTGATGCCAGCGGATGAACCAGCTATCGACCAACCCCTTCTGGGCTAGGTCGAGGAGGTCAGAGGCGCTGCTCAGACCATCCACGTCGAAGAAGTGCCGGAAGCTTCGCGACCTCAGGGTAGCTGCCGGAACGGTCGGCTGGTCAAACTCAAAACGATCCCATGCTCGCTTCCACGTTGCCCATCCCCATGGGTGGGCAAACGGAATACAAATAGATCGGTTTTGGAGCATCAACTGAGGATGCTGATATGTATAACCGCAAATGCTCCAGACTCGAGGCTCATCAGCATAACGGGCTAGGCCTTTGAGGAAATAGGTCAATGCCGACGGAGCAAGAACAAGATCGTCCTCAAGCACGATAGCATGACCGTGGCGCGCACATACGTCAGAGACGCCGGCATAGATCGACCGGCGGAGACCCCGGTTCTCAGGGGCGGCGACGATGCGCCAGTTCGCCGTCGCAGCTTGGTGTGCGACCCGCAGCGTTTCAGTTACTGCCTCACTCTCGGCAACGGACCGAGGAGCATCAACAAAAACAGTAACGTCCGCCTCAGCAAACTCGGGGCAGGCAGATAGACTGTCCAAGAGCCGCGCAAGACTGGCAGGTCTGTTAAATGCAAAAATGGCCAGCGCGGGTTTCATTGAGCGTCGCCAGTCATGTCCGACAGGCCGACCGTAGCCACCCTGGCTCGAATCCAGGCAAGTGGCGACCCCGCATAAACGCCAAAGGGCTCTGTGCTGTGACGCACCACGCTCTTAGCCGCAATGACCGAGCCCCGGGCGATAGTCACACCGGGATGGACGAAAGCACCGGCGGCGATCCACGCCTCATCCTCAACCGTAATCATCTCGGCAAAAATATCAAAGGAGGGGACAGTCATATCGTGCGACCCCGTGCACAGATAGCAGTGTTGAGACACGACTGCGTTCTTGCCGATGTGGATGGCTCCAAGTGTGTAAAGTTCGGCATAGTCTCCGACCCAACTATGGTCTCCGATGGTTAGGTTCCACGGATAGGTGACCCGCACGCTGGGTCGTATCAGCACGCCTGCACCAATGCTGGCACCGAACACACGTAGCAACCAGTTGCGCCAACCAAACATGAACTGCGGCGAGCATGCGAAAAGCGTCGATTGAACTAGCCACCACAATTGCACTATCAAAACCGACCGACCGCGAAATCCCGGCGGCGTACGGAATTGAGACAAATCTTGCACGGTAGGTTTTCTCACTCTTACACCCGATCCGACAAGGTAAAGGCCTCGACCTCAAAATCATCAATGATGGCGCTCTTGCGCCAACGGGTCTCAGCGCGGAGGCGGCCAGCGGCACCGAGGGTGCGGCGCAGATCGGGGTCGTCCGCGAGACGCAGGATGGCGATGGTCATTGCTTCGGCATCGGGCGCAACGGCCAGTCCACAGCCCTCGACCTCATGCGCCAGTCCCGTGCCCTCACTAGCCATGGCGACAACCGGCCTCCCGGAGGCCAACATGCCCGTCAGTTTAGACGGCAGGACCAGATCGGCGGCCTCGGGACGTTGGGGTAACAGATGAATATCCGCCGTGCCCAGAAGTTCCGGCAGACGTTCCGATGGCTGCAGTGGCAGAAAATGAACAGTGTCTACGCCTTTGCAAGAGGCCTCTAGCGCGAGGCGAGCAGGACCTTCACCACATAGCAGAAGCGACACCGGAGCTAGAGCAGCTTTAAGGTTTTTAGCCACTTGAGCTAGTACCTCTAGCCCTTGTTTGCCGGCCATATTGCCAGAATATAGGGCAACGATCTGGTCATCGGGAATGCCCAGTTCTTTTCGGTACCGTGTGTTAGGGCTGGCGAATACTTGCACGGCATCAACGTCTACCCAATTGCGAAACTCAACGATTCTGTCAGTGCTGACACCTTTGGCCACCAAGCGCTGAATCATGGCGGGTGAGATACTGGACACTCGGTCGAACGTTCGAAACAGACTGCTCTCGACCCGCAGCGCCATCGCACGGCCTGTTGTGTTCTTCAGCATGTTCAAATCAAAGGCGGCGTCCACCTCGAAGTCCTGAATATGCAACCAACTGGATGCTCCCGAAGCTTTTGCAGCCGCCAATGCCGTAGATGCCGCAGCCAAGGTCGGGGCTACAGCGAAAACAAGGTCAGGTTTGAAGCGCAGGGCCACACCAAGGGCCGCCGGAAGGGCGGCAGCCCCAAACGAAGCCAAATGCATCATACGCTTGAAGGGGTCGGGCCTTGGCGGAACATAGAGAGGAGTACGATGGACTACGACGTTATTCAGTGTCTCGTTGCTCCACCGGGCACCAGAGTATCCTGAAGGAACAGACCAGGCCGGGTAGTAAGGCGGTCCGGTCACCACTTCGACCTTATGCCCGCGCGCAACTAGGTCTTCTGCAAATTCCGTCGTATATTTTGCACAACCAACCAGTTCAGGAGCGTAGTTCAGCGCAACGATCAGAATTCGAAGACGTTCATTATTGAATCGATTTTCTGGACTTAGTTCAGTTACGTTGAAATCTAAATTGCCGACCACCTCACCCACTTTCATAACCCCATCCCCGCTTGCCTCACTATACAAACCCGTCCTTCAGCAGAATCTTGGGCAGGTAATCGGTCAGGGCATTCAGCTTTGACATCAGCACAGGTAGCGCCGCTATCGGCGACCAGGGCCTTCATCTGCTCATGATCAGCGATGTCGGCGCGGACCATGCGGAAGCCCTCGCGGCCTTCCAGTCGGGCGGCGCGGGCCTCTTTCAGCGCCGGGTCGTAATAGTCGTTGAAGACATCCACGCCGATCACGGTTTCGCCCCGATCGAGCAGGCGCTCGGCCGTGTGCATGCCGATGAAGCCGGCCGCGCCCGTGACGATGATCGGCGTGCCCATCAGCCGCGTCCGATGCCGGAGTATTTGAAGCCGCGCTTGAGCATGTCCTCGGGCCGATAGACGTTCCTCAGATCGACCAGCACCGGCTGGTTCATCAGCCCCTTGACCCGGTCCAGATCCAGGGCGCGGAACTGGTCCCATTCGGTGACGATAACCACGGCGTCGGCGCCGGTGACGGCGTCATAGGCGCTGGCCTTCATCTCGACGCCGTCCAGCAGCTTGGCCGCTTCGTGCATGCCCTCGGGATCAAAGGCCTGGACCTTGGCCCCGGCGGCGATCAGGGCGGGTGCGATGTCGAGGCTGGGCGCGTCGCGCATGTCGTCGGTGTTGGGCTTGAAGGTCAGGCCCAGCAGGGCGACGGTCTTGCCAGAGACACTGTTGCCCAGGGTCGTCTCGACGCGACCCGCCATGGCCTTCTTGCGCGCGTCGTTGACCTCGACCGTCGTTTCGATCAGGCGGACGGGGGCACCATACTGCTGGGCCGTGCGGACCAGAGCGATGGTGTCCTTGGGGAAGCAGGAGCCGCCATAGCCCGGACCGGCGTGCAGGAACTTGGACCCGATCCGCTTGTCCAGGCCGATGCCGCGCGCGACCTGCTGCACGTCGGCGCCGACGGCTTCGCACAGGTCAGCCATCTCGTTGATGAAGGTGATCTTCATCGCCAGGAAGGCGTTGGCGGCGTATTTGATCAGTTCGGAGGTGCGGCGGCCGACGAACAGCAGCGGGCTCTCGTTCAGGTTCAGCGGGCGGTACAGTTCGCCCATCACACCCTTGGCGCGCTGGCCCACGTCGCCGTCGATGTCGTTGACGCCGATCACCACCCGGTCAGGGCGTTTGAAGTCGCCGATGGCGGCGCCTTCGCGCAGGAACTCGGGGTTGGAGACGACGGCGAATTCGGCGTTCGGATTGGCCTTTCGGATGATCGCCTCCACCTCGTCGCCGGTGCCGACCGGAACGGTGGATTTGGTGACCACGACGGTGAAGCCGTCGATCAGACCCGCGATCTCTTCCGCCGCCGCATAGACGTAGGACAGGTCCGCATGACCGTCGCCGCGACGGGTCGGGGTGCCCACGGCGATGAAGACGGCGTCGGCGTTGCGGATGGCCTCGGCGCCGTCCAGGGTGAAGGACAGCCGCCCTTCGCGCACGTTCGTGGCGACCAGATCATCCAGGCCCGGCTCATAGATCGGAATCTCGCCGCCGTTCAGCCGCTCGATCTTGGACGGGTCCTTGTCGATGCAGGTCACCACATGACCGAAATCGGCAAAACAGGCCCCTGACACCAGGCCGACATAGCCCGTGCCGATCATCGCAACACGCATAGAATACGCCCCCAACAAGCTTGACGGCTCCTTACCCCGTTGCGATGCAACATAGCAACGGTTGATAAGGCTGTGGGCGACCAATAGGATGTCGCAGGCACGATGTCGCCCCACACCCAGCCCGGACTGGCCGCAAACGACGTAGCCGCACTTTACGCCACTGCGACAACCTTGGCTGTTACAGCCCAAAAAACTACAATCTTGTTTCCCCTGCCTTTTTCGTCAGACTACGAATCTGGGGTCAGGAGTTCGAATCTCTTCGGGTGCGCCATTTTCCTTCAATGGCTTAGCGTCGTTGAGCATGTATTAGGCTGGCGTCAGACGCTTCGGCGTCTCAAAAGCGGTTAGGCGCCCGCAATCCAGCCGCTGTCACTGCCGCCAGCGCCTTCACCTGATCGCATAGGGCCGCGTTGTCCTGCGCCATGTCCTTGAAGCCTTTCACCGCGTTCGAGATCACGGCGGCGAACAGGTGTTCGGGGATGTCTAGGCGACTGTCGGCCAGGGGTTGGCGGATGATGTCGGCGATCAGGGCCTCGAACGCCTGGTGGCTTTCGCGGACGGGCAGGACTTTCAGGTCGAACAGGTCCTGGGCGTCGGGATAGTCGCGCACCAGTTCATAGGCGCCCAGAACCCAGGTTTCGCAGGCGAACACCAGCCTGTCCTGCAAGGTTTCGCGCTCGGCCACGCCCAGGCGGATTTCGGCGATCCGGTCGGCGACCATGGCGCGGATGACGGCGTGGAAGATGCTCTCCTTGTCGCGAAAGCTCAGATAGAGGGTCGGCCGCGTCAGGCCCGCCGCCTGGGCGATGTCCCCCATCGTGGTGCGCCCATAGCCGTAGCGCAGGAACACGTCCCGCGCCGCCGAAACCACCATCGTCCGCCGGTCCGATACCGGTTCCGCCTCATCTGCCATGGGGCCGATCTGACATATCGCGAAAAAATGTCAAACCGCGTCATTGACAATCTGACAACAAATGTCATTTGCCGAACTCACTCAAGAGAGCTCGAAAATGGCAGACTCCAAAATCTGGTTCATCACCGGCGCCAGCCGCGGCTTCGGCCGCATCTGGACCGAAGCCGCCCTGGCCCGTGGCGACAAGGTCGCCGCCGCCGTCCGCACCCCCTCGGCGCTGGATGATCTGGCGCAGAAGCACGGCGACAGCCTGCATGTCGTCAAGATCGACGTCACAGACCGGGACGGCGTCATCCAGGCCGTGTCGGATGTCGTCAGCCATTTCGGACGCATCGACGTGGTGCTGAACAACGCCGGTTTCGGCTGCATGGGCGCCGTCGAGGAAGTCAGCCCGGACGATGCGCGCGCCACCTTCGAGACCAATGTCTTCGGCTCGCTGTGGGTCATTCAGGCCGTTCTGCCGCACCTGCGGGCCCAGGGCTTCGGCCATATCCTGCAGCTGTCCAGCGTGGCGGGCGTCGTCGCCCTGCCCACCGCAGGCGTCTATGAGGCCGCCAAGTTCGCCGTCGAGGGCCTGGTCGAAGCCCTGGCCTCCGAGGTCGCGCGCTTCGGCGTCAAGGCGACCCTGATCGAGCCGGGCGGTTACGCCACCGACTTCCTGGAAGGAACCAACATCAGGAACGCCGAACCCATCGCCGCCTATGATCCCGTGCGTGAAGACCTGGCCCGCCAGATCACCGCCGACCAGCTGGGCGATCCCCGCGCCACGGTTCCGGCCATCCTGAAGCTGGTCGATTCCGACACGCCGCCGCTGCGCCTGATCCTGGGCGACCTGCTGCCTCTGGTGAAGACGGTCTATGCCGACCGGATCCAGACCTGGGAGGCTTGGGACGATGTCGCGCGGGCCGCAAAGACCCTCTGACGCCGCGCCGTCCAATCGCTCATCTTATCTGAAAGGCCTGCCCCCATGCCCCAGTCCCCTGCCCGTTTCACCGACCAGACCATCATCGTCACCGGCGCAGGGGCCGGCATAGGGCGGGCCACGGCCCTGCGCCTGGCCAGCGAGGGCGCCCGGGTCATCGCCGCCGACCTGTCCGCCGCCAATCTGGCGTCTCTGGCCGATGAGGCCGCAGGCGGAGAGATCGTCCCCGTCGTCGGCGACCTGACCCAGACCGACTTCATCGACGCCGTCGTCGCGGCGGGCGGCGACCGGATCGACGGCGTGGCGAATATCGCCGGGATCTCGGACGGCTGGCGTCCCCCGGCGGAGATCGACGACGCCACATGGCAGCGGGTGTTCGACCTGAACCTGACGGCGCCCATGCGGCTGTCACGCGCGGTCCTGCCGCAGATGCTGGCCAGAGGACGCGGGGCCTTCGTCTTCGTCTCGTCGGAAGCCAGCTTCCGCGCCTCGCTGTCGGGCGCCGCCTACACCAGCTCCAAACACGGGCTGAACGGCTTCGCCAAGTCCATCGCCTTCTACTATGGAGCCGAAGGCATTCGCTCCAATGTCGTCGCGCCGGGCGGGGTCCTGACCGGCATGGATACGGTCTTCCACTCCGACTACGCCAAGGCCAAGACTGCGCCGATCCTGCAGACGGCCCCGGCCTCGGTCGAGCCGGACGTCATCGTCCATTCCATCCTGTGGCTGCTGTCGGACGACTCGCCCAACATCAACGGCGTGATCCTGCCGTGCGACAGCGGCTGGACCACGATGTGAGGCTGCGGGGGCGGCGCGCCCCTAAGGGTTCGAAACCAGCGCGGGCGCGTCCAGATCGGCGTACATGCGCCGCGCCATCTGCTTGAACTCGGGATCGTCGATATGGGCGGCCAGCAGCAGGGTCTGGGCCAGTTCGGCGCAGACCACCGCCCCCAGACGCACGTCCAGAGGCGGATTCCTGTCCATGGCGGCCTTTTGCGCCATCGCCCGGCTGACGGCGCGCTTGACCTCGATCGGCGCATAGGCGGCGGCCAGGACCAGACGCGCGGCCTTCTGATGGGCGGGCGACTGCTCGCCCGGCGTCCAGTCCTCGACCTCGTCCAGCGCCGTCTCCACGCAACGGACGAAAAGCTGGGCCTTTCCAGTGAAATATCGGACGATCAGGGCGTGATCTACGCCCGCCCGGCTGGCGATCCGCCGCAGGTTGGCTTCATGATAGCCCAGCGCGTCGAACAGGTCGGCCGCCGTGGCCAGGATGCGTTCGGGCGTCGACAGACAGTCGCATCCCCTGCCCGTCCCCAGCGGCCGTCCCGTTCTGCTCATGGCGGCGTCACCCTCCGTCGCCATCGACCTTAGGCCCGCCGCCCAGCGCGCGATAGAGGGCGATGCTGGCCGACGACTGCGCCGCCTGCGCCCCCAGCAGGGCCAACTGGCCGCCATACAGCTGACGCTGGGCGTCCAGCAGCTCCAGACGGCTGGTGGCCCCGGCGCGGTAACGGGCCTCGGCCAGGGTCACACGCCGCGACGCCGCCTCGACCGCCTGGCGTTGGGCCGCGATCTGACGGTCATAGGTTTCGCGCGCGGCCAGACCATCGGACACCTCGGCAAAGGCCCGCTGGATGGCCCATTCGTAGCCCGCCACGGCGGCGTTCTGACGAATGACCGACAGGTCCAGCTGGGCCTGCAGCCGCCCCCCCTGGAAGATCGGCACGCTGATCTGGGGCGTGAACGACCAGACCTCCGGTCCGTCGAACAGGCTGTCGAGGTCGGAGCTGGCATAGCCGTACTGACCCGTCAGGGCGATGCTGGGCAGAAAGGCCCGCCGCGCCGCACGGATGTCGGCGCGGGCGGCGAACAGCGACCGCTCGGCCTGACGGATGTCAGGACGTCGGGTCAGCAGATCGGACGGCAGGCCGACCGGCAGACGCGTCAGCACCGGGCTGGTCTCAAACGTCGCCGTTCCCAGTTGATCCGCCGCCAAGGGCCGCCCGACCACCAGAACCAGAGCGTTTTCGGCGACGGCGGCGTCGCGCCGCGCCGCCTGCAGGTCCGCCTCGGCCGAACGCACCTGGGCCTCGGACGAGGCGACCTCGGAGCCGTCGGCCTGACCGGCGTCGTACAGTTGCCGGGTCAGGCGTTCGGACGCCTGCCAGTCCGTCAATGTCGCCTCGGTCAGACGCACCCGCTCGCGCGCCGCCAGGGTGGCGACATAGGCGTCCGCGACGGTGGCGCTGAGGGTGATCCGCGCCGCCTGCGCCCCCTCGCCCGCCGCCAGATAGGACTGGAAGGCGGCCTCGGACTGGGCGCGCAGCCGACCGAACAGGTCCAGTTCGAAGGTGCTGAGGCCCAGACCCGCCTGGGCCTGGCTCTGCTCCCCGTCTCCGATGCCAGACCGGGCGCGGGTGTAGGCGCCCGACACCCCGATCTGCGGCCAGAAGCTGGAGCGCTGCATCCGCAGCTGGGCCTGGGCCGCATCCGCCTCCAACAGGGCCAGCCGCAGGGGGCGGCTGTCGCTGAGGGCGATCTCGACCAGTTGCTGCAGGCGGGGATCGACGAAGACCCCGCGCCAATCCAGATCCGCCGCCGTCTGGGCGTCAGAAACGCTTTCGACCGGGTATTGGTCGGCGGCCACCTGGACGGCCGGATCAACGGTCGGGATGGTCTGGCAGGCGGCGAGAAGGGCCGCCGCCGCCGACAGGGTGAGGAGACGACGCATGGTCAGACCTTCCGCGAGAAGTTGGGCAGGCGCAGGTTCAGCGCGGCGGCGCGGCGTTGCAGGAACTCGATCCCGCCGACCACGACCACGAAGAAGACCGGCACGAAGATGATCGCGAACAGGGTGCCCGTGATCATGCCGCCGAAGACGCCGGTGCCGATCGCCTGCTGGGTCGCCGAGCTTGCGCCCGAGGCCAGCATCAGGGGCGTGACGCCCAGGGTGAAGGCCAGCGAGGTCATGATGATCGGGCGCAGACGCAGGCGCGCCGCTTCGATCGCCGCCTCGACCAGCCCCATCCCCTGTTCGCGCAGCATCTTGGCGAACTCGACGATCAGGATGGCGTTCTTCGAGGACAGGCCGATGATGGTGATCATCCCCACCTTGAAGAAGACGTCGTTGGGCAGGCCGCGGATCATCACCGCCGCCACCGCGCCGATCAGGCCCAGCGGCACCACCAGCATGACCGACAGCGGGATGCTCCAGCTCTCGTACAGGGCCGCCAGCACCAGGAAGACGACCAGCATCGACAGGATCAGCAGCATGGTGGCCTGATCGCCGGTCTGCTTCTCCTGCAGCGAGGTGCTGGTCCAGGCCACGGCGAAACCGTCCGGCAGTTGTTTCACCAGCCGCTCCATCTCGGCCATGGCCTCGCCGCTGGACACGCCGGGCGAGGCGCTGCCGGAGATGCGGATCGACGGATAGCCGTTGTAGCGGACCTGCTGGACGGGGGCGTCCTCCCAGATCGGCCGCACGAAGTTGGACAGGGGCGCCATGCCGCCGGACGTGCTGCGCACATACAGGGCCATGACGTCGCCGATCTGCATCCGGTGCGAGGCCTCGGCCTGGATGATCACCTGCTGCAGACGTCCGTGGTTGGGGAAGTCGTTGACATAGGTGGAGCCCATGGCGGCCGAGATGGTGCTGCGGATCGCATCGAACGACACGCCCTGCGCGGCCGCCTTCTCGCGGTCGATCTCAAGCCGGATGCTGGATCCGGGCGGCAGGCTCTCGGGATAGACCCCGGCGACGACCTTGCTCTCGGCGGCCAGCTGAAGCAGCTGGTTCTGCGCCGCCTGAAGCGCGCCCTGACCCTGGTTCCTCAGATCCTGCAGACGCATGGTGAAGCCCGCGCTGGTGCCCAGTTCCGGAATGGCCGGCGGGTTCAGCGACATGACCATGCCGTCCGAGACATTGGCCATGGCGGCGTTGGCCGCCATGATCTCTTCCTGCGCGGTCGCACCGTGACGGTCTTTCCAGTCGACCATGTTGGTGAAGGCGATGCCGGTGTTGGGGCCGGAGCCGTTGAAGCCGAAGCCCTGGATGGAGATCACGCTCTCCACCCCGTCACGGCTGCGCACGGCGTTCTCGAACTCGCGGATCACCCCGATGGTGCGCTCCGCCGTCGCCTCGGCAGGCAGGGTGAACATGGTGATGAAGGCGCCCTGATCCTCATCCGGCAGGAAGGCGGACGGCAGGCGCACGAAGGTGAAGCCCAGCGCCAGAACCATGACAGCAAAAACCGCCATCATCCGACCGCCGCGCCGGATGGCCGTGCCGACCCAGCCGGTGTAGCGGCCCGTCAGACGGTCCATGCCGCGGTTGAACCAGCCGAAGAAGCCCTTCTTCTCGTGATGGCCGGGATCGACGGGCTTCAGCAGGGTGGCGCACAGGGCGGGCGTCAGAGACAGGGCCAGAAGCGCCGAAAACAGGATGGAGACCGCCATCGAAACGCTGAACTGGCGATAGATTTCGCCGACCGAGCCCGAGGCGAAGGCCATCGGAATAAAGACCGCCGACAACACCAGGGTGATGCCGATGACGGCGCCGGTGATCTCCTTCATCGCCTTCTTGGTGGCTTCCTTGGGCGACAGGCCCTCGGTGGCCATGATCCGCTCGACGTTCTCGACCACCACGATGGCGTCATCGACGATGATGCCGATGGCCAGAACCATGCCGAACATGGTCAGGACATTGATCGAGAAGCCCGTCGCCATCATCACCGCCAGAGTCCCCATCAGGGCGATGGGCGCGACGATGGACGGGATCAGGGTGTAGCGGACGTTCTGCAGGAACAGGAACATCACCAGGAAAACCAGCACCATGGCCTCGACCAGGGTGTGGACCACCTTCTCGATCGAGATTTCGACGAAGGGCGCGGTGTCGAACGGCACCGAGACCGCCATGCCGTCAGGCAGGGCCGGCTCCAGCTCCTTCAAACGCTGGTGCAGGGCCTTGGCCGTGGCCACGGCGTTGCCGCCTGGGGCCAGCTGAACTGCCGCAACCGCAATGGGGCGGCCATTCTCGAAGGCCGAGAAGTCATAGAACTGGGCGCCCAGCTCGACGCGGGCCACGTCGCCGATGGTCAGGCTGGAGCCGTCCAGGTTTGAGCGCAGCACGATGGCGGCGAACTGTTCGGGCGTCGTCAGCTGGCCGTCGGCCGTCATCGGCACGGTGACGCTCTGGCCTTCGATCTGCGGCATCCCACCCAGGCGACCCGGCGCGATCTGGGCGTTCTGGGTCTGGATGGCGGCGGCGACGTCATTGACCGTGATGTCGTAGCTGGCCAGCTTCTGCGGATCGATCCAGACGCGCATGGCCCGCTCGGACGAGAAGTTCTGAACCCGGCCGACGCCTTCGACCCGCTTCAGCTCCTCGATCATGTTGCGCGACATGTAGTCGCCCAGCTCCTGGGCGTTGTAGCGCCCGCCGTCCGCGCTGACGGCGACCATCATCAGGAAGCCTGACGAGGCGGCTTCGACATAGAGGCCGCTCTGGCGCACCATCTGCGGCAGGCGCGGCTCGACCGCCTTCAGACGGTTCTGCACGTCCACCTGGGCCAGGTCCGGGTCGGTGCCCGGCTTGAAGGTGGCGGTGATCTGGGCGATGCCCGAGGTGTCCGTCGCGCTTTCGAAATAGAGCAGGTTCTTGACGCTGGACAGCTCGCGCTCGATCGGCCCGACCACGCTGTCGGTCAGCGACTGGGTCGAGGCGCCGGGATAGTTGGCGTAGATGGTGACGGTGGGCGGCGCCACCGAGGGAAACCGCTCAACGGCCAGATTGGGAATCGCCAACAGGCCAAGCAGGATGATGAAGATGGAGAGCACCCATGCGAACACGGGCCTCTCGATGAAAAACTGGGGCATGGCGCGGCTCGACCTCAGGCTGCGGCGGCTGGGGCGGGCGTCGCTGCGGCGCGCCAGGGCTTGGTCTTGACCGTTTCATCGGGTCGGGCGCGGTCACGTCCCTCGACGACCACGCGCTCTCCCTCGCGCAGGCCGTCCTCGACGACATACTGATTGTCGACCACCTCGCCGATGCGGACTGTGCGCGCCTCGACCTTGCCGTCCGCCTTGACGACCAGAACCTGAGCGCCGCCCTGGGTGCGGACCACCGCCTGCTGCGGCACCCGCGTCAGGGTCTGCTCCGGTCCGCGCGGCAGGCGGACGCGAACGAACATGCCGGGCAGCAGACGCCCGCCTGTATTGTCCACCAGCACCCGCGCGCGCAGGTCGCCGGTGCCGGGATCGACCACCGCTTCCGAGAACAGAAGACGCCCCGTCAGACCCAGCGGCTTGCCGTCGCCGTCCAGCAGCTCGACCGTGCTGGAGCCCTGCCCCAAACCGCGCAGCGCCTCCAGACGGGCGGCCGGCTGATTGACGTCGACATAGACCTGATCCAGCTGGTGCACGGCGGCCAGAGGCTCGCCGCCCGCCGCGCTGACCAGAGCCCCCTCGGTGATCGACGAGGCGCCGATGCGGCCGCTGATCGGGGCGGTGATGGTGGCGAACGACAGGTCCAGATTGCGGCGCGACAGGTTGGCCCGCGCCACGCCGACCTCCGCCGCCGCCTGTGCGAATGCGGCCTCGGCGTCGTCGAAGGTCTTGCGGCTGACCGCATCGACGTCGATCAGCCCCTTCAGGCGGTCACGCTGGACCTGGGCCTGGTTCAGGGTCGCCTGTGCGCGTTGCAGGGCGGCCTGCGCGCTTTCGACCTCGGCGCGGAACGGGGCCGGATTGATCTGGTACAGCGCCTGGCCCGCACGCACCGTCGCGCCTTCAGTGAACAGACGACGCTGGATGATGCCGCTGACCTGCGGGCGGATTTCAGCGACGCGGACCGCGACGACCCGCCCCGGCAGGGTGTCGCTCAACTGGACCAGGCCGACTGTGACGGGGGCGACGCTGACTTCGGGCGGGGCCGGAGGCGGAGCCTTGTCGGCGCCGCTGCATGAAGCCAGCGCGAGAGCGGCTGACGCCGCCAGCAGCGCGGCGCGGGTGGTTCGATACATGAGCATCACCTGGAGAATTTCGGCGTGCGGGGAGGCACGGGAGCGGGGCCTGTCGCACCGAAACATCCGGCCTTGTTGGAGACTTCTTGGAGATTTCATCCAGACGACCGCCTTGCGGTGGCGCCCCCCTGGCGTCGGCTGTAGGACAGAGGCCATGACCCCCTTGGCCCTGATCGCCGAGGACGAAGACCAGATCGCCGACGTCCTCGACCGGTATTTCATTCGCGAAGGCTTTCGCACCAGCCGCGCCGGCGACGGCGTGACGACGCTGGACCTGCATGCCGCCCTGAAGCCGGACGTCGTCCTGCTGGACGTCATGATGCCGCGCATCGACGGCTGGTCAGTTCTGGCCGAGCTGCGCCGACGCGGCGACACGCCGGTCATCATGATGACGGCCCTGGATCAGGATCTGGACAAGCTGCAGGCCCTGCGGATGGGGGCCGACGACTATGTGGTCAAACCCTTCAACCCGCTGGAGCTGGTGGCCCGCGCCCAGGCGGTGATCCGTCGGCACGGCAAATGGGGCGCCGACCGGGTGCTGCGCCACGGTCCGCTGGAGATCGACCCCGAGGCCTATGAGGCGTCCATCGTGCGTGATGGCAGCGCCGCCGCGCTGAAGCTGACCCTGACCGAGTTCCGCCTGCTGGAGTTCATGGCCCGCCAGCCGATGCGGGTCTTCACCCGCGCGGACCTGGCCGACGCCTGCCTGAACGGCGACGAGGTTCTGGACCGCACGGTCGACAGCCACATGAGCAATCTGCGCCAGAAGCTGAAGAAGAACGGCGCGGGCGACCTGATCGCCAGCATCCGCGGCGTCGGCTTTCGGATGAACCGGCCGTGATCTCCTGCCACAGCGGCCTGTCGCGCAAGCTCGCCCTGCGCATGGCCCTGGTCGCGGTCTGCAGTGTCGTCCTGACGGTCGCCGGTTTTCTGGCCATTCAGGTCTTCATCCTGAAGCAGCCCATACTGCTGGACACGCGCGACTACGTGGCCATCGTGTCCTTCTGCATCCTGGGGGTGGTGATGGGCAGCGTGGCGGCCAACCACCTGGCGCGCCAGATCGTCTCGCCGGTGCGGCGCATCGCGGCCGCCGCCCGCCGCATCTCCGAGAACGACCTGTCCGCCCGCGTCGACGAACCTGATGAAACCCTGGGCGAAGTGCAGGAGCTTGCGCGGGACTTCAACCTGATGGCGGTGCGGCTGGACCGGCTGGCCAAGGAGCGCAAACAGTGGCGCGACGCCATTTCGCATGAGCTGCGGACCCCGCTGATGATCCTGCGCGGGCATCTGCAGGGCGGGCTGGACGGCATCTATCCCAATGACGATCGACTGCTCAGCCTGGCCCTCAGCCAGGTCGAGACCCTGACCCGCGTCATGGGTGATCTGGCGGCGATGGAAGACGCCGAAGACCCCGGCCTGCAAGCCCACCCGGTCGCGGTCGACCGCCTTCTGTCCGACATCAGAAGCCTGATGGACCCGCCCCTGCGCCGGGCGGGCTTCGTCGTCGACTGGCGCATCGCCCCGGTCGCGGCGGTCGTGGACGAAACCCGCATCCGCCAGGCTGTGGTCGCCCTGGTCCAGAACCTGCTGGTCCACGCCACGCCCGGCCCCGCCAAGGTCCAGCTCCAGCAAAACGACGACCGGCTGGTCCTGACGGTCGCCGATTCCGGGCCGGGCATCGACGCCGCCCTGTCCGAGACGATCTTCGAACCCTTCAAACGCGGCCCCACCCAGGCCAGCGGCTGCGGCGTGGGCCTGGCCATGGCCCGCTACGCCGCAGACGCTCACGGCGGCTCGGTCCAGCTTCGACCCTCCGACCTGGGCGGCAGCGCCTTCGTTGTGATCGTGCCGCTGCGCGGTTAAGCCGAGGATCAGCCCTCCGCCTCCGCCCTGGCGCGCGCCTTCTTCAAATCGGGCAGGAAGGCGGCCAGCAGGCCGATGGCGGGCAGGACGCTGCAGATCGCATAGACGGTCGTCACCCCGTACAGGTCCGCCATCCAGCCCAGGACCGCCGCGCCTATGCCGCCCATGCCGAACGAAAAGCCGAAGAACAGGCCCGAGATCATGCCGATCTTTCCGGGCGCCAGCTCCTGGGCGAAGACGACGATGGCGGGGAAGGCCGAGGCCAGCAGCAGGCCGATGATGATCGTGATCGGTCCCGTCCAGAACAGGCTGACGTGCGGCAGCAGAAGGGTGAACGGCAGCACGCCCAGGATCGAGGCCCAGATCACATATTTGCGCCCGAAACGATCGCCGATCGGCCCCCCGATCATCGTCCCCGCCGCCACGGCGCCCAGGAAGGCGAACAGGTGCAGTTGGGCGGTGTCGACATCCACGCCGAACTTCTGGATCAGGTAGAAGGTGAAGTAGCTCGTGATGCTGGCCAGATAGACATATTTCGAGAAGATCATGGCCAGCAGAATGGCCAGGCCGCGCCGCGCCGTGCCCTTGGGCAGTTCAATCGCCTCCAGATGTTTGCGTCCGGCGACCAGTCGGGCCAGGCCGTGATCCCGGTACCAGAGGCTGACCTGCCACAGGATGGCCCCCGCCAGCAGGGCCAGAAGGGCGAAGAAGGCGAGGCTGCTCTGCCCCCAACGGACCACGACGATGGCGGCGGCCAGCGGACCCAGGGCCGAGCCTGCATTGCCGCCGACCTGGAACAGGGACTGCGCCAGCCCCGCGCGGCGCCCCGCCGCCATCCGCGCCACGCGCGAGGCTTCCGGGTGGAAGACCGACGAGCCCATGCCCAGCAGGGCCGCGCCGACCAGCAACAGCGGATAGGTGTGGGCGACCGACAGGACGACCAGGCCCGCCAGCGAGAACAGCGTCCCGCCCGGCAGGGCCAGCGGCGTCGGGCGACGATCCGCATAGACCCCGACCAGAGGCTGCAGGATCGAGGCGGTGATCTGATACACCAGGGTGATCAGACCGATCTGACTGAAGGACAGGCCAAGCGCCGCCTTGAGGTTGGGATAGATGGCCGGAAGCAGCGCCTGCATCATGTCGTTCAGCAGGTGACAGGCGCTGACCGCCACGATCACGGGAAAGACCGTGGTTTGCGCCACCGAGGGCTGGGCGGGATCTGCGTGGGCGGTCGTCATCAACTCAAACCTTGTTCGGGCGTCTGCGATAGCGCACAGACCCTTGGCCCGCATTCGATGTCGGGACATTCACTTTCGCGAGTGGGACATGGCCAAAGTCTGGATCAATCCTGACGACTATGATCAGACGCCGCGGCCGGTCGTCGGCATCGGCAACCGCTATCCGCCGTCATTCGAACTGGCGCCCCACAGTCATGGCCGCGGCCAGCTGCTGTACGCCGCCAGCGGCGTGATCGTGGTCAGCACCGCCCACGGCGCCTGGGTCGCGCCGCCCGAACGCGCGGTCTGGACGCCGGCGGGCATAACCCACGCCGTGCGCATGGTGGGCAATGTCGAAACCCGCAGCGTCCTGCTGGACGACGGCACCGCCCGCGCCCTGGGCGGTCAAAGCCTGGTGATCGGCGTCCCGGCCCTGTTGCGCAGCCTGCTGATCGCCGCCTCCGACATCGTCGCGGACTATGAGCCGGGCGGGCGCGATGAACTGGTGATGGCCCTGCTGCTGGCGGAGCTGGAGCGCGCGCCGCGCCTGCCCCTGTCCGTCCCCTTCCCCGTCAGCCCCGCGCTGGCCGCCCTGTGCCACAGGTTTCTGGATCGCCCGTCGCCGCACGACACCATCGACGACTGGGCGCGGCGGATGGCGATGGACCGTCGATCCTTCACACGCCGGTTTCGCCGTGAAACCGGCATGAGCTTCGGCGCCTGGCGGCAGCAGGCCTGTCTGGTCAGCGCCCTGCCCCTGCTGGCCGAAGGGCGTTCGGTCACCGCCGTCGCCCTGGACCTGGGCTATGACAGTCCCGCCGCCTTCTCGACCATGTTCAAACGCCTGACCGGCCTGTCGCCGGTTCGATACGCCGCCGCCCAGACGACCTAGCGCCGCGCCTCGGCCAGCATCGACACCGCCAGCCCGCCCAGCACCGTGCCCATCAGCCAGCGTTGAATGGACAGCCAGCTGGGACGGCGCGTCAGGAAGCCGGCGATCGATCCCGCCGCAACAGCGATCACGGCGTTGACGCTGAGGCTGATCACCACCTGCGTCATGCCCAGAACCAGCGACTGCGCCAGCACGCTCCCATGTCCCGGCGTGATGAACTGCGGCAGCAGCGACAGATACATGATGGCGATCTTGGGGTTCAGCAGATTGGTCATGAAACCCATCATGAACAGCCTTCGCGGGCTGTCCCTGGGCAGTTCGCGGACCTCGAACGGCGAACGACCGCCCGGCTTCACCGCCTGCCATGCCAGATAGAAGAGATAGGCCGCCCCCGCGATCCGCAGCGCATCATGGGCGAATGGCACAGCGATTAGAAAGGCCGTGATCCCGAAGGCTGCGCACAGCAGATAGAAGACAAACCCCAGCGCCACCCCGCCCAGAGAGATCAGACCCGCCACGCGCCCCTGGCTGATCGAGCGGGAGATCAGATAGACCATGTTCGGTCCCGGCGTCAGGACCATGCCCAGCGCGATCAGGGCGAAGGTCATCAGGCTGGACAGTTCTGGCATTCGGCTTGTTTCCCTATTAGGCGACCGTCTCTCACCTATCTTATTTTGGCGACAGGATCAGTCGGTTATCGGCCCAGCCGCCCAAGGGTCAGACAGCAGCCTGGGCCACGGCGAAACTGTCTTCGAACATGCGAAACCGGACGATCAGACCGTCACGGAAGGTCAGGTCGAAGGCGAACTCCGACACAATAAGCTTGCCGGTGCTTTTCACGCGGGATTCCAGCTCGCCCAAGGCAATGGCCCGGTTTCCCTGCACCAGGATCTCCGTGACCTCGAACCGTTCTGAAACGATCAGATCGCGGATCGCCTGATAGAATTCAGCGACGCCTTTACGCCCCGTCTTGCGGCCGATCCAGGAGACGGCGTCGACATCACCGGCGACATGCCAGTCCACGTCCTCGCTGAACAAGGCGCTGATATCCGGCGGGCTTTCGCAAGCGGTGCGGCGGAAGAACTCGATAACGGCGGGTCGGATTGCGTCGGTCATGGCTCTATTTTTGTAAACCTCAATACATAAACCTATCTGCATTTGCGCTGTTCACGTCAAGCATTTATGTAGTAAGGATTATAGAAAGGATGACCCGTGCCCCCGCGTGGAAGACCCCGAAAATTCGACCGCGACCAGGCGCTTCAGCAGGCGTTGCAGATCTTCTGGGAAAAGGGGTTCGAGGCCGCCCAGGTCGGCGATCTGACCGCGGCCATGGGCATCAATCCGCCCAGCTTCTACGCGGCCTTTAAGTCCAAGGAAGCCCTGTTCCATGAGGCATTCGACCTCTACCTCTCGACCATCGGGGTGCGCGGCATCACCGCGCTGGACGACACGTCCAATGTCCGGGCCGCCATCCACGCCATGTTGGCCGCCAGCGCCGATAATGCGCTGGGCGCCCCCCGTGCGGCAGGCTGTCTTGCCGCCCTGGGGCTGGTGAACTCGCCCCATGACCATGTTTTGCGCCAACGCATGGCGGCCGAAAGACGCGCCATGATCCAGCGCATCCATATCCGTCTCGAAAAAGGCCGCAGCGAGGGCCAACTGCCCCCAGACGCCGACACATCCGGCCTGGCCGTCTTCTACGCCTCCGTCGTTCTGGCCCTGTCGCTTCAGGCGCAGGACGGCGCAGATCGCCCGGAACTCATGGCCACGATCCAGGGCGCGATGCACGCCCTGAACTGACGCCCCACGGCCGCAGCAACCTTCACACCATCGGCGGCGGACCGGCCAGGACGTCACGCTTGCCGGCGTGGTTGGCCTGCGAGACGACGCCTTCCTGCTCCATCCGTTCGATCAGGGAGGCGGCGCGGTTGTAGCCGATCTGGAGGCGACGCTGGACGTAGCTGGTCGAGGCCTTGCGGTCGCGGGTGACCACGGCGACCGCGCGGTCATACAGGTCGTCGCCGGAACCGCCGTTTCCACCCTCGTCAAAGGCGTTGTCGCCGTCACCGTCTGGTTCGTCGGTGATCAGGTCCAGATAGTCGGGTTCGGCCTGGGCTTTCAGGTGTTTGCAGACGTCCTCGACCTCCTTGTCGTCGACGAAGGGGCCGTGCAGGCGGGTGATGCGCCCGCCGCCCGCCATATAGAGCATGTCGCCCTGGCCCAGCAGCTGCTCGCCGCCCTGTTCGCCCAGGATGGTGCGGCTGTCGATCTTGGAGGTGACCTGGAAAGATATCCGGGTCGGGAAGTTGGCCTTGATGGTGCCGGTGATGACGTCCACCGACGGGCGCTGCGTGGCCATGATCAGGTGGATGCCCGCGGCGCGCGCCATCTGGGCCAGACGCTGCACGGCGCCTTCCACATCCTTGCCCGCAACCAGCATCAGGTCGGCCATTTCGTCCATGACCACGACCAGGAAGGGCAGCGGCTCGGGCCGGATCTTCTCGGACTCGTAAACCGGACGGCCCTGATCGTCGAAGCCGGTCTGGACGGTGCGTTCGAAATGTTCGCCCTTCTCCTGCGCCTCGCGGGCGCGTTCGTTGTAGGAGGCGATGTTGCGCACGCCCAGCTTGGACATGCGGCGATAGCGGTCCTCCATCTCGCGCACCGTCCATTTCAGGGCGACGACGGCCTTCTTGGGATCGGTGACGACCGGGGCCAGCAGGTGCGGAATGCCGTCATAGACCGACAGCTCCAGCATCTTGGGGTCGATCATGATGAAGCGGCACTCGGCCGGGCTGTGGCGATACAGGATCGACAGGATCATGGCGTTGACCCCGACCGACTTGCCCGAGCCGGTGGTGCCCGCGATCAGCAGGTGCGGCATCCGCGCCAGGTCGGCGACATAGGGCTCGCCGCCAATGGTCTCGCCCAGAGCGAGCGGCAGCAGGTGACCCTTCTTGTCGTATTCGGCGCTGGCCAGAAGGTCGCGCAGATAGACGGTCTCGCGCTTGGCGTTGGGCAGTTCGATGCCGATGGCGTTGCGCCCCTGAACCACGCTGATGCGGCAGGCGCGGGCGGACATGGAGCGGGCGATGTCGTCGGCCAGGGCCACGACGCGGCCGTGCTTCACGCCGGGCGCCGGGACCAGTTCGTACAGGGTGACCACCGGGCCGGGGCGGATCTGGTCGATCACCCCGCGCACGCCGAACTCCTGCAGCACGCCTTCCAGCATCTTGGCGTTCTGTTTCAGCGAATCCTCATCGACCGAGGCGGTGCGCTGGCCGGGCTTGCTCAATATGCCCAGCGGCGGCAGGTCGAAGTCGCCCTCGGGCCGGGTGAAATCAAAGGCCTGCTGGTCCAGATCGTCCTTGCGCGCCTTGGGCGCCTTGACGGCGGCGACGCGCGGTTCGACGGCGCGGGGGGCCGAGGGGCGTGGCGCGGGTTCGACCGGCAGAGCCTCCTCCCACGGCGGCAGATCGTCGTAAGCCGTCTGGGACCCGGCCTGGGCCTCATCGGCGTAGGTCGGGGCCTCGGCCTCATAGGCCGGTTCATCCTGAGCGGCGGCGGCGCGGGGGGCGGGCTTGGCCCTGGCCGACTTGGCGGGGGCGTCCTCAGAGGGTTTGGCGCGCTGGGCCTTCTTGACGGCGGCCTGCGGCGCGGCGGGCGCCCGCAACGACTTGCCCCAGTGCAGGGCGTCGATGAAGTCCATCGCGCGAATGCCCACGGCGTAGGCCAGCATCCACAGACTGGCGATCAGGAAGATCAGACCGGCGATGATCCGTCCGGCGGGAATATGCAGGGCGGTGATCCCCTTGGCGGCCAGGCCGGTGACGGCGTCGCCCCACAGACCGCCAAGACCGGCCGCCAACGGCCACGCGGCGGGCGCGGCCAGCGCCGCCAGGGCGCTGGACAGCAGCAGCGTCCCGCCCGTCGCCGCCAGCGCCTTCAACGGCGTCGGCTTCAACCTTTGCTGCAGGGCGTCGCCCACCGCGCGGGCCACGCCGAAGGCGATCAGCAACAGGGCCGCAGGCCAGGCCGCCAGCCCCAGCGACTGCATGAAGATGTCGGCGAACAGGGCGCCGTTCGCGCCCAGCCAGTTGGTCGTCGGCAGGCTGGAGGCCGCGTTCAGGCTGGCGTCCGCCGGATTCCACGAGATCAAGGCGACCAGCAGCAGCGCCGCCAGCAGGGCCTGCAGCACGCCCCTGAACCGCACGACAAACGGCGCGTCCCACAGGATGCGGGCGCTGATCCAGGCCTGACGGCTGATGGCGAGGGCGGTGGACATGAAGGGCGGAACCTTCCTGGCGGCTGACGTTCGGCAGCCCTTGTCGCATCCACAGGGTTAAGAGCCCATTTACCAGTGTGGGTGTTTTTAGATTCGTAGACCGTGCCATAAAAAAGCTGAGTCGATTGAATCACTTAGCTAATTTATTCACAAAGTGTAGTTTGTGATTAGACATCGAGCACAAGATGTGGTGCATTAGCTGCATAAAAGAAGAGGCCATCCCTTGCGAGATGGCCCCAGTTGCAGACCAGACGGCAGAGACAGATTCTCGTCTGGGGGCCCGATAACTCGGGGCCTACCAGTCGAAACTCCCTTTCGGGCGGGGCGTACCTTGGCTGGGCGCCCCGTCTGTCGTTTCGACGCCCCACCATGACGAACCTCACCTTCGGCGCCAAGCTAAAAAAACGCTATGTTGCGATCACGTTTTTACACACCACTACATAGTGTGGTTTAGCGGCAAGTGAGTCCCAGCGAGTCAAGCCGATTTGTGACGAATCTTTCTGTTGTCCACCTTATTCTGAGGTAGGGCGGTTCTTAGTTTTCATCGACAACTGATGCTGGACCTTTGGGCCGCCCGGCGCGACAAGCCTGTCATGTCCGACACCGAAACCTACGACATCATCATCGCAGGCGCGGGCCTGACCGGCGCAGCCTTCGCGCTGGCGGCGGCGCAGGGCGGGCTGAAGGTGGTCATGATCGACCCCCAGCCGTTCGACGCCCAGCTGGCGCCGACCTTCGACGGGCGTTCGACCGCCATCGCCTTTTCGACCTTCCGCATGCTGGACGCCTTGGGGCTGGGCGAAGACCTGCGCCCCCACGCCTGCCGGATGGATCATATTCTGGTCACGGACGGGCGCCGGCCTGGCGCGGCCAGCCCGGCCCCCTCCTCCGCCTTCCTGCGCTTCGACGCTGACGAGATCGGCGGGCGCACGGGCGGAGAGCCTCTGGGCTATCTGGTCGAGAACCGCCGCATCCGCGTGGCCCTGGCCGAAGCGGTGATCCGCGCGGGGATCGAGGTCCGCGCGCCCGCCGCTGTGGCTTCGGTCACCGCGGACGCGGGCAAGGCGACGGTGACCCTGGCCGATGGTTCAACCCTGACCGCGCCTCTGGTCGTCGGCGCCGAGGGACGCGGATCGACCGTTCGTCGCGCCGCCGGGATCGAGACGGTGGGCTGGACCTATGGCCAGAGCGGCGTGGTCGCGACGGTGCGGATGGGCCGCGACCACGGCAATGTCGCCCATGAATATTTCCTGCCCAGCGGCCCCTTCGCCATCCTGCCCCTGACCGACCAGCGCGCCAGTCTGGTCTGGACCGAAAGCACCCGCCGGGGCGAGGCGCTGCGCTCGGCCTCGGACGAGGCCTTCCACGCCCATCTGATGCGCCGCTTCGGCGAGTTTCTGGAGGATGTGACGGTCGAGGGACCGCGCTTCGTCTATCCGCTGTCGCTCAGCCTGGCCGAGAAGCTGATCGCCCCGCGCATCGCCCTGATCGGCGACGCCGCCCACGGTGTGCATCCCATCGCCGGACAGGGGCTGAACATGGGCCTGAAGGACGCCGCCGCCTTAGCCGAGGTGCTGGCCGAGGCCGCGCGTCTGGGCGAGGATCTGGGGTCCGAGACGGTGCTGGAGCGCTACGCCCGCTGGCGCCGGTTCGACAATGCGGCGCTGGCGGCGGGCTTCGACGCCTTCGTGCGCCTGTTCTCCAACGACATCGCCCCCGTGCGGATGGCGCGCAATCTGGGCATGGCGGCGGTCAACCGCATCGGCCCCCTGCGCCGCGCCTTCATGCAGGAGGCGGGCGGCGCGACGGGCGACCTGCCCCGTCTGCTGCGCGGCGAGCCGGTTTAGGTCCTATGCCGGCTTAAGCCGTTCAATCACACGGCCAACGCCGATAAGCCTGTCCCCTTCTTGAATACGCCATTCACGGCCATTCTGAAGAAGATCGTTCAGTTCCGGGCATCGAAGAATTCAATAGTGACGTCTCTTGTCTCTCCCGGGTGACAAGGCACAGTCCCGAAATCGATCTGACCGATCATCATCTCTGATCGGTCGTTGTCGAAGAAACCATGATTGGGTCTGTATCGACCATAGACCGGCAAGGTGCGCCCGCCCTCATCTGCTGACAAAAGCCTGATCCGGGCTTTCACCACGATCGCTCCATCAGCCAAGATCGCCTCCCGGGATCAATTCAACCGCATCCGCAGCCGTTCGAAACTGCTCGAACGCTGGGCTTCCTCCAGTCCGTTCAGCCCGTGCGCCTGCGACAGGGCCTGAAGCGATCCGGCCAGGGCGCCCTGTTTCTCACGCGCTGAGGCCACGTCCAGCCAGTGACGATGGTCATCCGGCGCCAGCAGCGCGCGGCGCAGGGCCGAGCGTTCGGCGCCGACATAGTCCTGGCTGCGTATGGCGCGGTTGAACAGGACGTTCTGCAGCCGGATCAGGGACTCGCGGTCCGACACCGGCGTCATCAACACCTCCAGCCGGTCGGCGACCTGCGGCGTCAGACCGGCGCGAAGGGCGCGACGGGTCAGTTCGCTGGGCATGACCAGCCGCCCATGGGCGAAGGGGTCCAGCGCCACCGGCCCCACGGACGTCTCGACGCGGATCATGAAATGGCCGGGAAAATCGACGCCCGCCGCGTTCAGACCCGCCGCGCGGGCGGCGTGCAGATAGAAGACCGCCAGGGCCGCCGACAGGCCGCGCCGCCGCTCGGCCACGTCAATGATGTCGGTGTTGGCCGGGTCGTCATGGTTCAACAGATCGCCGTTCAGACGCAGGTCCGAGCCCATGGTTTCGGACAGGGCGTCATCCGGGCTTTCCGTCGCCACCCGCTCCTTCAGACGTTCGCAGGCGCTTTGGGCCAGGATGCGGACCGGTTTGACGTCGCGCAGCGGATAGTCGTGAATGGCGCAGGCGATTGCGGCCTCCAGCAAGGGGAAGGCGGCGTCGTCGGCTTCGCCCGCCGACGTCAGGATGGCCTCGGCCTCCTCACGCGTCATACGCCCCGGATCCTCGTTTGCGTCAGACGCCCCGAACATGACGTGGAAAGCGGCCGGGGGCCAGCGCCACGATATCAATTCTCAAATCAAGAACTTGCAGGGCCGGACGATTGCGCCTGACGGCCTCGCCCGCGGCGGCCAGACGCTGCCTCTGGGCGGGTTTCAACGCCTCAATCGCCGCCTGGACAGTCGAACGGCGCTTGACCTCGACCACCGCCAGAACCCGGCCGCGTCGGGCCAGAATGTCGATCTCGCCGCCGCGCGTCTTCAGGCGGAAGCCCAGGATCTGATAGCCCTTGACCATCAGCAGCGCCGCCGCCGCCCATTCGGCGGCATGACCCGACTTGAACGCCTGCCCGCCCTTGGCCTGACGCCACGCCGCCTTGGGACGACGGATCGGCGCCGGGCGAGGCAGGCGCTCGCTCACTTGCCCTGAAGCTCCAGGGCGCGGCGATACAGGGTCTTGCGGTTCATCCCCAGCGCCTTGGCCACCTCCGAGGCGGCCTCGCCGGTCGGCAGGCGTTTCAGCGCCTCGGTCAGGGCGGCGTCGGCGTCGGCCTCTGACGCCTGTTCGACCTCGCCCGGCCCGATCACCACGACAATCTCGCCCTTGGGCGCATCAAGCTTCGGATGAACCGCCAGGTCATCCAGCGTCCCCCGCACGCATTCCTCGTAAAGCTTGGTCAGTTCGCGCGCGACCGCCGCCGGACGCGGGCCCAGCACGGCGGCCATGTCGGTCAGACTGTCCTTCAGACGCGGACCGCTTTCGAAGAAGACCAGGGTCTGGCGCTGGCCTTTCAGGTCTTCCAGCGCCGCGCGGCGTCCGGCGGTCTTGTTCGGCAGGAAGCCGGCGAACAGCACCCGGTCGGCAGGCAAACCGGCGATGCACAGGGCGGCCAGCAGGCTGGACGGGCCGGGGATCGGATGGACCGGCAGACCCTCGGCGATCACGGCGCGGGCCACGACAAAGCCGGGGTCGCTGACCAGAGGGGTTCCGGCGTCAGACACCAGGGCCACCACCTGGCCTTCACGCAGGCGCTCGATCGCCAGTTCGGCGGCGCGGGCCGACGCATGGTCGTCGCAGCGTTCCAGCTTGGCCTTCAGCCCATAGGCCGACAGCAGTTTGGCCGTGACGCGGGTGTCTTCGGCCAGCACCAGATCGGCGGCGGCCAGAACATCGAGCGCCCTCAATGTCATATCGCGCAGATTGCCGATCGGCGTGGCGACCAGATAGAGGCCCGGTTCGACCCGTCGCGGCGGCGGGGCGGTCGGGGGATAGAGTGCAGGCTCGTTCATCGGCGGACCGTGCCTGCACCCGTCTGTTCGTTCAAGCCGTGATCAGCGCTCGACCAGGGCCGCAGGCGGCCGAGGCGACGAGGTCAGGCCCGTGCCCTGGAAGGCGGGTCCGGCGTCATAGGCCGCAAAGGTCGCCGCCGTGATGATTTCCGACACCGAGGCGCCCAGAGACACGATCTGCACCGGCTTCTCCAGACCGACCAGCAGCGGACCGATCAGGGTCGCCCCCTCCAGCGCCTGCACCAGCTTGGTCGAGATGGCGGCGGAGTGGATGGCGGGCATGACCAGGGTGTTGGCCGGCTTGGTCAGGCGGTTGAACGGATAGGCGGGGTGTCCCTTGGGATCCAGGGCGACCTCTGGCGGCATTTCGCCTTCATATTCGAAATCGACGCCGATCTTGTCCAGGATGCGGATGGCCTCGCGCACCTTCTCGCTGCGGTCGCCGGGCGGGTTGCCGAAGGTCGAATAGGACAGGAAGGCCACGCGCGGATTGCGGCCCAGCTTGCGCACCGTCTCGGCGGCCTTGATGGCGATTTCGGCCAGTTCCTCGGCGCCCGGCAGTTCGTGGATGGTGGTGTCGGCGACGAACAGGGTGCGGCCCTTGGCCAGCAGGATCGACAGGCCGATCAGGGTGTCGTCCACATCCAGAACGCGCTGCACTTCCTTCAGGGCCATGTTGAAGTTGCGGGTCACGCCCGCGACCATGCCGTCGGCCCGGCCCTTGGCGACCAGGGTGGCGGCGTAATAGTTGCGGTCCTGGTTGATCATCCGCTGCACGTCGCGGCGCAGATAGCCCCGACGCTGCAGTTTCTCGTACAGCCAGTCGGTGTCCTCGACATTGTGGCCCGAGACGCGGGCGTTGGTGATCTCGATGCCCATGTCGTCGAAGTTGAACCCGGCCTCGGCGGCGTTCTGACGGATCAGGTCCTCGCGTCCGACAAGGATGGGCGTGCCCAGTTCGGCCTGTTTGAAGCCCCAGGCGGCGCGGATGACGGCGGGCTCCTCGCCCTCGGCGAAGACGATGCGCTTGTCCGCCCCGCCGCGCACGGCCGAGTTGATCTTCTGCATCAGGGCCGCCGACGGATCGACGCGCGAGCGCAGGGCGTCGCGATAGGCGTCCATGTCGTCGATCTGCACGCGGGCCACGCCCGTATCCATCGCCGCCTGGGCGATGAAGGGCGGGATGTACCAGATCAGGCGCGGATCGAACGGGGTCGGGATGATGTAGTCCGGACCGAACTTCAGCTTGCGCCCGCGATAGGCGGCGGCGACCTCGTCCGGCACATCCTCGCGGGCCAGGGCCGCCAGGGCCTGGGCGCAGGCGACCTTCATCTCATGGTTCACGCGGCGCGCACGAACGTCCAGCGCGCCCCGGAACAGATAGGGGAAGGCCAGGACGTTGTTGACCTGGTTCACATAGTCCGAGCGCCCGGTGGCGATGATGGCGTCGGAGCGGACGGACTGGACGTCCTCCGGCGTGATTTCAGGGTCCGGGTTGGCCATGGCGAAGATGATCGGATTGGGCGCCATGGAGGCGACCATCTCCTTGGTGATCGCGCCCTTGGCCGACAGACCCAGCACCACGTCGGCGCCGACCATGGCCTCGGCCAGGGTGCGGAAGGGGGTGTCGGTGGCGTGGGCGGCCTTCCACTGGTCCATGCCGTGCTCGCGGCCCTTGTAGACCACGCCGTCACGGTCGCAGATGACGGTGTTTTCGGCCTTGACCCCCGCCGCCTTCATCAGGGCGATGGAGGACAGGCCCGCAGCGCCTGCGCCCGCCAGAACCACCTTGACCTCGTCCAGCCGCTTGCCCGCGATATGGACAGCGTTGATCAGGCCGGCGGTCGAGATGATGGCCGTGCCGTGCTGGTCGTCATGGAAGACGGGGATGTCCAGCAGGTCCTGCAGTTCGCTCTCGATGACGAAGCATTCCGGAGACTTGATGTCCTCCAGATTGATGCCGCCCCAGGTATCGCCGATGTTCTTGACCACGGTGATGAACTCGTCCGGATCGGTGGTCTTCACCTCGACGTCGAAGCTGTCGACGTCGGCGAAACGTTTGAACAGGACGGACTTGCCCTCCATCACCGGCTTGGAGGCCATGTGGCCCAGATTGCCCAGACCCAGGATGGCCGTGCCGTTCGAGATGACGGCGACCATGTTTCCCTTGGAGGTGTAGTCATAGGCCTTGTCCGCATCGGCGGCGATGGCCAGCACCGGCACGGCGACGCCCGGCGAATAGGCCAGCGACAGGTCGCGCTGGGTCGCCATCGGCTTGGTCGGCGCCATCGAAATCTTGCCCGGCGTCGGAATGCGGTGGAAGTCCAGCGCCTCTTCGTCGGAGAAGGTCTGTTTGTCGGTTTGATCGGGCATGATGTCGGGCGTTTCCGGGCGCGTCGTTTCTGGTTGTCTTGCCTGTTCCTAAAGCGGGCGGGAAGACGGGACAACCACAGAGCCGGGAACACGGCCTGACAGGCCGCAAAAGCAAGATCTGCGGCGGTCTGCGCGATATTTGTGCGGAAAAGGTGACCGTGCGGAAGCTGTTCGTGCGGATTGCCGCAAAAACCTGTTGGGTCAGATCGCCAGGACGCCCGTCCGCTCGATCTCCACCGGCCCCGTCATGAAGACGTGATCGGTTTCGGCGTCCCAGTCGATGACCATTTCGCCGCCGTCCACAACCACCGTCGCCCTGCGTTCCGTCAGGCCGCGCCGGGCGGTGGCGACCAGGGCGGCGCAGGCGCCGGTGCCGCACGCCTTGGTCAGGCCCGCGCCCCGCTCCCAGACGCGCAGGCGGATATGGTCGCGGTCCAGCACGTTTGCGAAACCGACATTGACCCCTTCGGGAAACAGGGGGTGATGCTCGACCAGAGAACCCGAGCCGGTGACGAAGGCGTCGTCCTGGCGGTCGGTGAAGAAGACCACATGCGGATTGCCCATCGAGACGGCGCCCGGCGTGTGCAGGACCGGCGCGTCGATGGGGCCGACCTGAAGCTCGATATTGCGGGTGTCCATCTCCTCGGACATCGGCACCTGGGCCCAGTCCAGACGCGGCTTGCCCATGTCCACGGTGACGCGGTGGTCCCCTGCGCGGGTCGCGGTGGCCGGGCCGCCCGCCGTGTCGATCACGACCCGGTCTGAGCCATTGGCCTGCATCAGCAGCCAGCCGACGCAGCGCAGGGCGTTGCCACAGGTCTCGACCATCGAGCCGTCTGCGTTCCACACCCGCATGAAGGCGTCGGCGCTGTCGGACGGCTCGATCGCGATCAGCTGGTCGAACCCCTCGCCCGAGGCGCGCTCGCCCAGCGCCCGCACCTGATCGACAGTGGGGTTGAAGGGCTGCTCCAGCGCATTGACGACGACGAAGTCGTTGCCGGCGCCGTTCATCTTGACGAAGGGACGGGTCATGCTGAGCCATATAGGCGCGCTGGCGGCGCTGCGCGATCCCCTTGTTCTTCGGCATCTGCAACCAGGCCGGCTGCGGGCGGACGCTGTAAGCATTGGACACCAGGGGCGGCGCGCTGTTCAGTGGCGGTTCGCCGGGCCGCGTGTTCGGAGCGAAGGAAGGTCCAGTTGGCCCAAAAGAAAACCGAGGCGGGAACCGGCGCGGATGCCGAACCCAGAGGCGAGGGCCTGCGTCTGCGGACCTGGCTGCGCTACCTCTATCACGGCTCACGCCCGCTGGCGGTCAAGTTCCGCCTGGCGGTGATCGTGGTCGACGTGGCCATCATCGCCTTCTTCCTGGCCTCGCCGATCCTGAAGAACATGGGCTGGGCCTTCTATGTTCTGGACTATGTGATCGCGGCCCTGCTGGCGGCGGACCTGGCGGCGCGGGCCTATGCCTACGCCGACATCAAGGACTGGCTGAAGCGGCCCATCGTCTGGGTGGACCTGTTCGTGCTGGCGACCCTGCTGTTCCCGGCCTGGCTGTTCAACCTGGGTTTCCTGCGGATGCTGCGGCTGTGGACCCTGCTGAACTCGGACTTCTTCTGGCGCACCGTGGGCCACAGGTTCGATGACACGCGGGTCGAGGGGATCGTCCGCGCCATGGCCAATCTGGTCACCTTCGTCTTCGTGGCCACCGGCTTCGTCTATGCGACCTTCCTGGGGCACGAAGGGATCGCGGGCTATGTCGACGCCCTCTATTTCACGGTGGCGACCCTGACGACGACGGGGTTCGGCGACGTGACCCTGCCAGGGCCGACGGGCAAGCTGCTGTCCATCGCCATCATGCTGGTGGGGATCACCCTGTTTTTGCGCCTGGCCCAGGCCCTGATCAAACCAGCCAAGGTGTCCTATCCGTGCGACCGCTGCGGCCTACACAAGCACGACGCCGACGCCGTCCACTGCAAGGCCTGCGGCAATCTGCTCTGCATCCCGGACGAGGGTTCGTAATAGGGATCATGACAATGTCGTAACCTTTGGGGCGGTCGCTTGCCGCCCCGGCGCCCGTCGTTAAGGTGCGTACAACCTAACATTTCGGGATTCATTGCATGATCCGTTCGTCCGCCGCCGTTCTCGCGGCTCTTCTCGCCTCCACCAGTCTGACCTCGATCGCCATGGCCCAAACCCCGACTTCGGCGCCTGCCGCCTCCACCGGCTTCGCGACCAGCGAGGCGACCGATCCCTATGTCTGGCTGGAGGATGTCGAGGGCGAGCGGGCGATGGAATGGGTGCGCGCCCATAACGCCCATTCGCTGGGCGTTCTGCAGGGCGACCCCCGCTATGAGACCCTGCACCAGCAGGCGCTGGAGATCGTGCAGTCGCGCGACCGCATCCCGTCGCCCGGCTTCACCCATGACGGCCATATCGACAACTTCTGGCAGGACGCCGAACACGTCCGCGGCATCTGGCGTCGCACGACGCTGGACAGCTACCGCACGGCGGCGCCCCAGTGGGAGACGATCCTGGACTTCGACGCCCTGTCCACGGCCGAGGGCGCCAACTGGGTCTATAAGGGCTCGACCTGCCTGCAGCCCGAAGAGCGCTACTGCCTGATCAGCCTGTCGAACGGCGGCAAGGATGCGGTGACCCTGCGCGAGTTCGACAGCGTCGAGCGCAAATTCGTCGAGGGCGGCATCGTCCTGCCGGAATCCAAGGGCGGCGCCGACTGGATCGACAAGGACACGCTTCTGGTGTCGCGCGACTTCGGCCCCGGCACCCTGACCGATTCCGGCTATCCGATGGTGGTCAAGCGCCTGAAGCGCGGACAGACGCTGGAGCAGGCCGAAACCCTGTTCACCGGCGAACCGAGCGATGTTTCGGTGTCCGCCTACACCCTGCGCGACGCCGACGGGGTGCTGAAGGCCACCCTGATCAACCGCGCCATCGACTTCTATTCGTCCGAGACCTGGCGTGTGGAGAGCGACGGAACCCTGGTGCGCCTGCCGCTGCCGGCCAAGTCGGACATCGACGGCCTGGTCGACGGCCGCCTGATCGTGACGGTCAAGGAGAACTGGACCGCGCCCTCGGGTCAGGCCTTCCAGACCGGCGACGTCATCGCCTGGCCGCTGGACGCCTGGCTGGCCGATCCCAAGACCATGGCCCAGGTGGTGCTGCGCCCGACCGAGCGTCAATCGGTCGAATCCATCCGCGCCACCCGCCATCATCTGGTGGTCGCCCTTTATGAGAACGTGCGCGGTTCGGTGCGCGTCTATCAGCCCGGCGACTGGTCCTATTCGACCCTGGACCTGCCGCAGAACGTCTCGGTTGGCGTCGGCTCGGCGTCCGAGCAGGATGACAAGGTCTTCGTCAGCGTCACCGGCTATCTGAACCCGTCCAGCCTGTGGCTGGCCGATGCGTCGACCGGCGCGGTCGAGCAGGTCAAGTCCATGCCCGCCAAGTTCGACGCGACCGGCATGACGGTGGACCAGCACGAGGCCCGATCCGCCGACGGCACGATGATCCCCTATTTCGTGGTCCATAAGTCGGCCATGCCGCTGGATGGATCGAACCCGACCCTGCTGTACGGCTATGGCGGGTTCCAGAGCTCGCTGCTGCCCGGCTATTCGGCGACGGTGGGCAAGCTGTGGCTGGAGCGCGGCGGCGTCTATGTCATCGCCAACACGCGCGGCGGCGGCGAGTTCGGCCCCCGCTGGCACGAGGCGGCCCTGCAGCAGAACCGCCAGCGCGCGCATGAGGACTTCCAGGCCGTGGCCCTGGACCTGATCGCCCGCAACATCACCAGCCAGCCCAAGCTGGGCATCATGGGCGGCTCGCAGGGCGGGCTGTTCATGGGGGCGATGCTGACCCAGCGCCCGGACCTGATCAACGCCGCCGTCATCCAGGTGCCCCTGTTCGACATGCTGCGCTTCCACAAGCTGTTGGCGGGCGCGTCGTGGATCGGCGAATACGGCAACCCGGACATCCCCGAGCAACGCGCCTGGATCGAGCAGTATTCGCCCTATCAGAACCTGCGCGCGGGCCAGCCCTATCCCGAGGTCTTCATCCACACCTCGACCAAGGACGACCGCGTCCACCCCGGCCACGCCCGCAAGGCGGCGGCGCGTCTGGAGGAACTGGGCTATCCGGTCCTGTTCTATGAGAACACCGACGGCGGCCACGCGGCGGGCGCGAATCTGCGCGAGACCGCGCGGCGTCTGGCGCTGGAATACACCTATCTGTCGCGCCGTCTGATGGACACGCCCGCCCAACAATAGGTTCTTTATGTCCTCCCCCGCAGCGCGGGGGAGGATCATCGAAGCGGAGTTTTTGAATGCGTCACCTGATCCTGTCCGCCGCCATTCCAGCGCTGCTCTTGGCCGCCGCGCCGGCGCTGGCCCAGAACGCCGCCTCGGGGGCTTCGTCCGCCGCCAGCCGCACGCCCGCGCCCCACTTCCCGCGCGACCTGTCGCCAGCCGGCGTCGCAGCGGCGGACGATCATCTGGCGCTGGAGCAGGTGGACGGCGCCGAGGCCATGGCCTTTGTCGCCGAGGAGAACAGGAAATCTCTGGCCGTCCTGACCGGCGACCGACGCTATGAAACCTTCCGCCGTGAGGCGGAGGCCATCCTGACCGCGACTGACCGCATCCCCACGCCCCGCTTCCTGGGGGATGGGATCGCCAACTTCTGGCAGGACGCGGCCAATCCCAAGGGGGTGTGGCGCCGCACGACGCTGGCCAGCTATCGCACCGCCAATCCGCAGTGGGAGACCCTGCTCGACATCGACGCCCTGTCGAAAGCCGAAGGCAAGGACTGGGTGTTCAAGGGCGCCGACTGCCTGGCGCCGGACGAGACCCGCTGCCTGATCAGCCTGTCCGACGGCGGCAAGGACGCCGTGGTTGTGCGCGAGTTCGACACCACGACTAAACGGTTCGCCGCCGACGGCTTCAGCCTGCCCGAGGGCAAGCACCGCATCGAATGGCTGGACCGCGACACCCTGCTGGTCGCCACGGATTTCGGCGCCGGAACCCTGACGGAGTCGGGCTATCCCTTCATCGTCAAGACGCTGAAGCGCGGCCAGACCCTGGCCCAGGCGGTCGAGGTCTATCGCGGCGATCAGTCCGACGGCGGATACGGCGTCAGCCCGTCCGTCTATCGCGACAAGGACGGCAAAGTCACCGCCGTCATCATCACCCGCCCGCTGGACACCTTCCGATCCGAGACCTGGGGCGTGGCGCATGACGGCAAGACGCAGAAGCTGAACCTGCCGGAGCGTGTCGGCGTCTATGGCGTGATTGATGGTCGTCTGGTCTTCTCGCCGGACCAGGCCTGGAGCTTCGACGGTCAGGATTATCTCGCCGGATCTCTGCTGGCCCTGCCGCTGGGCGTGCTGGGGCAGACACGTCTGGACATCCACATCGGTCGAGACACCGCAGTCATCTTCCAGCCGACCGCGCGCCAGGCCCTGCAGGACGTCGCCGTCCTGTCCGACGCCGTGGCCGCCGCCGTGACCGACAATGTGGCGGGGGCGCTGACGCGTTTCCGTTTCGAGGGGCAGGGTTGGACGGCGACGTCGATCAATGTTCCTGCGAACCTCGCCGTCAGTCTAGGCGATGCCTCCAAATCGCGCGGCGAGGTCTTCGTCTCGACCCAGGGCTTCCTCGTGCCGCCGACCCTGAGCCTGGCCAATGTCGGCGCGGCGACCCTGACCGAGCTGAAATCCGCCCCGGCCAAGTTCGACGCCTCGCGCGACATCACCGAACAATATGAGGCGACATCGAGCGACGGGACGAAGATTCCCTATTTCATCACCCGTCCGCGCGACATGAAGCTGGACGGGTCGAACCCGACCATCATGCTGGGCTACGGCGGTTTCCAAGTCAGCCTGAACCCGGCCTACAAACCCGAAATGGGCAAGCTGTGGCTGGAGCGGGGCGGCGTCTTCGTTCAGGCCAATATCCGCGGCGGCGGCGAGTTCGGTCCCGACTGGCACCAGGCGGCCCTGAAGGAGAACCGCCAGCGCGCCTTCGACGACTTCGCCGCCGTGGCCCGCGATCTGGAGCAGCGCGGCGTCACCACCCCGCGCCGTCTGGGCATATACGGCCGCTCGAACGGCGGCGTGCTGACCTCGGTGTCCATCACCCAGCACCCGGAGCTGTTCAATGCGGCGGTGATCGAAAGCCCGCTGGTCGATATGCTGCGCTATCAGGACCTGCCCGCGGGCGCCTCGTGGATCGGCGAATACGGCGACCCGCGCATTCCCGCCGACGCCGCCTTTATCGCCCGCTATTCGGCCTATCAGCAGCTGCGCCCCGGCGCCGCCTATCCGCGCGTCTATCTGACCACCAACACCCGTGACGACCGCGTCCATCCCGGTCATGCGCGCAAGTTCGCCGCGCGTCTGGGCGACCTGGGCTATGACCACCTCTATTACGAAGACACAGCGGGCGGTCACTCCAACGACGCCGATCCGGTGGCCAACGCCCGCCGCTGGGCCCGCCACTATGTCTATCTGTCGCAACAGCTGATGGACTGAGCGCACTCTCACGCACTTATGAGGCGCTCTGGCGAATAGCGAAGTCTAAGAACGGGACCATGAGAACCACGGGCTGGGTCATTGCGGGCACGGTGATAGCGGGCGCCCTTCTGTCGATGGGCGCCTCGGCCCAGCCGACGGGAACGCGCGCGGCCCTGACCCGGCACGCCGCCAGCAACGGCCCGCCCGTGGTGATCGAACTGTTCACCGCCCAGGGCTGCGGCAGCTGCATCGAGGCCAATGCGGCGGTCGAGCGCGCGGCGGGCGATCCGGGCGTGATCGCCCTGACTTACGGCGTCGACTACTGGGACTATCTGGGATGGACCGACACCTTCGCCCAGCCCAAATTCTCGGAGCGCCAGCGGGCCTATCGCTCGGCCCTGCGGCTGCGCGGCGTCTCGACCCCGGAAGTGGTCATCGACGGCCGCCGCCAGATGTCAGGCGCCCGCGCCGCCGAGCTGGAAGCCGCCATCGGCGAGGAGGCCAGCCGCCTGAACTGGCCGCCCCAGATCGAGTTCCGTGAGACCGGCAACCGCGTCGGCGTCGGTTCGGGCCGCGCGCCCGCAGGCGGCGCCGAGGTGATCGCCGTCACCTACACGCCCGGCCCCCAGGTGGTTCAGGTGCGGACCGGCGAGAACCGGGGCCAGTCGGTGCGCCACATCAATGTGGTGCGCGACATCAAACGCCTGGGCGACTGGCGCGGCCGCCCGGTCCTGTTCCACCTGCCCCACGCCACGGAGGGAGAGGCCGTCGTCGTCCTGGTCCAGTCCAAGGACAGCCGTCAGATCATAGGCGCGGCCGCGCAGGACTGACGGGCCTCAGGCCCCCGCCTTCTTCGCAAATCCCCAGGCCGCGTCGCTGAGCGCACCGACCTGGGCGGCCATGGTCCTGGCGTGGGCGCTGGCGGCGGTGCCGTCGCGGACCCGGCCCGCGATGCCCTGACAGATGGCCGACAGGCGGAACAGGTTATAGGCGTACAGCCAGTCCAGATTGGCGGGTTTCAGGCCCGTCCGGGCGGCATAGCGTTCGACCGTCTCCTCGACTGAAGGAATGCCCAGGGCCTCGAGGTCGGCGCCCGCCAGACCATTGCGCAGACTGGCCGGAATGGCCCAGCCGATCAGCAGATAGGAGAAGTCGGCCATCGGGTCGCCCAGGGTCGACAGCTCCCAGTCCAGCACGGCGCGCACCTCAGCCCGGTCAGGCGCCAGGATCATATTGTCCAGACGGAAGTCGCCGTGGACGATGCGGCTGGGCCCCTCGGGCGGCAGGCTTTCGGGCAGGAAGGCGATCAGCCGGTCCATGGAGGCGATCGGCTCGATCTCGGACGCGCGATACTGTTTGGTCCAGCGTCCGACCTGGCGGGCGAAATAATTGCCCGCCTTGCCATAGTCCGCCAGGCCGATGGCGTCGGGATCAAAGGCGTGCAGGGCCGCCAGGGTGTCGGTCTGGGCCTCATAGATGGCGCGCCGCTCCGGCGGGGTCAGGCCGGGCAGTTTCAAATCCCAGAAGATGCGGCCCTCGACCTTGTCCATGACATAGAACATCGAGCCGATGACGGCATCGTCCGTGCACAGAGCATAGGATCGGGCGACAGGGAAACCCTGCGCCGCCAGGGCTGAAATGACCTGGAACTCTCGGTCCACGGCATGGGCGCTGGGCAGCAGGACGCCCGGCGGCTTGCGACGCAGCACATAGGCGGCGGTCGGGGTGGTCAGCTCATAGGTCGGGTTCGACTGACCGCCCTTGAACTGGCGCACCGTCAAAGGCCCGGCGTAACCCGCGACATTCTCGGCCATCCAGGCGTCGAGCGCCGCCTCGTTCAGCTGATAACGCGGATCGACATCGCGCGTGCCGGAAAAGGCGGATTGGGCGTCCAGGGTCTCAGTCATTCACATCCTCCGCCGTCCCGTCTTCAGCGGGGTCGTGCGCTGCAACAATGGCGGCCTTCACGGCCCGACGCCAGCCCGAAAGCAGCCGTTTGCGCTCATCCGCCGTCATGCGCGGGGTCCAGCGCGCGGGGGCTTCCGCAGGGTGAGCCTCCAGATCAGGGATCAGGCCGACGCCGAATGCGGCCAGACGCGCCGCCCCCAGGGCCGTCATTTCCTGAAAGGCCGGACGCTCCACCACCACGTCGCAGATGTCGGCGACGAACTGCATGGCGAAGCTGTTGGCGGTGACGCCGCCGTCCACCTTCAGCGTCTTCAGCGTGGGCGCGCCGTCGGCGGCGAGCGCGTCCAGCAGATCGCGGGTCTGATAGGCCAGGGCCTCCAGCGCGGCGCGGACGAAATGGGCCGGCCCGGCGTCGCGCGTCAGTCCGACGACGGTTCCGCGCGCCTGCGGCTCCCACCAGGGCGCGCCCAGGCCGGTGAAGCCCGGCACCAGATAGACCCCGCCATTGTCCGGCAGGCTCTGGGCCATGGCCTCGGACTGGCGCGATTCCGAAATCAGCTTGACCCCGTCCCTCAGCCACTGGATCGCCGATCCCGCCGAGAAGATCGACCCCTCCAGCGCATAGGCCGTCTGGTCCGCCGCCGCATAGCCCAGCGTGCCCAGAAGCCGTCGGGTCGAGATCACCGGCTGGTCCCCGACATTGGCCATCAGGAAGGCGCCGGTGCCATAGGTGATCTTGGCGTCGCCGGGCTTCAGCGCGCCATGCCCGACCAGGGCCGCCTGCTGGTCTCCCGCCGATCCGGCGATGGGCAGAGCGCGTCCGAACAGCTCGGCCTCGCTTTCACCGACCACCTCGGCGCAGCCCGCGATGCGCGGCAGGGCGGCGCGCGGAACCTGGAACAGGGCGCACAGATCGTCGCGCCATTGCAGCGTCTTCAGATCAACCAGCGAGGTGCGCGAGGCGTTGGAGGCGTCGGTCGCATGTTCGCGCCCGTGGGTCAGTTTCCAGATCAGCCAGCTGTCGATGGTGCCCAGCTTCACCTCGCCTTTTTCGGCCCGCTCCCGCGATCCGGGCACGGCGTCCAGCAGCCAGGCGAACTTGGTCGCCGAGAAATAGGGATCCAGGATCAGGCCCGTGGCCTGTTGGACGGCGGCCTCATGGCCTTCCGCCGCCAGACGGCTGGTCACGGCGGCGGTGCGGCGGTCCTGCCAGACGATGGCCCGGTGCAGGGGTTCGCCCGTCGCAGCATCCCAGGTCACCGCCGTTTCACGCTGGTTGGTGATGCCGATGGCGGCGAACCGGCTGACCCCGCCCGCCTTGCGGATCACCTCGCGGCAGGTCTGGAGCGTGGCGGACCAGATTTCGGCGGCGTCATGCTCGACCCAGCCGGAGCGGGGGAAATGCTGGGCCAGTTCGATCTGGCTGACGGCGACGGGGCGCAGGTCGGAGGGCTGATCCCCCGAAGTCAGTTGAAAGGCGATGGCTCGGGTCGAGGTGGTGCCCTGGTCGATGGCGAGGATCAGGCTCATCAGCGGTTCCCATGCGAAGCGGCGGCGATGCGGACCTGATCGGAGCATAGGACGAAGGCGGGGGCCAGCGCCTTGGGCCGCTTGCGGCCATCCGCCCTTTTCTTCGCGGCGCAGGACGTTAAATCTGACGGCTTCGTACAGATTGGAACAAGGGGAGACGCACATGACCAAGCCCAGAGAACTGGCGGGCCTGATCGGCCAGGAGGTCGGGGTTTCGAAATGGATCGAGGTCACCCAGGCGCGCATCGACGCCTTCGCCGACTGCACTGAAGACCATCAGTTCATCCATGTGGACCCGCAGGCCGCCAAGGCCACGCCGTTCGGCGGGACCATCGCACACGGCTTCCTGACCCTCAGCCTGGCCTCGGCCATGAGCTATGACGCCGTGCCGCCGCTGGAGGGCGTGGTGATGGGGGTCAACTACGGCTTCGACAAGCTGCGCTTCCTGGCGCCCGTGCCCGCGGGATCGAAGGTGCGGGGCCGGTTCAAGCTGCTGGCCGCCGACGACAAGGGTGGCGGCCGCTGGCTGCTGAAGCACGAACTGACCGTCGAGATCGAAGGCGCCGACAAGCCCGCCCTGATCGCCGAATGGCTGGGGATGCAGATGGTCGGCGGCTGACCCGCCGCCAAACCCGTCCGTCAAAGAAAAAAGGCCCGGAACCTGAGTTCCGGGCCTTTCGTCTGTTCTAGTCCAAGGTGCGCTTGATCTCTTCGACCGTGAAGCACTCGATGTAGTCGCCTTCCTTGATGTCCTGGAAGCCCTGGAACTGCATGCCGCACTCCTGGCCCGAGGGCACCTCGTTGACCTCGTCCTTGAAGCGTTTGAGCGTGTTGAGCACGCCCAGCTCCAGCACCACCACGTCGTCGCGGATGATACGGACGCGGGCGCCCTTGCGCACGACGCCTTCGGTGACGCGGCAACCGGCGATCTTGCCGATCTTGGAGATGTCGAACACCTGCAGGACGGCCGCGTTGCCCAGGAAGGTTTCCCGTTGCAGCGGCGCCAGCATGCCCGACAGCACGCCCTTAATGTCATCCAGCAGGTCGTAGATGATCGAATAGTAGCGGATCTCGACGCCCTCGCGGTCGGCCAGATCACGCGCCTGTTTCGACGCACGAACATTGAAGCCCAGGATCGGCGCACCGGCCGACTTGGCCAGGTTGACGTCGCTCTCGGTGATGCCGCCAGCGCCGGAATAGACCGTACGGGCGCGCACTTCGTCCGTGCCCATCTTGTCCAGCGAACCCACGATGGCTTCGGCTGAACCCTGCACGTCCGCCTTGATGACGACCGGCAGCTCCGAGGCCTTCTTCGTACCCAGCTTGGCCATCATGTCGACCAGCGACACCGAACCACCCGAGACCTGGGCCTTCTCACGCTTCACGCGCTGACGGTATTCTGTCAGCTCGCGGGCGCGGGCTTCGGAATCCACGACGGCGAAGACGTCGCCCGGAGACGGGGCTTCGTCCAGACCCAGGATCTCGACCGGAACCGACGGACCGGCTTCGGTCAGCTGTTCGTTGCGCTCGTTCAGCAGGGCGCGGACCTTGCCCCACGAACCGCCGGCGACGACGATGTCGCCGCGTTTCAGCGTGCCGCGCTTGACCAGGACGGTGCCGACGGGGCCGCGGCCCTTGTCCAGCTTGGCCTCGATGACCACGCCTTCCGCCGAACGGTCGGGGTTGGCGCGCAGGTCCATGACCTCGGCCTGGACCAGGATGGCCTCAAGCAGGCCGTCCAGGTTTGTGCGGTTCTTGGCCGACACCTCGATGATCTGGGTTTCGCCGCCCAGGCTCTCGGCGATCACCTCGTACTGCAGCAGTTCGTTGACCACCTTCAGCGAGTTAGCGTCCGGCTTGTCGATCTTGTTCACCGCCACGATCAGGGGCGCATTGGCGGCCTTGGCGTGCTGGATGGCTTCGATCGTCTGCGGCATGACGCCGTCGTCGGCGGCGACGACCAGCACCACGATGTCGGTCACATTGGCGCCGCGCGCCCGCATGGCCGAGAAGGCGGCGTGGCCCGGGGTGTCCAGGAAGGTGACCTTCTGGCCGTCTTCCAGACGCACCTGATAGGCGCCGATGTGCTGGGTGATGCCGCCGGCTTCGCCGCCCGCCACATCCGTGGTGCGCAGCGCGTCCAGAAGCGAGGTCTTGCCGTGGTCGACGTGGCCCATGATGGCCACGACCGGGGCGCGGGTTTCGGTGGCGATCTCGTCGTCGGCCTCGGCGATGAAGCCGGTTTCGACGTCGGATTCCGACACGCGACGCACGGCCATGCCGAATTCTTCAGCCACCAGTTCGGCGGTGTCGGAATCGATCACGTCGTTGATCTTCATCATCATGCCCTGACGCATCAGGAATTTGATGATGTCGACGCCGCGGACGGCCATCCGGTTGGACAGCTCCTGCACGGTGATGACGTCGGGAATGACCACTTCGCGCGGACGGTTCGGCGCGTCGGTCGAGCCGCCCTTGCGCTTTTCCTTCTCGCGTTCGCGGGCCCGGCGGACCGAAGCCAGCGAGCGCATGCGCTCGGCGGCGTCGCCGTCGCCGACCACCGACTGGATGGTCATGCGGCCTTCGCGGCGCTTGGGCTCGCCGCGCGTGCGGCTGACCGCCTTGCCGGCGTCGGAGAAACGCTTGTCGCGATCGTCGTCACGGCCGACCGGACGGCCGAAGCCGGCGCCGGGGGCGCGGCTGGGGCGCGCCACTTCGGGCGTTGCTGGGGGCGCGTTCGGTGCGGCGCGGCCGCCAGGGCCGGAGCGCGCGCCGCCAGGACGGGCCGCACCCGGCGCCGGGCGCGGGTTCAGCGCCGAATAGCGGACGGGCTCCGCCGGCTTGGCGCCTTGCGGACGCTGGCCGCTGGGGCCGGAACGCGTGTTTTGCGCACGATCACCCTGCGGGCGTTCGTTCTGCGGACGATCCGTATAGGAACGCTCGCCGCCGCCCATCGCCTGTTCACGGGCCGAACGGCCGCCGAAGGCGGGACGTTCAGCCGGAGCACGCTGCGGGTTGCCGGGCTTGGGCACACGCTGGCCGAAGTTGACCACGGGCCGCGCCGGACGGGCCGGAGCCGCAGGGGCTGCGGGCGCCGGGGTCTGGGTCGCGGTCGGGGCGGCAGGGGCCGGAGTCGGCGCGGGCGTCGGCGCCGCTGCGACAGGCGCAGCAGGCTTGGGCGCGGGTTTGGCCGGTGTCGGTGCGGCTGCGGCCAGCTTGGCGGCCTCGGCGCGCGCGGCGTCAGCGGCGGCCTTGGCGGCGGCGGCTTCTTCGCGGGCGGCCTGTGCGGCGCGCTCGGTGGCGGCGGCCTGTTCGCGGGCGGCGTTCTCGGCCGCCAGCTTGGCGGCGGCGGCGGCGCGCTCACGTTCGGCGTTGGCCTGCGTCGCCATGGCGATGGCGCGGCGACGCGCTTCCTGCTCCTCGGGCGACAGGGCGCCGCCGGCGGGTTGCGGCGAGCGCTGACCCTGCGGGCGCGACTGCGACTGCTGCGGACGCGCGACATCGAAGCCCTGGGGACGTTGCGGTCCGCCAGCGCCGGGACGGCGCTTGGTTTCGACCACCACCGTCTTGGATCGGCCATGGCTGAAGCTCTGCTTCACGGTCCCGGTCGAAACCGATCCCGCAGCGCGCGGCTTAAGGCTCAGCGGAGCGCGCGGCCCCGACTGGGACGGCGTGCCGCCCTGATTGCCTTGTCCGGCGCCTGGGCCTTGGTTGGTCTTGTCGTTTTCGTCGCTCATCCGGTCGCTTTACTAGGGGCGGAAAAGCCCGCCGTCGTCTCAATACCCATGAACGACCGTGAGCCCGTCTCCGCCCTTGGAGACAGGCCCTCGGCCGTCAAAATCCTCAGCTCGCCCCTATCGGGGTTGCTCCCGCCGATCCGTCCTCGCCACCGGGAACATCCCAGTGAGGGGGGCGAAGCGGCCGAAATCCGGCCAGTCGTTCGACCTCAATGGTCCACCGATCGGCCCTTCCGCCCGCAAGCAGGACGGCGTGTATCGCATTTTCCAGCCCAAGGGCCAAACTCAAATCGTCCGCCGTGAAGGCGCCGCAGATCTTGGAGGTCTGATGGCGGGCCAATGCGAGGATTTTGCCACGCCCGTCGGCGGAGCCGTCGGCGGCTTCCAGCACCCAGGCGGCCTTGCCGGAACGGATGCTCGCGGCGGACTTTTCGAAGCCGGATATAAGCACGCCTTCGCGCCGGGCAAGACCCAGCTGGTCGAGACAGCGCTTCACCAGCAACCGTTCGACGACATCGGCCAGGTCGGCCGGGGCGGTCAGTTTTGTCTTGGCCGAGCGGGTGAAGCCGTTTTTCTTGACCGCCGCCTCGACGGAGGCGCGGCTGGCTTCGACCCACAGGCCGCGTCCGGGCAGTTTCCTGCCCAGGTCGGGGACCACCTGGCCATCAGGCCCGGCGACGAAACGGATCAGGCGAGATTCATCCATGACCTCGTGCGAAACGAGGTCCCGGCGTTCTCTATCGATCGTTGCGTCGCGCAAGCTCATGTACGGCCAGGTCTCCCATCACGCGTTCGACGGTTCGGAGGCGTCCTCGTCGAGGACCTCCGCATCGTCGGCTGCGTCGTCTGCATCATCGGCCGAAGCTTCGCCGAACACCTGGTCCGGGTCGTATTCGCCCTCGGCGTATTCGCCGTCTTCCTCGAACTCTTCCGGCTCGGGCTGTGGCAGCTCCGAGGCGTCGATCCAGCCTGCGGCGACGCGCGCCTGCAGGATCAGCAGCTCGGCGTCTTCCTGGGCCAGGTTGAAGCTTTCCAGAACGCCCGGGACCTTCACCCGTTCGCCGTTCTTGACTTCATAGCCGCCGCGGATTTCGTCGGTGGCCAAGTCGGCCAGATCCTCGACCGTCTTCACGCCGCCTTCGCCCAGGGCGACGGCGATGGCCAGGGTCACGCCCGGCACCTGAAGCACGCCGTCCTCGACGCCCAGTTCGACGCGCTTGGCGTCCAGCTCGGCGGTCTTGCGGTCCAGGAAGTCGCGGGCGCGGGCCTGCAACTCCTCGGCGGTTTCCTCGTCGAAGCCTTCGATCTCGGCGACTTCGTAAGCGTCGACATAGGCCAGGTCTTCGACCGTGGCGAAGCCTTCGGTGACCAGCAGCTGGGCGATGACCTCGTCCACGTCCAGGGCTTCCTGGAACAGGCTGGTGCGCTCGCTGAACTCGCGCTGACGGCGCTCAGAATCCTGGGCCTCGGTGATGATGTCGATCTGCCAGCCGGTCAGCTGCGACGCCAGACGGACGTTCTGGCCGCGGCGGCCGATGGCCAGCGACAGCTGTTCGTCCGGCACGACCACTTCCACGCGGCCGGCTTCTTCGTCGAGCACGACCTTGGAGACTTCGGCCGGAGCCAGGGCGTTGACGATGAAGGTCGGCTCGTCCGGGTTCCACTGGATGATGTCGATCTTCTCGCCCTGCAGTTCGGCGACGACCGCCTGAACGCGCGAGCCGCGCATGCCGACGCAGGCGCCGACCGGGTCGATGGAGCTGTCGTTGGACAGGACGGCCATCTTGGCGCGCGAGCCGCTGTCGCGGGCCGCGGCGCGGATTTCGATCACGCCGTCGTAAACTTCCGGCACTTCCTGCGCGAACAGCTTGGCCATGAAGCCCGGATGGGCGCGCGACAGCATGACCTGCGGCCCCTTGGCCTCGGGCCGGACGTCGTAGATGTAGGTGCGGATGCGGTCGCCGATGTTGAACACTTCGCGCGGGATGGACTGGTCGCGGCGCATGACGCCCTCGCCCCGGCCCAGATCGACGATGGTGTTGCCGTATTCGACGCGCTTGACCGTGCCGTTGACGATCTCGCCGACGCGATCCTTGAACTCTTCGTACTGGTTGGCGCGCTCGGCTTCACGGACCTTGCCGGTCACGACCTGGCGGGCCATCTGGGTCTGGACGCGGCCGAACTCGAACGGCGGCAGGTGTTCGACATATTCCTTGCCGACTTCCGCTTCCGGGTCGCGCTTGGAGGCGTCGGTCAGGCGCACCATGGCGCTGTCGTTGAACTCTTCCAGCTCGTCTTCCGGCATCCAGTCGTCGGCGACGATGGTGACGTGGCGGGTCAGCGACAGTTCGCCGGTCTTGTGGTCGATCTTGGCGCGGATGTCGTGGTGGGCGCCGTAACGCGACTTGGCGCCCTTCTGGATCGCCTCCTCGATCGCCTCGATGACGATTTCACGGTCGATGTTCTTCTCGCGCGCGACCGCGTCCGCGATCTGCAGCAGTTCGAGGCGGTTGGCGGAAATACCGGTGACGGCCATCAGGCGTTGTCCTCAGAAGGGGTCGTGGTGTCGGTTTCAGTGTCAGCGACGTCGCCTTCCGGCAGGCCGTCGTCTTCGGGTTCGCCACGCGCAGCGCGAATGGCGGCGCCCCGTTTCATCAGGGCGTCGGTCAGAACCAGTTTGGCGTCGCTGATCCAGTCGAACGGGATCAGGGCGGTGTCTTCCTCGCCGTCCAGGTCGATCAGGACGTTGTCGTCTTCGAACCCGGCCAGCACGCCCTTGAACCGCTTGCGGCCCTCGATCATGCGGTCGGTCTCCAGACGGGCCTCCTCGCCCTCGAACAGCTCGAAGTCGATGGGACGGGTCAGAGGGCGGTCGATGCCGGGCGACGAGACTTCCAGCAGATATTCGCCGGCGATGGGATCAGAGGCGTCGAACACCTCGGACACCGCGCGGCTCAGCTTGGCGCATTGTTCGACCGAGATGTCGTGATCGGTCGGGCGCTCGGCCATGATCTGCAGGCGCTGGCGCTTGGAGCCGGACATCAGGCGGATGCGCACGACGTCGAGGCCGAGCGACTCTGCAATAGGGTCGATCAGCTCAAGCAGTTGGCGGTCCTGGGCGGTTTTTGCGCGCAAGCGTCGAATATCCAAAACAAAAGCGGCGGTCCGTCCGGGCCGCCGCTTGGAACGACGCCGTTGGACGCCGGTCTAACGATGTGAAGGGCCATATAGGGGTTTCAAGCGCGCTTGTCAGCCCTCTTTGACGCGCGCCCTCCCCGCCTGAGGCGAAAGTAGAGAGATCCCGCCATGAAACCCGCCGCCAGAATAGCCGCTACGACGCCGCCCAGGGTCGGATCCCAAAGCCAGTCGGGAGCCTCGTCATATGCCCGCCCCTGCTCCATCAGAAACAACCAGGGCGAAAACAGAAAGCTGAAAGCAGCAGACAGACGGCTGCCGACGAGGGCCGTCACCACATAGCCCCCCGCCGAGAGCAGACCAGCCATACCCCACATCCACCATCCACCCGACCGCAGCGTGCGCTCGGCCAGCCAACAACCCGTCGCACCGAACAGGAGCGACGGCAGAAGGCCCCAGAGGGTCACCATGACGATCAGCGCCAACAGGGCGACCAGGGTCTGGATTGCAAACTCCAATGACGCCCGGATCTCGCTCGCAGGCGGCGCAGTATCGAAAATCGCGCCACCCAGCGCCCAGACCAGAACAAAGATCAGGGCCAGGCCCGGGGCGCACAAGGCACTGAGACAAAGGCCGGACAGACGAATCCCATCGCTGGACGACTTCATGTCCCCCTCCTGAACGCCATGGTCGGTTCAACCGCCGACACTTGTCCGTCCTGACCGCCGCCCGTCAACAATGACGGAGATTATACGCGGCGGAATTCAAGGAAGACCGGCGTGGTGTCGCCCAGCTTCTTTTCCTCATAACGGGTGACGACGTGATCCGCAGGCGGGACGAACCAGTCCTGATCCGCCGCACCGATGCGTTCCAGACCCGGCGTGCGCTCCAGCCGCTCCAGCGCCCACTCGGCGTAATCCAGCCAGTCGGTGACGAAGCGCAGGGTTCCGCTCGGCTTCAGGATGCGGGCGAAGGCCTGGGCCGTCTCGTCCTGCAGCAGGCGGCGCTTGTTGTGGCGCGCCTTGTGCCAGGGATCGGGGAACAGGATCAGCACCCGATCGACCGACGCGTCCGGCAGGGCGTCCACCACGTCGCGCGCATCGTCGGCGTGGATGCGGACATTCTTCAGTCCGCCTTCCTCGACATGGCGCAGGGCCGAGGCCACGCCGTTCAGGAAGGGCTCGCACCCGATGACCAGGGCGTCGGGCCGCGTCGCCGCCTGGGCCGCCATATGCTCGCCGCCGCCGAAACCGATTTCCAGCCACACCTCGGTCGCCTCAGGCATCATCGCCTTGGGGTCCAGCGGTCCGGCCTTGGGGTCCGGCACGGCGATGGCGGGCAGCAGCGTGTCCATCAGGGCCGCCTGACGCGGCTTGATCGGGCGGGCCTTGATGCGGCCGAACGACCGCAGCGGGCGGTCCAGGTGCGGATTGTCGTCTTCGGGGGGCAGGTCGGCGCTCATGCGCCTGCCGTTAGCGGTCGAAGGCCAAGGCGTCCAGCGCAGGACGCATCAACCGATCCGCTCGCGCTCGGCCGAATGCCAGCGCCAGGCCGACTGGATGATGTCCGTCAGGTCGCGCGTCGGCCGCCAGCCCAGCACCTCGCGCGCCCTGGCGTTGTCGGCGACCAGAACCGGGGCGTCCCCCGCGCGGCGCGCCACCGTCTCCACCTCGAACGGCAGATTGGTGGTGCGGCGGATGGTGTCAATCAGTTCTCGGACCGTGGTGCCGGTCCCGGTGCCCAGGTTGAAGACGGTCGTCTCGCCACCCTGCAGCAGATATTTCAGCGCCCGCACATGGGCGTCGGCCAGGTCCATCACATGGATGTAGTCGCGCACCGCCGTGCCGTCGCGCGTGTCATAGTCGTCGCCGAACAGTTTGAAGCCCGACCGCTGGCCCAGGGCTGTCTGCAGCGCCAGGGGAATGGCGTGGGTTTCCGGATGATGCCGCTCGCCGATCCGTCCCTGCTCATCCGCCCCCGCCGCGTTGAAATAGCGCAGGCAGACCGAGCGGAAACCGGCATAGGTCGAGTAATCGTCCAGGGCCTGTTCGACCATCAGCTTGGACCGGCCATAGGGGTTCAGCGGCGCCTGGGGATGGGTTTCGTCCATCGGCAGGCGCACCGGATCGCCATAGGTGGCGCAGGTCGAGGAAAAGACCATGCACTCAACCCCGCCGCGCCGCGCCGCCTCGATCAGGGTGATCGCGCCCGCGACATTGTTCTCATAGAACCGGCCCGGCGCCTTCACCGACTCCCCAACCTCGATCAGGGCGGCGAAATGCAGGACGGCGACAGGCCTGTGCGTGGCGATGACCTCATCCAGACGCGCGCCGTCGCGAATGTCGCCCTGCTCCAGAACACCCCACTGCACAAAGGCCGCATGGCCGTTGCTCAGGTTGTCATAGACGACTGGCGTGAATCCAGCCTCATGCAGGGCCAGACAGACGTGCGATCCGACATAGCCTGCGCCGCCGGTTACAAGAACGGTTTGAGACATGAGTTTCTGTTCAGTTCAGCCGAAGCGGGCTGGCGTTCAGACCTACGGCCTTGGCGGTGACCTGCAGCTGAAGATAGGCCCCGAGGATATGATACAACGAACTCGCCGGCGCTGGCTCATCAATGAAATCGCCGCCTTCCAGCAGCTTGTCACGCCACAGACCGTCCGGCGTCAGGTAAAGCCACAGGGCGCGCTGGGCGGCGGCGGCGTCCTCCAGAAAACCGGTCCGCTCCCCGTCGTCGCTGACTTCCGCCAGAATCAGCGCCGCCTTCATCCATTCGGTCTGAGGCCAGAGCCTCGCGCGCGGGTTCCGCACGGCGCCGTCGGCATTCAGGGCGTCGACCGCCACCTGTCTCTGAGAGGCGATCCCGCGTCGCCCAAAGGCGTAAAGCCGACGCGCTGCAGCCAAGGCTGTCGCGTCGCCGCGCGCCCGTCCGTACCGCGCCAACAGCCACGCCCACTCAAACTGATGGCCCGGCTCGACCAATCGGCCATCCTCGCCCGCAGCAGGCGACCAGTCCGCATCGAAATATTCGCGCAGGAAGCCGCCCTCTGCATCAATGAACCGTTCCAGCGCCAGAGCGACAATGCGATCGGCCAGTTGCGCCCAACCTGCGTCTTCGCCCGCGATCTCCCACGCCAGGCAGGCCTCCAGCAGATGCATGTGGGCGTTCGACTGATAGGGGTGGTCGCCCTTTTCAATCAGGCCGCCCTGTTGCGGCGCATGCTGCAGCAAAGCCTGCCGCACAGCCAGGGCGCTGTTCTCATGATCACCCTCAACCCCGGCAAGAGAGGCCGACGCGCGGGCCAGCATCAGAAACGCCTGATCATAGACCATGGCCGTTTCATCCAGCGGCCGTCCCTCTTCATCCAGCAAGGTCCGCATCAGGCCGTCCGCCCGAAGATAGTCAGCCTCAAGCCGGGCCAAGCCCTGTTGAACCAGACCTATCCACGGCCCCCGCCATCCGCTTCGGCCCGCTTCGGCATAGACGTGGATCTGACGCGCCTGAACCCGCGCACGCCGCTCGGCTGCAACAGATCGGCCATCAAGGCCCAGAAGCTCGGCGAAGGCGCCCTGATCCTGACCTGCCGACGCCCATAACGGCAAGGCGCGCATGCGCAGCCAGTCGGCGAACCGTCGTCCGCCATCCGCCAGACCTTCCGGCTTCGGGTTCTTAAAATCCAGATGTTGAGGCGAAGCCGTCTTCAGGCGTTCGACCACCTTCTTGACCTCCTGACTGCGGTTCATGTCGCAGACCAGAACGGCGTCGTGTTCGACGATGATGGCGAGGTTGCGCACGCCGATGGCTGCAACCATCACCCCTTCCGGCGCCCGCGCCATGCAGTTTTCAGCATCCTCAAAAATAAAGGCGCCGAGATCGCCCTCGCCTGTCGCGGAAACCGCGTCCCAAGCCCCCAGGTCAGACCAGGCGAAGTCCACGGCCAGAACCGAAGCATGCCGGGTCTTCTCCATCACCGCATAGTCGATGGAGATCTTGGGCGCGGACGAAAAAGCGGGCGACAAGGTGGCCAGATCCCCGGCCTCTATCGGCGGCAGGGCGGCGACAACCGCCGCGGCCACCGCAGGCGCCTCATGCCTGAGCTCGTTCAATAGGGTTGCAGCAGAGACGATGAAATTGCCGCTGTTCCACAGATAGCCGTCAGCAATATAGCGTTCGGCGGTATGAGCATCCGGCTTCTCGACAAAAGCCTTCACGGCGGACAGCCCCTGCCCCTCCGGCGCGATATAGCCATAGGCGGATGACGGCGTATCCGGCCTGACGCCCAGGGTGACGATCTGGCCTGCTCTGGCCGCTTCCGCCGCCTTCAGCGCAGCGTCGCGGAACGCCTGATGATCGGGAATATGATGGTCCGATGCGACGAAGACATTGACGCCCGTCGGGTCCAGGCGCGCGGTCCAGGCGGCGGCGGCGGCCATGGCTGCGGCGGAGTCCCGCGCTTCAGGCTCCAGCAGAACCTGCGCCTCGACCCCCAGTTCAGCCAATTGGCTGAGGATCGCATCCCGGTGCGCCACGCCCCCGACGACGATCAGCCGCCCGCCGTCCGACGACAGCGGCGCCACGCGCAGCGCCGTCTCCTGAAACAGAGAGCGGTTGCCTGACAGCGGAATGAATTGTTTCGGCCTGGAGGGTCGCGACGCCGGCCACAACCGCGTCCCCGCCCCACCGCACATGATTACCGGATAGATCCCCATAGGCCCCAGATTACACACCGGCCGCGCTCATAAAACCTTGAAACGATGACACTTCGCGATTTCAAACGACCATTGTTACAAGAAAGCCGCGCAACCCCAGGCTCCTGCTGCGTCAGTCTCGTCCTGTCGAAAGGCGCAGGCAACAAACCCCTGCATTCAGCATTTCGATGAACAGGGCTTCATCGGAGCGCCGGAATATGGTCAGGCTCGCGTCATGCTGACGCCTGATGGACTGAGGAGGGTGGCGGCCTCGACAACCGTCCCGAACGGGAGACTGAAGACATGAACGACCGCGCCGCCAAGACTATCGCCGCCCCTGCCGATCTGCCGCGCCGCCAACTGCTGCTGGGCGCCGGGCTGGTGACGGGTTTCGCCGCGCTGGGCGTCTTCGGCTCACCGGCGCAGGCTCAGACCGCTCTGTCGGCTGAAGACCGCGCTGTTGTGCAGCAGGCCCAGACCTATCTGCAGGGTCTGACCTCGGCTCAAGGCTCCTTCGTCGAGACCGGACCCAACAATGTCCGCCGCGAGGGGCGTTTCTATCTGCAGCGTCCGGGCAAGATGCGGTTCGAATACACCAATCCCGCCGGGCTTCTGGTCGTGTCGGACGGCTATAACGTCAAACGCTATGACCCCCGGCTGGAGAATTTCCAACAGGTGCCGCTGGGCCGCACCCCCCTGTCGGTCTTCCTGGCCCGCAATGTCCGTCTGGATCAGGGCGTCCGCATCGACGGCGTGACCCGCATGGCCGGCGGCGGCTTCTCGATCACCGCCCGCGATTCCGCCCGTCCGAACGACGGTCAGGTGGTGTTGAGCTTTGCAGGAAGCCCGCTGCGCCTGACCGAATGGACCATCACCGATCCGCAAGGCGCCCGCACGCGGACCCAGCTGACCGCCCTGCAACCGGCCTCTAGCCTGGCCGCCAGCCTGTTCCAGCTGCGCGACCCCACGCGCCGCCCGGGCCGTAACTAACGGATCATGGAACGGAAACCTCAACGATCACGGTTATCAGTCCGTTACCGGATAATCACACTCAAACAGTAATTATGACAGTTTGACCTTTTCGTTTTGTCGTGACATCTAGATCACAGGACGACGGCGGTCGTCCTACCGCCACGGATGTCATCCCCCTCCCGGCGGCGAGAGAGACGAAACTTTCAGAGCCCGGCCCGCAGCGGCCGGGCCTTTTTTATGCCGCCAAACCTGATCTTGGCCTGCTAAAGCGGGGCCATGACCCTTCGCCTCGCCACCTGGAACATCAACTCCGTCCGCCTGCGCATCGACCAGGTCGCCCGCTTCGTTCAGGAGCGCGCGCCGGATGTCCTGATGCTGCAGGAGATCAAATGCACCACGGACCAGTTTCCGCGCGCAGCCTTCGAGGAGATGGGCCTGCCGCACCTGCGCGTTCTGGGCCAGAAGGGCTGGCACGGGGTGGCCATCGCCAGCCGCCTGCCGATCGAGGACAGCGAAACCTTCCAGGTCTGCAAGCTGGGCCACGCGCGCTGCGTTTCGGCCAGCGTCGCCGGAATCGACATCCAGAACTTCTACATCCCCGCCGGCGGCGACATCCCCGACCGGGCGCTGAACCCCAAGTTCGATCACAAGATGGACTTCTACGAACAGTTGACCGAAATCGTGGCGCGTCAGGACAAGTCGCGCCCTCTGGTCATGGCGGGTGATTTCAACATCGCGCCGGGCGAAGGTGATGTCTTCAACCACCGCTACATGTCCAAGATCGTCAGCCACACCCCCATCGAGGTCGAGACCCTGAACCGGCTGCAGGCCACGGGCGGGTTCGCCGACGTGCTGCGCGACCGTTTCCCCGAGCCGCAGAAACTGGCCAGCTGGTGGAGCTACCGCGCCGCCGACTTCCGCAAGTCCAACCGGGGCCTGCGCCTGGACCACATCTGGACCTCCCCCGGCCTGACCTCCGCCGTGGTCAAGAACACCGCCCGCATCCACGACGACGTGCGCGAATGGGAACGCCCTAGCGACCACGCACCGGTGACCGTCGACCTGGACATCTGATCCTTAATAGACGGCGACCGGACGGCTAGGCGGCGGCGACGACGACTTGGGCGAGCGCCCCACCTTTTCCGCCGCTCGAACCAGACGCTCGACCACCTGATCCAGTTCGGGCTCCGGAAGGGTGTAGGGCATGCGCAGGCGGCGTTCGAAGGCGCCGTCTATGCCGAAGCGCGGGCCAGCCGCCAGCCTGACGCCCTCTTCCGCCGCCTGTTGGGTCAGGGCCGTGCTGATCGGTCCGGGCAGGCGCGCCCACAGGGACAGGCCGCCCGCCGGACGCGGGCAGACCCAGTCGGGCAGGCGTTCGGCCAGACGCGCGCGCAGATGATCTCGCCTGGCCCGCAACAGGGGCCGCCGCGCCGCCAGGGCCGCGCCGCCGTCGTTAAGCAGTTCGACCGCCGCCAGCTGCTCCAGGATCGGCACGCCCAGATCGAAACTGGCCCGGCTCTGGGCCAGACGCTGGATCACCGCCCGGTCCGCGCGGATCCAGCCGATGCGCAAACCGCCCCAGACGCTCTTGGACATGGACCCCAGCCGCACCATGCGCGGCGCATCCACCGCCGAGGCGGTCAGGGCGGGCGGACCGCTGAGGGTCAGCTCCACCAGCGTCTCGTCCAGCACCAGCAGGGTCTCCGACCCCTTCAGCGCCGACAGCAGACGCAGACGGTCCGCCGTCCGCATCATCCGCCCCGTCGGATTATTGTGGTCCAGCACCAGATAGGCCATCGGCGCGGTGTGGCGGCGGCAGGCGCAGGCCAGACCCTCGACATCCCAGCCCTCCTCGCCGTCTTCGTCCGGCAGGGCGACCGGGATGGGCCGCGCGCCCGCCGCCAGAATGGCGTCTATGGCCTGCGGATAGGTGGGATGGTCGAACACCACCGCATCGCCGGGCCGCACCGTCAGCCGCAGCAGATGCACCAACCCATTATGCGCCCCATGGGTGATCAGGATCTGCCCGGCCGAGGTCGGCAGGCCGCGCCGCCGATAACCCGCCGCCACCGCTTCGCGCAGCTCCTCCAGCCCCGCCGTCTCATAGCCATGCCCCGGCAGATTGGCCGGCAGACGCTCCAGCGCCCGCACATAGGCGGCATGAATATTCGGATCCGCAGGCAGGACCGCTGCGGTCAGGTCGATCACATCCGAGGTTTCCGCCTCGGTTGCCGCGGGTTGACGGGTCAGGCCAGGGTTGCGACTGGCGTTGCGGCTGGGCGGCAGGCTGGTGCGGGCGGCGGCCCCTTGTCCTCCGGTCAGGAATCCGTCATCGCGCAGTCCGCCATAGGCGGCGGAAACAGTCGTTCGGCTCAGACCCAGCGTCTGGGCCAGCTCGCGTTCTCCCGGCAGGCGCGCGTCCAGCGGCAGCCGTCCGTCCAGGATCAGCAGCCGCACCGCACCGGCCAGCTGGCGATAGGCGGCCCCCGCCCCCGGCCTGCGCCAGTCTCCCAGATGGCGGATCAGGGTGGCGGAACGGATGGTGCGCGGCGTCATCAGGCCAGAATGCCACAACTGGCCCTTTTTCTGAAGTCCAGTTTGGCGCAAATGACCCGAATGACCCGTCGTCTGCTCCAGCTTTTCCTCGGCCTTGGCCTCTACGGCCTGTCCATCGCCATGATCGTCCGCGCCGGTCTGGGACTGGACCCCTGGGATGTGCTGACGCAAGGGGTGTTCGAACGGTTCGCCGGTCCCGCCGGGATCAGCTTCGGCATGGTGGTCAATCTGATCGGTCTGGCGGTGCTGCTGCTGTGGCTGCCGCTGCGCCAGAAGCCGGGCGTCGGCACGGTGGCCAATGTTCTGGTCATTGGCACGGTGGCCAATTTCGGTCTGGACTGGATCCCGTCTGACCTGGCCCTACCCCTGCGCGCCGGCCTGCTGGTCGCGGGCATTGTGCTGAACGGCGTGGCGACCGGCGCCTATGTCGGGGCGGGCCTTGGTCCCGGTCCGCGCGACGGCCTGATGACCGGCATCGTGGCCCGCACCGGCTGGCCGGTGAAGTGGGTCAGAACGGCCATCGAGATCACCGTCGTCGCCGTCGGCTGGCTGCTGGGCGGTTCGGTCGGACTGGGCACCATCCTGTACGCCGTGGCCATCGGCCCGCTGGTCCATGTCTTCCTGCCGATGTTCACGATCAGGAAGAAGGGCTAGAGGCCGCTCGACATTCCGTCGGCTGGAAATCTTAGATCGTCATTCCGGGGCTGAGCAAAGCGAAGAACCCGGAACCCAGGGCTGCAGCGCCGTCGTTGGACGTATTCGGCGCAGGGTTGCGAGCCTCCTGGGTTCCGGGTTCGTCCTACGGACGCCCCGGAATGACGCGCTAGGCTGAATATCGATTAGCCTTGAGGACCGCCAGCCCGCTTACGGCTGCAGCCTGTATCCGCCCGCGTCCGTCAGCAGCAGACGCGCCTGACCCGGCTCGGGCTCGATCTTCTGGCGCAGGCGATAGATGTGGGTTTCCAGCGTGTGGGTCGTGACCCCGGCGTTATAGCCCCAGACTTCCGTCAGCAGCTCTTCGCGCGACACTGGCTTGGCCCCGGCGCGATAGAGGTATTTCAGGATATTGGTTTCCTTCTCGGTCAACCGCACCTTCTTGCCCTTGGCGTCCGTCAGCATCTTGGACGCGGGGCGGAACTCGTACGGGCCGATGGTGAAGACCGCGTCCTCGGACTGTTCGTGGCTGCGCAGATGGGCGCGGATGCGCGCCAGCAGCACGGCGAACCGGAAGGGCTTGGTGACATAGTCGTTGGCACCCGCATCCAGCCCCAGGATGGCGTCGGCGTCCGCCGACTGGGCCGTCAGCATGATCACCGGGGTCGACACCCCGTCCTTGCGCAACAGGCGGCAGGCCTCGCGGCCGTCCATGTCGGGCAGGTCGACGTCCAGCAGGATCAGGTCGGCGCGGACCTCGCGGCCCATGCGGACCCCGTCCGTCGCCGTCGCGGCCTGCAGGGTGCGGAACTCTTCATGCAGGTTCAGCTGCTCGGCCAAGGCCTCGCGCAGGTCGTCGTCGTCGTCGATGATCAGGATGGTCTTGGGCGTAGGCATGGGTCAGACAATGGCGAGGCTTTGGCCCCGCGCCAAGGCTTGGGGGTGCGAATTCAACTCAGGTAACCGCTTAGAGCCTGTTTAAGGCCGATTTCGTTCCCCGAACAATGCGGTTCCGACGCGCACATGGGTCGCGCCGCGACCGATCGCCGCCTCGAAGTCGCCGCTCATCCCCATCGACAGGACCGACAGGCCGTTGCACGCCGCGATGGATTTCAACAGGTCGAAATGCGGGGCGGGATCTTCATCCGCAGGCGGAATGCACATCAGGCCCTCGACATTCAGACCATGGGTGTCGCGCGCGGTCTGGATCAGGGCGTCGGCCTCATCGGGCAGGACGCCGGCCTTCTGGGGTTCGGCGCCGGTGTTGACCTGGACCAGAACGCGGGGCGAACGGCCCAGCTTGGCCGCCGCGACCGCCAGGGCCCGCGCCAGTTTTTCGCGGTCCAGGGTCTCGATGACGTCGAACAGGGCCACCGCGTCCTCAGCCTTGTTGGTCTGCAACGGGCCGATCAGGCGAAGCTCCAGCCCCGGCAGGTCCGCCAGACGGTTGGCCCAGCGGCCTTCAGCCTCCTGCACCCGATTTTCGCCGAACACCCGCTGGCCCGTGGCCAGGATGGCGTCGATGGCCTCAGCGCCTTGCGTCTTCGACACAGCGGTCAGGACCACCGAGGCGGGGTCGCGGCCTGCCGCCTGACAGGCCGCGTCGATACGGCTGCGGACGGCGGTGACCCGTTCTGCGATGGACGCCGGAGGTGAAGCGGGGGAAGAAGGGCTCATGATCCTGCCGACCGGTTACAGCGATGAGGCGCGTGCGCTCTGGGATGCGGCGACCGCTCTAAACCGCGCCGCTGCGACTGTCAGCCCGCGCGCCGTCGGTTTGCCGCCACTGCTGTTCTTCACCGACCCGGAACGGACGCCCCGTCCGTGGGAGACGGCGGCGCGTCTGCCCGCAGGCTCCGCCGTCGTCTATCGCGCCTTCGGGGCGGCGGATGCGGTGGGAACAGGCCGGCGTCTGCGTGAAGCGACCCTTGGCGCCGACGTGCGGCTGCTGGTCGGTCGTGACCTTGATCTGGCCCAGGCGGTCGGGGCCGACGGCCTGCACCTGCCGGAGCGCGAGGCCGCGCGGGCCGTCGAAATCCGCGCCGCCCATCCCGACTGGCTGCTGACCGCCGCCTGGCACGGCGCGCCCCAGCCGCTGATGGAAGGGTTGGACGCCCTGATCCTGTCGCCGGTTTTTCCGGCGGGCGGCGCGTCGTCGGCCAAGCCTGCGCTGGGCGTCGCGGGGTTTCAGGACAGGGTCAGGTCAATCGCTGCGCCCGTCTATGCCCTGGGCGGCGTCAGCGCGCTGAATGCAGGCGAACTGCGGGGATCCGGCGCCTGCGGACTTGCGGGCGTCGATGCGGTTCAGTCAGCATTTCGCTGACCTTAAAGCCGATCAGAACTTGAAGATGGTTTCCAGACGAACGCGCGGCTGGGCGCGGCCGTTGGTTTCCTGGGCGCGGGCCGGATCGGCCTCAGGCGCGCCGACAGCGGCGGCGGCGCCGACACGCAGGCGGTCGTTCAGGCGGTAATAGGCGCCCGCCTCGACATCGCCCCAGTCGGTTTCACGACCGACGGGCTGGTTCAGGTTGAAATCCAGGCTCCAGCGGCCGTTCTCATTCAGGCGCAGGCCGCGGCGCGGGGCCGGGGCGTTGGGCTGGCCTGCCTGGGCGTCGGCCAGCGAAACACTGGGCGCGCGGGTCTGCGACTGGGCGAGCACAGGCGTCGACACGGCGAGAACCGCCGTCGCAAACCCTGCTGCTATGATGCCGCCGAAACGCATTCCAGATCCTCAATGACCTCGCAAACCCGCAAGGCCGCACGCTTTTCCGTCCTTAGATGGGGACGGACTGCGCGATTAGACACCCGGGGTCCGGTCGGTCAACGCAGTCACGGGCGCATATTTCCGATTCTGTTCATTGTTGCACTGCGATGTGGCTCAAGCGTCACGGGAATTGCCCCAAAACGAGCCGATGTTCGCCCAATGGATCGTCGAACTGGCCAAACAGAAGCCCCCGCCCGCGACTTCGCCTTGTCATCGCCCCTTTTGACCGTGTTATAGAACCCTGCTGCGGCGCGGATCATGCGAAAGCCGTGCGCGTGCGGGCCGAGGGCCCTCACGGTTCAGAGTTTACGGAGACTTCCTTGATGAGCCTCAACAAGGCCCTGGTTCGCGGCGTCGCCATCGCCCTGGTCTCGGGCGTCGCCCTTGCGGGCTGCTCCAGCATTCCTTTCGTCGGCGGCAAGAAGAGCGCGCCCAAGACGAACGTGCAGCAGGGCATCGGCGTCAACGGCTATCTGTGGCGCGCCTCGCTCGACACCCTCAGCTTCATGCCCCTGATCACCGCCGACCCCTGGGGCGGCGTGATCAACTATGACTGGTACTCCAGCCCCCAGGCTCCGAACGAGCGGTTCAAGGCCACGGTCTTCATCCTGGACACCCGCCTTCGCGCCGATGCGCTGACTGTCACGGTGAGCAAGGAAGTGAAGGGCGCGGACGGTCAATGGACCACCGCCCCCGTCGCCGCCCAGACCGAGTCCGATCTGGTCAACGCCATCCTGACCAAGGCGCGCCAGCTCAACCTCGCCAACGCCGGCTGATTCAGGCGCTCTTCTATGCTGGCGCCGATGCTTCGGTCTGAGCGCCAGCCACTATTCTTCTTGGGGCGCGACCGCCCTTCGGGCTAGTTGAGCGCGAGGGCGCGTTAGCGTCCTCGCTGCTTTTCAGGATCCCCGTGGCCCGTTACGAACCCAAGACCGCCGAACCCCGCCAGCAGACCCGCTGGGCGGACGCCAACGCCTTCGTGACGAAGGACACCGGCCGTTCGAAGTATTATGTTCTTGAAATGTTCCCCTACCCGTCCGGGAACATCCACATGGGTCACGCCCGCAACTATGTGATGGGCGACGTGGTGGCCCGGTCCAAGCGCGCCCAGGGCTTCGATGTCCTGCACCCGATGGGCTGGGACGCCTTCGGCATGCCCGCCGAGAACGCGGCCATGGAGCGCGGCATCCACCCCAAGGGCTGGACCTACGACAACATCGCCACGATGCGGGATCAGCTGAAGCTGTTGGGCCTGTCGCTGGACTGGTCGCGTGAGTTCGCCACCTGCGACCCGGAATATTACGGCAAGCAGCAGGCCTGGTTCCTGGAACTGTATCGCCGCGGTCTGGTCTATCGCAAGGACGGGGTCGTCAACTGGGACCCGGTCGACAATACGGTCCTGGCCAATGAGCAGGTGATCGACGGGCGCGGCTGGCGCTCCGGCGCCCTGATCGAGAAGCGCAAGCTGAACCAGTGGTTCCTGCGCATCACCGACTATGCCGACGACCTGATCGACGGCCTGAAAGACCTGGACCGCTGGCCCGACAAGGTCCGCCTGATGCAGGAAAACTGGATCGGCCGCTCCAAGGGTCTGCAGATGACCTGGAAATGGGCGGGCGAGGCCCCTGCCGCATCGCCGGAAGGTCTGGAGATCTACACCACCCGCCCCGACACCCTGTTCGGCGCATCCTTCATGGGGATTGCGCCCGACCACCCCATCGCCAAGGCCCTGGCCGAGGCCAACCCCGAGGTCGCCGCCTTCGTCGCCGAATGCCGCAAGGGCGGCACCTCGCAGGCCGACATCGACCAGGCTGAAAAGATCGGCTGGGACACGGGCCTGAAGGCCGTCCATCCCTTCACCGGCGCCGAGGTTCCGGTCTGGATCGCCAACTTCATCCTGTCGGAATACGGCACGGGCGCCATCTTCGCCTGCCCGGCCCACGACCAGCGCGACCTGGACTTCGCCCGCAAATACGGCCTGCCCGTCACGACCGTGGTCCGCCCTGAGGGCGCCGGCGACGACTTCGCCGTCGGCGACGAGGCCTATGTCGGCCCCGGCTCCATTTTCAATTCCGACTTCCTGAACGGTCTGGACATCGAGGCCGCCAAGGCCGAGGCCATCGGCCGGATCGAGGCCGCCGGAACCGGCAAGGGCGCGACCATCTACCGCCTGCGTGACTGGGGCGTTTCGCGCCAGCGCTACTGGGGCTGCCCCATCCCGATCATCCACTGCCCAAGCTGCGGCCCGGTGGAGGTTCCGGCCGACCAGCTGCCGGTCGTCCTGCCTGACGACGTCACCTTTGACGTGCCCGGCAACCCGCTGGATCGCCACGCGACCTGGAAACACGTCAAATGCCCGTCGTGCGGAACGGATGCGACGCGCGAGACGGACACCCTGGACACCTTCGTGGACTCCAGCTGGTATTTCGCCCGCTTCACCGATCCCAAGGCCGAGGCGCCGATCGACAAGGCCGCCGCCGACCACTGGCTGGCCGTTGATCAGTATATCGGCGGCGTCGAACACGCGGTGCTGCACCTGCTCTACGCCCGCTTCATCACCCGCGCCCTGACCGATGCCGGTCTGATGAGCGTCAAGGAGCCGTTCGCGGGCCTGTTCACTCAAGGCATGGTCGTCCACGAAACCTATTTCGAGGGCCATGACGAGGTCGGCAAACCGCGCTGGGTCGAGCCCACCGACGTGAAGATCGAAACCGTCGACGGCCAGCGCGTCGCCACACGCCTGTCGAACGGCGCGGCCCTGACCATCGGCGACATCGAAAAGATGTCCAAGTCCAAGAAGAACGTCGTCGCGCCGCAGGAGATCCTGACCTCGCACGGCGTGGATGCAGGCCGCCTGTTCGTCCTGTCCGACAGCCCGCCGGAACGCGACATCCAGTGGACGCCGGGCGGCATCGAGGGCGCCAGCCGCTTCGTCCAGCGCACCTGGACCCTGTTCGACGGCTTCGATCCCGCCGTGGCGGGCGATGAAAAGGCCAACGCCGAACTGGTGCGCGAGACGCACAAGGCCATCAAGGCCGTGTCTGAGGGCGTGGAAGGTTTCCGCTTCAACTCCGCCATCGCCAAGCTGTACGCCTTCGTCGCCACCGTGCGCGACAACGCCAAGGCGGGCGGTGACGCCAAGCGTCAGGCCCTGTCGGCCTTGGCGCGCCTGATAGCCCCCTTCACCCCGCACCTGGCCGAGGAATGCTGGACGCGCCTGGGTGAGGACGGGATGGTTCTGGACGCGCCGTGGCCTGTGTGGGACGCTGCGCTCGCGGCTGACGACGAAGTGGTCCTGCCCATCCAGATCAACGGCAAGCGCCGGGCGGAAATCCGCGTGGCGCGCGGTTCCGAACCGGCCGCGGTCGAGGCTCTGGTCCTGGCTGACGAGACCGTCAAGGCGCGTCTGGAGGGTCTGAGCGTGAAGAAGATCGTCGTGGTCAAGGACCGCATCGTCAATCTGGTGGCCGGCTGATGCGCGTCGCGGCGGTCTTTGCGGTCCTGCTGGGGCTGGGGGTTTCGGCCTGCGGCTTCACGCCCATGTACGCCGAACCGGCGACGGGGTCGGCCCTGCGCCGCATCGCCGTCACGACCCAGGACGACCGTCTGGGGTACCGACTGCGCGAGCAGTTGGAAGACGCCCTGGCCTGGGACCGCAGCGTCACGCCGCTATACCGCCTGACCGCCACGGTCGAGCAGAACCGCCGCTCGCTGGGCCGCCGCATCGACGACACCGCCACCCGCTATGAGCTGACGGTCAAGGCGACCTGGACCCTGACCCCGGCCGCGGGCGGAACGCCCCTCAGCGGCGCGGAAACCGTCACCACGACCTATGCCAGCGACGACCAGCCCTACGCCGCCATCGCCGCCCAGCAGGACGGCGAGGAGCGCGCCGCGTCGGAACTGGCCCGCCTGATCCGTCTGGACGTCATGCAGGCGCTGTCAGGCCAGTGAGCCGACTGCGATGATCCTCGCCAAACGCCCGGAAATCGAACGGTTCCTGAAGGCGCCTGATCCGGCCATCCGCGCGGCGGTGATCCACGGCAAGGACCGTTCCGGCGTCGCCGAACGGGCCGAAATCCTGTGCAAAACGGTCACGCCGGACCTGAACGACCCCTTCAACGTCACCGTCCTGACCGACAGCGACATCGACGGCGACGAAACCAGGCTGGAAGAGGCCCTGACGGCCATGTCCCTGATGGGCGGGCGTCGTCTGGTGCGCATCCGTCTGTCGACGATCAAACCCGGCGTGGACAAGGCCGTCGCCGCTGCGGTGAAGATCCATGCTGCGGGCGGCTATAATCCTGACGCCATGCTGGTGGTCGAGGCCGATCAGTTGGGCCGTGAATCCGCGCTGCGAAAGACCGCTGAAAAGGAAAACGGCGCCGTCGGCATCGTCTGCTACGAGGATGAAACCGGCGATGTGGCCCGCATGACGCGCGAGGCCCTGGCCGCGGACAAGGTCGGCCTGAACGCCGACGCCCTGGACCGTTTCGTCGCCCGTCTGCCCCGCGAACGCGGCCTGATGCGCCAGGAGATCGAACGTCTGGCCCTGTTCATCGGTCCCGGATCCGGCCGCACCATCGGTCCGGAAGAGCTGGAGCAGCATCTGGGCGTCGAGCCCGACGCCTCCCTGTCGGACGCCGCGCTTCAGGCATTCGGCGGTCGGCCCGGCCCTGCCCAGTCCGGCCTGCGCCGCGCCTTCGCCGAAGGGGAGTCTTCGGTGCTGGCCGTGCGTTCCGCCGCCATGCATCTGGGCCGTTTGCGCCGGATCAACATCCTCCAGGCCAATGGCGCCAACGCCAAGGAGGCCGCAAAGGCCGCAGGCGTCTTCTGGAAGCAGGAGGCGGAAATGCTGCGTCAGGCCCGCGCCTGGCGGCTGGAGGCGCTGGACGATGTTCTGGACAGCATCAACACCGCAGACGTCGCCACCAAGACGACGGGAATGCCGGATCAACTGATCGCGGAACGTCTGCTGCTGGAGATCGCGGGCCGCGCGCGGCGCCTGGGCCTCTAGAGCCCGCGACCTGCTCTGCGGAAGGCCTAGCCCCGCTTCGAGGCCTTGCGGAACGCAGGCTTGGCCATGGCCACATTGCGCGCTGACACGCTTTTTTCTTCAGCCTTGGCGCTGGGCTGGCCGGAGAATCCGTGGCCGGCCTTGGCCTTCTTGGCGGCGAGGGCCTGTTTCAGTTTTTCGGCGGGGGTGAGCGTGGTTTCTTCAGTCATAGGCTCACCCTAGCACGCCAAACCCCTCAGCCCCGCATCAATCGGCGGCAAAGGTCGTCCAACTGCTCCAGCGAGCCGTAACGGATGGTCAGTTCGCCCTTGCCGCTGCGGTCGTTCAGCTCGACCTTCAGGCCCAGGGCGTCGGCCAGATCCTGCTGCAGGGCCACGACATCCGCCGAGCCCTCGCCTGCCCGCGCCACAGCCTTGGCCTTGACCGGTTTGGGCCCTTCCGTCGCGCGACGCGCCAGGGCCTCGGTTTCGCGCACGCTCAGGCCGTCGACAAAGGCGATGTCGGCCAACTGGCTGGGGTCCGGCGTATTGATCAGCGCCCGCGCATGACCCGCCGACAGCTTGCCCTCACGGACATAGAACAGCACCCGCTCCGGCAGCTGAAGCAGGCGCATCATGTTGGCGACATGGCTGCGGCTCTTGCCGACAACCCCGGCGACGGCGTCCTGGGTTCGACCGAAACGGTCCATCAGAACGCGGTAAGCCTCGGCCTCCTCCAGCGGGTTCAGATCGGCGCGCTGGACGTTTTCGACGATGGCGACCTCGAAGACCTCAACATCGTCCATCTCGTGAACGACGATCGGCACCTCAGTCAGCCGCGCGGCCTGCGAAGCGCGCCAGCGACGCTCGCCGGCGATGATCTGCCAGACGCCGTCCTCGCCCGGCTGGCTCCGCACCAGAATGGGCTGAAGCACGCCCTTGTCGCGGATCGAGGCGGTCAGCTCCTCCAGATCTTCCTGGCGGAAGGTCTTGCGCGGCTGGTCCGGGTTGGGCTTCAGGCTCTCGATCGGCACGCGCTGCACGCCGGCCGGGACCGGAGCGTCCGGCGCCACCGGCGCCTCCGCATTCTCGCCCATCAACGCCGACAGGCCGCGGCCCAGACCTCTGTGTCGTTCAGCCAAGATACTGTTCCGTTTCTTCTTCTAAAACTCAGGCCGCCAGCTTCAGACGCTGACGTTCGCGCTTCACCACTTCCTTGGCCAGACGCAGATAGGCCTGGCTGCCGGCGCATTTCAGATCATAGATCAGCGCGGGCTTGCCAAAGGACGGCGCCTCAGCGACGCGGACATTGCGCGGAATGACGCTGGCGTAGACCTTGTCGCCGAAGTGAGCGCGGACGTCATTGGCCACCTGCCCCGACAGGGCGCTGCGGCGGTCGAACATGGTCAGGACCAGGCCCTGGATCTCCAGCGCCGGGTTCAGGCTGTGCTTGACCATGTCGATGGTCCGCATCAGTTGGCTGAGACCTTCCAGCGCGAAGAACTCGCACTGCAGCGGCACCAGAACCGCGTCCGCCGCCGCCATGGCGTTCAGCGTCAGCAGGTTCAGCGACGGCGGGCAGTCGATCAGCACATAGTCATACGCGGTAGGGCCGTCGTCGTGGGCGCGCAGAGCATCCCGAAGGCGATAGGAGCGACGATCCGCCTGGCTCAATTCGATCTCGACCCCCGACATGTCGGCGTCGGCCGGGACGATCCACAGGTTCGGAACCGTCGTCTGGACCGAGGCGTCCGCGATGGAACGCTGGTCCACGACCACGTCATAGATGGTGACCCGGCGTGTTTCACGTGGAACACCCAGGCCCGTCGAGGCATTGCCCTGTGGGTCCATGTCCACAATCAGCACCCGCTCGCCGATGGCGGCCAGGGCGGTGCCCAGGTTGATGGCGGTCGTGGTCTTGCCGACGCCCCCCTTCTGATTGGATACGGCGAGAACTCGGGCAGGCTTTTTAACGGGCACGTTTCAGGCTCCGGACTGTCACGATACGGCCCCGCGCATCGCTCTGCGACGGGACCAGTTCAGCTTGGAAATGCCAGGATTTCCGGGCTTCAAGCAACTCCGATTCCGCCTTCTCCCCCTTGAGAAACAGACCTTGTGCACCCCTTTCGAAGTAGGGCTGTGCATAACCGAGAAGCTTATCCATAGGCGCCACAGCCCGTGCTGTAACGATGTCACATCGCACACGCTGCTCCTCGGCCCGTCCATTCAGAACCGTCGCCGGAAGACCGAGCGCATTAACGATCTCCTGAAGGAAACGGCAACGTTTGCGCAGGCTGTCGATCAGCCAGACATGCGCCCCTTCCCTGTCCTTCAGCAGGATCGTCAGGACGACGCCCGGAAACCCCGCGCCCGCTCCCAGATCCACCCAGGTCAAGGCGTCCGGGGCGTGGGTCAGCAGTTGGGCGCTGTCCCAGGCGTGGCGGTTCCAGAAGTCCGGCAGGCTGTCCGGCCCCACCAGGTTCATGACTTCATTCGCCTCGGCCAGGCGCAGGCGAAACGCCTCCAGATCGGCCATTTGTTCAGGCGTCGCCCGGGTCTTTTGCTGGAAGACGGCCTTCTCGGCTTCCAGGCTCATGCCGCCACCGTGGTGCGCGGCGCGCGTTTCACGTGGGACAGAAGGGCCGTCAGGGCGCCGGGTGTCATGCCTTCGATCCGCCCGGCCTGGCCGAGCGTGCGCGGGCGGATGCGGATCAGCTTGTCCTTCACCTCGTTCGACAGACCGCCTATGGCGTCATAATCCAGATCGACAGGCAGGATCAGCGCCTCCTCCGAACGCAGGGCGGCGGCGTCCACGGCCTGCCGGTCAAGATAGTTGGCATAGCCTGCATCAATCTCGACCTGCTCCCTCACCTCTGGGCTCCAGGCGGCGATGGCCGGGCAGACGAGAACAAAGTTCTCCAGCGTCACGTCCGGGAAGGCCAGAAGTTCGCGCATCGAACGGCGGCGCCCATCGGCGTTCACCGGAATGCCCAGGGCGTTGGCCTCCTTGGGCGTGAAGAGGGTTTCACGTGAAACAGAACTGGCCTTGGAAAGTTCGGCCGCCTTGGCCTCAAACCGCAGCCGCCGCGCCTCCGACACGATGCCGAGAGACACCGCCAACCCCGTCAGACGCTGGTCGGCATTGTCGGCGCGCAGGCTCAGCCGATATTCGGCGCGACTGGTGAACATGCGATAGGGCTCGGTCACGCCCCGCGTCACCAGATCGTCGATCATCACCCCGATATAGGCCTGGTCCCGACCGAAGACGACGGGCTCCTGATCCGATGCGGCACGCGCCGCATTCAGCCCCGCCATCAGTCCCTGGGCCGCCGCCTCTTCATATCCGGTCGTGCCGTTGATCTGGCCTGCCAGATAGAGGCCAGGCCGCTTCTTCACTTCCAGCGTCGGGCTCAGTTCACGGGGATCGACATAATCGTATTCGATGGCATAGCCGTAACGGAATACCTCGACCGCCTCCAGACCGGGGATGGTCCGAAGGAAGGCCAGCTGGGTCGGCTCGCTGACCGAGGTCGAAATCCCGTTCGGATAAACGGTCGGATCATCCAGGCCTTCCGGCTCCAGGAAGATCTGGTGGCTGGTCTTGTCGGCGAACCGCACCACCTTGTCCTCGATCGAGGGGCAGTAACGCGGGCCGATGCCGGAGACCTTGCCGCCATAGACGGCGCTCTCCCCCAGGTTTTCGGCGATGATGCGGTGGGTCTCCGCCGTCGTATGGGTCACGCCGCAGGCGATCTGCGGGACCGTGATCTGATCCGTCAGGAAGGAGAAGGCCGATGGGACGGCGTCCGCATCCTGCATCTCCAGCCGATCCCAGGCGATGGTTCGACCATCCAGCCGGGCGGGCGTGCCGGTCTTCAGACGGCCCATCATCAGCTCGGCGGCGTGCAGATCGGCGGCCAGGCCGGTCGAGGGCGCCTCGCCATGTCGGCCTGCCGGGATACGTTCGTCGCCACGGTGAATGACGCCGTTCAGGAAGGTGCCGGTCGTCAGGACCACGGACGAGGCGTGAATCCTCTCCCCTGCCCCGGTCGTGACGCCGACAACGCGGTCGCCGTCAAGGATCAGGCTTTCCGCCGTGCCCGCCATCAGGGTCAGGTTCGGCGTCTGGGCCAACTCGGCCTGCATGGCTTCGCGATACAGACGGCGGTCGATCTGGCTGCGCGGGCCCCGGACCGCCGCCCCCTTCGAGCGGTTCAGCAGGCGGAACTGGATGCCCGACACATCGGCCAGCCGCCCCATGATGCCGTCCATGGCGTCGATCTCACGGACCAGATGTCCCTTGCCCAGACCCCCGATGGCCGGGTTGCAGGACATCTCGCCGACGGTCTCAAGCTTCTGGGTCAGCAGCAGGGTGCGCGCGCCTGCGCGGGCGGACGCCGCCGCCGCTTCACAACCGGCATGGCCGCCGCCGATGACGACGACGTCACAGGTGATTTCGAGTGGGGAGTTCATCTGCGCCACATAGTCCAAACAGCGGCTCTTCGCCACCCGTGCGACAAAGGCAAGGTGGATACGGTCAAGCCTGTTTCACGTGGAACACCGGTATTACTTTCCGATGCAGAAGGTCGAAAAGACCTGACCCAGTATGTCCTCGACCCCGATCGCGCCCGTGACGCGCGACAGCGCCTCGGCCGCACGACGCAGATCGTCACCGGCCATTTCGGGCGCCACGTCCAGCGCCGCCAAGGCCGCCTCGACCGCCGCCAGGGCTTCCGTCAGACGCAGTCGGTGACGCTCGCGCGTAATGGCCGGGAAGTCGGCGCCCGACAGATCGCGGGCCAGTCGCGCGGCGATCCAGTCATGCAGATCGGGCAACCCCTGCCCGGTCTGGGTGCTGACCGTCAGACTATCCAGGCCTCTGGTCGCGGTGACTGTCCCGACATCCGCCTTGTTGGCGATCACCAAGTCGCCCGATTGGGCATAGTCGGCGGCGACGCCTTCCGGGTCGCCCGGCGCCCGGACCCACAGTCGCAGGTCCGCCTGTTCGGCGCGCAACCGCGCCCGGCGAACCCCTTCGGCCTCGACCGGATCATCACTGTCGCGCAAGCCCGCCGTGTCCGACAGGGTCACGGCATAGCCGCCGATGACCAGATCGGCGTCCAGAACATCCCGCGTGGTGCCGGCGATGGGGGTGACGATGGCCGCCTCGCGCGCGACCAGGGCGTTGAACAGCGACGACTTGCCCGCGTTCGTTTCGCCGATCAGGACGATGCGATAGCCGTCGCGCACCCGCTCACCCCGCCGTCCTGTATCGACGGCGCGGCGCAGATCCTCCGCCAGTCGGACCAGAACCGGACCGGCGGTGCGGGCCAGATTGTCGGGAACCTCCTCATCCGGGAAGTCGATCTCGGCCTCGATCAGGGCCAGGGCGTGCAGCAGATCGCGGCGGAACCCGATGTAGGTTTCGCTCAGTTTTCCCTCCAGCTGACCCAGGGCCTGGCGGGCCTGGGCCGCCGTCTCGGCGTCGATGAGGTCGGCGACCGCCTCCGCCTGGGCCAGGTCCATGCGGCCGTTCTGGAAGGCGCGGCGGGTGAACTCGCCCGGTTCAGCGGGGCGGACGCCCAGGGCGATCAGGGCGGAACTGGCCGCCTCGACCACCGCGCGGCCCCCGTGCAGATGCAGCTCGGCGGAATCTTCGCCCGTGTAGGAATGGGGGCCGACAAAGCGCAGGATCAGGGCCTGGTCGATGTGGGCGCCGCCGTGCGTCAGATCGCGCACGGACGCCATGCGCGGTTTCACCTTGGGCGCGCCTAGCGCCGTCAGCGTCGCCTCAACCTGCGGACCAGACAGGCGGATGACGGCGATGGCCCCGCGGCCGGGCGGCGTCGCGATGGCGAAGATGGTGTCGTTGGTCATGGGATTCTCCCCGCTCTGGTCTGGCGGGCGGCAACGTCGACGTCCGGGGATTTTCCCCTTCGCCCCGTTGCGCACGGCCCTCCTCCCCCACGGGGGGAGGAGAAAACCGGCTCATTTTACAGCGGCTTCCATCAGACGGCGGAACTGGTCCTGGGCCTGAAGGCCGAAGCTGGTCCAGGTCTTCATCAGTTCTTCCGGCTGCATGGCCGCGACATTGGCCTTCATTCGATCCTGCATTTCCGCGACCATCGCCTCGTTCAGCGGGGTCACGTCGGGCAGGCCGAGAAAGGCGCGCGCCTCGGCGGGGGTGCAATCGATCTCGACCTGGACCTTCATGGAAGCCTCTCCTGTTTCACGTGAAACCCTTCCCTCAAGCAGTCGTACGCCGCGCGTACGGCGATAAGGAAATATGGATCAGGTGTTCATCGACTGGAAGAAGTCCGCGTTGTTCTTGGACTGGCGCAGCTTGTCGAGCAGGAACTCGATCGCGTCCTGCGGCCCCATCGGGTTGAGGATGCGGCGCAGGACATAGGTCTTGGCCAGCTGATCCTTAGGCGTGATGAGGTCTTCCTTGCGGGTGCCGGACTTGAGCACGTCGATGGCGGGGAAGATGCGCTTGTCCGCCACCTTGCGGTCCAGCACGATTTCCGAGTTGCCGGTGCCCTTGAACTCTTCGAAGATCACCTCGTCCATGCGGCTGCCGGTGTCGATCAGGGCCGTGGCGATGATGGTCAGCGAACCGCCCTGCTCCACATTGCGCGCGGCGCCGAAGAAGCGCTTGGGACGCTGCAGGGCGTTGGCGTCGACACCACCGGTCAGCACCTTGCCCGACGACGGGACGGTGGCGTTGTAGGCGCGGCCCAGACGGGTGATGGAGTCCAGCAGGATCACCACGTCCTTCTTGTGCTCGACCAGACGCTTGGCCTTTTCGATCACCATTTCGGCGACGGCGACGTGGCGGGTGGCCGGTTCGTCAAAGGTGGAGGCGACGACCTCGCCCTTCACCGTGCGCTGCATGTCGGTGACTTCTTCGGGGCGTTCGTCGATCAGCAGGACGATCAGGAAGACCTCGGGGTGATTGCGCTCGATCGACTTGGCGATGTTCTGCAGCATCACCGTCTTACCCACGCGCGGCGGGGCGACGATCAGGCAGCGCTGGCCCTTGCCCAGAGGCGCGACGATGTCGATGACGCGGCCCGAGCGGTCCTTCAGGGTCGGGTCCTGGATTTCCATGTGCAGCCGCTCCTCGGGATAGAGGGGCGTCAGGTTGTCGAACAGGACCTTGGTCTTGACCAGCTCCGGGTCTTCCAGATTGATCGTATCGACCTTCAGCAGGGCGAAGTAGCGTTCACCCTCACGCGGGCCGCGCACGGCGCCGTGGACCGTGTCGCCCGAGCGCAGGCCGAAGCGGCGGATCTGCGACGGCGAGACATAGATGTCGTCCGGGCCCGGCAGATAGTTGGCGTCAGGGCTGCGCAGGAAGCCGAAGCCGTCGGGCAGGATCTCCAGCACGCCATCGGCGATGATCTCGACTTCCTCGTCGGCCAGGGCCTTCAGGATGGCGAACAGCAGGTCCTGCTTGCGCAGGTTGGAGGCGTTCTCGACCTCCAGCTGCTCGGCGAAGGCGACCAGATCGGCCGGCGTCTTCTCGTTCAGCTCGGCCAGGGTGATGCGGCCGTTCGGCACGACGGGATCGCCGTCCTCTTCATCCTCGACCGTGGTGTCGACGCCGGAATCGGCGCCTGCGGCCTCGCCGGCCTCATGCTCGGCGCCGTGATGGGTCGGGGATTCAGCGTCGAGGTTTTCGGCCTCGGGGGAGTCGGGATCGGTGTCGCGGACGTCGGTCATGATGCAGGCTCGCAGTCGCGCACAGCAAAGGGCTGCGGCGTCAGGTCTCTGGGAATGTCTGGCCGTGAGGCCGAAGGGAGGTGCGGCGGGCTCCCGCTGGTCGATACCTGCAGGCGCCGCAAAAAGAGAGGGACCGCCAGCAGGGCCGAACGGTTCACCGCCAGCGGAACCACAGGCGAGCGGTCAGGTCAAGTAAGGACTCTGACGTCTCCCTGCAAAGACTCCAAGTCGTTTCCAACTACTGACCTCGCCTTCTATCGTAAGCCGAACGCCATGCCTCAAGAGCATTGGGGTCTATAAGTCTATCCAGAGCCGTCGTCGCAAAAACCGAGCTGGCTGACGGCTTTTCGTCAAACGCATAGACCATGAAATACCCGTCGGCATTCTCATCCAGCGCATCCAAAGCCGGATTCGCCCCACACAAAAAACCCGTGTGTTGAACTCGTATTCGGCGCTCTACATCAGGGCCCTTAATCTGCAGAACCGGCGCCAGAACCGCTCTGCGCCCACGAGAACCTCTGCCAAGCGCGACAGTTCCCTTGGATTCCACCCGTGCGATGAAAACCGTCGCCGCCGAACTCCAATCGCCGATTTGGCTATCCAGAATCCGCTGATTCCATTCCGCTTCGATTTGTGCTGCCGTCATCCAAGGCGGCGGCGGAGGCGGCGGGGTGCAGGCGAAAACCTCATATGCGGCGCTCAAAACGAAGAGGGCCGAAAAGGTTCCGCACGCCATCTGCAATGATTTGCGCAAATCAGACCCTCCTCATTTCCGCAGCGCCATCTTAACGCAGGGTCCATTCCGTCGTTACCGACAGGACCATGATGATCGCCAGAACGAAGGGGATCTCGTTCGTCATGCGCCAGAACCTGCCCGAGTATTTGGACGTGCCCGCCGCGATCTTCTTGCGCTGCCCGGCCAGGAAGCCATGCCAGCCGAACAGCAGGACCACGCCGATCAGCTTGGTGATCATCCACGGCTGATGCGCGAAGGACCAGTCCGCGCCCTGCCCGCTTCTGAGCCAGAACAGCCAGACGCCGAAGATCAGAGCCAGGATCATGGCCGGGTTCAGGATGATGCGCAGCAGGCGCGTCTGCCAGGTGCGCAACAGGGCCTGCATCTCGCTTTTCAGCGGCTCGGGCTTTGCGTTCTGTTCGGCGTCATAGGCATAGAGGCGCGGCAGGAACAGCATCCCCGCCATCCAGGCGATCACCGCCAGAATGTGCAGGCCCCGGACCAGATCATAGGCGTTCATGCTGCGGTCCTCGCACTACAGGTCCCGGCGTCCCCGCGCGGGCAGGATTTCCATTTGGCCTTGCAGCCCGGGCCGAAAGGAGCGACGCCGGTGCGGCCCCCGGTGCGATCCAGGGCGTCGAGCGCCGCATCCGCCAGGGCGCCAATGAAGGGGGCGCCGATTCCGACGGCGGGCGCCCGCAGATAGGGACTGGCGCCTTTTTCATGGGCCAGTTCGGCATATTCGATATCCAGCTCGACCAGGGTCTCGATATGTTCGGAGACGAAGGCGGTGGGAACCACCACCACGCCCAGACCGTCACGCCCCGCCGCCTCGATGGCCTCGGGCGTCGAGGGGCCCAGCCATTTCATCGGCCCGACGCGGCTCTGATAGCAGATGGCGTGGTCGATGGGCCCGCGCCGCGCCTCTACGGCGGCGACGACCGAGGCGACGGTCGTCTCGACCTGCTCCTGATAGGGGTCGCCCTTGCCGGTCACCAGCTTCTCGGGGATGCCGTGGGCCGAAAACAGGACCCGCACCGGCGCATCGCCAGGCGCATCCAGCTTTTCGCAGACGCCATCGGCCTGAGCCTCGATCCAGCCGGGCGCATCAGGATAGCAGCAGACGGCGCGGCTGACGCCCGAACCGGCATAGACGGCGTTCCATTCCTTCAGCGAGGATTGGGTCGTCGTGGTCGAATACTGCGGATAGAGCGGCAGCAGGATCACTTCGTCCGGCCCATAGACCGCGACATCGGCCGCCGTCTCCTGGGTCAGGGGATGCCAGTAGCGCATGGCGATGAAGACGCGGACCTCGTCGTCCGCCAGCCGGTCGTTCAGCACCGCCTCCAGCGCCTGCGCCTGCCTGCGGGTTTCCGGCAACAGGGGCGAACCGCCGCCCATCAGACGATAGTTGGCCTGGGCCGCCGCCTCGCGACGGCTGGAGATCAGACGGGCCAGAGGCGTGCGCGCCAGCCCCGGCAGGCCGATGATGGCCGGGTCGTTGAACAGGTTGAACAGGAAGGGTTTGACCGAGGCCTGATCGTCCGGCCCGCCGAGATTGAACAGGACGACGGCGATGCGCCGCCCCTTCAGCCCGCCTGCGTCTCTGTCCGCACCGCTCATTGCGCGCCGATCCGTTTCAGCACCTGTTCGACATGGCTGATCGGCACGTCCGGCAGGATGCCGTGGCCCAGGTTGAAGACCCACGGTCCCTGCCCCCAGGCCTCCAGCAGCTGATCGACGCGGCGGTCCAGCATCTCGCCGCCCGCGCGCAGCAGAAGGGGGTCCAACGCGCCCTGGATCGGCTTGATCTGCTGCACCCGTTTGCCGACCTCCAGAGGGCAGGCGGTGTCGAGCGCGACGCCGTCCACCTCGACCTGCTCCGCATATCGCTCTGCAAGCGCCGCAGAGCCCCGTGGGAAGCCGATCAGGGGCACAGTGACCCCAAGCTCCCGCGTGCGCTTCACAAGCGCCTGGTGGGGCTTCAGGACCAGACGTTCGAACAGATCGTCGGGGAGCCCTTCGGCCCAGCTTTCGAAGATCTTGAGCACCTGGGCGCCGCTGTCGGCCTGCATCTTCAGATAACGGGCGCTGGCCTCGACCAGAACCTCCAGCGTCTCATCGACCCGTTTCGGATCGGCGTAGGCGTAGGTGCGGGCCTGGGCGCGCTCGCCCTTGCCGATGGTGCGGTGTTCCCCGTCCAGCATATAGGTCGCCACTGTCCAGGGCGCGCCGGCGAACCCGATCAGGGCGCGTTCCGGCTCCAGCGCCTTGCGCACGATGGACAGGGTCTCGCCCACGGCGGACAGATGCTCGCCCGCCGACGGGGCCAGCTCCGCCATCCGGCCCGGGATCGGCATTTCGCCCAGCCGAGGCCCTTCGCCCGTCTCGAACCAGACGTCCTGACCCAGGGCGCGCGGGATCAGCAGAATATCGGCGAAGACGATGGCCGCGTCGAACCCGAACCGACGCATCGGCTGCAGCGTCGCTTCCGCCGCCATCTCGGGGTTCAGACAGAAGGCGATGAAGTCGGGCGCTTCGGATCGGAGTTTTCGGTACTCGGGCAGGTAACGTCCGGCCTGGCGCATGAACCAGACCGGCGGACGGTCCAGAGTCTCTCCCCGGAGAGCCCGGATCATCAGGGGCGTCTGGTCGTGTGTCTGGGTCTGATCGGTCATGCCTGGACGATTAAGGTCACAGCCCCCTGCCCTCAATCCCTAATCAAAATAAGAATTAAAAGATTCGTAGAGGCAGGTAGGGCCGTGGAAACCCGGGGAAGACTCACACGTCGCCCACGGAACAAAAGCGGATATCCACGCGCCGAAAATACTTAACGGGGATGCAGACCAACGCTATCCCGCCGGTGGATAATCCTTAACAAGGTCTTAAATTCCCAGGCTTTGCAGGACGCCAGCCTGTGAACGCGGTTAAGGGCCGTTAACCTCTCATTAGGTTTTCCACAATCGAGGGGAAACCGGATATCCGCCTTGGGATGAATGGGGCGCCAAGCCATGAGATCGCCCACCATCATCCACGCTCGCCGCCCGAAGGATCAGCGGCTATGGAGAATGGCGCCCGGATGACGCCGGATCGCCCCCACCCTTTCCACAGGGACCGGCCCCAGGTCGGACTGTTTGCCGGGACTGATTGAATGAGCCCTTCAAGACCCCATCGACTGGCGACCTATTTCCACGTCCATCTGGTGTCGGACTCGACCGGCGAGACCCTGAACGCCATGGCCAAGGCGGTGACGGCCCGTTTCGACGGCGTCATTCCGATCGAGCACATCTATGCCCTGGTGCGGTCGGCTAAACAGATGGACCGGGTGCTGGAGGAAGTGGCCTCGGCGCCGGGCGTGGTTCTGCACACGCTTGTGGACCGGGACCTGCGCGAACAGCTGGAGGAAGGCTGCCGTCGGCTGGACATGCCGCAGATCGGGGCGCTGGACCCGCTGGTCGGGGCCATGTCGCGCTATCTGGGGGCGGCGCTGTCGTCGCGCGTCGGCGCCCAGCACACCCTGGACCACGACTATTTCAACCGGATCTCGGCCCTGGACTTCGCCATGGCCTATGACGACGGGCAAGGCACGCTGGAGCAGCTGGAAGGCGCAGACGTGGTGCTGTGCGGCGTCAGCCGCACGTCCAAGACCCCGACCTGCATCTATCTGGCGCATCGGGGCATCCGGGCGGCCAATGTGCCGCTGGTGCCGGGACAGGAGGACGGCGAGCGTCTGACCCAGTTGAAGAAGCCGTTGGTCATCGGCCTGACGGTGTCGCCTGACCGGCTGATCCAGATCCGCAGGAACCGCATCGACAATCTGAACGCCAACCAGACCTCGTCCTATACGGATCAGGACGCGGTCAGGGACGAGACGATCAAGGCGCGGCGCGCCTTCGAACGGCGCGGCTGGCCCACCATCGACGTGACCCGCCGCTCGGTCGAGGAGACGGCGGCGGCCATCACCAATCTGCTCAGCGAGCATCGCAACCACAGGATCGGGACTACCTGGTGAGTAAGGAAAAACTGGTGCTGGCGTCCAAGAGCGCCGCACGCCGCGCCATGCTGGAGAACGCCGGGGTCGCGTTCGAGGTCCGGGTCGCGGGCGTCGACGAGGATGCGATCAAGGCCCGCTCGGGCGATCTGGATGCGGCGGCCCTGGCGGTGCGGCTGGCCGAGGCCAAGGCCCTGGCCGTGTCGCGCGATGACGAGGCCGCCTGGGTGCTGGGCTCGGACCAGACCCTGGCCTTTGACGGCGGCCTGATCTCCAAGGCCAAGACGCTGGAGGGGGCGCGCGCGCGGCTGAAGTCCATGCGCGGCAAGACCCATCATCTGCATTCCGGCGCGGCCCTGGCGGTCAAGGGACAAGTGGTCTGGTCCGGCGTGGACACGGTGCAGATGCGGATGCGGGATTTCTCGGACGCCTTCCTCGACGCCTATCTGGCGGCGGAGGGCGAGGTGTTGCTGACCTGCGTCGGCTCCTACCGGCTGGAGGGGCTGGGGTCGCAGCTGTTCGAGGCGGTGGACGGCGACTATTTCACCGTTCTGGGCCTGCCCCTGTGGCCGGTGCTGGCCGAGTTGCGTCGTGCGGGAGTGCTGGCGGCATGAGCAGACAGATCATCACGGGCGCGGCCCTGCTGGGCGGCATCGCCGGACAGCCGGTGGCCCATTCGCTCAGCCCCATCATCCACAACGCCTGGCTGGCGGCGGGCGGGATCGACGGCGCCTATCTGCCGTTCGCGCCGGTCGATGCGGCGGGGTTCGACGCCCTGGTCGCGGCGGGGCGTGCGGGTCTGATCTCGGGACTGAACGTCACCTCGCCGTTCAAGGAGCAGGCGTTCGCCCTGGCCGACGAGGTGTCGCCCGCGTCGAAACTGACCTCCTCGTCCAACATCCTGAAGTTCGTCGACGGGCGGGTGCTGGGCGACAGTTCGGACGGGATCGGCCTGATGCTGGGGCTGAAGGAACAGGCGCAGGATCTGGATGTGGGCGGCAAGCCAGTCGTCATTCTGGGCGCGGGCGGCGCGGCGCGGGCCGGATCGGGCGTTCTGGTCGAGGCGGGCGCCGAGGTGCGGATCGTCAACCGCTCGCGTGACCGGGCCGAGGCCCTGGCCGCCGATCTGGGACCGTCGGTGCGGGTGATGCAGGCGGCGGAAGCGTTCGACGGGGCGGCCCTGATCGTCAATGCGCTCAGCGTTCAGCCCGATGTGGATTTCGACCTGATCGCGCCCGGAACCGTGATCATGGACATGACCTACAAGCCGCTGTGGACGCCGTTCCTGATCGAGGCGCGGGCGCGGGGCCTGACCACCGTGGATGGTCTGGCCATGCTGATCGGACAGGCGGCGCCGTCGTTCGAGGCCATCTTCCGCCGCCCGCCCCCGCCGCTGGACCTGCGCGCCCTGCTCATGGCCCATCTGGGCGAGGCGGCCGCATGATCCTGTTGGGCCTGACCGGCTCCATCGGCATGGGCAAGTCGACGACGACGGCCATGTTCGCCGATCTGGGGGCGGTGATCTGGAACGCCGACGACGCCGTGCATCGGCTGTACGCCAAGGGCGGGGCGGCGGTCGGGCCGGTCGGACAGGTCTTTCCCGGCGTGGTCGTGGACGGAGCCGTGGACCGTACGCGCCTGGCCGCGGCGCTGGGCCGTGACGAGACGGCGTTCAAGACTCTGGAGGCCATCGTCCATCCTCTGGTCGCCCAGGGACGCCAGGCGGATCTGGACGCCGCGCGGGCGGCGGGCGTCCGGCTGGGCGTGCTGGACATCCCGCTGCTGTTCGAAACCGGCGGCAACCGCAGCGTGGACGCCGTGGTGGTGGTCAGCGCCGACGCCGAGGTTCAGGCCGCCCGCGTCCTGGCCCGTCCCGGCATGACGCGTGAAAGGTTCGAGGCCATTCTGGCCCGCCAAACGCCGGACGCCGAAAAACGCGCCCGCGCCGACTTCATCGTCGACACCGGCCATGGTCTCGACGCCGCCCGCGCCGAGGTCGAGGCCATCGTCGCCGCCGTGCTGGATCCGGCGTGGATATCTCCGCGTCGAGACGCCGCCAGACTTTCGCAATCCGGCGAACGACCCCATTAAGGGCGCATGGCGCGCGAGATTGTCCTTGATACGGAAACCACCGGCTTCGACCCCAAGACGGGCGACCGGCTGGTCGAGGTCGGCTGCATCGAGCTGCTGGACCTGCTGCCGACCGGCCGCACCTTTCACCGGTTCGTCAATCCCGAGCGGCTGATCCCGGAAGACGCCATCCGCGTTCACGGCATCACCGACGAAAAGGTCAAGGACGCGCCCAAGTTCGCCGCGATCGTGGATGATCTGTTCGAGTTCATCGGCGACGCGCAACTGATCGCCCACAACGCCAATTTCGACCGCAACTTCATCGACTTCGAGCTGAACCGCGCCGGGCGCCAGATCACGGGCGAGCCGCGCTGGATCGATACGTTGAAGCTGGCCCAGACGCGGTTCCCGGGCATGCCCAATTCGCTGGACGCCCTGTGCAAACGCTTCAAGGTGTCGCTGGTCGAACGGACCCTGCACGGCGCCCTGATCGACGCCCGCCTGCTGGCCGAGGTCTATCTGGAGCTGCGCGGCGGCAAGGAGCGGGTTCTGGACCTGTCGTCCGGCCCGCGCGGCAAGGGACCGGGCGGCTCAATCGAACTGACGGTTTACGGTGCGCGCCCGCATCCACTGGCGCCCCGCTCGACGCCGCAGGAGCATGAGGCCCACGCCGCCTTCCTGCGTTCGGTGCTGAAGGACCACAGCCTGTGGGCCGGTTACGGCGTCGCGATCGCCGAAACAGAAGAGGCGCCCGTCAACTGACGGACGCCTCCTGAAACTCTGACGACGGCCGTTAGGCCGCGTATCGAGGTGTCTTACGCCTGGCCGGTCGCCGGCGGCTGTTGGGCGATCTGCTGCTGGCGGGCGATGTAGATGGCCGCGAAATCGATCGGGTCCAGCATGAAGGGCGGATAGAAGCCGCCGTCCGCCGTGGCGCGGGCGACGATCTCGCGCGCGAACGGGAACAGGTAGCGCGGGCATTCGATCAGCAGCAGCGGCTCGATGTCCTGCTCCTGGACATTGGCCAGCTGGAACAGGCCGCCATAGACCAGTTCGACGTGGAAGACGGGCTGGTTCTCGTGCGAGGCCTTGATCGACAGTTTCAGATCCAGCTCGAACAGGCCGTCGGGGCGGCCCTGCGCGGCCATTTCGACGCCCAGGTCGATGGCGGGCTTGCCGTCGATGCGCAGGGATTCCGGGGCGCGGGGGTTCTCGAACGAGAAGTCGCGGACATATTGCGCCAGGATGCGGAAGCCGGGACCGGCGGGCTGGCCCTGTTGGGCGTCGGCGCCGTTGGGGGTTTCGGCAGGCGGCGTTGCGTCGGTCATGTTGCGATCTTCAAAGTCGGAATTGGGCCGATTGGGCCGGGAATAAGGCGGGGCGATTACCATGCCGAGACGCTTGGCCGCAACTTTGGTTGGAGCGCGGGGGGCGCGCTTCGCCTTGCTTCACCTTATATCAGCCCCTAATCGTCAAATAGTGTCTTTTGACAAGCTCCCGCCTGCCACAGGAATAGCCCCTTGAACCTGCCGGTCCAGTTCCAGATCGTCGTCTTCGCCGTGATCGCGGCCTTTGTCCTGTTCCAGCTCTATAATGTGCTGGGCAAGAAAGTCGGACGCCAGCCGCAGGAGGACGCCAAGCTGGTCGTTCCCGGCCCGAATACGCCTGATCAGGCGGTCAAGCCGACCGCCGCCGAGGCCGCCATGCTGGCGTCCGTCGCCGGTCTGAAGGCGCGCGACCCGGCCTTTGACCCCGCCCGCTTCGTCGAGGGCGCACGTCAGGCCTATGAAATCATCGTGCGCGGCTATGCGTCGGGCGACCGTGCGGCGCTGAAACCCCTGCTGACGCCTGCGGTCATGGCCTCGTTCGAGGCGGGGATTGCGGCGCGTGAGACGCGCGGCGAAACCGAGACGGTCGAGTTCCTGTTCCCGCCCCGCGCCGATCTGGAAGGCGCCACGGCCGAGGGCGACAAGGCCGTGGCCAAGATCCGTTTTCTGGCCGAACTGCGCAGCCATGTGACCAAGACCTCGGGTGAAACGGCGGACGCCGCCACCGGCGAGCCTCTGGTCGAAGAGCGCCGCACCGCCGAGCACTGGACGTTCGAGCGCACCCTGGGCGCGGCTGATCCCAACTGGGTCCTGGCCCGCGTCGAGCCGGCCAACGCCTGATGGGCCTTATGCGTCGGCTGATCGCCGCAACGCCGACGCTGGCCGCCCTTCTGGCGGCGGCGGCCTGTTCGACCGGGCCGATGACACCTGGGCCTGCGACCACGCCTGGAAGCGAAATCCCCTATACGCCGCCCCCCGGGGGCGTCGGCCCCGCCCTGCCCCCGACATCATCCCACGCGGTCAGTCCTGCGGTCCTGCCGGGCTGGAATGACGAGGATCATTTGGCCGCATTCCGCGCCTATGTCGACGGCTGCGGCGCGGCGCGGGATGCGACGGCGCGCACGACCTGCAGCCGCGCCAAGGCCATGAACGCCGGAACGACGGTGACCCCGTCCGACGCACGGGCCTTTTTCGAAGCCAACTTCAGCGCGGTGCCCGCCGAGACCGCCGATGGCCGCCCAGGACTGCTGACCTCCTATTTCGCGCCTGAATATCCCGCCCGCCGCTGGGCCGACGCCGAGTTCTCGGCCCCGCTCCTGCCCAAGCCCGCCGACCCGCGCGCGGCAGGCGACCGGGCGACGATCGAGGCCAACGCCCGCCCGGATCAGGCCCTGGCCTGGATGCGGGCCGAAGACCTGTTCTTCCTGCAGATCCAGGGGTCCGGCTATCTGACGTTCGAGGACGGCCGCCGCGCCCGCGCCGCCTATGCCGGGGACAACGGCAAGACCTTCGTCGGCATCGCCCGCCCAATGGCCCAGCGCGGCCTGCTGCCGGAGAACGGCACGTCCGGCGATGCGATCCGGGGCTGGCTGGCCTCGCACCGGGGCTATGAGGCCCAGAGCGTGATGGCGTTGAACCCGCGCTACATCTTCTTCCGCATCGACCCCGACGACAACGGCCATCCGCCGGGCGCCGCCGGGGTGCCCCTGACCGAGCGCCGCGCCATCGCGGTCGATCCGTCCCAGTGGCGTTATGGCGAACTGGTCTGGTTGGATGCGGACGCCGGCAATCTGCGCGGCGCCACCGCCAGCTACCGCGGCCTGGCCATGGCGCTGGACACCGGATCCGCCATTCGCGGCCCCGTCCGCGCCGACCTCTACATGGGCCGCGGCGACGCCGCCGGCGCCGAAGCCGGCACGGTGCGTCACCCTTTACGCATGTGGCGTCTGGTCCCGAGGGGCTAGGTTTCGGCGACGCCTGAAGGCGGGGCGAACAAGCTTCACAATTCATTGGTGTGTTGGCACACTGGCCGGGCATGGTCTCCATCCACACCAACCGGTCCGCGCTTCAGGCCCTGCAGACGTTGAATGCGACGCAGCAGACACTGGCGACCGCGCAAAATCGCGTCGCAACCGGACTGAAGGTGTCTGGCGCCAAGGATGACAGTGCGGTCTTCGCCATCGCCCAAAACCTCAAGGCGCAGAATAGCGGCTGGACCGCTGCAACCCAGAGCCTGGCGCGGGCCTCATCGGTTCTGCATGTCACCGATGCGGCCCTGACCGGCATCAATGACCTGTTGGTCAGCGTCAAGAAACTGGCGGTCGCCTATGCGGATCCTTCACTGACGGCGAGCAGCCGCCTGGCCATTCGCGCCGATATTGAAAGCCATTTTCGACAGATCGAAAGTCAGGCGAAGACCGCCACCTTTGACGGCGTGAACCTTTTGGACGGCCTGGGCATGCAGGCGACGGTCAGAAGCAGCGCCAGTTACACCCTGCCGACCTCGACCAAGACCCCGATGTCGTTTTTGACGCCAATGTCGGCGGGGGCGAATACGACGGTCTCGGCGTCGATGACGAGCCAACTGAACCTCAGTCTCCCACGCTCGCCCCTCACGCCGGATTCGTTGACTCAGATCGTCGGCCTCAACCAGACGGCCGTAAACGCCTCTGTCTTCATGAACCGAAGCGTCTATTCGGGCGACGCACGGATCACCGTCAATCATGACTATGGAGCCATAAAGACGGCGTTTGATAATGCGGGTCGGGTGGACATCTGGGTGGACGCCTTCGTCGAGGGCAACGCCTTCGAGGTTTGGCAGAGCGGAAAGCGGGTGGCGTCGTCGGGCCAGGCCTATGTCGCGGGCGCCAGCGCCATTGGCGCCGGCAGCACGGTGACAGGTCAGGTCATGCTGAGCTTCGACTATGATCCAGCCGTTGGAAAGTCATATGAAATCAGGGCGACGGGGGGAAATGCCTGGGCGTTTGAGCGGGGCTATGAAAGCGGACCCGGTTCGCCGCCTTCGTCGCCGCCAAACGCTCATTCCGTCGTGGTTTCGGCACGATCCGATGCATCCTCGCTGCCGCCCGTCGATCTTCGCCCTGAAACGGCGGGCGCGTCGCCTGCCAGCCAGGGCGTGTTGTCCAGACAGGTGAATGGCGGGACGCAGGCGGGGCGGATCGACCTGTTGTTCGATGCCTTCGAAAATCCTGACGTCGTTGAAATCTATCAGAATGGCGTGCGGGTTGCAGCCTCGGGCCAGGACTATGTCGCTGGCGGCGGGATGGTCGGCCCGGGGCTGGCGCGCAGCGGTCAACAGCTTCTGAGCTTCGATTACGACCCGGCCAATGGGCAGACTCTCGAGTTTCGATTCAATGAAAACAACCCCCATGACGGCGCGGGATGGGTCGTGGGAGGCGCCGAACTCTATCCCGCAGGGGCGCCTCGGTCCGCAGCGCATTTCCCGACGCAGACGACGCAGTCTGTAACCACATTCACCACGCGTGAGACCTTTGCGTCCGTGGGCGCGAATCCGCGTCTTCTGACGCCGGAAACTGAAGCCACCGAGAGCGCATCCAAGACCTACCGGATTGACGCGGGCGAGAAGTCAGGTCGTGTCGACATGCTGGTTGACGCCTATGGCGGCGCAGACGTCGTCGAGATCTGGCAGAATGGCGTGCGGGTCGCGGCCAGTGGTCAGGCCTATGCCCGGAATGGTGAAGCCGTTCCCGCAGGCCTCGAACGCAGCGGCAATTTCACCCTAAGCTTCGACTATGATCCCGCGCGTGGGCGAGACCTGGAGTTCCGGTTCAATCCTGACACGCCTGACAAGATCGGCGCCTGGACCGTGGGCGGACTGGTCCTTCAGGATGGGACTGCGCCCCTGCCGACGGTTTACGGGCCGAGTGTGATGAACTGGGCGGGACAGGTCCAGCCGGACATCGGTTTCATCAGCACGCCTGAGCTTGAGACCTTGCGGATATCCACGCGCAATATGACGGCGGCAGGGCTGGGCCTGGCGGGGGTGAACTGGAATGAGCCCGACGATCTGATGCTGAAGGTCGAGGCGGCGCTGACGCTGGCGGTGTCTGCGGCCAGCTATTTCGGGGTTCAGCAGGCCAATATCGACAGGTTGTTGAACCATGCCGTCAAGCATCAGGACGCGCTTGAAATGGGTCTGGGCAATCTGGTTGACGCCGATATGGCCAAGGAGTCGGCCAAACTCCAGGCCGCGCAAATCCGCCAGCAATTGGCGGTTCAAACTCTGTCCATCGCCAACAACCAGCCCCAGTGGCTGCTGAACCTGTTCAAGTCTTAAGCGGCTTTCAGGCGAGATCCTCGATTTCGTCTTCGGTCAGGACGCCGGGGACGATGGTGACGGGCAGTTTGCGGCCGCCAAGGGATGCGCCGTGCTTGATGATGGCGGAGACCAGGGGGCCGGGGCCGCGCGATCCGGCGCCTGCGGCCAGGACCAAGATCTTGATGTCGTGATCGTCGCTGACGACTTTGCGGATCGCGCTCTGGGCCTCGCCCTGTTCGATCAGGAAGATGGGGGCGGCACCTGAGCGTTCCAGCGCCTCTTCGCCCAGGCGGTTCAGCAGGGCCTCGGCCTCTTCGCGTTGCTGGCGTTCGATTTCCTCACGCGCGCCGGACCAGTGGGCGTCGCTGTTGGAGGGCAGGACGCGCAGCATGACGACGCGCCCGCCCGTCGATTTCGCCCGACGGCAGGCGAAGCGCAGCGCAGCCTCGAACTCGGGCGTGTCGTCGGCGACGACGAGGAATTTTCTCGGCATGACGGCCTCCCCTGCCCGTTAATTGGTTTTTGAAAAGGCCGCGTGACGGCGGCTTCGTCAACTCATTCCTTAACGCCCCATCCCGGCCGGCGTCGGGATGGGGCGGCAGGATCAGAGCGCGGCGACGGCCAGGTCGCGGATGGTGGCGTTGGCGATGGTCAGTTTGGCGAAGGTCCAGCCGGAGCCGGACTGTTCGATCTCATCGACCGAGGCGCGGACGCTCTCGACCAACTCCTGCTTGGAGCCGATCCAGGCGTCGACAGCCGCCTCCGCCGCATCCTCGCTGACGCCGACCGAAGGATCGGAGGCCTTGGCGACGGCGCGGGTCAGGGTGGCCTGTTCGTTCATCAGGTCTTCGATCAGGCGGCGGACGGCCAGGCGATCGAAATGATCCGCCGACGGAATCGAACCGGCCGCTGCGCGCAGACGGTCGAAGTCGAAGGCGGCGCCGACCTGGTGATACAGGCGCGCCATGGCCGGGACGGGCCACTGGGCCTCCTGGGCCAGATCGCCGATGTCGGCGGCGGCGACCAGCGGACGCATGATCGAGATGGAGCGCGCCAGATCTTCCGGGGCGCCCAGATCGGCGAAGCGGCGGACCCGCTTGTCCAGCTGCGCCTGTTCGAAGCGCGACAGGACCCCTGCCCCTTCCGCCTGGATCGCATCGGCGACCGGACGATAGAGGTCGATCAGGGCCTGGACGCTCATGCCCTTCTTGGCGCGGCGGGCCAGCCAGGCGGTCTGGCGGCGCAGGACGACGGCGATCTCGCGATAGAGGGCGATCTGGGCCTCGGACGGGATCTTCAGGTCCAGGGCCGAAACCGCCGCCCAGGCCTCGTCCAGACGGAAGGCGCGGCGTGCGGCCTCGAAGGCGATGATCAGGGCGGTGGTGTCGCACTCGACCGAGTGGCGCAGACGGTCCGGGAAGGTCGGGCCGCACATATTGACCACTTCGTTCGACAGAACGGTGGCGATGATCTCGCGCCGCAGCCGGTGGCTCTTCATCTCCGGCTCGAACCGGGCCAGGGCGTCGGGGAAATAGCCCGTCAGTATGCGTTCGAAGAACGGATCTTCCGGCGCCGTCGAGGCGACGATCTCGTCCGACAGCTCCAGCTTGGCGTAGGCCATCAGCACGGCCAGTTCAGGCCGGGCCAGCGGAACGCCCGCCGCCATCATCTCCTTGACGCGCAGATCGCTGGGCAGGCCCTCGACCTTGCGGTCCAGCTTGCCGCGCGCCGACAGGGCCTGCATGAATCGCTCCTGGGCGTCCAGCCCGCCCGCGCCTTCGGCCTGCTGCAGGGTCAGGGCCAGGGTCTGGTCGTAGTTGTGGGCCAGAACCTTCTTGCCCACGACATCGGTCATCGAGGCCAGCAGGGGCGCGCGTTCGTCCGCCGGCAGGACGCCGTTGGTGACCGCCGATCCCACCAGGATCTTGATGTTGACCTCGTGGTCGGAGGTGTCGACCCCGGCGGAGTTGTCGATGGCGTCGGTGTTGATGCGGCCGCCGTTCTGACCGAAGACGATGCGGCCCGCCTGGGTGAAGCCCAGGTTGGCGCCCTCGCCCACGACCTGGACCCGCAGTTCGTCGCCGTTGATGCGAAGCGCGTCGGTGCCCTTGTCGCCGACCTGGGCGTCGGTTTCGGCAGGCGATTTCACATAGGTGCCGATGCCGCCCAGATACAGCAGCTCGGTCGGGGCCTTCAGGATGGCGCGGATCAGGCTGACGGGGTCCAGCACGTCGTCGGCGATGTCCAGCGCGGCCTTGATCTGGGGCGTCAGCTGGATCGACTTGGCCGAGCGTGAGAAGACGCCGCCGCCCTCGGAGATCAGGCTCTTGTCATAGTCCTGCCAGGACGAGCGCGGCAGGTCGAACAGGCGTTTGCGCTCGGTCCAGCCAGAGACATGATCCGGGTTCGGATCAATGAAGATGTCGCGGTGGTCGAAGGCGGCGACCAGGCGCGTGGCCTTGGACAGCAGCGCGCCATTGCCGAAGACGTCGCCGGACATGTCGCCGACGCCGACCATGGTGAAGGGCTCGGTCTGGATGTCCTTGCCGATCTCGCGGAAGTGGCGCTTGACCGCCTCCCAGGCGCCGCGGGCGGTGATGCCCATGCCCTTGTGGTCATAGCCGATCGACCCGCCCGAGGCGAAGGCGTCGCCCAGCCAGAAGCCGTAGGAGGCCGAGACGCCGTTGGCGATGTCGGAGAAGGTCGCCGTGCCCTTGTCGGCGGCGACGACCAGATAGGGATCGTCCTGCTCCCAGGCCACGACATTGGCCGGGCGCACCACCGAACCATCGGCGGCGATGTTGTCGGTGATGTCCAAGAGGCCCGACAGGAAGGTGCGATAGGCGCGGATGGCCTCGCCTTGAATGGCCTCGCGGTCCGTCGTGCGGGGCAGTTGCTTGGGATAGAAGCCGCCCTTGGAGCCGACCGGCACGATGACGGCGTTCTTGACCTGCTGGGCCTTCACCAGACCCAGAACCTCGGTGCGGAAGTCGTCGCGACGGTCGGACCAGCGCAGGCCGCCGCGCGCGACGGGGCCGAAGCGCAGGTGCACGCCCTCGATGTGCGGCGCCCAGACGAAGATTTCGCGATAGGGCTTGGGCAGGGGCAGGTCCTCAAGCTCACGCGAGGCGATCTTGATGGAGATGTGGGGCTTGGGCTGACCATCGGCGTCCGACTGGAAGAAGTTGGAGCGTTTGATGGCCCCAATCAGCAGGGCGATCCGACGCAGGGCGCGGTCATGGTCCAGGCTCTTGACGTCCTGAAGCAGGGCGATGATGCGCTCGTTCAGTTCGGCGACCGTCGCCTCGCGATCCTGAACCGCGCCGCCTTCATCGCCGAACTTGGCGGTGAACAGGGCCAGAAGGGCGCGGGAGACTTCGGGATATTCGCGCAGGGCCTCTTCCTGCACCGGCTGGGACGGGTCCAGGCCGGTCTGCTGGCGATAGCGGGCCAGGGTGCGGATCAGGGCGGCTTCGCGCCATTCGAAGCCCAGTTCGACCACCAGACGGTTGAAGCCGTCGCTTTCGGTGCGGCCGGTCCAGACGGCGGCGAAGGCGCGCTCGAACGGGGCCTTCACATCGGCGAAGATCAGGGCCTCGCCGCGCGGGTCCTCCATCAGGAACTCGTGGACGTGGATTTCCTCCTCGCCCGCCGGACGAATGGAATAGCCGTATTCCTCAAGCGTCTTCAGCCCCATGTCGGCCATGATCGGCAGGACGTCGGACAGGGGCACGGCCGGACCGCGACGGTACAGTTTGAAGCGGAACTGAAGACGGCTGTCGTCGGGATTGCGGAAGGCGCGCACCGCGATGGGTTCGCCCTGACCCGGCTCTCCGGTCGGGTTCAGACGATCCATTTGCTGCAGGTCGATGGCGGCTTCGTCGGCATCGTAGCGGTCGCGATAGGCGGCGCCGAAGGCGCGGGCCCAGCGGGCGCTGAGCGGGCCGACCTGGACATCGGCGACGTTGGCGCGGCGCAGGGCGGCCTCGAACCGATCGACCCAGCCGCGACCGGCCTCGGCGACGTCATGCTCCAGCTGGGCATGGTCCGGCGTCGGATGGTTCCCCGGCTCGACGCCGATGATGTAGTGGACCCGAACCAGCGGCGCGTCGGACAGCTGCGGATACCAGGCCGAGACACGGCCGCCCCAGGCGCGGGCGATGATATGGCCGATCCGTTCGCGCACCGAGGCGTCGAACTTCTCGCGCGGGATGAAGCACAGGACCGAAACGAACCGGTCAAACGGATCCTGGCGCGAGAACAGCCGGATGCGCGGACGGTCGTACAGGTGCAGGATGCCCAGGGCGATGGACAGAAGCTCGTCCTCGCCGATCTGGAAAAGCTCGTCGCGGGGATAGTTCTCAAGGATGTTCTTGAGGCGTTTTTCGTTGTGGCTGCCGGGCGCCTTGTCGGCGCGGGCCAGGGCGTTGGCCACCTTGCGGCGCAGCAGCGGCACTTCGGTCGCCAGCTGGTCGTAGGCGTCGGAGGTGAACAGGCCGACGAAACGGGTTTCGCCCGTCGCCTTGCCGTCCGCGCCGTAACGCTTGACCCCGACATAGTCCATGTAGGCGTGACGGTGGACGCGCGAACGGGCGTTGGCCTTGGCCACGGTCACCGGCTCGGACAGGTCCAGCTGGCGGCGCATCTGGCGGGTCAGGACCGCAGGCTCGGACGCACGGCGCAGCACGGTGCGTTCCGGGTCCGCCAGGATGCCCAGACCAGCGCCCGACTGGTTCAGGGCGGCCTCGGCCTCATAGTCGCCGTCGGCGGCGCGGGGATAGTCGTAGTCGCGCGCGCCCAGGAAGACGAAATGGTCGCTCTTGAGCCATTTCAGGAAGGCGATGGTCTCGGCCAGCATGGCCGGATCGCCCTGGGGCGGGGTGTCCTGCAGACGTTGCAGGGCCTGACGCATCAGGGCGGCCATGGCCTCGTGGTCGTTCACGGCGGCGTGGACGTCGGACAGGGTCTGGGCCAGACCTTCGCCCAGGGCGTCGCGGCGCTCCTGCGGCACGCCGTCGATGACCAGCATGATGATGGACAGGCGCTGACCCTGAAGCTCGACCACCGGGTGGAACAGGGCGCGCACGGAAACCCCGGCCTCGGCCAGAACCCCCATGACGCTGTCGACCAGGAAGGGGGCGTCCGACTGGACGATGCGGACCAGATTATAGTCCAGCGTCTGACCGTCCGCGCCGACCAGGGGGCCGACGGTGATCAGGGGGGCGGACCCGGCGGCGTAGGCGCCTGCGGCCTTCCAGGACTCCGCCAGCAGGGCGGCCAGGTCTTCGCCGTCCAGTTCGGGGGTTTCGTCGGCGGCGTAGTCTTCGTGCGCCTGGGTCAGATAGGCCTTTTCCGAGGCACCCGGCCCAGACCCAATGATCCGCGCAAACGCCGCCTCCAGAGCCGTCAGAGAAATCGTCTGGACTGGGGTGGGACGCGGATCGAGGGCGGTCATTTCAACTTGTCTCGGCGACGCGGCGAGGCCGCAGGATGAGCGGCGCGACGGCGCGCCACCCATTTGACCTAGGCCAGGTCCGGTCGCGGGAAAAGCCCCCAAAACGGCTGAACGCGCGAGATCATGCTCATGATCGTCGTTAAGCTTGGAATGATTGTGCGGCGCCGCAAACGAGAAGGCCGCCGAGCTAGGGGAAGCTCGGCGGCCTGCGCGGGCCGACGCTTGGGGAGGGGAGGGCGCGCCGGTCTCGCATCCACCGCGGTTCGGAGGGGAGGGTCACCGCGGCGTTGAGGCTAAGGTGGTGAAACAATCCGGCGGTTCAAGGGCGCCCGGCGCGACATTTTTCGAGAATATGTGCGACTGGGCGCCGCAGGTGCTCAGTCGGCGGCTTCGGCGGCTTTCGGCGGGGACTTTTTCGGTTTCTGGGCGGGCTTGGCGCGCCTCGCCTTGCTCTCCTCGGCGTAAGGGTTGCCGTCGCCGGACAGCAGCACCGCCATCCAGCGTGATCCCTTGAACTCGGCCAGGATCGCCATGGCCATGACGGCCAGCGGCGTGGACAGGAACATGCCGACCACGCCCCACAGCTTGCCCCAGAAGGCCAGGGCCAGCAGCACCACGACCGGGTCGATGTTCTGGTTGTCGCCCTGCATCCGGGGCTGGATGAAATTGCCGACCACGAACAGGATGATCTGCAGGCCCACCAGCAGGATCAGGGCGGGCCAGTAGCTTTCGAACTGCACGAGAGCGAACAGTGGCGGGGCCAGGCCCGCAATGGCGCCGCCCAGCATGGGGATGAAACCGACGATGAAGATGACGAAGGTCCAGAACTCGGCGTTCTGAAGCCCGACCGCCCGCATCAGGGCCCAGGCCACGGCGCAGACCATCACCCCCGTGACGGCCTGAACCCAGATATAGCCCTCTACCCCGCCGCGAACCCGCTGGAAGATGGCCACGGCCTCGTCCCGCTGGGCCTTGAAGGGGAACATGCCGACCACCTTGCGCTGGAAGCCCATCTGCGAAGCCAGAAGAAAGCCCAGATAGATCAGGACGAAGAAGGCGCTGGAGACGACGCCCTGGGCCTGGAAGGCGGCGGAGGCCAGATAGGAGCGCAGATCGACGCCGTTGATCAGGTCCTGCGTCTTGGGCGGATTGGCCAGATGGAAAAGGCCATAGCTGTCGTGGATGATCTGATCGATGCGCGGACCCAGGTTCTGGGACACGCCGGACGCCTCGCCGAAGAAGCCCGCCGCGCCGTTCACGATGATGCCGATGGAGGCGAAGAAGCCCAGAACCACCAGGGTCAGGGCCGCGATCCCGGCCCAGCGGTCGTCCAGCGGCGTGCGGGCGGCGATCGAGCGTTTCACCCCGTCGATCATGATCAGCAGGAACAGGGCCATGGCCAGCGGCGTCAGAATGTCTCTGAGCCAATAGACGGCGGCGCCTGCGGCGACGGTCGCGATGATCGCCAGGGCGTTGCGTGAAGCAGCGGGCGCCGGGGTTGTGATCGGTGTTTCCATGCCCCAGTCATCGACTTGACAGATCGTGACGTCAATCACTGTTCCGGCCCGGGATTTATCGCGCTAGACCTTGTCGTGACGCTCCCGGAGACTTGCATGTTCGATACGCCTTCCGGCCTGTTTCTTGGCCAGTCCGACGCCAATGCGCCGGAAAATCTTCTGTTGAACCGCGCCAACCGTCACGGCGTCGTCGCGGGCGCCACCGGCACCGGCAAGACGGTCACCCTGCAGATCATGGCCCAGGGCTTCTCCGACGCCGGGGTTCCGGTCTTCTGCGCCGACGTGAAAGGCGACCTGTCGGGCATCTCCCAGCCGGGAGCGCCGAACGACAAGCTGATCGCCCGCGCCGCCGACATGGGCCTGACTTTGACCCCGCGCGCCGCGCCGACCGTCTTCTGGGACCTTTACGGGCAGAAGGGCCACCCGATCCGCGCCACCATGTCCGAGATCGGCCCCGTGCTGATGGCCCGGATGCTGAACCTGAACGAGGTTCAGGAAGGCGTGCTGACGGTGGTCTTCCATGTCGCGGACAAGGAAGGCCTGCTGCTGCTGGACATCGGCGACCTGCGCAGCCTTCTGGCCTATGTGGGCGAGAACGCCGACCGCATCGGTCGCGAGGTCGGCAACGTCGCCCCCGCCTCCATCGCCTCGATCCAGCGCGCCCTGCTGCAGGTCGAACAGGAAGGCGGCGGCGCCTTCTTCGGCGAACCTGCGCTGAAGCTTGAGGACATGATCCGCACCGGCCTGGACGGACGGGGCCAGGTCAATGTGCTGGACTCCACGCGCCTGATGAACAGCCCGCGCCTGTATGCGGCCTTCCTGCTGTGGCTGCTGTCGGAGCTGTTCGAGCGCCTGCCCGAGATCGGCGACCCGGACAAGCCGCGCATGGTCTTCTTCTTCGACGAAGCCCACCTGCTGTTCAATGACGCGCCCAAGGCCCTGCTGGAGAAGGTCGAACAGGTCGTGCGCCTGATCCGGTCCAAGGGCGTCGGCGTCTATTTCGTCACCCAGAACCCGGCGGACATTCCCGACAGCGTCCTGGCCCAGTTGGGCAACCGCATCCAGCATGCGCTGCGCGCCTATACGCCGTCGGACCAGAAGGGTCTGAAGGCCGCCTCGCAAAGCTTCCGCGCCAATCCCGCCTTCAACACCGCCGAAGCCATTCAGGCCCTGGGCGTGGGCGAGGCCCTGGTGTCGGTGCTGGACGAAAAGGGCGCGCCGACCGTGGTGGCCCGCACCAAGATCAGGCCGCCGGACTCGCGTCTGGGCCCGGCGACCGACGCCGAGCGTGCCGCCACCATCGCCGCCAGCCCGGTCGGCACGCGCTATGATGTCGCGGTGAACCGCGAGTCCGCCGAAGAGATTCTCAACGCCCGCCATGCCGCGTCCGATCAGGCCGCAGCCCAGGCCAAGGCGCAGGCGGACGCCGCCAAGGCTGCGGAGGCTCAGGCCAAGCTGGACGCCAAGGCGGCTCAGGTGCAGGCGCGTGAACAGGCCAGGGCCGCCCCGCGCGCCACAGCGGCGCCGAAACGCGCCTCGACCCGTCAGACGCCGCTTGAGGCCCTGACCACATCTGTGTTGCGCACGGCGGGCACGACCCTGACCCGCGAGCTGATGCGCGGCATCCTGGGCGGGTTGAAAAAGCGCTAGGCGCCTTTGGACCTTGAAACGGGGCGGGAGCGAGCGCATCTCCCGCCCATGTTCATCCAGACCGAACCCACGCCCAATCCGAATGCGCTGAAGTTCCTGCCGGGGCGCGAGGTTTCGCCGCTCGCCACGCTGGAATACCGCACCATCGACGAGGCGACCGCTTCGCCCTTGGCCGAGGCCCTGTTCGAGCTGGAAGGCGTCGACGGGGTGATGTTCGGCATGGACTATGTCTCGGTGACCCGCCACGAGCGCGGACCCGACTGGTCGGAGATGAAGGCGCCGATCCTGGGCGTCATCATGGACCATTTCGTCTCGGGCCAGCCCCTGACGCGCGGCGTCGAAGCCGATGCCGACGACCACGCCGAGGGCGACAGCGAAATCATCACCGAGATCAAGGCGCTGCTGGACAGCCGCATCCGCCCGGCGGTGGCCCAGGATGGCGGCGACATCCTGTTCGACTCGTTCGATGAAGAGACCGGCGTGCTGAACCTGCGGATGCGCGGCGCCTGTTCAGGCTGTCCGTCGTCATCGGCGACGCTGAAGGCGGGCGTGGAGCAGATGATGCGCCATTATGTGCCCGAAGTGACGCGGGTCGAGCAGACGATCTGATCTGACGGTCCGGCGTGTTGGAGCTTCTTCTCCAGTCCGCCTAAAAGACGCGGCATGAGACTTCTGGTTATCGATACGGCGCTGGGCGCCTGCACGGCGGCGGTGTTCGAGGACAGCCGGCCGCTGGCGGCGCAATTCCTGCCCATGACCAAGGGGCATCAGGAACGCCTGGGCGGCGTGGTGCGCGATGTGGTCGCTGAGGCAGGCGGCGGCTTCGATGGGCTGGACCGGATCGGCGTCACGGTCGGGCCGGGATCGTTCACCGGCCTGCGGGTCGGACTGGCCTTTGCGCAGGGGCTGGGCGCGGCGCTGGACCGGCCGGTGGTCGGGATTTCCGCGCTGGACGGCCTGGCGGGATCATTGCCCGAGGACGGATCGCCCGTCGCCGCCCTGATCGATGCGCGGCGGGGGCAGGTTTACATCAAGCTGTTCGTGAACGGCCTCGCCACCGGCGCTGACGAAGCCCTGACGCTGGAGGACGCCGCGCAACGGGTCGCCGCGCTCGGCCCTGATGTGCGTCTGGTCGGCAATGGCGCGCCTGTGCTGATCGAAGCCTTCCCTGATGTGAAACACGCGCTGGCGGACGACCGCGTCGCCCCCTCGCCCGAGGCTCTGGCGCGATTGGCGGCGGCGGCTGATCCGGCGACGGATCTGCCCAAACCGCTTTATCTGCGGGCGCCCGACGCCACCCCGCCCAGCCGCCTGCCGGGCCAGCCGCGCCAGCCCGCCGTCCCGACCGCCACATGACCGCGCCCGCCCGTCTGGCTTCCCTGCACGCTCAGGCCTTCGCTGCGCCCTGGAGCGAGGCGGAGTTCGCGGACCTGCTGGATCAGCCGGGCGTGTTCGCGGTCGAGGAGGCCGACGGCTTCATCCTGATTCGCGTCGTGCTGGACGAGGCCGAGATCCTGACCCTGGCCGTGCGCCCGTCGGCCCGTCGCGCCGGTCTGGGCGGGCGTCTGGTGGGGCAGGGGGCGATTGCGGCGGCGCAGGCCGGGGCCGTGCGCCTGTTCCTTGAAGTCGCTGAGGATAATGTCGCCGCCCGCGCCCTTTATGAACGCGCAGGCTTCGGTCAGATCGGACGGCGGAAAGCCTATTATGCGGCCCCGGACGGCGGGCGGACCGACGCCCTGGTGCTGGCGCTGGACCTCGCGGCGTCATGAAAGCCGAAAGGGGCAAGGTCACGCTTCCCTGATGCGTTCCAAATGCCTATTCTAGGGGCATGGACCGGATCGAAAAACTTTGCGCCGACCGCGGCATGCGCATGACCGAACAGCGCCGGGTGATCGCCCGGGTGCTGTCGAACGCCGATGACCACCCCGATGTCGAGGAGCTGTACCGCCGCGCCTCGGCCATTGATCCGCATATCTCCATCGCCACCGTCTATCGCACCGTGCGCCTGTTCGAAGAGGCGGGCGTGGTCGAGAAGCACGACTTCGGCGACGGTCGCAGCCGCTATGAAGAGGCCGGCGACGACCACCACGACCACCTGATCGACACCAAGACCGGTGAAGTGATCGAATTCTTCGACGCCGAGATCGAGCGCCTGAAGTCCGAGATCGCCGAGCGCCTGGGCTTCCAGCTGATCGGCCACAAGCTTGAGCTTTACGGCGTGCCGATCGAGGGCGCCGAGCCGTCCAAGCGCGAAGGCCTGATCTTCACCCGCCACGCCGCGCGGGTCGATCCGGCTGATGTCGACGCGGGCTGATCGCGTCATCGCGCCCGCCTTGTCGTCGCCCGCCTGGGCGATCATAAGCCGACCATGAGCGACACCCTGCGACCCCAGCCGGTCGAGGCGACGGATGCGCCCAAGCGTCTGTTCATCAAGACCTACGGCTGTCAGATGAATGTCTATGACTCAGAGCGCATGGCCGATGTCCTGCGCCCGCTGGGCTATGCGACGACGGAGGATGTGGCCGAGGCCGACTTCGTCATCCTGAACACCTGCCACATCCGCGAGAAGGCGGCGGAAAAGGTCTATTCCGAACTGGGCAAGATGCGCGAGCTGCGCGACATCAAGCGCGAGACGGGCGGGGACATGACCATCGCCGTCGCCGGCTGCGTCGCCCAGGCCGAGGGCGAGGAGATCATGAAACGCCAGCCCGCCGTCGACATCGTCGTCGGCCCGCAGGCCTATCACCAGCTGCCCGAACTGCTGACCCGCACGGCGCGGGCGCGGGGCGAGCGGATCGGCGCCGACTTCGCCCCCAACGACAAGTTCGATTCCCTGCCGGCGGCGCGCGGGACCAAGGGGCCGACCGCCTTCCTGACCGTGCAGGAGGGTTGCGACAAGTTCTGCACCTTCTGCGTCGTGCCCTATACGCGCGGCGCCGAATGGTCGCGTCCCCTGGCCTCGGTGCTGGAGGAGGCGCGCCAGCTGGCGGATCGCGGCGTGCGCGAGGTCACCCTGCTGGGCCAGAACGTCAACGCCTATGACGGCGAACGGGCGGACGGCAGGCAGGCGACCCTGGCCGAACTGGCCTACGCCCTGGCTGAGATCCCCGGCCTGGACCGCATCCGCTATACGACCAGCCACCCCAACGACATGAGCGACGACCTGATCGCCGCCCATGCCGATCTGGACGCCCTGATGCCCTATCTGCACCTGCCGGTTCAGGCGGGATCGGACCGCATTCTGCGGCTGATGAACAGAAAGCACGGGCGCGAGAAATATTTCGACCTGATCGACCGCATCCGTCAGGCGCGGCCCGACATGGCGCTGGCGGGCGATTTCATCGTCGGCTTCCCCGGCGAGACGGACAGGGAGTTCGAGGACACGCTGGATCTGGTGCGGCGCGTGAACTACGCGGGCGCCTTCGCCTTCATGTATTCGCCGCGCCCCGGCACGCCCGCGGCGGGCATGGGCAAACAGGTCGAGCCGGAGGCGGCCAAGGAGCGGCTGCACCGCCTGATCGCGCTGCTGACCGAACAGCAGACCGCGTTCAATGAATCTCAGGCGGGAAAGACCCTGAATGTCCTGTTCGACCGCAAGGGGCGTCACGCCCACCGTCGCCAGGCGATAGGGCGATCCCCATATCTGCAGTCGGTCCACGTCGATGACGCGGATCATCTGATCGGCCAGATCGTTCCGGTCGAAATCATCCTGGGCCAGCAGAACAGTCTGCATGGCCGACTGGTCGCACCCAACGGGCTCATGCAGCCGAGCGCCGCGCGCGAGGCGATAGCCCAAGAAGACAACGGGCTCATGCAGCCGAGCGCCGCGCGCGAGGCGATAGCCCAAAAAGAAAAGGCTGCTTGATGGCGAGAGAGTCCGAGTTCGTACCGCTGAATGACGCCGAGTTGCGCGCGGTCATCGGGCCGAACAGCCGCCACGTCGCCCTGATCGAGGACGCCTTCAAGGTGTTGGTCGAGGCGCCGGGCGGCGGGGTCTCCGTCAACGGCGGCACGCGCGACCGATCCGACGCCCGCCGGGTGATCGAGGATCTGGCCAAGCGCGCGGCCCTGGGCGCCGAGGTCACCGAGGCCGATGTGCGCGCGGCTCTGGGTCAGGCGCGCGGCGGCAAGGGCACGCCGGGCATGGCGGCGGCGGGCGTGTCCCTGCCGGGCGGCAAGCGCGGCTCCATCGTGCCCAAGACCAAGGCGCAGGCCGCCTATCTGGACCTGCTGGGCCGGTGCGAGCTGACCTTCGGCGTCGGGCCTGCGGGCACCGGCAAGACGTTTCTGGCGGCGGCCTATGGCGCCTCGCTTCTGCGGCGCGGACAGGTGGACCGGCTGGTGATCACCCGCCCGGCGGTTGAGGCGGGCGAGAAGCTGGGCTTCCTGCCCGGCGACCTGAACGAGAAGGTCGACCCCTATCTGGCCCCGATCTGGGAGGCCCTGAACGATATTCTGGGCGCCGAGGACGTGCAGCGCCGACGCGACAAGGGCGAGATCGAAGCCGCCCCCATCGCCTTCATGCGCGGCCGCACCCTGAGCCACGCCTTCGTCATCGTGGACGAGGCCCAGAACACCTCGCGCCTGCAGATGAAGATGGTGCTGACCCGCCTGGGCGAAGGCGCGCGGATGGTGGTGACGGGCGACCCGTCGCAGATCGACCTCTTGAACCCGCGCGATTCCGGCCTGGCCCATGCGCTGCGGATTCTGGACGGGGTCGAGGGCGTCGGGGTGCTGAAGTTCGACGCCTCGGACGTGGTGCGCCACGCCATGGTCGAGCGGATCGTGCGCGCCTATGACGCCGATGCTGCGCGCGGTCGTCCTGGCCCGGACCTGGAAGACCCTGCATGATCGAGATTGAAGTCGAGGCGGACGATTGGGCCGCCGCCCTGCCTGAGGTCGAGGCCGTGGTTGAACGTGCGGCGACGGCGGCTCTGGGCAGGATCGAGGGCGATGTCGTCGTCCTGCTGACCGACGACGCAGCGGTGCGCGACCTGAACGGCCGGTTCCGCGACAAGGACAAGCCCACCAACGTCCTGTCCTTCCCGGTGCCGGAAAGCGCCGCGCCGCATCTGGGCGACATCGTCCTGGCCTACGGCGTCTGCGCCGACGAAGCTGTGGCGCAGAAGAAGACCCTGGCCGATCACCTCAGCCATCTGGTCGTCCACGGCGTGCTGCACCTGCTGGGCCGCGACCACGAGGACGACGCCGAGGCCGAGGAGATGGAGGCAGAGGAGCGCGAGATTCTGGCCGGTATCGGCGTCGCCGACCCCTATGCCGCAGACGCTGAAAGCGCCGACTGACATGATGATCGACGCTGTTCTGGACCGTTTCGCCGCCCCCATCCGGGCCTTGCCGGACAGACGGCGCGCCCTGGCCTGGCGGCTGATCCGCATTCTTTTGGCCCTGCTGGCGGGCGCCGGGACAGCGTTTGCGCATCCGCCGTTCGGGGTTCTGATCGGTCTGTTGGGTTATCCGCTGCTGATGATCCTGTCGGAGCGGTCCGACACGGTGCGCGGCGCCTTCTGGATGGGCTGGCTGGCGGGGTTCGCCTATTTCTTCGTCGGCTGCTGGTGGGTGGCCGAGGCCTTTTTCGTCAATCCCGAACAGGCGTGGATGGCGCCCTTCGCGGCCAGTCTTCTGCCTGCGGGCCTGGGCCTGTTCTGGGGGGCGGCGACCGCGCTCTATCGCCGGTTCGCCCCCATCGGATCGGTCCGGGTCCTTCTGTTCGCCGCCCTGTTCTGCATCTTCGAATGGCTGCGCGGCCATGTGCTGACCGGGTTTCCGTGGAACCCGGCGGGCGCGACCTGGAAGGCGGGCGGCGGCATGTCCCAGTTCGCCTCGCTCGTCGGCGTCTATGGCTTGAGCCTTGTCACAGTCGCCGCCACATCGGCCTTTGCGCCCCTGATCGGGCCGGGCCTGAAACGCAGCCGCCTGATCTCGGCGGGTCTGGGCGCCCTGACACTGGTTTCGGTCGGCGTCTTCGGCGCGGTGCGGCTGGCCCGGTCGGACCTTCAGTTCACCGACACGGTGGTGCGTCTGGTCCAGGCCGATGTGAAACAGGAGACGAAATGGTCGCCCGAGACCTATCGCTCCATCGTCGACCGCTATGTGCAGCTGACGGCGCAGCCGACCACGAACCCGGACGGTCGAGCGCCCAATGTCATCGTCTGGCCGGAAGGGTCGCTGCCGGCTTCGGCCAACGACGTCTTCGCCTCAGAAGACGCCCGCGCCATCGCCGAAGCCGTCCGCCCCGGCCAGACCCTGCTGGTCGGCCTGGCGCGCGGACAGATCGATCCGACCGCGCCCGACGGCGCCCGCTATTACAACAGCCTGTTCGCCCTGTCCGGCGAGGGTCAGGCCGGTCTGCGGATCACCGCCGTCTATGACAAGCACCGTCTGGTGCCGTTCGGCGAGTATCTGCCGCTGGGCTCGCTGATGACCTCGATCGGGCTGCGCAGCCTGGTCCATATGCCCAGCGATTTCTCGGCTGGACCCCGGCCCGAGCCCATCGCCATCCCCGGCGCGCCGCGCGCCCAGATCCTGATCTGCTACGAAAGCCTCTATCCGGGCTTCACGCCGGGCGCTGCGGGGCGGCCGGATTGGATTGTTAATGCATCAAATGACGCGTGGTTTGGTGCAACCTCTGGTCCGTTGCAGCATCTGAACCTGGCCAGCTATCGCGCCATCGAGACCGGCCTGCCCATCGCCAGAGCCACGCCGACCGGCGTTTCGGCCATGATCGACCCCTGGGGACGGATCGTCGGCAACTCCCAATTGTGGTCAGGCGTCATGGGGGTGGTGGATGCGCCATTGCCCCGTCCGACGGGTGTCACAGCCTATGGTCGTCTGGGCGACTGGCCCTTGCTGATCGGCCTTTTGTTCGCACTTTTCCTGTCCTTGTGGCCGCTGGGACAGCGAACTAGGGTGGCCCCGAATCGCGAGTTGAACTGAACGGGGGGGAAGTCTTGGCGCGCATCAAGGATGAGGATCCGCATCCCGTAGACCGCCACGTCGGTCGCCGCGTTCAGGAGAAACGCCTCGGTCTGGGTCTGACCCAGACGGCGCTGGCCAAGGCGGTCGGGGTCAGTTTCCAACAGGTGCAGAAGTACGAGAAGGGCACAAACCGCGTCTCGGCCTCCAAGCTTTTCGAAATCGCCGACTTCATGAAGGTGGACATCCCCTTCTTCTTCGAGGGCTTCGCCGTCGCCCAGCCGGGTTTCGGCGAAGAGGAGACCGCCGCCTTCGACCACGAACGGTCGGCGACCAAACACTCCATCGAGATCGACAATCTGGTGCGCCGCCTGCCGGCCCGCAAACAGAAGCTGATCCTGGACATGGTGCGCGAAATGCTGGGCGAAGGCCCGGACAGCGAAGACTGACTGCGGCGTTTTAGTCGACGGCGACGATCTCCACCGTCTGACCCGCCACCGTCGCCTCATCCCCGGCCCGCTTGCCCAGAACGGCGCGGGCCAGAGGCGAGACATAGCTGACGCTGCCCTGAGCCGGATCGGCCTGGTCCTCGCCGACGATGCGCCAGGTCTGGGTGCGGCCGTCCTCGCGCGCGATTGAGACGGAGCCGCCGAAACGCACGACGCCGTCATCCTCGCCCGGCTCGACCAACTGGGCCGAGGCGCGGCGGGCGCCCCAGTAGCGCAGGTCGCGCGTGGCGCGGGCCATGGCGGTGCGGTCGCTTTCGATCGACCCCTGAACCTGGGCGGCGGTGTAGGCGGTGCGGGCGGCGGCCAGCTCGGCCTCGATCAGGGCCAGGCCTTCAGGCGTGACCAGATTGGGATGGGGCGAGATCGGGCGGTCCGCCAGGTCGGCGGCCGTGGCTTCCAGATCTTCTTCTCGGGTGAAGGCGACGCTCATGGCGCGGAGCATAGCGGCGCCCGACCCTATGGCCAGCCCTATGGTCAGGACGGGCGCGAACGGGCAAAGCGAAGGCGATGACGCAATCCGCGAAAAAACAGGTTCATGTGATCGGCGCAGGACCGGCCGGTCTGATGGCGGCCGAACGTCTGGCCCAGTCTGGCCTGAGCGTGGTCGTGCACGAACGGATGCCCTCAGTCGGGCGCAAGTTTCTGATGGCGGGCCGGGGCGGGCTGAACCTGACCCATTCGGAGCCTTTGGCCCCCTTCCTCGACCGATATGGCGCCGCCGCCAGCCGGGTCGCCGGATGGCTGGAGGCCTTTTCGCCGTCTGATCTGGCCGCCTGGGCCGCGGGTCTGGGGCAACCGACCTTCGTCGGGTCCAGCGGGCGGGTGTTTCCCAGGGCGATGAAGGCCTCGCCCCTGCTGCGGGCCTGGCTGGCGCGATTGAATGCGCTGGACGTCGAGGTGCGGCTGCGGTCGCGCTGGACCGGCTGGGAGGACGAGGCCCTGCGGTTCGAGACGCCGGACGGAGAACGGCTGGAGACGCCCGGCGGCGTGGTCCTGGCCCTGGGCGGCGCCAGTTGGCCGCGTCTGGGCTCGGATGCGGAGTGGACGCAGTGGCTGGATGCGCCCGTGCGCCCGTTCCGGCCCGCCAATGCCGGATTTGACGTGGCCTGGTCGGATGTCTTGCGCGAGGGGTTCGCCGGGCGTCCGCTGAAGGGGATCGCGCTGACGCATCAGGACCGCACGGCGCGGGGCGAGGCCATGATCGCCGCCTATGGGATCGAGGGCGGGGCGATCTACGCCCTGTCGGCGGGACTGCGCGATGCGGTGGAGCGGGACGGTCAGGCGACGCTGGTCATCGACCTGAAGCCCGATCTGGCGGCGGATGATGTGGCGGCGCGTCTGGCCCGTCCGCGCGGCAAGGCCAGCCTGTCCAATCATCTGAGAAAGACCGTGGGGCTGGATGCGGTCGGCGCGGCCCTGCTGCGCGAGGCCGGACCCTTGCCGACCGCGCCTGATGAGCTGGCCGCGCGGATAAAGGCCACAACCGTGACCCTGAGCGGGGTTCAGGGGCTGGAGCGGGCCATATCGGCGGCGGGCGGGGTGAGGTTCGACGCGCTGGATAAGCATCTGATGCTGACGGCTCGGCCCGGCGTCTTCGTCGCGGGCGAGATGCTGGACTGGGAGGCGCCGACCGGCGGCTATCTGCTTCAGGCCAGTTTCGCGTCCGGCGTCGTGGCGGCGCAGGGCGTGAAGGCCTGGCTCGACAGGTCCGGCTGATCGGCCCAAGAAGACGGTCAGATCTGGAGGGAAACCGCATGAAGACCCTGACCACCGCCGCCGTTCTGGCCCTGCTCGCCGCCACGACGGCCCAGGCCCAGGCCCAAGCCCAGACGCAGGACGCAGCGCCTGCCATCAGCGCCGAACGGATGAACGAGGCGGTGCGGGTTCTGGCCTCGGATGAGTTCGAGGGGCGCGGCCCGGTCTCGGCGGGCGAGGAGAAGACCGTCGCCTGGCTGGCCGAACAGTTCCGCGCGGCGGGCGCCGAGGGCGGCGGGCCGAACGGCTCCTATTTCCAGACCGCCCTGTTGTCGCGCACCCGCCAGAACGGGCCGGCGACCGTAACGGCCAGGGTCGGCGGCCAGAGCCTGTCTCTGGCGCGCGGGCCAGACGTGCTGGTGTCCAGCGACCGCCCCGTGGACCATATCACCGTCACGGACGCCCCCATCGTCTTCGTCGGCTATGGCGCCGATGCGCCCGAGCGCCAGTGGGACGACTTTAAGGACGTGGACGTGCGCGGCAAGGTCATCCTGGTCCTGGTCAACGACCCGGATTTCGAGGCCGAGGCGGGCGAGCCGGTCGCCGGTAAGTTCGACGGTCAGGCCATGACCTTCTATGGCCGCTGGACCTACAAGTTCCAGGAGGCGGGCCGTCGCGGGGCGGCGGGCGTGCTGGTGATCCATGAGACGGCGGGCGCCGGTTACGGCTGGTCGGTGCTGCAGAACTCATCCGCGGCGCCCAAGTTCGACATCGTCCGGGCCGATCCGAACGCCGAGCGCGCGCCCTTCCAGGGCTGGATCCAGCGGGCCAAGGCCGAGGAGATCTTCCGCGCCGCCGGGCTGGATTTCGCAGCCCTGAAGACCAGCGCCCGCCGGGCCGACTTCCGCCCCGTCGTTTTGCCGAATGCGGCCATGAGCGTTGATTTCGGCCAGATCGCTGACCGGGTTGAAAGCAGCAACGTCCTGGCCCGCATCCCCGGTTCGGAGCGCCCGAACGAGACGGTGATGTACGGCGCCCATTGGGACGGCTACGGCGTCGGCACGCCGAATGCGGCGGGGGACAAGATCTATAATGCGGCGGTCGACAATGCGACCGGCGTCGCCGCCCTGCTGGAGCTGGCCCACGCCTTCGCCGAGGGGCCGCGTCCGAAGCGTTCGATCGTTTTCGCCTCCTGGACGGGCGAGGAGGCGGGGCTTCTGGGTTCGACCTATTACGCCGCCAACCCGGTCTGGCCGCTGGAGACGACCGTGGCCAACATCAATGTCGACAGCCTGCTGCCGGGAACCGAGATCGACCCGAACATCGTGGTGATCGGCAAGGGCAAGAACCAGCTGGACGACTATCTGGCGCGGCGTGCGGTGCAACAGGGCCGCACCCTGATCGCGGACCCGGCGCCCCAGGCCGGGGCCTTCTATCGCTCGGATCACTTTCCGCTGGCGCTTGAGGGGGTTCCCGCCCTCTTCCCCGCCGCAGGCTTCACCGGGGCCAGCGCCGCCAGCCGCGACTATGTCCAGAACCGCTATCACCAGCCGACGGACGAATGGGACCAGACCTGGCGCATGGACGCCGCCGCCGCCGACGTGGCCCTGATCTATGCCGTCGGGCGTGATCTGGCCGATACCAACGTCTGGCCGGAATGGAACCCGGACGCCGAGTTCGCCGCCGCGCGGGATCGCTCCAAGGCGTCACGGAAGTAGGCGCCGCCAGGAAGGCGGAGGCTAAAAGCCTTCGCCCTCCAGCGCCAGTTCGGGCGGGGCGGCGGTGGTGGCGGCGCCGAAGGGCAGGTGCAGGATGAAGGCGGCGCCCTTGCCGGGGTCGCTTTCCACCTCGGCCCAGCCGCCGTGCAGTTCCACCAGAGCCTTGACCAGGGCCAGGCCCACGCCCGGACCGCCGCGCTCGCGCCGCACGAAGCGGTCAAAGACGTGGGGCTGCAGGTGATAGGGGATGCCGCGTCCGGTGTCGGCGACCGACAGGCGCACTTCCGACGCCGTCGCCTCGGCGGTCAGGGTGACAGCCCCGCCTTCGGACACGGCGCGGGCCGCGTTCTCCAGCAGATGCTCCAGCGCCTGACCCACGCGGCGGGCGTCGGCGCGGATCGGCCGCAGATCGGGCGGATAGGTGACGGTCAGGCTGGCGCCGCGTCCCTCGACCTTGCCGCGCACCTTGGCGGCGGCTTCTTCGAACAGGTCGCCGATGCGCACGTCGCCCAGCGACAGCTCCATCTCGCCCGCGTCGATCTGGGACATGTCCAGCACGTCGTCGATGGAGCGGGCCAGCTGGCTGGCGGCGACGCGGATGGCGCCGGCGTGCTGGCGGCTGCGCTCAGGCAGGTCGCCCAGGGTCTCCAGCAGTTCCGAATAGCCGACGATGGTGGTCAGGGGGGTGCGCAGCTCATAGCTGACGCTGCCGACGAACTCGCGTTTCAGGGCCTGGCTTTCGGCCAGAGCCTGTTCGCGCTGGACCAGGGCCTGCTCCAGCTCGCGCCGGGCGGTGACGTCGGAGAAGGCGACCAGGGTTGCGCCGTCCGGCAGGGGGCGGGTCTGCCAGGCGGCGGCGCGGCCGTCGGTGGTGCGCCCCTCGCCCGAGATGGCGACACGGCTTTCCGGATCGGGATCGGCGACGCGGGCCTTCAGTCCCAGCCACAGGGCGGGATCGGGCAGGACGGGCTTGCACAGCTCAGCCAGGGCGTCGAACTCGGTCGCGCCCTCGATCCGGTCTGCGGTCAGACGCCAGAAGCTTTCGAACGCCTCGTTGTGCAGGCGCAGGCGTCCGTCCGATCCGAACACGGCGACGGCGTCGTTCAGCTTGTCCAGGGTGGCGCGCTGGACCTGAAGCTGGGCATTGAAGCGGCTGCGCAGCTGAAGCTCGTCGGTGATGTCCGAGAAGATCAGCAGGATGCCGCCCAGCGGGTGCGGCTGGCGCACGACGCGCAGGGTGCGGCCGTCCGGCAAGGACCAGCTGTCGTCCGGCGAGGCTTCGGAGGCTTCATAGAACTGAAGCTCGCGCGCCTTCCATCCGGCGTAGTCGACCACCTCGGGCAGACGGCGGCGCTGGCGCAGGCGATCCAGCAGTTCGGCGTGTGTCGGGCGTTCGTCCAGCCAGGCCGGGTCGATGTCGAACAGGGTCTGGAAGGCGGTGTTGTGGAAGGCCAGACGCTTGGATGGACCAAAAATGGCCACGGCGTCGGCCAGATGGTTCAGGGTCTCGTCATGGGCCTCGACATGGCGGCGCAGGTTGTCGCGCGTTTCCTCGGCCTCGGTGACCTCTATGGCGAAGACGGTGACGGCGCCCCCGCCCGCCGGTTCGGCGATGATGCGCCAGGCGCGGCGCGCGCCCCCGCCGGTGGTCCAGCGGAAGCCCTCCTGACGCACGCCCAGACGGCCCGTCTCGGCGGCCAGAGCATCGGCGCCCCGGTCGAAGCTGAGGTTCTTCTCCAGCGCCTGTTCGATGGTCTCGGCGCCAACCTCGGCCAGCCAGGCGCGATTGGCCCAGGCCAGTTTGCCGGCGCCGTCCACGACCCAGGTCGGCGTCGGCGAGGCGTCGGCCAGCAGGGCCAGTCCGCTTTCGACGGCCTCGCTTCCGGTCAGGGTCAGGCTGGAGGCGGGCGACAGCCGCACCCAGGCGGCGCCGCCGGCGACGCGGCCCTCGATCCGCCACGGCTCATGGTCCAGCGACAGCAGGCCTTCGAAGGCCTCGCCCGTGTGGACCAGGGCCTCGATTTGACCGGCGTGGGTCTGGGCCAGTCGGGCCAGTATGGCCTCGCCCGCCTCGGCGGTTTCGTCGGACAGGCGCGCGATCAGTTCGGCGGGACCGATGGGGTCGCCAGCGGGGCGGCCGTCCGGCGTCAGCGGCAGGCTGACGTCGTCGAAGGCGCGCAACATGCTCTCGTGGCGACCCAGGTCGGCCAGGGCGTCAGCGCATCTGTCCTGGGCCAGGTCGCTGGCGGAGGCCAGGCGCGCGCGCAGACGCACGGCCCAGGCGCTGACGGCCAGCGCCAGCCCGGCGGCCCCTGCGGTGGCGACATAGGCGATGTCGGCCTCGGCCATGTGTCTCCCTGCGACGCGATTCGCGGTTAACATACCCCAGTCGCGCGAATTTGCGCCTTTTCCGTTGCAGCGTCATCACGTCCGATTGCGACTTTGGTCCGGGACGGCGATAGCGAAGGCATGACCGACGTTTTCGCACCCTCTCTTGACGACTTCGCCCGGTTGGCCCGCGAGGCCTTCGACGCCCTGCCTGCGCCGTTCCGGCACGCGGCGGGCGAGGTGGTGTTCCGCATCGACGATTTCGCCGACGAACAGACGCTGAAGGATCTTGAGATTGAGGACCCGTTCGAACTGACCGGGCTTTATCACGGCGTGGACATCGGCAGCCGCGACGGCCTGGGACCGGCGTTCGAACCGTCGCGGGTGTTCCTGTACCGCCGCCCCATTCTGGACGAGTGGTGTGAACGCGGCGACGTGGGCCTGGCTGAACTGATCGCCCATGTGCTGGTCCACGAGATCGGGCACCACTTCGGCCTCAGCGACGACGACATCCACGCCATCGAGGATGCGGCGGACTAGGCCTGCGCCCTACGTCTTCTGGCAGACGGGGCAGTAGAAGGTCGAACGCCCGCCCTGGACGATGCGGGCGACGGTTCCCTTGCAGTTGTCGGTGCGGCAGGCCTGGCCCTCGCGGCCATAGACGTCGAACCGGTGCTGGAAATAGCCCTGCCCGCCCTCGACATTGGCGAAGTCCTTCAGGGTCGATCCGCCCGCTTCGATGGCGTCGTTCAGGACATTGCGGACCTCGGTCGCCAGCCTCTCGAGCCGGGCCTTGGATATCGAACCGGCGGCGGACAGGGGCGAGATGCGCGCCCGATACAGGGCCTCGCAGACATAGATGTTGCCCAGACCCGACACGATCCGCTGGTCCAGCAGGGACACCTTGATGTTCTGCTTCTTGCCGTCGAAAGCCTCGGCCAGATGAGCGCCCGAGAAGCCGTTGCCCAAGGGTTCGGGCCCCAGGCCTGCGAACCATGGATGCAAGCCCACGCTGGCGGTTGCGATCAGGCCCATGAAGCCGAAGCGGCGCGCATCCGCATAGCCGATACGGGTGGCGACGTCGTTTCGTATTGCGCAGGCGCTGAAATGTTCGTGCTTGCCCGCGATGGGCGCGGGTTCCTCGAACTCGCCCAACTGCATCCCGTCCAGGGTGAAACGCCCGGTCATGCCCAGATGGGTGATCCAGGTGTCGCCGGTCGACAGCGGCGCCAGCAGATATTTGGCGCGGCGGTCGATCCGCAGGACGACGGCGCCCTCCAGCCGGTCGACGAAATGATCGGGGAAGGGAAATCGCAGGTCTGGCCGGTTGATCCGCACGCGCGACAGGCGCGCGCCCTCCAGCACCGGCGTCAGGCCGCGTCGGACGGTTTCAACCTCGGGAAGTTCAGGCATGAAGCGGTTCCTAGACCGGGCGATCATGCAAAGCGAGTTGCCGCCTGCGTCATTCTGCGCTTACGGTCCCGGCAAACGTGGGAATTCTTCAATGACTGACAATAACGCCGCAACGCCAAAGCCTGGCGGCAAGCGGCTGGAACTGACGCTACGCTCGCTGGTGCTGGGGTGTCTTCTGGCCGTGGTCTTCACCGCCGCCAACACCTATCTGGGCCTGCTGGTCGGCCTGACCTTCGCCTCGGCCATTCCGGCGGCGGTCATTTCGATGGCCATACTGCGGGTGTTCCGCACCTCGACCATCTGGGAGAATATGACGGTCCAGACCGTCGCCTCGGTCGGCGGGGCCATGAGCTCGATCATCTTCGTCCTGCCGGGTCTGGTGATGATCGGCTGGTGGCTGGAGTTCCCGTTCTGGCAGTCGGTCGCCATCTGCATTCTGGGCGGCATTCTGGGGGTGACATTCTCCATTCCCCTGCGTCGCGCCCTGGTCACCAACGGCGGCCTGCCCTACCCGGAAGGCGTCGCCGCCGCCGAGGTGCTGAAGGTCGGTTCGCGCGGGGCTGAACAGACCGAGAGCGCCGTGCGCGAGAACAAATCGGGTCTGTGGATCGTCGTCGCGGGCGCCGTGGTTTCGGCCGGTTATTCGTTGCTGGTCGCCGGCCGCGTCTTCGCCGGTGAGGCCGCCAAATTCATCAAACTGCCTGCCGCGCTCGGCGGCGGCGCGACGGGCATGGGCTTCGGCATGCAGTTCGCCCTGTTGGGCGCAGGCCACCTGATCGGTCTGACCGTGGGTCTGGCCCAGCTGTTTGGTCTGATCCTGGCCTGGGGCATTGCGGTGCCGCTGCTGACCTCGCCCGACACGGTCGCCTGGCTGACGGCGCACGGCATTCCCTCGATCGCGGCGACCCTGCCTGCGGGCGCCCATGCCGAACAACTGGCCATGACGGTCTGGAGCCGTGAAGTCCGCTTCATGGGCGCAGGCGTCATCGGCGTCGCCGCCATCTGGACCCTGATCAAGCTGGCCGGGCCTCTGGTCGCCGGTCTGGCCTCGGCCCTGGCCGCCAACGCCAAGCGGGAACACGGCGAAGCCCTGGACCGCACCGAACAGGACCTGCCGATCAAGCTGGTCGGTTCGATCTCGGTGGCCTGCCTGATCGGCATAGCCGGTCTGCTGGCCTGGTTCGCCCAAACGGCCCCCGCCCTGGCCTCGTCCACCCCGCTGCTGGTGATCGGCGGCCTGGTCTATGTGGTGCTGATCGGTTTCGCCGTGGCGGCCATCTGCGGCTACATGGCCGGTCTGATCGGGTCGTCCAACAGCCCGGTGTCGGGCGTCGGCATCCTGGCCATCATCATCGCCTCGCTGCTGATGCTGGGCGTCATGGCCATTGCAGGCGTGCCTGCGGATCCGTCGATCATCGCCTTCGCCCTGATCGTGACGGCGGTGGTCTTCTCGGTCGCCGTCATCGCCAACGACAACCTGCAGGACCTGAAGACCGGCCAACTGGTCGAGGCCACCCCGTGGCGCCAGCAGACGGCCCTGATCGTCGGGGTCGCCGCCGGCGCCCTGGTCATTCCCTTCATCCTGAACCTGCTGAACCAGGCGTTCGGCTTCGAAGGCGGCCCGGCGGCCATCGTCGAGGGCACCAAGACCCTGGCGGCGCCCCAGGCCACCCTGATCTCGGCCCTGGCGCGCGGCGTCATCGGCGGCGATCTGCGTTGGGACCTGATTGGTCTGGGTGCGGCCATCGGCCTGGTCATCATCGTGCTGGACGCGGTGCTGGAGAAGGCGACCAACAAGAAGATCAAGCTGCCGCCCCTGGCGGTCGGCATCGGCTTCTATCTGCCCGCCGCCGTCACGACCATGCTGGTCATCGGCGCCGTCTGCGGCTGGCTGTACGACCGGGCCTCGCGCTCGACCCGCTACGCCGACGTGGCGCGCCGCATGGGCGTGCTGCTGGCCTCGGGCCTGATCGTGGGTGAAAGCCTGTTCGGCGTGCTGACGGCGGGCGTCATCGTCTCGACCCGCAGCGACGCGCCCTTCGCCATGCTGCCCGCCGACACCGTCTGGCCGGCCATGCTGGCGGGCGTGATCGGCTTCTTCGTGTTGACCTTCGGTCTGTACCGCTGGGCCATCACTCGAGCCGCCAAGGTCTGATACTTTAGGGCTGGAAATCACGCGGATGGGGGCGGCGGACACAGGTCCGCCGCCCTTTTTCGTTTGTGCGCGCACGGATCATCCGCAGCGATAATCCGACAGTGAGATTTCACCGCACTGGCGTTTTGGCGCCAAGGCCTGTAAGAGGCCGCCTGAAATCCTTCCCACATCTGCATCTTGTTGCAGCGGCGCGGCCTTTTCCGTGACCGAACACAGTCCGCCCGAGCCCGATATGAACCTTCGTAACGTCGCTATTATCGCCCACGTTGACCACGGCAAGACGACCATGGTTGACGCCCTTCTCGCCCAATCCGGCGTGTTCCGAGCCAACGAGGCGACCACAGAACGCGCCATGGACTCCGGCGACCAGGAAAAAGAACGCGGCATCACCATTCTGGCCAAGTGCACCTCGGTGCTCTGGAACGGCAAGGCTGGCGAAACCCGCATCAACATCATCGACACCCCCGGCCACGCCGACTTCGGCGGTGAAGTCGAGCGCATCCTGGGCATGGTGGACGGCTGCGTCATCCTGGTCGACGCCGAAGAGGGCGTCATGCCCCAGACCAAGTTCGTGCTGACCAAGGCGCTGAAGATGGGCCTGCGCCCGATCCTGTGCATCAACAAGGTCGACCGCGCCCACGCCGACCCGGACCGCGTCCACAACGAGACCTTCGACCTGTTCGCCGCCATCGGCGCGACGGACGAGCAGCTGGACTTCCCGCACATCTACGCCTCGGGCCGCAGCGGCTGGGCGACGCTGGACCTGAACGTCCCCAACGACAACCTGCACCCGCTGTTCGACCTGATCGTCGAACACGTTCCGCCGCCCAAGGTTCAGGAGAACCGCGACAAGCCGTTCCAGATGCTGAACGTCCTGATCGAAAGCGACCCGTTCCTGGGCCGCCTGCTGACCGGCCGCATCCAGTCCGGCAAGGCCGTGCCCGGCATGGCCATCCACGCCCTGGACCGTGACGGCAAGGAAATCGAGCGCGGCCGCATCACCAAGGTTCTGGCCTTCCGCGGCCTGAAGCGTCAGGGCCTGGAAGAGGGTTCGGAAGCGGGCGACATCGTCGCCATCGCCGGCATGTCCAAGGCCACCGTCGCCGACACCCTGTGCGCCATGGAAGTCACCGACGCCCTGCCCGCCCAGCCGATCGATCCGCCCACCATCTCGATGACGGTTTCGGTGAACGACAGCCCCCTGGCCGGCCGCGAAGGCGACAAGGTCCAGTCGCGCGTCATCCGTGACCGCCTGCTGAAGGAAGCCGAAGCCAACGTGGCCATCCGCGTGACCACGACCGAAGGCGGCGACGCCTATGAGGTCGCAGGCCGTGGCGAACTGCAGCTGGGCGTTCTGATCGAAAACATGCGCCGCGAAGGCTTTGAAGTCTCGATCTCGCGTCCGCGCGTGGTCTTCAAGACCGGCGAGAACGGCGAGCGCCTGGAGCCGATTGAAGACGTCATGATCGACGTGGACGACGAGTTCTCGGGCATCGTCATCGAGAAGCTGTCGGCCCGTAAGGCCGAAATGACCGACATGGGCCCGTCGGGCGCAGGCAAGACCCGCATTCAGCTGAAGTGCCCGTCGCGTTCGCTGATCGGCTATCAGGGCGAGTTCCTGACCGACACGCGCGGTTCGGGCGTGCTGAACCGCGTGTTCAGCCACTATGAGCCGCACAAGGGCGAGATCGCCGGCCGCCTGAAGGGCGTGCTGATCTCCAACTCGGACGGCGATACGGCGGCCTTCGCCCTGTGGAACCTGGAAGACCGCGGCGTCATGTTCGTGGGCGCGGGCGAGAAGACCTATCAGGGCATGATCATCGGCGAGAACAGCCGTTGGGACGACCTGGACGTCAACCCGATCAAGGGCAAGCAACTGACCAACGTGCGCGCCTCGGGCAAGGACGAGTCGGTCCGCCTGACGCCGCCGCGCCAGATGTCGCTGGAGCAGGCCATCGCCTATATCGACGACGATGAGCTGGTCGAGGTGACGCCGAAGTCGATCCGCCTGCGCAAGCAGGTGCTGAACCCCTCGTTCCGCAAGAAGCGCGTTCGCCCGGAGTAGTCGCGAGACGATGTCCTTCTCCCGTTGGGAGAAGGTGGCCCGAAGGGTCGGATGAGGGTTCTGCGGCGGACCAGTCCGGACACCGGACCCTCACCCTTTCGCGCCAGGACGACGGCTGCGCCGTCGTGCGCTCAAGCCCTCTCCCGGCGGTAGAGGAATGCACAAAGAAAAACGGCGCGCCCCGCTAGGAGCGCGCCGTTTCTGTTTTCAGGGTGTGCGGCCGATCAGGCCTGCATGGCCCAGCCTTCGACATCCATGGCGGCCTGACGCACGGCTTCCGAACGGGTCGGGTGGGCGTGGCAGGTGCGGGCGATGTCTTCCGAGGCGCCGCCGAAGCTCATGGTGATGGCGGCCTCGTGGATCATCTCGCCGGCCTGCGGGCCGATGATGTGAACGCCCAGAACCTTGTCCGTGGCGGCGTCGGCCAGAACCTTCACGAAGCCGTCGGTCTCGTGATTGATCTTGGCGCGGCTGTTGGCGATGAAGGGGAACTTGCCCTTCTTGTAGTTGACGCCAGCGGCCTTGAGCTGCTCCTCGGTCTGGCCGACCCAAGACACTTCCGGGGCCGTATAGACGACGCTGGGGACCAGGGCGTAGTCGACGTGGCCGTACTTGCCCGCGATGATGTCGATGGCGGCGACGGCGTCTTCTTCCGCCTTGTGCGCCAGCATCGGGCCGTGGGTCACGTCGCCGATCACCCAGACGCCGTCCGCGACCTTGAAGTGGTCGTGGTCGATGAAGCCGCGCTTGTCGGGCGTCACGCCCACGCTCTCCAGACCCAGGCCGTCCGTATAGGGACGACGGCCGATGGCGACCAGGACGACGTCGCCCTTGAGGGTCTCCGCAGCGCCGCCCGCCGACGGCTCGACCGTCAGCTCGACCCCGTCCTTGCCCGACTTGGCGGCCGTGACCTTGGCGCCCAGTTTGAACTTCATGCCCTGTTTGGTCAGGGTGCGCTGGAAGGTGGTGGCGACCTCGGTGTCCATGCCCGGCGTGATCCGGTCCAGGAACTCGACCACGGTGACCTCGGCGCCCAGGCGGCGCCAGACCGAGCCCAGCTCCAGACCGATGATGCCCGCGCCGACCACGATCAGCTTCTTGGGCACCGACGGCAGCGACAGGGCGCCGGTGGAATCGATCACCTTGCCCGCCTCGAAGGCGACGCCCGGCAGCGGGGTCGGCTCGGAGCCGGTGGCGATGACGATGTTCTTGGTCTCCAGCGTCTGGACCGAACCGTCCTCGGCTGTGACTTCAACCTTGCCCTTGCCGACGATCTTGCCCTTGCCCTTGATCCAGTCGGCCTTGTTCTTCTTGAACAGGAACTCGATGCCCTTGGTCAGGCCCAGGACGCTTTCGTCCTTGGACTTCTGCATCTGGGCCAGGTTCAGCTTGGGCGAGACCTCGATGCCGATCTTGGCGAACTCGCCGTTGGCGGCCTCCCACAGCTCCGAGGCGTGCAGCAGGGCCTTGGACGGCATGCAGCCGACGTTCAGGCAGGTGCCGCCCAGCGTGCCGCGCATTTCGACGCAGGCGACCTTCAGGCCCAGCTGTCCGGCGCGGATCGCGGCGTTATAGCCGCCCGGCCCTCCGCCGATGATGACGACGTCGTAGGGAGCGGGGGCTTCGGCCATGATATCCTCTGATCGTTCAGCGCTTGGGATGCTGCGCGGGGCTTAGGCGCCAGACCCGTCGGGGTCAACCGCCGCGCTCCATATGGGTATGGGTTTGCGACCTTTGGAGGGGCCTGTGGCGTTTGCGTCGCCGCGCGCCGTCTATTGGTCTTCGTCGAACTTGCGCGCGACCAGATCCCGCAGGGCCTCGATGGCCTCGTCGGCGTCCGGGCCTTCAGCGGACACGTCAATGCTGCAGCCGATGCCGGCGCCCAGCATCAACAGGCCCATGATCGAGCGGGCGTCCACGGTGACGCCGTCGCGCGTGACCTGAATTTCGCTTTCAAAGCCGGAGGCCAGCTTGACGAACTTGGCCGAGGCGCGGGCGTGCAGGCCGCGCGTGTTGCAGATGTCGAACCGGGCCGCTGCGCTCATTTTTCGCCCGCAAGAACCCAGGACGCGACCGAGATGTATTTGCGCCCCGCGTCCTGGGCGTGGGCCACGCAGGCCTCCAGCGTCTCGCGGCTGCGCACGCTGGCCAGCTTGATCAGCATGGGCAGGTTCAGCCCGGCGATGACCTCGGCCTTGGTCTGCTCCATCACCGAGATGGCCAGGTTGGAGGGGGTGCCGCCGAACATGTCGGTCAGCAGGATGACGCCGTCGCCGTCGTCCACGGCCGCAGCCGCGTCCACGATGTCGCGACGTCGACGCTCCATGTCGTCTTCGGGGCCGATGCAGATGGCCGCGACGCCGCGTTGCGGGCCGACCACATGCTCCATCGCCGAAAGAAATTCTGACGCCAGTCCCCCGTGGGTGACGATGACCAGACCGATCATAAGGACTTCACTCGCAACCCGCCCAAACCGTCCCAGCACGTCGACTTCGCCCCGGCTGGCGCCCGGACGCGCCCGCTCAGGACCGCAAGAGGCCTGTCATAGACCCGTTATCTGTAGGGTCAAAGCGTAAGCAACGCCGCATCGACCATGTCGGGGGCGGAGGGCAGGCGCGGGTCGAGGGCGAACAGGGGCAGGTCCACCCCCTCGAAACGCCGTGTCTGCGGCTCTGGAAGCCGTTCGACCGCCTCTGGAACACAGGCGACGGTCAGGACGACTCTGGCGATCAGCCGTGTCTCGACGGACACGATTCCCACGCCGCGCGCTTCGATTCTTCCGGCGATCTGCACCGGCGCCGTGGCGTAGAGCGCGCCCTGGGAGGCCCAGACGCGGGTGTAGTCGTCGCTGACCAGTCGCCAGCCGCGTCCGATCAGGCGCAGGCCCAGGTCGCTCTTGCCCGCGCCGGACGGCCCCAGCAGCATCACCGCCCGCCAGCCGTCCGGGCCGAAGCGGGCGACGGTAGTGGCGTGGAGGGGCTGAATCTGGGTCATGCGCGTTTGCCCACGGCCGGCAGGGCTATCACGAACCGGGCGCCGAGGATCCGGCCGTCTTCCGCCAGCCGGTTTTCTGCCCAGGCGCGGCCGCCGTGCGCCTCGGCGATCTGGCGCACGATCGACAGGCCAAGGCCGGAGTTGGAGCCGAAGGCCGCCCCCTTGGGCCGCGAGGTGTAGAAGCGTTCGAACACCGTCTCCAGGTTCTCGGCCGGGATGCCGGGGCCGTCGTCCTCGACGCGAATCTGGATCGGCTGGTCGCCGTCGGTCTCCTCCAGGGTCACGCGCACCACGCCGTCGGGGGGGCTGAACGAGCGGGCGTTGTCGATCAGGTTGCGGAACACCTGGCCCAGCGGCCCGTCACGGCCCATGACGCGCAGGAAGTCCTGCGGCTGGGTCAGCTGCACCGGAATGTCGCCCGGCTTGGCCGTGGTTTCATAGACGCTGACGATGTCGCCCAGCAGTCTGTTCAGTTCGATGGCGCGCGGCCGGTCGCGCGACAGTTCGGCGTCCAGGCGCGAGGCGTTGGAGATGTCGGTGATCAGCCGGTCCAGGCGCCGCACGTCCTGCTGCAGCAGGTTGGTCAGCTTCTCGCGATGTTCATCCGTCTTGACCAGAGGCAGGGTCTCCAGCGCCGAACGGATCGAGGTCAGGGGGTTTTTGATCTCGTGCGATACGTCGGCGGCGAACCGCTCGATGGCGTCCATCCGCGTCGACAGGGTGTCGGTCATGGATTCCAGCGACCGGGCCAGATCGCCGATCTCGTCCTTGCGGTCCTCAAGATCGGGCAGGGAGATGGCGCGGGCGCGTTGCAGCTTCACCTGATCCGCCGCCGCTGACAGGCGCATGACCGGGCGGGCCACAAACAGATGCAGCATCAGCGACGCCAGCAGGTTCACCCCCAGCGCCACCAGGGCGAACGGCATCAGGGCGCGGCGCTGGGCGCTGAGGATTTCATCGACATTGCCCGCCTCGACCGTCAGGGCGCCCAGCACCTGACGCACATGACGCACGGGAATGGTGACCGAGACGACGCGCTCGCCCTGTTCATTACGGCGGACGGTGACGACGGAGCGGCCGTCGAGGGCGGCGTTGACCTCGCCGCGAATGGCGGCCTCGGCCTTTTCGGCTTCCGCCGCTGCACGGGCCTTCTTGCGGCTGTCGTCGGCGACGGGGGTTCCGGCGGCCTGCGCCGCGCCCAGAGGCTGGCCGCTGACGGCCTCGGTCACCTGATAGGAATCGACGACCAGAAGGCCGTTGCTGTCATACAGGCGCACCCGCTGGCCCGCCGGGATGAAGCGGTCGGTCAGCCAGATGGAGGCGCGCTCCAGGTCCAGTTCGGGCGTGGGGACGCCGCGCGTCACCCCCTCTTCGCGCAGCACGTTGGCCAGCAGTTCGGCCTGAACCGTCAGGGATTCCTGGCGCGCCTCGATCAGGCCCTGGCGCCATTCGTTCAGCAGCAGGGCGCCGCCGAACAGGATCAGAAGGCTGAGCAGATTGAGCGAGAGGATGAAACCGCCCAGCCGCGAGCCGCCGAAGCGGAAGCGTCTTCGGCGGGCGGGCGTTTCATCCTCGGGCCGAGGCCCGGAGAGGTCAGCTTTCGCGGTAGCGGTAGCCGACGCCATACAGGGTCTCGATCGCGTCGAATTCGTTGTCCACGGCGCGGAACTTCTTGCGCATCCGCTTCACGTGGCTGTCGATGGTGCGGTCGTCGACATAGACCTGATCGTCGTAGGCGGCGTCCATCAGGTTGTCGCGGCTCTTAACAAAGCCGGGGCGCTGGGCCAGGGCCTGGAGCAGCAGGAACTCGGTGACGGTCAGCTTGACCGGCTTGCCGTCCCACATGGATTCGTGGCGGGCGGGGTCCAGCGACAGCTTGCCGCGCTTGATGGCCTTGCCCGAGATGTCGGCGGTGGGTTCGGCCTCGATGCCGTCGGCACCCGTGCGGCGCAGCAGCGCCTTGACCCGCTCGATCAGCAGACGCTGGCTGAACGGCTTGTGGATGTAGTCGTCGGCGCCGAGGTTGAAGCCGAGAATCTCGTCGATCTCCTCGTCCTTGGACGTCAGCATGATGACCGGGATCTGCGAGGTCTGGCGCAGGCGGCGCAGCACCTCCATGCCGTCCATGCGCGGCATCTTCACATCGAGGATGGCCAGATCCGGCGGCGTGCTCTCCAGCGCCGCAAGGCCCGCGGCCCCGTCGTGATAGGCCGTGATCTTGTGGCCGTGACTTTCCAACGCCAGTGAGACGGAGGCGACGATGTTCTCGTCGTCGTCGACCAGAGTGATGTTCGCCAAAGGGCTTCTCCTGAACTTAACGTTCCCGCGAGCGAGAACGCACGGCAAGCGTAACCGTTCGATCTGGTTCACAATAGGGCCGTTTAATTGGCCCTTCATGACATGATTTCAACGTAAGGAGGTCCTCGCCTCCGTCGTCTCGCGGAAAATTCATCGTTCAGCCTGGTCCGCAACCGGTCCTTAAAGGCTTCCCCGGTTAGAAGCGGGCATGGCCGGGCCGATCCATTACGAAGTCTATGTTCGCAAGACGGCCCTGTCCGACTGGGCCCTGCTGATTGCGTCGGAGAACCGCAGGCATGCGGTCGAGGCCGCGCGCGAGCACATCGACGCCAAACAGGCCGTCGCCGTGCGTGTCACCAAAGAGACGCTGGATCCGGATACGATGGCGTTTCAGAGCGTCGTCATCCTGAACCTGGGCTTGCCGGAGCAGAAGGTGAAAGCCTCGTCCGAGACCGAAACACGCCCGGCCTGCAGCACCCCGGTCGAGCTTTACGCCCCCCATGCGCGGATGCTGGTGGCTCGGGTGCTTGAGGACTGGCTGAAACGTCAGGGCGTGACGGCGTTCGAACTGTTGCACCGACCCGATCTGGCCGAGATTCTGGAGGCGTCGGGCGTGGAGCTGCAGCACGCGGTGCAGAAGATCGCCGTGCCGGAGGCCCAGGCCTCGGGCCAGGAGGTCCACGCCATGATCCGGCACTATCAGCGGCTGGCGGACGCCACGGTGGCCCGGCTGCTGAAGGCGCGGCGGGACGGACGGTTTCCGACGCTGGACAAGGCGTCGGTCGCCGATGTGGCGCGCCGTCTGGTCGATGAGCCGGAACGGGTCTTTGCGATGGGGGGCGTGGTGTCGCAGGCCCTGGTCGGCAAGAAGGGCGCGCGGGCGCGTCTGGACGCCCTGATGGACCTGGTCGCCTCTGCACCGGCGGATGGACCAGAACGCGCCCTGGTGTTGGGCGCCGTCGAACAGATCGCCGCCGAGATGCTGGCCGTGCGGGCCAATGTGGTCGAGATTCTGGAGCCGTCGCTGGATCTGGGCGCCAATCTGGCCGCCGTCATCCGCATGATCGCCCCGCGCGAGGTCGAGGCCCTGATCGCAGTGGATGGTCGGATGGCGCGTCTGACCCCGCAGGTCGAGGGGCCGGCAAGGCGGCTGGGCGATCATCTGGCGGCGGGCGGATCGTCGCTGCTGACCGCCTCGCTGACGCGGATGGTGGTGCGCGAACTGACGGGTCAGCGCCGCCTGCGGCCCTCTGACCCAGTCGGCGAGATCGATATTCTGCGCGTTCTGGCCATGGGGCTGACGGCTTCGGCGGGACGGCTGCTGAGCCTGGAAGAGGTTCAGAACGCCTTCATCGAACGCTCCAGACGTCTGGTCGCCGCCGATTTCGTCGCCGCCTATGTCAAGGATTGCCCGACCGCCCTGGCCGAGGCCGAACAACTGGCGCGGCTGTGCGAGAACGTCACCGGCGGGGCCAGCAAGCGGGCGGCGGCGCGCTGGCTTCTGGCCTGTATCGCCGCGCTGAGATTCGAGACCGAGATGCGGCAGTCGACGCCGGGCGGACCGACGGCGGCGCAGAGGCTGGCGACGCTGGCGCGGCTGCAGCGTTCGGTGCGCATATCGCATCTGGGCGAACCCGAAGAGACCCAGATCCTGGCCGCCATCGGCGTGGTCGGCGGCGCGGTGGAGGCCGACGCCGGTCTGACGGCCCAGATCAGCCGGGCCAAGATCGCGCCGCTGCACAGGCTGGGCGTGCTGCTGCGGCTGGCGGCGGGCGAGACGGCGCCGATCGGCCCGGCGGCGGATCGCGCGCGGGCCGAGGCGCTCAGGCTGTTGCGCGCACCCGAGGTCCGCACGGCTCTGGCCGACGCCCCCGGCGAGATGGCGGTGTTGAAACCTCTGATGCAGACGGCGGGACTGGCGGCCTGATCCGCCGCCTGACGGCTCAGTCGAAGATGTCGAAGATGCTGTCGCGTTTCTTCTTCTTGTAGCGATAGTCGTCGTCGCGGCGGTGATCGTCGCGGTGTCTGTCATCGCGACGCGGCTGATGCGGCGCGCTCCACGGCTGGGGCGGGGCCTGATGCTGGGGTTGGGGGGCGGCGAGGGGCGCAGAGGCGCGGCCTTCTTCGACGGAGGCGGCCATCAGCTTTTCCAGCTCGCCGCGATCCAGCCAGACCCCGCGACAGGATGGGCACATGTCGAACTGGACGCCGTTGCGCTCCAGCGTCTGCATGGCGGCGTTGTCGTTCGGGCACATCAACAGGGGCATGTGGGCTCCATGGGTTTCCAGAGGAAACGGGGGTCGATGCATGGAATCCTGAGGGGGAAATGATCCACGCACCGACGCGCCCGTGCGGTCCGACATCGCATCGCTCGATCCGGCTGAGGAAGAACAGGGCGCCGAACCGGAGCGGCGCCAGAGGGGCCCGTCCCGCCTCTTCAAGCTAGGGAGGCGCCGTGGCCCCCGCCATGCGTCGCGGGGCCGCAGGGGGCGTTATGCGGTTTCAGATCAGGCGTTCTGGCCCGCAGCCCAGCCGGACGACCAGGCCCACTGGAAATTATAGCCGCCCAGCCAGCCGGTCACATCAACCGCTTCGCCGATGAAATAGAGGCCGGGAACGGACTTGGCCTGCAGGGTCTGCTGGTCCAGGGCCGCCGTATCGACGCCGCCCAGGGTGACCTCGGCGGTGCGGTAACCCTCTGATCCCACGGGTTTGACGCTCCAGGCGTTCACCGCCTGATCCAGACGACGCAGCACCTTGTCGGACAGGTCCGCCAGATTGCCCGCCGCCCCTTCACGCTCGCACAGGCTTTCGGCCAGACGACGGGGGATGATGTGGCCGAGCGCCGTGTGGATCGCCTGACGCCCGTTCGCCGCCTTGGCCGCCTTCAGTTCGTCGAAGATGTTCCGTCCCGGCGCCATCGACGCCACGATGGCCTCGCCCTCGCGCCAGTAGGAGCTGATCTGCAGGATGGCCGGGCCGCTGAGACCGCGGTGGGTGAACAGCATGGCCTCGGTGAAGCTGGCCTTGCGCGTCCTGGCCTCAGCCTTTGTTTCGGGGGCGGAGGCGACGACGGCGTCCACCGCCACGCCCGCCAGCGGCGTCAGCGTCTCCAGCAGTCCGGCCTCGAAGGTCAGGGGCACCAGGGCGGGGCGGGTGTCGGTGACGCGGATGTCGAACTGGCGCGCGACCTCATAGGCCCAGCCGGTCGCCCCCATCTTGGGGATCGACTTGCCGCCCGTCGCCACGACCAGAGACGCCGCCGTGACCTGTGATCCGTCAGACAGGGCGGTCGTGAAGCCGTCGCCGCTGCGGGCCAGGCGCTCCACGCCGGTCTTCATTTTCAGGGTCACGCCCGCCGCCGCCATGTCGTCCGTCAGCATACGGATGATCTGCTTGGCGCTGTCGTCGCAGAACAGCTGGCCCAGCGTCTTTTCGTGCCAGCCGATACCGGCCTTATCGATGCGCTTGATGAAATCGTGCTGGGTGTAGCGGCGCAGGGCCGAGGTGGCGAACCGGGGGTTCTCGCCCAGGAAGTTCGCGGGACCGCAGCCCAGATTGGTGAAGTTGCAACGGCCGCCGCCGGAGATGCGGATCTTCTCGCCCGGTCGGTCGGCGTGATCGACGACCAGGACGCGCCGCCCCCGACGTGCGGCCTCGATGGCGCACATCATGCCGGCGGCGCCAGCCCCGACGACGAGGACGTCGTAAGACGCCCTCGTCACTTGGAACCTCGCGGTTCCAGCCTCGGGGAGAGCTTAGTAACGGTAGTGATCCGCCTTGAACGGGCCTTCGACCGGCACGTTGATGTAGTCGGCCTGGTCCTTGGTCAGGGTGGTCAGCTTGGCGCCTAGCTTGGCCAGGTGCAGGAAGGCGACCTTCTCGTCCAGGTGCTTGGGCAGGGTGTAGACCTTGTTCTCGTACTTGTCGGCGTTGGTCCACAGTTCGATCTGGGCCAGGGTCTGGTTGGTGAAGGACGCCGACATCACGAAGGACGGGTGGCCCGTGGCGTTGCCCAGGTTCACCAGACGGCCTTCCGACAGCAGGATGATCTTCTTGCCGTCCGGGAATTCGACGTGGTGGACCTGCGGCTTGATCTCGTCCCACTTGAAGTTCTTCAGGCCCGCGACCTGAATCTCGCTGTCGAAATGGCCGATGTTGCAGACGATGGCGTTGTTCTTCATCCGGCGCATGTGCTCGACCGTGATGACGTCCTTGTTGCCCGTCGTCGTGACATAGATGTCGGCGCGGTCGGCGGCGTCGTCCAGGGTCTGGACCTCATAGCCTTCCATCGCGGCCTGCAGGGCGCAGATGGGGTCGATTTCGGTGACGATAACGCGGGCGCCGCCCTGACGCAGCGAAGCGGCCGAGCCCTTGCCCACGTCGCCGTAGCCGCAGACCACGGCGACCTTGCCCGACAGCATGACGTCGGTGCCGCGACGGATGGCGTCGACCAGGCTCTCACGGCAGCCGTACAGGTTGTCGAACTTGGACTTGGTGACGCTGTCGTTGACGTTGATGGCGGGGAAGGGCAGCTCGCCCTTTTCGGCCATCTGGTACAGGCGGTGCACGCCCGTGGTGGTTTCTTCCGACACGCCGCCGATGGCGTCGCGGATGGCCGAATAGAAGCCGGGCTTTTCGGCGATGTAGCGCTTCATCACCGCGAACAGGGCTTCTTCTTCTTCGTTCTGCGGGTTGGCCAGGACCGAGATGTCCTTCTCGGCCTTGGGACCCAGAACGGTCAGCAGGGTGGCGTCGCCGCCGTCGTCCAGGATCAGGTTCGGATAGCCGCCGTCAGCCCATTCGAAAATCTTGTGCGCATAGTCCCAGTATTCCACCAGCGTCTCGCCCTTGGTGGCGAAGACCGGGGTGCCGTTGGCCGCGATGGCGGCGGCGGCGTGGTCCTGTGTCGAGAAGATGTTGCACGAGGCCCAGCGCACTTCGGCGCCCAGGGCTTCCAGCGTCTGGATCAGGACCGCCGTCTGGATGGTCATGTGCAGCGAACCGGCGATGCGGGCGCCCTTCAGCGGCTGGCTGGCGCCGAATTCGTCGCGCAGCGCCATCAGGCCCGGCATTTCGGTTTCGGCGATCGCGATTTCCTTATTGCCCCAGTCGGCCAGGGTGATGTCGCGAACAATATAGTCGGTCATGGTCAGGCTCCTGGCCGGATGGGGCCGAATGGGGTCGAACGAGGGATTTGAGCCCTCCTTAACCCGACAGGCTTCCTGGAGCAATAAACATATAAGGAAATCCTTATATGTGGGTCGATCAGGCCTTCAGACTGACATATCCGCGCTCAACCATGCGCCGCAGGGCGTCATAGACCTCGACCAATTCTTCAAATGCGGTGCGTGCGGCCGTCAGGCGAGCGGCCTGGTCGGGCGTGACCGGCGATCCTGAATGGGCCAGGCGCAGCGCCTCCGCCGCCCATTTGGCCCGCGCCGTCGCCGTCAGCAACGCCAGTTTCTGCATCGCCGCGGCGTCCAGGTTGTTCAGGCTCTGGCCGATGATTTCGCGGTTGGCGACATAGGCGGCGTAGTCGATCTGCTCCAACTGGCCGCGCAGACGGCGCTGCTCCTGCGGATCGGTGTCCTGCGGCTCGAAATGGTCGCTGTAGCGGCGTGTGCTCGAAGTCATCTTGGTCGACATGACGGCCCCTCCCGGCCTGTCGCGAAGGCCATAGGCGATGAAGGGTGCGCTTTGTCGGTTAACGACGCGTTGCGGATCGCGCTTCAGCGCCGATATGGAAGGCGACGCCCAGCAAGGAGATCGACATGGACCTGAAACTGACCGGAAAACGCGCCCTGATCTGCGGCGGATCCTCGGGTCTGGGCCGGGCGGTGGCGACGGCGCTGGTCGCGGAAGGCGCCCATGTCGCCCTGCTGTCGCGCGATGCGGCCAAGCTTCAGGCGGTCGCCGGCGAACTGAACGCCGCAGGTCCCGGCAAGGCGGTGGCGGTCACCGCCGATCTGTCCGATCACGAGGCCCTGCTCAAGGCCGCCGATCTGGCTGAGGAGCTGCTGGGCGGCCATATCGAGATCCTGCTGAACAACACGGGCGGACCGCCGCCGTCGGGCGTGTCGAACCTGGAGCCGACGGTATGGCGCGATCATTTCGAATCCATGGTGCTGTCGGTCTTCCGCCTGACGGACCGGGTGCTGCCTCGCATGCGGGCGGCGGGCTGGGGCCGCATTCTGAACGTCGCCTCGATAACAGTGGTGGAGCCGTCGGCGGCGCTGGGCGTGTCCAACACCCTGCGGGCCTCGGTCGCGGCCTGGGCCAAGACCCTGGCCAACGAGGTCGGCCCCGACGGGGTGACGGTCAACACCCTGCTGCCGGGCCGCATCGACACCCCGCGCATCCAGAGCCTGGACAAGTCCGCCGCCGAACGCACCGGCGTGACCCCTGCGGAGGCTCGCGCGGAATCGGTGAAATCCATCCCCGTCGGCCGCATCGGCACGACCGAGGAGTTCGGCGCCGTCGCCGCCTTCCTGGCCAGCCCGTTGGCCGCCTATGTCACCGGCTCGCTGATCCGTCTGGACGGGGGGGCGATCAAGGCGATCTGACCTCGGGTCTGGGCGCAGGGCGGCGAAGCAGGCCACCGAAGGTCACGCGGTTGCGGCCGTAGTCCAGGCTGATGCGGCTGAACCGGGTCAGGAGGTCGCCGCCCAGCAGCAGGGCTGGCTGCTCGATCAGGTTCATGACGCCAAAGGCGTGCAGGTCGGCGAACAGCAGGGGCGTCGGCCCGAGCGCCCGGCCCGCCACCTTCAGCGACCGCACGGTTCCCGTCTGGGCCGTGACCCCGCCGCCGACAATGCCGAGCAGACGGACCATGCGGGCGGCGTCATTGGACTGGCTGACCCCGACCGCCCGCATGAGGGCCAGGTTGCCGATGGAATACTGCGCCCCGCTGTCGATGAAGGCGGACACGTCGACGCCATCCGCCTCGACCCGGGTCAGGATCAATTGGCCGGATTGGCCCCGGCGCCCGGTGACGACGACCTCTCGCTGCCGCAGGCTGTAGCTGGCCTGGGCGTCGCGTAGGACAGGGGCGTCGCGGGAGCCCGACTGTGAAAGGGTCACCCGCCGCGCGCTCATGTCCAGGGTCAGGCGGAACCGCGACAGCAGGTCCAGCCCCAGCAGGCCGTCGGCGCCCAGAAGGCTGCGGGGAAAGACCGGAAGGGTCAGGTCGGTGAAACTCTGGCGTCCGATGTCGATCCGGGCGACCCGCACCGTCGGCGTGATCTCGGCGGCGGTGACCCCGTGCACATTGACCGAAGGGCCGGGCGGCAGGCCCAGGCTCTGGGCCAGTTCAACGGAGACGGCGCTGGCCTCGGCGCCGGTGTCGATGAAGAACAGACGCGGACTGTCGCCCTCCAACCGGACCTCGACCCCCATCCGGGTCAGCAGGTTCTGCAGCAGCCGCACTTCTTCGGAAGGGGAGGACTGATCCTGGGCGGCGGCCAGAAAGGGGGTTGAGGCCAAGAGGCCCAGCGCATCGCGTCGCGATGCGGTCGGCGGCGTCGGATCGTGAACTGGCGGGCGCAAACGCCTGTCCTCCTCAAGCCCCAGCGGGCCGTGACGAACTATAGACCTTCAGGATGACGGAAAAGCCGAGCCTGCTCGTCATCCTGAAGGAAAAGAACGGACATCGTGCGGCTGGCCAATCCTGAGTTGCGGCAGTAGTCTTGGTCCACCACAGGAGGCCGCCCATGCTGACCCTTCTCGCGCTTGCCCTGTCCGGCCAGTTGGCCGTTTCGCCGCCGCCGCGCTCCGTTGACCAAACACCTGTCGTTTCCGTCAGGGACAGGCTGCTTCAGATCTGCAGCGATGGTTTGATTCAGGCCGATTTGACGCCGTCGACATCGGCGGGATCGACGCTGTCGACTCTGCGCTTCGATGGCGCCCAGACACCGGACGGACAGGTCCGAAAATACATGCTTTTGGATCGTCGCGATCAGAACAACTGTCCGCTGCCGATCAGCTATGCCGTGCCGGACCAGCCGCGTGCTCTGGGCCGGGTGATAGGCGAACACTCGCCGCAGGCGTCGGCCCCACAAAACCGCTAAGTCTATTCGGGAACCGGCGAAACGGGCGGCTTGCCGGCGAAGACGGCCTGCAGATTGGCGATCATGCGCTCGGCCATGGCGGTGCGGGTCTCGACGGTGGCCGAGGCGACGTGGGGCGCAAGGACGCAGCGGTCGCTGTCGCTCAGGGCCTGCGGCACACTGGGTTCGTCGGCGAAGACGTCCAGCCCTGCGCCGCCCAGACGGCCGTGGGTCAGGGCCTCGATCAGCGCCGCCTGATCCACCACCTCGCCGCGCGCCACATTGATCAGGACGCCGGTGGGGCCAAGCGCCTCCAGAACCTCGGCCGAGACCAGGCCGCGTGTCGCGTCGCCCCCCGGCACGATGACGATCAGCACATCGACCGAGGCGGCCAGATCGACCAGCCGGGGTTCATGCCGCCACGGGGCGCCCGCGACGGGGTTGCGGGTGTGATAGGCGATCTTTCCGGCGAAGGGGGCCAGGCGGCTGGCGATGGCCTGGCCGATCCGGCCCAGACCCAACAGGCCGTAGCGCAGACCGCTGGCGGTGCGCGACAGGGGCGGCGGCCCGTCCTCAGCCCAGCGTCCGGCGCGGACATAGGCGTCCATCGCGGGCAGGCGGCGCAGGGTCGCCAGCGTCAGCAGCAGGGCCATGTCCGCCACATCGTCGTTCAGCACGTCCGGCGTATGGGTGACCACGATCCCGCGCGACCGGGCGTGGGCCAGATCGACCAGGTCATAGCCGACGGCATGGACCGAGATGATCTTCAGATTGGGCAGGGCGTCCATCAGCCGGGCGTCGACAGGCGACGATCCGGCGGCGGCTATGGCGGTGATGCGTTCGGCCGCCTGCGGCGGGGGCAGACCGTCCGGGCCGGGGCGATGCACGGTCCAGCCCAGCGACGGGGCGCGACGGGTCAGAAGATCATCGGCGAGGCCGGGCAGACCGATGGCGAGAATGTCGTGGCTCATGCGCCCAATCTAGGCGCGGGGGTGGGCCGCCGCATAGGCGTTCAAAAGTCTATCGGCGTCGACGCCGGTGTATTTCTGGGTCGTCGACAGACTGGCGTGGCCGAGAAGCTCCTGGATCGACCGCAGGTCGGCGCCTGCCCCCAGCAGGTGGGTCGCGAAACTGTGGCGCAGGGCGTGGGGCGTGGTGCGCTCCGGCAGGCCCAGCCGTCCGCGCAGCCTCTGGACGCTGGCCTGAACGTGACGGGGGCTGAGCGGTCCGCCGCGTCGGGCGCGGAACAGGGCGTCGCTCGGCTGAAGCGGGAAAGGCTGCAGCGCCAGATAGGCGTCCACCGCTTCGCGCACGGCGGGCAGGACCGGCACGATCCGGGTCTTCGATCCCTTGCCGATGATGCGCACCGTCTCACCCAGCGGGGCGTCGGCGCGGGTCAGGCTCAGGGCCTCTGATATCCGCAGGCCGCAGCCGTACAGCAGGGTCAGGACGGCCCGGTCGCGCGCAGCCTCCCACGGTTCGGCGTCGGGATCGGCGTCAGGTTCGGCCAAGAGGCCGCGCGCCTGGTCCTCGGTCACCGGACGGGGCAGGGAGGGCTTGATGCGCGGGCCGCGCACCAGCGCCAACTGCGGAGCGGGCGTGTCCATTCGCCGGTCCAGAAAGGCGTGAAACCCTCGAATGGCCGACAGGCTCTGGCTCAGCGACCGCGCGCCGAGAGAATGATCGCCGGCCTCCTTTGAACCTTGGCGCCGCTCGGCCATATGGGCGCGCACCTCGGCGGCCGTGATGGTTCCCATGGCCTTCAGCGACAGGGTCTCGCCGCGATGACGCTCCAGAAAGGCGACATAGAGCCGCCCGATATGGCCGTAGGCCTCCAGCGTCCGGGGCGACAGCCGTCGCTCATGCGCCAGATGCTCCAGCCAGGCCATTAGGGCCTCTGAGGCGGTCATGCCAGCACTTGTCAGACCAGCACAGGCCATCGCTCGGCCATCCGTTCCGTCACCCGCGCCAGGAAGGCCGCCAGTTCGCAGCCCATATTGGGGGTGAAGCCGTCTTCCTCGGGCGAGCCGAAGGCGCAGATGCAGGGGCGCGGCGGTTCGCCCGGCGTCAGATGCGGGGCCATGCGGACCAGGGCGATGGACTTCACCTGATCCTCGACGGCGCCGAAGAAGTTCAGCCCCTCGATCATCGGGCCAAGCCAGATCAGGCCGTGTTCGCCCAGCAGATTGTCGACGTCGCCTTCTTCCAGCGCGCGCCAGCCGAACGGCACGCCGCCGGGCTTCTCCATGGCGATGGCGGCGCCCGCCAGGCCGAACCGACCCTGGGCCGCCCCGTCCAGCCGCCGGGCCAGGTCGGAATGATTGCGCGCCTCCATCAGGTCCAGGGTGGCGACATGGGTCTGGGTCTGGGCGGCGAAATTGGCGCGGGCGATGGTCTCGACCTCGCGCCGGGCGCCGGTCTCGCGCTCGACCACGGCTTCGAGCCGGGTCAGGGCGGCGGCGCCGAAATCCACGACATTGCGGCCATGCGGACGCAGACCGATCTCCTCCAGCAGGGACCGGTCGTCCAGCAGGGTCTGGGGATGGGTCTGCAGCCAGCCGCGCACCTCGGGCCAATGCAGATTGTCGCCCAGATGCGGGGTTGCGTCCGTTTCCGACGTTTCAAAGAGGCCCAATGAATCGCTCAAGAGACCTCTCCGAGAACGCAATGTTACAGAATCGACTGGCCGGTCTTGCCCCAGTCCGCCAGGAAGGCATCAAGCCCCTTGTCGGTTAACGGGTGCTTTACCAGGGCCTTGAAAGTGTCCGCGCTGAAGGTGGCGGCGTCCGATCCGGCGACGGCGGCGGCGGTCACATGGGCGACATTGCGCAGCGACGCGGCCAGGATTTCCGTCTCGAAGCCATGCACGTCATACAGGACGCGGATTTCCTCCAGCAGGGCGATGCCGTCCGCGCCATTGTCCTCCAGACGACCGACGAAGGGCGACACGAAGGTCGCACCCGCCTTGGCCGCCAGCATGGCCTGGGCCGCCGAGAAGCACAGGGTGACGTTGGTCTTGATCCCCTTGTCCGAAAACACGCGGCAGGCCCGCAGCCCGTCCCAGGTCAGGGGCAGCTTCACCACGACGTTGGGGGCGATGGCGGCCAGCTTGTCGCCTTCCTTGACCATGGTCTCGAAATCGGTCGCGACGGCCTCTGCAGAGATCGGCCCCTCGACGAGCGCGCAAATCTCAGCAATGACCTCGGCGATGTTCCGACCCGACTTGGCGATCAGCGACGGATTGGTGGTGACCCCATCGACCATGCCCGTGGGCAGCAGTTCCTTGATGGAGGCGATGTCGGCGGTGTCGAGAAAGAGTTTCATGAGATGGGGTTTTAGCGTCACCGAAGCGTGGAGGCGAGCCTCTTTCTCCTCCCTGTTCGCGCAGCGGATGGGGAGGTGGCGCGGCGCCTGCCGGGGCCGTGACGGAGGGGGCTTTTCAGTATTGCGGACCGTTGTGAGACTTCAAGAACCCCTCCACCGCTTCGCGGTCCCCCTCCCCATGTCATGGGGAGGAGAGGAACAATGAAAGTCGCCTCGGTCCTCATTCCCCTGCCCGTGCCGGAGGCCTTCGATTATGAAGTCCCCGAGGGGCTGAACCTGACGCGCGGCGATCAGGTGGCGGCGCCGCTCGGCCCACGCCTGGTGCGCGGCGTGGTCGCCGAGGTGTTCGAGACGACCGGATCGAACCGGCGGCTGAAGGCGGTGGACGCGCGTCTGGATGATCCGCCCCTGCCGCCGCGCGTGGTGGACTTTGTCGAATGGGCCGCGCGATGGACTCTGTCGCCGCCGGGCGAGATGGCGGCGACGGCCCTGAAGGGTCTGCGGGCGCCGCGTCCGCGCCCTGAACGCCGGGTGCGCCGCGTGGAGCGACGCCAGCCTCTTCGCGCCACGCCGGCCCGGCTGGCGGTGCTGGAGGCCCTGGGCGCACAGACCCTGACGCCTGCCGATCTGGCCCGCGCCGCCGGGGTGTCCTCCGGCGTCATCAAGGGCCTGGTCGACGAGGGGGTGCTGGAGGCGGTCGAGATCGCGGCGGAGGCGGCCTTCGACGCCCCCGATCCCGACCATGCCCCCGCCACTTTGAACGGCGATCAGGTGGCGGCGGCTGAGGCCCTGTCCCAGGGCGTGGCTGACGGCGGGTTCAAGCCCTTTCTGCTGGACGGGGTGACCGGTTCGGGCAAGACCGAGGCCTATCTGGAGGCCATCGCGCGGGTGCTGCGCGCCGAGCCCACGGCCCAGATCCTGATCCTGCTGCCCGAAATCGCCCTGACCCAGGCCCTGATCGAGCGGATCGCCGCCCGCTTCGGCGCCGCCCCCGCCGAATGGCATTCCGGCGTCGCCCCGCCCCGCCGTCGTCAGGTGTGGGAGGCGGTGTCGGCAGGCCGCTGCAACATCGTCGTCGGCGCCCGCTCGGCCCTGTTCCTGCCCTTCGTCAACCTGCGCTTGCTGATCGTGGACGAAGAACACGACACCTCGTTCAAACAGGAGGAGGGCCTCGTCTATCATGGCCGCGACCTGGCCGTGGCACGGGCGCGGATCGAGGGGGCGGCGGTGGTCCTGGCCTCGGCGACGCCGTCGTTGGAGACATTGTGGAACGCCCAGCAGGGGCGCTACGCCTGGCTGAAGCTGGGCGCGCGTCACGGCGTGGCGGTGATGCCGGACATCGCCCTGCTGGACCTGCGCCAGAACCCGCCTGATCCCCAGACCTGGCTGTCCCAGCCCCTGCGCGAAGCCATCGGCGAGACCCTGATCCGCAAGGAGCAGGTGCTGCTGTTCCTGAACCGGCGCGGCTATGCGCCCGTGGTCCTGTGCCGGGCCTGCGGGCACCGGCTGACCGCGCCCGACACCGACAGCTGGCTGGTCGAGCATCGCTACACCGGGCGGCTGGTCTGCCATCTGACCGGCTTCTCCATGCCGCGACCCAAGCTGTGCCCGTCATGCGGAGCAGAGGATTCGCTGGTCTCCGTCGGCCCCGGCGTCGAACGGGTCGAGGAGGAGGTCCGCCAGCTGTTCCCCGAGGCCCGCACCGCCGTCTTCAGCTCCGACACCGTGCCGGACGGCAAGTCCGCTCGCGCCCTGATCCAGCGGATGACGGACGGCGAGATCGATATTCTGGTCGCCACCCAGGCGGCGGCCAAGGGGCATAACTTCCCCGGGCTGACGCTTGTGGGCGTGGTGGACGCGGACCTAGGGCTTCGCGGCGGCGACCTGCGCGCGGCCGAACGCACCTATCAGCTGCTGGCCCAGGCGACAGGTCGGGCGGGTCGTGCGGACAAGCCGGGACGGGCCCTGCTCCAGACCTGGACGCCCGAACATCCGGTGCTGATGGCCCTGGCCGCCGGGGATCGCGACGCCTTCGTCGAGGCCGAGATGGCCGAGCGCGAGGCCGCATCCCTGCCGCCCTATGGCCGTCTGGCGGCGATCATCCTGTCCAGCGAGAATGCGCAGGCGGTCGAGAAGCTGGCCAATGATCTGGCCCAGGCCATTCCCAACGCCGAACGGCTGGAGGTTTACGGCCCCGCAGACGCCCCCTTGGCCCTGGTGCGGGGACGCAGGCGCAAGCGGCTGCTGGTGCGCGCCGACCGGGACGTCAACATCCAGGCCTTCCTGCGCGCCTGGCTGTCGCGGGTCAAGGTTCCGGGTTCGGTCCGCCTGACGGTGGACGTGGACCCCTATTCGTTCCTGTAGAGCCTCGGCACGGCGGCGTCAGAGCGCCATCACCGTGCCCAGCAGCAGCCGCGCGCCCGCCCGGCCCAAGGCCGCATTGGTCGCCCCCTGCAGGGCCGCCGCAAGCTGATCGACGTCCGGCGGCATTCCGGGCCGCATCCCGCTGGCGAACCTCTGGGCCGCCTCATTATAGGCCGAGCGCAAACGCGGACCCGATGCCCGCACCCGCGCCCTCAGGGCCGCATCCGGCACATCCACGCCCGTCTCGATCGACAGAACGCCCCGCCGGCCATTGGCCAGCAAGATGGTGGCCGTCACGACTGGCAGCCGGAAATAGGTCTCCGCCGACGCAGGCGCAGCCCCACCCGAAGACGCCTTGGCCGGAGCAGCTGCCGCCGCCACAGCGGCCAGACCCAAAAGTGCGCGACGATCCATGCGCACACCCTGCACAGCACCGCTTAAGACCGGGTTACGCTGTTCGATCTGATTTCTGCGGACCGCCTGGTGGAGCCGAGGGGAATCGAACCCCTGACCTCGTCATTGCGAACGACGCGCTCTACCAACTGAGCTACGGCCCCGTTTCCAGTGCTGGATCGGGCCCCAGGCGAGGTCGGGACATAAGAGGGGCGCGGGCGCGGTGTCAACGGGCTTGTGCGCGCAATGGGCGCAGGGGCGACGCCTGGATTGTCGGGCGGCGGGCGACAGTCTAGAAGCCGGTTTCGCTCTAGGGAGACACTTCATGGGTTACGCCATCGTCTGGCTGATCAACACCATCATCAGTCTGATGATCTGGTTCATCATCGCGCAGGCCATCCTGAGCTGGCTGGTGGCCTTTGACGTGGTCAACTACCGCAATCGTTTCGTCTATTCGGTCGGCACCTTCCTGGACCGGATCACCAGCCCGCTGCTGGAGCCGTTCCGCCGCATGATCCCCAGCCTGGGCGGCATCGACATCTCGCCCATCGTGGTGATCCTGCTGCTGCAGTTCGTGACCGTGCTGTTCAACCGCTCGGCGGCGCCCGCTCTGATCGCCATGCTGGGCTGAGACGCAACCGCCGGGCGCGCCCGGCGGTCCGGACCGGGGTTCGCGGCGACACGAAAGGGTCGGAATCTGACCTTGGGGCGCCGATGGCCCCTTGCGCCGCGCTCGCACCTTCCTAAGGTGCCCGCCCCGACCATTTTCGACCACGGTTCATGAGCACGATCTCCACAGTCGCCGTCATCGGCGCCGGACAGATGGGCGCAGGCATCGCCCACGCGGTGTCCCTGGGCGGTTATTCTGTCCGGCTTTATGACGTGAACGCCCAGCGCCTGCCCTTGGCCCAGGGCGAGATCGCGGCCAGTCTTGCGCGTCATACGGGCCGCGGCCTGATCGCCCAGGCCGACGCCGATGCGGCCCTGAAACGCATCACCGCCGTCACCACCATCGCAGACGCCGTCACGGGAGCAGACCTGGTGATCGAGGCGGCGCTGGAGGACGAGGCGGTCAAGAAGGGCGTCTACACCCAGGTCATTCCGCATCTGGGGCCGCAGACGCTGCTGGCGTCCAACACCTCCTCGATCTCGATCACCCGTCTGGCCTCGGCGACGGACCGGCCCGACCGGTTCGTGGGCCTGCACTTCATGAAGCCCGCGCCGGTAATGAAGCTGGTGGAGATCATCCGCGGCATCGCCACCTCGGCCGAAACCCATTCCGCCGCCGTCGCCTTCGCCGAGAGCCTGGGCAAGACCACCACCGACGCCGAGGATTTCCCGGCCTTCATCGTCAACCGCATCCTGGTGCCGATGATGAATGAGGCGATCTTCGCCCTGTATGAAGGGGTCGGCAATGTCGCCTCCATCGACAAGGCCCTGCGTCTGGGCGCCAATCACCCGATGGGGCCGCTGGAGCTGGCCGACTTCATGGGGCTGGACGTGGTGCTGGCCATCATGAACGTGCTGTACGACGGCCTGGCCGACAGCAAATACCGGCCCTGTCCGCTGCTGGTGAAATATGTCGAGGCGGGGTGGCTGGGCCGCAAGAGCGGGCGCGGCTTCTATGACTATTCGGGCGAAACCCCGGTGCCGACACGATGAGCGGCCGGTTCGAGAGCTATGAGGATCTGCCCGGTCAGGCGCGGATCGTCGAGCGTCCGGGCTCTGTCTTCACGATCGCCGCCGCCCTGGCCGGGGCCGCCTGGCCGCCGCTGATCCTGACCCTGCCGATCTGGCCGCCCAGTTCATGGATGCCGGGCTGGGAGCTGGACTGGCGGCTGATGGTGCTGGTCATCGGCCTGATCGCCGCACCGCTGGGCCTGTGGCGGGTGCAGGTCGAGCGTCGCCGCAACGGCAGGCCGGGTTCGCGCCTGGGCGTGGTCTGGCGCTTCATGCTGTTCGGCGGACTGCTGGCGGCGGTGCTTCAGGTGGTCATGGCCCTGGCCCTGACGGCGCTGGGCGCGATGGCGTCGGGCAACGTCATGCAGGCCCTGGGCGCCGCGGAGACCACTCTGCTGATCTTCGGCGTGGGCGCCCTGCCCCTGTCGATCATCGTCGGCATCAGCTACGGCCTGTGGGCGGGCCTATGCGCGGCCTTCATCGCCTTTGAGGCCAAGCCGGTGGTCAAGGATCGCCTGGGATTGATGCCCAGGACCTGAATAGAACGGGCGAGGCTTGGGGGATCCGATGTCTGACGCAGCTGGAATTCAGGCAGGAATTCAGGCCTTGGCGCCGGTCGCGCCGCGTTTGCGGATCGCGTCTCTGGACGCCATGCGGGGGCTGGCGATCCTGGGCATACTGGCGGTCAACGCCTCGGCTTTCTCATTGCCCTTCATGGCCTATGGCGAGCCTGCGCTAAGCCCGTTTGCGCTGGTCGGCGCCAACGCCGTGGCGCGTTGGGCGGTCGAGGTCTTCTTCGAGCAGAAATTCCTGACCCTGTTCGCCCTGCTGTTCGGGGCGTCCCTGTATCTGGTCGGCGGCGAGCGCAGCGATGCGGCGCGCGGGCGTCTGTTGCGGCGGCGCCTGTTCTGGCTGGCGGTCATCGGCCTGATCCACGGTCTGGTCCTGTGGTACGGCGACGTGCTGCTGCTCTACGCCTGGTCCGGTCTGTTCGTGATGCTGATGCGGTCGATGTCCGCCCGGCGTTTGATCGCCATCGGCCTGGGGGCGACGCTGGTGATGGGGGGGCTGCACGCGGTCATGGCCTGGCTGGCGGTGTCGGGCCCGGAGGCTCTGGTCAATGAGATGCAGGGCGGGGCGCCCGGTTTCGACGTCGCCGCCGTTCAGGCCTCCATCGCCGCCTATCGCAGCGGCTGGGGCGCGGCCATGGGGCAGAACCTGTCGGCCTGGCTGTTCGTCCAGGGCATGAGCGTGACCGTGTTCGTCTTTTCGACCATCCCGCTGATGATGCTGGGCATGGGGCTGTTCAAGTCGGGCTTCTTCGGCGGACAGGCCTCGACGCGGACCTATCTTGTGGTGGCCGCTGTCGGCGCGACGATGCTGGCCCTGTTGGGCGGGCTGAAATGGATCGAGGTCATGGCGCCTGCGGGCGGCCATCCGACCGGTGGTCTGGCGGATGCGGCCATGGCTTTCCCGATCCTGATCACCCTGGGCTACGCCAGCCTGATCATCCTGTTGACCACGCGCGGTCTGGACTGGGCGACGGCGGCGTTGAGGCCGGTGGGGCGGATGGCCTTCACCAACTATCTGACCCAGACCCTGATCATGACCACCATCTTCTACATGCCGTGGGGGCCGCGCCTGTTCGGACAGGTGGATTATGTCGGGCAGTGGGGCGTGGTTGTCGTCGTCTGGGCGCTGCAGCTGATCTGGTCGCCGCTGTGGCTGGCGCGGTTCAGCATGGGGCCGCTGGAGTGGGTGTGGCGCTGCCTGACCTACGGCCGCCGGGTGCCGATTCTAAAACAGGGCTGAGAGCGCTTTTATCGCGGGCGGTTAGCGACTAACTGAAGGCATGGCCGCCCCGGATACTCCCGCCGAAACCTTCAAGCGCGCGCTGGGCCATGCCGCCCGCGCCCTGGCTGAACAGCCGGAACTGGAAGTCGTGTTCGGCTCCGACGGGCCGAAAATGGTTGGCGGCGTCCTGACCCTGCCCCATCCGCCCCGCGATCCGTCCGGGCCTGAAAGCGCGTCGCTGCGCGGTCAGGCCGACCGGCTGGCCCTGCGCCTGGCCAATCATGATCCGGCTGTGGACGGGCGGCTGCGCCCCACCGACAGCAAGGCCGCCGAGGTGTTCGAGGCCGCCGAACAGGCGCGGGTCGAGGCGGTCGGGTCCGAGTTTCTGGCCGGGGTGCGCGGCAATCTGGACGCCGCCCTGGTCACGCGCCTGGAGCGGACAGGCGCCCTGCGCATCAACGAGCCGGAGCGGGTGCCGGTGTCCGAGGCCGTGGCCCTGCTGGTGCGCGAACGGCTGACCGGACGGCCTGCCCCGGACGGCGCCAGGGCCATGCTGGATCTGGTGCGGGCCAATATCGAGGCCAAGGCCGGCGAGAAGCTGGACGCCCTGGCGGCTGCGGCGGGTGATCAGGCCGCCTTCGCCCTGAAGCTGCGCGAGGTGCTGCGCGCGCTTGACCTCGATCCCGCCGACGGGCGCGGCGAGGACGCGTCCGAAGATCCCGGCGACGAGGAGCCGGACCCCCAGGATCCTGCGTCTGACGACGATCAGGATGAGGAAGAAGAGGAGGACGGCGGCGAAGGCTCGCAGTCGATGGAGGGCGACGCCGACGATCAGTCTTCGGAGGATGAACGCGAGAGCCGCCCCGAAGGCGCGCCCGCCGACCCTGACGGCCAGGCCTCCGACGAAGGCCCCGAACTGCAGGAGGGCGAACAGCCCAACCGCCAGCAGACCGCCGACGACGGCCGGGCCATTGACGCCTACCGCGTCTTCACCACCGCCTATGACGAGGTGGTGGACGCCGCCGACCTGTGCGACCCGATGGAGCTGGATCGCCTGCGCGTCCTGCTGGACGGCCAGCTGGCGGTGCTGTCCAGCGTGGTCTCGCGCCTGGCCAACAAACTGCAGCGCCGTCTGCTGGCCCAGCAGAACCGATCCTGGATCTTCGATCTGGAAGAGGGGATGCTGGACACCGCGCGCCTGACCCGGATCGTCACCGACGTCACCGCCCCCCTGTCGTTCAAGGCCGAGAGCGAAAGCCCGTTCCGCGACACGGTGGTGACTCTGCTGCTGGACAACTCCGGCTCCATGCGCGGGCGCCCGATCATGGTGGCGGCGGTCTGCGCCGACATCCTGGCGCGGACGCTGGAGCGGTGCGGGGTCAAGGTCGAGATTCTGGGCTTCACCACGCGCGCCTGGAAGGGCGGGCAGAGCCGCGAAGCCTGGATCAGCGCGGGAAAGCCCGCCAATCCGGGCCGTCTGAACGACCTGCGCCACATCATCTACAAGGCCGCCGACGCGCCGTGGCGCCGGGCCAAGAAGAACCTGGGCCTGATGATGCGCGAAGGCCTGTTGAAGGAAAACATCGACGGCGAGGCCCTGCAGTGGGCGCACGGGCGCCTTTTGGCCCGCACCGAGCAGCGCCGCATCCTGATGGTCATTTCCGACGGTTCGCCGGTCGACGACTCGACCCAGTCGGCCAACGCCGCCCTCTATCTGGACAAGCACCTGCGTCAGGTGATCGCCGAGATCGAGGATCGCTCGCCGGTCGAGCTTCTGGCCATCGGCATCGGCCATGACGTGACCCGCTGGTACCGCAAGGCCCTGACCATTGTGGACGTGGAGCAGCTGGCCGGGGCCATGACCGAGAAGCTGGCCGAACTGTTCGAGGCTGACAGCGCCGCCGGCCCGACGCGGCGGGTTCAGAAGAAACGCGCGGCGTGAAACGGATTCGCCGTCTGACGGCGGTCTGGGCGGCCCTGACCCTGACGGCCTGTGCGGCGTCGCTGGGACCGCCGCAACCCTATCCTCTGGTCACGGACGGATGGACGCCAGCGGCTGTGCAACTTCGCAGCGTCGGTCTGGGCCTGCCGGGCGGCGTGGTGCTGGCGTCCGGCGTGACCTATGCGGGCGGGCTGGCGGTCATCGCCGACCCGACCTCGCCAGTTCACAGCCTGTCGGACCTGAAGCTGACCGGCGACGGCGGCGTGGTCATGGTGTCGGATTTCGGCGATCTGGTCATCGCCGACCTGCGGCTGGATGGGCAGGGGCGTCTGGTCGGACTGGACCATCTGCGCACCCGCCGCCTGACACTGCAGAACGGTCAGCCCATCGCCGACAAGCGTGACGGCGACGCCGAAGGCCTGGCCCTGACCCCGCACGGCGACCTGCTGGTCAGTTTCGAGCGGAACCATCGGCTGTGGAATTACGGCCCCCTGTCGGCCATTCGGCCCGACCCGCAGGCCTTGCGCATTCCCGATTTCGACTTCGCCGAGAATGACGGGATGGAGGCGGTGTCGATCACCGCCGACGGATGGCGCATCGCGGGCGAGGCAGGCGGCCTGTGGGACTGCACCCCTGCGCGTTGCGTGGTGGTGACATCGCCGCCGCAGACGCCGGTTCCCCTCAGCGGCTGGCGCATCACCGGCATGGACCGCGACCCGTCGGGCGACGGCTGGTTCGTGGTCGAGCGCCGCTATCGCGCGCCCATCGACCTGCGCGCCCGCATTCGCCGCCTGTCGCTGGACGGGTCGCTGGGGCCGGTGCTGGTTGAGTTGAAGCTGCCGGGAACGACGGATAATTTCGAAGGGGTCGCAGCCGAGCGGCGGGGCGACGCGACGCGGCTCTACATCCTGTCCGACGACAATTTCAATCCGATGCAACGCACCCTGCTGCTGGCCTTCGACCTGCGCTGATGCCCGAGTGGGGCGAAACGGGGGCTAGGCCGCCCCCGGCCACTGGCTGTTTTCCGGCTCGCCGTCGGCGGGCAGCAGGGCCTTGACGAAGGCGTCGCGCCAGATGCCGACGTCGGTGTCGCGCACCACCTGCATCAACGCCTCCCATTTGCGGATGCGCTCGTCCAGCGGCATGGTCAGGGCCTTGTGGATGGCGTCGGATAACTCCTCGCGGCTGTAGGGATTGACCAGCAGGGCCTCGCCCATCTGCTCGGCCGCGCCCGCGAACCGCGAAAGGATCAGCACGCCGGGATCTTCCGGGTTCTGGGCGCAGACATATTCCTTGGCCACCAGGTTCATGCCGTCGCGCAGGGGCGTGACCAGACCCACCCGCGCCGCCCGATAGATGCCCGCCAGCTGGTCGCGGCGATAGGTGCGGTTCAGATAGCGGATCGGCTGCCAGTCCATGTCGCCAAAGGCGCCGTTGATCCGCCCGGCCAGGGCGTCCAGCCGCGCGCGGATGTCCTGATAGGAATCCACGTCGTCGCGTGAGATCGGCGTCACCTGCAACAGGAAGACCTCGCCCCGCATCGACGGATTGTCCTGCAGGAACTGCTCATAGCCCAGCAGCCGCTCCTCCAGCCCCTTGGAGTAGTCCAGCCGGTCCACGCCGACGATCATCTTGCGGAAGGCGGCGGAGGCGGCCATCCGGTCATAGGTCCGCGCCCCCAGCGTCGAGTTGCGCGCGGCCAGGAAGCCCTCGACGTCGATGCCGATGGGGAAGACACCCGTCTGGACGCGGCGTCCGAAACACTCCAGCCCGCCGTCGCCGAACAGTTCGCCCCGCGCCTCGCTGACCACATAGTCGGTGAACAGGTCGCTCCATTCCTGGGTGTGGAAGCCGATCAGGTCGAAGTCGAACATGGATTCCACCAGACGCCGGTGGTGGGGCAGGGTGACCAGAAGCTGGCGCGTCGGCCAGGGGGTGTGCAGGAAGAAGCCGATCCGGTTGCGCACGCCCAGGCGGCGCAGGTCCCGCGCCATCGGGATCATGTGATAGTCATGGATCCAGATCATGTCGTCGGGCTGGATCAGGGGCGCCAGAACCTCGGCGAAGCGGCGGTTCACCCGCTCATAACCCTCGCCGTATGACCGTTCGTACTGGGCCAGATCGGTGCGGTGGTGGAACAGGGGCCACAGGGTCTTGTTGGCGTAGCCGTTGTAATATTCGTCGACGTCGTGCGGCTCCAGATCGACCAGGGCCACCGTGACCCCGGCCCGATCCTCGATCTTCACCTCGCCGGTCCATTGTTCGACGGTTTCGCCGGACCAGCCGAACCACAGGCCGTCGTATTTCCGAAGGGCCGCAGACAGGGCCATGGCGAGGCCCCCGGCGGACCCGGCGGCGGGGTCCCTGGGTGCGGATACGCGGTTCGAAACAACGATCAGGCGGCTCATCTACTCACTGCTGGCGGCGTCCCCAGCCCAGGGACGGAAAAAGGCGGTTCAGGTCTTAACGCACGTCGGTCCAGGATCGGCTCAACAACACGGCGCAATTGATGATGCCGACCAGGGAATAGGTCTGCGGATAATTGCCCCACAGTTCTCCGTCCTCGATGGAGATGTCCTCGCTGAGGAGGCCCGCCGCCGTGCGGCGGCTCAGCATCTCCTCGAAGATGGTGCGGGCCTCGGCGGCGCGCCCGTTCTGCAGCAGGGCTTCGATGAACCAGAAGGTGCAGAAGTTGAAGGCCGTCTCTGGTTCGCCGAAATCGTCCGGCTCGACATAGCGGAACAGGAAGGCGCCCTTCTTCAGGTCGCGCTCGATGGCGTCGAAGGTGGCCACCTGACGCGGATCATGCGCCTCCAGGAAGCCCAGGTCTGTCATCTGCAGCAGCGAGGCGTCTAGTTCGCGATTGCCGAAGCTGGCGGCGAACCGTCCCTCGTCGGGCAGGAAGGCCTCGGCCTCGATCCGTTGACGGATGATGGCCGCTCGCTCGCGCCAGATCTCGCCGCGCGGCTGCAGGCCCAGATGGTCCGCCGCCTTGGCCAGACGGTCGCACGCCGCCCAGCACATGACCGAGGAATAGGTGTGGACCCGCGCGATGGTGCGGAACTCCCACAATCCGGCGTCGGTCTGGTCATGCATGGCGAAGGCGCGCTCGCCGACCTTCTCCAGCGCATGGAAATCCTCCACCGTGCCGGGCCGCAGCAGCCGCTGGTCATAAAAGGCCTGAACCAGCGGCAGGACGATCTGTCCGTACACGTCGTGTTGCAGATGCTCGTGCGCCTGATTGCCGATCCGCACCGGCTTCATGCCGCGATAGCCCTCGACGCTCTCGATGATGCTTTCACCGATGCCGGGCTCCAGGCCCACGCCATAGACCGGCTGGACGTGGCCGCCCGCCGCGTCATCGACCAGGTTTCTCAGATAGCCGAGATAGTTCTCAAGAATGTCCACCGCGCCCAGCCGGTTCAGCGCCCGCACCGTGTAGTAGGCGTCTCTGATCCAGCAGTAGCGGTAGTCCCAGTTGCGCCCGCTCTCGGGGAACTCGGGCACCGAGGTGGTCATGGCCGCGACGATGGCCCCTGTCTCTTCGTAGGCGCAGAGCTTCAGGGTGATGGCGGCGCGGATGACCGCGTCCTGCCAGTCCAGCGGCAGATACAGGGTCTGAACCCAGCTCTGCCAATAGTCCACCGTGCGATCCAGCGCGGCCTGAACCCCGGTGCTGATGTCCTGGTCATAGCCCTCGTCCGGGCCGAGGAAGAAGTAATAGGGCCGCTCCAGCCGGATCGTCCGTTCATTGAGAATGTGCGAGACCGGGCAGTCGGTGGTCAGGCGAAAGACGATGTCCGGGCAGATGAAGCGGATGTGGTTCGAGCCCGAGGTGTGGGGCGCGGCCCTGGCGCCCCAGTCCGTCGATGGGCGCAGCCTCATCCTGACACGCGGCGTGCCGTTCAGCGGCCGGACGATCCGCCCGAAGGCCAGCGGGCGATAGGTGCGGGCGTGTTTGGCGTGGCGGGGGGCGAAGTCGATGATCTCGACCGCCGCGCCGTCTCTGGCGGTCAGCACGGTGCGCAGCACAGGGGTGTTGCGCACATAGGCCTGGTCGACGCTGACCTGATCCTCCAGTTCGACGGCCCAGAAGCCGTGATCGGGCGTGTCGCCGTTCATCAGGGCGGAGAAGACCGGATCGCCGTCCACGCGCGGGGCGCAGGCCCAGACGAAGCGGCCTTGCCGATCGATCAGGGCGCTGATGGCGCAGTTGCCGATGGGCCAGAGATCCAGATTGGGTTTCATGCTCGCATTCAGGCTCACGTCTGGGCCTCGGCGAGGGCTTCCAGCCAGGTCAGGACGGCGTCGACGTCGTCCAGCCCGTAACGGGCGGCGGTCGGGCGGACGGGGCCGACCAGAACGCCGTAGCCGCCCAGGGCCTTGGCGGCCTCGAACCCGTCTTCATCGGTCACGTCGTCCCCGACCATGACGGGCAGGGCGTCTTTGAACGGCGCCTCGCGCATGAAGGCGGTCAAGGCCGTGCCCTTGGTCGCGCCGGGTGTCTTCAGCTCCAGCACCATATGGCCAGGCTGCAGCGTCAGACCGGTTTCGATCTGCAGGCGGTCGGCCAGCGCCTCGGCGGCGCGCGCCTGATCGGGGGCGCCGCGATAGTGGAGCCCGGCGGAAACCCCCTTGTCCTCGACGATCATGCCCGGACGGTGCGCAGCGAAGGCCTCAAAGGCCTCAAGCGCGTAGGCGACGCCGTCGTCGGCCGGTTTTCGCTCCGTCTCGCCATCATGACGCCGCCGCTCCAGCCCGTGCACGCCGGAGGCGGCGGTCAGGGCATGGTCGGAAATCCGGTCGATCTCGGCGATGGTGCGGCCGCTGATGATGGCGACGCGGCCCCCTAGACGAAGGTCGAGCGCCTTCAACGCGGCGGTGCGGCGGGCGACCGGCCCGACCTCTCCCGGCGTCGGGGCCAGGGGAGCCAGAACGCCGTCCATGTCCAGGAACAGGGCCATGTGGTCTCCCCGTACAGGCGGTGCAGGCAGGATGAGGTCGACGGTTCCGGCGCGAGACGGCATGAGGCTTCGGCTCTTTCTTTTGTTCCCCGGTGTTGCAACGCGCCAGACCGGCAAAGGTTGACCAGAAAGCGACAAAGGCGTCTGAAAAGGACGAGTTGCGCGCCACGCGCGGGTGGGGCAATGGCCGCAACCTCGAACAAAGGAGAGCCCGACTACGGGCCTGTCGCCAGATGACCGAGATCGAACATTCGTCGCCGGACGCCATCGCCGTCATGACCGAACGGGCGCGCGAGGTCGTCAAGCTGAACATGGAGGCGCTGGAGGCGCTGGAGCGCTCCATCGACGTCTCCATCGCCCGCGCCGTCGATGTGATCATGAGCCGCCCCGGCTATGTGGTCGTCACCGGCATGGGCAAGTCGGGCCATATCGGCGGCAAGATCGCCGCGACCCTGGCCTCGACGGGCACCAACGCCTTCTTCGTCCATCCGGCGGAAATGAGCCACGGCGACCTGGGCATGCTGCGTCCCGACGTGACCCTTCTGGCCATCTCCAATTCGGGCGAGAGCCGCGAACTGCGCGATCCCCTGATCTATTGCCAGCGCAACAACATCCCTGTCATCGCCATCACCCAGCGCCCGACCAGTTTCCTGGGCCGCAACGCCGCCGTCTGCCTGACCATGCCCAAGGTGGCAGAAGCCTGCCCCAACGGACTGGCCCCCACGACCTCGACCCTGATGACCCTGGCCCTGGGCGACGCCCTGGCCATGGTGCTGATGGATAGGCGAGAGTTCACGGCCATGGACTTCGGCCTCCATCATCCGGGCGGCGCCCTGGGCATGAGCCTGCAGAGCGTGCGCGAGTGGATGGGCGACAACGCCGCCGCCCCCGCCAGCGTGCCTCTGGGCGCCAGTTTCAGCGAAGTCGTCTCCGCCGTCACCGAGGGGCGCAAGGGCGCCGTCGCGGTTCTGGATGAGGCCGGTTCGCTGGTCGGAATCGTCACCGATGGCGACCTGCGCCGCGCCTTCCAGCGCGACATCAACGGCCTGACCGCGGCCGACATCATGGGCGCCAATCCGATCACGGTGGACACCAATGCGCGGATGAGCGACGTGGTCGATCTGCTGACGGCCAACAAGATCTCCAACCTGTTCGTGGTGGAGGAGGGGCGCCCCGTCGCCATCGTCCACATCGCCGAACTGATGCAGGCGGGCTACGTCGCCTGACCGCGTGACCATGAGAATCCTCTACGACGCCAGCCGGTTGATGAGCCGGGCCGACCGCTCCGCCCCCACCGGGGTGGACCGGGTCTGTCTGGCCTATGCCGAATGGTTGTTGTCGCGCTCTGACGTGACGACCATCCCCGTCCGGGGGCGCAAGAACCGGCTGGTCACCGTCGACGGCGACTGGTTCCGGCGCTTCGTTGTCGATCTGCGCGCGCGCTGGAACGGTGCGGTCAGCAGCCCTGACGATCTGGCGCATGAGGCTCGGTTGCTGCAGGCCCTGACGGCGCCGGACCGCCCCGCCGCCTCGGTCATCGGCGCCCCGCCCGCGCCCGCGCCGGAAAAGCCCGCCGACAAGACCCGGGTCTTGAAACAGTTTTTCCGCTCCAACCACGCGCAGCGTCTGCCGGGTGCCGACCTGTATCTGAGCGTCGGCCACACCACCCTGCATGAATCGACCGCCCTGCAGGAACTCGAGGCTGCTGGCGTCGAGCGGGTGATCCTGATCCACGACCTGATTCCGATCACCCACCCCGAGTTCTGCCGCCCTGGCGATGGCGACAAACACTATGCCCGGGTGGCCAACACCCTGCGCTACGCCAGCCGTGTGATCGTCAACTCGGCCTATACGGGCGATGAGCTGAGGGCCTTTGCGTCGCGAGAGGGGCTGCCCCAGCCGCCGATCCATGTCGCGCACCTGGGCTTGGAGCCTGCCTTTGTCGCGGGCGAGGCCATACAGGCGTCACGACCCTATTTCGTCCATGTCGGCACCATCGAGGCGCGCAAGAACCTGGCCCTGCTGCTGACCCTGTGGCGCAGGCTCGAGGAGCGGATGGGCGGCCAGACGCCCTCGCTGGTCCTGATCGGGCGTTACGGCTGGGAGAATGAGGCGGTGCTGGACCATCTGCAGCGTACACCCAATTTGCGCGGGGTCGTGCATCAGGCGGCCAATCTGTCGGATGTGGTTCTGGCGCGGTTGATGCGCGGTGCGCAGGCGGTTCTGGCGCCCTCGTCGGTGGAGGGGTTCGATCTGCCCGCCGTCGAGGCCTGCGCCATGGGCCTGCCGCTGATCGCCTCGGATATTCCGCCGCATCGTGAACTGACCCCCCACGCACAGATGGTCGATCCGCTGGATGGACTGGGTTGGCTGAACGTGATCCAACAGGCCGCCTCTGTCCCGCCGCCTTCCCCGTCCAGATATTCGGCCCCGACCTGGCCGGGGCATTTCCAGATCGTAGCCGACGCCATCGGCCTGAAACCCGTTTCGCCTCTGGCGAGCAGGGGCAAAGACTTGTAATCAATCCGCGAACGAGGGCTTTTCAGCTTCATGACGCGCACCATTCTGCCGCTTGCCATCGTCGCCATTCTGGGCGGCTGTTCCACGCTTCCACGCGACGGACCCTCCGGCGCCTCCATCGATTCCGGCGCGACGACGGCCCAGGCCCTCGGCAGCTACGCCCTGGTGCCGCTGACCTACGAAGTGACCGAGCGGATCAAACATGTCCCGCCGCAGTTCTTCGGCACCCTGGCGTCGGCCTCCAGCGAACAGCCCGTCGACATCATCGGCGAGGGCGACACCTTGGCCGTTTCGATCTACGACCCTTCGGGCTCTCTGTTCGGCGGCGGCGGGAGCAGCAATAGCCGCTCGGCCGGCATCGAGGGTGGAAGCCAGGCCCTGCCGGGCGCCGTCGTGGATCGCAGTGGTTCGATCTCCATTCCCTTCGCTGGGCAGGTTCATGTCCAGGGTCTGACCTCCACCCAGGCCGCCGCCGCCATCCGCCGCGCGCTGGTCGGCAAGGTCGCCAATCCGCAGGTCATGGTCGCCATTGCGGGCAATGTCTCCAACAGCGTCAATGTGCTGGGCGACGTTCGCCAGCCGGGCCGCGTGCCGGTCGGCGTCAACCGCGACCGGATTCTGGACGTCATCGCCGCCGCAGGCGGTTCGGCGCGTTCCACCGACGACCTGACCATCTCGATCCAGCGCGCAGGTCAGACCTATACCGCCCCCCTGTCGGCCGTGACGACCGAGTTCGGTGAAAACGTCCGCCTGCAGCGCGGCGACGTGATCAATGTCCAGTACAAGCCGCGCCGTTTCTCCACCTTCGGCGCCCTGAACGCCGTGGCCCAGGTGGACATGCCCGCCGGTCCCATGACCCTGACCGGGGCCATGTCCAAGGTCGGCGGTCTGAACACCAACGCCGCCAACGCGCGGCGGGTCATGGTCTTTCGCTTCGAGCGGCCGGAAGTCGCTCAGGCACTGGGGATCAATCAACCCGCGACGCCGCGAGGCGTGCCGGTGGTCTATGAGTTGAACTTCGCCGACGCCGCCAATGTCTTCGCCGCCACCAATATGCAGGTGATGCCGGAGGACGTGGTCTATGTGCCCCTGGCGGGCGCCGCCGAGATGCGGAAATTCTTCGAAGTCGTTCAGAGCATGACGCGGGTCGTCTATGACATCTCGGTCACCAGCACCCTGAACAACAACTGATCCCATGGCCTGGCGCGACCTGTTTTCCGGCCTGACGGGCGGCAGGCGCGCCAAGGATCTAGGTGCGGATCACGATCCCTTCACCCGCCCCGAAGCCGTCGAAGCGTCGGAGCCCGATGGTCTGGCCCTGGCTCTGGATGAGATCGAAGCCGCAGCGCTTGAGGTCTATGCGGCCAACGGACTGCCGGACCAGGCGGGCCACTACCGCCGCGCGCCGAACGAGACGGAATGGCGGTTCCTCGGTGCGGACATGACGCCGGAGGCGCGGTTCGCCTTGGCGCTGGAGCATCCGCCCGAACAGGGTTGGCGGTTCGCGCGGCTTCAAGACCTCGGGGCTCGGTCGGATCGGGCGGACGTGCGCGAGGCCTCGCGCCTGCTGAACGACGTCGCCGAGTTTCGCCTCGCCCGCCGGGGCGTTCTGACCCAGGATCACCTGTTGATGGCGATGGAGCTTGGCGGGGCGTGGCGCGCCCTTCAGGACGCCAGGGCCATCCGAAGCTCGCAGTTGAGCCTGTCCGTCCCCCGGAAGCCTCGCGCCAGACGCGACAAGCCCGTTTCCGAGGCGTAGGAACAGCGCCTCCCCGAACGCCAGAGCTTTCTCCCATGTCCGACACGCCCGCCTATCCGCCCGAAACCCAGCCCGTCGGCCGCATCGTCGCCATGCCGGCGGACACCAACCCCGAGGGCGACATCTTCGGCGGCTGGCTGCTGGCCCAGATGGACCTGGCGGGGGCGACCCCGGCGTTCGAACTGGCCTGCGGGCGGTGCGCCACGGTGGCGCTGGACGGCATGGTCTTCCACCAGCCGGTCTCGGTCGGCGACGAGGTCAGCATCTACGCCGAGGTCATCCATGCAGGCCGCACCTCGATCCGCGTCAGCGTCGAGGCTTGGAAACGTGCGCGCGGCCAGCCGCAGGTCGCCTCTGTGCAGGTTACGCAAGGCGTCTTCACCTATGTCGCCATAGACGAGAACCGCAAACCCCGCGCCCTGCCCGGCAAGGAGTGAGGGCTGCGCCGACTGCGGCGATCAGGCCATAGGGGCGCGACAAACCTGACCGTGCAGGTCGGAAATCTTGACCTTCTCATGGGGCGGGCTTACCTCCCGCTCATGGCTATTCGTCGCATCCTCACCATTGATAACGCCGCCGATCTGGCGATCCTGAAGCAGGTCTCCAAGCCCGTCGCGGCTGTGGACGACGCCGTCCGCACCCTGATGGATGACATGCTGGACACCATGTACGATGCGCCGGGCATCGGCCTGGCCGCCGTTCAGGTGGGCGCGCTGGACCGGGTCATCGTCATGGACCTGGGCGACAAGGACGGCGTCGTCTGCGAGACCGAGGAAGAAGAGGCCGAGAACGCCGAGGCGCGCAAGAACCCGCGTTTCTTCGCCAATCCTGAAATTCTCTGGTCGTCGGACGAGCTCTACACCTACGAAGAGGGCTGCCTGTCGATCCCGGAATATTTCGACAAGGTGGAACGTCCCGCCCGCGTCCGTATTCGCTATCTGAACCGTGCCGGCGAACAGGTGGAGGAAGAGGCCGAGGGTCTTTACGCCGTCTGCATCCAGCACGAGATGGATCACCTTAACGGCGTGCTCTTCATCGACCACCTGTCGCGGCTCAAGCGCGAGCGCGCCGTGACCAAGGTCAAGAAGGCCGCCCGAGACAGGATCGCCGCATGAGCCGCCGCCCGCCCCGCCGCAACGCCTCCGTCGTCATCGACACCAACGGCCGCCGTCGCCTGACGCGCAGCCAGAAGATCGGCGTGGCGGGCGTGGCCACCGTCGCCGGGATCGCGCTGCTGGGCGTGGTCGCGGGTCTGCTGCTGGATCGGCTGCTCGATTTCGACGATGCGCTGGACGCGGGCGGCGAATGGGATGAGGGCGGCGGCGTCTTCACCCGCTGGCAGTAAACGCCGCAACACTTTAAAGGGCGTGCCCATGCGCCTTGCCTTCATGGGAACTCCCGATTTCGCCGTGCCGTCTCTGGCCGAGCTCATTGCTTCGGGCCACGAGATCGTCGCCGTCTATTCGCAGCCGCCGCGCCCCAAGGGCCGGGGTCAGAAGCTGACGCCGTCGCCGGTCCACGCCTTTGCCGAAACCATGGGCCTGCCGGTCTTCACGCCTGAGAGCATGAAGGCCCAGGACGCCATCGACACCTTCCAGAGCCTGGACCTGGATGCGGCCTGCGTCGTCGCCTATGGCCAGATCCTGAAGCCCGCCGTGTTGCAGGCGCCGCGTCTGGGCTGCCTGAACCTGCATGGCTCGCTTCTGCCGCGCTGGCGGGGCGCCGCCCCCATCCAGCGCGCCATCATGGCCGGTGACGCCCAGACCGGCGTCCAGATCATGCAGATGGGCGAGGGGCTGGACGAAGGCCCCATCCTGCTCAGCGAACTGATGGACATCCGCCCTGACGACACGGCCGCCAGCCTGTCCGAACGCATGGCCCATGTCGGCGCCGCCCTGTGGCCCCGCGCCCTGGCCGCCATCGAGCGCGGCGGCGTCACGCCCAGCGAACAGGCGGGCGAGGCCACATATGCGCGCAAGATCACCCCGGCGGAGGCCCGCATCGACTGGACCCGTCCGGCGGCCGAGGTGGACGCCCATATCCGCGGCCTGTCGCCCTTCCCCGGCGCCTGGTTCGAGGCCCCGTCTGAGGCTGGCCCCGTCCGGGTCAAGGCCCTGCTGTCGACGCTGGCGGACGGCGCGGGCGCGCCGGGCGCCGTTCTGGACGACGCCCTGACCGTGGCCTGCGGAAGCGGCGCGGTGCGCCTGATCCGCGTCCAGCGCGAGGGCAAGGCGGCGCAAAGCGCGGATGAGATGCTGCGCGGCTTTGCCCTGCCTGCGGGGACGGTGCTCGGCTGATGCCGCGCTACAAGCTGACCCTGGAATACGACGGCACGGCCTACAACGGGTTCCAGGCCCAGGACGGCCAGCCGACGGTGCAGGGCGCGGTCGAGGACGCCATCGCCGCCTTTTCGGGCGAACGCATCCGCATCGCAGCGGCGGGACGAACCGACGCCGGAGTCCACGCCACGGCCCAGGTCATCCATGCCGATCTGGAGCGCGACTGGCCGCTCGCCACGGTGTTGAACGCCATCAACGCCCATCTGGTGCGTCAGGACGTCTGCGTTCTGGCGGCGGACTATGCGCCTGATCCCGAGTGGCACGCGCGGTTTTCGGCGACGGGGCGGGGCTATCTGTACCGCATCCTGAACCGCCGCCCCCAGCCGGTGCTGGAGCGTGACCGCGTCTGGCACGTCAAGAAGACGCTGGACGCCGAGGCCATGCATCATGCGGCCCAGGTGCTGGTCGGCCACCACGACTTCACCACCTTCCGCGACGTGGGCTGCCAGTCCAGGTCGCCGGTCAGGACGCTGGACGTGGCCCGCGTCAGCCGTTTCGGCGAAGAGGTGCATCTGGTGTTCCAGGCCCGCAGCTTCCTGCATCGTCAGGTCCGCTCCATGGCCGGGACGCTGGTGGAGGTGGGTCTGGGCCGCTGGACCGCCCATGACGTCAAGGCGGCGCTGGAGGCGAAGGACCGCGCGCGGTGCGGCCCCGTCGCCCCCTCGGCGGGGCTCTATCTCAGCGGCGTGCGCTACGACTGAACCCCGCCTGTTCGACCTGGATCAGCCGTTCTGCTGGACCAGAACCTCGGCGATCTGAACCGCGTTCAGAGCGGCGCCCTTCCTCAGATTGTCGTTGGAGACGAACAGGGCCAGGCCGTGCTCGACCGTCGGGTCGGGGCGTACGCGGCCGACGAAGACCGGGTCCTGGCCCGTGGCGTCCAGCGGGTTCGGCACCGCCGTCACCACCACGCCCGGCGCCTGACCCAACAGTTCCAGCGCCGTCTCCACCGAGATCGGGCGGTCGAACTCGGCGTTGATCGACAGCGAATGGCCCGAATAGACCGGCACGCGCACGCAGGTGCCGGACACCGGCAGGCCGGGGATCTCTAGGATCTTGCGGCTTTCGTCGCGCAGCTTCAGCTCCTCGTCGGTGTATCCGTCTTCCGACAGCGTATAGTTCAGGGCCACCACATTGTTGGCGATCGGCACGACCCACTTCTCAGGCGCGCCGAAATCGACCGCGCCGCCGTCGCGGGCCAGGGCCGCGCCCTGATCCACGGTCGCGCGGCTCTGAGTTTCCAGAACACGAATGCCCTCGACCCCGCCGCCCGATACGGCCTGATAGGTCGAGACGGTCAGACGCTTCAGGGCCGCCGCCTGATGCAGGGGCTTCAGCACCGGCATGGCGGCCATGGTGGTGCAGTTGGGATTGGCGATGATGCCCTTGGGCCGGTCGGCCAGGGCGTGCGGGTTCACCTCGGCGACGACCAGCGGAACGTCCGGGTCGCTGCGGTAGGCGGACGAGTTGTCGATGACCACGGCGCCTGCGGCTGCGACCTTGGGGGCCAGGGCGCGCGAGGTTTCGCCGCCTGCCGAGAAGAAGACGATGTCGAGACCGGCGTAATCCGCGGTCGCCGCATCCTCGACCACCACCTCGGCGTTGCCGAAGCGGATGGTTTTGCCCGCCGACCGGGCCGAGGCGAACAGGCGCAGCGAAGCCAGCGGGAAGTTCCGCTCGGCCAGCAGGCCGCGCATCATCTCGCCGACGAGGCCGGTGGCGCCAACGATGCCCACGTGGGGCGGATTGGACGGGGAAAAGGTCATGAAAGGCGTCTCCTGGGAAGGTGGGAGGCGCGGGGCGCACGATCCGGCTGGACCGCCCCGCGCGTCGGCGGGGCTTGGGATCGAGGTTGTCGCTTAAACCTTGCGCACACCCGAAACCGCCCCGCCGAGGCAGGTGGTTTTCGAGGTAATGGTTTTGGTCATGAGCATGGACACGGCGACGCTCTCTATGGAGGAAAATCGGTCGTGTAAACTGGGTGTCGTGAAAGAATCGACGGGGTGTGCGCTTGTCGAGGCTCTTGGGCGCAACAAAATGTCACTTAAGCATGCGTTCCGCCGTCATCCTCGGGGCAGGCTCGAGGATGACGGGGACGTATCGTCTCAGACCTTCGACAGGATCAGGGCGCCGTTGGTGCCGCCGAAGCCGAAGCTGTTGGACATGACGTGGGTCAGTTCGCCGTCGTGACGCTTGCGCAGGATGGGCATGCCCTCGAACGCCGGATCGAGGGTTTCGATGTGGGCGCTTTCCGACGCAAAGCCGTTCTGCATCATCAGCAGGCAGTAGATGGCTTCCTGAGCGCCTGCGGCGCCCAGCGAGTGGCCCGTCAGCGACTTGGTCGAGGAGATCATCGGCAGGTTGTCGCCGAAGACGGCGCGAACGGCCTCCATCTCCTTTGAATCGCCCACCGGCGTCGAGGTGCCGTGCGGGTTCAGGTAGTCGATTTTCGGATTACCGGCCTGCTCCAGCGCGATCTTCATGCAGCGCTGCGCGCCCTCGCCCGAGGGGGCGACCATGTCATAGCCGTCGGCATTGGCGCCGTAGCCGGTGACTTCGGCATAGATGGTCGCGCCGCGCGCCTTGGCCCGCTCGTACTCTTCCAGCACCACGATGCCTGCGCCGCCCGCGATGACGAAGCCGTCGCGGTTGACGTCATAGGCGCGCGAGGCGACCGAGGGCGTCTCGTTGAAGTTGGACGACATGGCGCCCATGGCGTCGAACATGTTGGACATGGACCAGTCGATGTCCTCGCAGCCGCCGGCGAAGACCACGTCCTGCTTGCCCCACTGGATCTGCTCGACCCCCGCGCCGATGCAGTGGGCGCTGGTCGCGCAGGCCGAGCTGATCGAATAGTTGATGCCGCGCATCTGGAACCAGGTCGACAGGACCGCCGACGGCCCCGAGGCCATGGCTTTCGGCACCGCGAACGGGCCGATGCGCTTGGGCGCGCCCTTTTCGATGGTCGTCTGGGCCGCCTGCAGGATGACCTGGGTCGAGGGGCCGCCCTCGCCGACGATCAGGCCGATGCGGTCGTCCTTGATCTCATCCGCCGACAGACCCGACGACTTCAGCGCCTCTTCAAAGGCGATGTGGGCCCAGGCCGTGCCGTTGGCCAGGAAGCGGGCGGCGCGACGGTCGACCAGTTCCTCCCACGGGCCGATTTTCGGCGGCGCCCAGACCTGGCTGCGGAAGCCGTATTTGGCGTGATCGGCTGCATGAACGACGCCCGAACGGGCTTCGCGCAGCGACTGGGTGACCTCTTCGGCGCCATGGCCGATGGAGGATACGATGCCCAAGCCGGTGACGACGACACGACGCATGGTGTTTCCTTCTGATGCTTCTCGACCCGAGGGTCTTCCGCCTTGCTGACGGTATATAGGCGCTTAGGCGGCCGTCGGCTCGTCTTTGGCGGCGCCAAAGAGTCCGACCCGCATGTCGTTGCAGGTGTAGATGACCTGGCCATCGGCCTCCAGCACGCCGTCGGCGATGCCCATGACCAGCTTGCGGTTGATCACCCGCTTCAGGTGGATCTTGTAGACCACCTTCTTGACGTCAGGCGTCACCTGGCCGGTGAATTTGACCTCGCCGACGCCCAGCGCGCGGCCGCGGCCCGGTCCGCCGATCCAGCCCAGGTAGAAGCCGACCAGCTGCCACATGGCGTCCAGGCCCAGGCAGCCGGGCATGACGGGGTCGCCGATGAAGTGGCACTGGAAGAACCAGAGCTCGGGATTGATGTCGAGTTCCGCCTCGACATAGCCCTTGCCGTGCTCGCCGCCGTCCGAGTTGATCGTGACGATCCGGTCGAACATCAGCATCGGCGGGGCGGGCAGCTGGGCGTTGCCTGGACCGAACAGCTCGCCGCGGCCAGAGGCCAGCAGGGCCTCATGATCAAAGGACGAGGGGTATTGGGACTGGGTCAAGGCGCTTCCGTTTCGTAGAATATCAAAGCGCGGGTTACACGACCGCGCGGTTTGGCTCAACAGGGGGGCTTAAGGGCGCGGGTTCAGCCGCGTCCGGTTCCAGCCGGACGGTTGGCGTTGCACAGGGCGCGTTCCTGGGTTCCGAACACCGATCGCTGCGCCACCCAGCCTTCCAGCCGTCGCGCCCGCACCCGGCACCAGCCGTCCTCGCACTCGTCCAGCGACACCAGGGCGCGGGGCGACAGGCGGGCGCGCACCGAGGCGGTGTCGGAGCGGCCGGCGCGGATCGGCACCTCTTCGGACGTGGTGTTGAACACCGAGCGGCGACCCGAGGACACGGTGCGGTGGATCCAGGCCACGGCGCCGTCCGGGTCGCAGATCTTGCGCCATTCCGCCGTCTCGGCGATGACCTGAACCGGCAGTCCGGCGGCGCGGTATTCCCACAGGATCGGATAATCCAGCCCCGGTCCCTGACGGGCGCGGACGTGCGAGGACTTCAACGAGATCCAGCGCGGCACCTCCAGCCCCGTCGGCGTGGGGCGGCCGTCGGGCATGGACTGACCGGCGCTGGTCAGGACGCCCAGACCCCCGAACAGGGCGATGACAGCCCCGGCGACGACGATGCGGCGCCAGAAGCTTTGGAAGATGGCGGCGGCTTTGCTAGACACTGTATGGAACGACCCGTCGCGCGGGCCTCGATCCATTAAATCGCCGCCCGCAAACCAAGGCCTGCAATGTCCGCCTCCAAGCTTAAGGTCGTATTAACCAGACGCCTGCCGGACGCGGTCGAGACGCGGATGCGCGAACTTTTCGACGCTGAGCTGAACCTGAAGGACCAGCCGATGAACCGCGCGGCGCTGGAAGCCGCCGTCCAGCGGGCCCAGGTTCTGGTGCCCACCATCACCGACAAAATCGATGCCGACCTGATCAATGGCGCGGGCGAGCAGTTGAAGATGATCGCCAACTTCGGCGCGGGCGTGGACAATATCGACGTGGACGCCGCCGTGGCGCGCGGCATCATCGTCACCAATACGCCGGGCGTCCTGACCGAAGACACCGCCGACATGGCCATGAGCCTGATTCTGGCTGTCAGCCGCCGTCTGGTCGAGGGGGCGCAGGTGATCGCCGACGGCCGGTTCGAGGGCTGGACCCCGACCTGGATGTGCGGGCGCAAACTGTGGGGCAAGCGGCTGGGCATCGTCGGCATGGGCCGGATCGGCCAGGCCCTGGCCCGTCGCGCCAAGGCCTTCGGACTTCAGGTCCATTATCATAACCGCAAGCCTGTCTCGTCCCTGATCGAGGAGGAGTTGGGCGCGACCTACTGGGATGACCTGGACCAGATGCTGTCGCGCATGGACATCATCTCGCTGAACTGCCCGGCGACCAAGGATACGCATCACCTGTTGTCGGCCCAGCGACTGGCCAAGCTTCAGCCCCACGCCATTCTGGTCAACACCGCGCGCGGCGAACTGGTCGACGAGGCGGCCCTGGCCCAGGCGGTCGCCATGCACGCCGTCTCAGGCGTCGGTCTGGACGTGTTCGAGAATGAGCCGGACATTCACCCCGGCCTGCTGGGCCAGCCCAATGTGGTGCTGTTGCCCCACCTGGGCTCAGCGACCCTGGAGGCGCGTCAGGACATGGGCGACCGGGTCATCGCCAATGTCATGACCTATCAGAACGGCCACCGCCCGCCCGACCGGGTCATACCGGCGATGTTCTAACCGGCGCTCAGCAGTTCAGCCGCCGCCGGGAAACGCTGCGCCAGCCGCGCGGCCCAGTCGGCCCTCTGCGGCAGGGACTTGTGGATTTCGCGGCGCCGCTGTTCGACCATGGCCGCCGCCTCGCGATGGGCGGGCCAGTCCATTAGGAAGCTCAGTCCTTTTTCGAAATCGGCTTGGGTCGCAGCATGGGCCAGGGCGCGGTCCAGCGCTTCCACATCATCAAAGTCCGGCAGGCGCGCCAGATAGTCCTTGAGGACCGGCGCCGACAGCTCGTGCTGGAACAGCTCCCAACGCAGGGTCTGAGCCTCGTCCTTACGCCCTTCGGCGTCCAGAACGGCGATGGAGGCGGCCTCCCACGCCGGGGTCAGGCGCGGCGGGCCCGCGTTGGGCGAGCGTCCAAAGGTCCAGAGCCGGTTCGAAGCCGCAGGCGTCAGCGCCGCCTCCAGCGCCTCGCGCGCCTCGACGACCCGGCCCGCTGCGACCAGCCGCTGGGCGACGGCGGCGGCGAAATCGGGCGCGCCCCGTTCATCCCGGCTGACCAGCGACAGCCACAGGTCCAGGTCGCCCGCGCGGTCGGCCAGCCGCCGCATGACCGTCCGCATCCCGCGCGCGTCGGTCTTGGCGTCCAGATGGTCGATCAGGCCGCGGGCCAGATCCGGCGTCAGGGCGTCGTCCGCCAATGCGATCCAGCGGGCGTATTCCAGCGGCTGGCGGGCGACGGCCTGGGCCAGCAGCTCCAGCGTACTGTCGTCCGTCCGCACGGCCTTGGCCGCGATCCGCCACAGGTCGGGAGCAGCGGTTTCGAAGGCGGCGGCGACCTCGCCCTTCTGGTCCTTGACCCGCGCGGCCAGACCGCGAAACAGATCAAGCCAGCCGATCATCCGCTCCAGCCCTACTGACGGGGCGGCGGGCGCCAGATCATCGACGATCCCGCGCCGCAGGATGCCCAGATCGCGCAGCAGGTCGGGACGTTTGCGCCACGACACCCGCGCCCGGCTGGTCGCGATGGTCGTCAGCCGCTTGTCCAGCTCCAGCGCCAGCACCTCGGGTCCGGCCTCGGCGGCCATGACCAGCCGCAGCCGGCGTTTCAGGATGGGGTCGCTGTCCGACGCCTCAATCAGCAGTTCGGCGATCCGCTCTGCGCCCAGTCCGGCCAGATTGGCGGCGTTCAGGCGTGTGGCGGCGACGGGACGGCGGGCCATGCCTAGGCGCCGCAGACGGGACAGGCGGGATCGGCGGCGATCTTCACCGTGCGCGCGGCGGCGCTGAGGCCGTCATACAGCATCAGCCGCCCGGTCAGGGGCTGGCCCGCGCCGGTGATCAGCTTGATCGTCTCCAGCGCGGCCATCGACCCGATCACCCCCGCCAGCGCCCCGACCACGCCGACGCGCGAACAGGTCTCGGCGTCCGGCGGAACATCCGGCACAAGGCACTGATAGCAGGGTCGGCCGGTGAAGACCGCGACCTGTCCGCTCCAGCGGCCAAGCGCGCCGGAGACCAGGGGCTTGCCCGCCGCCACGCAGGCCGCATTGACCAGATGGCGCGTCTCGAAGTCGTCGGTCCCGTCCAGCACGATGTCGAAGGCGCCGATCCGCGCGGCGGCGTTGTCGGCGGTCAGGCGCTCAGCGAAGGTTTCGATGGCGACATGGGGGTTCAGGGCCGTCAGGCGCGCCGCCCCGGCCTCGACCTTGGGTTGGCCCGTTTCGCCGGTCGAAAAGATGATCTGCCGCTGCAGATTCGACAGGCTGACCACATCGTCGTCGATCAGGCCCAGGGTTCCGACCCCCGCCGCCGCCAGATACAGGGCCGCAGGCGCGCCGACCCCGCCCGCGCCGACGATCAGCACCCGCGCCTTCTTCAGCGCCTGCTGCCCCGGCCCCCCGATCTCGGACAGGACCAGATGGCGGGCGTAGCGTTCGACTTCGTCTTCAGAGAAAACCATGCCCTTCATCTAGCGACGCCCGGCCTGGGAAGCGAGGCCCCGGCTTGGCGGGCAGGGTCAGGCGATTGGGCTTGCGGTCCGATGCGCCTCGGCCATCAGCTGCTCAAGCATCAGTCCGGTCTTCTGCGCCGTCAGACCGGCGCAGATCAGGCGATCCAGCGCAGGCGTGGCGTCGATCCGCGACATGGGGCTGTCGGGAAACAGGCGCGCATCGACGGGGCGGTCGGCCAGGATGCGGATATCGGTGTGACGGCGGTCGGCGCGGATGCGGTTCAGCGTGCGGTCCAGATCGACCCGCGCGCCCTCCATGACCTGGAAGAACCGACCGTGGCGACGCAGCAGGGCGCTGGTGACGTGGTCGCGTCGGTTGTTCGCGTTCGACACGCCGATGATGTCGATCAGCGGCAAAAGCCCTTCAGCCGCGGCGCCGACGGCGTCGCTGGCGAAAACAAGGCGAAACAGACTCATGGGTACTCGTACGCTTGAGCGCCAACTGGCGGACGACCCTGCCCTAGAGATGTATCATTAACGGAATACGACCGGGCGGTGACAGGACGCGCTCAGACCATTGGGCTCAGGCCGCCAGGGTCAGATGGTCGCACATCAGCAGGCGTTGCAGGCCGTCCGCCGACAGGTGGCTAAGGCGGCGTCCCTGCAGCAGGGTCTGGGCCTGATCCGGGCTGAGCGCGCTGAGGCGGACGGGGTTGGCGGTCTGGCGTTTCAGCACGGGGCGATCCTGCAGAACCCGCAGGTTCCTGTGTCGGGGATCGCGGGCCACGCGGGCCAGAAGCCGGTCCACGTCCACGCGCTTGCCCTCGATCATCTGGGCGGCCTCGCCGTCATAAAAGATCAGGGCGCTGGTGATCTCGTCGCGCTGGTTGTTGCGCTGACACACGCCCAGAATTTCGGCCACCGAGCGCATGGACTGTCCGGCGCCAGCGACAAGTTCGCTTACAAAAACAACGCGGAACAGCAATTTAACGCCCTCTGTGATCGTTATCATTGATGATGTTTGCTCTTTTTCTCCAAAAATGGGGTGAAAGTGAGACGCTGTTATGCGAGTTTGCGGCGGGTCTGGGGCTCAGGGTCCGCACATTTCAGCGCCGGACTTGATGCGCGGGCTTGGGCGGGCCATCTGGCGGACATGACCCAATCGCACGCTTCCAACTTCCCCGACTGGCACGGCACCACCATCCTGGCGGTGCGCAAGAACGGCCGCACCGTCATCGCCGGCGACGGCCAGGTCTCGATGGGGCCGACCATCGTCAAGGGTTCGGCGCGCAAGGTGCGGACCCTGGCGGGCGGCAAGGTTCTGGCGGGCTTCGCCGGGGCCACGGCTGACGCCCTGACCCTGATCGAGCGGCTGGAGGCCAAGCTGGAGCAGTATCCGGATCAACTGGCGCGGGCCTGCGTCGATCTGGCCAAGGACTGGCGCACCGATCGCTATCTGCGTCGTCTGGAGGCCATGCTGCTGGTGGCGGACAAGTCGTCGATCTTCACCGTCACCGGCGTGGGCGACGTGCTTGAGCCGGAATACGGCGTCGCCGCCGTGGGGTCGGGCGGCAACTACGCCCTGGCCGCCGCCCGCGCCCTGAGCGACGACACCGAACTGGACGCCGAGGCCATCGCCCGCAAGGCCATGAAGATCGCCGCCGAGATCTGCGTCTATACCAACGGCAATCTGACGGTGGAGACGCTGGAGGCCTGATCGGCCTTCAGGTCCTGGCCGGGGCGGGACGGCGCAGGAAGCGCTGGGCCAGCCAGCGCCGCACCGGCGCGTCGAACAGCTTCAGGCTGGTCCAGGCGATCAGCACCGATCCGACGAAGACCCCCACGCCGACCAGCGCGCCCAGCGCCAGCGGCGGCTTCGCGTCCACGACCCAGCCGGTGTAGATGTAGATCAGCGGATAGTGGGTGATGTAGATCGGATAGGACAGGTCGCCGAAGAAACGCGCGACGCGGACCGACACGCCGTCGACCTGTTTGTCGCCCGCCCCGATGGCCACGATCAGCGGGAACAGCAGGATCACGCACAAGGCCTCGTACAGGCCGTTGACCCACACATGCTCCGCCCCGCCGAAACGCGGCAGGGACAGGCCGGCGACCAACAGCAGGCTGGCGACCGCAAAGGCGTGATTGATGCGGATGCGCCGTCCTACCCGGAACAGCAGAACCCCTGCGCAGAAGGGGAACAGCACGCGCGTCAGGCCGATGCGCACGCCCTCGGCATCCAGCGCCCAGCCGCCGATCAGGTCGCCCCGTCCGCCAAACACCGCCAGATGGATCAGGGCCAGACCCGCCAGCGCCACGACCACGCCCAGCGCCCGGTTCGACAGTTTCCTAAGGCCCAGGGCGTACAGCAGGTTGGCGACATATTCATAGAACAGCGACCAGGCCGGGCCGTTCAGCGAATAGATCTCGCCCCAGCCGCGCACGTCCATCGACTTGGGCTGGGGGATCATCAGGGCGCTGAGGATCAGCACCGCGATCACCTGCCAGGCGGTGGCCGACTGGAGCTTGGGAAAGATCGAATAGTCCTGGAGCACGAACAGGGCCGCGCCCAAAAGGCTGCCCAGGATCAGCATGGGCTGAAGCCGGATCAGACGCCGCTTCAGGAAGTCCGCCACCGACATCTGGCCCCAGCGGTCGTCATAGGCATAGGCGATGACGAAGCCGGACAGCAGGAAGAAGAAGTCCACCGCCAGATAGCCGTGGTTGATGATCTGCCGGTGCGCATCGCCGCCAGCGTGCGCCTCGAGCACATGGAACGCCACTACGATCAGGGCGGCGACCCCGCGCAGGCCGTCCAGAACGGCGTAATGGGTCTTGGCGGCGGGCGCGGCAGGTGCGGTCATGGAACGCGGATCATCCCCAACGAAGGGTGATCTTGTGAACGTTCTCATTCGGCTTGGCAATATGTCGCAGCACGCCGGTTTCTGATGCGCAAACGGGCGGAGACGGATCGACCGTCTCCGCCCGTCGAACAGGGCTTCAGGATGTCGGGATCAGAACCGGGCGCGTACGCCCAGCACCAGGTTGCGGCCCCTCAGCGGCGCCAGATCGCTGATGAAGGAGGCGTGGTTGAACGCCAGTTCGTTCAACAGATTGGTCCCTCGCACATAGATCTGCGCCTCAGTCGGTCCCAGATCGAAGTCGTAGGCCGCGGTGGCGTTGACCATGTTGTACCCCGGCGTCGTCGTCTCATAGCTGGCGACGCGATCCTGTTCGAACACCCGCACATATTCGACCGAACCGGACCACGGTCCCTGGATCATATCGGTGCGGGCGCCCAGACGACCAGCGGGAATGCGAGGCAGGTCGCCGCCGTCGTCCAGCTCGGCGCGGACATAGTCGCCGAACACCGTCGCCGACAGATTGGGCACGAAGCGATGGGTGGCCTCGGCCTCGACCCCGGTGAAGGTGGCGTCATGCTGGGTGTAGCGGATCAGGCGGAAGTCCTCGAACCGGTCCAGGGTGTCGGCGTAGATGTAACCGTCATAGGCATAGCGATAGGCGCTGACGCCAAAGGTGGTCTGGCCTTGCGTCTTCTTGATCCCGGCCTCCAGAGAAACGACGCTTTCGGTCTTCAGGTCCACCGATCCCAGCTCATAGGTGTTGGTCGCCAGGTGGACGCCGCGCGCATAGAGCTCCTGGATATTGGGCGCGCGCTGCGAGCGGGCGGCCGAGAGCGACAGGACATAGTCCGGGGCGAACCGCCAGTTGGCGCCGATCGAGGCCGAGAAAGGCTGGAAGTCGCGGTCGGGGCGCGAAGCGACGGCGATATCGCCGCGCGCGCCGGTCTTCTGCCACTCCTGACGCACCGCCCCCTCAAAGGTCCAGGCCCCCGCGTCGAAGGTCTCCAGCACGAACAGGGCGCTGGTCTCGGTGCGGCTGGGGCGGATGAAGGATTCCAGACCCTCGGCGGCGAAGTCGCTGCGGGCGACCTGTCCGCCGATCACGCCGCGCAGGCGGCCGATGGGGGCGTGCTGCACCTCGACGCGGGCGTCATAGCCGCGATTGGTGAAGGTGGTGGTGATCTGGCCGTCGTCCCGTTCGTCATGGGCGTAGTCGGTATAGCCGCCGCGGAAACGGATGCGCTCGACCCCCGCGAACGGATCACGCAGTTCGCCGCGCACGTCGGTGCGGCGGCTGACCAGATCGACGGTCGGGGCATGGCCATGGCCGTGCTCATGGTCATGATCGTGGTCGTGACCGTCCTCGTCGTGGTCATGGCCGTGTCCGCCGCAATGCAGGTGCGTGCCGTGCGGGTGGCAGGATTCGTATTCATGGCTATGGCCCGGCAGGCCGTAGGTGCTGTTCTGCTGGGTGTAGGCGACGCCCAGATAGCCGCGCGACCCGATCCAGGATGCGCCCAGGGTGGCGGTGCGGCTGTCGTTGGCCGATCCGTCCAGACGCTTCTCGCTCCAGTCGGGAACCCTGTAGTCGTCGGTCTTGCGCCGCGCCGCCTCGATGCGGACGGCGAAGCCGTTTCCGCCTGCGGTCAGGCCGGCCACCGCCGCCTCTTCATTGTCCCCCGAGCCGATGCGGACTTCGGCGGCGCCCTCTCCGCCTCGGGGCGGGATGGCGGTCGGGATCTTGCGGTCGATCAGATTGACCGCCCCGCCGATGGCGCCCCCGCCGTACAGCAGCGCGCTGGGGCCGCGCAGAATCTCGACCCCCTGCAGCAGCAGGGTCTCGCCGCCGACCGCATGGTCGGGCGACACTTCGGAAGCGTCCAGCAGGGCCGACCCGCTGCTCAGCACCTTCACGCGCGGCGCGGTCTGGCCCCGGATGACCGGACGGCTGGCGCCCCCGCCGAAGGTGTCCGAACTGACGCCCGGCAGGCCGTTCAGGGTGTCGCCCAGCGTCGCCTCGCGCCGATGGACCAGATTGTCGCCGCTCAGCACCGCCACGCTGGACACGACCTGATCGCCGGAGCGGTTCAGCGGATCGGCGGTGACGATCACGTCATCGACCTTGGCCACGGCTGAACCAGACGGGGGCGCCGACTGAGGCAGGGGAGCGGCATGGGCCGTCGTCGTGATGGCCAGCGTCGCCGCGGCCGAGAGAAGCATGGTCTTTGTACGCATCGTCGCACCCCCATTTCCGAAAGAGGGGTGCTGGGTATGTTATACAGTAACGATTCTCAAGGGGGTTTTTGAGCCGATGGGGAGAATTGGTTCGGAGCAAGATGTCGCAGGTGATCTTCAGGCGGGGTTTTGACGCAAAGCCTCGGTCTGGAGAATTAAGGGGCTGATCGGCGGCTTGAGTTGCGGCGGCGTGGCCCTTGGCTTAATCGCGCGGCATGACTGATGAAGCCCCCATCCGCCCGCTCGCCCGCAATCCGCGCGGTTTCGCCGACAAGCGCGGGCGCGACCTGACCGCCGAACGCCGCATCGTGGCGCGCGTGTCCGAGGTCTATGAGCGCTGGGGGTTCGAGCCGCTGGAGACCCCGGCCTTCGAATACGCCGACGCCCTGGGCAAATTCCTGCCTGACGCCGATCGTCCCAACGAAGGCGTCTTCGCCTTGCAGGACGACGCCGGGTCGGACGAACCGGGCGACTGGATGGCGCTGCGATACGACCACACCGCGCCCCTGGCCCGGTTCGCGGCCCAGACCTGGGAGACCCTGCCCAAGCCGTTCCGCCGCTACGCCTATGGTCCGGTCTGGCGCAACGAAAAGCCCGGCCCCGGCCGTTTCCGCGAGTTCTGGCAGTGCGACGCCGACACCGTCGGCTCCGACCGGCCTGAGGCCGACGCCGAAATCATCGCCATGGCCTGCGAGGGTCTGCGCGGCGCCGGGCTGGATGCAGGTCAGGCCCAGATCCGCGTCTCGAACCGCAAGCTGTTCGACGGTCTGTTCGACGCCGGCGGCGTGACCGAGGCGGGCCAGCGCCTGACCGCCCTTCGCGCCATCGACAAGTTCGACCGTCTGGGCTGGGACGGCGTGGTCCAGTTGCTGGGCGAGGGTCGTCTGGATGATTCCGGCGACTACACCAAGGGCGCCCAACTGCCCGCCAAGGTGACGGCGGCCATCGAGGCCTTCCTGGCTTCGGCCAACACCCCCGGCCTGACGCGGGCCGAGACGCTGGACGCCGTCGCCCGTTCCGGCGACCTGGGCGCGGCGGGCGAGGCGGCGCTGAACGAACTGGCCGCCATCGACCGGGCCCTGAACGCCATGCAGGTCGCCCAGGACGCCGTGAAGTTCGATCCGACCATCGTGCGTGGTCTGGAATATTACACCGGCGCCGTGTTCGAGGCCGAACTGCTGCTGGACACGGTGGACGACAAGGGCCGCCCGGTCCGCTTCGGCTCCATCGGCGGCGGCGGCCGCTATGACGATCTGGTCGCGCGCTTCACCGGCCAGAGCGTGCCGGCGACCGGCTTCTCCTTCGGCGTCTCGCGTCTGGCCTCGGCCCTGCGCGCTGCAGGTCGGGGCGCAGAGGACGCGGTGCGCGGCCCCGTCGTGGTCATCGTCTTCTCCGAGGACGACATGGGCCACTACCTGACCGCCGTCGCCGAACTGCGCGCAGCGGGTGTGGCCGCAGAGCTGTACCTCGGCCGCGCAGGCATGAAGGCGCAGATGAAATACGCCGACCGTCGCGGCGCGCCCGCCGTCGTCATCCTGGGCGGAGACGAGATCGCGGCGGGCGAGGTGACCATCAAGGACCTGGACGCCGGTCGCGCCGCCGCCGCCGGGATCACTGACAACGACGCCTGGAAGGCAGAGCGTCCCGGCCAGATGAAAATCCCCCGCGCAGGCCTGGTCGCGGCCATCAAGGCCATTATCGAATAAGTTTCGATAATAAATCTGTCCCAAGATAGGTTATCACTGATAAGTCGAAGAAAGTTCGATTGAGGGTGAACTGGTCGTTGACGGCCACGGGGGGCTTGGGCCAAATGAACTCACTCGAGGGCAAGCGTTGCTCAAGCGCGCAGCACTCGAAGGCGTTTCGGGGAGGAAACGTCCGCTCTTTAAAGAGCAAGATAGCCCGCTGCGATGTATCCCCCGCAGCGGGCTTTTCTATGCCCGGAATGCTGGCTTAACCGATGAAAATATCGAGAAATTGTCCAGGCGTCTGAAGGTCGGGGCCTCGGATTCTGCAGGAATTCTCCATGAAAAAAGGCCGGGGCGAACCCCGGCCTTTTTCCTTATCGACGAAGCTTCGTCCTACCAGAGGCGGACGCGCTCATCCGGGGTCAGATAGTATTTGGTCCCCGGCTTGACCTCGAAGGCGTCGTACCAGGCGTCGACGTTGCGCAGCGGGCCGATGACCCGGAACTGGGCGGCTGAGTGCGGGTCGGTGGCGACCTGCTGCTTCAGCGCCTCGTCGCGGTACTTCGACTGCCAGACCTGGGCCCAGCCGTAGAAGAAGCGCTGGTCGCCGGTCGTGCCGTCCAGAACCGGCGCCGGACGCCCGCCCAGCGACAGGTGATAGGCCTCAAGCCCCACCGCCACGCCGGAGGCGTCGCCGATGTTCTCACCCATCGTGAGGCCGGGGTTGATGTGATAGCCCGCGATCGGCTCGTAGCTGGCGTATTGCGCGCCCAGACGCGCGGTCAGGGCCTCGAAATTGGCCTTGTCCTCGGGCGTCCACCAGTTGCGCAGAACGCCGTCGCCGTCGGACTTGGAGCCTTGATCGTCGAAGCCGTGGCCGATCTCGTGACCGATCACGCCGCCGATGCCGCCGTAGTTGACCGCCGGGTCGCCGTTCGGATCGAAGAAGGGCGGCTGCAGGATGGCCGCCGGGAAGACGATCTCGTTGTTGGCCGAGTTGTAGTAGGCGTTGACCGTCTGGGGCGTCATGCCCCACTCAGCCTTGTCGACCGGCTGGTTAAGGCGCGCCAGCTGGTAGTTCCACTGGAAGCGGCCCTGGCGTTCCACGTTGCCGACCAGATCATCGGCGCGGATGTCCAGGGCGGAATAGTCGCGCCACTTGTCCGGATAGCCGATCTTGACCGTGAATTTGCGCAGCTTCTCCTGCGCCGCGGCCTTGGTTTCCGTGCCCATCCAGCTCAGATTATCGATCCGGTGCGACAGGGCGGTGCGCAGATTGGCGACCAGTTCTTCCATCTTGGCCTTGGATTCGGCCGGGAAATACTGGGCGACATAGAGACGACCCGCAGCCTCGCCCAAAGCGCCTTCGGCGAACGAGATGGCGCGTTTTTCACGCGTGCGTTGCTCGGGCTGGCCCGACAGGTCGCGTGAGTTGAACTCCCATGCGGCGTCCGAGAAGCGCTTGGACAGATAGGGGGCCATGTCGTCGGCGGTGTGGAAGGCTTCCCACGCCTGCAGCAGGGCCACCGGGGTCTCGGCGTAGATGGCGGCGATCTTGGGCAGGGCCGTGTTCTGACGCACGATCAGACGCGGCGCGCCGCCCAGTTGGGCCGCGTCGAAATAGGGCTGCCAGGCGAAGCCGGGCGCGTCCTGCGTCAGGCTGGCGATGGTGTATTCGTTATAGGTCTTGTCGCGGTTGCGGTTCTCGGCGGGGCTCCAGTGCGCCTCGGCGATCTTGCTTTCCAGCGCCACGATCTGGGCGGCCGTCTCGGTCGGGTTGTCCCAGCCGATCATGCCCAGGATGCGCGCCACATAGGCCTGGTAGAGCTCTTTCTTGTCGGCGAAACGCGCGTCCAGATAATAGTCGCGGTTCGGCAGGCCCAGGCCCGACTGGCCGGTCGAGACGACGTAGCGGGTCGGCTGCTTGGAATCGATGGTGATGCCGGTGCCGAAGAAGGAGCCGCCGAACCGGCCGATGGTCTGGCCCATGTGGACGGCCATCTTCTCGTGCGTATCCGCGGCGCGGATGGCGGCCAGATAGGGCTGCAGCGGCTGGGCGTCCAACTGATCGACGCGGGCTTGATCGATGTACGAGCGATAGGCGTCGGCGATCTTCTTCTCGTCCGTCCCGGCGGTCAGGTCGGTGCGCGCGGCCAGACCCGTCACCAGTTCCTTCATGCGGTTGTCCGACAGTTCGCGCAGCAGGGCGAAGGAGCCATAGCTGGTGCGGTCCGACGGAATGACCAGTTTGTCGATCGCCGCGCCATTGGCGTAGCGGAAGAAGTCGTCGCCGGGGTTCACCGAGGTGTCGCGACCGGCCAGATCGAAGCCCCAGGTTCCGTATTTGGGGGCGACGGTTCCCTGCCATCCTGCGGCGGTTTCTTCGCCCGAGAAGATCGAAACCATCTCGCAGGCGTCGTCGATGCAGGCGTGGTCGTGACCGATGTCCTGGGCGAAAGCCGCGCTGGCGGGCAGCAGAAGGGCGCCGACAGCGGCCCCGATAAGCAGACGTTTCATCATTGGATCCTTGATGCCGTCCCCGAAATGGACGGGTCGGCGCGGACCCTAGACCGGCATCGGGGGGTGTCGCCTTAAAAAAAATTCATGAAAGGCCTGCGACGACTCGCCACAGGGGTGGGTTCAGGGTCAGATGCGTCTGAAGCGGAGGGCGGATGCACGGACACGGCGCGGACTACAAGGATCTGGTGGTTTTCCTGGCTGCGGCCGGGGTGATCGTGCCTCTGGTCAACCGGCTGAAGATCAGTCCGGTGCTGGGGTTTCTTGCGGCGGGCGTGGTGTTGGGGCCGGATGGTCTGGCGCGGTTTTCGGGTGCGCTGCCCTGGCTGTCCTGGATCACGATCCGCGAGCCGGGGCAGTTGGCGCAGCTTTCGGAACTGGGCGTCGCCTTTCTTCTGTTCATGATCGGGCTTGAGCTGTCGTGGGAGCGGCTGCGCGCCATGCGCCGTCTGGTGTTCGGCCTGGGCATGATGCAGGTGCTGGCCTGTTCGGTGGTGCTGGCGGGCGGCTTCATGCTGACGGGCCAGTCGCTGGCCGGGGCGGCGGTGCTGGGCATGGGGCTGGCCCTGTCGTCGACGGCGGTGGTCATGCCGGTTCTGGCCGAGCGCGGTCGGTTGAAGGGGACGGTGGGCCGTTCGACCTTCGCCATCCTGCTGGCGCAGGATCTGTCGGTCGCGCCGATCCTGATCACGGTCACGGTTCTGGCGGCGCTGGCCCAGCAGGGCGGAGGACTGGATCTGGACCCGGCTGTGCTGGGGCGGGCCCTGTTCACCCTGGCGCCCGCCGCCATCGGTCTGGGCCTGTTGATCCTACTGGGACGGGTCGTGCTGCGGCCCATGTTCCGGTCGGTGGCCAAGGCGCGCAAGGTCGATCAGGGCGGCGAACTGTTCGTCGCCGCCAGTCTTCTGGTCGTGGTCGGCGCCGGTCTGGCGGCCCAGGCCAGCGGTCTGTCCATGAGCATCGGCGCCCTGGTCGCAGGCGTGCTGCTGGCCGAGACCGAGTTCCGGCGCGAGGTCGAAATCTCCATCGAACCCTTCAAAGGCCTGTTGCTGGGCGTCTTCTTCGTTGGGGTCGGCCTGGGGCTTGATCTGGACGCCGTCGCCGCCAATCCGTGGGGCGTCATCGGTCTGGCGGCGGCCATCACGGTGGTGAAGACGGGCGTGATCTTCATCCTGGCGCGACTGTGGGGCCTGGCCGCCCGCCCGGCGCTGGAGACGGCCCTGGTGCTGGCGCCTGCGGGCGAGTTCGCCTTCGTCGTCTTCGCCACGGGGTTGGTGGAGGGCGTCGCCCCCTCGGCTCTGACCTCGACGGTCGCCCTGTCCGCCACCCTCAGCATCTTCTCGATCCCCTTCCTGGCTATGCTGGGCCAGCGCCTGACGCGCCGCCCTCGTCTGGAAGCGGCGGCCATGCCTGACGAGAGGGAGCTGCCGCAGCAGGCGGACGGCGCGGTTGTCATTGTCGGCTTCGGCCGGGTCGGGCGGCTGATCGGCGAGATGTTGAAGGTGCACGACCAGGCCTTCATCGCCGTGGATGCGGACCCGGGCATCGTCGCCGCCGGACGTCGTGACGGCTATGACGTCTTTTACGGCGACGCAGGCCGCGCAGAGATGCTGCTGCGTTGCGGGGTCCAGACCACCCGCGCCCTGGTCGTGACCATGGATGCGCCCGGCAAGGTGGACGAGGTGGTGCGCACGGCGCGTCAACTGCGCGACGACCTGATCCTGATCGCCCGCGCCCGCGACGACCAGCATGCAGCCCGGCTCTATGCGCTGGGCGTCACCGACGCCGTGCCGGAAACCACAGAGGCCAGTTTGCAATTGGCTGAAAACACTCTGGTCGATCTGGGGGTGCCGATGGGACTTGTGCTTGCGTCGATCCACGAACGCCGTGATCAGTTCAGGCAGGTATTCCAGGCGGCGGTGTCTGATCAAAGACGTGACCGCCCGATGAGGGCCTTCAGGGTGTCCCAGAATAGGACGCGGGCAAGATTAGAATAGATTTGCAAACAGCTAAGCTTGTCTGGACCCAATTTTGTCATGGTTCCGTGATGGAAGCGATGCTTCTGTATTCGTCCCGTAGCGGACAAGCAGCATTTGTTTGCCTTGCCCTAGGTTGCGGACGCCCAATCCAGGGTCATCTTTGGGTGGCGTCTTTTGTGGCTAAACGTAGAGTAAAAGCCTGAATTTATGACCGATTCCACCGCACACGCCCTCGTTGAGCCTCGCCTGAACCGGCGTCAGGCCGCGAAGATCCGCACCCGTCAAAAGGTGCTGGACGCCGCCCGCTCGCTTTTTGCAGAGCGCGGTTATGAGCCGGCGACCATCCGCGACATCGCCAAGGGCGCAGGCATGTCCACCGGGGCCGTCTTCGCCAACTTCCAGGACAAGGCCGAACTGTTCGAAGCCGTTCTGACCGAAGACATGACGCGTCTGGCCGAAGTGGTCGAGGCGGGCTCCACGGCCGGCGACCCGGTCCGCAACCGTCTGGTCGAGGCCCTCAGCGCCGGTTACCACTCGTCGCTGGACCAACTGCCGCTGTTCCAGGCCATCGTCGCCCGCTCGTGGTTCCAGCCCCTGGCCGCCGAAATGCGCGCCCGCGCCGCGACCAAGAAGCTGCAGCTGGCCATCGGCGCCATTGTCCAGGACGCGGTGACCAAGGGCGAACTTCGCCAGGACGCGGATGTCCGCCTGCTGGTCGAGCTGATCTGGGATTCCTATCTGTCGAACTATCGCCGTGCGGCCTACGACAACTGGGATGCGCAGGCTCTGTCGGAACACATCGGCAAGCAGATTGATGTGATCTTGGCCGGGGCCCTGGCCAAGTAAGACGGCCAAGCCGCCAAAGACAAAAGGCCTCCCGCACGGGAGGCCTTTTTCATTTCAGCTCTTCCAGCGCAGGGTCGTCGGCTTGATCGGGTTGGCGAAGGCGCGGCCCTCGGCCCGGCTTCTGGCCCATTCGCGTTTCAGCTGCTGGTACCATTTGGCCTGTTTATCGGCGTCGTCGATCCAGATCAGCGCCGGATCGTAGCGCAGGCCCTCGTTCTGCAGGTTCACCATCCCGCCGTCCTGTTTCAGGAAGGCGACCACCCCCATCCGCAGGAAGGGCTTGGCCAGTCCGAACACCCAGTGGTCGGACCAGAAGATCTGGGTGATGCGGGTCTTTGTGTCGGTCACCGGGGTCAGGCAGGTCAGGGCCAGCACCTGTTTTTCGCCGACCTGGATATGCTCCCAGCGGAAGCCCGGCAGGCGGAAGGTGATCTCGGTCGCGGGCGCGCCGCCCAGGATCTTGTAAAGGCGGCTGTTCGACGATGGCGCGTGACGCACCATGGCCCAGCCATAGTCGGTCGGCGCAAAGGCCTTGGACTTTTCGTGCATCGAATGTTCGGACCGCCACCACCATTGCTGGTGGACATAGGGGCCGTGGGCGGGGTCCATCAGGCCGACGACGGCGTGGTCGATATGGCTGTCGAAATCCATCCATTCGACCAGCTTGGCCTCGCCCCCGACCACGCCCGGGAAGACTGGCGGTTCGTGGTCCGGCTCCATCGGGTTGCGCGCGTCCGACGCCATCCAGACGAAGACGATGCCCTGGCTTTCACGCACCGGATAGGAGCGGACGCGGATGCGGTTGGCCTCGAACGCCTGATCCTCGACCAGAGAAGGAATGGCTGCGCAGACCCCGTCGGTGCGGAAGCGCCAGCCGTGATAGGGGCATTCGACCGTCTCGCCCTCGCCCGGCTTCTCCACCAGCTTGCCCGCCGACAGGGGCGCCGCGCGGTGGGGGCAGATGTCGCGCATGGCATAGACCTGGCCCGCGCGCGTGCGGCCGATCAGGACCGGCTCGCCCATGATCTCATAGCGTTTCAGACTGGCGGGGACGACGTCGCGGCCCAGGGCGGCGAAATACCAGGTGTCGGTGACGAACCCCTTGCCGAACGGCGAGGCGCCCGCCTTGGACGGGGCGGCCTCGGCTTGCGGGGCGGTCGGGTTGGCGGCGTTTGAGGCGTCGGCGGTCATGGGGGCTGTTTAACAGCGTGAGGGCGACAGCCATAGACCCCGCGCCGCCGGGTTCGCGTGGGCGCGACGTCTTCCCCGATGGGCTGGTGAACAGCTATGACGAGGGTGATAAGGCCGCTTGAGCGGTTTCAGGGAAGTCACGCCATGTTCCGCACCCTCGCCATTGCCGCCCTGTTGTCAGCGACGCCTCTGGCAGTTCCCGGCGCGGCGCTTGCCCAGGAGGGACATGTGAACCACGCCGCCCACGGCCCCGCCGCCTTCTCGTCAGACAGGATCACGGTCCGGGTCGACGGCGACCTGGATGGACGCGACATCATCCTGATCCCTGGGCTCAGCTCATCACCGGACATCTGGCAGGGGACGGTGGATCATCTGACCGCGCAGGATGGCGCGGGCTGGCGCGTTCACCGCGTCCATATCCAGGGCTTCGCCGGCGCACCGGCGGGGGGCAACGCCCAGACCGGCGCAGCGCCCACGCTGATCGGCGCGCCCGCCGCCGAGGAGATCGCCCGCTACATCCGTGAACAGGGCCTGCACAAGCCCGCCGTCGTCGGCCATTCGATGGGCGGAACCATCGCCATGATGCTGGCCGCGCGCCATCCCGACAGCGTCAGCAAACTGGTGGTCGTGGACATGATCCCCTTCATGGGCGCGATGTTCGGCCCGCCTGGAACCACGGTCGAAACCGTGACCCCGGTCGCGGATCAGGTCTGGGCCGCTCAGGCCAACAGTCCGCGCGACGCCTATGTGGCCCAGGCGACCACGGCCATCACCGGCATGGTCAACAATGCGGAGCGTCGCGAAGAGGCGCTGGAGGACATGCGGACCAGCGACCAGAAGGTGTCCGCCGCCGCCTTCCGCGAACTGATCACCACGGACCTGCGTCCGGAGTTGTCCAAGATCACGGCCCCGACCGAGGTGCTGTACGTCAAGTTCAACCCGCCCCTGACGGCCGAACTGACCGACGCCATCTATCAGGCATCATTCGCCACCCTGCCGGGGGTGCAGCTGAAGCGGATCGATGACAGCGCCCACTTCATCATGTTCGACCAGCCGCAGACGTTTTATGGCGATCTGGACGCCTTTCTTTCGGCGAAATGACCGCTCACGTTTGCGTGAGATCGACAGGGCCGTTTCGGCGCTCCGTCAATCCAGCTACATAAACCCGAGACGAAACCCGCCTGAGCGCGGCATCTGAGGATATACATGGCGGGTCCACGGGCTGCAGGTGACGATCGGGGCGCAAAGCCGAAGCGGACGCCGTTGCAGAGGCTGTTCTACTGGGGCGCGGTTCTGGCCGTCTGGGGGGTGATCTTCCTGGTGGTCTTCTTCGCGGTTTTTGCGCGCGGACTGCCCGACACCTCCAGCCTGTATAATGTCGATCGCCAGCCTTCGATCACCTATCTGGACCGCAACGGCGCCCTGATCGCGACGCGGGGCACCCAGATGGCGCCGCCTGCCGATCTGGACGCCCTGCCCGACTATGTCCCGGCGGCCTTCATCGCCATCGAGGACCGGCGCTTCTATCACCACCCCGGTTTCGACCCCATCGGCATGAGCCGGGCCATGGTGCGCAATCTGCGCGCCGGGCGGGTGGTGCAGGGCGGTTCGACCCTGACGCAGCAGCTGGCCAAGAACCTGTTCCTGACCCCCGACCAGAACATGCGCCGCAAGGTGCAGGAGCTGATGCTGGCCGTCTGGCTGGAGATGAAATTCTCCAAGAAGGAGATCCTGGCCCTCTATCTGAACCGGGTCTATTTCGGCGCGGGCGCCTATGGGATCGAGGCGGCCTCGCAACGCTATTTCGACAAGTCGGCCAAGGATCTGACGGTTGGAGAGGCCGCGCTTCTGGCGGGCCTGCTGAAGGCGCCTTCGCGCTATTCCCCGGTGTCCGAGAGCGAGCGCGCCGCCGCCCGCGCCACCGTCGTCCTCAATGAAATGGAAGAGGCGGGCGTCATCACCGCCGCCCAGCGCGAACAGGCCGTGACCCAGCCGGTCATCGTCTCGCGCACCCTGGCGACCCAGCACGCCCAGTATTTCATCGACTGGCTGGACAAGTCGATCCGCGGCCTGGTCGGCGAACCGACCGAGGACATGGTGGTCGAGACCACACTGGACCTGACGCTGCAGACCGACGCCGAACGCGCCGTGCGCCGCATTCTGGACCGCGACGCCTCCAAGGGCGTGCAGCAGGCGGCCCTGGTCGCGCTGGACGGCGACGGACGGGTGCGCGCGATGATCGGCGGCGCCTCCTACGCCGACAGCCAGTTCAACCGCGCCGTCGATGCGCGGCGTCAGGCGGGCTCGTCGTGGAAGCCGTTCGTCTATCTGGCCGCCATGGAGGCGGGCTATACGCCCCAGACCCCGGTGGTCGATGAGCCGATCACCATCGGCAACTGGTCGCCCAAGAACTATTCCGGCGGTTACAGCGGCAATATGACGGTGGCCCAGGCCGTGGCCAACTCGACCAACACCGTCGCCGTCTCCATCGCCGACAAGATCGGCCGCGACAGCGTGGCTCGCGCCGCGCGCCGTCTGGGCATTCAGAGCCGCATCGGGCTGGAGCCGTCGATGGCTCTGGGCGCGGTCGAGGTCTCGCCCCTGGAGATGGCCACCGCCTATGACGCCTTCGCCAATGGCGGGCGCCGCGTGGACGCCTATGGCATCAGCCGCATCCGCACCCCGCAGGGCCGCGTCATCTATCAGCGCGCCAGCGGCCAGAGCGGTCAGGCGATCAACAACCCGCCGCTCTATTACATGAACCAGGTCCTGCGCGGCGTGGTCACGTCCGGCACCGGACGCAGCGTGGCCATTCCTGGCCGCGATCTGGCGGGCAAGTCGGGCACCACCTCGGACTACAAGGACGCCTGGTTCGTCGGCTACACCGGTGGTTTCGTCGCCGCCGTCTGGGTGGGCAAGGACGACAACACCGCCATGCGCGGCGTGACCGGCGGCTCGTCGCCCGCCGCCATCTGGCGCGGCTTCATGGAGGCGGCCCTGCCGCGCCTGAACGCGCCCAGCATCCCCAACGGCCCGCCCATGCCCGAAGGTTGGACCGCGCCCGATCCCGTCGGTGATCTGATGAGCGGCCTGGGTGAAGGCGGAGCGCCGGTCGAGCCCGTCGATCCAAATGTCGGCGAACCCTATGTTGACCAACCGGCGCCCCAATATCAGCAGCCGTCGCCGAAACAGCCGGTCGTGCGCCCGACCTCGCCCCAGCCCGGCTATCGCGACCCGCCGAACCAGCAGCCCGAAGGCCGCCCGGCGCCCGAACGCAAGCCGGACGCCCTGTTCTTCTGATCCGTCCCGCGACGCCTCCCTGCCGGACAGCGGTGGGGAGGCAGCGCGAAAGAGCCGCGCCTGTTCTTGTCCCGTGTGACCGGCGGCGGCGTTCCTGCCATGAATGTCAGGTCTCTGGCGACATTCTAATTCCTGCTAACGACCCATTGCGGACCATCATGCCTCAGGCGATGATTTGGGATGAAGCTTTTCCTCATCTCACTAATCGCACTCGCCGGTTGTGCCGAGCATGCGACCATTGGGCCAGATGTTATGGAACATCGTTTGTCAGGAAGTCTTCAGATGGAAGCCCGCAGCATCGAACGAGCCTGCGGCGTCGCGGAAGACTCACTGCTTCATTCAAATCGAGATGACAATCTAGAGGTCTGGGCCGTTGCAGGCACTGGCATATCTTTTCCGCAATTTGCTTGCGTATGGTCTGCCATTCAGAAAGCAAAGCTGAGTGAGCGCGGCGTAGAAATCGTCGTGATTGGAGAGGACGGTTCTCGATAGGCATGTCCGCTCCCCACCCTTACGCGAACCTCGTTGAGTCTGCTTTGGCGGCCGCGTGGAAAAGCGGGTCTCACCGCCCCACGGCGTGCAGCGCGCCGCCGTGGTCGCGCAGCCATTTGCGGTAAGGCTTGGGATCCCCGATCAGGCGCTCGACCACGGACCAATAGGCGGGGCTGTGGTCGGCGTGGACCAAGTGGGCCACCTCGTGGGCGGCCAGATAGTCGATGACCGGGGGCGGGGCCATGATGACCCGCCAGGAATAGCGGATGGTGCGGTTGTGCGGGCTGCACGAGCCCCAGCGGGATTTGGTGTCGGCGATCGACACCTTGACCGGCTTCTGGCCCAGGGTGCGCAGATGGTGCTCGGTGCGTTCCTCAAGCGTCTGGCGGGCTTCGCGTTTCAGCAGGTTCTCGACCCGTCGGGCATAGGCCTCGCCCTCGCCGCCCGAGCGGATGACGGTTCCGTCCTCGACCAGACGGGCCGCGCCTGCGCCCGGCGTGGCCTCAAGCTGCACCCGGTGGCCCCGCAGCGAGATGACCTGGCCCGGCTCCAGCGGGCGGCCCCTGGGCTGGACGGCCAGACGCTTGGCGATCCAAACGGCCTTGGTGCGGGCGAAGGCGACGGCCTGGAGCAGGGCGCGTTCGCTGGGGGCGATGACCACGGCCTCGCCCGCGCGCGCGTCGATCCGCACCGACAGGCGTCGGGCGCGGGGATTGACGGATAGTCTCAGGGTTGGACCCGAGCCGTCCCTCTCGTCAAGCGGCAGCCGCTGACCGTTGCGGTACGCCACTGATGGCCTCGTTCTGGGCGATGAAATCGCGGACGCGGGGATAGATCTCGTCACGGAAGCGACGGCCGTTGAAGACGCCATAGTGGCCCACGCCCGGCTGGACATAGAGCACGCGCTGGTTCTCCGGGACATTGGGGCAAAGGCCGTGCGCCGCCTGGGTCTGGCCGACGCCGGAAATGTCGTCCTTCTCGCCCTCGACCGTCATCAGGCCGATGTCGGTGATCTTGGTCAGATCGACCCTGCGCCCGCGATGCTCCAGCAGGCCGCGCGCCAGCAGGTGCTGCTGGAAGACGATGTCGATGGTCTGGAGGTAGAATTCCTCGGTCAGGTCCAGCACCGACAGATATTCGTCGTAGAATTCCTCGTGCTTATCGACCCCGTCGCCGTCGCCGTGGATCAGGCTGTTGAAATAGTCCCAATGGGCGTCGCGGTGCCGCTCTTCGTTCATCGACATGAAGCTGTAGAGCTGGACGAAGCCTGGATAGACGTTCCGACCGAACCCCGGATAGGGCAGGGGCACGGTGTGGATCATGTTCGACCTGAACCAGGTGAAGGGTTTCTCCTCCGCCAGCTGGTTGGTCACGGTCGGCGACAGGCGCGCGTCGATGGGCGAGCCCATGAAGGTCATGGAGGCCGGGCGGTTGGGATCATTGTCCTCGGCCATCACGGCCCCGGCCGCCAGGACCGGCGGACCCGGCTGGCAGACGCCGACGACATGGGCGCGGCCGCCGATCTCGGCCAGCATCAGGCGGACGTGGTCGATATAGTCGAAGAAGTCGAACCGGCCTTCCAGCACCGGCACCTGCCGCGCATTGATCCAGTCGGTGACATAGACGTCGTGGTCCTGAAGAAAGGCCTCGACCGTGCCGCGCAGAAGGGTGGCGTAGTGGCCAGACAGGGGGGCGACGATCAGGACGGCGGGGGCGGCCACCGGCTTGCCCGCCCGTTTCAGGTCGCCGATGTTGCGCGCGAACCGGACCAGACGGCACCAGGGGCTCTGCCAGATCACCTGTTCGGTGGTGCGGATCGGATGGCCGTCGGCGTGGATCGTCTCCAGCCGCCAGTCCGGCTTGCCATAGCGGCGGGTCACGCTTTCGAACAGTTCGGCCGAGGCATAGGCCGTGCGGCCGATGGCGGTGTCGGACGCCGGGTTCAGCGGCGACGACCAGAACTGGCGCGCCATCTGGGCGCCGATGCGCCACGGCAGGGCCGACTGGTAAGCGAGTTCATGAAACGCGTAGAGCATGACTGTCCTGACGGCGGAGGCCGTTTGTGCAGAGCAGCATATAATGCGCAGGCCCGCAAAAGGTATTCACGAGCCGAAAATTGCCTCAGCCCCGATCCATCGCCTGTTCGATGATCCTGGTCGATTTGTCCGGGCCAAGACCATAGGCGACGGCGGTGCGGAACCGACCGTCCGGCCCCATCAGATAGACGGTCAGGCTGTGGTTCATCGTATAGCCCTCGCCCTCGCCGACCTTTTCATAGAAGGCGCGATAGGCCTTGGCCGCCTTGGCGACCTGGTCCGTCGTGCCCGTCAGGCCGATCGTCCCCTTGGGAAAGCCGTCTGACGACAGATAGTCCTTCAGCATCTGCGGCGTGTCGCGCTGGGGGTCGATGCTGACGAAGATGATCTGCAGGTCCTTGGCCTTGTCGCCCAGCTGCTGCTGGACGGCGGCCATTTCGGCCAGGGTCGTGGGGCAGAACTCGGGGCAATAGGTGAAGCCGAAGAAGACCAGGCTCCACTTGCCGTTCAACAGGGTCTGATCGACCGTCTGGCCGTCCTGATTGACCAGTTGGAAGTCGCCGCCGACCAGCGGCTGTCCGGACGAGGTGACTTCGGCGCCGGGGCCGACGCGGTCGCGTCCGCTGACCACCACCACGGTGACGATGGCCAGGGCGGCGGCGATGGCGATACAGGCGCCTGCGAACAGCAGGATGGAACGGCGCGGCATGACGGCCTCTCACGAAACGGAACTTGCCGGTCTATAGAAGGACCGTGACCTCGACAGAAGCCCACATTGCGCCGCAACCCCCCGACCTTGACGGCTGGAGCGACGTGCCGCGCCGTGGCCGGGGCTTTTCCCTTCGCACCCTGATCGTTCTGCGCTGGCTGACCATACTGGGGCAGAGCGCCGCGATCCTGACCGCCTATGGGGTGCTGCACTTCCCCCTGCCGCTGTGGCCCTGCCTGATCGTCATCGCCATCAGCGCGGGCGTGAACGTGGCGGCGATGGCGCGCGTGCGGCGGCTGGAGTCCAGCCTGCCCGACGGACGCCAGACGGCGATCCATCTGGGTTTCGACATCTTCCAGCTGGGCGTGCTGCTGGGTCTGACGGGCGGATTGGAGAACCCCTTCTGCCTGCTGCTGGTCGCGCCGGTGACGATCGCGGCGGCGGCCCTTCCAGCGCGTCAGGCCCTGCTTCTGGGCTTGCTGGCGTTGGCGGCGGTGGCGATCCTGTTCTTCTGGTCCGAGCCCCTGCCGTGGCGCGAGCATGAACATTTCCACCTGCCCCTGCTTTATCGGCTGGGCATGGTGATGGCCCTGGTCACGGGGGTGGTCTTCACCGCCGGATATGCATGGCGTGTGGCGGCGGATGCGGAAAAGCTGGAACTGGCCCTGGCCACGACCCAGGATGTCTTGCAACGCGAGCAGAGGCTGGCGGCGTTGGGCGGACTGGCGGCGGCGGCGGCGCATGAACTGGGCACGCCGCTGGCGACCATTCAGGTGGTGGCCAAAGAGATGAAGCGCGCGGCGCCGCCCGGCGGCGAGGTGGCGGAAGACGCCGACCTGATCCTGCAACAGGCCGAACGCTGCCGGGGCATTCTGGCCCAGTTGTCGCAACAGCCGGAGGGGGACGACGCCCTCTATGCCGATGTAGCGTTGAAGGCCCTGCTGGAAGAAGTGGTCCAGCCGCACCGGGGGTTCGACCTGGCGTTCGAGGTGGCGGTCCGCACCCCGCCCGGTCAGCCCGCGCCGCGCGTGCGCCGTATGCCGGAGGTGGTGCATGGCCTGTCGACCCTGGTCGAAAACGCCGCCGACTTCGCCCGGTCGCGCGTCGAAATCCGGGCTCTGGTGGATGCGGGCTGGATCGAGGTCGAGATTCTCGATGACGGTCCCGGCTTCGCCAGCGACATTCTGCCTCGGTTGGGCGAGCCCTATGTGACCAGCCGCCCGCACGGAAAGGCGCGGCGCGCCCTGGCCGACCAGATCGCCGCCGCCGCCCGCAGACGCCCGCCGGTCGAGGCGCCGATTGCGCCCAGTCAGGGCGGCATGGGCCTGGGCTTCTTCATCGCCCGCACGCTTCTGGAGCGGACGGGGGGTTCGGTCAGCGTGGGCCAGGGCCTGTCGCATACGGACGGAAAACCCGCCGGACGGGGGGCGCGCGTCGCCGTTCGCTGGGCGCGTCCGGCGCTGGAAGTCGCCGAATGAGTGTGGTTTCGTGATTGGGTCTTAGCGTCGCAGGGGGAACCTTGCGCTTGACCCGCGCGCTGTCGGTCCCGACTTGAAGCGGCAGGAGAGAATAATGTCCGACCTAGAGACCCGTATCGCCGCCTTGCCCGACAAGTCCCTGCTGCTGCTGGACGATGATCAGGCCCTGCGCACCCGCATGGGCCGCGCCCTCGAAGCGCGCGGTTTCGACGTGACGACGGCGGAATCCGTCGCCGAAGCCACCGCCGCCCTGCGCGACAAGGCCCCCGCCTTCGCTGTGCTGGACATGCGCCTTGAGGACGGCAACGGCCTGAAGGTGGTCGAGGCGGTGCGCGATCGTCGCGCCGACGCCCGCATCGTCATGCTGACCGGATACGGCGCCATCGCCACCGCCGTCGCGGCGGTCAAGGCCGGGGCCGTCGACTATCTGTCCAAGCCCGCCGACGCCGATGACGTGGTCAAGGCTTTGCTGGCCACGGGCGAGGCGCCCGAGCCGCCCGAAAATCCGATGAGCGCCGACCGGGTGCGTTGGGAGCATATCCAGCGGGTCTATGAGCTGTGCGACCACAATGTCTCGGAAACCGCTCGCCGCCTGGGCATGCACCGCCGCACCCTGCAGCGGATTCTGGCCAAGCGCGCGCCGCGGTGAACTGGGCCTATCGCTTTCGTGTGCGTGTATCGTAAGGCCGGTGTCGAGTTAGATTCAATCGACATTCGTTAGGACAGGCTTCCGGTTCGTCATTCCGGGGCTGAGCGGAGCGAAGAACCCGGACCCAGGGCCGCATGCGCAATGCTGGACGCGCTTAAAGCCTGAGACGTGCCTCCTGGGTTCCGGGTTCGTCCTTCGGACGCCCCGGAATGACGTAGTGAAGCTGAATGTCGATTGAACCTTAGTCCCGCATCGCCCGCCATGCGCCCAGGCGCGCGAAGGCGATGGTCAGGGCCTTGCGGCGTGCGGGCGCCAGAGGCGATGACGGGGCGTCGCGAAGGACGGCGCCGCCAAAGCCGTCGGCGACGATCAAGCCGGGTTCCTCGGGCAGAATCTCCTTCGGAAACTCAGGCGCGACGGCGAAGTAGAAGGCGTCGCAGAACGGGCCGTATTCATGCCATTTGCGGTCGACGCGATAGTCGTCGACGCCCGACTTCACCTCGCAGATGACGATGTCGCCCTTGGGGCCAATGGCCATGACGTCGGCGCGCCGCCCGTTGGGCAGACAGACTTCCAGCAGGGGCGCATAGCCCATATCCATCATCAGCCGAGCCGCCCCGCGCGTGACGGACAGGGTGGTTTCGGGGCGGCTGAAGACCAGTTCGAGCGTGACGGCGGCGGACATTTTGCACTTATGTTCCGCTTGTGTTCCGCCCGCAAGCGTGGGGCGGATCAGCGGATCAGGGTCAGTCGGTTGAGCGCCCATTCCTCGCGCGTCTGTCCCCACAGATTGGCGACGACATGGGCGAAGGGCTCGGGCAGGGCGGAGGGGCCGCGATTGCGCGAGCCCAGACGCTGGGCCAGGCGCGCCGAGGCGGCGTTGCCGTCCTCGATGGTGTGGATGACGTCGTCCCAGCCCAGCACATCGAACGCGTAGTCCATGCTGGCGACAGCCGCCTCCTGCGCATAGCCCTTGCCGGTGGCGTCGGGGTGCAGCGACCAGCCGACCTCCGCGCCGGGCCAGCCGTGCGGGCGCCACGGTCCGATCCGGCCCAGCCATAGGCCGGAGGATTTCTCGATCACCGAGAAGAAGCCCACGCCCGTCAGGCTCCAGGCCCCCGCCACGGTCGCCAGGATGCGCCAGGTCTCCGCCGGCGTCTTGACCCCGCCGATGAAACGGGTGGTTTCGGGATCGGCCTGGAACTCGGCCCAGCGCGGAAAATCCTCCAGCGTCGGCGGGCGCAGGATCAGGCGTTCGGTTTCAACCCGGATGTCGCTCACAACAGATACTCACGCTCCAGTTCGTAATGGCTGCCGTCGTCGGTCAGGACGCTGGAATAGAGGCCGAAGCGGTCGATGCGGATCGGCGGCGAATGCAGCAGATTATGTCCCGCCATCCAGGCCCCGATGCGGTCGGGATTGGTCTGGGGCTTCAGATAGGCCAGGGTGACATGGGGCCGGTATTCGCGCGTCGCCATGACCACCCCCGCCCGTTCCGCCGCCTTCTTGCAGCGTCCGGACAGAACCGAGAGGGGGTCGTTCGGCGTCTCGACCCCGGCCCACAAGGTGTGGCTGCGGTGGTTGTCGCCAAAGGCGCCGACGCCTTTCAGAGTGATCTCGAACGGCCCGCCGCCGATGCGCGACAGTTCCGAGGCCAGATCGTCGGCCCGACGTTCGTCCATCTCGCCGTAGAAGCCCAGGGTGACGTGCAGGGCCTCCAGCGGCCGCCAGCGCGCGCCGGGAAGGCCGCTTTGGCGGCGTTTCAACGTATCCGTGACATCGTCCGGCAGGGTCAGGGCGGTGAACAGGCGAAGCATGCGACCGTTGGTAGCGGTGGGAACGTCCGTCTCCAAGTCCGGTTTTCCTTGCAGTCGAGGTCGTGCATGCCGATATTTGCGGCAACGATCCGGAGAAACCTCTTCGGACCATGGGAGAAAGTTCGTCGCCATGAGCGATTTCAACAACGGCTATGCCCGCCCGCTGCCGCAGACGGCCGACATGTCGATCGACGCCGGTCTGCGCGCCTTCATGCTGGGCGTTTACAACAAGCTGGCGCTGGGCCTCGTGGTCGCAGCGGCGCTGGCCTATACGACCGGCAACGTCCCGGCCGTGCAGCAACTGCTCTACACTGTCGGTCCCGACGGCCGCATGGGCATGACTATTCTGGGCATGGCGGTGCAGTTCGCGCCGCTGGTGCTGATCTTCGGTTCGATGTTCTTCATGAAGAACCCGACGGCCCAGGGGACCAGCGTCCTTTACTGGCTGGTCGTGGCCACCATGGGCGCCTCGCTGGGCTGGGTCTTCCTGGTCTATACGGGCGCCAGCGTCGCCTCGACCTTCCTGGTGACCGCCGCCGCCTTCGGCGCGCTGAGCCTGTACGGCTACACGACCAAGCGTGACCTGTCGCCGATGGGCACCTTCCTGATCATGGGCGTGATCGGCCTGATCATCGCCTCGCTGGTCAACATGTTCTGGCCGAACGGCGTCCTGTACTGGATCATCAGCGCCGCCGGCGTGCTGCTGTTCTCGGGCCTGATCGCCTTCGACACCCAGCGTCTGAAGATGAGCTACTACGCCCTGGGCGGCGACAAGAACGCCATCGGCGTCGCCACCAGCTATGGCGCGCTGAGCCTGTTCATCAACTTCGTGAACCTGTTCCTCTTCCTGCTGCGCTTCATGGGCGGCAACCGCAACTAAGGTCAGTCGCAAGACGGATCTGGAAAGGGCCCCTCGCGGGGCCCTTTTCGTTTGCATGCAACCTAACGGCGCCTTCTTATGGTCGCAGCGCGGGTGGTGCGTTGCTGAGGTGAGACATGTTTCGACGTTTGCTGGCGCCGATCTTTTTCGCTCTCGCGATGACTGGGACTGCCCTGGCTCAGGATGCGCCGCCGCAGCAGGTTCAAGTCTGGTCTATCCCTGAGACGGTTCGTCTGGGACAGGCAATCTGGCGTCAGGACATGGCGTCAGCGCGCGCAACTGACGCTTTTCTGGCGGCCTATGCTGGCAAGCTCCCAGAAGGCCTGATTGGCTGGATTGTTGTGGAAGACGGGCGCAATCAGCGTGTTCGCTTTTTGGCGGGTACGATGGATGCGCCGCGAGCCTTCAAGGATGTGGTGGTGGACGATCGCCTGCGCGCTGGGGCCGTGGTCGACGCTGCGGACCTCACACTCACGCCCGATGAGCTCGCCAGGTTTTCAGCACGGATGACGGCTGCGCTGGGGATTGGGACATTGCGTTGCGCGGCGCGATACAACCCGGTTATCCTGAAAAATCCGGACGGAGAGGGATGGCTGGTCTGGTTGCTGGCCTCGACGACGCAGCCGGGTCTGGTGCCTATGGGCGGCCACTATCGATTCCATATCAGCGCAGACGGCAAGACGGTGGAGCGCCGGGAACAACTGTCGAGTAGTTGTCTGGATATGGATAGCAACCAGGTCCGGCAGGGCGGGCAGATCGCAGGCCTGTTCACCAACGTGATTGTCGCGCCTCAACCGCTGGAGATTCACGTGTTTCTGTCGCTGCTGAACCAGTTGCCGATCTACACGAGCGCAGGCGACAAACTGTGGGAAGTGAACGGCGCGCGAATTCAGCCAGTGAACCGCTGATCGGCGCTATTCCACCACCTGAAAGCGGCGGGCGTCGAAGACGCGCAGGACCTGAGGCAGGTCGCGGCCGCGGCGCAGGACCTGGCCGCCTTCGCCGATGACGGCCCACTGACCCTGGCGGGTCTGGAGCGCGGGGCGTTTTTCGATGCGGTAGGCGGGGGCGTCGCCGGTGCGGCGGAAGACGGCGAACTCGGCGAAGTCTTTGTGGCCGGCCATGGCGTAGTCGCGCCATTCGCCCTGGGCGACCATACGGCCATAGACCTTCAGGATCGGGTCCAGTTCGCGGCGGTCGAAAAAGACCGGCCCGATCTGCGGCCCGGTTTCGTGAGGGTTCATGCTCATGGTTTGAACTTAAGGGCGCGTTCCGCCAGCGCCAGTGGCGCCGGATAAATCGCCCCCGACACGAAATGGCCCCGTTTCGGTCCTTCGCCCGCCCGGTTGGCCGACGAAACAAGACACATCGGCTCGTCGGAGTTCGGAAGTGTCCGGATCCTGAACAGCCCCCCCAGCCCCCTGGATGTTTCCATTAAAGGGCTCCGGCGGCCGATGCTTCCTCCAAGCGAGCGCCCGCCCTGCCGATCCCTCCCCCTCCCAGGCAAGGCGGGCGTTTCGCTGTCTGGAGCCTGGTTTCGGGGCGCAGCCGCGTCCCCCGGCCGGAAGGGCCGGAAGGGCCGGACTTTCCTCAGATCGTCAGCGTCAGCTTCTCGGTTTCGCCGTTGCGCGTCACCGTCACATCGACGGCGCCCGACGCGGACTGCAGCGCCCGGGCCGCCGCGCGGGAATCCTTGATCGTGGCGCCATTGATGCTGGTGATCAGGTCGCCGGCGATCAGCCCGGCCTGGGCGAAGGGCTGACCTGCCTCGACGGCCGACACTTGGGCGCCGCCGTCTGAATCCCGCACCGTCGCGCCATACGCGGCCACAGCGCTGGCGCCGATCACGACGGGCGCTTCCGTCGTCATCTCGACCGGCAGGCTGACCGTGGCCTCGCGTCCGCCGCGCAGATAGACCACGCTGAGATCGGAGCCCGGCGCAGCGATGCCGACGGTGGCGTTGATCGAACCGGCGTTGGCGACCGGGCGGCCGGCGATGCGGGTGATGACGTCGTTGTGGCGCAGGCCCGCGCGCTCGGCCGGAGAGCCTGGCGCGACATCGGCGACCACGGCGCCCCGCACGATGCGCAGGTTCAGCTCACGCGCCCGTTCAGCGTTCAGAGAGCCGAATATGGCCCCGGTCGAGCCGCGCTTGACCTCTCCGTTCTTCCTCAGCTGGTCGGCGACATAGAGCATGATCCGCGTCGGCACGGCGAAGGCGATGCCGTCATTGCCGCCTCCGAACCCGCCCGACAGGATCGAGGTGTTGATGCCGATCAGGCGGCCCCGGCTGTCCAGCAGCGGTCCGCCCGAATTGCCGGAGTTCACGGCGGCGTCGGTCTGGATATAGTCCTCGACCGCATCGCCCAGGCCGGAGCGGTTCAGGCCCGAGACCACGCCCATGGTCAGGGTCTGGTCCAACCCCAGCGGATAGCCGACGGCGAAGGCCAGATCGCCGGTGCGCAGGGTGTCGGAATCCACCGTCTGCACCTGACGCAGGTTCAGCGGGCGCCCGTCGGGCACGATCTTCAGCACCGCGATGTCGGTGGCCTTGTCCGCGCCGATCAGGGTGGCGTCGAACAGGCGCCCGTCGGTCAGGTCGATGGTGAACTTGCGCCCGCCCTCGACCACATGGTTGTTGGTGATCACAATCCCTTCGGCGGCGTCGACGATGACGCCAGAGCCCGAGGCGTAGGGCTTGGGATCGCCGCCGTCCGAACTGGGGCCGCGCGACTGTCCCAGGGTCGTCACCTGCACCACGGCGGGCAGGGAGCCTTCCAGGCCGGACGAGAAGCTGAACACGCCGCGTCTTGCGTCATAGGGCAGGCTGGCGGGGGCGGCCTGGGCCTGTGCGAGCACCTGAACGGGTGCGGCGGCGCCGAACACGGCGACGGCGACAGCGATGGACGAAACGGCCCTGAAGCTTAGCGGCATGAGCTTTCCTTTGATCGAATGCGGACCCTAAACCGAGAAATCCGTGCTGACGATGGCCTGTTTCGCTCTCTGGATTTGGGGGTTGCGCAAAAGCCGTTTCAGGGGGACGATTGTAATCTTGTATCACCGGAGTTTGATCTCATGAGCCAGACGATGATCGACCGCACCCGCTCGGGTTCGACGCCGTTCGCCCGGCTGTTCCGTGATCACCCGCGCGAGGTGGGCGAAACCTATTTCGAACATATGGCCGCCTCGTCCGCCTTTGGGTTCAGGCTGATGGGCCTGGCCTGCGCCGCATTCGCTCACGCCCTGGTTCCGGGGGTGCATAAGGCGACCGTCTCCACCGCCATTCGCGGCATGGCCGCCGACATGGGCGGCCGTGCAGAGGAAGCGCGCGAAACGCGCATGCGCGACGCCGGCGTCTGGGACGTGGGGCTTTAGGAACCGTCCTTTTCCGCCCGGCCATGCAATCGCCGGGATCCGTGCTATATAGGCGGGCTCAACTGCATGCAGGATCGCCGCCTTGAGCATCACGCTCGACCTTTCGCGCGTCTCTAACGCGCCCGCCGCAAAGGCTCCCGTCAACCTTTCGGGTCTGACGCGCGAGGGCCTGCGACAAGCCCTGATCGACGCCGGTGTATGCCCGCCTGAAAAGGCCAAGATGCGCGCCAGCCAGATCTGGGGCTGGATCCACCACTATGGCGTGACCGAGTTTTCGGCCATGAGCAATGTGGCCAAGGACATGCAGGCCAAGCTGGCCGAGCATTTCACCCTGGCCCGCCCCGAGATCGTCGAGCGTCAGGTGTCCAAGGACGGCACGCGCAAATGGCTGATCCGCACGGCGCCGGGCATCGAGGTCGAGGCCGTCTATATTCCCGACGTGGGCCGCGCGGGCGCCCTGTGCGTCTCGTCCCAGGTCGGCTGCACCCTGAACTGCACCTTCTGCCACACCGGCACGCAGAAACTGGTCCGCAACCTGACCACGGCCGAGATCGTGGCCCAGGTCCAGGTGGCGCGCGACGACCTGGAGGAATGGCCGTCGCCCAAGGAAGACCGCCGCCTGTCCAACATCGTCTTCATGGGCATGGGCGAGCCGCTCTACAATCTGGACCATGTCGCCGACGCCATCGACATCATTTCGGACAATGAGGGCATCGCCCTGTCGCGCCGCCGCATCACCGTCTCGACCTCGGGCGTGGCGCCGCAGCTGGAGGCATTGGGCACGCGCACGGCGGCCATGCTGGCCATCAGCCTGCACGCCACCAACGACGCCCTGCGCGATGTTCTGGTGCCGCTGAACAAGAAATATCCGCTGGAGCAGCTGATGGCGGGCATCCGGGCCTATCCGGGCCTGTCCAATGCGCGCCGCGTCACCTTCGAATACGTCATGCTGAAGGGCGTCAACGACAGCCCCGAAGAGGCGCGCGCCCTGCTGAAACTGATCGAAGGCATTCCGGCCAAGGTCAACCTGATCCCGTTCAACCCCTGGCCTGGCACCGACTATCAGTGCTCGGACTGGAAGACGATCGAACGCTTCGCCGCCATCCTGAACAAGGCCGGATACGCCAGCCCCATCCGCACCCCCCGCGGCCGCGACATCCTGGCCGCCTGCGGCCAGCTGAAGTCCGAAAGCGAAAAGATACGGGCAAGTGCGGCGAGAAAAGCAGAGCAGGCCGCAGCTTAAAGGCCGCGCCGGCACTGGCTTGTAATCTTTCGTCACAAGGTGTGGCCGTGGGGCGCTTGCGGGTTGGGGCGACAATCAGGCAAGGCGTGAAGCTATGGATCCGTCCGATGTTCTGACCAGCGCCGAGGTGCAGGCTTTCGCCTCGGGCTTCCCGATCATGGTGATGCACCTGGTCGTCAGCCTGCTGCTGCTTGCGGCGGGGGCGGCGGTCTATGTCATGCTGACGCCATGGCGCGAGATCGCGTTGATCCGTGAGGGGAACCCGGCCGCCGCCGTGGCCTTCGCCGGGGTTCTGGTCGGGCTGGCCATTCCGCTGGCGGTGTCGATGTCGGTGTCCAACTCGGTGCGCGACATCGCCATCTGGGGCGTGGCGACAGTGGTGCTGCAGCTTCTGGCCTTCCGGGTCGTGGACATGCTGTTGACCGGCCTGCCGCAGAGGATCAAGGACGGAGAGGTTTCCGCCGCCGTGGTTCTGGTCGGCGCCAAGCTGGCCACGGCGCTGATCATGTCCGCCGCCCTGACGGGGTGAGCGGGGTGCAGTTTCCCCGCCTGCCCGACTGGGCCATCTATGCGGCGGTCGTCGGGGTGCTGCTGAGCGTCTCTGTTGCGCGACGCGAGAACGCGGATGCGCCGCCCGCCCCGCCGCCGCCAGATGCGCTGGAGGGGGCGCTGCTGGGGCCGATCACGCCCTTTGACGCCGCCGTCACCGTCAACGCGCCCGAAACCCCGTTCCAGCCCACCTCCGGCACCGCCTTCTCGATTGCGGGCGAAGGGCGCTGGGTCACGGCCCGCCATGTGGTGGAGGGATGCCGCAAGCCCGCCCTGGTCATCGGCGGCGGGCGTGCCATCGCCGCCGACGTGCGCCTGGCTGCGCGCGCGGACGTGGCGCTTCTGATTACGGACGGCGGTCCGCCTGCCCTGCCGGTCGCTGTCGATGCGCCCCTGCACAAGAACCAGCGCGCCTTCCATCCGGGCTTTCCGCAGGGCAGCGCGGGCGAGGTGACCTCGCGTCTGCTGGGGCGCGAAACCCTGCAGATTTCAGGGCGAGGGGCGCGGTCCGAGCCGGTTCTGGCCTGGGCGGAGGTGGGGCGGACGCGTGGCCTTACGGGCACCCTGTCGGGGCTTTCGGGGGCGCCCGCGCTGGATCGTCATGGGCGGGTGATCGGCGTCACCCTGGCGGAATCGCCGCGCCGGGGCCGCATCTATACGACGGCGCCGGAATCCTTCGGCCCCGCCATTCGGGGCGAGCAGCGCGCTGACGAGGGGGCCTTGGGCGAGCCGGTCACGATCGACAACTATGGTCGGGTGTCCGACACCCTGCGGCGCGACCTGCGCGTGGCCCAGGTGGTCTGCCTGTCGGTCTGATTGTCGGTCTGAACCGACGCCTCCTCCCCGTTCGAGACGGGAAGGAGGTCCGTGTTTTCGGCCTTACTTCAGCGTAGCGCTGTTCAGGTTCAGGTCGTCGATGTTGATGACTTCGACGTTCGGGTGCTTGGCGCGCAGGGCGTCCAGGAATAGCGAACCGTCGCCCACGATCACCAGGCTGGCGCGGTTGATCGGCAGGTGGTTGGCGAAGGCCGCCTGGACCTGTTCCGGGGTCACGGCGCGCACCCGGCCGGCATAGGCGGCCAGTTCGGTCATCGGCAGGTCGTACTGGGCCAGGCCCGCGACCAGAGAGCCCAGCCCGTCCACCGTCTCCAGCGAATCGCCGAAGCCGCCGATCAGGGTGGCGCGTCGCGGGGCCAGATCAGCCTCGGTCGCGCGCGTCGCGCCCAGCTTGCCGACCTCTTCCAGAATCAGATCGGCGACCTCGCTGGCCGTTTCGTTCTTGGTCTGGGTTCCGGCGGTGAACAGGCCCGAATCCGCCCGCACGCCCAACGAGGAGCCTGCGCCGTAGGACAGGCCGCGCTTGATGCGGATTTCCTGGTTCAGACGCGACGAGAAGCCGCCGCCCAGCAGGGTGTTGCCGACCGTCAGCGGGAAGTAGTCGGCGTCGGTGCGCGACACGCCGCGGATGGCGGCGAAGACGGCGGCCTGACCGGCGCCCGGCTGGTTGATCACCACCACGCGCGGGGGCAGGGCGGCGCCGGCGGGATTGGCGACTGCGGCGGGAGCGGCGCCGGGCGCGGTCCAGTCGCCGAACGCCTGCTGCGCCAGCTCACGCGCGGCCGCAGGGGTGATGTCGCCCGAGAAGACCAGGGTCGCGTTCGCGGGGCGATAGCGGGCCGCATGAAAGGCGGCGACATCAGCGGTGGTGATGGTCGGCACCGATTCCACCGTGCCCGATCCGGGCGCGCCGTAAGGGGCTGCGCCATAGATGACGCGGGCGGCGGCCAGGCGGGCGACCGGGCCGGGCTGGCTGAGGGACACGCGCAGACCGTCCAGGGTCTGGGCCTGCTGACGCTCCAGCTCCTCGCCGTCGAAGGCGGGATTCTTCACCAGGTCGGCCATCAGGGCCACCGTCTGGCCAAAGGCGTTGGCGGGGGCGTTGGCGTAGACGCTGGAGAAGTCCGAACCCGCGCTGGCGCCGATCACCGCGCCCAGTTGCTCGATCTGGGTGGCGATTTCCGGGGCGGATTTTGTTTTGGTGCCCTGGGTCAGCAGAGCCGAGGTCAGGGTGGCGACGCCTGCCTTGTCAGATGGATCGGTCGCCGTGCCCGCATTGATGTTCAGACGCGCCGAGATCAGCGGCAGGCCGTTGGTCGGGGCCACCAGGACGCGCAGGCCGTTGGCGAGGCGGAACTCGCTGACGGCGGGAGTGGCGGGGGCCACTTCGGCGCCCGGCTGCGGCAGGGCCGCGCGTTGGCCTTCCGGCAGCAGGGTGACCGGCGCGCCCGCAGGGGCCAGGTCCGCGACCTTGACCGGCGCATCCACATTGGTCCGCGCGACCGAGGGCGGATTGGCGGCGTCGGAGGCCAGGTACAGGATCGTCGACTGGCGTTGCGGCGTCAGATATTTGCGCGCCACGCGCTGGACGTCGGCGATGGTGACGGCCTGGATGCGGGCGACTTCCTGATCGGCGGCGGCGGCGCCGCCCGTGTTGATCAGCGAGAAGCCCAGGGTCTGGGCGCGGCCTTCGACGGTTTCGCGGCTGCGCAGGGCGTCGGCGACCAGTTCGTTCTGGGCCTCGGACAGTTCGGCGGCGGTGACCGGCTGATCGCGCAGCTTGGCGATTTCTTCGTTCAGGGCGGCGACGCCTTCTTCGGCGGTGTGGCCATCAGCCATGATCGAATAGGCGGCCAGATTGCCGGCCTGCTGTGCGAAGTCGGGGTTGGAGCCGATGCTGGTGGCGATCTGCTTGTCATAGACCAGCGAACGGTACAGGCGGCTGCTTTCACCGGTGGACAGGATGCCGTCCAGCACCTCCAGCGCCGGGCGGTCGGCGTCGGCGTATTTCACGGCGGGCCAGGCGATCACCGCCGTCGGCAGGGGCACGTTCGGCGCATAATAGGTGACGGTCTTGGGGCCCGTCGGCTCGGGCTCCACGACATTATTGGCCGGGATCGGCGTCGTCGGGTTCTTCAGCGGGGTGAAATACTGGTCGACCCAGCGGTCAAGTTGGGCCTGGTCGAAATTGCCCGCGACGATCAGATAGGCGTTGTCCGGGCGGTAATAGGTGGCGTGGAAACGGCGCACGTCGTCCAGGGACGAGGCCTCAAGCTCTTCGATCGAGCCGATGCCGGGACGGCGATAGGGGCTGTCCTTGTAGATGGTTTCGGGCAGGAACAGGCCGAACAGGCGGCCGTAGGGGCTGGCCAGAATTCGCTGGCGGTACTCCTCCTTCACCACGTCGCGTTCGGAGATGAAGGTCGGCTCGTCCACGACCAGCGACCCCATCCGATCGGCCTCGGCGAACAACAGGCGCTGCAGGTGGTTGGCGGGAATCGTCTCGTGGTAGGCGGTCACGTCGTCGGCGGTGAAGGCGTTGTTGCCGCCGCCCACATCCTCGGTCAGGCGGTCGAAGCTTTCGGACGGCAGGTTCTTGGTCGCCTTGAACATCAGGTGTTCGAACAGGTGGGCGAAGCCGGAGCGCCCTGCGGGGTCGTCCTTGGACCCGACCTTGTACCAGACCTGCACCGTGACGTTGGAGGTGTTGGTGTCACGCGCCGAATAGACCTCCAGCCCGTTCGGCAGCACGCGCCGGGTGAAGCCCAGCGGCGGGACGACGACGCCCTGCTGCGCCTGGATGGCGGCGGCGGGTGCGGGGGCGTTGTCGGCGAAGGCGGCCGGGGCCAGGCCCAGCAGCAGGGCCGATGCGGCGACGGTGGCGGTCAGGCGGAATTTCATACAGGCGGCTCCAGCGCTGGGCGAATTTGGCGCGACCCTACCAGTGATCCGCACAAACGCACCTTACAGAGATGTAATGAAATGGCGTTGGTCGAATGCTGTTCCGCTGATGCTGGCGGGTTTTACCTTACGAACGTGGCCCGGATCAGTAACGCCTAGCTTGTCGTCGCAGGCTTCAGCTCCTGAAGACTTCGACCCCGATGTCGCCGTCTGGAGTCAGCCAGGCGTGTTTCATGCCCTGACTGTTGAAGGGCGCGGCGATATTGCCCTGGGCGTCCAGGGCGATCAGGCCGCCGTCGCCGCCCATGACGCCGATCTCGTCGATCACGGCCTGGGTCGCGTCCGCCAGCGACTGTCCCGCTGCAACGCGCCAGGCGACCTGGGCGGCGGCGGCGACGCGGATGAAATATTCGCCCTGTCCCGTGCAGGAGGCGGCGGCGCCTGCATCCGCCCAGGTTCCCGCCGCAGGGATCGGCGTGTCGCCGACGCGGCCCGGCATCTTGCCGAACACGCCCGCGGTCGAGGTCGCCGCCGCTAGCCGCCCGTGCGCGTCCAGCACGCAGGCGCCGACTGTGCCGTGGCTGAGGGTTCCCGGCGGATGATTGTCCTCGCCCTTGCCCGCGCCGGTGAACCAGGCGGTTTCGTCGCCGATCATGTCCAATGCCTGATCATGGGCGAACAACGCCGCACCTTCGCCGACCAGCATGACGTGGGGTGTCTTTTCCATCACCGCGCGGGCGGCGGCCACGGGGTTGCGGAAGCCCTGAAGCGCCGCCACCGATCCGGCGCGGCGGGTCGATCCGTCCATGATGCTGGCGTCCAGCTCATAGGCGCCGGCCAGGTTCGGCGAGGCGCCCTTGCCTGCGACATAGAGGCCCGAATCCTCAAGCATGACCACCGCCGCGACGGCGACGTCCAGGGCGCTGTCGCCTTCGTCCAGCCGGACCTTCATGGCCTCGACCACCTGGCGCATATGGACGATTTCGGCGTCGTAGTTGCGTTCGCGCCGGGCGCCGGCGCCGCCGTGGATGATGAGGGCGGTCATGTCGTCTTCCTGAGCCTGTTCGGTCGCCTCTTTCAATCGGGCGTGCCGCTCTTTAGCGTCACCACGAAGGCCGCGCCATGGCGGCCGGATCGATCATCGCAACGGTCTTTGGCGCATTTAGATCGCCGGGGCCACGGAGGGAAATGATGCGCGCTGTACTGTCCAAGACTGCTGGTGGTCCCGAAACCCTTGAGATCGAGGATGTGCTCGATCCGACGCCCAAGGCGGGCGAGGTGATCATCGAGGTCAAGGCGGTGGGCATCAACTTCCCCGACACCCTGATCATCGAGGACAAGTATCAGTTCCGTCCCGAACGTCCCTTCTCGCCCGGCGCTGAAGTCGCGGGCGTGGTCGAGGCCGTGGGCGAGGGCGTCAAGGGCGTGTTCAAGGGCGACCGCGTCATCGCCGTGCCGGGCTGGGGCGGTCTGGTCGAGCGTCTGGCGGTCAAGGCCGAGACCCTGATCCCCATTCCTGACGCGATGAGTTTTGAAGAGGCCGCCGCCCTCGTGATGACCTATGGCACCAGCTATTACGCGCTGAAGGACAGGGCGAAGCTGCAGCCGGGCGAGACCCTTCTGGTGCTGGGGGCTGCGGGCGGCGTCGGGGCGGCTGCCGTCGAACTGGGCAAGGCCATGGGCGCCAAGGTGGTCGCCGCCGCCTCGACCAATGACAAGGTCGAGTTCGCGCTGGAGCTGGGCGCCGACAACGGCCTGATCTATCCGTCCGGCGCGCTGGACAAGGCGGCGCAGAAGCAGCTGTCCGGCGAGTTCAAGCTGGCCACGGGACGCGACGGCGCCGATGTCGTCTATGATGCGGTGGGCGGCGACTACGCCGATCCTGCGCTGCGGGCCATGGACTGGAACGGTCGTTATCTGGTGGTCGGCTTCCCGGCGGGCATCCCGTCCCTGCCGCTGAACCTGACCCTGTTGAAATCGGTGTCGGTGGTCGGGGTCTTCTGGGGCGCGGCGGTGGCGCGCGATCCGCAGGGACACGCCGCAAACATGGCCGAACTGATGCAGTTCTATGCCGAGGGCAAGATCAGACCGCGCGTGTCCCAGACCTATCCGCTGGAACGCGCAGGCGAGGCCATCAAGGCCCTGGGCGACCGCAAGGCCCTGGGCAAGATCGTGGTGACGGTCGAAAGCTGATCGCGCCATCCGCGCCCTTCGCCCCGTGCGGGAGAAGGGCGCCTATTTTTCTTTCAGGCTTTTCACGGCGTCTGCGGCCAACAGCCTGTGGCGCGGCTTGATGTGGGCGCTGACCATGGCGATGACGGCGGCGATCACCGCCGCATCGTCCGTATAGCCGATGCCCGCGAAGACGTCGGGAATGGCGTCGATGGGCATGACGAAATAGGCCAGACCCGCGAAGATCATCCCCTTGGCGCGCAGCGGCGTTTCCGGGTCGCGCGCGGCGTACCAGGCGGCCAGGGCCTGATCGGCGAAGGGTATCCGCGCCGCCGTGCGCTGGATCTTGGGCCAGAAGCTGCGCGTCACGCGCATCTCGTTGATCTTCACGACCGATGGAACCAGCGCCTTGTTCGGGTCGATGGCGTCGGCGGGATCTGCGGGTTTGGCTTTGGCGGTCATGGCCGCTAAATCCTCAAACGAAACTCAGGTTCAATAATACATAGGAACGTCTGGCATGAAACTCGACAGCAGCATCGCCGCCGTGGTCACCGGGGGCGCTTCGGGCCTGGGTGAAGGCACGGCCCGCGCCATCGCCGCCACCGGCGCCAGGGTCGCCCTGTTCGACCTGAACGAAGAGCGCGGCGAGGCGATCGCCAAGGAAATCGGCGGGGTCTTCTGCAAGGTCGACGTGACCGACGACGCCTCGGTCGCCTCAGCCTTCGAAAAGGCGCGCGCCGCCCACGGCCAGGAGCGCCTGACTGTCAACTGCGCCGGCATCGCCACGGGCCAGAAGACCGTGTCGCGCAAGAAGGACACCGGCGAGATCCGCGCCCATGACATGGCGGCGTTCGAGCGCACGGTTCGCGTCAACCTGTTCGGCACCTTCCGCGTCCTGTCGCAGTCGGCGGCCGGCATGGTGACGCTGGAGCCCCTGGCGGACGGCGAGCGCGGCCTGATCGTCAATACGGCCTCGGTGGCGGCCCAGGACGGCCAGATCGGTCAGGCCGCCTATTCGGCGTCCAAGGGCGGCGTCTACGCCATGACCCTGCCCATCGCCCGCGACCTGGCTCAGGAGGGCGTGCGCTGCAACACCATCCTGCCCGGCATCATGTGGACGCCGATGATGGCCGGCATGGACCAGAAGGTTCAGGACAGCCTGGCCGCCGCCATCCCCTTCCCCAGCCGCCTGGGCACGCCCGCCGACTATGCCTCGCTGGTGCTGGAGCTGGCGCGCAACGTCTATATCAACGGCGAGTGCATTCGCCTGGACGGGGCGATCCGTCTGGCGCCGCGCTGACGCGCGCAACGGCAGTCTGGAACAGAGCGAAGAGCGAACGTCGATACGTCCGGCCAAGCTTGTGGCGGGAGTTGAAAAGTCTAGTAAAATCAGTTTCTTCCGAACTGTTTTGCAATAGGCCGAAAAAAGGGGTTGCGGTCCGCCGCAACCCTCCGCTATACGCCCCCTCCTCGACGGGGAGCGCAACTGGCTCCTACGGAGTGCGGGCGTAGCTCAGTGGTAGAGCACAACCTTGCCAAGGTTGGGGTCGAGAGTTCGAATCTCTTCGCCCGCTCCAGTCGAGATTGCTAAGGCAATCAAGAGGTTAGGCAGGGGCGGTCCTTCGGGATCGCCCCCCTCCTTTTTTCCCGCCGCTACCACCCCGCTACCAAAAACTTTTCGGGCGTCTAGCGCTGGCTTGCTACTATCGGGTGAACTTCCATGAAATCCGCTGGACTCTGCTGAAAAAGCGAGCCGCCGTGTCCGCGAACGGTGGGTGGTGAACAAAATCGTGAGCACACTTGAAGTGGCAGCGCTCAATGCGCTTTTCAGAACCGCGCCACCCAGCACGTTCACATAGGTTGTCTTGCGCTTCACGCAATGTCGTATGCACACAGCCGATCGGTTCTGAAGGCCGAACCCCACACATTGCCGGACCAAGCGGGCGGACATATTTGACGAGTATGGCCATGCTATAGGCCAATGATCGACGATGCGCGCCATCGACTAAAGGGCTTCCGCCTTCAGGCGCGCGACGATCCTCATCTGGACGGCAGGCCTATGCCGGACGCGCAATCGCTTCACACCCTTCAACTGATCCGCAAGGGCGTACTTGCGGTCGGCATCCTGGCGGTTGTCATCCTGGCGGTCTTCACGGGGGAAAGGCTCTGGTCAGATGCGGTGCATGCGGGCTTTCGGGCCGCCGGCCTCGTGATGATCGGGATCGCCATCGTTGGACGGGCCTGGTGCTCGCTCTATATCGGAGGCCGCAAGGCCGCCGAGATAGTGGATCGCGGCCCTTATTCCGTAACCCGCAACCCTCTCTATCTGTTCAGCTTCATCGCGGCGCTCGGTATGGGTCTTCAGACCGGCAGTCTGGTTCTGGCGGGGCTGTTCGTGCTTGTGGCTGTAGGTGTCTTCTTCGCCACGGTGAAGCGTGAGGAGGCCTGGCTTCAGGCCCGCTTCGGCGAAGCCTACAGTGAGTATCGGCGTCGCACGCCCCGGTTCTGGCCGCGGCTCTCGGCCTGGCGAGACCTTGAGACGCTTCAGATCCGACCAGACCGGTTCGTGATGACCCTGAAGGACGGTTCGGTCTTTCTTCTGGCCGTACCGATTTTCGCCTTCGTGGCCTGGCTGCAGTCGAAGGGCTGGGTGAATGCCGTCATCACGCTGCCCTGAGCCAATGACACCGGTACCGGCAACCACAAACGGGCGGCCTCCAAGCCTGGCTGTTCACCGCGAGAGTCCGGCATGAGCACCTACACCGTGTTTCCATTCAAGTCGTCCGGCGTTGCGCCGAGCGTCTACTGGATCGAACAGGGCGACGATGTCCTGGCGGCGGCTGAGGGCCTGAGGCTGCTGGCCGACCACCAAAGCGCCGTCCGCGTGACGGTCTGGCGAGGGGAGGCCCTGGTCTTCAGTGGTCCCTCCGCCGAATGCGCCGCGTGGCTCTCGAGCGAGCCTCAACGCCGCTCAGACTGTCCGGCGATCTCCCACCCGGACCAACTCTGCAGCACAGACTGCGGACGACTGCGCCTCGATGTTGGCTGACGTCTGTCTTGGACAAGACGTCAACGGTTCGGGGGCTGCTGCCCCGGTTGCCTCTTCTCCGTCAGCGCCCCGGGACCTTCGCCAGCCTCTGGTCGTCGTCACCCAGACCTTGACCTGAATCAAGGTGTCGTCGCGCACCCGACCTAAGGTGCGTGTGGCTCGATCGGGGCTGCGACGGGTTTGATGATGTGGACGTGACATGGCCCGGCCTCGATCAGGATGAGGCCGACCGACGGCTCCTGTCCGCAGGTCCGAACATCCCTTCTCCTGTGCGCGCCCGCAGCCTGGGCAGGATTCTGCTTTCGACCCTGCAAGAACCGATGTTCCTGCTGCTGGTCGTTGCGGCCGGGCTGTATCTGTTTCTGGGCAGCCTCGCCGAGGGTCTCTTTCTGACCCTTGCCGCGGTCGGGACGATCAGTCTGGTCGTAGTGCAGCAAGCGCGGAGCGAAAGCGCTATGAAGGCGCTGCGCGACCTGTCCGAACCGACCGCCAGGGTCATGAGATCCGGTGTCGCGTGCACGCTCGCCATCGACCGGCTGGTTCAGGGCGACATCCTGCTGGTGAGCGAGGGCCAACGCCTGCCCGTCGACGGTCGCCTGGTCGATGGCGACGTGCTGAGCGTGGATGAGTCGACCCTGTCGGGAGAGTCCGCCCCGGTCATCAAGACCGTGCGCCAGGCGATCTCGGATCCGGACGGCGCCGGCGACGCCGTGTTTTCCGGCACGCTCGTCGTGTCCGGCCAGGGCGTGGTCGAAGTGCTGGAGACCGGGCCGCGGACGAGATTGGGTCAGATCGGAACCTCGCTGCCGCCATTGCGCCTGACCGGACGCGACTGGAGAGGTCGACTGGACGCCTGGTCGCCCTGTTCGGCTTTCTGGCGGTTGTGCTCAGCGCCACGGTCGTCCTGGCCTACGGGCTGATGCGGGGCGACTGGATCGAAGCACTTCTCGCAGGCATCACCGTCGCCATCTCGCTCATTCCCGAGGAGTTTCCGACCGTCCTTGCCGTGTTCATCGCGCTGGGCGCCTGGCGTCTGGCGCGCCATCAGGTTCTGGTGCGGCGCGGCGCGGTGATCGAGACCCTGGGATCCGCCACCCTTCTGTGCGTCGACAAGACCGGCACCCTGACCGAGAACCGGATGTCGGTGGCCGAGGTCTGGGTCGAAGGAAAGAGTGTCGACGCTTCGGCGGGGCCTTTGCCGCCTGATGCCGGTCTGGTCCTAGATGCCGCTGCATTGGCAAGCGCGTTGCAACCGACCGACCCGATGGACCGCGCCATTCGCGAGCGGTCGCCATCGACGGGCGGCGGGACCGTGACCCGGGCCTGGCCGCTCGAAGCTAAGCGGATGGCTGTGATCCAGACATGGCGGCTTGCTGACGGCAAATCGGCCGCCGCGGCGAAGGGGGCGCCCGAGGCGATCTTCAGCCTGTGCAAGGCGTCGGAGAAGACCCTGGCGCCGGCAAGAGAGGCTCTGGATGCGATGGCGGCCAGAGGGCTCCGCGTCCTGGCTGTTGCAACGGTCCGTCAGGTCGATGCTGGATTCACCGATCCGGATCAGGCCCCCTTCATCTTCAGCGGACTGATCGGCTTTCTCGATCCGGTGCGAGAGGATGTGCCGGGAGCCTTGCAGGAGGCGCGTCGCGCCGGAATCAGTGTGGCGATGATCACGGGCGACTACCCCGCTACCGCGCTCGAGATCGCGCGACAGGCCGGCGTCGATGTGGACCCTGGCGTGATGACGGGAGACGAGATCGCGGCTTTGTCCGCCGAACTTTCGGAACGCATCCGCACGGTCCGGGTCTTCGCCCGCATCCAGCCTCAGCAGAAGCTGGCGCTGGTCCAGGCCTTCAAGGCGAATGGCGAGATCGTCGCCATGACGGGAGACGGGGTCAACGACGCGCCTGCGCTCCAGGCGGCCGATATCGGGATCGCCATGGGAAAGCGGGGGACGGACGTCGCGCGCGAGGCGGCCGACATCGTGCTGATGGACGACAGTTTCGGCGCCATCGTCGGCGGGGTCCGCCTGGGCCGCCGGATCTTCGCCAATCTTCGTAAGGCGCTGACGTTCATCGTCGCCGTTCATGTGCCGTTGGCCGGTCTTGCTCTGATCCCGATCCTGATGGGCGCGCCGCCCCTGCTTTTCCCGGCCCATGTCGTCTTTCTTCAGCTGATCATCAGTCCGGTCTGCTCCCTGGTCTTCGAGGCGGAGCCCAGCGAAGGCGACGCGATGACGAAGCCGCCCCGTTCCGATACAGCGTCGCTGTTTGGTCCGCGCCAGATCGCGTTCGGGGCCCTGCAAGGGGTGGTCATCCTGTCCGGGGTGCTCGGCTTCTATGTCTGGATGCTCGCTCAGGCGCCGGAAACGGAGGCTCGCGCCGCCGCCTTCATCGCCCTTGCGATCGCGAACATGGTGCTGGCTTTGACGGACTCGGCCACCTCGGGCGTGTCTCTGTTCGATCCACACCGCCGGATCTTCTGGCTGATTTGCGCCAGCGCGGTGATCGTTCTGGGGGGCTGCGTGTCCGTGCCGTTCGTCGAGGATCTGTTCCGCTTTGCCACGCCGTCTGGCGACGCTCTCCTCTTGGCCATTGCCGTTGCGCTCGTCAGCGGAGGCTGGGCCGGCCCCTGGCGGTGGATCGTTCAGCGGGCGCAAGCCACGCCCGGCCCGCTGCGGGAAGCGGGGCCCGTCGTGGCCGGCTGATCCGTCCAGTCCTTGATCTGCCTGAACGACGGACCGCGCCGCGGTCAGGCTGACGTCAGGTTTTCCAACCAGCGTCCATTAAACGGAGGTTTCTATGACCAGCACGGCTCCGAAGGCGATCAGGATCATCAAGACCTGGGACTGGGGCGTCCGCCTGTTCCACTGGCTCCTCGTGGCCGCGATCGCGCTCGCCTTTCTGTCCTCAGAGGAGGGCAGCGCCCTGTCACCCTGGCACGGGTCAGCGGGCTGGGTGGCGGCGATCCTGATCGCCTTCCGGCTCCTCTGGGGTTTTGTGGGCGGGGAACACGCACGCTTCGCAAACCTGATCCGTCCGTCGCGGATGGCGGGCCATGTGAGAGGACTGTTCGCGGGGCGGGTTCATGCATCGCTGGGCCACAACCCGCTGGGCGGGATCGCTGTGATTGTGCTTCTGGCCCTCGTCGCCGCGACCACCTTCACCGGCATCACGGGCGGCGAGGGCGGGCATGAGGCCATCGCCTACATCCTTCTGGCTATGATCGCCCTGCACGTCGTCGCGGTGGTGGCCATGTCGTTCTTGACCCGGGACAACCTGATCGGCGCCATGATCACCGGCAGCAAGAAAACCACTCACTTTCCTAGGCTCAGGACTCATAGCCAGAATAGCACTGTAGCGGCGAGGGCGATGGCGGACAGGAAGACGGTCGGGCACCGATCGTAGCGGGTGGCGACGCGACGCCAGTCCTTGAGCCGGCCGAACATGATTTCGATGCGGTTTCGGCTTTTGTACCGGCGCTTGTCGTAACGGATAGGCGCGGTCCGGGATTTTCGACCGGGGATGCAGGGCGTGATGCCCTTGGCCTCCAAAGCGTCCCTGAACCAGTCTGCGTCATAGCCCCGGTCGCCCAGCAGCCATTGGGCCTTGGGAAGGCTGTCCAGCAGGGCCGCAGCACCGGTGTAGTCGCTGACCTGGCCTGCCGTCATGAACAGGCTGATGGGGCGTCCGTTCGCATCGGTTACGGCGTGAAGCTTGGTGTTCATGCCGCCTTTGGTGCGTCCGATGAGCCGCCCAAGACCCCCTTTTTTACCGCGAGGCTCGAAGCCGTACGGTGCGCCTTGAGATAGGTCGCGTCGATCATGAGGGTGCGCCGTTCGGCCTGAGCGCCGGACAGTCCCTCCATCATCCGGATGAAGACCCCGGCCTCGCTCCAACGCTTCCAGCGGTTGTACAGCGTCTTGTGTGGGCCATAGACCGGCGGCGCGTCACGCCAGCGAAGCCCGTTGCGGTTGACGAAGATGATCCCGCTCAACACCCGACGATCATCCACCCTGGGCTTGCCGTGGCTCTTGGGGAAGTGCGGCTGCAGCCGCGCCATCTGCTCGTCCGTCAGCCAATAGAGGTCGCTCATATCCAGTCTCCTTACAGAGCCTGAATCAGATCGAGCACATCACATCAATGGGTCCTGAGCCTAAGCGCTTACAAAGACCCTGTGTAACCACCCTTCAAGGACAGGGGCTATCCGTTCGATGTGCCGAACGTCGCCTTTAATCACCAATAAAACGACAGCTCATTGCGGAAACATGGAGGAGTGGATCCGCTACCAAAGCGAACGCGCTATGGTCGGTTGTCCGCCACGGCTTCGGTCTCGGTGAGCATTTCTGACCTAAGGGTCTTCGAGATGTACGGCAGGACCGGCCGACCACAAGGCGTCAGACGTTCACGACCGTGGGATGGGCGGGCCGACGCTGGCGTCCAGACCAAAGACTGCAGAAACCGGGAATACGTCATACAGCCACAGGTCTACCCACGCCTGTGCCCCCCTCGTCCGCTCGTGACGAAGGGAGCAGCGCAATACAGTCTAGCGGGCCTGACGGAGGCGTTCAGCTGCGGCGCGATAGCGTTCGTAGTGATCACCTTCGTCGGAGGCGATCTGCCGGAACATCGCTGCAGCGCGCGTATCGCCCGCTGCCTGGGCCTGATCTGCGAACCCGACATACATGGTGACGTTCTCGTACTGCTCCCCGGCCATCGCATCCACCAGATTGGCCTCGTTGGTCCCGTCCAGCTTCAGGGCGTCGGCTTCGCGCGCAAAATGCTCGTTGGCCTCGACGTTGGCGGAGCTTTCGAACAGTTGGGCCAGTTCGGCATTGCCGCTCTCGCGGGCGACCTCAGCGTAGCGAAGATACTTGAGGTTGGCGAAGGCCTCGCCATGCATGGCGGCTTCCAGATTGGCCCGCGTCTGCGGGTTCAGGTCCTGAGCGGATGCCGCTCCGGCCGAAAGGGCGACGGCGACGGCGGTGGTCAGAAAGATCTTGAGGGTCATGGGAAGGCTCCGGTGTCTGGGATGCGCCCGATGCGCCGGTGCTGTCTCGGCCCGAAGGCTGACCGGAGCCTGACGAAATGAAATCACCCGGCCGCTCACGTTCGGACTGAATGTCGCCCCAGCCGTCAGGTCGCCGTCAGCTTCGGACGTCAGGTTGGCGTCACCGGGTGATGTCGTCCGGCGACAAGTCCAGCTTTCTCGAGGCTCCCCATGAAGACGTTCCTGATTCCTTCGGGCATCGCCCTGACCCTCGCCGCTACCGTAGGCATGGCCATGACCGGCTTTGCGACCTCGGTCTCGGCCGGCCCGGTTTGCACCACCGCGCCCCGCGCCCAATGGCTGACCGAGGCCCAGATGCGGGCTCGTGTGGCCCAACTCGGCTACACCAACATCCGCGTCTTTCAGGTCAGCGGCAGCTGCTACGAGATCTATGCCCGCGCCGCCAATGGCCGTCGCGCCGAGGTCTATTTCAACCCAGTGACTGGCGCCGTGGTCCAGAACAACGAGGATTGAGCGCAGTGACCAAGGCAACCGTGGTTCTTGGGGATGGGTCACTCGCCCCATCCCCTGCGGAGACACCCAAGCGCACCAAGGTCTGGGATCCGGTCGTTCGACTGTTTCACTGGACCCTTGTCACAGGGATCGTCGCCAACCTGACTGTGTTTCGTGAGCTGAAGGCGGTTCACCGCTACGTCGGCTATGTGATCGTGGCGGCGATCGCGATCCGGCTCGTGTGGGGTTTCGTCGGCCCGCGTCACGCCCGATTCTCGGACTTCGTCGCCGGTCCCCGTCGCCTCGCCGGCTATCTGAAAGCCATGATCCAGCGAAGGGAGCCGCGCTACATCGGCCATAATCCGGCGGGCGGTCTGATGATGATCGCGCTGATCCTGCTGTCGCTCTTCTGCGGCGTGACCGGATGGATGATGGGCCTGGACGCTTTCTGGGGCGCACCCTGGCTTGAGGCCACCCACGAGACCGCCGCCAACACCATCATGGCGCTTGCGATCCTGCATGTCGTCGCAGCCCTCGTGGAAAGCTGGCGCCACCGCGAAAATCTGGTTATGTCGATGGTGACCGGCTGGAAACGCGCCGCCAGCGGAACGGATGTCGATCATGCGTCTCCTCCTCGTTGAAGACACGGTCCGGCTGGGCGAGCTCCTGAGCGAAGGGCTCGCCCGCGACGGCTTCGTCGTGGACTGGCGTCAGGACATCGAGGGCGCGGCGGAGGCGGTCGCCAGCGCGACCTACGATCTGATCCTCCTCGACCTCGGACTGCCGGATGGCGACGGGCTCGACTGGGTCAGGACCCTGCGGCGCGCGACCGACCTGACGCCCATTCTGGTGCTGACCGCGCGCGGGGGGCTCGACGATCGGGTTACGGGGCTGGACGCCGGCGCGGACGACTATCTGGTCAAGCCATTCGAGGCTTCGGAGCTGTCGGCGCGGTGTCGCGCGATCCTGCGGCGGCCCGGTCAGCGGATGACGCCGGTGCTTCACGTCGGCGCGCTCGCCTTTAACGTCGCGTCGCGCCAGGCCGCGCACGGTGACCTGCCGATCGAACTCTCCCGCCGTGAAGGCGACCTTCTGGAGACGCTGATGCGTCGGGCGGGTTCGGTCGTGACCCGGGGGTCGTTGGAGGAATCGCTCTATGCATTCAACGAGCCGGTCACGCCCAATGCCGTCGAGGTGGCGGTCTCCCGACTTCGTCGCAAGCTCGACGATGCGGGGTGCACAGGAATGCTGCACACCGTCCGTGGGCTGGGCTATCTGATGCGGGACGCCGTCGCTTGACCCGCACCCCCTCTATCTTCCAGCGCCTGATGCTCGGGTTTGCGCTGATGAGCGTCATCGGGGGCTTCATTCTGCTTCTGTTTGTCGGCGTCGAGTACGGCCTGTCGTCTCGCGCGAGGCGGGACGAGATCCAGTTCGCGGGGATCGCGAACGAGGTCGCCGACCATGTCGTGGTGCCCCTGCTCGTCTTGATCGTGCCCATGACCCTGGCTGCGCTTTGGGTGATCCGGTCATCCCTGCGGCCGCTGAGCCTTGCCGGCGCGCGGATTGAGGCCGCCCAGGCCGCCGACAAGGGTTTCCGGGTCGATGTGCATGACTTTCCGGCCGAGGCGACGGGCTTCGCCGACGCCGTCAACGGTATGCTCTCGCGTCTCGATGAAGCCGCGACCCGTCAGGAAGCCTTTGCCGCCGACGTCGCCCATGAACTGCGAACGCCGCTGGCCGTGCTCGCGCTCGAGCTGGATCGGCTCGAATCGCCCGAGGGCCAGCGGTTGAAACGGGATGTTTCGGCGATGTCGCGACTGGTCGATCAGCTTCTGGTGCTGGCGCAGCTGGACGCGCAGGCGGCGGCTCCTGTGTCGGCAACTTCGGTTGATCTGGCCGAAATCGCTACGGAAATCGTCTCGCAGTATGCCCCTCTCGCCGTCGCGGACGACAAGTCGGTGGCGTTGGAACTCAATGATGACGTCTTAGTCAAAGGTCGCCGAGAGGCCATCGGCGCCGCGCTTAGAAATCTGGTCGAGAACGGGCTGCGGGTGACGCCGTCCAGCGGAACGGTGACGGTTACGGCCGGCCCGGGCGCGCGGCTTTCGGTGAGCGACGGCGGGGGCGGACTGACGCCGGAGCGCCTTGCTGACCTCAGCCAACGTTATCGCCGTGGAGATCACGCCAGCACAAGCGGCGCGGGTCTGGGATTGGCTATCGTCTCGCGCATCATGGCGGCGCATGGTGGATGGATCGAGACCCGGCCGGATCGGTCCGAACTGATCCTCGTCTTTTCCCCTTCCACCGAGACCCAATCATGAGCCGACTTGAGCGCCATCCCGAACGCCATCTGGTCTCCCGGATCGGCTGGCTTCGAGCCGCTGTTCTGGGGGCCAACGATGGGCTGGTGTCCACCGCCAGTCTGATCGTCGGCGTCGCCGCCGCCCAGACCAGCAAGACCGGAATCCTCGTCGCGGGCGTTGCCGGCCTGGTCGCCGGCGCAATGTCGATGGCGGCGGGCGAATATGTTTCGGTCAGCTCGCAGGCCGATACGGAGGCGGCCGATCTGGCACGCGAACGCGCCGAGCTCGATGCTGACCCCGATGCCGAGACCCGCGAACTGGCCGCGATCTATCGCAGCCGGGGCGTCGATGCGCATGTGTCGTTGGAAGTCGCGCGCCAGCTGATGGTCCATGATGCGCTGGGGGCGCACGCGCGGGACGAACTGGGGTTATCGGAACATACGGCGGCGCGCCCGATCCAGGCCGCCCTGACTTCGGCGGCAACCTTCTCGGTGGGAGCGGTCCTGCCGCTGGCGATGGTGGTCGTGGCCCCCGGATCGCTGCTCGTCGCCCTGGTGTCGGGCTCAGCCCTCGTCGGGCTGGCCCTGCTGGGCGGCATCGGCGCCAGGGTCGGAGGCGCCGGTATCGCCAAGGCTATCGTTCGCGTCACCTTCTGGGGGGCCTTCGCCATGGGTTTGACCGCCGGCATCGGCCACCTGTTCGGGACCGTCATCTAGCCCGGCTGTGCTCAAGCCGGTTCAGTCTTCGTCCGCTTCCCCGGCTTCGCCGCCGTCACCGCCTTCGCCGCCGTCACCGCCTTCGCCGGCTTCGCCATGCGCGCCCGGTGTGAAGGCCTGCGGGTCGATGCGGGTCGCGGCATAGGCGGACCCCGCCACGACGAGAACGGCGAGGGGAACGGCCAAGCGCGCCGGCGGGGTGGCATCCAAGGCACTAGGCTCAGGACCCATTGATGTGATGTGCTCGATCTGATTCAGGCTCTGTAAGGAGACTGGATATGAGCGACCTCTATTGGCTGACGGACGAGCAGATGGCGCGGCTGCAGCCGCACTTCCCCAAGAGCCACGGCAAGCCCAGGGTGGATGATCGTCGGGTGTTGAGCGGGATCATCTTCGTCAACCGCAACGGGCTTCGCTGGCGTGACGCGCCGCCGGTCTATGGCCCACACAAGACGCTGTACAACCGCTGGAAGCGTTGGAGCGAGGCCGGGGTCTTCATCCGGATGATGGAGGGACTGTCCGGCGCTCAGGCCGAACGGCGCACCCTCATGATCGACGCGACCTATCTCAAGGCGCACCGTACGGCTTCGAGCCTCGCGGTAAAAAAGGGGGTCTTGGGCGGCTCATCGGACGCACCAAAGGCGGCATGAACACCAAGCTTCACGCCGTAACCGATGCGAACGGACGCCCCATCAGCCTGTTCATGACGGCAGGCCAGGTCAGCGACTACACCGGTGCTGCGGCCCTGCTGGACAGCCTTCCCAAGGCCCAATGGCTGCTGGGCGACCGGGGCTATGACGCAGACTGGTTCAGGGACGCTTTGGAGGCCAAGGGCATCACGCCCTGCATCCCCGGTCGAAAATCCCGGACCGCGCCTATCCGTTACGACAAGCGCCGGTACAAAAGCCGAAACCGCATCGAAATCATGTTCGGCCGGCTCAAGGACTGGCGTCGCGTCGCCACCCGCTACGATCGGTGCCCGACCGTCTTCCTGTCCGCCATCGCCCTCGCCGCTACAGTGCTATTCTGGCTATGAGTCCTGAGCCTAGAGCGCCATTCCGATCAGGAACTCCGGCAGGATGCGTAGGATGCCCATGTCGTCCTCGGCGCGGGGCAGCACCTTGCCGGACATCTGGCCATAGACGGCATCGACCACGATGAAGCCGAAAATTCCCAGCAACAGCAATATCCAGGGCCGGGTCTTCAGCTTCGTCGCGATCAACGCATAGACGGGGAAAAGCAGATAGGCGAACCATTCGGCCGAGAGGGACCACAACGGGCCGCTCCAGTTGTATCCGACCAGGCTTGGAAGCCAGGCCTGGACGAGTAGCAGGGTCTTGATGAACCCCTCCAGCGTGTAGGTGGCCGGGTCGTACTGGACCCCGGCGGCCCCGGCGACGATCACCATGACCAGGACGCCGCCCAGCACGGCGAGGTGCAGAGGGTAGAGCCGGGCAATGCGGGCGACGATGAAGCGCCGGTAGCTGAAGGCACCCGCGGCGAAGGCCGGGCCATAAACATGCGCCAGGATGAACCCCGACAGCATGAAGAAAACATCGACCGCCAGGCGGGACCGCTCGATGATCGGGCTGAAACCCAGGGCGGGGTCCCACTGGAGCTGGTAGTGGAACAGGACCACGCCCACCGCCAGGAAGGCCCGCAGGCTGGTCAGGGCTCTCAGATCGGCGGGATAGCCGTCGCGCGTGGGCGTTACGGACGTCATGCGCGAAGGCCCCCAGGGTCTGACGGGACACGAACGCCCGTCTAATTGGGTTACGCATCGGTCGCGGAAGGCCCTCATGCTGGCGAGATTTTAGAATTCGTGCAGCCTCCCTCGCCGTTGCATGCCCGCCTTCCGGTTCCGGCCGGTCGATGTCAGGACCCTTACGGCTTTCCCTTCCAGCGGCGATGAAGCCTGCCGTCGGCGCCGGTGATCGGCAGACGGGAACCCCGCGAACCTATGGCTTGGTCTCATCGAGCACGGATTTGGTTTTGGGCGATGGCTGGGCCGCCGATCCCCATAGGGTATAAATCCGCTTCAGAAGTCCAAGGAGCGTGGCGCTGCTCGCCGACGCTCTGGTTAGCGGCCGTCAGCGCCTGGCCCAACGTCCGAACAAATTCGCGACATGCATCAGCCTGTCGCGAGGGCTGGGCCCGCCGCATGCGTAGACACCTAGAGGCCGTCGCTCGATCCAGCGAGCCGTCCATATGAATTTCAGGAGTACGCCATGAAGCTCGATCGTCGAGGATTGTTGCGCGGCGCGGTCGCCGGGGGCGGCCTTTTGAGCCTCCAGGGACTGATGCCCGCCTGGGCCCAGACGGGGTCTCCGGGGCTACGCGCCGACCTGCCCACCCTGACCGGGCCGAACATCGACCTGACGATCGGTGAATCGCCCTTCACCGTCAATGGACGGACCGCGACCGCGACAACGATCAACGGCACGCTTCCCGCGCCTCTGCTTCGGCTGCGCGAGGGACAGAACGTGCGGCTGGCGGTGCACAACCAGCTTGAGGAAGACACCTCGATCCACTGGCACGGAATCCTGCTCCCTTTCCAGATGGACGGCGTTCCGGGCATCAGCTTTCCGGGGATCAAGCCGCGCGAGACCTTCGTCTATGAGTTCCCGGTCCGCCAGTCAGGCACCTTCTGGTACCACAGCCACTCGGGCCTGCAGGAAGCGCTGGGGCACTACGGTCCGATCGTCATCGACCCGGCGGGCGCCGATCCCGTCGTCTATGACCGCGAGCATGTGCTGGTCCTGTCGGACTGGAGCTTCATGCATCCGCACGAGATCCTGGAAAAGCTGAAGAAGAGCCCCGGCTATTTCAATCGCCAGCGGACCACCCTGGCCGGGCTGCTGGACGGCAGTGACCGGATGAGTCTGGAAGAACGCCGGAGATGGGGCAGAATGCGGATGGATCCGCGCGACATCCTTGATGTGAGTGGCACGACCTACACCTATCTGATCAACGGCCACGGGCCGCAGGAAAACTGGACCGGCCTGTTCCGGCCCGGCGAGCGGGTACGGCTGCGCATCATCAACGCCTCGGCCATGTCGATCTTCAACGTCCGCATCCCCGGCCTGGCCATGACCGTCGTCCAGGCCGACGGCGAGAATGTGCGCCCGGTCGAGACCGACGAGTTCCAGATCTCTGTGGCCGAGACCTATGACGTCATCGTGCGTCCGACCGAGGATCGCGCCTACACCATCGTCTCCGAGGCCATCGACCGCTCGGGCATGGGCCGCGCCACCCTGGCCCCGCGCATGGGCATGACCGCCGAGGTCCCGCCACTTCGCGAGGTGCCCAACCTGACCATGGCCGACATGGGCATGGGCGGGATGAACCACGGGTCCATGCCTGGAATGGCACCGGCCGCTCCGATGCCGGGAACGGATTCGGCGGCCGCAGGCGGAGCGGCAATGGGGCCCATGGCCGGCATGAATATGCGGGACCCCGAGAACGCACCGCCAGATATGAAGGTCGGCGTCGGCGTTGACGCCATCGCCATGACGCCGATCAACCGCCTTGCGGAACGCCCCATTGGCCTGGCCGACGTCGACCATCGGGTGCTGGTCTATACCGACCTTGTGGCCCTGCAGCCGAATAAGGACCAGCGTCCGCCGAGTCGCAACATGGAGATCCATCTGACGGGCAACATGGAGCGGTTCATGTGGAGCTTCGACGGCGAGAAGTTCAGTGACGGCGTAGAGCCGTTCCGCTTCGAACGGAATGAACGGGTGCGCGTCACCTTGGTGAACGACTCCATGATGGCGCACCCAATCCATCTGCACGGCCATTTCTTCGAACTGGTCACCGGTGGTCCTGCCGGACACCAGCCGCTGAAGCACACCGTAAACGTCGCGCCGGGCGGCAAGGTCACCTTCGATCTGACTGCCGACAATCCCGGCGACTGGGCGTTCCACTGCCACCTGCTGATGCACATGCACGCCGGGATGTTCAACGTCGTCACCGTTCGACCCATGGAAGGAGCTGCCGGATGATCCGCTCCGTCGCCCTGCTGCCGCTGCTGCTGGTCTCGACACCGGCCTTCGCCCAGTCCCACGCCGGTCATACGCCGGCGGTCCAGGCGCAGCCCGTTCCGCTGCCGCCCGGCTGCGTCCGTCGTGGTGCCCCGGATGCCGACCCCTCTCGAATCGGAGCCCCCGGAGCCCCCGTCTGCCCGACGGGCGCGGTTCCGGCCGGGCTGCCGACGTCCTCGCCGGACCCACATGCGGGTCACGACATGTCGATCATGGGCCAGACTCCGGCCGCACCGGCGATGCCGGCGGGCCATGACATGTCGACCATGGGCGAGGTTCCGTCCGCACCGGCGATGCCGATGGGTCACGACATGTCGACCATGGGTCAGACTCCGGCCGCACCGGCGATGCCGGCGGGTCATGACATGTCGACCATGGGCCAGGTTCCAGCCACATCGGCAATGCCGGCGGGTCACAACATGCCGACCATGGGTCGGATGCCCACCGGGCATGACATGCAGGGCATGACCATGCCGCCGGACGTGCCGACCAGCGCTAACAATCCGGGGCGGCCGCCTGAAACACCCCCTCCGGCAGGGGCCTCAAGCGGGCCAGCCCACGCGGCAGACCTGTTGTTCGATCCGGCCGAAATGGAGGCGTCCCGCGAGGAATTGCGCATCGAAAACGGCGACATCCTGACAACCGCGGTTATCGTGGAGCGGCTGGAGGGAACCTTTGCCGACGACGGTGAAGGTTATGGCTGGGATGCCCAAGGATGGAGCGGCGGCGATATCAATCGCTTCTGGTGGAAGTCCGAGGGTGAGGGGACATTCGGCGGCAAGCTCGAGAAAGCCGAGGTTCAGGCGCTGTACAGCAGGGCCGTCCTGCCGTTCTGGAATCTGCAGGCTGGCCTCCGTCAGACCTACCGACCCGAAGCGGACAGAACCGACCTGGTCGTGGCGATGCAGGGCCTCGCGCCCTACTGGTTTGAGGTCGACGCCTCCGCCTTCCTTTCCAACAGGGGAGAACTCACGGCACGTGTTCAATCGCTCTACGATCAGCGCATCACGCAGCGATGGATTCTGCAACCGCGAGCAGAAGTTCTCTTGTCCGCGGAGGACATTCCCGAGCTCTCGATCGGCTCCGGCCTGAGTTCCCTGCAACTCAGCGCGCGTCTCCGCTATGAAGTGCGCAAGGAGTTCGCCCCCTACGTTGGTGTCGAATGGACAAGGAGCTTCGGCAATACGGCGGACTTTCTGGAGGCAGACGGTCGGAGCGCGGAAGACACCCGGTTCGTCGTCGGCATTCGGGCCTGGTTCTAGCGAGGGTCGGACGGATCGCGACGGGGCGCGGAGCAGGATCCGGGATGGAGGTGTTCAGAGATATCCGGGCTGTCGTGATGGATCTCGACGACACCCTGATCTCGGCCTACCGCCGTCCGGACCTACTATGGAGAACCGTCTGTCAGCAGTTTCGAGCCCAGCTGGGCGCTCTTGAACCTGAGGAGGCGGTGCGTGCGCTGACGCGGTCCGGTCAGGCGTTCTGGGGCGATCCGAAACGGCATGCGCTTGGTCGCCTGAGTCCCTCCGAGGCTCGGCGCATCATTGTCGCCGACGCGTTTGAGGCGTTACTGGGAAGCGGCCGACAACCACCGTCTCGGGAGGTCGCCGAGCGGATGGCTGACGCCTTCAGCCTTCAACGCGACCGTGACATGCGGCTCGAGCCGGGTGCGGACGCCCTATTGGCTCATCTGGGCAGGGCAGGATATCCGCGCACAACCGCCCTGGCCTTCACGGCGGCCTCGAACAATTTCGAGCTGGCGATCGCGGTGGCCATCGCAGCCTTCGGGCTGACCTCGCCCGTCGCCTTCGCGGCGGTCATCGGCCCCTTGGTCGAGGTCCCGGTGCTGATCCTGCTGGTGTCCGTCGCGCTGTGGATGGGTCGCCGCTGGTTCCCGGATACCGCCCCACCAGCGGACGCCGCCTGATGGTCGTCCTGCATCTCCTGGACGCGGATGACGCCGGTCTGATCGCGAGCCTGCGCGGCGCAGGTTTGCCCGAACCCGGCGCCGGTCGCTACTTCAGCGCCGATCACTACGGCGCGGTCATCGGCTACGTCGGGCTGGAAGGGGAGGGGCGCGACCTGCTGCTGCGCTCCCTGGTCGTACTTGCCGACCAGAAGGCCCGCGGCCTGGGAAGTCGGGTGCTGGCCGCCGCCGAGACCGCCGGCGGCGACCTGGGCGCTGCACGTCTGCATCTGCTCACCACGACGGCCGAGCGCTTCTTCACCCGGCACGGCTTCGTCGTCGCCGATCGGGGGTCTGCGCCCCCCGCGATCCGGCGAACCCGCGAGTTCGCGGACGTCTGCCCGGCGTCGGCCGCCTATCTGACCAAGGATCTCTGATGACCTTCGCTCGCCTGCGCTCGCTGCCGGATCCGGGTCACCTGCCGGCTCTGGACGCGGCCTATCTGTCCGCCGAGCCCGCCCGGGGGCTGGGCCCCACCGACCCGGCGCCGCGTATCCTCCTCTTGTACGGATCGCTGCGCGAGCGGTCCTATTCGCGGCTCTGCGTCGAGGAAGCGGCCCGCCTGCTGCAGCGCATGGGATGCGAGACCCGCATCTTCGACCCCTCCGATCTCCCCCTGCCGGGCGCGCCCGGCGACGACGACCATCCGGCGGTGCGCGAGCTGCGCGAGCACGCCTTCTGGTCGGAGGGCATGGTCTGGTGCAGTCCGGAACGGCACGGTCAGGTGTCCGGAGTGATGAAGCTGCAGATCGATCACCTGCCGTTGAGCCTGGGCGGCATGCGCCCGACTCAAGGCCGGACACTCGCCGTCATGCAGGTGTCGGGCGGGTCCCAGAGCTTTAACGCCGTCAATACCCTGCGTCTCCTGGGTCGCTGGATGCGGATGGTCACCATCCCCAACCAGTCGAGCGTGGCCAAGGCCTTCCAGGAATTCGACGAGGCCGGCCGGATGAAGCCCTCGGCCTACTATGAGCGGATCGTCGACGTGATGGAGGAGCTGGTGCGCTTCACCATTCTGGTCCGGCCCCACGCCGTCCAGCTGGTGGACCGCTATTCCGAACGCAAGGCCGCCGGGGTTCCGGTCGAGATCAACTCGGATCTCTCCGCAATCGCTATAGCAACCCTCTGAAGGGGGCGGGGCGTTAGATGCCGGAAAGTTAAGCGCCGGACCCCCGTCCGAGTGCAACGTCAAATTTCGCGGTCACCCGAATATTTGCTTGTGGCGCGCATTTCAGACCTCAGCCGCGTCTCAGACCTCTCGAATCAAGCGCCGCTGGCTCACCGCGATAGGGCCGTTCGGGGAGGCAGTCGGCCAAAACTTTCTCCTGGACACCTCGCCGCCCGATCATCCACCGATAGATTGGATGTCCACATCTGCCGGACCGCCTCCGGACGGCAGGTCCAGGCCGTACTCGGTATCGAGCCTTTGGGCGACGACAGCTACGCAATCAGCGTCTTGGCTTGAGGCCAATCCTTCACCTGAAATTGAGGCGGCGTCGTTTGACAACGAGCGCTGTCGGGCACGAAACGCAAGTCGTGGAAAGTCGCAATCTAAGTCGGGGTGACTTTCGAACGACAAGTCTTCGCAAGTCATGTTTTGAGTCGTGGCGAGTTGTACGACAGTCGTCTGTAAGTCGCGTAAAATAATCGATCCACAGAGTTGACAACTTGTGGATATATTTGCTTGCAATGTGGTGCATCGCGCTGAGACGCGCTGAACACAGGAAGCAAGACATGCGTGGAAGACTTGGGCGCCGCCTGTTCGGCGCGATGATGACGTGCGGCCTGATGATGGCCGGGCCGGCCCTGGCCGGAGGTTCAGGGATGCCGTGGGAAGGGCCGCTCCAGCAGGTGGTCCAGTCCATCACCGGGCCCGTGGTCCAGGCTGCAGCAGTCGTTGCGGTGGTCGTCTTCGGCGCCGGGATCGCGATGAGCGAGAACGGATCCTCAATGCGGCGCGGTCTGGGCATCATGTTCGGCCTTTGCATTGCCTTCGCAGCCTCGACCTTCTTCCTCGACTTTTTCGGCTTCGCCGGCGGGGCGGAGATCGGATGATGGCCGGCTCCCTCCAAGATGGCCGACCGGAGGGCTGGGATCTTCCGGTCGCCCAGGCCCTGACCGAACCGGTGCTCATGGCCGGCATGCCCCGGGACTACGCCATCGCCATGGGGACGATCGCGGTGGTGCTCGGCCTGGCTCTGCGGATCTGGTGGCTCGGCCTTCTGTGGTGGGCCGTCGCCCACGCGATCGGCTTGTGGGCGGCCAGAGCGGACCGCCGGTTCTTCGATGTGCTTCGGCGCCACCTCGCCCTGCCTGGCCATCTGGACGCGTGAGGGGCCGATGCGCTTTCTCGAAGAACATCGCAGACGCCCGGCGGCCCTGGCCGACCATCTGCCCTGGGCCGCTCTTGTCGCGCCGGGCGTGGTCCTGAACAAGGACGGCTCCTTCACGACCGGCTTCCGGTTCCGGGGACCGGACCTCGAGTCCTCGACCGAAGACGAGCTGATGGCCGTCCGGGCGCGTCTGAACAATGCGCTGAAGCGTCTCGGGACGGGCTGGTGCCTGCATATGGAGGCGCGCCGCCGCGAGGCCGCCCCCTATCCGGAGAGCGCGTTCGACCTTGATGTCGCCTGGCTTCTCGATGAGGAGCGCCGCAGCCGTTTCGAGGCGGGCGACCCCGCCTTCGAGACGGATTTTCGTTTGGCTCTGACCTGGCTGCCGCCGGCCGACGAGACGCGGAGAATGGAGCGCTGGCTGTTCGACGGCCTGGCCAAGGGCGGCACGGACTGGCGCCAGGCCCTGGCGGTCTTCACCCGGGAGGCGGAAACCACGCTCGACCTCCTGTCGGACGCCCTGCCTGAGGTCGATCCGCTCGACGACACGGCGCTGCTGACCTGGCTGCACGACTGTGTCTCGCCCAAAACCTTCACCGTCGCCGCGCCGGATTCGCCCATGTATCTGGACGCCTGGCTGGCGGACGCCGACCTCTCGGGCGGGATCGCCCCACGCCTCGGCGACCGCTGGCTCAAGGTCGTGTCGGTGCGCGGCCTGCCATCGGTCACCCGGCCCGGCTTGCTCGATGCGCTCGGCGCCCTGCCGTTTCCCTACCGCTGGACGGCCCGCTGGATCGGGCTCGACAAGCCTGAGGCCGAGCGCGAGATCGTCAAGCTGAGGAAGCGCTGGTTCGCCAAGCGCAAGGGTGTCGGTGTTCTCCTGCGTGAAGCCATCACCAAGGAGGAGGTGCCGCTCCTCGATACCGACGCGGCTTCCAAGACCGAGGAGTGCGACGGCGCCCTGGCCGCCTTGGGGGCCGAGGCCTGCGCCTTCGGCTATCTGACCCTGACGGTGACCGTGCTCGACGCGACGGAGGCCGGCGCGGCCGCCAAGGCGAGGGCCATCGAGGCCGCGTTGAACGCTCAGGGGCTGCTGGCCCGGATCGAGGACCTCAATGCCGTGGAGGCCTGGCTTGGCTCCCTGCCGGGCGAGCCCTATGCCGACGTCCGCCGACCGCTCGTCTCGACCCTGAACTTGGCCGATCTGCTGCCGGTGTCGGCGGTCTGGGCCGGCCCGTCCCTGGACCTGAACCTAAACGGCCCACCGTTGGCGACGGCCCGGACGACAGGGTCGACCCCCTTCCGTCTCGCGCTCCATGTCGGCGACGTCGGCCATGCCATGGTCGTCGGGCCAACGGGCTCGGGCAAGAGCGCGCTCCTGTCCTTTCTGGCGCTGCAGTGGTTCCGTTACCCGGACGCCCGGGTCGTCTTCTTCGACAAGGGCCGTTCGGCCCGGGCCGCGACACTCGCCGCCGGCGGTTGCTGGCGCGCGTTGGAGCCCGGCGCCCGGTTCTCGCTCCAGCCCCTGGCGCGCATCGACCAGGAGATCGAACGGGCCTGGGCGTCGGAATGGATCGCCGAGACCGTCCGGCTCGCGGGGCTGGAGCCTGTACCAAGGATCCGTGAAGAGATCTGGGCAGCGCTCGCGGCCCTGGCCGACGCCCCCTTGGCGCAGCGCACGCTGACGGTCTTCTGCGCCCTGGTGCAGGATAAGGCCGTCGCCGCAGCGCTGGAGCCCCTGACACTCAAAGGTCCGCACGGCGCCCTGCTCGACGGAGAGGGCGAGGCGCTCGTTCCCAGCCGGTTCGACACCTTCGAGCTGGAAAGCCTGATGGCCACGCCCTCCGCTGTGGCCCCGGTGTTGTCGGCGCTCTTCCATCACCTGGAGCGCAGCTTTGACGGCCGGCCCACATTGCTGGTGCTCGACGAGGCCTGGCTGTTTCTCGGCGAGACGGCTTTCGCGGCCAAGATCCGGGAGTGGCTCAAGACACTGCGCAAAAAGCGGGTGGCCGTCGTGTTCGCGACCCAGAGCCTGGACGACGTGGCCGCCTCGCCGATCGCGACCAGTCTAATCGAGAGTTGCCCGACCCAGGTTTTCCTTCCCAACCCCCGCGCGCTCGAACCCTCTTCGGCCCGGCTCTATCAGGGGTTTGGCCTGAACCGACGTCAGCTCGAGCTTATCGCCTTCGCCACGCCCAAGCGGGCCTACTACTGGCGCCAGCCCCGCGGCCGACGCCTGTTCGACCTGCGCCTGACCGGCGTGGCCCTCGCCCTCTGCGGAGCCAGCGCGCCGGAAGACCAGACCCTCATCGACGACATCCTCGCCGCCTCCGGAGAGGCCGGATTCGCGCGGGAATTTCTCACAGCCAAGGGAGTGCACAATGTTGATGCCGTTTTCGACGCCTTCGCCCGACCGCTCGCGGCCGAATAGGCCGGTCCAGATCCTGGCCGCCGGCCTCGTCGCCGTCAGCCTGCTGGCGACCGCGACCCCGGCGCCGGCACAACAGGTCGTCTTCGACCCCCGCAACCACATCGAAAATGCGCTTCAGGCGGCGCGTCAGCTGGAGAGCCTGGCCAATGAGGCCAGGAACCTTGCGGCCTCGCCTTACAGCCATCTGACCGGCAACAGTCAGTCCTTGCGCGACATGGCCGAACTGGCCCGCACGGCGCGCGGGATCGCCAGCTCGGTCAGCGGCCTGGAGCAGCAGCTCCAGACCCTCTATCCCGACGACCTGTCCGGCTCCGACATGTTGCGGCTTCTCGAGCAGAGTCAGGCCCGGACCGCCAACGCACGGCGCACTGCCGAGGACGTCGCCCGCACGGCGGCTGAACTGGAACGTCTTGGACAAGGTCGCAACCAGCGACTGACCGGCGCCCTGTCCGCCAGCGAAGCCGCCGCAGGTCAGACGGCCGCGATCCAGTCCTCCAACCAGATGCTGGCCGTCCTCGCCGAGGATCTGGCGGCGTTACGCACCATCATGCTCGCCCAGTCCCGGCTTCTGGCCGAGGCGACGGCGCGCGACGCCGCGACCCAGGCCTCGGGGGACGAGGCCCGTCGCCGCCGCTGGGCGGGCTCGGCCGGAACGCCCGCCGCACCGACCTTCGATCCGCTGTCGCACGCGCGGGACTAAGGAGCGGAACGATGTCGGTCGGAGTGGAAACCCCCAATGAGCTGATGGTGGTGTTCTCCAACACCATATCGGCCGGGTTCGACGCCCTGCAGGGCGCGGTCAACGGCGTCTTCGGGCTGCTGATCGTCTTGGTCGTCGCCCTGACCGGCATCCAGTGGGCGATGTCTTCCAATCGCGAAGTCCTGGCCTCCGGCTTTGGAAAGGTGCTGCTGATCGGAGCCTTCGCTTGGCTGATCAACGACTGGCAACAGCTGTCCGAGACGATCTACGCCGGGTTCATTGAACTGGGTCTGACGGCCGGGGCCGGATCGCTCAGCCGGGCCGACTTCCTCAATCCGGGGGCCATCCTGGCCCAGGGTTGGGAGATCGTGAAGGCGTTGGGCGAGACCCCTGCGCCCGTCGACAATCCGCTCGACGTGGTCGGCAACATGGCAGACGCTCTGATCCTGGGCCTGGCCATGATCGGCATCATGCTGGCCTTCGCCGTGCTGGCGCTGCAGATCATCGTGGCCCTGCTCGAGTTCAAGATCGTCACTCTGGGCGGGTTCATCCTCCTGCCCTTCGGCATCTGGAACAAGTCCGCCTTCCTGGCCGAACGGCCCTTGGGCTACGTCGTGTCGTCGGGCCTGAAGGTGCTCGCCCTGGCCATCGTGATCTCCGGGGCCCGAACCGTCTTCGACCAGCTCCAGCCTTCGGCCAATCCCGACATCTACGAAGCGTTGAGCATCCTCGTCGCCTCGATCCTTCTGGCCATGCTGGCGATGTTCATCCCCAATCTGGCTTCGGCCCTGGTGACGGGCGGGCCGGCCCTGGGCGCCGGGGCCGCCATCACGGCCGGAATCGCCGTCGGCGGCAGCGCCGCTTTGGCCGGAGCCGGGATCGCGGGTGCGGGCACGGCGGTCGCAGGCGGCGCGGCTAAGATGTCTGGCCCGGCCCGGGCCGCGGCCGGCGCTGGAGGCGGCCGATCCCCGACCCCGCCAATGTCGCCTCCGCCCTCGACGCCTCCCAAACCCTCCAATGACAATCCGTCGCCGTCCGGTCCGCGTCGACCATCGGGCGGGGCGATGTCAGCCGCGCCCTCGCCTTCCCCTGGCGGCGTGTCTGAGCCCGCCGTGGCTTGGCAGCCTCGCCAGGCATCGGGTTCGGCTTCGGGCGAAGCCACAGGATCCGGCGGCGCGGCCAACGATGGCGGCGGGGCGCGTCCGGGCCGGCCGGCCGAGAAGATCGCCGCGGAGACCAAGGCCGCCCGGTCCGACTTCCATCAGGCCGCCGCTCGGTCGGCTGCGTCCGGCGGGTCGAAGCCGCCTGCGCGCGCCCAGGCCCTGCAAGCCTTCTTCGTCGCCAACGCCGGGCGCGGCCTCATGCCTGCTGGCGAAACCAGCGGCGTCCTGTCTCCCAACCTGAGAAACGAGGAGTCCTGACCATGCACCCCTTCTTTCGTCCCAAACGCGCCTTGGCCTCGGCGCCCGAGACGACCCCCTATCAGCGCGCCGGCCAGATCTGGGACGACCGGATGGGGCTGTCCCTGGCCCATGCCCGGAACTGGCGCCGTATCGCGGTGGCCAATCTCGTCCTCGCCGGTTTCCTCGGAGCGGGCTGGTGGGTGCAGGCCGACAGGGCCGTCGTCAAACCCTTCGTGGTCGAGGTCTCCGATCTCGGACAGACCCAGAGGATCACAGCGATCGGCGGCCGCTACGAACCGACCGAAGCCCAGATCGGACACGCGCTGGCCGGCTGGGTGCGTGACGTCCGCTCCAAGTCGATCGACCCGATCGTGATCCGGCAGAACTGGCTTCGGGCCTACGACCTGATGATGCCCAAGGCGGCGAGCTTCCTTAACGCCTGGGCGCAGAGCCACGACCCCTTCGCCGAGGTCGGACGCGAAGCCGTCAACGTCGAAGTGCTCAACGTCGTGCGGCGCACCGAGCGGACCTACGATTTGCAATGGCGCGAGACCCGTTTCGTCAACGGCCAGCAGGCCGGCGTCGAGCGCTGGCGCGCCCTGATCACCACAACGACCCAGCCGCCCCGCACCGAGGCCGAGCTGATGAAGAACCCCCTTGGACTGAAAATCGAGGACGTATCATGGACCCCCGACGCTTCCTGATCCTGGCCGGCCTGGGCCTCAGCCTGTCCGGCTGCGCCGTGTTCGGCCGAACATCCGGGCCGCCGCCGATGTCGCCCCTGCCTGTCGTGGAGGCCGAGGCTGCCGTCATCGCCGAAGCCGGAGCCCTGCCGCAATCGACGGTACAAGTCGATGATGCGCTGGTCGCCGATGCGACCCTGGCGCCCGCCGTTCCCGTCGGCACGCCCTATGAAGCCCAGCCGACCGCCGTGGCGCCAGCGACGGGGATGACCGGCCGCCGCGCCATCGTCGCCGCCAACCTCGACGCCCGCGCCGCCTCGCGATCGGACGCCTTCGTCGGCGGGGTCCAGGTGTTCGCCTGGTCTCCGGGTCGGGTGTTCGAGGTCTGGACGGCGCCTCTGCGGGTCACCACCCTGACCCTGGGGGCCGGCGAGATCCTGGTCTCCAAGGCAGCCGGCGACACCGTCCGCTGGCAGATCGGGGAGACCACGTCCGGGGAGGGCGCAGGTCAGCGAACCCACGTCCTCCTCAAGCCGCTGCAACGAGGACTCGAGACCAACCTGGTCCTGACCACCAACCGGCGGGTCTATTTCATCGACCTGAAGAGCGGTGACGCCTCAGGGTTCAACGCGGCGGTCGCCTGGGACACCGGGGCGATGGATCCCCCGGCCATGGCGCCGATCGCCGAGGCGGCGGAAATCCGCGTGTCGGACCCGGTGGCGATGCCGGAGGGGCCTATCGACGCCCGCTATCGGATAGAGCCGCAAGGGCGCCGTGCACGGTGGACGCCGGCCTCGGTCTTCAACGACGGGCAGCGCACCTTCATCGCTTTCGACCCCGATCTTCAGATCGACGAAGCGCCGGCCCTGTTCGTGATCGCCGCCGACGGCGAGACCCAGATGGTCAACTACCGCCAGGCCGGGGGTCTGTTCATCGTCGATCGCGTCTTCGATCGCGCCGAGCTCAGGCTCGGCGATCGTCGCCCCCAGATCGTTCGTATCCGCCGCCTCCAGGGAGCCGCCCGATGAGCTCGTTCCAGGATACCCCCCACAATCCCGACGACGTCGCTTCTTCGGCAGGGTCCGGCGTCGACCCTGAGGTCAGACCCGACCTTACCAGCAAGGCCAAGGCGCCGCCGCCTGGTTTGTCGATGCGGGCGCCGCGTCCGCCGGTCACCCGGCTGCGCAAGTCGGTCGTCCAGACGATCGTGATCGGCGGCGTGATCCTCGTCTCCGGCTCCCTGGCCTGGGCCTTCGTCGTCCAGCCGGAACTGCGCGACAGCGCCCGGCTCCGCGCCGTCGAGGGCCGGGAAGAGCAGGCCCGGGGCTCCGTTCGACCCTCCGAAGCGGTCACCGACCAGCCCGCGACCTATGACCGGCTGCCCGAGCCGCGCACTGGAGCCGAGGCAGAGACGGCTAAGCCTGGTGTCCCTCCGCCGTCGCCCGCGCCGGGCCGGTATAGCGCCGGTTATGCGCCATCGCGGACGACCCGGGCGACCGGGCCCAATCCGGGCGAACAGGCGGCGCGATCGGGCTTGTTCTTCGAGGGGCCGTCGACCGGAGCCGGTCCTGCCGCGCGTGCCGGGACGGGTCCAGCGATGGCCGGCGCTCGTGCGGACGCTGCGGACGTCGGCGCTACCTACAATGGCCACACCCTGACGGCGCCGCTGTCGCCCTATGAGCTGAAGGCTGGCGCCATCATTCCTGCGGTCCTGTTGACCGGGGTGGACACCGCGCGCGCCGGGCCGGTCGTCGCGACGGTCTCGCAGAACGTCTACGACACCGTCAGCGGACGCCATCTCGTCCTGCCCCAGGGGACCCGGCTTATCGGCCGCCATGAGGGCGAGAGCGCCTATGGCGACCGACGCGCCTTCCTGACCTGGGACCGGCTGATCCTGCCCAACGGCAAAAGTCTCGTCCTCACCGGCGAGCCCGGCGTGGACGCGCAAGGCGCGGTCGGGGTTCGGGGCCAGGTCGATCGGCGGCTATTCCCTTTGCTGGTCGGGACCCTGTTCGCCGGCGCGATCACCACCCTCGGTCAGATCGCACGCGACGGCGATGGCGAGGGTTCAGGCGGCCTGCTCGGCGACGCCGGTGACGCCGCCGCCATCGAGGGCTCCCAGGTCGGGGGGCGGCTCGTGGACCGGGAGCTGGACGTCCGGCCGTCGATCCGTCTGCGCGCCGGCGCGCCGGTCCGCGTGATGATCACCCGAGACCTGATCCTGGAGCCGTACCGGCCATGACCTGGACCCCTCTCGATACTGGAAACCGCTGGGCCGTGCTCGGCGTCACCGTCTTCTTCCTCACCCTGGGCGCCCTGATCGCCGACCAGACGCCAGCCCTGGCTTTGGTCAATGAGAGCCCCAGCGTGCCGCGTGGCCTCTATCTGCGACAGCCTGGCGGCGCGCTAGAGAGGGGCGCGATGGTCGCTCTGACCCAACCCCCGATCGCCCGGCGCTATCTGGGCGCGCTGGGCATGCCGGACGAGGTCCTGCTGATTAAACGGGTGGCCGCGATCGGCGGCGATCAGGTTTGCCGACAGGGCGCTGTGGTTCGGACTCCTGACAGGGCGGTTCCAGTTTTGGATCAAGACCGGCGCGGAATGGATCTGCCCGGCTGGACCGGATGCCGTCGGCTGGCGCCGGACGAGCTCTTCCTGCTCGGCGACACGCCGGGGAGTTTCGACAGTCGCTATTTTGGCCCCGTCCGAACCCGAGACCTGGAGGGGGTGTTTCGGGAGACACTGACATGGTGAGAACCCTCGTGGCCGCAGCGGCCCTGGTGTTTGTCGCGGGCGATGCCGCGGCGCAATCGATCGACTGGCGCAATGCCGGCGGCGACCTGTTCGGGCGGCCGATCACGCAGCCCGTATCGGACCCGGCGGACACAGGAGACCTCACGCCCCGGTTGGCGCCCCTTTCCCAACCCTTCATGGACGCGATCGCCGCCGCGGCCGAGCGGCATGGGCTCGACCCCAAGATGCTACACGCCTTGGTGATCGTGGAATCCGCATACCGGGTCGATGCCGTGTCTCCGGTCGGGGCCGGTGGCCTGACGCAGTTGATGCCAGGAACGGCGGCGGATCTCGCGGTCAGAGACCGGTTCGATCCGATCGAGAACCTGAATGGTGGGGCGGATTATCTGGCCCGGCAACTGCTGCGCTTCGGCGACGTCCGGCTGGCGTTTGCGGCATATAACTCGGGTCCGGATCGTGTCGCCCGGCTCGGGCGCATACCGAACATAGCGGAGACGCAAGCCTATGTGGCCGCAGCCGTTGACTGCTACCTCGCGCTCTCGGCCGGGAGGGGCGCCCGCAATTCCCGGGAGTGCCGGGCGCCGGAGCCCGGCCGATGATCCCCGCGACAGAACCGGTGGCGGCGGTGACTGACGCCGCCGATGAGGATCTGCTGACCCGCAAGGAAGCGTCCGCCTTCCTGATCCAGTTCGGCATCCGCATGAAGCCCGAGACCCTTGCGCGACTGTGGTCCACCGGAGGCAATGGGCCTCCCTGTCTCCACGTCCGGCACAGGCCCTACTATCCGCGTGGCGTGCTTCGCGCCTGGGCTTTGAACCAGGTCAGCGACCTTCGCTCGGCTGCCCCGCCCGCGGCCAGGGGTCGGCGTCATGGCTGAGGCGGGAATGGAAGGGTTCAGAACGGAGTGGGCGCCCAGCGTGGCAGACCTGCTGATCGACCCGGCGGTCAGCTTCGCCCTGAAGGACGTTCTTCGCACCTGGGAGGTTCGAGATCCGGTGGATGCGGCGCGAGACGCCCGATTGCTGGCCGAGGTTCTGGAGCGCCGGGCGGACGAGGCGGTGTCATGGACAGTGTGAGCGAGCCGCCTCCGTTCGACGCGTTGGAAGACCGGATTCTCCCCTGGTCGCAGGTGAAGGTGATCTGCGGTCTGAGCCGGACGACGGTCTGGCGTATGCAGAAGACCGGAGATTTCCCGGCCTGCGTCCAGGTCTCGCAAAACCGGGTCGGATGGTGGCAGAGCGAGCTGCTGGCGTGGCGGCGGGCGAGGACACCGAGGCGTCTGCCGGAGCCCCGGGCCATAGTGGCGGCGCCGGAGCCGGTTAGACCGCCAGTCAGGAGAACCCTGGAAGAGCCTCGTCAATCACCGGCGCCCGAGGCTGCGACCGGTTCGGATCAGCCCGTCAGGAGTCGTCGGAAACGGAAATCTGGTGTTCCGGAGAACCAGGCTGCGTTCGACTTCGGAGGCTAGGGGGCGGACCGGGTCGATTGGACCCGCTTGAAACTGACGCGGTCGGCGCCGGCGATCAGAAAGGCGTCGAAGCCGGCGTCGCCCCAGGCCTTGCGTTGAACGTGGGTCGCGGCCGGGTCGGTTGTGTTCGCCCACCACTGCGGCAGGCTGGCGCTCTTGGGCAGCATATAGCCGATCTTTCGCTCCATCTCGGCGAAAGAGAGCTCGACTTCATCGGTCTTCAGTTTGCGGAGATAGTCCCGAAGCGGATCATACTTGCCCATTGACCCACAAAGCCGGACAGCGGCGTCATTGCCAAGGGACAGGCGCGAATGAAGACCTACGCTGAGGCCCTGGAGCCCGACGCCCGATACCGGATCGTGATGACGGATGACCCGGTCCACGGCCTGCGCCCGTTGAGATTCCGCGACCACTACGACATGGTCGCGGATCTGCAGCTGCCTGCGGGCGCGCCGGACGTCGTGGTCAGGATCTACGCGCGCGCCCTGAACGCCTTGATCTACGGCTGGCTCGACTATGAACTGATGGTGGTCGCCGCCGGCCAGGCCCTGGCCAGTCTCGAGTTCGCGCTGAAGACCCGACTGGGCGCTGACGCCAGGAAGATGCCCGGCCTCGCAAGGCGTCTGGGCTATGCGGTTGATCGGAACATTTTATCGCCGCCGCAGAAAAGTCAGTGGGGCGACGATCATCAGTTGCTCGTCCATATTCGCAACGAGATCGCCCACGGAAGCGAGCACGTCTATCCGCCGAACCTTGTAGCGATCATATTCGATCGCTGTCGGGCCCTGATTTGTGAGCTCAACGACCTTCCGGCGCCGAACCTCAGGCAGCGATGACGGGGTCGTTCTTCAGGGCCTGGTGAGACCGATATGGACAAATTCGAGCTTCTGAGGACGTTCTGCGAAAGCGCGATCTCGCGACCGGAACAGAGCAGGCCGGGCGTCATTTCGTGGAGCGACCAGTCTCGGCTGCTCTGGCCGGAGGCGCAGTATTTCGCTCCGTGGCGCGATGTCGCCTATGCCTTGGCATCGGAACCCGCAGCCGACGCGGCGATTGAGGATCGCGTCCGCCTCAAGCGCTGGACGCGGGTTTCGCCGGAGGCCGGCCGGGTGCTGGGCTCTCGCCTGACGCAGGCGCTTTCAGTGATCCAGGTCAATGAAATCGCTGGCGAGCGTGCAGGAACGACCTTTCCGTCGGGACTGGACGACAAGGCGCTGACCGCGGCCCTGTTGATCTACTGGTGCTACGCGATGGAGCTGCCCTTGGCAGAGTGGGGCGGCGCGCCGGCAGGGCGCGCCTGACCCGCGAGCTTCGGAATTGGAAATCCCAGAGTTGAAGGCGAGCGGACGTCCGAATCTGGCGCACACTCGAGGCAGTTCGTACTGAACATCCGGGTTCCTCGATGACCGCATCCTTCTCTCTTGTCATGCCCGACCTCAGAGCGGTTTCCGACGAGGACCTTGAGTCCTTGCTGCCCCAGGCAGACGGCGCCTGGAGCCGGCAAACCAAGGCCCTGATGCTCAGCCTGGGCGCGCAGAAGCTCAATCTGAACAGCAACTGGGCCGAGGTCCGGCGTGACTGGGTCTGTGAGGCCTGTCAGCGCCGCAAGCTCGAGATCGCGCGGGCCAGCGATAACGGTGTCCTTCTGTGCCAGCTGGAATGGCATCACGACCACCTGCGCGACCACGCCAAAAAGATGCTTCGCCCGTTGGTGAACACGGAAGACCGGACCCCGGAAGCCCGGGACCTTCGGCGCGGCGTCGACGCCTGCAAGGACCTCACCATGCGGTTCTTCACAACGCTCATCTGCAACGACTGCAATACCGCCGAGGGGAAGGCCAAGAGCCGGCTGGGCGACCTGATCCCCAGCTATTTCAGCTTCTCGCCCCGCGAGATCATGCGCTTCATCCAGGTGAAGCCCAACCGGATGCATGGGATCGACGACGAGGCGGTCCGTGACGTCTGGAACGAGGTCGAGCGCGACGTGACGGACCGCCTCGCCTTTCTCGACATCCTTGCGGGGCGTCTGAATGCGGGAGGCCATCGCATCCATGGCAATCCACCGCAGTTCTGGAGCCCACACGTCCTGACGTCGATCGTGCCCCGCCTCGCATCGCAGCAGGGCCACGACGCAGAAAGCCTTTATCGGATACCCGGCATCGTTTCGGAACGCTCGGTGCGTCACGACGGCTTTGGAATTTCGCCCCGTCTCAAGCGGACCGCCTCGCGAAGACCGAGCCTCGAAGACCTCGCGGCCTTCAGGACCTCCCAAGGCGTCGAGACACCCTGGCGGCGGGTCGTCCCGGACTGGCGGTGCGAGGTCTGCCGGCGCGATCGGAGCGAGGCGCTCCGACTTTCGGGAAAGGGCAAATGGACGGGACGCCTGCATCGTCACATGGTTTTCACGGCCGAGCGCGATCCCCAGGCCTTGTTCTGGCGTGTCGGGGATGAGAGCTGGATGGGGGCGTTCCGATCCTATCGGGTCGTGTACATCTGTCAGGACTGCCGCCAGGTCGTGACCGACCTGCGATCGATCGACGCCTCGTATTCGGAGAATGCGCTGAGCGTCTCCGATCTTCGTGATCTCGTGACCGATATCGCGCCCAACCGAAAACACGACGTCGACATGCCCGCCGCGCGAGCGCGCGCAGATGAGAACTCTGAGTATCTGGGGCTGATCGACGACTACAACCGGCATCGGTCCCAGAGCATCAGCCTGACCATCGAACTGACCACCCTGACGGGGGAGTTCCGGATGGGCCAGGAGGAGGCGCTCATCGAACTGACGCCGCTCGCCTGGGCGCCTGGCTTTTCTGACGATCAACTCCGGGAACGACTCGACTGGCTGCTCCTGGAGGGGCGTCGGCTCAGGCGCGAAGACCTCGAACGTGACGCGGACCTTCTTCCAATGGAGCCCCGAGCCTGACGTGGGCGATTGACGGCGGACCGGTGGCTGAAACGCCGCCACGACAACAATAATAACATTAGATTGAATGGTAACATTGCCAGTGTTATCGTGCAGTCCAATGTTATCTAACTCGACATCTTTTGGGAGCCTGGGCCGTCTCTTCGACGATGCGGCGGCCTACGTCACGCAGCTGTTCGACATCCGATTGACGTTCAAGGAGGCCGACGTGGGGCTCCTGCCGTTCTTCCTGACGGATCGCTATCGTCTCGCCGAAACGAGCCTGTTCGGACGAAAGCTGCTCATTCTCGCCACGCCCGGCCAGGACGCGGAAACGCCGGCGACGATCGCCAAACATATCCAGACCGCCCGCTCGACATCGGACGCGTTCGTGGTCGTCTTCCTCACGGACGCCCTGAGCTCGGCCAACCGACAGCGTCTTATCCAGCAGGGCGTCAACTTCATCGTTCCCGGCAATCAGCTGTTCCTGCCCGAGCTCGGCGCCGATCTGCGCGAGTATTTCCGGTCAGAGGTCCGGCCGGCCGTGGAACAGTTGACGCCGGCCGCCCAGGTCGTGGTCCTGGCCTCGTTGCTTCGTGAGGACCTCGATGGCCAGACGCCCAAGTCCCTGGCCGAGCGGTTTCAATACTCCGCCATGAGCACCGGGCGAGTGGTCGATGAGCTGCAGCGGCATGACATCCTCAACATCGATGTTCGCGGGCGAGAGCGTCGCATCACTTTCAAGCAGGAGGGCGACGACCTCTGGCGGGCGGTCCGTGATTTGCTTCAGTCGCCCGTCCGTGCCCGTCGCCTGGTCAGGCCGTTTCCCGAGGCCCAGGCGCTGCCGCTGGCCGGGGAATCCGCTTTGTCGGAGTACACCCTCCTCGGTCCTCCCGTTCATGAAGCCCGGGCAGTCTCCGCACGTCAGTGGAAGGGGCTGGTCTACCAGCACGACCTTCAGCCGGCCGACGATCGGGACCCGGAAGCCATCCGCATCGAAACCTGGTCTTACGATCCCCGTCTGCTTTGCCATCACGGACCCGTCGTGGATCGCCTCTCCCTGTATCTGAGCCTGGAGGACCGTCATGACGAACGCCTCGATCAGGCCGTCGACACCCTCATGGAGCCCTTCGGATGGTCGTAGGCATTGATGTGTTCAAGGCGGCCTTCGCGGGCTTCGAGGACCAGTACACATTGATCGGCGGGGCGGCGGCCGAGATTCACATGACCGGCGCCGGTTTGCCGTTCCGGGCCACCAAGGATCTCGATCTGGTTCTCTGTCTCGAGGCCCTGAAGCCGGAGTTCGTCCGATCCTTCTGGGCCTTCATCGATGCCGGCGGCTACCAGACCCGTGAACGCAGCGACGGCGCGAGGGATTTCTTCCGGTTTACCCATCCCTCCGACAAGACCTATCCGGCGATGATCGAGCTGTTCTCGCGACTGCCCGATGTCATCACCGTGCCGGAGGGCGCGCGCCTCACGCCAATACCCCTTGACGGAACGGTCGAGAGCCTGTCGGCCATGCTGCTGGACGACGCCTATTACGCCTTGCTCAAGGACGGAACGACAGAGATGGACGGCGTCCCTGTCATCGACGTCCAGACCCTCATTCCCTTCAAGGCGTTCGCCTACAACAACCTGGCGCGCGACCGGGCGGACGGCCAGCCGGTCGATAGCCGGAATGTCACCAAGCATCGCAATGATGTGTTCAAGCTCCTTCAGCTGTTGGGGCCGACGGTGACCTTGGCGCTCCCGGACGGGATCGCCGCCGATCTGCGGGCCTTTGTCGAAGCGGTCGAGGCGGACAAAACCTTTGATCCGACCTGCCAGCGCGCCTGAGGGCCCCGCAGGTGAATGCCGTCCTTGCCGAGGTCGAGCATGACCCCGATCGAGAGCTGCATCTCCCTTCGCCCCGTGGAGGTTTCGAACGTGAGCATTGTTTCCGCACGCGAGCTGCTTGGGGTGTTGTCCTCGAACCGTAGGATGCGGAAATCCGTCAGCTTAAGCCCGCGCGCGTCGCGACGGGCTTCGTAGGCGAGCTTTCCGGCGCTCTTGCCGACGAGGTTGATCGATCGGCTCGACATCAGCATGAAGTTGCCGCTGCCCCAGCCGACCAGATAGTCGTGAAGCGCTTCCTCTGGCGAGCCGGGTTCGAGACTATCTGGCAGGCCGGGGAGGTCTCGGGCCGTCCAGGCGTCGAGCGCCTTTTTCTCCGCGTCTCGACGCGCCGCGCTTGATACGGCCTCGTCGATAATATCGCCAAATGACTGTGAGGCCTTGCGCTTCTGGACCGCGATCCGGTCCGGCTCGGCGGCCTTCTCTTGAGCCCAATCGACCAAGGCCTGGAACAGGTGCCAGGCCTTGGCGCAGGCGATCCGGTTCCCGTACCGGGGTATCGACCTGGTCCGAGTGCTTGGATGCCTTCGAAGGTCTCGATCAGATACCTCTGATGACCGTGCATAAGAGCAAGGGGCTTGAGTACGACACGATCGTCTTCATGGGTCTCGACGACCAAGCTTGGTGGGCGCACAAACCCGGCGACAAAGAGGGCCTCGCCGCGTTTTTCGTCGCTCTCTCCCGAGCGAAGCAGCGGGCCATCTTTGCGTTCTGCCAGCAACGTGGCCAACGATCAAAGGTAGCCGAGCTCTATGCGCTCCTAGGGCAGGCTGGCGTTCCGGAAATCGCCATCTAGACCCGACGCGCAGACGCCTAAACGACCGTTTGTGTCAGTTGCTCATAGCGTCCGAACCTCGGAGTCTGTGAGCATGCTGCGGTCTGGCGGTATTGTCAGACTGATTGCGGCCAAGTCTGTCGAAGCCGTTCGACCATGTCCGCGCGCCGGGCGGGCTCCAGGCGGTCGAGGTTTAACTGCTTCCAGCGCACGGCGGGGAGGTCGGCGGCGTCGGGCAGGCCAATGAGGTCCCAGTCAGGCGCGCCGGCTTTGAACCCGATCAGGAAGGTGCGGTGCGCCTCCGGCATGTCATCGACGATGGCGGTGATCAGGGCCGTGCGCGCGACGATGAGGTCGCCAAGGTCCACCGGGTCTTCGGTCATTCCATCGAACCCGCGCTCGAACTCCTGGGTCAGATCCTTGGGATTGGCGCGGAGCACCTCGGCCATGGGCCGGTGGTGGCTGGCCAAATAGATCACAAAGGCCTGTCGCAGTGCCGGCGTGATCCCCTCGTTGGCCAGAAGGTCGCGCACATCGAACAGGTCGCGGGGATGCTGGCGGTCCAGCGCCGCCATGATCTTTCCCGCATAGAGATCGGCGTGGGAGACCATCCGGGCCTCGGCATAGCCGAAGCGCTCTTCCACCGCTGCTGAAACCGGACGGACCTCGGGCTCGAACACCACGCCGCGCAGGACCGGCGTCACCTCCACCTTGATCACCGCGCCGTCCGCGCGGACGAGCAGCTTGTCGATCACGGGCTGGGCTCCACCCTTGCCGCGCACGACGACCGAGCCCGGCAGGGCGTGTTCGATGGCGTCAGCGATCCGCCTCAGCGCCGCGTCGATTGCGGCGAGCGATGTGTCCCGATCCTCGACCGGCAGATAGGTCAGGTCGATGTCCACCGACAGTCGCGGGAGATCGCGGACGAACAGATTGATCGCCGTGCCGCCCTTCAGGGCGAAGCAGGGTTCCTGGAACACGAGGGGAAGGGTTTGGACGAGGAGGCGGACCTGCCGGGCGTAGACGTCACTGACCGGCATCGAGCGACCTCGGCACGGTGATCTTGTAGGTCGGGTCCAGTCTGCCGCCTTTGGCGAGCACGCGGTTGCCGCTGCCCAGATCGATGGCGTCGCGGTCCAGGGCTTTAAGCCACGCATGACCGTGCCGGTCGGCGAAATAGAAGAACAGGCGTTTGACCTTCACGCTCACGCAATCCTCGAGCAGGCGCTGCAGCCGTCGCGGGCTGAGGGTGGCCAGGGCGCCCATCAGCTGATCCACTTGGTCGAAGCTCTCATGATCGGGGAGTTCGTCCAGAAGTTCGAGGATGGCGCGCTCGGGCGTCGACTGGCGCAAGGGCCATTGCCAGTGGCCCAGGGGGGTGTCCACCACTGCGGCGCGGGCCCAGTCCGCCAGGAGGCCGGTCTCGCTGGAGTCCTCGCCGAGCCGGGCGACCTCGAAGTATCGGGCGCTGCGGAACAGCTTCTGGGACGAATGATATTTGAACGCGACATCCAGAGGCAGGTCGGCGAGCCAGGTCGGCGGGGTCTCGTCGCCATAGAGATGAACTTCCTTGCGGGCGGCAGGAAGGTAGTGGGCATAGCCCTGCAACTCGAGCGCGGTGCGGCCTCCGATCACAATGGAATAGTCGAGGAGGGCCTGGAGCGAGAGAACGGCTGTCGGCCAGTCGAGGGTTCCGCGCGGACGGCGGTAGACCCGGCGCGCAGTCCGTTCCAGTCGCCCCGAAGCGACGTATTTCGCCCGCAGCGAGTTGGGGTAGCCGTTCTCATTCATCCAGCCGGAATCGACCAGGAGGCCTTCAGGGAGGATACGTTCGAGCTTGTTTAGCTTTCCCAGCATTTGAACACTCATAGTGTCCTAATATGAAAATTGTCAAACTAACCAGTTTGACACTCGGCACATTGCAGCACCGTGGGTGTCTTAGAAGCGTTCCCAGTCAAACTAGGCACCTTCCATCCGGAGCTTCGATGGGGCGCCTTTCCCTGATGCTGAGCCTGTTGGAGTGTAGGTCTTCGATCTTACCGATCACCGCCATGAGGATCGCGGCCAACATTTCCCGTCCATAGCTGGCGCCCCCTCCAGCTGACGTCGCGGCCGGAGGCGGTCAGGGTGAGTCGCGTGGCGCCTCGACGGACGGCTGAAACGGGGTGGAACGCCCCGCGCAAGGGTGAAATCGCGCCAGCGCAGCACAACTTGAAATATCAAGGTTTGTTACCCCGGTGTTACCCAGCAAGCAAAAGGGGCTAGCAGTTTCCTGCTAACCCCTTGAAAAATTGGTGGAGCTTAGCGGAGTCGAACCGCTGACCTCTTGCATGCCATGCCCGCCGCGCCCTTCTCCAAGGAAGACGGCGAGGTCGTGATCGACGCCGACGGCAAGCGGGTCGGCGCGTGACCGATCAGGCCTCGCCGCCCCGCCGCCTGTCCTTTCTGGATCGCTGGCTGACGCTGTGGATTTTCGCGGCCATGGCGCTGGGTGTCGCCCTGGGGTCGCTCGTTCCCGGACTGCCGGCCTGGATGGACAGTCTGTCGATCGGATCGACCAACATCCCGATCGCCATCGGCCTCATTCTGATGATGTATCCGCCGCTGGCGCGGGTGAAATACGAGGAACTGCATCGGGTCTTCGCCGACCGCCGCGTGCTCGCTCTGTCCCTGTTCCAGAACTGGGTTCTCGGGCCCGTGCTGATGTTCGGTCTGGCCGTCGTCTTCCTGCGCGACCAGCCGGAATATATGACCGGCGTGATCCTGATCGGCCTGGCGAGGTGCATCGCCATGGTGCTGGTCTGGAACCAGCTTGCGCGGGGCGACAGTCAGTATGTGGCCGGTCTGGTGGCCTTCAACTCGATCTTCCAGATCGTCTTCTTCAGCCTCTATGCCTGGCTGTTCCTGACGGTCCTGCCGCCGCTGTTCGGACTGGAAGGCAGCGTGATCCACGTCAGCGTCGGGACCATCGCCGGCGCGGTTCTGATCTACCTCGGTCTGCCGTTCCTCGGCGGCTTCCTGACTCGACGTATCTTCATCGCCAGGAAAGGCGCCGACTGGTTCGAGACCCGGTTCCTGCCCCGGATCGGGCCGATGACCCTGATCGCCCTGTTGTTCACCATCGTCGCCATGTTTAGCCTAAAGGGCGGCGAGGTCGTCGCCCTGCCGTTCGACGCCCTGCGGATCGCCGTGCCCCTGACGATCTACTTCCTCGTCATGTTCATCGTCAGCTTCGCGATGGGGCGCTGGATCGAGGCGGACTATCCGCGCACCACGGCCCTGGCCTTCACCGCCGCGTCCAACAATTTCGAACTGGCCATCGCCGTCGCCATCTCCGCCTTCGGTCTGGCCTCACCGGTCGCCTTCGCCGCTGTTATCGGGCCGCTGGTCGAGGTCCCGGTGCTGATCCTGCTAGTGTCCGTCGCCCTCTGGCTCGGCCGGCGATGGTTCCCCGCCCTCTAGCGCAGCCGGTCATTGCTGGTCGGCTGTTCTATTATCAAACGCCGGGGCCAAACACCTAGACAACGGCGCCGACCAATCCCCCGACGCCGGCGGTTATCGCCATCGCGAGGCTTCCCCAGAAAACGACTCGTGTCACAGAGTGGACGATACCGGCGCCGCCCGCCATCGCGCCCGCGATCCCCAGTGACGTGAGCGAGACCAAGGTGGCGACGACGACGGCGGGACGACAAGACCCAGGGGCGCGGCCACCACGGCGAGCAGGGGTAGCGCGGCTCCGACCGAGAACGTCACTGCCGATGCGAAGGCGGCCTGGAGCGGGCGCGCCGTTGTGATTTCCGATATGCCGAGTTCGTCACGCGCATGAGCGCCCAGGGCGTCCTTGTTCATCAATTGCTCGGCGACCTGCCGAGCCAGGTCCGGGGTCAGGCCGCGCGTTTCGTAGATGCCGGCCAGTTCCCTGACTTCAAACGGGTAGTCCTCGGTCAGCTCCTGCTTTTCGCGCGCAAGGTCGGCCTTCTCGGTGTCGGCCTGGGCGCTGACCGACACATATTCGCCAGCGGCCATCGACATGGCTCCTGACACCAGTCCGGCCACGCCCGCGACCAGGATCGCGTCCTTGCCTGATGATGCGGCGGCGACGCCGACGATCAGGCTGGCGGTCGAGACGATCCCGTCGTTGGCGCCCATGACTGCCGCCCGCAGCCATCCGACGCGCGAGGAGAAGTGGGTTTCGGCCTGGGGCTGTCGTCGGCTCATGTTTCTGTCCTTGGGCTGGCGGCGGCTTTCACCGCATCTGGAAGGATTCCTGGTGGAAGCGCGTGGCGGGCAATCCTCGCGCCATCATTGCCCTGCGGATGGCTTGTCCGAAAGGCGCAGGACCGCAGAACCAGATCCCGGCGTCCTTCCAGTCGGAGACCCGGTCTGCGAGGCGGTCGAGCGTGAGCAGGCCGTCTCGCGGCGTGACCAGAAGATGAAATCGGACGCCGGCCCGTTCCGCGAGCCGTCGGATCGTTTCGATGAAGGCTTCGTCCGGGGCGCTGGTGGAATAGACAAGATCCACTGCATCCGCTTCGGTCAAACCCAGGCGCTGGTCCGCCAGCGCCTGCAGGCGGGCGATGAAGGGCGTGATCCCGACGCCACCGGCGATCCAGACCTGGCGGCCCGGCGCATCGCGAAAATCGAAACGGCCGTAAGGACCCTCGACGGTCACGGCCTGGCCCACGAACAGATGGTCCGGCAGTCGCCGCGTATAGTCGCCCAGCCCTTTGATGCTGAACGTCAGTCGGCCGTCACGACGCCAGGCCGAGGCGATGGTGAAGGGGTGAGCGCCTTCGACGCCACCCAGATTGACGAAGGCGAACTGGCCGGCCCTATGTCCCGGCCAAGCCGTTTCGAGGCGGACCTCGACATCCAGGACGGCGTTCCCTTCATAGGGTGTCAGGTTCTCGATCCGTCCGACGGCCTTGCGGGAAACGCCGGTGCGTCGAACGAGCGCCGAGACGGCTGCGACGGCCCCGCCCAACATCAGCAACGCCAGCACCGGGCCGAGCGGTGCGGTCCAGTAGGATCGGTCGATCATGATGATCGCGTGGAACAGCAGCACGAGATAGATCGCCGGCATCAGCCTGTGGGTCTTCAGGAAGGCGCGGTAGGGAAACCGCTTCCACAAGGCCAGGGCCGCCAGCGCCAGCACCAGATAGAGACTCCATTCGGCCAGTTGCACCGCGATCCCCTCCAGGTCGCGGAAAGGATCGAAGCCGGCGGGAATGACGGGTTCGGCGGCAGCTGGCGGCCTTTGGGGACGCGCGATCCAGCCCCTTTGGGCGAGGGACCGCGGCACGACTTCCAGCAGCCAGTGGGTCACGGCGAAAGACAGCGCCGCGATCGCGAACCATTTGTGCAGGCGATAGAATTTGTCGAGGCCGCCCAGCATCCCCTCGATCCAGACCGGCCGCGACGCCAGGATCACGGTGATGGACATCGAACCGAGGGCCAGCACACCCGCGCCATAGATGAGTGTTTCACGCAATGTCCAGAAGCTCGCCGCAAGGGCGCCCGGCGCCAGGCTGACCAGCCACAAGCCGCCGATCGTCAGGAGAACGGCGGCGAAGAATAACGCCAACCTCTGGAAGTCCGTCGTGCGTCTCGACATCAATATCTCCGTTTCATCGTGCTGCCGGGCGCGGCCGGAACCTCCAGGATGGCGCGGAGTCCCCCTGACGGCGCCTTTTCGAGCCAGGCCCGGCCACCGTAGAGCGTGGCGAGGTCGCGGACGATGGCCAGCCCCAAGCCCGAACCCGGCGCGTGCTCGTCCAGCCGCTCGCCGATGTCGAACACGACATCCCAAGCCTCGGGGACCAGGCCGGGACCGTCGTCGTCGATGGTGACGCGCAGGATGTCGGGACGCGGCCGATCGAACGCGACCTCGACCGTTGTCGCGGCCCATTTGCCCGCGTTGTCGAGCAGGTTGGCCAGCATCTCGCTCAGGTCCTGGGCCTCGACGGCGGCCGAGGCGGGCGAGTAGGCGCGAAGCCTGTATTCGATGCCGCGCGGCCCGTGCAGGCGGCGCATGGCGCTGAGGATCGGGGTCAGCACAGCCTCGGCGTCGGCGACGGCGCCCGGCGTGCTGCGTGAGGCGGCCGCTCGCGCCCGCGCCATCTGATAGTCGATCTGGCGACGCATCCGTTCGCATTGCGTCAGGATGGTGTGCGCCGCCTCGGCCTGCCCCTGCGCGTTCAGCCGCGCGCCTTCGTCGGCCAGGATCGCCAGCGGCGTCTTCAGAGCATGAGCCAGATTGCCGGCCTGCGCCCGAGCGCGCCGGATCATCTCCGCATTGGCGTCGATCAGCGCATTCAGATCCTGGACCAGGGGGCGAACCTCGCTGGGGCTGTCGTCGGGCAGGCGAGCGGCGCGCCCAGAACGGACTGCCGCCAGGGCGCTTCGGATCTTGCCAAGCGGGCGCAGTCCGAACGAGATCTGCAGGAAGGCGGCTCCGACCAGTCCCAGGGCGATCATGCTGAGAGACAGAGCCAGGGTTCGGTTGAATTGGGACAGGACGTCGTCGAGTAATCTCTGGTCCGCACCGATGGCGATCCGCAGGCTTTCACCCGTTCCCGTCGGCGTCACCGTGCGTTCCAGCAGCCGCACCTCGCCGGTTGGGCCGGATATGAAGGACTGGCGCGATACGCCCGGACCCGGCGGCGGTCCGACCATGGGCAGGGCGGCCCCACCGAGCGACGACGACCGGGCCAGTTCCCCGCCCTTGCGTCGAATTTGCCAATAATAGCCCGATCCCGGAGGCTGGAAGCGAGGGTCGCTCAACCAACGTTGAAGATAGGGCGCGCCGTCTGGCGGAACGTGAACCAGCACCGCCAGTTCGTCGGCATGGCCTTTAAGCTCCGTGTCGAACTGGGCGGTCACATGCTCCCTGAAGATTTCCGACAAGACGAAGCCGCTCACAGCCACCCCGGCGAAAATCCAGATCACGGAGCCCAGCAACAGGCGAGCGCGGAAACTTCTCCAGAGGGTGCGCATTCCCTATCCGACCCTGTATCCGAGCCCGCGGATCGTGCGGATGCAGTCCTTGCCCAGCTTTTTTCGCAGGCGGCCGACATAGACTTCGATGGTATTGGACTCCCGGATGTCATCCAGGGCGTAGACATGGTCCATGAGTTCGGCCTGGGAGACGATCCGACCTTGGCGATGCATCAGATAGCCGAGGATGCGCAGCTCGCGCGCCGTCAGGTCCACGGGCCGGCCCTCCAGGGTCGCCGCGCCGCCGGTCACGTCCAGGCGGACGTCCTCGTGCACGAGGATGGGAGACGCATCGCCGGCGGAACGGCGCACCAGGGCTCTGAGACGCGCCACGACCTCGGCCGTCTGGAAAGGCTTGCCCAGATAGTCGTCGGCTCCGGCGTTCAGACCATCGACCCGCTCGGTCCAGGCGTCCCGCGCCGTCAGCACCAGGACAGGCATATTGCGCCGCTTCGCACGCCATCGCCGCAACACCTCAAGCCCTGGCAGGCGCGGCAGGCCCAGGTCCAGCACGACCGCGTCGAAGACCTGGGTCTCGCCCAGTTCGACGGCGGTCTCGCCGTCGGCGGCATGGTCCACGGCGAAGCCAGCCTCGCCGAGGCCCAGCTTCAGCCGGCGCGCCAGCTCTTCATCGTCCTCGACCAACAGAATTCGCATCACATCCGATTCCATGGCGACTCTACCCCGCTAGGCTGAATTCAACCTGACAGCCAGGAGGGGGCGGCGCCGGAAGGCCCGGACGAGATCCCTTTCAGCCTGGGTTCAGCCTGGTGTCAGGGGCGTTTCAGCACCGCTTGCGACAACCCCCCGACGCCGCAAGTCGCGGTGTGGAGGGGACCGACCATAGCCAGACCTATTCGCATCACACCCTTGCGCGTTACGGCCGTAGCCTTGTCCGCACTCGTCGTCGCCCTGGCCGCCGGCAAGGTGATGGGCGACCAGACCCTGGTCAGGCTGACGCCGGAACAGTCCCGGGCCATGAGCCTCAAAACCACCGTCGCCGTGGCCGCGACCGACACGCCCCTGGCCAGCCTGCCCGCCACGGTCACGCCGGCGCTGAACGGTCGGGTGGTCGCCGCCGTCCCCTTCGCGGCCGTGGTGGTGCGCGTGGACGTCCTGGAGGGCCAGGCGGTCGGCGCCGGCCAGCCCCTGGCGGTCCTGTTCAGCCAGGACGCGCTGAAGGTCTCGGCCGAGCTGGCCCAGGCCAACGCCGAGGTGCGGATGACCGAGGCGGCGGCGCGGCGCACCCGCACCCTGGCGAGCGAAGGTATTATCGCCGAAGCCCGGTCCGAAGAGGCGTCCACCCGCGCCGAACAGGCGCGCATTATGGCCAATGAACGGGGTCGACTGCTGGCCTCCGCGGGCGGCGCCGGTCGGCGTGCCGGCGAATATGTGCTGAAGGCTCCGATCGCGGGGCGGGTGTCGCAACTGAACCTGCAACCCGGAAGCGGCGTGGAGGCGATGGCGCCGGGCGCCGTCATCGACCGCGACGACCGCCTGTGGGTCGAGGCGCGGCTGCCGGCCGACATCGCCGGGCAGGTCGAGATCGGCTCAATCGTGGAGGTCGCGGGCGCGCGTGGCCGGGTCGTCGCCGTGGGGTCGGCCATCGACCCACGCACCCGTTCGGTCGTGATGCGGGCGGAACTGGCGAGCGGGGCCGATGTTGTCCCCGGCGAGGCGACGATGATCACGGTCACGCGACGCTCGAGCCCCGACGCGGTCGCCGTGCCGCGCGTCAGCCTCATCCAGATCAACGGTCGGGACACGGTGTTCGTTCGACGCGCCAACGGATATCTGCCGGTGGCGGTCACGGTCGAGGGGCGTTCGGACGCCCAGGCCGTCGTCACCGGCCTGAACCCGGGCGACGAGGTCGTGACCTCGGGCGTCAGCCAGCTCAAGACCGCCTCGGAAGGCTGAGCCCATGCTGTCCGCTATCGTCAGGGCGGCGCTGTCCCAGCGTCTGCTGGTCCTGGTCGCCGCCATCGCTCTGTTGCTGTTCGGGGTCAACGCCTATCGGCAGTTGCCGGTGGACGCCTTTCCCGACATCTCGCCGACCCAGGTCAAGATCATCCTCAAGGCGCCGGGCATGACCCCCGAGGAGGTCGAGAGCCAGGTCATCACGCCGCTGGAGATGGAGCTTCTGGGCATCCCCCGCCAGGCGATGCTGCGCTCGACCGCCAAATACGCCATCGCCGACATCACCCTGGATTTCGAGGCGGGAACCGACGTCTATTGGGCGCGTCAGCAGGCCGCCGAGCGGTTGAGCAACGCTCTGGCCAACCTGCCGCCCATCGTGACCGGCGGGCTGTCGCCGATCTCCACGCCTCTTTCCGACGTCTTCATGTTCACCCTCGAAGGGCCGGGCCTGTCGCTGGAGGAGCGCCGCACCCTGCTGGATTGGACCGTGCGGCCGGCGCTGAGGGGATTGCCGGGCGTCGCCGACGTCAATGTGCTGGGCGGCCGGGCCCGCGCCTTCGAGATCGCCCCCGACGCCGGCGCCCTGGCCGCCTCCGGCCTGACTTCGTCCGACTTGCGTCAGGCGATAGAGGCCGCCAACCGCAACGACGGCGCCGGCCGTCTGGTCGAGGGCGAGGAGGCGCTGGTGGTCCGCGTCGTCGGCGCGGCGACGACGCTCGACGACCTCAGACGGACGCCCGTGCCCCTGCCTGCCGGCGGAACGATCCCGCTTGGCTCCGTCGCCACGATCCAGACCGGCGCCCTGACCCGCTATGGCGCGGTCACGGCCGACGGCGCCGGCGAGACGGCGCAAGCCATCGTCATCGCCCTGAAGGGCGCCGACGCCAAGAGGGTGGTCGCGGCCGTCAAGGCCCGGTTGAACGAGGTCCAGGCCAGCCTGCCCAAGGGCGTGATCGTCCGCCCCTTCTACGACCGTTCCGAACTGATCGAAAAGGCGACCGGCACCGTGACCGAGGCGCTGATGGAAGCCACGGTGATCGTGCTGATACTGCTGCTGCTGTTCCTCGGCGAACTGCGAGCCGCCGTCGTGGTGGCGGTGATGCTGCCGTTCGCGGTGCTCGGAGCCTTCATCCTCATGCGGGTCTTCGGCCTGACCGCCAATTTGATGAGCCTGGGCGGCCTGGCCATCGCCATCGGCATGCTGGTGGACGCTTCGATCGTGGTGGTCGAGAACACCGTCGAGCGCCTCAACGCCTCCGCTGCATCGGGCCGCAAGACCTCGCGCCTGCTCGAAATCTACGAAGCCTGCCGCGAAGTCGCCACCCCCGTGGTCTCGGGCGTCGTCATCATCTGCCTGGTGTTCACGCCGCTGCTCACCCTTCAGGGACTGGAGGGCAAGATGTTCGCCCCCGTGGCCCTGACCATCGTCTTCGGCCTGGCCTCGTCGCTGATCCTGTCCTTCACCCTGGTGCCCGTGCTGTCGTCCCTGCTGCTCAAGCCGACGGCGCATCAGGAGTCCTGGCTGATGCGCCGGATCGGCCCTGCCTACGGGCGGCTGCTGGACTGGGCGCTGAGACGGCCCGCGCCGGTGGTCATCGCCGCCCTGGTCGGCTTCGGAGCCGCCGCCGGAGGCTACGTCCTGGTCGGCAAGAGCTTCATGCCCACGATGGACGAGGGCACGATCATCATGCAGCTGTTCAAGGCCCCGTCGATCAATCTCGACATCAGCGCGCAGCAGGATCTGGCCATGCAGCGCGCCATCCTGGCGCGGGTTCCGGAGGTGGAGCGGATCGTCGCCCGTGTCGGCTCCGACGAGATCGGGTTGGATCCGATGGGGCTGAACGAGACCGACAGCTTCCTGGTGCTCAAGCCCAAGAAGACATGGCGGCGGCAGGATAACGCCTGGCTGGCCGAGGAATTACGCAAGGTCACAGCCGACTTTCCCGGCATCCAAACCTCCTTCACCCAACCGATCGAGATGCGGATATCCGAGATGCTGACCGGCAGCCGGGGCGATCTCGCGGTCAAGGTGTTCGGACCGGATCTGGCGACCCTGGGCGATCTGGCCCGCGAGATCGAAACGGTCCTGAAGGCGACCCCGGGCGCCTCCGATGTCTACACCGTCGCCGGCGACAGCATGGCCTATCTCCAGCTCGATCTGGACAGGACGGCCGCCGGGCGCGCCGGCCTGTCGATCGCCGAGGTCCAAGATGAACTGCGCGCTCGTATCGACGGCTCGCCCGCGGGCTATGTGTTCGAGCCGGGCCGGCGCACGCCGGTGATCTTGCGTGGTCCCGAGACCCTGCGCGAACAGTCTGAACAGCTTGGACAGTCCGAACTGGCCACGCCCGGCGGCGGCCTGGTGCGGGTGTCGGACCTGGCTCGGGTCTCGCACGTCGACGGCCCGGTCAAGATCGATCGCGAAAAGGCCAGCCGATTCGCCGTGGTCCAGGCCTATGTCACCGGCCGGGACCTGGTCGGCTTCGTCGAGGAGGCCCAGGCGAGCGTGGCCGCCAAGGTGCGCCTGCCACAGGGCTACAGCATCACCTGGGGAGGCCAGTTCGAGAACCAGCAGAGGGCCGCCGCGCGGCTGTCGCTGGTCATTCCCCTGGCCTTGGGGATGATCCTGCTGGTGCTGTTCGTGACGTTGAAATCGTTGCGCCAGTCGGTGCTGATCCTGGCCAACATCCCCTTCGCCATGATCGGCGGTGTGCTGGCCCTATGGGCCTCGGGTGAATATCTCTCGGTGCCGGCCTCGGTGGGATTCATCGCCCTGCTCGGCATCGCGGTGCTGAATGGTCTGGTGCTGGTCTCGCACTTCAACGACCTGATTCAGCAGGGGCTCGACATATCCACGGCCGTGGTCGAAGGCGCGCGCCGGCGTCTGCGGCCCGTGTTGATGACCGCCAGCATCACGGCCCTGGGTCTGACGCCGCTGTTGCTGGCCAGCGGCCCCGGCTCGGAGATCCAGCGTCCTCTGGCCATCGTCGTGGTCGGCGGCCTGATCACCTCGACCCTGCTGACGCTGGTCCTCCTTCCCATCCTCTACCGGCGCTTTGGGCTCGAACGCGGCGCCGCCGCCCTGGAGACGGCTGCATGACGCGGGTCGCTATTCTGCTGGCCTCGGCCAGCCTCATCGTCGCCGTTCCTGCCTGGGGCGCGGAACCCGAAATCGGTCCTGGCGTGACCCGACCCGCCTTCCTCCCGCCGGACATCCTGATCCTCGACGCGCTCGACGCTTCGCCGACGGTCAATGAGGCCCAGGCCAATCTCAGCGGCGCACAGGCTGCATCGCGCCAGCTCGCGGCCGGCGATCATGAGACGGTCGTCTCGGCGACGCTTGACGAACGGGACGTGCGGACGGACGGCCGCTTCACCGAATGGTCATTGCAACTGACCCGGGGCCTGCGCCTGCCGGGCAAGGCGGCGCTGGACCGGGCGGCCGGCGCCGTCGGCGTCCGGGCCGCCAGCGACGGGATCGAGGACGCCCGCCACCAGACCTCGCTGATCTTCGCCGAATACTGGGTCGTGTGGCTGGCGGCGGTCGAGCGGCGCGTCATCGACGAGGCCGAACTGACGACCTATGCGCGCGACGTTCAGGCGCTCTCACGGCGCGTCGACCTGAAGGACGCCGCCCTCGTGGACCTCGAACAGGCCCGCGCGGCCCAGGCCCGGGCCGCAGCCGCCCTGGCCGTTTCCGAAGGCGAGCAATCGAACGCCAGGGCCATGCTCGAAGGCCTGTTCCCCAATCTGGCAGGCGTCGCGCCCGGTGAACTGACGCCGCCGATCGAACCGTCGCGGCCCTATGACCTGTGGGCCGATATTATCATCCAACGCAGCCACGAACTGACGATGGCGCGCGCCCTGGCCGATCAACAGCATCTTTTCGCCCGCCGCTCCGCGCGAGACCGTACGCCCGATCCCAGTGTCGGAGTTCGCCTGTTCAACGAACGCGGCGGCGACGAGACCGGCGTCGGTCTGGTCTTCAGCATGCCGTTCAGCGGCGCAAGGCGCAGCGCCACTGCCGACCGTCAAGCGGCCGAGGCCTCGGCGGCGGAAGCGCGCTTCGCCATGACCGCCCGCGAGGTCCGCTCCAACGCCCAGCGGGATGTGATCTCGGCCGCCGGTTCGCTGCGGGCCTGGCGGGACTCGGAGGCCGCGCGCGCCGCCGCCGAGCAATCCGCCCAGCGGATCACACGCGGCTATGATCTGGGCGAATTCGACCTGGCGGATCGCCTGCTGGCCGAACGCCAGGCCTTCGAGATGCGCCGGCTTGAGCTGGAGGCGCGGGCGCGGGCGCATCTCGCCCTGCTCAAGATGGCGCTCGACGCGCACGAGTTCTGGCTCGCCGAAGATGAGTGAGATCAAGCCGGATTCCCGAGAGCCGGCTTCCAAAGGGACTGTCGTCGACTGCGCGCCCGAAACGCCGAACCTTCGTACAGTTCAGCTCATACGCAAGGTCGCCATTCTGCTCGCCCTACTCCTGCTGGTGGTCTTGGCGGCCGTTAGTCGATCCTCCGACGACATGGACGGTAACAGGCATGAAACCATAGAGACCATCGGACGGGTCGCCATCATCATCGCCATCTTCGGACGCGCCTGGTGCTCGCTCTACATCGGCGGACGCAAGAAGGCCGAAATCGTCGACCGGGGACCCTATTCGATCAGCCGCAATCCGCTCTATGTCTTCAGCTTTCTTGGGGCTTTCGGCGTCGGGGCTCAGAGCGGAACCCTGACTATCGCCACCCTGTTCGTTCTCGCGGCGGTATTGGTGTTCCACTTCACCGTGCGGCGTGAGGAAATTTGGCTGGATAAGGAATTCGGCGAAACCTACCGGCAATACTGTGCACGGACGCCGCGATTCTGGCCAAATTTCACACGGTGGAGCGACGTCGAAGAACTGACAATCCGCCCGAAATTCTTCCTTTTGACGATTCGCGACGGGCTCGTGTTCCTGCTCGCCATTCCAGTATTCGAGATGATCGATTTTGCCCAGATTCTCGGGGTTCTGAATGTCTTTATGAGGCTGCCTTGAAGCGGTCCGGGTGTTTGGTTCCGGAGATTGGCGGCTCGGTTTGATCCTGAATCGTTCGGGTTCCTTTGTCCATGATTTGCAGATGAACTTGAAGGACGGGAGACCGTTCAGGGTCTTGAGGCGTCGGCCGTAGGTTAGGCGTCGATGAAGACGTGGAGGTGGGCATCGAGTTGCTGACAGCTGTCGTCATGGTATCGCGTCGCCCGCGACCACAACGAGCGATATCTCGTCAAACCATGCCTCGATTTGCGTTCGTGTTCGTGGTGCGGTCTCGTCACGACCCTCAATACCTTGGTTGTAAATGCCCGTGATCGCCTCGGGGTCCGACCGCTGCGCGTGGCAGGCCGTCATCATGTGAGTTTTCCCGTGGTCACCAGAAAAATCGACGTTCCCAGCAGAGCCAACGGGTGTGGCTCCTCCACAAAACGCTACCAATTCTCGCTAAAGATGATGCCAATCCGGTGAGACGAACGCCGCTTCGGGTGGCTCGGTATTCTTTCATGTTCTTGTTGCGCGATGTTTTCTGGACGCTCGGGCAAGGAAGGATGGCAGTCCTCGCTGATCCCGGGTGGAGCGGCAAGGTTCCATCGTCCCCACCACCACCGCGCCCTCGACGCCGCAGAGGTGGAGCGTCAGGTCTTATCGCGGTCGGGCGACTGACCGAGGCCGTGTGGTCGAGGTCCTAGTTGCCCCCCTTCCAACCGCCGACGACCCGCAACAGATCGCCGCCACGACGGCCGTTCAGCCGGCACGGTGCGATGACGCGGTCATAGACGATGGCCCGGCCGTTCCGCCCCCGGACGGCGACACAGGCCAGGAACCTGCTTCGCACCAGCCTAGACAGATGATCACGGTCGGTCCGGCCTGTCGGACCGTGAAACTCCGGTGCGTCAAAGTCCGACGGCCGGACCTCAATCCACATGGCCGGATTTGCACTGGGACCGAGGCACGGGCTATCGCCGTCGCCGATGTAGCGGACGACGCCGGAGACGGTCTCACCGTACCGGCTCGGGAGACGTCCCTCACAGGGGGCCGCGTGGGCGACGGCCGGGGCCAAGGATGAGGCTGGCGAGGATCAGGATCAATTTCATCGACGCACGATGGAGCGCGTCTGTCGCTCCGCCAAGCCGCGACCGCAGCAAAGGGGAAAGCGAGGGCGGCGGCGGCGCTCCAACGGGGAGCGCAGACCAGGAGGTCGCCATGAGATCCCTTCCGCGCCACGCAGAGGCCCCCCCGCTGGCCTCGATGCCGCACCGCGCGACGCCGGAGCCCTCGACGCTCACCGCACTCGATGACCAGACCTTGCTCGGCCTGCTGTTGGGCCGGTGTCTGGCCGGGTCGGATGTCGATCCGATCGCCGAGGCCTTGCTGGATCGGTTCGGATCTCTCGGCGACATAGCTGCCGCCGAAGTCTCCGAACTCGGCCGTCTCCCGGGACTGGGTCCGACCGCAATCCTGGATCTCAAGCTTCTGCGCGAGCTTAGCATCCGGCTGGCCCGAAGCGCCGCCTGCGCCCGCCCGGTCCTGTCGTCATGGAACACAGTCCTGGCCTATGCGCGGACAACCTTAGCCTATCTCCCGCGGGAGCAGTTCCGGACGCTCTATCTGGATCGCCGCAACATCCTGCTGTGCGACGAACTCGTCGCCGACGGATCCGCTTATCGGGTCGATGCCGTGTCCCCGGCCGGGGCCGGCGGCCTGACCCAGTTGATGCCGGGGACGGCGGCCGACCTCGCTGTTCGCGACCGATTTGACCCGATCGAGAACTTGAATGGCGGGGCCGACTATCTGGCGCGGCAGGTGCTTCGTTTCGGGGAGGTCCGCCTCGCCCTTGCAGCGTATAACTCGGGACCGGACCGCGTCGCTCGTCTCGGCCGCATCCCGCACATCGCGGAGACCCAGGCCTATGTGGCTTCCGCAGTGGACTGTTACCTCGCGCTCACGGCCGGGCGCGGCGCCCGGAACTCCCGCGAGTGCCGGTCGCCGGAGCCCGGTCGATGATCCCCGCAGCAGAGCCTGTGGTTCCTGCGTCAGAGGCGGCTGACGAGGATCTCCTGACCCGCAAGGAGGCGTCCGCCTTCTTGGTCCAGTACGGCATTCGCATGAAGCCCGAGACCCTTGCGCGACTGTGGTCCACTGGCGGCAATGGGCCTCCCTGTCTGCACGTTCGGCACAGGCCCTACTATCCGCGTGGCGTGCTTCGCGCCTGGGCTCTGACCCAGGTTAGCGACCTTCGCGCGTCTGCGCCGCCCGCGGCCAAGGGGCGGCGTCATGGTTGAGGCGGGACTGGAAGGGTTCAGAACCGAGTGGCCGTCGACGGTAGCGGACCTGCTGATCGACCCGGCGGTCAGCTTCGCTTTGAAAGATGTTCTTCGACTCTGGGAAGTCCGCGATCCGGTCGATGCGGCGCGAGACGCCCGGTTGCTCGCCGAGGTTCTGGAGCGCCGGGCAGACGAGGCGGTGTCATGGATACGGTGACCGTCCCACCCTTCGATGAACTGGAGGATCGCATTTTGCCGTGGTCGCAGGTGAAGATTATCTGCGGGCTGAGCCGGACGACGGTCTGGCGCATGTCGAAGACCGGGGATTTCCCGGCCTGTGTTCAGGTCTCGCAGAACCGGGTCGGATGGTGGCAGAGCGAACTGCTCGCATGGAAACGGGCAAGAACGCCACGGCGTCTCCCGGAGCCCCGGGTCGTTTTGGCAGCCTTGAAGCCGCTCGAGCCGACGCAGGTCAGACAGACCGTGGAGGAGCAGCTGGATACCTCGGCATCGGTCGTCGCGACTGGCCAGGATCCAACCGCCAAGACCCGCCGGAAACGAAAGCCGGTCGTCCCGGAGAACCAGACGACGTTCGACTTCGGTGGCTGAAGGGATGGTCAGGTCGATCCCGCTCGCCTGAAACGCACGCGGTCGGCGCCGGCGATCAGGACGGCGTCGAAACCGGCATCCGTCCAGGCCTTGTGCTGAACAGGGGCCGTGGCCGGTTCGCTCGGGCTGGCCCACCACTGCGGCAAGCTCGCGCTCTTGGGCAGCATATAGCCGATCTTGCGCTCCATCTCGACGAAAGAGAGTTCGAGATCATCGGCCTTCTGTTTGCGGAGATAGTCCCGAAGCGGATCGTACTTGCCCATGACCTACAAAGCCGGACAGCGCCGCTATTGCCAAGGGACAGACGCGATGAAAACCTATGCGGAGGCGCTGGAGCCCGACGCGCGATACCGGATCGTGATGACGGACGACCCGGTCGACGGCCTGCGCCCATTGAGCTTCCGCGACCACTACGACATGGTCGCCGATCTGGAGCTGCCTGCCGGTGCGCCTGACGTCGTGGTCAGGATCTACGCGCGCGCCCTGAATGCGCTGATCTACGGCTGGCTTGACTACGAACTGATGGTGGTCGCCGCCGGCCAGGCCCTGGCCAGTCTCGAGTTCGCTCTCAAGATCCGCCTGGGCGCTGACGCGAAGAAGATGCCCGGTCTTGCGAGGCGTCTTGGATATGCGGTTGAACGGAACATTCTATCGGCCCCGCAGAAAAGTCAGTGGGGCGACGATCATGTGTTGCTGGTCCACATTCGCAACGAGATCGCTCACGGAAGCGAGCACGTCTATCCGCCCAACCTCGCCGCAATCATATTCGACCGTTGTCGGGCGCTGATTTGCGAGCTTAACGACCTTCCGGCGCCGAGCCTCCGAAAACGATGACGGCGTCGCCCTTCCGCGCCTCGTGAGACCGACATGGACAAGTTTGAGCTTCTGAGCACGTTCTGCGAAAGCGCCATTTCGCGGCCGGAAGAGAGCCGGCCGGTCATCATCCCCTGAAGGTGGCGCACATGCGGCTGTGCGCCTCGCGGGCGATCTATGTTCGGGCCTATCCGCGCGAGACCCAGGAGATGCTGTTCGACGCGCATGCGCGGGCGTTCGCCTTCTTCGGCGGCGTGCCGACGCGCGGGATCTACGACAACATGAAGACGGCGGTGACGACGGTGTTCACGGGCAAGGACCGGGTGTTCAACCGGCGCTTCCTGGTCATGGCGAGCCACTACATGGTGGAGCCGACGGCCTGCTCCCCGGCGGCGGGCTGGGAGAAGGGCCAGGTCGAACACCAGGTCCAGACGGCCCGGGGACGGTTCTTCCAGCCGCGCCTGCGCTTCACCAGCCTGGAGGAGCTGAACGGCTGGCTGGAGGCGGAGTGCCGGCGCTGGGGCGAGCTGCGTCAGCACGGCGTCCCGCTCTAGCCATCACCGAGTAGCGGTTGCGGTCGAAGCTGATCAGGCAGGTCCCGGTCACCGCGTGCTCGCTCTCGTGGAAGCCGTCGAACGGGCCCAGCATGGGCTGCAGCGCCGGGCGCTCGGCGGCCAGGGCCTGAGCAACCGTCAGCTCTTTCTGCTCGGGGTGCTGACGCAGCTCGCCCCAGCGCCGGCACTCCGCCTCCAGCCAGCCGTTCAGCTCCTCCAGGCTGGTGAAGCGCAGGCGCGGCTGGAAGAACCGTCCCCGGGCCGTCTGGACCTGGTGTTCGACCTGGCCCTTCTCCCAGCCCGCCGCCGGGGAGCAGGCCGTCGGCTCCACCATGTAGTGGCTCGCCATGACCAGGAAGCGCCGGTTGAACAGCCGGTCCTTGCCCGTGAACACAGTCGTCACCGCCGTCTTCATGTTGTCGTAGATCCCGCGCGTCGGCACCCCGCCGAAGAAGGCGAACGCCCGCGCATGCGCGTCGAACAGCATCTCCTGGGTCTCGCGCGGGTAGGCCCGAACATAGATCGCGCGTGACGCGCACAGTCGCATGTGCGCCACCTTCACCCGCATCGGCTTGCCCGCGATCTCCACGTCCTCGTGGCTCCAGTCGAACTGGTAGGCTTCGCCCGGCCTGAACATCAGCGGGATGAACGACGGTGCATCCGCCACGCCCCGGCGTCGCTTCAGCCGCCACCCCGCCGCGTAGCGCCGGACCGCGTCATACGACCCGTCGAACCCCTCGCGCACCAGTAGGTCATGGACCCGCGTCATCCGCAGCTTCTCGCGCCGCGGCCGCGCCTCGTCCTCTTCCAGCAGTTCATCGAGCCTGGCCTGGAACGGCCCCAGCCTTGGCAACGGCTGCACCGCCCGCCGATAGGCGAACTCCGCATCCGGCTCCCGGATCGCCTTGCGAACCACCTTGCGCGACAATCGAAGGTCACGCGCGATCGCTTTGATCGCCTTGCCGGACGCAAACTCGCGCCGGATCCTCAACACCGTCTCCAACACCAACATCCCGAACTCGCCGCCTGACATCCGCCAAGCCGCCACCGTTAGACCTCAGGAATGAGGGGTCCTTATTCGACGCCGATCACACCGCTAACGGGGTCCCTTTTCCACGCCGATCCACATCCGAGAGTTCGCTTTCTTCATCGCCGGATTGATGAACACCCTGGCGGCGGAAGAACTCACCTTCGGTACCTTCAATCCCGGTGCCTATATGGCCATCGACGACCTGCGACTGTCCGCCGTCGTCGATCCGGGCGCCAAGCCTTCCATCCTGCGCGCCGGGCGGCGAGCCGGGCCGGCTCCAGATCGGGAAATGGTCATGCAGGGCGATCAGTCCGCCCTGACGCGCTCCTCTCCGGCTCGTCGTCGGGACTAGGCGGCGGTAATCGCCGCGTGGCCCAGGTGAGCGGCCAGGAAGTCCGTGAACGGGCCGATGTCGCCAAAGGTGCTCGCGGCTTCCAGAGCGGCCATGTAGTCAGCCCTCGATTGTTTGGGAATGACTGTCCAGGGGTAGCCCCCAGCCGCCATCATCACGTTCATCAGGAAGCGACCGGTCCGGCCATTACCGTCGAAATACGGGTGGATGTAGACATAGATGAAATGGCCCAGGACGATGCGCACCGCCGGGTCCGGCTCATCCGTCAACAGGGTGAAGAATGCCGGCATGGCGTCACGCACCGCGTCCGCGTTCAGGGGGACGTGTCGAGAGCCCTTGAGATAGACGGGTCCGTTTCGATAACCGGCCAGATTCTCGGGCCGCAATAATCCCGCGACGATCTTCGGGGCGAACATTTCCCGGTACCAGCGTTGATGGTCCCTGTCCGCGACAGCCCCGGGGTTGGCGCCGCCAATGACCTCGCGCACGCTTTCGCGGACCGCTTGGAACGCTTGCCAATACCCTCGGGCCGCCAGGGCATCCTCCATCCGGCGGTCGTCCGGATCGGCCTGGGGCGTCCACTGACCCGAGCGTACCCGTTCGATAAGTTCCGGGCTGACGGTGTAGCCCTCGATCGAAAGCGAGTGATAGGCGTCCGTCACATAGAGTCCGTCGACCTCGGCGAGATAGGCGTCGACGTCATTGACCCGCGAGGCCGGTTGCGGGAACCGTCCGATGACGGCTTCGCGCATCTGCGCCCACATCGTGCGGATACGATGCACATAGGGCGATCGGTCCCGTTGATAGGGGATGCGGGCGCGCTCCCGGAAAGGATCCGTCTCGCGGACCTCATAGCCGGCGGTTCGCATCGTCTCCAGAATGTCCTGCGCCTCACGATCTCGACCGATGTTGCGAAAGGCCCCGGCGAGGCGGCCGGCGACGACGCTGTGGCCTCCCGCCAGAAGTCGGGCCAGAAGTTCGGAGGCGTCGCCCAGAGTGGAAAGAACGGTGCGTGCTTCAAGAGGGTTCTGCTCGAAGAAGACGGCTTGAGCGAGGATCAGGGCGGCCGCGGGTCGGTAGAGCCGGAGACCTTGCCATTCGAGCATGTCGGCGGCGTCGGGGAGAGCGGCCCTGGTCTCGAACAGGGACGTCCCGTGCAGGAAGGCTGTGGGTTGATTGTTCGCAGCAGGCGATCGCACCAGGAGTTGGGCGGGAGCCACGGTATCGCCGGCCTGGAGCCTGAGGGACTGCTCCGGGCTGAGGATCCAGTCCGAACCGAAGCGGCCCTCAAGATAGTCCCGGTAGAAACCCCAGAAGGCGGCGTACCAGCTCGTGGTGTCGCCCGGACGTTCGCCGGGGTGGCTCGCGACGTACCAGCCCTTGATGACGGGTTGCAGAAACCGGTTCTTGAGCAGTACCTCCCGTGTCGATCGCGTCAGGTCGGCGGACGGTATGGCGACCTGACCGCGCTCCTGGAGCGTTCTCAGGGTTTCTAGGGCCGCAGCCAGCTTTTCGTTCGGCGTCATACAGGACTCTTTTCAGCCGCTTGGATCTCGTCCCGCCCAGTACGTGAGCGAGTTTATCGTGACGTACCTATGATAGTTTATCGTGCCGTTCGTACCATAGTTTTTCGTGCTGTGCGTTATTTAGTATTTTGCGCCAATCGGATATGACTCTCGTACGGCGGTCTTTGCATGAATTACAAAAACCAACTCAACCTGCCGTCTCATCCCAGGTACTTCGCATGACGATTCTGACAGGCCTCGAGATGAAGATGGCGCTCGAACTGTTCGAGTCCGGCGGGCACGTACTCGACTTCACCAACGCCACATACGCCGCGTTCTTCCGCTCGGAAGTCGGGATCGACATCTACGACGACGCCTATGCGATCTATGGGACATCGAAGGGCAAGCGCCTGAGAGCCTTCCTGGAAAAGGCGCAGCCGGCAGGCATACGGAAGATACTGGTGTCGCTGTGGGGCTATCGGCAGATGACGTTGCGGATCAGCGGTGAGGCTGATCCGTTGATCGATTTTGGGACGGACCTGTCGGCCTTGATCGTGCGGCTTGGCGGTAAGCCGTTGACCCTGTCCCCAGTGCCGACACACCCGGCATCGGAGGCAGAGGATGCCGTTGATCATGCCGCACTGATGACGAGCCTCCGCGAGATAATGACTCTGGCCCCCCATCCCCGTGGCTTCGCTTTCGAAAAATTCCTGAAAGGCATGTTCGACGCCTGGCGGCTCGATGCGCGCAAGGCGTTCAAGATCATCGGTGAACAGATCGACGGTAGCTTTCAACTTGGTGACGCCACCGTGCTGCTCGAAGCCAAATGGCAGAACCACCCCGTCGACCTGATCACCCTGCAAGGCTTTCAGGGCCGGTTGGAGGACCGGCCCATATGGACGCGGGGCCTTTTCATCAGCTACGGCGGGTTTTCCGTCGAGGCGCTTCAGCGTTTCCAGACCAGGCGAGTCGTCTTGATGGACGGCCTGGACATTCATGACCTTCTCGACAGGAAGCTTTCGCTCAAGGACGTGATCAACGCCAAGAGCCGCCGGGCGTCCGAAACGGGTCAAGGTTATGTCCCGGTTCGAGACCTGTTCCCAAGCTGAGCGTGTAGGTCGGCGATCTGCCTCAGCCCGCATGATAACTGCCAAGGACGAGTTGGTTTGGTGTTTGGCGTGTTGGAACACCCTGGGTGTCCAAAAAGCACCCTCGATCAAACTGGCTCAGCTACACTGTCGGACCGATACCGCAGTTAGGTGGTCGCCCCCGACTTCAGATTTTGGGACTGAATCGCTCACCAATCCGCTCCGCAAGGGCCCGAACCGGATCATCGCTTAGATGGGCATACCGTTCAGTGGCGCGACTGTTGGCGTGTCCCAGCGCCTTGCCGATCATCGGGAGACTGGCGCCGTCGGCCAGGGCGAAGCTTGCGAAACTGTGGCGCAGGTCGTGGATGCGGACGCCTTCCAGCTTGGCTTTGGGGAGCACCTTATCGCGCCAGATCTTGGACTCGGAGGTCGCGTATCCGTTGTCGCCCTTGGTGGCCGGGAAGACGAACTGGCTTCGACCGCGGGTCTTGTAGAGGCGCTGCAGGATTCCGAAGGCCATGTCGTTGAGCGAGATCCGACGATCCCCAGTGCGACCGCCGGCCTTGGTGCGGCTCGGCGGCAGCACGAGCCGGCGCCGGTCGAAATCGACCTCCGTCCAGCGCAGGCCTGCGATTTCGTTGCGCCGCGCGCCCGTCAGAAGCAGAAGCCGATAGACCGCGCCCTGCCGTTCGGAGATCGTCGCATCCGCCTCCAGGGCGTCGAGAGCGGCGATCAGGTCCTGGGCCTGGGCCTCTGACAGGAAGCGTTCGACCGCCGGTCGGAGCTTTCGTTCGACCTTGGCGCACGGGTTAGGGCCGGCGAAATGGCCCTTGTCGATCGCCCAGTTGAAGGTCGCCCGCAGGGTGGAATAGGTGCGGTCAGCGATGCCTGCTCCGCCCTTAACGATGGATCGACCACGAAGTTTGGTCTTCACATCCTTGGCGGTCTTCCCGGCCGTGATCGATCGGATCATCCCGGTGATGTGGTCGCGGGTGACCGTATCAAGCGCCATCTTGCCAAGCAGGGGCACGACATGGCGCTCGAGGTTCGTCCGGTCCATGGCCCATGACGAATCCCGTTTGGTCGGTTTGTCGTCCGGTCCCTTGTCCAGATACAGCTCGACCAGGCCTTTGACGGTGAGACCCTCGATGCGCCTGCGGGCTTCGCCGGGATCGATGCCGCGCCGCGCATCGACCACCACCGCCGCCGCCTCCTTGCGAGCCCGATCCGCCGTGAGCTTGTCCGGCCCATCCCCATGCTCGCCGAGCGTCAGCCAGCGCTGGATCCCGCGGACCCGATACTTGATGGCGAACATCCTTCGGACAGACTTGGCGGCATGGCCCTGTCGGGTTTCCGTCCCAGGATAGATTCGGAGGCAGAAGCCTGCGATCTCGCTGTCCCAGATCCGACCCTCGCCGGTCTCTGGAACGGGCACGCTCTCAACCACGCGCTTGGTGAGTTTTTGCTTCGTCATGGCGATAGAAATATACGCTCATTTCCGAGCCACCGCTACCACTCCGCTACCAACTCAAGTGAAAACGGCCGAAACGCTCCGCAACCGGATAAACAAGAAACTCTATGCAAAACAACGTACAAAGCTGATTTTCGGAACGTCCTGAAAAGCCCGGAAATGCTGATCCTCAACATTGCCAAGGTTGGGGTCGAGAGTTCGAATCTCTTCGCCCGCTCCAAGTCGAGAACACGAAACGGCCCGTCAGCAATGACGGGCCGTTTGTCGTTTCAGGTCTGTTTCGCATCTGGATTTCGGGTGCGGGCGGCCTTTCGCCCTCTCGACCTGTCGGACAGGATTTGCTTGGCTGGGCCGCACCATTCGATGAGGCCGTCCATGATCCGTCACCGCCGCAAACTGGTCGCGTTGGCCGCACTCGCCGTCTCTGGCATCGCGCTGGGCGCCTGCGCCTATAACGAGGCCCTGGGCCGCAGCCAGTTCCTGATCGTCGACAACGCCTCGATGATCCAGCAGTCGAACGCCGCCTGGGCCGAGGCTGTCCGCACCCAGAACGTGACCACGACGGGCGCCCAGGTCGACCGCATCCGCCGGGTGGGGAGCAAGCTGGTGCAGGCGGCCCGTCTCGACAATCGGACCTGGGACTATGCGGTCTTCACCAACACCAGCCCCAACGCCTTCGTCCTGCCGTCCGGCCAGATCGGCGTGACCACGGGCCTGTTGTCGCTGGTGCAGAACGACGACCAGCTGGCCGCCGTCATCGGCCACGAGATCGCGCACGTCGTCGCCAATCATGCGGCGGAGCGTTCCTCGTCCCAGGCCGTGACCTCCATCGGCCTGCAGCTGGGTCAGAGGATCGCGGGCGACTATGGGCAGGCGGTGGGCGCCTATGGCGGTCTGGCGGCCCAGTACGGGGTCCTGCTGCCCTATTCGCGCCGGGACGAGCTGGAGGCGGACCGGCTGGGCGTGGACTATGTCCAGGCGGCCGGGTGGCGGCCCAGCCAGTCGGTGGCCCTGTGGCGGCTGATGGCGGCGCAGCGCCAGACGGCGACGCCGCAGTTCGCCTCGACCCACCCGTCGGATGCGACCCGGATCACGGCGCTGGAGCAGTATATCGCCAGCCGCGGCTGGAGCTGATCAGACCCGGATGTCGAGATAGGTCCCGGGGCGCATGATCCGGGGCTCCTCACGCTGGGCGCTGGGCGGCGCCTCGGCCGGGCGGGTCGGGCTGACCGTGCGGATCGTGGACATGACGGCGGCGGAAGGCAGGGGCGCCGACGGAGCAGCCGCAGCCTGCGCCTGATTCATCGCCGCCCGGAAGAAGGCCGCCTGGGCGCTGCGTGCGCTGGGCAGGTCCAACCCCTGCTGGGTCGGCGTCAAAGACATTCCGGGGCGAATCGCGCTCATGCGGACATGGTTAACGCATACCGTCGAGAAATGGTTAATGCGCCGGTGAAGCTGTCAGTGTTTTGCGCTGGGCGGTTGGCGCGGCGGGGCCTGCATCGAGGCGACCAGGCGGTCGATATCCGCGTCGTTCAACAGCGGGCCGGAGTGTTTGGCGGTGATCCGGCCCATGGCGTCGACGGCGAAGGTCTCGGGCACGCCTGAAATCCCCAGGTCCAGCCCGGCGCGTCCCTCATGGTCCACCAGAACCAGCGCGAACGGATCGCCCATCTCAGCCAGGAAGGCGCGGGTGGCCACCGGTTCGTCCTTGTAGGCGATGCCGACCACATTGACGCCGCGCGCCTTCAGTTCCAGCAGCTTGGGGTGCTCCACCCGGCACGGCGCGCACCAGGAGGCGAAGACATTGACCAGCATGGGTTTGCCCACGCCTGCGGTCTTGAGGTCCAGATTGCCTGGGCCGGGCTGGTCGCCCGTCAGCATGGGCAGGACCGTCTCGGGGATCTGCTGGCCGACCATGGCGTCGGGTTTGTAGGCCGGATCGCGGTTCAGCGACCAGCCGACGAACAGTATGGCGAGAGCCGCGAGCACGGCCAGGGGGATCAGGGCCAGCCAGCGGTTCATTGTCCCTGTCCTGCCACGCGTTGCGCTGCATGAGAACGCGGCGTCTCATCGGCGTCTGTCAGGCGCTGGAGTTCGCGCTTCCACCGGCGCGAGGCGATGAGGGCGCGGGCGGCCAGAGCGATCAGGACCAGGGCGCTGGCGCCCCAGGCGGGCCAGACGAACAGCGCGTAACGGCCCATGTCGAGGTCCAGCATTCAGGCCTCCATCCTTAAGCTTCCAGCGCCTGTCGGGCGCGCAGGGTGACGACGCGGCGACGCCGGACCTCGGTGCGGATCGCGGTCAGCCACAGCGCCAGGAACAGCACGCCATAGGCCGCCAACATGGTCAGAAAGGGCGGCAGATAGACCGGGTCCAGTCCCGATGATCCAGGCGTCAGGAAACTGGCGGGCTGGTGCAGGGTGTTCCACCAGTCGACCGAGAATTTGACGATCGGCAGATTGATCAGGCCGACCAGACCCAGAACGGCGGCGGCGCGCGCCCCCTTCTGCTCGTCGTCGATCGAGGCCCTCAGCGCCATATAGCCGAGGTAGAACAGGAACAGCACCAGCACGCTGGTCAGCCGGGCGTCCCAGACCCACCAGGTGCCCCACATCGGCTTGCCCCACAGCGAACCGGTGAACAGGGCCAGGGCGGTGAAGGCCGCGCCCGGCAGAGCGGCGGCGCGGGCGGCGGCGTCGGCCAGCGCATGACGAAAGACCAAAGCAAAGAAGCTGGACACGCCCAGCGCCCCATAGGCGCCCAGCCCCCAGACGGCGGCGGGCACATGGACGAACATGATCCGCACCGTCTCGCCCTGCTGATAATCGGCGGGCACGGTGAAGCTGAGCCAGCTTCCGACCGCCAGCAACACGACGGCCAGCCCCCATAGAATGGGGGTCAGCGGCCCGGTGAAGGCCATGAAGCGCTGCGGGTTTGACAGGCCGAACATCGGTCAGCGCTTACGCGGCGTCGCGGCGAGGGGCAAGCGGCGGTCCTTCATCATCTCTGGCGTCATCCCTGGGCGTTCCTGACGGCAGCGGCGCTGGCGAAGGCGGTGATGACGGCGGCGAACAGGACATAGGCGCCCAGGAAGGCCAGCGCGGGGACAGGCGACTGGCCGCTGGACGCCCGTTCCAGGGCGCCTGCGCCGAAGACGACGGGCGGAATGAACAGGGGCAGGACGACGACCGCGATCAGCAGGCCGCCGCGTCGTGCGCCTAACGCCAAGGCCGCCCCCAGCGTCCCGGTCAGGGCGAATCCCGCGCCCCCGATCAGGGCCGACAGGGCCGCCAGGGGGGCCAGTGCAGGCGGCAGGCCCAGGGCCATGGCGGCGATGGGGGCGGTCAGGGCCAGCGGAACGCCGACGGCGATCCACTGGGCTAGGGCCTTGATCATGACCACGGCCTCCATCGGCAGATGCCCCAGCGCCAGCAGGTCCAGAGCCCCGTCCTCCAGGTCGCGTTCGAACAGCCGCTCCAGCGACAGCAGCGACGCCAGGGCCAGGGCCAGCCAGGCGACGCCGCCGGCGACAGGGCCCAGCGTGCGAAAATCCCCGCCGACCGCCAGGGGCAGCACCGCCGTCAGACAGACGAAGAAGCCGCAGGCCAGCAAGGGCCCGCCGCCGCCGCTCCAGGCCAGATCAAGCTCACGCTCCAGCAGCACGCGGGTGGCGCCGCGCAAGCCGGGCGGACGGGGTTCGCGCTGAACGGGGGGGCGGCTCATCCCAGACCTCCCAGATCAAGCGTACGGACGGGAATGGGCAGCGGATCATGCACGGCGGCGACGATCAGACCGTCAGCGTCCAGATGGCGGCGCATCTGGTCGGCGAAGGCCTCGCGCCAGCGCACATCCAGCGGCGCCATCGGTTCGTCCAGAAGCCACAGGGCGCGTGGCGACCCGATCAGCCGACCCATGGCCAGACGACGGCGCTGACCTGCGGACAGGCGGCGCACCTCCAAGCCCAGCAGGGGCTGCAGGCCGAACGCCTCGGCGGCGTGGTCAAAACCGTGCTGGGTGTGGCCCAGCCAGTCGCACTGGAAGCCCAGTTCTTCCCGCGTCGTCCGTCCCGTCTTCAGCGCGTCCTGATGGCCCAGGAAATGGACCTCGCGCCCGCGCGCCGTGCGCTCGTCCAGCAGATTGCCGTCGCCGTCGCGGAACGCGATGGTCCCGGCGTCGGGCCGCAGCAGACCGGCGATGGCGCGCAACAGACTGGTCTTGCCCGCTCCGTTCGCCCCTGTCAGCGCCAGGGCCTGGCCTGCCTTCAGTTCCAGGTTCAGGCCATTGAACAGCCTGCGCTCGCCGCGCGTGACGGTCAGGTCGGTCAGGGTCAGGGTGTGGATCATGCGGGCGGGCCGATCTGGGCGATGCCGATCTGGGCGATAATGTTGCGAACCCTTCTCAATGTCCACGTCAGGGGTGTGGACTCATGGACGGTGGGATCACGCAGGACTATATGCGCGGTTGCCGCAGCAGGCTTTCGCCGCGCGCGCAGGGGTCCTGTGAGCCGCTGCGTCTGTCGCGCGAAGGCGCAACCGGATTGTCGGGCGGCGCTGACCAGAGGAATGCTCCATGCCGTCAATCGACAGCCTCAAGACCCGCCAGGACCTTGCCGTCGGGCGTAAGAAATACGCCTATTACAGCCTTCCCGCCGCTGAGGAAGCAGGGCTTGCCGGGATTTCCCGTCTGCCGCGCTCGATGAAGGTGCTTCTCGAGAACCTGCTGCGCAACGAAGATGGCGTCTCCGTCACCGAAGCCGACCTGAAGGCCGTCGCCGCCTGGATCGAGAACAAGGGCGCCGTCGAGCACGAGATCGCCTTCCGCCCGGCCCGCGTGCTGATGCAGGACTTCACCGGCGTTCCCGCCGTGGTCGACCTGGCCGCCATGCGCGACGCCATGTCCGCCCTGGGCGCCGACGCGGCCAAGATCAACCCGCTGGTCCCCGTCGATCTGGTCATCGACCACTCGGTCATGGTCGACAATTTCGGCACCGCCAAGTCGTTCGGCCAGAACGTCGAGCGCGAATATGAGCGCAACATCGAGCGTTACAACTTCCTGCGCTGGGGTTCGTCGGCCTTCAACAACTTCCGCGTCGTTCCCCCCGGCACCGGCATCTGCCACCAGGTGAACCTGGAGAACCTGGCCCAGACCGTCTGGACCATCGACGAAGGCAAGAAGACCGTCGCCTATCCCGACACCGTCGTGGGCACCGACAGCCACACCACCATGATCAACGGCCTGGCCGTTCTGGGTTGGGGCGTGGGCGGCATCGAGGCCGAGGCCGCCATGCTGGGCCAGCCGATCCCGATGCTGATCCCGGAAGTCATCGGCTTCAAGCTGACCGGCCGTCTGCCGGAAGGCGCGACCGCGACCGATCTGGTCCTGACCGTCACCCAGATGCTGCGCAAGAAGGGCGTGGTCGGCAAGTTCGTCGAGTTCTTCGGCGACGCCCTGCCGAACATGACGATCGAAGATCAGGCGACCATCGCCAACATGGCCCCGGAATACGGCGCCACCTGCGGCTTCTTCCCCGTGTCCGCCGCCACCATCGGCTATCTGACCGCCACGGGCCGCGACAAGGCGCGCGTCGCCCTGGTCGAAGCCTATGCCAAGGCCCAGGGCCTGTGGATCGACGAAACCTCGGAAGACCCGGTCTTCACTGATGTCCTGGAACTGGACATCTCGACCGTCGTGCCGTCGCTGGCCGGTCCCAAGCGTCCGCAGGACCGCGTTGAGCTGACCACCGCCGCCCCGTCGTTCGAAACCGCCCTGACCGAAGTCTTCAACCGTCCGTCCGACGCCCCGCGCGCCGATGTCGAGGGCCAGAAGTTCACCGTCGGCGACGGCGACGTGGTCATCGCGGCCATCACCTCCTGCACCAACACCTCCAACCCGTCGGTCCTGATCGCCGCCGGTCTGGTGGCGCGCAAGGCCCATGCCCTGGGCCTGAAGGCCAAGCCCTGGGTCAAGACCTCGCTGGCCCCCGGATCGCAGGTCGTCACCGACTATCTGAACGACGCCGGTCTGCAGAAGGACCTGGACGCCCTGGGCTTCAACCTGGTCGGCTATGGCTGCACCACCTGCATCGGCAACTCGGGCCCGCTGGACCCGGCGATTTCGAAGGCGATCAACGACAACGCCCTGGTCGCGACCAGCGTCCTGTCGGGCAACCGCAACTTCGAAGGCCGGGTGAACCCGGACGTCCAGGCCAACTATCTGGCCTCGCCGCCGCTGGTCGTGGCCTACGCCATCGCCGGTTCGATGCGCATCGACATCACCAAGGACCCGATCGGCCAGGACAAGAAGGGCAAGGATGTCTTCCTGAAGGACATCTGGCCGACCAGCCAGGAGATCGCCGACATCCAGAAGAAGTCGGTCACCCCGGCCATGTTCGCCAAACGCTACAAGGACGTCTTCAAGGGCGACAAGCACTGGCAGGCGATCAAGGTCACCGGCGGCCAGACCTATGAGTGGGACGACAAGTCGACCTATGTCGCCAACCCGCCCTATTTCGAAGGCCTGTCGATGGAGCTGACCCCGGTTCAGGACATCGTGGAGGCGCGCGTCCTGGCCATCTTCGGTGACAGCATCACCACCGACCACATCAGCCCGGCCGGTTCGATCAAGAAGACCTCGCCCGCCGGCGTCTATCTGACCAACCACGGCGTCGAGGCGGCCGAGTTCAACAGCTACGGCGCCCGCCGCGGCAACCACGAAGTCATGATGCGCGGCACCTTCGCCAACATCCGCATCAAGAACCGCATCACGCCGGAAATCGAAGGCGGCGTGACCAAGCACTTCCCGTCGGGCGACACCATGTCGATCTACGACGCGGCCATGCGCTACCAGTCGGAAGGCCGTCCTCTGGTCGTCTTCGCCGGCAAGGAATACGGCACCGGCTCGTCGCGCGACTGGGCGGCCAAGGGCACGAACCTGCTGGGCGTTCGCGCCGTCATCGCCGAAAGCTTCGAGCGCATCCACCGTTCGAACCTGGTGGGCATGGGCGTGGTGCCGCTGCAGTTCAAACAGGACGGCTGGCTGAAGCTGGGCCTGACCGGTGAAGAGATCGTCACGATCCGCGGCCTGACCGACGCCAACATCGGCAAGCTGAAGCCGCGCCAGGACCTGTGGGTCGAGCTGTTCCGCCCGTCGGACGGCAAGATGGCCCGTTTCCCGGTCCGCTGCCGCATCGATAACCAGACCGAGCTGGACTATCTGCGCGCGGGCGGCGTCATGCCCTACGTCCTGCGCAACCTCGCAGGCGGCCCCGAAGCCGAAGCCCCCATCGCCGCCGAGTAAGGCGCGGCTTCAGTCGAATACGGCAAAGGCCGGTGGAGCAATCCACCGGCCTTTTTCGTGGGTGATGGGACCGTGATTTGTGGAAACTTTCCGCTGACGTGCATCCGTTCGCCCTGCCGGAAGCCTCCTTGATGCGTGAAGACCGCAGAGAGAGCCTCATGATCCGAACAATTTCCGTTGCCTGCGCGGCCGCGATCGCCCTTGCGTTCATTCCTGACGTTTCTGCTGCACAGCCGGTGTCGAATGCGGATCCATCCGCCGTGACGATGAGCGCCGCCGATAATCGCGCGGTGGTTCTGTCGCTGGCGCAGGTGCTGCGAGAGCGGTTCGCCTTTCACGATCGGGGCATCGCGGCAGCACGGACGATAGAGGCCATGGAGCGGCGTGGCGCCTTTCGCGAGGCGCGCACCGCCGCCGGATTGTTGGCCCTGATCGACACCCAGATCGCGCCGGTCGTCGATGATCGCCACTTCCGCGTCCGCTATGTGGGGCCTGAAGTGACGGCAGGCTTCAGCGAGGCGCCGCCGACAACGGAAGACGTGGCGGCCTTTCAGGAAGAGGTGCGTCTTCGCGGCGGCGAGATTCCCGAGGTCCGCTGGCTGGCCGGCAATGTGGGCTATCTACGTGTTCGAATGTTCCTGGACAGCCCGCCCAGCGCCGAGAAACTGGCCGCAGGATTGAACATGCTGTCTGATGTCAGCGCGCTGATTATCGATGTCCGGGGCGCGCCTGGAGGCGATCCGGCCGGGGTGGCGAATGCAATTGGCCATCTGGTGAGCGAGCGCACCCCTACCGTCAGAACCCAGAACCCGCACGACGCCACGGCCAGTCGAACCTATTACGCCGAACCCAGGACGCCGAACTTCGCGGACAGGCCGGTCTTTGTGCTGATCGACAAGCGAACCGGCTCCGGCGCTGAAGAGTTCGCCTATGACCTGCAGGCCCTGCGCCGGGCGACCCTGATCGGACAGACGACCTATGGCGCCGCCACGCCGGGTGGTTTTCGACCCCTGGCCAAGGGTTTCGCCGCCTTCATTCCGATGGAGCAGGTCGCCAACACCCTGACCGGCGCGAACTGGGAAGGCGTCGGCGTAAGCCCTGATGTCGAGGTTCCGAGCGAACAGGCTTTGACCCGCGCCCATCGTCTGGCGCTGGAGGCCGTCCTTAAGGACGCACAAGGCGTCCGCCGCGAGATCGCTGAGGAGGGACTGGCCTCGCTGGATGCATCGTCGGGGGATCAGCCCTGACTGCGCCCTTGTCGGATCCAGTCTTTGGTTGAGGTCAGGATTTCATCGGACAGGGCCTCGTCCTCCACGGACCGGGCCAGGATGAGGGCACCGACCATGGCGGACCATGTGCCGATGGCTTCGCGGCGGGCGTCTTCGGCGCTGTCGTGCGTGGACAGGGCGTCGGTGAAGCGTGCGATCTGGGAGGCCACGGCGTCGGACATGACGGTCCGGCCCTCGCCGGACTGGCGCCGGGCGTCGGACGCCAATGCTGCTGTGGCGCAGCCGTGCCCGGGATTGTCGCGATGCCGGGGGGACAGATAATCGTCCACATAGGCGTCCAGACTGGCCGGGCGCCTCTGCAGGCTTTGGTCCGCCAGATGTGACAGGGTTTCAGCGATCAGGTCGTCCTTGGACGAGAAATGGCCGTAGAAGCCGCCGTGCGTCAGACCGGCCGCCTTCATCACCTCGGAGACGCTGACGGCCTCGAACCCCTTTTCGCGGAACCTTTCCCCGGCTGCATCGAGGATGCGTTGGCGGTTCGCCTGCATCTGGTCGCGGCTGACCTTCATGGCCTCGTCTCCTGTTCAGGCATTGACGGATACATGATGGGCGTCATATTTGGCAACAATCATGATGACTGTCATGATTAAACTGGCGACAGGAGCCGACGACATGTCCACCCTTCCTTCCGTTCTCATCACCGGCGCCTCCAGCGGCATCGGGGCGACCTATGCCGACCGGTTCGCGCGGCGCGGGCATGATCTGGTTCTGGTCGCCCGCGACAAGACGCGGATGGAGACCCTGGCTGAACGGCTGCGGGCGGAGACGGGGGTGAAGATCGAGGTGCTGGTCGCCGACCTGACCCGGGTCGAGGATGTGGAGGCGGTCGTGGCGCGTCTGCGGGACGACGAGCGGATCGGGGTTCTGGTCAATAATGCGGGCGCCAGCCTGAGCGGCGGCTTCACCCGACAGGAGGCAGGCGACATCATGAGGCTGGTCAGCCTGAACGCCTCGGCTGTCGCGGCCCTCGCCAGCGCGGTTGCGCCGCGCTTCATCAAGGCGGGGCAGGGAGCGATCATCAATATCGGCTCTGTCGTCGGACTGGCGCCGGAACTGGGTCTGTCGGTCTATGGGGCGACCAAGGCCTTCGTCCTGTATCTGTCGCAGGGTCTGGCCAACGAGCTTGGTCCCAAGGGCGTCTATGTCCAGGCGGTGCTGCCGGCGGCCACGCGCACCGAAATCTGGGATCGCTCCGGCTCGGACCTGAGCAAGATCCCGTCGCTGATGGAGGTGGATGATCTGGTCGATGCGGCCCTGATCGGCTTTGACCGGCGCGAACTGGTCACCATACCGCCGCTGGACGACGCGGGGCTGTGGGACAGGCTGCAGACCGCGCGTCAGGCCATGCTGCCCAGCTTCGGCGTCAACCAACTGGCCGACCGCTACCGCAGCGAGGCCTGAAGTCGCGGCGTGTCCCGCCGTTTCCTTCCAGAAGAAAGGGCCGACGGATCGCTCCGTCGGCCCTTCGTCATTTCAGACTGTCGTTCCGCCTATTCAGCAGCGAAGCGATCCGCATATTCCGGGATCTGGTCGAAGTTCATGTAGCGGTAGACCTCGTCGCGGGCGCCGTCGATGACGCCCATCTCGGCCATGTATTCCGCCACGGTCGGGATGCGGCCCAGCTTGGAGGCGACCGCCGCCAGTTCGGCCGAGGCCAAATAGACGTTCGAACCCTTGCCCAGACGGTTGGGGAAGTTGCGGGTCGAGGTCGAGACGACGGTGGCGCCTTCCTTCACCTGGGCCTGGTTGCCCATGCACAGCGAACAGCCCGGCATCTCCATGCGCGCGCCTGCGCCGCCCAGGGTCGAATAGTGGCCCTCCTTGGTCAGTTCGGCGGCGTCCATCTTGGTCGGCGGGGCGACCCACAGACGGGTCGGGATGTCCTTCTTGCCCTTCAGCAGCAGCGAGGCCGCGCGGAAGTGGCCGATGTTGGTCATGCACGAACCGATGAAGACCTCGTCGATCGGGGTCTCCTGCACCGACGACAGCAGGCGCGCGTCGTCGGGGTCGTTCGGGGCGCACAGGACCGGCTCGGTCACGTCCGCCAGGTCGATCTCGATGACATGGGCGTATTCGGCGTCGGCGTCGGCCTCCAGCAGGGTCGGGGCGGCCAGCCAGGCCTCCATGGCGTCGATGCGGCGCTGAAGCGTGCGGGCGTCGGCGTAGCCATCGGCGATCATGTTCTTCATCAGCACGATGTTGGAGGTCATGTACTCGATGATCGGCTCCTTGTTCAGCTTGACGGTGCAACCCGCCGCCGAACGCTCGGCCGAGGCGTCGGTCAGTTCGAACGCCTGCTCCACCTTCAGGTCCGGCAGACCCTCGATCTCAAGCACGCGGCCCGAGAAGGCGTTGATCTTGCCCGCCTTGGCCACCGTCAGCAGGCCCTGCTGGATGGCGTAATAGGGGATGGCGTGGACCAGATCACGCAGGGTGATGCCCGGCTGAAGCTCGCCCTTGAAGCGGACCAGGATGGATTCCGGCATGTCCAGCGGCATGACGCCGGTGGCCGCGCCAAACGCCACCAGACCCGAACCGGCGGGGAAGGAGATGCCGATGGGGAAGCGGGTGTGGCTGTCGCCGCCCGTGCCGACGGTGTCGGGCAGCAGCAGGCGGTTCAGCCACGAGTGGATCACGCCGTCGCCCGGACGCAGGGCCACGCCGCCGCGGTTGGAGATGAACTCGGGCAGTTCGCGGTGCGTCTTGACGTCGACCGGCTTGGGATAGGCGGCGGTGTGGCAGAAGGACTGCATCACCATGTCGGCCGAGAAGCCCAGGCAGGCCAGGTCCTTCAGCTCGTCGCGCGTCATCGGGCCGGTAGTGTCCTGCGACCCCACGGTGGTCATGCGCGGCTCGCAATAGGTGCCGGGGCGGATGCCCTTGCCTTCCGGCAGGCCGCAGGCGCGGCCGACCATCTTCTGGGCCAGGGTGTAGCCCTTGCCGGTGTCCTCAGGCTCGACCGGCAGGCGGAACACGGTCGAGGCGGGCAGGCCAAGCGTCTCACGCGCACGCGCCGTCAGCGACCGGCCGATGATCAGGTTGATGCGGCCCCCGGCCTGGACCTCGTCCAGCAGGACCTGGTTCTTCAGGGCGAAGGTCTCGACCACGGCGCCGTCGCGCTCGATCTTGCCCTCATAGGGATAAATGTCGATCACATCGCCCATGTTCAGCTGGGTGACGTCCACCTCGATCGGCAGGGCGCCGCTATCTTCCTGGGTGTTGAAGAAGATCGGGGCGATCTTGCCGCCCAGGGTCACGCCGCCGAAACGCTTGTTCGGGACATAGGGGATGTCCTGGCCGGTGGCCCAGATCACGCTGTTGGTCGCCGATTTGCGCGACGAGCCGGTGCCGACCACGTCGCCGACATAGGCGACCAGATGGCCCTTGGCCTTCAGGTCTTCGATGAACTGCATCGGCCCGCGCACGCCGTCCTGCTCGGGCGTGATGCCGGGGCGGGCGTTTTTCAGCATGGCCAGATAGTGCAGCGGAATGTCGGGGCGCGACCAGGCGTCGGGCGCGGGCGACAGGTCGTCGGTGTTGGTTTCGCCCGTCACCTTGAAGACGGTGACAGTGATCTTGTCGGCGACCTTGTCGCGCGAAGTGAACCACTCGGCCTCAGCCCAGGATTCCAGCACGGACTGGGCGTTGGCGGCGCCGGGCTGCTTGCCGCTCTTGGCCAGTTCGGCGACGTCGTGGAAGAAGTCGAACATCAAAAGGGTCTTCTTCAGGCCCTCGGCGGCGGTCTGACCGACGGCGTCGTCGTTCAACAGGTCGATCAGAGGCTTGACGTTATAGCCGCCGACCATGGTGCCCAGCAGTTCGGTGGCGCGCTCACGCGACAGCGACGGCACGGCGAAGTCGCCATGCGCCACGGCGGACAGGAAGGAGGCCTTGACCTTGGCCGCGTCGTCCACGCCGGGCGGCACGCGATGGGCCAGCAGGTCCAGCAGCTCCTGCTCGGATTCTCCGGCGGGCGGGGCCTTGATCAGTTCGATCAGATCGGCGGTCTGCTGCGCCGAGAGCGGAAGCGGCGGAATGCCGAGGGCCGCGCGTTCGGCGACGTGAGTGCGATATGATTCCAGCATGTGCGGCCTTCCTTGATCCGGTCCGCGATCAGGCGCGCCCGCAGGCCCGCCAAACCGCGCGGGGCCTTTCCCACATAAGGAATGGGGTCGCAATAGAAGCGGGGCCGATGCGGCTTCGACCTCTGTCGTAGGCGGAGACCGTGGCCCAGGGGCCTCAGTCGGGCCTTAGTCCAGCTTGAGAGCCTCGGCCAGCAGGCGGGCTTCGGCGGCGCGGCTGGAGCCTGCGCGCCAGGCGACGACGATTTCGCGGTGGGGCGGGGCGCCGTCGGCCTGGTTCTCGAAGGCCCGGATGGCGACGGACGGATTGTCGGCCAGGCCCGCCTGAACCGCCATCCGGGGCAGGAAGGAGACGCCCAGGCCCGAGCCGACCATCTGCACCAGCGTATGCAGGCTGGTGGCGGCGAAGACGTCGTCGCCGCGCGGGGCCTCGATATCCAGCGCCGCCAGGGCGTGGTCGCGCAGGCAGTGGCCGTCTTCCAGCAGGATCAGGTCTTCGGCGCGCAGCGAGCCGGGGCGGATCGGCCCGGGCGCGGCCAGCGGGTGGTCGTGCGGAGCGGCGGCCATGATCTCGTCGTCGCCGATGCGCGCGTGTTCGATGCCCGGCGCATCATAGGGCAGGGCGATGACGGCGGCGTCGATCTGTCCGGCCTTGAGCGCGGCGGTCAGGCGCGGCGTCAGATCCTCGCGGATGAACAGCTTCAGGTTCGGATAGGCGGCCTTCACCGACGGCAGTTTGCGCGGCAGCAGGAAGGGAGCCACGGTCGGGATGACGCCCAGCCGGAAGCGTCCCGACAGGGGGCGGCCCGCGTTCTTGGCGGCCTCGACCAGATCTTCGGTGCGGGCCAGGACGTCTTCGGCGCGGCGAACGGCCTCTGCGCCCACGGCGGTCAGCAGGACGGCGCCGCGCGTGCGTTCGACCACGGGGGCGCCCAGAATCCGCTCAAGCTCCTGCACCCCGGCGCTGAGGGCGGGCTGGCTGACATGGGCGGCCTCGGCGGCGCGCGAGAAGCTGCCGTGCTCGGCCAGAAGCTTGAGATACTGGAGCTGTCGCAGGGTGGGGAGCATGGATGATAGATAGGTGAAATCTATGAAGATGGCAAAGATAATCGATTGGCCTTATCGCGCCAAGCGGTGCTGAATGGCCCCGTCTTCAGAGAGGTCTTCGCCATGTCCGACACCAAAACGCCCCCGACCCTGACCACCAGCGCAGGCGCGCCGGTCGCCGACAACCAGAACAGCCTGACGGCGGGGCCGCGCGGCCCGGTGCTGATGCAGGACTGGCAACTGTTGGAGAAGCTGGCGCACCAGAACCGCGAACGCATCCCCGAACGGGTCGTCCACGCCAAGGGCTGGGGCGCGCACGGGACGCTGCGGATCACGGGCGACATCTCGAAATACACCCGCGCCAAGGTGCTGCAGCCGGGCGCCGAGACGCCGATGCTGGCCCGGTTCTCGACCGTGGCGGGCGAGATGGGCGCGGCGGACCATGAACGCGACGTGCGCGGCTTCTCGCTGAAATTCTACACCGAGGAAGGCAACTGGGATCTGGTGGGCAACAATACGCCGGTCTTCTTCGTGCGCGATCCGCTGAAGTTCCCTGACTTCATCCATACGCAGAAGCGCCACCCCCGGACCAATCTGCGCAGCCCCACAGCCATGTGGGACTTCTGGTCCCAGTCGCCGGAGAGCCTGCATCAGGTGACGACCCTGTTCTCGGATCGGGGTCTGCCGGTCACGCCGATGCATATGAACGGCTATGGCTCGCACACCTACAGCCTGATCAATGCGGCGGGCGAGCGCCACTGGGTCAAGTTCCACTTCAAGACCCGTCAGGGCCACAAACACTACACCAACGCCGAGGGTGAGAAGGTCATCGGCCAGTCGCGCGAGGGCTACCAGGAGGCCCTGTTCGGCGCCATCGAGAGCGGCGCCTTCCCGCAATGGACGGTGCAGGTCCAGATCATGAGCGAGGCCGAGGCGGAGCGGACCGCCTACAACCCGTTCGACCTGACCAAGGTCTGGCCGCATGGCGAGTTCCCGCCCATCGAGATCGGGGTGCTGGAGCTGAACCGCAACGCCGACAACTATTTCGCCGAGATCGAACAGGCCGCCTTCAGCCCGTCCAACATCGTGCCCGGCATCGGCCATTCGCCGGACAAGATGCTGCAGGCGCGGGTGTTCTCCTATGCCGACGCCCACCGCTATCGGCTGGGCACCCACTATGAGGCCCTGCCCGTGAATGCGCCCAGATGCCCGGTGCATCACTATCACAAGGACGGGGCGATGCGGTTCTTCGCCAACAACCCGAACCCGGACGCCTATTACGAGCCGAACAGCTTCGGCGGGCCGGTCCAGACGCCGGAGTACCGCGAGCCGCCGCTGAAGATCACCGGCGACGCCGACCGCTGGGACCATCGCGACGGCAATGACGACTACAGCCAGCCGCGCGCCCTGTTCGAGCTGTTCGACGTCGGTGAACGCCAGCGGCTGTTCTCCAACATGGCGGCGGCCATGCAGGGGGTGCCGGACTTCATCCTGGAGCGCCAGTTCGCCCATCTGGAGAAGGTGCATCCCGACTATGCCGCAGGCGTCCGCGCGGCGGTCGAGGCGGACAAGGCCAAGCCCGCGGAAGATCCGACCACCCTGCCGATGCATCTGCGCGCCGCACGCGGGTTGGAGATCGCCGAATAGTCTGCGGCGAAAAAGGTTGGGAGACCTGAAGCTGACTTGGGCCGGGCGTCGAAAGGCGTCCGGCCTTTCTGCTAGAAAGGCTTCAGGAGACACTGACCATGACCGTGACCGCCCTGATCGACGCCATCCCGGACTATGGGCGGGAGGTCGCGCGCAATCTTCAGGTTCTGGCCGAGGATGAGACCCTGACGGAGCAGCAGAAGTGGGGCTGTTTCCTGGCCTGCGCGCACGGGATCGGCGTCGCCCCGGTGGTGCGGGCTTTTGAGGCCGAGGCGCAGGAAAGGCTGTCGCCAGAGGCCGCCGATGCTGCGCGGTCTGCGGCGGCGCGGATGGGCATGACCAACATCTATTATCGGGCGCTTCACCTGATGCAGAACCGCGAATATTTGGCCCTGCCTACACGGCTGCGGATGAACCTGGCGGCGCCGACGGGCGTGGATCGGCTGGATTTCGAGCTGTGGGCGCTGGCGGTGTCGGCGATCAACGGCTGCGGCGCCTGTCTCGACGCGCACGAGGACGAGTTGAAAAAACACGGCGTGGAACCTGCTGTCGTCCAGACCGCGTTACGCATCGCCGCCGTGGCCCATGCGGCCAGCCGGGTGACGGCTTCGGCTGAGGCGGCCGCTTCGTTTTAGGATAAGCGGTCAGTCAGTGTCGTCATTCCGGGGCGACCGAAGGTCGAACCCGGAACCCAGGAGGCGTACATCCGGGCTGAGTACGTCCGATACCGCAGTCGCCCCCTGGGTTCCGGGTTCTTCGCCACGCTCAGTCCCGGCATGACGAGAGGAGGGGCTGCGAAAGGCGGCTGAACCTAGCCCAGCGGCTTCAGTCTGATTTCGAACAGTTGCGGCCAGCGTTTGCCGGTGACGAACAGCCGCTTGCCCGCCGCATCCCAGGCGATGCCGTTCAGCACATCGTCGTTGGGGTCAATGTCCGGGCCACTGGGAACAAGGCTGCTGAGGTCGATAAAGGCCTTCACATGGCCCGTCGCCGGATCGATGCGGGCGATGCGGCTGTCCTGCCAGATGTTAGCCAACAGTTCGCCGTCGACCCATTCCAGTTCGTTGATCTGGTCCAACGGCTGGCCGTCGGCGGTGACCCGGATGCGGCCGGTCTCGGCCAGGGTCTCGGGGTCGAGGAAGCGGATCTGATCGGTGCCGTCGCTCATGATCAGGCGGGCGCCGTCATTGGTCATGCCCCAGCCCTCGCCCGTATAGGAAAAGCCGCCAAGGGGTGTGAAGTCGTCCAGCTTCCAGATGAAGCCGATCTGGTTGCGCCAGGTCAGGCTGTAGAGCCTGCCGTTCAGGGCCGTGGAGCCTTCGCCGAAATAGATGGTCGGCAGATCACGCTGGCGCAGCACCTCGCCTGTCTCCAGCCGGATCTGCCGGATGAAGGACGGATACAGGCCGGTGCTCTCGTACAGGTGGCCGTCATGGAAGAAGAGGCCCTCGGTGAAGGCCCCGTCGTCATGGGGATAGGTCTTGACCACCTCGAAGCCCTGAACGGGGACGTGGGCTTGCGTCCTCAGGCCCGCGCCCGTCGCCAGCATGAGGCCGAGACTAAGCGCGGCCAGAAGCGACGACGGACGGGGCATGGGCGTCAGACCTTTTCTGCAGCCTCCGCCTCGGCCTTGAGGGCGCGGGCTTCGGCCTGATCAGCCTCGGCGCGGGCACGCTCGGCCAGCTCCTTCTTGGAGGAGGAGCGGCGGCTCAGCATGTTCAGCGCCTCGACACCGGCCGAGAAGGCCATGGCGGCGTAGATGTAGCCCTTCGGCACGTGGAAGCCAAAGCCGTCCGCGATCAGGACCATGCCAATCATCAGAAGGAAGCCCAGGGCCAGCATGACCACGGTCGGGTTCTTGTTGATGAAGTTGGCCAGAGGATCGGCGGCCAGCAGCATTACGGTCACGGCGACCAGGACCGCCACCACCATGATCGGCAGGTGCTCGGTCATGCCAACCGCCGTCAGGATCGAGTCGATCGAGAAGACGATGTCCAGAATGATGATCTGGAAGATGGCCGCGCCGGCGTTGGTGATCATCACGTCCTTCTTGTCCAGGACAGCGGGCGAGGGCGTCGGATCGACGGTGTGGTGGATCTCCTTGGTGGCCTTCCAGACCAGGAACAGGCCGCCCGCGATCAGGATCAGGTCCTTCCACGAGAAGGAATTGCCCATGACGGTGAAGACCGGCTGAACCAGACCCACCAGCCAGGCGATGATGGACAGCAGCGCCAGACGCATGATCAGCGCCAGACCGATGCCGATGCGCCGCACCTTGGAGCGTTGATGTTCGGGCAGTTTATTCGAAAGGATCGAGATGAAGATGAGGTTGTCGATCCCCAGCACCACCTCCATCACAATGAGGGTCACCAACGCGGCCCAGGCGGCCGGATCGGAGAACAGGGGGATGATGCTGTCGAGCATTGAGGTTGGGGGTCCTAGGGAAAAACGTGAACCGAAATCGCTAGGACCGCGCATGGTTCCGATCAAGCGGGCGGGTGCGGCGTTATGGTCGCACCCAGGCGGACGATGCAGGCGCACAGCCATGACGCGCGGCGTTATCGCGCAGGCCTCGACCTTGGTGGGCCATCACACAATGTTGCGAGCAGCAAAACCCCGTGCTATCAGGCGCCCGGCTTGAAGGGGGCGTATTCACGGATACGGCCTCTGTCGTGCTTTTCCTAAGCATTTCAAGCTTCTGACCGATGTGATCCTCACAATCGGTCGCGACCCTGACACAACGACCTCGGACCCTAATCAGTGGCTGATGATTTCAGAACGACGGAAGTCGGCGATCGATACGCACAGGCGCTGTTTGATCTGGCGTTGGAAACTGGCCGTCTGGACGCCGTCCGCGCCGACCTGCAGTCGCTGAAGGCGGCCTGGATCGACAGCGCAGACCTGCGCCGCCTGGCCACCTCGCCGGTGGTCTCGGCCGAGGATCAGGCCAAGGGGTTGGTCGCCATCGCCGCCAAGGCCAAGTTCGAAAAGACCACGTCCAACTTCCTGGGCCTGCTGGCGCAGAACCATCGCGCCAAGGACCTGCCGGGCGTGATCGCCGGTTTCGAGACCCGCTACGCCAAGCACGCCGGCATCGTCGCCGCTGAGGTCGTGTCCGCCCAGGCCCTGGACGCCAAGCAGGTCGCCGCCATCACCGCCGCCCTGTCCAAGGCCCTGGGCAAGGCGCCGGAACTGACCGCCCGCGTCGATCCGTCGATCCTGGGCGGCCTGAAGGTCAAGGTCGGTTCGAAGCTGTTCGACGCCTCGCTGAAGACCAAGCTCGACCAGATGAAGTTCGCCCTCAAGCGGGCTTAAGGCCTGCCCCGATCCACAAGAATGTAGCGCGCCTGAACGGCGCAACCGCAAAGACTGAAGAACAGAGAGCCCGTCATGGACATCCGCGCCGCTGAAATCTCGGCCATCCTCAAGTCGCAGATCGCCAACTTCGGCGTCGAAGCCGACGTTTCCGACGTCGGCAGCGTGCTGTCGGTCGGTGACGGCATCGCCCGCATCCACGGTCTGGACAATGTCCAGGCTGGTGAAATGGTCGAGTTCCCCAAGGCCGGCGTGAAGGGCATGGCCCTGAACCTGGAGCGCGACAACGTCGGCGCCGTGATCTTCGGCGCCGACGCCGCGATCGCTGAGGGCGACGACGTGCGCCGCCTGGGCGAAATCGTGGACGTGCCGGTCGGCAAGGGTCTGCTGGGCCGCGTGGTCAACCCGCTGGGCGAGCCGATCGACGGCAAGGGCCCGATCGAGTTCACCGAGCGCCGCCGCGTGGACGTCAAGGCGCCCGGCATCATCCCGCGCAAGTCGGTTCACGAGCCGATGCAGACGGGCATGAAGGCTATCGACACCCTGATCCCCGTCGGCCGCGGCCAGCGCGAGTTGATCATCGGCGACCGTCAGGTCGGCAAGACGGCTGTCGCCGTCGATACCATCCTGAACCAGAAAGCCGTCAACAAGACCGACGACGAGTCGGCCAAGCTGTACTGCATCTACGTCGCCATCGGTCAGAAGCGTTCGACCGTCGCCCAGATCGTCAAGACCCTCGAAGAGTCCGGCGCCCTGGAATACACGATCGTCGTCGCCGCCACGGCTTCGGAACCGGCCCCGCTGCAGTTCCTGGCGCCGTTCGCCGGCACCGCCATGGGCGAGTATTTCCGCGACAACGGCATGCACGGCCTGATCATCTATGATGACCTTTCCAAGCAGGCTGTGGCCTATCGCCAGATGTCCCTGCTGCTGCGCCGTCCGCCCGGCCGTGAAGCCTACCCGGGCGACGTCTTCTACCTGCACAGCCGCCTGCTGGAGCGTTCGGCCAAGCTGAACGAAGACTACGGCTCGGGCTCGCTGACCGCCCTGCCGATCATCGAAACCCAGGCGAACGACGTTTCGGCCTACATCCCGACCAACGTGATCTCGATCACCGACGGCCAGATCTTCCTGGAATCGGACCTGTTCTATCAGGGCATCCGTCCGGCCGTGAACGTCGGCATCTCGGTGTCGCGCGTGGGCTCGTCGGCTCAGACCAAGGCGATGAAGAAGGTCGCCGGCACCATCAAGGGCGAGCTGGCCCAGTATCGTGAAATGGCCGCCTTCGCCAAGTTCGGCTCGGACCTGGACGCCTCGACCCAGAAGCTGCTGGCGCGCGGCGCCCGTCTGACCGAGTTGCTGAAGCAGCCGCAATACTCGCCGCTGGCGATGGAAGAGCAGGTTGTGTCGGTTTACGCCGGTACGCGCGGTTACATCGACGGCATCGCTGTCGGCGACGTGGGCCGCTTCGAGAAGGAGCTGCTGGCGCGCATCCATGCGAACCACGCCTCGCTGCTCGAAGGCATCCGCACCAAGAAGGACCTGACCTCGGACCTCGAAGCCGAGCTGAAGGACATCCTGGCCGCCTTCGTCAAGACCTTCGCCTGAGCCCCTCCGGAAAGCTGAGAGAGTAAAGCCGGATGGCCAGCCTCAAGGAAATGCGCAATCGGATCGGAAGCGTGAAAGCCACGCAGAAGATCACGAAAGCCATGCAGATGGTCGCCGCGGCCAAGCTGAAGCGCGCCCAGGATCAGGCCGAAAGCGCCCGTCCCTATGCGCAGAAGATGGCCTCGGTCATCGCCAACCTGGCCGCCGGCGTCTCGGGCGCCGATGCGCCCAAGCTGCTGGCCGGCACGGGCGACGACCAGCGCCACCTGATCGTGGTGGCCACGGCGGACAAGGGTCTGGCGGGTGGTTTCTCGACCAACGTCATCCGCGCCGCGCGTGAACGGATCAACAGCCTGATCGCGTCCGGAAAGGACGTGAAGATCATCGCCGTTGGCCGCAAGTCGCGCGACCAGCTGTCGCGTCTGTACGGCGACAAGGTGATCCACACCTTCGAACTGTCGGCGAACAAGACCATCGGTCTGCCTTCGGCCCAGCCGGTCGCGGAAATGATCGCCACGGCGTTCGAGGACGGTCAGGCCGACGTGGTCACCCTGTTCTACAGCCAGTTCAAGTCGGTGATCCAACAGGTCCCGACCGGCAAGCAACTGATCCCGGCCGTGGTCGAGGGCGATGCGCAGCCGATCGATCTGAACGGCGCGGTCTATGAGTATGAGCCGTCGGAAGAGGAAATCCTCGAAACCCTGCTTCCGCGCAACCTGACGACCCAGATCCTGGCCGCTCTGTACGAGAACCAGGCGGGCTTCTTCGGTTCGCAGATGGCGGCGATGGATAACGCCACGCGTAACGCGGGCGATCTCATCAATGCCTTGACGCTGCAATACAACCGCAAGCGCCAAGCCCAGATCACCACCGAACTGATCGAGATCATCGCCGGCGCCGAAGCCCTCTGATCCCGACCGCACAGACATTCCGATACGGACCCCAGCCATGACCGACACCGTCGCCCCTCCCGCCGCCAAGAAACCCGCAGCCAAGAAACCCGCCGCCAAGAAGGCGCCCGCCGCCTCGGCTGCGACCGGCGCCGCCGCAACCGGCCGCATCGCCCAGGTCATCGGCGCTGTCGTCGACGTTGAGTTCACCGGCGCCTTGCCGGCGATCCTGAACGCCCTGCACACCCAGAACGTCGACCAGAAGACGGGCGAGCCCTTCACGCTGGTGCTGGAAGTCGCCCAGCACCTCGGCGAGAACATGGTCCGCACCATCTCGATGGACACAACCGAAGGTCTGACGCGCGGCCAGGCCGTGACGGACACCGGCACCTCGATCCAGACCCCGGTCGGTCCGGGCGTGCTGGGCCGCATCATGAACGTCGTCGGCCAGCCGATCGACGAAGCCGGTCCGATCCAGACCACGGAATACCGCCCGATCCACCGCGAGGCGCCGACCTTCGAGGAACAGACGACCTCGTCTGAAATCCTGGTCACGGGCATCAAGGTGATCGACCTGATCTGCCCCTACACCAAGGGCGGCAAGATCGGCCTGTTCGGCGGCGCCGGCGTCGGCAAGACCGTCACCATGCAGGAACTGATCAACAACATCGCCAAGGCTTACGGCGGTTACTCGGTTCTGGCCGGCGTGGGTGAGCGCACCCGCGAAGGCAACGACCTGTATCACGAGATGATCGAGTCCAACGTGAACGTGGACCCGACCAAGAACAACGGCTCGACCGAAGGCTCCAAGTGCGCCCTGGTTTACGGCCAGATGAACGAGCCTCCCGGCGCCCGCGCCCGCGTCGCCCTGACCGGCCTGGCCCAGGCCGAGTATTTCCGCGACGAAGAAGGCAAGGACGTTCTGCTGTTCGTCGACAACATCTTCCGCTTCACCCAGGCCGGTTCGGAAGTGTCGGCTCTGCTGGGCCGCATCCCGTCCGCCGTGGGCTATCAGCCGACGCTGGCCACCGAGATGGGCAACCTGCAAGAGCGCATCACCTCGACCAAGAAGGGCTCGATCACCTCGGTCCAGGCCATCTACGTCCCGGCCGATGACCCCACCGACCCCGCGCCTGCCGCCTCGTTCGCCCACCTGGACGCAACGACCATGCTGTCGCGTGACATCGCCGCCCAGGCCATCTTCCCGGCCGTTGACCCGCTGGACTCGACCTCGCGGATCATGGACCCGCTGGTCATCGGCGAGGAGCACTACCAGGTCGCCCGTTCGGTCCAGGAAGTGCTGCAGCAGTACAAGGGCCTGAAGGACATCATCGCCATCCTGGGCATGGATGAGCTGTCGGAAGAGGACAAGCTGGTCGTTTCGCGCGCCCGCAAGATCCAGCGCTTCCTGTCGCAGCCCTTCTTCGTGGCTGAACAGTTCACCAACTCGCCCGGCAAGTTCGTCGAGCTGGCCGACACGATCCGCTCGTTCAAGGGCATCGTCGCCGGTGAGTACGACCATCTGCCGGAAGCCGCCTTCTACATGGTCGGCGCCATCGAAGAGGCCGTCGCCAAGGCCGAGAAGATGGCTGCGGAAGCCTGATCATGGCTGGCAAGCTGAACTTCTCCCTCGTCTCGCCGGAACGCGAGGTCTTTTCGGGCCTCGTGGACCAGGTGGATGCGCCGGGCGTCGAGGGCGACTTCGGCGTGCTGCCGGACCATGCGCCCTTCATGACCGCCCTGCGCGAAGGTCTGGTGACCGTCTATAACAACGGCGCCAAGACCCAGTACGACGTCCACGGCGGCTTCGCCGACGTCAACGGCGAAGGCCTGACCATCCTGGCCGAACAGGCGACCGAGGTCGTCGCGGCCTGATCCTGATGTAAGGATCGAAACGATTTGAGGCCCTGTGCTCCGGCGCAGGGCCTTTTTCGTGCGCGCTTGCCGGGTTAGGACCGGGGCATGACCGACGCCATCGAAATCCACGGCCAGAACGATCCGCGCTTTGATGCGGTGCGCGAGGCCTTCGCCGCCAACTTCACTGATGCGCCCGAGGGGCTGAACGAGCAGGCGGCGCGCTTCAGCGTGCTGGTCGAGGGCGAGGCTGTCGTCGATCTGTGGGCCGGATATGCGGACACGGCCAGGACCACGCCCTTCACCGACACGACCCTGACCTCGGTCTTCTCGACCGGCAAGGCGGTGATGGCCTTGTTGATGGCGAAGGCGGTCGAGGCGGGTCAGGTCAACTATGATCAGACGGTCGCCTCGCTGTGGCCCGAGTTCGGGGCGGCCGGCAAACAGGAGGTGACGGTGGCCCAGCTTCTGAGCCACCAGGCGGGCCTGCCGGGCTTTTCCGAGGCGGTTGATCCGGCCATCTGGTTCGATATCCCCGCCGTGCTGGAGCGGCTGGCGGCCCAGGCGCCGATGTGGGCGCCGGGAACGGCGTCCGGCTATCACCCGATCACGGTCGGCTATCTGGCCAATGAGGTCTATCGCCGGGCGACGGGTCGGACGATGGGCCAGGCGTTGCGCCAGGACTTCGCCGATCTGGATCTGTGGATCGGCCTGCCCGACAGCGAACACGGGCGCGTGGCGCAGATGAGAAAGCCCACGGCGGCGCCCAGTCTTGGGACCATCGACCCGATCAAACAGGCGGCCTTCCTGGATCGCGGCTCGGCGCCGGGCGGGCGTGGTTCGGCGGAATGGCGCAAGATGGAGATCCCGTCGGCCAATCTGCACGGCACGGCCCTGGGTCTGGCCACGCTGCTAGGCGTGGTCGCCAATGAAGGGCGTCTGGGCGCGCGCACGGTGCTGTCGGGCCAGACGCTGGAGCAACTGACCCGCGAGCGCATCCACGGTCAGGACAAGGTGTTGCCCTATGTCATCAGCTGGGCGGCGGGATTGATGCGCAACGACGGCCTGAACGTCTTCGGCCCGAATGAAGCCTGGGGCCATTACGGCTGGGGCGGGTCGATGGCCATGGCGGACCCGTCACAGCGCTTGTCAGCGGCCTATGTGATGACGCGCCAGTCGCCGCACCTGATCGGCGATCCCCGCCCCCGGCGCCTGCTGGAGGCGGTTTACGCGGCCCTCTAGACCGTCTCGACGGCGCGGATGGCCTCGCGGGCGGCGCGGCTGCGGCGGAAGGCGGCCGCGGCGAAGACGCCCGCCCCGGCCCAGATGAAGGCGAAGGAGATGATCCGCAGCAGGGTCAGCTTCTCGCCCGCCCAGACGCCGCAGGCGAACTGAAGCGTCGGCGCCAGAAACTGGATGAAGCCCACCGTCGACAGCGGCAGACGACGCGCCGACCAGGCGAACAGGGCCAGAGGAACAACGGTCGCGGGGCCGCTGAACAAGGCCCAGGCCAGACCTGTCGGCGACGAGAAGCCGACCGCCTGACCGTGGGTGACCAGCCAGCCCAGGAAGGTCGCGCCGATGGGCAGAAGCACCAGACATTCGACGAACAGGCCCGTCTGGGCCGAGGCCTGAACCCGCTTCCGGATCACCGCATAGGCGCAGAAGGTCAGGGCCAGGGTCAGGCCGATGATCGGCACATGGCCCAGGGCGATGGTCTGGATCACCACCCCGACCGCCGCCAGCCCAATGGCCAGGCCGCTGAGCCGGTCGATCTTCTCACGGAACAGCACCGCCCCCGCCGCCATGTTGAGCAGGGGATTGATGTAATAGCCCAGGCTGGCTTCCAGCGTCGCGTGGTGGGTGGTGGCGACGACGTAAAGGCTCCAGTTGGTGCCGATCAGCAGGGCCGACACGATCAGCCAGCCGAAGATGCGCGGATTGGCCAGGGCCTGGCGCGCCTCCGCCGACTGGCCCGCCAGCAACAGAACGATGGCGGCGATGAACACCGACCAGACGGCGCGGTGCGCCAGGATCTCAGGCGCCGTGAACCCATGCGCCGCCATGGCCATGAACAGCAGTGGCAGCAGACCCCACAGGGTGTAGCAGGCGATGGCGGTGCCGACGGCGCGACCGTCTGTAGGCGTGGCTGTGGCGGTTGCGCTCATGGCGGCGGGCTTTCGGTTCGTCCGGGGAGGGACGGAGAGCGGGCAACAGGCTCGTCATCCTCCGCGCCGCGCTGGCGCTGCGGGAGGATGACGAAGGCCGGGATCAGATGGTGATGGAGCGATAGCCGGACGAGGACTTGATGACGCCCGTCTCGTCCAGAAGCTGGGCGATCTGGATGGCGTTCAGGGCGGCGCCCTTGCGCAGGTTGTCGGACACCACCCACAGGTTCAGGCCGTTCTCGACCGTCGGGTCCTTGCGTATGCGCGACACATAGACAGCATGCTCGCCCGCCGCGTCGACCGGGGTGATATAGCCGTCGTGCTCCTGCTTATCGATCACCAGCACCCCCGGCGCCTCGCGCAGGATGGCGCGGGCTTCGTCAGGCGCGATCGGACGGTCGAACTCGACGTTCACAGCTTCTGAGTGACCCACGAAGACCGGCACGCGCACGCAGGTGACCGTGACCTGGATGTTCGGGTCCAGCATCTTGTGCGTCTCGTCCGACATCTTCTGCTCTTCGTCGGTCGAGCCGTCTTCGAGGAACGAGCCGATGTAGGGGATGACGTTGAAGGCGATCTGTTTGGGGAACTTCTTGGGACGCGCGTCGCCCAGGCCGTAGATGGCCTTGGTCTGGTTCCACAGCTCGTCCATGCCTTCCTTGCCGGCGCCGGACACTGACTGATAGGTCGAGACCACCACCCGCTTGATCCTGGCGGCGTCATGCAGGGGCTTCAGCGCCGTGACCAGCTGGATGGTCGAGCAGTTGGGGTTGGCGATGATGTTCTTCTTGGTCGCGTCCTTGATGGCGTCCGGGTTCACCTCGGGCACGATCAGCGGCACGTCGGCGTCCTTGCGGAAGGCCGAGGAGTTGTCGATCACGATGGGACCGGCCTTGCCGATCTTCTCCGACCATTCCTTGGACACCGCGCCGCCGGCGGACATCAGGACGATGTCGACCGACGAAAAGTCGAACTGTTCGATGTCCTGGCATTTGATGGTCTTGTCGCCGAAGGAGACCTCCACGCCCTTGGACTTGCGCGAGGCGATGGCGTGAATCTCATCCACGGGGAATTCGACTTCCTCCAGGATGTTCAGCATTTCGCGGCCCACATTGCCCGTGGCTCCGACGATGGCGACGCGATAACCCATGATGCTTGGTCCTTCGGACGCGCTAACGCTCGGCTCAGCGGAGCCTCGCTGCTTGAGCGCGATTTATGGTGTGATGTGCATTTAGGCGTTCGCAGCCGCGAAGCAATCGCTTTTCGGCGCGGGGGACTTTAAGCAGGGCCGCCATGACCTCCCGTATCCGCAACGCCTACGATATCCGCGTGGAAGAGGGCGTTCTGACGCCCGACCCGGCCCAGGCCGATGTGATCACCGCCCTGGAGCGGCTGGAGACCGATCTGGGCAAGCGGGGCCTGTTCGGAAAGCCGCCAGAGGTGCGCGGCGTCTATCTTTACGGTCCGCCCGGACGGGGCAAGTCGATGCTGATGGACCTGTTCTATTCGGCGACGCCCGAGCCGCGAAAGACCCGCGCCCACTTCCACGCCTTCATGGCCCGCATCCACGACCTGGTGAAACAATGGCGCGAGGGGGACGCCCGGACGCGCAAGGCCGTGTTCGGGACCCACAAGGGCGACGACCCGATCCCGCCGATCGCCAAGCTGATCGCCTCGGAAGCCCGGCTGCTGTGCTTCGATGAGTTGCAGGTCACCGACATCGCCGACGCCATGATCCTGGGGCGGCTGTTCGAGGCCCTGTTCGAGGACCGGGTGGTGCTGGCCATCACCTCGAACCGCGCGCCGGAGGACCTGTACAAGAACGGCATCAACCGCCAGCTCTTCCTGCCCTTCATCGACATCATCCGTCAGCGTTGCGAGGTTGTGCAGACGGCGGGCGCGCGCGACTGGCGACTGGACCGGATGAGCTCGGCCCAGGTCTGGCACACGCCGGACGACCGCGCCGGGTTCGAGGATTTGTGGCGAGAGCTGAAGGGCGGCGAGCCGGAGGAGCCCGCGCAACTGAAGGTGCTGGGCCGCGATGTCGTGATCAAACGCACCGTGGGCTCGATGGCGCGGGCGACGTTCGATGATCTGTGCGCCAGGCCGCTGGGCCCGCAGGACTATCTGGCCATCGCCGAACGGTTCCACACCCTCTTCCTTGAGGATGTGCCGATCCTGAGCTCGGCCAACCACCATGAGGCGCGGCGCCTGGTGACGCTGGTGGACGCCCTGTACGAGGCCAAGACCAAGCTGATCGTGTTGGCGGCGGCCAGGCCCGAGGCCCTCTATACCGAAGGGGTCGGCGCCTTCGAGTTCGAACGCACCGTGTCACGCTTCAATGAAATGCAGAGCAAGGACTGGCTGGCGCACGTGCGCGAGTGACGGCTAGTGTGGCGCCACAACCGGAGAGTTCCCGATGCGCCGCCTCGCCCTGACCGCCGCCCTTTTGATGATCGCTGCTCCTCTGGCGACAGGACCTGCGATGGCCCAGACGCCAGCCGCCGCGCCTGTGTCCAGCGGTCTGCGCGCCGCAGACGTCAGCGCCTGGCTGACGGGATTGGGCGGCCAGGTCGGGCCGCTGCAGACGGCGGACGGCCAGACCTATTTTGCGGTCAATAATGCGGGCCTGACCTGGGCCGTCTTCTTCCAGAGCTGCCAGGGCGACCTGTGTCAGGACGTGCAGTTCAGCGCTGTCGTGGCCAGCGCAGGCGCGACGCCGGACCTGATCAATAGCTGGAACCGCGACAACCGCTTCCTGAAGGCCTTCTACACGCCGGGCGCGGATGGAAAGACGCCGACCGGGACGGTGCAATATGATGTCCTGACCGTGCCGGGGCAGGGCGTGGAGCAACTTACGGATCCGCTGGCGGTGTGGCTGCAACTGCTGCCGCTGTTCGCCACCCATGTCGGCCTGACGCCGCAGTAGGCGTCGTCTCCTCGTGGAGAGCCTCGGTACGAAAAAAAAGGGCCACAGATCACTCTGTGGCCCTTTCTCATAGGCATCAGGCGCTCAAGCAGCGCGGCTCCGCGAGCCGCGCGTTAGCGCCCGCTGGCGAGTTAAGCCAGCGAAGCGTCGATGTCCTTGCAGGCCTGGAGCAGGCCCTGGACCGAGGCGACCGACTTCTCGAACATCGCCTTTTCTTCGTCGTTGGTGGTGAACTCGACGACCTTCTCGACGCCGTTCGCGCCGATCAGGGCCGGAACGCCGACATAGAGGTCCGACAGGCCGTATTCGCCCGACAGCCAGACGGCGCAAGGCAGGACGCGCTTCTGGTCCAGCAGATAGGACTTGGCCATGGCGATGGCGGATTCAGCCGGGGCGTAGAAGGCCGAGCCGGTCTTCAGCAGGGCCACGATCTCGCCGCCGCCCTTGCGGGTGCGCTCGACGATGGCGTCCAGCTCTTCCTGCGACAGGAAACCGGCGGCGACGGCGTCCGGCAGCGGCAGGCCGCCGACCGTCGAGTGACGCACCATCGGCACCATGTCGTCGCCGTGGCCGCCCAGGGTCCAGGCGTGGATGTCCTGCACCGACACGCCGGTCTTTTCGGCCAGGAAGTAGGCGAAGCGGGCCGAGTCCAGAACGCCGGCCATGCCGACGACCTTCTCCTTGGGCAGACCCGAGAACTTCTGCAGGGCCCAGACCATGGCGTCCAGCGGGTTGGTGATGCAGATGACGAAGGCGTTGGGGGCGTGGGCCTTGATGCCTTCGCCGACGGCCTTCATGACCTTCAGGTTGATGCCGATCAGGTCGTCGCGGCTCATGCCCGGCTTGCGCGGCACGCCAGCGGTGACGATGCAGACGTCGGCGCCCGCGATGTCGGCGTAGTCGTTGGCGCCCTTCAGGGCCACGTCCTGGCCGAAGACGGCCGAGGCTTCAGCGATGTCCAGGGCCTTGCCCTGCGGCGTGCCTTCGGCGATGTCGAACAGGATCACGTCGCCAAGGGCTTCGCGGGCGGCCACGTGGGCCAGGGTGCCGCCGATCATGCCGGCGCCGATAAGGGCGATCTTCGCGCGAGCCATGGATGTCTCCGTTTTTTGCGTGTGCGAAAGGATAAATCGTGCGGGCGGTCTAGACCCCTCGGGCGGCTGTCGCAAGAACCTCGCTTTACGCGTTCGATCGGGCCTGCGAAGGTCGGCGTCTCACAGGAGGATTTGGATGCGCGCTTCCCTGACGCGGAGTTTAACCCTTGGTCTGTTGGCGGCCGCCGTCGCCGCGCCCGCCCTGGCCCAGACCCCGCCCGCGACCATCGGCGACCGCTATATCCCCGCGCCCTGGTGGATGCGTGACCCGGTCATCGCCTCGGTCGGTAATGTGCAGGTCGAGCTTCAGGCCAACCGCGCCTTCGTCTCCGCCAGCTTCCAGTCGGTGGAGCGCAGCGTGAACGACGCCTCGCGCGCCGCCGCCGATCAGGTGCGTGCGCTCAGCCAGGCGCTGGCGGGCTATGGCGCCGACAAGGTGCGGGTCGAGACCAGCGTCACCACACGGCCCATCTACGACCAGTACCGCGATGGCGACGGCGTCATACGCGACAACACCCGCGCCGACCGGATCGCGCGTTATCAGGCCGACGCCGCCGTGCGCGTCACCGTGCGCGACGTGGCCCTGATCGAGCGGGTGTACGCCACCATCGTCGCCTCGCGCCCGACCTCTATCGGCCAGGTCAGCTTCAGCCTGGACCCTGAAAACAGCTGGAAGGCCAATCTGGCGGCCGAGGCGATGAAGGATGCGCGCCGTCGCGCAGAGGCCGCCGCCGCCAATGCGGGCGCGACCCTGGGCCGGGTGCGGATCATCGATCCGTCCGGGCGGGTGTGCCAGACGGACGTGCTGGCGGGCTGGCCGTCCTACGCCGCTTCGGGTCCGGCAACCTCGGTGGATGAGGTCGTGGTCACGGGGGCGAAAGCGATGGAGAGGGCGAACTTCGCACCGCCGCCGCCGCCTGCTGCGCCCGCGGGAGGCGGCGCCCCCAGCGAAGATCAGATCGAGGCGGCGCGCCTGGCTTTGCAGCCGCCGCTCCAGACCCTGACCGACAGCGCCTGCATCATCTACAGCCTGAACTGATCGGAATGGTCTTCTCCGTCGATCCCGCTTTTGAAGCAGGCTCTGTCGCTGCGGGCGAATGGGGTCTGTGCCATGTCCGGCTGCAGGATGATGCGCGCTTTCCCTGGCTGATCCTGATCCCTCGCATCGTGGGGGCGGTGGAGCTGTCCGACCTGACGGCGGATCAGCGGGCGGCGTTGATGGAGGAGACGGTGCGGGCGGGCGAACTGGTCCGGGCCCTGGGCGGCGAAAGCGGTCGGCCTGTCGACAAACTGAACGTCGGCGCCATCGGCAATGTCACCGCGCAATTGCATGTCCATGTCGTCGGGCGTCGCCGCGACGACGGCCTGTGGCCCGATCCGGTCTGGGGGCGGGGACCAGCAGAGCCCTATGGGGGCGATCTGCGGGCGGCTGTTCTGGCGCGGATCACGGGCGCAGCCTAGCCGGGGCGGGTCACCGTCACCGGATGGCGGCGGCCGTTCTGGATCAGGGCGCCGGTCCAGCCTGCGCCCGCCTGTTGCAGGTGCAGTTCGCCGCCGGTGATCGGCACGATGACGGTCTGACCGTCCGTTGTCGCGGGACCTGCCGGGCCGCTGTGTTCAACGCCGGGGCGGTCGTCCAGTCTGGTCCAGGCGCCTTCGATCATCCGTCCGCCGCCCCGGTCGGTCAGAGCCAGGGACAGGAACGGCCTGCCGTCCCCGCCCGTCACGCGCCAGCGGCCGTCCAGCGGACCCATCCGGCGGTCGGTGTCGAGTTCGGCCTGGGCCACGCCCTGATCATAGGCGATCTCCATGTCCGACGGACTGACCTCATAACTGGCGGCATAGGCGTCGACGGTCACGGGCCGGGTCAGGGGCGCGCGATGTCGGATCGTCTCGCCGTCACCCTGCGCCGGAGTCCGACCAAAGTCGGAGGGCGGTTCAAAAGGTCGGATGGCCGGGGGCTGATAGGTTTCCGGCGTCGCGTCCAGCGGTCCATAGGTCGCCTGGACGGTCAAGGCTGAGGCGAAGGCGAGCCAGATCATGGGCTTACCCTGCCAAACCCTGGCCCGAGGCGCAAAGTCTCGGATTGCAAAGCGCGCAATCGTGATCGGGTGTGACGGACGGTTCGCGCAGGACACATTGCAACACTTGTTGACGCCGTTTGTTGACACCGCCGCCTTGGGGTCACAAAAGCCTTCGCAACCGCACACGGCGTTTGAATTCATTCGCTTTTGAGAACGATTCGCATGACTCAGCCTAGCCCGACCAAGGGGGGGGCGACAGGCGACCGGACCGGTCGTTTCGTCACCCAGCCGAACGGTCACGTCACCCCGCTGTCCCCGCACATGGAAGTCTGGCGCTGGCACGTCACCATGACGGCCTCGATCCTGTTCCGCGCTACGATCATCGCCGCCAGCGTCGGCCTGGTGATCCTGGTGGGCTGGCTGGGCGTCCTGGCCTTCGGGCCTGAGCACTACGCCTGCTTCCTTGATCTGGCGGGATCGCCGCTGGGTCTGTTCGTCGGCTTCGGTCTGACGGTGGTGCTGTTCTCCTTCATCCTGAACGGCGCGCGTCACCTGACCAATGACACAGGGGCGGGCCTGACGCTGAAGTCGGCCAATCTGTTGTCCAATATCGCGGTCTGGGCGCCTGTGCCCCTGGCCGTGCTGTTCTGGGTCGTTCTGTTCGCTGCCGGGAGGGTCTCGCTGTGAGCGGCGCCGCCAAGTTCAAGAACAACGTCAAGGTTTCCGAGCGCCACGGCGCCGGCGAGTGGGCGACCGAACGCGTCGCCCTGCTGGCCCTGATCCCGCTGGGCCTGTGGCTGGCCTCGACGGCCTTCACCCTTGCGGGCGCCTCTTATGAGGTCGTGCTGGCCTGGTTCGCCAACGGCCTGAACGCCGTGCTGCTGGGTCTGACGGCGGTGGTCTTCTTCGGCTTCGCCAGCCTGGCCTGGAAGGTCATCATCGAAGACTACATCCATAAGCCGGGCACCAAGGCGGCGCTGATCGCCGTGCTGAACCTGGTTTGCCTGGTGCTGGCGGCGGCCAGCATCTTCTTCATCACGCGGCTGGCGCTGGGTTCCGCGCCGCTGCCTGCCGGCTTCGGAGCCTGATCTGGTAATGGCTGCTTACGAACTTATCGACCACGAGTACGACGTCGTCGTCGTCGGCGCCGGCGGCTCGGGCCTGCGCGCCGCGCTGGGCGCCGCGCAGCAGGGGCTGAAGGTCGCCTGCGTGACCAAGGTCTTCCCCACACGGAGCCACACCGTCGCGGCGCAAGGCGGCATCTCCGCCTCGCTCGGCAACATGGGCGAGGACAGCTGGCAATGGCACATGTACGACACCGTCAAGGGGTCGGACTGGCTGGGCGACCAGGACTCCATCGAATATCTGGTCCGCAACGCGCCCAAGGCCGTTTACGAGCTGGAGCACTGGGGCGTGCCTTTCAGCCGCACCGATGAAGGCAAGATCTATCAGCGCGCCTTTGGCGGCATGACCCGCAACTTCGGCGAAGGCCCGGTGCAGCGCACCTGCGCCGCCGCCGACCGCACCGGCCATGCCATCCTGCACACCCTGTACGGCCAGTCGGTCCGTCGCGAGGTGAAGTTCTTCGTCGAATATTTCGCGCTGGACCTGATCATGCAGGACGGCGCTTGCACCGGCGTCACCGCACTTCAGCTCGACACGGGCCAACTGCACCAGTTCCGCGCCAAGATGGTGGTTCTGGCCACGGGCGGTTACGGCCGCGCCTACTTCAGCGCCACCTCGGCCCACACCTGCACCGGCGACGGCAACGCCATGGTGCTGCGCGCCGGTCTGCCGCTGCAGGACATGGAGTTCGTCCAGTTCCACCCGACCGGCATCTACGGCGCGGGCTGCCTGATCACCGAGGGCGCACGCGGTGAAGGCGGCTATCTGACCAACTCAGAAGGCGAACGCTTCATGGAGCGCTATGCGCCCACCGTGAAGGACCTGGCCCCGCGCGACATGGTTTCGCGCTCCATGACCATCGAAATCCGCGAAGGTCGCGGCGTGGGGCCCAAGAAGGACCACATCTTCCTGCACCTGGACCACCTGGACCCGAAGATCCTGCATCAGCGTCTGCCGGGCATTTCCGAAAGCGCCAAGATCTTCGCCGGCGTCGACGTAACCAAGGAGCCGATCCCGGTCCTGCCGACCGTCCACTACAATATGGGCGGCATCCCGACGAACTATCACGGCGAGGTGCTGACCCTGCGCGACGGCAACCCCGACAGCGTGGTTCCGGGCCTGATGGCCGTGGGCGAGGCCGCCTGCGTCTCGGTTCACGGCGCCAACCGTCTGGGCTCCAACTCCCTGACCGACCTTGTGGTGTTCGGCCGCGCCGTCGGCCTGCGCTGCGGCGAGGTGGTGGACAAGAACTCGGCCGTGCCGTCCGCCTCCAAGACCCAGACCGACGCCCACCTGGCGCGCCTGGACCGCTTCCGCAACGCCAACGGCTCGACCCCGACCGCTGAACTGCGTCTGTCGATGCAGCAGGCGATGCAGGCCGACGCTGCCGTCTTCCGCACCGGCAAGACGCTGGAAGAGGGCGTCCAGAAACTGCGCGCCATCGACGCGGCAGGTTCGGACATCAAGACCACGGATCGCGGCCTGATCTGGAACACGGACCTGATGGAGACGCTCGAGTACGACAACCTGATCGCTCAGGCTGTGGTCACCATCGAGGGCGGCCTGAACCGCACGGAATCGCGCGGCGCCCACGCCCGCGAGGACTATCCGGACCGCGACGACGTCAACTGGATGAAGCACACCCTGGCGTGGAAGCGTCCGGGCGAAAACGTCCAGATCGACTATCGCCCCGTGCACAACTACACCATGACCGACGAAGTCTCGTACATCGAGCCCAAGGCGCGGGTTTACTAAGATGGTTCAGCTCACACTCCCCAAGGGCTCCAAGCCCGCCAAGGGCAAGGTCCACAAGGCCGCGCCGGGCTCCAAGGACGTCAAGACCTACAAGGTCTATCGCTATGACCCCGAGGTCGACGCCGATCCGCGCTGGGACACCTATGAGGTGCCGACCAGCGACCACGGCCCGATGTTGCTGGACGCCCTGATCCACATCAAGAACACGATCGACCCGACCCTGTCGTTCCGTCGTTCGTGCCGCGAAGGCATCTGCGGCTCCTGCTCGATGAACATCGACGGGCGCAACACCCTGGCCTGCACCAAGGGCTGGGACGAATGCTCGTCGCACAACATCACCATCGCCCCCCTGCCGCACCAGCCGGTGGTCAAGGACCTGGTGACGGACCTGAGCCTGTTCTACGCCCAGTACGACTCGATCCAGCCCTATCTGCAATCGGATGAGCCGGACCCTGAGAAGGAACGCCTGCAGACCCCGGCCGAGCGCGAGAAGCTGGACGGCCTGTACGAGTGCATCCTGTGCGCCTGCTGCTCGACCTCCTGCCCCAGCTACTGGTGGAATCAGGAAGAGTACCTCGGCCCGGCGGCGCTGCTGCAATCCTATCGCTGGATTTCCGACAGCCGCGACGACGCGACCCAGAAGCGCCTCGACGACCTTGAAGACCCGTTCAAGCTGTATCGCTGCCACACGATCATGAACTGCGCCCAGGTCTGCCCCAAGGGTCTGAACCCGGCCAAGGCCATCGCCGAGACCAAGAAGCTGATGGTCGCGCCCAGCCGCAAGAAACAGGCGGCCTGATCGTTTCGCCCGTTTCCTCCATGCCTGCGGTTCTGTTGTTCTCCTATGGGACGTTGCAGGATCCGGCGGTGCAGATGGCCAATTTTGGTCGTCTGCTGGAGGGAACGGCGGATCAGCTTGTCGGGTTCATGCGGTCGCTGGTCGAGATCACAGACCCTGAAGTGGTCGCTGAAAGCGGGCTGACGCACCATCCCATCGTGAGGGCCAGCAACGATCCAGCGGACAGGATCGACGGCACGGTCTTTCGGATAACCGAAGACGAACTGGTCGCCGCTGATGCCTATGAGGTCGACGACTATCGTCGTGTCAGCGTGAAGCTGGCGTCCGGGCTTGAAGCCTGGGTTTATATTGCGGCCTGATCTACGCCGCGCATTCAACCTGTGTTAGCAGCCCGACATGGCCAAGATCACCTACATCGAAAATGACGGGACCCAGCACGCGGTCGAGGTCAAGAACGGCCTTTCCGTCATGGAAGGCGCGATCCGCAACAATGTGCCGGGCATCGACGCCGACTGCGGGGGCGCCTGCGCCTGCGCCACCTGCCATGTCTATGTGGACGAGGCCTGGCGCGATGCGACGGGCAAGCCCAGCGCCATGGAGGAATCGATGCTGGACTTCGCCGAAGAGGTCGAACCGAACAGCCGCCTGTCGTGCCAGATCCGCGTCTCCGACGCTCTGGACGGCCTGATCGTGCGTCTTCCCGAAAACCAGCACTGACATGGCCCGGGTCGATCCCGGGTTAGTCGAGACCATCGGTCACTGGATCGAACAGGCGGACGCGGATGCGCCGCCGCCCATTCTGGGCATCGCCGGGTCGCAGGGCTCGGGAAAGTCGACCTTGGCTCATGCCGTCGCCGAACGGTTCGGCTGCGCGGCCCTGTCGCTGGACGACGTCTATCTGACCAAGGCCGAACGTCAGGCGCTGGCGAGGGATGTCCATCCGCTGTTCGCCACCCGCGGCCCGCCGGGCACCCATGATCTGGGCCTGTTGAACCGGGTGCTGGATCGGTTGCGAAGCGCCGGGCCAGGCGACGCCACGCCCCTGCCGCGCTTTGACAAGCTGGCGGACGACCGGGCGCCCGAGGCGGACTGGCCGGTGTTTCAGGGACGTCCCGCTGCGATCATTCTGGAAGGCTGGTGCCTGGGCGCTCAAGCCCAGACGCAAGCGATGCTAGCGTCGCCCGTCAATGAACTGGAGCGGACCCGCGACGCCGACGGCCGCTGGCGGCGTGAAATCAATGATGGACTGGCCGGGGCCTATGCGGACCTGACCACGCGTCTGGATAGGTTGATCTTCCTGCGCGCACCCGAATTCGCCCGCGTGCTGGACTGGCGCAGCGAGCAGGAGGCCGGGCTTTTGGGCGTGCCGACGCTGTCGCCCGAACACCGCGCCGCCATCGCTGATTTCATCCGCTTCTACGAACGGTTGACCCGACACATGATGGACGGCGGAATAGCGGCTGATTTCACGGCCACGCTTGACCCTGAACGACATCCGGTCGCCATTACCGGCCGTCTGTAGCGTTTCAGAGTATGTGGTTTGTTCGGGTTGAAATTCGGGCGCGGGAAAACGGCTCGCGCTGATCGGCGTCTAAACCCGCGCAAACTGGTCAATGTCCCAGGCGTGGTGTCTGCGCCAAGCGTGGAGATGGCCTGCATCATCGTTGACCTGTCGGACGGGGGCATGAAGCTGCGTCTGGACCGGGGGACAACCCTGCCGCCCGAGGTCGCCGTCATCGATGTGGCGGACGGCGTGGCCTATTCCGCCGTGGTGGTCTGGCAGAGGCGGCAGGAGGCGGGCCTGCGCCAGACCGGGGCCGTCTCCCTGCGGGGACTGGTTCCGGCGCGCATGGCTGGCGCCCGCGACGCCTGGCTGCGGGTCGGCGGGGGCTAGAAGCCGGCGGGCATGGTCCCGGCGTTGATGGCGATGCGGCCGACCAATCCCTTGACGATCAGGTCCAGGGCCGAACCCTCGCGATAATCGGCGGCGGCGACGAAGTTCACCCGGTCTTCCGAGATCAGGGAATAGACCTTCTTCTGGTCCTTTTCGTTCGAGCGCGGGTCATAGACGGCGATGGAGAAACCGCCCTTGGTGTGCATCATCTTCATGGTCGGAACATCGGTGTCGCCGTCGCCGATGAAGATCATCCGCTCGAACGGCACCGGGCGCTCGTCGTCGGGAATGAAGTGGTTGATCCGCTCATGCTCCCAATGGTTGTTCACGCCCTTGTTGATGCGGAATAGGTACTGGGTCTTGGTGGTGTAGTTGACGCCCACCGCAGGCCAGGCGGCCTCGCCCTGTTCATTATAGACGTAGTGAGAGGCGAAGACGTGCTTCAGGGCGGGGCGGATCGGCGTGCCCTCGATCATCTCCTCCAGCCCGGCGGAGATGATGTAGTGTTCGATCTCCAGGCCGTAGCGGGCGCCGAAGGCGTTGATCCGGTCGAACCAACTTAGGTCTTTCAGGCCTTCGAACAGAGCCACCGCCTCACCGTGCTGGCGCAGGGTCTCGCGCGTCACCGGGGCGCCGTTCTGACGGGCGTGGTGCAGCATCAACTGCATGTACATCAGGATGCCGTCGCCGTCGGCCTGCTTGGTCAGGCGTTCAGCCTCCTCCCAGAAGGCGCCGATGTCCACGCCCACCGAGGGGATGAAGCTGACCTCCTGCATATTGCCGCGCGCCAGCGTTCCGTCGAAATCATAGATCAGGGCGGTCTTCAGCAGCGGGGTCTTGTCGGTGTCGGCCATGCGGGCGGGATCCTTCGTCGAACCCGCCCTGTATATCAGTCGACGGCGCCCGTCGATTGCCGCCTCTGGCCGAAGGTCGGGGCCGCCGCCTTCTGTTCGGCCCAATAGTCGGCGCCCGTCGTGGGCTTGAACATGGTGCGCGGGGCGCCGTTGCGCGCCACCACGGCGAAGGTGTTGGTCGAGGCCTGATAGATCAGGGTGTCGCCATTGGGCCGTTTCACCGTTTCGGCGTCGCGCGGCGGCCGGGTGGTGAAGGTGGTGACCTTGTCCAGATAGTCTTCGGCGGACTTGGCGTTGAAGTCGGCGCCGTTGCGGGCATAGAGGCGGGCGATCTTGTCGTCCGTCGTCTCTCGACGATTGGCGGTCAGGACTGGCTTGGCGACAGGGGCGGCTTCCGTCTCGACCGGAGCCGCAGAAGTCAGGGCCTGTGGCTGGGCGTCAGCGGTTCGGTCGCGTGTCTCGACCGCCGAGGGGCGGTCACATCCGGCCAGGCCCATCAGGCCCAGTGCGGCGAGGGCGGCGAGCCCCTTGGTCAGCGTGGTCATCATTCCCCCTGCGAATGCGCGTATGGCGCGAGGTAAACACAACCTTGTGGCCGCGACAATCTCTCGGTCTCGCGTCTCGACCGCGTCATGCGACGGAGCTAAACCGAACCCATGGACATACGCCCCCTGAGCAATCGTAAGGTGCTGCTGATCGTCGGCGGCGGCATCGCGGCCTATAAGTCGCTTGAGCTCGTTCGGCTGATCGCCAAGGCGGGCGGTCAGACGCGGGTGATCCTGACGGAATCGGGGGCCGAGTTCGTCACGCCCCTGTCGCTGGCGGCGCTGAGCGGCCATCCGGTGCGGTCGGGCCTGTTCCACCCGGAAGAAGAAACCACCATGGGCCATATCGAGCTGTCGCGCTGGGCCGATCTGGTGGTCGTGGCCCCGGCGACGGCGGGCCTGATCGCCAAGGCGGCGAACGGTCTGGCCGATGATCTGGCCTCCACCACCCTGATCGCCACGGACAAGCGGGTGCTGCTGGCCCCGGCCATGAATGTGCGGATGTGGCTGCATCCGGCCGTGCAGGCCAATGTCGAGCGGCTGAAGGCTTTCGACGGCTTCCACGGCGTCGCGGTCGTGGGGCCGGACGACGGCGAGATGGCCTGTGGCGAATACGGGCCCGGACGCATGGCGGAACCTGCAGCCATTCTGAACGCCATCATCGGCCTGATGGCGGGCGCCGCCGGGCGGCCTCTGGCGGGCAAAAAGGCCGTGGTCACGGCTGGGCCGACCTTCGAGCCCATTGACCCGGTGCGGGGCCTGACCAACCGCTCCAGCGGCAAACAGGGCTACGCCATCGCCGCCGCCCTGGCTGAGTTGGGCGCAGATGTGACCCTGGTGTCCGGCCCGACGGCCCTGGGCGCCCCTCCCGGCGTGACGCGGGTGGATGTGGAAAGCGCGTTGGAGATGCAGGCGGCGACGCAGCAAGCGCTGCCCGCCGACATCGCCGTCCTGTCCGCCGCCGTCGCTGACTGGCGCGTGGACATCATCGCGGGCGGCAAGATCAAGAAGGGACCGGGCGGCCCGCCGACCCTGGCTCTGATCGAGAACCCCGACATCTTGAAAGGCGTCGCCGCCCCCGGTCCGAACCGTCCCGCCCTGGTGATCGGCTTCGCCGCCGAGACGACCGATCTGGAGGCCAATGCGCGGGCCAAGCTGTCACGCAAGGGCTGCGACTGGATCCTGGGCAATGACGTGTCCGACGACGTGTTCGGCTCAGACGGCAACGCCGTCCTGCTGGTCACCGCCGACAAGACCGAGACCTGGCCGCGTCAGTCCAAATCCGCCATCGCCCGCGCCGTCGCCGCCCGCATCGCCGATCACTTCAAGAGCCCCGAATGACCGAGCCCACAGCTGTCCAGATCCAGCGTCTGCCCCATTCTGGGGGCCTGCCTCTGCCCGCCTATGAGACGGCGGGATCGGCGGGCATGGACCTGCGCGCCGCCGTGCCGGAGGATCAGCCCCTGACGCTGGCGCCGGGCCAGCGGGTTCTGGTGCCCACAGGTCTGAAGATCGCCCTGCCGCTGGGCTATGAGGCTCAGGTCCGTGCCCGTTCGGGTCTGGCGTTGAAGCACGGCATCATCTGCCCCAACGCCCCCGGCACCATCGACAGCGACTATCGCGGCGAGTGCGGCGTGATCCTGGCCAACATCGGCGCCGAACCCTTCGTCATCCGCCGCGGCGAACGCATCGCCCAGTTGGTGATCGCCAAACACGAACGCGCCGACTGGGTCGAGGTCGAGGAACTGGACGAAACCGCGCGCGGCGCGGGCGGGTTCGGCTCGACGGGGCGATAAGGCTCACCCCGTGGCACGCCCATCAGATGCTGCCGCCGAGGCATCGAGCGGCAAGGGGCATCGTTGCGTGGGCGTCGAGGCCCTGCTCGCGTTTATGACGACGCTCGAACCAGAGACAGGTTGGATCGATCTCGTCGAAACCTATGAGGTCGTGGGGGATCTGGAAATTCCGCGCCTAGATCTCGGCATCTACGGCGATCACGGAGCTTACGGTCAACCTGCCGCGGAACGCCTGCGTTTGGCCGGCGAACGGGTGGAGGCGATGCTGGATGCAGTGTCTCGCGAGTCAAAAGGATTCATTTTCCAAGTCTGGCTCGACAGCGAAGAATATCCGTCCCGCGACTAAACCGGCGGCGCAGTCGTCTGCATCAGGGCTTGGCGACGGCGGATGTGTTCGCGCCAGGCGGTGTAGAGGCCGCTGGCGGCGATGAGGGCGGCGCCGGCCAGGGTGTTGGCGGTGGGCGTCGTCTGCATCAGCCACCAGCCGAAGACGATGGCGCCGACGATCTGCAGATAGTCGAACGGCGCGACCACGGCGACGGGGGCGGCGCGCAGGGAGGCTGTCATGAACAGTTGCGCCAGACCGCCCGCGACCCCGCCAGCAGCCAGCAGGGCGAAGGTGGTCAGGCTGTGCATCTGCCCCACGAAGGGCAGCAGGATGGCGCCCACGATCGACGAGCCGATGAAGAACCAGAAGACGATGGCGGCGACGTGTTCGGTGTCACGCAACTGGCGCAGGGTGATGGTGACGGCGGCGGTCAGCAGCGCCGCCATCAGGCCAAAGGCGATCCCCTCCATCGGCAGGACGTGCTCGCCGCCGGAACCGGGCCGCATGACTATGACCACCCCGACGAAGCCGACGGCGACGGCCGCCCAGCGGCGGAGGCCGACCGCCTCCTTCAGGATCAGGAAGGACAGCAGGGTCGAAAAGATCGGGGCGGTGAAGCTGATGGTCGTGGCGTCAGCCAGCGGTAGCAGGGTCAGGGTCTGGAACAGGCACAGGATGGAGACGATGCCCAGGGCGCTGCGGCCCACGTGCGCCCAGGGTCGCCGCGTGGACAGGGCGCTGAGGCCGCCCTGGCTGGTCATGACCCAGATCAGCACGACCGGCACGCCGAACAGGGCGCGGTAGAACAGCATCTCCGGCGCCACCACCCCGTCCAGCGACGCCAGTTTCAGCACCGCCGACATGACCGAGAAACACCCCGCCGCCGCGATCCGCAGGGCGATGCCGCCCGCGATGTCTTCGGCGCTTGCCTTGGCCGTCATGTCGTCCCTTCTGCGATTGCCGCGAACCCATAGGACCGATAGGCAGGCAAGCCCAGCCCTGAGCGCAGGGAGGTCAAGGAGCGGGACGTCAGAAGAACCGCTCTGGCCCTCACCCTTGGGCTCGAGCCGAGGGTCGGGTTTCAGGCGCGATTGTGCAGCCGGGAGAAGGCCCGCCTTATGGGCGACGGCGCATCTGGTTAGGCGCGCATCAGCGCGCAGGCGTCAGGCCTGACGGAAACCCAGCACGTCCTGCATGTCGTACAGCCCCGGGCGGCGGGTGCGGACCCAGGCGGCGGCGGCGACGGCGCCCTTGGCGAACAGGCTTCGGTCGATGGCCGAATGGCTGAGCGTCAGGACTTCGGCCTCGGAGGCGAACAGCACGGTGTGCTCGCCGATGATGCCGCCGCCCCGGATCGATGAGAAGCCGATCTTGCCGGTCTCGCGCGGGCCCTGAACCCCGTCATAGGGCTTGGACTGGACGTCGGCCAGCTCGGTGAAACGGCCCTCAGCCGCTGCCTCGCCCAGCATCAGGGCGGTGCCGGAGGGCGAATCCACCTTGCGGCGATGATGGGCCTCGGTGACCTCGATATCCCATTCCTGGGCGTCCAGACGTTGGGCCGCGTGCTGGACCAGACCGACCAGGATGTTCACGCCCAACGAGAAATTGCCGCTCTTGACGATGGCGATCTTCTCGGCGGCCTTTTCAAGCTCGGCCTCCTGCTCGGGCGTGAAGCCGGTCGAGCCGATGACCAGGGCCGGGCCGCCGATTTCCGCCGACTGCTGGGCCAGGGCGACCGAGGCGTCGGGCGTCGAGAAGTCGATGATGACGTCGCACAGGGTCAGGTCCGCGCTTTCGCCCCAGTCCAGACGGGCGGCGACGACGACGTCCTCGCGCGCATCCAGCACCTGGGCGACCGCACGGCCCATCCGGCCGCGATAGCCGGAAATGCCGGCGTGGAAGATTGCGCTCAAGCCGCGTTCTCTTTCGACCCGTCCGCATCCTGATTGCCCAGGATGTCGGCCCAGAAACGCTTCGCCTTGCCGGCAAAGCTGGAATTCCTCGGGTTTTGCCCTTCGCCGAACGACAGGGCAAGCTCTTCGAGGAGTTCCTTCTGACGGGGCGTCAGGTCCGTGGGGGTTTCAACGAACAGTTCGACCACCAGATCGCCGCGCTGGCGGCCGTTCAGGTGGGGCATGCCCTTGCCCTTGATGCGGACGGTCTTGCCGGTCTGGGCGCCTGCCGGGACGGAGACGCCCGCCTTGCATTTGCCGTCGCAGGCGTCCGACACCAGGCACGGAGCGTCGATCTCGCCGCCCAGAGCCGCCACCGTCATCGGCACGGGCACGGTGACCAGAAGGTCCAGATTGTCCCGTTCGAACAGGTCGTGCGGTGCAACTGACAGGAAGACATAGAGATCGCCGCGCGGGCCGCCGCGCTGGCCTGCATCGCCCTCGCCAGACAGACGGATGCGCGAGCCGTCGTCGACGCCAGCCGGAACCTTCAGGTTCAGGTTGCGGGTCTTACGGACCTGGCCATGGCCGTGGCAGGTGGTGCAGGGATCGGCGATCATCTGGCCGGCGCCGCCGCAGCGGGGGCAGGTGCGCTCGACCTGGAAGAAGCCGTTGGCCTGGCGCACGCGTCCGGCGCCCTGGCAGGTGGTGCAGGTGACGGGCTTGGTGCCCGGCTTGGCGCCCGAACCCTCGCAGGTTTCGCACGTCAGGGTCGAGGGAATGGCGATCTCGACATCGGCGCCCTTGTAGGCCTGCTCCAGAGTGATCTCGAGATCATAGCGCAGGTCCGAGCCGCGGCGCGGTCCGCCCTGCTGGCCCCGGCCCTGCTGGCGTCCGCCAAAGGCGTCGCCGAACGCATCGCCGAAGACCTGGGAGAAGATGTCGTTGATGTCCGAAAAGCCCTGGCCGCCGCCTTGGCCGAACGGGTTGCCGCCGCCGCCGCCGCCGTTCAGGCCCGCATGGCCGTAGCGGTCATAGACGGCGCGTTTGTCCGCATCCGACAGGACCGTATAGGCCTCGGAGATCTCCTTGAACTGCGCCATCGACTCTTCCGAGCCGCCATTGCGGTCCGGGTGATGGATCATGGCCAGCTTGCGGTAGGCCGATTTCAGACCGGGCGCGTCGATCGTGCGCTCAACGCCCAGAACCTCGTAGTAATCACGCGCCATCGGGCGTTGGTCCTCATACTTCCCCTGCCATCTTCGCTGCGCCTCTGCGAGCACTGATCGAAGACGATGTCCCGACTGACATGGGGGCCGGGACAGACGATGCAAGTTTCATGAAAAGACCCCGCCTATCGCAAGACAAGCGGGGTCCTGTCAGTTCACCGATCTGTTACGGATTAGGCGCTCTTCTTTTCGTCGCCGTCGGCGTCCGAGACTTCCTCGAACTCGGCGTCGACAACACCATCGTCGGCCGGTTGGCCTTCTGCGGCGTCGCCCGAACCCTGCTGGGCGGCGTACATGGCCTCACCCAGCTTCATCGAGGCCTGGACCAGGGTGTTGGTCTTGGCGCGGATGTCTTCCGGGTCCGTGCCCTCGCGGGCGGTCTTCAGCTCGGCCAGACCGGTTTCGATGGCCGTCTTGACGTCGGCCTCGACCTTGTCGCCGTGGTCGGCCAGGGCCTTCTCGGTCGAGTGGATCAGGCTGTCGGCGGCGTTCTGGGCCTCGACCAGATCCTTGCGGGTCTTGTCGGCTGCGGCGTTGGCTTCGGCTTCCTTGACCATGTTCTCGATGTCGGCGTCCGACAGGCCGCCGTTCGCCTGGATGCGGATCGAGTGTTCCTTGTTGGTCGCCTTGTCCTTGGCCGAGACGTTGACGATGCCGTTGGCGTCGATGTCGAAGGCGACCTCGATCTGAGGCATGCCGCGCGGTGCGGGGGGAATGCCCATCAGGTCGAACTGACCCAGGATCTTGTTGTCGGCCGCCATCGGGCGCTCGCCCTGGAAGACGCGGATCGTCACGGCCGACTGGTTGTCGTCAGCGGTCGAGAAGGTCTGGCTCTTCTTGGTCGGGATCGTCGTGTTGCGCTCGATCAGGGGCGTGAAGACGCCGCCCAGGGTTTCAATGCCCAGGGTCAGGGGCGTCACGTCCAGCAGCAGCACGTCCTTGACGTCGCCTTGCAGAACACCGGCCTGAACGGCGGCGCCCAGGGCCACGACCTCGTCAGGGTTCACACCCTTGTGCGGCTCCTTGCCGAAGAATTTCTTCACGGCTTCCTGCACGGCGGGCATGCGGGTCATGCCGCCGACCAGAACGACTTCGTCGATGTCGCCAGCCTTCAGGCCGGCGTCGGCCAGAGCCTTCTTGCAGGGCTCGATCGTGCGGGCGACCAGGTCTTCGACCAGGGCTTCCAGCTTGGCGCGCGACAGTTTGATGTTCAGGTGCAGCGGGCCGGACGCGTTCATGGTGATGAACGGCAGGTTGACCTCGTACTGGGTGGTCGAGGACAGCTCCTTCTTGGCCTTTTCAGCCTCTTCGCGCAGGCGTTGAAGGGCCAGCTTGTCCTGACGCAGGTCGACGCCCTGCTCCTTCTTGAACTCGTCGGCCAGGTAGTCGGCCAGACGGATGTCGAAGTCCTCACCGCCCAGGAAGGTGTCGCCGTTGGTCGACTTCACCTCGAAGACGCCGTCGCCGATCTCCAGGATCGAGACGTCGAAGGTGCCGCCGCCCAGGTCATAGACGGCGATCTTCTGGCCGTCGTTCTTCTCCAGGCCATAGGCCAAAGCAGCCGCGGTCGGCTCGTTGATGATGCGCAGGACTTCCAGGCCGGCGATCTTGCCGGCGTCCTTGGTGGCCTGACGCTGGCTGTCGTTGAAGTAGGCCGGGACGGTGATGACGGCCTGCGTCACCTTCTCGCCCAGATAGGCTTCGGCGGCTTCCTTCATCTTGATCAGGGTGAAGGCCGAGACCTGCTGCGGGGAATAGTCCTTGCCGTGGGCGCGGACCCAGGCGTCGCCGTTCGGACCCTTGACGATCTCATAGGGCACCATGCCCTTGTCCTTCGCCACGACGGGATCGTCGAAGTTGCGGCCGATCAGGCGCTTGATGGCGAAGAAGGTGTTGGCGGGGTTGGTCACAGCCTGGCGCTTGGCGGGCTGGCCCACCAGGGTTTCGCCGCCGTCCTGAAGGGCGACCACCGACGGGGTGGTGCGAGCGCCTTCGGCGTTTTCAATAACCTTGGGGGACTTGCCGTCCATGACGGCGACGCACGAGTTGGTGGTGCCGAGGTCGATACCAATGATCTTGGCCATGAGCGTTCTATTTCTCTCTCGTATCGGCGGGCGATGCGGCGGCCTTCGTCGAAGCACCGCGCGTGACCGCCCCCAGTTGGGTTGGCGTTTGATTTGACTGGATAGCCCCAAGTCTTTCAGGGTTTCTCCGAAGCTGGCCCCGATATGGGAAAGACCCCTGTCCCTGCAAGGGCGAACTGCGATTCAACCAAACCATAGATCGGTGAAATATCGGCTGCGGACCGCGTTCGGGCGCCCCATAGTGAGGCCTGCCGCCCGCAGAGGCGGTGTTTTGGAAAGAGCCGGATGTTGCAAGCCGCCCTGAAAGCCGCCGTCTGCGCCGCTGTGATGTTGAGCGCCGCCAGCGCCGCCGCAGCTCCCGACAAGCCGACCGCGCCTGTCGCACAGTCCCAGGACGGGGCTTCTGCCGACGGTCGGGATCGCCATGTCACCATCAGGAACCGTACCGGCTGGACCATGCTCAGCTTCTATGCGTCGGACGCCAGCACGGACGATTGGGAAGAGGACATCCTGGGCGAAGACGTGCTGGAGAACCGCCAGAACGTCCGCATCAACATCGACGACGGCTCCGGCGCCTGCGAATATGATTTCAAGGCCGAGTTCACCAATGGCGAGGAACTGACCCGCTTTGGCGTCAACGTCTGCGAAGTCAGTGAATACATTTTCACCCGCTGAGACGGCGACGGGGATCGAGGGGTTCCGGCTGTGGCCAGGTGCTCTGGACGCCGAGGCCCAGTCACAGCTGGTGCAGGCGGTGTTTGGGGCGCTGGGGACCGCGCCCCTCTATCGCCCGCAGACGCCGGGCGGTCGGCCCTTCTCGGTCCAGATGAGCAACCTGGGTCCGCTGGGCTGGGTGTCGGACCGGGGCGGTTATCGGTATCAGCCGACCCATCCGGTCACGGGTCAGGCCTGGCCCGCGATCCCGCAGATGCTGCTGGATCTGTGGGCGGCGACGGTCGGCGGGAAACGGGCGCCTGACGCCTGTCTGGTCAATCTGTACCGCGACGGGGCGAAGATGGGATTGCATCAGGATCGCGATGAGGCGGACCTGACCGCTCCGGTCCTGTCGATTTCTCTGGGCGACGCCGCCCAGTTCCGCATTGCTGACGGGGAGGGGCGTACGCGAACCCTGCGCCTGACCAGCGGCGACGTCTGCGCTCTGACGGGGTCGGCCCGTCTGGCGCGCCATGGGATCGATCGGGTTCTTGAGGGATCGTCGCGCCTGATCCCCGGCGGAGGACGGCTGAATCTGACTTTGAGAATTGCTCGCTGAACACCGCGATTTCGTGACTGGACGGATCAAGAGACGCGGGGTCACTGTCCGGCCTTCTCTTTCCCGACCGGAGCGCCGCCGATGACCGTCCTCACCCGTCCTGAAGGTTCCGCCCCCGAAGATCTGCACCTCAGCCGCCGAACCCTCGGCGCTTTGGGCGGCCTCTTGTTCGCGGGCTATGCGACGGCGGCCCTGGCCAAGGAGGCCAAGCCGATCACGACGGACGCCAACGGCCTGACGACTGAGACTGTGACCTACCGGGCGCCCGACGGCTTCAACCTGCCGGCCTATGTCGCGCGTCCGGCGGGGGATGGCCCCTTTCCGGTGGTGATCGTGGTGTCCGAGGTGTTCGGCGTGCACGAATATATCCGCGACATCTGCCGCCGTCTGGCCAAGCAGGGCTATGCCGCCATCGCCCCCGCCTTCTTCGTGCGGGTGGCGGACCCGGCGCCCCTGACCGAGTTCCCAAAGATCATGGAGATCGTGTCGGCGGCTTCCTACGAACAGGTGATGGGCGACATCTCGGCGACGCTGGACTGGTCCAGCCAGCAGTTGTGGGCCAAGGACGGCAAGGTCGGGATCACCGGCTATTGCTGGGGCGGCAAGGTGGTCTGGCAGGCCGCCGCCCGTTTCGCCGCCATTGGCGCGGGCGTGGCCTGGTACGGTCGACTGGCTCCCGCGTCCGATGCGACCCCCGCCCAGATTTCGGCAGGTCAGCCCTGGCCAGTCGATCTGGCCGATGATCTGAAGGCGCCCGTTCTGGGCCTGTACGGCGGCAAGGATCAGGGCATCCCGTTGGAAAGCGTCCAGCGGATGCGTGACGCCCTGCAGAGCGCGGGCGAAACCGCCAGCCAGATCGTGGTCTATGACGATGCGCCGCACGGCTTCCACGCCGATTACCGCGACAGCTATGTCGAGGCGGACGCCAGGGACGGGTGGAGCAAGCTGCTGGCGGTCTTCGATAAAGCGTTAAAACATTGAGCGCCTAATCGCTCATATGGACTGTGGGGACGTCCGAAGACCTTGGGAGGGGTCGAGATGGTCGGCACGCGTTTACAAAAGGCGGCGCTTCTGAGTTTGGGGCTGCTGTTCCTGCCTCTGGCCGCTTGTGGCGGTGGCGGTGGCGGTGGCGGCGGCGGCGGCGGCGGGGGTGGCGTCGTGACCCCGCCTCCTCCTCCTCCTCCGCCGCCCCCGCCTCCGCCGCCACCGCCACCGCCGCCGGTGACGACGTCGCGCGAGTATCTGCGAAACTATGGTCTGGCGAACATCAAGGCGGAGGTCGGCTGGAATGCGGGCGCAACGGGGCGGGGCGTCACCGTCGCCGTGGTGGATTCCGGCATCGCCCTGGATCAGGCCGACATGGTGGGCCGCATCTCAACCGCATCGACCGACGTGGTTGGGAACCGCAACGCTCCCTATGTCGCCGCCAACAGTCACGGCACCCTGGTGTCGGGGGTCATCGCCTCGAACTTCAACGGTTTCGGCACGATCGGCGTGGCCTATGAATCGACCATCCTGTCGATCCGGGCCGACATCTCCGACTGCAAGGACGAGAAGAAGGATGTCTGTTTCGCCAGTTCCGACCTGGTGCGGGCGTTGGATTATGCCGTCAGCCACGGCGTGAAAATCATCAATATGTCGTTGGGCGGCGACGGACGCATGGGCGGGGCGTTCGAGGCGGCGCTGAAGCGGGCGGTGGATTCTGGCGCGGTGATCGTGGCCTCGTCCGGCAATGAGGGCGAGGCTAATCCCGGCTGGCCGGCGCGCTACGCCATCGACCCGGCCTTCCTCGGGGCGGTGGTCGCGGTCGGATCGCACAATGCGGCGAACCAGATGTCGAGCTTCTCGAACCGGGCCGGGGTGACCCAGACGGCCTATCTGTCTGCGCCGGGCGATCAGATTTACACCGGGTGCGATGCGACCCAGTGCTACATCGCCAGCGGCACTTCCTTCTCTGCGCCTCATGTGGCGGGGGCGCTGGCCCTGCTGATGCAGGCCTTTCCCAATCTGACGGCGCGCCAGGCTCTGGCCATCCTGATGGACACCGCGCGGGAAGCCGGTGATCCCGGGCCGGACATCGTCTATGGCCGCGGCCTGCTGGACCTGGGACAGGCGTTCAGGCCCGTCGGCGCCAGTTCGGTGATGCTGGCGAACGGCGCCGCCATCACCACGAGGACAGAGCCCGGCAGCTTCATCGGCGGGGCGTTCGGCGACGCCTTCGGACGGCAGACGGCTTTGAACACCGTATTGTTCGACAGTTATCAACGCATGTTCGCCGTCAATCTGGGCTCGGCCTATCCGACGGCGCCGCGGCGCTCCTATCAGGCCGAACCGTTCGAGCCGTCACGCACGGCCTATCAGACCTTCGCCCTTCCCAACGGCGGGCGGCTGAACCTGATCGCGGCCCAGCCCCAGGCGACGCCTGAGCCGATCGCCCCCCGTCATGATCTGACCCGCCAGCCGTGGATGGGCGACGAACCGCGTCAGGAGGCGATGATCGGCTTTGAAATGGGCCGTCTGGGCTTTTCGGCCTGGCAGGGGCGTGGTGGGGCGTCTTCACCCTTCAGCGGCGGGGCAGGCGACGGGTTTGCCGCCCTGGCTCAGGCCGATCACGCCGTGCGTGGGGTGGTGAAACTGGGTGCCTTCGCTCTGTCGGCCGATACGGGTGGCGGGGATCGCCGGATGCCGCTGCGCCGGGTCGAGGAGGACGCCTCGACCTACAGCCGCGCCAGTCTGGCCTGGCGTCAGCAGAACGGCGGCCTGAGCCTCAGTCTGGGGTCGCTGGATGAGCGGTTGGGGCCGTTGGGCGCCTTCATGCCGTCCGGGTCGGACTTCGCCCTGCCGTCGCGGACCACCTTCTACGCCGTGGGCGGCGACTGGCGGCTGAACACCTGGGCTAGTCTGGTTGGAGAGGTTGGCATGGCACGGTCCGAGATTTCAGGTCGTTTCCTGAACATGGACCGCGCGGCGATCAGTTCGAACTGGCGGGTCGGTCTGCTGGGCGACTGCCGCCTGGTCTGCGACCGGATCAGCTTCACCCTGTCCCAGCCGTTGCGGATCGAGAGCGGCAGCTTCTCCGCCCTGCTGGCCGACGTGCCGCTGGACTATTTCGATCCGCTGACCTGGTCGCGCCGCAGCTTTTCGGCGGCCCCCAGCGGTCGCCAGATCGACTTCACCGTGGGCGCTCAGCGGGCGCTCTCGGACGGGTCTATGCTGACCATCACAGGCGTGGCCAGCCGCGAGCCGGAGCATGTGAAGTCTGCGCCGCCGGCCTTTGCGCTGATCGGCGGCTGGCGGCGCAGTTTCTGATCAGGCCTTGCTGTCGAAGGCGTGCCCATCGGCGGCGGGCGCGGCGTCATAGGGGTTTGCGGCCTTGGGGCCGGACCCCTTGGCGGCGACGACCACCATGGCCGGGCGGATCGTGCGGCCGAACAGTTCAAAGCCGGATTGCATGGTCTGCAGCACCGCGCCACCGGGGACGGTGTCGGACGTCTGTTCGATCATGGCTTCGTGCAGGTGCGGGTTGAAGGCGTCGCCCGGTTCGGGCTTCACCAGCTTCAGGCCGTTGGTGTCGAAGGCCTGAAGCAGCGACTTCTGCGTCAGCTCCAGACCCGTCACCAGACCGGCGGCGGCGCCTTCGGAATCCTTGGGCGCGGCCATCAGGGCGCGCTCCAGATTGTCGGCCACGCCCAGCAGATCCTTGGCGAAGCGCTGGATGGCGAAGGCGCGGGCGTCGTTCTGCTGCGTCTCGGCGCGGCGCTTCAGGTTCTCCATCTCGGCGGCGACGCGCAGGGCGCGGTCCTTCCACTCGTCGCGCTCGGCGATGACGGCGTCCAGCGGGGCCAGATCGTCGCCCCCATCCACGGACGGATGGGCGTCCAGGCCATGTTCGGCATTGGCCTCTGCCGTTTCGGCGTCCAGTTCGTTGAAGTCGTCGTTAAGGGGCTTGTCGCTCACTTGTCGTTCCCGTCCAGCATTCGGCCCAGCACCCGGGCGGTATAGTCCACCAACGGAATGACACGGGCGTAGTTCAATCGTGCAGGCCCTATCACGCCGATGGCGCCCAGGACCCGTTGTCGGCCGCTCATATAGGGCGCCGCGATCACAGCGGAACCCGAAAGTGAAAACAGTCGTGTTTCCGCGCCGATGAAGATGCGCACACCCTGGGCGGCGTCGACCCCGTCCAGCAGGCCGATCAGCTGTTCCTTCTGCTCCAGATCGTCGAACAGCACGCGCACGCGCTCCAGATCGGCCAGGCCCTCTGTGTCCTGCAGCAGATTGGCGCGGCCCCGCACGATCAGGGCGCGCTCGCGGTCCTGACCGCCGGACCAGGCGGCGAAACCGTCCTCGACCAGACGGGCGGCGGTCTGGTCCAGTTCGCGGCGTGCGATCTCCAGCTCCTGCGTCATTTCGCGCTTGGCGTCGGCGAAGGGCCGACCGCGCAGACGGGCGTTCAGGAAGTTTGAGGCCTCCACCAGGGTGGAGGGGGTGACCCCCGCCGACAGGGTCATGATCCGGTTCTCGACCGTACCATCATCGGCGACGATGACCGCCAGGGCCTGATCGCCGCCTAAGGCCACGAACTCGACGTGTTTAACCCCTGAATCGCGCACCGGGCTGGAGACGACGCCCGCCCCGCCCGCCAGACCGGACAGCAGGTTCGACGCCTCATCCAGAGCAGATTCAAAGTTCCGACCCCGTCCGGCCAGCCGCCCGTCGATCTCGCGACGTTCCTCCTTGGTCAGGTCGCCGACCTCCAAAAGGCCGTCCACGAACAGGCGCAGGCCTGCGTGGGTCGGTATCCGGCCCGCCGAGGTGTGGGGCGCCGCCAGCAGGCCCGCCAGAGTGAGGTCCTGCATGGTGTTGCGGATCGAGGCGGGCGACAGAGCGATACCGCCCAACGACAGGGTGCGCGACCCGACCGGCTCTCCCGTCTCCAGATAGCTCTCGACGATGCGGCGGAAGATGTCGCGGGCGCGCGCGTCCAGTCCCGCCAGTCCCGCAAGACCCAGATTCGGGGATGGGCCGCCATCGAACGGCGGGGTTTTGGGGGCATACAGGCTCACGGTTTCAGGATAAGCACCGCCGCCACAGCTTCCAAGGGATCATATCATGCGCCATTCGCAACGCACCGATGACCAACTGCGCACCGTGACCATCGAGACCGGCGTCAACCGCTACGCCGAGGGTTCCTGCCTGATCAGCTTTGGCCACACCAAGGTGCTGGTTACCGCCTCCATCGAGGAGAAGGTGCCGGGCTGGATGCGCAATACGGGCCAGGGCTGGGTGACGGCCGAATACGGCATGCTGCCGCGCGCCACCCATACGCGGGGCCGCCGCGAAGCCGCTGCGGGCAAGCAGTCGGGTCGCACCCAGGAAATCCAGCGCCTGATCGGCCGTTCGCTTCGCGCCGTGGTTGATCTGAAGGCGTTGGGCGAGCGTCAGGTGCTGATCGACTGCGACGTCATTCAGGCCGACGGCGGCACGCGCACCGCCTCCATCACCGGCGCCTGGGTCGCCATGAGCTCGGCGCTGAACTATCTGCGCGACGAGGGGGTGCTGAAGGTTGATCCGATCCTGGACCAGGTGGCGGCGGTGTCCTGCGGCGTCTGCGACGGGGTTCCGGTGCTGGATCTGGACTACGAAGAGGATTCGGAAGCCGAGGCGGATTCCAACTTCGTCCTGACCGGTTCGGGCCAGATCGTCGAGGTCCAGGCCACAGGCGAGAAGCGCGGCTTCTCGCGCGCCGAGTTCGACCGTCTGTTCTCCCTGGCCGAGATCGGCTGCACCGAACTGTTCGCCCTGCAGAAGGCGGCGCTGGAGGCTGTGCGTCGATAAGGGGTTTCGCGCGTTAGTCGGACGGGTCATCGTTCCGGTGATCCGTCCCGAAGACCCGGAGAGCCCGATGCGCCGATCCCTGTTCGCCTGCTCCGTCCTTGCGCTGGCCCTGGCGGTGTCCGCCTGTCAGCGAAGCGGGGAGCATCCCGATGCCGCCCCCGCACCGACCGAAGCGCCTGCTGGACCGGCGATGACGCCGATTCAGACCTCGCCGCCCGTCGCGTCTGAAGATCCTCAGACCAGCATTCCCGAAGGCCCGGACATGGCGCCGCGCCCCGTGCCGGTGACGGACGAACCGTGTCGTGACGCCATCGGCGAGACGGTCTCTGCGCGTCTGGTGCAACGCTGCATCCAGGTCAGCCCTGCAACCCATCCGCCTTGCAACGCCGCCAATCCCTGCGCTCTGATCCAGGGCGAGATCGACCGGTCCTGCGCCATGTATGGGCCGGGCGAGACCAAGCCGAAGGAATGCGCGGGCTGAGGCCTGCGCTCAAGCAGCCCGCGACTCCGTCGGGGGCTGCAGCGCCCAAGAAAAAGGCCCCGCTGTCGCCAGCGGGGCCTTCTCGTTTCAGGCGTTATGCCGTGGCTTAGTCGCGACGACGACGTCCGCGATCGCCACCGCGATCACCGCCGCCTTCACGCTTGGGACGACCGCCGGTGTCTTCCGACAGCGGGGCCTCGCCGCGCTCGGCGCGTTCAGCATTGATCTTGTCGGTGATGTCTTCACCGGTTTCCTGATCAACGACCTTCATCGACAGCTTGGTCTTGCCGCGGTCGTCGAAGCCCAGGAACTTGACCTTGACCTCTTGACCTTCCGACAGGACGTCAGCCGGGTTGGCGACGCGTTCCAGGGCGATCTGGGACACGTGGACCAGACCGTCCTTGGCGCCGAAGAAGTTCACGAAGGCGCCGAAATCAACGACCTTCACGACCTTGCCGGAATAGATGGTTCCGACTTCCGGCTCCGAGGCGATGGACTGGATCCAGGCCTTGGCGGCGTCGATCTTCTCCTGGTCGTTGGCGGCGACCTTGATGGTGCCGTCATCGCCGATGTCGATCTTGGCGCCGGTCTTCTCGACGATCTCGCGGATCACCTTGCCGCCCGAACCGATCACTTCACGGATCTTGTCGACCGCGATCTTGATGGTTTCGATCTTGGGTGCGTGCTCGCCCAGTTCGGTGCGCGGCGCGTCCATGGCCTTGGACATTTCGTCCAGGATGTGCAGGCGACCAGCCGAAGCCTGCGTCAGAGCCTGTTCCATGATCTCCTTGGTGATGCCGGCGACCTTGATGTCCATCTGCAGGCTGGTGATGCCTTGCGACGTGCCGGCGACCTTGAAGTCCATGTCGCCCAGGTGGTCTTCGTCGCCCAGGATGTCCGACAGGATGGCGAACTCGCCCGACGGTTCCAGGATCAGGCCCATGGCGATGCCTGAGACCGGACGGATCAGCGGAACGCCCGCGTCCATCAGGGCCAGCGACGAACCGCAGACCGTGGCCATCGAGGACGAGCCGTTGGACTCGGTGATCTCGGAGACCAGACGGATGGTGTAGGGGAAGTCTTCCTTCGACGGCAGCATCGGACGGATCGCGCGCCAGGCCAGCTTGCCGTGGCCGATTTCGCGACGGCCGGGCGAACCCATGCGGCCTGCTTCACCCACCGAATAGGGGGGGAAGTTGTAGTGCAGCAGGAAGGATTCCTTGTAGGTGCCCTGCAGGCTGTCGATGTACTGCTCGTCTTCGCCGGTGCCCAGGGTGGCGACGACCAGAGCCTGGGTTTCGCCGCGCGTGAACAGGGCCGAACCGTGGGTGCGCGGCAGGACGCCGACTTCCGACACGATGGCGCGGACCTTGTCCAGGGCGCGGCCGTCGACGCGGTGTGCGTTCTCGATGATGTCGCGACGCAGGACGTCGGCTTCACATTCCTTGAAGGCGGCCGAGAATTTGGACGAATCGACGCCCTCGGGGTTCTCGTCGGTCTTCACCAGGGCGGCGGCGGCGGTCTTCTTGGCCGCATCGACGCCCGAGCGACGGTCGTACTTGCCCGGGTGGGCGTAGGCGGCCTTGATATCTTCGCCGACCAGCGCCTTGATCGAGGCGACGACGTCGGAGTGGTCTTCGGCCTGGAAGTCGAAGGGCTCCTTGGCGGCGTGTTCTGCCAGGTCGATGATGGCGTCGATCACCGGCTGCATGCCCGCGTGCGCGAACATCAGGGCTTCGAGCATCTTCTCTTCCGACAGCTCCTTGGCTTCGGATTCGACCATCATCAGGGCGTCCTGCGTGCCGGCGACCACCAGGTCCAGGTCCGAGGTCGGGATCTGGTCGATGGTCGGGTTCAGGACCAGCTCACCGTCGATCAGGCCGACGCGCGCCGCGCCGATCGGGCCCATGAAGGGCACGCCCGAGATGGTCAGGGCGGCCGAAGCGGCGACCATGCCCAGGACGTCCGGGTCGTTCTCCATGTCGTGCTGCAGCACGGTCACGACGACCTGGGTCTCGTTCTTGAAGCCCTTGACGAACAGCGGGCGGATCGGACGGTCGATCAGGCGGGAAACCAGGGTTTCCTTCTCCGAAGGACGGCCTTCACGCTTGAAGTAGCCGCCGGGGATCTTGCCGGCTGCGAAGGTCTTTTCCTGGTAGTTGACGGTCAGGGGGAAGAAATCCAGGCCCGGCTTGGGGGCGCGGCCATAGACGACGGTGGCCAGAACCACGGTCTCGCCGTAGGTCGCCAGCACGGCGCCGTCAGCCTGGCGGGCGATGCGGCCCGTTTCCAGGGTCAGCGGGCGTCCGGCCCACTCGATCGTCTTGCGTTTGATATCGAACATATTTCGTCTTTCGTATCCCGGCGGGCGTATTCCCGGCGGGGTCCCATCATTGGGTGGAGCGCGGGGCGTTCAGTCCCGAGGTCCGTGGATCGCCGCGCCATCGCGGAAGACCCGGTGAGGGCCGACCTGGCCCTCGCGTCTGCGCCGTTTCAGTCCCGCGGTGCACGGGTCGACAAATCAACAGCTAGGAACACAACGAGGCGCGGACGTGACCGCCCGCGCCTCGAAATGATCTCTATCGCGGTCCCGCGCCTTAGCGGCGCAGGCCCAGCTTGGCGATGAGCGCCTGGTAGCGGCCGGCGTCGACCTTGTTCAGGTGGTCGAGCAGGCGGCGACGTTGCGACACCATCTTCAGAAGGCCACGACGCGAGTGGTTGTCCTTCTTGTGGGTCTTGAAGTGTTCGGTCAGGTTGGCGATGCGTTCCGACAGGATCGCGACCTGAACCTCGGCCGAGCCGGTGTCGCCAGCGGTGCGGGCGTTATCGGCGATGATCTCGTGCTTGCGTTCAGCAGTAACCGACATCGAAAGAGTCCTTTCTTGGCCTATCGCGCTTCGCGCTACTTGAGGCCGTGGGGTCTCGGCCCTTGCCGGATGGCGTGGGCCTAGAGGTTGAAAACGCGGTCGGGTTCTAACCGGCCGGCCCGCAACTGACAGAGTGCGACGAGGGTCTGGCCCTGAAAGGCTGAAACCGTGCGCGAACCGTCGCGAAGACGATCCTTGAGGGTTTCCACCTGACGGGGGAGCAGAACGATCGGGCGTCCCTGCCGAAGCGAGAAGGCGTCTTGATCCGTCACGGCCAGCTCCGGGATGTCGTCCAGGGCGGTCGCAACGGGAAGCAAGCCTTCCGAGGCGGCGCTCCTATGCACCATTTCCTCCAGAGAATCCAGAGTGACGGCGTTTTCCGTGCTGAACGGCCCGACCCGCTCGCGGCGCAATGCGCTGACGTGGCCCTCTGCCCCCAGCACCGCCGCCAGATCGCGGGCCAGCGAACGCACATAGACGCCCTTGCCGGTGCGGATGGTGATTTCGACGTGATCGGCGTCCGGGGCGTCGGTGACCTCGGCGGAATGGATGGTCACGCGCCGGGCCTGGAGTTCGAACTCCACGCCGTCGCGAGCCAGGTCATAGGCGCGCGCGCCGTCCACCTTGATGGCCGAGAAACGGGGCGGCGTCTGGTCGATTTCGCCCACGAAGCCGGGCAGGGCGGCCTTCACCTGGTCCACGCTCGGGCGCACGTCGGAACGGCCGATGATCTCGCCTTCACGATCCACGCTGTCGGTCGAGACGCCCCAGTTGATGGTGAAGCGATAGACCTTCTGCGCCTCCATCATCATAGGCACAGTCTTGGTCGCCTCACCGAGCGCAATGGGCAGGATGCCGCTGGCCAGCGGGTCCAGGGTGCCGGCGTGACCGGCTTTCTGGGCGTTGAACAGGCGGCGGATGCGGCTGACGGCCTCCGTCGATCCCATCTCGAACGGCTTGTCCAGGCAGACCCAGCCGTCGACGATGTCGCCCTTCTTCTTACGCCCCATTATGCTTGGCCTATCGCGCGTCGCGCTGCTTGAGGCCGGTAGGCTTGGCCTGCCGCGCATTGCACTGTTTGAGGCCAGGCCGTCATTGGTCGCCTTCGTCGTCGCCCGCCGCCAGATCGGCCTGAATGCGCGGGTCGGCGAACAGGCGGTCCATGTGGCTGGCCGCGTCGAAGCTGTCGTCGTGACGGAAGCGCAGGTCGGGCGTGAACTTCATGTCCAGTCGGCGGCCCAGCTGGCCGCGCAGGAATTTGGCGTGGACGTTCAGCGCCTTGATGATTTCGCTCTCGTGGCCATTGGTCGGCGCCGTCTCGACGCCCGCGCCCAGGGGCTCGACGAAACAGGTGGCGTGCTTCAGGTCCGGCGACAGCCGCACCTCGGTCACGGTGACGGAGACCCCGGCCAGAGCCTCGTCGTGAATCTCTTCTTCACGCAGGATGTCGACCAGGGCGTGACGGATGAGTTCGCCTGCGCGCAGCTGGCGCTGGCTGGGTCCGGCGGGGCCGGAGGCGTTACGGGTATGTTGCTTGTGGGCCATCGGCCGCTCCTTTTCATCGCCCGCCGGGGCTCGGACCCGACCGGATAAGCGAAAGGCGGGCGGTCTAGGCGCGTGGAGCCGCTGTGTCCAGTTTCGCCGCTCTGACGGCGCGCATGACTTCGCTGGAGGCGATGGACCGCACGGGCCGCACCGACACTCCTCCAGCGTTCAGCACGCCCGCCGTCCAGTGGTTGCACAGGTGCAGGATCGAGAAGGTTTCGCGGCTGGCGAAGAAGCGCGCGTCATCGCCGGGGCGAGCGGCGGCGACCCGTGGAGCGCCGCTGGACAGGTCGAGGGAAGCCTCGATCCTCGCGGCCATCCGGTCGAAGTCGGCGGGGGCCAAGGTCAGGGCCGCCCGCTCATGCGCGGCGTAGCGGCTGCGGGGATCGCCGCCTTGCGGGTTCAGCATGACGACGGACGGATTGCCGGGTCGGAAGAAGGCGCGGGCGCCGTCAGGCAGGCGGGCCGAAATCGGGCTCTGATCCACATAGAATCTGGCGTCGCCCCAGCCGATCAGGACCCAATCGCCGGGCGCCAGGCTTGCAACGGCCTGGGCCAGCGGCCCGCCGTGACGCATCAAAGCCTGACGCGGCACGGCCAGATCGGTGTGAAAGCCGTTGTCGAGCACCATGACCGTCACGGCGTTCGTCTGATCCGCGGGGTGAAGGCGCCCCGGCGTCGTCCAGGTCAGGAGGGCTGTGATCAGGCCGATTAGAACGGCCAGAACCAGGCCGATCCTCAATGTTTGAAGTCCTGCAGGTCGCACAGACGTTCTTCGGCCAGCAGGGCGCCGGGCGGCGGTCCCTGCAGCACCGGCAGCATGACGAAACCGTCCTGGCGGATCGCGAACGCCAGCCAGCCCACGGGCTGACCATCGCACAGGTGCGACCCTTCATCCGACACGACGCGCCGCACCTCGATCTGGGCCTGGGCCGGGACAGCCATCACGCCGGCGAAGGTGGATTGGGTGGTGGCCAGTTCATCGGCGGCGACCAGCCGGTGCGGGGCGGAGGCGATGCGTTTGCCGTTGTCCATGACCAGGGCGCCGCCGTCGGCCTCCAGACTGCGCCCGCCCTCGGCCGCATCATAATGACCGGACAGCAGGGTTTCGCCGACCACCACCTGACCACCCTTGCCGTGGGGGGCGCCGGTCGGACCGGCGGTCATCAGAGAGTGCAGCGCCGGTTCGACGCCGAAGGCGCCGATCAGCACGGCGGCGAACGCGCCCAGGCCGATGCCGAACGCAGCCCACCTGGGCGGCGGGCCGTTGGTCGAGGGAGCAGTCGTCGTCATGCTCCCATCCTGGAACAGAGTTATGAACGTCCCGAGAATCAGTCGGGAACTGGCGCGGTTGAGCCGGGCGCTGTCGCCCATTCGCCCCGCCATTCATAGCTCAGCGTCGTACAATGTCGGAAGGTTCCATCCGCCCATTGGCCCACGGCCTGCATGGTCAGCGGGCGGGCGGGGCGGATCCGGCTCAGGATCAGCCAGGCGGCGTCGGCGCCGGGGCACAGGGCGCGCGACAGGCCGCGCCCGTCGCCGACGGTCTGGTTGATGGCGTAGATGTCGTTCTCGTTGGCGCCCGCAGGCAGGACGCGCCGCGCCCCGTCGGGACCGCCCCGCGTGAACTCCGCCGATCCGCGCGCCGTGGTCGAGAACAGCCGCTCGACACTGACTGCGCCGAACAGGCCGCGCCGCACCTCCAGCGTGATCCCCTTGGTCATGGCCTGGGTGATCCGGTCATTGGCGTTATAGGCCAGAAACCGTGTGTCGGCGTGCGCAGGCGCAGCCGCCGACAGGGCGAGGCCAAAGGCGACGATGGATGAGGCGACGATGGATGAGGCGACGGGGGCGATGAACGGGCGCATGGCTTCCTGTGTCGGCAGGCTTTGCGGCGAGAACGCGGCTTTATGAGCGGCTTCTAGAGTTCGCCAAGACAGCGCAGGGCGACTTCCAGATTGCGCAGGCCGTCCTCGCCGGTCACCGCCGCCGTCTCGCCGGTGGTGATGGCGTGGGCGAAGGCCTCCAGTTCCTTCTTCAGCGGTTCCGCAGGCCAGGAGTTCAACATCCGCGTCGAGTACGACCCGTCCGGCTGCTGGCCGAAATACTCGGTGACCTGACGGGTGATCAGGTCGGCGACGATGAATTTGGTCTTGGTGGCGACCTGCAGGGTGCGGGTCTTGTAGGGCGTGACCCAGTTGGTGGTGATGTGGGCGATCACCCCATTGTCCAGGCGGAACTGGAGCAGGGCCGTGTCCTCGCGGTCGGCGCGGGTGCGGGCCAGCTGCGGCTGGACCTCGGTGATCTCGGCGCCGGTCAGGTGACGGATGATGTCGATGTCATGCACGGCCAGATCGATGACCACCCCGACCTCGCCCATGCGCGGCGGGAAGGGGCCGACGCGGGTGATCTGGATGGAGATGATCTCGTCGTCCGCGACGGCGCGCTTGACCGTCTCGACCGCCGGATTGAACCGCTCGACCTGGCCGACCATCAGGACGCGGTTATTGGCCTTGGCGGCGTCGATCATGCGCTGGGCGTCGGCGACGGTGGCGGCGATGGGCTTTTCGACCAGGACGTGGACGCCCTTTTCCAGCAGGGCCACCCCGACTTCGGCATGGAAGCGGTTGGGCGTGGCGACCACGGCGGCGTCCAGACCGGCATCGACAAAGGCCTGGGCCGTCGTGACCGGCGATGCCCCATAGGCGGCGGCGACCCCCTCGGCCGTCATGGCGTCCGGGTCGAAGATGGTCGTCAGGTCGAACTCACGCATCTCGGCGGCGACCCGCGCATGGTTGCGGCCCATGACGCCTGCGCCAGCGACGCCGATCTTGAGGGGAGCGGTGTTCGGCATTGGCTTAACCCTTGAAGCTGGCGACGGCGGCGATGATCTTATCCTGCGTCGCCGCGTCCAGATCGGCGTGCATCGGCAGGCTGATGACCACGTCTTTCAGCCGCTCGGTCACGGGCAGGCCCTGCGGCCCGCGCGGATAGTGCTCATAGGCCGGCTGCAGGTGCAGCGGGATCGGATAATAGACCGCCGTTGGCACGCCCTGTTCCTTCAGGTGCGCGGCCAGAGCGTCACGGTTCGGGTGTTCGATCGTATATTGCGCCCAGTTCGAAATATTGCCTGCAGGCACGTCCGGCGCCTTGGCGACATGGGGGCGCAGGCCTTCGTTGTAGCGGGCGGCGGCGGCATTGCGCCATTCGATCTCCTGGCCGAAGACCTTCAGTTTCTCGATCAGGACAGCGGCCTGGATGGTGTCCAGACGGCTGTTCAGGCCGATCCGCATGTTCAGATATTTGGGGTCGTGGTCGAAGGTGCGGTCCTTCAGGTCCACGGCGACGGCCTTGCCGTGGACGCGGATGGAATCCATCAACTGGGCCAGTTCGTCGTCATTGGTCAGCACCGCCCCGCCATCGCCGTAGCAGCCCAGCGGCTTGGCCGGGAAGAAGCTGGTGGTGGTGACGTCGGCCCATTTCAGCGGGTGCTCGCCATTGATGGTGCAGCCGAACCCTTGCGCTGAATCCGAGATCAGCTTCAGCCCGTGCTTGTCGCAGACAGCCTTGATGGCCGCATAGTCGGCAGGCTGGCCGAACAGGTCCACGGCGATGACCACGCGCGGGGTCAGGCGGCCTTCTTTCAGCGTCGCCTCGATGGCGGCTTCCAGATGACCGGGGTCCATATTGTAGGTGTCGGCGTCCACGTCGATGAAGACCGGTTCAGCGTCGAACCACGGCACGACCTCGGCGGTGGCGGCGAAGGTGAAGCTGGGCACGAAGACGGCGTCGCCACGTCCCACGCCCCAGGCCATCAGCGGCAGGGCCAGGGCGTCGGTGCCGTTGGCGCAGCCCAGGGCGTGCTTGGCCTGCCCGAAGGCGGCCAGATCAGCCTCGAACTGACGGACCTGCGGCCCCATGACCCAGGCGCCGCCGACGACGGCGTCCTGAACGGCGGCTTCGATCTTGCCGCCGAGGCGAAGGCGTTGGGCCTGAAGGTCGATGAAGGGGATCATTGAGGGTCGCTCTCCACGAGGGTCGGGGGCGGCGGTCCGAAGGCTCGGGCCGCGAATGTGGCCGCCCTCCTAGCAAGATCGGCCGCTGTCGCCAAACGGCTGAACCTCACTTCGCGTTGCCCTTTGCAACGTCCGCACCCCTTGGCGCCCGACAGGTTGCGCCCTAAGCCAGCGGCATGACCAGCCTTTCCGTCGCCAAATTCAGGGTCTCCAACTGGCTGTTTGAGCACGCATTGCCGCTGTGGGCGGATCGCGGCGTCAGCGCCGACGGGCGGTTTTTCGAGCAGTTGGATTTCGAAGGCCGCCCCGTGACGGGCCGTCGCCGCCGCACGCGCGTTCAGGCGCGCCAGGTCTATGTCTTTTGCGAAGCCGCCGCCCTGGGCTGGCAGGCCGGGCGCGCCGTGGCCCAGACGGGGCTGGACCGAATGATCGGCCTGTGTCGGCGTGACGACGGCCTGTGGATCAGCGCGACGGATGACGACGGCGCCGTGATTGACGATGCGCCGGACCTCTATGACCTGGCCTTTGTCCTGTTCGCCCTGGCGGCGGGGCATCGGGTGCTGGGCGATCCGCGCGCCCGGCCTCTGGCGCTGGAGACGCTGGAGGCGATCCAGTCCCTGATGAGCGCCCCTCATGGCGGCTGGCACGACGCCCTGCCGCCGCGCCTGCCGCGACGCCAGAACCCGCACATGCATATGCTCGAGGCCATGCTGGCCTGGCAGGCGATTGCACCCGATCCCGCGTTCGAGGCGGCGGCGCGCGTCTCGCTGGATCTGTGCCGCGACCAATTCATCATCGACGGCGCGATCCGCGAATATTTTACTGAGGATTGGGCGGCTGACCCGCAGACAGGTCACGTCATAGAACCGGGCCACCTCGAGGAATGGGCCTGGCTGCTGCGTCAGGCGCAGGCTGCGGGACTGGATGCCGGATCTGCCGCCGAAGGCCTTCATCGCCGCGCTGTCGCGCAGGGCCAGAACGCGCTGGGCATGATCCGCGAGATCGATCCGTCAGGCGCGCCTCTGGACGGCGGGCGTCGCCTTTGGGCCCAGACCGAGGCGGTCCGCACGGCCCTGGCGTTTGGCGACGCCAATGTCGGCGATCTGGTCGACGGATTGTTTGCGACCCATCTGGCCACTGATTTGCCGGGCCTGTGGGTCGACAGCTATGACGCAGAGGGACAGTCGCATGAGGCGGCTGCGCCCGCCTCCAGCCTCTATCATCTGATGACCGCCTTTTCCGAACTGCTGAGACACAAGCCATGAGCGGCGCGCCTGCAGCCTTCCTCGACCGCGACGGGGTGCTGATCGAAGACTGCGGCTATCCGCACAAACCCGAGCATCTGGTCCTGATCCCCGGTGCGGCCGAGGCGGTGCGTCGGTTGAAATCGCTGGGCTATCTGACTGTCATCGTCACCAACCAGTCGGGCGTGGCGCGTGGTCTGTTCACCGAAGACCAGATGCACGATTTCAACGCCCTGTTGATCGCGCAACTGGCCCAGGACGGCGGCGTGATCGACGCCGTCTATGCTGCGCCCTATCACGCCGATGCCGTGATCGAACGCTATCGTCACCCGGATCATCCCGACCGCAAGCCCAATCCGGGCATGCTGCTGCGCGCGATTGAAGAACATGGGATCGACCCGTCCAAGTCCCTGATGATCGGAGACCAGCCGACGGACGTAGAGGCGGCGCGGCGGGCCGGCGTCGCGGGCCATCTGTTCAAGGGCGACAATCTCGACGCCTTCGTACAGAGCCTGACCGCAGGCTGAACCTCGCCGCCTTTCGCAATTCCTGACACCGTGAATATATGGGCGGGCGCCTATTGCTGAAGGAGTTCCCCGTGGCTTTTGTTGAACGTCGCTGGACGTCGCCGGACGGCCTGAACCTGTTTGCGCGTGACTATGCGCCAGGTCCCGGCGTGGCGCGGCCCCCGGTCATCGCCATCCACGGCCTGACCCGCAACAGCGCTGATTTCGAAGCCATAGCCCCCCTGCTGGCCCAGAGCGGCCGACGTGTGCTGGCGGTCGATGTGCGCGGGCGCGGCCTGTCGGACCGGGCGCCGGACCCCATGACCTATACGCCCGAAGTCTATGCCCGGGATGTTCTGACCCTGATGGATCAGGCGGCGATTGATCGGGCGGTGTTCCTCGGCACATCCATGGGCGGACTGATCACCATGGCCCTGACAGCGATCCGGCCGAAGGCTGTTGTCGCGGCCATCCTGAACGACATCGGCCCGGAAGTGGCGACAGAGGGTCTGGCGCGGATCGCCAGCTATAGCGGCCAGCCGGTCGAGATTGAAACCTGGGCGGACGCCGCCGCCTACGCCAGGCGCATCAACGGCGTGGCCTTCCCGCACTATTCTGACACCGACTGGGACGGTTTCGCGCGCCGCATCTTCCGTCAGCAGCCGGATGGCGAGATCGGCCTGGACTATGATCCTGACATCGCCGTGCCGATCCGGGCGGCGGGCGCCAAGGCGCTGGTTCCGAACCTGTGGCCCGACTTCCGCCGTCTGGCCCGGAAGAAACCGACCCTGCTGGTGCGAGGCGGGAACTCTGACCTGCTCAGCGCCGAGATCGCCGACAAGATGAAGAAGGCCGCGCCGTCGATGGCCTATGTGGAGGTTCCCGGCGTCGGCCATGCGCCGATGCTGGACGAGCCGGAGGCGCGGGCGGCGATCTTCGAGTTTCTGTCCGAGGTGCAGTGACAGGGACTTGCGCCTTGCCCGTCATCCTCGGGCTTGCCCCGAGGATCGAGCCGTCCGCCGCTGTGCCTCAACGGAGACGCACAGCTTGATCCGCGCCCGGCCCTCGGGTCAAGCCCGAGGGTGACGGTGGATAAGGAGCGAGGATCGCGTTTGGCCGCTCAGTCCTTCGTCGGATCGACGCGGGACTTGTCGCCATAGGTCAGGGCCAGGAAGACGTCTTCCAGATCCGGGTCTTCGGTGGTGATGTCGGCGATGGTCACGCCTGCTGCGCGCACAGCGTTGATGACCTGTTCGACCGACGATTGGCCTTTTTTGTAGGTCACGGCGAAGGCGCCGCTGGGACGGGCCGTGACGACAAAGCCGTTCAGGACGGGCGGAACCTCCTGCGGGGTTTCAGGCGTCACGACCACATTGCGGCTGTCCAGGCGGCGCAGCAGTTGCGGCGTCGGCTCGCAGGCCACCACCTCGCCCCGGTTGACGATGGCGATGGTGTCGCACAGCTCCTGCGCCTCTTCGAGGTAGTGGGTGGTCAGAACGATGGTGACCCCTTCCTCGTTGATGCGACGGACATAGGCCCACAGCTGGCGGCGCAGTTCGACGTCCACGCCCGCCGTCGGCTCGTCCAGGATCAGGATGGGCGGATTATGCACCAGGGCCTTGGCCACCATCAGGCGGCGCTTCATGCCGCCGGACAGGGCGCGGACATAGGCGTTGGCCTTGTCCGACAGACCCAGCGCCGCCAGCAGTTCGTCAGAGCGGCGTTCATTCTTGGGCACGCCGTAGAATCCCGCCTGAACCTCAAGCGACTCGCGCGGGGTGAAGAAGACGTCGGCGACGATTTCCTGCGGCACTACACCCAGGGCTGCGGCGGCGTCGCGCGGCTCCTTGTCGATGTCGCGGCCCCAGATGGCGACTGTGCCTTCTGATTTCTTCACCACCCCGGCCAGAATGTTGATCAGGGTCGACTTGCCTGCCCCGTTCGGACCCAGAAGGCCGAACACCGATCCACGCGGGATCACCAGATCGACGCCGCGCAGCGCCGTCTTGGGCGCCGCCTTCTTGGAACCGGCATAGGTCTTCTTGAGGCCCCGCACCTCGATGGCGTTGTCGGGCAGGGCGTAGGTCTCGGGCATGGTCAGGGCAAACTCGGCGCAGAAAGGCGAGCGCATAGGTAGGAGGCCGGCGACGGTTCGCCAAGCCCGCTGATCAGGCGTGCTCGGCTCGACCGCTGGCGACATCCAAATGAACAGGTATGCGCCAAACGACGCCAGCCCAGGTTTGACCTGACCGTCCGCTCCGCCTAGGAACAGCGCGAGCCTTCCAGACCCGGACCGGACCATGCCTCCCCGCCATCCCGACGCCATCATCCCCCCGCCCGAAGAAGTCGTGGTTTCGACCAAGCGCGTCGCGTGCGACGGCGGCGGCGGCGCCCTGGGCCATCCACTGGTCTATATGGACATGGGCGAGGACGACTTCATCGAGTGCGGCTATTGCGACCGCCGCTTCGTCCTGTCGGCCCATCCGCACGACGAGAGCGAATATCTGAGCCCGGCCGCCCGCGCGCCCGAGGCCCACTGAGCCCCTTATCGGGCTTCGTCACCTCAGTTGAATCGCGATCACGCCCGGTCCTCTCTATAGAGGGCGCTGACTTGCGCCCTCCCCGGCACGGAGACTGAACCCTTGCGTTATCTGCACACCATGGTCCGCGTAAAGGACCTCGACGCCTCGCTGCATTTCTATTGCGACCTGCTGGGCCTGCAGGAGGTGCGCCGCACCGAGCATGAGGCGGGGCGTTTCAGCCTGATCTTCCTGGCCGCGCCCAAGAATCTGGAGCAGTCGGCGGCGGAACGCTGCCCTGAGCTGGAGCTGACCTTCAACTGGGATGCGGAAGACTATCCGGGCGGCCGCAACTTCGGCCACCTGGCCTATAAGGTCGATGACATCTACGCCGCCTGCCAGCGTCTGGCCGACGGCGGGGTGACCATCAACCGCCCGCCGCGCGACGGCCATATGGCCTTCGTACGTTCGCCGGACGGCATCTCCATCGAACTGCTGCAGGAAGGCGAGCCGCTGGCCCCCGCCGAACCCTGGGTCTCCATGCCGAACACAGGCGTCTGGTGAGAATGCGGACGGCGCTGACGCTGACTGCGGCGGCCCTGACCCTGGCCGCCTGCGCCTCAACGACCGAGAGCAACATCGGCCGCACGGCCACCGAGCAGCTGCTGCTGGCCCGCGCCTCCGACCATGCCGTCGAGGGGCTGTCGCTTCCTTTGCCCGCAGCCTCCGCCGTCTTTGTCGATGACGCCTATTTCCAGGGCGAAGGCAGCCGCTACGCCGTCAGCGCCATTCGCGCGGCCCTGTCCGACGCCGGGTTCCGCATGGCCCGCACCAAGGATGAGGCGGATGCGGTGTTCGAAATCCGCGCGGGCGCCCTGTCGCTGGAGCAGATGCGCCGCGTCTTCGGCCTGCCCGACATGCGCATCCCGATCAACGAGAGCCTGAACGTGGTCTCCCTGCCTGAACTTTCGGCCTACAGCTATCGCGACCGGGTGGGCGTCGCCGAGTTTTCGGGCTTCCTCTATGAGGCCAAGACGGGGGCGCCGCTGGGCGCGGTCCTGCCCATGATCGGCGCCTATCGCATCCGCAGCCACAAGGCCTTCATGGTGGTGTCGTGGGGGCAGCAGCAGGCCGTGCCGGGGCAACGTGATCCGGGATCCAGCTGGAAGGAATTCTAACGGCTGACGCGGAGGCTCCAGCCGCCTATGTTCCGGCCATGACTGACGCCGCCGCTCCCGAGACTGACATCCCCCAAGCACGGGCCATGACCCAGGACGGGCCCCCGCTGCGCCTGTGGATGATCGACGCCTCGGCCTATATCTTCCGCGCCTATCACGCCCTGCCGCCGCTGACGCGCAAGTCCGACGGCCTGCCGGTGGGCGCGGTCCAGGGCTACTGCAACATGTTGTGGAAGCTGCTGAAGGACATGAAGGGGGCCGACGGCCCGACCCATCTGGTCGCCATCTTCGACCATTCGGAAAAGACGTTCCGCAACACCCTGTATGATCAATACAAGGCTCATCGCCCGCCGCCGCCCGAAGACCTGATCCCGCAGTTCCCGCTGGTGCGTGAGGCGACGGCGGCGTTCGGCGTCCACTGTGTCGAACTGCCCGGTTATGAGGCCGACGACCTGATCGCCACCTATGCCTGCAAGGCGCGCGATGCGGGCGGCGAGGCGGTGATCGTGTCGTCCGACAAGGACCTGATGCAGCTGATCGGCGGCGGCGTGGTCATGTGGGACCCCATGAAGGACCGGCGTCTGGCCGAGCCCGAGGTGTTCGAAAAGTTCGGCGTCGGCCCGGAGAAGATGGTCGATCTTCAGGCCCTGATCGGCGACAGCGTCGACAATGTGCCCGGCGCGCCGGGCATTGGTCCCAAGACGGCAGCCCAACTGCTGGACGAATACGGCGATCTGGACACCCTGCTGGCGCGGGCGGGCGAGATCAAACAGCCGAAACGCCGCGAGACCCTGATCAATTTCGCCGACCAGATCCGCCTGTCGCGCGAACTGGTCCGCCTGACCTGCGACGCGCCTGCGCCTGAGGCGATCGACGATTTCGCCGTGCGCGATCCCGATCCCGCGACCCTGTCGGCCTTCCTGGAGACGATGGAGTTCCGCTCGCTGCAGCGCCGGGTCGGCGACGGCAAGGCGGGCCCCAGCGAGGTCTCGGCCTTCGCCCCCAAGCGTGCGCCGAACCTTAGCGCGCCGGTCGCCACCCCCCGCTACGGCCAGGAGGCCGCCGCGCCGACCGAAGTCCAGAGCTTCGACCACGACGCCTATGAATGCGTCCAGACCGAGGAGGCGTTGGACCGCTGGATTGCGCGGGCGGTCGAGGTAGGGGTGGTCGGGTTCGACACCGAGACGGACACCCTGTCGGCGACCCATGCGGGCCTGTGCGGCGTGTCTCTGGCGGTGGGTCCGAACGAGGCCTGCTACATCCCCCTGACCCACGAACACGAGCCGCAGGCCAATGAAGGCGGTCTGTTCGGCGAACCGGGCGAGGCGCGCGAGCCGATCCATCAACTGGACAAGCCGACGACCCTGGCCAAGCTGAAGACGCTGCTGGAAGATCCTTCGGTCCTGAAGGTTCTGCAGAACGCCAAATACGACATCGCCGTGATGGCGCGTCGGGGCATCCGCGTGGCGCCCTATGACGACACCATGTTGATCTCCTATGTGCTGGAGGGCGGGCTGCACGGCCACGGCATGGACGAACTGGCGCGGCTGCACCTGGGCCACGAACCGATCCCGTTCAAATCGGTGGCGGGCGCGGGCAAGAGCCAGAAATCCTTCAAGCACGTCGGGCTGAAACCGGCGACCGGCTATGCCGCCGAGGACGCGGACGTGACCCTGCGCCTGTGGCGCATCCTGAAGCCGCGCCTGGCCCGCGAAGGCCTGTCGACGGTCTATGAGACGCTGGAGCGCGGGATGCCGACCGTGCTGGCGGACATGGAGCTGAACGGCGTCCGCATCGATCCCGACCGTTTGAAACGCCTGTCCAGCGAGTTCGGCCTGCGCATGGCCGAGCTGGAGGCTCAGGCCCATGAGATCGCCGGACGGCCCTTCAACATCGGCTCGCCCCGCCAGATCGGCGAAATCCTGTTCGGCGAACTGAACCTGCCGGGCGGCAAGAAGACCGCGTCCGGCCAGTGGGGCACCGACGCCAGCGTGCTTGAGGAGCTGGCGCTGACGCACGACCTGCCGCGCGCCATTCTGGACTGGCGCCAGCTGTCCAAGCTGAAGGGCACCTACACCGACGCCCTGATCGCCGCCGCCGATCCAGCGACGGACCGGGTTCACACCAGCTATCAACTGGCCGCCGCCTCGACCGGGCGGCTGGCCTCGTCAGACCCGAACCTTCAGAACATCCCGATCCGCACCGAGACGGGGCGCGAAATCCGTCAGGCCTTCATCGCCGCGCCCGGCCATGTGCTGATCAGCGCCGACTACAGCCAGATCGAGCTGCGTCTCTTGGCCCATATCGGCGACATCCCTGAGCTGAAACGCGCCTTCAAGGCCGGGCTGGATATTCACGCCGCCACCGCCTCCGAGATGTTCGGCGTGCCGATCGAGGGCATGCCGTCCGAGACGCGCCGCCGCGCCAAGGCCATCAACTTCGGCATCGTGTACGGCATTTCCGCCTTCGGTCTTGCAGCCCAGCTGGGCATCGATCAGGGCGAGGCCGGGGCCTATATCAAGACCTATTTCGAACGCTTCCCCGGCATTCGCGGATATATGGACAAGACCAAGGCCGAGGTCCGCGAGGCGGGGTTCGTCTCCACCGTCTTCGGCCGTCGCATCCATATTCCGGCCATCCACTCCAAGGCGGGCGCAGAGCGTCAGTTCGGCGAACGTGCCGCCATCAACGCCCCCATTCAGGGGGCTGCCGCCGACATCATCCGCCGCGCCATGATCCGCATGCCGGGCGCCCTGGCCGACGCTGGTCTGAAGACCCGCATGCTGCTGCAGGTCCACGACGAACTGGTGTTCGAGGCGCCGGAAGCCGAGGCCGAGCGCGCCATCGTGATCATCAAACGGATCATGGAGAACGCCTCTGATCCGGCGGTCGTCCTGACCGTGCCGCTGGTGGTCGAGGCCCGCGCCGCCGCCAACTGGGATCAGGCCCACTGACGCCCGGAGCCGCCGAATGACCCTGCGCCAGCGCCATCTGTGGATCGCCATCGTCACTACGCTTGGGGTCTGGGGCCTGTATGGCTGGCGGCTGGTCGAACACATCCGGCTGGGCGATCTGGCCCGGTCGGGGTTTGCGGGCAAGATGGGCGGACTGTTCCTGCTGGGGCTGGTGCTGATCGTCGTGACCGAAGGCGTGCTGACCCTGATCGCGCGGCTGTTGCCCCATCCCGACACGCGTGAAGGCGCGGCGGAACGCAAGGCCACCCTTCAGGCCAGCCATATTTCGTTGATGGCCCTGATCGGCCTGATCACCCTGACGGCCGCGGTCTTGTTCGTGCTTGGCTGGATCGGTCAGCCGGTCCTGTCGCGCCTGCTGACGGCCGTGACGCCCGCTAATCTGCTGGTTCTGATCGCCAACGGGCTGATGGGCTGTATCGTCGTGTCAGAGTTGATCCGTTTCTACATGACCCTCGCCCTGCTGCGGGCGAGACGTTAGATCACCGTCAAAGAGGAAACATCCCCATGGCCGACGCCTATTCCAACCTGCTGATCGAACGCCACCAAGACGGCTATGCGGTGGTGACCCTGAACCGGCCCGAGGCTCTGAATGCTCTGAACTCGGCCCTGTTTAAGGATCTGGCGGACTTCCTGGACAGCGTCGAACATGACGACAGCGTGCGTTGTCTGATCCTGACCGGATCGGGCGACAAGGCCTTCGCCGCCGGCGCCGACATCAAGGAGATGGCGGACCAGACCTACGCCCAGATGTATGCGGGGAACTTCTTCGCCCTGGGCCATGACCGGATCACGCGTTTCAGGAAACCGATCATCGCCGCCGTCAACGGTTTCGCTCTGGGCGGGGGGTGCGAACTGGCCATGCTGTGTGACTTCATCATCGCCAGCGACAAGGCCAAGTTCGGTCAGCCCGAGATCAATCTGGGCGTGGCGCCCGGCATCGGCGGCTCTCAGCGCCTGACCCGTCTGGTCGGCAAGTCCAAGGCCATGGACATGGTGCTGACCGCCCGGATGATGGATGCCGCCGAAGCAGAGCGCGCCGGTCTGGCCTCGCGCGTCTTCCCGCATGACACCCTGCTGGACGAGGTCCGCAAGATCGCCGCCAAGATCGCCGCCCAAAGTCCGCTGGCCGTCATGGCCAACAAGGAGATGGTCAATGCCGCGCTGGAGACGACCCTGACGCAAGGGGTCCAGTTCGAGCGCCGCCTGTTCCACTCCCTGTTCGCCTTTGAGGACCAGAAGGAAGGCATGGCCGCCTTCGTCGAAAAGCGGAAACCTGAATTCAAAGGTCGCTGATCGGTCAACCGATCGCCGTCTTCCGGCGTTAGGGACGGATCATGATCCGTCTCTTCGCTACGCTGTTTGCGTCCCTGATCCTCGTCCTGCCCGGCGCCGCCTGCGCCCAGACCGTGCCGGGTATTCCGTTCACGCCGTCAGCGCCGCCGGTTTTCCAGTCGAACCGGATCATCGTCGAGACGCGGGGAACCGGGCCGGACATCATTTTCATTCCGGGTCTGGGCTCGACCGCGGACGCCTGGCGTTCGACGGCGGCCCAGCTTCAGGGGCGGTACCGGGTCCATCTGATCACCCTGCGCGGATTCGGTCAGACCAACATCGGCGGCAATGACAGCGGCGGCCTGGCCGGGCCTGCGGCCTCTGAAATCGAACGCTTCATCCGTACGCAGAATATCGAACGGCCAGCCGTCATCGGTCACTCGCTTGGCGGCCAGATCGCGATCCGGGTCGCGGCCGACATGGGCAATCGGATCGGACGCGTCATGGTGGTGGATTCTGCGCCCTTCTTCCCGGCCTTGGTCGATTCCCGCGTCACATCAGACCAGATCGAGCCGATGGCGCGGCTGGCCTACCAGGCCCTGATGCTGTTTGGCGATCAGGCGTTGAAGTCTCAGGTGGCCAATCTGGGCGGCGACCTTGGGCTGGCCGGGGACATGGTATTTGGCGGCCTGGGTCTTCAGGGCGGGGACCGGCGCGTGCTGGCCCAGGGCCTGTACGAAGCCCTGACCGTCGATCTGCGCCTTCGCCTGCGTCAGGTCACGGCGCCGATGACGGTGGTCTATGGCTGGACGCCAGACACCAACAGCCCCCGCAACCGCCTGGAAGGTCTGTACCGCTACGGCTTCAGCAACCTGCCCCGACCCGCCCGTTTCGAACGGATCGAAGGCGCCGATCATCAGGTGATGATCGACCAACCCGCCCGGTTCCAGGAAGCGGTCGAGCGGTTTTTGAGCTGATCTAGCGGGCGGCCAAGCCCGCAATCCAGGCGCGCAAAGCGGCGTCATCGGTCATGTCGCCTTCAAACAGGCGATCGGGCCGCTGCGGTTCATTGTTGCCGCGCGCCCGGCCGCGATAGACTTTCATCGGCAGGGCGATCTGCGCCAGACCGCTGGGCAGAACCGGATTGCGGATGTCCATATAGACGGTGTCGGCGGTGGTCTCGCGGCCAACCTGAACAGCGCCAGCGGCCTTCCATAGGTCGACAGCGTCCAGACAGGCCGAGCCGCAGCTTGAATCGGTCAGGACATAGGCCGGACCTGCCATCAATTGCAGCGCGGGTGCGGGGGGCGTGACCGGGGCGCCGGTGTCATCGTCTGCATCGCGCCAATAGACTTGGCCTTCCGCTTGCGCCGCCTTCATGCCGGTCACCACTCTTTCGGCCCAGGCGATCATCTGCGGCTGGCCGTTTGCGGCGCGCAGCTGGTCGAGAAAGTCTGATATCTGGGCCAGATTGCCGTCCGAGGCGCGCCACTCGACAGCCTCAATCGCCGGTTCCGAGTGGGCGGCCATCCAGTCGTCGCCCCACAGGATCTGCGCCATCAGTTCGCTCCAGTGCGAGGAGCCGCCTCCGTTGCCGCGCACGTCAAGCACCACATAACGGGCTGCGCGCAAGGACGCCTGCCGGACCTTCATTTCTTCGATCAGGGCGGTCAGTTTGGCGTAGGTTTCGCCTGAAGGATCGCCGTTGAAGGAGGGCGTCGAAATCCACAAACCGCCGTCGTCCAGGGTGGTGATGCCGAAGTCGAGTGCTCTGCTCTGGATCAATCGGGTGCGGCGCGCGCCCAGATCATCTGGCGTGGCGCGCCAGTTCAGGCTGTAAGTCTTGGTCGCCCCGTCGGTCTCGAACCGGCACTGGCGCATTTCGCTGATCCACGGGTTTTGAGCGTTGAGGAACATCCAGTCGCCGAAAAGGACGTGCTGCGCTTCCAGGAACCAGCGGCCGCGGAACTGACCGATGCGTTGTTCAGCCAGGGCTTCTGCAGCCAGGCCGTCGCAGTCGATCAGACGGGCGCCCAGCGGCGGGGTCGCGGAATCGGCCTCGTCCCGGTCGGCGACCACCTGATCGGCGCCGCGATAGATCGTTAGAAAGCCGGGCCAGCGGGTGGCGAAGCCGTAGCCCGGCTGCGTCACATTGATGCCGACGTGACCGTCTTCAAAACTGGCGACATAGGCGCGCAGCGCCCACCACCAGCCGCCTGCGTCAGTCGTCGTCTTGGCGCGTTCGAGGGCGAGCTCCAGCCCCTGGTCGAGTCGAGGGCGGAAGGCGGGGTTCAGCGGGTCATGCGTCCCTGGATGGCTGTCCACCATGATGTCGTGAAGGCCCGTTGCGTCCTGGACCAGGGTCGCCGACCAGTCGCGGGGCTGGTCCATCGGCTTGAGTGTTTCAGCTGTGGCGGCCTCGGGCTGGCTTTGGTTCTGAGCCTGAACCGCGCTTGTCATCGCCAAGCAGGCTGCGCCCGCCGCCAGAAATTGTTTCACGTTTAGTCCCCTCACTCGTCTCAAATCAAACCTAGCAGCGCAGCTGAGCCTCGCCAGTTAAGCTTTGGTCATGGATGCCCGTCATCCGAGGGCGGCCAGCGTCTCCAGCACGCCCTTGCCGTAACGGTCCAGTTTCGACTGGCCGACGCCGGGCAGGGCGCCCAGGCTGGCCATGTCGCCGGGCTCGGCGTGGGCGATCTCCAACAGGGTCTTGTCCTGGAAGATGACATAGGGCGGGACGTGCTGCTCCGAGGCGCGGTCGCGGCGCCAGGCGCGCAGGGCCTCGAACCGGGCGCGGACGTCGGCGTCCATCGTCTCCAGCGCGGCGTTGCGGCCTTCGCCCGTGCGGTCGCGGCGACGCGGGGCGGCCTCGGCGCGAAGGGGCGCGCGACGGACCTCGACCTGGCGTTCGGACTTATAGACGGCGCGCACGGCCTCGGCGTCGCCCAGACCCACCAGCGGCTTGCCGTCATTGGGATCTTCGACCAGCAGACCTTCGAACAGCAGATGATCGACAATCTCGCGCCATGAGGTCAGCGAGATTTCACGCCCGATGCCCCAGGTGGACAGTTGTTGCTCCCACGGCTGGACGTCCTTGGTGCGGCCCGTCAGGTGATCGACGACGCGGTTGCGGCCGAAGCGCCCGCCCAGACGCTGAACCGCCGCCAGCGCCTTCTGGGCCGGGACCGTGGCGTCATAAAGCTGGGGCGGGTCGCCGCAGATGTCGCAGACGCCGCAGGGCGCCGCGTCCTGTTCGCCGAAATAGCGGCGCACGGCCTGCGGGCGGCAGACGCCCCCGTCCAGCATGGCGAACAGCTGGCGGGTCTTTCGGACCTGAACCTGTTTGATCTCTTCGGCCATGGGGCGGCTGTCGAGGCGTCGCAGCGACCAGGCGATGTCGGACGGGCCATACAGGGTGATGCCCTCGGCCGGTTCTCCGTCACGGCCCGCGCGTCCGATCTCCTGCCAGTAGGCCTCAAGGCTGCCGGGCGGATCGGCGTGAATGACGAAGCGGACGTCGGCCTTGTCCACGCCCATGCCGAAGGCGATGGTGGCGACCATGACCGCGCCGTCCTCGGCCAGGAACCGCTCCAGCCGTCGGTCGCGTTCGCGGGTGTCCATGCCTGCGTGATAGGCGATGGCGTTGGTTCCGGCGTCGCGCAGGGCCTGGGCCACGCGGTCGCAGCCGTCGCGGCTGCCGCAATAGACCACGCCCGACTTGCCGCGCCGTTCGCGGACCAGTTCGATGACGCGGGCGTCGGTCTTGGCGCGCGACGCATTCTCCTTGCGCTCGGCCGACAGTTGCAGGTTCGGGCGGGCGAAACTGTCGACGAAGACCCGGGCCTCCTCCAGCCGCAGCGAGCGCAGGATGTCGTCGCGGGTGCGGGCGTCGGCGGTGGCGGTGACGGCGATGCGCGGCACGTCGGGGAACCGCTCGGCCAGCAGGCCCAGATTGCGATAGTCAGGACGGAAATCGTGACCCCATTGCGAGACGCAGTGGGCTTCGTCGATGGCGATCAGGCTGAGGGGCAGTTCCGACAGCCGGTCCAGCATGGCGCCCGCCGCCAGACCTTCGGGCGAGACATAGAGCAGGTCCAGTTCGCCCGAGCGGGCCGCGCGCCAGATGGCCGAACGCTCGTCCAGGGACACGCCGGAATCCAGACGGGCGGCCGCGACGCCCTGTTGTTTCAGCGCCTCGACCTGATCGGTCATCAGGGCGATCAGCGGCGACACCACCAGACCCAGGCCGGGACGCAGAATGGCGGGGATCTGATAGCAGACGCTCTTGCCGCCGCCGGTCGGCAGGACCGCCAGGACATCGCGCCCGGCCAGGATTTCGGTCACCACCTGACCCTGCAGCCCCCGGAAGTCGCCGTGGCCCCAGACGCGGGCCAGCAGGGCGCGCGCGTCTTCCAGCGTCTGGCTCTCGGCATAGGTGGGCAGGGTCTGCGTGGCGGTCATCCTTCAGGCGTGCTCTGTTTGTTCCAGCAACGACATCCGCCCGACCGTTTGCACAGCCGGGCGTCGCGACGCCGATCAGGCGAGAATCTCAGTGGGCGGGCGAGGCGGCGAACTGGCCGCCGACGCGGTATTTCCACAGATAGGTCGGCGCGGTCGATTCCATGCCGGTCGTGTGGGTGACGCCCAGGTCCGCCAGGGTGGCGGCGTTCGGCGACACGACATTGTCGTGCTCCAGCATCAGCACCTGATCGCGCGTCAGCGGCGGGGTCACGCCCAGAACGCCGACCAGCGACAGCAGCGAACCCAGCGGCTGGGCCACGAAGAAGGGCAGGGGCGCCAGCAGGCGATTGCGGCCCGTCTCGCGACGCACCAGCTCCAGAATTTCGCGGAAGCTGTAGGTCGACGGTCCGCCCAGCTCAAAGGTCTTGCCAACCGCGTCGCCGCGGATGACGCCGCGGGCGATGGCCTCGGCGACATCGCCGACATAGACGGGCTGGAACTTCGTCTCGCCGCCGCCGATCAGCGGCAGGACGGGCGAGAAAGTCGCCATGGAGGCGAACCGGTTCAGGAAGCCGTCGCTCGCGCCGAATACCAGCGACGGACGAAGGATCACCGCATCGGGATAGACGGTGCGGACCTCGGCCTCGGCCTGAGCCTTGGAGCGGCCATAGGCGGAGGCGCTATTGGCGTCGGCGCCTATGGCGGAGATCTGGACCAGACGTCTGACGCCCGCAGCCTTGGCGGCTTCGGCGATGGTCTTGGCGGCCTCGACATGGACGGCCTTGAAGGCGCGCTTGCCGCCGCCTTCGTGCAGGACGCCGACCAGATTGACCACAGCATCCGAACCGCGCACGGCAGCGGCCACATCGGCGGGGTTGGTGACGTCGCAACGCAGGAACTGGATCTGGCCGGGATCGCCCAGCGGCTGGATCTCGATGGCCAGGACGGGGTTGCGCACGGCGATGCGGATGCGCCAGCCGCGACGGGCCAGGGCGCGCACGGCCTGCGACCCGATGAAGCCCGATCCTCCGAAGAGGGTCACGACGCCGGGGGCGAGGTCAGCCATGAGAAATCTCCAGTCGAAATCAGTGTCGGCGGGATAGACGATAGGCCGCCGCGCCGCAACGCGGGATGATGGCGTGACATGAGCTCTGTCTTTACCCGTGTCGCCAAAATCGTCGATCAAAACCGGATCGGCTTGTCCGTCACGTCAGTTTGTCGGCCTTCCTCAGCCCCGGGAACATGGCGGACCAGGCGCCGGTCGCGGCCAGGGCGCCGACACCGCCGAACACGGCTGCGCCCACGGCGCCCAGCATCCGCACCATCAGGCCGGAATAGGCCTCGCCCAGTTCATTGGAGGCGCCGATGAACAGCATGGACACCGACGACACCCGTCCGCGCATGTGATCGGGCGTGGCCAGCTGGATCAGGGTCTGGCGGATGTTTACGCTGATCATGTCTGCCCCGCCGCCGATCAGCAGGGCCAGGGCGCTGAGCCAGACGATCTTGGACAGGCCGAACGTCAGGGTGCAAAGGCCGAACACCGCCACCGCAGCGAACATCCACCGCCCCCCGTGGCGAACGATGGGGAAGCGGCTGAGATAGATGGCCACCGCCATGGCCCCCACGCCGAATGAAGCCCGCAACAGGCCGAACCCCTGCGGGCCGACATGCAGGATGTCGCGCGCGAAGATCGGTGTCAGCAGGGCCACACCCGCCAGCAGCACCACGACCAGATCCAGCGAGATGGCCCCCAGCACGATCTTGGTCTTGTAGACATAGGCTAGGCCTTCCTTGACGGCCTCGACCGGCGACAGGGGATTGGCCTGGGGCGCGGGCTTCCCGCTGGTGCGGATCAGGATGAAGGCGGCGACGGCCAGCAGGAACATGCCCAGAGACACCGCATAGGCCAGCGGCACGTTCACGCCCACGATCACCCCGCCCAGGGCCGGGCCAGCAATGGCACCCGTCTGGAAGGCGATGGACTGGGCCGCGATGGCGGGCGGCAGGGCCTTGCGTCCCACCACCATCGGCAGGAAGGCCTGGCTGGCGGGGGCTAGAAACGCGCGCGCGGCACCGAAGACAGCAGCGACGGCCAACAGCCCCCACAACGGCGGGGCCCCATGCAGCGCCATCAGCAGGAACGATCCGGCGCAGGCCGCCTCGACCAGAATGGAGATCCACACGGTCGTCTTGCGGTCGCGTCGGTCGGCCATGGCCCCGGCGGGCAGCGTGAAGGCCAAGAGCGGCAGGAACTGGCACAGGCCGACCAGACCCAGATAGAGGCTGGCCTCTGCGACCGGGTGATCGCGGCGGGCGATCTCATACACTTGCCACAACAGGGCCGACGACTGGATCTGGATCGCCAGCACGGCGACCACGCGCCCGAACCACAGCAGGCGGAAATCGCGAATGCCCCAGGGACTGGACGGGCCGTCTGGCGGCGCAGGCGGAACGGGCGGGGCGGCGGGGCCGGTATCTATGGTTTCTGTGGTCACGTTCGTCTGGGATACTTCGGATAGGGTTGGCCGTCGCGGTGGAAATAGCGGTCCGCGCCGTCGGGCAGGATCATGTCGATATCGGGATAGTCGCAGGCGGTAACCGCCAGGCTGCGCGTGCCGACTTCCAGCAGAACGGCGTCGCGGCCGGATCGGTTCTCGAGCTTGTGCCCGTTCGGCACGCCGGCCTTGAACCCGGCGCAGTCGCCTGCGCGCAGAAGCGTTTCGCCATCGTCCTCGACCAGCACGACCTCGCCCTCGATCACCATGACAAACTCGTCCTCGGCGGCGTGCCAGTGACGCTGGCCCGACCATGCGCCATGCGGCAGGCGCAGCAGGTTGACGCCGAACTGGCTCAGACCCGCCGCATCCCCCAGTTTCCAGCGCTGACGCGGCAGGCAGGGCCCCGCGAATTCGTCCGGGTAGGTCGTGCCGTCGCCGCGCGGCGCAATATCGATGTCGATGTTGGGCATTACGCCTTCTCGCCTTTGCGGGATTTCCCTAAAGCATAGCGCCATGAGCCGCGCATCAACTCCCGTAATCGATCCTGTCGAACTGACCCGCGACCTGATCCGCATTCCCTCCGTCACGCCTGCCGACGAAGGGGCGATGGATGTGCTGGAACGCCATCTGACAGACCTGGGCTTCACCTGCCGTCGTCTGGCGTTCGAAGGCCCCAGCGGCGTCGGCGTCGATGCGCGGATCGAGAACCTGTATGCGCGGCGCGGGACGGCCTCGCCCAACCTGTGTTTCGCAGGCCATACGGACGTAGTGCCGACCGGACCGTCGGATCAGTGGACGTCTCAACCGTTCAACGCCGAGGTCAAGGACGGGGTTCTGTACGGGCGCGGCGCCGTGGACATGAAGGGCGGGATCGCCGCCTGGGTCGCCGCCGTGTCCCAGGTGTTGGCGCAGGGCGAGCCGGAGGGCTCCCTGTCCTTCCTGATCACCGGGGACGAGGAAGGCCCTGCCCTGCACGGCACCAAGCGGGTGGTCGAAGCCCTGACGGCCGAGGGTGAAGTCATCGACGCCTGCGTAGTCGGCGAACCGTCCTCGTCCCAGCAGCTGGGCGATATGATCAAGGTCGGGCGTCGCGGCTCGCTGAACACCTGGATCACGGTCAAGGGCAAGCAGGGCCACGTCGCCTATCCCGAACGCGCCGCCAATCCGGCGCCTGTCGTGGCCAGACTGATGGCCCGACTTAACGACCATGTTCTGGATGACGGCTATCCGTCTTTTCCCCCGTCGAATCTCGAAATCACCACCATCGACATCGGCAACCCGTCGACCAACATCATCCCCGCGCAGGCGACGGCGCGGCTGAACATCCGCTTCAACCCCAGCCACACCGGCGACAGCCTGATCGAGTGGCTGAACCGCGAGGCGGGCGCCGTTCAGGCCGAGACGGGGCTGCAGATCACGCTGGAGCACCTGTGCTCGGGCGAGGCCTTCCTGACTGAACCCGGCGATTTCGTCAGCGCCGTTCAGGACGCGGTCGAGGCCGAACTGGGCCGCCGCTCCGAGGCCTCGACCACCGGCGGCACTTCCGACGCCCGCTTCATCCGCGCCCTGTGCCCGGTGCTGGAGCTGGGCCTGGTCGGCCAGACCATGCACCAGATCGACGAGCGCGTGCCGACGGCGGAACTGGAGGCCCTGACGCGCGTCTATCGTCGCGTGATCGAGACCCTGTTCGAGCGGCTGGCGAAATAAATCTGCGGGCCGTGTCACAACGGTCCGCCCTGTCTCGTCATGTCTGCATCGCGCAACCCCGCGCACGGAGACACGACCATGACCGAACGCCTCAGCACCCCCTATAAGATCGCGCCGGACGCCTATCAGGCCATGATCAAGGTCGAAGCGGCCATCGCCGCCAGCGGTCTGGAGCACAGCCTGCTGGAGCTGGTGAAGCTGCGCGCCTCCCAGATCAACGGCTGCGCCTTCTGCATCCACATGCACACGACGGATGCGCGCAAGGCGGGCGAGACGGAGATGCGGCTCTACATGTTGAGCGCCTGGCGGGAATCCAGCCTCTATTCGGACCGCGAACGCGCCGCCCTGGCCTGGACCGACGCCCTGACGCGGATCGAACAGACCCAGGCCCCGGACGCGGACTATGACTTGGTCAAGGCCCAGTTCAGCGATGCGGAACAGGTCAACCTGACCCTGGCCATCGGCACGATCAACGCCTGGAACCGACTGGCGATCGGCCTGCGGCTGGCCCATCCGGCGGACGCTGCGCGTGTCGCCGCCTGATCCGGCGACGGACCTGTTCGAGACGCACCGGCCCCGGCTGGTGCGTCTGGCCTATCGGATGCTGGGTTCGGTCGCCGAGGCCGAGGATGTGGTCCAGAACGCCTGGCTGCGCTGGCGCACCGTCGACGCGGCACAGGTGCGCGAGCCCGGCGCCTGGCTGACGCGCACCACCAGCCGCCTGGCGCTCGACGTGCTGAAGTCCGCGCGCGCCCGACGCGAGACCTATTTCGGGGCCTGGCTGCCCGAACCATTCATTGAGGCCGAGGCTGAGCCGGCTCAGGACAGCCTGACGCTGACGCTGATGATGGCGCTGGAGCGACTATCGCCGTTGGAGCGCGCGGCCTTTCTGCTGCACGACGTCTTCGGCGTCGGGTTCGATGAAGTGGCGACGACGCTGGACCGCGATGCTGCGGCTGTGCGCCAGCTGGCCGCCCGCGCCCGCCGCCATGTGCAGGACGCCCGGCCCCGCTACGTCGTCGGACGTGAAGAAGGCGACCGCATCGCCCGCGCCTTTTTTGACGCCAGCCGCAGCGGCGATGTCGATGCCTTGACCCACCTGCTGTCCGAAACCGCCGTCGTGCGCGCGGACGGCGGCGGCAAGGTGATCGCCTTCCGCAATCCGATAGACGGGCTGGCGCGCATCAAACGCCTCTACACCGGCCTTCATCGCAAATACGGCATGGACTCGTTCGTCTTCCTGCGCCTGTTGTGGATCGACGGCCTGCCGGGGTTTGTCAGCCTGGAGCGCGGGCGGGTGCTTCAGACCACGGCTCTCAACATCGAGGATGGACGGATCGTCGAGATCTTCATCACCCGCAATCCGGACAAGCTGGCCCGCGTCGCCGCCGAACTGGGTCTGTCCCCGCCCGGCGGCGTCCACTGATCAGGGGCGTTCGAGGAAGCGCAGCGCCGTCAGGACGTGGGTCTTCACGCCCAGCGGCAGCACCTTCTCGTTGGGTGAGAATTCGGGCGAATGGTTGGGCGCGGACTGGGACGGATCGACGCCGTCCGGGCTGGCGCCCAGATGATAGAAGACGCCGGGGATGACCTGCTGGAAATAGCTGAAGTCCTCGGCCACCGTGGTCGGGGGCGTCGCCGGATTCACATTGCCCTGCCCGGCCGCCTCGGTCAGGACCGGGGCCAGCCAGGCCGACAGGCCCACGTCGTTGAAGACCAGGGCCGCGTTCTGTTTGACGCTGAACTCCGCCGTCGCGCCGTAGGCTTCGGCGACATGGCCGATGGCCGAGTTGGCGCGGGCGACCAGGGCGTCGCGCTGGGTCACGTCGAAGGTCCGCAGGGTTCCGGACAGGGCCGCGCTGTCGGGAATGATGTTGTAGCGCACGCCCGCATTGACCGTGGCGATGGTGAAGACGGTCGGTGTGGTGGTCGGATCGACCGTGCGCGCGGTCAGGGTGTTGACCGTATCGACCACCTGGGCCGCGACCGCCACCACGTCGACGCCGCGCCAGGGCCAGGCGCCGTGCGTCTGTTTTCCCTTCAGGCTGATGTCGACCCGGTCTGACGCCGCCATGAAGCCTTCGGGGCGGTAGAAGACGGTTCCCGGACGGCCCGGCACGACGTGCAGCCCGAAGATCGCCTCCGGCTTGGGATTGGCCAGCGCCCCTTCCTCGATCATCAGGGCGGCGCCGCCCTTGGGCTCTCCGGGAGGGGCGCCTTCCTCGGCGGGCTGGAAGACGAAGACGATGGTTCCGCTGATCTGATCCTTCAGGCCCGCCAGCACCTCGGCGGCGCCCATCAGCATGGCGATGTGCATGTCATGGCCGCAGGCGTGGGCCACCGGAACCGTCGCGCCCATATAGGCGCCGGTCGCGGTCGAGGCGAAGGGAAGGCCGGTCGCCTCCTGCACCGGCAGGGCGTCCATGTCGGCGCGCAGGGCCACCACGCGGCCCGGATGGGCGCCGCGCAGCACCCCGACCACGCCGGTCTTGCCGACGCCGGTGCGGACCTCCAGCCCCAGCGCCCGCAGATGGTCGGCGACCACCCCCGCCGTGCGCGTCTCGGCAAAGCCCAGTTCAGGATGCTGGTGCAGGTCGCGCCGCCAGGCGGTGACTTCCGGCAGGATCCGCTGAACCGCAGCGTCCACGGTTTCGACCGGCACGGCCTGCGCATGAGCGGCGCCCGCCGCCAGCGTCAGTGCAAGGGTGGAGGCGGCGAGCAGGCGGCGCATGTGAAGATCCTGTGAAATTTCAGCCCGCGCGATGGTGTGGGCGCCGCGCCCACTTGTGCAACCACCATCGGTCGCCGATCATCATTTTATGGCCAAGCCGATCAAGAGCACAGACACCCAGTGGCGCGACGTCGTTCTGGTGTGCCGCAAATGCTCCAAGAAGCTGGACGGCGGCTTCGGCCCGGACGGCGACCTGACGCTGAAGAAGGCGCTGCGGAAATATCTGCACCTGAAAAAGGGCAAGAAGGGCCGCAAGGGCGAGCTGACGATCACCGGCGCCGACTGTTTCGACATCTGTCCCAAGGACGCGGTGGTGGCCGTCAATACGGCCCAGCCCAAGAAGCTGCTGATCATTCCCGTCGGCGCCGACCTGTTCGAGGTCAAGACGCGACTGGGTCTGGACGACGGGCGGCGGCTGAAACTGGTTCAGCCGGAGTAAGCGACGCAGCAACGCATCGGGTCTTCCTTCCGGCGAAAAGCCGTGTCAGATCGCACGCCATGGAAGACACCCGCATCGACAAGCGCGCTGGCGTTAAGGCCACATCGGATCGGCTCTGGGAGCTGATCTCGGACCTGCCGTCCTGGAACCACTGGAACCCCATCGACACGGATGTCGAGGGCGCCATCGCCTATGGCGGCCAACTGGCGATGACAGAAGCTTATCCGGGCATCCCCGAGCGCCGGGCCCTGGGCCGGGTCGCAGAGTGGCAGCCCTATTCGCGCCTGGTCTGGACCGAGAAACGCGGCTTCCTGTTCGCAACGGTCCGCTACATCGGCATCGAGGAACTGGACAAGGGAAGCTGCATCGTCACCTCCGGCATCCGGTTTGTCGGCCTGCGCGGCGAACTGCATCTGGACAAGCACAGGGCCAGCATCCGCAACGCGCAGGAAGCCATTGTCGAGGGTCTGAAGGCCGCGGCGGAACGTCAGGGCGCCTAAGACTTAGAGCATGATCGTTTTAGACGGAACCGCTACGCGGTTCCGACAGAAGCGTGAATCATGCTCTCGCTTAATATCTGGAGCCTGATTCACCGCATCGTCGGAATCGCGCAGCGATTCCATCTCAGCGGATCAGGCTCTAGACGGCCTAACCGCCTGCGCCGCCCCCGCCCATCGTGTCTTGGATGCGGATGATGGCCGGGCCGAGGATGACGAGGAACAGAACCGGCAGGAAGAACAGGATCATCGGCACGGTCAGCTTGGCGGGAAGGGCCGCCGCCTTCTTCTCCGCCGCCGACAGACGCAGGTCGCGGTTCTCCTTGGCCATGGTCCGCAGGGCGGTGGCCAGGGGCGTGCCGTAGGTTTCCGCCTGGGTCATGGCGGTCGCCACGGACTTGACGCCCGGATGGTTTGTGCGTTTGCCCAGGTTCTCATAGGCCATGCGCCGGTCCGGCAGATAGGACAGCTCCGCCGACAGAAGGCTGAGCTCCTCGGCCAGGGCGACCGATGTCGTGCCCATTTCCTGGCTGACCTTGGCGATGGCCGCCTCAATCGACATGCCCGCTTCGACACAGATAAGCAGCAGGTCCAGGGCATCGGGAAACGCCTGCATGATCGAGGTGCGGCGCTTGGTGATCTGGTTCGACAGGAAGACGTTCGGCGCATAGAAGCCCACCACCGCCGCCCCGACGACAATGACCAGCCGCACCGTGAAGGCCAGGCCGAAGTCATTCAGGATGAAGACGTAGAAGACCGCGATGGCGAAGAAGATGAAGGGCGTCGCAAAGCGGAAGAAATAGAAGGTCGTGATCGGGCGCGGGCCGCGATAGCCGCCTTCCGCCAGCCGATCCAGAAGCTTGGGATCTTCCAACAGTTTGATCAGGTTCAGCCGATCGACGACCCGCTTCTGGAAGCCTTCGTCCGTATGACGCAGGCCGACGGAGCCGGGGTTCTGCAAGGCGGCGCGCGAGCGGCGTTTCAACTCGTCGCGGCGTTCGTTCACCGACTTGATGCGCTTGTTCAGGTTCCGGTCGCCGCCCATCGAGGACAGCAACGTCATCACCGATGCAAAGACCAGCACGCCGACGGCGATGCTGAGCAGGTTCTGCGGCTGGGTGATGAAATGGATGAAGCCGTTCATGCCTTCACCTCAGAACTTGAACGAAATCATGCGCTTCATCACGAAGATGCCGAGCGACATCAGCATGACCGCAATCAGCAGCACGAAGTTGCCGCGCGGGTCCGTGAACAGCAGTCCCATGTAGGACGGGGTGGTTATGCTGACCAGCAGCATCACGACAGGCGGCAGGGAGCCGATGATGCCGGCCGAGGCGATGGCTTCCGATGACAGCGCCTTGATCTTTTCGCCCATCATCCGACGCGCCCGCAGGACGCTCGACAGATTGCCCAGGGCCTCGGCCAGGTTGCCGCCCGTCTTCTGCTGAATGGCGATGACGATGGCGAAGAATCGCAGTTCCGGCGTCGGTATGCGGCCATACATACGTTCCAGCGACTGCTCCAGCGTCATGCCGACGCCCAGCCCTTCGACCAGCCGCTGGAACTCAGGCCCCAGCGGCGCCGGGCTTTCGCGGGCGATGATCTTGAAACACTCATGGACCGGCAGGCCCGATTTGATGCCGCGCACGATGACGTCGACGGCGTTGGGAAACTCCAGCGAAAACTTCGCCATCCGCTTCTTGGCCAGGAAGCCGATGATCCAGCGCGGCAGACCAATGCTGACGATCAGGCTTATGCCCAGGGCGATGACGATGTTCATGCCGAACAACAGGCTGAACATCAGGGCGACCACGCCCAGAACCCCGCATATGATGTAGAAGGTCTGCACCTTGAGCGACAAACCGGCGTGGGCCAGTTTGGCCGACATGGACATGCGGGCCTTGCGTTCGCGCCGCTCGGCCTCCTGCAGCTGCGTCATGATCTGCTTGCGGCGCGCTTCGGGCGTATTGGCGACGGCGGTGGTCTTGCTGCTGGCCGCGCTTTTCTTTCCGGTGATCGTTTCGGCCCGCTTCAGGGCCTGGCTGCTGGAATCATCGCCTCCGACCAGCGCCCAGCCCAGACCGCCGATGGTGATGAAGGCCAGAATGGCGGCGAGGATCGGAAGCATCGGTTACTCCGCCGCGTCCAGGGCGTCGGCCAGTTCGCGTTCCAGCCCATAATAGCGGGCGCGGTCCCAGAAGCGGGGACGGGCGATGCCGGTCGAGCGGTGACGACCCACGACCTTGCCGTTCTCGTCCTCGCCGGTGATGTCATAGACGAACAGGTCCTGGGTCACGATCACGTCGCCTTCCAGCCCCACCACCTCGGTGATGTGGGTGATGCGGCGCGAACCGTCGCGCAGACGCGCGGCCTGGACGATGACATCGACCGATCCGACGATCATCTCGCGGATGGTGCGCGACGGCAGGCCGTATCCGCCCATGGTGATCATCGACTCCATCCGGCTGATGGCTTCGCGGGGACTGTTGGCGTGAAGCGTGCCCATGGAGCCGTCGTGGCCCGTGTTCATCGCCTGCAGCAGGTCGAACGCCTCCGGTCCCCGGACCTCGCCGACGATGATCCGTTCAGGACGCATCCGCAGGCAGTTCTTGACCAGATCGCGCATGGTGATCGTGCCCTGGCCCTCAAGGTTCGGCGGGCGGGTCTCAAGACGCACCACGTGGGGCTGCTGCAGTTGCAGCTCGGCGGCGTCCTCGCAGGTGATGACCCGCTCGGTCGGATCAATGAAGGCCGTCAGGGTGTTCAGCAGCGTGGTCTTGCCCGAACCCGTGCCGCCCGAGATGACCAGATTGCATCGCGACGCGCCGATGACGCCCAGGACGCGCGCGCCCTCGGGACTGATGGAGGCGTACTCCACCAGGTTCTTCATCGTCAGCTTGTCCTTCTTGAACTTACGAATGGTCAGGGTCGGACCATCGATCGCCAGAGGCGGGGCGATGACGTTGACGCGCGATCCGTCCGGCAGGCGGGCGTCGCAGATGGGGCTGGATTCATCGACGCGGCGGCCGACCTGCGACACGATCCGCTGACAGATGTTCATCAGCTGGGTGTTGTCGCGGAAACGGACATTGGTCAGCTGAACCTTGCCCGCGACCTCGATGAAGACCCGGCCCGCGCCATTGACCATGATGTCGGCGATGTCGTCGCGCGCCAGCAGCGGCTCCAGCGGACCATAGCCCAGGACGTCGTTGACGATGTCCTGAACCAGATGCTCCTGCTCGGCCACCGACATGGAGACGTTCTTGATCGCCACCAGTTCGGAGACGATGTCGCGGATTTCCTCGGACGCCGCCTTCTGGTCCAGCTGGGCCAGCTGGGACAGGTCGATGGTGTTCATCAGGGCGTTGAAGATGGTCGTCTTCGTCGCGTGATAATAGTCGCTCTGTTCACGGACGATCTGTGTGACCGACTGCGCCTTCTTCAGTTGCTCAAGACCTGCCGTGGGCTTGGGACCGGCGCCCTGACGCGGCGTGGGTGCTGGCGCAGGCGGCGCCTTTGGCCGGTTGGCCAGCGCATCGAGGCGGTCCGCTGCGGCGGCCGTCTGCGGACGAGCCTGGGGCCCAGCCTGGGTCGCTCCATTATCGGCGAATGAGGCCGCGGGTTCGAACGCGCCCTCTTCTCCGAAGGCGAAGGGTTCGGGCTGAACGCCGGACACGGAGTGAGGTGTCAGCACCGCCGCGTCCGCATAGCCGGAAGCCCCGCCCGGCTTGGCTGCGGGAGGCGCGGGCGCGGGTGCGGCGCCGGGTTGACCTGTGCGCTTGCCGAACACGCGTCAGCGCTTCTTGAACAGAGAGGCGATCACGGACTTGGACTCTCCTGTCGCTGGCTTGGCGGCGGCGGTCCGTGCCGGCTTGGCCGCCTTGCCCTTGGCGCCCGCTGCAGGCAGTTCGCGCCGGGTCACGATCTGCGCCAGGGTCTGGAAGGCTTCGGCCGCCTTGGTCTTGGCGCCTGCATCGACCACCATCTGACCGTTGTTGGCCGCCGCCCCGAAGGTCTTGGCGTCGAACGGAATGATCAGGCTTGGGTGAACGCCAAGCGCCGCGCCAAAGTCCTTGGCCGGAATTTCAGGACGTCCCGGCACCCCGACCTGGTTCAGCACCAGACGCGGCGGCGCGTCGTTCGGGCGGCTGTGGCGGATCAGGTCGATCATGTTCTTGGCGTTGCGCAGGGACGCCAGATCCGGCGTCGCCACCACCACCACCTCGTCGGCGCTGATCAGAGTGCGGCGCATCCACGGCGACCACAGGTGCGGCAGGTCCAGCACCACGAACGGCGCGGTGGAGCGGATGCGGTTGGTGACCTCCTCGAACGCCTCGGTCGAGATGTCCCAGTCGGCGTCCAGGGTGGCCGGGGCCGCAAACAGGCTCAGCTTGTCCGTGCAGCGGACCATCATCCGGTCCAGCAGGGTGGCGTCCAGACGATCCGGCTGGCCCAAGGCGTCGGCGACGCCATTCAGCGGATCCTGATTAAAGTCCAGACCGGCGGTGCCGAACGGCAGATCATAGTCGACCATGACCGTATTGGCGCCGATCCGCTCCGAGATCGCATAGGCGGTGTTGTGGGCCACGGCTGAGGCGCCTGCGCCCCCGCGTGCGCCGACGAAGGCGATGGTGCGGCCGACGAACGGCTGGGCCGGGTCGTTGAACAGGCCGCCGATGGCCGAGATCAGCTGAAGCGGCTGCAGCGGCGCGACCAGATATTCGCTGACCCCGCGCCGCATCAGTTCGCGGAACAGGATGATGTCGTTGGTCGAGCCTATGACCACGACCTTGGTGCCTGCGTCGCAGACCTCGGCCAGTTGATCCACTTCCTGCAGCAGCCCCTGGGGGTCACGCAGGCATTCGACGATGATCAGCGGCGGCGTCGGTTCGTGCTGATAGGTTTCGACCGCCGCCATGACGCCGCCGACGCGGATCTGGGTCGTGGCCCGCGACATGCGACGGTCCTGCGCCGCACGTTCGGCGGCGTTCAGGGTGTCCTGGCGTTCGGCGAAGACATGGATGGCGATGCGCGGCACCGACACCTCGGCGATGCCCCCGACCGGCGTCAGACCGGTCTGAGCCTGGGGCGCCAGTTCGCCAGCGGGATTGTAGCCCGTGACCGCCTCTACGCGCTGATGACCGCCCTGCGGGGCGCCAGCGGACGGCGGCGTCTGGGGTTGCGGGGGCGTGCTGAATGACAGGGGCGAGGCCTGGGGCTGAGGCGCAGCCTCTGAAAAATCCATGTCCACATCGAACACGTCGTCGGCGTAAGAACCCTGGGTCTGGGAAGCGTAGGCGTTCATCCGCTAGTCCACCGCTTTTGAGATTCTGCCATTGACCAGTTCTTCCTGCGCCGCAGAGGTCGCTGTTCCCGCGCGATACATTTCGAACACCTTGGATCGGCGGCCCTGATCGGCGCCGGTCATGCCGCGCGGCTGAACAATGTCGCGCGGATTGGCGATCTGCGCCGCCAGGTTGGCGGTGACCGAGCAGCCGAAGTCTGGCGAGGTGCGGTTGGTCCATGATCCGCCCAGCTGGGTCGGCGCGGTTGCGCAGTTCGGAATATGCGCTCGCAGGGTTTCGAAGCCCGCCAGCACCGGCGCGCGCGGATGGGGCGCATTATAGGCCATCACCACGACCCGTTCCGACGGCACGCCCATGCCCGTCAGGGCGTCGCGCACGCTCCAGGCGATCTGGGCCGAGACGGGATCGCCGCCCGACGGCCCCTCGATGCGGATCACTTCCGCCTGTTCAGCCGCGAACCTCTGCACCAGGCCGGACAGAGCCGCCTGCTGATTGGCCGACAGTCCATTGTCGTGGACGGCCAGGGCGACGCGGTCCAGGCCCGGCTCGACCTCCAGCACATAGTTGGACAGGCTGTTCAGAGCGGCCGGCTGCGTTGGGGCGCTGGTAGCGCAGGCGCCGAGCGCAGTCGCGGCGAACACCAGGGCGATTGCGGTGTGTTTCATGGCGCGCCTCATTCGATCACATAGCCCACGGGGCCCTGCCAGCCGCTGCCCGCAGGATTGGAGGACGGTTCGGGGCTGCCGTAGCGTTGGCTCAACTGGCCGAACAGAATGCTCTGGGCGTCGCTGGCGATATGCAGCCCGTCCGCTGGCGTCTGCAGCCGCCCCGGCGCCGTCGGCGACACCACATAGGCTTCCAGGATGATGACCAGTTCCGTCTGACCCGACACATAGTCGCGCGATCGGAACAGAGAGCCGAGCACCGGCACGTCGCCCAGCGCAGGCACCTTGTCGATGTTCTGACGCGTCGATTCCCGAAGCAGTCCCGCGATCATCAACGACCCCCCGCTGGGCAGTTCGACAGTCGAGTTGGCGCGGCGCACGCTCAGCGCCGGGATCACCAGCGAGTTCTCCGCTGACGGATTCATGGTGAAGGCGCCTTCACTGGTCAGTTCCGACACCTCGGTCGACAGCTGCAGCGTGATGCGGCCTTCCGACTGAACGATCGGCCGCACGGCCAGGCGCACCCCGTAAGGCTTGAACTCGATGCCGATGCGCGAGCTGCCGTTGTCGGTCGTCTGGTTCACCGGGATGGGGAATTCGCCGCCCGCCAGGAACTCGCCGCTTTCGCCGCTGACGGCGGTGATGTTCGGTTCGGCCAGGGTGCGCAGAAGACCCGCCCGCTCAAAGGCGCGCAGACGTGTGCTCAGCCGATTGCCGTCTCCGCTCTGGTCCGTATAGCCCAGAGAACCGCCGCCCAGGATGCTGCCGTTCACGCCGAAGGTGGCGCTGTTGGCGAAGGACAGACCGTCGCCGACAGAGTTCAACACCGCCGAAACATCCAGTCCCAGTTGCTTGACGGCGGTGCGTTGCACCTCGACCACGCGGGCCTTGACCGTGACCTGGTCGGAACCGGCGACGCTGACCATGTTCAGCACCTTTTCGGGCGCCGAGACGAAGGCGCGGGCGATGCGCTGCGCCTGATCGGCCTGGGCCGGGCTGACGACCATGCCGGTCAGGATGATGCTGTCGTTGACCGCTTCGGCGCGAACCGTTCCGCCGGGGATCAGCCGGTTCAGCGTGTCCTGCAACGCGCCGGTGCCCGCATCGACCCGAACCCGCAACGTCAGGATCTGGCGTCCTGCGGCGTCCAGGAACACGGCGTCGGTTTCGCCTGCGCTCAGACCGATGATGGTGATGCGGCGCGGCGAGTGCAGCATGGCCTCGGCCACCTGCGGATTGGAGACGATCACGTCGCGGGCGTCGGCGGGCAGGTCCACCGCAAATGAAGTGCCGCGGGGCAGATTGATCAGTTGCGGCGCGGCGCCCATCGACACGGCGGCGCGCGTCTGGGCCATGGCCGGAGCGATCGGCCCCAGCGCGGCCAGCAGGGCGCAGGCGATGACGGTGGCAGGTTTCATCGAGAGCCTCACGGGATCGTCACCACTTCGGGAGCGCCGCCGCGATAGACGCGGACGGAGGTGTTGCGCGCAGCGACCGCCGCGCGCTGGGCGCCGCGAACGGCGCCGGACGGCCCGGCGGTGTCGGCGTATGAACGAAGAACCAGCGACAGTTCGCCCTCAGCCTTGGCCAGGGCCAGAAGCTCGGCGTCCTTGGGCGTGACCTCCAGCGTGGCCGTCGCGCCGACCACGGACTGTTCATCGTCACCGGCGCGCGTGGTCTGGTCGACGGCCAGAACCTTCAGGTTCTCAAGCACCGTGCCAGCGGCGTGTTTGGCGCGGTCCGAGGCGCCGCCTTCGGTCGCGTTGTTATTGTTGTCCAGTTGACGGGTCAGGACCACATCGACCCGGTCGCCGGGCAGGATGAAGCCGCCTGCCGCCGTCTCGACCGTGACGCGGATGGCCATGGCCCGCATGCCGGGCTCCAGATAGGCGGCCATATAGCCGCTGTCGCCTGCACGGACGATCTTGCGGGCCACGATGGGCTCTCCGGCCAGAATGGGTTCGCGCACGACTGAACCGACATAGTCGGCCTTGGCGCCGCCCGTTGCGATGTCGTTGGCGGCGCGCGCCACCTTGGCGACGGCGCTGGGCTGGCCCTCAACGGTTCCTGCGGCGGGTTTGGCGGGCTCGGCCTTGGCGTCGGCCTCGACCGGCTTGGCCGGAACGGGCGTGGCGCCGTCGGTGATGTAGAGCGGATTGACCTCTGCGACCGGCATCTCTTTCCAGTCGAGATCAGCCTCCGTCAGCTTCTTGCCGGGCGCCAGGTCATGTGCGGCGACCAAAACCCGCGCCTTGGGCTGGGTGTCGGCGGCGGCCGCAGGCGTCGCAGGCGCGCTGGAAGAAGAGCCCATGGCCCGGACGACCAGGGCCAGGCCGATGGCGGCCACAGCGGCGATGCAGATGACGGCGATGCGAGCGGGCTTCATCCAGGCGGTCTCCGGCGGGGAGTGGAACCAGGATTCGGTCCAAGAACACTCTGCCGTTAACAATCATGAGGCGAGTAGGTTAACGCGCCCCTAAACCTTCAAGACCAGCGCTCTTTGGACAGGCGCTGTTATTGCGTGAGCGCGAACGCCTGCATCAGATCGGCGCCCGGGAAGGCCAGCAGGGCGCCGATGGCGATGGCCACGCCATAAGGAATGTCCCCCTTGGGCTCCAGCAACCGCGAGGCCCAGCCCGGTGCATTGGGCGTCACCATCTGAAGATGCTGCCGCGCCAGTATTAGGAAAAGACAGAATAGGCCGCCGACCACGCCGGTCCACAGGAGGAACATTCCTGATCCGGACAGGCCGAGCCACAGACAGCTTGCCGCGATCAACTTGGCGTCGCCACCGCCGATCCAGCGCAGGGCGAACATTCCGGCTCCGATGAACAGGGCAGCCAATCCTATGCCGACATGGATGGCCAGGGCCATCGGACCAAGGCCCGCCAGAAGCGCGGTTGGAAAGAACAACAGGACCAGAGCCAGTGAAATCCAGTTTGGAATCTTCATTGTCAGAAGGTCATGCAGTCCGCCAACGATGACAAGAGCAGGCATAAGACTCAGAGAAAGGAGAATGGCGGTGTTCATAAAGACAGAATAATCGACGGGCGTTAAAGTTGGGTTTCCGCTGAATGACCGTGAAAAGCAAAAGGCCGGAGCGATGATCGCTCCGGCCCCGTCACTTAAGCTCTTAAGTTGACACCATCAACCCTTCGGTGCGGTAACAAGCTTATCAGATACTGCCGTGAACGTGTCCGACAGCTTAGTTCCCAGAACACTCACGGCGCCGATGATGACGACGGCGATCAGAGCGGCGATCAGGCCGTATTCGATGGCGGTGGCGCCGGACTCGTCCTTGATGAAATGCGAAACAAACTTGGTCATTTTTGATCCCTTTCAAAATAGATCAGCGAGCAACTTGGCGGGGGGAGCCGGATGCCCGCTTGACCCCCAAACGCAGGATCAAAATGCCCGACCCGAGTTAAAGCCGCGTCATGAGGTTTGGTTACTCCGATATTTACTTGAAAAAATATCTAAGACCTCTGTTTTCCTCGCTTCAGTCTTTGTTGAGAAATGCTGACGCATCTTGCGCGTCACCACGCGCGTGCGCGCCGTTCATCAGGCATCACCATGTCCCGCACTTCCGCCGCTCTCGGCCTCGCTCTCGCCCTCGCCGCCGTCACGGCTCCGTCCATGTCCTGGGCGCAGGCGAGCACGATGAATGTGGAGATCGATCGTTCCGCCCGCGTTCGTCTGACCGGAGGCGCGGCTTCGGTGATCGTCGGCAATCCGCAGATCGCCGACGTCACGGTCGTGGACGCCAACACCCTGTTCATCACGGGCAAGGGTTATGGCGTGACCCAGGTTGTCGCCGTCGACGCCATCGGACGCACCCTGTTCCAGCGCGACATCGTCGTCACCGCAGGTTCGACCGGCTCTGTCCGGGTATGGCGCGGCGCCCAGGCGACGGAAATGGCGTGCGGCGCGAGTTGCGCGCCCAGCGTGCGCACGGCAGGCGACAGCGGCGCCCGCTCCACCGCGCCTTGATCCTTCGTCCGATGGGTTTCGCTCGCAGATTCAGTAAGGCGACGCAGGGTACTGCGGCGGTGGAGTTCGCGCTGGTCGCAGCGCCCTTCTTTCTGCTTCTGGGCGCGATCATGGAGCTCGCCATGGTCTTTGTGCTGGATTCAGTGCTGGAGGCTGCGACCATGGACACGGGCCGGATGATCCGCACCGGCCAGGCGGACGCCCAGGGCTTCGACGCCGCGCGTTTCAAAAAGGAAGTCTGCAGCCGCATGAGCGTCTGGTCCGGCGACTGTCAGACCCGCGCCACGGTGGATGTACGCGTCATCGGTTCATTCAACGCCACCCCTCCCGCGCCTTCCAAGCCTGAAGATCTGAAGGACTGTTATAATGGCGGCGGCCCCGGCAGTCTGGTTCTGGCTCGGGTCTGGTATCGCCAGCCGGTGATCACGCCCATTCTTGATCAGGCCATTGCCCGCGTCGGCGATCAGCGCACCGCCCTGCTGCAGGCGACGACCGCGTTCAAGAACGAACCCTTCACCCAGTCCGGCTCTGGCGGCGCAACCTGTAAATGACGATGGGCCGAAACATATTCCGCAGGCTGGCGCGGGACACCAGGGGGCTCGCGGCGGTGGAGTTCGCCATCCTGGCGCCCGTGATGATCCTGATCTACGTCGGCGTGGCGGAGGTTTGCCAAGGCTATATGGCCATGAAGCGCACCAACCATGTCGCCGCCATGGTCGGCGATCTGGTGACCCAGAGCAGTTCACTTGATCAGGCAGGCTTCACCAATGTCTTCGGCATCGGCGGTCAGATCATGGCGCCCTTTCCGGTGACGACGCTGAAACAGCGCGTGACCAGCGTCACACGTATCTCCGCCACAAAACTGAAGTTGGACTGGAGCAAGGGCGACGGCATGTCGCCAATGACGCTCAGCGAAGCCTCTGTGCCGGACGACTTGATCGCGCCGGGCCAGACCGTGATCATCACCGAGGCCTACTACGCCTATAAGTCGCCCCTGGGCTACGTCATGCCCGCGCTCACCAACTTCAAGCACACGACCTATCTACAGCCGCGCAACACCAATACGGTGGATTGCATCCGGGCCTGCAGTTAGGCCAATCCCGCGATCAGGGCGTCCCGCAGGGCGGATATCTTGGCGTCGGTTTCGGCGCATTCGGCCTCAGGATCGCTGTCTGCCACGATCCCAGCTCCGGCCAGGGTGCGGTAACGCCAGCCGCTGTCGGTAAGTTCGAACGAGGCCGTGCGGATCAGGACCGAGGCGGTCAGGCCGCCGTCCGCTTCGATCAGAAACAGCGAACCGCACCAGGGGCCGCGCGGCGGTTCATGGCCTGCGATCACTTTCATCGCCTGATGCTTCGGCGCGCCCGTAATGGAGCCCGGCGGGAAGGTCGCCTCCAGAAGATCGGCAGGGGTGACGCCCCGCGCAGCGCGCGCCGTCACGGTCGACACCAGATGATGGACCGTGGGGTGGCTTTCGACCGCGAACAGGGTTTCGACACGCACCGAACCGGGCAGCGACGCGCGGGCCAGATCATTGCGCATCAGGTCGACGATCATCAGGTTTTCGGCCCGGTCCTTGGCGCTGGCCAGAAGATCGGCGGCCTGGGCGGCGTCCTGAACGGGGTCGGCTGCGCGGGGGCGCGTGCCCTTGATCGGACGGGCCTCGATGCGGCCGGTCGCGGCGTCGAAGGCTAGGAACAACTCGGGGGAGTTCGACGCCAAGGCCCGGCCGCCGATCCGCCAATAGGCCCCGAACGGTGACGCCCGCCCCTGCTGCAGGCGCAGGAAGACGTCGAAAGGATCGGCGTCGGGCTTCAGAACGCCGGACCATGCGCGGGCGATATTGGCCTGAAACAGTTCGCCCGCCGCGATGCGAGACACGACATCGGCGACCGCATCTTGATAGCCGCCTTCCGACACCTCCGCCTCAAAGGTTTCAGCGGGCGCAGGGCGGAGGTCAGGCCGCCTCGCGCCGCCCAGCCAGTCTTCCGCACGAACGGCGGCGGCCTCGGCATCCGCTTGCGTCACGCCCTGGCCGATGACGTGGACGGATCGCCCATGATGGTCAAAGCTCAGCAGGGCCGGATAACGGGCCAGCATCAAATCAGGCCAGACCGCCTCCCGTCGCCCCGTCGCCGGACGCGCGCCTGCATCATAGGCGGCCAGGCCGACCGTGCCGGGACCAAAGGCCGGATCACGCAGGACTTCGAACGGGGCCGCCTCATTGACCGAGCCTACGGACACACGATCCGGCTCAGCCCCGACATGGGACCACCGCCCGCCCGGCCCGCCATCCGACAACAGGGCCAGAACACCATCGCCGCCGCCCAGTCCGGCGACGACATGCAGAGGCTCCACCCATGGGTGGCTGCGGATGACGACGGCGTTCAGTCCCTGGCTCACGCCGACAGACGCGCCGTGATCCGGTCGCGTAGGGCCGCATCCACGCCCAGCACCTGTTCCAGATAGGCGTCCAGCGAGCCGTTGCGCTTGTCGATTTCGGCGAAGGCGGCGTCCAGATAGTCAGGCTCCACCCCCAGAAAGGCGACCACGGCCTCATGCGAGGCGGCGCGGCCGGTCATCTTCTCCAACTGGCGGGCGACGGACGGGGCGCGGCGGTCCAGATCGACGGCGGCGTTGGTCAGCAGGAAATCTTCGATCAGGTCCTCGCGTGCAACCCCCAACAGATGATGAGTCAGGGCGGCCAGAAAACCGGTGCGATCCTTGCCCGCCGCGCAATGGATCAACACGGGCCGATCCGTCTCGGCCAGGGCGCGGAAATAGCGGCTGAAAACATCCCGATGCGACACGTCGAACGGCAGGCGGCGATAGGTGCCGGTCATGAACCGCCGCCCGGATTCCGGCGTCAGGTCTTCGGTCTTGAGAAAGGTGATGTGCGGCGCCTCCATGCCGTCATCGACCGTTCCGGCGATCACCTGGGCGTCAAAACCTTCGGGCCTGCGCGAGGGTTGGTCGCGACGTTCGCCCGCCCGGCGCAGGTCGACCACCGTGCCGATGTTCAACGCCTTCACCCGCTCCAGATCCGCGTCGCTGGCTCGGGCATGATGGGCCGAGCGCAACAGAAGGCCGGGCCGCAGACGCAGCCCGGTCCCAACGGCGTAATCGCCATAGTCGCGGAAGTTGTCGATGGCGTCGAAGGCCAGAAGGCGGATGCTCATGGGGGAGCTTCTAGCGCGTCTTCATCGTTCTGGCAGCAGTTGCGACATCGCATCCAGATAGGCGACGAAGGCGCTGCGCCCAGCTTCGGTCAGGCTGGCCTCGGTCAGGGGCTTGCGGCCCTTAAAGCTCTTGTCCACCTTGACGAAGCCCGCCTCCTCCAGCTTGCGCAGGTGGACGGACAGATTGCCGTCCGTGGTCTGCAGCCGGGCCTTCAGGCTGGTGAAGTCTGCCGTCTCCGCGCCCGACAGGAAGGCCATGATGCCCAGTCGGATGCGACCGTGAATGACCTCGTCGATGCGGCTGATGTCGAAGTCGTCCGCCATCAGATGACCTCAGCCGGTTCCTGGCGCATCAGGATCAGGCCCGGGATTAGGGCCACGGCGATCAGAACGACCGTGAAAACCAGATAGATGGCCGGACTGTCGATGAACCAGGCTACAGCGACGCCGCCGACATAGGCCAGCAGGGCAGTCCAGCCCATCCAGCGGGTGCGGGTCATCGCAGCGCCGATCATCCAGGCCGAGCCATAGGCGACCAGCACCACCGTCGGCATGACCGCCATCCACGACCAGTTGCCGGTCTTCACTGACAGGGCGGCCAGGGCCAGCCAGGTGGCGAATATGCCATACCCTACGCCGGACCAGGCGGCGCCCACGGCGCGATTGGCCGAGGAGTGGGCGCCGGGCCGGGCCTTGATGCGTCCGATCAATACGGTCAGGACGGCTGTGAAGACCACGCCCGCGCCGACCCAATGCCACAGGGGCGCCCATGGCCCCGCCTCGACCAAGCCTGCCTGCATGACCCATTGGCCCAGGCTGGCTATCCCGAAAATGATGGCGGCGGCGACCAGTATCGGTCCCGCCAGCAGCGGGGCGTGCCGCCCCTCGTGCGCCAGCGCCCGCATATAGGCGATGTCGTCCTGAATAGCCTGATTGTCGCGCGCCATGGGGCGTCCTCCTGAACCTGATGAGCTCAGGATCAGTCATTCGCTTTATTTTGTAAAGTTCTTTTTTAGCACGACCGTATCCGCCCGATCCGCAGCTCACGGACCGGGCGGATACGGGCTTAGCGGAACGGCGGCTCGTCGAACGCGCGCAGCTTGCGGGAATGCAGGCGCGGGCCTTCGTTGCGCAGCAGGTCCACGGCCTGAATGCCGATCTGAAGGTGTTCGGAGATCGAGCCTTCGTAGAAGCGATTGGCCTGGCCCGGCAGCTTGATCTCTCCGTGCAGCGGCTTGTCCGACACGCACAGCAGCGTTCCGTAGGGCACGCGGAAGCGGTAACCCTGGGCGGCGATGGTGGCGCTTTCCATGTCGATGGCGACGGCGCGGCTCTGGTTGAAACGCAGCGCCGACTTGGAATAGCGCAGCTCCCAGTTCCGGTCGTCGGTGGTGACGACGGTGCCGGTGCGCAGGCGCAGCTTGACCTCGTCGCCCGGCATGCCGCTGACCGACTTGGTGGCGTCGTACAGGGCGCGCTGGACCTCGGCGATCGAGGGGATGGGGATGTCCGGCGGCAGAACCGCGTCCAGCACATGGTCGTCACGCAGATAGGCGTGGGCCAGCACATAGTCGCCGATGGTCTGGCTGGCGCGCAGGCCGCCGCAGTGACCGATCATCAGCCACACATGGGGACGTACGACCGCCAGGTGGTCGGTGATGGTCTTGGCGTTGGACGGGCCGACGCCGATGTTGACCAGGGTCACGCCCTGATTGCCCGGCGCCGTCAGGTGATAGGCCGGCATCTGGTGCTTCTTCCAGGCCGTGTCGCTGATCGCCGCCTCTGGGTTGGGCGTATCGCGCGTGATGACGATGCCGCCTGCGCACGACAGGGTTTCGTAGGGCGAACCCGGCGTCTGCAGCTGCTCAATGGCCCAGCGCACGAACTCATCGACGTAGCGATTATAGTTGGTGAACAGGACATAGGACTGAACATCGTCGACCGGCGTGCCGGTGTAGTGCTTCAGCCGCGCCAGAGAGAAGTCGGTCCGCAGGCCGTCGAAATGCGACAGGGGGAAGTCGCCGCCCGGCTCGAACAGGCCATCGGCGATTTCGTCGCCGATATGGGCCAGGTCCGTCGTCGGGAACCAGCGCGCCAGCGCCGCCGTCATCGACCGGTCCAGCGCCACTTCCAGACCGTCGGTCACATAGGGGAAGGGGATTTCCTGACGCGAGACCTCGACCTCGAAGGTCGCGCCGTATTCTTCCTCAAGCAGGCCCAGCTGCTCGGTCAGATAGGGGCGGAACAGGTCCGGCCGCGTGACAGTGGTCGAATAGCTGCCCTGGCGCGACAGCCGGGCATAGGCGCGCGGCGCCAGGTCCTGGGGGCGATCCCCGTCCCAGCGGATGCGAAGTTCGGGATAGGCGAACACCCCTTCGGCGCGTTTCAGCGGATCGGGCCGCTCGCCGGTGTTGACGAAATCCCGCACGGCGTCGCGCAGGTTGGTCACGGATTGGGTGTAGAGGGTTTCGAGGCGGTCCAGCGCCGCCTGTGCTGTCATTTGTTCTGTCATGACTTCCTCTAGCGAAGCTTCATGACAATGGCGAGGCGCCACGCGTTCAAGCTCGATTTCGTTGCGTTGCAGCAACTTGTCATGGCTGTGCGGTTGCGCATCGAGGCTTGGCGGCGCATCTGGAGCCCCATGTCCGCTTCCCCCGCGTCATCCGCCCCGAAGAAGGAGCTCGGCTTCGTCGAGTTCGTCTGCATCGTCGCCCTGATGATGGCGCTGAACGCCCTGGCCATCGACGCCATGCTGCCGGCCCTGCCGCACATCGCCGAAGACCTGGGCCTGGTGAACGACAATGACCGCCAGTGGGTGGTCACCGCCTATCTGCTGGGATTTGGCGGGGCGCAGCTGATCTATGGACCGCTGGCGGACCGTTTCGGACGCAAGCCCGTGCTGCTGGTCGGGGTCGGCATCTATGTGGTGTTCAGCCTGCTGGCGACCATGGCGCCCACCTTCGACATGCTGATCCTGGCCCGGATTGGTCAGGGACTGGGCAGCGCCTGCACCCGCGTTCTGGCCGTCTCCATCGTGCGCGACCGCTATGAAGGCCGCACCATGGCCCGCGTCATGTCCTTCAGCTTCCTGGTCTTCCTGGGCGTGCCGATCCTGGCGCCTTCCATCGGTCAGTTGATCATGCTGGTCGGGCCGTGGCGCTGGATCTTCGGCGGTCTGGGGCTGGTCGGGGTGAGCCTGATCGTCTGGGCGTCGCTGCGTCTGCCCGAGACCCAGAAGCCAGAGGATCGTCTGCCCATCCAGTTCAGCCGTCTGGTTTCCGCCTACAAGACCGCCCTGACCGACCGCACCGCCATGGGCTACACCCTGGCCATGACGGCCGTCACCGGCGCCCTGTTCGGCTTCATCAACTCGTCGCAGCAGATCTTCGCCGACGTCTTCCATGCCGAGGCCATCTTCCCCGCCGTCTTCGCCCTGATCGCGGGCGGGATCGCCGCGGCCTCCTTGTTGAACGCCCGCCTGGTCGTCAGCCTGGGGTCACGCAAGATTTCGCACACAGCCCTGATCGGCTTCACCTCCATTGCGGGCATCCATGCGCTGGTGACCCTGACGGGGCATGAATCCATCTGGACCTTCGCCATTCTTCAGACCCTGACCATGTTCTGCTTCGGCATGATCGCGGGCAATTTCGGGGCCATGGCCATGGAGACCATGGGCCATATCGCGGGCACCGCCGCCTCGATCCAGGGCTTCATCTCCACCATCATCGGCTCCCTGCTGGGCTTCGCCATCGGCCAGCAGTTCAATGGCACGGTGACGCCGATGGCGGTGGGCTTCACGGCCATGGGCCTGATCGCCTTGGCCTGCGTCCTGTATGCCGAGCGGGGGCGACTGTTCCAGGCCCATCACGCCAAGCCTCTGCCCGGCGCCTGACCCAGGGGCCGCGAAGGATGCGACGACCCAAGACTTGATCTTTTCGCCGTTTCCGCGCGTTCTCCGGCCAATCCTCTGGTCAGAACCCGGAAAGTCTCGATGAAGCGCAAAGCCTTCGGTCTCGTCTCCGCCCTCGCCCTCGCCGCCGCGCTGGGCGTGAGCGCCTGCTCCACCACGACCGGAGGGGCTTCCATGACGCCGCCCGCCATCGCCCCCGCGCCCGGCCCGCAGGCTGTCGACAGCCACACCTATGGCCGCCCCGAGATCGCCCGCGTCGTCGATGTGGCGCTGGACCTGACGGCGAACTTCCAGGCCAAGACCCTGTCCGGCACGGCGACCCTGGACCTGCTGACGGCGCCGAACGCCGGCGAAGTGATCCTGGACATCCGCAACCTCGACATCCAGTCGGTCAACGATGCGGCGGGCCAGCCCCTGCGCTTCGACATCGGCGCAGACGACGCCATCAAGGGCCAGCCCCTGACGGTGCATTTCCCGGCCGCCGAGGGCGACGGGCGCCGCAAGATCATCGTCCGCTATTCGACCCGTCCTGACGCCGCCGCCCTGCAATGGCTGACCCCGGCCCAGACGGCGGGCGGACAGAAACCCTATCTGTTCAGCCAGGGCCAGGCGATCCTGACCCGCACCTGGGTGCCGACCCAGGACAGCCCCGGCATCCGCCAGACCTATTCCGCCCGCATCACCGCCCCCGCCGACCTGACTGTGGTGATGAGCGCCGACCACCTGACGCCTGAGGGCGAAGCGGCCCCTAACGGCCAGAAGACCTGGCGCTTCCGGATGAACAATCCGATCCCGCCCTATCTGATCGCGTTGGGCGTCGGGGAGCTGGCCTTTGCGCCCTTCGACAACCGAACCGGCGTCTGGACCGAGCCCAGTCGTCTGGCCGCCGCCCAGTGGGAGCTGGAGCCGACGGCCGCCATGGTCACCGCCGCCGAGAAGCTTTACGGCCCCTATCGCTGGGGCCGGTACGACCTGCTGGTCCTGCCGCCCAGCTTCCCGTTCGGCGGCATGGAGAACCCCAAGCTGACCTTCGCCACCCCGACCATCATCGCCGGTGACCGGTCGCTGGTGTCGCTGGTCGCGCACGAACTGGCGCACTCCTGGTCGGGCAATCTGGTCACCAACGCCACCTGGAACGACTTCTGGCTGAACGAGGGTTTCACCTCCTATTTCGAGAACCGGATCATGGAGTCCGTCTATGGTCATGACCTGGCGGTTCAGGAGCAGGTCCTGGCCTGGGACGGTCTGCAGGACGAGCTGAAGAGCCTGCCCGCCGACGACACCAAACTGCATCTGAACCTGACGGGCCGCGATCCCGACGACGGCATGAACACCATCGCCTATGACAAGGGCGCCGCCTTCCTGCGCACCATCGAGGGCATCGCCGGGCGTGAGAAGTTCGACGCCTGGATGCGGGGCTATTTCGACCGCAACGCCTATCGCCCGATGACCACGGCCATGTTCCTGGACGACATCCGCGCCCATCTGGTGAAGGGCGACGCCCGTCTGGAAACCGCGCTGAAGCTGGACGAATGGGTCTATCAGCCCGGCCTGCCGTCCAATGCCGTAGCCCCCGTGTCCCACGCGTTCGAGCCGGTGGATGTCGCCGCCGTCGCCTTCTTCCAGAACAAGGGCCCGGCCTCGGCGATCCCGTGGTCAGGCTGGAACACCCAGCAGCGCCAGCGTTTCCTCAGCTGGCGTCCGCAAGGTCTGGCGGCCAACGCCGACTGGCTGACCGATGCGCAGCTGGGCGACCTGCAATCGACCCTGAACCTGGCCAATGAGGGCAACAGCGAACTGATCTTCGCCTGGCTCCAGATCGCCCTGGCCCACCGCTATCAGCCCTCGGTCGTCACGGCTGAGAAGTTCCTGACCAGCCAGGGACGCCGCAAGTTCGTCCTGCCCCTGTTCCAGACGCTGTGGAACGAAGGCGACTGGGGCCGCGCCCAGGCGCGCCGCATCTACGCCGAGGCGCGGCCGCTGTATCACCCGGTGACGGCCGGTTCGGTCGACGCCCTGGTCGGCCGCCCCTGACCGTCAGCGCCTTCTCCCTTTGCGGGGAGAAGGCGTTTTCAGATCACCAGACCTTGAAGTGTTTCGACAGCTTCAGGCCCTGGCTCTGATAGTGGCTGCCGCTTTCGCCATAGAGGCGGCTGGGGCGTTCGGTCAGGGGTTCATAGACCAGACGCGCGACGATCTGGCCGTGTTCCAGTAGGAAGGGCGTGTCGTGGGTGCGCACTTCCAGCACGCCCTTCGAGCCCGCGCCGTGCGCCTCGTCGGTGCCGAAACCGGGGTCGAAGAAGCCTGCGTAGTGGACGCGGAACTCGCCGACCGACGGGTCGATCGGGGTCATTTCGGCGGCTTGATCGACGGGGATCTCCACATCGTCCGACGAGGCCAGGATGTAGAACTCGCCCGGATCGAGCAGCAGTTCGCCGCGGCGCAGGCTCAGCGGCTCCCAGAAATCGCGCGGATCATGACCGGCGATATGGTCCAGATCGACCACTCCGGCATGGCGACGCCCGCGGAAGCCGACAATGTCGCCGCCCTGCAGGTCGACGCCGACCGAGCGGGTCTCCAGCTTGGGCGGATCGCCCGCCTTCAGTCGCAGCTGGTTCAGGCGCGTGCCGGGACGCACCAGGATGGAGAAGGTCTGGGGTGCGACCTCCATATAGAGGGGACCGTCATAACCCTCGTCCACGTCGTCGAAGCTGGCGCCGCGATCGGTCAGCAGGCGCACGAAAACGTCGACCCGTCCGGTCGAGCTTTTCGGATTGGCGCGGGCGATCAGGCCCTGGGGCAGTTTCAGCCGCTCCTGCAGGCGCACGATATAGACGCAGCCCTTTTCCAGCACGACGCCCGCATCGGTGATCTCGATCGCGTGCATGGCCACGTCGGCGATCCGCTCCTCGACCTTGCGCTTGCCGGGCAGGAAGGAGGCGCGCACGCGCCAGGCCTGGTCGGACAGGCGCAGGTCCAGACTGGCGGGCTGGACCTGATCGGCATCGAACGGCGTGTCGGAGGTGATCGCGCCTGCGGCGATCAAGGTCTCGATTGACTGGGCGGGCAGGATGCCGGGACGGGGCGCTTGGAAAGTGCTCATGCCATCTGTCTCACACGGATTTCACGACTTGTCTTCAAGTCGCGCTTGCAGCCCGCGCTCGGCGGGGCGAGCATATAGCCCATGCACGATGGTCCTGCCTATAGCGCCGAAACGAACGGCATCCTGATCCGGGTGCGTCCCTCCTATCTGGCGGGCCAGTCTGACCCGGAGGCCGGTCGCTGGGTCTGGGCCTATCAGGTGGAGATCGTGAACCTGAGCGGATCGACGGTGCAGCTCATGGCGCGGCGCTGGACCATCACCGACGCCCACGGCCATGTCGAAGAGGTGCGCGGTCCCGGCGTGATCGGCGAACAGCCTGTGATCGCGCCGGGCGCCAGCTATTCCTACGTCTCGGGCTGTCCGCTTGGGACCGACAGCGGCGCGATGGTGGGCGCCTATTATATGACGGATGCGGAGGGGCGCAGTTTCGAGGCGGACATTCCCGCCTTCTCGCTGGACACGCCCGATGCGCGGCGAGTGTTGAACTAGCTGTCGAAGGCCGTTGCCGACTGCGACGTGAGAAAGCCCGTCCAGAACGAGCCTGGACGGGAAGGTCATGGGATTCTTAGCAGGAACCTCGCCTGGACGGCGCGCGCTTGAGGTCTGCGCAGGCCCGTCCATGCCCGTTCAAGATCGCTCTATGAACGTAAATGTCAATACGAATTCGCCTTGAGGTCGTATTGATGCAGTGTCCGGTGGTCGGTTCAAACCTCGGCTTTACCGACAAAATAGGGAAGCAGGCTGGCCACTACGGACCGGGTGGCGTTCTCGGGCTGGTCCAGCATGTTGCGGAGCGGATCGCCGATCAGGGACTCGCCGAAGGCGGTGAGGGCGATGAAGAGGACGGCGGAGCCGATCCGTTCGCGCGCATGACCGCTTTCCCCCATCTTCTCGCCGATGGCGTGGACCAGGTCCTGCACGGCTTCGCGCACCGGCTCCAGATGCGACAGGTCTCCCGACATTGCGATCCAGGCGGCCAGCCGCCCCGCGCCGCCTTCGAGGAAGGCGTCGAATACGGCGTTGACCAGCTCCAGCGGCGCGCCCTCATCGGTGCGCAGGCGAGCCACGGCGGTCGTCAGCGCCTGGTTCAGGTCGGCGACCATTGATCCCATCAGGGCCGACTGGAGCCCTGCGGCAGAACCGAAATGGTGGATCAGGTTCGCATGGGTCACCCCGATGTCCGCCGCCACGGCCGACAGGGTCATGGCGTCAGGGCCGCCTGCCAGCAGTAGACGACGGGCTGAGGCCACGGCCTCGCGGCGGGCCTCGTCGGGCGTGCGTCGACGTCGGCGCGGGGCGGCTATTTTTGCAATTGACATGGCTGTAAATGACAATAATGTAGATAGTATGTTTAACCTTCTTGGGAGGTGTGGGCAAGTGCAAGCGATTTCAGCAGTTTCACCCTCTTTGAAGGGGAGTTCCGGGCTAGATCGGCTATAGGGGGGCTGGGCAGAGCCTCAGGACTATGTTGAACGCCAAACTGGCGGTGCTGGGGCTTGAAAGCTTCCCTACGGGGGCAGTACGGCGGTCGCATGGCGAGGCGGCAGCTGGGATGACCTTTCAGATTTTGTTTTTGAGGTCATTTCTGCAGTGAAGATGAAGCCGATTATCCTGATGATGTCGTCGTCAATATGTTTATCGACCAGCGGCGAAAAAGGGCGGTCCCCATCGACAGTTCCGGCCCACAGGTAAGTCTTGAAGTAGAAAAGCCTGTTCGATGCGGGCCCAGAGGCCAGGTCAGGGGATCGTTTGACGACTCCCAGGTATGGTGATGATGGTCAATATCCGCTCAGGCGAATGCCTCGCCTGACGTTGCAGCGTCGATTTTAAGCTTCCGCGCCACATTTTACATGAGTGCAGGCTCTTCTTCGTGGAGGAGTCGATCATCGCTCGTCGACTGACGAAGAGCTCAACCAGGGTGACCCGTCGGATAGGGCGATTAGTTCCCTGAGCATGGGTGCAGAGCCAATTCCCGAGTTAGATTTAGATGGCCCCGCGTCGTCGCTGGCTCAGCCCTCTGCATCAGTTGGCCATGCTGGCGCACGCTGGGGCGGCGCAGGGGGGGCTGGCGAAAATAGGGCCGACAAGCGGGCGGGGTGTAATTCGGTGCTCCAGGTCAGCAACCAACATTCCCGATTCACAGGTGGCCGTTGTCACCCGCCGCTAAGTTTCTGGCTTTGAGTTAGCGCCCGCCTGCGCTGCTGCGTGATCAAATTTCAAATTGCACATGACAAATTGGTCAACCAATTGGTTTGTTTAAATGTCCCTGCATGTACCGCAAAATGGGTTGACAGAAATGCCATGCCAATCCAGCGTTAAGCCAACAATAAAAAGTTTGGGAGGCTTAGAATGAGGCGTATGGAGATCACCCGCGTCAGGGCGGGATCGAACCGGCGGTTGGCTACGATCCTGATGGCGGGCACGGCGATCATGTTCGCCGGCCCGGCATTTGCTCAGAGTGTGCCGGAAGGTCAGGACGATGCTGGGGACGGCGCGCAGGAAGTCGGCGAAGTCGTCGTCACTGGCATTCGGGCGTCGTTGCAGAACGCGATTTCGCAAAAGCGCAACGCCAACAACCTGGTTGAAGTCATTGAGGCCGAAGATATCGGCAAACTTCCGGACCAGAACCTCGCCGAAGTGCTTGAGAACGTCACCGGCATTCAGATCACTCGAGAGGCCGGTGTCGGTCGTGGGGTGCAGATCCGCGGTACGGATGCGAACCGCGTAGAGATCAACGGGGTCTCCACCGTGGGCTCGGGATCAGGACGATCTGGCATCAGCTTCGACGACCTCGCCGCCTCGATGATCAGCTCGGTCCAGGTGATCAAGGTGCCTGAAGCCAAGACGATCGAAGGCTCGGTCGGCGGCACCATCAACCTGCGCACTATTCGCCCTCTGGATCTGGTTGAGCCGCTTTTCGCGATCCGGGCGCAGTCGGAATACAGCGATCTGACGGATACAGCGACGCCGCGCTATTCGGGCACCATCGGGCGCCGTTGGGATACGAGCATCGGCAAGATTGGTCTGGTCGGCAGCTTCAGTTACGCCGAGCAGGATGTTGCGGCCTTCCGCCCTCGGGTCGATCGAGACGCTGTCGTCACGCCCAACTCGGGCCGCGCCAGCGCAGAGGCCTTCCCGTTCCTGCGCGTGCAGTTCTTCAATCAGGACTATGATAATTTTCAGTACGAAACCAAGAACTTTTCAGGATCGGCGGAGTGGAAGCCGCGCGATAATCTGAAGTTCTATTTCGACGCGACGCTTAATGACCAGCAGCGCGCAGAGCAAAGCTCGACCGTCCAGATTTCGACGATCTCGGACAATGGCGTTGTCGACAGGACGACGAACACGGCGTTCGAAACGGTCAATCTGGGCACGGTTCGGGGGCCTAACGGCAGCATCGATCTGGGGTCGGTTCAGGCGGCGGCGGCGGGTGTCATCCTGCCCAGAATGGACGGCAATCTGGCGCCCTATCTGCGCACGACCAGCGACACGGGTTCGCGCCTGACTGAGAGCCGCGTCTTTGCGTTCGGCGGCGAATGGCACGGCGAGCGTCTGTCCGTCAGCGGCCAGGTGTCGCGTTCGACCTCGGACTCGGTCCTGCCGAGCTTCAACACCACGCTGGAATTCGTCAATCCGAACGGACCGCAGCCGGTGCAGGGCGTGTCCCTGGCCAATGGGGTGCCGATCGAGTTCGATCTGCGCAACGGCACGCTGCAGTTCGGTCTGGCCCAGGGCCAGGCCACGACCCCGACCTCGGCGCAGTTGCTGGACCCGGCGAACTACAGGCTGCACCAGGTGGCCCAGGGCCGCAGCGTGCGCGAGAACGAAGAGAAGGCGGTGCGCCTTGATCTGTCCTACGACATGGACGGCATCCTGCCGTTCATCACCTCGATCGATGCCGGTCTGCGTTGGAACGAGACCAGCGCGCTGAACGACAACATCACCGGCACCACCAACTTCACCAATATCACCTCGTCCTTCTATCGGCCCAGCGCGGACCTGTTCAAAGACTTCATGATCGCGGGTCCGAACAACTTCGATGCGGCGGATGGTCGGCGTCTGTTCTTCTCGGACTTCATGATTGTCGATGGCGCGCGCGCCTTCGGGGATCCGTCCGGAACCCTGGCGGCCTTCAACGCCGCCATTGCCGCCAGCAACGCCGCCAATGGATCGAACATTCCGCTGATCGGCGAGCCGACGTCTCAGGCCAGCGCCTTCTTCAAGATCGAGGAAGACACCAGCACTGCCTATCTGCAGGCAAACTTCGACGTCGAGGCGTTTGGCGTGCCCATGCGCGGCAACGCCGGCGTTCGCTATGTCAGCACCGATCTGACGTCGACCGGCAACACGATCGTGACCGGTTCGACCTCAACGACGGCAGTGAACGAAAGCTCGTACAATTTCTGGCTGCCGCGCTTCAACCTGGTTGCTGAGCCGCGCAAGGACGTCGTTATTCGGGCGGGTATTGCGCGGGACATTCGCCGCCCCGACTTCAACACCCTGTCCTCGTCGGTCTCTTTCGCGACCAGCGAGAATACGGCCGTCAATCGCGGCAACCCCAGCCTGCAGCCGGAAACCGTGCTGTCGTTTGACCTGTCGGGCGAATACTATTTCGCACCGTCCAGCCTGGTCAGCATCGGCGTCTTCCACAAGGTGCGCGAGAACCTGTTTGCCAGTGTGACCGAAAGCCCGCCGGACAATGCCGTGGACGGGGTGGTGAACAGAAGCCGTGACCCCTCGTGCCCGGGCGGTGGTATCTACAACCCGATCGCGGTCATCAACGTCAACAATCCGGCCAAGGGTCAGAACGGTATCTGCGTGCCCTTGACCTCGACGTTCAATGTGGACGGCGAGACGACCCAGACCGGCGTTGAAATGGCCTTCCAGTATGATCTGTCCCAATGGGAAGACCGTCTGGGCTGGGCCTCCGGCTTCGGCTTCATCGGCAACTTCACCTATCAGAAGACCGGCGGAAACGTGGCCAGCTACCGCACGGTCGGTCTGACCCGAAACACGACGCGGGACCTGGGCTTCGACCCGCTGCCGCAGGACCGTGTTGAGCTCGAGAACCTGTCCAAATATTCGTACAACACCACCCTGTTCTATGAACGCGCAGGCTTGAGCGCGCGGGTGCGCTACACGTGGCGCTCGCACTTCATCAACACCGAGGCCTTCACCTCGGCGTTTGACGTGCCGCGCATCAGCGCGGATCGCGGGCAACTGAACGCCAGCGTCAACTACGACATCACCCCGTGGGCCACGGTCGGCATCGAGGGGATCAACCTGACCCGTGAAGACGCCAACGAGTACTGCATCAATGACGGTGCGCTGCTTTGCTACAACGGTCTGACGGACCGCCGCATCGTCGCGGGCCTCAGCATCCGGTTCTAGGTCGCGTCGAACCTGGCTTGGAGGAGCTCTCTTTCAGGGAGTTTCTTCTTGCCGGGCGGGCCCCACACAACGCCCGTTTCCAACAGACTTCTCTTCCCGGCGTCGGTTCATCCGGCGTCGGTTTTTTTGCGCATTGCGTGTCGGAAGGGCGGCCTTCCAAGGCCGAGCCGTCTCAGCCCTGGGCGGACATGGTCGCCATGAAGCGGTCGCGGTCGTGCTGGGTTCTGCGCCGCACCTCCGCCAGGGCCTCGGCTTCCTCTGCGGCCAGCATGGCTTCGAACAGGCGGTGGAAATGGTCCCGCATCGCGGCGCGTGACGCCTGAGGGTCGCGGGCCTTCAGGGCGTGCAGGATGGCGGCGTGTTCGTCGGTCCGCGAATCCCAGTCATGATGGCAGACGCTTTGATAGACCTGCTTCACCTTGGGCAGTTCGGTCCGCATTCGCCAGATCAACTTGATGCAGTGCTCGACCACGGGGTTGCCCGAGATGCGGGCGATGGTTTCGTGGAACTTCTGATCCGCGATGCTGGATTCCGCGTCGCTGGCCGTCGGGCTGGACATGACGGCGATCAGGCCTTCCAACTCCGCCAGGGAGGAGTCGTCGATGTTGGCGGCAGCCAGCGCCGCAGCCTCGGCCTCGAACACGGCGCGGGCGGCGGTCAGGTCAAAGGCTGTGACGTCGGGCAGGCTGCCGGCCACGTGCGGGTCGCGCGACAGGACGTAAACGCCCGACCCGGTCTTGATGGAGATCCAGCCCAAGGCCTCCAGCGCGATCTCCGCCTCGCGGATGGTGACGCGGCTGACATTGAAGCGTTCCGCCAGTTCGCGTTCGCCCGGCAAACGGGCGCCGACGGGGAATTCTCCAGCTTCGATAGCCTCACGGATCTGTTTGGCGACCGACTGATAAAGGCGCTGCTCTGACATGGACGACTCGTAGACCTCTTTGGCTGATCAATACACCCGTCCGGGGAGTTCTCTGCAAGCGTCTCACAGCCTGATGCACAAGAATAGAGGGGGCTGTTCTGCGCGGTGACGTTGACCTAGCGCATTTCGATGATCCGGTCAGCATTCGGCGGGCGTGACGGGCCTCGGTCGACGGGGGCTGTCGAGGGGGAGATTCTATCGCTGACCATTAGTCTAAAATTGGACAACCAATTTTGACGCAACAGAACGTGACAAATTAAGTTGGATTGGTCTGCAAATCTGGTTGACGCCCTGATCGCCAGTTCATAGCTTCCGAACAGAGATCGCAAAGATCCGTCGGGAGGAAATATGTCGACCCAGGGTTCGAAAGCGTCTCTCATCGTATTTATTGCTGCGGCTGCCTGTCTTTGTGCGCCGTCTCTCGCCTTGGCCGAGTCTGCTCTCGTTCGGAACCAGGCTGAGTTCGCTTCGGCGGTGGCTCGTCTGCAGCCGGGCGACACCCTGACCCTGGCGGACGGCGAGTGGCGCGATTTCCAGATCGTGTTTTCGGGGCGCGGGGCGGCGGATCGGCCCATCACCCTGACGGCGCAGACGCCGGGCGGGGTGACAATCACCGGGCGTTCCAATCTCAGTCTCGCAGGCGAGCATCTGGTGGTGTCGAACCTGGTGTTCCGCGACGGCTGGTCGCCGACGGGCGAGGTTCTGTCCTTCCGCAAGTCACGCGCCGAGCGCGCCAACTTCAGCCGGGTCACCAATGTGGTGATTGACGGCTTCTCCAAGCCAAACCGCGCCGAATCCGACAACTGGGTCGCGCTGTATGGCCACGACAACCGTTTCGATCACAATCAACTCACCGGCAAGACCAACGCGGGCACGACCCTGGTGGTGATCCGCGACGCGGAGCAGGGGCTGGAGAACCGGCACTCCATCGACCACAATTACTTCGGTCGGCGACCGGTGCTGGGTTCGAATGGCGGAGAGACGATCCGCGTCGGCACCAGCCACGACTCGATGTCGGATTCCTTCACCACCGTCGCCAGCAACTGGTTCGAGCGGTGCGACGGCGAGGTCGAGATCATCTCGAACAAGTCGGGCGGCAACACCTATCGCGGCAATGTCTTCTTCCAGTCGCAGGGCGCGCTGGTGCTGCGCCATGGCGACGGCAATCTGGTCGAGGACAATATCTTCATCGGCAACGGCGCGCCCAATGCGGGCGGCGTGCGGATGATCAATCGCCGCAACACTGTCCGAAACAACTATATGGAAGGCCTGACCGGCACCAACTTCGGCAGCGCCCTGACCATCATGTACGGTGTGCCGAACTCGTCGGTTCACCGCTATGTGCAGGTGGACGGCGCGGTCATCGAGAACAACACGGTGGTCGACGCGCACGAGATGCTGTTCGGCGCCGGAATGGATGCGGAACGCTCCGCCGCGCCGGTGGCCAGCCGCTTTGCCAACAATCTGATCGTCAATCGGGACCGTCGCGATCCGATCCGTGTTCTGGGCGACATGAGCGGCATTGCCTTTGCGGGTAACGTCCAGTCGCCTGCCGCAAAGTCCAGCCTGCCCGGCTTCGAGGGACGGACGGTTTCGGTCCAGCGTGGCGGCGGTCAACTGCTGACACCCGTCGGCCTGAACAGCGTGGGCGCGCGGCGCGACCTGACAATGCTGCCCCGCAGCGAAACGGGCGTGACCTGGGATCCCAAGGACGTGACGGTCGCCGCCCTGGACAGCGGCGCGGTCCATGCCGTCGCACCGGGCGAGGACAGCCTGACCCGGGCCATCGCCCAGGCCCAGCCCGGCGACCGGATCGCACTTCAGCCCGGCGTCTATATCGTCAACCAGACCATCGGTCTGGATCGCGCCGTGACTGTACAGGGGCCTTCAGACGGCCGCGCGGAAATCCAGTTTTCCCGCCCCAGCCTGTTCGAGATCGGCAGTGGCGGCGCGCTGCGTCTGGCGCACCTGACCATCTCTGGCGCCCTTGCGCCTGATGTGGCGGGCGCGGCCGTAATCCGGTCGGCGCAAGGCGCGGCGGCCTATCAGCTGATTGTCGAGGATTCGGTGTTCGAAGACCTGACCGTCAATCGCAGCTTCAACGTCTTCGCCGCCGGTCCCGGCTCATTGGCCGACCGCATCCGACTGGAGCGGGTGACGGTGAACAAGGCCACCGGTTCGGTCATCGCCGGTCACACGGAAACCGCCGACCTGGGCACCTATAACGCCGAGGAGGTCGAGGTCATCGACAGCACCTTCCGGGATGTCGCGGGGCCGGTCATCGACCTGTACCGCGGCGGGACGGACGAAAGCACATTCGGTCCGCGCCTGATCCTGAGCGGCTCCACCTTCGAACGCAGCGGTCGCGCGGGCGACGACGGCGGGGCGATCAAACTCTATGGCGTGCAGAAGGCCGAGGTTCGCGGCAATCGCTTCATCGCCAGCGGCGCGCCCCACTTCTTCCGCCGTGTAGGCGAACCCCTCTTCGTGTGGAGCGGCAACCGCCTCGAAGACACGCCTGCCCTGATCACCAACGTTGCGCCGCTGGAGGTCATGCCTTGAACCGTCCGCTTCTTCTCGCCATTCTGGCAACCCTGTCCGCCGGTGTTCCGGCAAGCGTTATGGCCCAGGGCGTCGAGCGGTCCGCCACCGCTCGCGCCGCCGATGCCGCGCCAGTTCTGGTCACCGTCGATCAATGGCGGGCTATGGCCGAGGCGGGCGACCGTTATCCGATGTTCGCCCAGGAGCAGCAGCGGGTCGAACGCGAAGTGCGCGCCGCCATGGCTGCCGGGATCAATGCGCCCCAGCCGCGCGATCTGGGCGGCGGCCTGACCCATGAACAACACAAGGCCAACTACAAGGCCATCGCTGGTGCAGGCGCGCTTTATCGCCTGACCGGTGACCACGCCTATGCCGACTTCGCGCGGGATCTGCTGCTGGAATATGCGCGGCTCTATCCGACGCTTTCGAACCATCCGGCCGGGAACTCCTCGGTCAAGGGACGGCTGTTCTGGCAGGCGCTGAATGACTCGGTCTGGCTGGTCTATTCGGCGCAAGGCTATGACGCGATCCGCGACACCCTGACGGCGGAACAGCGGCGCAGGATCGACAATGACGTCTTCCGGCGAATGGCCCGCTTCCTGTCGCAAGAAAACGCCAGCTATTTCGACCGCATTCACAACCATGCGACCTGGGCCACCGCCGGGGTCGGCATGACCGGCTATGTGCTTCGCGATCAGGATCTGGTCGAGCGCGCCCTGAACGGCACGACCAAGGACGGTCGAGCAGGCTTCCTGCGTCAGGTGGACGAGCTGTTCTCGCCGGACGGCTATTACGCCGAGGGGCCGTATTACCAACGCTACGCCCTGGCGCCCTTCATCATCTTCGCCCGCGCGATCCAGCAGAACGAGCCCCAGCGTGACATCTTCGGGCGGCGTGACGGCGTGCTGCTGAAGGCCGTCGACGGCGTGATCCAGTCCTCCTATGCGGGCTATCTGTTCCCGATCAACGACGCCATGCCCGACAAGGGCCTGGACACCGAAGAGATCGTCACCGGCGTCGCCATCGCCTACGCCCAGACGCGCGACCCCAGCCTGTTGTCCATCGCCGAGGGGCAGGGGCGCACGATCCTGTCGCCCGATGGTTTGGCCGTGGCGCAAGGCGTGGCGACGGCCGCCGCGCGCCCCTTCGACTTCCGCTCCATGCAACTGCGCGACGGGCCGAACGGCGATCTGGGCAATCTGGTCTTCTTGCGCCATGGCGGCGTGAACGGTCAGGCCCTGGTGATGAAGAATACGCAGCAGGGACAAGGCCACGGTCACTTCGACCGGTTGAACTGGCTGTTCTACGACAACGGACAGCCTGTCATCCGCGACTATGGCGCCGCCCGTTTCCTGAACATCGAGGCCAAGAACGGCGGCGGCTATCTGGACGAGAACGACAGCTGGGCCATGCAGACCGTGGCGCACAATACGCTTGTCGTGGGTGAAAAGAGCCAGTTCGGCGGCGACTGGCATGTGGGCGAGGAACACCCGACCACGCCCCTGTTTTTCAACGTCGCAGACGGACTGCAGATCGCCTCGGCGCGGTTGGACAATGGCTATGCCGGGGTCGCCCTGACCCGCACCATGGCGATGGTCGAACATCCCGATCTCGCCTTGCCGGTGGTCATCGACCTGTTCCGCGCCAAGGGCGAAACACCGACCGACTATGACCTGCCGCTGCACTTCAACGGCCACATCATCAAGGCCTTTGCCGCTGAGCATTCCGTGCGTGAGCGTCCGGTTCTGGGTGACGCGGCGGGTTATGAGCATCTGTGGGTCGACGCGGTGGCGCCAGCCTCCAGCGAGGCGCGCAGCCTGACCTGGCTGCTGGGCGGGCGTTTCTACACCTATCGGTTTGCGGCCTCCGCCCCGATCAGCGCCATGCTGGTGGAGAGCGGCGCCAATGATCCGAACTTCAACCTGAGACGCGAGCCGGCCCTGATCCAGCGGATGCAGGGACAGGCCGAGGCCAGCTTCTTCTCGGTGCTGGAGCCGCACGGCGCCTATGACGGAACCGCCGAGACCGTGTCCGGCGCCACCAGCCGCATTACCGACATCGCCCGTGCCCGCAGCAATGGCGCCGAGGTGATCCTGCTGACGCTCGTGTCCGGCAAGACCCTGGCGCTCGGCGTTGCCGACGACGTCGCTGAAACCGCCGCCCATGCCGTGACCATCAACGGCCAAACCTACGAATGGACCGGCCCTTACGCCCGGTTCGATCGCTGAGGAGATGACCATGAAATCCGGTATCAGATGGCTCATCATCGGGATGATCGCGATCGCCACGGTGATCAACTACATCGACCGCAACGCGTTGGCGGTGATGTGGCCCGCAATCGCAGCGGACATCGGTGCGACCAAGGAGGACTATGCCCTTCTGGTCACGATCTTCATGCTGTTCTACGCCCTGGGTCAGTTCGTCTTCGGCAAGCTTTTTGACGCTATCGGCGTGCGGCTTGGGTTCGCCCTGTCGATTGGGGTCTGGTCGATCTCGATCGCGCTGCACGCCTTCGCCAACTCGATCCTGTCCTTCAGCCTGTTTCGGGCCATGCTGGGCCTCAGCGAGGCGGGCGCCTGGCCGGGCACGGTCAAGGCCAATGCTGAGTGGTTCCCGCCTAAGGAACGCGCCTTCGCCCAGGGCATCTTCAACGCGGGGGCCTCCATCGGGGCCATCGTGTCGGCCCCCTTGATCGCCCTGATGTTCATCGCTTTCGGCTGGAAGGGCACCTTCCTGGTCGTCGGCGCCCTGGGCTTCATCTGGGTGCTGCCGTGGCTGATCATCTATCGCGCCGGACCGGACCGCCACCCCTGGGTCAGCGCCGCCGAGCGCGCCCTGATCATGGACAAGCCTGTCGCCAAGGCCGACGACGCGCCACCAGCGCCCGCCTATGTCCCGACCATGGGCCAGATGCTGGGCCACCGTCAGACATGGGGCGTGATCCTGTCGCGCTTCTTCCTGGACCCGATATGGTGGCTGTTCGTCTCCTGGTTGCCGATCTATCTGGCCGAGACCTTCCATTTCGACATCAAGCAGATCGGCATATTCGCCTGGGTGCCCTTTGTCGGGGCCATGATCGGCAGCCTTCTGGGCGGCTGGCTGTCGGGCTGCCTGATCAAGTCGGGACGTTCGGCCGGGATGGCGCGCAAGCTGACCGTCACCATGGGCGGTCTGGTCATGATCCCCTGCCTCTTGGCGGCGCCGAACATGACTGATCCTACGCTGGCGGTTCTGGTGATCGCGGGCGTGCTGTTCGGCTTCCAGGTCGCCATCGGCAACATCCAGACCATTCCGGGTGACCTGTTCGACGGCCGTTCAGTCGGTTCGCTGGCCGGCATCGGCGGCATGGCAGCGGTCGCCGGCACTCTGATCACCACCTGGCTGGTGCCTGCCATGACCAAGGTCTCCTACGGCCCGATCTTCATTCTGGTCGCCGCCCTGGTTCCTCTTTCCCTCCTCTCCCTGTGGTTCGTCACCGGTCGCATCGCGCCCGTTCAGCCGATCACGTCTAAAGCTCTGAAGGACTCCTAATGCGCCTCAACAATAAGGTCGCCATCGTCACCGGCGGTGGCCGCGACATCGGCCGCGATGTTTCACGCGTGCTCGCTCGTGAGGGCGCGAAAGTGGTCATCAACTTCGCCAATAACGAAGCCGCCGCCGCCGAAACCCTGGACAGCATCCGCGCTGCGGGTGGCGAGGCCATTGTGCACCGCGCCGATGTCACGACCGCTGCGGGCGTCGCCTCGCTGGTCGCCGCCGCCGAGACTGCCTACGGCGACAAGGTCGATATTCTGGTCAATCTGGCCGGCGGCATGGTCGAGCGTCGCCCCCTGGCCGACATCGACGAAGACTTCTTCGACAAGGTGATGACCCTGAACCTGAAGTCCGCCTATCTGATGACGCGGGCGGTGGCGCCCCTGATGTCGGAGGGTGGATCCATCATCAACTTCGCCTCTCTGGCGGGGCGCGACGGAGGCGGTCCCGGCGCCGCCATCTATGCGACGTCCAAGGGTGCGCTGATGACCTTCACGCGGGCGATGGCCAAGGAGCTGGGGCCCAAGGGCGTGCGGGTCAACAGCCTGTGCCCCGGCATGATCGCCACCAGTTTCCACGACATCTTCACCAAGGATGAAGTTCGCGCCGCCGTCGCCGCCAGCACACCGCTGCGTCGTCAGGGTCGTCCTGAGGAAGTCGCCGAAACGGTCGCCTATCTGGCCTCTGACGCCGCCTCCTTCGTCACCGGGGTGAACCTGGACATTAACGGCGGGCTGTTCTTCTCATGATCCGCTTCGGGTGTGCCGCGATCGCGCTGGCGTCGGCGCTGCTGGGTTCCACCGCCCTGGCACAGGACGCCGCCGTCTGGCGTCCGGCCTGGACGGCGGCGGCGGCGCCCGCGCGGTTTGACGGCACGCCCGAGGCGCCGCTCGGCTATCTGGACCAGACGATCCGTCAGGATATTCGCGTGGGCGTGGCGGCCAAGGCCGTGAGCCTGCGCGTCAGCAATGAACTGGGCCAGGAGCCGTTGACGCTGCGCGACATGACGGCGGCTGGTCCTGACGGGCGGGTGTTGCCGGTCGCCTTTGGCGGTGCACGCGAGATCGTCATTCCTGTGGGTGTGGCCCTGGTCAGTGATCCGCTGGCGATCGACCTGAAGCGATCGGATCTGCTGACGGTCAGTCTTCATGCGCCGGGACCGACGCGCGGCGTGGTCCGCCGCACGGCGGTTCGGTTGGGGCAGGGGGATGCGGCGGTGTCTTCGGATGCGCCGCTTGAACGCCGTCAAAGCTTCATCTCCGCCGTCTATGCCCTGACCGACGCCCCGCCCGCGGTGGTGGTGGCTCTGGGGGATTCGATCACCGAGGGCGCGACATCGACCCTGGGCGCAGACGCCGACTGGCCGTCGGTTCTGGGCCGTCGTCTGGAGGCGACGTGTCCGGGCGCATTCGTCGTCGTGAACGCCGGCATCAGCGGCAATCAGGTCGTTCGCGACGGCCGCAGTCCCAACGTTCGCGCGCGACTGGACCGCGATGTCCTGTCCCTGCCGGGTGTCACCCACGTCCTGTTGATCGAGGGCATCAACGACATTCGCCACGACGGTAATCCGAACAACCCGGGCCGCAGCGCCGACGAGGTCATCGCCAGCTATCGCCAGATCATCAGCCGACTGCACCTGCGCGGGATCAAGGTCATCGGTGGAACCCTGACGGCCTTCGGCGGCTCGGAACGGTTCGACGAACGCTCGGAAACGGCCCGTCAGACCGTCAACGCCTACATTCGCGACAGTGGCGAGTTCGACGGCGTTGCGGACTTTGATCTGGCGACGCGCAACCCCGATCGTCCCGAGGACCTGCGACTGGATTTTGGTCGCGACGACCGTCTTCATCCCAACGACAGTGGATATGATGCGATGGCCCAGGCTGTGGATCTGTCACTGTTTACGGCTGAGACCTCGGCCTGTAATCCCGTGCTTCCATGAGCAATCAGGCTTCCAGCGGCGCCATTCTCTGCTTCGGCGAGATGCTGCTGCGTCTTTCGCCGAACCAGAACGAACTGCTGCTCCAGTCCCCTGCCCTGACCGTGCGTCCGGGCGGGGCCGAGGCGAATGTCGCCGTGTCCCTGGCCCGCTTCGGCGCGCCGACCCGCATGGCGACGGTCCTGCCCGATAACGCCCTGGGCCACGCCGCCCGCGACGAGGTGCGCAAACACGGCGTCGACACCAGCCCCATCGTCTTCACGCCCGGACGGATGGGCCTGTATTTTCTGACGCCCGGTGCCGTGCGCCGCCCGTCAGAAGTTCTCTATGACCGCGCAGGGTCAGCCTTCGTCGAGCATGTGAACACCGCCTTCGACTGGGACCGGCTGCTGGACGGCGTTGAATGGCTGCACGCCTCGGGCGTCACGCCCGCGACCGGGCCCAACGGCTCAGCCGCCGCCGTCGCCATCATCGAGGCCGCTGTCCGCAAGGGCGTCAAGGTCAGCTATGACGGCAATTTCCGCGGCAAGCTGTGGGAGCAGTGGGACGGCGATCCCCCCGCGACCCTGGGCCGGATGCTGGCGGGCGCTACTGTCGCCTTCGCCGACGACCGTGACTTCGCCCTGGTGCTGAAGACGAAGTTCGACAGCCCCGACCCGGCCGAGCGCCGCCGTCAAGCCGCCGCCGCCGCCTTTGACGCCTTCCCCCGCCTTGAGCGCATCGCCTGCACCCTGCGGGTTCAGGACAGCGTCGCAGACCAGGCCCTGTCCGCCGTCATGCTGACGCGCGGAACCGACGGCGTGATCGAAACCCAGACCGACGCCATCCACCTGACCGGCGTCATCGACCGCGTCGGCGGCGGCGACGCCTTCGCCTCGGGGGTTCTGTTTGGCCTATGGAGCGGCTGGCTTGATCATCAGGCGCTGGAATTCGGCTTGGCCGCCGCCGGCCTGAAACACTCGGTCCCCGGCGACTTCAACCTGTTCTCCGCCGCCGATGTTCAGGCCGCGATGGGCGGCGGCGGGTTCGACATCCGGCGTTGATAAGGTCGGTCGCCGCCCTCCATGTGTCAGGAGGTGGTGAGTTGGAAGCTCAACCTTAGCGCGCCGTTGATGCCTTTGACGCCCATGCGCATGCAGATGGCGCGGAGGTGGGCGCGGACGGTGTGGATGGAGACGTCCATCTTGCGGCCGATCTCCTTTGGCGGCTCGCCGCAGGTCAGGTGCGAGAGGACCGTGATCTCGGCGCGGGTCAGGCCGAACACGGCGCGCAGGGATTCGATCCCTTCGGCGCTGACGCACTGGGCTGGCCGCGCGGTGGCGAAGATCTTGTTCTCGATCTCGGGCAGGGCGATCAGGTCCAGCAGGCACCAGTCATCGTCGCCCGCGCGAAACAGGATACGACCACTGGGCTGACGCCGTGCATTCAGCCGCGACAGGAGGTTGTCGAACTCGTCCCGGTTGCGATGTTTTGGACAGAGGAAGGCGCCGCCGCCGCCGACAATGCCCGATGCGATCATGGCCCGTCCCGCCGCATTGCATTGCTGAATGCCGCCCTGAGCATCCAGCACAAACCTCGCCAGATCGTCGTGCTCGAACCAGCTTGTGCAGTCATCATGCGGCAGCGGGCCCACGTCCGGGAGGAAACTGCGGCGCTCGGTCATGCGCACGGGCGTGACAATCGGCCCCCTGAAATGCCTGTCTGCGCCAGCTCTTGGCGGCGCCTGTGTAAACGCGTGTTCGATCATGCCTCTCCCCAGTCCCAATCCACAGTCAGATCGTTCGCTCTGCCGTGTTATGTTGTTGAAATCAGAACGCTACATGAGATCGCCAGGGGCGGACGCCCTTAAGATCCCATCGAACAGAGACGGCCGATCTAACCGCGCCGACCCGTTCGACTATCCTTGATTTCAGCGTTATCACTTTGATCGGCCACTCGTAATTGCCATTGTTGGCTAACCCGAATGGGTGACGCTGCGGGTTGGGGGTCAGTGGGGCGAAATGTCTATTGTGAGTACGTCCTGATATTTTCCGGCCATCTGGCCGGAGACGGCGCCCAGGGTGAACAGCATCGGCAAGGAGGCGCCGGCCAGGGTGCGCGGCGGATCGATCGCCTTTGTCCATGGCGCGCTCAGATCGACAGGATCGCCTTGAAGTTCAACCGTGTAGGGGACGTTTGACGGGGTCTCCACATCCCCCAGCCGCCGCATCACCCCGCGATGCTCGGAACTGATCGACAGGGTCGAGGGGGCGTTGGCGCGGACCTGTACGAAGATCCGACGCGTCGCGCCGGTGACGGCGTCTCCGAAATCGACCACCTCGACGCTTGAGCCCGAGCCGAAGGCGCCTGCTGCGCCCGCCAGGTTCAGTTGGGCGCGCGGCGTGGACACCAGTTGCACGCGGACGGGCAGGGGCGGGACGCGCAGTTTGCCTTCTTCGTCCTGGATCAGAAGCTTGAGATCGGCGGCGTAGGTTCCGGCGTCAGGCACCGCATCGACGACAATGGCGGTGTCCAACTGGGCGTCGCCGGACGCCTGACCCGACAGGGTGTAGCGGAACACGCCCGGCTCCAGCTCAGAGGTTCTCAGGCCGGAAGATTCGCGCGGGCGAAACTGCACGCCGACGCCGCCCAGGGCCAGGCTGGCGGCGGGCACGCCCGCTTCGTCGATGAATGACAGGCGCAGATCGCATTCCGCGTCGCCCTGGTTCTTGAGACCCAGGTCCAGCGCCCCGGCGGACGGCCCCACGGCGAAGGGATTGTAGTCGATGACGACGGCGCTGGGCGTACGGGTCAAGGCAAGGTCGCAGGCCTGGGCGCCCGTTGTGAGTCCGAACGCCAGTCCCCCCGTAAAGAGCCAGGAGAACAGGTGTCGGCGCTTGTGATTATTCCACCGGTTTGGACGTGCGGATTTCGCCGACATCGATCGTTCCTTCCACATTCTCGGGGATTTTGAACTCGCCCACGACCGCGCCCTGAACCAGCAGCCGGTATCGACCGGGCGCCAGGCCGTCGGCCACGAAACGGCCGTTGCGGTTGGTGAAGAAGGGCTTGCCCTCTGCGCCAGGGGCGGCGTGCTCGGCCTCGATCGTGCCGCCGATCAGGGCGACGGGGCCGGAGGGCGACATCAGGATGCCCCGCGCCGTGTGCGAGGCGTCGCTGCCGACCACGAACCGGTAGCCGTTGCCGAAGCCGGGGAAGGCGTTGATGACGCCACTGCCCAGATCATATCCCGCGGGCAGAGGGTCGACCTCGATCTCATAACGATTGACGCCGTAACCGCGGCTCAGCCCTACCAGAGCGGGACCGAACCATCCGCTGTTGGCGATGGTGTAGCCGCTGGAGTCCGTCAGGCTGATGCGCGACTTGGCCAGGGTCCTGTGCGGGGTGGCCAGGATGAAGCCTTCGCGCCCGGAACGGCCGATGCCGAAGACGCCGTCGGCGTAACCGATCATGGTCGACAGCCGCCACAGGGATTCCTGGCGATTGACGCCGCCGGGCTCCGACGTCACCAGCCGGTTGGACACCAGTTCCGCATCGAAGCGATTATTGATGTAGCGCAGATCGCCCGAGATCGTCTGATTGGTGCGGTCTTCGGACAGTCGCAGATCGCCGCTGACGTCATTCAGGCGTCCGGTCGAGGCGCGTGAAATGCCGACTTCGCGCAGGTCGTTGTCGCTGTCGTAACGGGCCGTGCTGCTCCAGCGCCCGCCAAAGCGCGAGGTCAGGGTCAGGCCGAAGCGATCCTCGTCGCGTCCGTCCTCGGTCGAGCCGCGCTGCCAGGCCAGGTTGACGGCGAAGCGACGGAAGGTCCGGCCCAGCGCCAGGCTGTAGTCCGTGCGGTCCGCCCGGTCGCGCCCTTTGACGAAGGCGGCGCCGGCGCTGACGGAATAGTCGCGAAACCGCACCAGCAGGCGCGCGGCGGCGCGCCATTTCTCGGTGTTGAAGGCCTTGGGATCGAACGCCGTCTGGAAATAGCGGCTGGTCGCCTGGGCCGACGCGACCAGCCGCGCGTCCACATCCTTGCCCAACGAGGCTTCGCGCAGATAATCGACGGCGGCGATGTAGCCTTTGGTCCCGGTGTCGCCATTGTGGCTGGCGGCGCCGCTGAACTGGACCAGACCCAGTTTGGATCCCCAGGTCGCCAGCGCCCCGACCTGTTCACGCCCATTGGCGATCTGGGCGTTGGCGCCGACCGTCAGGACATCGCTGATCCCTTTGCGAAAGAAGCCGCTGGCGGCCAGGGTCGAGCCGTATTCAAGCTGACCGCCTTCCTCCAGCACGCCCGTCGAGACCCCGAAATCCACGACGCCCGGGTCCAGCAGGCCGGTCCCGCCGAACAGATCGAAGACGGCGATCTCGCGCTGGCCGTTGTCGTCCTCCACCAGCAGGCGAACGGTGTTGGCGCCCTGGCCGAACGGAAAATCGCCCAGGGAATAGGGGCCTGCATCCAGACGGATGTGCTCGACGATGACGCCGTTGACCTCGACCACGACCAGAGCGGGGCGATCCAGAATGAACTGGCGACGTCCCGCTGGGCGCACATTCTGGAAGGGGCGGATGGTGGAATAGGCCCGCGCCGCCGAGAAGCCAAGGAAGCGTTGCGAGCCCTGAAAGCTTTCGACTGGCGGCGCAAACTCTCCCGCCGTCAGCCGAACGGCGGAGCGGAAGATATCCTTGGTCAGACGGATTTCGCGGCGTTTCCAGCGGTCCTGGTCGCTGGATCCGTCATAGTCGACGCCCGCCGTCAGGGTGACCCCGTCAAAGCCGCCGAAATTGGCGAACATGTCGATCCCGCCCTGAAGCGGCGCAAAATGCCCTTCTGTGTGGGAGTACTGCTGGGCCAGGGCGATATTGGCGCCAGCGGAGAAGTTGGCGGGTTGGTCAAAGGCGGTCGGGTCGATGTTCTCGCTCTGGGAGAAGCCGACGCTGCGACGGGCGCGCCCCTCCGGGCTGAGGCTGGCCACAAAGGTCAGGGCCAGGGGGTCGAACATCAGGGAGAAGCCTGCTCCGTTCAGGTCCGCCATATTCACCTTTGACTGGGCGGCGATGCGCCCCCTCAGCGTCTCCAGAACGGCGGGTGAAACCTGCGGTCCCAGCAGGTCCATCAAACCCTTGGCGTCGATGACGCCTTCGCCCTGCGAATCCACCAGGCCGCTGACGTCGCCCAGATATCTGCCGTCCAGCGTCAGCGGTCCCTGGATCGGGGTCAGAACGGGCGTCGGCCGCGCCGACGGAATCTGGTCCTGGGCGTCGCCATCCGCCGACGCATCCGCCGCTGCACGCATCGAAGGCGCAACATCGACGGTGCTGGCGGCCACGTCGCGACTGCGGTCCACGGCGGCGACTGCGGCGAACTTCCCATAGATATCTTCAGGATAGACGCGGGCGGTGCGGATGACCTCGTCGGTGGGGATGATGCCGGCGTGCGCGACGGTGGCGAAACCGCCGCCCAGACAGGCGATGACGCTCAGGCGCCTGAACGCCGACCGCCTGCCGGTGCGCCCGCCGTTGCGGGCCTTGCGCGCCATCGTCCCGCCCTCACAACAGCACGATCGATGCGGTGACGTCCCCGGCGGCTGTCGCGGCCAGGGCCGCCGGTATCCTGACCTGACGGGTCGCCCCCCCCGATACTGCGCTGACCTGTCCGACATCGATGTCGGCTGGGGCGATGTCGATGGTCTTTCCGTCAGCCGTCTTCAGGGTGATCTTGGCCTCGCGCAGATAGGCGAAGCCGTTTCCGGTGTTGCGCGTCTCCAAAAGGATGTCGCCGTTTGGTGCGCGCGTCACGCTCGTCACATCGATCACGCCCCGCGAACGGGCCGGCGCGACAAAGACATAGGTGTTGATGGTGAAAGCGACCTGCACATCGGCGCCGGCCCCGCCCTCGGCTGTGGTGGTCGGCATGTTGATCGGCAATTGCGCCGCGCGGACCAGATACATCCGCCCCTCTTCGGTGGGATCGCCGATATAGCGGATCTGGACCACCTGTTCGCGATTGGCCGGGATGACCGACTGAACCGGAAAGGCGACGATGTCGTTGTCCTCGGCGACGAGACTGCGCTCACCCTTGTCGTCGACCTGCATGCGATAGACTTCGATCTCCACCGTCGCCGGTACGGCGCTGGTGTTGCGAATGGTCATTCGATAGCTGGAGCCGCTGCCCGTCGGCGTGATCTTGGAGACCATGGGCGTGATGTCCATGGCGTAGGCCGGCGCGGTCACGCCGGTCATCAAAACAGTTGCCGCCAGCAGAGCGGCGAATCCACGACGCGTCATTGTCGCCCCCATCAGTTACGAGAAAATCCTCGAAAACACGGGGAGCCGACCGAAGGCGGCTCCCCGTTCCGTTCGATCAAGCGGGGTCGAGCGAGAAGGTGAAGACTTCCGTATAGGTGCCGGCGGGCGCGGACGCTGCGCCTGGGCCGGAGGGAGATGCGGCGCAACCCGACGAGCCTGGGTTGGTGTTGTCGCCTTGGCTGCCGCCCACGCCGTTGCCGCCGGGGACGTTGTAGCAAAGGTTCAGGAACAGATCGGCGTAGATGCCGTCCGCCAGTTTCTGGCTATAGCCGCCCGAGTTGGTGACAATGGCCGGGCTGCCGGGCCATGTGTCGACCGGAGCAAAGCCCAGGCTGGCGATTTCCGGCACCGACAGATCCCAGTCGTAGTTGATCAGCACGCCGGCCGGTGACTTGAAGTCGCCGTTCTGGGCGCTGGACGTCAGCTTGGCGCCGGTCGCCGAGTTGCAGGACATCCGCAGGGTGGTGACTTTCTGACGGGCGCCATTGGCGACCGCGACATTGCCGCCAGCGACATTGGCCAGGCCGATGCCGCAGAAGTTTGTCACGCTCGTCGACACAGTGACGTTGGTTTGAGCGCTTGAGACCGCCGGCATGACCAGCAAGGCTGCGACGGTGGCTGCCGCCGCTACGAGATAGGTACGCATTTCTTCCTCCAGCTTTTTAAACAACCCCGCCGAATGACCGGCTGGGGGCCACAAGTTTTGCGGCGGCGGCATCTATTGAGCGCTGGAGGGGGCGACGCATCGCCAAGAAGAGTAACCAATATTGCTAGTGATGTTTGACTTTCAACCTTCGCCATTAGTCCGCGTACAGGGCAGGCGAATATGGTTTCGTTATGAAAATGCTGGTTTTTTGATGATCCGTCAGGGGCTTGATCAGCGTAATAGTGAAGGTTGAAAACGCCTCCCCTAACTCGGGTATGTTAATTCGGATGTTATGGGTTACTTTATCGACAAACGGCTGTCGTAATGAACCCCATGTCGAAGACGCGGGGCGCAATTGATGGCGAGGTAAATAATAAGGCGAGAACAATGATCGTGGGGGTTAACGGTTGTCTTGGCTTGGTTGGAGGCGGACACAAGATTGAACCAGAACAGGCAATGTTTGTTTTTGAGGACGATCTCGGCATGGCCCCATCCTGTTCGCGTGCGATAACAGCCTGGGTCAATACAGACCCAAGGGCGCGAATGCTGATTTCACGTTCCGGGCGAGTCCAGTGGGTCAATGACGCAGCATACCGAATGCTTCAAGATGAGGGTGGGTTGAAGGTTGTTGACGACACCTTGATAGCAAGCAGCGCCTCGGTAACTCTGGTTCTCAAAGACCTGTTGCAGCAGGCGTCCCACGACTCGGCGCTTTACGCCATCACGGCGATGGATGCAGGGCGGCAATGGCTGCTCTGGGCGCAACAATTGATCCCCGGCGACGACGCCAGCATCGGCTTGGCCGCCCACAGGATGGCGGACCCGGTTTCTTATGAAGCCATGCTGCACATGCACCATCTGACGCCCTGTGAAACGCGGATCGTGACGATGATGCTGGCCGGGCTCGAAACCGGACGCATCGCCCAGAAGCAGGACATCTCCATGGAAACCCTGCGCACCCATATCAAACACGCCTACCGCAAACTGGACGTGAAAAGCCGGGGCGAGCTGTTCGCCAAAGCCGTTGATTTCGCGGGCCTTTAACCGTCCTGGCTGCTTGACCGCGTAACTCTGGCATTTTCCTGCCTGACCGCCATCAACAGAATGGCGATGAAAGACGGAAAGGCGCGGAAATAATATTCCTATCCGTTCGATCGGATCAGGCGCTTGCGATTTAGGGTGCTTGATCCTTCATCACAGAGTTCGAAGCGCCTCTATGGTGCGAGCGGAGGCCGTCATGGATTTCTCGAAACTGCAGTCTCACAGCAAGGTCACGACCGAGTGGGCCTATCCTCAGGCGGCGCCAAACCGCACGGGATGGCTTCAGGTCGATACGGCCCCGGACCATAGTCTGTACTGGGAGGAATACGGCGATCCGCAGGGCGAGCCGGTCATGTTCCTGCACGGCGGGCCGGGCGGGGCGTGTGCGCCGGTGATGGCGCGGTTCTTTGATCCGAAACGCTATCGCGTCATCCTGTTCGATCAGCGCGGCTGCGGGAAAAGCCAGCCGACGGTGGCCTCGCACGGGCCGCAGGTCGCCCTGACGCGCAACACGACCGACTATCTGGTCGACGACATCAACGCCCTGCGTGACGCCTTGGACATCACCGGCAGGATGCACGTCTTCGGCGGTAGCTGGGGCAGCACCCTGGCGCTGGTTTACGCCATCCGCCACCCGGACAAGGTCGCCTCGCTGATCCTGCGCGGCATCTTCCTGGGCATGCCGGAAGACTTGGCGTTCATGTATCAGGGCAACGCCGCCGACTATGCGCGCGATCCCTACGCCCTGACGCATCCGGGCAGCTATGTCTCCTATCCCGACCAGTGGAAGGCGTTCGTGGAGGTCATCGCGCCGCAGGATCGTGGGGACATGATGGCGGCCTACAAGGCCATCTTCGACATGGTCCCGGCGAACGAGGCGGAGCGTGAACGCCAGCTTCAGGCCGCCGTCGCCTGGTCGGTCTGGGAAGGCGCCATCTCCAACATGATCCCGGAGCCTGCCGACGACGGCAAATACGGCGAGGCGGACTTCGCCCTGTGCTTCGCGCAGATCGAGGCGCATTTCTTCGCCAACAACCTGTTCCTTGAGCCGGACTATATTGTGCGCAACATCGACAGGATCGCCGCCCTGCCGATCCACATTGTCCACGGCCGTTTTGATCTGGTCTGTCCGCTGACCCAGGCTTCGCGTCTGGTGGAGGCGTTGAAAGACGCAGGCGCCGAACCCGCCACCTATGTGAAAACCAATGCCGGGCACAGCGCCATGGAAGGCCAGACGGTCCTGGCGCTGACCGCCATCATGGATGGGCTGGCGCCGATTTCAGCGGCCTGACGTCCGCTGGCCCTCCACAAGCTGGGGCGGAAAATCCAGTTCGAAGTCGGAATAATGGGCGGGGACGCCGAAGGTGGCTTCCTCGTCTTGGCCTGCGTAGCGGTCCAGCAGCGGGGAATAGGTGTGGAAATGCATCTTCCGGCGGGCCGTGTCGAAGGTGATGAAACGCAGCCAGCCGCCGCCGCCATTGGCTGATCCGGCCTGACCGTCGGGGCCGACGGTGTTGGCCTGATAGTCCTGCAGCACCTGATAAACGGGATGACCGGCGTCGTTCGTGTCGATACGCAGGTTTTCGCCCAGAGACACGCCGTCGACGGCGGGCAGATAGGCGTGGCCGCTCAACACCATGAAGATCATCGGGTTCTTGCGGATGAACCGGTCCCAGACCTGATCGGGCGACAGGTGGTCGGTTCCGGCGAACAGGTTGGCGGTGCTGTCGCCACGTTTGGTCTCGCCAGTCTTGCTGGGCGCCAGCCATTCATGGGTCGTGACGATGACGGGCAGGCCGGGATGGGCGTCCAGCACGGTCTGCGCCCAGTTCAGGGCCGACACCGGCGGGTCCATCTCCAGCGACAGGTGCAGGAAGGTCCTTCCATCGCCCTGGAAGGTCTGGAACGAATTCAGCCCGTTGTCCGAGGCTCCGCCGTACCAGGCCTTGCCCGCGAAATGGCGCGAGGCGGGGCCGAAATACAGGTTCCACGCCCGACCGCCCGACAAGGGACGCGAGGCGCCCGGCCCGCCGTCCTCGCTCCACCAAGAATAGTTGTCATAGTCGTGGTTGCCGGGGACCATGCCGAAGGGCACGCCCGATCGACCCAGGATCGACACGGCGCGGTTGGCGATGTCCCATTCGCCGCGCGTGTCCATGACCGTGTGCGGGCCGGGGGCGCCGTCCTTGGGCGCGATGCGGAACTGGCCGTCGCCGTGCTGGATCAGGTCGCCGACGAAGCTGACGAAGGCGATGTTCTTCTGGTCCTTTTGATCGGCCAGATACTGCATCTGCTGGATGAAGGTCGCCTCGCCGCGCGGTTGGGGCAGGGTGACGTCGGAATAGTTCTGGGTGTCGGGGACGACGGCGATGGTGAAGTCCTGGGCGTCGGCGTTCGCGATGCCTACCGACAGGGCGACGGCGGCGGTCGCGGCGGCGATCTGAAGCCAGCGGAGCATTTTCATCAGTCCGTTTCCCTTGCAGAATTGAAATCGCCTCTCCCCCGCTGGGACGCGAAGGGAGAGGCGAAAAACACGATCAGCGCGGCTTAGAAATCAAAGCTGATCGTGGCGAAGACCTGACGCGGCGCCGAGGCGTGGAAGACCACGATGCTGCCCGCCGCGTCATCCGGAGCGAACACGCTGCTGTCGAAGTTCGAGGCATAGCGTTTGCCGGTCAGGTTGGTGACATTGACCGCCAGCTTGGCGCCGTTCACCCCGACATTGCCCAGATCATAGCTGAGGCCCAGGTCGAAGGTGGTGTAGCCCCCGAAGCTTTGGTCGTTGGTGTAGGTGTAGTACCGGCGGCCAGTGTACTTGCCCATCAGCGAGGCCGAGAAGCCGCCGCGTTGCAGGGTCAGGACGCTGGCGAACAACTCCTTGGGCGTGTCGACCTGCTGCTTGCCCTCGGTTTCCTTGACCATGCAGGTGGCGGTGCACCAGTTCAGATCGTCGTCATAGGTGGTCTTGTTCAGCGAGGCCGAGTTGTACCAGGTCGCCCACGGGACGGGCTTCCACAACACGCCCAGTTCGACGCCCGTGCTGGTGACCCCGCCGGCATTATGGAAGGAGTTGCCGCAGCCGGGGTTCTGCTGCTGGTTGGTCGGGCAGGGGTTATACTGCAGCAGGCGGTCGTTGAAGTAGACGCGATAGGCCGACAGGGCGATCTGCAACGGGCCGCTGATGTAGCGATAGCCGCCGTCGAAGCTGTTGGAGGTTTCCGGCTTCAGGGTGTGCCCCTGGGCGTCCCAGACGGCCTGTGACACGGACTGCGGGCCAAGCTTGAAGCCGCCCTGATACATGGCCATGTTTTCGGCGTAGCTGGCGAACAACTCATGCTCGGGCGTGATCTGCCAGTGGACGCCGATCTCGGGCAGGAAGTCGTCCTTGGCCGTCAGGGCGCCCGAGGCGAACTGGCTGGAGGCGGGCGGCGCATTGACCGCGATGCCGCGCTGGGCCTCGGCTTCTGACTTCGAATAGGTGCTTTTGAAGCCGAAATCGATGGTCAGGGCCTCGTTCAGCAGCTTGACCTCGTCCTGAACGTAGAACTGGCGCGTCGTCCACGTGGTCTGCTGAACCCACTGGGCGTTGTTCGGCTGGCCCTTAAGGAAGCGCGCCAGGCTGAACGGCTCGGTGACATTGGTCCAGATGTAGCGGGCGGCGCTGGAGGTGTTGTCCTCCAGCCAGAACCCGGCCTGCAGACGGTGGGCGCCGATGGCCCAGGTCGCGCTGCCCAGAACGCCCTCGCGGTCGATGGTGTAGCGGGTGTCGCGGATCTGGACCGGCAGATTGCCCGTCGGATTGATGGACCAGCCGACGATCCAGTTGTTACCGGCGCCCTTGTCGGTGTGCTTGTAGACCTGACCGCGAACGCTGAGGCTGTCGGTGATCCGATAGTCGCCCGCGACGTAATAAAGCTCGTCGTTGCGCAGGATCTGGCCGTTGGTGAAGGTGACGTCGGAGTTCTTCTCCGGCGCGGTCGCGGGCACGCATTTTGCGGGCGCGGTCGGGCCGGTGACCGAGCAATAGGCGCGGTCGAGGAAGGCCTGCCAGTTGGGGGCGTAACCGGCCCAGTCCCAGCCCAGACGGCTCTGCATGTCCTTGGACAGATAGGCGTCATCCGCCTGATTGGTGCGCGAGATGTCGGCGAAGGCGGTGATTGTGCCGCGTTCAAACTCGTATTTGGCTTTGGCGTTCAGTTGCTTGCCGGTCGACTGGTTCCAGGCGTCCTGATTCACGAACAGGTCCTGCTCGCTGTACTGGCCCGAGACATAGGCCGAGAAGCCGTGGTGCTCGCCGCTGTCCAGGCGCAGGAAGGTGCGCTTGGTGTCTTCGCTGCCGAAGGTCTGGCTGCCGCGCACGCCCCAGGTCTTGCGCGGGTCGCTGGAGCTATAGATCAACGCGCCGCCCAGATTGCTGGTCGACGGAATGCTCAGGCCCGCGATGCCGGTGGCCAGATCGGCCCGGCCCAGGTTCTCCGAGATCAGGGCGCGGCTGATGGTCAGGCCGTTGTAGTTGTTATAGGCGCCGTCGCCCAGCGGCACGCCGTCCAGCGCATAGCCCAGGTGGGTGGTGTTGAAGCCGCGCACCTGCAGCGTCAGGGACTGTTCGTTGACGCCCAGGGCGTCGATCGACTGGGCGCTGACGCCCGGCAGGAAGTTCAGCGCCTTTTGGACGCTGGTTCCCGGCGGCAGGGTTTCGAGATTGGCGGGCAGCAGGGTCGAGACCGAGCGTGTCTGGCCCTTGCCGACCACGACGATTTCGCCGACCTCATAAGAAGGCTCGTTTGCGCCCTGTTCGTTTACGGCCGCGACGGTCGCAGCGGTCGACAGGTCTGCGGCGGACGCCGTTCCGGCCAGCGCGGCGAAGGCCGTGCCCGCCAGCAGGCAGGCCAGGCGCGAATATCCAGTGTGTGACAACATGACGCGATTTCCCCTTCAGTCGGAGCGCGTCTAGGGGCGAGGTGAGACGCCTGAACTACGGTTGCGTTACAGGCGTGTGACTTCGACCGGCGGTGTCGTGTTCGGTCATCGGGCCGTTCCGTGATCCGCAGGCGGCGGTCCAGATTTCGGCGGTTGGACGAAATAGCAAAAATCGTGCGGGTTTACCGCTTGTGGTTTAGCGTTAAATCAATGACTGCGGCTTTTGACAGCTTCCCTCGCTGTTCACTTGCGGGCCGGTCACGCAGATCTCTGTGACACGTGACCGGCCTCTTTTTTGGACTTCTGATGACGGTCATGGACGGAAAACAGGCGCGGCTGGCGACGAGACTGGCTTTTCTGGCTGCGGGCTTCGGCCTCGCCAGCTGGGCGCCTCTGGTGCCGTTCGCCAAGACGCGTCTGGCCATCGACGAAGGGGCGCTGGGTCTGCTGCTGCTGTGCCTGGGCGTCGGCTCTGTTCTGGCCATGGCTCTGACCGGCGTCCTCAGCGCCAAGCACGGCAGTCGCCCCATCATCATCGTCAGCGGACTGATCATGGCCGCGGCCATGCCCTTCCTGGCCTTTGCCCCGTCTCCGATCACACTGGGGGTGGCCCTGTTCGTCTTTGGCGCGGGCCTGGGGTCGCTGGACGTGGCGATGAATATTCACGCGGTGGAGGTCGAAAAGGCGTCGCCGCGGCCGTTGATGTCCGGCTTCCACGCCCTGTTCAGCATCGGCGGATTCGGCGGCGCCGCCAGCGTGACGGCCATGCTGTCGCTGGGTCTGGCGCCGGTGGTCTGTGCGGTGGTCAGCGCGATAGTGGTCGGCGTGGCGATCCTGCTGGCCTGGCCCCGCCTGATCGCGACCCAGGCCGATGAGGGCGCGCCCCTGTTCGCCTTCCCGCGCGGCATTGTTCTGGTGCTGGCCCTGCTGGCCGCCGTGACCTTCCTGACCGAAGGCGCGATCCTGGACTGGAGCGCCCTGCTGCTAACCGATGCGGGACTGGTTCCGCTGTCGCAGGGCGGCGTCGGCTATATTGTCTTCTCCCTGGCCATGACGACCGGGCGACTGGTCGGCGACGGCGTGACGGCGCGCATCGGGGATTTCCGCACCCTGTTCTGGGGCGGTCTGGCGGCCCTGGCCGGGTTCGCCGTGCTGCTGCTGGTGAAGGAGCCTGTCATCGCCATCGCCGGCTTCGTCCTGATCGGCCTGGGCGCATCCAACATCGTGCCGGTGCTGTTGTCTGGCGGGCGCACAGAAGGCGATGCCGTCGGGCCTGGCCGTCGCCGCCATCACGACCACCGGCTATGCGGGCATTCTGATGGGACCAGCGGGCGTCGGCGCCGTGGCCAAGCTGGTCGGCCTGCCCGCCGCCTTCTGGGGACTTGCAGGCCTGATGGTCCTGGTGCCAGTTCTGGCCCGCACGATCACGGCCAACAGAGGCTAGGCCCATGGATGTCGGCGCATGACCCGGACACGGCGAGCCCAGGTGACGCTGGCGGACGTGGCGCGCGTGTCGCGGGTCTCGATCATGACCGTGTCCAACGTCCTGAACGGCGGCGGCCGGGCCAGCGACGACACCCGAATGCGGGTCCGAGAAGCCGCCGCCTCCCTGGGTTATGTGCCCAATCTGTCGGCCAGTCGTCTGGCGGGGGCCGGTCTGTCGCGTGTCGGGGTCATCTATAATTCGGGCGAAAGCGCCTTTCAGACCACGCTGACGGCCGCCATCGCCACCGAGGCCGCGTCGCGCGGCCTGCAGCTTCTGTTTCGTCCGCTCCTGACCCGCAAGCCCGAGAGGGTGCGCGATCTGGCGCAGGAACTGGTGTCGAGCGGAGCCGAGGCGATCATTCTGGTGCCGCCCTATGCCGAGATGCTGGACGTCGGGGCGATGACGGAACTGGGCGTGCCGCTGGCCGGTCTGGTCACCGCCAGTCCGATCGAGGGCATGGCGACGGCGCGGATCGATAATGTGGGCGCGGCGCAGGCCGTGACGACCCTGTTGCTGGATCAGGGGCATGAAAGGATCGGCGTCGTCGTCGGCCCGTTGAACCATTCCGACAGCATCGCGCGCCGGGACGGGCATCGCGCCGCCCTGATCGCACGCGGCCTGACGCCGCCGGATGAACTGGAGGCGCAGGGCGACTTCGGCTTCGCATCCGGCATCGCTTGCGCCGATCAACTGCTGGACCTCGAACATCCGCCGACCGCCATCGTCGCGGCGAATGACGAAATGGCGGCGGGGGTCCTGTGGGCGGCAAACCGGCGCGGCCTAAGGCTGCCCGATGATCTGGCCGTCTGCGGCTTTGACGATACGCTTCTGGCCACCCGCGTCTGGCCGACCTTGACCACCATAAGACAGCCCCTGGCCGAAATGGCCGGGCAGGCGATGGAGGCGCTGAAGACCGCTTTCCGCAATCGCGACGAAGCCCCCGCCGCGACCGACGCCGTCCTGCCCTTCACCCTGATCGAGCGGGGCTCCACCAAGCCAAAGGTTCAACCATGACCACGCCTGTCGATATCGAGTTTCTGCACCGTCTGGCGGACGCCGCCGACGCCATCACCTCGACCCGGTTCCGGCAGGCGCTGGAGGTCGACACCAAGGTCAAACCGGGCTTCTCCTTCGACCCGGTGACGGATGCGGACCGCGACGCCGAACTGGCCATCCGTGAAATCCTGACGGCGACCTATCCGGACCACAGCGTTCTGGGGGAGGAATTCGGTCTGGCGGGCGACAGCCGGTTCCAGTGGGTGATCGACCCCATCGACGGCACGCGCCCCTTCCTGTGCGGCATTCCGGTCTGGGGCACGCTGATCGGCCTGACTGAGGAAGGCGTGGCGACCCACGGCCTGATGAGCCAGCCCTTCACCGGCGAACGCTTCTGGGGCGGGCCGGACGGGGCCTGGACCCGGCGCGGCGGCGCGCGCCATCCCATCCGCACGCGCGCGGTCGACGATCTGGCCGGGGCCGTCCTGCACACCACCTCGCCAGAGGGGTGGCCCGACCATCTGCTGGACGGCTTCGCCCGTCTGAAAACCGCCACGCGCATGACGCGATACGGCGGCGAATGCTACGCCATGGTCATGGTGGCGGCAGGCCAGATCGACCTGGCCATAGAGCCGTCGCTTCAGCCGTATGACATCGTCGCCCTGATCCCGATCATCGAACAGGCGGGCGGGGTGGTGACGCGGCTAGACGGCGAACGGGCTGAGGCGGGCGGCCCCGTGCTGATCTCCGCCAACCAGGGCCTGCACGAGCAGGCGCTGCGACTGTTCGCAGCCTGAAGGCGACGCCGTCGCATCGGTTCAGGCCTGCCTGCTGAATTGTGGAGATTGTCAGGAGATTTGAATTAGGTCGTTTGGCGACTGCGCTGATGTCACGACACGAATAATGCATCTGGTCGTTACACGTCTGTGAACTGACTATTGCACAGACGTCCTAATCCCCGACGCTGACATCGCAGGGGAACAATGATGCAACGTCGCAATAAACTTCGCCTCCAGCTTCTGCTGGGCAGCGCACTACTGGCGACGCCCGTCGCCGCCTTCGCCGAAACCGCGCCCGCACCGGCGCCGGTCGATCAACAGTCCGGCCTGGCCGACATCATCGTGACCGCGACCAAGCGTGAGACCAATCTGCAGGAGACGCCGATCTCGATTTCGGTGCTTGGCTCCGAGGCGCTGGAGAACCGTCACGTCCAGAGCCTGATGGATCTGGCCGACGGTGCCGTTCCGTCCCTGCGCGTCGCCACCTTCGAAGCCCGTCAGTCGGCCTTGACCATCGGCATTCGCGGCATCGTGCCGAACGACGCCAACCAGCCCGCTCGCGAACAGGGCGTCGGCGTCTATGTCGACGGCGTCTATCTGGCCCGCCAGCACGGCCTGGGCTCGGCCCTGCTCGACATCGAGCGCATCGAGGTTCTGAAGGGGCCGCAAGGCACCCTGTTCGGCCGCAACACCGAAGGCGGCGCCCTGTCGCTGGTCACGCGCAAGCCCACCGGCGAGTTCGGCATGCGCGCCACCGCCGGCGTCGGCAACCTGGACTCCTACAACACGGAAATGCACGTCGATTTCCCGGCCCTGGGCGACTTCGCCTTCAAGGTCGACGGCGTGATCCAGGTGCAGGGTCCGGTCACCAAGAACATCCTTCCGGGTGAGACCGGCTTTGGCCAGTACGACCGTCGCGGCCTGCGTTTCCAGACCCGCTGGACCCCGACCGACAACTTCTCGGCCACCCTGGCCGCCGACATCGGCAAGGACAAGAACACCCCCTTCTATTCGCAACTGCTGAACTTCAACCCGAACGGCCTGAATGTGGTGCCGTTCACGTCGCCAGTCGTCTCCGGTCGTTCTTCGACCGTCGCTGAAGGCAACATCCGTGGTTTGTCGCCGTTGGTGCAGGTCGAGGGCTCCAAGCGCATGACCCAGGCTGACATCGGCGTGCCGCAGCAGTGGAGCGTCGACGACACGCGCGGCATCGACCTGCATCTGTCGTACCGCCCGACCGACGCGCTGGAAATCCGTTCGATCACCGCCTATCGCGATCTGGACGTTGAACAGTACGACAACATCGCCGGCGCCCACCGTCCGCCGCTGGGCACGCCGAACGGCAAGTTCTCGCGTTACTCGCTGGCCGGTTTCTGGCAGCACCAGTTCAGCCAGGAAATTCAGGCGGTCGGTTCGCTGGGCGACAGCATCGACTACGTCGGCGGCGTATTCTACTTCAAGGAGACCGTCTCGGACGACGCCTCCACGCCCTCGACGAACCAGTGGAATGCGGACGGCACGGGCTACACCATCCTGGACCCAACCCCGACCATTCGCGGCTTCCGCTCGATGGACCGCAAGTCCACCGCCCACTCGGAATCCAAGGCCGTCTATGGTCAGGCGACCTGGACCCCCGCGAACCTGAGCGACCTGCACCTGACGGTCGGCGGCCGCTACACCTGGGATGAAAAAGACGGCACGCTGGAGCTGGTCAACAACGCCCTGCCGGTCGTGAACGGCGTCACGGGCGAACTGCACTTCAAGAGCTCGGTCGACCGTTTCGACCCGCTGGTCACCGTGGCCTATGATCTGACCAACACCGTCAACGTGTACGGCAAATATTCGACCGGCTACCGCGCCGGCGGCGCCTCCTCGCGCTCGCTGACCTATCGTTCGTTCGATCCGGAAGAGGTCAAGGCTTACGAACTGGGTCTGAAGAGCGACCTGTTCGATCGCCGCGTCCGCCTGAACGCCGCCATCTATGCGATGGACCGCACCGACAGCCAGATCGACTTCAGCCTGATCACCGGCACCCGCAACACGCTGGAGACGGTCAACGCCCCCGGCACGACCAAGATCCGTGGTCTGGAGCTGGAAGGTCAGTTCCGCGCGACCGACAACCTGACCCTGTCGGCCTCCTACGCCTATACGGACGCCAAGATCCCGGACACGGTCAACCCGTTCGACGGCAAGCTGCAGAAGGTGTTCATCGCCTATACGCCCGAGAACGCAGCCAGCGTCGCCGCCGACTGGGAATCGCCCTTCATGGGCGCGACCCTGAAGGCCCACATCGACGCCAACTACGCCGACGCCAGCCACAGCTTCGAACAGTTCGAAATCAAGAACGACCAGTCGTTCGTCGTGAACGGCCGCATCGCCATCGCCGACATCCAGACCAACCCCGGTGGTCCGCTGCTGGAAGTGGCTGTGTGGTCGCGCAATCTGCTGGACGAAACCTATGTCTATCGTCGTGATCCGTCGAACCGGGCCACGCTGGGGGACTACGGCAACTTCAACACGCCGCGCACCTTCGGCATCCAGCTGACGGCCAAGTACTAAAACTGACCAAGACTTAGCGTTTTGGCCCTCCTCGCCCCTGATCGGGCGGGGAGGGTTCAGGCGTTTTCGAATGTGAAACTGGCGTGAATTTTACGCGATGATTCCGCTTTTGCTGGACCGTCGCGATCCGGGCGGTGCAGAGGCGCGGCATGACGCCGCTGGTTCTGATCGCCGAAAGTGACGCCGAAACCGCCGACGGGCTGGACGTCGGCCTGCGCCGCGAAGGCTTTCGCACCGCTCTGGCGTTCGATGGTCAGGCGGCGCTGGACCTTCAGGATTCGCTGAAGCCGGACTTGATCTTCCTGGGCGTGGACCTGCCCGTCCGTGACGGCTGGGACGTGCTGGGCGAGGTGCGGCGGCGCGGCGAAACCCCCGTCATCATGCTGGCGCCGCAAGGGCGTGAGGCGGGGCGTCTTCAGGCCCTGCGGATCGGCGCGGACGACTATCTGATCCAGCCGCTGAGGCCGGTGGAGGCGGCGGCTCGCGCGCACGCCATCCTGCGCCGGACCCTGGGCGCACAGAAGGCCAAGGTGCTGCGCGTCGGGCCGCTGGAAGTGCAGCTTGAGAACTATCTGGCCGCCGTCATCCTGCACGAAGGGCGTCGGCGGCTGGACCTGACCCTGACCGAGTTCCGCATCCTGGCCCATATGGCGCGGACGCCGCTGCGGGTCTTCAGCCGCGCCGACATCATGCAGGCCTGTTTTCCCAATCAGGACGTGCTGGAACGCACCATCGACAGCCATGTCAGCCATCTGCGCCGCAAGCTGGAGACTTCCGGCGCGGCGGGCCTGCTGCGTAATGTCCGGGGCGTCGGTTATCGGCTAGAGCCGGAAACCGGAGTTTTTTGAACGCCGGATGATTTCGGACTTGCGCCGAAGCGCCGAACCCGGATCAAGCGTCGCCGTCATGTCTCGCGGTCGTCTTGAAGCCTATGCCGAACCGTCGCCGCCGCGACATGGCCTACGGCTAGTCAGTCCCCTGACATTGCCAATCCAGGGGATTCGATCATGACCATTTCACTGAAGGCGCGGCTGCTGGCCGCCGCGACCCTGGTCGGCGCCAGCGCCGGGGGAACCATCGCCTGGGCGGACGAACAGACGACGCCTTCCACCGTCGACGACATCGTCGTCACGGCTCAGTTGCGCGAACAGAAGACCATCGACGTCCCCTTCGCCCTGACCGCCTATTCCGGCCAGTTCCTGCAGGACCTGGGCGTTCAGGAGTTCGATCAGCTGTCGGCCTTTGTGCCCGGCTTCCTGGTGCAGAACCAGTCGCCGAACAATCCGGGCTTTGTGATGCGCGGCATCACTTCGGACAGCGGCTCCGCGACGGCTGAGCCGCGCGTGTCCGTCTTCCAGGACGGGGTGTCGATCTCCAAGTCACGCGGCTCTTATGTCGAACTGTTCGATATGGAGCGGATCGAGGTGGCCAAGGGGCCGCAGTCGACCCTGTACGGACGCGGCGCCCTGATCGGCGCGGTGAATCTGGTCCAGAATCGCGCCCGCATCGGCCGCACCGAAGCCTATGCCCAGGCCGAGGTCGGCAACGAAGGCTATCGCATGGTCGAGGGGGCGGTGAACCTGCCGGTCGGCGAGACGGCGGGCCTGCGTCTGTCCACGCGCCTGAAGACGCGCGACGGCTTTGTCGAGAACCTGCTGGGCGGCGACGATTACAACTCCATCGAGACCAAGGCCTTCCGCCTGTCCGGCGCATGGGCGCCGAATGAGCGGACGCGGTTCGACGTGATCGCCAACTATCAGACGGACAAGGCGTCCGGCACGCCGTTCAAGTCCATCGCCTATTTCCCCGCCGACCCGAACACCGGCGCGGTGCTGGGCGGCAAGGATCCGTGGGACGGCGCGGCCCTGACGCCGGGCGCGGCCTTTGACGGCGGCAAGTCGCTGGGCCTGACCCGCGAGGTCTGGGGCGTGACGGGTCTGGCCCGCATCGATCTGAATTCCTCCCTGCGTCTGAACTCGACCACGGCCTACCGCCAGTTCAAGAACTATGAGACCTTTGACGCGGACGGCGTCTCCCTGCCCATCCTGACCGCCGCCGAGGACACCTATGGCGAACAGTGGAGCCAGGATCTGCGCCTGAGCTACAACAACGGCGGGCGTCTCAGCGGCTTCGTCGGCGCGGGCTGGTTCCATGAAGAGGGCTATCAGCGCACCCCGACCCAGTTCGACGAACGTCTGGCCCTGGTGCAACTGGCCGGACTGCTGGACGGATCGCCGACCACGGTCGGCGACAAGACCCTGCCGATGGCCAGCTATCCGACGCTGGCGGGCCTGGCTCTGGGCGGACTGCTCAGCCCGCTGGGCGCGGGGGCCTTCGCCGCTCCCATCGCCGCCAACCTGAAGGCGACGCATATCGAGACGCCGATCAACAACTCGGACCTGACATCCTACGATGTCTTCGCCGATGTCACCTATGCCCTGACCGACCGGTTGGAGGTCTCGGGCGGGGTTCGCTACACCCGCGATGACAAGACAACGGGCTTCGCCAGTTCGGTTCAAAGCCGTTCGGTTCTGGGGGCGTTGCTGGCGCTTCAGTCGGGAGCGATCCCTGCCAGCCAAATGCAGGCCTTCCTGACGACCATGGCCAATCCAGCCTATCTGAACATTCCCGCCAATCTGTTCCCGCTGTTTGGCCTGACGGCCCAGCCGACGACGAACAATGGCGACTTCTCCTATTTCGACTCCAAGGATGACGGCGTGACCTGGCGTCTGACGGCGCGCTACGCCCTGTCCGACGACGCCAACATCTACGCCAACTATGCGCGCGGCCGCCGCCCGGAGGTGATCAGCGCCTCTGGTCCCGCCGCGCCGGGCGGCGCCGCCCGCTTCACCCCGGTCGCCGCCGAGACGGTCGACAGCTATGAGATCGGCGCCAAGGCCGCCCTGCTGGACCGCCGCCTGCGCGTGGACGGCGCTGTCTTCCTGTACAACTACGAAAACTTCCAGACGACGGTGCAGCAGGGCACCCTGTTCGTCACCACCAATGCGGGCGAGGCCAAGTCCTATGGCTTCGAGGGACAGGCCAACTTCACCGTCTCGTCGAGCCTGGATCTGTTCGCCACCTACGCCTTCAACCATTCGCGGTTCGAGAATGGCCTGTACAAGGGCAACCACTTCCGTCTGTCGCCTGACCATGCGGCCTCGTTCGGGGCCATCTGGCGTCTGCCGGTCGCGGGCGGCGCGATCGAGGTTCAGCCCACCTACACCTGGCAGTCCAAGGTCTTCTTCGACGACGACAACGACATCCCGGCACTGCAGAAGGGCCACTTCGTCCCTGACCTGATCCAGGACGAATACCAGGACGCCTATGGCCTGCTGAACCTGCGCATCCGCTATGCCCCGGCGTCGCAGAACTGGGGCGTGGAGGCCTTCGGCGAGAACATCCTGGATGAGAAATACATCAAGGATGCGGGCAACACCGGCGATGCGCTGGGGATGCCGACCTTCATTGCCGGACGGCCTGCCTCCTACGGCCTCGTGTTCAAGCTGAAGCTCTGAGAAAACCGATGAACCTGGATCGCCGCAGTCTTCTGGGCCTGCTCGGCGCGGGCGCCGCAACGCCCGCCGCCGCAAAGGCCGCCAACACCGGACAGGTCGCCTTTCTGCATGGGGTAGCCAGCGGCGATCCGGGGCCGCATTCGGCTGTCTTCTGGACGCGGGTGACGCCTGAAACGGGTGCGGGCGGCGATATCGCTGTCACGCTGGAGATCGCGCGCGATGCGGCCTTTAACGACCTGGTGCGCCGGGTTTCGACCCTGAAGGCCGGGGCTGAGCGCGACTTTACGGTCAAGCACGAACTGGATGATGCGGCGCTTCGTCCGGGCTCGGAGTATTTCTACCGCTTCACCGCAAACGGTGTGACGTCGCCGGTCGGACGGGTCCGGACCCTGCCCGAGAACCAGACACCCGACGTCGTTCTGGCGGTGGTTTCGTGCCAGCTTTATCCGGGCGGCCTGTTCAACGCCTATGACGCCATCGCCAGGCAGCCGCGGGTGGATGCGGTCGTGCATCTGGGCGACTACATCTACGAATATGGCGCGGGGGCGGGCGACTACGGCATGGACCACGGGGCGCGGCTGAACCGCATTCCCGAGCCTGCGCACGAGATCGTCACTCTGGCCGACTACCGGGCGCGCCACGCCCAGTACAAGACCGATCCAGACCTGCAGGCCGCCCATGCGCGGGCCGCCTTCATCTGCGTCTGGGACGATCACGAGGTGGCGAACGACACCTGGATTCTGGGCGCGGAGAACCACCAGCCGGAAACCGAGGGCGATTTCGCCGTGCGCAAGGCCGCGGCGCTTCGGGCCTATTACGAATGGATGCCGATCCGCGAGCCCAAGGCGGGCGGGATGCAGGAGGCGATCAACCGCGCCTTCCATTTCGGCGATTTGGCCAGCCTGATCATGGTCGAGACACGGCTTCTGGCGCGCAACAAGCAGCTGACCTACGCCGATCTGCCGCGAAACGCGGACGGCTCGCCCGACGTGGCGGCCTTTGAGGTCACGCGCAATAATCCGTCGCGCGACATGCTGGGCGAGGTGCAGCGCCGCTGGATCGGCGACACCATCCAGCGCTCGCACGCGGCGGGCCGTCCGTGGCAGGTGCTGGGCAATCAGGTGGTCATGGCCCGGGTCAAGGGGCCGAACATCGACCAGATGATGCCGCCCGAGCAGGTGGCCCAGCTTGTGGCGACCCTGCCGCCGGAAACCCGACCCGAGATCGAGGCGGCGATCCAGTTGTTCAAACTGGGCCTGCCGTTCAATCTGGACGGCTGGGACGGCTATCCGGCGGGCCGCGAGCGTCTGTATGAGACCTTCAAGGCCACAGGCGTCCAGCCCATCGTCCTGTCGGGCGACAGCCACGCCTTTTGGACCAATGAACTGTATGACAACGCCGGTCAGCGCCGGGCGGTGGAGTTCGGAACCTCGTCCATCTCCAGCCCGTCAGTGGGCGACCACGTCGGCGGCCTGCCCATCGGTCTGGCCCTGTCGTCAGCCAACCCCGAGGTGGTCTTCTGCGACCAGACGTCAAAGGGCTACATCCTGCTGACCCTGACGCCTGAGCGCGCGGTCGCCGAACTGTGCGCGGTCTCGACCATCATGGCCAAGCCGTATCAGACGCGGGTCGTGAAACGCTACAGCGTGACGCCGCAGGGCGATCTGACCGAGGTCTGATCCCCTGCCGGACCGGCGCTGCTAGAGGTTGGTCTTGGCCAGGGCCAGAACCTCGTCGCCGCGCCCGTTCATCACGGCCTTCAGCATATAGAGGCCGAACCCCTTGGCCTGCTCCAGCTTGATCTTGGGCGGGATGACCAGTTCCTGCTGGGCGGTGATCACATCGACCAGGGCCGGACCGGGGTGGGCGAGGGCGGCGGCGACGGCCTCCTCCAGATCGCCAGAATCCTCGACACGGAAGGCGGTCACGCCCATGGCGGCGGCCATGGCGGCGAAGTTGGGGTTTCTCAGGTCGGTGCCGGTGTCCAGGAAGCCCGCTGCCTTCATCTCCATGGCGACAAAGCCCAGCGAGCCGTTGTTGAAGACGATGATCTTCACCGGCAGCTTCAACTGCGTCAGGCTGATGAAGTCGCCCATCATCATGGTGAAGCCGCCGTCGCCCGACAGGGACACGACCTGACGGTCCGGCGCCGCCGCCTGCGCGCCCATGGCCTGCAGCATCGCATTGGCCATGGAGCCGTGGTTGAACGACCCGATCAGGCGACGCCGGCCGTTCATCTCCAGATAGCGCGCGGCCCAGACGGTGGGCGTGCCGACGTCGGCGGTGAAGATGGCGTCGTCCTCGGCCAGGCGGCTGACGACCTCGGCGACATATTGCGGATGGATCGGCTTTCCGGGCGGGGAGGGGCGGGCCAGATCGTCCAGACCCTTGCGCGCCCCGACATAGTGTTTCTGCGCTGACTCCAGGAACCGTGACGAACGCTCGTGCTTCAGACGCGGCAGCAGGGCCGACACCGTCTCGCTGACATCGCCGACAATCCCCTGCGCCAGCGTCGCCCGCTTGCCCAGCGCCGTCGGGTCGTGGTCGATCTGGATGATCTTGGCGCCCGTCGGGTAGAAGTTGCGATAGGGGAAGTCGGTCCCCAGCATGACCAGGGCGTCACAGGCCAGCATGGCGTGATAGCCGGACGAGAAACCGATCAGGCCGGTCATGCCGACGCTGTAGGGATTGTCCCATTCGACATGCTCCTTGCCGCGCAGGGCGTGGACGACTGGCGCCTGCAACGCCTCGGCCAGCGCCACGACCGCGTCGTGCGCCCCCGCACAGCCGCTGCCCGCCAGAATGGTCACCTTGTTGGCCCCGTTCAGCAGTTCGGCGGCGCGGTCCAGATCGGTCTCGGCGGGGCTGATGCGGGGGCGGCCCGGCGCGTGCCATTCCGTGCTGGCCCCGTCCGGCGCCTTGGCCAGGGCCACGTCGCCGGGAATGACGATCACCGCCACACCGCCCTTGCCGACGGCGGTGTTCAGGGCGCGGGCCAGGACGCCGGTGATCTGCGCCGGGTTGGTGACCAGTTCGCAGAAGTCGCTGCACTCGCGGAACAGCTCCTGCGGATGGGTCTCCTGAAAATAGCCCAGACCGATCTCGGATGAGGGGATATGGGCCGCGATCGCCAGAACCGGCGTGCGGTTGCGGTGGCAGTCGAACAGGCCGTTGATCAGGTGCAGATTGCCCGGCCCGCAGCTGCCTGCGCAGACGGCCAGCTCCCCAGTGATGGCGGCCTCGGCCCCGGCGGCGAAGGCGGCGGTTTCTTCATGGCGGACATGCATCCATTCGATGGTGTCCAGCCGTCGCAGACTGTCGTTCAGGCCGTTCAGACTGTCGCCGGTCACGCCCCAGATGCGTTTCACCCCCGCATTGGTCAGGGTCTGGGCGATCAGGTCGGCGACGGTCATCGACATGGGTGCGTCCTCATGGGCGGCCGGTCATCGGCCCCGATCATGGGATGACGCGTCAGACGCACAGCCGTTCCCCGGCCGAGACTTATTGTCTAGGTTTGGCGGCGATTTCCCACCTCTCCGCGCGAGCCTGTCCCATCGCCGACCTTGCCCTGAAGCTCCAGCCCGGCGCCTCCGTCGACCGCATTGACGGCTGGGAAGCCGACGCCGAGGGACGGCCTGTCCTGAAGGTCCGCGTGCGCGCCCGGCCGGTGGATGGCGAGGCCAACGAGGCGGTGACCCGGTTCCTGGCCAAGGCGCTGGGCGTCAGCCGGTCTGCGGTCAGTGTGAAGCGCGGCGGCCAATCGCGGCTGAAGATGATTTCCATAGACGGGCTGGACGAGAATATCCTTCGGGAACGCATTGAGGCTCTGATCTCTGGGCGTTGAAACGCTTTGACCTTCCGCAATTGACCCGTTTCTATGGGGCATTCGCCGCATCTGCTTTTGTCAGGGTGCGGAGTGGGAGAAGGGGCTTTTTATGAACAGACATCATCTGCGGGGCGCCAGCCTCGCGGCGGTCGCTTGTGCGGCGTTGGCGCTGAGCGCCTGCGCCACGACCGGCCAGGGGACGGCCAGCTCCGAGGCGGGCGGTGCGGCTAAACCCTCCAAAGATCGCAGCCTGGACGCGGGACTGGACCCGGCGACGACGCTGAATCCCTATCCCTCGACCTATCAGCCCCTGCCGCGCGAGAATTTCGCCGTGGTCGGCGCCACCGTCCTGACCGGCACGGATCGCAAGATCGAGAACGGCGTGGTCGTGGTCACGGACGGCAAGGTCGCCGCCGTCGGCGACGCCCAGACCCCGGTTCCCGCCGGACACCGCGTCATTGATGCGCGCGGCCGCTATGTCACCCCCGGCGTCATCGACGTGCACAGCCACCTGGGCGTCTATCCGTCGCCCGGCGTTCAGGGCCTCAGCAACGGTAACGAAGCCACCAGCCCGAACACCGCACAGGTCTGGGCCGAACATTCGATCTGGCCTCAGGACCCCGGTTTCAACACCGCCCGCGCGGGTGGCGTGACCACGCTGCACATCCTGCCCGGATCGGCGAACCTGTTCGGCGGTCGCGGCGTGACCATTCGCAATGTGCCCTCGGTCACCATGCAGGGTCTGAAGTTCCCCAACGCCCCCTATACGGTCAAGATGGCCTGCGGCGAGAACCCGGCGCGCGTCTATGGTTCCCGCAACCAGAGCCCCTCGACCGCCATGGGCAATATGGCGGGCTATCGCGCCGCCTTCATCGCCGCGCGCGAATACAAGGCCAAATGGGACAAGTGGCGTGAGACGGGCGAAGGCTCGCCGCCGACCCGCAACCTGCAGAACGAGACGCTGGCCGGTGTTCTGGACGGTTCGATCCTGATCCAGAACCACTGCTACCGCGCCAACGAAATGGCGATGATGATGGATATGGCCAATGAGTTCGGCTACCGCATCTCGACCTTCCACCACGCGACCGAAGCCTACAAGATCGCGCCGCAACTGGCTGCCAACGGCATCTGCGCGGCCATCTGGACCGGCTGGTGGGGCTTCAAGATGGAGGCTCTGGACGCCATCGAGGAGAACGCCGCCCTGGTGGACGCCCAGCAGGGTTCGTGCGCCGTCATCCACTCCGACGATCCGGAACTGACCCAGCGTCTGAACCAGGAGGCCGCCGCCGCCCTGTCGGCCGGTCGCCGCGCCGGTCTGAACATCTCGGAAGAACACGCCATCGGCTGGTTCACCTCCAACGCGGCCAAGGCCATAGGCATCGCCGATCAGACGGGGTCGCTGACGCCCGGCCTGCGCGCCGACGTCGTGATCTGGAGCGCCGATCCCTTCTCGATCTACGCCCGCGCCGATCAGGTCTTCATCGACGGCGCCCTGACCTATGACCGCGCCAATCCCGCCTATCAGCCGACCAGCGATTTTGAGCTGGGCCAGCCGGGCTATGGCCTGACCACGGCCAACGCCACTGTAGGAGCCCGCTGATGCGCCTCTCTCACATGATCGCGGGCGCCGTCGCCGCCCTGTCGATGGCCGCGCCTGCGGTCGCCCAGGAGACCGTCGCCATCGTCGGCGGGCGCATCCTGACCGGAACCTCCGTCATCGAAAGCGGCACTGTCGTTCTGCGTGACGGCAAGATCGTCTCGGTCGGATCGGGCGCAGCGCCTGCGGGCGCGCGCGTCATCAATGCGGCGGGCAAGACCGTCGCCCCGGGCTTCGTCGCCGTGGATTCCGGTCTGGCCGGCACCGAGGTCGGATCGGTGCGCGGCACCAATGACCTGAGGAACAGCGCCAATACGCTGAGCGCGGCCTTCGACGTCTCCTATGGGCTGGACCCCTGGTCCTTCACCCTGCCGGTGGCGCGTCTGGGCGGCATCACCCGCGCGGTGGTCGTGCCCCAGCACCCCGGATCCTCGGGCGGCCATGTCCATGAAGAGGACACGGCGGGCGCAGGCGACGGCGGCTTCCAGACGCCGGGCCTGTTCGCCGGTCAGGCGGCCATCATCAACCTGGGCCAGGGCTCCAACATCCTGGTCAAGCCGCGCGTGGCCATGGTCGCCCCGTTCGGTGAGGCCGGGGCCGCCGTCGCGGGCGGCGCGCGCGGCGCCCAGTTCGTCCTGTTCAAGGAGACCCTGTCGGAGGTCCGCCTCTATGCCCGCAACAAGTCGGCCTATGAGCGGGCGGGCCTGCGTAATCTCAGCCTGTCGCGGGCTGATCTTGAGGCCCTGATCCCCGTCGCCAACGGCACCCTACCCCTGATCGTCACCGTCCATCGGGCGTCGGACATCCAGCAGGTTCTTCGTCTGGCGCGCGAAGAGGGGATCAAGATCATCCTGGACGGTGCCGAGGAAGGCTGGCTGGTCGCGGGTGAGATCGCGGCGGCCAATGTGCCGGTTCTGCTGAACCCCATCTCCAACCTGCCCAGCGATTTTGAGGTGCGGGCGGCGCGGATGGAGAATGCGGCGGCCCTGAACGCGGCGGGCGTGGTCATCGCCATCAAGGGCAATGAAGGCTCGACCCACCGGGCGCGCGAGGCCCGCTACAACGCCGGCAACGCCGTGTCGCACGGTCTGCCCTACAGCGCAGCCATCGCCGCCCTGACGGTCAATCCGGCCAGGATCTTCGGCATGGCCGGACAGTTCGGCCAGATCGCGCCGGGCGCTGCGGGCGATGTGGTGATCTGGTCAGGCGATCCGCTGGAGCCGCTCAGCCAGCCGTCGGCGATCTTCGTCAACGGCGTCGAACAGCCACTGACCAGCCGTCCGCTATTGCTGCGCGACCGCTACCTGCAGCCGACGACGATGCCGCCGGCCTATCGGAACTGATGAACGCAAAGGGCGGGGCCGGTGGTCCCGCCCTTTTTCTTTGGGTCTGTCGCATCGCATCGCGCCGCGCTAGGTCACGCCTATGCCAACCACTATCTACATCGATGCTGACGCCTGCCCGGTGAAGGAAGAGGTCTATCGCGTGGCGCGCCGCTACGGGTTGAAGACCTATGTCGTGTCCAACGGCTGGATGCAGGTCCCGCGCGAGGCCCTGATCGAACAGGTGGTCGTGGACGCCGGGCCTGACATCGCCGATGACTGGATCGCCGAACGCGCGGGCGTGGGCGACGTGGTCATCACCGCCGATATTCCGTTGGCGGATCGTTGTCTGAAATCCGGCGCCCAGGCGCTGAAGTCGAACGGCCAGCCGTTCACCCCTGACTCCATCGGATCAGCCCTGGCCGGACGGATGGTGGGCGAGCATCTGCGCTCGATGGGCGTGGCCACATCCGGCCCGCCGCCGTTCTCCGCCGCCGACCGTTCGCGCTTCCTGCAAGCCCTGGATCAGGCGGTGGTCAAGGCGCGCAAGGCGACGACATGACGACCATCCCCGAGGACGAGCTGGAGTTCCGCTTCTATCGCGCGGGCGGGCCGGGCGGTCAGAACGTCAACAAGGTGTCGACCGCCGTGCAGATGCGCTTCGACGCCAGGAACTCGCCCAGTCTGACGGAGCCGGTCAAGGCGCGTCTGATGAAGCTGGCGGGCAGTCGCCTGACGCTGGACGGGGTGATCCTGATCAACGCCGTGCGCCACCGCACCCAGGAGCGAAACCGCGCCGACGCCATCGAACGGCTTCAGGCCATGGTGGACGAGGCCTCGATCAAGCCGGTCTATCGGGTGCCGACCCGCCCGACCAAGGCCTCCAAGGAACGACGCCTGAAGGCCAAGACCACGCGATCCGCCATCAAGAGCGGGCGAGGCCGTCCCAGCGGCGACGACTGAGGCGTCAGCGGCGCTCACGTCCCCGACGACCGCCGTCGTTCTGGATCGCCGTTTGCGGCAGACCCTCCAGCGTCAGATAGCCCTGATGCCTGGTGTCCAGCAGGCTGAACCAGCGTTCGCCGGTCGCCGTCCATTCCTGGAGGGTGATCTTCTGATCCATGTTGCGGTCGGCCGAACGCACTGGCTGCGGCACCGACAGCAGACCTGCGCGGGCCATGCGTTCCGAGGATTCGGCCGCCGCGGTGACGCGCGGCTCGCGCGGCTGGATGCGCGAGGGTTCATCCTCCTGGCCGCCGCCTTCGCCCATGCCCAGGCGCGGCCCGCCGCCGCGACGACCGCCGCCGCCGGGACCGCCGCGCCCGCCTGGCCCCGATTGCGCCCCGACACGCAGGAAGGCGGCGTCGATCAGCCGCTCATAGGCGGCGATCTCGGCGGGATCGATGATCTGGTCGCCGTTCTGGTCCAGCCTGCCGAACCAGCGCCGTCCGTCGGCGGCGAATTCCTCCGGGGTCAGGCGACCGTCGTGATCGGCGTCGGCGCCGGCGAACCAGGCCGCGACCGGATAGGGTTCGCCCGCCTGTGACAGGAAGGGTTCGCCATAAGGGCTGATGAAGATGGAGGGCCGGGTTGTCGGGGCCTGATCCTGTGGCGGATCAGTCGCCGGGGTCGCAGCGGCGCCGATGGACGGAGCAGCCGTCAGGCCCAGGCTGATGATCAGGCCGGCGATCACGCGTTTCATCTTGAACCTTCAGGCTGAGGACGCCCCCGTCCCACGCTTCAACGGCTCAAGTTGCGACATTCCGTCGCAGCATGAAAGCGGAATCTCGGCGGTTCAGCCCTCGGCGGGGCGGAACAGAAGCGCGGCGATGTGGTCGTCGCTGTCGAAGCCGATCAGCCATTCGGTGACCTGGTTGTCGAAGGTGACCTTGAACAACTGGGCCTCGCCTTCCTGACGCAGATATTCGACGGTCTTCACGGCGCCGAAGCTCTTCAACAGGGGCGCAACCTGGTCGGCCTGCTGGCGGATCTGGGTGGCCAGATTGTCGGTGAAGACGGCGTAGTCGAAGCCCGGTCCCTGGGCCGCCGTGATGACGCTACGCAGGGCTTCTTCGGCGCGGGCGATGTCTGGCGCCGCGGCTGACGGGGCGGATGGGGCGGGCGCCGGGCGCGCAGGCTGGGTTTGGGCTTGGGCGGGGCGGTCGAAGCTGTTGGGCACAGTTCCAGCCGCGACCTGCGCGGAGGCGGAGACGGGGGACAGCAGCAGGGCGGCGCCGAGGGCCGCCAGAGGCAGGGTCGTCTTCATGTGAAGGCTCCGGTCAGTGCAGATAGGGCCAGAGCGAAAGGCCCAGGGACGTCAGGGCGGCGATGACCGCGACCGTGACAGAAGCCACGAGCCAAGCCGGGGTTCCCGACTTTTCGATGACCACGGTCGTCGGACGCGGTGGTTCCTGCACCAGACGCGAGATGGCGCGGGCGGCCGAGATCACTTCGTTCAGGGCGTCCTTGGCCTGGGCCTGGGGGCCCAGTTCACGCTTGATCCAGCGCTCCACGACAGGTTTGGCGGCGGCCCACAGGTCGTGGTCGGGGTTCAGGCGACGCGCCACCCCTTCGACCGAGACCATGGTCTTCTGCAGCAGGATCAGTTCGGGCCGCAGGCTCATGTCGAACAGGGCGGTGATCTCGAACAACTGGCCCAAGAGGCGGCCCATCGACACCTGGCTGGCGGCGCGGCCGATCACCGGCTCGCCGACGGCGCGCAGGGCCTGGGCGAAGGTTTCGACCGAATGATGGGCGGGGACATAGCCCGCCTCGAAATGCACCCGGGCGATCCGGTCGTAGTCGCGGCTGATGAAGCCCCACAGAATTTCCGCCAGATAGCGCCGCTCGGCCGGTCCCAGCCGCCCGACGATGCCGAAGTCGATGGCGGTCAGGTGCGCGGGCGCGCTGGCGAACAGATTGCCTTCGTGCAGGTCGGCGTGGAAGGCGCCGTGGTCCAGCGCCTGAACCAGAAAGGCGCGCACCACATTGTCGGCCAGCAGATCCTTGTCGATGCCCGGCAGCTCCAGCAGGGCGGGATCGGTCATCGGCACGCCCGGCGCCCATTCCAGCGTCAGCACCCGCTTGCCCACCCCGTCCCAGATGACGGCGGGCGCGGACATGTAGCTGTCCTTGGCCATGACCTCGGCCATTTCGCTGGCGGCGGCGGCCTCCAGGCGCATGTCCAGTTCCAGATCCAGCGAGTTGGCGATGGTCTCGACGAAGGCCTGCGGCTCCAGACGGCGTGACAGGGGAACCAGCTTCCACACCAAGGCCGCGCCCAGACGCATGGAATCCAGCCCATTGGCCACGCGGCGCTCAACGCCGGGACGCAGCACCTTGACCGCCACGGCGCGTCCATCGGCCAAGGTGGCGCGGTGAGCCTGAGCCAGAGAGGCGGCGGCGACCGCCGGTCCCAGATCGGTGAACAGGCTCTCGACCGGACGACCCAGCGACTTTTCGATTTCGCGACGGGCCTCGTCTTCGGGGAAGGGCGGCAGGGCGTCCTTAAGACGGCCCAGATCGCGGGCGAACTCCAGGCCGAAGATGTCGGCGCGGGTGGCCAGAACCTGACCCAGCTTGATCGCCACCGGCCCCAGATGCTCGAACGCCTTGCCCAGACGCTGACCGGGGCGGCCCTGACGACCTGCGCGGCCCGAAAACATCTGGACGAACCGGGCGAAGGGCCGGGTCCAGGCGGGCAGCAGGGGCGTGACTTCGCGCGGCACCAGGGCGTCATGGCGCACCAGCACCCACAGCCAGCCCAGCAGGCGTAAGGATGCCGCAACCGGGTTCTGCACCGCCACGGCGGCGGGCGGCGGCGGGGCCGTGCGATAGATCCGGCTGGTCAGATCGCCCACCCGTGATGGATGGCGGCGATCCCGCCCGACAGATTGGTCACCGAGACGCGGCGGAACCCGGCGTCCTCGATCAGACCCTTGAACGCCTGCTGGTCGGGGAAGCGACGGATGCTCTCGACCAGATATTGATAACTGTCGCGATCCTTGGCGACCCAGCCGCCGATGCGCGGAATGGCGTGGAAGGACCAGGCGTCATAGACCTTGCGGATCGGGCCGGTCGTGGGGCGCGAAAACTCCAGGCACAGGAACCGACCGCCCGGCTTCAGCACACGCCGCGCCTCTGACAGGGCCTTGTCGATATGGGCCACGTTGCGGATGCCGAAGCTGATTGAATAGGCGTCGACCGAGGCGTCCGGCAGGGGCAGGTTCATGGCGTCGCCGACCGACCAACTCATCTCCGGCTCGCCGCCCTTGTGCACGCCCGCCAGGATCATCTCGGCGTTGTAGTCCATGACGATGACGCTGGCGTCTTCGCCGCCGCGCCGTTCCTGGGCCGCGCGCGCCATCTTGGAATAGCGCCGGGCCATGTCGCCGGTGCCGCCCGCCACGTCCAGAATGGTTTCTCCGGGGCGCGGGTTCAGCTTGTTGGCGGCGATGTCCTTCCAGATGCGGTGGACGCCCACGCTCATCAGGTCGTTCATGACGTCGTAGTTCGAGGCCACGGAATCAAAGACCCCGCGCACCATCTTCACCTTCTCGCGCGCATCGACGTCGCGGAAGCCGAACGAGGAACGATCACCCGACGAATGCGGGCCGTGCGAAGGGGCGTCTGTCATGGGCGACGGTCTAGCGCGTCGCCGCGCCGCCGTCACCCGATCAGGCGGGTTGCGGATGAAGTTCAGGGCGCTTGCCGCGCTTCCTCGGGCGCCTTAGGCCAAAGAAAAAGAGGAAACCTGATGACTGACGCTCGACTGGATGTTGCGGAGGCGTTGAAGGCGCTGCCCGCATGGACCGCCGCGGACGGGGATCGCCCCGCCATCACCCGCAGCCTGAGGTTCGCCGACTTCAACGCCGCCTTCGGCTTCATGACCCGCGTGGCCCTGCTGGCGGACAAGATGGACCATCATCCGGAATGGTCGAACGTCTATGACCGTGTCGAGATTCTGCTGACGACCCATGACGCCGACGGCGTGACGGAAAAGGACGTGGCTCTGGCCCGTTTCATCGACGAAGCCGCCGCCAGCCTGGGAGCAAAAGCATGAGCGTGACACGTCCCGGCCGGGTGTCCGGCAAGAAGGCCCTGATCACCGGCGCGGCTGGCGGTCTGGGCGAGGCCATGGCCTTCATGCTGGCGCGCGAGGGCGCGACGGTGGCCGTCTCCGACATCGACGGCGGCCGCGCCGCCGCCCTGGCCGACCGCATCAACGCCGAAATCCCCGGCGCCGCCTTCGCCTATGCTCATGATGTGGCCAGCGAGGATGACTGGACCCGCGTCATCGAGGCTGTGGCCGCCGATCTGGGCGGTCTGTCGGTGCTGGTGAACAATGCAGGCATCGGCGGCCCGCTGGCCCTGGTGGAGCAGGACACGGTCGAGAACTGGCAGCGCCAGTACGAGATCAACCTGCGCTCCATCATGCTGGGCGCCAAATACGCCATGCCCCATCTGCGCGCGGCGGCCCCGGCCTCCATCATCAATATTTCGTCCATCGCCGGTCTGGCGGCGGCGCCGGGCATGGGCGCCTATAACGCCACCAAGGCGGGTGTGTGGATGTACACCAAGACCCTGGCGCTGGAGGCGGCCAAGGCCGACTGGAACGTGCGCTGCAACTCGGTCCACCCCGTCTTCATCAAGACCCCGATCCTGGATCCCTTCATCGCCATGGCGGGCGGCGACGAGGCCAAGGCGGCGGAACGTCTGGCGCGCGGCATTCCTTTAAAGCGGATCGGCGAGCCGGACGATGTCGCCTACTGCGTCCTCTATCTGGCGTCTGATGAATCCAAGTTCGTCACCGGATCCGAGTTCAAGATCGACGGCGGCATGACCGCGCAATAGCCCACAATCATCGTCATCCCCCGCCAAGCCGCTTGCGGCGTAGACCGGGGGACCCAGCGGCCCGCGAGAGCGGGAAACTGTCGCGGACTCTGCGGTTAGTGTTTGCGACTTCTCTACTTCGCCTTCGGCGCCGCTGGGTTCCGGGTCTTCGCTGCGCTTCGCCCGGAATGACGAAAGAAGCTACTCAGCCAGATCCACCGGCAGGATCTGGCTGGACAACAGGGTCCGCATCCCCGCCCAGTGATCCGGCCCCTGCCGCTCCACCCAGGCCTGGACCGTGTCGCGGCCAAGGCCGTAGTTGATGATGTAGCTGCGGTAGGTGTCGATGAACCGCAGCCTCTGCGCCGCCTTGGCGGGCTCGGTCAGGGTGTATTTGGCCAGCCGCGCGATCGTCTCGTCACGCCCCACCCGGCCCGACAGATAATCGTCGGCGATGGTGTATTCCGCCTGCGCCAGTTCGCGCGTCAGGCCCATCAGCTCCGCCTTCTTCTCCGCCGTCGACGGGTCCAGACCCGCCAGCGGGAACAGGACGCTCTTTTCGAAATCGACGCCTTCATGGCCGGGGAAGGCCAGGTCGATTCCATAGTTGGCGCTGCCTTCGGCGACGAAGGACATCGGGCTGAACAGCGGATAGACGCTCATCTCCACCCAGCCGCGCTGGCGCACGAAGGTCTGTTCCAGCAGGGCGTTATAGACGTGGTGGCCGGGGTAGCCCTCGTGGCAGCCCAGATCGATGGCCCGTTCGGTATAGATCGGGAAGTCGGCGTTGATCTCGATCTTGGACGCCGCATCGCCCTGATAATAATTATAGCCCGACCACGGCTTGTCGCCGACGAAGGCCAGGGTGAAGCTCTCGTTCGCGGGCAGGGGAATATGCGCCAGGGTCCGCTTGCGGCATTCGGCGATGGCGGCGTCCATCACCACCTGCAGCCGGTCCTTGGGGATGACATAGTGTGATTTGAACGCCGTCACCCGATCCGTCAGCGACCCCGCGCCGGGGATCAGGGCGTCGATGCGCGCCAGAACCGGATCATAGTCGCTCAGCGGCTTCAGCACGGGCCGCACGCCGAACAGGGCCTCGGCCTCATCTGCAAAGCTCAGCTTCTCGCCGCCCAGCATCCGCAGGCGCGCGTCCGCCGCCGCTACATGGGCCAGCAGATATTTGCGCCGCTGAACCATCATTGGGTCGGCGTTGGTCGCGGGCAGGGCGTTCAGTCGCGCCGTCAAGGCCTCGGCTCCCGCTTTCAGTTCGTGCAGGGCGCGCGGATGGGCCTTAGCCGCCGCCTCCCACTCCGGCGGGCCGTAGTAGGCATCGACATAGCCCGGTTCACGTTCGCCGATCTCCAGCGTCAGCGCCACATAGTCGCGCGCCACTGCGTCCAGGCTGTCCGCTGTTCCAGCCGCATCCCCCGACACGCCTGCGCAGGCCGTCAGCAACAGACAGGCGCCGATAATCCATCCCCGCATTCTTCATCCTCTCCCGATCTATGGCGTATTCGGGATTGAGACGGCCCGCGCCTTGCTGTAAGCGGCGTCATCTCGGCCCACGCCGCAGACGCACCCGTAGCTCAGCTGGATAGAGCGTTGCCCTCCGAAGGCAAAGGCCACACGTTCGAATCGTGTCGGGTGCGCCACTTCGGTTTAAAACCGAGAACTCCGCCAGCGGCGGCGTAACTCCCACCATCACTAGACGCCAAGGCCCGCAGAAGCTCGGTTCGTGAGCCGATAATGCGCGCCTCGGTCTTGCTGATGACCTCCACCCGCTGGGTCAGAGCTCGGAGGTGATCCCGCCGATAGCCGCTGGTGCGATCCCGCAGCTTGCGCCGCGCGGCGCTGGCAAATCGGTTTAGGGCGTCCGTTGTGATCGTGGGCGCCAGCCGATCCACGGACGCGCTGATCCGCTCAGCATCTGCTCTGGCCTGATCGCGGACGCTGGAAAGTTCAGCGACGCGATCCTTCAGCGAGGCGTCGTCTGGCGACAGCAGACCGTTCTCGATAGCCTCGTAAAGCCGATTGAGCTTGGCGTCGGCCTCGGTGGCGCGCTTGCGCATCTCCGCGATGTGGCTGCGCCGCTGGTTGGCCCATTCCTCCCGGCGATCCAGAAGCTGTTCCATCAGGACCGCAAGGCGATGCGGATCAAGCAAGCGGGATTCCAGGTGATCGATGATGGCGTCGTCCAGCTTGTGCATCGGCACCGCGAGACCCTTGCAGCCCGCCTCGCCCATACGGGTCTTGGTCGAACAGGCGTAGTAACGATACTGACCGCCCGCGCTGCCCTTCCCCGTTCTCAGGGTCATGGCTCCGCCGCACACGCCGCAGAAGCAAATCCCCGTCAGCAAGTTCGGGCCGGTGGAGACGCGCGGCGGGGTCCACTTTGGGTTCCGGGACGTGAGACGCGCTCTGACAGCCTCATGGTCCGCCCTCGACACTATGGCGGGCACGGCCATGATGGCGTGCTCGGATTCAGGCTTCGGCGCCTTGGTCTTGTGGTCGCGAGTGTTGAACCGGTGCTCGCCCATGTAAGTCGTGCGGGTCAGGATCTGGTGGACGGCGCTGATGCCCCAACGCCCGCCGTCGCGAGTGCGGACGTTCTGATCGTTCAGGCGTGTGGCGATGGTCTTCAAACCCATCGGCCCCTGCGCTCCGTCGCCGGTCAGCGCCCAGCGGTAGATGGTGCGGACTATCTCGGCTTGGAGCGAGTCGATCTCCAAAGTCTTCTTGATCTTGGCCCCGCGCTGCTCGGCCGGGACGATGCGGTAGCCGATGGGCGGTCGGGCGCCGTTCCAGAAGCCCTGGCGGACGTTCTCCTTCATGGCTCGCAGCGTGTGCTTGGCGTTCTCGCGGGATTGGTACTCGTCGAAGAGCGTCATGATCTGGCGCATCATTACGCCCATGGACGTACATAACCGCCGCCCTGATCGCTCTAAAACTAGGCGCATATTCGGAACCTCACCCTCGTAACACTACGGCCGCCGCTTTCTCGCAAAGCGGATCGATCCATCGACCACGCCTAGCCCTCGGCGGCGGCGGCCGACCGGGTCAACGCCTGCGGCGCTTGCCGCAGCCCGCAGGGCGCGAAGCGGGGTTGAAGCGGACGGGCGGCGCTGCTCCTCACCTCAAAAATGAGGGTCAGTAAGGCCAAGCTTGTCAGACAATGCCGGCGCAAAGCCTATCCTGCCCTAGACCCTCATTAGCGTTCAGAAGGCTCGCAACCGCCCGCCTCATCGACGGCTCGGCTCAGCTTTACGAGCGCCTCGGCCAGACGCGCTTCGACCGCCTGCTGGTCAATGCGCAGCTGATCGGAGATCTCGTCCAGGGACATTCCTGCAAAGCGATGCATAACGAAGACGTCGCGACAGGCGCGTGGCAGTCGGCGGATCGCTCGGACGAAAATCCGGCGCTGGGGTTCTTCGGCTGATCGACGGGGCCGCCGCCGTAGCACCGACGGCCAGCGCCTCATTGGCTCGCCTCACATTCTACTCCGATGGCGGCCTCCACCGCGCTGAGGAGGTCGCAGATGGCTTGGTCGATCGCGTCGGGCGGTAGCGGCAGTTCCGGATTGCACATACCGGATCGCAGGGCGCCGGAGCCATAGAGCGTTCCCAGCACGTCGGCCAGTTCGGCGATGCCATCCGGGATGCCTCGAAACCCCAACATCCGGGCGCACCGAAGCGCCTTGGTCAGATCGTGACGGAGGTAGGCGCGGTTCCAGTCATCGGAGAGCCCGCGATGAAGCAGGTAGGCTTTGAGGCCCAGTTCGATGGCGATGGCGGAATGGTAGCCGGACTGAGCGCTGACGCGGTCGTCGTCGGCCCAAGCCATCGCGTGGAAGCCTCGGGCGTTAAGGGCGAGGGCGATTGCGAGGCGGCGCTCTGGAGGCCACCGCCGCAACTTTCGCTGCCGAAATACAATGCCTCTGCGATGGGGCACGCGGTTTCTCCGTAGCGCCCACAAACCTGCCGCCGGAGCGATTCGGCTAGCGTTTCGGCACAAGGTGCGCGAAGATGATCACACCGACCCGATAAAGTCAACACGGTGTACTCATATGGGAGCGCGCTGTGCCGACAATTAACCCGCTACAGGTCAAGCTCGCGCGAACCGCAGTTGGAATGGGCGTGAGAGATCTCGCTGCAGCGGCGGGTGTCGCGCCTTCGACCATCCAACGCTTCGAGTCCGGCCGTGGAGACATGCAGTCTCGGACACTGGATAAGGTACAGCAGACCCTAGAAGACGCTGGCGTAATTTTTATCCCTCCTGACTCGAGTGGCGGCTCCGGCATTCGGCTGAGGGCCTGACGTCCGTAGCATTTGAAAGAGGGAAAAGCGGGAATGGAAACAGGCCGTGGGGGTGAGCGAAGGCGTTCGAGCTAGGTTCGTTCTGACGGTGGCGTACTGGGATCGGGCTGCCAAGGCGTACCATCCTCATTGATAGGCCGGTTCATGCGAACTAGCTGTGTCCGAACCCCCTACAAAGTGGCTGGCTCGGAGATTGAACCACTGATTACCGCTGCGAGACGCCTGACTATCCATGATGACCTGTCCAAAGCCGATGCTCTTCAAGGCCTCGCAGAGGAGGGTCGGAACCCAGGCATGGTGGTGCCGCTCGCTTTGCGGAAAGCGGTAGAGATCCTGGATAATCAGGACGTCATCGCTCGCGAAATCCCGGCAGACCGCGCCAATCAGCTGCGTCGCCTGATCAAGGCGGAGTTCATGCAAAACATTTCGACAAACGTAGAGTTTCCTTCCCGGGTGCTTGATAGGGTCGGTTCCCGACGGTAAACTCTTCGGGCGACAGCATCTCACGAGCCTTGTTGAAGGGGACGGATCAGCATGTCCCAGAAGAATTCCGCTCCGCCCTCAAGCGACAGCTTCGAATCGCGCTCACCACCCATGAAGGCCATACCCATCGGACGGAGATACATAGCTTGGTCATCAGCCTGAATGGATAGCGACTCGTTCAAGGAGTTGCTGTCTGCGGAATTGGGACTGCACCACTACGAGGCAGCGATTGCCATATTTTCTGCTCTAGCCAGCAAGAATGCAGATGATCCTTTCGTGGTGACCTATCTCGCCCGGGCGCTTCAGCAGTTCGGTGATCTGACCGGCGCCATTAAGACCTTGGAGCAGGGTCACGAAGCGTTCCCACACAATGTGGCCATTGCGACTTCGCTTGGCGCGAACCTCGAGCGCAACCGGCAGGATGCGAAAGCGCGCGATCTGCTAGAGCCCCTATTCGACGCCAACCACGGGAATGCACGCGCTGCATTGGCCCTCGTTCGGATCCATCGTCGGGAGAACCGGCTCGATCTTGCGGCACGGGTGGTTAGACAGTGTGAGAACGCGGATCTGAACCGATCAATGCGCATGTTCCTCGCAACGGCTCACGCCGAGCTTCTCATCGCCCGAGGACAACCGGGTGCTGCCGCCGAATACATACGCGAGCACCTCGCCAGCGACGAAAGTCCAGGACTACTGATCGACGCCCTGATGGAAGCCGCGGACCACGCCGCGGATGCTGACGAAAAAGAGGCGCTGCTACGTGAGGCCGCATCGGTAGTGATCCCGAAGCAGCTCCTGCACAACGTTCCCATTCAGGTCACTCGGGCGAAGCTCGCGATCCGGATCGGGAACCGACTTATGTTTGATGCAGCTGTCTCAACCCTCGCGGAAACGCGAATAGACGCTGCTGAGCTTGATCGGATCATATCCTCGTTCAGTTGACCCGGTGAGCGCCGAACGCTTTAGCGGCGGACGGTCGTCTGACGACGGAACTCCCAACTGCCGCCTGGAATCAGGAGCGGATGTCGATCTTGCTAGCTCGAATGTCCCCGGTTGGCGCACGGCCCGAAATCAAACATGTCAGGCCGCCCAGCCGACGATGGCGGAATAGTTCTCGGCTTCATCCAGGGCGGCGCGCCACTTCGGCTCTAAGCTGAAATATGCGCCGGCGGCGTAATTCCCCTAACCTCATGAGTTGAGCAATCTGCCTCGGGCGTCCTCGCAGACGTCGACAGCTTGCGCATGGCCCACCGAACGACCGGAAGTTCGTCCTTCGCCTCTTGATTGTAAAATAGGGTCAATTTCGAACTTAGGCGCTTGCTTCAGGGTGGGGCGTCAATGACCCTGGAACGTCGTTCGGTTTCGACTTGCGCGACGCGGCGGTCCGCCGACCTCCCAACGGAAACGCGGGCCGTCACCCATGTTCGGGGGGGAGCGTGACAGGTCCAGAGAGAGAAACCCCGCTTTGGGCTCCAGCGCCAAAGTCGATCAGGTCGTGGTCGGCCCGATTGGTGTTGGCGGTCCTGATTGTCGGCAATTTTGCTGCCTGGGGCGTTATCGCGGCTGTGGTCTATCTGGCGGTTTGCGCCCTGGCCTCATAGCGAGGAACCGTCCTGATCGAGATGGCGCACGTCCTCACTGGGTGCGGGCGGCGCCGCAAGCTGAGCAGGTTTCAGCCGTTCTCGTATCCCCGCCACCATTTGACGAACTGTTCCAGCCCATCCTTCAGCGGGACCTTCGGCCTGTAGCCGGTCAGGGCGTTCAGTTTGGAGACATCTGCGTAGGTGGCGGTGACGTCGCCGGGCTGCATGGGGCGCATGATCTTCTGCGCCTGGGCGCCTAGGGCGTCTTCCAGGGTGGAGATCATCTCCATCAGGCCGACGGGCTGGCTGTCGCCGATATTATAGACCTCGTGCGATCCTTGCGGCGGCGGGTTGTCCAGCACGCCGACGATGCCGTCCACGATGTCGTCGATATAGGTGAAGTCGCGGGCCATCCTGCCCTCGCCATAGACCTCGATCGGTTCGCCGCGCGCGATCTTCCGGGTGAAGCTGAAGTAGGCCATGTCCGGGCGGCCCCAGGGGCCATAGACGGTGAAGAAGCGCAGGCCCGACTGAGGGAAGCCGTACAGCTTGGCGTAGCTTTGACTCAGCAGTTCGCACGAGCGTTTGGTGGCGGCGTACAGCGAGACGGGATCGACCGTCGGGTCGTCTTCGCGGAAGCCCGCGCCTTCCAAGGGCCGGTCGCCATAGACCGAACTGGACGAGGCATAGACCAGATGTTTCACGCCGTTGTGGCGCGCAGCCTCCAGCATGGACAGATGGCCCGCCAGGTTGGAGCGCTCATAGGCGAAGGGGTTCTCGATCGAGTAGCGAACGCCGGCTTGGGCGGCCAGATGCACGATCCGCTCGGCGCCGCTGTCGGCGACCAGGGCCTTCATCTGCTCATGATCAGCGATGTCGGCGCGGACCATGCGGAAGCCCTCGCGGCCTTCCAGCCGTGCGGCGCGGGCCTCTTTCAGCGCCGGGTCGTAATAGTCGTTGAAGACATCGACGCCGATCACGGTCTCGCCCCGGTCGAGCAGGCGCTCGGCCGTATGCATGCCGATGAAGCCGGCGGCGCCGGTGACGATGATCGGTGTTTGCATCAGCCGCGTCCAATGCTGGAGTATTTGAACCCGCGCTTGAGCATGTCCTCGGAGCGATAGACGTTCCTCAGATCCACCAGCACCGGCTGGTTCATCAGCCCCTTGACCCGGTCCAGGTCCAGGGCGCGGAACTGATCCCATTCGGTGACGATGACCACGGCGTCGGCGCCGGTGACGGCGTCGTAGGCGTTGGCCTTCATCTCTACGCCGTCCAGCAGCTTGGCCGCTTCGTGCATCCCTTCGGGGTCAAAGGCCTGAACCTTGGCCCCGGCGGCGATCAGGGCGGGGGCGATGTCGAGGCTCGGCGCGTCGCGCATGTCGTCGGTGTTGGGCTTGAACGTCAGGCCCAGGAGCGCGACCGTCTTGCCCGCGACGCTGTCGCCCAGGGTCGTCTCGACACGACCGGCCATGGCTTTCTTGCGCGCGTCGTTGACCTCGACCGTCGTCTCGATCAGGCGGACCGGGGCGCCATACTGCTGGGCCGTGCGGACCAGGGCGATGGTGTCCTTGGGGAAGCAGGAGCCGCCATAGCCCGGACCGGCGTGCAGGAACTTGGACCCGATCCGCTTGTCCAGGCCGATGCCGCGCGCGACTTGCTGCACGTCGGCGCCGACGGCTTCGCACAGGTCGGCCATCTCGTTGATGAAGGTGATCTTCATCGCCAGGAAGGCGTTGGCGGCGTATTTGATCAGTTCGGAGGTGCGGCGGCCGACGAACAGAAGCGGGCTCTCGTTCAGGTTCAGCGGGCGGTACAGTTCGCCCATCACCGTCCGGGCGCGCTGGCCCACGTCGTTGTCGATGTCGTTGACGCCGATCACCACCCGGTCGGGGCGTTTGAAGTCGCCGATGGCGGCGCCTTCGCGCAGGAACTCCGGGTTCGACACCACGGCGAAGTCGGCGTTCGGATTGGCCTTTCGGATGATGGCCTCGACCTCGTCGCCGGTACCGACCGGGACGGTGGACTTGGTCACCACCACGGTGAAGCCTTCGATCAGGCCCGCGATCTCTTCGGCGGCGGCATAGACGTAGGACAGGTCCGCATGGCCGTCGCCGCGACGGGTCGGGGTGCCCACGGCGATGAAGACGGCGTCGGCGTTGCGGATGGCCTCGGCGCCGTCCAGGGTGAAGGACAGCCGCCCTTCGCGCACGTTCGTCGCGACCAGATCATCCAGGCCCGGCTCATAGATCGGAATCTCGCCGCCGTTCAGCCGCTCGATCTTGGACGGGTCCTTGTCGATACAGGTCACCACATGACCGAAATCGGCAAAACAGGCCCCTGACACCAGGCCGACATAGCCCGTGCCGATCATCGCAACACGCATCGAGTCTCTCCAGACGGTCGGCGTGTGATCCGCCGATCCTGGCGCTGATAGCAGAGGACGTGTGGAGGGCGACAGTCTCTCGCTGGACGTGATGTTTTCATGCCGGGGTGTTTCGTAGCGCCACCGGCCGGTCGTTAATTTAGGCGTTGCCCAAGGGGCCTGTTCTTATCTTTTCGGCTAGCGCTGCAAGGTCCTCAGCAATGGGAAGTCCAGAGTTCTTTGCCAAGGCGGCTAAGTTAAAAAGTGCATTTCTGATGTGTGTTTCTACGGAATTGTCCTGCATTGATTAGACTCCGGTTCGAACAATTTCGAATATTTACGCACTGTGCGTGGTTTAATGGGTGTGTATAGATCAAGTTTCGCGAGAAAAATCCTGATTAATGGGCTTGAGTGATGTATTTATTTGCTACGAAGATTCGGTTGATCTTGCGTCTGTGCTTTCTGTGGGTGCCTATATTCGTGATTTAATGCGTGGACTGTACAGGTAAAATTACCTACCGTATCTTATTAATTGCATTTACCAATTTGTCTCAATCTGTACGCGAAGTTTGGTGATCGGAGAGTGAGATGGGAAGTGCCCTCAATCAACGTGCCGTCGAAACTTATGCGCTCCAGATGTACGCAGAGTTGGCGTCCTTATTGGAGAGAGCGAGCCACCCATTAGCGTTAGAAGCTCGGTCTTTGGCGGATCGGGTGGCCTTGCCGATTATGACAGGGCAACGAAATTCTCAACGCGCCCTATGAAATTGGTAGATCGATCAGCTTTCAGATAAGCATCTACTATAATGTGACGGTGCAGTTGGCTGTGTCAACTGCACCGTTTTTTTAACAAAAGTACTAGGAAATTCTTGTACTTGCCATTCGATAGTTGATCGATGACTTCGTCGTACGGGTGGATTTTTCGTCGCTGCAATTGCTACCTATAGATGTAATATCTTCTTAAGCTGCTTGGAATACTCTTTATGCGTGTGTATGGAGGCGGTGATGCAGTCGGCGCCAGTGAAGTCGAGTTTCGTGCGTGCGGATGGCGGCAGCGCCGCGGTTGAGTTCGCCTTGGTCGGGCCGATCATGGTGGTGCTGATGATCGCCATCGTCGTCTATGGCAGTTGGTTTCTGATGGCCCAGTCGGTCCAGAGCCTGGCGTCCGAGGGCGCGCGGGCGGCGATCGGCGGCTTGGACGCCAGCGAGCGCGAAGCCCTGGCGCGGGCGGAGATCGCAACCTCTGTCGCGCGCATGGGAGCGCTGGAGCCCGCCAAGACGACTGTGCGGACCGTCAGCGACGCCCAGCGCATGCAGGTCATCGTCGTCTATGACGCCCGCGACAATCCGATGATGGCTCTGGGCGCGATGTTGCCCCTGCCGCCGACGATCATCGAGCGCCAGGCGGTCATTCGCGTTGGAGGGTACAGCTGATGGCCCGGATCCGGCATTTCATTGCAGACCAAAAGGGCGCGATCGCCGTCATGGCGGCTGTGGGCGGGGGCTTGTTGTGCCTGTGCGCGGCGGTCGCCGTGGACATGGGGTCCATGGTGCTGCATGCGCGGCGTGTGCAGGGGGCGGCGGATCTGGCGGCCCTGGCGGCGGCGCGGGATCTGAGCCACGCCTCACAGGCGGCGTCGGCGACGGCGACAGACAATCTGGAGGCGAACGCCCCGATGGCCATCGACGTCAAGGTCGGGGTCTATACGGCCAACCGGGCCCTGGCGCCGGAGGCGCGCTTCAGTCAGGGGGCGTCGGGCGCGAATGCGGCGCGGGTGACGGTGACATCCGCCGCGCCCGTCTTCTTCAGCCGCCTGCTGCTCGGGCGCGACACGGTCGAGGTGACGCGCAAGGCCACGGCGGCGGCGCCGGATGCGCCCAAGGTCATGTTCTCGCTCGGCTCGCGCCTGGCCAGTCTGGACGGCGGTTTGGCCAACCAGCTGCTGAGCGGCCTGACCGGCAGCAAGGTCTCGCTGAGCCTGATGGACTATCGCGCCCTGGCCGATGTGAAGATCAATCTGCTGCAGTTCACCGATCTTCTGGCCACCAATGTCGGCGTCAGGGCAGGGGACTATGACAGCCTGCTCAAAACCGACGTCACGGCGGGAAAGGCGCTGAAGGTGATCGAAACCCTGGCGGGCGGCCGCGACGGCGGGGCGGTTGGCAAGCTGACCAGCGCGACGACGAAGGTGAAGCTGAACATGGGCCAGTTGATCGGCGTCGACGCCCAGGCGCCGGAGGGCATCCGCAACGGCCTGAACGCCGATGTGTCGGCGCTGGACCTGATCATGGCCATGCTGGAGATCGGCGGCGGCGGCCGTCAGATGGCGCTCAATATTGACGCGCCGCTGGGCCTGGCCGACCTGAAGACCAGCCTGGCCGTGGGTGAGCGGCCCAATAACTCGCCTTGGCTGACGGTCACGGCCAAGGGCGATCCGGTGATCCGCACGGCCCAGACGCGTCTATATCTGCGCACGCGGACGACGGAAGTCCTGGCGGGTCTGGCGCAGGTGGAGCTGCCGATCCTGATCGAACTGGCCCCGTCGGAGGCCAAACTGAAGGGCCTGACCTGCCGCCCGGCCAAGTCGGCGGACGTCGATGTCCGACCCGGTCTGGCCCGCGCCTGGGTCGGCTCCATCAACGAGGCCAAGCTGGCGGATTTCAAGTCCAACCTGAACCCCCAGCCCGCGACTATTGTCTATGCTCTTCTGGGGCTGGTCCGGTTGGACGCCAAGGCCGATATCGACGTGGGGGATCAGAACTTCACCACGGCGCATTTTTCGGCCGCCGACATTCGCGATCAGCGCGTGCAGACGGTCAAGGCGCGCGGATTGGCCAATGGTCTGACCTCGACCCTGTTGCAGCGTCTGGAGATCACGCCGGTCGCCCTGGGGATCCCGCTGCCGCTGGGCGAACTGACCAAGGCGCTGGGCGTGCTGCTGTCCCCGATCGGGCCTGCGCTGGATCTTGTGCTCAACCCATTGATGGATCTGCTGGGCGTGGGGCTGGGCGAGGCGGACGTCCGGGTGCACGGCCTGTCCTGCGCGGAAGGCGGTTATGCGGCGCCCTATCTGGTCGGATGACGAACGACGTCAGCCCTGTGCGGGGCGCAGGCCTTCTGCGGACGCCTGTTGCACGACGGGGCGTTTGTGGCCCCCGGCGGCGATGATGCGGTCGATGCGGGACTTTTCGGCGCGGAAGGCGGCCAGATCGGCCCCGGCCAGTTCAGTGCCTTCCTGGGTGCGGACGCCCGCGGGATTGATCCGCTGGCCGTTGCGCCACAGTTCATAGTGCAGGTGCGGGCCGGTGGAGGCGCCGGTCGAACCGACATAGGCGACGACCTGGCCCTGGCTGACGCGCTGACCGGCGCGCAGGCCGGTGGCGTAGCGGGAAAGGTGGCCATAGCCGCTTTCCAACCCGTTGTTGTGGCGGATGCGCAGCCAGTTGCCATAGCCGCCCCAGCGTCGCGCCTCGACCACCACGCCGTCGGCGGGGGCCACGACGGGCGTGCCGGATGCAGCGGCGAAGTCCGTGCCCTGGTGCATCTTGCGATAGCCGGAGATCGGGTGCGTCCGTACGCCAAAGCCCGAGGACACGCGGCGGAAGCTCTGCAACGGCGTGCGCATCATCGAGGAGCGCAGGTTCTTGCCGTTGGCGTCGAAGAACTGGGCTTCCTTCGCGCCCGCAGGCTTGAAGCGGTAGAAGGTCACGCCACGCAGTTCGGCGTACAACAGGTCGCCGACATTGACCGTGCGGCCCGCCTCGGTGATGTCGCGGTCGAACACCATGGTGAACTCGTCCGATGCGCGCACGTCGCGCTGCATGTCGAACTTGGTGGCGAACAGGCGGCTGGCGGCGCTGACGATCGAGGCGGTGGCGCCCAGTTCGCGGGCGCTGGCCGACAGGGAGCGTTCCACGTCGCCCTTGACCACGACGGTCTCGCGCGAAACCTTTTCCTCAAGCGAACGCAGACGCAGGGCGCCGTCGAAGCTGCGCGATACAGTCAGCTGCGTCGCCGGGCCGGTGCGCATCGTCAGGCCGATCAGCCGGGCGTCGCCCATGCCGTTGCGGGGTTTGGCGATGGCGGTTTCGAAACGCAGGCCCGCGCGCAGGTCTTTCAGGTCGAAGGCGTTGGCGACGGTGGCGGCGATGGCGCTGGCTTCTTCCGGCGCGACGCCGGTGCGGCGCACGGCCTGTTCAAAGGTTTCACCGCGGCGAATCTGGACGGGGACAGCCTCGGGGGCGGTCATGCCTGCGGGGGCGTTGGCCGAGGCGAAGGCCTGAACCTCCAGAGCGGCGATCTGCGAAGCGGAAAGTGTGGGAACTTCTTCAGCCTGAGCGGGTTGATAGGCTCTGCTGGCGAAAAGCGCGACTGACAGAGCGGCGACCGCCGTCATCATATGCGGTGCGAGGCGCATCGGCTGGCGGCGTGGGTCGAACTGAGCCATCGTTCCCGTCGTTTTGCGACGCCATCCGGCGACAAGGCGGTCTTTAAGCAGGCATACTCAAATCAGGCTCGCCCGTGAACAGCGTCCAGGGCGAAGGGAAGCCGTATAGCGAGCCTGTGTCAGTTTGGGAAGACAGAGGGTTACAAACTGTTAATAAGCTAGGCTGTTTGGTGCGAATTCGCACGAAAACACCCTGTTTGTCCCCTGTGATGAACGCGTCACCGCGTGCGGGCCGGTAGCTCTGGGCCCATAAATCCGCCGCCATCCTGTCGTCTGTCACTGCAACGGTTCGTCGAATTGGGCGTTGATCCGCGCGCATTAAGCTTGTGCTGACGCTTGGGGTGGCGAAGATCGTGCGAAACCAGTTCCAAAAGACGACACGTCCGCTTGACCGATAACTCATCAGAAACCGCCATTCCCGCGCCGCAGCCGCGTAAGCGCGCGCCAAAGCGTCGCGTGCGTCGCCTGTGGCTTGTTCTGCTTGGGATTCTGGTTGTCGCCGTCGTCCTGACCAGCGCCCTTTATCTGAACCGGCGGGCGGCGGCCCGTGAGGTCCTGGTGGGATGGCTGGACCGGCGCGGCATCCAAGCCGATGTCGATGTGCAGCGATTGGAGCTGGACGGTTTCGTCGGGCGCATCCGCATCGGCGATCCGCGCGACCCGGACGTGGTCGTGGAACGGGTTGAGGTCGATTACGCCATCGGCATGCCCTGGTCGAAAGCCGGGCTTGGCGTCACGCCCAGCCGCATTCGTCTGGTGCGGCCGGTCATGCGGGCCAGTTGGAAGGACGGAAAACTGTCGCTGGGATCGCTGGATCCGCTGATCGAGGAGTTCACCGGCGGGCCGCCCCGACCGGATTCGCGCGGGCCGCTGGTGATCGTGGAAGGCGGGCGCGGACGTCTGGATACCGAATACGGACCGGTGCAGGCTCTGATCGACGCCCGCGTCGATGACGGCAAGCTGATGCGGCTGAAAGGTCAGGCCACGGCCCAGGCGCTGAAGAGCGGCGACGTCGCAGCGCGTGACCTGAAGGCGGACGTCGACCTGACCACGACCGGCGACCGGGTCAAGCTGCTGATCGACGCCGGCGCGGCAGGCTTCAAGACCCAGGCGCTGAATGGCGAGACCGCGCATCTGCTGTTGAACGGCGATCTGCCCTATCCCGACATGAAGACGCGGCGCGGCGACGGGCGCGCTGTGATCGACGCCGTCCTGACCGGCGCCATGCTGGGCAATGCTGAGACGAGCGCGCGCGACGCCGCCCTGACCGCGCGGTTCGACGGCGCGGTGTCCGGCTGGATCGAAACCTTCCGCGCCGAGGGCGCAACGGCGCTGAGCCTGAAATCGTCGCGCATCGATGGTCCAAACCTGCAGGTCGTGGGCGCGGATGCCGTCGCTGACGGCGGGCGGCTGGCACTGTCGCAAGGCAAGGATTTCCGCTGGAGCCTGACGACCCCCCTGACCCTGAACGCGGCCTCTGGTCGTGCAGGCGAAGCCAAGGCGCAGGCCCTGGCGATCCGCTCTTCCGGTCTGACCATGGGCGGGCGCAACGCCACCTTTGAACTGACGGGGGCGGTGGGGACAACGGCGGGGGCCGTCGGCTTTGGCGATCTGTCGCTGAAGCGGGCGCGCAGCACCCTGAACTTGGATGTCGTCTATGACGGCGCGACGCGGATTTCGGCGGAAGGATCGGTGGCGTCCGACGACGGCGCCTGGCCGCTGTTCGGCCCTGAGACGAGGGACGAGGTCGCCGAACTGAAGGCGATGAAGCGCGCCCTGGGCGGTTTCGCCTTCAATACGCCGGCGCTGCGTTTCTCCACCGGGACAGGCGGGACGGATGTGGTTCTGGCTCGACCCGCGACCCTGAGCCCGCGCAACGGCGGGGTGTTGACCATCGCTCAGGCCGGGCAGGCGGTCTATCAGGCCGAGCCGGGCCGTGCAGGCGGCGGCGCCTTGCAGGTCAATGCGACGCGCGGCGAAGGCTTGCCTGAGCTGGCCATCGCCGTTCCAGAATGGCGTCTGACCGACGCCGGGTTCGAGGCGCATCTGGATGGCCGCGCCAAACTGGACTTTGATCTGGCGCGCGGCATCGACGCCCAGACCAAGGGCGTGCTGGCCATGACGAACGGGCGGCTGACCTATGTCGCCGACGACTGCGTGGCCCTGACGGTCGAACGTCTGGCGATGGAGGAGAATGACGTCCGTGACATCGCAGGCAAGCTGTGCCCGGGCGCAGAGCCGCTGCTGACCTCCAAGGACGGGGTCTGGCATGTGGCGGCGGGCGTGCAGGATTTTGAGGCTCAGGCGCCGTTCCTGGCCATGCGCTTCTCCGGCGTCGGCGGGACGCTGGCCGTGGACGGGGCGTCATCGGGCGTCGGCCTGACCGCCAAGGTCGCCGAGGGGCGGGTGTCTGACACAACGGACCCGCAGCGGTTCACGCCTCTGGCCGCCTCGGGCGAGGTTCAACTGGCCAATGAGCGCTGGTCGGGCGGCTTTGACCTGAAGGGCGCGGGCCAGGCGGCTTCTGCGCGGCTGGGCCGTCTGACCCTGGCGCACGACGGCCGCACCGGGGCGGGGGGCATTCAGATTTCGGCTCCCGACATCGTTTTCGCCGAACATGGTCTGCAGCCGGACATTCTGTCGCCGCTGGTCGAAGAATTCATCCAGTCTCCGGTTGTCGGCGCGATCGGCTTCGCGGGACGTTTCGACTGGACCAAGGGGGGCGAGCCCACCTCCAGCGGGCGCCTGACCGTGCCCGGCCTGGACTTCACCAGCCCTGCGGGTGCGGTGAAGGGGCTGAAGGGCGACATCGTCCTGACCAGCCTGACGCCTTTGATCACCGCCCCCGACCAGGAGCTGACGATCGAGGCGATGGAGATCGGCACCGATGTCACGGCGCTGAACCTGAAGTTCGACCTTGACGCCAATGGTCTGAATGTCGCGGGCGGTCAGGTGAACGCCGCGGGCGGCACGATCGCGCTGGAGCCGTTCGTCATTCCGCTGGACATCGAAAAGGGATTCAACGGGGTGATCGTGCTGGACCGGGTCCAGTTGGGCGACGTGGTCGCCGACACCGGGTTTGACGACAAGGTGCTGCTGGATGCGGTGGTGTCGGGGCGGCTGCCCTTCACCTATGATCCCAAGAACGGGTTGAAGATCGTCGCCGGGTCGCTGGGCGCCGTCCAGCCCGGCAAGCTGTCGATCAAGCGCGAGGTCCTGACCGACGTCAGCGCAGGCGGGGCAGGCGAAGACGTGCCCCCCAACATGGTCGAGGATCTGGCCTATCAGGCGATGGAGAACCTGTCGTTTGATCTGTTGACCGCCGATGTGAACAGCATGGACGGCGGGCGTGTCGCGGTCCTGTTCCATATCCGCGGCGATCACAATCCGCCCAAGCGCCAGGAACTGCGCCTGACCATTTCTGAACTGATCAGCCGCAAATTCCTCAATCGCACCCTGCCGCTGCCGTCGGGCACCAAGATCGACCTGACGCTGGACACCACCCTGAACGCCAATCAGCTGATTTCTGATCTGCTGCGGGTCAATCGCGCCCGCAACGGACAGCAGGATGAACCTCAATAATATCAAACCCCCATTCAGCGTGCGTTCACGCCGCGACATGTTATTAGACGCATCAACCTTGGCCGAACCGGAGCCTAAGCCATGATCAACAAGCGCCAACTGGCGGGCCTCGGACTGGGGGCGGTCGTCGTCGCCGTCTCGGCCTGCGCGCCGACCATCCGTCTGGAGGTTGCGCCGATCCAGATTTACGCCAAATTGGATGCTGATGTGCGCGTCCGACTGGATCAGGAACTGCAGCAACTGCTGCAGTCGAACCCGAACCTCTTCTGACCGTCGCGCTTTTCTAGAAAGGACAGGCTGACATGACCTTCCGCAAATTCTTCGTCATCGGCGCGGCTGTGGCTGCGCTTGGTGTTGCTGGCGCCGCCGTCGCTCAGACCGGCGCTCAAAAGGCGCTGATCGACCAGGCCAAGGCCGCCGGCACCGTCGGCGAACAGGCTGACGGCTTCGTCGGCTTCCGCGTGCCGTCGTCGGACGCCGATCTGCGCTCCGCCGTGGACGCCACCAACGCCGGTCGTCGCGCCGCCTACGCCCGCAGCGCCGCCGACGCCGGCACCAGCGCCGACGTGGCGGGCGCCCGCATGTTCGAAAGCCAGCTTCTGCCCCGCATCTCGTCGGGCCAGTGGTACCGCAACGCCCAGGGCCAGTGGGTCCAGCGTTAAGATAAGCCTGAGGCGGATGATCTGATGAACCGTCGGGTCGTCCGCCTTCTTGCGTCTGTCGTGATCGCCGTCGTGATTGCGGCGGCCATGACCTGGGGCGTCGGCCTGGCCTGGACCGCCATCGGCGGCGGGACCATGTCCCTGCACGGCTGGATCGCCCTGACGCTGGGCATCGCCGGAACCGTGGCCCTGAGCTGGCTCTTGATGGGGCTGGCGTTCAAATCGGACCGCGAGGGCTGGGACGATCAGGTCGATAACCGGTTTGATCCCGGTCGTAAGGACCAGGACTGATCTCTGTCAGGCCGCCGCGCGTCGGTTGTTCAGCGCAGGCGCCAACAGCCCCTCAGTCAGGGCGCGCACGACCGGAACCGCCACCGCATCCCCCATCAACTTCAGCGCCGCGCTCTGGCTTTTCGGCAGCTGATAGTCGTCCGACACCCCCATCAGACGCGCCGCCTCGCGCCCCGTCAGGCGACGCAGGCGCACCTGCCCTTGGTCGCAGACCACCACATACTGCCGCGATGACCCGCCCGCAGGGGTGCGCAGACAGCCCGCCAGGCCGTCGAAGCGGATCTCCAGCCGTTGAACCTTCACGCCGTTCTCGGTGCGGACCCGGCGATAGGCGGCGCCGACACGGCGCTGGCCCGAGGCGACGGCGGCGTCCAGACGCGCCCGGTGCAGCGGCGAAGCCAGGGCCAGGATGCTGTCCGCATCCTCCAGCCAGTTCACCTCGGCGTCCGGCTCCAGCACGGCGTCGAGGTCCAGATTGCGGTGCGGCGGAACGGGCAGGGACCACCATGCCCAGGCCTGGCGCACGGTCTGGGGCAGGCGCTCATAGGCCGCGATCAGGCGCGGCGAATGGAACGGCGCGGCGGGGGTGGACGTGACGGGCGCTTCGCCCTTGATGGCGACCACGAACAGGCGCGGCCTCGACTGCGGCAGCCACAGGGCCGCGTCCATCTCCAACGCCCCGACCCGATAGCCCGCCTCAGTCATGGCTGTGCAGACGGCGGCGAAGTCGCGACCCTGGCCCGAGGTCAGAAGCCCGATGACGTTCTCCAGCACGATGACGCTGGGCGCCCGGTTCTCGGCCTGCAACCCCTGCATCAGCCGCCAGAAACCCCAGAAGGCGCCCGAGCGTCCGGCCTCCAGCCCGCCGCGGGCGCCCGCCAGACTGACGTCCTGACAGGGAGACGAGGCCCAGCACAGGTCAGGCCGACCCGGCAGGTCGCCGACATTCAACGCCCAGACGTCGCCGTGATGAAAGGGCGTGTCGGCGTGATTGGCGCGGAATGCGGCGGCCTTCATCCCATCCATGTCATTGGCGAAGACGGTGTCGATGCCCGTCCGGCCGCGGCCCCAGCTCTGGCCCTGGCTCAGCCCCATGCCCGCCAGGCCGCCCCCGGCGAAAAACTCATAGGCGGACGGGCGAATCGACATGACGGACACCATACCGCAGGCCCCGGCCTTGACCGAGGCCGCCTTCATCCTCACTTGCGCCGGGAGTGAGGAAGTCTGTCATGCGTCGCAATCTTATCGCCCTGTCCGCTCTGGCCGCTGTCAGCCTGTCGCTGGGCGCCTGTTACGAGCGTGAGCAGAACAAGCCGCAGTCGGCGCCCGTGCCGGAGACGCAGGCGGTGCTGGGCGACGTGGATCTGGCCAAACCGGTTCGCGCCGTCGGCACTGAACCCTTCTGGAGAGTGGACATCACGCGCGACGGCCTGACCTACACCCGCGTGGATCAGCCCACCCGCCGCGCGCCGAACCGGGGCGTGACGGTGCAGGGCACGGTGGCCACCTTCGCCACCTCGACCGACATCAAGGAAGCCCTGAACGTCACCCTGATCGCCACCGAATGTTCGGACGGCATGAGCGACCGGGTCTATCCGCTGACCGCGCGGGTGGAGATCGGCAACGACACCCTGACCGGCTGCGCGGCCTCGACCTCGGCCATCATGGGCGCGGGCGAAAGCGGTCCGGTGGTGGACCGTCCGGCGCGTTGAGCCGGGTTCACCACCAGCTGGCTTCACGCAGGGCGCGGGCGTAGCGGCGGCTGACCGGCGCGGACAGTCCGCCGACCAGCGTCAGGGTCGCGCGGCCGTCCCCGCGCTCGACCCCGCGTACAGCGTCCCGGGCCACCCACCAGCTGCGATGCGTCTGGGCGCCCTCCAGCCCCTCCAGCTCTTCGACGGCGTCTGACAGCCGCATCAGGATCAGGTCCGAACCCCGGTCGGTGTGGATGCGCAGATAGTGGTCCTCAGCCTGAACGGCATGGATCTTCGCGCCCCTCAGCTTCAGCGGCAGGCGGTCGAGAAAGCGCGGCGGCTGCGGCGCGTCCGGCGGCGCGGCATGGGTCTGGGGCGGCTGGGCGCGGCCCAGGAACACGTTCACCGCGGTGACCACGACGGTGATCACCGCGACCGGGCCCAGCAGATAGGGCAGGGTGGTCAGCGGATAGGGGGCATGGCCGAAAAAGGGTCCGGTCGCCGCCCAGATCAGCACGCTGAGCGGCCCGGTGATGACGATGCTCAAACAGATCACGGCCAGCCAGGGGCGTTCGTCAGCGTCGACGAAACGTCCGACGACGATGCTGCAGGCGTGGCCCCACAGTCCGCCCGTGATCATGGCCGCCGTCCAGTAGAACAGCCGTTTCAGGAACGGCGCCTCGCCGGTCTGGAACGCGCCCGTCGCCGTCATCAGGAAGGCCGCGATCAGGGCCACGACCACGCCGCGCAGAAGGATGGGATGGCGCTCGGGGAGGGCGGCTTTCATGGCGGCCTTGAGATCATGATTTCCGTTCTGGCGGAAGCGCGGTCATTGGCGAATGGCGCGCGGTCATTGGCGAAGACACGGCTGTAAGGCGTCAGGCGCTGAGGCAGGGAGGGGGAAACGGAGATCCCTCATGCCCACAGTCCGCCGCTTCCTAGGCCCCGCCATCGCCCTTTCCATCCTGACGCTTGCGCTGGTCGGCTATCTGCTGGCCGACCAAGGGCGTCTGGCGCGGATGGGCTTTCGACTTCACACGCCCGACTGGCGCCTGCTGCTTGAGGTGTCGCCGGTGATCCAGCTTCACATCGCGGCGGCCCTGACGGCCTTGGTTATTGGAACCGTGCTGCTGATCGGGGTGAAGGGAACGCAGCGTCACCGCATTCTGGGCTGGGGCTGGGTCACGGCCATGGCGACCACCGCCGTCAGCTCCCTGTTCATTCACAGCATCAATCCGGGTGGGTTTTCGCTGATCCATCTGCTCAGCGGCTGGACCGTCATCAGCCTGCCGATGGCCATCTATGCCATTCGTCGCGGCAAGGTGCAGGCGCATCGTCGCGCCATGACCGGCATGTTCGTTGGCGGCCTGCTGGTGGCGGGCGCCCTGACCTTCCTGCCGGGGCGGCTGATGTGGGCGATCTTCTTCGGCTGAGGGCCCAGGTCAGGGCCGGGGCGACATCCCGACCACGGCCCGGAACCCGGCGGCGGCGAAGCGAACCATATAGTCGCCCGCCGTCTCAAGGTCGCCGGACCGGGCCTTGCCCCCCGACAAGCGGTCCAGACGCCCCGTCTCGCCCAGTGTCAGGGTCAGGGCGCCCGACAGGTTGTGATAGGCCCAGTACAGATCGACTTCGCTGGCATCGGGCAGGGTGACCGCGATCAGTTCGATCAGGCGATGGATGGCCGGGTCGAAATAGCGGGCCATCGTCTCGCCGCCGAAGGCCGGGTTGGCGTTGGTCTGGGCCACCAGGGCGGCATAGTGTTTCCAGCCCGGACCGCCCTTCAGCGACCATTCGAACGGCGGGCGCAGGAAGGCCTCCAGCAGACCCTCCAGCGTCATGGCCGCGCCCGCCGTCTCGGCGTAGCGGTTGATGGCGGCGACCCGGTCGTCGTTCCAGACCTCGGCCCGGCGCAAGAAGACCGCGTCGAACAGTTCGCGCTTGGCGCCGAAATAATAGTGGACCAGGGCCGTATCCACGCCCGCCTCACGCGCCACCTCGCGGATTGTGACGCCATAGAAGCCGTGCTTCGAAAACAGGTCCTCGGCGGCGTCCAGAATCAGGTCGCGCGTCTCGCCCGCCGGATTGGCCTGCGACTTGGGCGGGCGGCCGCGCCGGGCCGCGGGCGCGCCGGGCGGCTTGCGGCGCGCGGCGGCGACAGCGCGCGACGGAATCGCAATGTCAGTCTTGCTCATATGTCCACGCTATGCGGCCACAGCCCCTGGTGCAACGGCGCCACGCTTTTCCCTCAGCTTGACCCTGCGGAACAGCGAAGGTTTGACAGCCAGAGGAAACCGCGCCACCACTCTGTCAAATCATTGAACGCTGAATAAAAGCGTCATTGGGCCGGAAACCAAAGAGAGTCATCATGAAGCACTGTGTGAAAACCGCCCTTCTGGCGGGAACGGCCTTTGCCGCCATGTCGTCGGGCGCCTGGGCGCAGACGGCTGCCCCGCAAGCCGAAGCCACCGCCGTTGAGGACATCGTCGTCACTGCTCGCCGCACCTCGGAATCGGCCCAGCGCACGCCTCTGGCCCTGACCGCCTTCTCGGGCGAGACCCTGGCGCGCACGGGCGCCCAGCAGGTCACCGATCTGCAAGGTGCAGTGCCGAACCTGAACCTGGTTCAGGGGCGCGGCTCGTCCAACGCCACCAACATCTACATCCGCGGCGTGGGCCAGCCGGACGCGCTGCAGACCTTCGACCCTGCCGTCGGCGTCTATGTCGATGACGTCTATTACAGCCGCATCCGCGGCACCCAGTTCGACCTGCTGGATCTGGAGCGTGTCGAGGTCCTGCGCGGCCCGCAAGGCACCCTGTATGGCAAGAACACCATCGGCGGCGCGCTGAAACTGGTGTCGCGTCGTCCGGGGCAGGACTTCCGCGCCCGCGCCTCGGCCGCTTACGGCGACTATGACATGATCGACGTTCAGGGCTCGGTCTCGGGTCCGATCACCGACACTCTGGCGCTGGGTCTGTCGGCCCTGCACTCCGAGCGCGGCGGCTATGTCACCGACCCGGCCACGGGCGCCGAATACAATGACAAGAACTCGACCGCCGCTCGCGCCAGCCTGGCCTGGGACCCGGCCTCGAACCTGCGCATCGACCTGAATGCCGACTACGCCAAGGACGATGCGGGCATGACCGTCGGTCAAGCCCAGAACACCCTGATCGACTTCTCGGGTAATGTGATCAAGGCCTTGCCTGCGGTCGCCCCGAAATATGACTTCAAGACCCGCGCCACGCCCGGCCTGCCCAACGAGACGCGTCTCGAGACCTGGGGCACGGCGCTGCGTATCGGTTGGGATCTGACCGAGCGTCTGTCGTTGAAGTCGATCACCTCTTATCGCCAGCTGAAAACCCACGACTATCTCGACTTTGACGCGACGGAGCTTCAGGTCGCCGACGCCTTGGTGGCTGTGGACCAGAACCAGACCAGCCAGGAACTGCAGCTGACCTACGGGGGCGAGCGCCTGACCGCTGTCGGCGGCCTGTACTGGCTGAAGGAGGACGTGACCTCGCATCAGGAAAGCTACAACGACGCCCTGCTGGGCTCGGCCTTCCTGAACTCTGGCTTCCTGCGCACCATCGACGACACCCTGACGACCACGTCCAAGGCGGTGTACGGCAACGTCAGCTACGCCGTGACCGACGCCCTACGTCTGTCGGCCGGCGTCCGCTATTCGGAGGAAGAGAAGGACTATTGGCGCACGACCTCGGCCTTCTACAACAAGTTGCCTGCCTTCAACTCGACCTATGTGTTCGCCCCGCCGGTCGGCAAATGGGATGACACCTCGATCATGCTGTCGGCGGATTATCAGCTGAGCGCCGACGCCATGGTCTATGCGCGCTATTCTCAGGGCTTCAAGTCGGGCGGCTTCAATGGCCGCGCCAACTCGCCGACCGAAGCGACCAAATATGATCCGGAAACCGCCGACACCTTCGAGGTCGGCGCCAAGACGACCTATCTGGATAATCGCCTGCGCCTGAACCTGGCCGCCTTCCTGACCAAGTACAAGGACTTCCAGGCGCGCGTTTCGGGCCTCGACACCGATCCGATCACCGGCCTGCCCGCCCCGGTCCTGTCGGTCATCAACGCCGGTTCGCTGGACATCCTCGGCTTCGAGATCGAAGGCGTCGCCGTGCCGGTTCGCGGCCTGACGCTGGACACCCAGATCGGCTTCCTCGACGCCGACTACAAGGAGTTCAACGACGCCCGCTTCACCAGCTTCGGCGGCAGCCGCGCCTTCCAGGACCCGGCCTTCTCGCCGCGCTGGACGATGCGGTTCGGCGGCCAGTACGAATATGCTTTGGCGGGCGGCTCCAACCTGACGTTCGGCGCTGCGGCCAAGTATCGCTCCCGCATGGCGCTGGCGGTGGACAACACCCTGGTCAACAGTGCGACCGAGCTGCCGGGCATGTATCAGGAAGAATACTGGCTGTATGACGCCCGCGTGGTGTGGAACGACCCGTCGAACCGTTACTCGGTCGGTCTCTATGGTCAGAACCTGTCTGACGAGGTTTACAGGACCGATGCTCAGGAATTCTCGTCCATCGGCAACATCCGCACCGCCTATTACGGCGCGCCGCGGACCTGGATGGTCAAGTTCACCGCGCGTTACTGATTTGGCGCGCGCCTGAATACGGCATTCGTGGGACGGTGATCGAGAGGTCGCCGTCCCATTTGCTTTTCAAGCCACAGGCTTACGGCTAGGCCTATCGTTGACAATAAAAATGTACCGGGGAGTTTCGATGACCACTGAGGCCCAAACTGCGGAGGCGGAGCCAGGGCATCGTCCCGCCTATCGCTTCTATGTGCTGGCGGTGCTGGTGCTGATCTACATGCTGAACTTCCTGGATCGGCAGATCATCGGCATTCTGGCCGCGCCGCTGAAGGCCGAGTTCGGTCTGACGGACAGCCAGTTCGGCCTGTTGGGCGGCATCGCCTTCGCCTCGGTCTATTCGACCCTGGCCATTCCCCTGGCCTGGCTGGCGGACCGTTACAGCCGCGTCTGGATCATGACCGGAGCGCTGGCCGTCTGGTCGGGCTTCACCGCCCTGTGCGGCATGGCCGGGTCGTTCACACAACTGTTCCTGTGCCGGATGGGCGTGGGCGTGGGCGAGGCGGGCGGCGTGGCGCCGGCCTATTCGCTGATCTCCGACTATTTCCCGCCGCATCAGCGCGCGCGGGCCCTGGCCGTCTTCGCCTTCGGCATTCCGCTGGGCATGGCGGCGGGCACGCTTGTCGGGGGGCTTCTGGCGGCGACCTATGGCTGGCGCACGGCCTTCATCGTCGTCGGTCTGCTGGGGCTTCTGGTGGCGCCTCTGCTGCGTCTGACGGTGCGTGATCCCAAGCGGGGCGGAACCGATGCGGTCAAGACCCAGGCCCAGGTCGAAGCCCTGGCCGCGGCGCCCGCCGGTTCGGACAAGGCAGGCAAGATCGCCGCCCAGATCATGCTGGGCATCGGCGCCAGCGCCCTGATCCTGGCGGCCCTGGTCCAGTTCGCGGGCCTGAAGCTGGGTAATCCGCTGCTGTTCGTCTTTGGCGGCCTGCTGGCGGTGGTCATCGGGATTTCGCTGATGGTGGCGCGCCGGACGGCCTCGGTGGTCATTCCCAAGCGCAGCTTCTGGCTGCTGGCCCTGGGCGCGGCCTCTTCATCGGTCTGCGGCTACGGCGTGGCGGGCTGGCTGCCGCTGTTCTTCATGCGCAGCTTCAACCTGACCCTGGCCCAGACCAGCTGGTATTATTCCGGCATCGCCCTGATCGGCGGCATCCTGGGCATCTGGATGGGCGGCGCCATCGCCGACAAGCTGTCCAGGCGCGGCAAGGGCGCCTATCCGCTGGTTCCCGCCATCGCCTTCCTGATCTCGGCGCCGTGCTTCATCCTGGCGATGAACTCGCCCTGGTTGATCGGCCTGGTCCTGCCGGGCGGCGGAAGCCATTCGCAGCAGCTGATCCTGGCCTTCCTGATCTTCCTGCTGCCGACGGGTCTGAATCTGGCCTGGCTGGGTCCGGTGTCGGCGGCGGTGCAGCATCTGGTGCCGTCGGCCATGCGCTCGACCGCCTCGGCCCTGTTCCTGCTGATCAACAACCTGCTGGGGATCGCGGTCGGCTTCTTCTACTTCGGCTGGATGAGCGATCTGCTGGCTCCGCGCTTCGGCGACGAGAGCCTGCGCTGGGCGATCTACACCGGCATGGGCTTCTATGTGCTGGCCGCCGTGCTGCTGTTCGGCGCCTCGCGCACGCTCAAGCGCGACTGGGTCGACTGAGGCGCTGGAGCATGATCGTTTTCGTCGGACCCGCTGCGCGGTTCCGACAGAAGCGTGAATCAGGCTCTAGACCAAAAGCATGGGCCCCGGCTGTTGCGCCTGCGAACAGCCGGGGCCTATAAGCCCCGCAACTTTCCCAGCAGCAGTTGCGGCGGTCCCTCATGAACATTCACGAATATCAGGCCAAGCAGGTCCTCAAAGGTTTCGGCGCACCCGTCGCCGAGGGCGTGCCCATCACTTCGGCGGATCAGGCGGAAGCCGCCGCCAAGCAACTGCCTGGCCCCCTCTATGTGGTGAAGTCGCAGATCCACGCCGGTGGCCGCGGCAAGGGCAAGTTCAAGGAACTGCCTGCTGACGCCAAGGGCGGCGTGCGCCTGGCCTTCTCGATCGAGGACGTGATCAAGAACGCCCAAGAGATGCTGGGCAACACCCTGGTCACCGCCCAGACGGGCGACGCCGGCAAGCAGGTCAACCGCCTCTACATCGAAGACGGCGCCGACATCGCCCGCGAACTGTATTGCTCGCTGCTGGTCGACCGTGAGTTCGGCCGCGTCTCCTTCGTCGTCTCGACCGAAGGCGGCATGGACATCGAAGCCGTCGCCCACGACACGCCCGAGAAGATCAAGTCGGTCGTCATCGACCCGGCCGCCGGCGTGACCGACGCTGACGTCGCCGCGATCAACGACGCCCTGGCCCTGACGGGCGAGGCCGCCGAAGACGGCAAGTCGCTGTTCCCCATCCTGTACAAGGCCTTCGTCGAGAAGGACATGTCGATGCTGGAGATCAACCCGCTGATCGTCATGGAGAACGGCCGCCTGCGCGTTCTGGACGCCAAGGTCAGCTTCGACGGCAACGCCCTGTTCCGCCACGAAGACATCAAGGAACTGCGCGACGAGACCGAGGAAGACGCCAAGGAAATCGAAGCGTCCAAGTGGGACCTGGCCTATGTCGCCCTGGACGGCAACATCGGCTGCATGGTCAACGGCGCGGGCCTGGCCATGGCGACGATGGACATCATCAAGCTGTACGGCAAAGAGCCGGCCAACTTCTGCGACGTCGGCGGCGGCGCCGGCAAGGAGAAGGTCGCAGCCGCCTTCAAGATCATCACCGCCGACCCCAAGGTCGAAGGCATCCTGGTCAACATCTTCGGCGGCATCATGAAGTGTGACGTCATCGCCGAAGGCGTGGTCGCCGCCGTGCAGGAAGTGGGCCTGAAGGTGCCGCTGGTCGTGCGTCTGGAAGGCACCAATGTCGAACTGGGCAAGAAGATCCTGAACGAAAGCGGACTGGCCATCACCGCCGCCGACGATCTGGACGACGCCGCCCAGAAGATCGTCGCGGCCATCGGCTGAGTTCGTTCGCTCACCGTCCCTGAAACGGGTCCGGTCGGAGACAGGCCTTGGCCAAGTTCGAAGTGGTCGCTCTGGCGTTGGCGCCGGAGCGGCACATCGCCACCTTCATCGCCCATTACCGGCGCAGAGGCGCGGATCGCATCCGCGTCTTCTTCGACGGCGAGACGGCCTTGGCGGGGGACTTCGAAGGGGCTGAGGTGATCGCCTGCGACGACGGTTTCTGGCGCGATCTGGGCGTTCGTCCCGACAGCGTCGAGAACCGTCAGCGCGCGGTCTATGACCTGGCCTACCGCACCGCGGACGCCGACTGGCTTCTGGTGGTCGATGTCGACGAGTTCATTCTGGGCGAGGGCTCGCTCCCGGACCTGCTGGACACGATCGAGCCCGGTCGCGAGAGCGTGATCTTCCCTACGGTCGAGGCGGTCTATGACACCCGTCATGACCTGTCCCAGGAGTATGGCGCGGCCTTTTTCCGCAAATCCTACGGAAAGCCGTTCAGCTCGATCCTGCCGCATCTCTTCTATCCGGGGTGCGGGGGCTTCTTCACCAAGGGGCTGCTCGGTCACGACATGGGCAAGCACGCGGTCAGGACGGGGCTGGAAGGGGTCGAGGTCGACATCCACGAATCCAAGCGGGGCGGCGTTCCGTTTCAGGCCGTGCAGATCAGAAGCCTGCTTCTCGCCCACTATGACGCCATCAGTCTGGATCAGTGGCGCGCCAAATGGGACCGACGGCTGGCGGTGCAGGACACGATGGAGATGGGCCGCAAGCGAAGCCTGCAATCAACGATCTACAGCCGGGCGCGACGCCTGGGCGCCGAGGTCGAGTTGTTCCGGCGGATCTATGTCCTCGGCGGATTCCAGACCTTCGTACTTCGCAGCCTGAACCTGATTATTCCAAACAAAACCAACGATTTGACTGTCTAGAGAGAGCCTTACATGTCCATCCTAGTCAATAAAGACACCAAGATCATCGTCCAGGGCCTGACCGGCAAGACCGGCGGCTTCCACACCGAACAGGCGCTGGCCTATCACGGCACCCAGATGGTTGCGGGCGTGCACCCCACCAAGGGCGGCACCAACTGGACCGGCTCGCACGGCGAAACCCTGCCGATCTACGCCTCGGTCGCCGAAGCCAAGGACGCCACGGGCGCCGACGCCACCGTGATCTACGTCCCGCCTGCAGGCGCGGCCGCCGCGATCATCGAAGCCATCGACGCGGAAGTCCCCTTCATCACCTGCATCACCGAAGGCATCCCGGTGCTGGACATGGTCAACGTCAAGCGCCGCCTGGAAGGCTCCAAGTCGCGCCTGCTGGGCCCGAACTGCCCGGGTATCCTGACGCCGGACGAATGCAAGATCGGCATCATGCCGGGCTCCATCTTCAAGAAGGGCAACGTCGGCATCGTGTCGCGCTCCGGCACCCTGACCTATGAAGCCGTGTTCCAGACCACCAACGAAGGCCTGGGCCAGACCACGGCTGTCGGCATCGGCGGCGACCCGGTCAAGGGCACCGAGTTCATCGACGTGCTGGAGATGTTCCTGGCCGACCCGGAAACCACCTCGATCATCATGATCGGTGAAATCGGCGGCGGCGCGGAAGAAGACGCCGCCCAGTTCCTGATCGATGAAGCCAAGAAGGGCCGCAAGAAGCCGATGGCCGGCTTCATCGCCGGACGCACCGCGCCCAAGGGCCGCACCATGGGCCACGCCGGCGCCGTGGTTTCGGGCGGCAAGGGTGATGCAGAGTCCAAGATCGCCGCCATGGAATCGGCCGGCATCAAGGTCTCGCCTTCGCCCGCACGTCTGGGCAAGACCCTGGTCGAAGTCCTCAAGGGCTGAATTAGGTTCAGCTTTCTCCTTTTCCGAGTGAGGGGAGAAGGCTGTAACAATCCGATCTGCGCATCAAATGTGCGGATGACGGCTCAGATTGGCGCCCCCGACTTTGGTCGGGGGCGTTTTTTTAACCCCTGCGACCAAATTCTCACCGAATTGCCCCCTTTCGGCCATGACCCATTAGGAAAGCGGGCCTATATGAATGGCGCGCCCCTCACGGAGATGTGTCCGGTCGGGTCCAGGGATTAGACGAGAACTATGGCGGACGATGCAGGTCGGCTGAATCAGGTCTTTGCCGAGACCTCTTTCCTCTACGGGGCCAATGCCGCCTACATTGAGGAACTCCACGAGAAGTGGGCCAATGATCCGGCCTCCGTCTCGGGCGAATGGAAGACCTTCTTCGACCAGCTCCGTGACAACGCCGCCAGCGTGAAGGCCTCGGCCGACGCGGGCAGCTGGGGGCGCGGCGTCGCCACTGAACCGACCGAGGAAACCGGCGTCTTCGACGGCCGCTGGCCCGCACCCAAGCCCGATCCCAAGAAGCCGGGCGCAGCCGCGCCCGCCGCCGCCGCCAAGGCTGCGCCGGTCGAGGTTTCGGCCGACGTCATCCGCGCCGCCGCCCACGATTCCATTCGCGCCCTGATGCTGATCCGCGCCTATCGCGTGCGCGGCCACCTGCAGGCGCAGCTCGACCCGCTCGGCATCGAGCAGCCGGTCGATAACCCCGAACTGACGCCTGAATTCTATGGCTTCAACGGCGCCGATCTGGATCGCCCGATCTTCCTGGACGGCGTTCTGGGTCTGCAGACCGGCTCGATCCGTCAGGTGCTGGAGATACTCAAGCGCACCTACTGCGGCACGATCGGCATCCAGTACATGCATATCGCCGAGCCGGAGGAGAAGGCCTGGCTTCAGCAGCGTTTCGAAGGCCCGGACAAGTTCGAGCAGAACGCCTTCACCAAGGAAGGCAAGCTGGCCATCCTGAACAAGCTGATCGAGGCCGAAGGCTTCGAACGCTTCCTGCACAAGCGTTTCCCCGGCACCAAGCGTTTCGGTCTGGACGGCGGCGAGGCCATGGTTCCGGCGCTGGAGCAGGTCATCAAGCGCGGCGGTTCGCTAGGCGTCGATGAAGTCGTGCTCGGCATGGCCCACCGCGGCCGCCTGAACGTGCTCGCCGCCGTGATGGGCAAGCCCTACAAGGTCATCTTCCACGAGTTCCAGGGTGGTTCGGCCGTGCCGAGCGACATCGAAGGCTCGGGCGACGTGAAATACCACATGGGCGCCTCGTCAAACCGCGAGTTCGACGGCAACCACGTCCACCTGTCGCTGACCGCCAACCCGTCGCACCTTGAAATCGTCAACCCGGTCGTCCTGGGCAAGGCGCGCGCCAAACAGGCGTTCGACATCCGCGAAGCCAACGAAGGCGTGCCGGAAGGCCAGTGGGCGCTGGACCGCTCCAAGGTCGTGCCGCTGCTGATCCACGGCGACGCCGCGTTTGCCGGCCAGGGCGTCGTGGCCGAATGTTTCGCCCTGATGGGCCTGAAGGGCTACCGCACCGGCGGCACCCTGCATTTCGTCATCAACAACCAGATCGGCTTCACGACCAGCCCGCGGAATTCGCGCTCGTCGCCGTACCCGTCCGATGTGGCCCTGATGGTCCAGGCGCCGATCTTCCACGTCAACGGCGACGACCCCGAAGCCGTCGTCTTCGCCTCGAAGGTCGCCACCGAATACCGCCAGAAGTTCCACAAGGACGTGGTGGTGGACATGTTCTGCTACCGCCGCTTCGGCCACAACGAAGGCGACGATCCCACCTTCACCCAGCCGCTGATGTATTCGAAGATCCGCGCCCAGCCTTCGACGCGGGAGCTGTATTCGCAGCGTCTGGTCGAACAGGGCGTGGTGACCCAGGCCGATGTGGACGCCGAGGTCGCCCGCTTCGAAGCCTTCCTCGACGAGCAGTTCGAGGCCGGCAAGACCTGGTCCGCCGATAAGGCTGACTGGCTGGACGGCCAGTGGAAGGGCCTGCAGGCGCCCAAGGACGAAGCGCGCGGCGAGACCGCCGTTCCCCTGGCCAAGCTGCAGGATCTGGGGCATCGCCTGACCACGATCCCCAACAGCGTCGACATGCACAAGACGCTGAAGCGCGTCATCGACGGCCGCCGTGAAGCCATCACCTCGGGTGAGGGCCTGGACTGGGCCACGGCCGAAAGCCTGGCCTTCGCCTCGCTGGTCGATGAAGGCTTCCCGGTCCGTCTGTCGGGTCAGGATTCCGTGCGCGGCACCTTCTCGCAGCGTCACTCGGGCATCATCGATCAGACGACCGAAGAGCGGTACATGCCGCTGAACAACCTGCGCGAAGGCCAGGCGAACTTCGAAGTGATCGACTCGGCCCTGTCGGAAGAAGCGGTGCTGGGCTTTGAGTACGGCTATTCGCTGGCTGACCCCAACACCCTGGTCATGTGGGAAGCCCAGTTCGGCGACTTCGTGAACGGCGCCCAGGTGGTGATCGACCAGTTCATCAGTTCGGGCGAACGCAAGTGGCTGCGCATGAGCGGCCTGACCATGCTGCTGCCGCACGGCTATGAAGGCCAGGGACCGGAGCACTCCTCGGCCCGTCTGGAGCGCTTCCTGCAGCAGTGCGCCGAAGACAATATGCAGGTCGCCAACTGCACGACCCCGGCCAACTACTTCCACATCCTGCGTCGCCAGATGCACCGGTCGTTCCGCAAGCCGCTGATCCTGATGACGCCGAAGTCGCTGCTGCGTCACAAGAAGGCGGTCTCCAGCCTCAAGGATCTGGCCGAGGGTTCGTCCTTCCACCGCCTGCTGCGCGACGACGCGGAGCTGCGTCCCGACGTCGCCGGCATCAAGATCAAGGCGGACAAGGACATCCGCCGCGTCATCCTGTGCTCGGGCAAGGTCTATTACGACCTGTTGGACGCGCGCGAGAAGAAGGCCAAGGACGGTCAGGCCGTGGACGACGTCTACATCCTGCGTCTGGAGCAGTTCTATCCGTGGCCGATCCAGTCGCTGCGCAAGGAACTGGCGCGCTTCCCCAACGCTGAAGTCGTGTGGTGCCAGGAAGAGCCCAAGAACATGGGCGGCTGGACCTTCGTCGATCCGTGGCTGGAGCTGACCCTGGACAAGCTGGACGTCGCCTCCAAACGCGCCCGCTACGTCGGACGGCCCGGCTCCGCCTCCACGGCGGCCGGCCTGATGAGCCGACACCTGAAGGAACTCGAGACCTTCACCAACGAAGCCTTCGCCTGATACACCCTGTAAAAGACCGATCTAAAGACAAGCTGGACCTGACATGGCCGACATCCTGACCCCCGCACTCGGTGAATCCGTCTCCGAAGCCACCATCGCGAAATGGACCAAGAAGGTCGGTGATGCGGTCAAGAAGGACGAGGTTCTGGTCGAGCTTGAGACCGACAAGGTCTCGCTGGAAGTGGTGGCACCCGCTGACGGCACCCTGAGCGACATCAAGGCCGCAGAGGGCGACACCGTCGTTCCCAACACGGTTCTGGGCGTGATCTCTGAAGGCGCTTCGGCGGCTCCGGCCAAGGCGGCTGCGGCGCCCAAGGCGGACGCCAAGGCGGCCCCGGCTGCCGCCGCGCCTGCCGCTGCCGCCGCCATCGACATCAACGTCCCGACCATGGGCGAAAGCGTCGCTGAAGGCTCGATCGGCAAGTGGGTCAAGAAGTCCGGTGATGCGGTCAAGAAGGACGAACTTCTGGTCGAGATCGAAACCGACAAGGTCGCGGTCGAGGTTTCGGCCCCGGCTGACGGCGTTCTGACCATCGACGCTGACGAAGGCGCGACGGTCACGCCTGGCCAGAAGATCGGCTCGGTTGCCGCTTCGGGCGCTGCCTCCGCGCCTGCCGCCGCTGCGCCTGCTCCGGCGGCTGCGCCCGCCAACACCGGCTCGGCCCAAGTCTCTGACCAGGTCTCGGGCGCCAAGAACGAAACCCTGTCGCCCGCCGTTCAGCGCGTGGTCGGCGAGAACAACCTGGACCCCAAGGCCATCGCCGCGACGGGTCCGAAGGGCAACATCACCAAGGCTGACGCCATCGCCGCCATCGGCCAGGCGGCTCCAGCTCCTGCCGCCGCTGCCGCCCCTGCCGCGCCGCGCGCCGACCAGCCGCGCGAAGAGCGGGTGAAGATGACGCGCCTGCGTCAGACCATCGCCCGCCGCCTGAAAGAATCCCAGAACACGGCCGCCCAGCTGACCACCTTCAACGAGGTGGACATGACCAACGTCATGGCCCTGCGCGCCCAGTACAAGGATGTCTTCGAGAAGCGCCACGGCGTGAAGCTGGGCTTCATGTCCTTCTTCACCAAGGCGGTCGTCGCGGCCCTGCACGAAATCCCTGCCGTCAACGCCGAGATCGACGGCACCGACATCATCTACAAGAACCACTATGACATCGGCGTCGCCGTCGGCACCGACAAGGGCCTGGTGGTTCCGGTCCTGCGTGACGCCGACACCCTGTCGCTCGCGGGCATCGAAAAGGGCATCGGCGCCCTGGGCAAGGCCGCCCGTGACGGCGCCCTGACCATGGATCAGATGCAGGGCGGCACCTTCACCATCACCAACGGCGGCACCTATGGGTCGCTGATGTCGACGCCGATCCTGAATGCGCCGCAGTCGGGCATCCTGGGCATGCACAACATCGTGCAGCGTCCGATGGCCATCAACGGCGAGGTCAAGATCCGCCCGATGATGTACCTGGCCCTCAGCTACGATCACCGCATCGTCGACGGCAAGGAAGCCGTGACCTTCCTGGTCCGCGTCAAGGAACTGCTGGAAGATCCGCAGCGCGCGCTGCTGGACCTGTAAGACCTGAAAAGGCGGCGAGGCTCTCGCCGCCTTTTCTAATTGCAGTCCTCTGTGCTCAGGCGGCCAGGGCGGCGATGATCGACACGCCACCGATGGCCAGGATCAGCACAACACCGATCCAGTGAACCGGTCGAAGGCGTCGCGGCAGGCTGTTGCCCCAGAAGGCGCCCGTGGCCGCCAGGATCAGGGCCAGTCCCCGTCCGACGGTGCGGGTGGTCGGGTCGGCGGCAGGCAGGTCGTCGTCATTCTGGTCATCGGCGAATTCACCCCGCGCCGCTCGGGCCAAGAGATCGCGCGCCGCCTCCACCTGATCCGACGGCGCCATCAGGCGCAGGCCCAGCGCCCGCTGCATCAGGGGATCGACTGTGGTCTGAAAGCGTTCGGTCACATCCACGTCTATGCCGCGGTCGGCCAGAAAGGCCGCCGCCAGATCGGCTTCATAGACATCCTGAAAGCGGACGATCTCGGCCAGGGCCATGGGGTGCTCATGTGAGGTGGGGTTTGCGCAGGACAGTATGCCGCCAGCCCCAGGCGCGCACCACAAAACAGACGGGCGCCTTGTGAAGTCTGCAACCGTGAACATCGATTAGTTACGCTGATATGCGTAAGCTCATATATCGTCGGTTGTGTCTTTAAGGTTTCGATTCGTCGCGGATCGTTCGTCTTTCGGATTTTGGCGGATTACAGCGCGCGCAAACGATGGCCATATTCCCGCCATGGAATGGGCGGCGCGCGCAATCGGGGTGTTCTATGTGGTCGGGGGGCTGCTGCTGTTGAGCCAGTCCTGGCTGAACTGGCGCCTGCAATGGAAGCTGTCGCGGGTCGTGCGAATCCGCCTTGCCGACCATGTCGAAGAATTGACCACCGCACTGGGCGGGGCGATGGTGCTGTTGTCGGGTCTGGCGCTGGCCTTGCTCAGCACCTGGGCCGTGGCGGCTTTTGTGGCGGGCTGGGTGATCCAGGCGATCTACCTGCTGTGGGCCAGCCGCGGCGCATGGAGCCGCAGCGCCTTCGTGGTGCGCTGCCGCCGCCAAAGCGTCCACGCCTTCGCCGGCTTCACCGCCGTCACCGCCCTGGTGTTGTGCCTGCCCCTGCTGGGCCTGCTGCGCTGATCAGCCGAACTCGGCTTCCAGGTCCGCCAGGCGCGCGGCCTGATCTTCGGCGATCAGGGCGTCCAGCATCGGATTGAGGTCGCCTTCCAGAATCTGCGGCAGGCTGTGCAGGGTCAGGCCGATCCGGTGATCGGTCACCCGCCCTTGAGGGAAGTTGTAGGTGCGGATGCGTTCGGACCGGTCGCCCGATCCCACCTGCGACTTGCGCGAATCCGCGCGGGCCAGGTCCTTGGCCTGGCGCTGCATGTCGTACAGGCGCACGCGCAGGTTCTTCATGGCCTTTTCGCGGTTCACGTGCTGGGATTTTTCCGAGCTGGTGGCCACGATCCCGGTGGGCAGGTGGGTGATGCGCACCGCCGAGTCCGTCTTGTTGACGTGCTGGCCGCCCGAGCCGGAGGCGCGGAAGGTGTCGATGCGGATGTCCTTGTCCAGGATTTCGATCTCGACATCCTCGACTTCAGGCAAGACGGCGACGGTGGCGGCCGAGGTGTGGATGCGCCCGCCCGCCTCGGTCGTCGGCACGCGTTGCACGCGGTGCACGCCGCTCTCGAACTTCAGCCGCCCGAACACGCCTTCGCCGGTGACGGTGGCGATGATTTCCTTATAGCCGCCCGCGTCGCCCTCGGTCGCGGAATCCAGTTCGACCCGCCAGCCGCGCGTGGAGGCGTAACGCGAATACATGCGGAACAGGTCGCCCGCGAACAGGGCCGCCTCGTCACCGCCGGTGCCGGCGCGCACTTCCAGCACGGCGGAGGCGTTTTCGTCGGCGTCGCGCGGCGCCAGCAGCAGGGCCACCTCGCGCTCCAGCGCGGGCAGGCTGTCGTTCAGGACCTGCAGTTCGTCTTGGGCCATAGCCGCCATTTCCGGATCGGCCGTCATGGCTTCCAGATCGGTCATCTCGGCGCGGGCGCGGGCCAGGCCCTGAACCGCATCGGCGACGGGTTTCAGTTCGGCGTGTTCTTTCGACAGACGCACGATCTCGGCCCCGTCGGTCGCCGCGCCCATGCGCGCCTCGACTTCATGGAAGCGGTCGAGAACCTGATCGAGACGGGCCTGGGGCAGACGCAAGGCGGGGAAATCCTGAGGGAGAGGGAGGGCGTCCTTACCGCGTCAGGCCCCGTTTTGTCGATTGCAACCGCGGCGCAAGGGGCGGCGCCGGGTTTGTGATCCCCGATAACGATGGCGTCAGACGCGGTTACAGATCAGGTTCCAGCCGTTAACAAATGCCCAAGCTTCAAATGAGGAGGACGGAAATGTTCGATCGCCCGCCCCAATCGACGCCCGGAACCGCCATTCCGACTGATGACGCCGCCGCCAGCGTGGAACGCCTGTGCCGCCAGTACGACAGCCGCCTGAACGAGAATGACGGCGCATTGTCGCCCGAGGATGAGCGCGAACTGAAGGCCATGGCCGCTATCTATGATCTGGATACGGATCGTTCGCCTGCCGAGGTCTGGCGGGATCTGCGCGCCGTCGTCACCCGCCAAGCCCCACTCCCCAACGAGGATACGCCATTGACTGCATCGACCGCGCCCCTGACCCTGCTGGTTGTCGAAGACGACGCCGATTCAGCCGCCGCCCTGACCGAACTGCTGACTGAGGCGGGCCACAGCGTTGTCGGACCCTTCCACAGCGCCGCAGCCGCCGAGGCGGCGGCGGCCCTGCACCACATTGACGCCGCCCTGCTGGACATCAACCTGTCGGACGACCGCACGGGGATTGAACTGGCGCGGTCATTGACCGACCGTTGGAAGGTGCGGGTCGTCTTCATCTCCGGCGACGTGACCGCTGCGGCCCAGCACGCCGATCTGGCCGAGGCTCTGGTGCTGAAACCCTATACCGGGCCTCAGATCCTTGAGGTCGTGGCACGGTTGGGCGAACGCCTGGACGCCTGACGCACGCCTGACTTGCGTTGCAGCGGCGGGCGGGCGATCACAGCCTATGCTGTCGAACCGCTCCCGCTATGCGCTGCGTGCGATGATCCATCTGGCGGGTCTGCCCGGCGGCGGGCCTGCGACCATAGCCGACATCGCCGAGGCCTCGGCGGCGCCGCGCAAGTTTCTTGAGGCCATACTTCTGGATTTGCGCCGCCAGCACCTGCTGGCGTCCAAACGGGGGCGGACCGGCGGCTACGCCCTGGCCCGTCCTGCGGAGGCGATCAGTTTCGCCGATGTGATCCGTGCATTGGAGGGGCCGCTGGCCCTGGCGCCCTGCGCCTCGCGCACCGCCTATGGGCCGTGCGAGACCTGTCCCGATGTCGAGACCTGCCCCCTGCGCCCTGTGCTGAGCGACGGCCGCGACGCCCTGGCGTCCGTATTCGAGGGGCGGACCCTGGCTCAGGCCGTGGCGAACGCCTGAACGGAAACGGCGAGACGGCTTTCGCCATCTCGCCGTCCCTCTTCAGATCACCGTGCGCGTTCGCGGAAGCGGCGCAGGAACTCTTTGATGTTTTCCTGGATCGATTTCTCGTTGGCGATCTTCAGGCATTCGGTGGCGATAAGCGCATCGCCCATTGAAGCCGTGCCTGTCGCACCTATTGTCTCGTCAAACAGGGTGCGGCCGCCGCCTTCGACGCTGTAGCGAACCTGACTGGTCACCGAAAGATCCAGACCCGCGAAAGGCTGTTTCAACTCGATCAAGGAGGCGGTCACGATCAGCGGGCGGCCTTCGGTTCCCATATATCCGGCGGCGGCAAGCGAGGCTTCCAGGGCTGTCTTGAAGGCGACGTTCGAAACCTGGGCCGTCCAGAGCGGATTTGTTTCCTTGCCGCCTGAAACATTGACCGTGGTTATGGACCTGTAGCCCACATCTCCCGATGAGGCCGTCAAACCAGGCGTGGCGGGTACAGTCATCAAGGCCGGGTTGGAGGGGGTCGCGCATGCCGCCAGGCCCATGAGCCCTGCAATTGCGACGGCGGTTGTCACGGATCGGATCATCATGGCTTGGCTCCCGGATTGGCGGCGGGCGCCGCGACGACAGGCGCGACGTTCTGGTTTGCGGCCTGCTGGCTCGGGGTCAGCAACGTTACGACCAGCGGATTGGGCTTAAGATCATTCATGGCGCCGGACGTGGCGTCCACGGCGCCGCCGATCAGGCCGCGACCAGTATGTTGCCCGCCATCGCGGTTCCACCCGCGCCTGAAACGCTGCTGGTGACCTCGACGGTCTGGGTGACATAACCGTCCAGGGCCACTGTGACGCGGAACGGGTCCTTGCGTGGCATGCGGAAGGTGCAGGGCGTGCTGACGCATTCGAAGCCGTTGGAGGTGCTTACCCGTGCGCCTGGCGGCGTGCTTTCGACAGTGAATTGCTGTGTTGTGCCACGTGTGATCGTGGCGCAGGCAGGCAGAGACAGCGCCAAGCCTGCAAGCATGAGCGCACGCACGCCAAAGCGCACGTTGATGGTGGAAATCATTGACCCCTCAGTCGATAGGAGCACGTCGAGTCGACGGCTCTAATCGTTCCAGTTGCATTCGCTGCAACCTTCGTCAATCGCGAACCGACGCTATTTCGCGCAGCATGGATGCCGCGCACCATCGAAGGGTGAACGACGGCTGCGTGAGCGCTTTAAGCCGCTATTCTGCTGGCTCCAGCGCCGGTGGTGCAGCTTCCAGCGCAGCTCGGGCCGCGTTCAGCTCTGCAGCCTTTTCTTCGACCAGTTCGACGATGTGGTCGATCATGCCGTCGTTGGCCTGTTTGTGGGCGATCTTGCCGTTCAGGTAGACCATGCCCGCGCCCTTGCCGCCGCCGGTGAAGCCGATGTCGGTATAGAGGGCCTCGCCCGGGCCGTTCACAACGCAGCCGATCACCGACAGGCTCATGGGCGTGGAGATATGGGCCAGTTTCTCTTCCAGCAGGGCGACCGTCTCGATGACGTTGAAGCCCTGACGCGCGCAGGACGGGCAGGCGATGATGTTCACGCCGCGGTGACGCAGACCCAGCGACTTCAGAATGTCGAACCCGACCTTGATCTCTTCGACCGGATCGGCGGCCAGGGACACGCGGATGGTGTCGCCGATGCCCGCCCACAGCATGGAGCCCATGCCGATGGCCGACTTGATCGTGCCGGTGCGCAGCGGCCCGGCCTCGGTCACGCCCAGGTGCAGGGGGCAGTCTATGGCGTCGGCCAGCTGCTGATAGGCGGCGACGGTCAGGAAGGGGTCAGACGCCTTCACCGAAATCTTGAACTCGTGGAAATCGTGATCCTGCAGGATGCGGGCGTGGTTCAGCGCGCTCTCGACCATGGCGTCGGGGCAGGGCTCGCCGTACTTCTCCAGAAGCTCCTTCTCCAGCGACCCGGCGTTGACGCCGATCCGCATGGAGCAGCCGTGATCCTTGGCGGCCTGGATGACTTCGCGCACGCGGTCGGGGCTGCCGATGTTGCCAGGGTTGATCCGCAGGCAGGCCGCGCCCGCCTGGGCCGCCTCGATGCCGCGTTTGTAGTGGAAGTGGATGTCGACGACCAAGGGGACCTTGGCCTCGCGCGCGATGATCTTGAAGGCCTCGGTCGATTCCACGTCGGGGCACGACACGCGCACGATGTCGGCGCCCGCCTCTTCCAGTTGGCGGATCTGGTCGATGGTCGCCGCCGCGTCGGCCGTCGGCGTATTGGTCATCGACTGGACGCTGATCGGGGCGTCGCCGCCCACCAGGACGGAGCCGACGCGAATCTGGCGGCTCTTGCGGCGCTCGATGTGGCGCCAGGGTCGGACGTGCGTGTGGTCGCTCATGATGGCCCTCATATAGGCCGTTGATGACGGCGGGACCACGGCCCTCGCATCACTTCGTTGATCAGGGCTGCGGGGTGTAGGGGCGGGGGCCGGAGGTCACGGTGACAGGGCGCGGCGCGGCGACCTGGGGGCGCGGCTGTGGCGCGGGCGCAGAGGCCTCGCGGTTGGCCTGACCGGCGCGCGCGTTCAGTTGCGCCAGGGATGTCTGCAGCGCAGGCAGGGCCCCGCCAAGCTCGCCATTCAGATAGACGTCGAAGGCCGTCGGGTCCGACACGTCGATGGTCGCCGACACGCCCAGCGGCGCGCGCCAGGCTTCGCCCGCCGCCATTTGCCGGGCGAACAGCACGCGGTCGCTGCCCATCCGCACGACGAAGGCGCCGGGCTTCTTGGCCTGGATCACGACCTGAGAGGCGTTGGCCGGCGCGCCATAGACGGCGCCGCGCGGGTTGAAGGCCTTCTGCACCGTCGCCGCTGGCGCAGGGGCGGCGTCGCCTGATGCGGGATCGTTCGGATCAACGCCGGTCAGCTCCGCCTCCAGCCCGCGCGTGATGTAGGGAGCGGGCGTGGTCTGATCCTGGGGCGCCGCGCGCGGGGCGCCCAGGTCCATCTCGTGGGCGGAGGCTGCGCCCTGGGCCCAGGTGTTGGGCAGGGTGGCGATGTCTGACGGATGCGGCGCCTGGACCCGGCTGATGCGCTGGAACACGTTCCAGCCGACGATGGCCACGGCGGCGATGATGACGCCGGCCATGATGCGCGGCGTGTTGCGTTTGACGTCCTCGAAGGCGATGCCCACCGGCGCCTTCAGCGGCACGGAGGTGTCGGGGCTTTCGCGCTTGAACCGTTCGACGGCCAGTTGTTCGTCCAGGCCCAGCGCCCCGGCGTAGGCGCGCACATAGCCGACTGCGAAAACGCGCGAGGGCAGGGAGGACCAGTCGTTCTGCTCCAGCGCCGTCAGAAAACGCGCATTGACCTTGGTCTCGGCGGCCAGGATCGCCAGCGTCTTGCCGGACTGGGCGCGGGCGTGACGCAGGGCCAGACCCAGGCTCGCCGCCTCGTCGATGGAGTGGTCAGGATGATGTGCGGCGTGGTCGGGCGCGTCGACGGTGGGCCCATTATCCCGCGCCATGACGTCCGCCTCCAAAATCGGCCCCGTATTCGGAACGGTTTCTCGCGCCGTACTCAAAAGGTCCCACCGGATAAGATGTCATGAAAACGGGCCGCGCCTCTGGCGGCTGCGCCTGAATTGCCCTTTTGTGGATAAACTAATCCGGTCTCGCCAGCAACGCGGTTCCCGTCAAACGCGTGTCAGACCGCGATGTTCAGCTTGCGGGCCAGGGACTGAAGTTCGTTGCGCACCGAGCCGGTCGACAGGTTCAGCAGATTGGCCATGCCCCGCTTCGCCGCCTTAAGATCCGCCGACAGGATCATGCGCTTGACCGGACCCACGCCGCCCGCCGGGGCCGACAGGCGCGTGAAGCCCAGGGTGATCAGGGCGAAGGCCTCCAAGGGCCGCCCCGCCAGTTCGCCGCAGATCGAAACCGGCGTGCCGGTGTCGGCGCAGGCCTTCTGGATGGTCTGCAGCGCCCGCAGCGCAGGCGGCGACAGCGGGTCATAGCGGTCCGACACCAGCGGATTGGTGCGGTCGGCGGCGTACATATACTGGAACAGGTCGTTGGTGCCGATCGACACGAAGTCGGTCAGAGGCAGCAGGGCGTCCAGGTGCCAAAGCAGCGACGGGCATTCGATCATGGCCCCGACCCGCAGCAGGGCCGGCAAGGGGCGACCCCGGCGCTTGGCCCATTCGCACTCGATGTCGACCAGTTCGCGCGCGGCCCGGAACTCGTCCACCGTGGCGATCATCGGGAACATGACGCGCAGTTCTCGCCCCGCGCCCGCCGTCAGCAGGGCGCGCAACTGCATCCGCAACAGCGAAGGCCGGTCCAGACCCAGACGGATGGCGCGCCGACCCAGGGCCGGGTTCTCCTCCCGCTCCGATTCCAGATAGGGCAGCACCTTGTCGCCGCCGATGTCCAGGGTGCGGAACGTCACCGGCTTGTCGCCCGCCGCGTCCAGCACCAGCTTGTAAAGCGCCGTCTGGGCGTCCAGTCGCGGCAGTTCGTCGGACACCATGAACTGGAACTCGGTGCGGAACAGGCCGATGCCCTCGGCGCCCGTCTCGACCATGTTCTCCAGATCGACGGCCAGACCGGCGTTGGTCAGGACCGTGATGCGCTGGCCGTCCAGCGTCACCGCCGGAACATCGCGCAACTGGGCGAACTCGGCCTGACGCTGCTCGCGCACGGCCATGCGCGACTGCACGGCCTCCAGCATGTCGGGGCGGGGGCGCAGATAGGCCTCGCCCGTCTCGCCGTCGGCGATGACCATGTCGCCTTCCGACAGGCGGTCGCGCAGTCCCTGCAGGCGCCCGACGCAAGGGATCTGCAGCGCACGGGCCACGATGGCGGCGTGGCTGGCGGCCGAGCCTTCCTCCAGCAACAGGCCCTTCAGCTTGTCGCGCGGATATTCCAGCAGGTCGGCGGGCCCCAGGTTCCGGGCCACCAGAATGGCGTCGTCGGGCAGTTCGCGCTCGCCCGGCTTGTCCCCCGCCAGCACGCGCAGCAGGCGGTTGGCCAGGTCTTCGAAATCGTGCAGCCGCTCGCGGATATAGGGGTCGCGCGCCTGGGCGAAGCGGGCGCGGTGTTCGTTCCTGACGCGATCGACCGAGGCCTCGGCGGTGAGGCCGTTGCGCACGGCCTCTTCCAGCGAGCGGTTCCAGCCCCGGTCGTCGGCGAACATCCGATAGGTTTCCAGCACCTCGAACGAGGGACCGGCCAGGCCCTGGCCCTTGTCCAGCATGGCGTCCAGCCCGGTCTTCAACGAGGCCAGCGCCAGCTTCAGCCGCGCCTCCTCCAGGGCCGGGTCGTCGCTGAGCAGTTGCTCGGGCGCCAGGGGCGCCTCGTGCAGCACCACCTGACCAAAGGCCAGGCCGTCGGCGAACTTCTGGCCCTTCAGCCGTTCGGGCCGGTGGGGCGCCAGTTCGACGTCGCGCAGTTCGTCTTGATCCAGCAGTTCGCCGGAGGCCACCGTCTCGGACAGGACCATGGCGATGGTCTGGATGTCCTCGACCTCTTCCTCGTCATAGCGCCGCTCGGTGCGGTTCTGGACGACCAGAACCCCGATGGCCCGTCCGCCGCGCAGCAGGGGCGCGCCGAGGAAGGCGTGATAGGGGTCTTCGCCCGTTTCCGGGCGGTAGGAGAAGCTGGGGTGGGCCGGCGCGTCCGACAGGCTGATCGGCTGGGCCATGCGGGCCACTTCGCCCACCAGCCCTTCGCCCGGACGCAGCCGGGTGTTGTGGACGGCTTCGGGGTTCAGACCCTCGGTGGCGAACAGTTCCAGTTCGCCAGAGGCGCGGCGCAGATAGATCGAACAGACTTCGGCGACCATCGAGCGGGCGATGATCTGCACCACCATGTTCAGGCGATCCTGAGCCGGCGTGGCGCCCGCACCGGCCCCGCCCAGAGCCTCACGGATCTGGCGCAGGAGGATGCGAGGTCCCCTGGTCATTACGCCGCCTACCGGCATGGTGGCTCCCGCGCTTCGGCGCCGAGGCGCCCGCTGTCCGTCATATCATAGCGCGCCGAAGTTGCGGCGCGCCTCCCATCAAGACGCCGCAGCGTCCGCCCGAACCTAGAGCCTGATCCGCAGAGATGGAATCGCTGCGCGATTCCGTCGATGCGGTGAATCAGGCTCCAGATTTATGCGAGAGCATGATTCACGCTTCTGTCGGAACCGCGAAGCGGCTCCGTCAAAAACGATCATGCTCTAGACCGCGTCCAGACCGTAGGCCGAATGTAGGGCGCGCACGGCCAATTCGGCATAGGCGGCGTCGATCAAAACGCTGATTTTGATTTCTGAGGTCGAAATCGCTTGGAATTTCACGCCCTTGTCGGCCAGCGCCTGGAACATCAGCTGGGCGACGCCTGCGTGGCTGCGCATGCCGACGCCGACGACGGACACCTTGGCCACGTCTTCATCGACGCGGATTTCCTCGAAGCTGAGCTGCTCCTTGGCGGCGGTCATCAGTTCGGCGGCGCGCACGGCGTCGCGGCGGCCGGTCGTGAAGGTCAGGTTGACCGTGCCCGCAGTGCGGGCCTGGCTCTGGACGATCATGTCGACATTGACGTTGGCCTCGGCCAGACGGGTGAAGACGTCGGCGGGCGCGTCCACACGGTCGGCCAGACCCAGCAGGGTGATGCGGGCTTCGTCACGGCTCATGGTCACACCGGACACGATGCGTTTCTCCAAGATCTCCTCCTCGTCGCAGATCAGGGTTCCGCCCTTGTCGGGCATGACGCCATTGGCGTCGGGTTCAATAAAGCTGGACAGCACGCGCACCGGCACCTGCTTGGCCATGGCCAGTTCGACCGAACGGGTCTGCAGCACCTTGGCGCCCAGGGACGCCATCTCCAGCATCTCCTCGTAGGAGACCTTGTTCAGGCGCCGCGCGCGGCTTTCGATGCGCGGGTCGGTCGTATAGACGCCGTCCACGTCGGTGTAGATGTCGCAGGGCGCGCCGATGGCGGCCGCGACGGCGACGGCCGAGGTGTCGGAGCCGCCCCGGCCCAGTGTGGTGATCTTCCCGTCGGTCGTGACGCCCTGGAAGCCGGGGACGATGGCGATCTCGCCGGAATCGACGGCGGCGGCCAGCTTCTCGCCGGGAATGTCGACGATGCGGGCGCGGGCGTGGGCGTCGTCGGTGATGATCGGCACCTGCCAGCCCATCCACGAACGCGCGTTCAGTCCCATGTTGCGAAGGGTGATGGCCAGCAGGCCGGACGTGACCTGTTCGCCCGAGGCGACCACCACGTCATATTCGTCGTCGCTCAGCGGCAGGCCGGCGGCGGCAGGGCCTGCGCCGTCGGTCCAGGCGACCAGTTCATTGGTCTTGCCCGCCATGGCCGAGACGACCACGGCGACCTTTTTGCCTGAAGCGGCTTCGGCGGCGATGATCCTTGCGGCGCGACGGATGCGCTCCAGGTCGCCCATCGAGGTGCCGCCGAATTTCATCACCAACCGTTTGGTCTCGCCGCCCGCTGCGACAGGCTGCGTTGTCTCTGGTCGTGAAGAATTAGGCCGCGTCATCGTGGCGATCCGCCCCCTGCTTGCGTGAGAAGCCGCGAAGGTCCATCCCTCGCGTCATGACCGCTTCTAACGGCGCCGCCCCGTCTCGCCTACCCCGTGAAGGGCATGGTTTTTCGCAAAATTCGCCGGAAGGCGCGTTTGGCGCATCGATTGACCCTGCCGACGTCGCTCGGTTCTCGGCCCAGGCGGCCGAATGGTGGGACGCGCATGGCCCCTTCGCCCCGCTGCACCGGTTCAATCCGGCGCGTCTGAAACTGATCCGCGAGCAGCTTTGCGCGCGTCTGGGCCGCGATCCGAAGGCGCGCAGCCCCTTCGAGGGGCTGACCCTGCTCGACGTCGGCTGCGGCGGCGGGCTGATCGCCGAGCCGATGCGGCGCATGGGCTTCACAGTCATGGCGGTGGACGCTTCGTCCGAGAATATCGGCACCGCCCGCGCCCACGCCGACATGGTCGGGCTGGACATCGCCTACCGCGCCGCCACCGTCGAACAGATCGAGGCCGAGGGCGTCGGTCCCTTCGACGTGGTGCTGACGATGGAGGTGATCGAACACGTCGCCGACCCAGAGGCCTTCGTTCGCGCCTGTTCGCGGCTGGTGAAGCCGGACGGCGTCATGATGGTGGCCACCCTGAACCGCACCCTGAAGTCGCTGGCCCTGGGCAAGATCGCCGCCGAATACATCCTGCGCTGGGTGCCCGCCGGAACCCACGACTGGCGCCAGTTCCTCAAGCCTGACGAAATCCGCCAGATGCTGTCGCAGGAGCCTGTAACGGTCGAAGGCCCCTACGGCCTCAACTACGACCCGCTGAACGACCGCTGGAGCCAGGCCGACGACGCGGGCATCAACTATATGATGGTGGTCACGCCCGGATCATGACCGGCGTTGTCGTCACCGGCGGGCCGGGGTCGGGCAAGACGACCTTGATCGAGGCGCTTGCGGCTGCGGGACATCATGTCCAGTCGGAAGCCGGGCGGGCCGTCATTCGCCGCCAGACGGTCATCGACGGGCAGGCGCTGCCTTGGCGCAACCGGACCCTGTTTGCGGAACTGATGCTGGACCACGATCTTGAGGCGCACGGGGCGTCAGCTTCCTCGCCTGAGGTCGTGTTCCATGACCGGGGCCTGCCTGATGTGGTGGGCTATCTGGAATTGTGCGGTTTGCCGCCGCCGCATCATCTGCTGACAGCGGCGCGAGAGTTCAGGTATGCGCGACGCGTCTTCATCGCGCCGGTCTGGCCCGAGATATTCGGCCAAGACGCGGAACGTCGTCAGGATCTGGATGAGGCGCGCCGCACCCATGACGTCATGCGCGCAGTCTATCCCCGTTTTGGCTATGAGTTGATCGAGTTGCCCAAGGCCTCGGTCGAGGCCCGGGTCGCCTTCATCCTGGAGCAGGTCAGGCCAGAGGTCTGACCATATAGCGGGCGTCGTCGCCGTAGCTGGCCAGTTTCTCGGCCATGCCCTCGGCCTCGACCGGTTCGAAGCCGTGGCGGCTCCAGAAACGGGCGGCGTCGTTGACCGCGACCAGGGCGATGGCGGGCCAGCCGTCCTCGGTCGCCTGGTCGGCCAGGCGTTCGACGATGGCTCCGGTGACCCCGCCGCCGCGCGCCTCGGGGTGAAGCGCCAGATCGTGCAGATAGATCAGGGTCGGCTCGGCGGGCAGGCCCTCGATCACCGTGTTCAGCGGCGGGGCCGATGCGTCGCGCCACGGATAGGCGATCAGATAGCCTTTGGCCGGACCGTCGTCGGCCAGAACGAAACAACCGCGCGGATAAAGGGCCAGCCGGTTCTCGAAACAGGCCTGGTCCTCGAAATGATCGGGAAACGACACGCGGGCCACATTGACCACGGCCTCGATGTCGTCGGGCCGCATGGGGCGCCAGTTCAGGCCGGACAGCGGCTGTTCAGCTCCGCCTTGTTGAATCGCCACCTTACAGTCCTCGTCTCGCCGCCGATCTCGCCCTCGATCCGGGCGGACAGCACATCACCGTCGCGTTCATAGACGATCCGCTTGGGAAAGTCGTCGTCCGCCGCCTGCTCGAAAACGACGCGGCGGTCGCTTGAGGTGACGACGGGGAAGACGGTCACGGGCTGGCCGTCCGGCTGGGCGAAATAGGCGAAGGGCGCCTCCGGCGCTGGCCCGACAGGGGCGATGCGCGACTGTTCATAACCGACGCGGCCGTCCCGCACCGTCACGGTCATGCCGGTCATCAGCGACAGACGCGGATCGGTCCAGACCTCGGACACCTCGCGGCCGGGATCGCAGGCCAGCCAGTAGCCGGACATCCAGCCCAGGTCGGGCCGCGTCTCGGCCTGCAGGGCGGCGCTCATCATCAGGACCGTCAGCATGGTCGTGTCTCCCTCGTTCCGGCTCCGGTCCTACAACGAGGCGCCGTGCTGCGGCTTGTAGGTTTGCGACGCGATGACGCGGGCCAGTTCGTGCTGCTCGCGCGCCCAGTCGGTGGCGGTGCAGCCCAGAAAGCGGCGGAAGTCCCGCGCCATCTGCGGCTGGTCGAAATATCCGGCCTCAAGCCCCGCCTCCAGCCAGTTCAGCGCTTCGGTCGGGTGGGCCGCGTGATCGAAGATGCGGCGGAACCGAAAGATTGAACGCAGCAGGCGCGGCGATACGCCGACCCGGTCGGAAAAGCGGCGTTGCAGGGCGCGCTGTTCGCTGGGCGCGCGAACGGGGGCGGGTTGTTCGGCGGCTGCGGCCTGCACCTCGGCGCGGACCAGCGGGTCGATGGTCCAGTCCGCCCCGCGCCTCTGATCCTCCAGCCATGAAACAAAGGCGGCGGCCTGACCGGCGGGATCGCCCGGCGGCGGGGCGAAACCAGCCAGCCGCTCGACCATGTCCAGACGCTGATCCGTCGCCGCGCTGAGCGGACAACCCAGAAATCCTCGCGCTCCGTCCGGCTCGAAGCGGATGGCGGCCAGTTCGGTCGGGCCTGTCGGATGCATGACCAGGGGCCGGGTCATCTGCCCGGCGAACAGGGCGGACGGCTGCAGCCGAAACGTCCCGTCCGCATCCTGTTCGGCATAGGGCGCGCCCAGATCGAAGATCAGCTCGGGACAGCCGTCCGGTGCGATCCGCTGGATGGTCGGCGAGGGATTTGGCGCGGCATAGGTCCAGATCACCCGGACGAAGGGACGCAGGGTCGCGGGCGGCGCGAACTCCTGATAGCGATCTTCTGATCCCGCCGCCTCCCCCGAGGTCATGATCAGTTGACCTTGGACGGGTCCGGCGGGGCGTCAGGCAGAGCGGAGACGGGCACCCCGTCTTCCTTCAGTTTCTTGACCTCGGCCGGCGTGGCCTCGCCATAAATTTCGCGCTTCTCGGACTTGCCTTCGTGGATGTCGCGGGCTTCGCGGGCGAAGCTGTCGCCGACATAGTCGAAGTTGGCCTCAACATGGGCGCGCACCTCACGGGCGGCCTGCATCATCATCGACTGCACCTTGGACGCCACATCGGGCGCAGGGCCGGACTTCTTCGTGCCGCTGATAGACGGGGCCATGACGGCCTTCTCAACCGCGCGAGTGCCGCAGAACGGACACTCCACCAATCCGCGGGCGGCCTGATCGTCATAGTCGGAAGACGAACCGAACCAGGCTTCGAAGCCGTGAGTCTGGTCGCATTTCAGGGCGTATCGGATCATGAAACGGGCAGGAAATCGCGGTCGTGGGTCAGGGCGGGCACGGCTGAACGCGCTTTGCCCACCGCCTCCATGTTCAGCTTCGCCGTCACGATGCAAGGCTCGTCATGATCGGCCTTGGCGATGATTTCGCCCCAGGGACCGACGATGGTGGAGCGGCCCCAGGTCCGTCGACCGTCCTCGTGCAGCCCGCCCTGGGCCGGGGCCAGGACGAAGGCGCCCGTCTCGATGGCGCGGGCGCGCAGCAAAGTCTCCCAGTGGGCCTCGCCGGTCGGCACGGTGAAGGCGGCGGGCACGGCGATCATCGACGCCCCAGCCTTGGCCAGCTGGCGATGCAGGTGGGGAAAGCGGATGTCGTAGCAGATGGTCAGACCCAGACGGCCCCACGGCGTGTCCGCCACGACCGCCCCGTCGCCGGGACGCACCGTGGCGCTTTCGCGATAGGTCTCGCCATTGGGCAGGTCGACGTCAAAGACGTGCAGTTTGTCATACCGCGCCGTGATCGCCCCCCTCGGATCGACCAGCAGCGATCGATTGGCCGCCCGGTCGTCGTCGGCCCCGTCCTGCCGGGTTCGCCCCGAACGCACGATGGCCGACCCGATCAGCAGCCAGACGCCCAGCTCCGCCGCCAGGCGACGCAGGCCCAGCACGGCGACATCGGCGTCCTCTTCACTCAGCACGCTGGCCCGCAGGTCGCGGCGCTGTTCCAGGACATTGGTCCCTTCCGGCGTCAGGATGAACCTGGCCCCGCCCGCCGCCGCCTCACGGATCAGGGGCTCGACATGCGCCAGCCCTCCCGCCGCCGTCGCCGGCGTGCGGGTCTGGATCAGGGCGATGTCGAGCCCGCTGCTCATGTTCAGGCGGCCAGCAGCGGGTCGAGCCTGCCCTCGCGGTCCAGCGCATGGATGTCGTCGGAACCGCCGACGTGCTGGTCGTTGATGAAGATCTGCGGGAAGGTCATGGCCCCGCCCGCGCGTTCGACCATCTCGGCCTTTTTCGCGGGGTCGTTGGACGCCACGATCTCGGTGTAGTCGACGCCCTTCTTCTTCAGCAGCGACATGGCGCTGAAGCAGTAGGGGCAGCCGGGCTTGGTGTAGATGACGACGTCGGCCAATGCAGCACTCCAGGATTACAGGTCGTCGCCGACGGGCGGGTCCGCCGACGGGTGTTGAACACCTACATAGTCAGATCGCGGGCGTTTCGCACCCTTGCGATGACGGCCAGATCAACGGCCCGCGCACCGGCGTCGAGCAGGGCGCGGGCGCAGGCCTCGGCGGTCGCGCCTGTGGTCAGCACATCGTCGATCAGAAGGATGCGCCGCCCCTTGATCCGGCGCCGCCCCGCTTCGGTGACCGCGAAGGCCTTCTTGACGTTCAGGCGTCGTCCCCGTCGGCTCTTTCCGCCCTGGGTCTGGGTGTGGCTGATGCGGATCAGACTGTCGGGCAGATAGTCCAGCCTGCAGGTCCGCGCCAAGGGCCGGGCGATCTCGGCGGCCTGATTGAACCGGCGCGACAGCAGCCGCATCGGGTGCAGGGGCACGGGAATTACGGCGTCGGCGTCCGCCGTCAGCTCGGCGGCGGCCCGGCCGATCCAGCGCGCGAACAGGGGGGCGAACTGCTGCTGGTCGCCGTGCTTGTATCGCAGGATCAGCCCGCGAGAGGCGTCGTCATAGACGCAGGCCGCCCGCGCCCGGTCGAAGGCGTAGGGCAGGGTGGCGCAGGCGGCGCAGCGGTCCTCGGCGAAGTCGCCCCCGTCGAACTCGAACGCCGCCCCGCAGCCGTCGCAGACCGGGGCTTCCAGAAAGACGATCCGGCTCCAGGCGTCGGGCGTCAGGCCCGCCGCCGCCGTGGCTTCGCGGCTGTCGTGGGCCATCGGCGGCAGGATCAGGTCGGCCAGACCGCGCCCGGTGGTGCGGCCAAAGCGCAGCAACTGCGACCTGGCCCCTTCCCAGGCCGCGCGCCAGACCCCATCCTGTGCGTCCATGACTTCCCCCACGCCTTCCTCTTCCGGCCCGCCGCAGATCTTCGACGCGCGTCGTCGACAAGCCCGCCTGTCGCGCGCAACCCCCCGGTTCCGCAGCGCGGACTTCCTTCACGCCCGCGCCGCTGACAATGCGGCCGAAAGCCTGGCCGCCATCCTGCGCGACTTTCCGGTCGCCGTCGATCTGTCCGCCCATTCCGGCCCCTTCGCCGAGGCGGTGTCGATCAGCGACGCCGCGACCCGCGTCGGTCCGATCCTGACGCCGACGACGCAGGCCCAACGCGCGGCCCCGGGCGCACACGCCCTGCCTTTGGGCGATGAATCCGCCGATCTGATCGTGTCCCTGCTCAGCTTGCACTGGGCCAACGACCTGCCCGGCGCCCTGGCCCAGATCAAACGGGCGCTGAAGCCGGACGGCCTGTTCATCGGCACCCTGTTCGGGGCGGGCACCCTGAAGGAGCTGCGCGGCGTCCTGACCGAGGCGGAACTGTCCGAGCGCGGCGGGGCCCAGGCGCGGGTGTCACCGTTTGCCGACGGCTATGACGGCGCGGCCCTGTTGCAGCGGATTGGTTTCGCCCTGCCGGTGTCGGATGTGGATCGGTTCACCGTCCGCTATCCGGACCTGTTCGCCTTGATCCGCGATCTGCGGGCGATGGGCGAGACCAATGTGCTGCACGGCCCGATCCGACCCCTGACCCGCAGCGTCGTAGCCAAGGCCGCCGCCCTCTATGCGGAACGCTACGCCGACGCGGACGGGCGCATTCCGGCGACCTTCGAGATCGTGCATCTGGCGGGCTGGAAGCCGCATGAAAGCCAGCAGAAACCGCTGGAGCGGGGATCAGCCAAGACCCGTCTGGCCGACGCCCTGGGCGTTCGCGAGCACAACGGCCTCGAACCCTGAGATCAGCCCTTGCTGATGGCCTCGGTGATGGCGGTGATGGCGGTGTTGAACACGGTCGTGGCGGCATTGCCGAAGGCGACCACCGAACCGATGATGACCAGGAAGATCAGGGCGCAGATCAGGCCGTATTCAATGGCGGTTGCGCCGCTGTCGTCGCGGTGGAAGCGGGCGATGAAACGTCTCATGGCCGGCCTCCCTGGTCGGCGGTTTCAGAGCAGGTCGCGCAACCAGGCGACCAGAGGTTCGTCCGCCGGGGGCATGGGATAATCCGAAAGCCTGTTCGGTTTCACCCAGGCCAGAGCGTCGTGTTCACGGGCCGTGACCACGCCATTCCAGCGCCGACACAGGTACAGTGGCATCAATAGGTGAAAGGAATCGTAAGCGTGGCTGGCGAAAACGAACGGGGCCAGACAGGCCTCGTTGACGTCGATGCCCAGTTCCTCGTTCAGCTCGCGGATCAGGGCCGCCTCGGGACGTTCGCCCGGCTCGACCTTGCCGCCCGGAAACTCCCACAGACCGGCCAGCTTCTTGCCCTCGGGTCGTTTGGCGATCAGCACCCGACCATCGACATCGACCAGGGCGACGGCGACAACCAGAACGGTGGGCAGGACGGCGGGGGCGTCAGTCACGAGCGGTAGTCGCCGTTGATCTCGATATAGCCCTTGGTCAGGTCGCAGGTCCAAACCGTCGCCGACGCCCGGCCCGAACCCACGTCGACGGTGATGTCGATCTCGGGGTTCTTCATATAGGCGGTCATCTTGGCCTCGTCATAGGTCGGGGACGGGGCGCCGTCGATGGCGGCCTCGTGCGGGCCGAACCAGATGGCCAGATGGTCGCGGTCGACCGGTTCTTCCGTCTTGCCGACCGCCATGACGACCCGGCCCCAGTTGGCGTCTTGCCCTGCGATAGCGGTCTTGACCAGGGGACTGTCGGCGATCGACTTGGCCAGTTTTCGTGCTGACGCCGGACTGGCGGCGCCGTCCACCGTCACCTTGACGAATTTGGTCGCGCCCTCGCCGTCGCGCACCAGTTGGTGCGCCAGGTCCAGCATCACCTTGTCCAACGCCGCCGAGAAGCTCTTGAGGCGGCGGTCGCCCACGCGCCCGATGCGCGGCGCGCCCGATGTCCCCGTGGCGAACAGCAGGGCCGTGTCATTGGTCGAGGTGTCGCCGTCCACGGTCACCGAGTTGAAGGTGGTGCGGACGTGCAGGCCCAGCAGCGCCTGCAGAACATTGGGATGGATGTCCGCGTCTGTGACGATGAAGGCCAGCATGGTCGCCATGTCCGGCGCGATCATGCCCGACCCCTTGGCGATCCCGGCGATGCGGACCTTGTAGCCCTCGATCTCGGCCTCGGCGTAGGAGCCCTTGGGGAAGGTGTCGGTGGTCATGATGCCGCGACCGGCCTTGGCCCAGGCGTCGGAATCCAGCCCCTGTTCGACCTCAGGCAGTTTGGCGATGATCTTCTTTTCGTCCAGCACCACGCCGATCACCCCGGTCGAGGCCAGCATGACGTCGCGCTGGCGGCAGCCGAAGCGTTTGGCGACCTCCGAGGCCGTGCGGCGCGCCGCATCGGCCCCGGCCTTGCCGGTGAAGGCGTTGGCGCAGCCGGCGTTGACCACCAGGGCGCGCACATCCTTGCCGCCTTCGGCCGATCCCAGCTGTTTCTTGCACCAGTCGACCGGCGCCGAGCCGATCTTGTGGCGGGTGAAGACCCCGGCGCAGCTGGTGCCGCGCGCAAAGCGGAACACCACCAGATCGTCGCGCTCATGTTTGTAGAAGCCCGCGCGGGCGGTGGCGATCTCGACTCCGCCGATGGGCGGAATGGCGGGGAAGGGCACGGCCAGGGGCGAAATCGCCAGACCGGGCTTTCCGGCGGCGGGGGCGTCCGATCCGGGGCGCGTCGCGCGTTTCAGCGCCGTGGCGAACGGATCCAGCGCCTTTTCCAGCGCTTGTTCCAGGGCCTGTTCGATCTTGTGGCCGGTCTTGGAGGGGGGCTTGGTCATGTCAGGCGGCCGGTGCGGGGGTGTTGGTCGGGTTGGAGGTCTGGTCGGGCGCCTGGCTGGCGCCCTGGGCGGAGGCGGGTTCCTGACCTTGGCGCGCGCCGTCACCGGGCAGCAGGACGTTCACCTTGGCCTTGTTGCGAAGCTGCTCCAGCAACTGTCGCACCCCTTCATAGGTCAGATAGCGGACAATTTGCGGACGCGCCTGCTCCAGCGTGGGCGGGTTCTCCTTGCGGCGGTCCTCGACCCGCAGCACGGCCCAGCCGCCTTCGGTCTGGAACGGGCCGACTGTGGAGCCGGCCGGTTTGTCGCGCAGGGCGCTGGCGTAGGTCTGCGGCATGACGTCCAGCGTCGAATAGCCCAGGTCGCCGCCGGAGAAGCGCGTCGCCTCGTCCACCGAACGCTCCATCGCCACGGCCTCGAAACTGGCACCCTGACCCAGAATCCCGATCACGGCGTCGGCCTCGGTCTTGGTGCGCGACAGGATCAGGCGGACGCGGATCTCTTCCGAGGTCTTCGCCAGCCGAAGCTGCTCATTATAGAGGTTCTGCACCGCCTGGTCGGAAATGGCGCCGTTGACCACGCTTTCGACCAGCATGTCGCCCAGGATGCGTTCGCGGGTCGCCTCCAGGCGGCGCTGGGCCAGCGGCGAATCGTCCAGACGGCGGCGTTCGGCCTCCTTGGCCAGAAGTTTCTGGTCGATGACCTCGTCCAGAACGCGCCGGAACAGGTCCGATGTCACGTCCAGCGGCTCGCCTTCGCCGATCAGACCCTGCGCCACCGCCTCGCGTTTCACGTCCGAGGCCCAGATGGTTTCCGACTGGACCTTGGCCACCGCCCGATCGCCCGGTTCAGGCGCATGGTCCGTACCGCCGCCACGCGAACAGGCTGAAACCGCCAGTGTCGCCGCCACAAGCGTCACGGTAAGGGTGCTGATGGGCCGCCGGAATGGGGTCAATGGGGCGCTCCGTCGAAGGCGGCCGAAAGCCCCTCGCGTTGACAGGGGTTAGGGCGGTGCTTAAGTCCCGGCTGCGCCCAAGTCGAGGGGTTTTGATCGTCTGCGCGGCCCTTCGCGCGCGCCAGCTTGCGGCGCTCCGGGGCCGCCATCGGTTCGGGCCTCTCTTGAAGCGCCCCTATCGCCGCCCCTAACGGGATTTCAGAGCCGCCCAGCTCGCAGACGCTCGACCGCTTACCGGATCCAACATGCTCGGCTTCGCCAAGAAACTTTTCGGCTCTTCCAACGACCGCAAGGTCAAGGCCTTCCAGGACCACGCCCAGCGCATCAATGCGTTGGAGCCGAAGTTCGCGGCCCTGTCCGACGACGAACTGCGCATGATGACGGACGCCTTCCGCGACCGTCTGGCCAATGGCGAAACCCTGGACAAGATCCTGCCGGAAGCCTTCGCCGTCGTGCGCGAGGCCTCCAAGCGGGTGCTGGGCCAGCGTCAGTACGACGTGCAGCTGGCCGGCGGCATGATCCTGAACGAAGGCGGCATTGCTGAAATGCGCACCGGCGAAGGCAAGACCCTGGTCGCCGTGGCCCCCGTCTATCTGAACGCCTTGCCGGGCAAGGGCGTGCACGTCATCACCGTGAACGACTATCTGGCCCGCCGCGACGCCGAGACGATGGGCAAGGTCTATCGTTTCCTGGGTCTGGAGGTCGGCGTGATCGTCAACGGCCTGAGCCAGGGCCAGCGCCAGCAGGCCTACAACGCCGACGTCACCTACGGCACCAACAACGAATTCGGCTTCGACTATCTGCGCGACAACCTGGTCTATGACCGCCGCGAGATGGTGCAGCGCCCGCACAACTTCGCCATCGTCGATGAAGTCGACTCCATCCTGATCGATGAGGCGCGCACGCCTCTGATCATCTCCGGCCCGACGGAAGACCGTTCGGACCTCTACAAGATCCTGGACAGCCTGATCAAAGATCTGATCAAGGACAAGGACACCTACGAGCTCGACGAAAAGCAGAAACAGGTCCTGCTGACCGAACTGGGCTCCGAGCGGATCGAAGAGGCGCTGGAGCGCGGCGGGCATTTCGCTGCCGACACCACCGGCCTGTACGACGCCGCCAACATCAGCCTGGTCCACCACTCCAACCAGGCCCTGCGCGCCAACACCCTGTACCAGCGCGACAAGGACTACATCATCAAGGACGGCGAGATCGTCCTGATCGACGAGTTCACGGGCCGCATGATGACGGGCCGCCGCCTGTCCGAAGGTCTGCACCAGGCCATCGAGGCCAAGGAGGACGTCAAGATCCAGCCCGAGAACCAGACGCTGGCCTCGGTGACGATCCAGAACTACTTCCGCCTGTACGACAAACTTTCGGGCATGACCGGCACGGCGGCGACCGAGGCCCAGGAATTCGGCGACATCTACAAGATGGACGTGCTGGAGGTGCCGACCAACCGGCCGATCCAGCGCAAGGACTACGACGACGAAGTCTATCGCACCCACGACGAGAAGAACCAGGCGATCGCCAAACAGATCGCCGAATGCCATCTGGCGGGCCAGCCCATCCTGGTCGGCACCGTGTCGATCGAGCGTTCGGAGCAGCTGTCGGACCTGCTGAACCGCTACGAGCACAAGGTCGAGGTCTCGCGCACCCTGAAGAAGGAATATGCAGGCAAGGCCAAGGAAGCCGAAAAGATCGGCGACGCCGCCTATGACATCACCTACGAGACCAAGCTGCGCGGCATCCCGCACAGCGTCCTGAACGCGCGCCAGCACGAACAGGAAGCCTATATCGTCGCCGACGCGGGCCTGCCCGGCTCGGTGACCATCGCCACCAACATGGCGGGCCGCGGCACCGACATCCAGCTCGGTGGTAACCTCGAGATGAAGATGCAGAAGTGGCTGCTGGAGCAGCGCAATCTGGCTGTCGAAGTCACCCACGAGATGGAAGTCGCCAAGGAGGCCGAGTTCAAGGCCGAGATCGCGGTCCTGAAGGAACAGGCGATGGCGGCGGGCGGCCTGTTCGTCCTGGGCACCGAGCGCCACGAAAGCCGCCGCATCGACAACCAGCTGCGCGGCCGCACCGGCCGTCAGGGCGACCCCGGCACCTCGAAATTCTATCTGTCCTGCGAGGACGACCTGCTGCGCATCTTCGCCGGTGATCGTCTGGACTCGATCATGAAGACCTTCGGCGTGGCGCCGGGCGAGGCCATCACCCACCCCTGGCTGAACCGCGCCATCGAAACCGCCCAGAAACGCGTCGAGACCCGCAACTACGACATCCGCAAGAACCTGCTGAAATACGACGACGTCGTGAACGACCAGCGCAAGGCCGTGTTCGAGCAGCGCCAGGAGTTCATGGACTCCGAGGATCTGTCGGAACTGGTCGGCGACTTCCGCCGCGACGTGGTCTCCGACCTGGTCGAGCGTTACATGCCGCCCAAGGCCTACGCCGAGCAGTGGGACATCGACGGCCTGGACGAACGCGTCCGCTCGACCCTGGGTCTGGAACTGCCGCTGCATGACTGGGCCGCCGAGGAAGGCGTGTCCAACGAAGAGATCGAGGAGCGTCTTCTGGCCGCCGCCGACGCCCGCGCCGCCGAACGTCTGGAACAGATCGGCGCCGACCAGACGCGCGGTCTGGAAAAGCAGTTCATGCTGCAGATGATCGACATGCAGTGGCGCGAGCATCTGGTCCATCTGGACCACCTGCGCGGCGTCATCGGTCTGCGCGGCTATGGTCAGCGCGACCCGCTGAATGAGTACAAGACCGAAGCCTTCAACCTGTTTGAAAGCCTGCTCTATGACCTGCGCCACAACGTCACCCGCTGGCTGATGACGGTCGAGTTCCGCTTCCAGGCGCCGCCTGAAATGCCCGAGTTCCAGGAAATCCACCTGAACCCCGGCACCGGCGAAAACGAGATGACCAACCCGCAGGCGCAGAACCCTGAGGGCACGCTGATCGGGGACGAGCGTTCACGCCTGCCCATCGACGCCCTGCCTGCCGGGTGGGAAGTCACCGGCCGCAACGCCCCTTGCCCCTGCGGCTCGGGCCGTAAGTTCAAGCACTGCCACGGGGCGCTGGTCTAAGAGGTCGCGCTACGCGCGGGCGCTATCGCTCGCCGCGCGGCGGCTCGCTGCTTGAGCGCATGAGGCGCGCTGTCGGCTGACCGCATCTTGGTGGGTTCAACTTCGACGGCTAAAGAAGAGGGATGAGCTACAAGTCCCTCTTCTCCCGCGCCCTGTCGCTGGCCCCGGAGCGGCTGCATTTCGCCGCGCACAGCCATCACTTGTGGCCCGACGTCAGTTTCGAGGCTCAAGAGCAGGCCTGGATCGACGCCAACATCCATGCCGACAACAAATGGGATCTGTTGTTCGGCCAGGTGATCCCGCAGGCGCAGGCGAATGTCGCGAAGGAACTGGGCCTGCCGTCGCCGGACAGTCTGGTCTTTTCGTCCAACACCCACGATTTCCTGCTGCGGCTGTTCTCGGGGTTCGAGAAGAAGCCGGTCCGTATTCTGGCGACGGACGGCGAGTTCCACTCGTTCCGCCGACAGGTCGAACGCTGGCAGGAGGCGGGCGAGGCGGTGGTCACCCGCATCCCGCTGGCGCCCTTCGACACCTTTGCCGAGCGGTTCGTCGCTGCGGCGCGTGAAGGTCAGCATGACTGGATCATGGTCAGCCAGGTCTTCTTCCGCACCGGCGGCGTGTTCGACCGGTTCGAGGACCTGGCCGATCTGGCGCGGCCCGAGGGGCCGTGGGTGCTGGTTGACGGCTATCACGGCTTCATGGCGACTCCGACCGATCTGTCAAAGGTGGCGGACCGCATCTTCTATGTCGCAGGCGGTTATAAGTACGCCATGGCGGGGGAGGGGGCCTGTTTCCTGCACGCGCCGCCCGGCTTCTGCCCTCGCCCCGTCGTCACTGGCTGGTTTGCGGAGTTCGGCGACCTGTCCGGTCCACCCGGCGGGGTTCAGTATCGTTCTGACGGCGGCCGTTTCTGGGGCGCCACCTTCGACTGTTCGGCCCTGTACCGTTTCAACGCCGTGCGCGGGATGCTGGCGGATCAGGGCCTGACGACCGCCGATGTCGCCGCCCATGCCCGCGCCCTGGCGCAGCAGTTCCAGACCGCCGTCCAGTCGGGACAGGCCGGCGTGTTGGACCAGGCTGAAATCCTCAATCCCGTGGATGCTGACGCGCCGCGCGCCCGCTTCCTGGCCCTGCGCCACGCTGACGCCAAGACTTGGCAGGCGCGCCTGCTTGAGGCCGACATCGTCACTGACGTGCGAGACGATGTGATCCGCTTCGGCTTCGGCTTCTATCAGGACGAGGCGGACGTGGAGCGCCTGATCGCTGCCTGTCGAGCCCTCTAATAGAAGGTCGTATCGTCCTGCTTCTGGGCCTGCGGGGCATGGCGTGTCGTCGCGGGCGGACGCGGACGCGGTTGTGAAGGCGCAGGCGGCCGGGCCTGAGGCCGGGCCTGAGGCTGGGACTGAGGACGAGGCTGCGGCTGCGGCGCTGTTGGCGCGAACGGGCCAGGCAGAGGCTCGGGACGGGCCAGCGGATAGGGCGCATAGGGCTCGGACGGCGCTGCGGCAGCCGGCGTGGGCGACAGTTTGGGATAGGGCAGGGCGCCGTCATCGGCGGGGGCGGCGGGTTGGACCGGCTCGATCTGCAGGGGCTCCTCGACCGGGTTGATCACCTCCTCATCCGGCGCTGGCTGGCCCACGCGGTCGGGCGCGCTCAGATCATCGCGCAGGGCGGACCAGGACCGGCTGTCGACGCAGGCGCAGGCCTTGAGGAAACCCTGCCGGTCGCGCCACAGGATCAGCGGATAGGTCACCCGCACGCCCGCCTGTTTCAGCAACAGGCTCAACTGTTCGTCGAACTGGCGGCTGGCGTCCACGACCGCCGTGCGGGCCAGATTGCCGTCCGCCTGGGGCACGCCCGCCGCCGTCCAACTGCGCGACGGGGTGGCCATCCAGCGTTGGTGCAGCATCCAGTCGCGGCTCAACCACAGTTCAGCGACCGTGGCCCGTTCCGCCGCCGTGGACTGGGCCAGGCCCTCGCGGTCGGCCCGAGCGAAGACGATGTAGCGGACCTCGACGCCCGCCGCCCGCAGCTTGGCGGCCTCTTCGCGCTCATAGCGTTGGGCCGAGGCGCTGTCGCGGTAGCTGACGATATAGACGGCCTGGCCGCCTGCGCCGTCCGACACCCACGAGGCCTCGTCCAGCAGCCGTTGGATCTGCGCCTGATTGCGGTTGATCGTCACCGGCTGGAAGCGCGCATGGAAATGCCAGTAGGCCCAGTAGGCGACGCCCGCGAGCAGCAGGCCGATCAGGGCGGCGGCGGCTGATCCTATGAAAAAGCGACGCATCAGGGCCGAACGCTCCAGCTTCATCTCGGACGAGGCCAAGCCATAGCATCGAAAATCGCCGCCTGCGCGGACGGGCGGCGATTTCTGATTTCAGGCGGAACGGCGGATCAGGGCTGCCAGCCGGTGACCTGACCGGCGTCGCTTTCCTCGGCCAGGGCGCCGCGCGTCTTCTTCACCTCGGCCCAGGCGGCGCGAAGCAAGGCGGGGACGCCCTCGCCCGAGACGCCGGAGACCAGCATGGGGCGGCGGCCGGCGGCGGCCTGCAGTTGGGCGGCCTTTTCCTCGCGCTCTTCAGGCGACAGGGCGTCGATCTTGTTCAGGGCCAGGATCTCGGCCTTGTCGCCCAGGCCTTCGCCATAGGCTTCCAGTTCGCCGCGAATGACATGATAGGCGGCGACCACATCGTCCTGGGTGCCGTCGATCAGATGGATCAGGCTGGCCGACCGCTCGACGTGGCCCAGGAAGCGCGTTCCCAGGCCTGCGCCTTCGCTGGCGCCTTCGATCAGGCCGGGAATGTCGGCGATGACGAACCGCTCGGACGGCGACAGGTCCACCATGCCCAGGTTCGGCGTCAGGGTGGTGAAGGGATAGTCGGCGACCTTGGGGCGCGCGGCGCTGGCGGCGGACAGGAAGGTCGACTTGCCCGCATTGGGCAGGCCCGCCAGACCGATGTCGGCGATCAGCTTCAGACGCAGCCAGATCCAGCGCTCCTGACCTTCCTGGCCCGGATTGGCGTGGGTCGGCGCCTGGTTGATCGGCCCCTTGAAGCGCACATTGCCCCAGCCGCCGTTGCCGCCCTTCAGCAGCATCTCGATCTTGCCGGGCTTATCCAGGTCCAGCAGGACGGTTTCCTTGTCTTCGTCCAGCACCTGGGTGCCGACGGGCACCTTCAGATGGATGTCATCGCCCTTGCCGCCGTGCATCTGGCGGCCCTGGCCGTGGTGGCCGGTCTGGGCCTTGAAATGCTGCTGGTAGCGATAGTCGATCAGGGTGTTCAGCCCCTCGACCGCCTCGATCCAGACGTCGCCGCCCTTGCCGCCGTCGCCGCCGTCGGGACCGCCGTTGGGAATGAATTTCTCGCGTCGGAACGACACGGAGCCCGCGCCGCCATTGCCGGAACGGATGTAGATTTTTGCCTGGTCGAGGAACTTCATCGCGGGCTTATGCCAAAAGACCGAGGCGAGGGCGAGGCGTAGCGTAATTCACAGGTCATTAAGCGGTGCGGTCCAGACTCTTCGCCCATGAACGTCTCGTCCGCCACATCCATGGTCAATGTCCTGGCCGAAGGCCGCGCCCAGCGCGAAAAGGCCGCCCAGGATCGCGCCGAGACCAAGCTGCGTGACGCCCAGTCGGCGGTGGCGACGCTGAAACAGATGAACTCGGCCTCCTCCAGCCAGGCGTCGGAACAGCGCAAGGCGGCCGCCAAACAGAAGGTGGATCAGATCAAGGCCCGCCTGCGGATGCTGCAGATGAGCGGTTCGGTCGATCCCAAGGTGCTGGCCCAACTGGCGCGCGAGCTGAAGTCTGCGGTCAAGGGCTACACCGGCGCAGGCGGCTCTGTTGGTGATCTGGGGGCGACGCCCGCCCCGGCGTCCGCGACCGCCTCATCGCCAGACGCCGCGTCAGCTCAGGCCGCATCGGGCGACGGCGCCGAGGCGGGGGCCAACGCCCAGAACGCCCAGAACGCCCAGACGACATCGGCTGAGCCCGACGAGAAAACCGGCGACGGCGACAAGGAGGCCGCGGCCAACCCGGCGGACCCGCGCGCCGAAACCAATCCCTACAAGCGCATGGCCCAGGAGGCCGAGGTCAGGTTCGCCGAGGCCGCGCGCCACGGTGAGGCCGCCAAGGCCGACCGCGAGTTTCTGTCGGACGTCCGTAACCTGGCCAACCGCATCAAGAGCCTGGCCAAGTCGGCGGCTGCGGCCAAGGCGGATCCGGCCAAGCAACGCGACGGCGTCGAGGCGGAAAAAGCCGCCGCCGAGGCCCTGAAACAGGTCGAGGACGCGGCCAAGGATCTGGGTGCGCCGGGTATCTCCCTGACCGTCTGAGACGCCCGGATTCTGGTCTGAAATGCGCCTATTTCAGCGCCAGGGTCACCGTCTTGATGTCCACATATTCGTCGATGCCGTGGATTGAGCCTTCGCGGCCATAGCCGGACTGCTTGACCCCGCCGAACGGGGCGACGGCGGTGGAGATCAGGCCGGTGTTGACCCCGCACATCCCCGCCTCGATCCGGCGCGAAAACCGCATGGCCCGGTCCAGGTCGCGGGTGAACAGATAGGACGCCAGGCCGAACTCGCTGGCGTTGGCCTTCTCCAGCGCCTCGTCTTCGGTGTCGAAGGCGAAGACGGGGATCATCGGGCCAAAGGTCTCTTCCTCACGGAACAGTTCGTCGTCGCCGCCCAAGGTCACGGTCGGCTGGAAGAAGCGCCCGCCCAATTCATGGCGTGATCCGCCGGTCAGCACCTTGCCGCCATCGGCCCTGACCGCCGCGACGTGCTTCTCGACCTTGTCGATGGCCTTTTCCTCGATCAGCGGGCCGACCTTGACGCCTTCGTCGAAGGCGGCGCCGACCTTGATCCGGGCCACCTCGGCGGCAAGTTTTTCGGCGTAGGCCTCGGCGACCGCACGTTCGACATAGACGCGGTTTGGGCAGACGCAGGTCTGGCCGGAGTTCCTGAACTTGCCCTTGATGGTTTCCGTCACCGCCAGATCAAGATCGGCGTCGGCGAAGACGATCAGGGGCGCCGCGCCGCCCAGCTCCATCGACACCCGCTTCAGCGTCGGGGCGCACTGTTCGGCCAGTTTGCGGCCCACGCCGGTCGAGCCGGTGAAGCTCAGCTTGCGGATCAGGGGACTGTCGGTCAGCACCTTGCCGATGTTAGCCGCGTCGCCCGTCACGATGGACAGGGCGCCCTTGGGCAGTCCTACCTGATAGGCCAGTTCCGCCAGGGCGATGGCGGTGAAGGGGGTCTGACTGGCGGGCTTGACCACGGCGGTGCAGCCTGCGGCGAAGGCCGGTCCCAGCTTGCGCGTCAGCATGGCGGCGGGGAAGTTCCACGGCGTGATCAGGGCGCACGGCCCGATCGCCTCGCGATAGGTCAGGATCAGATGGCCCAGGGGGCTGTCCTGCGTCTCGCCGATCAGCCGCTCGGCCTGACCGGCGAACCATTTCAGGAAGCTGTTGGCGTAGGCGACCTCGCCCTTGGCCTCTTCGAACGGCTTGCCGTTCTCCAGCGCCATCAGGGCGCCCAGACCTTCGGTGTTCTCGTCGATCAAGGCGGCCCAGGCGCGCAGGAAGGCCGCGCGCTTGTGCGGATCGGAACGGGACCAGTCGGTGAAGGCGTCGGCGGCGGCCTGGATGGCGGCCTCGGTCTCTTTGGCGCCCAGATCGGGGACGTGGCCGATGATGTCGCCGGTCGCCGGATCGTCCACGGCGATGCCGCCGCCCTTCGCAGGGATCGGTTCTCCAGCGATCAGGGCGTGCTGTTTCAGCAGGGCGAGGCCGGCGTTGCGGGCGGTCTGGTTCACAGCGATCTCCTGAGGCGGTCTTGAAACGAACAAGGCCCCGGCGGAGCGGGGCCTTGCAAGCGTCTTTGGCGCGGCGTGGCCGCTTTCGGATTAGTTCTTGGCGTCCTGGGCGGCGCCGGTGACGGCGTGGCCGGCGGCGGCGGTGTCGCGGCCCACGCCTTCAACCGTGTTGCAGGCGGCGGTGGTCAGGGCTGCGGCGGCGGCGACCAGAATAAAGATCTTGCGCATGGGTGTCTCTCCAGATTGCCGACGTCGAGGGGCGTCGGTTCGCTGGTCTAACGCGACGCTTTGGCGGCGGTTCCGGCCTTGTCGGTCGGATCGTTGGGCGTCAGGGCCTCAGGGGTGACAAAGGTCATGCGGGCGATGGCGCCGCCTGACGGCGCCTCGACGATTTCGGCCTCGCCGCGCAGCTGTTTGGCGAAGGCCCCCATCAGGGTGCGGCCCACCCCGGCCTCTGCGATCCCGGCGGCGCCGGGGCCGTCGTCCTCGACCTCCAGCAGGCTGGTGTCGCCATTGACCTTGAAGCGGACTTTGAGTTCGCCGCCGCGCCCGGCGAAGGCGTGTTTCTGGGCGTTGGTCACCGCCTCGACCAGCCACAGGGCCAGGGGCGCCAGCTTGTCCGGGTCGACAAACAGGCTGTCGGCCTCCACCGAACTGGTGACCAAGGGGCCGCGCCCCGCCTCGCTGGCGATCAACTGGCCGACCAGTTCGGTCAGGAAGACCTTGGCGTCGGCGTGGCGGATGTCCTCGCTCTGGTAAAGGGTGCGATAGATCAGGGCCAGGGCTGAAATCCGCTGGCGCGTATCCCCCAGCGCAGCCTTGGCCGGGGCGTCCGTCAGAGCGCGCTGCTGCATCGACAGCAGGGACGAGATGATCTGCAGGTTGTTCTTCACCCGGTGGTGGATCTCGCGCATCAGCGCGTCCTTTTCCGCCAGCGAGGCATTCAGTTCGATGTCGCGCTCGGTGATGGCCTCGGCCATCTCGTCCAGGGTCTTGGCCATGATGCGGATTTCGGACGGGGCGTTCATCGCCTGCAGCGGACGCACCGAGAACCGGCCCTTGGCGTAGATGGCCGCAACCCGCTCCAGATAGTCCAGCCAGCGGATGAAGATGCGCTCCGACAACAGCATCACCGCCGCAAACGCCGTCAGCCAGGCGCCCAGGGGCAGGAGCAGGGTGCTGATCGGATTGAGCCGCGCCCAGGACAGCAGGCCGGGTGCGGGGGCGGACAGCAGGGCGTACAGGTCGCCGCCGGCCAGGGGCGCCGCGGAATAATCACGCCGGTGCCCGCCGGTGTCCCTGGCCTCGAACACCGACGAGCCGTGCTCGCTGGCGCGTTTGATCCAACTGCCGACCTTGCCGCTCTGGTTCAGGACGAAGGCTTCAGGATTGCTGGCGACCAGAAGCCGTCCCGTGGAATCGGCGATGGCGGCGTCGGAACCTGCGGGCAGGGCGCGGTCATGGGTGTTCGGCTGCAGGACCGACAGCGGAATGACCGCCGCCATGGCGCCGTCGAACGCGCCCATCGGCCGTTCCGCGCGGATGGCGATGATCAGCGCGGCCTGATAGCCGGAACTGGCGGGCGCGCGCTCCACCACCAGGCTTTCGCCGCCTTTCAGTCGCCGGAACCAAGGGGCTTCGGACGCGGGGGCCACGTCCGACCTTGCGCCGTCGCTGCGGCCGGAGGCGCAGATGGCCTGGCCCCCCGCGTTCAGTCGATAAAGGCCTTCATAGCCCTCAAGCTGGTTCACCAGGGCGGTCAGGCGGGACGCGCAGTAGGGACCTATGGCGTCCGGCGCCAGGGCGCGCAGCAGGATATGGGCGCTGTCCAACTGCGCCTTGGCGTTGTCGGCGGAACGTTCGGCGGCCAGTTGCAGTCCGACCTGCCGATCCTGCGCCTGTTGCCGGAAATCAGCCTGCGTCTGGATAAGGCTCAGGATGAAGATCGGCAGCAGAGCCGCCGCCATGGCGACGCCCAGTCGAAAACGGATGCCCTGAAACCGCTCTGAATCCCAGCCGCGCGACAGCTTCGGCTTGCGCCGATGGTCCTTTTCTCGCCCCGACGGCCTGATTTCGGCGGTCAACGAAGCCTATCCTCGGGCGCCGCTGAGACGGTCTGCTTCTCCCAGAATGCTGCGCATGGCGTCACCCGCCGCCTTGCCGTCGCGGTCATAGCCGCCCCGTTCCAGCGTGGCCTGAAGGGCGCGGCGCGCACGGCTGACGCGGCTCTTGACCGTGCCGACGGCGCATCCGCAGATTTCAGCCGCCTCTTCGTAGGCGAAGCCGCCTGCGCCGACCAGAATCAAGGCTTCGCGCTGTTCTTCGGGCAGGGTTTTCAGGGCCTGACGCAATTCGTCCAGGGCGACCGGGGCTTCCGGGTCGTCGACGGCGACCAGGGTGCGTTCGGCGGCCTCCTGGTCCAGCTGCGACTGACGCCACGACCGGCGCTTTTCGGAATAGAACTGGTTGCGCAGGATCATGAAGGTCCAGGCCTTCATGTTTGTGCCCATCTGATAGCTGGCGCGGGCGTCCCAGGCCTTCATCATGGCGTCCTGCGCCAGATCGTCGGCGGCGGTCGGATCACCGGTCAGGGTTCGGGCGAAGGCGCGCAGATGCGGGATCAGCGCGACAAGCTCATGTTTGAAGGCGTTATCGTCCGCCGACGGAGGCTTGGGCGCAGCGCCCAGGCGCGAGGTGCTCATGCGGCGCCCCCAGACGAGCGTTCATCGGCTCGTCGCAAGATGTCGAGAAACTCGTCCGGAACCGGCTCATTCACCACTTCATCGAACATATGACGCAGCTTCACCCCGATGGCCTGCTGGCGCAGTCGGGCTTCTTCGAGCACCACCTCATCATGCTCGTCGACGTCCGTGCGCCGCGAAGTCTCAGTAGAATCAATCATAGACAGAACACCGCCCACCCAACTGCAGTGCAGAAATGCAGCAGGCTTAACGCCCGCCACCCTGCACGGTTCCGCATCAATCGCTTTTAATGCTCAAGCTTCTCTGATGATATGGAACCGTGCCGTGTCCAATACGTTTCTGTTCGCTGTAGCGCTTTCTCGCGGATCGAGAGGGCCGATTAGTCGGGGAAAAACCGGAATGAGCCTTCTGGCTAGACTTGCGCCTCACCTGCCTTACGTCCGCCGTTACGCGCGGGCGCTAACCGGCGATCAGGCGACGGGCGATAATTATGTACGCGTAGCGCTTGAGGCCCTGGCGGCTGGCGAACAGCAGCTGTCTCCCGAAATGACGCCGCGCGTCGCCCTGTATCACGTCTTCCACACCATCTGGTCCGCCACAGGCGCTCAGTTGGAAGACAAGGGACCGACCGAAGGCCGCGACGATGCGTCCCGCCGCCTGCTGCTGATCGCGCCGCGTTCGCGTCAGGCCTTCCTTCTGACCGCGCTGGAAGGCTTCACCCCTTCCGAAGCCGCCCAGATCCTGGGCGCTGACCCGCGTGATGTTGAACGTCTGATCGCCGACGCCCAATCCGACATCGACGCCGAACTGGCCACGGACGTCCTGGTCATCGAAGACGAGGCCATCATCTCGGCCGACATCCAAAGCCTGGTGAAGGAGCTGGGCCACCGCGTGACCGGCGCCGCCACCACCCACGACGAAGCCATCGAGGCTGTGGCCCGCCATCGTCCGGGTCTGGTCTTGGCTGATATTCAGCTGGCCGATGGTTCGTCGGGCATTGATGCGGTCAAGGAGATCCTCAAGGACTTCGATGTCCCCGTCATCTTCATCACCGCCTTCCCCGAGCGGTTGCTGACCGGCGAACGGCCTGAGCCGACCTTCCTGATCACCAAACCCTTCCAGCCGGAAACGGTGAAGGCGGCGATCAGCCAGGCGCTGTTCTTCCACCCGTCGCGCCAGCGCGAAGCCGCATAAGGCGACGCCTCGATCATATTGCGAAAGCCCCGTCCCCTTCGGCGACGGGGCTTTTTCATGCGTCTCACCCAAATGATCCGGCATGGGTTCGAAAAAAGCGTATGCGCCGGGGAACCAGTGTTCTGGCGCCTCGTTATCGGTCTGCGGAGGCGGCGACGCCCCCCCCGACTTGAGATTGGCGACAGCCAATCTGTCGCCTCCGCGCCTCATTCTCGATGATGCCACTTCAAGGCGGCCCGCTTGGGTCGCCTTTTTCTTTGCGTGTCGTCTCGACCCTGTGGTGCGGGCGGGCCAAGGTGGCGGTTGGGAGAAACGTGCGGAGAAGCCTGATGGCCGGCATGAACAGACAATGGGTGCTGCGACAGCGCCCCAAGGGCTTGATCAAAAAGGGCGATCTGGAGCTGGTCGAAAGCCCGATTCCGGATTTGAAGGAATCGGAAGTGCTGGTCCGGACCGTCTATCTGTCGCTGGACCCGACCAACCGCACATGGATGAATGATTCCGAAGGCTATCTGCCGCCGGTCGCCCTGGGCGAGGTCATGCGCGGACTGACGCTGGGGGTGGTGGAGGCGACGCGGTCGTCGCGGTTCCGTGTCGGCGACGTCGTATCACCCCTGTCGGGGGGCTGGGCGGACTACGCTGTGGTCAGGGAGCAGGCGCTGCGTCCGATCCACCGTGCGCCCGGCTTGCAATTGACGGCCAATATGTCGGTTTTGGGCATGACGGGTCTGACGGCCTATTTCGGCGTGACCGACGTGCTCAAGGCCAAGGGAGGCGAGACCCTGGTGATATCGGCGGCGGCGGGCGCCGTCGGCTCGATCGCCGGTCAGATCGCCAAACAGCGCGGCTGTCGGGTCATCGGCATTGCGGGCGGACCGGAGAAATGCGCCTGGCTGACCGGCGAACTGGGGTTCGACGCGGCCATCGACTACAAGAACGAGGATGTGGGCGAGGCGCTGGACCGGCTGGCGCCGGACGGCGTCGATCTGAATTTCGAGAATGTCGGCGGCGACATCATGATCGCCGTCTTCAACCGGTTGAAGGTGCATGGCCGCATGGCGGTCTGTGGTCTGGTTTCGTCCTACAACGCCACCAAGGCGCCGCCGTCGCCGAACTTCGCGCGCATCATCACCCATCGGCTGGACGTGCAGGGCTTCCTGGTCCTGGACTACGCGCACCGCGCTCAGGAAATGGCCGCCGAAATGGCGCCCTGGCTGATCGATGGCCAGGTGAAGTGGAAGGTGCACGTGGATGACGGGCTGGAAGGGGCCGTCACTTCGCTGAACCGCTTGTTCACCGGCGATCACGACGGCAAGCTGCTGGTCCGCGTTTCCGAAGAACCGGCCTGACGCGAGAACTGAGAGACGCCATGAGCGACCCGTTGTTCGTCCATTTCGAAGACCTTGAGACCGGTCAGGTCGTGCCTCTGGGCGCCTGTGCGGTCGACCAGGAGGCGATGGACCTGTTCACCGAACGGTTCCAGCCCGGCTGGGACACCGCCTATGGGGCGCCGGACGCCATGGTCTATGTGCTGTGGAGCCGTCTGGCGGCGGACAAGGCGGCGCACTGGGCCCAGACCAAGGTGCTGGCCGTCGACGCCCTGCGCTATCTGCGCAATCCGCCCGCAGGCGAGCTGCTGCGCGGCCGCATGACCGTGATGGGCAAGGACCCGGTCGGCGACGAAAAGGGCATCGTCATCGCCTCTCATGACCTGCTGGATGAGGCGGGGCGGCTGGTTTTCTCGTGCCTGACGCGAGCGCTGTTTTCGCGCCGCTGAAATGAAAACGCCCCGCTGGTCGAACCAGCGGGGCGAAATCTTTTCAGGCCTTGAGACGTCTTAGTTGACGGTCGCGGCGGTCTGGTTGCGCACGAAGGCCAGGGCGATCAGACGATCCCAGCCCAGCAGCGACACCAGGTGGGCGTAGATCTGGCCCAGGGCGCCGTTGTCGCGCAGTTCGGCCAGCTTTTCAGGCGACAGGGCGCGCAGCTTGTCTTCCGAAACGGCGTAGTATTCGGCGATCTTCTGCGGCTCGCCGGGGGCGCCGTTCTCGTCGCGCGGCGTGAACAGGGCTTCGCGCACGTCCAGCAGGTCCAGCTCGTTGACCAGCTTGACGAAAGACTCGGTGCGCAGGCGCTCCTGTTCGAAGTTGTTGCAGAACTCCATCGCCATGTTCGTGTAGTCGCTGGGCTGGCCATTGACGAACAGCGGGTTCTCGCCGCCCTCGGCGACGATGTCGGCGCCGCGATCGATGCACAGGATCAGGCGGCCGTTGGCCTTGTCGTCGGCGAAGACGAAGGGATAGCGGCGCACATAGGCGGGGATGTAGGCGTCGTGACGGAACACGCCTTCCGGCGACACGAACAGATTGTCGTTCTGGTTCAGGCCCATGACGGCGACCGGCTGGCGGCTCTCGCCGACAAAGATCACGGGATAGGACAGGGCGGCGGCGGCGAACTCGGTCACCGTCAGCGGCACCACGTTCGTCTGGGCGACGAAGGCGTAAGGCTCGGCCTTGGCGTTGACGCCCAGGTTGCCGTGCTGGGCGGCGTCAAGCGGCTCCGGCTTGTTGTAGAACAGGACGTTGCCTTCGAGCGGCGATTGAGTGGTGTCGGTCATAAAAGGCCAGGACGCTCTAGAATGGGATGAAGCGGGCCTTCTAACGCAAGCCTGTCCCTGCGGCAAACGCCGTAACCTGAACCTTATCTGACGATATCGCGATGTAGGCGTGGACGCCCTGTGTTGCGGTGCGGGCGTTCAGCCATTAGCTGTGGTCCATGGGTTCCGCCTGCGATCATGACCACGACCATTCGGGCCTGCATGGCTCTACGCTGACGCGTGCGCTGGAGGCGGCCGAGGCGCGCGCGTCAGCGGCAGGCGAGCGGATGACGGCGCCGCGTCGCCGCGTCCTGGCCCTGCTGCTGGAGACCGGCGAGCCGGTGAAGGCCTATGACCTGATCGCCCGTTTCGGCGAGGACGGACAGGCTGCAAAGCCCCCGACCGTCTATCGCGCGCTGGAGTTTCTGGAGCGTCTGGGCATGGCCCACCGCATCGCCTCCATCAGCGCCTATGTCGCCTGCGCCGAACATGAGGGCGCGGCGTCGCACGCCGCCGCCTTTCTGATCTGCGACTGCTGCGGTTCGACGCGCGAGGTCGCAGGCCCGGATCAGGGGGCCATCGACGCCGCCGCCGCTGCCGCCGGCTATCAGATCGCCCGCACCACGATCGAGGCGCATGGCCGTTGCCCCGCCTGCCGCGAGGCTGCGTGATCATGGATGCGGCCCTGATGGCCCCGCCCCGCCGCCTGACCGTGCCCATCGACAATCGCTGGGGCGCGGGCGAGATGTCGGTGCTGGATTTCGGTGATCCGAAACGTCCGGTCGACCTGATCTTCTCTCACGCCAACGGCTTCAACGCCGCCACCTACCGCAGCCTGCTGTCGCCGCTGTCGGCGTCGCTGCGCATCTGGGCGCCGGATCTGCGCGGGCATGGTCTGACGCGCCTGCCGACCGATCCGCGCGTCAAGACCAGCTGGCTGGACTACCGCGACGACCTGCTGGGCCTGCTGAAGGCGGTCGAGGGACCGCCGGTGGTTCTGGCCGGGCATTCGATGGGCGGAACCTCGTCTCTGATGGCGGCGGCGGAACAGCCGGACCGGGTGTCCAGTCTGGTTCTCTTCGATCCGGTGATCTGGAAACGCTCGGCGGTCTTCGCCTTCAACCTGCCTTTCGCCCGTCTGGCTCTGGACAACATCCCCATCGCCAAGTCCACGCGTCGTCGCCGCGCCGTGTTCGACAGCCCCGAACAGGCCATGGCCGCCTATCGCGGGCGGGGCGCCTTCAAGGGTTGGCCCGACATGGTGCTGGCCGACTATCTCAGCGACGGCCTGACCCAGACGCCTGAGGGCTGGGCCCTGACGGCGAAGCCGGAGTGGGAGGCCGCCAACTACGCCGCCCAGGCCCATGATCCGTGGCGGGCGCTGCGCCGCTATCCCGGCCCGATCCGCATTCTGAAAGCCGAGCACGGCGCCCTGACCAGCGTGCCGGTCGGTTCTCACGCCGCGCGCAATCTGACGGTCGAGGTCGTTCCCGGCGGCGGCCATCTGTTCCCCATGACCCACGCCGACATCGCCCGCGACGCCCTGTTCGAGGCGGCTGTCTGACGACGGACGATAATACAGGGACGATAAACGGGGACAGGGCGTCTTTCGCCGTGTTAAGGGCGCCGCTGAGCATAACTCCCCCGTCAGAGACGCCCGCTTGACCTTTTTCCACGCCGGTTCTGCGCCCAAGGGCGCCGGTCCCCGCTCTGGGGCCTTGCGCGATGGGTTGATCCTGTCGCCGGGAATGAAGGTCGGGCTGTTCGGCGGCTCCTTCAATCCGGCCCATGACGGCCATGCCCATGTCGCAGAGACGGCCCAGCGCCGTCTGGGCCTGGACCGGGTCGTCTGGCTGGTCTCGCCGCAGAACCCGTTGAAAGACGCGCGCCACAGCGCCCCCCTGGCCGAGCGCATGGCCTCGGCCCGCGAACACGCCCACGGTCCGTCGATGATCGTCTCGGATTTCGAGACGCGCGCGGGCGTCGCCTGGACGGTGGACACCCTGCGCCTCTTGGTCGCGCGACATCCGGGGGTGCATTTCGTCTGGCTGATGGGATCCGACAATCTGGCCAGTTTCCACAAGTGGCGCGGCTGGACCGACATCATGCGGCTGATGCCGGTGGCGGTCATCGCCCGGCCCGGCTCGCTGCTGGACAGCCGCACGGCGCCCGCCGCCGCCCGGTTCGCCGGGGCGCGGGTTCCGGCCGAGCAGGCGGGGCTTCTGGCCACGCTTGCGGCCCCCGCCTGGACCTATCTGACGGCGCCTCTGAATCCCCGTTCGTCCAGCGCGATACGGGCTGCACGCGGGTCTGAAAAGCCGTCCTGACGCCACGGTGATTCGGGTTTGATCCCTTCGCCGGTTCACGATCGGGCCCATCCGTGCTACAGGTCTGCTTTAGTCAACGCTCCCGGAGCCCTCCGCTGACCCCCTCGCCCGCGTATGATGCGCAAGACGCCGCCGTTTCGAACACGGCGCACGAGATGGACGCTATCGAACCTCTCCATTCCGAAGACGGCCCTGCTTTCGGCGATTCCGCCCCGCGCCCGGTCGGCTCCACCCCGCTCGAAGAAGCCCTGCTGACCCGCCTGGACGAGGACAAGGCTCAGGACATGGTCCTGATCGACCTCAAGGGCAAAAGCGCCATGGCCGACACCATGATCGTGGCGTCCGGGCGTTCGCACCGTCACGTCGGCGCTATCGCCGACCACCTGCTGCGCACCCTGAAGGAACAGGGTCTGGGCAAAGCCAAGGTCGAGGGCCTGCCGCACTGCGACTGGGTCCTGATCGACGCCGGCGACGTGATCATCCACCTGTTCCGTCCCGAAGTGCGCACCTTCTACAACATCGAGAAGATCTGGGCGGTCGATTCCGCTCACCGCACCGCGCGCGACTAAACGATGAAGCTTAGCATCGTCGCCATCGGCCGGCCCGGTCGCGGGCCGGAAGCGACGCTTGCCGACGACTACGCCAAGCGCGCCACCCTGTCGGGCCGGGCGCTTGGCCTGGGTCCCCTCGATCTGATCGATCTGGAAGCGAGAAAACCCGGCAAGGCGCCCGAGGCCGAACTGATCCTGGCCGCCGCCGAGGGCGCACACCTGATCGCCTGCGACGAACGGGGAAAGACCTATTCCTCGCGCGCCTTCGCCGACCATATCGCCAGGCTGCGTGATCAGGGCGAACGGCGTCTGGTCTTCGCCATCGGCGGGGCGGACGGGCTGGACGAAAGCGTGCGCCAGGCCGCGTCCTCGACCCTGGCCTTTGGTCCCCAGACCTGGCCTCACGCCCTGGCCCGCGCCATGTTGGCCGAACAGCTGTATCGGGCCGTGACCATCCTGGCCGGATCGCCCTATCATCGCGACTGACATGCGTCGCGCACCCTACATCCTCATTCTGCTGGCAGGGCTTATGGCCGCCGCCCCGGCGACGGGCCGTCAGGCTCCGGAGAGCGAGCTTTCGCGCGTTCAGGCCGAATATCGCGACGAGGCCGTGCGCGCGCGCCGCCTGCGCGCCGACGCCGACGCCGCGCGCCGTGAGCTGGGCGATCTGGAGCACCGGCTGGCCGAGCTTCGGGTGCAGGAGAATGACGGCGACATGCAGATCGAGGCCCAGCGCGCCCGTCTGCGCCAGCTTAGTGACCGCGAGGCCGCCCTGGTCGCCGATCTGGCCCGCGAACGCGGCGCCCAGGGCCGCCTGCTCAGCGCCCTTCAGATGATGAGCCGCCGCCCGCCGCCGCCGCTGCTGGTCCCGGCGGACAAGGCCATCGACACGGTGCGCGCCTCCATTTTGCTGAAATCCATGACGCCAGAGCTTGAGCGCCGGGCCATTGCGTTGGGCGAGCAGCAGGCCGAAATCATGCGGGTGCGGCGTCTGGCTGTCCTGTCCTCCGAACGCCTGCTGACGACCGAGAGCGCCCAGGGGGACCGGCGCGGCGAGATCGAGGCCCTGACCACGCGCAAGTCCGCCCTGACCGCCGTTCTGGGCGCCGAGGCCCGCGCCGCCGAACGCGCCGCCCGGGTGCTGGAGGCCCGCATCCGCGAACTGGGCGGCGCCGTGCCCACGACCGAGGCGCCCGAGCCGGAGACCGCGCGCCTGCCCGCCAATCGCAGCCGTCTCAGCAGCCCGATCAAGGGCGAGCCCAGCGAAACCTATGGACCCAAGACCTCCGGCTGGCGCTGGCGGGCCGACCGCGCCGCCGTCACGGCGCCCGCCGACGCCAAAGTGGCCTATGCGGGACCGCTCACCGGCTGGGGGCAGGTGGTCATCCTGGATCTCGGCCCCGGCTGGCGCGCCGTCATCGCCGGGCTGGAGGCTGTGGACGTGGCCCCGGACGCCCGCGTGTCGGACGGCCAGACCCTGGGGCGCAGCGGACCTGACGGCGACATCTATTTCGAGCTTCGTCGCGACGAACGCCCCATCGATCCGGCGCCCTGGCTGCGGTGATCCGTGACGCACGCTTCCCTGCTCGTCATCCTCGGTCTCGTGCCGAGGATGACGAGAGCTGGGTGATTGAGACGTCGCATTCTCTGCGTCATTGATCGCCAAGGTGCGATAAGACCTTGCTTTCCCTTCTGACGCTGATTTTATCCAGTGGACGCTGCGTCGCCATGATTTCATCGTGTCTGCGGGGCCTTACCTTATCGGGTGCCATCGATGATCGGCCCCACCGAAAGAGACCGAATGCGTAAACTGCTCCTCGTCGGCTGCGCCGCACTGGTGCTCGGCGGATCCGCCGCCGCTGTGTCCAGCCAGACGCCTCGCAACGAAACCTTCCGCCTGCTGGAGCTGTTCGGCGACGTGGTGGGCATCGTCGAGCAGGCCTATGTCGTCCCGGTCGACAACAAGAAGCTGATCGAGGCCGCACTCAGCGGCATGATGACGGCGCTGGACCCGCACTCCAACTATCTGGCGCCCGACAGCTACGGCGACCTGCGCGAACGCACCTCGGGCGAATATTCCGGTGTGGGCCTGACCATCACGTCTGAAGGCGGCATGGTGAAGGTCATCTCGCCGATGGACGACAGCCCCGCCGCCAAGGCCGGGGTCCAGGCGGGCGACGTCATCTCCTCAATCGAGGGCCAGAACGCATCCGGCCTGACCGTCAGCCAGGTGTCGGAAAAGCTGCGCGGCACGGTCGGCACCAGCATCAAGGTCACCTTCCTGCGCGACGGCGAAGAACCGCGCGAGGTCGTCCTGACCCGCGAGCTGATCAAGATCCAGTCGGTCACCGGCCGGGTCGAGGGCGATTTCGGCTATCTGCGCGTCTCGACCTTCAACGAGAACACCGGCCGCGAACTGTCCGAGGCCATCGCCAAAATCAGGGCCGAAAAGCCGGGCGTGAAGGGCTATGTTCTCGATCTGCGCAACAATGGCGGCGGTCTGCTGAATGCCGCCATCGACGTGTCCGACGCCTTCCTGGAGCGCGGCGAGATCGTCAGCCAGCGTGGGCGCAAGCCTGACCAGATCCAGCGCTATTCCGCCAAGCCCGGCGACCTGACCGGCGGCCTGCCGGTGGTGGTGCTGATCAACTACGGCTCGGCCTCGGCGTCGGAAATCGTCGCGGGGGCCTTGAAGGATCACCAGCGCGCCACGGTCGTCGGCCTGACAAGCTTCGGCAAAGGGTCGGTCCAGACGGTGATCCCATTGCGTCAGGGGCAGGACGGCGCCCTGTCGATCACGACCGCGCGCTACTACACCCCGTCCGGCGCCTCGATCCAGAAGATCGGCATCGAGCCGGATCTGGAGGTCGCCCGCTCGGAGGCTGAGGCCCGCATCGTCTCGCGCTCCAGCTTCATCTATTCCGAGGCCGCCTACGCCACGGCGCTGGATTCCTCGATCGGCGCCGAGCGCAAGGGCGCCCACATCCCGCACGAAGCCCCCGGCGACAAGTTCCCCAAGGACAAGGACTATCAGCTGGAGCGCGCTCTGGACGTCCTGCGCGCGGGCGGCGATTTGTCCAAACTGTCGGCGGCGCCGGAAGGCATCGTCGTCTCCGAACCCGGCGCCAAGGCCAAGTCGGAAGACACGCCGGCTTCGGACGAGCCCCAACAATAACAGGTTCGGCGCTGCGGCGCCCTGCTTGCATGATCGCTGACGAAGGGCTGGCTCCACACCAGCCCAACGGAGACGATTGTCATGTCGATTTCGTCAGTTGGCAGTTTTTTGGGGTCTCAACCGCTCGGCGCACCATCGTCTTCTGCCAGGCAGAATAAGCCGACCTCTGCGCTTCAAGGCGATCTTCCGCAGATCCGCGAAAGGGCCTGCGCGCCTAAGCGCACGACCAGAAGATGAAGAAGCTGAAGGAAAAACTGCGCGATCAGGTCCTGTCCGCCAAGAAGATCACCGAGAACGATCTGGCGGCCATGCCCAGCGCCCAGCGCGCCGCCATCGAAGGCGATATCGAAAAGCTGATCGCGGAGAAAATGGAGGAAATGATGAAGGCCGAGGTCAAGAAGGCGTCCGAGGAAGGCAAATCCCAAGCCGTCCTGCTCGATATCCTGGTTTGACACGCTGGACGCTGACCCGATCTTCGGGCTTGGCTGTGACAGGTGAAACATAAAGGGGCGTCGGATTCGACATTTCCATTGTTTTCCTTCATAAGCCGCCGCTTCCGACGCAAGTGAACCTCGCGTCTCCACCAGCACGACCCCATCTTGGTTGGTGCTACCGCGCCGAGCGCTACCTGAGCACAGGCTCAAGTAGGCCGAACGGCCGATAGCCCAAAAGAATGGATGAGGCTGGCGAGAACCCTCTGCCGACGTGATCGTCGCCAGAGGCCGTTGTCGTATGGAGCCGTTTCACCTGCGCCAAACGAGGTAGTGTATGTTCGAGGCTCTGAACGAGCGGCTTACAGGCGTCTTCGACCGGATCACCGGTCGCGGCGCCCTGTCTGAAAAGGATGTCGCAGAGGCGATGCGCGAAGTGCGCGTGGCCCTGCTTGAGGCCGACGTCGCCCTGCCGGTCGTCAAGGACTTCATCGCCTTCGCCACCGAGCGCGCCACCGGCGAAGAAGTCATCCGTTCGGTCAAGCCGGCCGACCAGGTGGTCAAGATCGTCTATGACGGCCTGATCGAGATGCTGGGCGGCGAAGAGCCGGTCCCGCTGAACACCAACGCCAACCCGCCTGCCGTCGTGCTGATGGCCGGTCTGCAGGGTTCGGGCAAGACGACGACCTCGGCCAAGCTGGCGCTGCGTCTGACCAAGTTTGATCGCAAGAAGGTCATGATGGCCTCGCTGGACACGCGTCGTCCGGCCGCGATGGAGCAGTTGGCCACCCTGGGCAAGCAGATCGAGGTCGCGACCCTGCCGATCGTGGCGGGCGAGAGCGCGGTCCAGATCACCCGCCGCGCCCTGACCGCCGCCAAGCTGCAGGGCTTTGACGTCCTGATCCTGGACACCGCCGGCCGCATCACCCTGGACGAAGGGCTGATGAACGAGGTCGCCGAGGTCGCCGAGATCTCCAAGCCGGTCGAGACCCTGCTGGTCGCCGACAGCCTGACTGGTCAGGACGCCGTCCGCACCGCCAAGGCCTTCCATGAGCGCCTGCCCCTGACGGGTCTGGTCCTGACCCGCGCCGATGGCGATGGTCGCGGCGGCGCCATGCTGTCGATGCGCGCCGTCACGGGCCTGCCGATCAAATATCTGGGCGCCGGCGAAAAGGTCGACGCCCTGGACGTCTTCGACGCCCGCCGCGTCGCAGGCCGCATCCTGGGGCAGGGCGATATCGTCGCCCTGGTCGAAAAGGCCGCTCAGGACCTGGATCAGGCCAAGGCCGAGAAGATGGCCCGCAAGCTGGCCAAGGGTCAGTTCGATCTGGACGATCTGGCCGGTCAGCTTCAGCAGATGAAGCGGATGGGCGGTCTGCAGGGCATCATGGGCATGCTTCCGGGCGTGGCCAAGATGAAGAACCAGATGGCCGACAGCGGCATCGACGACCGCATGATCCTGCGTCAGGAAGCCATCATCTCCTCGATGACTAAGGCCGAGCGCAAGAAGCCGGACCTGCTGAACGCCTCGCGCAAGAAGCGGATCGCGGCGGGCGCCGGGGTCGACGTGCAGGACGTGAATCGGGTTCTGAAACAGCACCGCCAGATGGCCGACATGGTCAAGTCGATGGCGCGTGGCGGACCCAAGAAGATGCAGCAGATGGCGGCCATGCTCGGCGGCCTCGGCGGCGGTGGAATGGGCGGGCCGGACATGGCGCGCCTTAAGGCTCTGGGCGGCGGCAAGATGGCTGAACCCAGCGCGGACGAACTGAAAGCTGTGCAGGACCGTCTGGCGGGCCTGGGCGGCGGACAACTTCCGGGGGGCCTTCCGGGCTTGCCGGGCTTCCCCTCAAAGAAATAACGACTTTCTAGAAAGAGACTGAAAATGCTGAAGATTCGTCTGGCCCGCGGCGGCGCCAAGAAGCGCCCCTACTACCACATCGTCGTTGCTGACTCGCACGCCCCCCGCGACGGCAAGTTCATCGAGAAGGTCGGCTCCTACAACCCGATGCTTCCCAAGGACAGCGCCACGCCGCGCGTCGCCCTGAAGGTCGAGCGTATCGCTGAATGGCTCGGCAAGGGCGCCCAGCCGACCGACCGCGTCGCGCGCTTCCTGTCGCAGGACGAGACCCTGGGCGCCAAGGTCAAGTGGACGCAAGGCAACAACCCGAACAAGGCCCAGCCCGGCAAGAAGGCGCAAGAGCGCGCCGCTGAACGCGCCCAGCGCGAAGCCGACCGCCTGGAAGCCGAAGCCGCCGCCAAGGCCGAAGCCGCCGAAGCCGCTGCCCGCGCCAAGGAAGAAGCTGAAGCCGCCAAGAACGCTCCGGCTCCGGCTGCTGAAGAAGCCCCCGCTGAAGAGGCTCCGGCCGCTGAAGCTTCGGCTGAAGAAACCACGGAAGCCTAAGGCTTTCTCGACCAATCCGGCATGGAAAGCAGCGTCCTCACGGGCGCTGCTTTTCTGTTATGGGCGGCCTGAAGCGGAGAGAACGGCATGACCACGGACAGCAGACTCATCCTCGTCGGCCAGATCGGCGGCGGCTTTGGCGTGCGCGGCGAGGTGCGGGTGACCGCCTTCACCGCCGACCCTCTGGCCCTGACCGCCTATGGTCCGCTGTTGCGCGCCGATGGCTCCGTGGCCCTGACCCTGACCTCCACGCGGCCCGACAAGAACGGTGTCGTGGGCCGCGCCAAGGAGATCGCCACCAAGGAAGAGGCCGACGCCCTGCGCGGTCTGAAGCTGCACGTCCCGCGTGACCGCTTCCCGGAACCAGACGAAGATGAATTCTATCTGGCGGATCTGATCGGACTTCAGGCCCGCGCCGTGGACGGCGCCCTCATGGGCCAGGTCAAGTCGGTGCAGAATTTCGGCGCCGACGACATGCTGGAGATCGCGCCCGCGACCGGCGGGCCGACCTGGTATCTGCCGTTCACGAAAGAAGCGGTGCCCGAGCTTCACCTCGCCGACGGCTGGCTGCTGGCCGTGCCGCCGAACGAGGTGGGTGAGCGCGAGCCCGACTGAACCTAGATTTCTTCGGTCGGGGCGTCGGCGACGTATTTTTTGATCGACTCGATCGCGCGCTTGGCGCCTGACTTGTCCGAATAGCCTTCGGTCGAGAAGATGATCTCGGAATTGTACTTGAAGCGGACACGGAACTCGCCAGCCTTGTCCTTATAGACTTCGAACTTGTGCGCCATCGGGCGTCTCCAGATACGACCTGTGATCGGGTCACAGACAAGCTGGCATTGACGTCCCAGCGTCGCCATTCACAAGCGCGCGATTGCACTGCTCCTGCCGCTGTTGCGAAATAGGCGGATCGCGCCAACATTGGTGCATCCGCCATCAGGACTTCATTGCATGACCGACCTGTCCGCCTTCCCGATCACCCAGCGCTGGCCCGCCCGGCATCCTGACCGGCTCCAGCTCTATTCCCTGCCGACGCCAAATGGCGTGAAGGTGTCGATCATGCTGGAGGAGGTCGGTCTGGCCTATGAGCCGCACCTGATCGACATCACCAAGAATGAAACTTGGGGACCGGAATATCTGTCGCTGAATCCCAACGGCAAGATCCCCGCCATCATCGACCCGGACGGTCCTGGCGGCCAGCCGCTGGCCCTGTTCGAATCCGGCGCCATCCTGATCTATCTGGCGGAGAAGACCGGCAAATTCCTGTCGGCGGATCCGGCCGAACGCTACCAGACGATCCAGTGGGTCATGTTCCAGATGGGCGCCATCGGCCCGATGTTCGGCCAGCTCGGCTTCTTCCACCGCTTCGCCGGCAAGGAGTATGAGGACAAGCGCCCGCGCGATCGCTACGTCGCGGAATCCCGTCGTCTGCTGGGCGTCCTGGAGACCCGTCTGGCCAATGAAGGCGGCGAGCCGCGTGACTGGATCATCGGCGACTACTCCATCGCCGACATCGCCACCCTGGGCTGGGTGCGCAACCTGATCGGCTTCTACGAAGCGGGCGAGATCGTCGGGTTCAAGGACTTCCCGCACGTCGCCGCCTGGCTGGAACGCGGGCTGGCGCGTCCGGCGGTTCAGCGGGGGCTTGAGATTCCGTCACGGACGTGAACCATACTGTCATGGTTGCGTTAGTCCGCAACCTCAACAGGAGCGCGACCTCATGGGCATCTTCTCTTCCATCTGGAACAAGATCACGAACCACAAGCCTGCGGCGGCTCCGGCCCCCGCACCGACAGCCGCTCCGGCAGGCGCCGCGCCGACTGCTGCGCCCGCCAGCCTGCCGCCGGTCGACGTTGAAGCCGTTCTGAGCGGCCTCGCCGCCAGCAAGGGCGGCGGCGGCAACTGGCGCACCTCGATCGTCGACCTGCTGAAACTGCTCGACCTCGATTCCAGCCTGTCGGCCCGCAAGGAGCTGGCTGAAGAACTGAACGTCCATGCTGGCGAACACGGCTCGGCCGAGCAGAACATCGCCCTGTCCAAAGCGGTCTGGCAGAAGCTGGCCGAAAACGGCGGCCAGGTCCCGGCCTCGCTGCGCGACTAAGCCAGTTCAGAACCGTCATTCCGGGGCGTCCGAAGGGGCGAACCCGGAACCCAGGAGGTCGCTCCGGCGCCGTTCAGCCTGGGTTCCGGGTTCTTCGCTCCGCTCAGCCCCGGAATGACGATTCGAGAGACTGACTAACTGAATGTCGATGGACCGCGAGCCGTGTCAGGCCCTCGGTCTGATCCAGCGCATCGCCGCCAGTGCGGCGAATCCCACGACCAGCCCCCAGAAGGCCGCGCCGATGCCGAACAGGGCGACGCCGGAGCCTGTGGCGGCGAAGGTCAGGACGGCGGCTTCCCGCGCGTCCGGCTTGGCCAGCATGGCCCCCAGCGCCCCCGTCAGGGCCGCGATCAGGGCCAGGCCCGTGATGATGGCCAGAACCGCATGCGGCATGGCGATGAACAGGCCCGCCAGCGGCGCCGCGAACAGGGCCACCACCACATAGAACCCGCCATAGATGACGCCCACGATCCATCGTTTCGCGGGATCGGGATGGGCGTCAGGACCGGTGCACAGGGCGGCGGTGATGGCGGCCAGATTGACCCCGTGCGCGCCGAATGGGGCGGCGATCAGACTGGTCAGGCCGGTGGCGAAGATCAGACGGTTGGCGGGCGGCTCGTATCCGGCGGCTCTCAGCACCACCAGCCCCGGCAGGTTCTGCGAGGCCAGGGTGACCAGAAACAGCGGCAGACCCAGACTGACGGCGACCTTCCAGTCAAAGACGGGCATGACCGGCGACAGGCCGCCGAACAGGCCGGTTCCGGGCGGCAGGCCGATCTGCCCCTTGAAGGCCAGCACAGCAAAGGCGGCGACCAGAACGGCGGGCAGGCTCCAGGCGGGCCACAGCCGCCGCGTGACGATGAAGACGGCCAGAAGTCCGACCGCCAGCCCCATCTCATCCGGCACGACCTTGAACAGCTTCAGCACGAAGGGCAGCAGCACGCCCGCCAGCATGGCCGAGGCGACCGAGGCGGGAATCTTCTGCGCCAGCCGTCCCAGCGCCGGCGCCAGGCCCGTCAGCACCATCAACAGGGCTGCAAACACGAAGGCCCCGATGGCGTTGGCCCAGCCCAGGCCTAGCGCCGAGGCCGCCAGCAGGGCCGCCCCCGGCGTCGACCAGGCCAGGACGACCGGCATCCTGAAGCGCCAGCTCAGCAACATCCCCGGCAGGCCGATGCCCAGGCACAGGGCCGTCACCATCGAAATGATCTGGGTCGGGCCGGCGCCCAGCACCTGACCCGCCTGCACGATCAGGGCGACCGTGCCGCCGAAGCCCACCACGGTGGCCACGGCGGCGGCGGAGAAGCTGGCGGGGGGAGGGAGGTTCGGCGCGCTCATAGCCTACGGATAAGCGGAGCCGTCGCGCCCCGAAAGCAAAAAGGGCCGCCGGTTCGCCCGGCGGCCCTTGATGTTCAACCGATCCGTCGGGATCAGGCTTCGATGTCTTCCGGCAGGCCCACCGCGTGGAAGCCCGCATCGACGTGCACGACTTCGCCCGTGGTCGAACGGCCCAGGTCCGAGCACAGCCACAGGGCCGCGCCCGCGACGCCTTCCATCGAGGTCTCTTCCTTGATCAGCGAGAACTGCGCCGACTTGGAGTGCAGGCCACGCCCGCCCGAGATGCCCGCTAGCGACAGGGTGCGCATGGCGCCCGCCGAGATGGCGTTGACGCGGATGTTCTTGGGACCCAGATCGCGCGCGATGTAGCGCGTGGCGGCTTCCAGCGCAGCCTTGGCCACGCCCATGGTGTTGTAGTTCGGAATGACCCGCTCGGAACCCAGATAGGTCAGGGTGATCATCGAGCCGCCATTGGGCATCAACTTGGCCGAACGCTTGGCCACGTCCACGAAGCTGAAGGCCGAGATGTTCATGGCCAGCAGGAAGCTGTCGCGCGTGGTGTTGTCGACGAACGAACCCTTCAGCTCATCCTTGTTGGCGAAGGCGACCGAGTGGACGACGAAGTCGATCGTGCCGAACTCTTTTTCCAGCTCGGCGAAGGCATGGTCCATCGAGGCGTCGTCGGTGACGTCGGCCTGGATAAGCAGCTTGGCGCCGACGCTTTCGGCCAGAGGGCGCACGCGGCGCTCCAGGCTCTCGCCCAGATAGGTGAAGGCCAGCTCGGCGCCCTGGGCGGCCAGTTGCGATGCGATGCCCCAGGCGATGGAGCTGGAGTTCGCGACCCCCATGATCAGGCCCTTCTTGCCCTTCATGAGGTCTCCGGTGGGCATGTCCCAGCCTTCGCTCGTCGCCATGATACGTCTCCTGATGATTTGGCGGAGGGTTAGCAGGGGCCGATGCGAACCGGAACCCCCGCAGGCTTCCGTAAGGTTACAGCAGGGCCGAAATCGCCTTGCGCGCCGCCTCACCCAAATCTGGGCGTTTCAGGGCCAGGGCGACGTTGGCGCGCAGCAGGCCGATCTTGTCGCCGCAGTCGTGGGTCACGCCCTCATATTCGACGGCGGTGAAGCTTTGCTCGTGCATCAGCCGATCCATGGCGTCGGTCAACTGGATCTCGCCGCCAGCGCCCCGTTCTTGCGTCGCCAGCAGGTCGAAGATCTCGGGCTGAAGGATGTAGCGGCCCGCGATGGACAGGTTGGACGGCGCCGTGCCGGGTGCGGGCTTTTCGACCATCCCCTTCATGGTGATGCGATTGCCCTCGCGGCTGGCCGGATCGACGATGCCGTATTTGTGGGCGTCTGCGATATCGACCGATTCGACGCCAATCAGATTGCCGCCCGTCTCCTCATATACATCGACAAGCTGTTTCAACGCGCCCGGCTGGCCATCGACAATGACGTCAGGCAAGATGACGGCGAACGGCTCATGACCGATGATGTCACGCGCGCACCAGACGGCGTGGCCCAGGCCCTTGGGCTGCATCTGGCGGGTGAAGCTCATCTCGCCGGCCTTGGCCAGTTCGGCGTTCATCATCTCCAGAATCGCTGTCTTGCCCTTGGCCAGAAGTTGGGCCTCAAGCTCGATCTGGTGGTCGAAATAGTCCTCGATCGCGCCCTTGGAGCGGCCGGTGACAAAGACGATGTGTTCGATCCCGGCTTCGCGGGCTTCCTCGACAATGTAGGAAAGGATCGGCCGGTCAACGACGTTCAGCAGTTCCTTGGGAGTCGTCTTGGTGCCGGGAAGAACCCGCGTGCCGAGACCGGCGACGGGAAGTACGGCCTTGCGCAGACGCGCGGGCTTGGAAGTCATTCGATGTCCTGAAAAGCTGTCCCGCCCCATCATAGCCGACGGAGCAGCGGTGAAAAGGGGCGGGACGCCTTCGGAGAGAACCCGGTTACTTGGCGGGGCGGGCCATCGGCGTCATTGCGGCCGCCGTGGCGCGCTGGGCCTGCAGATCCGCCGCCTGCAGCGGGATCAGGCCGCGGTCCTGCAGATAACCGCCACGACCGGCGGAGGCGTCCGACAGGAACTCCTGCACGAACTGCTGCAGGCCGGGGATGACGCCGATATTGGCCTTCTTCACATAGATGTAGAGGCTGCGCGACAGGGGATAGGAGCCGTCGGCGATGGTGTCGGCGGTCGGGGCCACGCCGTCGATGGTCTCGGCCTTCACCGTATCCAGGTTCTGCTCCAGGAAGGAATAGCCAAACACGCCCAGCGAGCCGGGGGTGCGGCTCAGGGTCTGGACGATGGCGTTGTCGTTCTCGCCGGCGTCGATCCAGGCATTGTCCTCCCGCAGGGTGTGGGCGATGGCTTCAAACCGGCTCTTGTCCGTTTTTTCGATGGCGGCGGCGGCGGGAACCAGCTTGGCGCCCGGCGCCATGCCCAGCTCCAGGAAGGCGTCGCGCGTGCCCGAGGTGGGCGGCGGGCCATAGACCTGGATGCGCTGGACCGGCAGGCCCTTGTTCACATCGTTCCAGGTCTTGGTCGGGTTGGCGATGAAGGCGCCGCTGGCGTCGGGGACTTCCTTGGCCAGGCCTTCGTACAGGTCGTTCAGTTCGAAGTTGAAGCTGTTGCCGTTGCGCGCCGTGGCGATGACGATGCCGTCATAGCCGATCTTCAGTTCGACGATGTCAGTGACGCCGTTCTTGGCGCACAGGTCGAACTCGGACTGTTTCATCTGGCGCGAGGCGTTGGCGATGTCGGGGCTGTTGGGGCCGACGCCCTGGCAGAAGGCCTGGATGCCGCCGCCGGTGCCCAGGGCCTCGACGCGAGGCGCCGCGCCGCCCGAGGTGCGCGCAAAGTTCTCAGCCACGCGGGTCGAGAAGGGAAAGACGGTCGAAGAGCCTGCGGCCCAGATGCCGGCCCGGGCGCGCGACGAGGATGCGCCGCCGCTGGAGCCGTTGTCGCCGCAGGCTGCGAGAGCCAGAAGTGCGGTCGCCGTAGCGGCGTATTTCAGTGCGCGGATCATCCTGGCTCTCCCTGAGCGGCTTAGTGCGCCACGCTTAGAGCAGAGGATTGTGACATTCCGCTGAAGGGGGAGGCTGTCGGGGAGCGGCTGAAGCCAAGGGGCCGCTGAAGCAGGCTGGCCGGGCTTCGGGCTGATGGCCCAAAGCCCGGTTGCACGATTACAGCAGGCGGCGGCGCATGACCTGCGACAGGCTGTCGATCAGGGTCACGGCGATGACCACGATGATGACGATGGCCGACACGGCCTTGAAGTTGAAGGCGTTCATGCTGTCGAACAGCACCTGGCCGATGCCGCCTGCGCCAATCAGGCCCAGAACGGTCGCCGAACGGCTGTTGGATTCAAAGCGGTAAAGGGCGAACGAGGTCCACAGCGGGGCCACCTGGGGGATCACGCCCCAGACGATCTCGTGCAGCTTGGAGGCACCTGTAGCGCGCACGCCTTCGACCGGACCCTTGTCGATCGACTCGACGGCTTCCGAGAACAGCTTGGCCAGAACGCCAGCCGTGTTCAGGGTGATGGCCAGAACACCGGCCAGAGGGCCCAGGCCCACGGCGGTGACGAACAGCAGGCCGATCACCAGATCGGGCACCGAACGCAGCAGGTTCATGACCCAGCGCACCGGCGTCACCACCCATTGCGGGGCGATGTTGCGGGCGGCGGCCAGGCCCAGCGGAATGCCGAACAGCACGGCCAGGAAGGTGCCCCACAGGGCGATCTGGACCGTCTCCCACATCTTGCCGACGAACATCTTCCAATCGGAGAAGTCGGGGCGCAGCAGGTCGTGAATGAAGAGTTGCGTGCTCTCGTTGCCCGAGAACAGGCGCGAGATATTGCCCAGGTCGACGGCCTTGATGCTGTAGAGCAGCACCACGGCGACGCCGCCCCAGACCAGGACGTCGGCGGCCCATGCCAGGGCCGATTTGCGCGGCGCGGCGGGAATGGCCGCGGGCGTCAGGGAAGGCGCTGCGCTCAAGGTTGGACCTCACCCTTGGCGCGCAGGCGTTGCAGTTCACGCTCGGCCGCAGCGGCGCCGGCGGTGTCGCCCTTGGCGCGGGCTTCGCTCAGCTTCTGGTCGGCGATCATTTCGCGGATCGGGTCCAAATAGTCGTCGTCGGCGGCGGCGAAACGCGAATACTCCAGCGCCGACAGGACCTGACGCTGACGCTCGGCTTCGGCGCCCTGGCCCTGGCCGTAGGTCAGGAAGAAGCCGCGGATCTTTTCTTTCAGAACCGGGTCCAGATCCTTGCGCAGGACGATGCCGCTTTCAGGGATCGGGGGCGAGGACCAGATCTCCTCGATCTGGTCGGCCAGACGCGGGTTCTCCTTGCGGATGAACAGGGTGTTGACGCTGTTGGACGTCGCCACGTCGATCACGCCGGTCGCCACGCCAAAGGCGTTGGCCTGATGGTTGGCCGAGCGAACGGTCTTGAAGCACTGGGACGGCGTGATGCCGCGCGGATTGAAGAAATAGGTCAGGGGGGCCAGGGTGCCCGAGGTCGACTGGGCGTCGCCGATGCCGAAGTTGAACTGCTTGCCGCAGGCCACGACCTTGTCCAGCGTGATGCCGGAGCCCTTCTTGACGATCAGGGTCGACTGATAGGAGTCCAGGCCTTCGCGGTTGACGGTGCGGGCGATGACCTCGGCGTTGGCGCGGTCGATGGCCTCGACCTCAGGCTTGGCCGAGAACCAGCCCACCTGGGTGTGGTTGCCGCGCATGGCCTCGACCAGAACCGTGTAGTTCGAGCCGAAATAGGGTTTCACCGGCACGCCGATGGCCTTGGACATGTCGTCCAGCAGCGGCTGCCACAGCGGGCCGGCCGACGCCTGGCCTTCGGCCGACAGGATCGAGAAGGTGATCTCGGACGGGGTTCCGCCCTTCTTGTCATCGCCGCCGCCGCACGAGGCGAGACCCAGAACCAGGGCGGCGCCGACGGCGGCCATGCCGCTCCTGGCGATCAGGCGGCGGGTCATGGAGAATTGGGACGGGCTCATGCCTTGGTCTCCCAGAACGCGTCCTCGAATTCAGGACCGTAGATTTCGATCAGGCGCTGTTGGTCCAGGCCCGTGGAGGGACCGTCATAGACGATCTTGCCCGCTTGCAGGGCGATGACGCGGTCGCAGTAGCGGATGGCGTAGTCGACCTGGTGCAGGGTGACGATGACGCCCATGCCGTCGCGCTTGTTCAGCTCGACCAGCAGCTCCATCACCTTGCGCGCAGACACGGGGTCCAGCGAGGCGACGGGTTCGTCGGCCAGGATGGCCTTGGCGCCCTGCAGGATGGCGCGGGCGATGGCGCCGCGCTGCTGCTGGCCGCCCGAAAGCGTATTGGCGCGCTGGGCGGCGTAGTCGCTGACGCCCACCCGGTGCAGGGCGGCCATGGCCTTGTCCTTGTCGGCCTGGGGCCAGACGCCCAGCAGACCCTGCCAGGCGGGCAGGCGGCCCAGCGATCCCAGCATGACATTGGAGAACAGGCTGAGGCGCCCGACCAGATTGAACTGCTGGAAGATCATGCCCAGCTTGCCGCGCGCCTTGCACACGGCGCCGGTGACACGGCCGTCCTTCTGAACCGTCTCGCCGAACACGGCGATGGTTCCCTTGCCCGCGTCGATCGACTGCAGGCCGGTGATGGAACGCAGGAGCGTGGACTTGCCCGATCCCGAAGGACCGATCAGGGCGACCATTTCGCCTGAGGCGACCTCGATCGAGACGCCGTTCAGCGCCTTTCGCGATCCGAAGGTCTTCGACACGTCACGCGCCAGGACGAGCCCGGGGGCGATGGCGGCTGCGGATGAACTCATGAACTCGCTGAGAGGCTGTGGCGAAGGGGCGCCGCATGACGCGCCAATGGCGTTTGGGCAAGTCTTAATCGCATGGACCGGGCGATTTCGCCAGAGTGTGACGACGCACCGCGACCCTGCGACGCTTTTTTATGGGGGTTCCGACTAATAGCGCACGTTCATCCCCCGACCTGCACGGGCAGGTCGGGGGATGACTCAATGTGGCTGTTAAGCCTTCGGGATCGGGTTGGTGCGCGGGTCGGGGCCGTTGGTGACCACGCGGTCGCGGTCGCCCAGGTCCTTGATGATCTTGACGTCAGTGAAACCGACGGCCTCGAACAGTTCTTTGACCTGCGGCCCCTGATCCCAGCCGATCTCGACGGCGAAGACGCCCAGCGGTTTCAGGATGCGTTTGATCTCGGGCGCCAGGTCGCGATAGGCCTGAAGCCCGTCCGGGCCGCCGTCCAGCGCCAGATGAGGGTCGTGGTCGCGCACTTCCGGGTCCAGACCCGCGATGTGGTCGGTCGGGATATAGGGCGGGTTGGACATGACCAGATCGAAGCTGGCGTCGCCGAAGCCCGCGGCCCATTCGGTGCGCAGGAAGGTGGCGCGGTCGTTCAGGTCCAGGTTGGCGGCGTTCTCCTTGGCGACGGCCAGGGCCTCGCTGGAGATGTCGGTGCCGACGCCGGTCGCGCCGGTCCGCTCGGTCAGCAGGGCCAGCAGGATGGCACCTGAACCGGTGCCGAGGTCGATGGCGGTGAACCGTTCCTGCGGCGTGAAGGCCAGCATGGCGATGTCCATGATGGTCTCGGTGTCCGGGCGCGGGCTGAGCACGTCGGGCGTGACGTTCAGGATGATCTTCCAGAAGCCCTTCTTGCCGATGATGCGCGACACCGGTTCGCGCTTCAGACGGCGCTCGACCATGGTTTCATAGGCGGCCTGCTGCTGCTCTGTGATGACCCTGTAAGGATCTGTCAGTATGTCCATGCGGCTGGCGTCGGCGGCGGCCTCTAGCAGCAGGCGGGCGTCGATGGCGGGGCTGTCGATCCGGCCTGCCTTCAGCCTGGCCTGAGCGGATTTCCAGACGGTCAGCAGGGTCGCGGCGCCATCGGCGGGTTTCGGAGATAGAGGTTCGGTGGTCATGTCGGCTGATTGGCCCTTCGCGGCGGTGATTTCAAGTTGGGCGTGGAACGCGTCGGCGGCCTCGTCGTTCGCCGTCTAATGGCCAAGTCAAAGACCTCCACCTCCGACCTCCTCCGCCGCCTGGTGTCCCGCCCCCGATCCGGCGGGCGCAAACGCGGCGGCCCTGACAGCCTCTGGCGCTTTATTGCAGCCGCGGCAGGCGGCCTGGCCGCAGGGGCCGGGGCCGCGCATCTGCTCTATACGCAAGGCCACAAGGTCGGGGTCGATCTGCGCCAGGAGCGCCCGCCCGCGCCGCCGCCCGCCCCGCCCACGCCTGAGGATTTCGACGCCGAGGAGCCGGGACGCGGCCGCATGGCCCAGCGGCCAGAGCATATTCCGCGCAAGGGCTGGACCGATATCCTGTGGCGGGCGGTGTCGTCCTATTTCGGCGATCGCGTGGGCTTCGTCGCCGGCGGCGTGACCTTCTTCACCCTGTTGTCGCTGTTCCCGCTGATGGGTTCGTTCGTCACCCTGTACGGCCTGTTCGCCAATCCGGCGGACGCCTGGGGACGGCTGCATTTCCTCTATTCGATCCTGCCGGACAGCATCGCCGAGTTCCTGGGCGCGCAGATGCAGCGCCTGGCCGAGAACTCAAACGGGCAGCTGACGTTCACCCTGATCTGGACATTGCTGCTGTCGCTGTGGACGGCGAACGGGGCGGTGAAGATGCTCTTCTACGGCATCAACGTCGCCTATCATGAGGTCGAGAAGCGCAACATCGTCCGCTACAACCTGTTGTGCATGGGGTTCACGGTCGGCGGATTGATGGCCGTGCTGGTCAGTTCCGGCCTGGTGGTCGGCGTGCCTGTGGTGGTCAAGCTGTTCGGGCTGGAGGAGGAGTGGGGTCTGTTCGCGCCTCTGCGCTGGCCCATCCTGCTGGTCGGTTATGTGGCGGCCCTGACGTTGATCTATCGTCTGGCCCCGTGCCGGGAGAAGGCGCGCTGGCGCTGGCTGACGCCGGGCGCCATCTTCGCCGCTGTGGTCAGCGTGACCCTGTCGTTCGTGTTCAGCTGGTACCTGAACAACTTCGTGCGGACGGACTCCTATGGTCCTCTGGCCGCCATCATGGGTTTCCTGCTGTGGACCTGGCTGTCGGTGCAGGTGATCCTGATGGGGGCCGCCCTGAACGCCGAGATAGAGCACCAGACCGCCGTGGACACCACCACAGGCAAGGCCAAGCCGATCGGGGAGCGCGGCGCCAAGGTCGCCGACGGCGTGGGGGCGCGTCGCAAGAACCCCGCCGCCCTGGCCTACACCCAGCGCCAGGCCGCCGCCGTCGCCCAGCGACTGCGGGCGCGGCGGCGACAGCGGGGCTGATGGATCACAGGATGAAGCGGCTCAGGTCCACGTCCTTGGTCAGGGCGTTCAGCTTTTCGCGCACGGCGTCGCCGTCGAAGTTGACCGTCTGACCCGACAGGTCCGACGCCTTGAAGCTGGTCTCCTCCAGCACCCGCTCCAGTACGGTCTGAAGTCGCCGCGCGCCGATGTTCTCGACGGCGGAGTTGGCGGCCACGGCGGCGTCGGCCAGGGCTTCGACCGCATCATCGGTGAAGGTCAGGGTGACCTCCTCCGTCGCCAGCAGGGCCTGGTTCTGACGGATCAGATTGGCCTCCGGCTCGGTCAGGATGCGCTTGAAGTCATCGCGCGTCAGGGCCTTCAGCTCGACCCGGATCGGCAGACGTCCCTGAAGCTCGGGCAGCAGATCGCTGGGCTTGGCCACATGAAAGGCGCCCGAGGCGATGAACAGCACATGGTCCGTCTTCACCGGCCCGTATTTGGTCGAGACAGTGGTGCCTTCGATCAGGGGCAACAGATCGCGTTGGACCCCTTCGCGCGACACGTCGGCGCCCGATGCGCCCTGACGCGCCGCCACCTTGTCGATCTCGTCCAGGAAGACGATGCCTTCGTTTTCGGCCAGCAGCAGGGCTTCCTTGGTCAGGCTGTCCTGATCCAGCAGCTTGTCGCCCTCTTCGGCGATCAGGGGGGCGGTGGCGTCGCGCACGGTCAGCTTGACCGTCTTGGTGCGCCCGCCGCCCATCTTGCCCAGCATTTCACTGAGGTTCAGCAGGCCGACATTGCCGCCGGGGATGTCGAGACCCTGGATGGGCGAGGCGGTGTCGGCCAGGGCGATCTCGATCTCCTTGTCGTCCAGTTCGCCGGCGCGCAGCTTCTTGCGGAAACTGTCGCGGGTCGCGGGGCCTGAGCCGGGACCGACCAGGGCGTCCAGAATACGATCTTCCGCCGCGCCCTCGGCCCGCGCCCGGACCTCGCCGCGCCTGCGGTCGCGCACCATGACCAGGGCGCTCTCAACCAGATCGCGCATGATCTGATCCACGTCGCGGCCGACATAGCCGACCTCGGTGAACTTGGTCGCCTCGACCTTCAGGAAGGGCGATCCGGCCAGCCTGGCCAGACGCCGGGCGATCTCGGTCTTGCCCACGCCGGTGGGGCCGATCATCAGGATGTTCTTGGGCGTGACCTCGTCGCGCAGGTCTTCCGGCACGCGCTTCCTGCGCCAGCGGTTGCGCAGGGCGACGGCGACGGCGCGCTTGGCGTCGTCCTGGCCGACGATATAGCGATCAAGTTCTGAAACGATTTCGCGGGGGGACAGATCAGTCATGGCGTCCAGATAGGACGCCGGGAAGCGAAGCGGGAGGGGGCAGGGCGTCGCGCAGCAAAAAGGCGTCCTCCGGAACGGAGAACGCCTCGATGCATCTGTCGCTGTCGTCGCCTGATCAGGCGGCGTTGGCGGCCTTCTTCTTGGCCAGCTTGTCCTGGTGGGCCTTCATGCCGGCCTCGATCAGGGCGGCGGCTTCGCCTGCGTCGCCCCAGCCCTTGACGGTGACCGACTTGCCCTTCTCCAGATCCTTATAGCGGGTGAAGAAGTGTTCGATCTGCTCGATCAGGATGGCCGGCAGCTGACGATAGCTGGCGACGTCGGTGTAATAGGGGTTCAGCTTGTCGACCGGCACGGCCAGGATCTTCTCGTCGCCGCCGGCTTCGTCTTCCATCAGCAGGACGCCGATGGGGCGCGAGCGGATGACGCAGCCCGGAACGACCGGCGTCGGGTTCAGCACGATCACGTCGCAGGGGTCGCCGTCATCCGACAGGGTGTGCGGGATGAAGCCGTAGTTGCCCGGATAGTACATGGCGGTGTGCAGGAAGCGGTCGACGAACAGGGCGCCGGAGTCCTTGTCCATCTCATACTTCACCGGCAGGCCGCCCTGCGGGATTTCGATGACGACGTTGACGTCCCAGGGAGCGTTGGGGCCGACCGGAATGGCGTCGAGGTTCATGGCGATCTTCTGCTGCGACTGCGAAATTCAAAAGGCGAGGGGTGATAGGCCCCACAGGCCGTCACGGCAAGCGCGACTTTGGGCGACGGGCTTGCGCGGCGACGGCGACTGAGGCCAATCATGCCGCATGACATGGTTCGATTGGGCCGCTCTGGCGCTGTTTTTCATCTGCTGGCTCGGCTACGGGCCGATCCTGAAGTTCATCGGCCGCCACGGCGGTTCGCTGAATGACGACATGATCCACGTCCGGCGCGCCTGGATGACGTCGATGACCCATCGCGAGCTGAAGCTGATCGACAGCCAGCTGATGGGCCATTCGATCAATTCGGCCTCATTCTTCGCCTCGACCAATCTTCTGCTGATCGCTGCGGTGGCGGGCATATTGTTCGGCGGCGAGGCCGCGTTGAAGGGGTTCGCCTTCGTCGGCGCCGAACAGGTGCCGGTGCGGATGCTGGAGGCCAAGCTGGCCCTGGTGCTGATCTGTCTGGCGCGCGGCTTCCTCGATTTCATCTGGGCTCTGCGTCAGATGAACTACACCCTGGCCATGATCGGCGCCGCGCCGGAAATCCATCAGGAGACTGATCGCAAGGCGTTCAGCGCCGCCGCCGCCGAACTGTTGAATCCGGCCCTCAGTTCATTCAGCCAGGGCGTGCGGGGCTATTATTTCGCCCTGGCGGCGGCGGCCTGGCTGTTCGGTCCGCTGTGGCTGGCGTTGGGGGTGGCCTCTTCGTTCAGCCTGTTGATCTATCGCCAGGAGGCGTCGCCCGCCGCACGCGCCATCCGCAGCGCCCGCCGATTGCTGGGTGATTAGGGGCTTATTTCGCAAGTGCGAAATGAAAGGATTCAGGCCTTTGCAAAACCGAACCGTGTTAGCGATAACAATAATGCAAAACCGTTACACAGCGTGACATCAAAACCGCTGATTGGGCTTGACCCATTGTGCATCGCAACCTAGATTGACCTTCGACGCCTCCGGGCGTCTTGCCCTTCCTGGGCGTTTCCTCCCTATAGACTTTATATGCCGCGTCCTCGGACGCGGCTTTTTTTTTGACTTATCGCCGATCAGTCGGTCCAGCGCTGGACGCACAGGGCGGCGATCACCCGCATCAGGGCCTTGTGCGTGCGGCCATAGGCGGCGTTGGGCCTCAGGGTCGCCTCATCCAGATAAAGCCCTCGACTGAGTTCGATCTGGATCGCCTCGAAACCCTCCTCAGGCCGTCCCCAGCTATGGGTGGACCAGCCTCCGGCATAGGGGTGGTTCAGCGCCACCCGCCAGCCCAGACCCTCGAACAGGCTTCGCAGCGTCCGCGTCAGCCTGGCGTCGCAAGAGGACCCGTGCCGGTCGCCCAGCACCACTTCAGCCCCGACGGCCCGGGACGGCATCGAATGCCAGTCGATCAGCAGGGCGCGCCCATGACGGGCGCGCGCCGCCTGCATCAGGTCGCTGAGGGCGGCGTGATAGGGTGCGTGCGCCGTCTCGATCCGGCGTTCAGCCTCGGCGCGGGGCAGAGTGCGGTCATAGAGCCGGGCGCCGTCCCCGCCCAGCCGGGGGATCACTCCGAAGCCAGCGGCGGTCTTCAGGCCGACCGGCCCCTCCACGCCGTCGATCAGCGTCGGATCCAGCTCGTCAGGGTCGCGGTTCAGGTCGACATAGGCGCGGCCGATGCGGCTTTCGATCAGCGGCGCGCCCTGCGACGGGCCGCTGGCGACCAGGGCGGCGACCAGGGCGTCCTCGGCGCTGCGAAGGCTGTGCTGCGTGAGGCCGGGCGCGGCGTTCATGTCGGCGGGGTAGCGATCGCCCGAATGGGGCGAGGCGAACACCAGCGGAAGCCCGCGCGCCGTCTCGGGCGGCCGGGTGATGGTGAAACTGGCCGCGCCCTCGGTCATATTCCCCGCATAGCGGGTTTCGCTGTGGAGGGAAGTCGGCTGATCGGTGAATTTCATCGCCGGTTTACTGTTGCGGGCCTAGCGTGAGGGCCTGGTCCTCGGGGAAAAATCGACATGGCGCGCATCCTTCTGGCTGAAGACGACAGTTCTCTGCGCGGTTTCCTGACCCGTGCGCTGGAGCGCGCCGGTCATCAGGTGATCGACTGCGAGAACGGCGACGATGCCATCGACGCCTTGGAGCACGGCCCCTATGACCTGCTGCTGACCGACATCGTCATGCCGGGCGCGGACGGCATAGAGGTCGCCCGCGTCGCCGCCGCCCGCCAGCCGGGCCTGCGCATCATGTTCATCACCGGCTTCGCCGCCGTCGCCCTGACCGCCGCCCAGGCCTCGCCCCAGGCCAAGGTCCTGTCAAAGCCCGTCCACCTGCGCGATCTCGTCAACGAGGTTGAGCGGATGGTGGCCGCCTGACGGTTTGATTTAACAAGGTTTTTTGAGAAAACTCATTTCAGCGGCCAAAGCCGCTTGATGCGGGCGGATCGTACAGCTATACGACCGGCCTTCCCGCTCTCGGACTTGCCGAGAGCCGCCACGGCGGACGCGTAGCTCAGCGGGAGAGCACTACGTTGACATCGTAGGGGTCACAGGTTCAATCCCTGTCGCGTCCACCATTTTTCCAGATTATCAAATCATCAAGCCCGCAGGGCCAACAGTTGTGCGTGTCTGATTCCGTTCGGGCGGCATGACGCCGGTCCTGGCGTTTGAGGACCGGCGTTGGGCGTCTGATCAGTTCACGGTCACCGCGACGTACTGGCCCACGCTGTCGTGGCCATAGATGCGGACGGTGATGGAGACGCCGCCGTTGACGATGGCGCGGGCGGCGCTGGGAGACATCTGGCCGTCGCGGACCATCCGCTCCATGATGGCGCGGTTCTGGGCCGAGCCGAAGAAGCTGTCGCCCTGATCGCCGCGGTCGCGCAGGTTGAAACGGTGGTAGTTGGCGCGGTCTTGGCGGATCACCTGCCAGGCATGGGTCAGGCGTGTCCCTTCCGAAGAACGCAGATCGCGCTGACTGATGTAGGCGGTGTATTCGCCAATGACTTCAGGTTTGCCGCTCCAGCCTAAAGTAGATTGAGCGTTGGCGGCGCCGCCGGCAGCAGCGGTCGCCATGACGGCCGCCGCAGCCAGGGTCTTCACGATCGTCTTCATGCAGTCGCTTCCATGTTCTGCGCGCGTCGGTCCGCACGCCTGATGCCGGTTCGCCATCCCACGAAACCGTCGTCAGAAATGGGGACGAGCGGTCTTGGTTCCGTCCGAAGGCTCAGCTTACGACGACGCGCCGTTTATCCAGGTCTGCGCCACCGAAAAGTCGTCGTTCAGCAGAGCCAGATCCGCCAGATAGCCCGGCGCAATGGCGCCGCGCTGGTTGGCCTGGCCCAGGAAGGCGGCGGGAGAGGCGGAGGCCATGCCGACGGCCGAAGCCAGGTCGAGATCCAGCCGTTCGACGGCGTTTCTGACGGCGGCGGCCATGTCCAGGTCCGAGCCTGCCAACACGCCGGCGTCGTCGCGGCAGACGCCGTCCTTCACCGTGATGCGGCGGCCATGTAGGAAGAAATGGTCGGCGTCGGCGCCGACGCTGGGCATGGCGTCGGTGACCAGCATGAAGCGGTCATGCGGGCGGCAACGCAGGGCTATCTTCAGGGTGGCCGGATCGACGTGGAAGCCGTCGACGATGATCCCTGCCCAGGCGGTCTGGTTCTCCAGCACGGCGCCGACAACGCCGGGCGCGCGATTCTGCAGCTGGGACATGGCGTTGAACAGATGGGTCACGCCGGTGGCGCCGGCCTCAAAGGCGGCGCGCGCCGTCGCATAGTCAGCGTCTGTATGGCCGATGGCGACAAGGGCGCCTTTCGCCGCCAGGCGGCTGATCCGGTCGGGCGTCGTGGTCTCTGGCGCCAGGGTGATCAGGGTGCGTCCGCCCTTCAGGCGTGTCAGGCGCTCAATGAACTCGTCTTCCAGCACGCGGAACTTGGAGGCGTCGTGGATGCCTTTGCGCCGTTCGTTCAGGAAGGGGCCTTCGATATGGATGCCCAGGACGCCAGGAACCCGGGCGGCGATGGCGGCCTCCACCGCATCGATGGCGCGGTCGATGACTTCAAGATCGTCGCTGATCAGGGTGGGCAGAAAGCCTGTCGTGCCGAAACGACGGTGCGCCGCGCCGATGGCTGCGACGCCCTCGACGCTGGTGTCGTCGTTGAACAGGACGCCGCCCCCGCCATTGACCTGGGTGTCGATGAAGCCGGGCGTCAGGATGCGGCCCTGCAGGTCGACCGTGTCGCCCGCCGGGGTTTCGTCGGCCGGGCCCACGGCGATGATCCTGTCATTCTCGATGACGACGGCCAGACCGTCCTGAAGACCGACCGGCGTCAGCACGCGGCCGTTGATCAGCTTCTGCTTCATCAGACGGTCTCGGTCACCTTGTTGAGGTAGGGGGGCTGGTCGGGGTCATAGCCGCGCGCGACCGAGAGGCGGGCGGCCAGGCCGTAGAAGCTCTGGATCAGCAGGATCGGCTCCAGCAGCGGATGGCCTGCCGTGGTCGGCAGGCTGATCACGCGCGGATCGCCGGGATGGCCCGACAGCATGACCTTGGCGCCGCGTGCGGCGAAGGCGCTGGCCAGATCCTCGGCGTCTTCGCGGGTGACGTCGGACTGGGCCAGCATCAGCACCGGGAAGTCGGTCTTGACCAGAGCCATCGGGCCGTGGCGAACCTCGGCGGTCGAGAAGGCTTCGGCGTGCAGGCCGCAGGTCTCCTTCAGCTTCAGGGCCGCCTCGCGCGCTGCGCCAAAGCCGCCGCCGCGTCCGACGACATACAGGTTGTTGGCCGCCTTCAGCGTGGGCAGGGCGGCGCTCCAGTCCTGACTCCAGGCGGCCTCAAGCTGGGCGGGCAGGGCGGCGAGGCCCGCGCGCAGGGCGTCGTCCTGAGTCCATTCGGCGACGAGATGGGCGATGGCGGTCAGGCTGGCGATGAAACTTTTGGTGGCGGCGACCGAGAGCTCGGGGCCGGCGCGCAGCGGGATGGTCAGGTCGGCGACGTCCGACAGGGGCGAGCCCTCGACATTGACCAGGGCGATGACAAAGGCGCCGCCCGCCTTGGCGGCGGTGGCGGCTGCGACCAGATCGGGGCTCTTGCCGGATTGCGAGATGGCCAGGCAGACGCCGCCTTCGATGCGGGGCGTGCGGCCATAGACCGAGCTGACGGCCAGGGGCGCGGGGCTGGTCAGGACGCCGGTTTCACCCTCGATCAGATAACGGGCGAAGACACCCGCATTGTCGGAGCTGCCGCGACCGCAGATCAGGGCGGCGGTCGGCAGATTGCGACGCAGATGTTCAGCGGCGCGGGCCACGATGTCGGCGTTGGCGGCCAGTTGCGCGGCCACCAGAGCGGGCGCTTCGGCCGCCTCGATGAACATTCGGGTGTCTTGGGCGTGCATCAACCGGGTCCGTCATTCAGTTCTGCGACGAAGTCGTAGGCGTCGCCGCGATAATAGGATTGGGTCACCTCGACCGCCTGACCGTTGTGGAAGGCGCGGCGCTCGATCAACAAACCCGCCGCGCCCGCCGTGGTGCCCAGAAGCTCGGCCTGTTCAGCGTTGAACAGCACGGCGCGCAGCCGCTGCAGGGCGCGGTTAGGGCGAAAACCGGCGTCGGCCAGGGCCAGATAGAGGGAGGTCGTCACCGCCTCGATGCCCGACAGGCAGGAGGCGGGAATGGTCGAATACTCCAGCGCCATCGGCAGGCCGTCCGCATAGCGGATACGGCTGAAGCGATAGACGGGCGTGCCGGGGCTGAGGCCCAGGGTCAGGGATTCCTCCGGCGTCACGGCGCCTTCGCTGCGATTCAGCCAGGAGCTGGTGGGCTTGCGTCCACGCGCGGCCATGTCCTCGGAGAAGGAGGTCAGCTTGGAGAAGCTTTTCTCGACGCGGGCGGCGACAAAGGTGCCTGCACCCTGGCGACGGGTCAGCAGGCCCTCTGCGACCAGACCGTCGAAGGCCTTTCGGATGGTGATGCGCGACACCGACAGTTCCTGCGCCAGATCGCGTTCAGGCGGCAGGGCCTCATCCGGCTTGAGCGTGTTGCGCTCGATCGCTTCGCGCACGGCGTGCTGAAGCTGTTGATACAGCGGCGCCGGACGCTGTGCGTCCAGCGGCCCAATCGCTTCGACAAACGACATGACGCCGATTCCCAATTGCCCGCCCCCGGGTTCGTGTTGGGATCATCTGAGCCCATCTCATGCGACCAATCAAGTACCAATATAAAGAAAGAATAGGCCCAATTCACATTTTGGTCTTGCGTGGTGTGATGGATTGATGAAAGTCTCACGGTGCAACGGTCGCTTTTCAACGATTAGCGGTTCGGGGAAGGGCCGTATTGGTCTTGCATTGGGCTTTTCTGGACCTGCGGGGGCAGGTCCGTTCTGGGGAGAACAGGCGTATGCGTATTCATCATGCAATTCTGGTCAGTTCAGTCAGCGCACTGTCGCTGCTGGCCGGTCAGGCGTTCGCACAACAGACGGCGGAACCATCGACGGTCGACGAAGTGGTCGTCACCGGCATCCGCGCCTCGCTGAGGCAATCCATCGACACCAAGCGTAACGCCAACGCCATCGTTGACGTGGTCACCGCGGAAGATGTGGGCAAGTTCCCCAGCTCCAACGTGGCCGAAGCCATCACCATCATTCCGGGCGTCACCGTCGACCGCGCCTTTGGTCAGGGTGAAAAGGTCTCGATTCTGGGCACCGATCCGGCCCTGAACCGCACCCTGTTGAACGGCCAGACGGTCGCCTCGGCGGACTGGTTTCTGCTGGACCAGCCGGGCCGGACCTTCAACTACGCCCTGCTGGCGCCGCAGATCGTCGGCAAGGTCGAGGTGTTCAAGTCGCCGGAAGCCCGCATCGACGAAGGCTCCATCGGCGGCACGGTCAATGTCTCTACCCGTCGTCCGCTGGACCTGGGCGAGCATACGCTGTCGGGCGCAGTCACCTATCTCTACAATGACCGCTCCAAGGAAGGCGATCCGCAGCTGTCGGCCCTGGCCGGCTGGCGCAACGCCGACGCCACCTTCGGCGTCCTGGTCTCGGCCCAGCGCGCGGTGGACCAACTGCGCCGCGACGGTCTGGAATCCTTCGGCACCATTCCGGCCAACTATTACAATGGCGGAAGTGTCGATAATCCGGCCGCAAACGCCATCACCAGCGGCAACTGTACCGGGGCTTGCGCCACCACCCTGCTGGCCAATCCCAATGCGCGGGGGTTGAACTCCTTCGGCGCGGCTTACTTCGAACAGACGCGTGAGCGGAACAGCTACACGGTGGCCGCCCAGTGGCGCCCGAACGCGCAACTGGACCTGAACTTCGACTGGCTGCGCGTCGACGCCACCTATGACAACACGGCCCAGGCCATGTTCGCCTTCCAGGGCAACCCTTGGAACAGCCTGAGCGCTCTGACCGATATCCAGGTCGATGACGGCGTCATCACCAAGGCTTCGTTCAAGAACGCCCTCAGCGTCTGGGACGTCCAGTATCGTGAAGCCGCCCTGACCACCGACAGCTACCACCTGAACGGCAAATGGAACGCGGGAGCCTGGGATATCGCCGGCGATGTCGGTTACACCAAGGCCGAGGGGGGCACCCAGCGTCAGCTGTTCGCTGAATTCTTGAACTGGTCTGACTATACCGTCGATTTCACGGGCGGAACGAGCAACCCTGGAACCGTCACCTATGCCAATGGCAATGTGATGAATAACCCGGCGGCCTTCTCGTTTGACGGCGGTTGGGGCGGTGGTGATCCCTCGGTCGGGCCGACCGGCTATAATCCCGGGTGGGGCGGCAACATTGTTTCGAAGCCGACGACGGATGAGGAGACCTACGCTCAGATCGACGCTGGCTACAATCGCGACGGTTTCATCAACCGCATTCAGTTCGGATATAAATACCGCACACACGAGACCGATCAGAAGATGTCGGGCGTGGTGGTCCAGATCTATGGCAACCCAAGCAGTGCATCACTGTTCGAGCCCAGCTCGGCGCCGGGCAATTATCTGCGCGGCTTCGATGGTGCGAATGATCAGATGAAGGGCCGCGTCCACGTCGATGGACGCCGGATCGCCGATTACATCTCTTCAGGGAGCTACCTGCGTCCTTGGCAGGCGTCGCCGGAGCCGACCGTCTTCGGCAATGCCGAGTTCACGTCCCAGAACTGGAACATTCAGGAGAAGATCAACGCCGTCTATGGTCAGGCGAACTTCGAGAATGAACTTCTGCGTGGCAACATCGGCCTGCGTTACGTCCGCACGGAATCCGAAAGCGGCGGTTTCATCTGCGTCAATCAGGTCGGCGGCGGCTGCGGCACGACGGAGGCGGACTGGGCATGGAGCGTCAAGAGCAAGTCTTATGACGATATCCTGCCCAGCCTGAACGTCGCCATCAACGCGTCCGAGGATGTGATTGTCCGCCTTGCGGCGGCCAAGGTCATCTCGCGGCCGAACTACGCCGACATGTCCAACTATTTCTGGCTGTCTGACCAGATTCTGACAGGCGGCGGCGGCAACCCTGACCTGGACCCCTACAAGTCAACCAACCTGAACCTGGCGGCGGAATGGTATTTCGCACCAAACGCCATCCTGTCGGGTGAGGTCTTCTACAAGAAGATTGACAACTACATCCTGCAGATCACGAACCCGGAGAAGCATTTCAACCAGTTCCTGAACGCTGAAACCACCTTCCAGATCAGTCGCCCGATCAATGCCGGTCCAGCCGACCTGAAGGGCGCGACCTTCGCCTATCAGCAGACCTACGCCTACGGCCTCGGCCTGCTTGCCAACTACACCTATGTCGACGGCAGCGCGGACAATGGCCAGGATCTGCCGTTCAACTCCAAGCACCAGGTGAACATCAGCCCGTTCTATGAATCGGGTCCGTTCTCTGCGCGGGTCACCTATACGTGGCGGTCCAAGTATTTCACCGGCATCGATCGCGGCGACAACCTGTATGTCCGCGCCTACACCGGTCTGGACGCCACGGCGGGCTATGCCTTCAACGAGCGTGTCAGCCTGACCGTGTCCGGCCAGAACCTGCTGGACAGCGAATACTACTCGTACGCCAACAAGGAAAACCTGCCGCGCGGCATCTACCGCACGGGCCGCAAGCTGCTGGCGACCGTCAGCGTCTCGTTCTAAAGCCGAGCTTCCCGGATGGCGCCAGATCGCGTTGTCCGGGTCGCCGCGCTTGTCGAAAAGGCCTTCTCCTGAGGCCAGACTGGCGCGGGGCGGCGACGTCCCGCGCGCTTTTTTGATGCGAGACCGCGTATGATCCAGACCGCTCTATCGGCGACGAGGTTCGCCCCCTTCCTGGCTCCGCTGGCTGCGGCCGTGCTGGTCCTGTCGTTCAATCCTGCCATGGCGGCCGAGGCGTCTGTCGGGTCGATCATCCCCCGGCCTGCGTCGGAAACGGCCCGACCCTCCAGTTTCGCGCTCAACGCCTCCACCGTCATCGTCACGCCGCGCGGCGACGCCGAGGCGGCCCGGGCGGCGGCCTATTTCGCCGATCTGATCCAGCGCACGCGCGGCCTGAGGCTGACGGTCCGTGAAGGGGCGGCGCCTGCTCGCGGCGCCATCGTCCTGCGCCGCGCCCACACGACAGGCGCCGACGCCTACAGCCTGAACGTCTCAGATCGCGGCGTCGAGATTTCGGCCAATGACTTCGGCGGCCTGCTGTATGGCGCGGTCAGTCTGTGGCAGTTGGCGACCGCCGAGGAAGGCCAGGGATCTGCGGTCATCCCCGCCATTTCGATCCAGGATGCGCCGCGGTTCACCTGGCGCGGCATGATGCTGGATTCCGCCCGTCACTATCAGTCGCCCGAGTTCATCAAGGGCTTCATCGACTGGATGGCGGTGCACAAGTTCAACGTCTTCCACTGGCACCTGACCGATGATCAGGCCTGGCGGCTGGAGATCAAACGCTATCCCCGCCTGACCGAAATCGGCGGCTGGCGCGTGCCGGCGGGGGCTGCGGCCCAATCCGACATTGATCCGGCGACCGGGCGCCCGCGCCTGTATGGCGGCGTCTACAGCCAGGAGACGGTGCGCGAGATCGTGGCCTACGCCGCCGCCCGCAACATCGTCGTCATGCCCGAGGTCGATGTGCCGGGTCACGCCAGCGCCGCCATCGCCGCCTATCCCGAACTGGGCGTCACCGATGCGCCGGGCTCGGCGGTTCCGGCCGTGCCTGCCGACTGGGGCGTCTATCCGACCCTGTTCAATGCCGAGGAATCCACGCTGGTCTTCCTCGAAAACGTGCTGGACGAAGTCCTTGACCTGTTCCCCAGCGAATACGTCCATCTGGGCGGCGACGAAGCGGTCAAGGATCAGTGGAAGGCTTCGCCCCGCACGCAGGCGCGGATGCGTGAACTGGGCGTCGCCGATGAAGAGAAGCTGCAAAGCTGGATGATCGCCCGGCTGGAGAAGCACCTGAACGATCACGGTCGCCGCATGATCGGCTGGGACGAGATCCTTGAGGGCGGCATCAATCCGAACGCCAGCGTCATGTCCTGGCGCGGCGTCGAAGGCGCCATCGAGGCGGCGCGAATGGGCCATGACACTGTGCTGTCGCCTGCGCCGGTCCTGTACTTCGACAATCGCCAGAGCGCCAATGACGGGTCGCCGGGACGTGGGTTCGTGGTGTCGCTGGAGGACGTCTATCGGTTTGATCCGGCCCCGGATGAACTGACGCCGGATCAGGTCAAACACGTGCTGGGCGTTCAGGCCAATCTGTTCACCGAACATATGCGCACCCAGGACCGGGTCGAATACATGGCCTTCCCCCGCGCCGCCGCCATCGCCGAAGTGGCCTGGACCGGCCATGACCGGATGGATTGGGACGACTTCCGCCAGCGCCTGAACCCGCAGCTTGCCCGCTATCGGGCCCTGGGCGTCAAATATGCGACCAGCGGCCTTGAGCCGACGCCGCCGCCGCCCGCCGATGGACTGCAGCGCCGCTCCTATCAGTTGAAGCTGTGCACCGAGGGGCTGGCCCTGTCGCTGATCGACGACTGGCCGTTGGACGGCGACCGTCCGGTCTTCCTGGTCGATATCATGAACCCCTGCTGGACCTATCAGGCGGCGGATCTGAGCGGCGGAAAGGCCATCGAGGTCGCCGTGGGCCAGGTTCCGTTCAACTTCCAGATCGGCGCGGACAAGGAGAAGATCAAATTCTCTTCCCCCCGCACGGCGGAAGGCGAGCTTGAGGTCCGCATCGACGGCTGTGACGGCGAACCGGCCCTGGTTCTGCCGCTGAAGGCCGCCGCCGCCAATCCCGGCGTCACGGTCCTGACCGGTCAGTTGCCCGACATCGCCGGGCGTCATGACGTCTGTCTGCGGTTCGCGGTTTCCGGCCCCGATCCGATCTGGGCGGTTGATTGGGTGCGTATCGGAGGCGTGGAGTGAGTGTGAGTATTGCCCCTGTGAGTGAAATGATTGTTCAGGCGCCTTTGGCCGGTTGGCTGACCCCTCTGGCGGAGGTTCCGGATGCGGCCTTCGCCGGGGGCATGGTGGGCGAGGGCGTGGCGGTCGATCCGACGGACACGGTGGTGCGCGCGCCTTTTGACGGCGTCGTCGTCGGTCTGCCGTCGTCGCGCCATGCGGTGACGGTGCGTTCGGTCGAGGGGGTCGAGGTTCTGATCCATGTCGGTCTGGATACGGTCGGTCTGAACGGCGCGGGTTTCGTCGCCCATGTGACGGAAGGTGCATCGGTCCGCGCGGGCGATCCGCTGCTGACCCTTGACCTGAACATCATCGTCGACGGCGCGATCAGTCTGGTCACGCCGGTGGTGGTCGTGGGCGGCGCGGCCTCGGTTCAGGCGATCGCGCCGGGCCGCAGCGTGCGCGCGGGTGAGCCGATCCTGAAGGTCTCCGTCGCGACGCAGGCGGGTGTCGAGGAGGCGGGCGAAGTGCTGACGGCCCGCGTGGCCGCCCCCTTGCCGCATGGACTGCACGCCCGTCCCGCGGGTCGGATCGCCGCCTGCGTCCGGGGCTTTGACGCGCGCGTCGTGCTGAGCCATGGCGACAGGCAGGCGGACGCCGCCAGCCTGGTCGCCATGATGGGACTGGGGGTCAAGGACGGCGACGAACTGGTGTTGAAGGCCTCGGGCCGTCAGGCGCACGAGGCCTTGTCGGCCCTGACCGCCCTGATCGCCGCAGGCCTGGAGGAGGGCGCGCATGAGACGCCCAAATCCGCCGCAGCCCCTGCCGCCCGGACGACCGAACCTGTCGTGGGCGAAGACGGCGAACTGATCCTCAGCGGCGTCACCGCTGCGCCCGGTCTGGTCATCGGCCGGGCCGTGCGCCTGACGCAGAGCGAAATCGCTGTCGCCGAGGACGGCGGCGGCGTGGCGGTCGAAACCGCCCGGCTGAACGCCGCCCTGTCCGCCGTCCGCGCGCGCATCGAACAGGCCGCGACCAGCGGCAACGCCCATCGCCGCGCCATTCTGGCCGCACACCTGGGCTTCCTTGACGACCCCGGCCTGATCGCGGGGGCGGAACAGGCCGCAGCCGAAGGGCGCAGCGCGGGTTTCGCCTGGCGTCAGTCCACCCGCGCCGCCGCCGACCTGTTCCGCACCATGGGCGACCCGCGCATGGCCGAGCGCGCCGACGACCTGCTGGATCTGGAGCGTCAGGTTCTGATCGAATTGTCGGGCGAGGCCGCGCCTGCGCCCGCCGCCATCGGTCCCGGATCGGTCATCGTCGCCGACGATCTGTTGCCGTCGCAACTGATGGCGCTGGATGCGGTCAAGGTCGCGGGCCTGTGCACCGCGCAGGGCGGCCCGACCTCGCACGTCGCCATTCTGGCCGCCGCCATGGGGGTTCCGGCCCTGGTCGCCGTGGGCGCCGCTCTGGACCGGGTCGATAATGGCGTGCTGGTCGTGCTGGACGCCGATGGCCGCCAGTTGATCGCCAATCCCTCCGCCGCGCGTCAGGCCGGAGCACAAAGCGCGGTCGCCGCGCGTGACCGCCGCCGCGCGGACGCCCGCGCCCTGGCGCTGGACGCCTGCCACACCGCCGACGGCGCCCGGATCGAGGTTTTCGCCAATCTGGGCGACGCCGCAGAGGCCGCGCCTGCCGTGGCGGGCGGGGCCGAAGGCTGCGGCCTTCTGCGCACAGAATTCCTGTTCCTGGAGCGCGAAACCGCCCCGACGGAAGACGAGCAACTGGTCCAGTATCAGGCCATCGCCGACGCTCTGGACGGCAGGCCGCTGATCATCCGCACTCTGGACGCGGGCGGCGACAAGCCCTTGCCCTATCTGCCCATGCCGCACGAGGAGAACCCGGCCCTGGGTCTGCGCGGCGTGCGTTCGGGCCTGCACCGGCCTGACATCCTGCTGGCCCAGTTGCGCGCCATCTGCCGGGTGCGGTCCAAGGGGACGGTCGCGGTGATGCTGCCCATGATCGCCTCGGTCGCCGAGGTGCGTCAGGTGCGGGCCATGCTGGACGTCGCCGTCGCCGAAACCGACGGCCGCGCGCCGGTTCTGGGGGTGATGATCGAGACGCCCGCCGCCGCCATGACGGTGGATCGTCTGGCGCCCGCCATCGACTTCATCTCCATCGGCACCAACGACCTGACGCAATACGCCCTGGCCATGGATCGTCAGAACGCGGCCCTGGCCGCCCAACTCGACAGTCTGCACCCCGCCGTCCTGCGTCTGATCGCCCAGGCCTCGGGCAGCGCCGCCGCCCTGAAATGGATCGGCGTCTGCGGCGGTCTGGCGTCGGATGTTCTGGCCGCGCCCATCCTTATCGGTCTTGGCGTGCGCGAACTGTCGGCGACCCCGTCGATGGTCGCCGAGGTCAAGGCCGTGGTCCGAAGCCTGACCCTGGCCGACTGCAGTCAACTGGCCGCCTCGGCCCTGTCGCAGGACAGCGCCGAGGCCGTGCGCGCCCTGGCCACTGAGCGGCTCGGCGCCCTTGTTCAATCTCGCGCCGTGGGAGCCGTGGCATGAAGATCGGTCTTTCCAGCCTCCAGCCTCTGGGCCGCGCCCTGATGCTGCCTATCGCGGTCCTGCCGGTGGCGGGTCTGCTGCTGCGCCTGGGCCAGCCTGACCTGCTGGACATCGCCTTCGTCTCGGCGGCGGGGCAGGCGATCTTCTCCAATCTGGGCCTGTTGTTCGCCGTGGGCGTGGCGGTCGGTCTGGCGCGTGACAACAATGGCGCGGCCGGTCTGGCGGGGGTTGTCGGCTATCTGATCACCATCGAAGCGGCCAAGGTGCTGATGACCGCCCCGCCCGAGGTGCTGGCGGGCCTCAGCGGCGACGCGGCCGAGGCCGCCGCCAAGGCGTTCCGCGATCAGGCCCTGACCCGGCTGGGCGTGCCCATCGGCATCATCTCCGGCCTGATCGCCGGCGATTTCTACAACCGGTTCTCGACGCTGAAGCTGCCGGAATACCTGGCCTTCTTCGGCGGCCGACGCTTCGTGCCGATCGCAGCGGGGTTTGCAGCCCTGGCGGTGGCGGCGATCATCGGCCTGTCCTTCTCGGCTATTGATCACGCGATTGATGTCTTCAGCCGCACGGTCGTCGGCTCGGGCGAGATCGGGATGTTCGTCTATGGCCTGTTGAACCGCCTGCTGATCATCACCGGCCTGCACCACATCCTGAACAATGTGGCCTGGTTCATCGTCGGCGACTATCACGGCGCGACGGGTGATCTGAACCGCTTCTTCGCGGGCGACCCCACGGCGGGCGCCTTCATGAGCGGCTTCTTCCCCGTGATGATGTTCGGGCTGCCCGCAGCCTGTCTGGCCATGTATCACGCCGCCCGTCCCGAACGCCGCAAGGCCGTCGGCGGCATGCTGTTCTCGCTGGCCCTGACCGCCTTCCTGACCGGGGTGACCGAGCCGATCGAGTTCACCTTCATGTTCCTGGCGCCCGCCCTGTACGCCATTCACGCGGTCCTGACCGGGCTGGCGATGGTGGTGATGAACCTGCTGGACGTGCACCTGGGCTTCACCTTCTCGGCCGGCCTGTTCGACTATGTGCTGAACTTCGGCAAGTCGACGCGTCCGTGGATGCTGCTGCCGGTCGGGCTGGTCTATGCGGGTCTCTATTACAGCCTGTTCCGCGTCTTCATCCGTGTGCTGAACCTGAAGACGCCGGGCCGCGAGGACGATCCGGTCGAGACCGTCACGCATGTCACATCGGGCGGTCGCGGCGAGGCCTTCATCCTGGCCCTGGGCGGCGCCGCGAACCTGGTGGCCGTCGCCTCCTGCACCACTCGCCTGCGCCTTCGGATCGTCTCGCGGGATCGTGTCGACGAGGCCGCCTTGAAGCGTCTGGGCGCGCGCGGGGTCATCGCCCCATCCCCCGACAGCCTCCAGGTCGTCATCGGCCCGACGGTCGAGGCGGTGGCCCAGGACATCCGCGACCAGTGGACGGCGGCGCCGTCCGCTATCGCCGCCGCCATCGCGGTTGAATCGGCTCCAACCGTTCTCAGCGACACGCTGAAGGCCGCGCTGGGCGGCGCCGCCAACATCCGCTCATCGACGACCAAGGCCGGCCGCCTGTGCGTGGTTCTGGCCGACGCCGCCGCCCTGAACGAAACCGCCCTGACCGCCGCCGCCCCCAAAGGCTTCGTCCGCCTGGGCTCGGACAGTGTGCAGGTGCTGGTTTAAATCAGAGGGAAGTCAGTTGCGAAACCTGTCGCGCGGTTGCCCCGAGCAGCCGCGCGATAACCCACGCCTGATGCTCGGCGCGAGTCGCCCTCGAGAGGGGAGTTCTGATGACCAGGAAAAAAGTGGTGCCGCTTAGGTGACTCGAACACCTGACCCCATCATTACGAATGATGTGCTCTACCGGCTGAGCTAAAGCGGCTCCGGTGCGCGTTCAAGCCGCGCGAGAGGCGCTCTTTATACGGGCTGTTCGCGATTGCCAAGCGCCTCTTGCAAGGTCTTGAGCAAAGCGTCCTCATTTGGCGCGTTTGACAGGGCGGGCGACAGGCCCTGGGCGGTCAGGGGCGCGGCGGCGGCGGCGGAAATGCAAGCGATGACCGCGTGGGCGAGGGCTGGTTCACCGAGCGTCGCCAGAAGGCGTCCGGCGCGCGGCGAATGAACCAGAACCGCGTCAAACGCGGGCGGCGGCGAGCAGGGGGCGGGCGTGGTGCGATAGACGGATGCGGTCGTGATCTCGGCCAAGCCGCCTGCCAGGCGCACCGCTTCGGCTAGATCGCCCACCGGGGTTTCGGCGACGGCGGCCAGGATGGGGCCTGCGGGCGGTTCTACGGCAATCAGGCGGGCCAAAGCGGTCAGGTCGCCGGAGGCGGAGCGGATGTTGCTGAAGCCGATGCCTTTGGCCGCGTCGGCGGTGGCGTCGCCGACCGTCAGCACCGAGTGGTCGCGGCGCGGGGTCAGGGCGGCATAGGCGTCGACGCCGTTGGGGCTGGTGAAGACCAGGGCGGCGAATTGGTCCAGATCGGGCAGGGACGGAGACAGGGGTTCGACCGTCAGCAGGGGCGCGATCACCGGCGTCAGGCCTAGATCCCGCAGCCGTTCGGCTGTCCGCCCGGCGCCGGGCTGGGTGCGGGTGATCCAGACGCGGGCGGGGCAGGCGGCCGTCATCCGTCCAGCGTCGCCGGATCGACTTCCTGATCGCCCGCCGCGAGATGAACCTCGGCGCCCAGACGCTGGCCCAGGGCGCGGGCGGTTTCGGTTGTTGCTTCGCTCAGATCGCCGACACGGCGCCAGCGGGCCGAGCCGTCCGCGCTGAGCATCTCGGTCGTCAGGCGCAGGGTCCCGCTGTCGATGGCGGCATAGGCGCCGACGGCGGTGCGGCATGAGCCCTCTAGCGCCAGCATGGCCCCGCGTTCCGCCGCGACGGCCAGGGCGGTGTCGGCGTGGTTCAGGGTGGCGACCCAGGGGGCGTCGATATCGGCGGCGCGGGTCTGGATGGCCAATGCGCCCTGACCCGGCGCGGGCAGGAAGGCGTCCAGCGACAGTTTTTCCCGGATATGTTCGGTCACGCCCAGGCGCGCCATGCCGGATACGGCCAGCAGGATGGCGTCGAACTCGCCGTCCGCCGCGCGGCGCAGGCGGGTGTCGATGTTTCCGCGCAGCATCTCGATCATCAGGTCAGGCCGCAGGGCCTGGGCCTGGGCCTGTCGCCGCAGGCTGGCCGTGCCCAGGCGCGCGCCGAAGGGCAGGTCGTCGAAGGCGGCGAAGTCGCGGCTGATGAAGGCGTCGCGGGCGTCCTCACGTTCCGGGATGGCGGCGATGCACAGACCCTCGGGCTGAACGGCGGGCACGTCCTTCATCGAATGGATGGCGATGTCGATGCGGCCGTCCAGCAGGGCCTCCTCAATCTCCTTGGTGAACAGGGCCTTGCCGCCCAGCTCAAGCAGGCGGCGATCCTGAATCCGGTCGCCGGTGGTGACGATCTCGACCAGGGGCACGGCGGTCTCCACCTCGTTCGCGGGCACGCCCAAAGCGGCCGCAATGGCGCGCTGCATCATGCCGGACTGGGCCAGCGCCAGCTTGGAGCGGCGGGTGCCGATACGGAAAGGAAAGGTCATGAGCGTTGCGCACCGGTCGCCGGGTCGCTACCTCGACCCGATGGAGATGTCCGCCGACTATAGCAGCCGCGCCGAAGCAGCAACCGGACGCGACGCCCAGCCCCGAAACGGCGTGCTGACGGTGCTGGGTCTGGAGACCAGCTGCGACGAGACCGCGGCCTCGGTCGTGCGCCTGCATCCGACGGCCTTGGGCGGCCGGGCCGAGGTGCTGTCCTCGATCGTGCATAGCCAGATCGACGATCATGCGGCCTACGGCGGGGTGGTGCCGGAAATCGCCGCCCGCAGCCATGTTGAGATGATTGACGGCGTCGCGCGCCGCGCCATGGCCGAGGCCGGGCTGGACTACGCCGATCTGGACGGAGTGGCGGCGACGGCGGGGCCGGGTCTGGTCGGCGGGGTCATGGTGGGGCTGAGCTACGGCAAGGCGGTCAGTCTGGCGCGCGGCCTGCCGCTGGTGGCGGTGAATCATCTGGAAGGCCATGCGGTGTCGGCGCGGCTGGGGGCGGAGGTGGCCTATCCCTTCCTGCTTCTGCTGGTGTCGGGCGGTCATTGCCAGCTGCTGGAAGTGCGCGGAATCGGCGACATGAGCCGCATCGGCGCCACCATCGACGACGCGGCGGGCGAGGCGTTCGACAAGATCGCCAAGGCTCTGGGCCTGGGCTATCCCGGCGGTCCGGCGCTGGAGCGTCTGGCGGCGACGGGGGATGGGTCGAAGATCGACCTGCCGCGCGCCCTGCTGGGCCGCAAGGACTGCGATTTTTCGTTCTCTGGCCTGAAGACGGCGGCCTTCCGCATCGCCCAGACCTGCGAGACCGAGCAGGACAAGGCCGATCTGGCCGACGCCGTCCAGAATGCGATTGCGCGCCAACTGTCGGACCGCTCCGAGCGGGCCCTGGCCGCCTATGCCGCCGAACATCCGCATCGGCTGTTCGTGGTTGCGGGCGGGGTGGCCGCCAACAAGACGATTCGCGCCACCTTGGAGGCCACGGCCGCCCGGCATGGTTTTGAGTTTCTGGCGCCGCCCATGGCCTATTGCACCGATAATGCGGCCATGATCGCCCTGGCGGGGGCGGAAAGACTGGCTTTGGGCCTGACCAACGACGTGGATGTGATCGCACGGCCAAGATGGCCGCTGGACGAAGCGCGCGCCCTGTCCGATCCTTCGCACAAGCCGGGGCGCAAGGGCGCAAAAGCATGAACCGGCGCAATGCCTTGGGAGGGCGCATGGAATTTCGCACGGCAGGGGTGATCGGCGCAGGCGCATGGGGCACGGCCCTGGCGCAGGTCTGTGCGCGCGGCGGGCTGGATGTGATCCTGCAGGCCCGCGAGGCCGAGGTGATCGAAAGCATCGCCGCACGGCGCGTCAACGAAGCCTTCCTGCCGGGCGTGGAGCTGAACCCCGGCATCCGCGCGACCAGCGACCTGGCGGATCTGGCCGGGTGCGACGTGATCCTGGCCGTGCCGCCCGCCCAGCATATGCGCGCCACCCTGACCGCCTTCGCCCCCCATGTGCGGGCAGGCGTGCCGATCGTGCTGTGCGCCAAGGGGATCGAGCGCGGCACGCTGAAGCTGATGACGGATGTGCTGGCGGAAACCCTGCCTGACGCGCCCGCCGCCGTCCTGTCCGGGCCCAGTTTTGCGGGCGAGGTCGCGCGCGGCCTGCCGTCCGCCGTTACCCTGGCCTGTGCGGATGATGCGCTGGGCGAGGCCCTGTTGAACACCCTGTCGGCGCCGGGATTCAGGCCCTATCTGGCCAAGGACCTGATCGGGGCCGAGGCGGGCGGCGCGCTGAAGAATGTTCTGGCCATCGCCTGCGGCATCGTCGAAGGCCGTCAACTGGGCCGCAGCGCCCATGCGGCGGTGATCACGCGCGGTTTTGCAGAAATGACGCGCCTGGCCGTGGCCCTGGGCGGCGAGGCCGAGACGGTGGCCGGCCTGTGCGGTCTGGGCGATCTGGTCCTGACGTGCTCCAGCCCGCAGTCGCGCAACATGAGCCTGGGTCTGGCCCTGGGCCAGGGGCAGACGGTGGAACAGGCGCTGGCCGGAAAACGGTCGGTGGCCGAAGGGTACGAAAGCGCGCCTGCGGTCCGCGAACTAGCGGCGCGTCTGGGCGTGGAGATGCCCATCGCCGAGGTCACGGCCGCCCTGCTGGCGGGTGAAACCACGGTGGACGGCGCTATCGAGACCCTGCTGTCGCGCCCCCTGAAGGCCGAGCGGGTTTGAGCGATACGCCCGAAGCGGCCGAGCGCAAGCGGGTCTGGCAGACGCCGCCGGGCGTGGCCCTGTGCGTCGAGACCGACATCGCCGACCCCGGATCGCGCGGCTTCGTGCTGCAGATCGGCGAGGCCTTCTTCCACGGCTTCGTGGTTCGGAAAGATGGGGCCGTCGCAGGCTGGGTCGACCGCTGCCCGCACGCCGGATTCCCCATTGCGGTCGAACTGGATCGCTATCTGACGCCGGACGGTTCGCTGATCCTGTGCGGCTGGCACGGCGCGGTGTTTGAGCCGCTGACCGGCGAATGCACGGGCGGTCCGTGCGCGGGCGGGCGGCTGACGCCCTGGCCGGTGACGGCGGCGGGCGGGATCATCCGCACCGCCTGACCAGGCTGCGGCTCAGTCGAGCGGCTGGGGCCGCGTGACGATGGGCGCGTTTGGATCGGTCTGCGCCGGACGCGCGGGCGTCGGCGCCGGGCCCTGAGGAACCACCACGACAGGAGGCGGCTCGACCGTCGCCGACGGAACCGGGGCAGGCGTCGAGGCGGCTGGAGCGGGCGCGATCGTCGGGCGCGGCTGGGCGGGTGTCGGCGCAGGCCGGGCTGCAGGCGCAGGCGTCGTCGCGCGGGCAGGCGGCGGCGTGGTTGTCTGTTGTGGGCGAGGCGCGACGGGTGCGGCTGCGACCGGCGCCGGTTCAGGCGTTGCAGCCTGTTGGGGTTCAGGCGTCGGTGCGGCGGGCGGCGTGCTGACGGGCGCGGCGGCTTCGGGCGTTGTAACCGGCGGAGCCTCGGCAGCGGGTTGCGAACGCAGCGCGAACCACAGGCCGCCGCCGATGATCACAACCGCTGCGGCCCCGACCCCGATCAGCAGGGGCAGTCGTGAGGCTGATTGGCGGGATGCCGCCTGACGGGGTGATGCAAGCTGGGGCGCGATGGGCGCGACCTCGATCACAGGCGGCGTTTCCGCGACCATGACGGGGGCTGCGGGTTCAGGCTGAACCTGTGCGGCAGGCGTGGGATCGGGCCGGGGCGGCGAAAGGGCCTCGGCGCCGGGCAGGGGGCGCACGGTCAGGTCAGGCGCAGCGGCGGCGGGTTCCGGTTTCGACGGCGCCGCAGGCGCCGCGGCAGGGCGCGCCTGCGGAATCAGCGATCCCGACAGAATGCCGCCTGGGCGCTGCGCCGGGGCAGGTGCAGCCGGACGAACCGGGGGGCGTCCTTCGGCGGGTGAGAATCCTTGTCCCGATCCTGCCGCCTGACCTTGAGCCGGAGCCTTGCGAGGCGGCGGATTGGGCAGACGATCCAGCGGATTGGGCGCGACCGGCACCGGCCCGACGTGGAAGGTGGTCGCGGGCATCCGTCCCCACTGCGCGGGCTTGCGCTCGAACGGCTCAGGCTGGGCGGGCGCCGGTACCGGCGACGGGGTCTTCTGATCGTCGGACATGGTCTTCTATTCGCTGGCGATCTGGCCGGTTTCGTGACGGTTCAGTTCTTGAGCCGATATCCGGTCTTGAACATCCACATCACAATGGCAAGGCAGAGGGCGAAAAAGCCCAGAGTCGCCGTCAGGCTGACGCCGATGGAGACATCGCCCTGACCATAGAAGGCCCAGCGGAATCCAGAGACCAGATAGACGATCGGATTGAACAGGGTCACCGTGCGCCAGCCCTCCGGCAGCATGTCGATGGAGTAGAAGGCGCCGCCCAGGAAGGTCAGGGGGGTGACGATCAGCATCGGGATCATCTGAAGCTGCTCAAACCCGTCGGCCCAGACCCCGATGATGAAGCCGAACAGGCTGAAGGTCACCGAAATCAGGATCAGGAAGGCCATCATCCAGAAGGGGTGCAGGATCTGCAGCGGCACGAAGAAGGACGCCGTTGCCAGGATGATCAGGCCCAGAACCCCCGACTTGGTCGCCGCCGCCCCGACATAGGCCAGGACGATCTCCAGCGAGGAGACGGGCGCGGACAGGATCTCGTAGATGGTGCCGGTGAATTTGGGGAAGTAGATGCCGAACGAGGCGTTGAAGATCGACTGGGTGAACAGGCTGAGCATGATCAGGCCCGGCACGATGAAGGCGCCGTAGGGCACGCCGCCGACCTCCTGCATCCGGCTGCCGATGGCGCCGCCGAAGACCACGAAATACAGGGCCGTCGTGATGACGGGGGTGACGATGCTCTGCCAGATGGTGCGCAGCGCCCGCGCCATTTCGAAGCGATAGATGGCCCAGACGCCGTATCCGTTGAAGGTCATGCGGCGGTTCCGTTCGTGTGGACCAGGCTGACGAAGATGTCTTCCAGCGAGCTCTGGCGGGTGTTCAGGTCCTTGAAGCCGATGTTCAGCGCCTCCAGCCGACGGATCAGGGAGGGCACGCCGGTGTCGTCGGCGTTGGCGTCGAAACTGTATTCCAGTTCGCCGCCGTCGGTCTTGAGCGTCAGGCCCCAGTCGGACAGTTCGGCGGGGATGGCGGCCAACGGCTCAGTCAGATTCAGGGTCAGGGTCTTCTTGCCCAGTTTCTTCATCAGGGCGGTCTTTTCCTCGACCAGGATCAGTTCGCCTTTCAGGATGACGCCCACCCGGTCGGCCATCTCCTCGGCCTCTTCGATATAGTGGGTGGTCAGGATGATGGTGACGCCGCGTTCGCGCAGGCGCCGCACCATGACCCACATGTCGCGACGCAGTTCGACGTCGACGCCTGCAGAGGGCTCGTCCAGGAACAGGATGTCCGGCTCATGGCTCAGGGCCTTGGCGATCATCACCCGGCGCTTCATCCCGCCCGACAGGGTGCGCAGCTTGGCGTCGCGCTTGTCCCACAGGGTCAGGTCTTTCAGCAGTTGCTCGATGAAGGCCGGGTTCGGCGACTTGCCGAACAGGCCGCGGCTGAAGGTGACGGTGGCCATGACCGTCTCGAAGGCGTCCGTGGTCAGTTCCTGCGGCACCAGTCCGATCTTGGTGCGGGCGGCGCGGAAATCGGTTTGAATGTCATGGCCGTCGGCCGTGACGACGCCTGTCGTGGGGGTGACGATGCCGCAGACGATGGAGATCAGGGTGGTCTTGCCCGCGCCGTTCGGACCCAGCAGGGCGAAGATCTCGCCCTTGTTGATGTTCAGATCGACGCGTTTCAGCGCCTGATGGCCGGATTTGTAGGTCTTGGTCAGACCTTCGATGGCGATGACGGGGACGATGGCGGGCATCGATGCTCCTGGACCGGCGACAGTGGCCCCGGTTCTGTAAGGCGGGAATATGGCGCGCCGGGACGCGGGCTCAAGGGGCAGGGCGTAGAATAAGAAAGGCCCGCCCGATGCGAGATCGGGCGGGCCGGCTCCGCCGACCCCACGGGGTCGGGTGGCGGGTCGCAGGGACCGACGGAGCGGTGCTTAGCCTTCCAGGTCCTGGCCTTCGTCCGGTTCGGGCGTGCCCAGGAGCTCGTCGGCAATCTTGTTGGTGGAGGCGCGAACCGCCTTTTCGATGGAGGCGGCGATGTCGGGGTTCTGTTTCAGGAACTCGCGCACATTCTCGCGGCCCTGGCCGATGCGGGTTGAATCGTAGCTGAACCAGCTGCCCGCCTTCTCGATCACGCCCGCCTTGACGCCCAGGTCGATGACCTCGCCCAGCTTGGAGATGCCTTCGCCGTACATGATGTCGAAGATGACCTCGCGGAACGGCGGGGCGACCTTGTTCTTGACCACCTTGACGCGGGTGGTGTTGCCGACCACCTCATCGCGGTTCTTGATCGCGCCGGTGCGGCGGATGTCCAGGCGCACCGAGGCGTAGAACTTCAGCGCATTGCCGCCCGTCGTGGTTTCCGGCGAACCGTACATGACGCCGATCTTGTGACGGATCTGGTTGATGAACAGGACGATGCATTTCGACTTGGAGATCGAGGCGGTCAGCTTGCGCAGCGCCTGGCTCATCAGACGGGCCTGAAGACCCGGCAGGCTGTCGCCCATCTCGCCTTCGATTTCAGCGCGCGGGGTCAGGGCCGCGACCGAGTCGACCACCACGATGTCCACGGCGCCCGACCGCACCAGCGTGTCGACGATCTCCAGCGCCTGCTCGCCCGTGTCGGGCTGCGACACCAGAAGATCGTCCAGATTGACGCCCAGCTTCTGGGCATAGACGGGGTCCAGCGCGTGTTCGGCGTCCACGAAGGCGGCGACGCCGCCCTTCTTCTGGACTTCCGCCACCGTGTGCAGGGCCAGGGTCGTCTTGCCCGAGGATTCGGGGCCGAACACCTCGATCACCCGCCCGACAGGCAGGCCGCCGATGCCCAGCGCCATGTCCAGACCCAGCGAGCCGGTCGAGACGCTCTCGATCTCGTTCACCACGCCGGCCTTGCCGAGTTTCATCACCGAGCCCTTGCCGAAGGCGCGATCGATCTGCGCGATCGCCGCCTCAAGAGCGCGTTGTTTGTCGCCGTCTTCTTTGCCCACCAGTTTCAAAGCCGCCTGTGCCATTGCCTTCGTCTCCCTTGCCATGATTCCCGTCAGAAGCTTGGGAGAGACCCGCCATGGACCCGCCCCCGTTAAGTGAGGCTGACTATGTGCACGGTTTGTTCCGGTTCACAAGATGTTCTCTTTTTGAAGTTCGAGAACCTGGGGATCAGGCGACCGATTCTGACGTGTCGCCCAGCGGCAGGCGCAGGCTGAAGGCGAAGCCCTCGGGCGGATAGGCCAGGGCCGCCGATCCGTTCAGGGAGCGGTTGATGGTGGAATCGATCAGGTCTGAGCCGAAGCCGCGACGTTCTGGCGAGCGGACGGCGGGACCGCCGCTTTCGACCCAATCCAGCAGCAGGACGCCTTTATCGACCGACCAGTCGACGCGCACCAAGCCGCCCGCCGCCGACAGGGCGCCATATTTGGCGGCGTTCACCGCCAGTTCGTGAAACGCCATGCCTAGGCCTTGCGTCTGCAGCGGGTTGAGGCTGACGGATGGGCCGCTCAGATGCACCTGTTCGTCGGCATAGGGCGCCAGTTCCTGCACCAGCAGTTCGCGCAGATCGACCCATTCCCAGTTCCCCGCCGTCAGCAGGTTCTGGGTGTTGGACAGGGCCAGAAGCCGCGCCTCGAACAGGGTGGTGAACATCTTGATGTCCGGGGTCCGGCGCGCGGTCTGACGGGCGATGGACTGGACCGTGGCCAGGGTGTTCTTCACCCGGTGATTCAGTTCGTTGATCAGGATGCGTTGCTGGCGTTCGCTGTCGGCCAGGGCCTGATAGGCCTGACGTCGGTCGGTGATGTCGGTGATGACGCCCGACATCCGCATGGGGCGGCCTGAACGGCTGCGGATCAGGCGTCCGCGCAGGTGGAACCAGCGGTCTGTGCCCGCCAGACGCCATTCCTGATCATAATCGGCTTCGCCCGCCATGGCCCGCGCCAGCGCGGCCAGGTGGAAAGGAAGGTCCTCGGGCGACAGACGGTCGCCGATTTCGGTGGGGCCAAGCCGCGCATCACGCGGAATCGACAGGATTTCGCGGGCCCGATCCGACAGGATGGGAGAGCGCAGAGGCAGGGCGGCCTCCCAGAAGCCGACGCCGCCTGCATCAATGGCGGACAGAACATTGGTCCTCTGATCCAGGATCGAGGCCCCCAGCGCCAGGAACAGTATGATGACGCATCCGGCTGTGACCGCCGCCGCCAGGGCGACCGGAGACGCGCCTCCGGCGTGGGGGACGTGTGAGGCGGGGGCCAGGATGACAGCGGCCATGCCGGTATAGTGCATGGAGGCGATGGCCAGACCCAGGATCACAGCGGCCAGGGCGCGCCAGCCCTGACTGCGTTCGCGCCGCGCCGCTGCAAGGGCCGCTGTCGAGGCCACCACGGCGATCAGGACGGACAGGACGACCAAGGCTGGCCGATAACCCAGGGTCGCGGTCGTGCGCACGGCGGCCATGCCGACATAATGCATGGCCACGATCGACAGCCCCATCAGCAGACCGCCCGCAGGCAGGACGTAACGCTTTGACCCCGGTCGGCTGGCGGTCAGGAAGGCGACGCCGGTTCCCGCTACGGCCAGCAGGAAGGAGACGAACGTCAATCCAACTTCGTAGGAGACGGGGGAGCCGGGATCGAAGCCCAGCATGGCGATGAAATGCATCGACCAGATGCTGATGCCCAGCACCAGGGCGGCGACGCCCAGCCATTTGAGCCGCGCCGAGCCCAGATGCGCCCGCATCCGGCCGAACAGGTCCAGAGCCGTCCAGGCGCCCAGAATCGCGACGGCGACAGCGACGGCGGCGAACAGGCTGATGTGGTCGTGATGCACGCGGTTTCAGCTCGGATTGGTCAGGGTGGATTGGACGGGGTCAGGATGGGGTTGGGCGGACTGGGCCGCCAGCGACAGGCCGCCGCCCAGGATCAGGCTGACTGCGCCGATGACGGCCAGCGTGCGGGCTCGGAGCGGCTGAACCGGCGCCAAGGGCCGCGCCAGCATGGCGATCAGCAGGCCGAACAGAGCCAATGCGCCGGGCAGGTCCATGCCGATGCCCAGAAACACGCCGTGCGCCTGCGCCAACAGCCAGCCGCCGACGATCAGTGTGACGACAACCGATGGGATCAGCGCGGTCCAGCGCGCCAGCCGCGCGCTGATCAGGGCGGTCGCGGCGGCAGCGAGGGCGGCGGCCAGACCGGGCCAGATGAACAGGAAGGCGGCTTCCGGCGCCAAAATCTGCGTGACGAGGCCCAGCGCCAGCACCACGATGATCAGGCCCAGCCAGCCGCCCCATGTCGTCTCATCCTCGCCCATAGGCCAGAGCGTCAGGATGACGGCGATCACGGCGGCGCCCGCGACAACGGGGTTCAGGCCGCCCAGCGCCAGGGCCAGAACCGCCGCCAGAACGAGAACCAGCGCCAGCAGCCGACGCCCGACCAGGGCCCGTCCGGCGAACAGGATCAGGACGGCGGCTGTCACCGCCAGCCCGGCCCCCGCCTCCATCCACGGCAGGCGGCGCAGCAGGGTGTAATACAGCTCGGGCGTGTCGATCTGTTTGCCGATCGGCCCGGCCAGAACCCGCACCGCCTGGGCCAGGACGACGCCGCTGGCCAGCAGCCAGACCCCGCCCGTCACGCCCTTGAGCACCGACGCGCGGCTGAGGCCCGTCGCGTGTCGCGCGCCCCAGCCTGCGAACCCGGTCAACAGGGCCGCCAGACCCAGCAGCAGCCAGCCGACGACCGGCGGATGACGCAGCACGGCCAGGCCGAACACATCGGCATAGACGGCGTTGTAAGTCGCCTTGGGCAGTGCGGGCGCGCGCAGGAAGCCGTCGGTCGCCTCCAGCGCCAGCGAGCCGATATGCTGCAGGCTGCCCTGATCCAGCGCGTCCGGCGTCGAGGTCGGCGCATGATACTGGTCTGGCCTGCCGATGAAGGCCAGGTTCACGCCTGCAATCCCACGATTGACCGCGATGGTCATGTCGGTGCCGTTGGGCATCAGACGATAGACGAAGACGGTCAGGGCGTTGCTGGACGGACCGCCGGTCGCGTCTTTGGTCGCGCGGGCGAACTGGGAAATGGTCTGGGCGTTGCCGGGGCCGGTCTCGAACATCATGGCCCGCCCGCCGCCGCCGCGCGCCTCCAGATTGACCACCATGCCGACCCGGTCGCGCAGCGGGTGCTCGCTGAAGAAGGCGCGCGCGCCGTCCAGGTTCAGTTCTTCGGCGTCGGTCAGCAGCACGATCAGGGTTCGGTCCGCCGGGCCCCGCGCCTTGATCGCCTGCACGGCTTCCAGAATGGCGGCCACGCCCGAGGCGTCGTCGGCGGCGCCGGGCGATCCCGGCACGCTGTCGTAATGGGCCATCATCAGGACGGCGGGCAGTTCAGGGCGACGTCCGGGCAGAACGCCGACCAGATTGACGGCCAGCAGACCCGCAGCATTGTCGCCGCGCTTTTCGATGCGGCTGATGGCGGCGGGCGACAGGGCGCCGGACTGCAGGCTGGGCGTCAGGCCCAGGTCGGTCAGCCTGCCCAACAGATAGGCCTGCACCCGGGCATGTTCGATGGAGCCGATGGGGTGGGCCGCACGGGCGATATGCCGCACGTCCGTCATCGCGCGGACGGCGGAAAACTCAGTGGCGGGCGACAGGGCGGGAGCGGGTTTGGGCGTCTGACTGGTCAGAACCGCCAGACCAAAGGCGGCTGCCAGGGACGCTAAAAGCAAGACCAGCCGCATAGTCACCCCCCGATGCCCAAACGGCGTACTTCAGCCCCGAACCGGCGTCTTGTGCAAGAGCGGCCTTGCAATCAGGCCGCGCGGCGAAGGGACGAGGGCGCCTTCACATACAGGCCCTTGCGCCCGTTGACGGGCCTGAAAGCGACGGTCTCGCCCTCCAGGCGCTCGTCCACGCCCAGGAACAGGCAGCCGTCGTCGACCAGCCGCCGCTCCAGCCCGTCCAGCACGCGGGCGCGACGTTGCGGCTCCATGTCCGTGATGACATTGCGGCAGAAGATGACGTCGAAACGCACATCGTCGGTGGGTTCGTCCAGCAGGTTGGAGCGTCCGAACCGCACCTTTTCAGCCAGTTCGTCGCGCACCCGCCATTGATCCTCGGCCGGTTCGAACCAGCGCAGCATGGCGTGGGCGGTCAGGCCGCGCTGGACCTCGAAGCCTGAGTAGATGCGCGAACGCGCTTTTTCGATCGCGCGCTGGGCCAGGTCGGTGCCGATCACCTCGACATGCGCGCCCGCCGCCTTGCCCGCCATGGCGATGGACCAGGCTTCCTGTCCGGTTGAACAGCCGGCCGACCAGATGCGGACGCGGCCGTCAGCACGCGCCTGGGCCAGGGCGGGAAGCAGCTCCTTCTCCAGCACGTTGAACGGCGTGCGGTCGCGGCGGAACCAGGTCTCGGGGTTCAGCAGGCATTCGATGACCGCCCAGGCCAGCGACGCCACGGGCTGGGCCCACAGATTGGCCAGCAGGGCCTCGACATTGGCGTAGCCTTCGCGGCGCGCAATCGGACCCAGCCGGTGTTCGGCCAGATGGATGCGGTCGCGCGCCAGTCGATAACCGGCGCGCGTGGCGAGCAAAGTCTGCAGCTTGTCGAAGTCGTCTGGCGTCATGCGGCGATCGCTCCGACCTCCGACAGTTTGGACTGCAGGATGTCGCCGTCGAACGGCTTCATGACATAGTCGTCGGCGCCCGCAGCCAGGGCTTCGGCGATCTTTTCAGGCCGGGTTTCGATGGAGCAGAACAGGGCCTTGGGTCGGTCGCCGCCGGGCAGGGCGCGCATCCGGCGCAGGAAGCTGAGCCCGTCCATCACCGGCATGTTCCAGTCGATCAACAGAACGTCGGGCAGGGCGCTGGTGCAATAGGCCAGGGCCTCGGCGCCGTCGGCTGCTTCATCGACCTCGTAGCCGAGGCCTTCGACGATGCGGCGCGCGACCTTGCGGATGATGCGGCTGTCATCGACGATGAGACACGTGCTGACGGACAAGACAGGACTCCTGGCGGGCGTTCGTCTTTACCCGATTCCCTCGCACCAACTATGGCTGACGCCAGTTAATGAGTCGTTGGTATGTCGGTCAAACCGGCATGACCGCCGCCAGCACGACCCGGCCGTCCTCGACCGTCGTGGTCAGGCGACCGCCCCCCTCCGTCACGGTCAGCCACAGCCAGTAGGGCTGGATCCACTGCCCCGCCAGACCTTCGCTCAGACGCAGGCCGTTCAGGCCGGTCAGGGCTTCGGGTTTCAATCGCGCGCGGGCGCCGTCGGCCTGTCCGCTCAGGTGCAGGGCGCCGTTCTCGACACGGGTTTCGATCACCGCGTTTCCGCCCATCGGCAGGGCGCCGACCGTCAGATAGGCCAGATTGATCAGGGCGCGGGCCTGGGGCTTGGTGAACTCGCCCTCCGCCACGCGCCAATCCAGGGTCGCCCGTCCGCCCTCGGTCACGCCGACGACCAGGGCCTGCAGCTCGCGGGCCGTGAACCGTTCGCTGGTGGTGGCGGCGCCGAAGGCCACGCGGGCGAAATGAACCAGGGCCACCATCTTGCGTGCGCTCTGGGCGATCAGGGCCAGGGCGTCGTCGCGCATGTCCTGCGCCGACGGATCGTCCAGCAGGTCCAGGCCCGAGACGATGGCGCCCGACGGGCTGATGAAGTCGTGGCACAGTTTGGCGGCGATGTAGGTGGCCAGCTCCGTCCCGTCCACGGGCAGATCGAGCGGGGCTTCGGCGTCGGTGTCGGTCATGGCGTCTGCAGCACTCGGGTCAGGATTCGTCTGGCGCATCAGGCTGACGTGATTTGCCGGTTCATGGAACCTTCGGGATGGTCTATCCAAAGACGTGATGACGACCTCCTCGCTCCCGATCCTCGACCGTGATCTGCAGTCCGGCGACCTGACCCTGAAATTGGCCGAGATCGCCGAAGAGGCGGCGCGCCTCATCCTGCCCTTCTGGCGCAGCGGCACGGCGGTCGAGACCAAGTCGGACGACAGCCCGGTGACCCAGGCGGATCGTGCGGCAGAGGCCCTGATCCTGGAACGGCTGGCCGCCCTCTATCCCGGCGTGCAGATGGTGGCGGAAGAGGCGGTGGCGGCGGACGGCGCGCCGACCCAGACTGACGACTGGTTCTGGCTGATCGACCCGCTGGACGGCACGCGTGGCTTTGTGCGCGGCGGCGAGGCCTTCACCGTCAACATCGCCCTGATCCATGAGGGGTATCCTGTCGCGGGCGTCGTCACCGCCCCCGCCAGCGAAACGACCTGGCGCAGCGACCGGCCCGGCGGCGGCGCCCTGCGTCGTCAGTACGGCGCGGTGCATGAGGGCGAGGCCCATGCCGGTGCGGAATGGCGGCCCATCGCGGTGCGCGACCGGCCCCAGGAAGGCGTGGCCCTGCTCAGCCACAGCATAACCGATGAAGAGGCGACGCGCCTGGCCGCCCGCCACGGGTGCACCCATTGGCAGGGCACGGACTCGTCGCTGAAATTCTGCCTGATCGCCGAGGGGCGTTTCGACGCCTATCCGCGCACCGGCCCGACTTCGGAATGGGACACGGCGGCAGGGCAGGCGGTGCTGGAGGCGGCGGGCGGACGGGTTCTGGCCGAAGACGGTCAGAGATTCCGCTATGGCAAGCCGCGTTTTCTGAACGGTCCGTTCGTCGCCATCGGCGGCTGATCAGGCGACGAAACGCGGCTTCAGACTCTCGGCTCGCTGAGCCAGGACGGGCACGCCCATTTCCTGAGCCGTGACGGCGGCTTCGGACAGGATCAGTCCCAGCCCGCTCGGCTGCGCATCGCCCAGACGGCGCCGCGCCAGGGCGATGGCGGCCATGCCGATCTGGTCGGCGGCCCAGTCCAGCGGCTGGGCGTGGGCCAGGCGGGCGCGCAGCCGCTGCTCCAGAAGCTCCAGGGCGGGCAGATTGCGCACCGCCTCGGCCAGGGCGACTTCCCGTGCGATGCGGCGTTCCCGCGCGAGGGCGCCGATCACCAGCCCCTGCCCCTGGGTCAGAGCCTCGGCCTGGGACAGGATCATCAGTGGCAAGGCCTCCTCGCCCGCGCGCACCACCTGAATGGCCGCCCAGTCCAGCGGGCTGTGGTCCGGCGTGAACTGATCCGCTGCCGCGTCGAACATCGTGCGGCCCTGGGCGTGGGCCTCGGCGTGGCCAGCAACGGCGGCCAGGGCCGACAGACCGGCGCCGCACAGGGCCAGGGCGCGCGCGCGGGTCAGGGGGCGGTGGTCCGGCGAGGCCGCCTCGACAAGGGCGCCCAGATCACGTCCGGCCTGATCCAGCAGGCGCGCGTCGCACTGAACGACCCCCGCATCCAGAGCCAGCACGGCCCGGTCCATGCGCAATTCGACATCATCGCCGCCTGCCCCATGCAGGGCGGCGTCCATCAAGGCGGAGGCGTCCATCAGGTCGGTCACAAGACCGCTGAGACGCGCCTGGCGCGCCTTGATCCGGGCGTGGACGACGGCCAGGTCGGAGGCGATGCGATGGCGGCGCGGGCGTCCCGCGCGGGTCAGGGCGGCCATGGCCTGCTGCAGGCGGTCCGGCTCGCCGCACAGGTCAAATCTCAGGATCAGGGCCAGAGCTGCATCAAGGGCGGCCAGGGCGGTCTGGTCTTCGCCCACGGCGGTGCGGGTCAGGCTGTCTGCGGCTCGGTCGGCGCGGTCCAGGCTGTCGAGGGCGCCGGAACGGCGGGCGTGGTCGCGCCACAGGGCGGCGGCGCGATGTTCGGTCTCGAACGGCTGAGGGCAGGAGACGCGGCCCGCATCAATGGACTCACGCCGGGCCTCGACCTGCAGCAGATCGACGCTGATCAGTTCGACCCAGCCCAGGTCCTCGCTTTCACGCGCCTGCGCGAACAGCTTTCTCAGGTCCCGGCCGAATTCGAACATGCGCTGGATGCCTCTGAAATCCCGCTTCGGGACGCGGAAGACGTCCCGACTGGATGACTAGCAAACGCAGCGCCGCACGGCGGGTTCGGCTCAGCTTGTTGTGGAACGTTTCGGATCGAACGCGGTTAGTCCAGATTCGGCGTGCGATGCAGGCAGCGTTGCAAGGCCGCCCGCGCGGCCGGGGCGTCGGCGTTCAGCTGGCGCACCGCCTCGATACGCGCGCGGGTCTGGTCGGCGTCGGCCGTGCGGCCCGGCTTGCCCGCCGCCGTCGCCGCCTGAATGGCGGTTAGCGACCAATAGAGAGCCGCATCATACAGTTTGCCGCCTTCATCGCTTTCGCCGCCTTCCAGCTCCGACGCGGCCTGTGTCAGTCCGGCGCAACGCACGGCTTCCTCGTAGGGGACGAGGTTGGCCGTGGTCTGCTGCATCAGCATCAGGCTGGCGAAGGCCAGGGTGGCGAACATCAAAGGGCTCCGCGACGCATGGGCGTCGTCAGCATCTGATCACGTCGATGCGGCGCTGAAAAGACGCAAGCGCGGCCTTAACCGCGTTCCTTGGTCTTAGTGAAGGCGATCTTGGGGAAACGTTCGCTGACATAGCCGGTCTCCCAGCTGGACTTGGCCAGGAAGACGGGGGCCTGGTCGATGTCGCGCGCCATCTGCGGGCGGTACTTGCCCGAGAAGTCCTCGACGTCTGTGTCTGCGCCGCCCACCCAGCGGGCCTCGGCGTAGGGGCTGGGCTCAAAGATGACGTCCAGCCCGTATTCCTCGCCCAGACGGTCGGCCATGACCTCGAACTGCAGCTGGCCGACGGCGCCGACGATGAAGTCCGCGCCGATCTCGGGACGGAACAACTGGGTCACGCCTTCTTCGGCCAGACCTTCCAGCGCCTTCTTCAGGTGCTTGGCCTTCAGCGGATCCTTGACGCGCACGCGCTGCAGGATTTCCGGCGCAAAGTTCGGCAGGCCCGCAAAGCGCACCACGCCGCTTTCCGACAGGCTGTCGCCCACGCGCAGCACCCCGTGGTTCGGAATGCCGATCACATCGCCCGCAAAGGCGTCGTCGGCCAGTTCGCGGTCAGAGGCGAAGAACATGATGGGCGCATTGACCGACAGGGACTTGCCCGTGTTCTGCACCTTCAGCTTCATGCCGCGCTTGAAGGCGCCTGAGGCCATGCGGAACATGGCGATCCGGTCGCGGTGGTTCGGGTCCATATTGGCCTGAACCTTGAAGACGAAGCCGGTCACCTCATTCGAGCCCGGCTCGACCGTGGTGTCGACAGGGGCAGGGGCGTTGCGGGTTTCGGGCGGCGATTCCTTTTTGGCCTTCATCACCTTGGGCGCTGGGGCCCAGTCGCCGATGGCCTTCAACAGTTCGTCGATGCCGAAGTGACGCAGGGCCGAACCCCACAGCACCGGCGTCAGATGGCCCTCAAGGAAGGACTGGCGATCGAACGCCGGATAGCCGCCCTCGACCAGTTCGACAGCCTCGGCCAGGGCGTCCTGTTCGCCCGCCTCGAAATACTGGGCCGCCTGATCCAGCGGCAGGGCGTCGGGGTGGCCGGGATCTTCGGCGGCGCCGGCGATCTTGCGGGTATAGGGCTGGAACCTGCCGGTGCCGACCTCGACCATGCCGCGCAGGCGGTTGCCGCTCTCGGCGGGCCACCAGATCGGCGCGGGATCAAGCTGCAGGCGCGAGGCGATGTCGTCCAGCAGGGCCATGGGGTCCTGGGCTTCGCGGTCCAGCTTGTTGATGAAGGTGATGATCGGAATGTCGCGCAGGCGGCAGACCTCGAACAGTTTCAGCGTCTGCGGCTCGATGCCCTTGGCGGCGTCCAGCACCATGATGGCGCAGTCGGCGGCCGTCAGGGTGCGATAGGTGTCTTCCGAAAAGTCTTCGTGCCCGGGCGTGTCCAGCAGGTTGAACATCTTGCCGTCGTGCTCGAACGTCATGACCGAGGCGCTGACGGAGATGCCCCGTTCCTTTTCGATCTTCATCCAGTCCGAACGGGTGCGCCGGTTCTCGCCCCGCGCCCGCACGGCGCCCGCCGCACGGATGGCGCCGCCCGCCAGCAGGATATGCTCGGTCAGGGTGGTCTTGCCGGCGTCCGGGTGGGCGATGATGGCGAAGGTGCGGCGGCGCGCCGCCTCTTCAGGCAGGGTCAGTGTCGACATGTTCGATCCTTGGGCGCGGCGGACCTAGCGCGGCGAGCGCTGAAAGTCGATCCATGGCCGGGAGCCGGGCCTTTGGTGCGGGTGGTCGGAATCGAACCGACACTCCTTTCGGAACTGGATTTTGAATCCAGCGCGTCTACCAGTTTCACCACACCCGCACAGGCGTGAGCAGGGCTCGCTCCTACAGGGACGCAACGGGGTTTTCAACCACCGCCTGCCGCTCAATGAAACTCAGGCGGCGACTTCGACGTGTTCGTCAGTTCCCCCCGCCAGAACCCGGCGCGCGCGCAGGTACATCTCAAGCCGTTGCGCCACTATCAAACCGATGGCGAAGATCATGAAGGCGTCGGTGATGACGACGGCGTCCAGATGCCAGGCGGCGGCGTTTTCCTGCATGACTTCACGCAAGCCGGTGCGCGCGGCCAGCAGGCCGACGATCAGCACCAGCCCCAGGGGCGAGGCCTGGGCCTTCAACGAACCATCGGGTTCTTTCTCGATGGTGATGGTCTTGCCGCGCCACCAACCCGCCGCCGCGCCCAGGACCAGGGCGGCGATGAAGGCGACATAGGCCAGGGGGCCGAACTGGGGGTGCTGGGTCGTCGCCCACAGTCCGGCGCAGATCAAGGGCACGACGATCGCGGGCATGACCCAGAGATACTGCGGCCTCAGCACGCGCTTGCGGCGATTGCGCAGCAGAACCAGGACCAGCACCACAGGGATGACGGCCAATGGGATCAGTTGTTGTTGCGTCATGAAGGGTGTCCCGGCCCTGTTGCTGATCGGGCCCGAACCGGGACGCTATACCTGTCAGGCCTCGCGCGAAAGCGGCTGAACCGTCTGTTCGATGGCGCCGAAGATGGAGTGGCGGCCGTCCAGCATTTCGATCCGCACCGTGTCGCCATGCTTGAGGAAGGGCGTCTCGGCCTTGCCCCGCAGGATGGTCTCGACCGTGCGCACCTCGGCGATGCAGCTATAGCCCAGTCCGCCTTCGGACACAGGCTTGCCGGGGCCGCCGTCCGCGTCCTTGTTCGACACCGTGCCCGAGCCGATGAGGGTTCCGGCGCCCAGAGAACGGGTTTTGGCCAGATGGGCGATCAGGGTTCCGAAGTCGAAGGTCATGTCCACCCCGGCGTCGGCCTTGCCGAAGTCCTGACCGTTCAGCTGCACGCTCAGTTCGCCATGCAGCCTGCCGTCTTTCCAGCGGTCGCCCAGCGCCTCGGGCGTGACGAAGACGGGCGACAGGGCGCTGGCGGGCTTGGACTGGACGAAGCCGAAACCCTTGCCCAGCTCGGCGGGGATCAGGTTGCGAAGCGACACGTCGTTGACCAGACCGACCAGGCGGATGGCGGCCAGGGCCTGTTCTCGCGTCGCGCCCTGGGGCACGTCTCCGGTCACGACCACGATCTCGGCCTCCAGGTCGCAGCCCCAGCTTTCGTCCGCCAATGGAATGGCGTCGCGCGGCGACAGGAAACCGTCCGATCCGCCCTGATACATCAGAGGATCAGTCCAGAAGCTTTCGGGCATTTCGGCGCCGCGCGCCTTACGCACCAGTTCGACGTGGTTCACATAGGCCGACCCGTCCGCCCACTGATAGGCGCGGGGCAGGGGGGCGGCGGCCTCATGCTCGCGGAAACGTCCGCGCGGCACGCCCTCATGCTCCAGGCTTTCGGCCAGGGCGCGCAGGGGCGGCTCGCAGCGGTCCCAGTCGTCCAGCGCCGCCTGCAATGTCGGGGCGATCAGGAAGGCGTCGGTGAACCAGTTCAGGTCCTGCGAGACGACCACGAGGCGGCCGTCGCGGCCGTGCTTGAGCGAGGCGAGTTTCATGACGTCAGGCCTAACCCGAATTCAGAAGCTTGGAAACTGAGCGTCGGTAACCGTCGCGCGATCAGGCGGCGGTCAGCAGGGCGCGGGCCTCGGCGCCGGTGCGGGCGGCGCGATCGCGCACCTCGACCTCGACGATGACCCCGCCCTTGGGCTCGACCGCCCAGATGTAGCGACGCTCGATCTCGACCGTACGGCCGGACGGGGCGAACCCCTCGTAACTGTCCCCCCAGGGCGTGATCTTCTTCACCTCGATGAAGGGCATGGCGCAGGCCGCATCCAGCTCTTCCTGGGCCATCACGGTCAGTTCGTCGTCGGCGGCGGGCATGGGTCAGTTCTCGTCGGCGTAGATGGCGACACGGGCGGGCGTGGCGGATGAGGCGGCGCCCCGGTACATGCCAGAGGTGTTCATGGCGAAGGCGGGGGTTCCGTCACGGTCCATGACGATGACGCCGCCGTCGCCGCCGATGGCGCCGACTTCATCGATTTCGGCCTGGGCCGCCGTCTGGACTGAGGCGCCCTCGGCCGTCCGGTGGCAGATGTCGCGGGCCACGGTGGCGCGGATGAAATACTCGCCCGATCCGGTGGCGGACACCGCACAGCCGTCGGCGTTGGAGGCGTAGGTGCCAGCGCCGATCACCGGCACGTCGCCGACCCGGCCCCATTGTTTGGCGGTCATGCCGCCGGTCGACGTCCCCGCCGCCAATCGCCCCTGGCTGTCCAGGGCCACGGCGCCGACCGTGCCGAACTTGCGTTCGTCCAGCGGGGCTTCGTTGAGCGAGGCCAGCGGAACCGGGGCGCCCAGCGTCGTCGGCTCGGGCGGCGCGCCTTGCGGGCGGGCGGGCAGGGGCAGTCCCTTGTCGCGCAGGGCCTTCAGCAGGGCCTGCCACCGGCTTTCAGTGAAGAAGAAGCCGGGATCGACCTGCTCCAGGCCGACCGAGGCGGCGAAGCTTTCAGCGCCCTCGCCGATCAGCATGACATGGGGCGATTGCTCCATCACCGCCCGCGCCGCGGCGATCGGGTGGCGCGTGCGCGTCAGACCGGCGACCGCGCCTGCGGTCAGATCGGCGCCGTTCATCACGGCGGCGTCCAGTTCATTCTTGCCGGCGGCGGTGAAGACCGCCCCGCGCCCGGCGTTGAACAGCGGGTTGTCCTCCAGCGACTGGATGGCGGCCTGAACGGCGTCCAGCGACGAACCGCCCTGGGCCAGAACCGCCGAACCGGCGTCCAGCGCCGCCTGCAGCCCCGCGCGATAGGCGGCGTCGCGTTCCGGCGTCAGGCTGGCGCGTTCGATCACGCCCGCCCCGCCGTGAATAGCCAGCGACCAGCGCGGCGTCTCTTGCGCGACAGCAGGCGTCGCCAGCAGCGCCAGGGCTGCGGCGGCGGTCATGATCTGTTTCATTGTCTTCCCCCTCAGGAACGGTGGTGCAGCCGCTTCCACACGCGATAGCCGATGATCGGCGCGAACCCGCAGATCAGGGCGGCGAACAGCACCACCCAGAACCCGCCCCCCAGCCAGTATTCGCCCGCCAGGGCGCCGGCGCCGGCCGCAAGGACCGGGCCGAGCCAAGGCAGCCATGTCGGCGGCCGCATCTTCATTCAGACGTCGACCTTGATGACGCCGCGGCGGATCTGGTCCAGCTCGATGGAATCGAACAGGGCCTGGAAGTTGCCGTTGCCGAAGCCTTCGTTGCCCTTGCGCTGGATGATCTCGAAGAAGATCGGGCCGAAGGTGTCCTGGGTGAAGATCTGCAGCAGCAGGCCTTCTTCATCCGAACCGTCGATCAGGATGCGGTTCTTGCGCATCCGCTCCACGTCCTCGCCATGGTTGGGCAGGCGTTTGTCGATCAGTTCGAAATAGGTCTCGATCGTATCCTGGAAGTCCACGCCGCGTTCGCGCATGGCCTCGACCGTTTCGAAGATGTTCTCGGTGGTCAGGGCGATGTGCTGGATGCCTTCGCCATTATAGCGACGGATGAACTCCTCGATCTGGGAATTCTCGTCCTGACTTTCGTTCAGCGGGATGCGGATGGCGCGGTCGGGCGCGATCATGGCTTGAGAGAACAGGCCGGTCGCCTTGCCCTTGATGTCGAAATACTTCTGCTCCTCGAAATTGAAGATGGAGTTGTAGAAGCCGGACCATGTCCGCATCTCGCCGCGGCGGACGTTGTGGGTCAGGTGGTCTAGGATCTCCAGGCCGACGCTGTTCTTGCGCTCCGCCTCTTCCCAGCCCTCGACCTCGTCCCAGGCGTCGTACAGCGATCCGCCGTCGCCATACTGGTCGATGACGTACAGCAGGCTGCCGCCGATGCCTTCCAGGATATAGGGATAGTCGTCACCCAACGCGCCGCCGTTTGCGCCCTGCGCGGCCTTGGCCCCGCGCTCCAGCGCGCCCTCATAGGCGGCTTTTGCGTCGGTGGTGCGGAAGGCCATGCCGTTGGCGGACGGGCCGTGGTCCTTGGTGAAGGCTTCGGCCTGTCCCTTGGGCGAGCGGTGCACCAAGAAGCTGATGTCGCCCTGTTTCAGGCGCACCACATCGGTCTTGGGGTTCACGTGCGTCTGGGTGAAGCCCATGATTTCCAGCCGCGTAATCATCGCCTCTGGTTCGGGGCCGGTGAACTCGACGAATTCGAAACCGTCGACGCCGAGGGGGTTTTCCTGATCGAGCTTGTCGGCTTCGGTCTGGGTCATGTCGTGCATGGAGCGTCTCCTGCATTATGTTTTGTGGCGGACTTAACCGGATGGGGCCGCCGATTGGCGCGGAACCTAATCGCGGATGACGACCGAGCCAAGGCTGGGCCACGGGGTCGTGATGGGGCGCCTCTGCGACAGAGGGTCGTGGATGACGTGCGGCCTTTGCCCGTGTATCGACCCCTGTGAACGTCTTCGGCGACGTTCTTTGGGAAACACCATGCTCCGCAAGCTCTACGACGGCGTCTTCAATCTGGCGCGCCACCGCCATGCGACGCCCGCCCTGGCGCTGGTGTCCTTTGCTGAAAGCTCGTTCTTCCCCATTCCGCCGGACGTGATGCTGGCGCCGATGATCCTGGCCAAGCCGGAAAAGGCTTATTTCTACGCCGCCGTCTGCACGGTCGCGTCGGTGCTGGGCGGGATTCTGGGATACGCGATCGGCTTTTATCTGACCGATGTGGGGCTGGCGATCATGCGCTTCCTCGGCCATTCCGACGGTCTGGCCCAGTTCCGCGCCTGGTTCGAGCAATGGGGGCTGTGGGTCATTCTGATCAAGGGCCTGACGCCCATCCCGTACAAGCTGGTGACCATCGCCTCGGGCCTGGCCGCCTTCAGCTTTCCGATCTTCATCGCCGCCTCGGTCGTGACGCGTGGCGGGCGTTTTTTCCTGGAAGCCTGGATCCTGAAAACCTGGGGACCTGCCATGCTGGCCCAGGTCGAAAAGCGTCTGGCCCTGTGGGCCGGGATGGGGGTCGTGGCCCTGGTCGCCCTGATCGTGGTTCTTAAACTACTGTAACGTCGACGGCGGCGCTTGAGCGGAGTAAGACCGCTTCAACATGACAGACGCCTATCGCCTGCTGACCCGTTGGTGGACCGCCTTTGCCCTGGCGGCGTCGCTCGCCATGCTGGGTGCCGCCCATGCGTTCGAGCATTTCGAACATCTGGCCCCGTGCAATCTGTGCCTCAAGCAGCGCGAGGTCTATTGGGGGGCTGTGGCCATCGCGGTCCTCGCCACCGGCTGGACCATCGTCAGCGGCGGACGCCGCGGAACGCCGCGCATCGCCTCCTTCCTGCTGGCCGCCGTGTTCGCGACCGGCGCTGTCACCGCCATCTTCCACATGGGCGGCGAATACGGCTGGTGGGCCCTGCCTGCGACCTGTTCGGCGGGGGCGGGCGGCCCGATCGACATGGACGCCCTGACCGCGCTGGCCCTGGGCACGGGGCCGTCAGTCACGGTCATTTCGTGCGGCGCCGTGGCCTGGAGCTGGCTGGGCCTGTCCATGGCGGGATGGAACGCGGTGATCGTTTCGGCTCTGGCGGTGTTCAGCCTGCTGGCCGCCAAACGTCCCAAGGACGCCCGCGCGCCCCGCATCGAGAAGGCCTGACGCCATGCCCGACACTGCCGCCGCCCCTCACATTCCCCTGCCGCGTCCCGGTCGCGGCGCCGACAAGGCGCGGATGGACGAAATCCTGCGCGTCGATCATGCGGGCGAATACGCCGCCGTCCTGATCTACCGCGCCCAGAAGGCGGTGTTCGAAGGCCGCAAGTCGCATGGCGACATGGTTCGCGACCTGTCCGAAATGCAGGATCAGGAGGCGGTGCATCTGGACCGTTTCAACCGACTGCTGAACGAACGCCGGGTTCGCCCCACCGTCATGACGCCGCTGTGGCGCATCGCGGCCTCAGCCCTGGGGGCAGGCACGGCCCTGATGGGTGAGAAGGCGGCGCACGCCTGCACCGAGGCGGTCGAAAGCGTCATCGAAAAACACTATGCCGACCAGATCGCCGAGATCGGCGAGCGCGACCCGGCCCTGGCCGCCGAACTGACCCAGTTCCGCGAAGAAGAGCTGGCCCACCACGACCACGCAATCGAACACGGCAGCCGCGAAGCACCCGCCTACCGCCTGCTGTCCAGCGTGATCAAGGTCGGCTGCAAGGCGGCGATCAAGATCAGCGAGAAGATCTGACCGTCAATATCCCTCACCCTCGGGCTTGACCCGAGGGCCGGATGTTCCGCCGCATTGGGTTGGCGGCCGCGCACAGCCCGATCCGCATCCGATCCTCGGGTCGAGCCCGAGGATGACGGAGGGGCAAGCTGCCCCTCCGCCACTGAGGGGGCTTGTTCTCAGTAAATCTCGAACAGACCGGCCGCGCCCATGCCGCCGCCGATGCACATGGTGACCACGCCGTATTTGGCGCCGCGACGCTTGCCTTCGATCAGAACGTGGCCGGTCATCCGCGCGCCCGACATGCCGTAGGGGTGGCCGATCGAGATGGCGCCGCCCGAGACGTTCAGGCGGTCGTTGGGAATGCCCAGCGTGTCCTGGCAGTACAGGACCTGCGAGGCGAAGGCTTCGTTCAGCTCCCAGATGCCGATGTCGTCGACGGTCAGGCCGTGGCGCTTCAGCAGTTTCGGCACGGCATAGACCGGGCCGATGCCCATTTCGTCCGGCTCGCACCCGGCGACGGCCATGCCGCGATAGGCGCCCAGCGGCTGCAGATTGCGGCGAACCGCTTCGCCCGCCTCCATGATGACCGAGGCCGAGGCGCCGTCCGACAACTGGCTGGCGTTGCCGGCGGTGATGAACTCGCCCTGCTGGATCTCCTCGCCGCCGCCGAAGACGGGCTTGAGGCCCTTCAGGCCTTCCAGGGTCGTGTCGGCGCGGTTGCCCTCGTCCTTGGACAGGGTGACTTCTTTCGAAGAGGTCTGGCCGGTCGCCTTGTCCATCACCAGCATGGTGGTGGTCATCGGCACGATCTCGGCGTCCAGACGCCCTTCGGCCTGGGCCTGGGCGGTGCGCTGTTGGGACTGCAGAGCGTATTCGTCCTGACGGTCACGCGAGATGCCGTAGCGGCGCGACACCACCTCGGCCGTCTCCAGCATCGACATATAGATGTGCGGCGACAGCTTCAGCAGCGCCTCGTCCTTCATCCGATACAGGTTCATATGCTGGTTCTGGACCAGGGAGATGGATTCCAGACCGCCCCCGACCGCCATCTTCTGATGGTCGAAGATCACCTGTTTGGCCGCCGTGGCGATGCCCATCAGGCCCGAGGCGCACTGGCGGTCCAGGCTCATGCCCGGAACGGAGGCGGGCAGGCCGGCGGCAAGAGCGATCTGGCGCGCGACATTGGTGCCGGTCGAACCCTGCTGCAGGGCCGCGCCCAGAACCACATCCTCGATCTCGGCGGGATCGACGCCTGCGCGCTGGACCGCATGACGGACAGCGTGGGCGCCCAGCTGTTGCGCCTGGGTGTCGTTGAAGGCGCCCCGATAGGCCCGGCCGATCGGCGTGCGGGCGGTGGAGACGATGACGGCTTCGCGCATGATTCACTCCCAGGGCTTGGCGCCCGTACTTGTTGGCCGTTCAGGCCGTTTGTTGTGCGGTCCGAATGGACCTCTTTCCTCAGGTCAGAGTTTAGGCGCCTCACGTTGCGTCAACGCAAGGCGCCTGTTCTGGATCAGGCTCCGTGCGCCTGCTGCGCCTTGGTCAGTTCGATCATGCCCTGGGCGGCGCCCATCTCTGGCACGATCTCTGCGTCGCGGTTCGAGATGGCCTCGAACTGGGCCGCGACCTGTTCCGGGGCGTCGGCGCCCGTGATGTGAACCCCCTGCGTCAAGGTCACATAGGCGCGCTCAAAGCCGCCAGCGCCGGCGGCCAGGATGGCGCGGGTCGGGGCGTCGCGGCTGACCAGATACAGAAGACCGGGCGTGACCAGCGACGGCTCCAGCGCTTCCAGCGGCAGGGCGGCGCCCAGGTCTTCGGTCATGCGGGTGTGGGCGGTCGGCGCCAGGCTGTTGACGCGGATGTCGTTCTTGCCGCCTTCGATCGCCAGGGTCTGCATGAAGCCGACCAGCGCCATCTTCGCCGCGCCATAATTGGCCTGACCGAAGTTGCCGTACAGGCCGGACGACGAGGTGGTCATGACGATGCGGCCGTAGTTCTGCTGGCGCATGATCTCCCACACCGCCTTGGTGCAGTTGACCGCTCCCATCAGGTGCACGTCGACGACGAAGCGGAAATCGTCCAGCTCCATCTTGGCGAAGGACTTGTCACGCAGGACGCCCGCATTGTTCACCAGGATGTCGACGCGGCCCCATTTCGCCACGGCCTGGTCGACCATGGCCTGAACGGCGGCGAAGTCGGTGACGGAGGCGGCGTTGGCGATGGCTTCGCCGCCTGCCGCCTCGATCTCGGCCACTACAGCCTCAGCCGCCGTCGCCGACCCGCCCGAGCCGTCGCGCGCACCACCCAGATCATTGACCACCACCTTGGCGCCTCGCGCCGCCAGCGCCAGCGCGTGCTCCCGGCCCAGGCCGCCGCCTGCGCCCGTAACGATCGCCACCTGCCCGTCGAACCGTATCGTCATCACTCTATTCCTTCGCGTTGGCGCCGCCAGACATTGTGTTGCAATGGCGCCGCAGTGTCACAATCCTAGCAAAATCGTGGAACCGCTCTGCGGCGGCCTCGTTCGGCTCGGGAAGGTCGCGCCACCGGGCGCGGCTTCGGCATTTTCTTTACTTGAGTGAGGACGCAGATGAAGCTGAAACTTCTCGCATCTGTCGCCGCGGTCGGGCTGCTTGCAGCCGGCGCCGCTTCGGCGGAGCCTAATGGCTGGTATGGCGCAATCGACGCCGGCTACAAATTCGACCACGACATCAAGGCTGAGTCGTCGACGACCGGCGCGACCTGGAAGTATGAAGTCAATCCGGGCTGGGCAGCGTTTGCTCGTCTCGGCTACCGCTTCAACCCCAACTGGCGCGTTGAACTCGAAGGCGGCTACCGCTCGGGCGACATCGGCACGATCCGCGCTTCGTCGGGCACCCAGGGCCTCTGCAACCTGACGCCCGCCACCGGCGGTTGCTACTCGCCGGAAGGCGACATCGAGTCGACCACCCTGATGGCCAATGTCATCTATGACTTCGGTTCGTCGGCCTGGGGCGTGCGTCCCTTCGTCGGTCTCGGCGCCGGTGTGAACCGCGTCTCGATCGACACGGTCGGCAATCTGCGCGCCAACCGTGGTGCAACCTTCACCGCTGACGACACCTCGACCAAGTTCGCCGCTCAGGCGATCGCCGGTCTGTCCTACGCTGTGGGCGACCGCGCCAACATCGACCTGACCTACCGTTACCTGACCGGCGACTCGTCGTGGGATTCCAAGACGGTCGGCACCGGCGTCGGTGCCACGGACTTCGGCACCTGGGATGGTGATTACAACAAGGTCCACACCGTGACCCTGGGCCTGCGCTACAGCTTCGGCGCCGAGGAATCGGCTCCGCCGCCGCCTCCCCCGCCGCCCCCGCCGCCTCCGCCGCCTCCGCCGCCTCCGCCGCCCCCGCCGCCTCCGGCTAAGCCGGCTGCGCGTCAGTTCGTGGTCTACTTCGATTGGGATCGCTCGGACCTGACGGCTGAAGCCCGCTCGGTCGTGACGCAAGCCGCCAACTACGCCAAGTCGGGCGCCCCGACCCGCGTGTTGATTGTCGGCTACACCGACACCTCGGGTTCGGCCGCCTATAACCTGGGCCTGTCAAACCGTCGTTCGCGCACCGTCGCCGACGCTCTGGTTGCTCAAGGCGTCAACGGCGGCGTCATCGCCCTCGACGGCAAGGGTGAAACCAACCTGGCCAAGCCTACGGCTGACGGCGTGCGTGAGCCGCTCAACCGTCGCGCCACGGTCGACATCAACTTCTAAGTCGGTAAGGGCTCGCTCAGCGAAAGCTGCAGCGAGCCCCCATCGGACATCGAAGTTCGATACAAAGACAGAGCCGCCGACTTCAGCAAAGATCGGCGGCTTTGTTCTTTCGGCAACTATGGATTGTATTTTTCCATGCGTTGTTGCGTAAAATCAGACATTTGTGGTTGATAATACACCCACTGCGCGTCACAACCGACTCTGGGGTATGACTGCCTTCATTCTCCTGACGAGCATGTGGTTTGTGTTGTGATCAAAGCTAGCAGAAACCGTCTTGGCTGATCTTCGCTCCTCTTCACGTGTGATTTCCGGACGTCGGCGACGCCGCTATCGCCTCAGGGGTGATGTGCCCGTACGTGCACCCAAGGCGCCCCCACTCGTTCGCTCGAGAGGCGGAAGCCAAAACAATACGGTCCTCACACCGAAATTCCCTCAACATATGACGGGGCTTCACGGCCGTCGCTTTCTGATCGTCACGGCGCCTTTCGGCGGCTTCGGTCCCGCCTTGGCTCGTGTGCTTGAAAAGCGCGGCGCTGAGGTCAGCCGCATGATCTTCAATGCCGGCGACGCCTTGAACTGGCCTCGGCGGGGCGGAATCGTCTTCAGACACGCGCCGAATGTCTGGGCTGGCGAAATCCATCAGCGTCTTGCCGACTTCACCGACGTCATCATCTTCGGAGAAGGCGGCTCCTATAATCGGGCGGTTCTTTCTGCGGTGGACAGGCTGTCGGCTCGGGTGTGGGTGCTCGAAAACGGCTATTTCCGGCCCGACTGGATTACGGTTGAGCGCAATGGCGTAAACGCCTCCAGCGCCTTGCCGCGTTTCCGGGACGCCTATCCCGATCCTGCGCCCGAACTGCCGACAGTGCGTCATGTCGGCAAAATCCTGCCGTATCATGTCGTCAACATCAGCCTCTACCATACGGTGCAGTGGCTGGGCGGGCTTCTGTTTCCCAGCCAGGACGTGCACTACACTGTATCGCCGCTGCGTCAGTGTCTGGGGCATATCCGACGTTATGTCGGCCTAGCTTTCCACAAGCCGGAAAATTGCGACGCCGATCTCATCGCCTCGCGCGGTCCCTTCTTCATCGCCTGCCTGCAGCGTGAGGGCGACGCGCAGTTGCTGCGCTATTCCCGCTACGCCGACAATACGGCCTTCCTGGCGGCGGTGTTGACCAGCTTCGCCCAAGGGGCGGCGGCGGGCGACCGGCTGGTGGTGAAGAATCATCCGCTGGACCCCGGACTGATCGATCTTCGCGCCGTCACCCTGCGGCTGGCCAAGGAGCGTGGGCTGGCTGGACGGGTTGATTTCATTGACGGCGGCAATCTGGCTCAGCTGTGCCGTAATTCGCGTGGCATGGTCGTCAATAATTCCAGTGCCGCGCTGTCAGCCTTGGGTTTCCACACGCCAGTGAAAGTTCTGGGCGACGCCTTCTTCGACTTCGCCGGATTGACGGACCAGCAGCCCTTGGACGGTTTCTGGGCGACGCCCCAGGCGCCCGATGCCGAGCTTTTCACGCGTTTTCGCGCCCATGTGATCAGTCAGAGCCAGGTGAATGGGAATTACCATGAACCTCGCTCCATCGAACCAACCGCCCTGGGCGTCGCGGACATGTTCGAGCGCGTTTCCGAGAAGTGACACTGTTCAGGCCTGGTGTGGCCTTTGCGCCACCTTTGGGCGCTGTCATTGTTCTGTCACATAACTGTCGCCCGACGTTTTAACATCCGCCCTAGAGGGAGGTTCGATTTCGACAGACGACGTTGTCTGTCGCCTTTGGCCTTAGCAGCCTCATCTGGGGATAGATGTATGTTCAACCGTAAACGCCTGTTCTGGGCGACCACGGCGCTCGTGGGTTCGCTCGCCGCCGCTGGCGCCGCCTCCGCGCAATCGACCGCCACTCAGTCGGTTGAAGACGTCGTCGTCACGGGCCAGCGCGGTCCGCGCAACATCGACGGAGCCATCGTCGCTGAAAGCGTCGGCAAGTCGCGTTCGACGATCACGCAGGAGTTCATCGAAACCCAAGCCGCTGGTCAGACGATCAACGAAGTTCTGAACCTGGTCCCGGGCATGAGCTTCACCAACAACGACGCCTATGGTTCGTCGGGCGGCAACATTCGTCTGCACGGCTTTGACGGCCCTCGCATCTCGCAAACCTTCGACGGCATGCCGCTGAACGACTCGGGCAACTATTCGCTGTATTCGAACCAGCAGCTGGATAGCGAATTGATCGGCTCGGCTTCGGTCAACACCGGCACGACCGACGTTGACTCTCCGACGGCCTCGGCTTCGGGGGGTACCATCAACATGTCCTCGATCGCTGTTCCGACCGAGTTCGGCGGTCGCATCAAAGGCTCGCTGGGAGACAGCGATTTCCGTCGTGTCTTCGCTCAACTGAACACGGGTGAAGTCGGTCCGTTCGGCACCCGCGCCTGGCTGGCCTATTCGGATCAGTCGTACGACAAGTACAAGGGTCTCGGCGACCTGAACAAGACGCAGTATAACTTCAAAATTTACCAGCCGATTCGTGGAAATGGCGACTTTGTCTCGCTGGCTGGTCACTGGAACCGCAACCGCAACAACAACTATGCGGACCTGCAACTGCAGCGGAACGCTGACGGTTCGGCCAGCCTGGCCAACGGCGTGACCTGGGACACCGACTTCGATACGAACTACACGGCTCCGACCTATCGCAACGGCCAAGCCGATGTTGACGGCAACGGCAACCGTTTCTGGGCTCTGCGTCAGAACCCGTCGGACACCGGCAATATCCGCGCCCAGTCGCGCTTCACCCTGCGCGACAACCTGATCTTCACCTTCGATCCGTCGTTCCAATATACGCTGGCGACCGGTGGGTCGGGTCAGTTTGTCCTGTCGGAAACCGACCGTCTGATCCGCGGCTCCAAGACCACGGGCGGTGTTGACCTGAACGGTGACGGCGACACCCTGGACAGCGTCCGGATTCACTCGACCAACAACACCCACACCCAGCGCTACGGCATCAGCTCGTCGCTGATCTGGAAACTGTCGGACACGCAGACTCTGCGTGCCGCCTACACCCTTGACGACGCCCGCCACCGTCAGACCGGCATGTACGGTCGGATCGATTTCTCCAACCCGACCGATCCGCGCTTCTTCGACGCTTTCGCTGGCCTGCGCGACAAGGATCACCGCATTGTCAATCTGGACGGTTATGAACTGCGTGCGCGGGATCGCCTGTCTTACGCCACCCTGAACCAGTTCGCGGTCGAGTATGCCGGTCGTTTCCTTGACGATGCACTGCGCGTCAACGTCGGCCTGCGCGTGCCGTACTTCAAGCGCGAGATGAACCAGAACTGCTACTCGCAGTCCAAGAGCAGCTCGGTTATTTGCACGACCGAAACTGCAGTCAAGCAAGCGGACGGCACCTACAAGGTGGGCACTCGCACGCAAAGCTACATCGCGCCGTACTCGCGCGACGTGAAGTTCGACGACGTGCTGCCGAACGTGAACGTCAGCTGGAACTTCTCTGGCGCTCAGTCGGTCTATGCTTCGTTCGCCCAGTCGCTGACCCTGCCGCGCACCGACAACCTGTACACCGTCTTCTTCGACGCCAAGGGCGAAATCACCTCGCCCATCACCGCACCGGAAAAGACCACCACCTATGACCTGGGCTACCGCTACCAAACGGGCACCCTGATCGCTTCGGCCAACGTCTGGTACACCGAGTTCAAGAACCGCATCGTGTCGCGTTACGACCAGGATTTGGGCGTGTCGTTCGACTCGAACGTGGGTGATGTGAAGCTGTACGGCTTCGACTCACAAGTCGGCTGGTCGCCGATGGAAGGTCTGTCGCTGTACGCTACGGCTTCGTACACGGACTCGGAAATCGCCAACGACTATCTGGATGGCACCAACCTGATCAAGACGGGCGGCAAGTCGCTGACGGAAACCCCGGATTGGACCTTCGGTGGTCGCATCCAGTATGAGACCGGCCCGGTGCAACTGGGCGCTCAGGTCAAGTACACCGGCGAGCGTTGGGTGACCGACGTCAACGACCTGTACACGGACGCCTACACGGTTGTTAACGCCGACGCCAAGTTCGACCTGGGCTACTTCGGCTACAAGAACTCCAATCTGGCCCTGCGCGTCGTGAACCTGTTCGACGAGAAATACTTCGGTTCGATCTCGGGTGCGACGGATGCGTCCAAGCCCACCTATGCCTACCGTGGTCCCCCGCGCACCATCCAGGCGACGGTGACCTACGCCTTCTAATCGCGTAGCAGTCTAAGACTATGAAGGGCGGACCGGTGACGGGCCGCCCTTTTTCTTTGGGGGTTCGGGCGTTGAAGTCGGGGGCGCTAGGGGCCATATGGCGCGGCTCGCGTTTCGTCCCCGGATATCCCGCCGGATTAATGACAGGATCAGTTCGCCGATGACCGCTCCCATCCCTGCCGCCATCCCCGCAGAGTGGGCTCCGCACCGCGCCATGTGGGTGGGTTGGCCGACCCATGCCGAATACTGGTTCGAGCATCTGGAGCAGGCCCGCGACGAGGTCGAGGGGCTGGTGCTGGCTCTGGCTGGGCCGGGGCGTGAACAGGTTAAGCTGATGGTCGGCAGCGAAGAGGCCTTGTCGGGCGCCCAGGCGCGTTTTGCGGGCGTCGCCAATGTCGAGGTCGTGCCGGGTCGTTTCGGCGACATCTGGCTGCGCGATACCGGCCCGATCTTCGGCGCTGGCTCCAGGACGGCGGCCGCCTTCAAGGTCAACGGCTGGGGCGGCAAATACGACATGGCGGGCGACGACGAGGTCGCGGGCCAGATCGGCGAACATTCGGGCGTGCCCCTGACGTGGAATGACTTCGTGCTGGAGGGCGGCTCTCTGGATCATGATGGCGAGGGCACGGTCCTGACCACGCGCCAGTGCGTGCTGAACCCCAACCGCAATCCAGGCTGGAACCAGGATGAGGCCGTGGCTGCGGCGGCGCTGGAGCATGCGGTGGGCGCCAAGGTCGTGGTATGGCTGGGCGACGGCCTGCTGAACGACCACACCGACGGCCACGTCGACAATCTGGCCCGTTTTGTCGCGCCGGGCGTTGTCGCCTGCCCGATCGCCTGGGGTCAGAAGGATCCGAACGCCGAGGTCTATGACGCCACGGCGCGCGATCTGTCGGCGGTGACGGACGCAGGCGGCCGCAAGCTGAAGGTGGTGCGCATCCCGTCGCCGGGTCTGGTGCTGGACGAGGACGAACGCCCGGTCCCCGCCAGCCACATGAACTTCCTGATCGCCAATGGCGCGGTCATCGTGCCGACCTATGGCGATGATCAGGCCTCGCGCTTCGCCTGCGAGGCCCTGGCCGACGCCTTCCCGGATCGCGAGATCATCCCGCTGCCGTCGAACGCCATCCTGACCGGCGGCGGGTCCTTCCACTGCATTTCCCAGCAGGAGCCCGCATGACCCGCACCATCACTGTCGCCGGCATCCAGACCTCTTACGGGGACGACCTGCAGGCCAATATCGACAAGACCATTGGGTTCGTCCGTGAGGCGGCTGGCCGTGGCGCGCAGGTGATCCTGCCGTCGGAGCTGTTCCAGGGGCCGTACTTCTGCGTTTCGCAGGAGGAGCACTGGTTCGCCCATGCCTATGCCTGGCGCGAACACCCGTGCGTCACGGCCCTGTCGGCGGTGGCGAAGGAGCTGGGCGTCGCCATTCCGGTCTCGATCTTCGAGAAGGACGGGCCGCAGTATTACAACTCCATCGTCATGCTGGACGCGGACGGCGAGGCGCTGGGCGTCTATCGCAAGAGCCATATCCCTGACGGTCCCGGTTATCAGGAGAAGTATTATTTCCGGCCCGGCGACACCGGCTTCAAGACCTGGACCACCCGCTTCGGCAAGGTCGGGGTCGGCATCTGCTGGGACCAGTGGTTCCCGGAAGCCGCGCGGGCGATGATGCTGCAGGGCGCCGACGTCTTGATGTATCCGACCGCCATCGGCACCGAGCCGCACGACGCGGGTCTGCACACCGCCGAGCCGTGGCGTCGGGCGATGCAGGGCCACGCCGTGTCCAACGCCGTGCCGGTCGTCGGCGCCAACCGCATCGGCCATGAGACGGTGACGGAGGCGGGCCAGACCTTCTACGGCCACTCCTTCATCGCCGATCAGCAGGGCACGCTGGTCGAGAGCCTGGGCGCGGACGACGAAGGCGTGCTGGTCCACAGCTTCGATCTGGACGAACTGGACAAGTACCGGGCGGCGTGGGGTTTCTTCCGTGATCGCCGCACGGATCTGTACGGGGCGCTGACGGGCGGGAAATAGGGCCAATCGACATTTCGTTGGAAACCGTCATTCCGGGGCGTCCGAAGGACGAACCCGGAACCCAGGCGTTCACATCAAGCATCGAATGCGTCCAGCAGCGCGACTGTCGTTCTGGGTTCCGGGTTCTTCGCTTCACTCAGTCCCGGAATGACGGGTAAGGCGTCGGCCAACTGAACGTCGATTGAACCTGGTTTCCTGCCGTCCGTCATCCTCGGGCCTGACCCGAGGGTGACGGATGATTATCTAGCTTCGCAACGCCTCCACCGCCGCGACCAGCCGGCCCAGGTCGGCGGGGCTGGACAGGCGGTGGTCGCCGCCTTCGATCAGGTCCAGCCGTACGTCGCCGCCGCTCAGGCGCCCGATCAGTTCGGCCTGATGGCGCCACGGCACCACGTCGTCGGCGCGGCCTTGCAGGATGTGGACGGGGGCGGTGATGGCGATCACCCCGGCCAGCAACAGCCAGTCACGCGCCTCCTCGAACATGCGGCGGGTCAGGACGTATTCGCCCAGACCTTCCTCGACGATCAGGGTCTCGCCCTCGCGCAGGATGGCCTGACGTTCGTGATCGGCCAGGCCGGGCCACATCAGCCGCTCGGTGAAGTCCTGCGCCGGATTGACCAGCACCAGTCCCTTGATCCGCTCAGGCCGCGCCAGCGTCGCCAGCAACGACACCCAACCGCCCATAGACGATCCGACCGGGATCACCGGCCCTTCCAGACTGTCGATCAGGGCGACGGCGTCCTCGCGCCAGCGGCCGATGGTCGCCTGTCGCCAGTCGCCCGAGGACTGACCGTGGGCGAAATGGTCGTAGCGGACATAGTTCCAGCCGCGTTCGCGCGCCGCCGCGTCCAGCGCCAGCGCCTTGGTCCCCTCCATGTCGGACCGGAAGCCCCCGACCCAGATCACGGTGGGGCCGTCGCCCTCGATGCGTTTGAAGGCCAGGGTTTCGCCATCGGGGCGGGTCAGGGTCTGGATGTCGCTCATGGCCTTCTTTTGCCGTGTGTTTCGCATCCCGTCACCCTCTGCGTCCTGTCTCCGCCATCCTCGGGCTTGACCCGAGGATCAGGCGTGACGCACACGGAGGGCTGATAGGCGGTTCCGGCCGCAGCCCGCGTTCCGCGTCGCACGCGGGGCGCTTCCGATCCTCGGGTCAGGCCCGAGGATGACGGAGGAAGATTTGTCCGCACCCCAGGTCCTGTTCGTCACCTCCAACCGCATCGGCGACTGCGTCATCTCGTCCGGGGTGATCCGCGAGATCACGCGTCAGGTTCCGGGGGCCGAGATCACCGTCGCCTGCGGGCGGCCGCCTGCCCCCTTCTTCCGCAATGCGGCGGGCGTGGCGCGCACCATCATTCTCGACAAGAAGAAACTGTCCGGCCACTGGTTCGACCTGTGGGCTCAGGTGCGTTCGACGCGCTGGGACCTGGTGATCGACATTCGCGGATCGGCCCTGTCCTATCTGATCCCGGCCAAACGCCGCGTCGTCTATAATCGCCGGTGGGAGACGGGCCTGCGCAAGGTCGAGATGGTGTCGCGCCTGATGGGCTCGCCGACGCCGCTGGACCCGGAAATCTTTCTGGACGATCAGGCTCGCGCTGAGGCCGCCGCCATCATTGATCCGCAACTGGCTGGGGGCGCCGGTCCCGGCCCCATCATCGCCCTGGCGCCGATCGCGCACCAGCCGGGCAAGAGCTGGCCGGCCGATCGCTGGGGCGCGCTGGTCGAGAAGCTGAAGGCTGAACCGCGTTTCGAGGGCTGGCGTTTCATGCCGGTCGGCGGTCCCGGCGACCGGCCGCCGGCAACGCCTGCGCTGGAGGCCGCTGGGCCGCGCGGCGTCGATTTCGTGGGCAAGGGCGACATCCTGGCCTCGGCCGCCGCCATCGACCGGGCCGACCTGTTCGTCGGCAATGACAGCGGCCTGATGCACGTCTCGGCGGCCCTGGGGCGTCCCACGCTGGGCCTGTTTGGTCCGACCGAATGGTGGCTGTACGGGCCGTGGGGGCCAAAGACCCGCACAGCGGCCTCAAACGAGACGCGCGGTCAGTTCGCGCCCATCGAGGATCTGACTGTCGATCATGTGTTCGAGGCCGTGCTGGCCCTGCACGACGCCTATATCGCCGAGACGCCCGCCAAGCCTTGAAAAATCGGGGCTCCGGGCGCATATTGCGGGCCTGTGGGAAACGTGGCCGTCGCCGCGCCTTTCCGCGTATCACAAAACACGCTTCTTCTGACCACATAAGGAAACGACGCCCATTCGCCGTCCCATGCAAGCGCCACCCGTGAAAGACGGGCCGCGTATGAACCAGGATATCCGCGCGCCTCGCGTTCTGCTCATCGACCAGAACGGCGAAAAACAAGGCGTCATGCCCACCTCCGCCGCTCTGGAAGCCGCTGAGGAAGCCGGGATGGACCTGGTCGAGATCGTCTCCACCTCCGAGCCGCCGGTGGCCAAGATCCTCGATTACGGCAAGCACCGTTTCCAGGAGCAGAAGAAGAAGGCCGAACAGCGCAAGCGCCAAAAGGTCGTCGAGCTGAAGGAAATCAAGCTCCGTCCGAACATCGACACCCACGACTATGAGGTGAAGGCCAAGGCCATGCACCGCTTCTTCGACGAGGGCGACAAGGTGAAGGTCACCCTGCGCTTCCGGGGTCGTGAAATGGCGCACCCGGAACTGGGCATGAAGCTGCTGCACAAGGTGCAGGCCGACTTCGACGAAATCGCCAAGGTCGAGTTCGCACCCAAGATGGAAGGCCGCCAGATGATCATGATCCTGGCGCCGCGCTGACAGCCGCATTCTATTGCTGATTTGAGAACCCCCGCCCGGAAACGGTCGGGGGTTTTTCTTTGCCTCTTGCGGCGGGTGTGTCTTGCAACCTGTGGTCTGATCGTCTGAATGGAGGCCGGGGATCAGGGGAGCGTCTGAATGTTCAGGTCATGGGTGAATGCGGCTGCAATGGCGGCCGTTATTGTCTTGAGCGGCGCGGCAGGAGGGGCTCAAGGCCAGACGGCCCCGCAGGTGACGTCGCAGACGCCGCCGCTCAGCGCCTATGGCGCGGCTCCCTCCATCGAAAACATCGAGCTGTCGCCCAGCGGCGACCGGATCGCGCGGATCACTGTCGTCGGCGAAGAACGGGCGGTTCTGGTCAGCGACTTCAATACGGGCGAAGCCCTGTTCCGAGCCCGCATCGGAGACACCAAGGTGCGCGATCTGACCTGGATCGGGGAGAAGAGGATTCTGGTCGTCACGTCCCAGACGCGCGGCATCCCTCTGATCGGGATACCGCGCACCGAGCTCTACTTCGGCCTGATCGTGGACTTGGAGAAGCGCAAGATGGTCCAGGTGCTGGACCGGACGGAGAATGTGATTTCGGTCCTCTATGGTCCCGCCATGGTGCGTCGGGTGGATCAGGATGCGGCGCTCTATGTTCGCGGTGTCGCCGTGGGCTGGGAATCCAGCAGCGATCTGTACCGGATTGATCTGACGACCGGGCGCGGCCGTTCGGTCGCGCCGATGAACTATGAGATCAAGGACCATGTGCTGGATGGCGGCGGTCAGGTGATCGCCATGGGAAAATATGTCGAACGGCGGGGGCGTTGGACCCTGATGCTGCCGCGTGCAAACCGTTCCAGTTTCCGCGAGGACTGGAGCGTGGATACGCCGATCGACACGCCTGATCTGATGGGCATGGGGCGAAGCCCGCGCACCATCGTCATCTCGGCCATGCGCCCTGACCTGGCCGGGACGACCGGCGCGTCGGAGGATGGCTACACCCTGTTCGAGGTCAATGTGGATACGGGTGAATGGAGCCGTCTGCCCTTCGACACCCATCCTGATTTCATGATCCGGCACCCCGTGACCCGTCTGCTGATCGGGGCGGGATGGGTCGAGGAAGACGGCGTGCATTATGAGTTTATCGAACCCGTGTCGGCGCAGCGCTGGGCCTCCATCGAACGCGCCTTTGCAGGCAAGCGGCCCAAGCTGGTGTCGTGGAACGATGACATGGATCAGGTGATCATCTTCACCGATGTCGGCGAGTCGGGCCTTTATCAGATCGTCGATTTCCAGCGCGGCAAGGCCGACATTCTGGCGGAAGCCTATCCCGCCATTCCCGATGATCAGGTCGGGGCGATCCGTTTCATTGAGTACGAGGCGGCGGACGGTCTTGCGATCCCCGGCTATCTGACCCTGCCGCCGGGCGTCACCGAGCCGAAGGGCCTGCCGCTTGTCGTGCTGCCCCACGGCGGTCCCGCGGCCCAGGACACCATCGGCTTCGACTGGTGGTCGCAGGCGCTGGCTTCACGGGGCTATGCGGTGCTGCAGCCCAACTTCAGGGGCTCTACCGGCTATGGCCTCGACTTCATGGAGGCGGGGTATGGTGAGTGGGGGCGCAAGATGCAGACCGACCTGTCGGACGGGGTGCGCTGGCTGGCAGAGCAGGGCGTCATCGACCCGGACCGGGTCTGCATCGTCGGGGCCAGCTACGGCGGATATGCGGCCATGGCCGGGGTGACGATCGACAAGGGCGCCTATCGTTGCGCCGTCGCCGTCGCTGGCCTTTCGGACCTGCGCCGCTTCGTCAACTGGAGCGCCCGACAGGAGAGTCGCGCCAACAGCCAGACCATTCGCTACTGGAACCGGTTCATGGGGGTGGACAAGCTGAACGACCGGGGGCTGGACGCCCTGTCGCCAGCTCATCTGGCCGCAGGCGCCGACAGTCCGCTGCTCTTGATTCACGGGCGTGACGACACCGTGGTGCCCATCGAACAGAGCCGCGTCATGGCTGACGCGATGCGCCGCGCTGGCAAGCCGACCGAGTTGATCGAGCTGTCGGGCGAGGACCACTGGCTGTCGCGCGCCGAGACCCGCCAGAAGATGCTGGCCGAGACCGTGCGGTTCCTGGAGGTGAACAATCCGGTTCATTAGGCGGGCGTAACCCGTTCGTGCTTCTACACCGGGCGTCGTCGGGCTAAGGCGGGGGCATGATCTCGTCTTCCAAAACCCCGCCCGCCGCAGGCGGGGCCGCACTGGCCGTGATGTTTTCGGTGGTGTTCATCAATCTGGTCGGATTCGGCCTGGTGGTGCCGCTGCTGCCCTTCTTCGCCCAGAGCCTGAAGGCCGAGGCCTGGCAGATCACCCTGATGTTCTCGGCCTATTCGCTGGGGCAGTTCTTCGCCGAACCCTTCTGGGGGCGGCTGTCGGACCGGATCGGGCGCAAGCCGGTGCTGCTGGTGACCCTGGTCGCCAATGCTCTGGGCTATCTGATGCTGGCCTTTGCGCCCAACATCTGGCTGGCAATTGCGGTGCGGCTGTTCACGGGGCTGGGCGCGGGCAATATCTCGACGGTTCAGGGCTATGTGGCCGACGTGACCCCGCCCGAGAAGCGCGCGGGCCGGATGGGGCTGATCGGCGCCGCCTTCGGTCTGGGCTTCATCGTCGGGCCGGGGCTGGGCGGTCTGCTGACCCAGCCGCAACTGGGGCATATCGGCTATCAGCTGCCCATCTTCGTGGCGGCGGCGTTGGCGGCGCTGGCGGCGGTCGGGGTGGTGGTCTTCCTGCGCGAAAGCCGGGCCAAGGCCGACCCGGCGGCGCCGCGTCCCGCCTTCCTGTCTGGCCTGAAGTTCGCCCGTGACAACGAAGTGGTGTCGCGCGTGCTGGTCGTGACCCTGATCTATATGGCGGGCTTCTCGGCCATGGAGAGCGTGTTCGGTCTGTGGGCCGAGGATCGTTACGCCTGGGGCGCGCGCGAAGTGGGGCTCAGCTTCATGATCGTGGGCATCGTCTCCACCCTGAATCAGGGGTTCTTCGCCGGGAAGCTGGCGCGGCGGTTCGGCGAATCGCGTGTGCTGGCGGTCGGGATGCTGCTGTTCGGGGCGTCTCTGGTGCTTCAGGTGATTTCACCGGTGTCCTGGTTCCCGGCGACGAGTTTGGAGTTAGGCGCGCTGTCGATCCCGATTGTCCAGGGCTGGGTCATTCCGATCGTCATGGCCTTCGGCGCCTGTGGCATGTCGCTGGCCATGCCCAATATCTCGGCCATGATCAGCCGCGCCTCGCCGCCTGACCGCCAGGGGGCCATGCTGGGCCTGAACATGGCCTCAAGCTCTGTCGCGCGCATCTTCGGGCCGATGATCGCGGGCGCGCTGTTCTCGGGCCTGGGGCATGACTGGCCCTTCCTGATCGGCGCGCTTCTGACCATTCCGGCGGCGGTGATGGCGATCAACGCCGGGCGGGTGATCCGACGCCAGAAGGCGGCGGCCGAGGCGGTCGTCTGACTCATCTTGCCATCGGCGCGGGCTTGGCGTAGAAGCCGCGCCTTCGCGTACCGAACTGCCGGGCGAACAGGCATGCCTGGGCAGTTCTTAAACTCTGGAAGGCCACCCCCTGACGGCTCTCGCAGCCCAAAGGTCGGCGTCCTTCCAAAAAGGAGACTGAAATGCCGAAACTGAAGACGAAGTCGGGCGCCAAGAAGCGCTTCAAATTCACCGCTTCTGGCAAGGTGAAGGCCGGCGTTGCGGGCAAGCGTCACCGCTTGATCAGCCACAACTCCAAGTACATCCGCCAGAACCGCGGCACGGCCGTCATGTCCGACGCCGACGCCAAGAAGATCAAATCCTACATGCCGTACGCCTGATCGGCGCGCGCTGTACGACTGATCTCAACCCAAAGAATTTGAAGGAATAGCGATATGGCTCGCGTAAAACGTGGCGTAACCTCGCACGCCAAGCACAAGAAGGTTCTGGAGCAGGCCAAGGGCTTCTCCGGCCGCCGCAAGAATACGATCCGCACGGCCAAGGCCGCCGTCGACCGCGCCGGGCAATACGCCTACCGCGACCGTCGCGCCAAGAAGCGCAACTTCCGCGCCCTGTGGATCCAGCGCATCAACGCTGCGGCCCGTATCGAAGGCTTCACCTACAGCCAGTTCATCAACGGCCTGAACAAGGCTGGCATCGAACTGGACCGCAAGGTTCTGGCCGCGATCGCCGCCGACGCGACCGGTTTCAAGGCCGTCGCCGACAAGGTCCGCGCTGCTCTGGCCTAAGCCACAGTCGTAAAGACAAAGATCAACGCCCGCTCCGGTCTCCGGGGCGGGCGTTCTTCGTTTCAGGCCGCCCCTTGCAGCGAAGCCGTTTCCACGGCCGCGCTCGATGGCTAGTCTGGCCTTATGTTGCGCGCCCTGATCTGCGGCCTCGCCGCCAGCCTCATCCTGTCCTTGCCCGTCGCCGCACAGGAACGCCGCGTCGCCGTCACCTTCGATGACCTGCCGTTCCAGGCTGACGAAGACGCCATGTGTGATCCGGCCTATCTGCTGCGTCTGACGCAGGATTTCGTCGACATGATCAGGCCGCTCGACACGCGCAGCGTCGCCTTCGTCAATGAGGGCAAGATCTGTGACGCGACCCGCGCCTCGACCCTGCCGCAGGCGCTGAACCTGTGGCTGGACGCCGGGCTTGATCTGGGCAACCACACGGCCAACCACATCAACATCCATCGCAATACGGCAGAGGCCTATCTGGCCAATGTCGATGCGGGCGCGCCGACCACCCGGGCGGTGCTGGAGGCGAGGGGCCAACGGCTGCACTGGTTCCGCCACCCCTATCTGTTCACCGGGGAGACGCCGGAGAAACACGACGCCATCGCCGCCGGTCTGGCCCAGCGCGGCTATACGATCGCGCCCGTCACCATCGACAACAACGACTGGATGTTCGCCGACGTCTATCGCAAGGCCGAGGCGGTCAAGGACGCCGCCCTGATGCATCGGATCGGCGAGGCCTATGTGGCGCACATGGCCGCCGTGCTGGATGTCTTCGAACCCTACAGCGCCGAGATCACTGGCGGTCGGGAGCCGGCGCAGGTCCTGCTGCTGCACGCCAACAGTCTGAATCAGGCCTGGTATCCGCAGATCCACGCCCTGTATCTGGCGCGCGGCTATCGGTTCGTGTCTCTGGAAGAGGCGCTGGCTGACCCCGTCTATGGCCATGCGGACACCTATGTGCGGGCCAATGGAATCTCGTGGCTGCATCGCTGGACGCAGACCGAGGGACGACCCATTCGCTGGGAGCCGCAACCGCCCGTCTGGATCAAGACCGCCTATGAAGGCGCGGCTGAAGACGTGCAACGCAACGCCGTTGAGCCTTGAAGGGTGACGAAATCGCTCAGGCCCGCTAATGCACGGCCCAAATGACCGATCTCGCCACACTCGAACTCGAACTGATCAACGCCATCGGCTCGGCTGAAAGCGTCGCCGCCCTCGAAGAGGTGCGGGTCGCGGCCCTGGGCAAGTCCGGCTCCGTCTCCGGCCTGCTGAAGGGCATGGGCGCGCTGAGCCCTGACGAACGCCGCGAACAGGGCCCGATCATCAATGGCTTGCGCGACCGCGTGTCGTCGACCATCGCCGCCAGGAAGGCCGAGCTTGAGGCCGCTGAACTGGACGCCCGGCTTCTGGCCGAGCGCGTCGACCTGACCCTGCCCGCGCGTCCGCGCCGCAAGGGGGGCGTCCATCCCACCATGCAGGTGATGGACGAAATGGTCGCCGTCTTCGCCGAGATGGGGTTTGCGGTCGCCGAAGGTCCGGACATCGAGGACGACTTCCACAACTTCACCGCCCTGAACTTCCCGCCCAAACACCCGGCGCGGGAAATGCACGACACCTTCTTCCTGAAGCCCGACCCGCAAACGGGCGAGCGCAAGGTGCTGCGGACCCACACCAGCCCGGTCCAGGTCCGCACCATGATGTCGCAGAAACCGCCGATCCGCATCATCGCGCCGGGTCGCACCTTCCGCAAGGATTCGGACGCCACCCACACGCCGATGTTCCACCAGATCGAAGGTCTGGTGATCGACCGCGACATCAATATGGGCCACCTGAAGACGACGCTTCAGACCTTCATCGCCCGCTTCTTCGAGCTGGACGAGGTTCAGGCCCGCTTCCGCCCGCACCACTTCCCCTTCACCGAACCCTCGGCGGAGATGGACATTCGCTGCGACCGTTCCGGCGGGAAACTGGTGTTCAACACCGGCGACGACTGGCTGGAGATTCTGGGCTGCGGGATGGTGCATCCCAATGTGCTGCGCAACTGCGGCATCGACCCCGACGAGTATCAGGGCTTCGCCTTCGGCATGGGCGTCGACCGTCTGGCCATGCTGAAATACGGCGTGCCGGACCTGCGCCCCATGTTCGACGCCGACACGCGCTGGCTGGCGCACTACGGCTTCTCGGCGTTCGCCGCGCCCAACCCTGCAAGCGGACTGAGCTGAACCCATGACTGATACGAGCGGCACAATCAGCTTTCCGATGATCGGAACAGGTCCTCGCTATGAGGGCAAGCACATCTGGCTGCCTCAACTGGTCGTCGAGGCCGCGCGCCGTGGCGAATCCACGATCAAGGGCAAGACCTTCGTCGATTGTCTCCTTGAAGGCCCCGCAGTTCTTTTGCCGATCGCCGGATGTCAGTTCAACGGCTGCAACATGGGCGACATCATGGGAGACGTTCGTAATCTGCTGCTGGCGCCGGTTTCGCCGCAAAAAGTCACTGGCGCTGTGCCCTTCGAACAGTGCAGCTTCATTAATTGCCGGTTCGAGAAGGTCGGGTTTACGGGAGCGCCATCGTTTCTGGATCAGATTTCGGCCATGTTGGTCGGGGAGCCTCAGGGGTGAATTTGATCCTGCCGATCAACCGACGGCACGCGGACGCGCCGGACTTGAACACCGCTACGTTCGAGAACGTCGATAGCATCCTGTGCAACGCTATTCTTCGGCGTTGGCTTGACCGGCACGGACGCGTTCATTGAACAGGTCAGCGCTCTGACCGACCGACCATAAGCTTCCATTTTTATGCCAAAGCGAAATCTGTGCGTGATCTCAGTGATTAGAGCAAAACCATGACTGACATGATGTCCGAGGCGTTTGGTCGCGAGTTGGTGACCCGCCAGACCTTCACGAAAGAAGGTGTTTGGCTGCCGCTTCTAGCAGTTCACCACATGAACGCGGGCGACCCGGTAATCCGTGACAAAACCTTCACCGATTGCGTAATCGAAGGGCCAGCTTTGGTCTTGGCGATGGGATCCACGAGTTTTGATAGCTGCAACATGGGAGTTGCCGCCGATCCGCGCTCGCTTTTGTATAAGGCTCAGGGGCCTATGCTGGTTGGTGCGATTGGCTTGGAAAACTGTCATTTTGTGCGCTGCCGCATGGTTCAGATCGGCTATGCGGGCACCGACACTTTCCTCGATGAAATGGCGAATCAACTGATTGCCGCTCAGGGAATTCAAGCCTGATGGCCCGTCTTCCAATTGATCGTCCGCTGAACGTCGCTCGCGACCTTTCCGCGAAAATATTCAAGGACGTCGATATCAATCTCTTTGATCTGTACGAAGCCTGTCAGGCACAGGGCATGATTACGGATAGGACTTTTATCGGGTGTCGATTGCAGGGGCCGGCTATATTGCTTGCAGCAGTCGGCGTGACATTCGACGAGTGTAACCTCGGCGAAAGTGGTGGCGACGTGCGCAACCTGTTGCTCAAGCCGATGGGGCCAAGAGCCTTGGGATGCGTTCCTATCAGGAACTGCAGTTTCATCGGCTGTGAATTCTACAATGTCGGTTATACGGGGCCTCAAGATTTCCTTGACGACTTGGCTGCCGTGCCGACGACATCCGGGCCTGCTCAATGAAATTCACCCTGTCCTGGCTGAAGGACCACCTCGAGACCGAGGCGGATGTCCACCAGATCGCCGAGGCCATGACTATGGCCGGGCTGGAGGTCGAGGAGGTTCTCGATCCCGCCGCCAAGCTGGCGCCCTTCACGGTGGCTAAGATCATCTCTGCTGAGCGTCACCCCAATGCCGACCGACTTCAGGTCTGTCAGGTCGAGACGGTCGATGGCTTGAAGGAGATCGTCTGCGGCGCCCCGAATGCGCGTGCCGGCCTGACCACCATCTATGCCCCCATCGGCGCCTATGTGCCGGGTCTGGGCGTGACCCTGGTCGAAAAGCCGGTGCGCGGCGTGGTGTCGAACGGCATGCTTTGCTCGGCGTCCGAGCTGGAGCTGGCCGACGAAAGCGACGGCATTCAGGAACTGCCGCCGGAGATCCCCGTGGGAACCCCGGTCGCGGGCCTGTTCGGCGCCGAACCCGTCATTGACTTCGAGGTCACCCCGAACCGTCCCGACTGGCTGGGCGTCGTCGGAATCGCGCGCGATCTGGCCGCCGCCAGCGTGGGCAGGCTGAAGCATTTCGACATCGCCGTGGTGCGCGGCGCCTTCCCGTCGCCGATCTCGGTGCGTCTGGAGGCGACGGAAATGTGCCCGGTCTTCGCCGGTCGCGTGATCCGGGGCGTCAAGAACGGCCCGTCGCCGGCCTGGCTGCAGAAGCGTCTGACCGCCATCGGCCTGCGCTCCATCAACCGTCTGGTCGATGTCACCAACCTGATCGCCTATGACCGCGCCCGGCCCCTGCACGTCTATGACGTGGCCAAGCTGGACGGCGCCGAGATCGTGGTGCGGGCCGGTCGCGCGGCGGAAGAGGCTGAGCGTCTGGTCGCCCTGGACGGCAAGACCTATGCGGCTGATCCGTCAGTCTGCGTCGTCGCGGACGCCGGGGGCGCGCGCGCCATCGGCCTGGGCGGCGTCATGGGCGGCGAGACGACCGGCTGCGACGACGACACCACGGACGTCTTCCTGGAAAGCGCCTGGTTCGATCCCATCGTCACGGCCCAGACGGGCCGGGTGCTGGGCATCCATTCCGACGCCCAGTACCGGTTCGCGCGCGGCGTTGATCCCGTCTCGGTCACGCCGGGTCTGGAGCTGGCGACCCGTCTGATTCTGGACCTGTGCGGCGGCGAACCGTCAGAGATCGTCTTCGTGGGCGAGCCGCCTGCGAACCCTGAGCCCTTCGCCTTCGACCCGGCCTATGTGAAGCGTCTGACCGGCATGGATCTGGCCGATGACCGCATCGGCACGATCCTGGGCCAACTGGGCTTCCTGGTGCAGGCTGCGCCTGCTGGTCAGGCCGAGCCGTGGATCGTCACCCCGCCGTCGTGGCGTCGTGATGTCGAGGGCCGCGCTGATCTGGTCGAGGAAGTGGCCCGTATCGAGGGCTTCGACAATCTGCCCGACGTGGCCCTGCCGCCGGTCGCCATTCCGGCGGGCGGGGTGCTGAACCCGCGCCAGGCCCGCGTCCGCACGGCTCGCCGCGCCCTGGCGTCGCTGGGATACGCCGAGGCCGTCACCTGGTCCTTCACCAAGCAATCGACGGCCGCCCTGTTCGGCGGCGGCGATGAGCGTCTGGTGCTGGAGAACCCCATTGCGGCCGATCTGGACTGCATGCGCCCCTCGGCCCTGCCGAACCTGATCCAGGCCGCCGCCCGCAACGCCGCGCGCGGTTTCGCCGATGCGGCCCTGTTCGAGATCGGCCCGATCTATCTGGGCGACGGGCCCAAGGACCAGCGCACGGTCATCGCCGGTCTGGTCGCCCCGCACGCCGCCCGGCACTGGGGCGGTGCGGGCGAGGAGCCTCTGTTCGCGCTGAAGGGCGATCTGATCGCCGTGCTGGAGGAGATCGGCGCGCCGGTCGCCTCATTGCAACTGGCCCAGGGTCAGAACCGCGACTGGTGGCACCCCGGCCGTTCGGCCCGCCTGCAGCTGGGCCCCAAGAATGTGATGGTCGAGTTCGGCGAACTGCATCCGCGCATCCTGAAGGCGCTGGACGCGGATGGTCCGATGCTGGCCTTCGAGATCGTGCTGGACAATGTGCCTGAACCGCGCGGCCAGAAGGCTAAGGGCCGTGGCCCGGCCGACCTCAGCAGCCTGATGCCCCTGACCCGCGACTTCGCCTTCGTGGTCGAGGACGCCAAGCCGGTCGGTGACCTGGTGCGTGCGGCGGCGGGCGCCGACAAGACCCTGATCGTTGATGTGCGGGTGTTCGACATCTATCGCGGCAAGGGCGTGGACGACGGCTTCAAGTCGGTCGCGCTGGAGGTCGTGATCCAGCCGCGCGAGGCCACCCTGGCCGAAGCCGAGATCGAAGCCCTTACGGCCAAGGTCGTCGCGGCGGTCGAGAAGCAGGGCGGGAAGCTGCGGGCCTGACATGAGCGCCAAACCTCGTATCGAAACCGCTTTCGAGCGGCTGCTCTTCCGCTCGCGCTGGCTGATGGCCCCCTTCTATGCGGGGCTGGTGCTGGCGCTGGTCATGTTGCTGGCGGTCTTCGTCAAGGACCTGATCTATTATGTGCCCAAGGCCCTGAGCCTGAGCCATGAGTTGTCGTCCAACGACGCCATTCTGGCGGTGCTGACGCTGGTGGACCTGTCGCTGGCGGGCAATCTGCTGCTGATCGTCATGTTCTCCGGCTATGAGAATTTCGTCTCGAAGCTGGATCTGGACGGCGAGACGGACCGCCCGCCGTGGATGGGCACGGTCGACTTCTCGGGTCTGAAGATGAAGCTGATCGCCTCCATCGTGGCGATCTCGGGCATCCAGTTGCTCAAGACCTTCATGAACATTGGCAAGGTCGGCTACGAGTTGAACACGACCGAGGCCCTGTGGGGCGTCATCATCCACCTGACCTTCGTGGTGTCGGGCGTGCTGCTGGCCCTGATGGATTGGCTGGCCTCAAAGACCGACAAACACTGAGTTTCGGGGCTGCCGTAAGGTCCGGTTAACCTTGAAGCCGCAAGGCTGCCTTAAAGGTCGAGGAGGGTCGCATCAGGCCCGCGTTCTTACGGGCGCCCTCTCTCGCTGTCTTTCGGAGCGCCCCTCATGCATCGCCGCCAACTGATCCTTTCGGGCATCGCCACAGCCGCCGGGGCTTCATCGCTGGGCGCCTGCGCCTCTACGGCGCCGCGCGATCCCAACTATCCGATCGCCTCGGATCAGCGCGCATCGTCCTACAGCTTCGATGAACTGGTTTCGGCCGGTTCGCGCGAACTGGGCATCGCCGCTGAAGTCGTCGGCGGCGCCATCGAACGCGTCTTTGCGGATCAGGGCGACCGCCCGACCGCCTATATCGCCGGCGAAGAAGGCTCCGGCTCGTTTGTCGTCGGCGCCCGTTATGGCCGCGGCGCCCTTCACATGAAGGATCTGTCGGCCTCGCAGGAGGTCTTCTGGCAGGGGGCTTCGGTGGGTTGGGACTGGGGCGGCAACGCCAGCCGGGTCTTCACCCTGGTGTACGGCCTCTATCACCCCGACATGATCTATCGCCGCTATCCCGGCGTGGAAGGCACCGCCTATCTGGTCGCCGGACTGGGCGTGAACTATCAGAAGGCGGACGGCATCGTCCTGGCCCCGATCCGCACCGGCGTCGGCCTGCGTCTGGGCGCCAATGTCGGCACCATGAGCTACAGCCGCCAGCGCAATCTGCTGCCGCTCTAACCCGCCATGCGGAGCGGGGGCGGTGCGTCCAGCATGGCCTCCAGCCCCTCGCGATAGGTCGGATATTTCGGACGCCAGCCCAGTTCAGCCTTGGTGCGGGCGTTCGAAACGCGTTTTGAATCCAGATAGAAGCGCCGCATTCCTTCGCTGACGCTGTCGTCTGTCCAGTCGACTTCGGGCGGGCGCGGCAGGCCCATGCGCTGGGCCGCCCATTCCACCACCACATCGGTGGGCGAAGGCTCGTCGTCCGTCAGATTATAGACGGCGCCCGGGCGCGGCCTGTCCATCGAGGCGAACAGGGCCGAGACGATGTCGTCGATGTGGATCCGATTGAAGATCTGGCCGGGCTTCCTGACCAGTTTGGCCGTGCCCGCGCGCAGCCGCTCGACCACGCTGCGCCCCGGTCCGTAGAAGCCGGGCAGGCGGAACAACTGCACCGTCAGTCCCATGCCCCGCGCCCCGTCCAGCCAGTCCTGTTCGGCCCGCACGCGGCGCGCGCCTTCCAGATTGGCGGCGTTCAACGGACCGCTGTCGAACACCCAGCCGCCCGCCCGGTCGCCATAGACGGAGGTGGACGAGACATAGCCGATCCAGTCGGGCCAGGCCTCTGACGCCAGGGGGGAGAGCGCGCGCAGACCCGGGCAGCCCTGGGCGTCCGGCGCGGCCGTCACCAGAACCGCCGTCGCCGCCTGCAACGCCGCCTTCAGGGCGGGCGTGTCCTGCGGGTCAATGGCGGTGACGCCTTCGGCCTCCAGCGCCTTGCGGCGTTCGGGATCGCGAGAGGTGGCGACCGCCGTTCCGCCCCGCCTGAGCGCCTCCAGCGCAACTGCCCGTCCCACATAGCCGCCGCCGAAGACCAGCAGGGACAGGGTTGGGGCGGGTTCAGGCATGGATTTCATCACGGGACGGGCCTTGGGCGAAGAGACGCGCGCCAAAGGCGGAGTGTTTGATCGGGTTGGAGATTCCGCTGCTCTGGGGCAGAGTTGGCTTCCAGCTATGCTTTAAACGCGTTTCACAAGGTCGAGGTTCACGATGCCCCACAGAATGTTGTTTGTCGCCTTCGCTTTCGCCCTGGCCGCGAGTTCGGCCGCCAACGCCGCAACCGCGCAGGAGCCTGCGCCGATCACCCTGTCGGCCGCCAACGCCGTGTCACCTGTGTCTTTGCCTGCGGGCGTGACCTCCGTCCTGCGCCTCGAAACCAATCCCAGCACCGGCTATGCTTGGCAGGTGGCGGAAGCCGCCAACCTACGTGTCGACGAACCGTTCGAAGTCACCCGCGATCCTGCCACCCCCAATGGCATGGTGGGCGCGCCTGAAAGCGCCGCCATCCGCATCACGCCGCGCGGCAAGGGGCCTGCGGCCCTGAAACTGGTCTATAAACAGGCCTGGAGAGACACCACGCCGGACGACAGGACCCTGTCATTCGTCTTCGTGGTGGAGTGAGCCCAGAGGCCGTTTGCTTGAATAGCCTCAGGCCGTCAGCACTGACGGTCTGACGGCTTCGGCTGGCGCGGGGTGCTCCAGCGCCTCTGCCCGGCATTGATTCCAGGCCGACACGCACGGCACGCGCGTCAGATCGGCGCGGTCGGCGTAGCGGCGGGCGATTTCGGTCACATCCTGCATCAGCCCCTCGGCCAGGGTGATCGGCTTCAGGCCCAGTTCGCGGAACTGGTCATTGGCCACGACCAGTTCGTTCTCGTCGGCCTCCTGGCGCGGATTGGGCAGGTTGCGGATTTCAGCGCCGGTCATGTCCGCGACCATCCGGGCCAGGTCGCGCACCCGGCGGCTCTCGGTCATCTGATTCAGGATCTTGACCCGTTCGCCGCGCCTGGGCGGGTTCTTCAGCGCCAGTTCGACGCAACGCACCGTGTCCTGAATATGGATGAAGGCCCGCGTCTGGCCGCCTGTCCCGTGCACCGTCAGCGGATAGCCGACCGCCGCCTGCATCAGGAACCGGTTCAGCACCGTGCCGTAGTCGCCGTCATAGTCGAAGCGGTTGATCAGCCGCTCGTCCAGCCGCGTCTCGGCGGTCTGGGCGCCCCAGACGATTCCCTGGTGCAGATCGGTGATCCGCAGGGCGTCGTTCCTGGCGTAGAACTGGAACAGCAGGGCGTCCTGCGTCTTGGTCATGTGATAGATGCTGCCCGGATTGGGCGGGAACAGGATTTCCTGTTCGGACGGGCCGTTGTCGGTGTCGACTGTGACCTTCAGATAGCCCTCGGGAATACGAAGTCCCGCGGTGCCGTAGCCATAGACCCCCATGGTCCCCAGGTGGGCCAGATGCACGTCCAGCCCGCTCTCGACGATGGCGGCCAGCAGGTGGTGGGTGGCGTTGATGTTGTTGTCGACGGTGTAGAGCTTGTGCCGCGCCGATTTCATCGAATAGGGGGCCGCGCGCTGTTCGGCGAAATGGACCACGCTGTCGGGCGCCAGGTCACGGATCAGGGCGACCAGCCGGTCGAACTCCTGGCCCAGGGTCATGTTGACGAAGCCGATGTCGCGGCCCGAGATTTCCTTCCACGCCTTGATCCGCTCGCCCATGGTTCGGATCGGCGTCAGGGACTGGATCTCCAGCTCGTTGTCGATGTTCCGACGGCTCAGATTGTCGACGATGGTCACGTCCCACCCGCTGGCCGACAGATGCAGGGCCGTGGGCCAGCCGCAGAAACCGTCGCCGCCCAGAACCAGAACGCGCATGGAAAGCCTCGTAAACCTCTCAAAGCCACTGCCTAGCCCAAGGGAGGGGGCGCAGCAAAGCGCCGCAGTTGGCTTGTGATGCGACAGGCCTGCGAAAACCGCTTGGAAAGGACGGTCGCACAGGTTAAGTCACTCCCTGTCTCCCAACTCAAATCGCAGCTTTCCGGGCGCATACCCGGCTGTTCGCGGCTTGAGCCGGCCATGACGGTCTGTCCCCAAAGGACCGGCGCACCATGCGGGCGACTAGGCATTCCGACAGATCGACAATCGGGGATAGGCCTCGAGCGAAACGGAACCACGAAACGGACGGACCCGGCCAGACTGGCGCGGCTCCGCCCCTGCACACGGTTAGCGGGCATGAGAGATTTCAAGGGCATGAAGCGTCAACGCGGACGCAATCGGAACAAGGCGGGCGCGAATAACGCCAACAACGCCAATCCGAATCGTTCGTGGGACTCGCAGGGCCCAGAGAACATCAAGGTCCGGGGCAACGCCCAGACCGTTTATGAACGCTATCAGCAGCTGGCGCGCGACGCCTCGTCTGGCGGCGACCGGGTTCTGGCTGAAAACTATCAGCAGCACGCCGAACATTATTACCGCGTCCTGCGCGCTCTGCAGCCGCAGCGGTCCTTCTCGGACATCGCTGCACGCGAACTGTCGAACCAGGGCTTCGACATCGATTTCGAAGACGAGTCCGGCGCACAGGCCGCCGCCTTCCTGGCCGCCCAGCAGGCCGCAGACCGCGCTGCGTCGGAAGCCGCCGCGCGCGCTGAACAGCGTGACCAGCCGCGCGAACCCTACCGCGACCGTGACCGCGACCAGCCGCGTGATCGCGACCAGAACCGCGACCGCGACCAGTATCAGTCGCGCGACCGCGATCGTGACGCGCAGAACGGCGACCGTGACCAAGGCGGCGAGGACCGTGAGCCCCGCGCCGAAGGCGAAAACGGCGGCCGCCGTGAAACCCGCCGCGAACGCTGGGAGCGCCGCCGCCAAGAGCGCAACAATCGTTTCGAGGGCCAGAACGAAGGCCCGAACGACGGCCAGGTCGAGGCCTCCGACGACGCAGGTGAAGCTGCTGCGTCGCCTGTGATTGAAGCGGTCGTCGAGGCCGCGCCTGTCGAAGTGCCTGCGCCGGTCGAAGTCGCCGAACGCCCCCGCCGCGGCCGTCGTCCGGCCGCCGCAGCGGTCGAGGCCGGTGACGACGCCCCGGCCGCTTTGCCGGGCTTCCTGACCCGTTCGGCGGTTCCGGCTGAGCCTGAGGCGGAAGCCGCCCCGCGCCGCCGCGCCCCGCGCCGCAAGGCCGAGGCGGCCGTCGAAAGCGAAGACTGAATACAACCAAAAGATGGTGTTTACCTGATCGCAACCCAAGCGTGTGATTTTTCACATGTCTGGAGGGCGTCATGGAAATCATCCTGCTCATTCTGGTCATGGCCCTGTCGGGTGGGCTGGCCGGAATTCGACTTTGGCTCAAGGCGCGGGGCGCGGCTGAAAAGCTGCGGCGCGCCAATGAGGGGCTGGAGGCCCGCGTCGCCGAACGAACCCTGGCGCTGACGCGGGCCCTGGCCGCCGCCGACGCCCAGCAGGACCGCATCGCCGCCGCCGACCGGGCCAAGGCCGAATTCATGCTGGGCCTGGGGCGCGAACTGCGTCAGCCGCTGAACGTCATCCACGGTTTTGCCCAACTGCTGCGCCTGAACTCCGTGGAGCCCCTCAGCCGCAAGCAGAGCGAGGCCGTGGGGCGGATCGAAGCGGCGTCCTCGGCCCTGATCGCGCTGGCGGACGAGGTGATCGATTTCGCCGCCGTGCAGTCGCCGAACCTGACCCTGTCCCTGCAGCGTGTCGATCTGCGCCTGGCCTTGCGGCAGGTCTGCGACGCCCTGAGCGTGGACGCCGAAAAGGCTCACGTCACCCTGGACTGTCCGCCTGCCGCCGCAGGCCTGGGCGTCATCGCCGATCCGGTCCGGGTGCGCCAGATTCTGCGCCGCCTCATCGCGGACGCCATTCGTCATACCCAGCCGGGCGGCATGGTCCGCACCGAGATCCAGCGGTCCTACGACGAGGTGGTCGCCCTGGTCCACGACACGGGTTTCGAGGCCGCGTCCGACCGGATCGAGACCCTGTTCGAGCCGTTCAACGGGGTGGAGCGCGATGCGCCTTCCGGCGCCAGTCTCGGCATGGCGGCGGCCCAACGTCTGGCCGAGGCCATGCAGGGCCGCATCTTCGCGGCGCGCCGAAAGGACGCCGGCGTCACCTTCACCCTGCGTCTGCCTGCCGTCATCCCGGCGCCCGTGAACGTGCCGTCAAAGGCCGTCATCCTCTACGTCGAGGCCGATCTCGCCAATGTCGCCCTGATGCGGCAGGTGCTTTCGGTCTTTGGCGATCCGCCCCTCTATGTCGCGCCGACGGGGGACGAGGGGCTGGCCCTGGCCCAGGCGCTGCAGCCCGATGTCATCCTGTTGGATACGGACCTGCCGGGCATGGACGGGTTTGAACTGAAGATGCGTCTGGACGCCGATCCCATCACGCGGGGACTGCCGGTCGTGGCCCTGTCCGCCTCGGCCGCGCCGGACGACATCCGGCGGGGACAGGCTGCGGGCTTCACCGCCTATCTGACGAAGCCGCTGGAGCTTCAGGCCCTGACCGGCGCCCTGCATGACGCCCTCAATCGGCGCGGTTTGGATGGCGGACCGGGCGTCAGATCCGCCGCCTGAACCGTCGCGGTCTTGACGGCGGCGTAGGCGGCGGGGCCTAAAGGGCGGGACTTCGCCGCAAGGCCGCCGCCGCAAGGGAAGCGCTGATGCGTTCATTCGTCCGTCTCGCCCTGTCGATCTCTGCTGTCGCCGTCCTGGCGGCCTGCGCGACAACACCCCCTCCGCCGCCTCCGCCCCCACCGCCGGCGGGGCCGGGCGCAGGGGGGGCGGGGACGGGCGCGACCCTGATGGACTGGCGCGGCGTCATCACCTCAGGCGACCGTGACCGGTATGTGCGACGTGACGCGGCCTGGAGCCTGGCGTTGCAGCAGGCCCGCCGTCAGAAGGGCTCAGGCGACCTGAACAGTCTGGGCGACCTGATTGATCCCGGCGCCGCCCGACCGGGCGCCGCGCCGCGCCCGGGAAACTATCGCTGCCGCACAGTGAAACTGGGCTCCCAGGGCGGTGAGACAGGGCTGGGTTATGTCGTCTACGGCTGGTTCGGCTGTCGCATCGAACAGACGCCGCGCGGCCTGAAATTCACCAAGACGACCGGCTCGCAGCGTCCGTCCGGCCTGCTGTTCCCCGAGAACGACCGGCACATGGTCCTGCTGGGCTCGATGGCCCTGGCGCAGGAGCCACCCGCCAACTCCTATGGCCAGAATCCCGACCGCGATCTGGTCGCGGTGATGGAGCGGATCGATGACGCGCGCTGGCGCCTGGTCATCCCCTGGCCCCAGAACGAATCGAATCTGGACCTGATCGAACTGGTCCCCGCAAACTGACCGACAGCCCGATTTCAAGGCGAAACATCATGCGATCCCTCTCTCTGAAAATGCTGACCCTGGTCAGCGCTGCGGCCCTGGCCGGGACCTTGAGCGCCTGCGGCGACAATCGCGGCGGCAAGTCCGAGCCGCCCGCCTTGAAGGTCGCCGACGCCGAAACCGCCCAGCCGCAACCCGAGGCCGCCCCACCGGCCGACGCCGCACCGGCGGAAACAGCGGCCCCGGCGACCGACGACTGGCGCAAGGTCGTCTCCAGCACGGACGAGGGGCTGCTGGGTCGGCTTGACGACGCGTGGCGTTTGGCGCGCATCGAGGCTGAGGAAGACGGTTATTCAGCCCAGGTCGAGAAACTGGGGCCGCTGGGTGATCCCAACGCTGCCCGTGCGGGCCGGTCGCAGCCGGGGCCGGGATCCTATCGCTGCCGCACGATCAAGATGGGCACGCGCGACGGCGGAACCCTGGCCTATGTCGACTATCCCTTCTTCGCCTGCCGGGTCGAACTGACGCCGGGGGGCGACCTGATCCTGACCAAGACGACCGGCTCGCAGCGGTTCCAGGGCAGGCTCTATCCCGATGCCGACAGCCGTCTGGTCTATGTCGGAACCCAGGCCTGGGGCGACGAACGCGGCTTCCCCGCCTATGGCGCCCAGCCGGAACGCGATCAGGCGGGCGTGGTCGAGCGGATCGGCGAAAACCGCTGGCGCGTGGTCATCCCCTGGCCGAAACAGGAATCCAAGCTGGACCTGATCGAGATCGTCCGCTGACGGGCGAGCGATCCGTCCAGGGTCGCCCCACGGATGAAATCTCAGACCCGCGTCAGCTTCAGGTCCTGATAATCGTACGAGAAGTCGATGTCGGGCGAGACGCCCTTGACCGTCGCCGTCGCCGGTTTCGCCGTCTGGATGTTGAAGGTGATGAAGGCGTCTTCCTCGCGCTTGTCGGGGAAGCGGGTGCGGAAGGTCTCGCCGTCATAGGGCTCCAGCCAGCCCTGCAGCGCCGGGGTGTGGGTGAAGCTGAGCCACAGGCCGCTCTTGCGGTTGCGGCCCCGGCCTTCGGTCTTCTGGACGATGGTGATGTCGCCGTACCACGGGTCGCGCCAGGTTCCGGCATAGGCGTCCAGCGGCATCGCCGGGGGTGCGCCCGCGCGTTGCTTGGCGTCGATCTCGATGGCGGCGGCCTGCGACTTGGCTTCACCCTCGGCCTCGATCTTCTTGGAGTCTGCAATCCAGTCGAAGTCGGCCTTGCCCATGCACAGATCGGTGATGCCTGAGCGCAGGGACCGCAGCAGGAAGCTTTCCTCGGCGTTGGAGAAGATGCTGAAGCCGATCTTGCGTCCGGGGATCAGGACGGTGGCCGAAATCCCGCCGGGCGATCCGCCGCCGTGGCTGGCGATCCGCTCGCCGCGATAGTCCTGCACCTGCAGGCCCATGGCGTAGGTCGAGGCGATGGCGCGGTTGGGCAGTTCCGCCGTCGGCCCCGCCGAGTTGCCGACGATGATGTTGGGCCGATACATCTCGCGCGCCGTCTCTTCCGAGAACAGGCGCGAGCCGTCGGGCAGTTTGCCTTCGTTCAGGCGCACGGCGATCCATTTGGCCCAGTCTGTGGTGGTGGTGCAGATGCCGCCCGCCGCCGCCGCCGAATCCCAGTTCCAGACCTCGGCGATGGAGTTGGCGATCTGAACCATCGGCCCGTGGGTGCGCAGCGGCGGCCCGACGCGGGCGTGGGGCAGGGCGGATTTGGCGGGGTCGGCCAGGCGCGCCAGAGGCACGGTCTCGGTCATGCCGACCTTGTCCAGGATCCGCGTCTGGATGAAGTCCTCCCACGTCAGGCCCGACACGGCCTCCAGCACGGCGCCCGCAACCACGAACATCAGGTTGCAATAGTGATAGCGCGCCCGGAACCCGTCCTCGATGGGCACGAAGGCGGCCTGGGCGATCACCTCGGCGCGGGTGCGGTCGCTGTTGGGCCAGAACAGCAGGTCGCCTGCACCCAGACCGAACCCGGCCCGGTGGCTCAGGGTGTCGCGCACGGTGATATGGTCGGTGATGTAGGGATCGGACAGTTTGAAGCCGGGCAGATAGGTCTTCACCGGCTCGTCCCACTTCACCTTGCCCTCGTCGACCATGATGGCCAGGGCGGCGGCGGTGACGTTCTTGGAGTTGGAGGCGATGGCGAACAGGGTGTGTTCGTCGGCCCGCGCGGGTTTGCCCTGCACCTTCACGCCATAGCCGCGCGACAGGATGGTCTGGCCGTCCTTGACCACCGCAACGCCCAGGGCGGGCTGATCCGGCCAGGCGGCCATCGCCGTCTTCACATAGGCGTCCACCGCCTCGACCAGGCTGGCGTCGTCGTTCGCCGCCGTGCGCGCCCAGGACGGGCTGGAGACCAGGGCGGCGGCGCCTCCGGAAGCGAACAGGGCGGTGCGGCGCGACAGGCGAAGGGACATTGAAAACTCCGGCAAGACTTGCGGCGACGCTAACGCCGGGCCGCCGACACTCCAAGCGGGAACTGGCCAAGCGCGAACTGCCCAAGTGCGAACGGGCCAAACGCGAATTCGCGCGCGACGTCACATGACACATCCTTAACTGGTGTTCGGCGCCGCCTGTTGTTAGCGCGAGGAAAAAGCACGCCCCCGTCTCTGCCTGCCCAGGATCATCTCAAGTGAACAGACTGTATTACGCCTCGCTGGCCAGCGCCGCCCTGATGCTGCCCGCAGGAGCCGCCCTGGCCCAGACGCCCGCGCCGCGTCCGGCGACGCCTGCGCCCCAGGCTCCGGCCCAAACCCAAACCCCGACCCCGCCCCAGCCCGCCGCACAAACCCCGCCGTCAGGTCAGGCCGCCACCGTCGGCGATGTGGTGGTCAACGCCCGCGCCAGCGACGTCCGCACCTCGATCGACGCCACCAGCTACAGCCTGGCCAACGACCTTCAGGCCGTGACCGGCAGCGTGGCCGACGCCCTGCGCAATGTTCCCTCGGTCGATGTCGATCCCGAGGGCAATGTCTCTCTGCGCGGCGACAGCAATGTCACCATCCTGGTCGACGGCCGCCCGTCGGGCATCCTGACGGGCCCCGGCCGTGGCCAGGCGCTGATCCAGCTGCCGGCCAGCCAGTATGCGCGCATCGAGGTGATGACCAATCCGTCCGCCGCCTACAGCCCCGAAGGCTCCGGCGGGGTGATCAACCTGATCACCAAGCCCACGGCGCCCAAGCCCGGAACCCAGACCACCGGCTCCATCCGCGCCAATGTCGGCGACAACGGCCGCTGGAATGCGGGGCTCAGCGGATCGTATCAGAAGGACCGCCTGACCCTGTCGGGCGACCTCAGCTACCGGACCGATCCCACCAACATCCACATGACGCGCCTGCGCGAGCAGCTTGATCCCGTCACCGGCGCGGTGGTTTCGACCACCAGCGTCGATCAGCGGATCGAGTCTGAACAGAACGGCGCGTTCGGGCGCTTGACCGCCGAATACAAGCTGACCGACAAGACCCAGGTGACCGGTGAACTGCGCGGCGTCGTCTTTGACGGCGAAGGCTCGGGAGGGGGGCTGTTTGAAACCCGCAACGCGGCGGGCGCCCTGACCAGCGCCTATCGTCGTGATGGCGGTCAGGACTTCAACTTCAAGAACTGGGGCGTCACCGGGCGGGTGCTGCATCGCTTCGATGATTCCGGTCACGAATGGTCGAACGAACTGCGCTACGACAGCAACAGCAACGACAGTTCGGGCCCGGCCAGCACCCTCTTCCTGACCCCCGCCGCCGCGACCCTGTACGAGCGCACGGCGACCGATGTGAACCAGGTCACCCTGGGCTTCACCAGCGCCTATGTCCGTCCCCTGTCCGACGGCGGCAAGCTGCGTCTGGGCTATGAGCTGAACGATCAGCGCCCGGATCAGGAGGTGGTCTTCAGCCGAGGCCCGATCGAGAACAATCTGCCGGTGGTTCCCGGCCTCAGCAGCCGGTTCAAGGCGCGCCAGACGGTTCACGCCCTGTACGCCACCTATGAGCGCAGCCTGTCCGAGAAATTGTCGGCCCAGGCGGGTCTGCGGCTGGAGCAGGCCGACATCCGCATCGACGACCTGACCGGCGGGACCTCCGCCTCTCAGGACTATTTCCGCGCCTATCCGACCGCTCATGTCCAATACAAGATGTCGGACGAACAGACCCTGCGCGCCAGCTATTCGCGCCGCATCCAGCGCCCGCAGCCCAGCCAGCTGAATCCGCTGGTGGTCTATCAGGACCCGCTGAACCTGCGTTCAGGCAACCCGGACCTGCAGCCCCAGGAAACGGATTCCTTCGAGTTCATGTGGCAGCTGCGCAAGGGGCAGACCTTCTATCAGGCCACCGCCTATCTGCGTGACACCGACAAGGCCTTCACCGACGTGGCCAGCGACATCGGCGGCGGCGTTCTGCTGACCCGCCCCGAAAACCTGGGCTCGCGCCGCGACATGGGCGTGGAACTGGTCGCCAACGGCCGCCTGCATCCGACCTTGCGCTACAACGCCGCCGTCAATGTGTTCCAGCAGGAGATCGACGCCGCGGGGATTCCTGGCGGGCGCGACCGCGACGGCACGATGGCCAGCGGGCGCCTCAGCCTGAACTGGCAGCCGACGCCCAAGGACTTTGTCCAGGTGACCGGCTTCTGGCAGGGCGAAAGCCTGCTGGCCCAGGGCAAGCGCGAGGCCGGGGGCATGGTCAACCTGGGCTATCGGCGCAAGCTGAACGAGACCCTGTCGTTCAACTTCACCGCCCGCGACCTGTTCAATTCGTTCAACAACACGGTCACCTATGACACGCCTCTGTTCCGCGAACGCTCGGAGCAGGACATCAAGCTGCGCGCCTTCTACGTCGGCCTGACGTGGAACTTCGGCGGCGGCCAGCGTCGTCAGCCGGAGCAGTTCGACTTCTCGACCGGCCCGACGGGCGGCTGAGGATCAGAAGGGCGGCGTCGTTCGCGCCGCCGCCCCCGGTGCTCAACCCAGGCGCCAGGCCTGCAGTTTCTCCAGCACGTCGGCGACGATCTGGTTCTGGGTGAAGCCGGTCACATCATAGGGGCGAGAGCCGTCGCCGGTCTGGGCCGTCAGGCGCCATTCCAGCAGGCGGCGCCCGACGGGCGCGTCGCGCTGGCTGGCGACCGGGCGGGGGCGTGACCGCGCGCCTAGCCGATAGATGAAGACCCGCTCGCCGTGCCGCACCGTCAGCCAGGCGGCGGCGTCGTCGCGACCGACCTCGGCGTCGGGTTCTTCGGCCTCCAGGGCGGTGCGCACGGTCTCCAGCGCGGGCAGGCCGTGGCGGTCGATCTCCTTGACGATGTCGGTGCGCGTCGCCGGCGTCAGGATGCGTTTCAGCTGCTGCGACAGGGGCGCGGCCTCGGTGGCGATGCTCGCCCCGGTCAGGTCGGCGTTCATCTGTCGGAACAGGCCCGCGACCAGCAGGATCATGATGATGCAGAAGGGCAGGGCCGCCACCAGGGTCGCGGCCTGCAACGCCCCCAACCCGCCTGCCAGCAGCAGCAGGGCCGCCGCCGCCCCCTGCATCACGCACCAGTAGATCCGCTGCCAGCGCGGGGTGTCGTCCGCCCCGCCGGACGCCAGGGTGTCGATCACCAGCGAGCCGGAATCCGCCGAGGTGACGAAGAAGACCGCGACCAGCAGGATGGCCAGGGTCGAGGTGAACATTGTGCCCGGCAACTGCTCGAAGAAGTGGAACATGGCCGTCGACAGGTCGGCCTGCACGGCCTGGGAGATCGCGCCCGCCGCCTGGCCCATGTCATAGGCCATGGCCGTATTGCCGAAGACGGTCATCCACAGGAAGGTGAAGCCGGTGGGGACCAGCAGCACGCCGATCACGAACTCGCGCACCGTCCGCCCGCGCGAAATCCGGGCGATGAACATGCCCACGAACGGCGACCAGGCGATCCACCAGGCCCAGTAGAACAGGGTCCAGTTGGCCATCCACGCCCGCGGCTCATAGGCGTACAGGGTGAAGGTGCGCACGAAGAAGTGGTCCAGATACAGGCCGAAATTCTGCACCAGCGCCCGCATTAGGAACAGGGTCGGTCCGGCGAACAGCACGAACAGCATCAGGCAGACGGCCAGGATCAGGTTCAGCTCCGACAGGCGCCGCACCCCCTTGTCCACGCCCGACAGCACCGAAAGCGTCGCCACCCCCATCACCGCCACGATCAGCCCGACCTGGATCAGCACCGTGTTGGGAATGCCGAACACATAATCCAGACCCGCCGCCATCTGGGCCACGCCCAGCCCCAGAGAGGTGGCGATGCCGAACAGGGTGCCGCAGATGGCGAAGATGTCGACGGCGTCGCCGATCGGCCCGTTGATCCGCCTGCCCAGCAGGGGATAGAGGCCTGACCGCATCGTCAGCGGCAGGCCCTTTCGGTGCGCGAAATAGGCCAGGCTCAGTCCGACCACGGCATAGATGGCCCAGGCGTGGACGCCCCAGTGGGTGAAGGTGATGACCATGGCCTCGCGTGCGGCCTTGACCGTGCCGGGGACCTCCTCGGGCGGGGCGATATAGTGCTGCACCGGTTCGGCGACGGCGAAATACATCAGGCCGATGCCCATGCCGGCGGCGAACAGCATGGCCAGCCAGGACAGATAGGGGAAGTCCGGCTCGGCGTCGTCCGGCCCCAGCTTCAGCCGTCCGGTCGGCCCGCCGGCCAGCCAGACCACGGCGCCCAGAAAGCCCGCAACCGCAGCGACATACAGCCAGCCGAAGGTGTCGATCACCCAGGCCTGGGCCCGACCGAATATCAGGTCGGATGTGTTCGGCGCGATCAGGGCCAACAGCAGCAGGGCGCCTGCAATCGCGCTGGCCCCCCAGAAGACACGGGGGTTCATCTTGGTCGTAAGCATCGGTCCAAAGCGTATGGCGAAGCTCTGGGTTCCCGATTGCCTGACAAGACCGGGCGGCGGGGTCGTCGCCCGGTCGTCGTGCTTCAGGCGTTACAGGCGGCAGACCGCCGTCTGGCCGCGACGGACGGTGTAGCGGTCCGTGCGCGGATTATAGCTCTTGTAACGGCTCTGACAGGCGTGAACGTGGCGGTACCAGTCGCCGTGACGCGAGAAATGCGCCGGCGGCTCATTGGGGCGCGCGCCCCAACGGGTTTCCCACACGCCATATCGGTCATTGTCCTGCGGCCCACGACCGTCGGCGCGACGCATGTCGTGCTGGTTCGGCCCGGTGGTCTGCATATAGGGGACGGGGCCGGTCTGTGGGGTTCTGGCCTCGTTTGGCCGCATCGGTGCGGCGTGTTCTGGCTGTCCTTGTCGGGACTGGTCAGAGCTCGCGGCCTGTGCGGAAGCGGCGCTGAGGGCCATGAGGCCGGCGGCGACTGCGATCAGGGTCTTGCGCATGATTAGCTCCTCATGCCCGATCATTCGGGCATGAGGGTGCAACGCGTGACGGTGGTTTGCGGCTGGGCGGGGCGAAAATTTATTCGCGGCGGCGAACCGGCCTATCGCGGCGGCATTGGCGGGTTTAGGCATGAAACCTGGGCGTGAGGGGGCTTCATGCGGCTGTTTCGACCTATTCTGGCGGGTGCGACCCTGCGCGACCGCGCGGCGGCCTGTCTGGGCGCCTTGTTCGGCATCGGCCTGACGGGGCTGGTGTCGCGCTGGGTTCTGGGCGCGGACCATGCGGCCCACGCCCTGCTGATCGCCTCGATGGGGGCGTCGGCGGTGCTGGTCTTCGCCGTTCCCGCAAGCCCTCTGGCCCAGCCCTGGCCCGTGATCGGCGGCAACGCCATTTCCGGCCTGATCGGCGTCATCGTCGCCCATGCCATACATGACCCGATGATCGGCGGCGCCGTCGCGGTGTCCCTGGCCATCGGGGCCATGTCCCTGTTCGGCTGCCTGCATCCGCCCGGCGGCGGCACAGCCCTGACGCCGGTGCTGGCCGGTCCCGCCGCCGCCTGGCTGTTCCCGCTGGCGCCCGCCGCCCTGAACGCGGTCCTGCTGGTCGGCGCCGCCTGGCTGTTTCACCGGTTCTCGGGCCACGCCTATCCGCACAGGCCAGAGAAGATCACGCCCGGCCCGCTGACGATTTCAGAGGCCGACATCGACGCCGCCCTGTCGGAAATGCACGAGGCGCTGGACGTCAGCCGTGAGGACCTGCGCGCCGTCGCCGTGTTGGCGGCCCAGCACGCCGCAGGCCGCCGCAAATCCTGATCCGCGCCCCTTGTGCGCCAAATCCGCAACACCATCTCGTTTGCGACAGCTCAAGGCGTCGCTTTCGATAAGGGCGCATTGAGATGAAATCCGCCTCCTGAGGGGAACACATGAATCTCGATCTCTATTCCGACCGCGCCAAACAGGCCGTCCAGTCGGCCCAGTCGCTGGCCCTGGCCCGCCGTCACCAGCAGTTCGCCCCCGAACACCTGCTCAAGGTGTTGCTGGAGGAGCGCGACGGCCTGGCCCGCAACCTGATCAACGCCGCTGGCGGCGACGTCCGCAAGGCCGAGGCCGACGTCGAAACCGCCCTGAAGAAGCGCGCCCAGGTCACCGGCGGCTCGGGCCAGCTTTATCTGGACGGCGACACCGCCCGCGTCTTCGCCGCCGCCGAGGAGGCCTCGAAAAAGGCGGGCGACGCCTTCGTCACGACGGAACGCCTTCTGGCCGCATTGGCCAAGGAGGGCGGCGTCGCGGCCCAGGTGCTGAAATCGTCCGGCCTGACGCCTGACAAGCTGGAGACCGCCATCGCGGATGTGAGGAAGGGCAAGACCGCCGACAACGCCAGCGCTGAAGACGGCTATGACGCCCTGAAACGCTATGCCCGCGACCTGACCCAGGCGGCGGCGGACGGAAAGATCGACCCGGTCATCGGGCGCGATGAGGAAATCCGCCGCACGATTCAGGTCCTGGCCCGGCGCACCAAGAACAACCCCGTCCTGATCGGCGAGCCGGGCGTGGGTAAGACCGCCATTGTCGAAGGCCTGGCCCTGCGCATCGTCAACGGCGATGTGCCGGAATCTCTGCGCGACAAGACCGTCATGGCGCTGGACATGGGCAGCCTGATCGCGGGCGCGAAATATCGCGGCGAGTTCGAGGAGCGGCTGAAAGCCGTGCTGAACGAGGTGTCGGCGGCCGAGGGCGGGGTCATCCTGTTCATCGACGAAATGCACACCCTGGTCGGCGCGGGCAAAGGCGACGGGGCGATGGACGCCTCCAACCTGCTGAAGCCCGCCTTGGCGCGAGGCGAACTGCACTGCGTCGGCGCCACCACCCTGGATGAGTACCGCAAGCACGTCGAGAAGGACGCGGCCCTGGCCCGTCGCTTCCAGCCCGTCTTCGTCGCCGAACCCACGGTCGAGGACACGGTGTCGATCCTGCGCGGCCTGAAGGAGAAGTACGAGGTCCACCACGGGGTCCGCATCAGCGACAGCGCCATCGTCGCCGCCGCCACCCTGTCGAACCGCTACATCACTGACCGCTTCCTGCCCGACAAGGCCATCGACCTGATCGACGAGGCCGCATCGCGCGTGCGCATGGCCGTGGATTCCAAGCCCGAGGCTCTGGACGAGATCGACCGCCGCCTGGTGCAGCTGAAGATCGAACGTGAGGCCCTGAAGAAGGAGACGGACACCGCCTCCCAGCACCGTCTGGAGAAGCTGGAAGACGAGATCGCCGATCTGGAAGGCCAGTCCGACGACCTGACGACCCAGTGGAAGTCGGAAAAGGAAAAGGTCGGTCAGGGCGCCCAGCTGCGCGAAACCCTGGACCGCCTGCGTCTGGAGCTGACCAACGCGCAGCGCGCGGGCGATCTGGGCCGTGCGTCGGAGATCGCCTACGGCCAGATTCCCCAGATCGAAAAACAGCTGGCCGAGGCCGAGGCCAATGAAACCTCAGGCTCTGCCGGTCGTGGGGGTCCCCTGACCCCCGAAGTCGTCGACGCCGAACAGATCGCCGCCGTCGTCAGCCGCTGGACCGGCGTGCCCGTCGACAAGATGCTGGAAGGCGAGCGCGAGAAACTGCTCAAGATGGAGGACGCCCTTGGTGGTCGCGTCGTGGGTCAGGACGAGGCTCTGACCGCCGTGTCCGACGCCGTGCGCCGCGCCCGCGCCGGTCTGAACGACCCCAACCGTCCGCTGGGCAGCTTTCTGTTCCTGGGCCCCACGGGCGTGGGCAAGACCGAACTGACCAAGGCTCTGGCCGAGTTCTTGTTCGACGATGAGGCCGCCATCACCCGGCTGGATATGTCGGAATATATGGAGAAACATTCGGTCAGCCGCCTGATCGGCGCCCCTCCCGGCTATGTCGGCTATGACGAGGGCGGCGCCCTGACCGAGGCGGTGCGTCGCCGTCCCTATCAGGTCGTCCTGTTCGACGAGGTCGAAAAGGCCCACCCCGACGTGTTCAACGTGCTGCTGCAGGTGCTGGACGACGGCCGCCTGACCGATGGTCAGGGCCGCACCATCGACTTCCGCAACACCCTGATCATCATGACCTCCAACCTGGGTTCGGAATTCCTGGCCAATCAGGGCGAAGGCGATGATGTCGAGGCCGTGCGTCCGTTCGTCATGGAGGCGGTGCGCGGGCATTTCCGGCCCGAGTTCCTGAACCGGATCGACGAGATCATCCTGTTCCACCGCCTGGGCCGTGACCAGATGGGCGGCATCGTCCGCATCCAGCTGGCCCGGTTCGAGAAGCTTCTGGCCGACCGCCGCATGGCCATCGACATCGACGACGCGGCCCTGGCCTGGCTGGCCGACCGCGGCTACGACCCCGTCTATGGCGCCCGCCCCTTGAAGCGCGTCATCCAGAAAGACCTGGTCGACCCCATCGCCCGCAAACTGCTGGCGGGCGAGATCGAAGACGGCGGCGTGATCGCGGTGTCAGCGGGTCAGGACGGCCTGGAGATCGGCAAGGCGCGGGTGCATTGATCGAAGGTGCGACGGTCGCCCGTCGCGCCTCTTTTCGTCATTCCGGGCCTGCCCTTCGCCCGGAATGACGAAAGCACTCAGATCTCCTGATTGAACGCGCCGATCTCGGGATAGGCGGCCAGGCGCGGTTTGATCTCCTTGCGGAACAGGTCGCGCATGTCGTCTTCGCTGCGCATGCTTTCGACCACCACGACCAGCTCGGGCTTGTTGGACGAGGCGCGGACCAGGACCCAGGAGCCGTCGTCCAGGTGCACGCGCACGCCGTTGACGGTGATGGCCTCGATGATCTTACGGCCCAGGATTTCACCCCCGGCGGCGGCCAGATCGACGTATTCCTTCACGATCCGGTCCAGCACGCCGTACTTCAGTTCATCATCGCAGTGCGGCGACATGGTCAGGCTGGTCCAGGCGTCGGGGAGGGCGGACTTCAGTTCGCTGAGCTTCTTGCCGGGATTGCGGTCCAGCATGGCCAGGACCGCGCCGGCCGCGACCAGACCGTCGTCGTAGCCATGGCCCAGTTCGCCCGCCATGAAGAAGTGACCCGATTTCTCGAACCCGGCCAGGGCGCCCAGTTCGGCGGTCTTGCGCTTGATGTAGGAATGGCCCGTTTTCCAATAGACGACTTCGGCGCCATTGGCCTTCAGCACCTCGTCGGTCTTGTACAGGCCCGTCGACTTCACATCGACGACGAAGGTCGAGTTGGGGTGGACCCTGGACAGGTCGCGGGCCAGCATCAGGCCGATCTTGTCGGCGAAAATCTCCTCGCCCGTGTCGTCCACCACGCCGCAGCGGTCGCCGTCGCCGTCGAAGCCCAGGGCCAGGTCGGCGCCCGTCTCCTTCACCCGCTGGGCCATCTGCACCAGCATGGCGTGGTCTTCCGGGTTCGGATTGTATTTGGGGAAATTGTAGTCGAGGTCGGTGTCCATCTCGATCACCTCGACGCCCATGCGCCGCAAGGCGTCTGGGGCGAAGGCGCCGGCCGTGCCGTTGCCGCAGGCGCAGACGACCTTCAGCGGGCGCTTGATCCGAACCTTGGACGCCACGTCGGCGATGTAGGTTTCGCGGAAGTCGTCGACGCGCACCAGCCTGCCGCCGTCGCGCGCCACACCCTGTCCGCCCAGCACGATCTCCTTCAGGCGGCCCATTTCGTCGGGTCCGAAGGTCAGCGGCTTGTTCGCGCCCATCTTCACGCCGGTCCAGCCGTTCTCGTTATGGCTGGCGGTGACCATGGCGACGCAAGGCGCGTCCAGTTCGAATTGGCCGAAATAGGCCATGGGCGACAGGGCCAGACCCACGTCCAAAACCTCCATCCCGCCTTCCAAGAGGCCGATGATCAGGGCCTGTTTGACGCTGAGGCTGTAGCCGCGGAAGTCGTGGCCGACGACAATCTTCGGCTGGACGCCGATCTCGTGGACGAAGGTGGCTAGGCCAAGGCCCAGCGCCTGAATGCCCAGAAGGTTGATCTCCTTCTCCAGAATCCAGCGCGCGTCGTATTCGCGGAACCCCGTCGGCTTCACCAGCGCCTGGGTTTCATAGGCAGCCGTGTTCGGCGTCAGATCCTGGCGGGGTTTCAGCATGGAGATGACCTTGAAGATTGCAGCGGCGTCAGGACCACAAAGTCCTGTCCGACGATAAGGCGGGCCGCAAATGGATTGCGCGAAGCGATGGGCGGGTTACCCTATAGTCCTGCAGACTGTTGCGCTGCAACACGATGCGAACGGCGTTATGGCTGTCGGCGATGCAGGACGATGGCGAAACCTTGACCGACCGATGACAGCGGCCTACCCGAAAGCCCTCCCCTTTACGCCCGTCTTCTACGGAGCCTGCTGAATGTCGCGCCTGATCCTGCTTCGCCACGGCCAGAGCCAATGGAACCTCGAAAACCGGTTCACCGGCTGGGTCGATGTCGATCTGACGGCGGAGGGCGAGGCCCAGGCGCGTCATGGCGGCGAACTGATCGCCGAGGCCGGATTCAAGCCCGCCGTGATGTTCACCTCGGTCCTGACGCGCGCCAAGCGCACCGGCGCCCTGGCCCTGCAGTCGGCGGGTCTGACCGATGTGCCGGTGATCGAGGACTGGCGTCTGAACGAGCGCCATTACGGCGGCCTGACGGGTCTCAACAAGGCCGAGACCGCCGAGAAGCACGGCGAGGATCAGGTCAAGGTCTGGCGCCGCAGCTATGACGTGCCGCCCCCGCCGCTGGCGCCGGGCGGCGAGTTCGATTTCAACGCCGACCCCCGCTATGCGGGCAAGGCCATCCCGGACACCGAAAGCCTGAAGACGACGCTGGACCGGGTCGAACCCTATTGGGACGCAGAGATCGCGCCGCGCCTGAAGGCCGGCGAAGACGTGCTGATCGCCGCCCACGGCAACTCGCTGCGCGCCATCGTCAAGCTGCTGTTCGCCGTGCCGGACGACAAGATTGTCGGGGTGGAGATCCCGACCGGCAATCCGCTGGAGATCGACCTGGACGCCGACCTGAAGCCGACCGCCGCCCGTTATCTTGACGCCTCGCGCGCCGAAGAACTGCCTCCGGCCGTCGCATGAGCTGGAGCGACGCCGACCGGGGCTTCATGGCCCAGGCCATTGAACTGGCCAAGGGCCGCATGGGCGAAACCTGGCCCAATCCTGCGGTCGGCTGCGTGCTGGTCAAGGACGGCCGCATCATCGCCCAGGCCGCCACGGCGCCGGGCGGACGTCCTCATGCCGAGGAGCAGGCTGTGCCCGCCGCCGGCGCCGAGGTCGTCGGCGCCACCGCCTATGTGACGCTGGAGCCGTGCGGCGCGCGGTCTTCAGGCCGTAAATCCTGCGCTCATTTCCTGGCGGAGGCCGGGGTGGCGCGCGTGGTGGTCGCCTGTCTTGATCCGTCGCCGTTCGCGGCCGGGCGGGGCACCGAGCGCCTGCGCACGGCGGGCCTGACGGTGGAGACGGGATTGCTGGCCGAAGAGGCGGTGGTCCTGTGCGAAGGCTTCCTGCACCGGCTTGAGACCGGGCGGCCTTTGGTGCGCGTCTCTGCGGACGGCGTGGGCTTTGACGGGCGTTTCGTCGCCTCGCCCAAGGCTGATCTGGTCACCGAGCTGAAACGACTGGGCGAGGCGGGCTATACGCGCCTGTGGACCGGGCCGGGCGAGCTGGCTGACGCCCTGCGCGATCAGGGTCTGTTGGCGGGCTGAGATGCGTGTCCGGCCTGGTGGTCGCCAGGCCGGAACATCGTGATCAGGCGAGGGCCTTGAGCGCCTCGACCAGATCGGTCTTTTCCCAGCTGAAGCCGCCGTCGGCGTCAGGCTCGCGGCCGAAATGGCCGTAGGCGGTGGTGCGGGCGTAGATCGGCTTGTTCAGCTTCAGATGCTCGCGAATGCCGCGCGGCGTGGCGCCGCCGATCAGCTTGGGCAGTTCGCGTTCCAGCACGGCGGGATCGATCTTGCCCGTGTTGTGCAGGTCCACGTGGATCGACTGGGGCGCTGCGACGCCGATGGCGTAGCTGATCTGGATGGTGCAACGGTCGGCCAGACCGGCGGCGACGACGTTCTTGGCCAGGTAGCGGCCGGCGTAGGCGGCCGAGCGGTCAACCTTGGTCGGGTCCTTGCCCGAGAAGGCGCCGCCGCCGTGCGGGGCTGCGCCGCCATAGGTGTCGACGATGATCTTGCGGCCGGTCAGGCCCGCGTCGCCATCGGGGCCGCCGATTTCGAAAATGCCGGTCGGGTTGATGTGCCAGACGGTCTCGTCGGTGATGAAGCCTTGCGGCAGTACGCTTTCGACCACCGGCTTGACCACGGCGGCTACGTCAGCCTGGGTCTTGCCCTTGGCGTGCTGGGTCGAGACGACGATGGAGGTGGCGCGGACGGGTTTGCCGTCTTCGTAGTGCAGGGTGACCTGGGACTTGGCGTCCGGCTCCAGGATCGAGCCGCCCGCGTGGCGCAGCTCCGCCAGCTTTTTCAGAATATTGTGACTGTAGGCCAGAGTTGCCGGCATCAGCTCAGGCGTTTCGTTCGATGCATAGCCGAACATGATGCCCTGATCGCCTGCGCCCTCGTCCTTCTCATTGGTGGAGTCGACGCCGACGGCGATGTCTGCCGACTGGGCGTGCAGATAGCAGGCGTATTCGGCCGTTTCCCAGTGGAAGCCGTCCTGTTCGTAACCGATGTCTTTGACCGCGGCACGGACCAGCGGCTCCAGGCTGTCGATGATGCCTTGGGTGAAGGCTTCGTTCTGTTCCTTGGTGTTGCCTGGCTGTGTGGCGCGGACTTCACCCGCCAGGATGATCCGCTGCGTCGTCACCATCGTTTCGCAGGCCACGCGCGCTTCCGGGTCCTTCGCCAGGAAGGCGTCCACCACGGTGTCGGAGATGCGATCGGCGACCTTGTCAGGGTGTCCTTCGGACACGCTTTCCGAGGTGAAGAGGAAGGAGGAACGGGCCAAGGAAGGCTCCTGTCTGATGGTCAGGCGATCAGACATATAAAGATATGCTTATATCTTCAAGACGTGGGGCGTGCCTAGGTTTCGTTCTCGACGCGAAAAGCTTGTATCTCAGGCGCAAAAAAGAAAAAGCACGCCCCGCAGGGCGCGCCTTTATCGATCTGGCGTCATCGCGGCGGCGCCGAACGCGCACCGCGTTTCGTCTTACTGGCGCAGGCTCTTGGCCACCAACAGCAGGGCGTCGCGCTTTTCGGCGTCCTGAATGTCGCGGAAGGTCGAGAGCAGCTCAGCGGCGCCCGGGGCGGCCAGAGCCAGCTCGTCACCCTCTGCGCCGTCCAGCTCGCCCAACAGGGCGGCGCCGGTGGATTTCAGAACGGCGGCGATCTGCAGCAGGCGGGCTGCGGACACGCGGTTGACGCCGCGTTCGTACTTTTGAATCTGTTGGAAGGTCACTCCGGCGCCAGCCGCAAGTTGCGCCTGAGTGATGCGGAGTTCTTCGCGGCGGGCGCGAATGCGTGTGCCGATCGCGACGTCTACGGGGTCTACTAGGTCGTTCATCTTGGCCTTCAGGATACTAGGCGGTTGAGCGCGTGAGGCCCCAAAAACCTGCCTACGTCAAGCAAAAAGCGTAGCAGTAAAGGGCGAATACCAAGGGAATATCGACATCATTCCGTTATCGGGGAAGTAGTATGAACATTCCTGTCAGTGACGATGGCGGCTACTTAGCGTTGTGCAATTCTTGATCTGTCGTTCTTCCTCATCGCAAACGTTTCTATGCGATTTATAATGCCGTTCTGCGTGTATGGTTCACAACCATCGTTCGGTGAATGCTGAAGCTTGCCGTTAGAACAGTATCTTGCGCAGGTTGATGCGGAAGGTCCGCCCGGTCGGGTCCAGAAAATCCGATTGATAGTTGAGCGGCGTCTGACCGTCGCTGGAGGTCACAGACACCCGGTCGTCGAAGATGTTCGTCACCCCGAAACCGATGCGCGTGCCCTTCAGGACCGGGAATTTTTCGACCCATTTCGTCCTCTGGGTCAAATCTGCGAATGCGAATAAATTAATCGTGGTTCGGCCAGAGAAATCCAGATTGGGCGACGTGACGTCGGTGCTGTTGACGTGGGTTCCCGCGCGCCAGTTGGCGTTGACGAACATGCCCAGGCCGTTGCGGAAGGCCCCAGCCTGAAGCTGGACCTCATGTCGTGACTGGCCGCCGCTGCCGCTGATGGCGTCGCCGTCCAGCAGATTGAGGGGCGTCAGACCGTCGCGGATGGTCACCTCGTCCTGCAGTCTCCAGGTGTGGGTCAAGGACAGGTTGAACATGCCCTGGCCCGGCTGCATCCCGCCGCCGCCGCGTCCTGCGCCGCCTGGACCGCGCGGACCGCCAGGACCGCCTGGACCCGCCATGCGCGGGGCGCCGTCGCCCCCGCCGAAACCGCCCGGACCGCGCTGGCCGCGTTCAGCGGTCGGATTTGGCTTGCCGAAGGGGCGCGAGAAGTTGAAGCCCCATTGCACGTCCTGCTGCTCGCGGCGGCTGAAGTTCAGCGGACGGGCGTCGATGGACAGCAGGGTTCCGTCGCTGTCGCGCTGGAACCGTTCCGGCAGCGCGGCTTCCAGCGCGGGGGTGATCGTCGGGAAGCTGGCGATCTGGTCGTCCGTGTCAGTGCGGGTGTAGGCCAGGTTGAAGCGCAGGTCGCGGGCGCTGTAGGGCTGCCAGTTGGCGCTGAGCTTCAGGGACCGGGCGTTCTCGGCGCTCAGATTGGGCGCGCCGCCCGTGACATAGGCCAGCTCGACCGTCTCGCCCGTTCTGAAGTCGAACACCGGCGTGTTCGGCGTCGAGACGGTCGGATCATTCAACTGCTGCATCGTCGGGGCCTTGCCCGCATCCGAATAGTCGACGCCCAGCGACAGGCGCTGGATGGGCGACCAGTTCAGGCCCCCGCCGATGGTGCTGACCCCGCCGAAGTCCGACAGTTCGTCATAGGCCAGGTTCATGCTGGCCGACAGGTCGCCGATCTTGGCTAGAACGCCCCGGTCCCGGCTGGCGATCGGCAGGCTGAAGTTCGCCTGCAGCCGTCCCAGATCCCGCGACAGCGACCGCTCGTCGGCGACGCCGTTGCGCAGGCTTTCGGAATCCAGCGACTGATGCTGTGCACCGACCTTGAAGGTCGAGGTCAGGTCCCCCGCCGGGCCGCTCCAGGCCTTGCCGTTGACCACAAGCTCGGCGTTGGCGACGCCAGACGTGGACGTGGCCGTATCGCGCAGGCGGTCGGCGACGCGCCCGTCGATGTCGCCGAACGGGTTCACCGCCGGGTCGCCCGCGATCAGGCTGGCCTGCAGGGCGGCGGGGTCGACGCCCCGGCCTGTCGAGGTCTTGGTCTCGACCCAGTCATAGGTTCCCGTCAGGGTCCAGCGCCAGTCGCCTGCGAAACCGTCCAGCACCGTGCCGACGCCGGCCGTCTGGGTGTCGACCTCGCGTTTCAGGGCGTCTGGGCGGTCCAGATAACGGAACAACCGCACATCATCGCCGAACGGCGAATAGGGATTGCCGGACGGCAAGGTCAGGGTCACGCCCGGCAGGCCCAGATAGCTGAGGCTGGAGGCGGTCTTGTAGCTGCCGCTGAAGGTGGCGCCGATGTCCCGGTTCAGATCCTTCTTAAGCGTGCCGGAGATTTCCGCCGATCCGGTGTTGGGCAGAAGGGTGCGATAGGCGTTCAGGTCGCCCTGACGCGGGCTGTTCGCCGTCCCCAGGAAATCGTTCAGCGACGGGGCGCCGTTCGCGGCGCTGGCTGGCGCGCCGGCAACCGTGACGGCCTGACCCGCCAGGGCCGACAGGGCGGGGTCGATCTGGGCGCCGCGTGGCAGGCCGACGATATTGCCCTGCAGGTCGAACAGTTCAGCGGCCCCGCTGCGGTCGATGTTGCGCTCGGTCTCGAACAGGGCGGTCTGGGAGTTCAGGTTCAGGTCCATAGACCAGCGGGTTGAACCCGCGATGCGAAGGACGTTGTTGCTGTTGTCCAGAACGGTCTGGCCGCCGCTGGTCGGACGGGTCACGGTGCCCGAGGCGGTGATGGAGCGGAAGTCGGCCTTCAGCACGACGTTCACGACGCGCTGGTCAGCGCTGTAGCCATAGGAGAGGGCGGTCTCCTCAGGCAGGACGTCGAACCGTTCGATGGCCTCGGGGGGCAGGCCGCGGATTTCGCGGAAGCCCGAGATGCGCCGTCCATTGACCAGGAAGACCGGGGCGCCGCCCCGCGCGCTGCGGGTCTGGGCCTCCAGCAGGCTGACCAGTTCGCCGATATTGGTTGCGCCGAAGGCCTGAATCTGCGCGGCGTCATAAGAGACGATCGGCTCCTGACCGCCCAGAGCCGCGCCGCGCCGCGTGGTCGTCACTTCGACATCGGGCAGGACGACGACGGGTTCGTCGGTCTGGGGGTTTTGCACCTGCACGGCTTCGGCGTTGGGAGCCAGAGCCAGCAGCATCAGGGCCGAAAGGGTCATGAGAGGCGTATTCCGGGGACGTGGACAGGCCCTCTGGAGGCGCGCCAATCGTGGCGGCAAAACGGCCAAATTAATGAAGTTTTGGAAAGCGTTGCGCGGTTTCAACACCGGCGAATTTCGAGCGACGGAAATCCGGAGTTAGGCCGTTAAAGAGCGTTTGGCTCGATCCGGAAACCGGGCTTTAGGCAGGCTGCGGCCGTCGCTGGCGCTGCGCCGCCTCCATGGCTGTCGCGATGCCGTCGAGCAGACTGTAAAGGGTGATCGGCTTGGTCAGGTGGCCGTCTGCGCCCGCCGCCGCGCTCGCCGCCACATGTTCGGGCAGGGCGTTGGCGGTCAACATGATGATCGGCGTGCGGGGGCGGTCCTGATCCTGCTCCAGCGCGCGGATGGCGGTGGTTGCGCTCAGGCCGTCCATCACCGGCATCTGCATATCCATCAGCACCAGGTCAAAGCCCCCGTCGCGGAAGGCGGCCACGGCGGCATCGCCGTCATCGACCGTGACCAGTTCCGTGGGCAGGTGCGCCAGCATGATCTCCACCACCTTGCGGTTGGCCGGATGATCGTCCGCCAGCAGGATGCGGGCGGGGAAGGCGGTTTCACCCAGAGCTTGTCTGGCCTCGGCGTGGGGGGTGATCGGCGCGGCGCCCGCCGGCAACGGCAGTTCGAACCAGAAGCGGGCCCCTTCGCCGGGGACGCCGTCGCAATCCATCGTCCCGCCCATCAGTTCGACCAGATGGCGTGAAATGGCCAGGCCCAGACCCGTCCCGCCAAAGCGGCGCGTGATCGAGCCGTCCGCCTGCTGGAAGCGGGTGAATATCCGATCCTTCAAATCGGCGTCGAAACCGCAACCGGTGTCAGTCACCGTGAACCGCACCCGATCCGGTCCCGCCGCATCGACGGCGATGGAGACGGAGCCTTCGGTGGTGAACTTCAGCGCATTGGAGATCAGGTTGGACAGCACCTGACGCAGGCGCACCACATCCCCTTCGACAAGACCTTCCAGCGCGGGATCGATCTGCGTCTGGAGGATAAGGCCCTTCGCATCCGCCTTGGGGCGATACAGGGCGACCGCGCCGCGCACCGTGTCGCCCAGTTCGAAGGCGGCGTGTTCGATGGCGATCTGGCCCGCTTCGATCTTGGCAGAGTCCAGGATGTCGGACAGCAGACGTTCCAGCGTCACCCCGGATGTGCGGATGACATTGACCATCTCCTGTTCTGGCGGGGGCAAGGCCGTGCGCGACAGGGCGTCCGCCATGGCCACCACGCCGTTCAGCGGAGTGCGGATCTCGTGGCTCATATTGGCCAGGAACTCGGACTTGGAGCGACTGGCGTCCTCGGCGCGGCGGCGCGCGACCCGCAGGTGGCCGGCCTGACGCCACAGCCAGAACATCGCGGCCATGGCCGACAGCACGAAGATGACCGCGATCACCATGCCGCCGTTCTGGGCCTTGATGACATCGCGCTGCAGGGTGGTGTTGACCCGCGCAGTCTCCAACTGGGCGCGCCGTTCGGCCAACTGCTGCTGCATGTCGCCGGTGACCTGGCGAATGCCTGCGCTGTAGCGGCGGGCGTCGTTGATCTTGTCCTGTTCGGCATAGTCGCGCAGCGTCTCGTAGGCCTCTCGGGGCTTGCCTTCCGCGAACAGGATTTCGGCCTCGATGCGGCCTAGCTTGTAGCTGTTCTGATCCCGGTACTGGCCTGCGGCGATGCGTCCCTTGATGGCCGCCAGATCGCGGCGCGCCAGGGCCAGTTGTCCGGTCTGGGCATAGGCGATGGCCCGCGACGGCAGCAGATTGGCCGCGAGGAAGGAGGCGGCGCCCAGGTCCTGGCCATAGGGCGCCAGACAGGCCAGGACGTCGTTCGGGGCATGGCGCGCCTCGGCCGTGGTGACGCAAAGATTGGCGTCATAGATGGCCAGGCTGGGCAGGCCGGCCCGCAAGGTCAGCCGGTGGTGCGCCATATACAGGCGCTGGGCCTGTTCGGGATCGCCCAACTGGGTCGACAGCCGCGCAAGGTTGTAGATGGCGTCGAAGTCGGGGCGGGGATAGGCGGGATTGGCCAGATCGATCTCGAAACGACCGAAGGCGGCGGTGGCGCCGTCGATGTCGTTCAGCTTCATCAGGCCCAGACCGGTCATCTCCCAAAGACCCGCCTGCGCGGTTTCGGCATAGGCGGAGGTGCTCGGTATGAAGGCGTCGGCGTCGGCCAGCAGCTTCAGCCCCTCGCCGATCTTGTCGCGGTCCATCAGGGCCAGGGCCCACAGGCGGGTGGCGTGCGCCCTGGCGAACCAGTCCTGTTCGCTCGCGGCGACCTGGCGCATCTCTTCGGCGACGCCGGTTTCGCCCTGATTATAGCGCAGGCTGAGCGCGTTCAGCCGGGCGACCTGCTGGTATCGCAGATCGTTCTGAAGTCGTGCGGCCTGGGTCAGACGGTCGTTCCAGGTCCGGGCCTGGACGAACTCGCCCTGGTTCAGCAGAATCCAGGCGACATGATGCAGGCGCTGCAGGCCCTCGCGGTCATGGCGGTTCATCGCCGTGCGGCCAAATGCGTCAAGGGCCGCGAAATCAGTTGCGGCGGCGCGTTTCTCCACGGCGGCGGCCAGCTCCAACGGCGTCCGCACCGGGCCGGGGGGCTGCGCCTGTGCGTTCTGCACAAGCAACATCGTCAGACCCAGGACGGTCAGAACGGTCAAAACTGAGTGTCTGGGACGCGACATGAAACTTCCGTGTGAGCCCCGACCTTTGGCATAGGGTGTGTTGAACGAAGGTTTATCAGAGGGGCGAGCGACGAACTGAGCGGGCGCCGACCAGACAGAGACGCCGGGCAAAGGAGTCAGACTCCGCGTTGACCGATCCCGGCCTATCGGCTATAGGCCCGCCCTCTTGAGATTTCCGCGCCGTGGACGTGTGCTCCGCGGCGTTTTCCGTTCGAAGGTTTGACATGGCCAACAACCCCGGCGCCCGCAAGGCGATCCGCAAGATCGAAGCGCGGACCCAAGTGAACAAGGCGCGTCGTTCGCGCGTTCGCACCTATCTGCGCAAGTTCCAGGAAGCTCTGGCCGGCGGCGACGCTGCTGTCGCCAAGACCGCTTTCGTCGAAGCGCAATCCGAGCTGATGCGCGCCGTCTCCAAGGGCGTCGTTCACAAGAACACCGGATCGCGCAAAGTGTCGCGCCTGGCGGCTCAGCTGAAGAAGCTGTCGGCGGCCTGATCCATTAAGGATTATCCCTGATACGGAACGTCTATCGTCGTTCTGTTATGGAATTTTCTAGTGATTTCAACGGCGAAGGGGCGAAAGCTCCTTCGCCGTTTCGCGTTGTCCCCTTAACCTCCACCTCATGGCGAGGGGAGGCTGGCAGGGGTGAAATCCGGAATTCCTCAAGCGGGCGCAGGGTTTGTCGGAGTCAAACAATTTAACTGCGAATCAGCCAACGAATCTCCGTTGACCCAAGAGGCTCTGAGCGTAAGTTTTGGCCTCTAACGCACTTCCATCCCAATACGGATGAAGACGGCGCGAGACTGTAGTTTCGCGTTGGCGGGAGATGTCTGTTCAAGAGTTCGGCCCCGTCCGGAAAGCATCGCTTTTCGGCGCAGGAGAAGTCGTCCCTGAACCATCGCCCTGAAGCGCCGAGGTTCGGATTGGATTTTGCAGCGAGTGGCTGAAATATGGTTGGGGGCGCAGCGGCAATGGCGGGCGGATCGAGCAGGCTGGAGACGACGGATCTGGATCGGATCTGGGGCGAGGCGTCCGTGCGCCTGCGCGCCGAAATCGGCGACGGCCCGTTCAACTCCTACGTCGCGCCTTCGGCTGTCCGCGTGGATTCCGCCGGTCAGCTGATCCTGGTCACCCCGACCGCCTATGCCCGTGACTGGGTGCGCAAGAACGCCCTGCGCCGCATGAACGAGCTGTGGCTGGGTCTGGACGGCCTGTCGCGCCGTCTGGACGTGCGTTGCCGCGCCGAGGTGGGTTCGCCCGCGCCGGCCACCGCCGTTCCGGCCGGTCACGTGCTGGACGCCTCTCCGCGTCTGGCGGCCCTGTCTTCGGCCAATATGGCGGTCCCCACCATCGCCCCTGTCGCCGACAGCGCCCGCGCCGTGCGCGCCGCCGGTCTGCAGGAGCGCTTGACGTTCGACAGCTTCATCGAGGGACAGGGCAACGCCTTCGCCCTGGCCATCGCCAAACAGGTCGCCAGCTGGGCCGACGGTCATTTCAACCCGGTCTTCTTCTGCGGGCCCTACGGCTACGGCAAGACCCACCTGCTGAACGCCATCGCCTGGGAGGCCCAGCGCCTGCGTCCCCAGGCCAAGGTGGTCTATCTGACCGCCGAGCGTTTCCTGTCCACCTTCGTCAAGGCGATGCAAGACCGTTCGACCGCCGCCTTCAAGGAAAGCCTGCGCTCGGCCGACATGCTGCTGCTGGACGACGTCCAGTTCGTCGGCGGCAAGACCTCGACCCAGGAAGAACTGCTGTCGACCCTGACCGCCCTGATCGAGGACGGCAAACGCATCGTCTTCTCGGCCGACCGCGCGCCGATGGCCCTGACCGATGTGGAGCCGCGCCTGCGCAGCCACCTCGCCGCTGGTCTGACCTGCCCGGTCGAGGCGGGCGACCGTGAGCTGAAGATCGCCGTGGCCCAGAACCGTCTGCGTGCCCTGTCGGCTCTTGGCGTGGTTCAGGGCGAGGCCGCCCCGGACGTGCTGGCGCAGCTGGTGGACCGCACCCCTGGCTCGATGCGCGAGCTTGAGGGCGCCGTGAACACCCTGGCCGCCGCCGCCGGTTCGCGTCTGTCGGCCGTCTCGGTCGATGAAGCCTCGACCTTGCTGGGCATGGCCATGCGTGGCGGGCCTGAGCGCCGCATCACCGTCGACGAGATCCAGAAGACGGTCGCCGAACACTTCAACCTGAAACAGGCCGACCTGTTGTCGGAGCGCCGCACCCGTTCCGTCGCCCGCCCGCGCCAGATCGCCATGTATCTGTGCAAGCAGCATACGACCCGCTCCTATCCCGACATCGGCCGTCGCTTCGGCGGTCGCGACCACACGACCGTCCTGCACGGCGTGCGCAAGATCGAGGAGCTGATGCCGCAGGACGATCAGATCGCCCGCGATGTCGAGGCCCTGACCCGCAAGCTGCGGGGCTGATCTCCTGGGTTTGCGGGGCGCGGGGGCGGCAGGTTCGCTCGATTTTTGCGCTCCGCCCCCGCGCTTGGCCCACTTATCCACGCGTGGACAACAACTAACCACAAGCCGCTTCCTTGCTCAGCGCGCTTAATTCGCTAGTGTCTAAACCCCTCAATCGCGGCGTCTCCGGGGAGGCGCCGTCTCCGGGCGAGACGACATGCAACTGACTATCGAACGATCCGCGCTCCTGAAGGCCTTGGGCCACGTGCAGAGCGTCGTTGAACGTCGAAACACCATCCCGATCCTGTCCAATGTCCTGCTCAGCGCAGGTCGTGACCGGCTGGCGTTCGCGGCCACCGACCTGGACATGGAGATGGTCGACGAGGCCGAGGCCCAGGTTCAGGTCGAGGGTCAGATCACGGCGCCCGCCCACACCCTGTACGAGATCGTGCGCAAGCTGCCGGAAGGCGCCGAGGTGTCGCTGCTCTATTCGGGCGATGATCCCCGTCTGGTGGTCTCGGCCGGACGTTCGCGCTTCAACCTGCCGGTCCTGCCTGCAGGCGACTTCCCCGTCATGTCGACCGAGAGCGCCGGAGCCTCCTATGTCCTGCCCAAGGAAGACCTGGCGCGTCTGATCGACAAGACCCGGTTCGCCGTCTCGACCGAAGAGACGCGTTACTATCTGAACGGCCTTTATCTGCACACGGTCGCAGAGGCGGGCATCCCCCTGCTGCGCGCCGTGGCCACCGACGGCCACCGTCTGGCCCTGGCCGAGACCCCGGCGCCCGAAGGCGCGGCGGGCGGCCCCGGCGTCATCGTGCCGCGCAAGACCGTCGATCAGGTCCGCCGTCTGCTGGACGACACCAACGGCCCGGTCGAGGTTCAGGTCTCGGCCCAGAAGATCCGCTTCCAGCTGGGCGAGGCCAGCCTGACCTCCAAGGTCATCGACGGCGCCTTCCCCGACTATTCGCGCGTCATCCCTAAGGGCAATGACAAGCAGGCCGACATCGACAACGCCCTGTTCGCCAAGGCCGTCGACCGCGTCGCCACCATTTCCGCCGAAAAGAGCCGCTCGGTGAAGCTGGCCTTCGACAATGACCGGGTGAAGCTGACCGTGCGCAACATGGAGGCGGGCCAGGCCGAGGAAGAGGTCGAGATCGGCTATTCCGACGAACCGTTCGAAATCGGCTTCAACGCCCGTTATCTGCTGGACGTCGCGGGTCAGATCACCGGCGAGAACGCCGCCTTCCGCTTCGCCGACCCGGCCTCGCCGACCCTGGTGCTCGATCCCGGCGATCCGGGCGTGCAGTATGTGCTGATGCCGCTGCGGGTGTGACCGTCGTCAACGGCAATCCGACGGGCGAACGTCTGGTCCTGACCACGTCGCGCAGCGTGGTGGCCTGGTCGCTGGCGCTGTTTGTGGCGACGGCGGCCCTGGGGCTGTGGTTCATCAAACAGTCTGGCGACGCCATCGAGACACTGTGGAGCTGGGTGGGGGTGTTCTGTCTGGCCGCCGCCGCCGGGGCCTCCGTCCTCGCCCTCGTCAGGCCGCCGAAGCTGATCCTCACGACAGAGGGTTTCCATCTGACGGGCCCCCTTTCGCCGGGCCTGATCCCCTGGAGCGAGGTTGAAGGCTTTTCTCTCTACAGCGAGGCTGCAACCCGGGATGCCGACGGCCAGTCCGTCGGCGGCGTTGCGCCTCATGCGGTGTGGCGGCTCAAGGAAGGTTCGTCCTTTTCTGGCGGGCTGGCCTCAAAGCTGAACAGAGCGGGCGACGTGCCGATCGACGGAAGCTTCCCGCGCAACATCGGCCTGGCGCCCGAGCCGCTTTCGACGCTGTTGGAGCAATGGCGCATCCGCTACGGATGATCCATAGGATGTCCGGCGCCGCGAAAGCCCTCATTCCTTGATCGCCTCACTCACCCTCACCGACTTCCGCTCCTATGCAGGCGCGCGGCTGGCGCTCGATGCCGGGCCGGTCGTGCTGCATGGGCCGAACGGGGCGGGCAAGACCAATCTGTTGGAGGCCGTCAGCCTGCTGACCCCTGGCAAGGGGCTGCGGGGGGCGACGGCGGCCGAGATGGGCCGCCGCGAGCCGGGCGAGGCGACCGGCCGCGCCTGGGCCGTCATGGTCGAACTGGACGACGAGACGCGGCTGGGCACGGGCGTCCAGACGGCGGGCGCGTCACGCCGGATCGTGCGCATCGACGGCGAAACGGCCCAGCCCGGTCGGCTGCTGGACTACCTCCGGCCCGTATGGGCCACGCCTGAACAGGACCGGCTGTTCTCCGACGCCCGCGCCGAGCGGCTGAAATTCTTCGACCGTCTGGTCTTCGCCGCCGACCCCGACCACGCCGCCAGCGTCTCGGCCTATGAAAAGGCCCTGCGCGAGCGGCTGCGGCTGCTGAATGACGCTGCAGATGGGCGTGAGGCCGACCCGGTCTGGCTGGATGCGCTGGAGGCCCGGCTGGGCGAGGCGGGGGCGCGGGCCGCCATCGCCCGTGTCGCCGCCCTGCATGCGCTGCAGGCCGCCATCAACGCCCGAGGCGACCGGCCTTTCCCCCAGGCGGACCTGGGGCTGGACGGGGCTGCCGAACAGATGGCCGAAGCCGGCGCCGAAGAAGACGAAATCGCCGCCTCGATCCGCGAAGGTCTGGCCAGGGCTCGCGCCCGTGACGGCGCCGCCGGCCGCTCTCTGTTCGGGCCGCACCGCACCGACCTGACCGCCATCCATCGCGAGAAGAACCGTCCCGCCGCCGAAGGGTCGTCGGGCGAACAGAAGGCGCTGGTTCTGAACCTGATCCTGGCCCAGATCACCCGTCTGTCAGGTCATGCAGGCGCAGGAGCCGCCCGGCCCGTCCTGCTGCTGGACGAGGCCCCCGCCCATCTGGACGAACGTCGCCGCGCCGCCCTGTTCGACGAGATTGTCGCCCTTGATCTGCAGGCCTTCATGACGGGCACCGAGCGCGCACTGTTCGCCGGTCTGGAGGGGCGTGCGCAGTTTGTCCGCGTCGCGGGCGGGGCGCTGGAGAGCGACTGATTTATCGGCGGAACCGCCGTTGCCGATGGACCCGGGCAAAACGGCTGTTCCCCTCGCAATTGCTGCTAAATTTCCTATATATTGGCGGCTTCGGGCGCCGCTCAGATTCGCGGCGTCCACACCCTGTCTCGAAGCCCGTTTCCCGGGCGTCACATTGACTGACTTCATGACCGATCCGATTGCCGACCAGCCCGAATACGGCGCCGATTCCATCAAGGTTCTCAAAGGCCTGGACGCGGTGCGGAAACGCCCCGGCATGTATATCGGCGACACCGACGACGGGTCCGGTCTGCACCATATGGTCTATGAGGTGGTCGATAACGCCATCGACGAAGCCCTGGCTGGCCACGCCGATCTGGTTCAGGTCATCCTGAACGCCGACGGATCGGTCACCGTGACCGACAACGGCCGCGGCATTCCCACCGACATCCACGCCGAGGAAGGTGTGTCGGCGGCCGAGGTCATCATGACCCAGCTGCACGCGGGCGGTAAGTTCGACCAGAACTCCTACAAGGTTTCCGGCGGCCTGCACGGCGTGGGCGTCTCGGTCGTGAACGCCCTGTCCGACTGGCTTCAGCTGAAGATCTTCCGCGACGGCAAGCAGCACGAGATGCGCTTCGAACGCGGCGACACGGCCAAGTCGCTGGAAGTCACCGGCGTCGCCCCGATCCGCACCGAAGGCCCCAAGGCCGGACAGCCTCTGAGCGGCACCGAGGTCACCTTCTATCCGTCGGTCACCACCTTCAGCCACATCGACTTCGATCTGAAGACGCTGGAGCATCGCCTGCGCGAACTGGCCTTCCTGAACTCGGGCGTGGTCATCCGGTTGGCGGACCAGCGCCACGCCGAACCGATCGAAATGATCCTGCACTACGAGGGCGGCGTCGAAGCCTTCGTGCGTCACCTCGACAAGTCCAAGACGCCGATCCTGAAGGACGTCATCGTCATTCGCGGCAAGAAGGACGGGATCGAACTGGATCTGGCCCTATGGTGGAACGACAGCTACCACGAGACGATGCTGTGCTTCACCAACAACATCCCCCAACGGGATGGAGGCACCCACCTGTCGGCCTTCCGCGCCAGCCTGACGCGGGTGATGGGCAGCTATATCGAAAGCTCCGGCCTGGCCAAGAAGGAGAAGGTCGCGCCGACCGGCGAGGACGCCCGCGAAGGCCTGACCTGCGTGCTGTCGGTCAAGGTGCCGGACCCCAAATTCAGCTCCCAGACCAAGGACAAGCTGGTCTCGTCCGAGGTCCGCCCGGCGGTCGAGAACCTGTGCTCGGAAGGTCTGGCCGAATGGTTCGAGGAGCACCCCGTCGAGGCCAAGATGATCGTCTCCAAGATCATCGAGGCGGCGTCGGCCCGTGAAGCCGCCCGCAAGGCGCGCGACCTGACACGCCGCAAGTCCGCTCTGGAGATCAGCAGCCTGCCCGGCAAGCTGGCCGACTGTCAGGAACGCGATCCGGCCAAGTCCGAACTGTTCATCGTCGAGGGCGATTCCGCAGGCGGTTCTGCCAAACAGGCCCGCAACCGCGAGAACCAGGCGGTGCTGCCCCTGCGCGGCAAGATCCTGAACGTCGAGCGCGCGCGCTTTGACCGGATGCTGTCGTCCGATCTGATCGGCACCCTGATCCTGGCGCTCGGCACCGGCATCGGCCGCGACGACTTCAACGCCGACAAGCTGCGCTATCACAAGATCATCCTGATGGCCGACGCCGACGTCGACGGCGCTCACATCCGCACCCTGCTGCTGACCTTCTTCTATCGTCAGATGCCGGAGCTGATCGAACGCGGCCACGTCTATATCGCCCAGCCGCCGCTGTATAAGGTCTCCAAGGGCAAGCAGTCGCGCTACCTCAAGGATCAGGCCGAGATGGACTCCTACCTCATCGAGGAAGGTTCGTCAGAGGCGGAACTGGACCTGTCGACCGGCGAACGCCGCCTGGGTCTGGACCTGCAGGCTCTGGTGCGTGAGACCAAGGCCTTCAAGGCGGGCGTGGACCGTCTCAGCCAGCGCGCACCCGCCTTCGCCATCGAACAGGCGGCTCTGGCCGGTCTGTTCGTCGAGAACGCCGACACGGCGCAAGCCGCCGCCGACGCCGCCGTCCGCCTGAACCTCTATGCCGAAGAAGGCGATGGCGAATGGTCTGGGGCGCCGGGGGCTCAGGGCGCAGTCGTCTTCTCCCGCACCCGTCGCGCCGTGCAGGAGACCATTGTCTTGGAAGAGACGCTGATCCGCTCGCTGGATGCGCGTCGTCTGGCCGAACGCGCCGCCGCCTTCGACGGCGTCTTTTCCGCGCCCGCCGTCTATCGCCGCAAGGACAAGTCGACGACGATCCGCGGCCCTCTGGACCTGCTGAACGCGGTGCTGGACGCCGGCAAGAAGGGCCTCGCCATCCAGCGCTACAAGGGTCTGGGCGAGATGAACCCCGAGCAGCTGTGGGAGACGACGCTGGACGTCAATGCCCGCACCCTGCTGCAGGTTTCGGTCGAACACGAGGAAGACGCCAACGACCTGTTCGCCAAACTGATGGGCGACGTGGTCGAACCCCGCCGCGAGTTCATCCAGGAAAACGCCCTGGACGCCGCCGTCGACGTCTGAATCCCGTGGCGCGGACTGGTCCGGGTCTTAATTAATGAGAACTGAGCCACAATTAGTGAGAACCAGCTCATAATTGGTGAGAATCTTCCGCAGGCCACCCCCTGCGGTCGATCAGGCTCTGATCCTTCAGGCGAGGAGCGGTTGCCTTCCGCCACCCAATCCAGAAGCGTGACCGAAGGCCAGCGTATGCTGGCCTTCCTGCGTCAGAGCAGTCCCGAAACGCGATTGAAGGCCCGTGCCGTCAGAGGCTCACAAGCGCCAGAAGCGGTCGTTCGGACATTGGGCGCGGTCAGCCGATGGTAGATTTCCCATCGCGGAAAGAGGGGGGGGCTGCGGTGGAAGGTGACGAACCCTCAACTCTGCGCCCAGCCGTGATCATCTACCCGATGCGAACGCGCCTCCCTTGAACTGCGCCTGAGCGTCGGGAGACGGATAGCCGCCTTACGCCTCGCACCTAACTCCGGCTTCGGGAGACACAGGCCTGCGCGAGTTTGCCAGGCGGGGCCGCCGTCGCACCGCGCGCCGCCCGCGCGCCCACGCGTCCCCTATTCATTCCCATGGCGCTGTGTCTCCTCGGCTTTCTCTGCGCCAATACTCGGGACCCGGATCTGAGACTGACGGGCGTGGCGGGCATCTCGGGTTCGTCCTCGTCGGCTATCGACTTCACCGAGGCGGGCTTACCACGCGTCGTGGCCCCGGGCCGCGGTCGGATATGTCTATGTTCGGGTGGCTACTTCCAGAAAGATTTCAGAACCACATTTTGCCGGCTGCGTGCGATGCAAGTATTTTCCCGGATCGCGAAGCACTCAACGAAGTGCTCTCCATCGTATTTGGTATGCTCAGGGTCCTGCATCGTGCGGTGATCAGTGATTTCGCCGCGCGGCTGCGGCGTGCTGTCGTCATTCTTGACCTTCCACTTGAAGTGGTCAGCCGGAGGGGCATCGCCCCCAAGCCTGAATTTGATGGCCCTGTCGACCTGGATGATCCCGAGCTTGTCGAGGATAAAGGCACGGAAGCCGCCATCGCGCGGTTGGACTTCGCCGATGATGTCGAAGTTTCTCTCTGTCAACATCGGGATGCGCTGGTCGAATAGGTACGCTTCGGTCACGCTCCGCCGCTTGCGGCGCGATACGGCGAGCAGTTCTCCTACATCTTGGCCGTCCTCAAAGTTCTCAAGCTTGATGAGGAAGCCGTCGCGCGCCTCGATTACCTTGCGCCGGTCCGTCTCGTTCAAGCCGGCGACATATTCGTCGATGTTTCTGCGAGGGTTGGCGCGGTCGGGAATTTGGGGATAACGGATGAAATCGGGGAGTGCGCAGAAGAACGCAAACACGATGTCGAAAATCTCGCCTCTCGGGTTCGCAGCGACCCACCGGGTGATCGCCTGTTCCAGATGAAACGATTTCAACGGGAAGGAATCGTCAGCTGCTTTGCATGACGCTCGCCACCCCTTCGCGAACTTCACCGCCTTGCGGAAGTCGTCGTTCACTTGGTTCAGTTCGCCAGCTACGGCGATGTACCCACGCGGGTCCGATGCGATCCAAGTCATCTGTCGAGCACCGCTCGCTACGGCTTCGCGGAACTGTGCGCGTTCTCGGTGAGCGCGCGTAACGATTTCCGGAACGACGTAAATGTCCTGGCCACGATCGTTAATGCCATGGCGGTAGGCCGGCACGATATCTACACCAAAGACCTGCTTATCATCCTCCAGGAATCTGATCGTTACGGAGTGCGTTTGTGGCGAGATTTCCACGCGGTACTGCGTGGGATTGACGTATTGGGCATCGAGGCGGGCCTTAAGGACCGCAAGGGCTTGCGCAGGATCGTGACTTACGGGGTCCCAGTGTCCGAGGATGTAGAGGACGTCGAGGTCGTGCAGCGGTGTAATCGCCGTGTAACGAGGATAGGACCCGATCTGAAGCGAGTTTGCAGCGCCGACGACGTTCTGCACGGAAGCATACACATCGGACACAAAATCCCGTTCGCCCGGTGTCGGCGAGAGGTGATCGCGCGCATAGGCGCGAAACAGCTCGTTGAGCCTACTTTTTTGCATAAGCGCTTGTGATCAGGCTGACGACGACGTCATTGAGAAGGCGACCACGCAGATTGGCCAGAGCGACATTCCGCTGCTGTTCAAGTAGAGCAATCGTCTCGGGAGGGACCTGCCCCTTGCCTTGCGGGGCATACAAGACGAGCGGCACGGCGTCCTTTTTCAGGGCGATGATCCGCGCCATCTCGTCCGGCCAATCCGGCCAGTGAACGAGATACACGCTGGCGTCCTCGGCGCGGCCAAAGTCCCCATCGTGAGTCACGCTGATGATGTTCTTGGTGTTGAAGAGTTTGCTGTCAGCAAAGAGCGCGTGAAGGCTGCCGCGCATATCGCCTTTGGCGAAGATCGCGATTTTCCGCCGTTTCAGACCGTTTCCCAGACGGATGAGCACGGGGACGAACCCCGACACGCAAAGCCAGATGCCTGCGATAGTCGTCATGGCGACGATAGCCGGGGAGATCGCGCGGACGATCTTCCAAACCAGACCGGCGGTGTCGAGGTAGCTCATAGCCTCTAGCGGCTCAGGATGGGTGCGCGCTGAGGCTACGGATCTCACATACGCCCAGAACCTTAGTCTGCACCGCCATCAGCTCAACCAGCGTAACGCGCGGGAGCAGTTCGGTGATGACTCCGCCGCAAGTCTGCGAAAGGCTGCTTTGCCCATCGGCCATGAGTTCCGGTCGGTGGATTTCGATCTGCTCGCCAGCTTAGGCGCCTCCGATCCGATGGCGCTGGCGACAGCATCATTTGCACCTCACGCTGAGCAGGGAAGGCATCAGTTCAACGGATGCGCGCTTACTCGCCCACATTTCCTGACAGCCGGCGCCCGTGTTTGTCCGGAGTGCGTGCAAGAGAGGGCTATGTTGACCGTCTCTGGCATCTTCGGGCCTACGCAGCATGCCATCTCCATGAGAAGCTGCTGATCGATCGTTGCGAAGGCTGTGCGCGCCCCATCCGCTGGCTAAGGCGAAAACTGCATCAGTGCGATTGTGGTCACGTGTGGGACTCTGGCGATCAGGCGCCTCCCGTCGTGGTGGAGATTTCGTCTCGTTTCGCCGAAGCGGCGCCATATGCTGACGCAGATCCCCGCCGAACGCTCGCAGGGCTCATCACCATCGTCTGGTTCTTCGGATGCTCGGGGTTTCCCGACCCGCGCCGCCGCGGCGTGGTCGCCCGCTGCGCCGCCGATATTGGCGTCGCGGTAGAAGTGCTGACTCAGGGTGCGCCTTTCATTACCGATTGGCAGCGGAGCTTTGACGGCTGGGCCCATGATCGGTTCCAAGCCCAAGGCGCTCGGATTGGCTTGCATCGGGATTTTGGCCACGAGCTTGCGCGCCTGCGGAATACGTTCGCCGAACAATGCCCATTCGTGATCGACGAAGTCAGAAACTATTTCTCCCATCACTGGCAAGGCTACCTGTTTCGTCGCCAGAGCTACTTCTGTGTCGGCCCCAAGGTCGCCCGTTTCGTCCCTGCCACTGATGCAGCCAAAATGCTCGGCGTTCGCGTTCAGAGAATCTGGGAGTTTGTGGAAGCGGGGCAGCTATCGGCCGGCAAGCGATCGGCTGGTAGCCGTACTTACCGCGTCATCCGTGCTGATGGCGTTGAGGCCCTCCGTCGCCATTTCGCGTCACTGCTGACGCCGACGCAAGCGGCGAACGCGTTGGGAATCTCCCTGACCCGATTTCGACAATTGGACCGAGCCGGCTTTATCATTGCCGAGCAGATCATCAGCCAGACGAAGCGCTTCAATCCAAAAACGCTTCGTCAGTTCTGCCACACGTTGGCTGGCCAGGACCTACCCCAGCCAGAGCGGTCCGTTCGCATCACTGACTTACACCGCCATCGTCTGGTGGATTTGGTGGCGGACATCAAAGCGGGTCGCCTTCGGGCCTGGTTTGGCGCCGGCGAGTTCGATGCATTGTCTAATCTGTTCATACCCGCAGCAGAGGTGGAAGCGCTTCGTGGTCCTGGGGGCACGGAATGCTGTCTGCTAAACGGGCGAACGAACGTCTAGGAATAGGCCATTGCACCCTCGCGGCCCTGGTGAAGCAACAGCACGCCCGAGCCGACTGGAGCGAAATGGGCTCTCTCATCGCTGTCGCGAAGAGCGCCGTCGATGAGTGGAAGGCCGACCTTGTAACGTCTGCCGGCGTAGCCCGGCCTCTCGGGTTGGCCCCAGCCTCAGTCACGCGACGGCTCCAGCAGCTCGGTATAACCCCGGTTCTGAATGCTGATCCTGAGGCTCGAGTCGCAGCCCTATGGGCCCGCAAGGACCTTCAGAACATCGACTTCGATACCCAATGGGTCACGGCGTCGGGCACATTGTGCGTCAGACCCAAGCGGAGCGGCATGAAGCGGCTGAAACTCCGAGACGGTCGTTCGATTCCAGAAGGAAATATCTCGCTGGCGGATCTGTCCAAGCAGACTGCAATCGAAAAGGATACGCTGCGTCATCTAGCCCTGAACGGCTATCTGACAGCCACACAGTTCAACAGTGCCGGACATTTACGTGGCGTCCTGCGGTCATCAGCCAGGACATTCCAGAAGACGTACGTCTCCAGTTCGGAGATTGCTGCTGAGTATGGCCTCGCAGGATCAGCAGTGACGCGACGGCTGCGATCTCTGGGACTTCGACCGATCTTGGAGATCGCGAATAATGCCCGTGTGCAAGCATGCTGGCGCCGTAGCGACGTTCTGGATGTGGATTTCAGATCGCAATACATATTGCCTTGCGGCAGGCCATCGACACCATCGCAGCACAGCGAAGCGGCGCTGTTGCCGGCGAGACCCTCAGGTAGTCCGCGGCTCAGCGAGGGAGCGATCTACGTTCATGTCGCGACCGGAATATTAGGGACCAACTCCTCCAGCTTGCGTGCGGCGGTCGATGCCGGGCACATCCGATCAGCTAGTCGATCAGCCACCGACAAGGTCCTGACCGTCGTCGAGGCTGACGTGCTGGCGTTTGCTGAAAGATTCGTGTTCACACCGAAGCTGGCTGCCGAGCTCGGCTTGTCCGCAACGAGCGTGTTCAGGAACCTCGCGCGTCTCCAAGTGAGTCCGGTGTGGCCGGGCATCAGACCAGTGCATGCACTCTGGGACAGGCGGTCGTTCGACACAGACGTCCTTCTCGGACGCTGGGTGACGTCGTCAGGCGCTTTGTCCGAGCAAAGCTCGCTGTTCGAGCTCTGAGAGGGGTTGCTCCCGCGAAATCTCAGAGATTGCGGTTCGCGATCCGGTTTCTCATGAATTTTGGGCGGCAGATCCTCAGGTCTCAGAAATTATGAACGGTGCGTCTCATCCTTGGTGAACCCTGCCCGGGAAAGCCGAGTCATTTCAGTGAGAGCATTCGCACCATTTATGACTCGGACCACGGACGCGGCCTAGTGGCCGCGTTTTGCGGCGATCAAGGCGGCGATGGTCGGGTAGGGCGTGGTGGCGGGCAGCGCGTTCTCGCAGGCGATGTGCTTGATCGATTCATAGACGCCGCCGGACGCCCCCCACGGCCCCTCGTCAGTGTAGCGATCGGTTTCGGCGCCGTCGGGGCCATAGGTGACGATCTCGCCGGGCTTGGACTGGCCGTCGGCGCAGCGCATCAGGACGACCTCGGTGTCATAACTGAGGTCGCTGGCGTCGCCCTTGGCCGGCACCCGGCCCATGTGGGCGCTGACAATTCCATCCACCGGCGTCAGCGTATCCAGATCAATCACATAGAGCGTCTGATCGTTGGACGAGAACTGCGCCCAGCTCTCGGCGGCCGCTGGTGTGGCGATGGCGAGGGCCGCAGCCCCGATGGTGAGATATTTGGCGATTCCGCTCATGATGACCTCCCTCTGAACAGTGATATTTCATACCCGTCCGAGGAAAAGCGCAATCGTCTCGTGTCAAACCACTAGGGACGAACCCGGCTGGGCAGGGCCGCAATCTCCTCGGCGCTGAGGCGTTTGGCGATCTGCACACGGCAGGTCGAGTGTCCGGGACTGCCGACATTCAGGGTCGCGAAATCGCCGGTGCAAAGATTGCTGAACCCGTCGAGAGGCCGCAGTTCGATGGCGATCGCGCTGTCCAGATCCTTGCAGACCCCGGCGGACTGGATCTGAAACACGTCCTGGGCCGAGGTGCGGACATAGAGGGTCTGCCAGTCCTCGGCGCGGAAGTTGCGGACGTTCATTGTGCGAAAACAGGTGCGCGCGCTGGCCTGTTCGGTCGGGCGGGCGGCGCCGGTTGGTGCGCATCCCGCCAGTGCGGCGATGGCCAGGAGCGGGAGTGTGGAGACAAGACGCATGGTTTTGATCCCTGAAAAGCCCGGTCCGAGATTTGGCCCTGACTGATGTTTCAGCAAATCAATTTCTGGCGACGGCGGGACGCAGCGGTCCGACCCGCGCAGCAGCGGACTGCGGCAGGGGGGTAGGCGCGCCGGTGATCAGAGCGGCGATGTGCTCGCCCAACAGGGGGGCGGCGGACAGGCCGCGCGAGCCGAGTCCGCCGAGGATGAACAGGCCGGGGGCTACGCAGCCTGCCACGGGCAGGCGGTCGGCGGTGGTGGCGCGGATGGCGGCGCGGCCCTGGATCGTCTTCGTTGCCGTCGAGGCGGCCAGTCGCGGCAGGCGCTGCTCCAGGGTCGTCAGGTTGCGCGTGGTGTCGTCGTCGCGGATGTCGGTCGAGGTGTCGCCCCGGTCATGGGTGGCGCCGAACAGCAGGCCGTCGTCCGTCGGAGCCGCATAGCCGCCCCAGGCGACGGGGGCGGGGGCTGGCCCGCTGATCCAGTTGGCTTGGCCGCGAACGGGCGACAGGTGGGGAGCGGCGTCCATATCTTCCAGAAGAGAGGCTGACCCCCAGCCCGCGGTCAGGACGACGGCGTCAACCTGGGCCAGAAGGGCGTCGCCGTTGAACAGCCGCCAACCCGCGTCGCTGGGTTCAATCCGTGTGACGACCGCCTTGATGATCTCGGCCCCGGACAGCCAGTCGGACAGGATGGCGGCGGGGTTCACCGCGCAGGCGCCGCCCATCAGCAGGCCTCCGGTCGAAGCCGGTTCGCCGATGCGGGCGGCGGCTTTGTCGGGCGACACCATCGTCATGGCGCCGCTTGGCCAGATCGGCTGGGCGGCGATCTTGGCGTAGCGGGCGGCGTCACGCTCGGCCTGAGGCAACTGCAGCACGCCCTCGGCGACTATGGCCCCCGGCGTGGCGCGATAGAGGTCACGCGCACGCTCCAGCGCCTGGGCGTAGAGGGCGGCGATGCCTGCATCTCCGGCGTCCAGGCGAGGCGTCACCAGACCGGATGGAAAGCCCGATCCGCCCGCACCGGGTTTGTCGGCCTCGAACACGAGCGGGGTGACGCCTGCCGCCGTCAGGGCGCGCACGACCGAGGCGCCCGCTATGCCAGCGCCGATCACGGCGACGCGAGGCCCGGCTTCGGGGGCGGGATGTGTCGGCAGCCGCGCCTCCAGCCGTTCACGCTTGCGGCCATGCCCCGGCATTTTCTCGACGGTGAAGCCGCGTTCGGCCAGGCCGCGGCGCACGGCTCCGGCGACGGTGAAGGTGGCGACGCGGGCGCCGGGGGCGGAACGTGCGGGGATCTGGTCCATCACCTCCGGCGACCACATGCCGGGGTTCAGGGCGGGGGAGAAGCCGTCCAGGAACCAGGCGTCGGCCTGGCCCGACCATTCCCTCAGCGCCCATTCGGCGTCGCCGACCGCCAGATCGAGGACAGCGTTGAAACCGGGCAGGTCCAACCGGTGGAAGCCGGGCGTGCCTGACGGCCAGGCGTTCGTCAGGGCCTGCGCCGCCTCGGCCAGTTCGGGCCAGTTGGACAAGGCGCGACGGGCTTCGTCCGCCGTCAGGGGAAAGCCCTCGATCGAGAAGATGTGCAGCCGTCCGCCCTCGGGCCGGTGCGCCTGCCACAGGGTCAGCAGGGCGGCGATGTTCAGCCCGGTGCCAAAGCCCAACTCCGCCACCGTGAACCGGCGCCGACCGGCCCAGGCGTCCGGCAGGCCGCAGCCGTTCAGGAAGACGGCGCGGGTTTCGGCCAGGCCGTCGTCGCGCGAGAAATAGACATCCCCGAACCGGCCCGAGCGCGGCTCGCCCTCTTCGGTCCAGGTCAGTTGCGGCGAGGCGTCTTGGGTCGTCATGCGCGCCCTCTAGCACGCGTCAGCAAAAAGGGCCGCCCCTTGCGGAGCGGCCCGTGTCGGACGTCGATCGGCCGTCTGGATTTAGTGAGCGGCAGCGGGGGCTGCGGCAGGGGCGGCGGGGGGCGCAGCAGGGGCCGTCTGGCTGGGCAGGGGCGTCATGGCGGCGGTGTCGACGCTGTGGGCGTCCTGCGCCGCCTGGTCGGCGGCCTGAGCAGCGGCCTGGGCGGACTGTTCCGTGGTCAGAACCGAGTCCTCGGCGACGCCCGCAGCCTCGACCGCGTCATTGGCGGGCTTGGCGGCGGCGCCGTGTTCGTCCGCGCCCTTCTCACAGGCGGCGAGGGCCAGAACGGCGGCGGAAACGGTGATGAGGGCGGTGATGCGCATGGGAAATCCTCCGTATGCATGTCGCGAGGGCGGGAGCCTCTGTCCAAACGATAGGGCCGCCGTGATCGACGGCGCAAGCCGCAATCCCGGCGGCGTGAAGCCGCATGAAACGACCGGCCGCCTGCTCAGTCGTTGGTGATGTTGTTCAGCGTCTCTTCCATCTCGACGAAGGACGGCTGGGCGATCGAGGGGATGTCGCCGCGACCGATCTCGACCGAGATCTGGGCTGCATTGCCGTGCAGGTGGGCGACCAGCACGGACTGGATGATCTTGTAATAGGCCGCTTCCTCATCGACGATGGCCTTCAGCCGCGCCGCGAACGGCCCGACCAGCCCATAGGCCAGGAAGACGCCTAGGAAGGTGCCGACCAGCGCGCCGCCGATCATCCCGCCCAGGATTTCGGGCGGTTCGGTGATGGAGCCCATGGTTTTCACGATGCCCAGGACGGCGGCGACGATGCCCAGGGCGGGCAGGGCGTCGGCCAGGTTCTGCAGGGCGTGGGCCGGCTCCAGATGCTCGTGGTGATGTTTCTCGAGCTGCTTCTCCATCGCATCCTCGACCTGGTGGGGATCTTCCAGGTTCATGGTCATCATCCGCAGGGTGTCGCAGATGAAGTCGACGGCGAAATGGTCCTTCAGCACCTTGGGGTACTTCTGGAAAATCGTGGATTCCTTGGGCTTCTCGATATGGCTTTCCAGCGCCACCACGCCCTTGGACTTCATGGTCTTGGTCAGTTGGAACAGCAGGCTCAGCAGGTCCTTGTAGTCCTGCTTCTTCCACTTGGGGCCGGAGAAGGTCTTGCCCAGTCCCCCCAGGGACGCCTTGATCACCGGCAGGCTGTTGGAGATCAGAAAGGCGGCGACGCCGGCGCCGCCGATGGCCATGAACTCATGCGGCAGGGCGTGGGCGATGACGCCGAACTTGCCGCCCGCCAGGATGTAGCTGCCGAACACCATGCCGAACAGCATGACGATGCCGATGATCTGAAACATGGGTGCGGGCGATCCTCACGCGAGAGGCGTGAAGCATGGCGATTAATGATTAAGACGGCGTTTCGCGAACGCCGTCTCTCATCGTCACAGGATCAGATGCGGCCTTCGCCGTTCAGGATCGCCTCGCGCGCCGCAGGCGTCAGCTTCTGATAGCCGGACTTGCCGCCGCGCACATACAGGGTCGCCGCGCCCGCCTTTTCCGGGTCGAAGCCGTCTGCGACCAGGTCGGCCTTTCTGAACTTGAAGGTGCCGGTCGTTTCGACCGCCTTCATCAGACGCACGAACACAGGCTGGGCATAGCCCGGCAGCTTGCTCTCGACATGGTCCGAGAAGGTCTTGGCGTCGAACTTGCCGTCCACCACCAGGGCCGCCATCCCGGCCTTGCCGTCCTGGCCGGGCACCGGCACGCCATAGACGATGGCCGTCTCGACGCCCGGCGCCGTCATCAGCACCTGTTCGACCTCGGAGGTGGAGACGTTTTCGCCCTTCCAGCGGAAGGTGTCGCCCATCCGGTCCACGAAGTAGAAATAGCCTTCGCTGTCCTGCTTCATCAGGTCGCCGGTGCGGAACCAGCGGTCGCCCTTCTTGAACACGTCGGTCAGGATCTTCTTCTGCGAGGCGGCCTTGTCGGCATAGCCGGAGAAGTCGTGACGGATGTCGTTGCCGATCTCGCCGATGGCCTCGCCGACCTCGCCGACGCGCGCCAGACGGCACAGGCCGTCGGGGCCGCGAATGGGCTGTTCGGTGTCGACGTCGAACTGGACCAGACGGATGTTGATCTGCTTCTTCAGATAGCTGGGCACCCGGCCGATGGCGCCCTGTTTGCCGTCGAAGTTGAACAGGGAGACATTGCCCTCGGTCGAGCCGTAGAATTCCAGGATCTCGGGGATCTTGAAGCGGCTCTGGAACTCGGGCCAGACGTCGGAGCGCAAGCCGTTGCCGAAGGCCAGCTTCAGCTTGTGCTTGGTCTCGTCCTCATTGTGCGGGGCGGCGGTCAGGTAACGGCACAGTTCGCCGATATAGACGAACATGGTGGCGCCGGACGCCTTCACGTCGGGCCAGAAATTGGTCGCTGAGAACTTCTTGCGGATGATCAGCCGCCCTCCGTTCAGCAGGGCCGCGCCCACGCCGACCAGACCGCCGGTTGAATGATACAGCGGCAGGCAGTCATAGATGCGGTCCGTGGGCGTGGAGCGCGTGGCGCCGGCAAAGGCGCGCATATATGTCCGGGCGCGCGAGTGCGGGATGCGCGCCGCCTTGGGCAGGCCGGTGGTGCCAGAGGTGTAGATGAACAGGGCGGTGTCGCGATTGGTCAGACCTTCGCGCGCCGAGCGGGTCGGGCGCACCGACGAACCGCCGCGCACCGGCTTGTCCAGACCGCGGCGCTCGCTGGACTCGTCAGCCTCGGTCAGGCCCATGACCCAGAGCATGAGGTTGTGCGGCACCAGGGCGCGGGCGTCCTCGACCTGACGCCAGCAGTCCTCGTCGGCGACCACCTGGAAGGCGCCCGAGATGGCCAGGCAGTGGGCCAGGCCCTCGCCGGTCAGATTGGTGTTGATCAGTGCCGTCGAGATGCCGACCTTGGAGAAGCCGAGCCACGCCGCCAGATATTCGACCCGGTTGGTCATCATCAGGGCGATGGTGTCGTTGCGGCGCAGACCCCGGCCCTTGGCCCAATGGCCGAACCGGTTGGCCATGTTGTCCAGCTCGCGATAGGTCAGGCTGCGGCGTTCGTCCTCGACGGCGATGTTGTCGGCGAACTTGTCGACAGCCTCTTCGAAGTCGTCGCACAGCAGCACGTCGCTATCGAGTTCGATCGGCTTGATGCGCTTCAAAAGGCGGAACAGGCCACGCGCGAACCGCACATCCCGACGAATATTCGCGACCAATCCCATGCTCTTCGATGCTCCCGTCTCTGTGCTGGCGAGACGCCCGGTGATGGACGAACGCGTCCCCTTCGGCAACTGCGTTGGACACAATCCTTCTGGGGATTTCCATTTGTTCCGTTGACGCCGGGGAAATCCAGAGGCCGATCGCTGTTTTTCTCGCTCCTATCGTCGCAGTGTGGCGGATCGCGCAGGCCTGGGCGGTCCGGCGCGCGGGTTGGCGGCGTTTTAACTTGCTCCGCGACGGCGAGCGGTTTCATTGTCCATGCAAATAAGGGGGAATATTCATGTTGGATCGTCGTCGCCTTCTTCAATCCGCCGCCGCAGGCGCAGGCCTGGCCGCCCTTGGCGACGCCGCCTTCGCTCAGGTCATGGCGCCGGCAACGAACGCCGCAGGCGAGACCCTGCGGACATTCATGGACAAGGCGTTCGAAGAGACGCTGGATCTGAGCCCCGAAACCGTGACCGCCTTCGGTCTGGACAAGGGCGCGCGCGCCGCCGCCAAGTCGAAGCTGACCATTCCGACCCGCGCAGAAGAAGAAGGCCAGCGCGCCTTTTTCCGCGCCCAACGCGCCCAGCTGGCGGGCATGAACCGGTCCGCGATGCAGGCGCAAGACGGGCTCTATTACGACAGCCTGACCGCCAATCTCGACGCCGTCATCGCCACCTTCGACATTCCGTATGGCCAGGGCGGCTGGCCCAATCCCTACCGCGTCAGCCAGCAGGGCGGCACATATCAGTCGGCGCCGGATTTCCTGGGTAATCAGCACACCATCGAGACGGCCGCCGACGCCGACGCCTATGTGGCGCGGGTGCGGGTTCTGTCCGATGTCTTCCGCGCCGAGACGGACCGCCTGAAGGAAGAATACGCCCTGGGCGTCGTGCCGCCCGACTTCATCCTGGCCAAGGCCGTGCGCCAACAGGAAGGCATGCTGGCCACCGCCGCCTCCGCCTCGCCCATCACCCGCTCGGTCATCGACCGCGCCCAAGCCAAGGGTTTGAGCGGAAACTGGGGCGCCGAGGTCGAGCGGCTGCTGACCGAACAGGTCTATCCGGCTCTGGCCGCACAGAACGCGGTGCTGAAGGCGGCCCTGCCCGGCGCCACGCACGAGGCGTCCGTACGCCGCCTGCCGCAGGGCGATCAGTATTACGCCAACAGCCTGCACTACATCACCACCACGCGTCTGACGGCGGATGAAATCCACCGCACCGGCCTGGAGCAGATGGCGGATCTGACGGGCCGCGCGGACGTCTTGCTGAAGGCACAGGGCCTGACGCAGGGCTCTGTCGCCGAGCGGATCAAGGCGCTGGGTGACGATCCGAAATACGTCTATCCCAACACGGATGCAGGCAAGGCGGAGCTGATCGCCAAGCTCAACGCCCAGATGGCCGACATGCAGGGCCGCCTGCCGCGCGCCTTCGGCCGTCTGCCCAAGGCCCCGGTCGAAATCAAGCGCGTCCCGCCCGAGATCGAGGCCGGCGCCCCGATGGGCTATTACAACTCCGCCAGCCTGGATGGGACGCGGCCCGGCATCTACTGGATCAATCTGAAGGACACGTCGGAATGGCCGTCGTGGAGCCTGCCGACCCTGACCTACCACGAGGCCTCGCCCGGCCACCATCTGCAGATCAGCCTGCAGCAGGAAAGCCCGTCGGCGCCGATGCTGATGAACCTTCTGGGCTTCTCCAGCTATGTCGAGGGCTGGGGCCTGTACGCCGAGCAGCTGGCCGATGAGCTGGGTGCCTATGAGCATGATCCGTTGGGGCAGATCGGCTATCTGCAGTCGCTGATGTTCCGCTCGGCCCGGCTGGTCGTCGACACCGGCATCCACTCCAAGGGCTGGAGCCGTGAACAGGGCATCCGCTACATGATGGAGGCCTATGGCGATCAGGAAGGGGCGGCGACGTCCGAGGTCGAACGCTATTGCGGCTGGCCCGGCCAGGCCTGCGCCTACAAGGTCGGCCACAACGAATGGGTCCGTCTGCGCGAAAAGGCCAAGACCGCGCTGGGGCCGCGCTTCGACATCAAGGGTTTCCATGACACGGCTCTGGCGGCGGGCGGGGTTCCCCTGTCGGTGCTGGAGCGGATCGTGGACGGCTGGGTCGCGACCCAGGCCTGATCCGGCGCTGATGTCTGCAGGCGCGCCGGTCTGAGTGTTGTTATGGGGAGGCGTCCGGCGTGACGCGCCCGTTCGGGGGAGTAACCGAATGATTGATCGTCGCCGCCTTCTGCTGACCGCCGCCGCCACGGCTGCGGTCGCGCCAACCCTGGCCCAGGCCGCTTCCACTGACGCCGATGGGCGTCTGAACGCCCTGCTGGACGGCTGGTTCGAGGCGGACATCGACGAAAGTCCCGAACACGCCACCAGCCTGGGGCTGGACAAGGGCGCACGCGCGGGCCTGTCCAGCAAGCTGAGCGAGGCGGGACCGGACGCCATCCGCAAGGATCGTCAGAAGGCCGTCGGCCGCTGGGAGCAGCTGCGCGCCTTTGACCAGTCAGGCCTGTCGCAGGCCGGCGCCCTGAACTATGCGATCGCCTCTTTCGGCCGCGAAACGGCGGCCCAGACGTCGCGCTTCGCCTATGGGGCCGGACCAGGCCGTCCGTCGCCCTATGTGGTGACCCAGCTGTCAGGTTCCTATTTCAGCGTGCCGGACTTCCTGGACAACCAGCACCGGATTGATGATGCGGCGGGCGCTGACGCCTTCCTGTCGCGTCTGGAGGCCTTCGCAGGCGTTCTGGACGGCGAGACGGCCAAGATCCGCGAGGACGCCGGTCTGGGCGTGATCCCGCCCGACTTCATCATCGACCGGATGCTGCCGCAGATCCGCACCCTGCGCGACGCCTCCGCCGCCGACATGGCCATGATCAAGTCGCTGGCGCGCAAGACCGGCGCGCTGAATCTGTCGGGTTATGAGGCGCGCGGCGTCGCCATCGTCGATCAGAAGGTCAAGCCCGCCCTGGCCCGTCAGGTGGCGGTCATCGAGGCCCTGCGTCCGCAGGCCGTGCATGATGCGGGCGTCTGGCGCCTGCCGGACGGAGAGGCTTTCTACGCCGCCGGTCTGAAGGCCAATACGACCACCACCCTGACCGCCAGGGAGATCCACGCCCTGGGGCGTGAACAGGTCGCCGAGATCAGCGCCGAGATCGACGCCATCCTGAAGGCGCAGGGCTATACGCAGGGGACGGTGGGAGAACGCATTCAGGCCCTGAACAAGGAGCCGGCCCAGCTGTTCGCCAACACCGATGCAGGCAAGGAGGAGCTGCTGGCCTGGCTGAACCAGCTGGTCGCCGATCTGGAGCCGAAGCTGCCGCAGGTGTTCGGCCGCCTGCCGAAATCCCATGTCGAGATCCGGCGCGTGCCGGTGTCGATCCAGTCGGGCGCTCCAGGCGGATACTATCAGGGGCCGCCGCTGGATGGGTCGCGTCCGGGCGCCTATTACATCAACCTGCGCGACAGCGGGAACTGGCCGAAGTTCGCCCTGCCGACCCTGACCTATCATGAGGCCTCGCCCGGCCACCATCTGCAGGTCGCCCTGCAGCGCGAATCCGGCGAACTGCCGCAATGGCGCCGTGCGGGCGGCTTCTCGGCCTATAACGAAGGCTGGGCCCTGTATGCCGAGGCGGTCGCCGCCAATGATCTGGACGTCTATGCGGCCAACCCTTTGGGCCGCGTCGGCTTCCTGATGTCCTATCTGTTCCGGGCGGTGCGTCTGGTGGTCGACACCGGCATCCACTCCGAGCGCTGGAGCCGTGAGCAGGCGGTCGAATACATGGCGGCCTCGGGCGCCAAGCCGCTGGACGCCTCGAACAGCGAGATCAACCGCTATTCGGTCTGGCCGGGTCAGGCCTGCGCCTACAAGGTCGGCCACACCGTGATCGCCCGTCTTCGCAAGGAAGCTGAGGCCAAGCCCGGTTTCGACCTGCGCGCCTTCCATGACGCGGTGCTGGAGAACGGCTCCCTGCCGCTGGCGGTGCTTGAACAGGTCATGAGCCGCCGGGCCTGATCCGCCCGCAGCCATCAGCCCCGCTGCGTCAGGCGGCGGGGCTGATGATCCTTGTTTGTCACTTTTGTCACTGCACCTTGGCGCGGTAGCTGATCGGCCATTGATCCGGCGGCACGCCGTTGCAGCTGTCCATCGACTGTTCCAGCGCCAGGGCGAAACTGCGCCCTGTCCAGACCCAGGTCTGGGCGATGCCGCAGTCGCCGATGCCCCGCCCCTTGGCGAAGGCGACCAGTTCGCGCTTGTCGGCATTGTAGAAGCCGTTGACCACCTCGTTGGTCGTCGTGCCGTCGGCCTGGGGCAGGCGGGCCGCGACCGGGTTCTGGCCGTTTGGTCCGGTGATGTAGAGGTTGCTGGTGAAATTGTAGGCGCCTGACCCGCACGGCACGCCCCACAGCTCCTGCTGCGGACCCAGCTTGGCCGAGATGACGTCGCCGCCGCCCGAGTTTTCACTGCGGCATTCGCGGACGGCGGGCAGGATTTCGATGGACTTGGGCAGAACCTGATTGTCGCCACCCAACTGTCCCTGAGCGATGGCGGGGGCAGGGGTGATTACGGGTATGGTCGGACCCTGGACGGAGGCCGTGCGCTGGCCGACGCGGATCAGAGCGTTGGGCGTATCCAGGCGGCCCTGACGATCATCAATCCACAACAGCGAAGCCGAAGCGCCGGTCAGCGAAAGAGGCACTGTTTCACCTGCCGCCCTTGCGGTTGCGACCTTGCCCGACGCCAGGGCGCGCACGGCGTTCAGGGCGTCGGCGGCGACCACGCGGGCTGTTGGAATGTCGGCGTCGGTCACCGGTTCAGTGCGGAAGCTGCGTCCGTCGATGGTCAGGGTGACGGGGGTTGCACGGCTGGTGTTGTCGGTGTTGTCCAGCCAGACGCCGATCAGAACTTTTGGAACCGCCGCCGTCTCGGGGGCGATCTCCACGCTCAGCCAGCCCTGGGCCTCCTCGACCGAGGGGGCGACGGCGGCGCAGGTTGCGCCATTGTCGCAGGTCACCTTCCAGTCGCGGAAGCTCTTGCTCTCGGGGCGGCTCGCCAGGGTGGTCGTCGGTCCGGCGTCCGGCGCAGAAGCGACAGGCGCATCGGCCGACTGGCCCCCCGTCGAGGCGTCCTTGCTGGCTTCACCGCGCCCGCACGAGGCGACAAGCGCCGCCATGCCCGCCACCGCCATCCATTTCATAGCGTACCGCGATCCCATCATTCCCCTCAGCCTTCTTCCCGTGTTAATTGAGCGTCGTGCAGTTTGCCTCATCTGCATCAGCGAGCAAGTCTTTCATCAGTTCCACGTCGATGATGCTGGGCGGTTCGCCGAACCGTTCGATCCAGGCGTCCACCAGGATTTTGGTCTCTTCGGTCATGGTGGAGGGCCTTATGCTCAAGCTTTGGCCTGGTTAAGCGCATGTCGGCCGATCCGGTTCACCGCCGCAGCGACGTTTTCGCAATCCGCCGAACCCATGTCGGGGTTTGCGTGACGGCCCTGCCTCGCTATACCGCCGCCACGATATTCCTTCCCCAACGTTCATAGGCGGACACGCGCATGGCCAAGATCAAGGTCGAAAACCCCATCGTCGACATCGACGGCGACGAAATGACCCGCATCATCTGGCAGATGATCAAGGACAAGCTGGTCTTCCCGTTCCTGGATCTGGAGCTGGACTACTACGACCTGGGCATGGAGCACCGCGACGCCACCGACGACCAGGTGACGATCGACGCCGCCCACGCGATCCAGAAGCACGGCGTCGGCGTCAAGTGCGCCACCATCACGCCTGACGAAGCCCGCGTCGCCGAGTTCGGCCTGAAGAAGATGTGGAAGTCGCCCAACGGCACCATCCGCAACATCCTGGGCGGCGTCGTCTTCCGCGAGCCGATCATCTGCTCGAACGTGCCGCGCCTGGTTCCGGGCTGGACCCAGCCGATCGTCGTCGGCCGCCACGCCTTCGGCGACCAGTACAAGGCCACCGACTTCCTGATGCCTGGCCCCGGCACCCTGACGATCAAGTTCGTCGGCGAAGACGGCGAAGTGATCGAACACGAAGTCTACAAGGCGCCGGGCGCCGGCGTGGCCATGGCCATGTACAATCAGGACGCCTCGATCCGTGAGTTCGCCCACGCCTCGTTCGCCTATGGCCTGCAGCGCAACTACCCGGTCTATCTGTCGACCAAGAACACGATCCTGAAAGCCTATGACGGCCGCTTCAAGGACCTGTTCCAGGAAGTCTTCGACGAACATTACGCCGCCGAGTTCAAAGCCCGCGGCCTGACCTATGAGCACCGTCTGATCGACGACATGGTCGCAGCGGCCATGAAGTGGTCGGGCGGTTTCGTCTGGGCGTGCAAGAACTATGACGGCGACGTGCAGTCGGACGTCGTGGCTCAGGGCTTCGGTTCGCTGGGCCTGATGACCTCGGTCCTGATGACGCCGGACGGCAAGGTGCTGGAAACGGAAGCCGCCCACGGCACCGTGACCCGCCACTATCGCCAGCACCAGAAGGGCGAGGCCACCTCGACCAACTCGATCGCCTCGATCTTCGCCTGGACGCGCGGCTTCAAGCACCGCGCCAAGCTGGACGGCAACGCGGCTCTGGACCAGTTCGCCGACACGCTTGAGAAGGTCGTGGTCGACACCGTCGAAAGCGGCTCGATGACCAAGGACCTGGCGCTGCTGGTCGGCGACCAGCAGGGCTGGCTGACCACCGAGGGCTTCCTCGACAAGGTCGCCGAAAACCTGCGCGCCGCTCTGCCGGACGTCGGCTGAGGCTGTGATCTGATCCCTCCCTTGCCATGCGGGGGAGGGGGCTGGAAAGCGAAGAAGGGGGCGCGTCGCGCCCCCTTTTTTATGTGCTCGTGCCGTCGGCCTTAAGCCTCGCCCGCGATCTGCCTCAACGCCTGTTCGAAGGCGTCGGCGGGTTGGCCGCCGCTGATCAGGTATTTGCCTTCGACCACCACGGCGGGAACCGAGGTGATGCCGCGCGAGCGCCACAGGTCCTCGGCCGCGCGCACGGCCTGGGCGTAGCGGCCCGAGGCCAGGACTTCGCCCGCCTCGGCCCGGTCCAGGCCCGCCGTCTCCGCCGCCTGGGTCAGGACGCCGGCGTCGGTGATGTTCTTGTTCTCGGTGAAGTGGGCGACGAACAGGGCGCGCTTCAGGGCGCCTTGCCTGTCGGGCGCAGTCTCCTGCGCCCAGTGCAGCAGGCGGTGGGCGTCGAAGGTGTTCCAGATGCGGCTGTCCTCGCCCATCTGCATGTCAAAGCCCGCCTCGGCCCCTCTCTGTCTGATCATGGCGCGGTTGGCCGCCGACTGTTCGGGGGTGGAGCCGTATTTCCTGCCGATATGTTCGACGATGTTCTCGCCCTCGGGCGCCATCTGGGGGTTCAACTCGAACGGCTGGAATCTGACATCCGCCTTGATGCCCTCGCCCTCCAGCCGCTCCAGCGCCGTCTCCAGCCCGCCCAGGCCCACGGCGCACCAGGGACAGACGACGTCGGACACGAAGTCGATCTTCAAGGTCTTGAGGGCGGGCGCGGCGTCGGTCATCAGGGGCGTCCTTCTGGAACAGCAGGTGTTGCAGGCATATGGGAACCGCATCGGACGGCGCCACCCCGCACGCGTCAGTTTCGGCCGTCACACAAACGCATGGCCTGATGCCTCGCAACACCCTATATGGCCAGCTTCCCGCCAAGCCGTGTTCGAAGCCCGATAAGTCATGCCCAGCCTGAACGAGATCCGCTCCACCTTCCTCAACTATTTCGAGGCCGATGGTCACGAGAAGGTGCACTCGGCTCCTCTGGTGCCGCAGAACGACCCGACCCTGTTGTTCGTCAACGCGGGCATGGTGCCGTTCAAGGACTATTTCACCGGCGCGTCCAAGCCGCCCTATCCGCGCGCCACCAGCTCGCAGAAGTGCGTGCGCGCGGGCGGCAAGCACAATGACCTGGACAATGTCGGCTATACGGCCCGGCACCTGACCTTCTTCGAAATGCTGGGGAACTTCTCCTTCGGCGACTATTTCAAGGAACACGCCATCGAGAAGGCGTGGAGCCTGGTGACCAAGGACTTCGGGCTGGACGCCAAACGCCTGCTGGTCACCGTCTATATCGACGACGATGAGGCCGCCGCGATCTGGAAGAAGGTCACGGGTTTCGGCGACGACAAGATCATCCGCATCGCCGGATCGGACAACTTCTGGGCCATGGGCGACAGCGGTCCGTGCGGCCCCTGCACCGAAATCTTCTGGGACCACGGCGACAAGATCGCTGGCGGCCCTCCCGGTTCGCCCGATGAAGACGGCGACCGGTTCGTGGAGATCTGGAACAACGTCTTCATGCAGTACGAGAAGGAGAACGATCAGATCGTTCGCAACCTTCCCAAGCCCAGCGTCGACACCGGCATGGGTCTGGAACGGATCACCACCGTGCTGCAGGGCGTGCATTCGGTCTATGAGACCGACCTGTTCAAGACCCTGATCGCGGCGTCGGAAGAGGCCACCTCGACCAGGGCCGAGGGCGAGCGCAAGCCCTCGCACCAGGTCATCGCCGACCATCTGCGGTCGTCCTCCTTCCTGATCGCGGACGGTGTGACGCCGTCGAATGAAGGCCGTGGATACGTCCTGCGCCGCATCATGCGCCGCGCCATGCGCCATGCCCACCTGCTGGGCGCGACCGATCCGCTGATGCACCGTCTGGTGCCGACGCTGGTGGCCGAGATGGGCGACGCCTATCCCGAACTGGCCCGCGCCCAGCCCTTCATCGAGGACACGCTGAAGCAGGAAGAGGTCCGCTTCCGCACCACCCTGGGCCGGGGCATGGCCCTGTTCGACACGGCGGTTCAAGGCTTCAAGCCCGGCGACATGCTGGACGGCCAGACGGCCTTCACCCTGTCCGACACCTATGGCTTCCCGCTGGACCTGACGCAGGACGAAGCGCGCCGCCGCGGCTATTCGGTCAATGTGGACGGCTTCGAAGCCGCCATGGCCGAACAGCGCCAGCGTTCGCGTGAACACTGGAAGGGTTCGGGCCAGACGGCCAACACCAACGAATGGCTGGCCATCCGCGACCGCATGGGGCCGACCGTCTTCACCGGCTATGACAATATCGACGGCTCGGGCGAGGTCCTGGCCATCATGAAGGCGGGCCAGCCGGTCGAGACGGCGGAGGCGGGCGACATCGTCGAGGTCCTGTTCGACACCACCCCCTTCTACGCCGAAAGCGGCGGCCAGGTCGGCGATCACGGCGTGATCGAATGGCTCGGTGGTGCGGCCGAGGTCATCGACGTGAAGAAGCACGCGGGCGACCTGCACGTCCTGTCGGCCGAAATCACCAGCGGAAAGCTGGAGATCGGAACCCGCGCGGCCCAGTCGGTGGACGCTGAAAAGCGCCGCACGATCCGCGCCAACCACTCGGCCGCCCACCTGCTGCATACGGCGCTGAAGAATGTGCTGGGCGCGACGGTGGCCCAGAAGGGTCAGCTGGTCGACGCCGAGCGCGCGCGCTTCGACTTCAGCCACGGCGCCCCGCTGACGGAGGCTGAACTGGCCGCCATCGAGACGGAGGTGAACGCGGTGATCCGCCAGAACGTCCCGACCGAGACCAAGCTGATGGCCCCGGAAGCCGCCATCGAGGCGGGCGCCATCGCCCTGTTCGGCGAGAAATACGGCGATGAGGTCCGCGTCCTGACGCTGGGCCGTTCGCTGACCAGCGATAACGCCCCCTATTCCGTCGAATTGTGCGGCGGCACCCATGTGACCCGCACCGGCGACATCGCCCTGTTCAAGATCGTGCAGGAGACGGGCGTCGCCGCAGGCGTGCGCCGCATCGAGGCCCTGACGGGCGAAGCGGCGCGTCAGCATCTGCTGGCCCAGGCGGGCGTGGCCCGTTCGCTGGCGCAGGGCTTCAAGGTCCAGACGGCCGATGTCCCGGCCCGCGTCGAAAGCCTGACCGCCTCGGTCAAGACGCTGGAGAAACAGGTCGCTGAGCTGAAGAAGCAGTTGGCTCTGGGCGGCGGTTCGGGCGCGTCTTCGGCGCCGGAAGAGATCAACGGCGTCAAGCTGATCGCGCGCGTCCTGGACGGCGTGGACGGCAAGGGCCTGCGCGGGGTCGCCGAAGACTTCCGCAAACAGGTCGGCACGGGCGTCGTGGCCCTGATCGGCGTCACAGACGGCAAGGCGGCGGTCACCGTCGCCGTGACCAACGACCTGGCGGGCCAGGTGAATGCGGCGGATCTGGCGCGGGCTGCGGTCCTGGCCATGGGCGGACAGGGCGCGGGCGGCAAGCCGGACTTCGCCCAGGGCGGCGCGCCCGACGGGTCGAAGGCCGAGGATGGCCTGGCGGCGGTGCGGGCGGCGCTGGCGGGCTGATCCGCCACGCTAACGGCCAAGCGATACAGATGAGGGGGCGGTCACTGACCGCCCCCTCATTGCATTTCAGAGGTGGGTGAGGCCGCCCTACTCCATCGGGTCCGGCGTCAGGTCCACGCCCGACAGCTTCCAGCCGAACAGACCATTCCGGGTCATCAGCAGCACGAGCGAGTCATCGGGCCTGTCCTGGCGCGTCAGGGCCACGGCGAACTTGTTCAGGCCGCGATAGGACCAGGACTGGTGCAGCCGCTCCTTGGGCACGGCAGGCGTGTCGGCGGGCGGGACGGGGCGTTCAGGCTCAGGCTTCTCGGCCGAGCGCACCATGGCGGCGATGGCCTGAGGCGTGACGAAGTTGTCGACCGCGCCCGACACCAGGGACGGCGCGATCAGGGCGCCCAGGGCCGCCAGCCCGACGTCCCCCTTGGATCTGTCGCGGATTTCGATCCGGGCGCGTGCGTTCAGTTCATCCTTCAGGCTGGTGCGGAAGGCGGGAAAATCGACATAGCGCTCCAGCCCCGCTGCATCCCCCGTGCGGGCCGCGCGGATCAACCCCTGCGCCGCCACGAACGGCGAGGCGATCCACACGAATAGGAAGCCCGCGACCACCGCTATCAACAGGCCGGTGATGATCTTGCGGTTCATGGCGTCTCCAGAAGGAAGCGGGGCGGGATGCTCATGGCCTCAACCTCTCTCGCCGAGGGCGGGCGATGAGGGTGCGGGCGCGGCGGGCACAGCGGGCGACGCGCCCTCCGGCAGGCCGATCTGCACCAGCCGCCATTCGTACAGGCCGCGCCGCTCGAAGGTGAAGACGGTGCGCGATCCGCCCTTGTCGTCCACGGCGAAGCGCGCCCGGTTCACGCCCCAGAAGATGGGCCTGGGCCAGGGCTTCCTGACCTTGGCGTCCGTCGCCGCCGTGGTCTTCCACTGGCTGGCGTAGCGCCCCTCGCCGCGCATCAGGGCCGACAGGGCGGCGGGCGTTAGATAGGAATCCACGTCCGGCGGACGGATGATGGGGTTGCGGTCCAGCTGCGCCCGGAAGGCGCCGATGGGGTCTTCAAGGAAAGACGGCGCGGGCGCCATGGCCTCAGGCCGCCCGATCAGCTGCGGCCGCAGCGACTGGCGCACGGCGGAGAAGTCGATCAGCCGCGTCAGTCCCTGCACGTCGCTGGCCTCCGCCGCCGAGCGGATGGCGAAAAAGCCCACGGCGGGCGCGGCGAAGAAGGAGACGACCGCCAGCGCAATCGCCGCCAGCAGCAGATTTCCGAACAGACGCTTCACCCGACCTCCTTCATTTCACTGATCATGCACGGCTTTCACCCCAGCACAACGAAAAGCCCCGCCGGAGCGATCCGAGAGGACCGGAGGCGCGCGGCCTGATCAGGAAAAAACAGAGTCCAATTCGTCTGAATCGTCTGAAATCGGCCCCTAAGGCTCCGGGGCGATCGGGGCGTCGAGGGCGGCGATGCGGGCCTCGATGGCGCGGCGGCCCGCGTGGTCGTCGGGGGCTAGCCGGGCGGCGTCGCGGGCCAGGGCGGCGACCGCCTTCATGTCGGCCTCCAGCGCGTCGAGCGGGTCGGGCGAGGCTGCGGGCGGGGGGCTGTCAGGCGGGACCGCCGGTTGCGGGGCCGGGTCGTCCGGGGCGTTCACGCTGGACAGCGCCCGCCAGGTCCGCAGCCACGACGCCGCCTCGGCCGCCCGCCCGCGCCGCACCGCCCGGTTCAGCCGCATCAGGGCCTGAGCCGTCATGGCCGCCAGGTCAGGGGCGTCCGCCGCCCCATCCTCGACCGGATCGTCTTCATCCGGCCAGGGGGCGGGCCAGGCGTCCGCGTCCTCGACGTCGCAGCGGCGCCAGCCCTCGCGCGCGGCGCGGGACCGCAGCGTCCCCAGCTTCAGGTCATAGCGACGGCACACGGCCTCGGCCGCATCCCCGGCCAGGTAGTCGCGGCGCGCCGCCGCCCAGACCGCCTCGGCGCGGACGTGATAGCCGTCGCGCGGCGCCGGGTCTTCGTCATAATGGCCGCGCGCGACATCCTGGTGGATCGCTGGGGCCGCCTCGACCCGCTCGGCGGTCGAGGGCCGCAGATGGTCGGGGATGTAGGTGGTGTCGCCGTACTCGTCCTGCTCCCACCGCCCGGAGGCGATGATGCGCGGCGCCTGCTCCTGCCAGTCCTTCTGCCGCTCGCCCGCCCCTTCATCATCCATCGCGCCGCCTCCTGCCTGAAAATCGCAGGTTGCAGGGCGGGTGCGTCAGGATCGGACGGGGGAGCGTGTTTTCCTTTCGTCATCCTCCGACGACTCTCGCGACAGCGAGGGGAGATCGGGGGACCCAGCGGCGCCCGTCAGGGCGAAAGTCCGCGCGCCGCGCTTGGCTCCAAGATCGCCTACGGCGCCGCTGGGTCCCCCGGTCTGCGCCGCGAAGACGCGGCTTGCCGGAGGATGACGAAAGGAGAGGGTCAGGCCCGCTTGCGTCGGGGTTCGTGCTTCGGCGCGGCGTCGGCGGCGGTGACCAGGTGGCCCTTCCAGCCGGGGGGCGGCAGGAACTTGCCAGACTGCTCTTCGCGCGTGCCGTGCTTGGCCGTCTCGGCGGCGCGGCGCAGAGCCTTCAGGGTGGTTTCGTGATCAAACAGCGGCTTGTTCATCGCGGTCCCCAATCTAGCAGTTCGGGCGTCTCGCCGCCACTGGCGTAGACCTGCCAGTTGTCGGCCAGCGGCTTGTAGACGGTTTCGAGATAAACGAGGCTGAGCGGATAGCGTCGCCTCAGCGTCTCTTCGGGAATGCCGTGGCCGCCGCGCGCGACCCGGTGCGCGACGCGGGCGATGGAGGCCTCGACCGACGGCAGGCGCAGATAGACCAGTTCGAACCTGTATCCGGCGGCCTTCCAGTCGCGGATGCGGCGGGCGTGGGTGCGCGTGGCCAGCGTGGTTTCCAGCACCACGTCGGCACGGGCGGCGGTCAGGGCCACCAGCCGTTCAAGCACCAGCCGCCCGGCGGTCAGATCACGACCGGGGCCGTGGGGCAGGGGCCGCGCCACCTCGTCAGGATTGACGAACTGAAACGTCTCGGCCCGTTCCCGCAGGAAGCCGTTGATGAAGGTGGTCTTTCCGGCGCCGTTCGGCCCGGCGAGGAGGACGAGGGTGGGCATTGTTACGCCACCTAGTTCGTGATCTGATTACTTTTGTAAGTTGGCTAGGCTGGCTAGCTCCGAAATCAGCTGCCGAAACCCAGGGTTTAGGTCTTCGATGTCTCGTTGCGATGTTATGTAATGTCGACTGTGCGCAGCAGCGTCGCCGCTTTCCTTTACCCGATCAACTACCCGTGGAGCATTCCTTGAAAGCTTCACATGTGATCCAGATTTTGCTTTTGCTAGAATATCGTTGAGGCCCACGATGTTGCCGTCGCCGCCCGTGATCGCTGCCTTGTTTCCAGAGAAGTCAAACGCCTCGATCAGCAGGCATTCCATAAGCCGCCGACACATCACGGCGCAGGAGTTATATAGACCAAATTCATAGGTCCCGTTTATCTCTCGCCTTAATGAGTCGAGGTGCTTGCGCCCGCCCAGAGAGATGGAACTAGGCAAGAAATTGTCAGGGACTGGGATCCGCTCAGGTGACCGAAGATCTCCATATTTCGTTTCGTACGGAACGGATCTTCCAGTTTTTATGCGGAATGTTCCAGCAGCCCGTCCCCGTACAACATCGGGGTGTTTTGCTAGATTTGACTTCAGTCTAGATGAGTTTACACCTGACCTGATACCAAGGTCCTGCATGTGGTCACTGATTTCTTTTGCAGATATAAAAAAATCTGCATCTGAATGGGTCAGGTACCAGAGAAGCGATACCCCAATTTCCAATTCTTTGGCCTCTTCGGAGACCAGTCGAGCAGCGAGTGCGCGAAGTTTAAGATCAGGCACCTAAAAGCCATGCCTCAAACTCAGCTCTAGCGCGAGCGGTTAACTTGTACTCGGGGCCGAAAGTGCCCTCAGAGGTAATAAAGTCAGTTCTAGCTGAGCTAAGTCCGCGTGAGACATTCGAAGCATCGATTTTTACGTCGAGTGCTTGAAGGACTTTTTGTACTTGGCCTGAGGTCATGGGGGTGTCCGCATGCCAAATCACAAATTTGGATTTTTGCGTCCTATTTGCCGATCCAAGAATGATCTTCTCTCTGAATATTTCAAACTTGGCATGCTCTTTTATTGCATTTGCCATAATTCTCGGATCGAAATTGTCCTTGGTTGAGACACTTTCGGTCTTTCGAACAGGTCGTCGCTTACGGGCCTTGGCAGGCTTTGTTTCCGGTTTATTTCCAACGTCTGTGTCGTCTTCTGCATCGTCGATCGCAGAGGGATCGGTCGTCCACCATTGATCAAGGATTTCTTGAATTTCCTTGAGTGTTCCTTCGATCTCAACGGCTTGACTGCCGCGTTTCAGTGATACCCGCATGGATTGAGCCTCTACATCTTCCATGCGAGAATTAACGATTCCCGGAAAACGTCAATGGCATAGCTGCAGAACTAGGGCGGCGGCGCTTCGTAGCTGGTGTGTTTTCGCTTCACCATCTCGCTCTTCCTGCATGATTAAACCTTCACCTCCACCACACCGCCGCCCGCCCGGAACTTGGCGCTCATTTCGGCCATGCCGGCTTCGGCTTCGGTGAGGCTGGCGCCCGCGTCGTTCTGGGCCTTGGCCGCGTCGCGGATGTCCTGGCTGATCTTCATGCTGCAGAACTTGGGGCCGCACATGGAGCAGAAGTGGGCGGTCTTGTGCGCCTCCTTCGGCAGGGTCTCGTCGTGGTATTTGCGGGCGGTTTCGGGGTCTAGCCCCAGGTTGAACTGGTCCTCCCAGCGGAACTCGAACCGGGCGCGCGACAGGGCGTCGTCGTGCAGGCGGGCGGCGGGGTGGCCCTTGGCCAGGTCGGCGGCGTGGGCGGCGATCTTGTAGGTGATGACGCCGTCCTTGACGTCCTGACGATCCGGCAGGCCCAGATGCTCCTTGGGCGTGACGTAGCAGAGCATGGCCGTGCCGAACCAGCCGATCATGGCCGCGCCGATGGCGCTGGTGATGTGGTCATAGCCCGGCGCGATGTCGGTGGTCAGCGGGCCAAGCGTATAGAAGGGCGCCTCGTGGCAGTGTTTCAGCTGCTCATCCATATTGGCCTTGATCTTGTGCATCGGCACGTGGCCGGGGCCTTCGATCATGACCTGGCAGCCCTTGGCCCAGGCGATTTTCGTCAGCTCGCCGAGGGTGCGCAGCTCGGCGAACTGGGCCTCGTCATTGGCGTCGGCGATGGAGCCGGGGCGCAGGCCGTCGCCGAGGCTGAACGAGACATCATAGGCGCGCATGATGTCGCAGATGTCCTCGAAATGCTCATAGAGGAAGCTCTCCTTGTGGTGGGCCAGGCACCACTTGGCCATGATCGAGCCGCCGCGCGAGACGATGCCCGTCACCCGCTTGGCCGTCATCGGCACGAAGGGCAGGCGCACGCCCGCGTGGATGGTGAAATAGTCCACGCCCTGTTCGGCCTGTTCGATCAGGGTGTCGCGGAACACTTCCCACGTCAGGTCCTCGGCGATGCCGTTCACCTTCTCCAGCGCCTGATAGATGGGCACGGTGCCGATGGGGACCGACGAGTTGCGGATGATCCAGTCGCGGATGTTGTGGATGTTCCTGCCCGTCGACAGGTCCATGACGTTGTCGGCGCCCCAGCGGGTGGCCCAGACCAGCTTGTCCACCTCGTCGTCGACGCTGGACAGGACGGCCGAGTTGCCGATGTTGGCGTTGATCTTCACCAGGAAGTTGCGGCCGATGATCATCGGCTCGACCTCGGGGTGGTTGATGTTGTGCGGGATGATGGCGCGGCCGCGGGCGATTTCGGAGCGCACGAATTCGGGCGTCACGAAGTCGGGGATGGAGGCGCCGAAATCCTCGCCGTCGCGGATGCAGGGGGCGTTCTGCTCGCGCCGCATGTTCTCGCGGATGGCGACATATTCCATCTCGGGCGTGATGATCCCGGCCTGGGCGTATTCGTACTGGGTGACTGGGCGGCCCGCGACGCCCTTGAACACCTGATGGTTGGAGGTGTCGAAGCGGGGGGCCAGGTTTTTGCCGCTGGCGTGGCCGTTGTCCTCGGGCTTGACCTCGCGCGGGTTCAGGACCGGGGCGATGTCGCCGCGATCCAGCTGCCACGACGACTTCACCCTGGGCAGGCCCTTCTTGATGTCGATGGTCACCGTCGGGTCGGTGTAGGGGCCCGATGAGTCATAGATGGTCACCGGCGGCTCGTTGGCGCTGGGGTGGACGGCGACCTCGCGGAACGGCACGCGGATGTCGGGATAAAGCTCGCCCGCCACATAGACCTTCACCCCGCCTGCGCGCGGGCCGGTGGGGATGCGGCCGTGCTCGGCGGCGACGGCCTTGCGCGCATCGGCCAGAGGCAGTTCGATGTTGGGCTCTTCCGGCAGGGCGGTGGGCGTGACTTGGATATTCATGGCGGCCTCAAAAACGTTTGAGGTCCGCCGACGTCGGGCGTGTTGGTCCTGTGGTCTGGACCGGCAGCGTACTCATCCCTTCGCCGGCATGACCCGGATCAGGTTCGACGGGTCAGAGGAGAAACCTCTATCTCAGCCGCTCGATTGCGACCCCCCGGAGAACAGCATCAGGGTGACGCCGTGTCGGGCCTGCGTCAAGCGCCGGTCGCCGGGGCTTGCCGCGAGGGAGGCGGGCGGCCTAGTCAGGGGCGTGACTGTTCAATCCTTGATAATCGACTGCGACCCCGGCGTGGATGACGCCGTGGCCCTGTTCCTGGCCTTCGCCGCGCCCGACTTGGAGCTGCTCGCCGTAACCACCGTCGGGGGCAATGTTCCCGCCCACCTGACCCAGCGCAATGCGCGGATCATCCGCCAGATCGCCGGGCGTGAAGACGTGCCGGTCCATCGCGGCGCCGAACGCCCGCTGAAGCGCCCCCCGGCGGGCGCGGGCGAGTTTCACGGCGCGGAGGGGCTGGGCGATCTGGAGCCGTTCGAGCCTGCGGGCATCATCGGCGACGGCCCGTCCGCCAACGCCATCGTCGATCTGGTCATGAACCGCCCGCAGGGATCGGTCGCGGTCGCCGTGATCGGGCCGATGACCAATCTGGCGCTGGCCATGCGGCGCGAGCGGCGGCTGGCCGAATGGCTGGGGCCGGTCGTGGTCATGGGCGGCGCGCGGGCGGAGGGCGGCAACATCACCGCCTCGGCCGAGTTCAACATCTGGGCCGACCCGGAGGCGGCGGCGGTGGTCTTCGGATCGGGCTGTCAGGTGATCGTGCTGGGTCTGGACGCCACCCATCAGGTGCGCGCCGACGAAGGCCGGATCGCCGCCATCGAGGCGGTCGACAGCGAGGCGGCGCGCACCGCCGCCGCCCTGCTGCGCTTCTCCCAGCGGGTCGAGCGTGAGGTGGTGGGCGGCGAGGCCTCGCCCCTGCATGACCCCTGCACCATCGCCTGGCTGATGCGGCCGGACCTGTTCCAGACCCGGCCCTGCCGGATCGAGGTCGAGACCAACTCGGACCTGACGCGCGGCCATACGGCGGTGGAGTTCCGGGTCGATCCGGCGACCGCGCGCCACCACTGGGCGGTTGCGGCGGACGGGCAGGGGGTGTTCGATCTGATCGTCGAGACCCTGAGGAACGCGGCATGAGGATCACCGTCGTCGGTTCGATTAACCTGGATCTGGTCGCCACCGCCCCCAGCCTGCCTGCGCCGGGCGAGACGGTGACGGGCGCGACGCTGGCCCGCCACCCCGGTGGCAAGGGCGCCAATCAGGCCTTCGCCGCCGAGAAGCTGGGCGCCGAGGTCAGCCTGATCGGCCGGGTCGGCGACGACGCCATGGCGGGCGAGGCCCTGTCGCTGATGCAGGACATCGGCGTCGATCTGGCGGGGGTCGAGGTCGATGTCGCCGCCCCGACCGGAGTGGCCCTGATCGCCGTCGATCCGTCGGGCGAGAACCAGATCGTCGTGGCGCCTGGAGCGAACCTGATGGTCACGCCGGAACAGCTGCCCCAGCGGATCGAGGGCGCGCTGATCGTTCAGCTGGAGTTGCCCGTCGAGACGGTCGAGGCGGCTGTGGGGCGGGCGACCGGCTTCGTCTGCGCCAATCTGGCGCCCGCCGCGCCGGTGTCGGAGCTGCTGCTGCGCCGCGCCGACCTGATCGTGGTCAATGAGACGGAAGCCGCCTTCTATGGCGACGGCCTGCATCACGGCGGGGGGCGCGTGGTGGTGACCAAGGGCGCCAAGGGCGCGGCCATGTACCAACGCGGCGTCGAAATGGCCTGGGCGACCCCGCCCGTCATCACCGCCGTCGACGCCACCGGCGCCGGAGACGCCTTCGTCGCCGCGATCACCGTGGCCCTGCTGGAAGGCATGGACCCGGCTGAGGCGCTGAAGTTCGCCTGCGCCGCCGGAGCCTTCGCCGCGACACGCCCCGGCGCCCAGCCGTCAGCGCCGGAGCGCGCGGACGTAGAGGGGTTGCTGAACGGGGGCTGAGGTTATGTGACACTGTAACGGCGAAAGAGGGTGTCGCTGGTCTGTCCGTGTCGCTAGTCTGGTTGGGAAAACTGTGGGGTTTCCAATGATGATGATGCGTGTGCGTGGCGCCGGGCTTGTGCTGGCGACGGTGTTGCTGGCTTCGACGGCGGGCGGGGCCTTGGCTCAGAATGCGGGGCAGGCCCCGGCGGTGAGCGCCTATCAGCAGCCGCCTGCGCCCATCGCCGACATTCTGGACGCCAAGCCGACGCCCGCGCCGATGTTGAGCCCGGATCGGCGCACGCTGGCGCTGCTGGACCGGTCGAACCTGCCCAGCATCAAGGCCCTGGCTGAGCCGATGCTGCGGCTGGGCGGATCGCGGATCAATCCCCGCAACAACGGGCTGGCGGAAAGCCGCGTGGCCTGGCTGACCGGCCTGACGCTGCAGGCCGTGGACGGCGGCGCGCAGCGTGTCGTCGCCCTGCCCGCAGGCGCGCGCTTCACGGCGGTGCGTTTCGCGCCGGACGCCAGGAGCCTGGCCCTGGTCATGGACCGCCCGACGGGGCTGGAGCTGTGGGTCGTGGATGTGGCGACGGCGCGGGCGCGCAAGCTGACCGATCCGGTGGTCAATATGACGGGCGGAAGCGGCTATCAGTGGCTGCCCGACAGTTCAGGCGTTCTGATCGAGGCCGTGCCTGCAGGGCGCGGCCCGGCGCCGGATGTGAGCGGCGCGCCGACGGGACCGAATATCGATGAAACCGCCGGTCGCGTGGCGCCGGTCCGCACCTATCAGGACCTGCTGTCGAACCCGGGCGACGAAGCCCTGTTCGATCATTATTTCACGTCCCAGCTGACGCTGGTTCCGTTGAATGGACGGGCCCGCACGATCGGCCAGCCTGCCGTGCATCTGGACGTCACCCTGTCGCCGGACGGGCGTTACATCCTGCAGGAGATCGCCAAGCGGCCCTATTCCTATGTGGTGCCCAGCGGCCTGTTTCCGACCGACATCCTGGTCACGGACCTGAACGGCCGCGTCGTGCGGCAGGTGGCCAGCCTGCCGCTGCGCGATGATGTGCCGACCGCCTTTGACGCCGTGGCGCCGGGGCCGCGCTCGGTCGACTGGCGCGCGGACGCTCCCGCCACCCTGACCTGGGTCGAAGCCCTGGACGGCGGCGACATCCGTCGCGAGGCCGAGTTCCGCGACCGCGTCTTCATGCAGGCCGCGCCCTTCACCGCCGAGCCGGTCAAGCTGATCGACCTGAAGGAACGCTATGGCGGCGTCAGCTGGGGCAAGGACGATCTGGCCATCGTTTACAGCCGCTGGTTCAACACCCGGCACGAAACGCGCTTTGTCGTCGATCCGTCCAATCCGGGACGCGAGCGGGTGCTTCTGGAGCGCAACTACCAGGCCCGCTACGACAATCCGGGCATGCCGGTGACCCAGCCGAACGCGGCGGGCCGTTCGGTGATCCGCTTTGCGCCGGACGGGAAGATCCTGATGTCGGGCGCAGGCGCGACGGCCCAGGGCGAGTTCCCCTTCCTGGCGGCCATGGACCCGGCGACGGGGCGCAGCGAGCGGCTGTGGACCTCGGCCAACACCGACTATGAGGCGGTGGTCGGCTTCCTGGATGCGGAGGGCAGACGCGTCGTCACCCAGCGCGAAAGCCGCCTGGACCCGCCGAACCTGCAGATCCGCGACCTGACGGACGGGTCTGTCACCCGCCTGACCAACTTCCCCGATCCGGCGCCTCAGCTGGCGGAGGCCACCCGCCAGCTGGTGACCTACGAGCGGGCGGACGGGGTGAAGCTGTCGGGCACGCTGTACCTGCCTGCGGGGTATGACAAGGACCGCGACGGCCCCTTGCCGATGCTGATGTGGGCCTATCCGGCCGAGTTCACCGACGCCTCTGTCGCCGGACAGACCGTGGACGTGCAGAACCGCTTCGTGCGTCCGGGGGGCGCCAGCCACCTGTTCCTGCTGACCCAGGGCTACGCCATCTTCGACAATCCCTCCATGCCCATCATCGGCAAGGACGGGGCGGAGCCGAACGACACCTATGTCGAGCAACTGACGGCGGACGCCCAGGCGGCGGTTGATGCGGTGGTGCGGATGGGGGTTGCGGATCGGGACCGGATCGCGGTCGGCGGCCACAGCTACGGCGCCTTCATGACGGCCAACCTCTTGGTCCACACCGACCTGTTCCGCACCGGGATCGCGCGGTCGGGCGCCTATAACCGCACCCTGACGCCGTTCGGCTTCCAGGCCGAGCAGCGCAACTACTGGGATGCGACCGAGGTCTATACCGAGATGTCGCCCTTCACCTACGCCAACAAGCTGAATGAGCCGATCCTGCTGATCCACGGCGAGGCGGACGACAACTCGGGCACCTTCCCGGTTCAGTCGGAACGCTTCTATGCGGCGCTGAAGGGGCTGGGGGCGACGGCGCGTTATGTCACCCTGCCGCTGGAGGCCCACGGCTATCGCGCACGGGAATCGGTGGGCCACACCCTGTGGGAGATGACCCGCTGGATGGACCTGTATGTGAAGAACGCGCCTCCGCGCGCGGCGAAGTAAGAGACGACGGGCTGGTGGTCAGGGCCGGACCACCAGCCGCACCACCTCGCCGGCGTGCAGGCGGTCAAAGCCCGTGTTGATGTCCTCCAGAGGAATGACGCCGCTCATCAGGCGGTCCACCGGCAGGCGGCCCTGGCGGTACAGGGCGACGTAGCGGGGGATGTCGCGGCTGGGCACGCAGGTCCCGATGTAGGAGCCTTTCAGGGTGCGCTCCTCGCCCACCAGAGACACCACATTGACGGCCAGGGCCGCCTGGGGCGGCGGAAGGCCCGCCGTGACGGTGGTTCCGCCACGCCGGGTCATCTTCCAGGCGTTTTCAAGCGCGCGGACCGATCCGGCCATTTCGAAGGCGAAGTCGGCGCCGCCGTGGGTCAGGGCGCGGACCTGATCCACCGCATCGGGATCGGCGGCGTTCACGGTCTGGACCGGACCCAGACTGCGGGCCAGGGCCAGCTTGTCCTGCGACAGATCGACGGCGACGACGGGGCTGGCGCCGCTGGCCAGGGCGCCCAGGACGCTGGCCAGACCCACGCCGCCCAGGCCGATGACGACGACGCTCTGGCCCGCCTTGACCGCGGCGGTGTTCACGACCGCGCCGACGCCGGTCAGAACGGCGCAGCCGAACAGGGCCGCCTCTTCGAACGACAGGGCCGGGTCGATCTTGACCAGCGACCGGCGCGACACCACCGCCCGTTCGGCGAAGGCCGAGCAGCCGAGGTGGTGGTTGACGGCTTCCCCCTCGCGGAAGATGCGGCGTCCGCCCGCCAGCAGTTCGCCCCGGCCATTGGCGGCGGCGCCCGGCTCGCACAGGGCGGGGCGGCCCCCGGCGCAGGGGGCGCAATGGCCGCAGGACGGCATGAAGACCATGACGACGTGATCGCCGATCTGCAGGTCGTTCACCCCCTCGCCCAGGGCCTCGACCACCCCCGCCGCTTCGTGGCCCAGCGCCATGGGCAGGGGGCGAGGGCGGTCGCCGTTGATCACGGACAGGTCCGAATGGCACAGGCCCGCCGCCCTGATCGCCACCAGAACCTCGCCGGGGCCGGGCGCCGACAGGGTGACGGTTTCGATCGAAAGGGGGCGGCTGTCTGCATAGGGATGCCCGGCGCCCATCGCGGACAGGACAGCGGCTCTGGTCTTAATGCTCATGCTCAAGCCTTTCTTTGTGCGCTATCGCTGTCGACGCGGTCGCCAGCTGCTTGAGCGCGCGGTCGCCGCGCGTTCGTGATCGCTGCCCCACCGATAGGCGCTTGACGCCACGTCGTCCAAGCCCGAGCGTTCAACCTCAGACGGCGAGCGAACGCCGTGATTGGGGAGATGAGGAACGATGGCGAAGCGTGACGAAGGCGCCCTGGCGGAGCGGGCCACCTACCGGGCCTTTCACATGGTCTCGACCCGCTGGGCGGACAACGATCAGTACGGCCATATCAACAACGCCAAATTCTACGAGTTCGTGGACTCGGCGGTGAACGCCCACCTGCTGATCGCCAATGCGCTGGATGAGTCCATCGGTCTGGTCGTGGATTCGGGCTGCCGCTACACCTCGTCGTTGAAGTTCCCGGACGTGATCGAGGTCGGGATCAAGGTCGACCGCATCGGCACCTCCAGCGTCAGCTATGGGTTCGCCGTCTTCAAGCGCGGCGTCGACGTGCCTGCCGCCATCGGCCATTTCGTCCACGTCTATGTGGATGCGGAAACGCGTCGGCCCAAACCCCTGCCGACCAAGCTGAGAGCGGTCGTGGAGAACCTGAAGGCGGGCTGACGCCCTGACACAAGGCGTGATCGTCGCAGCTCCGCTTCGGCTCTGGCGTTTCAAATCTTTCCATGTGAACGTTCCCAAAAATCACGTTGGGAGGACGTCATGAGGAAGAACTGGATTGCGGCTTCGGTCGCAACGGCGGCGCTGTGCCTGTCGGGTCTGGGCCTGTCGGCTGGGTTGGCGGAGGCGCAGAGCTTCCTGCGCGCGGACGGCACGCGGATCGTCAATGAAGAGGGTGAGCCCGTCATCCTGCGCGGCATGGGGCTGGGCGGCTGGGTGCTGCAGGAAGGCTATATGCTGCAGCTTGGCGAACTGGGTCAGCAGCACGTCATCCGCGCGCGCATCGCCGATCTGATCGGCGAGGAGAAGACCGAGGCCTTCTACCGCGCCTGGCGCGCCAACTACACGACCAAGGCCGACATCGACGCCATGGGACGCTGGGGCTTCAACTCGGTGCGCATCCCGCTGCACTACGACCAGCTGACCCTGGCTGCCGATCAGGAGCCGGTGGCGGGCCAGGACACCTGGAAGGAAGAAGGCTTCAAGCAGATCGACGACCTGCTGGACTGGGTGAAGGCCAACGGCATGTACCTGATCCTGGACCTGCACGCCGCGCCGGGCGGCCAGGGCTCGGACCTGGCCATCGCGGACCGTGACCCGAACAAGCCGTCCCTGTGGGACAGCGCCGAGAACCAGAGGAAGACGGTGGCGATCTGGCGCAAGCTGGCCGAACGCTATGCCGACGAACCCTCCATCGGCGCCTATGACATCATCAACGAACCCAACTGGAACTTCGAAGGCGCCGAGCCCGGCAACGGCTGCAACGAAAACAGCAATGCGCCGCTGCGCAAGCTGATGGTCGACATCACCGCCGCCATCCGCGAGGTGGACAAGCGCCATCTGGTCATCATCGAGGGCAACTGCTGGGGCAATAATTATCGCGGCGTCATGCCCCTGTGGGACGACAACATGGCGATCAGCTTCCACAAATACTGGAACGCGACGGACCGCGATTCCATCGCCGAGTTCCTGAAGCTGCGCGATGAGAACAACGCCCCGATCTGGCTGGGCGAGTCGGGCGAGAACTCCAATCGCTGGTTCACCGAAACCATCGCCACTGTCGAGAACGAGGGCGTCGGCTGGGCCTTCTGGCCGCTGAAGAAGATCGGCTTCAACCAGCCGCTGGAGATCACGCCCAATGCGGGCTGGCCCGCCCTGGTGGCCTATCTGACCGGCAAGGGACCGCGTCCGTCGGCGGCGGAGGCCGAGCGCACCCTGATGCAGCTGGCCAATCACGACATCCTCTACGAGAACAATTTCAAACACCACGACGTGGTGGACGCCATGATCCGCCAGCCACATTCGGACGTCGCCATTCCCTTCGTGGAGCGCCGGTTCGGACGTCAGGGCGGGGTGATCCGGGCGGCGGACTACGATCTGGGACGGTCAGGCGTGGCCTGGTCCGACGTCTATGATTCGGACACCGACGGGCCGGGGCCGCGCGATCCCTGGTGGAACACGGGCCGCACCTGGCGCAACGACGGCGTGGACATCGCCATCGACGCGGGCCAGCCCGTCGTCGCCGAGTTCGAGACCGGAGAATGGCTGCGCTACACCCTGACGGCGGATCAGGCGGGCGCGCGCCCGATCACGGTCGTCGGTTCGGGCGGGGGCCGGGTTTCGGTGTCGCTGAACCGAGGGACGCCCGTTGAAGTGAACCTGCCCGCCGGTCCCGGCTGGCACGAGGTCGCCACATCGGCCCTGAACTTCCAGCAGGGAACCAACACCCTGATCCTGAAGGTCGAGGACTGCACGTCCTGCACGGTCAAGGCGCTGAACATCGGAGCGGTGCGCTAAGAGGCGGAGGTCTGGCCATGCCTGCGCCCGGCATGGCCAGCCCTATTTCAGTCGTCCAGGCGGTTGAGCAGGAACAGGGCGGTGGCGGTCAGGGCGCCCAGGGCGAAGGCGCTGAGCACGGCGCCGGTGGCGATGGCCGTCGGGATGGTGATGGGGCGGGCCTCGTACCATTCGACAATATCGGCGTCGAACAGGTCGTCGTCGGTGTAGCCTTCGGCTTCATAGATGGTGTCATCGGCGTTCATGGCTGCACTCCGTCTTGCTCGCGGGGGATCAATACCCGCAAACGGTCGAGGTTCCACCTTTTCAGCCTGTCGTGACACGATGGCCCTCATCCGCTAGACGCGCGACAGGTTCCAGCACTCTCGAAGACGATCCCATGGCCGGCCACTCGAAATTCAAGAACATCATGCACCGCAAGGGACGCGCCGACGCGCAGCGTTCCAAGCTGTTCTCCAAGCTGTCACGCGACATCACGGTGGCGGCGAAGTCGGGTCTGCCTGACCCGGCCGCCAACCCGCGCCTGCGTCTGGCGGTCAACAACGCCAAGGCCGAAAGCCTGCCCAAGGACGTGATCCAGCGCGCCATCAACAAGGCGGCGGGCGGCGACGTCGATAATATGGAAGAGGTCCGCTACGAGGGCCGCGGCCCCGGCGGCGTCGGCATCATCGTCGAGGCCCTGACCGACAACCGCAACCGCGCCGCTTCCAACATCGGCGCGGCCTTCAAGAAGAACGGCGGCGCGCTGAGCGAAATGAACTCGGTCGCCTTCATGTGGGATAAGGTCGGTCAGATCATCTACAAGGCCGAGGCGGGCACCGAAGACGAAGTCATGGAGGCCGCCATCGAAGCCGGCGCCTCGGACGTCGAAAGCGATCTGGTCAAGCCGGACATCTATGAGGACGCGCCGGGCCACACCATCTGGACCGCCTTCGAGGACCTGAACGAAGTCGCCGACGCCATGTCCAAGGTGCTGGGCGATCCCAAGTCCACCGCCATCGTCTGGAAGCCCCAGTCCGAAGTGCCGGTCACGGGCGAAGCGGTCGGCACCCTGCTGAAGCTGCTGGACGCCCTGGACGCCGAAGACGACGTGCAGAACGTCTATTCCAACGAAGACATCTCCGACGAAGACGCCGCCAAATACGCGGGCTGAGGTCGGGTTGAAGCGCGCGGCGGGGTGCTGGCCCTCCGCGCGTGTCCTGGCTCGTTCAGGCGCCAGACGAAGCTAGAGCAAAGCTTGCGAGTCGTTAGCGGGGAACCCGGCGGGCGGGAGGCGATTAGTTTCGTTCAAGCCTTGCCGGAGCGCCCTGATGGACATCACTCAACTGATCCTCGACGACCATGCGGAACAGCGTCGCCTGTTCTCGATCATCGAACAGATCGATCCCAAGGACACCGAGGCGCTGAGTGCGGTCTGGGGGCGGTTGTCGGCGTTTCTGGATGTGCACGCCGATGCCGAGGAACGGTTCTTCTATCCCGACCTGATGAAAAAAGGCGACGGCGCCAATGACGCCGAGGACGGCACGGTCGAAGGCGAGACCGAGGACGCCATCGAAGACCACAACAAGCTGCGCGATGCGGTGAAGGCGGTCGCCAAGCACCAGGTCGGCACCAAGGCCTGGTTCGAGGCCGTGGGCGAGGCCAACGTCGTCAACTCCAAGCACATGGGCGAGGAAGAGCGTCAGGGCCTGACCGACTTCCGCCTGAACTCCAGCGTGACCACCCGCCATGATCTGGCGGTCAAGTTCGCGGCCTTTGAGGCGGCCAACATCACGGGCGTGAAGCCGGTGAACAAGGACCCCGAAGCCTATGTCGAGAAACACGCCTGACGGACGCCGCTGATGCCGGAACACGATCCACGCCTTGATCTGCCGGGCAGCGCCAGTCCGCCCATCGACGGCTCTCGCTGGTTTTGGGTCAAGCTGGCCGCCTGGGGCGGGGCGATCTTCCTGTTGTTGTGCGCCGCCGCCGTGGTGACGATGGGCGTCTCATCCCTGTTGAACCGCGAAAAGGCCGAGCCTGGGCCGGAGACCGTCGTCGTCGAGACTGTCGATGTTCCGGTTCCGGTACCTGCTGCGGTCGAACCGTCGCGCCCCACGCCGGATGTGGTGCGGCCGCCGGTCGATCCCATCTACGCCCCGGCCACGCCCGAGCAGATCGCGCCCTTCTACATCCCGCCGGAACGGGCTTCAGGCCAGACGGCGGAACCTGTCGTCAGGGAGGCGCCGCCGCCTGCTTCGCCCCCGGCTGAGGCGACGCCCAAACGGCCCCGGCTGATGCAGCACTGAGGCGCGGGGCTTCAGGCGCAGAAGGCGATGGCGGCGTCCAGCCAGACCGCGACCCCGACCCGGCCCCACAGCCATATGGCCCCGCCGATGGCCAGCAGGACCAGGGCGCCCAGACCGACCCGGATCGCGCGGGACTTCATTCCGCCGCCAGGGGCGAGGCTTGGGCGCGCACCAGCGGCGCCTCCCTGATTGGGGCGTTGGCCGCCGCCGCCGTCAGGGCCAGACCGATGGAGACGATCCACATCAGCATGTACGAACCCGTCGCATCAAAGGCCACGCCGGCCAGCCAGGCGCCGAAGAAGGCGCCGATCTGGTGGTTCATGAAGACGATCCCCGCCAGGGCGGACAGGTTCCGCAGCCCATAGATCTGGGCCACCAGGCCATTGGTCAGCGGCACGGTGCCCAGCCACAGGAAGCCGAAGGTCGCCGCGAAGATCAGGGCGCTGGCTGGCGACAGCGGGACCAGGATGAAGACGACCAGCGTCACGGCCCGCAGACCGTAGAGCAGCACCAGCAGGTTCTTCTTGGACCCCTTGGACCCCCATGCGCCCCACAGCCAGGAGCCGGCGATGTTGAACAGGCCGATCAGGGCCAGACAGTTGGCGCCCACGGACGGCGACAGGCCCAGATCGCGCAGATAGGCGGGCAGGTGGGTGCCCACGAAGGCGATGTGGAAGCCGCAGACGAAGAAGCCGAAGTTCAGCAGCCAGAAGCTGGGATGGGTGAAGGCCTCGGCCAGGGCGGCCTTCAGCGGCGGGCCTTCGACCCCGCCGCGCGCAGGCGGCTTGCCTGCCACGCCCAGCGCCGCCGGGATCATCAGGGCGGCCACCGCCGCCAGAATGAACAGGGTGATGCGCCAGTCATAGGCGTCCAGCAGGGCCTGGGCGGCGGGCACCACCAGAAACTGGCCGAACGAGCCGCCGGCGGTGACGATGCCGAAGGCCAGGGTCCGCTTCTCGGGCGGCACGATCTTGCCCACGGCGCCAAGCACGACCACGAAGGTCACGCCCGACATGGCCAGGCCGACCATGGCGCCGAAGCCGATCATCAGGCCCAGAGAACTGGCCGCCAGAGCCGACACCACCAGACCGCCCGCATAGACCAGCCCCCCGATCACCGCGATCCGTCCCGCGCCATGCTTGTCGGCCATGGCGCCGATGAAGGGCTGGATCAGGCCGAACAGCAGGTTCTGGGCGGCGATGATCAGGCCGAAGGTCTGGCGGTTGATCTCCAGCTCCATGCCCATCGGCGTCAGGAACAGGCCGAACGACTGGCGCACCCCCATCGACAGGGTGACCATGGTGGCCCCGGCCAGGATCATGATCCAGGCGCGACGGGACATCGGGGAGGGGGCGGCGTCAGGCATGGGTCTCGATTTCGTGCAGAAGGTCGATCAGGGCGGCTTCGCGTTCGCCCAGGGTCTGACTGACCCGGCCCTGGGTCTCCATCCAGATCGGCCGCGCCAGATCCAGGCGTTCGCGACCGGCGCCGGTCAGGGTGAAGCGTTGGACGCGGCCCGGTTCGGCCGCGACCCAGCCCTGGCGGATCATCGGCTGGAGGGTGCGCCACATGGCGCTTTTCTCGTGGGCGGTGCGCTCGGCGATCTCGTTCAGGCTGGGCAGGTCCAGCTGCGCCAGATTCCGCAGGATCGAGAACTGGTTCACCGTCAGCCCGACCGGCGCCAGGGCGGCGTCATAAAGGCGGCTCAGCGTGCGCGAGGCGCGCCGCAGACGGCCGCAGATGCAGGGTCCATCATCGTTCATTGCATATGCAATACGCCGGCGCGTTGCATATGCAATAGGGATTGTCGGACCGCTGGTGATTGTTTGCTAACCCTCTTTGCGGCATGAGGGGAACGGATGGCGAACGAACCTGTCAGAATCATCGGGCTGGACCCGGGTCTGCGACGCACCGGCTGGGGGGTGATCGTCAGTGACGGCGCGCGCCTGCGCTGGGTGGCGCACGGGGTGGTGACCCCGCCGGAAAAGGCCCCGTTCAGCGAGCGGCTGCTGCATCTGCTGGATCATGTCGGGGCGATCTGCGCCGATCATGGCTGCGAAGAGGCGGCGGTCGAAGAGGTGTTCGTCAACGTCAATCCGGCCTCGACGCTGAAGCTGGGACACGCCCGCGCCGCCGTCATGCTGGCGCCGGCCAAATGCGGCCTTCTGGTCGCGGAATATTCGCCCAATCTGGTCAAGAAGGCGGTGGTCGGCGCAGGTCATGCGGACAAGAGCCAGATCGCCTTCATGGTCAAACGCCTGCTGCCGACAGCGGGGGATGTGAAGGCCGACGCCGCCGACGCCCTGGCCGTCGCCATCACCCATGCGCAACTGAGGAAACGGTCCTTGCTGGAAACCCTGCATCGAGGCGCCGCATGATCGGGCGTTTGAGAGGCGTGCTGGCCGAGGTCGGCGAGGCGGACTGCCTGATCGACTGCGCGGGCGTGGGCTATGTCGTGTCGTGCGGCGCGCGGACCCTGGGCCGTCTGCCGGCCCCCGGCGATGAGGCGACGGTCCATGTCCATTCGCAATGGAGCGAGGATGCGGGGCCGCGTCTGTACGGTTTTCTGACGCGGGACGAACGCCGCGCCTTCACCACGCTTTTGGCCATTCAGGGCGTGGGGCCCAAGGCGGCGCTGGCCGTGCTGGACGTGCTGCCGCCGGGCGAACTGGCGGGCGCCGTGGCGCGTGAGGACAAGGCGGCGGTCGCCCGCGCCAACGGCGTCGGCCCGAAACTGGCTCTGCGCATCGTCACCGAACTGAAGGGCAAGCCTCTGGGCGACGTGACCTTTGCGCCCACGGCGCCGGGCGTCCATGTCGAGATTGCTCCGCCCGCGCCCAGCCTGGCGGGAGAGGCCGTGTCGGCCCTGCTGGGGCTGGGCGTCGCCGAGGTCAACGCCCGCCGCGCCGTCGATCAGGCCCTGATCCGTCTGGGCGAAGAGGCTGAACTGCCTGCGGTCATCCGCGCGGCCCTGCAGGAGCTGGGGCGTTGACCGACCGCATCATCTCCCCCGACGCCGCCCAGGGCGAAGCCTTCGATCGCGCGCTTCGACCCCAGACCCTGTCCGAGTTCGTCGGCCAGTCGCAGGCCAAGGGCAATCTGAAGGTCTTCATCGACGCGGCGCGGGGGCGGGCCGAGGCGCTGGACCACGTCCTGCTGTTCGGACCTCCGGGACTGGGCAAGACGACGCTGGCGCAGATCGTGTCGCGCGAACTGGGCGTGGGTTTTCGCGCCACCTCGGGTCCGATCCTGGCCAAGGCGGGCGATCTGGCGGCCATCCTGACCAATCTTGAACCGCGCGACGTCCTGTTCATCGACGAGATCCACCGCCTCAGCCCCCAGGTCGAGGAGATTCTCTATCCGGCGATGGAGGATCATGTGCTGGACCTGATTATCGGCGAGGGGCCGTCGGCGCGCTCGGTGCGGATCGACCTGGCGCCCTTTACCCTGGTGGGGGCCACGACGCGGGCGGGCCTGCTGGCCACGCCGTTGCGCGACCGGTTCGGCATTCCGCTGCGGCTGGAGTTCTATACGCCCGAAGAACTGACGGCGGTGGTGCGCGGCACGGCGCGCAAGATGGGCGCGGCCATCGACGAGGCGGGCGCATTCGAGATCGCGTCCCGCGCGCGCGGCACGCCCCGGATCGCCGGACGCCTGCTGCGGCGGGTGCGCGACTTCGCCTCGGCGGAAGGGGCGGAAGTCATCAACAGGCTGGTCGCGGCGCGGGCGCTGGCGCGGCTGGAGGTGGACGAAGCCGGGCTGGACAGTCTGGACCGCCGCTTCCTGAAGGCCCTGATCGAGAACTATGGCGGCGGACCCGTCGGCATGGACACCCTGGCGGCGGCCATCGCCGAGGCGCGCGATGCGGTCGAGGATGTGATCGAACCCTATCTGCTGCAGCAGGGCTTCATCATGCGCACCCCGCGCGGGCGGATGGCCTGCGCCAAGGCCTACGCCCACCTGGGTCTGTCCGAACCGCCCAAGAACCCGAACGCCGTCGTTCCCGGCGATCTGTTCGACTAGGTCTTGCCAAGCTGGCGGGCGCATCGTTCTTTGCCGCCATGAAACGCAAGACCCGAGACATCTGGCTGATCGGACTGGCGGCGGCGGTTCTGGCGCTGGGCGGGCTGGCCTTCTGGCTGTCGGCGAAGGGGGACCGGATTGATCCGCTGGAGGCGCCGGGCGACCGGGTGGCGCGCCAGATCGAGACCCAGATCGGCCCCGGCGCCGTGCTGCGCTATGCCGAGCCGGGCCAGCGTCGCGGCATGTGCGGCTATGTGGGGCGGACCCGCAAGGGCGAGGCCGTGGCCTTCGTCTCCACCCCCAACCGCATCCTGTTCAGCGACGATCCGATGCCGACCGAGTTCCGGCAAATGCGTGAACGCTACTGTCCCGGCTTCCTGACCGCCCGCCCGAGGCGATAGACTGTCGGCATGAGCGACGATCTTCCCACCGCCGGCCGTTTCGACGGCCATGACCACCTGCTGCCCGTGCGCGTCTACTACGAGGACACGGACTTCACCGGCCTGGTCTATCACGCCAACTATGTCCGCTATTTCGAGCGGGGGCGGTCCGATTTCCTGCGCGCCATCGGGGTGGGCCACGCCGATCTGCTGGAGGAGGAGCAGCCGCTGGCCTTTGTCGTCGCCGACATGAACCTGCGCTTCATCAAGCCCGCCCGCATCGACGACGCCCTGGTGGTGCGCACCGTCTATGAGACGGTCAAGGGCGTGCGTCTGATCATCCGGCAATCGGTCGAGCGGGCGGGCGAGGTGCTGTGCCGCGCCGAGGTCACCGCCGTCTGCATCCATCTGGACGGCCGCCCGCGCCGCCCGTCCAAGGGGCTGATCGAGAAGGTCACGCCGTGGCTGGCGAGCACGGCGCAGGCCGGGTAAAACAGGCGGGTAAAGGGGAGCGATATGAACGATCAAACCATCACCACCAGCGCCGTTATTGTGACTTTTCTGCTGCTGGTTCTTCTGGTCGGCGGGGGTCTGGCCGGTTGTCCCTACTACAAAGTCTGGGAGCGCAAGATGGCCGGGCAGGCCGAACTGCAATACCAGCAGGGTGCGCGTCAGGCCCTGATCGCCCAGGCCGCCGCCGAGGACGAGGCCGCCATTAAGCGGGCCGAGGCCGCCACGCGCCGGGTGCTGGGCTGGACAGACGCCGCCAAGCGCGGCTGCGCCGAACTGGGCCGTCCGGGCGACCGCCAGTGCGAGGAGCAGCTGCTGAAAGACGCCGCCACCTATTCCATCGCCAAGGAAGGCCATGAGGGCGTGATCATCAGCGTCGGCGCGCCCGTCTCGGTCGCCGTCGACCCGAACAGGGGTCGTTCGGGCGAATAAGGGCGGGCTGCACAGGCTGTTGATCACAAGCGGCTGATTCCGGCCGTTTCCGGGCTCAGAGTAAACCGGCTGGTAACCATTTTCGCGGCTGTCAGAGGGCAGGTGCGACGGTCACGCTGTCGTGCGCGCCACACAATAGTCACGCCTAGTCGGTCGAAGGGAAATGACCGATTTCGAATCCGCCCGGAGCGCCTGAATGACCACGCCCGTCGACGCCTCGATGCTCAATCCCGTCGAGTTGTTCCTGACCGCCGACTGGGTGGTGAAGACGGTGATGATCGGCCTGGCCGTGGCGTCCCTGTGGTCCTGGACCATCATCATCGACAAGGCCTTCCGTTTCACCCTGTTGAACAGGCAGGCGGACGATTTTGAAAAGGCGGTCCAGTCGGGCCGTTCGCTGGAGGATGTGGCGGCCCAGGCCGGACCCCAGCCGGAACACGCCCTGCCGCGGATGCTGGTCATCGCCCTGTCCGACTGGCGCGAGGCGCGCCAGCGCGGGGTGCTGAACGAACATCAGGGCGATCTGCTGATGACCCGCATCGACCGGGCGTTGAACAGCCTGATCTCACGCGAGGGCCAGCGGATCGAGAACGGCCTGGGCGTGCTGTCGGTGGTGGCCACCGCCTCGCCCTTCATCGGCCTGTTCGGCACGGTCTGGGGCATCATGAACGCCTTTGGCCGCATCGCGGCGGCGGGCAACACCAATCTGACCACGGTGGCCCCGGCCATCGCCGAGGCCCTGTTCGCCACCGCCATCGGTCTGGCCGCAGCCATTCCAGCCTATATCGCCTACAACAAATTCTCCATCGACGCGGGCAAGTTCACCGGCCGTCTGGAAGCCTTCGCCGACGATCTGCAGGCCGCCGTGGCGCGTCGTCTGGGCAGCCCGTCCGCCCCGCCGCCTCCGCCCGCGCCGACCAGCGACCTCAGCCTGAACCGGGGCGTCTGAGCCATGGCCATGGGCGGTGGATCAGGCGTCGGCGGTGGTCGCAGGGGACGCAGGGGGCGCAAGGGCCCGCTGACGGAAATCAACGTCACGCCTCTGGTCGACGTGATGCTGGTGCTGCTGATCATCTTCATGATCTCGGCCCCCCTGCTGACGGTGGGGGTTCCGGTCGAACTGCCCAAGACCGAGGCCAGCGCGGTCGAGATCAAGTCGGAGCCCCTGTCGGTCAGCATCGACCAGAACGGCGCCATCTTCATCGGCGACAGCGAAGCCGACTTCAACGACCTGACCACGCGCCTGTTCACCGAGGCGGGCGGGGCGGACAAGGCGGCCGAGCGTCCGGTCTTCGTGCGCGCCGACGGCCGTGCGCCCTATCAGGCCGTGGCCCGCGTGATGGCGCGCCTGAGCGCCAACGGCTTCACCAAGCTGAACCTGATCACCGACACGGCGCCGGAGGCCTGAGCCCTTGCGCCGTCCCAGCCCTGCCATTCTGGGATCCATCGCCCTGCACGCCGGGGTGGTTGCGCTCGCCTTCGTCACCTTCACGGAGAAGAAGGACGAACTGACGCCGCTGGTCGCCTCTGTGCCGGTCTCCATCGTGTCCGAGGAGACGATCCGGGCGGCCGCCGCCAATAATCCGCAGCCCGAGCCCTCGCCTGAAGACGGGGCCACGGCCCCGCCGCCAGAGCCAGAGCCGGAGCCCAGCCCCCCGACGCCTGCGCCGCCGCAGCCCGCTCCGCCGCCGCCGCCCGCGCCTACGCCGCCAAGGCCGACGCCCCCGCGCCCGACGCCGCCTGCACCCGCGCCCACGCCGCGTCCGACCCCGACGCCGACGCCCCCGCGTCCGACACCGCCTGCGCCGACACCGCCACGACCTACGCCGCCCGCCCCCGCGCGTCCGACGCCGCCTGCGCCCACGCCTGCGCGCCCGACACCGCCGACGCCTGCGCCTCCGACCAAGGGCACGCCGACACCTAACCCGCCGCGTCCGACGCCGCCGCGCGCCGAGCCGGGTCTGGACCTGGCCGCCCTGGCCGGACCGCCGCGCAACACCAATAATCCGGGCCGTCCCGCGACAGGCCAGACCGGCGCGGGGACCGCCAGCCGCGCGACAGGGCCGCAACTGGCCGCCCTGGGCGCCCAGGTCACGCCGAACTGGAACCTGAACTGCGACCTGCCGGGCATGGACGCACTGGTCATCCGCGTGACGGTGCGCCTGACGGCGGACGGCCATATCGTCGGCTCGCCCCAGCTGCAGGAGCCGCGTTCGGACCCCACGTGGCGGGCGGCGTCGGACGCCATGCTGCGGGCGCTGCGGGCCACGGCGCCCTTCAATGTCCCGGCGGGGTTCCAGTCCCAGGAAGTGCCGTTCCGATTCGAGACCGCGCGCCAATGCGCCAATCGCTGATCGGTCGTGAAGTCGCCCCAATCGCCGTGAAGCTGGCGATTGTCACAAGGCCCGGTGATAAGGGTCGAACCTGTCTCAAGAACTTTGGGAGCGCACCATGCGTCTGAACCTTCTTCTGGCCTCCGCGACGGCCCTTGTGATGGCCGCGCCGCTGTTGGTGCAGAGCAGCCCCGTGCAGGCCCAGGCGGCGCCCGCCAACGGCGCCGTGCAGGATGTGGTGGTCGATCAGGGCGTGCTGCGTCCGCTGACCATCGCCGTGGTGCCGTTCCGGGGCGAGCGCGGATCGGACATCTCCACCATCGTCAGCGGCAACCTGAAGCGTTCGGGCTATTTCGACCCGCTGAACCCGGCCAGCTTCATCGAGACGGGTCTGACCCTGGCCAACGCCCCCAACTTCCCCCAGTGGACCCAGATCGGCGCCCAGGCGGTGCTGTACGGGGCGGTGACGCCGCGCGCCGACAACCGGGTGGACGTGGGTTTCCGCCTGTATGATCCGTACCGCCAGTGCCAGCTGGTCAGCTATCAGTTCACGGCGACGCCGGAACAGTACCGCCGCATCGCGCACAAGATCTCCGACATCATCTATCAGCGCATGACGGGCGAGCCGGGCTTCTTCGATTCCCGCGTCATCTTCGTGTCGGAAGAAGGCGATCAGCTGAACCGCAAGAACCGCCTGACCATCGCCGACCAGGACGGGTTCCAGCCCATCTATCTGACGCAGGGCGACGAGGTGATCATGTCGCCCCGCTTCTCGCCCAACCAGCCGGACGAGGTCACCTATGTGGCGCTGGGCAAGGACTACAGCCGCATCTATCTGCTGAACCTGACGACGGGGCGCCGGGAATCCCTGGGCGAGTTCGACGGCCAGGTGCTGGCGCCGCGCTTCTCGCACGATGGCAACAAGATCGCCTTCTCGATCATCAGGAACGGTAACACCGACATCTATGTGATGGACCTGCGCAGCCGCCAGCTGTCGCGTCTGACGACCGATCCCGGCATCAACACATCGCCGTCGTTCAGCCCGGACGGCAGCCAGATCGTGTTCAACTCGGACCGTTCGGGTCAGCCGCGCCTGTATGTCATGCGCGCCGACGGTTCGGGCCAGCGCCCGATCAGCCGGGGCGGCGGCTCCTATACGGCTCCGGCCTGGAGCCCGACCGGCAATATGATCGCCTTCACCAAGTCGGGCGGCGGGCGCTTCTCGACCGGGGTGATGAACGCCGACGGCTCGGGCGAGCGCATCCTGTCGTCCTCCTATTTCGAGGAAGGACCCAGCTGGGCGCCCAACGGCCGCTACATCATGTTCGCCCGCCAGACGCGCGGCGGCGACACCCGTCTGTGGACCGTGGACCTGTCGGGCCGCGTGGTGTCGCAGGCGGGCTATCAGGGGCGCGGCACCGACCCGGCGTGGTCGCCCCTGCTGGACGGCCCGCCCGCCAATCTGGGCTTCAACCAGGGCCCGGACAGCTGTTCGTCCTGATCCGGCTAACGCTGGTTTACAGCAACCGGAGCCTTTAATCTCAACAGTGCGTTATCCGATCTGGCGTCCCCAAATGGACCGGGGCAATAGATACTGCAGCGCTTGAGGCCGCCGTCCTCAAAACATCTTATGGAGACGACCCCAATGAAGACTTCCCGCATCATCACCGTGGCCATGGTCGGCTGCGCCGTCGCCGCCATGGCGGCCTGCACGCGCAAGCCGCCCGTCGACACCGGCATTCCCGGACCGTCCACCCCGGTCCCAACCCAGCCCTCCTATCCGACCGCTCCGACCGGCCCGATCCAGGGCGGCAACGTCGGTTCGGCCATCCCCGGCTCGGAACAGGACTTCGTCGTCAACATCGGCGACCGCATCTATTTCGACCTGGACAGCATCGAAGTCCGCCCGGAAGCCCGCCCGCGTCTGGACGCCCAGGCCCAGTGGCTGCAGCGCTATCCGGCGGTCACCATCCGCATCGAAGGCAATGCCGACGAACGCGGCACGCGTGAGTACAACCTGGCCCTGGGCGCCCGCCGCGCCGAGGCCGTCCGCACCTATCTGATCGGCCGCGGCATCCCCGCAAACCGCATCACCACCATCAGCTACGGCAAGGAGCGCCCGATCGCCGAGGGGTCGAACGAGGACGCCTGGGCGCGCAACCGCAACGCCCACACCGCCATCGTCTCGGGCGCACCGCGCTAAGACGATCCGTCGGATCAGGTATTGGAGGCGTCGGCTGAAGAGCCGGCGCCTCTTTTCTTTTCAGCGACGCATTTCTAAAGGTCGGCGCAGCAACGCCAGGGGGATCAGGCGCATGGATATCGAAGGTGTCGGCGGCGTCGTGACGGCGGGGCTGGTCGCGGGCGCGATCGAGAAACCCACCGGAACGGCGGGCGAACACGACCACGGCGCCTGCGCCGACTGCGGAGCGGAGACCAACGGAAACTTCTGCTCGAACTGCGGCCAGCCGACCCATGTCCACCGCACGCTGCTGCACCTGGGCGAGGAACTGCTGCACGGGGTCATGCATTTCGACGGCCGCTTCTGGCGCACATTGCCGTTGCTGCTGGTCAATCCGGGCAAGCTGACGCGGGAATGGGTCGACGGCAGGCGGACCCGCTATGTCTCGCCGTTGGCGATGTTCCTGTTCACCCTGTTCGTCATGTTCTTTGCGCTGAGCTTCATGCCGCACAAGGAAGAGCACGCCCTGCCTCTGGCGCAGCAGATCGAGGCCCAGCGCGCCGTGGTGGCGCAGGCCGAACAGGTCGTGGCGGCGGCTGAGAAAGAGATCGCCGACATCCAAGAGGCGGCCGAACCCGCCGACGGCGACCCGCCGCCGTCCGGGATCGGCATTCGCGCCGGCGCTGCGGCGGGCGTGATGGCGGGCGCCCAGGCCGGTCTGAACAACGAAAAGGCCAAGCTGGCGCAGCTGGAGAAGGAAGCTGTCGAAGGGCGCAAGGACGGTCTGACGACCGGCACCTGGCAGGCCCAGGTCGCCGACATGGCCCAGGAGGTCAGCGACAGCGGCCAGAACCACGGCATCGTCGGCGCCGTCGCCAAGAAGCTGAAGAATCCGGATCTGGCGCTCTACAAGCTGCAGCAGACCATCTACAAATTCGCCTTCCTGCTGGTGCCCTTCTCTATCCCGTTCATGGCGCTGCTGTTCCTGTGGAAGCGGGGGTTCACCCTGTACGACCACGGGGTCTTCGTCCTGTATTCGCTGACCTTCATGGCGCTGCTGCTGATGATCGTGGTCCTGCTGGCCACGGTGCTGAAGGGGGCGGGGGTCATAGCGGGGCTGATCGCAGCGCTGATCGCGCCGATGCATATGTTCGCCCAGCTCAAGGGCGCCTATAGTCTGCGGGTGTTTTCGGCCCTGTGGCGCACGGTGCTGCTGGTGCTGTTCTGCGAGTTCGTGGCCACGCTGTTCCTGGTGGCGGTCCTGTATCTCGGCTTTGGCCATTGACGCCTTGCGGCGGCCCCAAATCGGTGGAACCTAGTCAGCCATGACGCTCAAGCTTTCCTTCACGCGCAATCGCGCCATCGCCGCCGCCGCCGCCACTGCTGTTTTGGGCGTGGTCCTGATCGCAGGCGGCGCCGTCGCCCAGCAGGCTGCACCGCCCAACATCATGGAGCGGACGGACTGGGACAACCGCCGGCTGGATCAGCTGGACCGCAATGTCCGCCGTCTGGAGCGCGCCCTGACCCAGCGCAACGCCGCAGGTCAGCCGGTTCTGGTCGAGCCGGACCCCGAGGTGATCGCCCTGCAGGGCCGGGTCGATATTCTGGAGCAGCGTCTGAATGACCTGTCGGCCACCATCCGCCGCATCACCGGCGACGGCGAGCGGGTGACCTTCCAGCTGGACGAAAGCCAGCGCGACAACACCGCCCTGCGCCGTCGTCTGGCCGACGCCGAGGCCCGCATCCAGAAGCTGGAGACGGCGGCTGAGCTGAACGCCCCGATCCAGGCCAACACCCCGACCGGCGATGCGGCCCAGGATCTGGCCGCGGCTGTCCGCCTGATCGGCACGGATCGTCCGCGCGGCGAGCGGGCGCTGGAGACGGTCGTGGTCACCTGGCCCGACACGCCGCAGTCGCGTGAGGCAAACTCGCGTCTGGGCGACCTGCGCGTATCGGCCAACGATAAGGCGGGCGCCGTGCCCTATTTCGCCGCCGCGCTGAAGGATTGGCCGCGCATCGGCTGGGCCGCCGACACCACGCTGAAACTGGCTGACGCCCTGTTCGCCACCGACCGCAAGACGCAAGGGTGCGCGGCGCTGGGCGAGTTCACGCGCCGCTATGCGCCGACCGCATCCGACCCGCAGAAGGCCCGCGCGGCCCAGCTGCGCACCTCGGGCGGGTGCAGCTGACGCCTGACATCGGGGGGACGGATCAAGCCGGTCTGGCGGCGCGCGTCCATGCGCGGCTGGATCAGCGACTGTCGCGTGATGTCGATCATCCCGTCGCCCTGGCCCTGTCCGGCGGCGGGGACTCGATCGCCCTGCTGCGGCTGGCGGCGACCTGGGCCAGGGCGCGAGGGCGCCGCCTGCTGGCCCTGACCGTTGATCACGGGCTTCAGGCGGACAGCGCCGCCTGGACCGCCTTCGCCGCCGAGGCCGCGCGCGCGCAGGGCGTGGCGTGGATCGGTCTGGACTGGCGGGGTGAAAAGCCCACGACCGGCATTACAGCCGCCGCCCGCCTGGCCCGTCATCGCCTGATTGCGAACGCCGCCCGTGACGCCGGGGCGCGGGTCGTCCTGTTCGCCCACAACGCCGACGACATCGCAGAGGCCGACTGGATGCGGGCGCAGGGATCGACGCTGGGTCGCCTGCGCGGCTGGACCCCGTCGCCTGTCTGGCCTGAGGGGCGCGGCCTGATGCTGGCCCGGCCCCTGTTGTCCGAACGCCGCGAGACCCTGCGGAACTGGCTGAGGGGGCAGGGCGCGGACTGGATCGACGATCCCGCCAACGAAGACCCGCGCTATGGCCGCAGCCGCGCGCGGCAGGCGTTGCAGGCCAGCACATCCGCTCCCGTTGCGCCGTCGCGTGTCGTCGCCACGCCCGCCGTGCAGCCCATCATTCTGGACGGCGGCGTCATCCAGCTGGATCGCAGCGTCCGCGCGTCGATCCTGGCCGCCGCCCTTGTCTGTGCAGGCGGCGGATCGAGGCCGCCGCGCGGCGACCGGCTGTCCGCTGTGCTGGATCGGCTGCGCGCTGCGGACAATTTCGTCGCCGTTTTGAGCGGCGCCAGGCTGGAAGCGACGGCGGATCGCGTGATCGTGATGCGTGAGGCGGGCGAGTGGTCGCGGCGTCCCATCGCGCCGCTGAGGCTGGAGCCCGGACAGGCCGCCGTCTGGGACGGGCGTTGTCTCTTCACTGCGCGCGAGCCCGGCTGGACGGTGGTTGCGGCGCACGGACGCCTGTCCAGCCTGACTGTGCGGGACCGCACGACCCTGAACCGTCTGCCGCCCGCCGCCCGCGCCGCCGTCCCCGTCCTGTTGCGGGACGATGAAACTGCGCCGGTTCTTGCAGGGAAGGGCGTCGAACAACGCGATCTGACGGCCGAACGGCTCAGGCTTGCGTTGGACGAAACGACGCACGAAGACGATCTGAATCATGCGCCCGATGGCGTAACGCCGTGGAACCCCCTATTTTCACGGAAAGACATTCCAGACCGTGGACCCACTCTGGGCCTGCGGACGACCGAGGACCTCAATGAACCTGCGTAATCTGGCGATAACCGGCGTCATCATCCTGGCCTTGCTGGCGGGCTATGCGGCCATCTCGCAAGGGGGCGCCATGACCGGCATGGGCGGCCCTGCGGGCGCGGCCGCCGGCGGCCGCCCCGAGCAAATCACCTATTCCCAGCTGGTGCAGAAGGTGGAGGCCGGCGACGTCAAGGAAGCCACCGTGCGCGGCGACCAGGTGACGGGCGTCTTCAAGAACGACAACCGTTTCACCGCCACGACCGTCTTCCCGAACGAGACCCTGGTGAACTCCATGCTGGCGGCGGGCGTCAATGTTGACGCCAAGACCACGCGTCAGTCGTGGTGGGCCAGCCTGCTGATCGGCATTCTGCCCATCGCCCTGCTGATCGGCGTCTGGATCTTCTTCATGCGCCAGATGCAGGGCGGGGCGCGTGGCGCCATGGGCTTTGGCAAGTCCAAGGCCAAGCTGCTGACCGAGCACAAGGGCCGCAAGACCTTTGACGATGTCGCAGGCGTCGATGAAGCCAAGGACGAACTGCAGGAGGTCGTCGACTTCCTGAAGGATCCGGGCAAGTTCCAGCGTCTGGGCGGCAAGATCCCCAAGGGCGCCCTGCTGGTCGGCCCTCCCGGCACCGGCAAGACGCTGCTGGCCCGCGCGGTCGCGGGTGAGGCGGGCGTGCCCTTCTTCTCGATCTCGGGTTCGGACTTCGTCGAAATGTTCGTCGGCGTCGGCGCCAGCCGCGTGCGCGACATGTTCGAACAAGCGAAAAAGAATGCTCCGTGCATCATCTTCATCGACGAAATCGACGCCGTCGGCCGTCATCGCGGCGCAGGCCTGGGCGGCGGCAACGACGAGCGCGAGCAGACCCTGAACCAGCTGCTGGTCGAGATGGATGGCTTCGAAGCCTCCGAGAACATCATCCTGATCGCCGCCACCAACCGCCCCGACGTGCTGGACCCGGCCCTGCTGCGTCCCGGCCGTTTCGACCGTCAGGTCGTGGTGCCGAACCCCGATGTGTCGGGCCGCGAACGCATCCTGCGCGTCCACATGAAGGATGTGCCCCTGGCCGCCGACGTCAACGTCAAGACCATCGCGCGCGGCACGCCCGGCTTCTCGGGCGCCGACCTGGCCAATCTGGTCAATGAGGCGGCCCTGACCGCGGCCCGCAAGGACCGCCGCATGGTCACGCACCGCGACTTCGAAGACGCCAAGGACAAGGTGCTGATGGGCTCGGAGCGTCGTTCCATGGCCATGAACGAGGAAGAAAAGCGCCTGACCGCCTATCACGAAGCCGGTCACGCCATCGTCGCCATGAACGTCAAGATGGCCGACCCGGTGCACAAGGCGACCATTGTTCCGCGCGGCCGCGCCCTGGGCATGGTTATGCAGTTGCCGGAAGGCGACCGCTATTCGATGAAGTACCAGCAGATGATCGACCGGATCGCCATCATGGCGGGCGGCCGCGTCGCAGAGGAGCTGATCTTCGGCAAGGAGAACATCACCTCCGGCGCATCGTCGGACATCGAACAGGCGACAAAACTGGCCCGCGCCATGGTCACCCGCTGGGGCTTCTCCGAGAAGCTGGGCACGGTAGCTTACGGCGAGAACCAGGAAGAGGTCTTCCTGGGTCACTCGGTCGCGCGCAGCCAGAACGTCTCGGAAGAAACCGCCCGCACCATCGACGACGAAGTGCGTCGTCTGGTCACCTCGGGCTGGGATGAGGCGCGCCACATCCTGACCACCAAGGCCGAAGACCACGAGAAACTGTCCCAGGCCTTGCTGGAATACGAAACCCTGTCGGGTGAAGAGATCAAGGACCTGCTGGAGAAGGGCGTCGCTCCGAACCGCGACGAGAACAACTTCCCCAACGCCGGGCCCTCGGTCTCGGTGCCGGTGACGCCGGTGGATGAAGCCTCGGTCGAGGTGCCGCCGACCCCCGCCGCCACCAGCGTGCCGACAGTCCACTAAGTCTGCCGAACCCGCCGAGGAGAAATCCCCGGCGGGTTCTCTTTAATGAACTGGTTTGCATGTCAGACTAGTCTATGAGATATCGCTCTCGTTCCTGACGGGAGGGGTGGCCATGACGGCGTCCGAAATCGATCGTTCAGAGCGGCTTCACAGCCTTGATGCGCTGCGTGGCGCGGCTCTGCTGCTGGGGGTGGTGCTGCACGCCGCCATGTCCTTTTTTCCGACCCAGATCTGGATCGTCGCCGACGATCAGAGGTCGGTCTGGGCCAGCGGCCTGTTCTTCGTCATCCACGTCTTCCGCATGGCCAGCTTCTTCCTGATCGCCGGCCTGTTCGCGCATATGATGCTGAACCGGCGGGGCGTGGGCGGCTTCATCAGGAACCGGCTGATCCGCATTACAGCCCCGTTCGGGGTGTTCTGGACGCCGGTGATGGCGGCGATCATCGCCGTGCTGATCTGGAACGCCTCGCTGCAAGGCCTGACCGCCGCCGACGCGCCGCCGCCGCCGACCTATGACTGGACCAACATCCCCCTGACCCACCTGTGGTTCCTGTGGGTGCTGATGCTTTTCTACGCCGGGTTCGTGATCCTGCGGGCGGGGTTCAAGGCGCTGGACGGCAAGGGTGATGGCGCGCGGACGCTGGACCGGCTGACGGCGGGTCTGATCGGGCCGTGGGGGCCGTTCGTGCTGGGCGCGCCGCTGGCCGTCGCCCTGTGGTTCGAGCCGAACTGGATCGCCTTCTTCGGCATACCCACGCCGGATCACGGCCTGATCCCCAATGTTTCCGCCACTGTGGGATTCGGCCTGGCCTTCGCCTTTGGCGTCATGCTGGACCGCCGCCGGGATCTGTTGAGCCGCATCCAGGCCTGGACGCCCGTCTATCTGGGGCTGGCGGTGGGCGCGGGGGCGGCGGCCCTGATGTTGGCGGGCGGACCCAATCCGCACCTGGCGCCCCTGACCGATCCGACGATCAAAGCCTGTGCCGCGGCGGCTTTCGGCGTGGCGACCTATGCCGCGATGTTCGCCGCGGTCGGTTTGGCGCTGAGGTTCGCCTCGGGCCGCAGCGCCGTGCGCCGCTATCTGGCTGACGCCTCCTACTGGATCTATATCGTCCATCTGCCGCTGGTGATGGCGGCCCAGGTTCTGGTGCAGGATTGGAGCCTGCCGTGGTTCGTCAAACTGGCCGTGGTCGTCGCGGGCGTTCTGGCCGTGTCGGTCGCCAGCTATGAACTGCTGATCCGCCACAGCTTCATGGGCCGCTGGCTGAACGGCCGCCGCGTGCCGTGGCGTCAGCCGCGCCAGCCGACGCTCGCGCCCGCCGAATAGCTTGCCATTCAGACGCCGCTCGTCCACCCAGGCCACATCATCCGAGGGTTCCTCATGACTGATCCCGCTCGCTCCGCCGAGGCCGATCTGGCCTTTCTGCGCTCCGTCGTTTCAGGCGCGGGCCCCCAGGGTCATTTCACCATGGGCGTCGCCTATCTGGCGGGCGGGCTGCTGTACGGGTTCCAGTGCCTGTTCCACGTCGGTCAGGCGGTGGGCTGGATCAACTGGCCGGGGCTGGCCACCCTGATCTTCGTCAGCAGCATCACCATCGCCATGATCGGCATACTGATCTGGGCGGCGCGCGAGGATCGCAAGGGACCGCGCCCCGGCCCCATGGTCACCCGCACCCTGAACGCCGCTTTCAGCGCCACGGGCATGGTCAATCTGGCGGTGATCCTGGTGTTCGGGATGGGCGCGATGCGGGACCATGACTTCGCCGTGTGGCTCTATTATCCGGCTATGGTCTTCGCCGTTCAGGCGGCGGCGTGGTGGGTGGCGTGGAGCCTGCGCCGGTCGATGTGGATGCTGGCGACCTCGCTGGGCGGTCTGGCGACGGCGGTGGCGCTGGGCCTGCTGGTGCGCGAGCCTGTCGCCTATCTGTTCGTCTGCACCCTGGCGCTGTTCGGCCTGTTCGCGGCGCCCGGCTGGGTCATGTTGAGCGGGGCCCTGAAGGCGCGCGCCGCCATTGGCGGGCAGGTCGGCTGACCCTATGAGTCTGGATCAACTCGGCAAGATCGACGAGGTCATCCACGGCCGCCTGCGGCTGGGGATCATGGTCTATCTGGCCGACGCCGAAGCCGCCGATTTCACCGAACTGAAGACGGTGCTCGAAGCCACCCAGGGCAACCTGTCCGTCCATATCAAGAAGCTGGAGGAGGCGGGCTATGTCGCCGTGGCCAAGAGTTTCGTGAACAACAAGCCCCTGACACGCGTCTCGATCACGCCTCAGGGACGCAAGGCCTTCGCCGCCTATCTGGAGGCGCTGGGCGGGCTGATCGGAAGGAAGGCCTGATGGCGCCCATGGTGGTCGATCCGGCCAAGGTGCGGACCTTCGAGGACAAGGCGTCCTTCTATGACTGGCTGGGCCGCAACCATGACCGTGAGACGGAGCTGTGGATCAGGGTCTTCAAGGTGAAGTCCGGCGTGGCCTCGATCACCATTCCCGAGACCATCGACGTGGCCCTGTGCTGGGGCTGGATCGACGGGATCAAGAAGGGGCTGGACGAGGTCAGCTTCCTGCAGCGCTACACTCCGCGCGGCAGAAAGAGCGTCTGGAGCCAGGTCAACGTCGGCAATGTCGCCCGCCTGATCGAAGAAGGGGCGATGACGCCGCACGGGTTGAAACACGTCGAGGCGGCCAGGGCGGACGGACGCTGGGACGCGGCCTATCGCACCAGCAACGCGGCCGCGCCGGACGATCTGATGGCGGCCATCGACGCCGATCCGCAGGCGCGTGCGACCTTCGACATCCTGACCGCCCAGAACCGTTTCGCCCTGATCTTCCGCACCCAGGGCATGAAGACCGAGGCCGGGCGCAGGAAGAAGATCGCCGAACTGACCGCCATGCTGGCGCGGGGCGAGACCCCCTATCCGCAGAAGAGGGCCTGAGAAGGCGAGTTTGTTTTTCCGCATCCGTTCGGCGCAGTGCGGGCGGAATGTCCGAACCTCGGGTCAAGCCCGAGGGTGAGGCAGAGGGAGGCGATCACACCTCCGGCAGGACCTCGGCGTCCTCGATCATCACCGGCGTCAGGCTGCGCTCGGAACCCGAGGGGTCGGTCCAGGAGATGGTGTAGCCCTCGACCAGGCCGATCAGGCCCGCGCCGACGTGCGACAGGACCGACACCTTGCCCGCGTCGATATCGGCTTCGTTGGGCAGGACGATCTGGATGCGGCGCGGGTCCGACGAACGACCGTCGACATAGTGCAGCCAGCGGTGCAGGGGCACGGCGCCCTTGGGCAGGTCGGCGGGCTCGCAGATGACCGCGCGCTCCAGCTCGTCCTGCAACATGCCGGCGACGCCTTCGCCGGGCATGTCGCCGACCAGACGCGACAGGGTTTCGTGATCCTCGGCGCTGAGGAAGATGTCGGGGCGGACGGGAAGGGCGGACTTGGACATGGGGTTTGCTCGCAAAGGCATAGGCCGCCCTGCGCGCGTTCGGCGTCAGGCGTCGGCTGGAAGAGGGGTTTCAGATCGTCGCCCGGAACGGGCAAAAGGCACGCAGCCGTTCCGGGTCAGAAGCCTGCGACGAGGCGTCCCGCGTGGGAAAGGCGTCGAGCCTGGCTGACGAAACGTGTGTTCACGGCTAGAGGCTGATCCCATGTCGCGTGAAAGTCAAACTCCGCCGTTGGTCGGCCTGTCGCACGCCCTGCCCGACGGGGGCGTTCCGCTGGTCATGGGAATCGTCAATGTGACGCCGGACAGCTTCTCCGACGGGGGGCGTTGGGCGACGACGGAGCGGGCGGTCGAACAGGCGCTGCGGCTGGCGGAGCAGGGGGTGGACGTGCTCGACATCGGCGGTGAAAGCACCCGTCCCGGCGCCGATCCGGTGACGGAAGGCCAGGAGATCGACCGCGTCGCCCCTGTCATCGCCGCGATCCGCGCGCGGTGGGACGGCGTCATCAGCATCGACACCATGAAGCCCGCCGTGGCCCGCGCCGCCGTCGCTGCGGGTGCGGCCATGTGGAACGACGTCACCGCCCTGACCCATGCGCCGGACAGCGCCGCCGTGGCCGCCGAACTGGGCTGCGACGTGGTTCTGATGCACATGAAGGGCGAGCCGCGCACCATGCAGGCCGATCCCCGGTATGACGACGTGGTGGCCGAGGTCGCGGCCTATCTGAACGACCGGGCGCAGGCGGCGATGGCGGCGGGCGTGGCGCGCGACAGGATCTGGCTGGATCCCGGCATCGGCTTCGGCAAGACCCTGGCGCACAACATGGCCCTGACGGCGCATCTGCAGACCCTGACCGCGCTGGGCTTTCCCGTCCTCTACGCCGCCAGCCGCAAGCGCACGATCCAGGCCATCGACCCCACGGCGACCCAGGCCGACGACCGGCTGGGCGGGTCGCTGGCCCTGGCGCTGGAGGGCGCGCGGCGAGGCGCCCGCATGGTCCGCGTCCACGATGTGCGCGAGACGGTGCAGGCGTTGAAGGTTCAGGCGGCGGTGGCGAACGGCTGACACCCGCGACATCCGGTCGCGGCGGCTGTAGAGCGGTCAGGCAACAACCAACGGCCGCCGTTCATGAACCTGGGTTCCTATATCGCCCCCATCCTGATGCTGTGCCTGTCGAACGTCTTCATGACCTTCGCCTGGTATGGCCATCTGAAGTTCGACCACAAGCCGATGTGGCTGCTGGTCATGGCCAGCTGGGGCATCGCCTTTTTCGAATACTGGCTGGCGGTTCCGGCCAACCGCATCGGCATCCACGTCTATTCGCCCGCCGAGCTGAAGACGATGCAGGAGGTGATCACCCTGCTGGTCTTCGCCGGGTTTTCGGTCCTGTATCTGGGCGAGAAGCTGACGATCAATCATCTGGTCGGGTTCGCCTTCATCGGCCTGGGGGCCTTCTTCATCTTCAAGGGGCCGCTGGGGGCGTGAACCGCCTTGCCCTCGGGGACGGGCTGGGCCATCTGACCCCTCATGTCCTGGGTCATGTCGATCAATCCGTGGGTGACGCTGGTCGTCGCCGGTCTGTTGGAGGTTCTGTGGGCCTCGGGCCTCAAGAACGTCAGCCTGCAAAGGCCCCTGACGTCGCTGGGGGTGCTGATCGCCCTGGCCAGCAGCATGATCCTGTTGTGGGTGGCGACGCAGAAACTGCCGATCGGCACCGCCTATGCGATCTGGACCGGCATCGGCGCCGTGGGCGCGGCGCTGGTCGGCATCCTGTTCTACAATGAGCCGGCGACGGCGGTGCGGGCGGTCTGCATCCTGCTGATCGTGTCGGGCATCGCCGGGCTGAAGCTGTTTTCGGGAGCGGCCGCATGAGCGCCCTTCATCAAGGCCGGGTCCTGATTCTGGCTGGCTCTGACTCGGGCGGCGGGGCTGGAATCCAGGCCGACATCAAGGCCGTGACCATGATGGGCGGATACGCCGCCACCGCCATCACCGCCATCACCATCCAGAACACCCTGGGCGTCCACGGCGTCCATCCGCTGCCGCTGGATGTCATCACCGCACAGGCCCGCGCCGTGCTGGACGACATCGGCACCGACGCCTTCAAGACCGGAATGCTGGGTTCGGTCGAGGTGGTCGAGACCGTCGCCGCCCTGCTGGACACCGCCGACGCCCCCGCCGTGGTCGATCCCGTCATGGTGGCCAAGGGCGGCCATCCCCTGCTGCCTGATCTGGCCGTCGAGGCGGTCAAGGCGCTGATGATCCCGCGCGCGGCGCTGCTGACCCCCAATGCGCCCGAGGCCGAGGCCCTGACCGGGTTCGCGGTCCATGATCTGGACGGTCAGCGCCGCGCCGGCGAGGCCCTGCTGGCGATGGGCGCGCGGGCGGTGCTGATGAAGGGCGGCCATGTGCCGGGCGTGACGGTGATCGACCTGTTGATGACCACGGACGGCGAGACGGTGCTGGAATCCGAGCGGATCGACACCCGCCACACCCACGGCACCGGCTGCACCCTGGCCAGCGCCTGCGCCGCCGGTCTGGCGCTGGGCCGTCCGCTGGAGGTCGCGGTCGCCGAGGCCTGGGCCTATGTCGCCGAGGCCATCCGTCGTGCGCCCGGTCTGGGCGGCGGCCACGGCCCGCTGGACCACGCCTGGCCGGTGCGGGGCTGAACCATGACGACGACGAATCTTGAGGCGCGGCTGGTCGAGGTCGTGCGCGCCGACCCCAATCTGATGCACGTCCTGACCACGGTGCGGGCGCTGGACCTGCCCGATTGGCGGCTGGTGTCAGGCGCCGTCTATCAGGCGGTCTGGAACGCCCAGACGGGCCGCGCGGCGGGCTATGGGGTCAAGGACTATGACCTGGCCTATTTCGACGCCTCGGACGTGTCGTATGAGGCCGAGGACGAGGTCATCAAACGCGTCGCCGCCGCCTTTGACGAGCCGTTCCGCAGTCAGGCCGAGGTCCGTAATCAGGCGCGGGTGCATCTGTGGTTCGAGAACCGTTTCGGCGAGCCTTACGACGCCCTGACCTCGACCGATCAGGCGCTGAGCCGGTTCGTCGCCCCGACCTTTGCCATCGGTGTGCGGCTGGAGGCGGATGACGCCATCACCGTCGCCGCGCCGTTCGGGCTGGAGGACGTCTTCTCCATGACCATCCGGCCCAATCCGCTGCGCCCGCTGGCCAAGGGCTGGGCCAAGACCATCGCCAATGCGCGCGGACGCTGGCCGGAACTGACGGTGGTGGAGCCGATCTGACGGCCTAAACTGCGATGCGGCCTAGTAAGGGCCGTGCTTGCCGTTGGAGGAGAACTCCGGCGGGGCGGCCTTGTGGATGAACTGTTCGGCGACCAGCCAGGCCTTGAACGGCCGCAGGCAGCCCAGGCACATGGCGACCAGCAGGGGCAGGGTCACGACCGCATGGACCCAGATCGGCGGGTGGACCGTGAACTCGAACGCCATCAGCAGGATCATGCCGATGATCCCCACCGCCGACATGACGAAGAAGGCCGGGCCATCCGCCGGGTCGGCGAAGGCGTAGCTGAGGCCGCACTCGGGGCATTCCGCGCGCAGGGTCAGGTAGCCCTTAAACAGCGGGCCCTTGCCGCAGCGGGGGCAACGGCAGGCGAGGCCTGTCTTGACGGTGCTGAGCGGGGGATATTGCGGATTGGCCATGGGGCAACCCTATCCGCTTGCGTCGGGTCTGTCGCGTGGACGGTTTGTCCATGGACGAACACTGTTTCAGTCCGGGACAAATGACGGTCTGGCCGACCGCCGATTAACCGTGACGAAAGGGCTTTGGCGGCATAGCTGGCGGGTAATGTCAGGGCCGTCGCCGACCACGCGCATGCTGAAGACGACCGTGGCGGCCGCTGCGGCGGGCGCTGTCGCGTTCGCGCCGCTGGCCCCCCTGGCGCAGGAGGCCGGCCGCAGCCGCGACCCGCTGTCCATCTCCATCGGCCAGAACAGCGGCTTCACACGCGTCGAGTTCGGCGGCGTGATCGGCCTGCGCAGCCAGGTGCGGCGCGACGGGGACAGGCTGTATGTCCGCCTGGGGGTTTCGGCGGCGCCCGATGTGTCGCGCCTGCGCGTCGATCCGCCGCAGGGGGTGACGTCGGTCGAGACGCGGATGGCGCGCGGCGGCGGCACCGATCTGATCCTGACCCTGGCCGAGGGCGCCGACTATCGCTCGGGCGTCGCCGACGGGGTCGTGTGGCTGAACCTCTATGCGCCCGGCAAGGCGCCTGAGCGGGCGGCCGAGACGGTCGCTCGGGCCAACGCCGTTGTGCCGGTGCGCGCCGAAACGTCGGCGGACAAGACTGTCCTGACCTTCCAGTGGGGCGCGCCGGTCGGGGCCGCCGTCTTCCGTCGGGGCGAGGCCGTCTGGGTGGTGTTCGACACCGCCGCCAAACTGGACCTGAACGGCGCCCTGAGGGGCGGCAAGGCCTCTGGACCTGCAAGCGGCGCCCGATGGGCCGCCGGGCCCGGCTATACGGCGCTGCGCATCGCCGCGCCCGGCGACCTGTCCGTTTCGGCTCAGGGGCAGGGCGGGACATGGACCGTCTCCATCGGCGGGAACGGCGCGGGCGGATCGGGCGTGGAGGTCGATCGTTCCGACGACGGGGCCTCGACCCTGGTGGCGCGCATGGCCGGGGCGACCAAGACGGTCTGGCTGACCGATCCGCTGGTCGGCGACCGTTTCGCCGCCGTGACGGCCCTGGCCCCCGGCAAGGGCATGGCCGAGCGCCGGTCCACCGTCGACCTGACCCTGCTGCCCACCGCCCAGGGGCTGGCCATCGAGACGGCGACCGATGACCTGAAGGTGGATGCGGCAGGCGATCTGGTCACGCTGAGCCGACCGCGCGGCCTGACTTTGTCGCCGCCCTCGGCCCTGCTGCAGGCGGCGGGGTCTCTGGTCGATGCGCCGCCCAAGGCCAATGATCCGGCCCTGATCCTGGCCGACTGGGCCGCCGTCGGGGCGGCGGGCTTCTCGGACCGCTACCAGCGGCTTCAGGACGAGGCCATGGCCGAGGCGGCGGCGTCGGACGACAATCCGCGCGCGCCCATCGCCGCGCGCGTGGCCTTCGCCCGGTTCCTGGTCGGGTCGGGTCTGAACTACGAAGCCATCGGCGTGCTGAACGGAATCATCGCCAAGTCGCCCAGCATGCAGGGCGAGCCGGAGGTGCGGGGCCTGCGCGGCGCCGCCCGCGTCGGCGTCGGGCGCCTGGAGGAGGCCCAGGCCGATTTCGCCATCGGCGCCCTGGCCAACGACCCCGCCGCCAAGGTTTGGCAGGGCTATATCGCCGCCGAACAGGGCGACTGGGAGGGCGCGCGCCGCGCCTTCGCCGCCGGGGCGTCGGTGGTCGATCAGTTCCCCAAGGAATGGCGCGCCCGTTTCGGCGCCGCCCACGCCATGGCCGCCGTGCAGACGGGCGACCTGCCCGCCGCGCGACAACTGCTGGCCTATGTCTTCAGCCAGAACGCCCCTGCCGCCGACCAGTTGACGGCGCGGCTGGTGCAGGCCCGCCTGTTCGAGCTGAGCGGCGACAAGGATCGGGCGCTGGCGATCTACAAGGCTGTGGCGCGGGCGCCGCTGGACGGCATCGCCACCCCGGCCAAACTGGGCGCCATCTCGCTGGAGCTGGAGCGGGGCGCCCTGACCCCGGACAAGGCGGCGCAGCGGCTGGAGCAGTTGAAATGGCGCTGGCGCGGCGATGCGACCGAGTTGTCGGTGATCCGCAAGCTGTCGGACATCTATCTGCAGCAGGGCCGCTATCGCGAGGCGCTGGAGGCACTGCGCGGCGCGGGCAAGCGGATGGCGGGCGTGCCCGGCGCGGCGGAGGTCCAGGCCGACCAGTCCAACGCCTTCCGCGCCCTGTTCCTGGAAGGCGCCGCCGACGGGCTGCAGCCGGTTCAGGCCCTGGCGCTGTTCTATGATTTCCGCGAACTGACGCCCATCGGCGCGGACGGCGATGAGATGGTGCGGCGTCTGTCGCGCCGCCTGATCGATGTCGACCTGCTGGATCAGGCCGCCGAACTGCTGAAACACCAGGTGGACGAGCGTCTGGACGGCGTGGCCAAGGCCCAGGTCGCCACCAATCTGGCCACCGTCTATCTGATGAACCGCCAGCCGGAGAAGGCGCTGCAGGCCATCTGGGGCTCGCGCACCACGCTTCTGCCCGCCGCCATGAACAGCGAGCGCCGGGCGCTGGAGGCCCGCGCCCTGATGGACCTGGGACGGTTTGATCACGCCATGGAGGTGCTGGACCGCGACCAGTCGCCGCCCGCGCGCGAGGTTCGCGCCGATGTGCTGTGGAAACAGCAGAAATGGACCGAGGCGGCGCAGCAGTACGAGGGGCGTCTGGGCGACCGCTACAAGACGCCTGGAACGCCGCTGAGCCCGTCAGAGGAGGGGTGGCTGATCCGGGCGGGCGTCGGCTATTCGCTGAGCAGCAACCGCGCGGCCCTGACGCGTCTGCAGGGTCAGTATTCGCCCTTCATCGCGGGCGCACGTTCCGCCAACGCCATGCGGGTGGCGCTGGACGACAGCCTGTCCGGTGTGGCCGGGACGAGCGATTTCGCGGGCCTGACCGCGGGCGCCGACACCTTCGTCGGCTGGGTGACGGCGGCCAAACAGGACTTCCGAAAGGAAACGGGCGGAGATCGCCCCGCGACCCCCGCCCGTTAAATCAGCGCTATTAATCCCGGATGGGATCAAGAAGGCTTAGCCGTTGACGGCGTCCTTCAGGGGCTTGGAGACGCGGAAGCGCACAGCCTTGGAAGCCGCGATCTTGATGGTCGCGCCCGTCGCCGGGTTGCGGCCTTCACGCTCGGCGCGTGCAGCGGTGTCGAAGACGCCCAGGTTCGAGATGCGGACATCGCCGCCGGCCTTCAGGCTGGCGTGGATGTTTTCGACGATGGCGGTCAGCACCTTGCCTGCGTCGGCCTGCGAGACACCGGCGTCTTTGGCGACGGCGGCGATCAGTTCGGCTTGAGTGGTCATAGGGGTCGTTTCCAGTGTTAGTCGCCCGATTCAGGGCGAGGACTAAGGGATCAACACGGAAATCGGGGGGCATTGCAAGCGCCGAAAACGCTGAAAGCCTTACAGGGCGGGGGATTATCCGGTTCCGGACCCTCTCTGGAAGCTCTCGACCAGGCTTCCGGCCACCAGTCTCCAGCCGTCCACCAGCACGAAGAAGATCAGTTTGAACGGCAGGGATACAACCACTGGAGGCAGCATCATCATGCCCATGGACATCAGCACGCTGGCCACCACCAGATCGATCACAAGGAACGGAACGAAAAGGAGAAATCCTATTTCGAACGCCTTCTTCAACTCGCTGATCATGAAGGCCGGCGTGACGACCCGAAGTGGCAAGTCCTGCAGGTTCGGGGTCGGCTGGACCTGGCTCAAACGGGTGAACAGGGCCAGGTCCGCGCGGTCCACCTGACCCAGCATGAAAGTCTTCACAGGTTCCGACGCCTGATCGAAGGCCTGGGGCAGTTCGATCTGCTGATCCATCAGCGGACGGATGCCCGAATCATAGGCGTCCTGCCAGGTCGGGGCCATGACGATGGCGCTCAGGAACAGCGAAAGCGAGATCAGAACGGCGTTCGGGGGCGACTGCTGCAGGCCCAGCGCCGTGCGCAGCAGCGACAGAACCACAACGATGCGCACGAAGCTGGTGGTCATGATGACGATGGACGGGGCCAGCGACAGCACCGTCATCAGCCCGACCAGCTGGACGACGCGCTGGGTCAGGCCCGCGCCGTTGCCCAGGTCGATATTGATGGCCGAACCGCCCTGGGCCGCCTGCTGGGCCAGGGCCGCCACGGGCCAGGCCAGACAGACCAGGGTGGTGAACAGCGACAGAATGGCGGCGCGTTTCAGCTCCGCGCCCGTGGGCGTGGCGAAGAGGCTCTCCCTCCCGCCGCGGGGGAGACGTCTGGGCAAGGATTTCACTGGATCGCTCCCGGCTGGCGGGGTTCGATCAGTTCGCGGCCTTCGCCCAGCAGGATCAGCCGCTCTTCGTCATCGACCCGCACCAGAACCAGACGCCGCGCCGGGTCCAGAACCAGGGTCTCGACCACCTGCAGCCGCCGGGCGCCTTTTTCGGCGCTGAGACGGGCCATCAGCTTGGGCGCATAGCGACGCGCGGCCCAGGCGGCGACGCCGATCAGACCGAGTGTGAAGGCCAGGCCGAAGACGGCACGGGCAAGATCGAGGAAATTCATACGCTTATGGCCCCGCGCGGTCGGCGCTGTCCCATAAGTCTTAACCACCACGGTTAACGAGCCGTTGAGATAACGGCCTATTAACCATGCACGCGGCATTTTCTGCCCATCGCGCGCATCCGCGTTGCACGGGAGACCGCCATGGGCGTCGCCGACATACCTCTGCTGGGCCAGATCAAGGGCCGTCTGGGCTGGCTGGACGAGCGCCAGCGCCTGATCGCGGAGAACGTGGCCAACTCGGACACGCCTGGCTTCGTCGGGCGTGACCTGAAGATGCCGACCGACTTCGCCGCAGCCATGCGCTCGCGCGGCGGCGGCGCGGTGCAGATGGAGCGCGCCAGCGGCGCCCATTTCACGCCGCCGGGATCGGGCTATCGGTTCGAGACGACCAAGTCGCCGGATTCGGAAACCACGATGGACGGCAACTCGGTCGTGGTCGAAGAGCAGATGCTGAAGATGGCCGAGAGCCGCATGGCCTATGACGCGGCCATCGGCTTCTATCAGAAGTCCATGTCGATGATTCGCCTGGCGGCCAAGAAGCCCGGCGCGGGCTGAGGAACTGATCCATGCCTGATCCCATTCCGCCCTCGAACAGCGCCATGGCCGTCGCGGCTTCGGCGCTCAAGGCGCAGCAGTCGCGGATGCGCGTCATCGCCGAGAACATCGCCAACGCCCAGTCGACGGCCCGCACGCCGGGCGGCGAGCCGTACCGCCGTCAGATCCCCGTCTTCCAGCCGCGTGAAGTCGACGGCGCCACGGGCGTGGCCCTGGCCGAGGTTCGCCCCGATCAAGGCGACTTCAAGATGGACTATGATCCGTCGCACCCGGCGGCGAACGCCCAGGGCTATGTCCTGCGGCCCAATGTCGACACCCTGGTCGAGGCGATGGACATGCGCGAGGCGCAGCGGGCCTATGAGGCCAATCTGAACGTCATCGAGACGGCGCGGTCGATGGACGCCCGCACCCTCGACATCATCAAGCGCTGAGGAGGGCTTAAGTCATGAACCCCATGATGGCCGCCCGCGCCTACGCCGCCGTTCAGGGCGTCGCCATGCCCACCGCGCCCGCCGCCCAGGCGCCTGGCGTCGGCGACGGCGGCTTCGCCGACCTGGTCAAAAACGCCATGACCGACATGGCCCAGCAGTCGAAGGCGGCGGAAACCCAGATGGCCAGCTCCATTCAGGGGCAGGGCAATCTGATCGACGTGGTCACGGCGCTGAGTTCGGCCGAGGCTTCGCTGGAAACCGTCATCTCGGTCCGCGATCAGGTGATCTCGGCCTATAAGGAAATCATGGCGATGCCGCTGTAGGGCGGCCTCGTCCGCCTTACAGCGGGTGGCGGCTGATCGTCACCTTGGAGCGCCCGCCCGCCGTCTGCATCAGTTCGCGCGCGGTTCCTTCCAGGCGCAGGCCCGTCAGCACGCCGGTCGCATAGGCGCCGGTGTCCACCCCGATGCGGCGATAGTCGGCGTGAACCGCCTCTGACGGCGTATGGCCGTGAACCACCACGCGATCGAACGGTTCGGGGTTCTCCAGAAAGGCCTGACGCACCCACATCAGCTGGCGCGGGTCCTGCTGGTCCAGCGGCACGCCCGGCTCGGCCCCGGCGTGGGCGAAGAAATAGTCGCCGATGGAGACGCTGTACTGCAGGCCGTTCAGGAAGGCGCGCTGGCGGTCGCCGACGGCGGCGTTCAGCGCCTCGCAGGCTGCGGTCCAGCCCTCGGCGTCGGTCTTCAGCATCGGCGGAATGACGCCATAGGACAGCAGGGCTTCGCGTCCGCCATAGTCGCACCAGCCCGGCCCCAGCTCCGGGTCGGTCAGGAAGGCCTCCATGCGCTCTTCGTGATTGCCGCGCAGGAAATGGGTCTCGATCAGGCCCTCGGCCTTGATGGCGGCCAGGCGGTCGATGACGCCCTTCGAATCCGGTCCCCGGTCGATGTAGTCGCCCAGGAAGACGATGACCTTTCGCCGCGCAGGCGAGCGGACCAGGTCCTCGATCATCGCATCCGCCAGCGGCTCCAGCAGATCCAGACGTCCATGCACGTCGCCGACGGCCCAGACGACGGTGTCGTCCGGGATCGCGGCGGTGCGCGCAGGCGCGGCCTTTGGGCGGGATTTGAACAGCTTGCCGAACATCAGGCCTTGATCAGCGGTCTGGCGACGCTTGGCAAGCGTCGTCTCATCAGAAGAAGCGTTCGCCGATGCGGATGGTGTCGCCCGGCGCCACCTGGGTGGCGGTGGTCAGCGGGAAGGCCTGTTCGCCCACGCCGTCCGCGCGCTTGATGTAAACCACGCGGGTGTTGGCGCGGTACGAGAAGCCCTCGGCCGTCGCCACGGCGTTCAGCACCGTCAGATTGTTGGTGTACGGATATTCGCCCGGCTTCTTCACTTCGCCCAGGATGTAGAAGGGGCGATAGTTCAGCACTTCGGCGGAAACGCGCGGCTCGTTGATATAGCCCTGACGCAGAGCCTGGGCGATTTCTTCCTGGAACTGGCCGATGGTCAGGCCGGCGGCCTGGACTTCGCCGATCAGGGGCAGGGAGACCTTGCCGCTGCCGCCGACGATGAACTCGCCGGTCAGGGCTTCTTCGCCGAAGACGTTGACGCGGACCTTGTCTGCGGCGCCCAGGCGATACTCCGGCACCGAACGGACGGCGACGGGCTCATCGCCCGACGGAGCGATGATGGCCGCCAGGGATTCGGCGCCCGCCGGCGACGAGGCGCAGCCGGACACGCCGACAACCAGCATCAGGCCCACAAGCCCTGCGCGCAACCAATTCAGCATTTGTAGCTGTCCCCGATCGAAACTTGGCCTTTCTATAGCGTAAGGTGAAGTCCATTTCCAAGTCATCGATGACTGCAGCGCAGCATTGGGGGCGCGGCGGCGATTACGGCCCGATCTTCAGGCGCGGTCTGTCAGTCATTCGCCCCTGGATGAAAAGCGCCTGTACGGATGATCGCAGATTTTGCGTTGCGGGCGCGCGGACTGTAAGCGGTGCAGGCGCAGGTCCGCCGCTTCGATGTTCGAATGCGTCGGATCAGCGCATGAGGACGCTGCGGCGTCGGCGGGGAGCATCTTTCATGAAGCCTAGCGTCGTCTATGGACTGAAGCTCAGCGCCGCTGCTGTTCTGGCGGGCGCCTGCGTCCTGTCGGCAGGGGCGGCCGCCCTGACGCTGGGCGGCGGGTCCGAGCTGATGGATCTGGCGGGCCTGCATGAGAACCGGGCCGAGGCCCTGCTGGCGGAAAGTCCGTCGAACACAGAGGCCGCCGTCGCCGAAACCAAGGCCGCACTGGCTCAGGCGCCGATGAACGCAGCGGCCTGGGCGCGGCTGGCCTATATCGACCGCAGCCGCTCGACCGTCATGACCCCGGCGGCGCTGGACAATCTTGAGCGGTCCTATGCGGTGGCGCCCTATGGGCCGGACATCAGCCGCTGGCGCGTGCGCTATATGTTCGAACACTGGTCGGAGCTGACGCCGTCGCTGCGCACCCAGGCGTCGGACGAACTGCGTGTCCTGTCGCGCTATCGCGGCGGAGTGGCCCGTGACACGATCCGCACCATCGAGAACCCCTCTGGTCGTCTGGCCGCCGAGATGATCCGTCGGCTGGGACAGGGCGACGCCCGACGCGATCGCGAAGCCCGCGAGGCGGCTGAGGCCGCCTGATCTCAAAGGCGATCTGCACGTCCTTGCTCGTCAATGGGTGTGGCTCCAGCACCACCGTAGCGGTTCAGACGCCCGTCGTTTCTCGCGGGGGCGGTATTTGCTGCAACGATGTGATATGCGCCCTGTTGAAAACTAGCTGGGCTGTATTCGAGGGGCGCATGACGACGAACGAGGACGTGATCCTGACAGGCTCGACCTTTGTCGATCGCATCCGTGTCGTCGCTCGCCGGCTGGGCGCCCGCATGGCGTTCAGCGAGCTCACGCCCATGCTGGTCTCGCTGCTGGGCGTATTGTTCATCCTGTCCCTGTCCGGCGCCGTGCTTCTGACCCAGCGTCTGGAGGAGTTGGCCGGTCAGTCGGCCCAGACCATCGGCTTGCCGGCGTCGGTCCCCATGGTCCAGCAGCGCACGTTGGAGTTCACCCTGTCCCCGGATGAGGTGATGCCGATTTCGGAGGATGAGGCCCGCGCCTTCAACGCCGGACTGCCGTTCTCGACCCTGCCGATCCTGGCTGCAAAGCCCTTCATCATCCCGGCCGACCGGCTGGAGGACTACACCCGCGCCGTCGATTGCCTGGCCGCCGCCGTCTATTATGAGGCCGCCTCGGAAACGACCGAGGGTCAGGCCGCCGTGGCCCAGGTGGTGCTGAACCGCGTGCGTCACCCGGCCTATCCCAGCACGGTCTGCGGCGTGGTCTTCCAGGGTTCGGAGCGTCCGACCGGCTGCCAGTTCAGCTTCACCTGCGACGGCGCCATGAACCGGGTTCCCTCGATCGAGGGCTGGGCGCGGGCCAAGGCCGTGGCGTCGTCGGCCCTGAACGGCTCGGTCGCCGCGGGCGTGGGCATGGCGACCCACTACCACACCGACTATGTCGCGCCTTACTGGGCCGAGCGTCTGGTCAAGATGCGCCAGATCGGGGCGCACATCTTCTATCGCTGGGCCGGGACCTGGGGTCTGCCGGGCGCCTTCACCGTGCGTCATGGCGATGTGGAGCCGACCATCGCCCAGATGGCGGCCCTGTCCGCACCGCTGGAGGCGTTGGACCTGACGGCGGAGCTGCCGCTGCCGAGCGAGCCGATCGCGCCGATCATCCTGCGCGCGCCGCCGCCCGCCATCGTCGTCGTAGAACCGCACGAGGAGCACGCCGCCGCCGTCCACGCCGCCGCCGCCGCGCCGGTCGCCGCTCCGCCTGCGCCGCCGCCCGGCCCGACCATCATGGCCAGCCCCCTGACGCCGCCGCAGGCCGGTCAGCCCGAGCGTCGCCGCTCGCGCATCGCCACCCCCTTCTAGGATCGGCTTTCCCGCGCCAGCATCGCCTCGATATCGGCGATCAGGCCGGGTCCGGTCGGCGACCAGTCCAGTTCGCGCCGGGTGATGTCGCTGGAGGCCGACATCTCCTTGCCCGCGAAGGCGGCCAGATGTCCCAGACTTTGCGCCGCCTCGTCTGGCGACAACGAGACGACAGGCAGGCTCAGGCCCCGTCCGACCGTTGCGGCGATCTGGCGGAAGGGCAGGGCGTTCTCCGCCGTCGCATGATAACGGCGGCCGGCCTGGCCTTTCTCCAGCGCCAGCCGGTAAAGACGCGCCGCATCCCCGACATGGGCCGCCGACCAGTTGTTCAGCCCGCCGCCGACATAGGCGGACACGCCGGTGCGCCGCGCCAGTGCAACGACGTCGGACACCAGCCCCTGTCTGACGGTGTCGTGAATCTGCGACAGGCGCACGACGCGGACATTCACCCCGGCCTGCAGCAGCCGTTCGCCCGCCTGTTCCGAGGCCACGCGCGGATTGGGCGAGGCGGGGTCGAACTGATCCTCGCGGGCTGGGCGGTCGGACGTCAGCATTCCCATGGGCATCGCGGAGGTGATGATCAGCGGGCGGTCTGGCCCGGTCAACGCCTGACCCAGCGCCTCGATCACGCGGGCGTCCTTGCGGCAGTTCTCGGCGAACCGCGAGAAGTCGTGGTCGAAGGCGGTGTGGATCACGCCGTCGCATTGTCCGGCGCCCTGGCGCAAACTGTCCAGGTCGGCGATGTCGCCCCGGTGCGGCTCGGCCCCGGCATTTCGCAGCCGCTGTTCGCCTGCCTCAGACCGTGCAAGGCCCAGAACCTGATGCCCGGCCCTGAGCAGTTCCGGGACAATGGCCGAGCCGATGAAGCCGGTCGCGCCGGTCAGGAAGATACGCATGACTCTGAACTCCGATCTTGTCGGAGGTCAGGAAAGACCGCATTCTGATCCTGTTAAAGTCGTGACTTTATCCTATTATAATGACTGACAGGACCGCATGACCGATACGTCGGGGACGCCGCTGGGCGCCTATCTGCGCGACCGCCGCGCCCGGATCGATCCGGCGGCGCTGGGCCTGCCGATTGGGCGTCGTCGCACGCCGGGCCTGCGCCGCGAGGAGGTGGCGCAGCGCGCCAACATCAGCCCCACCTGGTACGCCTGGCTGGAGCAGGGGCGGGGCGGCGCGCCCTCCGCCGACGTGCTGAACCGGATCGCGGTCGGCCTGATGCTGACCGAGGCGGAGCGCGAGCATCTGTTCATGCTGGGTCTGGGCCGCCCGCCGCAGATCCGCTATCGCGCCGTGGAAGGCGTCACGCCCCGGCTGCAACGCCTGCTGGATGCGTTCGAGGTCAGTCCCGCCCTGATCAAGACGGCGACCTGGGACGTGGTGGCCTGGAACCGCGCCGCCGCCGCCGTCCTGACCGACTATGGGGCGCTGGCGCCGCGCGAACGCAACATTCTGAAGCTGATCTTCGGTCCATCCCGCAGCCGCACCGCCCCGGCCGATTGGCAGGACATGGCCCGCTTCGTCGTTGCGGCCTTCCGCGCCGATGCGGCCCGCGCCGGGGCCGTGTCCGAGGTCGCGGATCTGGTCGCCGAACTGTGCGCCTCAAGCCCTGAGTTCGAGGCCATGTGGTGCGATAACGAGGTCCGCATTCATGGCGAGGGGACCAAACGCCTGAACCATCCGCTGGCCGGGGAGATCATGCTGGAGTTCTCCAGCTTCGCCGTGGACGCCCGGCCGGACCTGGGCCTGATCGTCTATAATCCGATGACGCCGCAGGATGCCGAGCGGATACGGACGCTGTGTGGTCAGGCTTGCCAATCCGGCCGCGGCGCGCTGTAGGGACTGAGGATGCGCCAGGCCATCCTCATCATCGATGTTCAACCCAGTTTTTCGCCGCCCGAACCCCTGGTGCGCGACATTACGACCCTGGCCGCGACCCTGCCTTCGGTCGCCACGGTCGAGCGCCACGACGAGACGGTCACCCCGTTTGAGGCGCAGCTGGGATGGAAGCCAGGGGTGAGCGACGACAGTCTGGTTCCGGCCGACCGGGTCTTCGTCAAGCACGGCTATCTGCCGCCGCCCGAACTGATCACCCATCTGAAGACGCTGGACGTGGAGCGGGTGCTGGTCTGCGGCATCCAGGCGGACACCTGCGTGCTGGGGGCGGGTTATTGCCTGTTCGATGCGGGCCTCAGGCCGACGCTGCTGTCCTGGCTGACGGTCGGGTCGTCGCTGGACCGATCCGGCGAACTGGGCGCACGGCTGTGGGCGCACCATTTCGGCCCGGTGCTGCGCTCGCCCCAGGAACTGACGCTGGACTGAACGTCGTCACAGGGGAGCCAGCTGTTGCGTCGCCGCGTCGCGCACGGCCTGCGTCAACGCCGCGATCAGACGGCTGGACAGACGCGGGCGACGCCAGAACAGGGGGACGTCGACAAAGACGGCTGGGTCCAGATCGATCAGTTCGCCCTGCGCGATCAGGGGCGCGGCCAGCGGCTCCGGCGTCATCGACCAGGCCAGACCTGCCAGCGTCAGGTCCAGAAAGGCTTGCGTCGACGGCGCCTGATGGGTCGGCGCGGCGACAGGGGCCCCGAACTTCTGCGTCATCCAGCGATCTTGCAGCGCATCACGCGCATCGAAACGCAACACCGGCGCAAGGGCCAGCGTATCCGGCGTCACCCTGTGCGGGAAGTGGCGGGCGCAATAGGCCGCGCTGGCCGTCGCCCGATAGCGCAGGGCGCCCAGCGGCGTGGTGCGGCAGCCCTGAATGGCCTTTCCCGTGGTGGTGACGGCGGCCAGCACCTGACCCGTCCGCAGGCGTTCGGCGGTGTGGGCCTCATCGTCCAGGATCAGGTCCAGGGTGGCTGCGCCTGAGGATGCGAACCGAACCGCCGCCGCCGGGAACCAGGTCGCCAGACTGTCGGCGTTCAGGGCGATGCGAAGACTGGGCGGCCCGGCGTCCAGGGCTCCGCTCCAGCCCGGTTCGTCTGTCAGCAGGTCATGCTCCAGCAGGGCGACCTGATTGAAATGGGCGCACAGGCGCATGCCTGCCTCGGTCGCCGTGCAGGGCGACCCGCGCACGATCAGGGGCGCGCCCAGCCGTTCCTCCAAGCCCTTCACCCGCTGCGACACAGCCGAAGGCGTGACGGCCAGCGCCTGGGCGGCGGCGTCGAATGATCCGGTCCGGACGACGGCGGCGACAGCGGCTAGTGAAGGATAGTCCAGCAGTTTAGCGTTCCTAATGCAGCATTAGAGAAATGAGCTGTTCTTAATGCGCGTCTGGCCGATCTGCGCCAGATGACAATGACTGTTTTCTTGCAAGGCTTCGCCGTCGCCGCCCCGCTGATCATGGCTATCGGGGCGCAGAACCTGTTTGTGCTGAGACAGGGCGTTCTGCGCCAGCACGTCGTGCCGGTGGTGGTCTTCTGCGCCTTAATGGATGCAGTGCTGATTGCGGCGGGCGTCGGCGGGCTGGGTTCGCTGCTGGGGGCGGCGCCGATGTTGCGGGTGGCGATGGCGTTGGCGGGATCGGGGTTTCTGATCTGGTACGGCGTGGGCGCAGCCAGGCGGGCGGCCGCGCCGGGGGCGCTGGATCCGACGAAGGGCGAGGGGGCGTCCAGCCTTGCCGCCGCCCTGGCCCGCGCGGCGGCCTTCACCCTGTTGAACCCGCACGTCTATCTGGACACGGTGCTATTGATTGGATCGATCGGTGCGGCCCAGGCGACGGAGGCTCGCCCGGTCTTTGTTGCGGGCGCGGCCTTCGCCAGCGCGGTCTGGTTCACGGGGTTGGGCTTTGGCGCGCGACTGCTGGCGCCGATCCTGTCGCGGCCCAGAACCTGGCGGGTGATCGAGACCGTGGTCGCCGTCATGATGTTCGCCATCGCCGCCAAGCTGTTGTGGGGCGCGGGCGAGGTGTTGCTTTAGGTCTGATGTTCAGCCTGAAACCGTCATTCCGGGGCGTCCGTAGGACGAACCCGGAACCCAGGAGGCGTGCATCCCACATCGAATGCATCCAGCGTTGCTTTCGCGGTCCTGGGTTCCGGGTTCTTCGCTTCGCTCAGCCCCGGAAGGACGCGTTCGTAAGCCGATCATCTGAATGTCGCTGGAACCTAACCGCCTGTGGAGCCGCAGGGGTTCAGCCGGTTCGCCTGATCGGCGCACAACTGCCGGAGCCAGTGGCGGATGGCGCGCAGGCGGGCGGTGTCGTGGATGTCGCGGTGGGCGCTGAGCCAGAAGCGCCGGGTCAGAAGCACCGCGTCCGGCAGCAGACGCGTCAGGCCCTCGGCCAGGAAACAGGGCAGGACGCCGATCCCCCCGCCCGCCGCGATGATCTCACGCTGGGCGCGGATGGACGAACTGGCCAGATGCGGGCGCAGGCCGGGCAGCACCTCGTCCAGATAGCGCAGCTCTGACGCGTAGATCAGGTCGTCGACATAGCCGACGACGGCATGGCCGCGCAGATCTTCGACCGACCCGGGCGCTCCCGCGCGAGCCAGATATTCAGGCGCGGCGTAGAGGGCCAGCTGGTATCCGGTCAGGGGCTCGACCCACAGGCGGGCGGCGTCGGGCGGGCTGAGGGTCACGGCCAGATCTACCTCGCGCCGGGATGGGGACAGGAAGCCGGGATTGGCGGCCAGTTCGACGCGGACGTCCGGCCTCTGTTCGACCAGACGCGGCAGGGCGGGGGCCAGTATGGCCGAGCCGAAGCCTTCTGAGGCGCTGATGCGGACAATCCCGCCCGCGGAATCCTGAAGTCCCAGTTGAGCGGCGGCGGTCATGGCCCGTTCCGCCGCCGCGATGACGTCCAGAAACTCGGCCCCCGCCGAGGTCAGCTGCAACCCCGAGGCCGAGCGCACGATCAGGGTCGCCTTCAGCGTCGTCTCCAGCCGCGACACGCGCCGCCCGACCGTCGCCGCATCCACGCCCAGCCGCTGGGCCGCGCGGCTGAGAGATCCCGCGCGGGCGGCCTCGACGAAGATGTGGGCGTCTTCCCAGTCGAACATGGTGATGCATCTGTGCGTAAGTGTGATTGCATATTTGCATTACGCCGTCCGCGCCGGGGTTGCTATGTCCTTGGGCAAGGGACTTCAGAGCCCATCGGGACGAACGTTAGAAAAGGAAGATCGCCATGCGCGACATTCGCCATTTCATCGACGGTGCGGCGTTCGAGGGCGCATCCGGCCGCTTCAGCGACGTGTTCGATCCCAATACGGGCGAGGTTCAGGCCCGCGTGCAACTGGCCACGACCGGCGAGGTCGATCGCGCCGTCCAGGCCGCCCAGAACGCCTTTGACGGCTGGGCCAGCACCAATCCCCAGCGCCGCGCCCGCGTCATGTTCGAGTTCAAACGCCTGGTCGAGGCGAACATGAACGAACTGGCCGAACTGCTGTCCAGCGAGCACGGCAAGGTCATCGCTGACTCCAAGGGCGACATCCAGCGCGGTCTGGAGGTGATCGAGTTCGCCTGCGGCATCCCCCATGCGTTGAAGGGCGAATACACCTGGGGCGCCGGGCCGGGCATCGACGTCTATTCCATGCGCCAGCCGCTGGGCGTGGTGGCGGGCATCACCCCGTTCAACTTCCCGGCCATGATCCCGATGTGGATGTTCGGCGTGGCCATCGCCGTGGGCAACACCTTCGTGCTGAAGCCGTCGGAGCGGGATCCGTCGGTGCCCGTGCGCCTGGCCGAGCTGATGCTGGAAGCGGGCGCGCCTAATGGCGTGCTGAACGTGGTGCATGGCGACAAGACGGCGGTGGACGCCATCCTGACCCATCCGCTGGTCCATGCCGTCAGCTTCGTCGGTTCGTCCGACATCGCCCACTATGTCTATCAGACGGGCGCTGCCAACCATAAGCGCGTCCAGGCCATGGGCGGGGCCAAGAACCACGGCATCGTCCTGCCTGACGCCGACATGGACCAGGTCATCAAGGATCTTTCGGGCGCCGCCTACGGCTCGGCGGGCGAGCGCTGCATGGCGCTTCCGGTCGTGGTGCCGGTCGGCAAGAAGACGGCGGATGAGCTGCGTGAGCGGATGGTGGCGGAAATCCCCACGATGCGGGTCGGCGTCTCAACCGACGCGGGCGCCCACTATGGCCCCGTGGTCACCGCCCAGCACCGCGACCGTATCGCCGGCTGGATCGAGAAGGGCGTCCAGGAAGGCGCCGAACTGGTCGTCGACGGCCGCGACTTCAGCCTGCAGGGGCACGAGAAGGGCTATTTCATCGGCCCGTCGCTGTTCGACCATGTGAAGCCCGAGATGTCGTCCTATCAGGAGGAGATCTTCGGCCCGGTGCTGCAGATCGTGCGCGCCGAGACGTTCGAGGAGGCGCTGGCCCTGCCGTCGAACCACCAGTACGGCAACGGCGTCGCCATCTTCACCCAGAACGGCCGCGCGGCCCGCGACTTCGCCGCCCGCGTCAATGTCGGCATGGTTGGGATCAACGTGCCCATCCCCGTGCCGGTCGCCTATCACACCTTCGGCGGCTGGAAGCGGTCGGCCTTCGGCGACATCAACCAGCACGGCATGGAGGGCGTCCGCTTCTGGACCAAGACCAAGACCGTCACCGCCCGCTGGCCGGACTCAGAACTGGAACACGCGGATTCGTCGTTCGTCATTCCGACGATGCGCTGATTTTTTGATCCGTCACCCTCGGGCTTGACCCGAGGGCCGGATTGTCCGCCGCTAATGCGACGACGGGGGCGCACTGAGCGCTCCCGCGTCTGATCCTCGGATCAAGTCCGAGGATGACGGAGCAGGTTTAGAGATCATGGACTTCGCCCTTACCGACGATCAGCGCGCCATTCAGGACGCGGCCTGCGCCTTTTCCGACGCCGAATTGGCGCCCCATTCGGCCCGCTGGGACGAAGACAAGCACTTCCCCGTCGATGTGATGAAACAGGCGGCCGAGATGGGCTTCTGCGGCATCTACACCGGCGAGGAGCACGGCGGCATGGCCCTGGGCCGGGTCGAGGCGGCGCTGATCTTCGAAGAGTTGTCGCGCGGCGACGTGGCGACGGCGGCCTTCATCTCGATCCACAATATGGCGACCTGGATGATCGACCGGTTCGGCGCCGACGATCTGCGCGGGCGGTTCGTCGGCGATCTGGTCGGCATGGACAAGATCGCCAGCTATTGCCTGACCGAGCCGGGCTCGGGGTCGGATGCGGCGGCGCTGCGGACCACGGCGGTGCGGGACGGCGATCATTATGTGCTGAACGGGTCCAAGGCCTTCATCTCGGGCGCGGGGACCAGCGATGTCTACGTCGTCATGGTCCGCACGGGCGGCGAGGGGCCGAAAGGGGTTTCCGCCATTGTGGTCGAGGCCGGGACGCCCGGCCTGTCGTTCGGGGCGCAGGAAAAGAAGATGGGCTGGAACGCCCAGCCGACCGCCATCGTCCAGTTCGACGACTGCCGCGTGCCGGTCGCCAATCTGTTGGGCGAAGAGGGGGCGGGCTTCCGCTACGCCATGGCCGGGCTGGACGGCGGGCGCCTGAACATCGCCGCCTGTTCGCTGGGCGGGGCGCGGCTGGCGCTGGAGACGGCGCAGGCCTATGTCGCCACCCGCAAACAGTTCGGCAAGCCGCTGGGCGAGTTTCAGGCGCTTCAGTTCCGTCTGGCCGACATGGCGACGGACCTTGAGGCGGCGCGTCTGATGGTGCTGCGCGGCGCCTGGGCCATCGACAACGACCACCCGGAAAAGACCAAATGGTGCGCCATGGCCAAGCGCCTGGCCACCGACGCCTGTTTCCAGATCGCCGACGAGGCGCTGCAGCTTCACGGCGGATACGGCTATCTGAAGGATTATCCGCTGGAACGGATCGTGCGTGACCTGCGGGTTCACCGCATCCTTGAAGGCACGAACGAGATCATGCGCGTGATTATCGCGCGGGAGTTGTCTAGAGCTTAGGGGCCATTCAGCAGATCATTGGGGAGATTGAAGGTGAAAACCAGCACTCTGGTCGCGTCCGCCGCTCTTATCATCGCTTTGACGCCGGCAGCCTATGCTCGGGCGCAGTCGGTGCAGGAAATCGTTGTCACCGCAACTCGCGCGGCAACGTGGGACGCAGATGACGTACCGACGATTCAACTGCCGCGCCGTGCGGACAATCTGATCGTAGAGGTGCGCGTTGTGAACGATACGCGTGATACGGTCGGGCGGCGGTCGGAGATCACCCAAACCCTGCGCCGGATGAGCCAACTGGCCGCAAGCCGTTCGGACATCGCCCTGTCGATCGACAATGACGGTCTTCTGGTTCCCCTGACCGAAAACATGGTCTCCACCCTGACGCTGGGTGTGGACGGCAATCGGGCGGACACAAGCGTGGCGCGTGTGATCGTCAAGACCCCGATCCGTACGGATGACACTCTGGATCGGGCATCAGGGCGGATTGAAGCCTTCGTTAAAGGCGTGGAGCAGGCGGGGCGCTCGCTGGCGACAATTTCGGGAAGCTGGAATCTGTCGCTTATCGATCCTCCTCAATACAGGCCGGCCATCCTGACCCTCTTGGCGACGGATTCGCGAAGCGTGGCCGCCACCTTTGGCGAGGGCTACGCTGTTGAGGTGGATGGGTTGTCCAATCAGGTGACGTGGCGCCAGTCCGGTCCGCTCGAACTCAGCCTGTTCATTCCTTACAAGATGAAAGTGACGCCCAAGCCGTGACAGTCCCCCCCGCGTTGGACCCCGAAATCATCACCCGCGTCGACAACGGCGTCGGTCGGATCACGTTGAACCGGCCCAAGGCGATCCATGCGCTGAACCGTTCGATGTGCGAGGCGATGATCGCGGCCCTGCTGGCGTGGCGTGACGATGCGGCGGTGAAGTCCGTGCTGATCGACCATGCGGGCGAGCGCGGATTCTGCGCGGGCGGGGACATCCGCATGATCGCCGACAGCGGCGCGGGTGACGGCGTGGACGCGAAGGCCTTCTTCCTGAGCGAATACCGGCTGAACGACCTGATGTTCGGATACGCCAAGCCGATCACGGCCATCGTGGACGGGATCGTCATGGGCGGCGGTGTCGGGATTTCGGAGCCGGCGGATGTCCGCATCGCTACCGAGCGCACCACCTACGCCATGCCGGAGACGGGCATCGGCCTGTATCCCGAGGTCGGGGGCGGCTGGTTCCTGCCGCGCCTGCCGGGCCAGACCGGCGTGTGGATCGGCCTGACGGGCGCGCGGCTGAAGGCGGCGGACACGGTGGCCCTGGGCATCCACACCCATTTCGTGCCGTCTGAGGCTGTAGAGGCCTTGAAGACCGACCTGTTGGCCGAGGCGGCTGATCCCGCCGCGGTGGCGGCGCGCCATGGCCGGGACGCGGGGCCTGCGCCCCTGCTTACGCGTCGCGAAGCCATCGACCGGCTGTTCGCCTTCGACACGGTGGAAGAGATTTTCGCAGCCCTTGAAGCCGACGGATCGGATTGGGCGCTGGCGCAACTGGCGACGCTGAAGACCAAGTCGCCGACCTCGCTGAAGGTCACCCTGCGCCATATCCGCGAGGGGGCGAAGGCCGCGTCGTTCAGCGACAACATGGCCGTCGAATACGCCGTCAGCGGCCGGATCGGCGCCACCCACGACTTTCAGGAAGGCGTGCGGGCCGTGATCGTGGACAAGGATAATGCGCCCAGATGGTCCCCGGCGGACCTGTCGGGCGTTACGCAGGCGACGCTGGACGCCCTGTTCGCGCCCCTGGCCGACAACGAAAAATGGACGCCGCTGGCCTGACCGCGACGCCGCAAATAGGGAGAGAGACCATGACCAAGATCGCCTTCATCGGCCTGGGCAACATGGGCGGGGGCATGGCGGCGAACCAGGCCAAGGCGGGCCATGCGGTCGCCGCCTTCGACCTGTCGCCCAGCGCGCTGGAGCGGGCCGCGTCCCAGGGTTGCACGCCCGTCGGATCGGTGGCTGAGGCGGTCAAGGACGCCGAGGTGGTGATCACCATGCTGCCCGCCGGTCCGCATGTGCTGAGCGTCTATTCCGAGCAGATCATCGGCGTGGCCCCGGCCAGCGCCCTGCTGCTGGATTGTTCGACCATCGACGTCGAGACGGCGCGCAAGGTCGCCGGTCTGGCCAAGGCGGCGGGCTACGCCTTCGCCGATGCGCCGGTGTCGGGCGGCACGGCGGCGGCGGATGCGGGGACCCTGGCCTTCATGGTCGGCAGCGACGAAGGCGACTTCGCCCGCGTCGAAACCGCGCTGGAGCCGATGAGCCGCATCACCATCCGCGCGGGCGAGCACGGCGCCGGGCAGGCGGCCAAGATCTGCAACAACATGCTGCTGGGCATTTCGATGCTGGGCACGTGCGAGGCCATCGCCCTGGCGGAGAAGCTGGGTCTGGACCCGGAGCGGTTCTTTGAGATCGCGTCCAAATCCTCGGGCCAGTGCTGGAGCGTCAGCAGCTATTACCCCTGGCCCGGCCCGGTGCCGACGGCGCCGTCCAATCGCGGCTATCAGGGCGGGTTCGCCACGGCCATGATGCTGAAGGACCTGAAACTGGCCCAGGATGCGGCGGCCAAGTCGGGCGCCTCCACGCCGATGGGCGCGCAGGCCGAGGCGCTGTATGCCCTGTTCGACGGCATGGGCCACGGCGGGCGCGACTTTTCGGCCATGCTGCAATTGCTGCGCGGCCAAGCGGGCGAACTGTAATGAAGAAGGGCGCGATCCGTTCGGACCGCGCCCTGTTCAACCTCCCGTGACAGGGAGAACCGGGAGGCTGAAAGCTTAACCCCTGCGCGGAGCGTTGTAGCCGTAGCGGTCGTAGCGGACCTGGGCCGACAGGCGGTCATAGCGGCGGTCCAGATCGGCCCGCTGCCAGGAGGACAGGCCGCTGCGCCGGTAGTCGGCTTCCAGACGCTTCAGCGCATTGAACTCGCCGCGCAGGCGGTAGGCTTCGCGGTTGCTGATCTGACCCGAGCGGACAGCGCGGTCGATGCGGCGGTCCAGTTCGGCCTGACGGGCGCCGATCGACTGCCAGGAGCCGTAGCTGACCTGATAGGCGGGGGCGCGGCTGGGGGCGTGGCCATACGACTGGGCGGCGGCGGGCAGGGCGACCGCAGCAGCGGCCAGAGCAAGGGCGGGAATGACGAAGTTCCGCATGACAGTCTCCTTGAGCGTCGGGCCGGTCGGGGTGACCAGCGATGAGCACAGATGACCATCCGGCGGCTGATCCCGACCTGAACAGGCACGCTCAGGGACGGTTCATCTAGATGAGAAATCGGCAAGGTTGCGCACTGATCCGCCGCGGGGATGCTGGCGTTGCACGCGCGATGACCTATACAAGTCATTCAGCACCCGTTCAGAAGATCAGGATTAGACAGGCGATCATGTTCAGCAAAGCCGCCAGTCTTATCGTCGCCGTCGCGACCCTGGCCTTCGCCCCTGTCATGACGACAGAGGCGGTCGCCCAGTCCCGCGACCAACGTCAACAGCAGTCGGATGACGACCGCCGCGCCCCTCCGCGCGTCAGTCCTGACGAGGCGCGCCGCAGCGCCGGTCAGTACGGCCGACCCATCGACACCCAGCCGCGCCGTGACGGCAACTACAGCGTTCTGGTCGAACGCGACGGCCGTGTGCGCGACGTGGTCGTCGACGGCCAGACCGGACGCCCGCGTCAGGGCGACAACAATAATTCGAACAACAACAACGACCCGCGTCGCAGGCCGAACTGATGCGTATTCTTCTGGTTGAAGACGACGTGGATCTGTCGCGTCAGCTCAAGAACGCCCTGGCGGACGCCGGTTATGCGGTCGATCATGCGGCGGATGGCGAGGAAGCCCATTATCTGGGCGACACCGAACCCTATGACGTCATCGTGCTGGACCTGGGTCTGCCGCGCATCGACGGTGTGTCTGTGCTGGAGCGCTGGCGCCGGGACGGCAAGACCACGCCGGTCCTGATCCTGACCGCGCGCGGCGCCTGGTCGGACAAGGTGTCGGGCTTCGACGCCGGGGCCGACGACTATCTGACCAAGCCCTTCCACACCGAAGAGCTTCTGGCGCGTCTGCGGGCCCTGCTGCGCCGTTCGGCGGGCATCGCTTCGGCGACCCTGTCGTGCGGCGGTCTGAGGCTTGATCCGCGCGCCGCACGCGCCAGCGTCAACGGCGAGCCGCTGCGCCTGACCAGTCTGGAATACCGGCTGCTGCATTACATGATGATGCATCAGGGCCGGGTCATCAGCCGCACGGAGCTGGTCGAACACCTGTATGATCAGGACTTCGATCGGGATTCCAACACCATCGAGGTCTTCATCGGCCGCGTGCGCAAGAAGGTCGGGTCCGACCGGATCGAGACCGTGCGCGGTCTGGGCTACCGCCTGACGCCTCTGGCGGGCGAGACCGAAGCGGCGTGAACGACACGGCGCCTGTTCGGTCGGGCGGTTTTGACTGGGGGCGTCTGTTCGGGCGGCCCGGCCAGTCGCTGACCCGCAGGCTGATCTGGCTGGCCTCGACCTGGATTCTGCTGGCCTTGGTGATCGCGGCCCTGGCCCTGACCCACGCCTTTCAGGAATCAGCCCTGCGTCGTCTGGGCAATATGCTCAATGAGACGATCGACGAGATCGTCGTCGCCGCCAGCCGCACCCCGCCCGGCGAACGGGTCGAACAGATCCAGGACGCCCGGACCCTGCGTCTGCTGTCGGGCAAATACTGGCAGATTCTGGAGGTTCAGCCCGACGGGCGACTGACGCCGCTGGCGCGTTCGACCTCGCTCTGGAACTATGATCTGAACCTGCCCGCCGACCTGCCGCAACGGCTGGAGCGGGTGCTCGGCGACGTCATCACCTTCAACACCGACGGCCCCAAGGACGAGCCGAAGAAGCCGGAGCCCCTGCGGGTCGCGGCGTCGATGAAGACCATTCCGCGCCATGACCGGCCGATCATCTTCCTGGCCGCGCTGGACCGGTCGGAGGTCGATGCGGACACGCGCCAGTTCGCCACCCTGACGTGGATCGCGCTGCTGGTCATGGGGGCGGGGCTGGTGTCGGCGGTCTTCATTCAGGTGCGGTTCGGTCTGCGACCGCTGTTCGACCTGCGCAACGAGATCGCCGCCGTGCGCAAGGGCCGCGCGGCGCGGATCGTTCACGACTATCCGCTGGAGATCCAGCCGCTGGCCGAGCAGGTGAACCGCCTGCTGGATCACAATCAGGAGGTCGTGGACCGCCAGCGCACCCATGTCGGCAATCTGGCCCATGCGCTGAAGACGCCGATCTCGGTCATGCTGGCCGAGGCGGGGACGCAGGAGGGCGCGCTGCCTGAACTGGTGCGCCGCCAGACCAAGGTCATGCAGGGCCAGGTCGACCACCACCTGCGCCGGGCGCGGGCGGCGGCGCGCGCGGCGCATGGCCTGGGCGAAAAGACGCCGGTGCCGGAGGTTCTGGACGAACTGGCGGTCATGATCGAACAGGTCTTCCGCGCCAAGGATGTCGAAATCGACTGGCGCGCGCCCGACGAACTGGCCTTCCTGGGCGAGCGTCAGGACCTGCAGGAGATACTGGGCAATCTGATCGAGAACGCCGCCAAGTTCAGCCGCCGCCGCGTGCGGGTTTCGGCGGGCGCCAGCGGCCTGGGCCAGATGGTGGTGGTGGTCGAGGACGACGGCCCCGGCCTGCCCGCCGACCAGCGTGACGAGGTGATCAAGCGCGGTTCGCGGCTGGACGAAAGCGCGCCCGGTTCGGGGCTGGGCCTGTCCATCGTTGATGATCTGACGCGGGCCTATGGCGGACGACTGACCCTGAGCGACAGCGACATGGGCGGCCTGAAGGCGGTGCTGGAGCTGCCTGCGGCCGAGACCTGATCCGCGCTGCATCGAAGCAGGACGCAACTGCCGCTCGCCCACTTCGGTCTGATGGGTTAGACGGCCAGGCATGATCGCCTTCTGGATGATGACGGGACTGGCCGCGGCCCTGGCGGGGCTGCTGGTGCTGGCTGGCGCACGGCGGGGCGCCGACGCGGCGGTCGAGGCCGACAGCGACGCGGGGACGCGTGAACTGGACGAACTGGATCGGCTGAAGGCGCGCGGCCTGCTGGACGACGCGGCCCATGCGGCGGCGCGGGCCGAGGCGGGACGACGGTTGCTGGCGCAAGGTGCGGCGGCGCCGCGCCCTGTCGCGGGATCAAAGGATCGGCTGTGGGTGCTGGGCGGGCTCGCCGCAGCCGTGGCCGCCGCGCTGGGTCTGTATGTCGCCACCGGCTGGCCCGGCCTGCCGGATCAGGCCTATGAAACCCGCGTGGACGCCTGGTCGACCCAGTTGGAGACGCTGGAGCCCGCGCAACTGGCCGCCGTCACCGCGCGCGTGGTCAAGGAACGCCCCGGCGACCGACAGGCGCTGGCCATGCTGGGCGCGGCCCGGTTTGCGGCGGACGATCCGCTGGGCGCCGCCTCGGCGTTTCGTCGCCTGATCGAACTGGACCCTAAGGACGCCCAGGCCTGGGCGCGGCTGGGGGAAAGTCTGGTGCGGGCCAATGACGGCAAGGTCGGCGGCGACGCCGAGGCCGCCTTCATCCAGGCCGTGAAACTGGACCCTGAACAGCTGGGCGCGCGTTTCTTCCTGGGCGAGGCGGCGTTGAGCCGGGGCGACGCGGCGGCGGTGCGGGTCATGTGGTCGCCGTTGATCGCCGCGCTGGAGCCGACCGATCCGCGCCGGATCGATCTGGAGCGCCGGATGCCGAAGGCGGGGGCGGAATGACACGTTGGTTGGCTGAAGCGACGCCGGTATATGCGGGCGGTCTGTCCTCCGTTGTCGGAACCTCTGTCGCATGAGCTGGCTGCCCAAATCGCCGAAGGCGCGTCGCCGCCTGTGGGTCGTCGCCGCCGTGACGCCGATCCTGGCCCTGGCCGTCGGCCTGTCGCTGTGGGCCATGCAGGACAGCGTGACCTTCTTCTATTCCCCGTCCGAAGCCACGGCGGACAAGGCGCCGGAAGGCCGCAACATCCGTCTGGGCGGGCTGGTCGAGGCGGGCAGCGTGCACAAGTCCGGCGACGGGGTGGTCATCTTCGCCGTCACCGACAACGCCGCCACGACCCGAGTCGTCTATCACGGCGACCTGCCCGACCTGTTCCGCGAGGGGCAGGGGATCGTGGCGCAGGGGGCGTTCACCGCCGACCGCACCTTCCACGCCAGTCAGGTCCTGGCCAAGCACGACGAGAACTACATGCCGCGCGAGGTCGCCGACCGCCTGAAGGAAAAGGGCGAGTGGCGGCCTGACGGCGCGCCGTCGCAGGGCGAAATCCGTCAGGGAGCCTCGTCCCTGTGATCGCCGAGTTCGGGGCGTTCGCCCTTGCGCTGGCATTGGCGCTTTCTCTTCTTCAGACGGCCCTGTCGACGGCGGCGCGCGTGCGGCGCAGCCCGGTTCTGGCGGGCGCAGGCCAGGGGGCGGCCCTGGCGGCGGCGGGCGCGATCGCCCTGGCCTTCGCGGCCCTGATCTTCGCCTTTGTCGTGTCCGACTTCTCGGTCTCGAATGTGGCGGCCAACAGCCACACCGACAAGCCGATGCTGTACAAGGTGGCGGGCGCCTGGGGCAGCCACGAAGGCTCGCTTCTGCTGTGGTGCCTGGTCCTGACCGTGTTCGGGGGCGCGCTGGCGCGGGCGCGCGGCCTGCCGTTCGGGCTGAAGGCGTCGGCGGTGGCGGTGCAGGGGGCGCTGGGGTCGCTGTTCCTGGCCTTTGCCGTCTTCACCTCCAGCCCCTTCACCCGTCTGGACCCCGCGCCGTTCCAGGGCGCGTCGCTGAACCCGCTGCTGCAGGACCCGGCCCTGGCGGTGCATCCGCCGCTGCTCTACGCGGGCTATGTCGGGTTTTCGGTCTGTTTCTCGCTGGCGGTCGCGGCCCTGATCGAGGGGCGGGCGCAGACGGCCTTCTGGCCCGCATGGGGACGCTGGGTGCGGCCCTGGGCCCTGGCCAGCTGGGCCTTGCTGACGGTCGGCATCACCCTGGGGTCGTTCTGGGCCTATTATGAACTGGGCTGGGGCGGCTGGTGGTTCTGGGATCCGGTGGAGAACGCCTCCTTCATGCCGTGGCTGGCGGGCGCGGCCCTGTTGCACAGCGCGGTGGTGACCGAGCGGCGCGGGGCGCTGGCGGGTTGGACGGTGTTCCTGGCCCTGCTGGCCTTCACCTTCTCGATGCTGGGCGCCTTCCTGGTGCGGTCCGGCGTGCTGACCAGCGTTCACGCCTTCGCCGTCGATCCCCAGCGGGGCATGATGCTGCTGGCGATCCTGGGCATTGCATCCGGGGCGGCCTTCGTCCTGTTCGCCTGGCGGGCGCCGCAGTTGAAGGGCGGGGGCCTGTTCGCGCCGGTCAGCCGCGAGGGCGCGCTGGTGCTGAACAACCTGTTCCTGACGGCGGCGGCGGCGACGGTGCTGCTGGGCACCCTGTATCCGCTGATCCTGGAGGCCGCGTCCGGCGCGACCATTTCCGTGGGACCGCCCTATTTCGCCGCCACCTTCACGCCGCTGATGATGGTGGCCTTCGTCATCCTGCCCGCCGGTCCGCTGCTGGCGTGGAAGCGGGGCGATCTGCGGGGGGCGATGCAGAGGCTGGCCGTCGCGGCGGGTCTGTCCATTCTGGCCGCTCTCGCCGCCTACGCCCTGTGGGAGCCGAGAAAGGCCTTCGCCGCCGCCGGGATCGGCATGGGGGCCTGGCTGATCGCAGGGTCTCTGGCCGAGGTGGCCGAACGGGCCAGGCTGTTCCGCGCCTCGGGCGCCGAGGTGATGCGTCGCCTGAAGGGTCTGCCGCTGGGCGCCTGGGGCATGACCCTGGCGCATCTGGGGCTGGGGGTCTTCATCCTGGGGGCTGTGGTCGAGACCGGCTTCAAGGCCGAGGCGGCGCGCGCCCTGACCATCGGCCAGAGCGTGTCAGCGGGGCCGTGGACGGTGACGCTGGACGAGGTGCGTGTGGTCGAGGGTCCGAACTATCTGGCGGAGCAGGGGCGTCTGACCGTGCGTCCGTCCAATGACCGTGGCCGCGCCGAGACCATCACCGCCGAGCGCCGCTTCTTCCCCGCAGGCGGCCAGACGACGACCGAGGTCGGTCTGGATTTCCGGGGTCTGGACGACGTCTATGTGGTGATCGGCGAGCGGGCGGGCAGTCCGGCCGAACCGGCCTGGGTGGTGCGTCTGTACTGGAACCCGTGGGCGCGGCTGATCTTCCTGGGGCCGACGATCATGGCTCTGGGCGGGCTGTTGTCCCTGCTGGACCGGCGGCTGCGCGTGGGCGTGGGTTCGCGCAAAAGGAAGACGGCGTGAGGCGTCCGCTGGTCCTGATGGCCGCACCCCTGCTGGCGGTGATGCTGACGGCGGCGGAGCCACCGGCCGCCTTGGATCGTCCGCTGACGGATGCGGGGCAGGAGGCCCGTGCCCAGGCCCTGTTCAAGGACGTGCGCTGCGTCGTCTGCCAGCATGAGTCCATCGCCGACAGCCCGGCGGGCGTGGCGGGCGACATGCGCCGCCTGATCCGCGAAGAGATCGCATCGGGCGCCACCGATCAGCAGGTGCGCGACGATCTGGTGCGGCGGTTCGGCGACTATGTGCTGTTCACCCCGCCGGTTCGGGCGGGAACCTGGCTGCTGTGGTTCGGTCCGTTCGCCTTGATCGCGCTGGCTGCATTGATTTTGGTCCTGCGTTCACGGCGACGTGCAGTTGAAACGACGCCGCTTTCGCCCGAAGAAGAGGCTCGACTGGACGAAGTTCTCCGAAATGAGAAGCTTCGCCGCGATCCTGACGCAACCTCGCCTCACGACGGGCGCTAGTCAGGGCCAACCATTGATCGTCACAATTGGCGTCAGGCCGGTTGAGACTATATCAAAAGCGAACACGGGGCCCGCTCGGTCCCGGACAGAGGATCGCAAGGACCACGATGCTGAAGCGCAAAGAGTTCATTCTCGGGGCCGCGGCCGGCCTGACCCTGGCGGCGGCGGCGACCGCCGGCGGCGTCATCAACTGGCCCGGGGCGCACGCTGATCCGCAGGCGGTGAACCGCTTGACCCCGGTTCCGGCCACGGGCGACGCCTTCACCCCGCCGCCGGGCGCGCCCAGCAGCTTCGCCGACATCTTCGAACAGGTCGCGCCCGCCGTGGTGCAGATCGACGTCAAGGTGCCGGTCACGCCGCAATCCGGCGCCTTCCAGATCCCAGGCCTGCCGTTCCAGTTCGCCCCGCCGCAGGGCCGCGGACGTCAGGGCCAGGACGCCGAGCCGCAGACGACGCAAGGCGCCGGTTCGGGCTTCTTCATCTCGCAGGACGGCTTCATCGTCACCAACAACCACGTCGTCGCCGACGCCACCGAGATCAAGGTGAAGATGTCGGACGGGCGCGAACTGCCCGCGCGCCTGATCGGCCGCGACGCCGCCACCGACCTGGCGGTCATCAAGGTGGACGGTTCGAACTTCAAATACGTCAGCTTCGAAGAAACGGCTGACCCGCGCGTCGGCGACTGGGTCATCGCCATCGGCAACCCGTTCGGTCTGGGCGGCACGGCGACGGCGGGCATCGTTTCGGCCAAGGCGCGCGACATCGGCGGCAGCGAAAATCCCTACACCGACTTCCTGCAGATCGACGCCGCCATCAACCGGGGCAACTCGGGCGGTCCGACCTTCGACATTCACGGCCGCGTGATCGGCGTGAACTCGGCCATCTATTCGCCGACGGGCGGATCGGTCGGCATCGGCTTCGCCATTCCGGCGGAGACGGCCAAGACCATCACCTCGCGCCTGATGAGCGGCCAGACGATCGAGCGCGGTTATCTGGGCGTGCAGATCATCACCCTGAGCGACGAATACCGCGAAAGCCTGGGCCTGGCCGCCTCGACCAAGGGGGCCTATGTCGCCGAGGTCACGGCGGACGCGCCCGCCGCGCGCGGGGGCCTGAAGGCGGGCGACGTGGTCGTGGCCCTGAACGGCCGTCCGATCCAGACCTCGACTGAACTGACCCGTGCGGTCGGCAACGCCAAGCCGGGCGACACCCTGCGTCTGGACGTGCTGCGCGACGGCGGTCGTCAGACCGTCACCGTGCGTTCGGGCACGCGCCCCAGCAACCTGTCGACCTCGACGGCGGGTGAAGACGAGGGCGCGGAAACGCCCGGCAAGCCCAGCGCAACGGCGGGCGAAGTGGTCGAAGGTCTGACCGTCGCCCCCATCAGCGCGGCGCTCCGCACCCGCTATGAACTGCCCGCCGATGTTCAGGGCGTGGTCGTTACGGCGGTGGATCAGTCCTCGCGCGCGGCCCGCATGAGCTTCCAGCCGGGTCTGGTCATCATCCAGGCCAACGGTCGTTCGGTCAGTTCGGTCGCCGACCTGAAGGGCGCGGTCCAGACGGTCAAGAGCGCAGGCCGTCCGGGCATTCTGCTGCTGGTCCGCACCCCGCGTGGCAACACGCCGGTGGTCCTGCCGCTGACAGGCGGCGAGTGATTGGTTTTCTGACCAAGGCTTAACTCACTGAATCGCCGCCGATGGGTTACCATCGGCGGCGATTTTGATTCCGGAGAGGGCTGAATGCGTATTCTGGTGGTCGAGGATGACGCCGAAGCGGCGACCGCCATGGTGCGGGGACTGTCCGAGGCCGGACATGATGTGACCCACGCCGTGGACGGCGCCTTTGGCCTGCTTGAGGCGCAAAAGGGCGGCTACGACGTCTATGTGGTGGATCGGATGATGCCGCGTCTGGACGGCGTGGGCATGGTCGAGATGGTCAGGAAGGGCGGCGATCAGACGCCGGTCCTGTTCCTGTCCGCCCTGGGCGAGGTCGAGGACCGCGTCACGGGCCTGAAGGCGGGCGCCGACGACTATCTGGTCAAACCCTACGCCTTCGCCGAACTGATTGCGCGGGTCGAGGCCCTGGCGCGCCGTCGTGAGACGGGCGGGGTGCAGACGGTGCTGAAGGTCGGTGATCTTGAGATGAACCTGATCGCCCGTACCGTGCATCGCGGCGACAGGGAGATCGACCTGCAGCCGCGCGAGTTCCAGTTGCTGGAGTTCCTGATGCGCCACGCCGGTCAGTCGGTGACGCGCACCATGCTGCTGGAGAAGGTGTGGGAATACCACTTCGACCCACAGACCAACGTCATCGACGTCCACATCAGCCGCCTGCGCTCCAAGATCGACAAGGGCTTCGACAAGGCCATGCTGCAGACCGTGCGCGGGGCGGGATACAGGCTGGAGGCGTGAGGCTGGTGATGAGTGGCGAGTGGCGAGTGGCGAGAGGGTGAGGAGCGTCTGGCGCAAACATGAGGTCAGGGGCCGAAACGCTCCTGTGCGCCGGTTTGCTCGCCACTCGTCACTCGCCGCTCACCACTAAATCCCCATGCGCCTTCCATCCCTCCTTCGCCGCACCCCCTTCCGGCTGACGCTGCTGTTTCTGGCGCTGTTCGTGGCGGCGGCGGGGGCGATCCTGGCCTATGTCTATTTCGCCTCGGCGTCGGAGGCGCAGTCGCGGGCGCGGACGGATGTTGAAACCGAGCTGGGCGCACTGACGGCGATCCATCGGACACGCGGAATCGACGCCCTGAACCAGGCGCTGGTGGAGCGGTCGATCCGGGGCGGGCCCTATCTCTATCTGCTGTCCGATCCCGGCGGAAAGACGATCACGGGCAATATCACTGAGTCCCCCATCGACATCGACGAGACCCTGCCGGTCGGCCAGGGCGACTGGGAGACGTTCCGACTGACGGACACCGATCCGTCGGGCAAGGTTCAACGTCGCCGCGCGATCGGCGTGGTCATGACCCTGACGGGGGGCGAGCATCTGTTCGTCGGTCAGGACATCGGCGACATCGAGGAATATCTGGCGCGCCTGACCCAGGCCCTGTGGGGGGCGATGGCCCTGGTCATGCTGCTGGGCCTGGCGGGCGGGCTCTATATCAGCCGCAAGGTCGAACAGGCGATGGCCGGGCTGAATCAGGTGGTTCAGGCGGTGCAGGAGGGCGACCTGAAACAGCGGGCGCCGGTGCGTCACTCGGGCGATGAACTGGACGAGCTGGGCCAGGGGCTGAACCTCATGCTGGACCGGCTGGAGGCGTCGATGGCCTCGATCCGGCACGCGGGCGACGCCATCGCTCATGACCTGCGCTCGCCCCTGACGCGGATGCGGGCCAAGCTTGAGGTGGCGCTGATCGACGCCGAGGCGGGCAAGATCGACGGGGTGGATGCACTGGGCATCGCGCTGGACGAAGCCGACCACCTGTTGAAGACCTTCAACACGGTTCTGGCCATCGCGCGTCTGCAGGCGGGCGGGGCGCCGGACCCGAAGGTGATCGACGCCGCCGATCTGGCCGCCGACATGGCCGAGCTTTACGAGCCTGCCGCCGAGGACAAGGAGATCGACTTCTCGGCCGAGGTCGAGAAGGGACTGATGATCGAGGGCAACCAGCCCTTCCTGGCCCAGGCCCTGGCCAACATCATCGACAACGCCATCAAATACACGCCTGCGGGCGGGGCGGTGAAGCTGCGGGCGCGCAGGCGCTCCTCGGGCGAGATCGAATATTCCGTCACCGACACCGGCCCCGGCGTGCCTGAGGAGGACCGTGAGCGCGTCGTCCAGCGGTTCGTGCGCCTGGACAACAGCCGCACCGAGCCGGGATCGGGCCTTGGCCTGTCGCTGGTGACGGCGGTGGCCGAGGCGCACGGCGGGCGGGTGGTGCTGGACGAAGGACCGGGCGCATACGGCGATTTCGGTCCGGGTCTGCGGGTGGCGCTGGTCCTGCCCCCGGCGCCGGGAAATCCATAAGCGAAAGAGTCGAATGCCCACGCAAATGTCCCGGCCGCTGTTTGAAATTCTGAAACCCGCCGGTCCCGTCCACAGCCCTGGCGCGGCGGAACGGCTGCATGAGGCTCTGGTCGAGGCGGCGACCGCTGACGGCTGGCTGGAGGTGCTGACTGCCGCCTGGCCCGCCCTGGCGACGGTGGCGGGGGCGTCGCCCTATCTGTCAGGCCTGATGCGGCGGCGGCCCGCGCAGCTGCGGCGGATTCTGGAGAGCGATCCGGACCGGCATCTGGAGGTCATCATCGCCGAAACGGACGCGCTGACCGGCGATGCGGAGGCGATGAAGTCGCCGCTGCGTGTCTTGAAGGCGGACCTGCATCTGCTGACGGCGCTGGCCGATCTGGGCGGTGTCTGGGGGTTGGACCCGGTGACGGCGGCCCTGTCGCGGTTCGCCGACGCCGCCTGCCGTGCCGCGTTGCGGGCGGTGGGCAATGAGCAGCGCGACAAGGGCAGGCTGCTGACCGCGCCCGACGATTCACGCGGCCCCGTGCCCGGCCTGTTCGGTTTGGCCATGGGCAAGCATGGCGCCAACGAGCTGAACTATTCCTCGGACATCGACATCTCGCTCTTCTACGAGCCGCGCCTGCTGACGCTGGCCCTGCGCGAAGGCGTGGAGATGCAGGATTTCGTCAACCGCGCCGCCAGGGTGCTGGCCACCCTGCTGACCGAGCGGACGGCGGACGGATACGTCTTCCGGGTCGATCTGAGGCTGCGGCCCGATCCGTCCTCGACCCCGCCGGTGGTCGCAGCGCCTGCCGCCCTGGGTTACTATGAAAGCGTCGGTCAGAACTGGGAGCGGGCTGCCTTCATCAAGGCGCGGCCGGTGCTGGGCGACATGCGGGCGGCGGCCCGGTTCCTGAAGGCGATGATCCCCTTCATCTGGCGGCGAAGCCTGGACTACGCCGCCGTGCTGGACATTCAGTCGATCAAGAAACAGATCCACACCTACAAGACCGGCGAGGGGCTGCAGGCGGCGGGCGCCAATCTGAAACTGGGGCGCGGCGGCATTCGCGAGATCGAATTCTACGCCCAGACGCAGCAGCTGATCCTGGGCGGGCGCCATCCCGAGCTGCGGGCGCCGCGCACGCTGGACGCCCTGGCTGCGCTGTCGCAGGCAGGCCATGTACCGCCGCAGGTCGCCGAAGAGCTGTCCGCCGCCTATGTCGAATTGCGCGGGCTGGAGCACCGCGTGCAGATGCTGGACGACGAGCAGACGCACAAACTGCCGGTCGACGCCGAACGGCGCGGCGCGGTGGCGGCGCTGGCGGGCGAGGGCGATCTGGCGCGGTTCGATGCGGGGATCGAAGACCTGCTGGTCCGGGTCAACACCCGCTATGGCGAGTTGTTCGAGGGCGGCGAGGAGCTGGATTCGCCCTATGGCAGTCTGGTCTTCACCGGCGTCGAGAACGACCCCGAGACGCTGGAGACGCTGAAGCGGATGGGCTTCACCGAGGCGCCGACTGTGTCCGACACCATCCGCAGCTGGCACCACGGCCGCATCCCCGCGACCCGGACGGCGCGCGGGCGCGAGCTGTTCACCCGGCTGGCGCCGCGTCTGCTGCAGGCGCTGGCGCGGACGGGGGCGCCGGATGACGCCTTTCGCCGTTTCGCCACCTTCTTCTCGGGACTGGCGGCGGGGGTGCAGGTGCAGGCCCTGTTCCTGAACCAGCCCAAGCTGTTCAACATGGTGCTGGGGGTGATGGCCTTTGCGCCCCGACTGGCGCGCCAGCTGGGCCGCCAGCCCGCCGCGCTGGACGGGATTCTGGACGCGCGGTTCCTGACGGACCTGTCGGAAGACACCGGTCTGGTCGAACAGATGATCCGCGAGGCCGAGGAGGAGGGCGATTTCGAGGGGGCCATGAACGCCGTGCGCCGCCTGCACCGCGAACAGATGTTCCGCATCGGCATCCACGCCATCAGCGGGCGGACCGGGCCGGAAGAAGCCGGACGCGCCTATGCCGCCCTGGCCGACGCCGCCATGCGGACCCTGGCCCCGGCGGCCCTGGCCGAGACGGAGCGTCTGGGCGGCGCCTTCCCCGGCGGCGCCGTGGCGGTGGTGGCCCTGGGCAAGGCGGGGTCGCGCGAGATGTCGGCGGGATCTGACCTGGACCTGATGACCCTGTACGATGCGCCCGACGGCGTCCTGTCGGAGATCAAGGGCTGGAGCGCCGACGTCTTCTATGTGCGGTTTACCCAGCGGCTGATCTCGGCCCTGTCGGCCCATACGGCCGAGGGCGGGCTTTATGAAGTCGACATGCGGTTGCGGCCCACGGGGTCCAAGGGGCCGGTGTCGGTGCGTCTGGCGCCCTTCGTCGACTATTACGAACATGAGGCCGAGACCTGGGAGTTCATGGTCCTGACCCGCGCGCGCGTCGTCTGGGCCAGCGACCCGGTGTTCGGGGAGCGGGTGTCCCAGACACTGGAGACGGTGCTGCGCCGCCCGCGTCCCGGCGTCGATGTCGGGGCGGATGTGCGCAAGATGCGCGCCCTGATGGACCGCGAGCGGCGTCCGCACGGCTTCTGGGATCTGAAACTGTCGCCGGGCGGGCAGGTGGACGCCGAGTTCGCGGCCCAGTACCGCCAGCTTCAGGCGGCGGCGGCGGGCCAGCCGCTGACGGTGTCCACGCTGAAGGCGCTTCAGGACGATCCGGTGCTGGCCGAGGCGTGGCGCACCCAGCAGCGGATCAACCACCTGCTGTCCGCCGCCTTCGAGGGGCGCGTCGATCCTGAAGCCGAGCCCGAGGTCTTCCGGCTGCGTCTGGCCGAGGCGGTCGGGGCGCCGGATTTCGACACCCTGAAGCATGATCTGACCGATCTGCGCGCACGGGCGCGGACGGCGTTCGAACAGGCCGTTCCGGCGGCGCGCGACGGATAATCTTCGGCTCTCCGTTCAACTTCTCGACAGGGTTGAACAAAGGCCGTCGTCAGGGCGGCTCAAGGAGACCACAAGATGAAAAAGACCATGATCGGCGGCGCCGCCGCCATCGCTCTGGCCGCAGTGTCCGGCATGGCCGTGGCCCAGACGGCTGCTCCTGGCGCCAACCGCGCGCCCAACGCCGCACGCGCGCAGGCGGCGGAACGCTCCGTCACCCAGGCGGAGTTCGTCGAAGGCCGTCTGGCGCGGCTGATCGCCGCCGACACGAACCGCGACGGGACCGTGACGCCGGAAGAAATGCAGGCCGCCCGTCAGGCGCAGCGCACCGAACGTCTGAACCAGCGTTTCGCCAAGCTGGACGCCAATGGCGACGGCTCCATCAGCCGGGCCGAGTTCGACGCCGCCAATGCGCCACGCGCTGAGCGGGGTCCGCGAGCGGAACGGGCGGGGCGATGGACCGGACAGCGCGACGGTCATCGCGGCCCCATGCGTGCGGCGCATCGCGGCGCCCGTGGTCCCGAAGGCGCGCGTGAGCGTGGCCCCATCGTCATCGCCGACGTGCGTGCCAAGCTGACCGAGCAGTTCGCCAAGCTGGACACCAACCACGACGGCGTCCTGACGGCGGCTGAACGTCGCGCAGGCTGGCAGGCGCGAGGGGAGCAACGCCGTGAAGGCCGCGCAGCCCACCGTCAGGGTCTTGGCCAGCATCGTCCGGGGCAACAACCGGCTTCCCCGGCTCCGGCTTCGGAGTAAGAAAGATGTCGGGGTCGTCCGTAGTGCGCGAATCGGTCCCTTTCGCCGCCAGAGCGGAATCGGATGAGTTGGCTGCAAGCCGGTTCAGCCCGGATTTCGCTCCGGCATTTTTTAAGAGCCTGATTCACTGCGTCGGCGAGATCGCGCAACGATCCCGCCTTAGCCGACCAGGCTCGAACGAAAGAGGCTGGATTGGTCGCAGTCGTCGACCCCGACGAGGATTTGGTGCGCCGTGTGGGTCTTGGCGATCCGGCGGCGTCTCAGGCTTTGGTGGAACGCAAGCTGCCGCGCATTCTGGCGTTGGCGCAGCGGATGCTGGGCGACGCCGCCGAGGCCGAGGATGTGGCGCAGGAGGCCATGCTGAAGGCCTGGCGACAGGCGCCGACCTGGCAGGCGGGCAAGGCCAAGTTCGACACCTGGCTGCACCGGGTGGCGCTGAACCTCTGCTACGACCGGCTGAGGCGGCGACGCGAAATCCCGACCGATGCCCCGCCGGATCGACCCGACGAGGGACCGGCGCCGGATCGCGGCCTGCTGGCCGCCGAAACGGGCAGGCGCGTCGATGCGGCGCTGGCCAGACTGCCGGAACGGCAGCGCGAGGCCATCGTGCTGTGCCATTATCAGGAGCTGACCAATATCGAGGCGGCGGCTCTGATGGAGATCAGCGTCGAGGCGCTGGAGAGTTTGTTGTCGCGGGGGCGGCGGGCGTTGCGCGCGGCCCTGGCGGATCTGTCGCCCCGATCTGACGGGCGACGTGCAGGAGACGGACGATGAAGATCGATCGGCTTGAAGTTCTGGCGGAGGCTTATGGCGCGGACCTGAGCCGCTGGCCGGCGCACGAGCGCGCCTTCGCCGAGAGCCTGATCGCGGCGGACCCGGCCGCCCGCGCCGTGCTGGAGGAGGCGGCGGCGCTTGACGCCCTGCTGGACGCCTCGCCGCGCATCGTTCCGTCCGCCGACCTGACTGCGCGGGTGCTGGCGTCGGCGCCGAAGCGCAAGGCGTCGCGCGGTCATCTGGGGCGGGTGTTCTGGATTCTGGGCGCCGGTTGGGCGGCGGCGGCCTGCGCCGGCGTGGTCGCAGGCGTGGGTTTGACATCGCATGTCACGGCCAACGAACGGGCGGACGCCATTCTCTATCAGGCGACGCTGAGCGGCGTTGACGACACCGAGGTTCTGGGATGAGCAACAAGACGCTGAAGATCGCGCTGGCCGTGTCGGTCGCCCTGAACCTGTTCGCGGTGGCGGGCGGCGTGGCCTACGGCGTCAGCAGGGCCCAGGCGGATCGCAAGATCGAGGCCCAGAACAAGCCGGGCCGCCAGGGGCCGTTCGGTGAAATGCTGGCCAGCCTGCCGCAGGATGTGCGCGAGAAGGTCCACACCAGCCTTCGCGAATCCGCCCTGGCCGCCCGCCCCGATTTTGAGGCGGCGCGCGCGGCGCGGCGCGAGGCGGTCGATGTCGCGGGTGCGCCGACGTTCGATGCGGCCAGGGTGCAGGCTTTGCTGGAGCAGTCGCGTTCGGCGGAGTTGCGTGGGCGCGCCCGCCTGGAGAATGACGCCATCGCCGTGCTGGGCGGTCTGACGCCCGAACAGCGCAAGACCCTGTCGCCGATCCTGCAGCGCAAGGGCGGCGTGCACAGGGAGCCGCATCGGGATGGACAGCCGAACCGACCGCCGCACCCCGACACGCGTCACTGATCAGCCCCTGGAGGCGCGGAAGGCGGCGACGGCTTCGACCGTCTTCTTGACCTGAGCCTCGATCCCGGCCCAGTCGCCGGCCTTGACGGCGGCGTCGGTGATCAGCTTGGAGCCCATGCCTGCCGCGACGATGCCGGAGCCGAACCATTTGGCGATGGAGTCCTCGTCCGGGTCGACGCCGCCCGTCGGCATGATCTTGACCCACGGCAGCGGGCCCTTGATCGCCTTGACGAAGTCGGGGCCGCCGACCGACGAGCCGGGGAACAGCTTGACGATGTCGCAGCCCAGTTCGTGCGCGTCACCGATGTCGGTCACCGAGCCGCAGCCGGGGAAATAGGCGACCATGCGGCGGTTGCAGACCTTGGCCACGTCCGGCACCAGGCAGGGGCTGACCACGAAACGCGCGCCCCGGTTCAAATAGAGGGCGGCGGTGCCCGCATCCACGACCGAGCCGATGCCCAACACGATGTCGGGGTCGGTCTTGATCAGTTCACGGTTGATCTCGCCGAACAGGTCGCAGGCGAAGTCGCCGCGGTTGGTGAACTCGACCACCTTGGCGCCGCCGCGCGCGCTGGCGCGGATCACATTCAGGCAGACCTCGGGGTCGGGGTGATAGAAGACGGGGCAGACGCCCTGTTGTTCGAGACCTTTCAGGACGCTGATGCGATCGTGGGCCATGTTCACCTCCGCTTGGTCCCAGCCTGTGGCGAGACCCGTATCTGTTGCAATGACCGGCCGGGCCGGTTCTGCCCGACTGCTTATCCCACGGCAGGGAAAATGCGAACGCGGGCAGGGGCGGGTTTTGCCAGAACGGCGAAACATATTGTTTCACCTGGCCCCAAGGCCGGTTGCAGGGTCTGGCGGCTTACCCGTCACCTCATCATCGGCTAGGAACATCGCACAGCAGAGGACAACCCCGCCATGATGACCGCCATCTTCGTCTTCATCAAATGCGAGTTGGGCTACGCCAATGAGGTGGCGGCCGACATCGTGGACAATGTCGAGAACGTCTCGGAGGTCTATTCCACCTCGGGGCAGCACGACCTGCTGGCCAAGTTCAACCTGCCGCGCGAGGCCGACATCGGCACATTCGTGACCAAAGAGGTCCAGACCCGGCCCCACGTGCGCGATACGTTTACAGTGATAACTTTCTCGCCATTCCTGCCCAAAAAGGGCTGAAAATCAGCCGCTCTTGACCATGCGTAAACTTGGATCGGCTGCTAGCCTTCCGGTCATAAGGACAAGCGGGGAGTAGAGTTGATGAGCGATCTGGAGGTCTTCCGCGCGGAGACGCGGGCCTGGCTGGAGGAGAATTGTCCGGCGGAGGTTCGCGGGCCGATCAAGTCGGAAGCCGAGATGATCTGGGGCGGACGCGACGCGGTCTTCGCGACCCCCGGCCACAAGCTCTGGCTGGAGCGGATGGGCGCACGCGGCTGGACCGCGCCGGAATGGCCCGCCGAATACGGCGGCGGCGGACTGAGCCGTGAAGAGGCCAAGGTGCTGGCGTCCGAACTGCGCCGCATCAAGGCCCAGCCCGCACTGAACAGCTTCGGCGTCTGGATGCTGGGCCCGGCGCTGCTGGCGTTCGGCAGCGAGGAACAGAAGAAGCGTTTCCTGCCCGAGATCGTGCGCGGCGAGATCCGGTGGTGCCAGGGCTATTCCGAGCCGGGCGCAGGGTCTGATCTGGCCTCGATCCAGACCAAGGCCGAGGACCGCGGCGACCACTGGATCGTCAACGGCCAGAAGATCTGGACTTCGTACGCCGACAAGGCCGACTGGATCTTCTGTCTGGTGCGGACCGATCCGGACGCGCCCAAGCACTTGGGCATCAGCTTCGTCCTGTTCGACATGCGCACGCCGGGCGTGACGACGCGCCCCATCACCCTGATCTCGGGCAAGTCGCCCTTCTGCGAGACCTTCTTCGACGACGTGCGCGTGGAGAAGGAGAACCTGGTCGGCACGCTGAACCGGGGCTGGGACGTGGCCAAGCATCTGCTGGCGCACGAACGCACCATGATCGGCGCCATGGGCGAGGTCGCGGGCGGTCGTCCGGTCGGCCAGGTGGCGCTGGATGCTGTGGGTGCTGGCGAAGACGGTCGACTTGACGATCCGATGCTGCGCGCGCGGATCGCCGATCTTGAAATCGACCAGGCCGCCTTCCGTCTGGCGATGGAGCGGGTCGGCGATCAGGTGAAGGCCAAACAGGCGCATCCCGCCATCGCCTCCATGCTGAAATACTATGGCTCGGAGCTGAACAAGCGCCGCCATGAACTGCTGATGGCGGCAGGCGGCGCCGATGCGCTGGAGTGGGAGAGCGAGCGTTCGCGCGGCGGTTCGGCCGCCCGCGACTGGCTGCGCACCAAGGCCAACTCCATCGAGGGCGGGACCAGCGAGGTTCAGCTGAACATCATCGCCAAGCATCTGCTGCAACTGCCGGGAGCCTGAACCATGCCCCTGATCCTGACCGAAGAGCAGACCATGCTGCAGGAGGCCGCCGACGGCTTCCTGAACGATAATGCGCCCATCGCCCATTTCCGCGCCCTGCGCGACAGCCATGACGCCGACGGCGTTTCCCGCGACCTGTGGCGGGCGTTCGGCGAGATGGGTTTCGCCGGCGTCATCATCCCTGAGGCCCACGGCGGCCTGGGACTGGGCGCCGTCGAGGCGGGCGTCATCGCTGAAAGCCTGGGCCGCACCCTGACGCCGTCGCCCTTCATGGGATCGGCCATCCTGTCGGCCAAGGTGCTGACGGACGGCGGGTCCGAGGCGCAGCAGGCGTGGCTGCCCAAGATCGCGGCGGGCGAGGCCATCCTGGCCCTGGCCGTGGACGAGGGCGCCAAACACGCCCCGTCACGCATCAATGCGCGGGCCGAACGTGCGGGCAACGGCTTCAAGCTGAACGGGGCCAAGAGCTTCGTGCTGGACGGCCATGTCGCTGACGCCCTGATCGTGGTGGCCAAGGCGGACGAGGGGACGACCCTGTTCCTGGTCGATCCCAAGGCGGCGGGCGTCGAGATCGAACGCACCATCATGGTCGATGGCCATAACGCTGCGCGCGTCACCCTAAGCGACGTCGCGGTTGATGCGGATGCGGTGATCGGCGAGGTCGGCGGCGGCGAGGCCCTGCTGGACGCAGCCCTGACGCTGGGCCGGGCCTGCGCGGCCTCCAGCCTGACGGGCGCGGGCGATCAGGCGTTCAAGGTGACGCTGGAGTATCTGCGGACCCGCAAACAGTTCGGCAAACTGATCGGCGAGTTCCAGTCCCTGCAGCACCGCGCGGCCCATCTGTTCACCGAACTGGAGCTGTCGCGCGCGGCGGCCCTGGGCGCGCTTCAGGCCATCGACGCGGGGCGTGACGATGCGGCCCTGGCCGCCTCCATCGCCAAGGCCAAAGCCGGGCGCGTCGCCGAACTGGCGGTGCAGGAGGCGGTGCAGATGCACGGCGGCGTCGGCATGACCGACGAGTTCGACGTGGGCCTGTTCATGAAGCGGGTCCGGGTGCTGAACGAACTGCTGGGCGACGCAGGCTTCCACGCCGAACGACTGGCCCAGGCGCAGGGCTTCTAGATCGCATAATCTTGCCCCTTCCCATGCGGCGAAGGGGCAAGGTTTTCGACTTGGTGTGGCGTCTCGCGTCGTGTCGTCCTAGATTTCCCGACAAGGGAGACACGCACATGACGTTGCAAAACAACGCACCCGCCTATCTGACCGGCTTCGGCAACCATTTCGCGACTGAGGCTGTATCCGGCGCCCTGCCGGTCGGGCAGAACTCGCCGCAGAAGACGCCGATGGGCCTGTATGCGGAGCAGCTGTCCGGCACGGCCTTCACCGCGCCGCGCGCCGAGAACCGCCGCAGCTGGCTGTACCGGCTGCGCCCCTCGGCCCAGCACGGGCCGTACCAGCCGTTCGATCAGGGGCAGGTCCGCTCCGGCCCCTTTGACGAGACGCCGCCCAACCCCAACCGGATGCGCTGGGACCCTCTGCCGCTCGCCACGGCGCCGACCGACTGGGTCGAGGGGCTGACGACCTATGGCGGCAATGGCGAGCCGGATCACGGCGCCGGATCGGGCATCCACCTGTATGTCGCCAATCGGTCGATGACCGACCGGGTCTTCTATGACGCCGACGGCGAACTGCTGATCGTGCCGCAGGAAGGCGGGCAACGGTTCGTCACCGAGATGGGCGTGATCGACGCCCAGCCCGGCCATATCGTCCTGATCCCACGCGGCGTCCGGTTCCGGGTCGAGGTGGATGGGCCGGTGCGCGGCTATGTGTGCGAGAACTATGGCGCGCCGTTCCGCCTGCCGGACCTTGGGCCGATCGGCTCCAACGGTCTGGCCAACCCGCGCGATTTCGAGACGCCCGTGGCCTGGTATGAGGACGTGGACCGCCCGACCCAGTGCATCCAGAAATACGGCGGCAAACTGTGGACCACCACCTTTGACCACAGCCCGCTGGACGTGGTGGGCTGGCACGGCAATCTGGCCCCCTGCCGCTATGACACGGCGCGGTTCAACACGATCAACACCGTCAGCTACGACCACCCGGACCCTTCGATCTTCACCGTCCTGACCAGCCCGTCCGACACGCACGGCACGGCAAACATCGACTTCGTCATCTTCCCGCCGCGCTGGATGGTGGCCGAGCACACCTTCCGTCCGCCGTGGTTCCACCGGAACGTCATGAGCGAGTTCATGGGGCTGGTGACCGGCGCCTATGACGCCAAGGCGGGCGGCTTCGCGCCGGGCGGCGCCTCGCTGCACAACCGCATGAGCGGCCACGGCCCGGATCAGGCCAGCTATGACGGCGCGGTCAAGGCGGAGCTGAAGCCGCACAAGGTTGAAAATACACTGGCCTTCATGTTCGAAACGCGAATGCCGATCCGCGTCACCAAATGGGCGCAAGAGGCCCCACAGATGCAGCTCGACTATGACGATGTCTGGTCCGGGTTCACCAAAGGACAGGTCTCTTGAAACGCTTGCTCGCCATCACCGCCGCCGCCCTGCTGGCCGCCGCCTGCGCGCCGCAGACAGTGAACACGAACACGGCCGCCAGCGCCCCGGTTCAGAGCGCGGACGCCGCCGCCTGCGCCGCGCGCAACGGCACGATGAGACAGGTTGGCAAGCTGCAGTCCTGGCAGTGCGTGATCCGCTACGCCGATGCGGGCAAGGTCTGCACCAGCAGCAGCCAGTGCCAGGGCAGTTGTCTGGCTGGAGAGGCGACGGACAAGACGCCCGGCGCGACGACTTCAGGCGTCTGTCAGGCGACCAGCAACCGTTTCGGCTGCAGCACCCCTGTCGAGAACGGCAAGGCCGGACCCACGCTCTGCATCGACTGAGGCGACCGACACGGCGCCCATGAAAAAGCCCCCGTCGCGAACGACGGGGGCTTCTTTCGTTTCAACGCCAGGGCGGCTTAGTGGCCCTTGGCGGCGTCCTTGATTTCGCCAGCGCGCTGATCAGCGGCGGCCTGGGTCTTGTCAGCCTGCTCCTTCAGGGCCTCGGCCTGACGGTCGGCGTCAGCCTTGACGGTCTGGGCGTCGGCGTTGGCCTGGGCCACGGTGGCGTCGGCCTGGGCCTTCAGGTGGTCGGCTGCAGCGTCGCCCTGGGCGACAACGGCGTCAGCTTGGGCGTCCGCAGCCTTTTGTGCGGGTTGCTGGCAAGCGGCCAGACCGGCGACGGCGAACAGGGCAGCGGCGGTAACAGCAAGTTTCTTCACGGTGCTTCCTTCCTCAGCTTGTTGAGGTCTGGAAAACGCAGGGCATCACGAAGGGTTCACGCCGCCGTTACTTTTATTCTCCCGCTTCAGCAAAGGCGACGCGCGCGGAGCCCAGAAGGGCGGCGTGCTTGTGCATGATCACCTTGGTTGGAATGGCCGCCATATAGTCCTGGAACCGGCCCTTGCGCTCGAAACGCTTGCGGAAGGGGCTGGCCTTGATGAAGGGCAGGATGCGCGGAACAATGCCGCCGGCGATATAGACGCCGCCGCGCGCGCCGGTGGTCAGGGCGATGTCGCCGGCGACGGCGCCCAGAATGGCGCAGAACCGGGCCAGGGTGGCGCCGCAGGGGCTGTCGGGGTCGGCCAGCGCGGTGGTGGTGATCTCGGCCGGGTCTTCGATATGGGTCTCGCGTCCGTCTATCTCGGCCAGGGCACGGTGCATGTTCAGCAGGCCGGGGCCGCAGATCAGACGTTCGATGGAGACGCGGTCATAACGGCGACGCAGGATGCGCAGGATTTCGTCCTCGACCGGATCGCCGGGCGGGAAGCAGGCGTGGCCGCCTTCCGACGGCATGGCCATCTCCTTGCCATGGGCGTCGCGCACCAGGGCCGAGACGCCGAAGCCGGTGCCGGGGCCCAGCACGGCCACGGTGGCGTGCGGATCGCCGTCGATCGGGCCGCCCAGGCTTTCCAGCTGATCCGCCGGAACAATGGGCGCGCCCCAGGCCAGGGCCTCGAAGTCGTTGATCAGCTTGACCGGCTCCAGACCCAGGGTCTGAAGCTCGGCTTCCGACACGCGCCATGGCGAGTTGGTCAGGTCGATCTCGCCATTGGTCACAGCCCCTGCGACGGCGATCACGCCGCCGGTCGGCTTGACCTCGCAGCCGTCGATGAAGGCGGCGACGCCTTCAAGGAAGGTCGGATAGGTCTCGGCCGGGAAGCTTTCGTGATGGTCCAGGACCGGCTGGCCATCGACCATGCGGGCCACGGCGAAGCGGGCGTTGGTGCCGCCGACATCGCCGACGAGAAGGGTCTTGTCATTCATGGGTCGTTTCCTGCGATCGGTTGGGCGGATCAGGCGTCCACAGTCCGGTCGACGAAGTTGGGATTGGGCGGCGTGTCATCGTGGCCGTTGCCTTCGGAGGGCAGGGCGAAACAGACGGTGGCGCCTTGCTCGGCCGTGGTGACGACGTGGCGGAAGGCGCCGAACAGCTCACGGCCATAACCCCAGGACGAACCCTGGGCGATGGCGGGCGTGCGCGTGGCGGCGGGGCGGTCGGTCAGGCCGTCGACGCCGACCGTGGTCAGCACTCCGGCCTCGGCGTCCAGACGGATGATGTCGCCGTCCTTCACATGGGCCAGGGGGCCGCCTGCGAGGGCCTCGGGCGAGACGTGGATGGCGGCGGGCGTCTTGCCGCTGGCGCCCGACATGCGGCCGTCGGTGACGAAGGCGACCTTGAAGCCCTTGTCCTGAATGATCGACAGGGCGGGCGACAGGCTGTGCAGTTCGGGCATGCCGTTGGCCTTGGGACCCTGGAAGCGCAGGACCACGACGACGTCGCGATACAGCTTGCCGTCCTTGAAGGCCTGCAGGGCGTCTTCCTGGGTTTCGAAGACAGCGGCGGGCGCCTCGACGATGCGGTTCTCGGGCTTGACCGCCGAGATCTTGATGACCGCCCGGCCCAGGTCGCCCTTGACCAGACGCAGGCCGCCCTCGTTGTCGAAGGGGTTGGAGGCGGGGCGCAGGATGTCCAGGTCCAGGCTTTCGGTGACCCCGTCGCGCCAGACCAGTTCTCCGTCGACCATCGACGGCTCCTGGAAATAGGCCTCGATGCCCCCCCCTTTTCCTGGCGGGCCCATGATGGTCGTCACATCGGTGTGGATGTTGCCGGCCTGAGCCAGTTCGCGGGCGATGAAGGCGACGCCGCCTGCGGCCTGGAAGGCGTTCACATCGGCTGATCCGTTGGGATAGACGCGCGCCAGCAGCGGCGTGACCGAAGACAGCTCATCCATGTCGGTCCAGTCGATCAGCACACCCGCCGCCCGCGCCATGGCGACCAGGTGGATGGCGTGGTTGGTCGAACCGCCCGTGGCCAGCAGGGCGACGATGGCGTTGACGATGGACTTCTCGCTGATGACGTCGGCCATGCGGCATTCGCCGCTGCGGGCCAGTTCGACGGCGCGCTTGGCGGCGGCGGCGGTCAGGGCGTCGCGCAGGCCCGTGTCCGGGTGGACGAAGGCGGTTGAGGGCATGTGCAGCCCCGCCAGCTCCATCATCATCTGGTTGGAGTTGGCCGTGCCGTAGAAGGTGCAGGTGCCGGGCGAGTGATAGGAGCCGATCTCGCTTTCCAGCAGGGTCTGACGATCGACCTTGTTCTGGGCGTACTCTGCGCGGACGCGGGCCTTTTCCGCATTCGGAATGCCGGACGGCATGGGGCCTGCGGGGGCGAAGACGACAGGCAGGTGCCCGAATGCTAGCGCTCCCATAAATAGCCCGGGAACGATCTTGTCGCACACCCCGAGCATCAGGGCGGCGTCGAAGGCGTCGTGCGTCAGGGCCACGCCGGTCGACATGGCGATGACGTCGCGGCTGAACAGCGACAGCTCCATGCCGGGGCGCCCTTGCGTCACGCCATCGCACATGGCGGGGGTGCCGCCTGCGACCTGGGCCGTGGCGCCGACTTCGCGGACGGCCTTTCTGACCACATCGGGGAAACGCTCGAACGGCTGGTGGGCCGACAGCATGTCGTTATAGGCGGTGACGATGCCCAGGTTCGGCTTGGACCCGTCCATCGAGGTCAGCTTGTCGGCGATGGTCTGGCCCGCAAAGGCGTGGGCCCAGTTGGCGCAGCTGAGCTTGGCGCGGCCTGCGCCGCTGTCGCGGGCGGCGTCCATGCGGCGCAGATAGTCGGCGCGCGTATGGCGGCTTTTTTCAATGATGCGGGCGGTGACCGCAGCGACCGTAGGATGCAATTCGTATCGGGGCGCCATCAGCCTTCCTCCGTCCAGAGAACTTCAAGAGAAACATCGGCGGCGATCAGGGCGGCGATGGGCTGGATCTTAGGATCGCCCTTGGCCTGTTCCTCGAACACGCGTCGTTTGGTTTCGCCCTTCAGGCCCAGGATCACGCGCTCGGCCTGCATCAGATAGGGCAGGTTGATCGACAGGCGCTCGATGCTCGGCGCCATGCCGTCGCGGCCATGCGGCACGCCCAGAACGGTCGGCTTCAGCGTCGGCGTCAGCAGGGTCTTCAGCGTGGGGCTTTCAGGGAACATGGAGCAGATATGGCCATCCTCCCCCATGCCGAGAAGGACCGCATCGAAACGACCGCCCGCCTCCGCCAGGGCCTTGGCCGCCACGATGGCGGCGCGGTCCACGGTGACCTCGGGCGTGAACAGGGGGATGAAGCGGCCGGCGGCCGCCTTGTCCTGCAACAGCACGTCGCGGATCAGGCGGGCGTTGGAGTCCGATGATGTCTCGGGGACATAACGCTCGTCCACCAGGGTGACGGCGATCTTCGCCCAGTCCAGGTCCATCGCCGCCAGATGGCGATAGACCGGCGCAGGCGTCGAACCGCCCGGTCCCGCGAAGAAGGCGGAGCCGTTGTCGCGCACGGCGGCGGCCAGGGTCTCGCCCAGACGCGCGGCGGTCGCCTCGGCCCAGGCGTCGACGGAGGGGAAGGCTTCGATCTGGGGCGTGTTAGACATTGGTCGTGTTCCAGTCGCGTCCGGTGCGCATCATCAGCATGTCGGCGGTGTCAGGCCCCCACGTGCCAGCCACATATTGATCCGGCTTCTGGCCGGACTCGGCCCAGGCGTCGGCGACCTCATCGACCCATTTCCAGGCCTGTTCCGCCTCGTCGCGACGGACGAACAGGGTGGAGTCGCCGTGCATGGCGTCCAGCAGCAACCGCTCATAGGCGATGCGGCGGCGCGGCGGCGCGGCGGACTTGCCGTCGACGCCCCACGACAGGCTCATGGTGATGGGCTGAAGCTGCATGCGCTTGTCCAGGCCGGGGCGCTTGTTCATCACCGTCAGCGAGATGTCTTCCTCGGGCTGCAGTTCGATGATCATGCGGTTGGCCGGGGCCTCGCCCTCGTCATTGTCGAAGATGGAGTGCGGCACCGGCTTGAACTGGATGACGATCTCGGTGCGCTTCTCCGGCAGACGCTTGCCGGTGCGCATGAAGAAGGGCACGCCCGCCCAGCGCCAGTTGTCGATGTCGGCGCGGATGGCGACGAAGGTCTCGGTGTCGGACGGCTGGCCGCGTTCCTCTTCGTAGGATTTGGCCGGCTTGCCCTCGGACACGCCCGCCACATACTGGCCGCGCACGGTGACGCGTTCCGCCTCTTCGGGGGTGATGGGGCGCAGCGAGCGCAGCACCTTCACCTTTTCATTGCGCAGGGATTCCGGGTCCAGATCGCTGGGCGGCTCCATCGCCACCAGGCACAGCAGCTGCAGCATGTGGTTCTGCAGCATGTCGCGCAGGGCGCCGTATTCATCATAATAGGGCCAGCGGTCGCCGACGCCGACCGTCTCGCCGATGGTGATCTGGACGTGGTCGATCGTCAGATTGTTCCACAGCGGCTCGAAGATGGTGTTGCCGAAGCGCAGGGCCGTCAGGTTCTGGACCGTCTCCTTGCCCAGATAGTGGTCGATGCGGAACACTTGATCCTCGCGGAAGGCGTGGCCCACGGCGTCGTCGATCTCAAGGAAGGACTTCAGGTCGCGTCCGACCGGCTTCTCCAGCACGATGCGGCAGTTGCGTTCAGCCAGACCGGCCTCCTTCATCGCCGTGACGATGCGGCCGTACAGCGAAGGCGACACCGCCAGGAAGGAGGTGACCTCGCCGTCGCCGACCTTGGCCTTCAGCCGCTTCAGGCTTTCGGCGCTGGTGGCGTCGATGGCCAGATAGTCGAGGCGGGCCTTCATCCGGGCCCAGCTGTCTTCGTCCCAGGCCTTGTCGGCCTCGGCCTTGGCCTTCACCGCATCCTGGACCTTGCCGATGTATTCGTCGGCGGTTTCTTCCGAACGCGCGGCGCCGATGATCTTCAGCCCTTCCGGCAGCAGGCCGTCGTGCTCAAGGAAATACAGCGATGGCAACAGCATGCGCATCGCCAGATCGCCGCCGCCGCCGAACAAGATCAAAGCCGCCATCGATATCCCCTCAAGTAGCCCGTCGCCGGGTATGCACGCCCTTTATGACCGGGCCTGTCGCTATGGATGGGCTTTGCCCGCTTCCGCGCGTGACGCCAACACGTCCAGCACGTCCTGAAACACCATGTTACGGGCATGGAGAAGAACGAGCAGGTGATAGATCAGATCCGCCGCCTCGCTGGCCAGCTCTTCATCAGGGCCTGCGACGCCCGCCAGCGCGGTCTCGACGCCCTCTTCGCCGACCTTCTGGGCGATGCGTTTGGGGCCGTCGGCGACCAGTTTGGCGGTCCAGCTTTCGGACGGATCGGCGGCGGCGCGCACGGCGATGGTCTGCTCCAGCCGCGCGATCCGGCCCAGACCCGGCGCATCCGCATTCCCGAAACAGCTGACGCGGTTCAGGTGGCAGGCGTTGCCGACCGGCCGGACCGACAGAACCAGGGCGTCATTGTCGCAATCGGGCGTGACGCCCACGACATGCAGCCGGTCGCCCGACGTCTCGCCCTTCCTCCAGCGCCCGCCGCGCGAGCGTGAGAAGAAGGTGGCCTCGCCGGAGGTGATCGTTTCGTCCAGCGCGGCGCGGTCCATATAGGCCAGGGTCAGGACCTGCAGCGTCGCCGCATCCTGCACCACCACGGGAACCAGCCCGCCGCCCTTTTCGAAGTCGATGGTGGATGGATCGAGGGTCATATCCGCATCTCCAGGCCTTCGTCGGCCAGGTATCGTTTCAGGTCCGGTATGGCGATCGCGCCGGTGTGAAAGACGCTGGCGGCCAGGGCGCCCGACACGTCCGCCTGTTCGAACACATCGCGGAAATGCTGGGGCGCGCCTGCGCCGCCGGACGCGATCAGGGGGATGGTCAGACGTGCGCGGGCAGCCGACAGTTGCTCCACATCATAGCCCTGACGCACCCCGTCCTGATCAATGCAGTTCAGCACGATCTCGCCCGCGCCCAGTCCCTGCGCCTGATCCAGCCAGTCCAGCGTCCGCTTGCCCGCACGGCGGCGCGCGTCGGGATCGCCGGTGTATTTGTGCACGACCCATTCGCCGTCTTCCAGGCGGCTGTCGACGCCGACGACGACACATTGCGAGCCCAGGCGTTCGGCCATCTCGGCGATCAGTTCGGGTCGCTCCAGCGCGGGCGAGTTGATCGACACCTTGTCCGCCCCGTGATCCAGGCAGCGCGCCGCCTGCTCCACGCTGCGGATGCCGCCCGCGACGCAGAAGGGGATGTCCAGCAGCCGGGCGATGTCGCTGATCCAGCCATAGTCCAGCGTCCGCCCCTGCGGGCTGGCGGTGATGTCGTAGAAGACCAGTTCGTCGGCGCCCTCGTCACGATAACGCGCAGCCAACTCAGCCGCGTCGCCCATGTCGGTGTGGCCGACGAATTTCACGCCCTTGACGACCCGTCCGTCCTTCACGTCCAGGCAGGGGATGATCCGCCGGGCGGTCATGCCGCGGCCGCGATGGCTTCGGGCAGGGTGAAGCGGTTTTCGTACAGGGCGCGGCCCACGATGACGCCGTTGCAGCCCAGCGCCTTGACCGCGCTCAGGTCATCCAGAGACGACACTCCGCCAGACGCCTGGAGCACCAGGTCGGGGCGTCGGCGGCGGATCTCGGCCAGCAGCTCCAGATTGGGGCCGGTCAGGGCACCGTCGCGGCCCACGTCGGTGACCAGCACATGTTTGAACGCCCCCTTCGGATAGCGGTCCAGCGCGGTCCACAGGTCGACGCCCGCCGACTGGGTCCAGCCCTTCAGTGCGGGCACGGGCACGCCGTCCTCAAGCTTGATGTCCAGCGCCAGGGTGATCCGCTCCGGCCCGAACTCGCCCAGCCAGCCGGAGACATCGTCCGGCCGAGTCACCGCCAGAGATCCGATCACCACCCGATCCACGCCAGAGGCCAGCAGCTTGGTGACGTCGTCGCGGCTGCGCACGCCGCCGCCCGACTGGATCTTGACGTCGATGGCCTTGGCCAGTTCGCCGATCAGTTCGTGCTGCATGGCCTGACCGGCCTCGGCGCCGTCCAGATCGACGATGTGAATCCATTCGGCCCCTTCCGCGACGAAGGCGGTCAGGCGCGCGGCGGGCTGTTCGTCATATTGGGTCACCTGATCGAACCGGCCGTGCATCAGGCGCACGCAGACGCCGGCCTTCAGGTCGATGGCGGGATAGATCAGCATGAGGTCGGCTTCCGGTCGTCATCCTCGGGCTTGACCCGAGGATCAGAGGTGGGGTGGCCCGTGCGCGTCCGTCGTCGCACAGGCGGCAGAAAGCCCGATCCTCGGGTCAAGCCCGAGGATGACGGAGCGGGAAGGGCAATGCGGCTCACGCCGGAAGTCCCAGAAAATTCTTGAGGATGGCCGCACCGGCCTGGGCCGAGCGTTCGGGGTGGAACTGGCAGCCCCAGCGGTTGGCGGATCGCACGACGGCGGGGACGGGGCCGCCGTAGTCCGCGCGGGCCACGGTCGCGGGCCCGTCCGGGCAGACGAAACCGTGCACGAAATAGGCGTAGGCGCCGTCTTCGACCCCCGCCAGCAACGGGTCGTCATGGTCGCGCGTCAGGCGGCTCCAGCCCATGTGCGGCACCGGCAGGGCGGCGCCCGGCTCCAGACGTTTCACCGCACCGGGGATGAAGCCCAGCAGTTCGACGCCGTCGCCCTCGTCGCTGCGTTCGAACAGCAACTGCTGGCCCAGACAGACCCCTAGAAGGGGGCGTTCAAAGGCGCGCAGCGGCGCGATCAGGTTCAACGCCGCAAGCCGCGACATGGCGTAGCCCGCAGCCCCCACGCCGGGCAGGATGACCCGCTCGGCCTCGGCGATCTCGACCGGGTCGGCGGTCAGCCGCACGGTCGCGCCCAGCCGCTCCAGCGCGAACTGGACCGAGGCGACATTGCCCGCGCCGTAGGAGACGACGGCGACCTGGGTCACAGCACGCCCTTGGTCGAGGGCACGGCATCGCCCTCTACGCGGATGGCCTGACGCAGGGCGCGACCGAAGGCCTTATAGACGGCCTCGGTCTTGTGGTGGTCGTCCTGGCCTGTGACGGTGATATGGATGGCGGCGCCCATGGCCTCGGCCAGCGAGCGGAAGACGTGGGCGGTCAGGTCGGTGCGGTAGTCGCCGATATAGGGCGTCTCGAACGTGCCTTCGAACAGCGGATAGGGTCGTCCCGACAGGTCGATGGAGAGGGTCGCATTGGCCTCGTCCATCGGCAAAACAAAGCCGTAACGGGCGATGCCCTTCCTTTCGCCCAGCGCCTGTTTCAGCGCCTGGCCAAGGGCGATGGCGCTGTCCTCGATGGTGTGGTGCGGGTCGGTGTGAAGGTCGCCCTCGCATTGCAGGCGCAGCGAGAAGCCGCCGTGGGCCGCGATCTGCTCCAGCATGTGATCAAAGAAGCCGACGCCGGTTTCGATCTTGATCGGGCCGGTCGCATCCAGATCGACGGCGCAGACGATGCGCGTCTCCTTGGTGTCGCGCACGGCCTGGCCGACGCGGGACGGACGGCGCTTGGCGGGCGTCAGGCCGAAGGCGGCCAGCAGCCGGTCGTTGATCTCGGGCTTGATCGAGACGGGTAGGCGCAGACGGTCGCCCGACAGGTCGCCCTCGACGCCATAGGACTTCAGGCCCGCCAGCGCCGCCGCCGGATCTTCAGGCCGCGTCATGACAATGGGGCCGACGCCCGCCTCGACCGGCATCAGACGGCCCAGTTCGCGGGCCACCCGCTCGCGCTCGCGGCGGACGGTGGCGATGCGTTCCGCCGTCTCGATCATCCGCGACGGGTCCAGCGCCTGCTGCGCCAGCCGCACCAGAGGCTCGGGCAGGGCGTAGGGTTCCAACACTGAGGCCAGCCGCGCCAGCGTCTGCGGCTGGGCGATGGCCGCCCCGACCCGCGCACCCGCCAGCCCATAGGCCAGCGACAGGCTGCGAAGCACGACCAGGTTGGGCTGGTCCGCGATGACGGTGACGGCGGAGGCGCTGTCGGAAAACTCGATCAGGCCTTCGTCCACGACCAGCAGGGCCGGGGCCACGCGGGCGGCCATTTCGGCCACCGCCTCGGGCGAACCCAACGCGCGGATGATGACGGCGGCGGGGTCGCCCTTCGACGGATAGATGGCGGCCAGACGGTCATAGGGCTCGGCCTTGGGCGCCTCGACCGAACCGCCGTCGCGGGCGGCCAGGCGATAGGCCAGCTCCAGCCCATGGGTCAGCCCGCGCACAGGCAGAACCGTCTCGACCGGCGTGGCGTAGAGGGCGGCCATGCGTGCGGCCAGCGCCAAGGCGTCGCCGGGATAACGGTCCAGACCGTCACCGCCGGACACCAGAGGGGCATAGGGGGCGGGCAGGGTCATGCGTCGGCCCTCAGGTCGGCGGCGCGGGCGTGGGCTTCCAGACCCTCCATCCGGGCCAGACGGGCGGCGATGGGCGCCAGTTGCCGGGCGCCGTCCTCGGTGACCAGTTGAACCGACATGGTGGTCATGAAGCTGGCGGTGGTGACCCCGCCAAGGGTCTTGGCCCCGCCGTCGGTCGGCAGCACGTGGCTGGGTCCAGCGGCGTAGTCGCCCAGGGTCTCGGCGGCGAAACGCCCGACGAAGACGGCGCCTGCGGCGTTGATGGACTCGACCAGTTCCTCGGACTCTTCGACCTGAATGGACAGGTGCTCGGGGCCGTACAGATTGGCCACCTCGGCGGCGGCGTCCAGATCGCGCACCAGGATGGCGCGGGCCTCGTTCAGCGAGGCGCGGGCGATGGCTTCGCGCGGCAGGGTGGCGACCTGAACCTCAACCTCGGTCAGGATATAGTCGATGGTGGCGCGGCTGGTGGAGACCAGCAGGACCTGGGCGTCGGCGTCATGTTCGGCCTGGCTCAGCAGATCGGCGGCGGCGATCTCGGGTGCGGCGTCGCGGTCGACGATGACCATCAGTTCGGACGGGCCTGCCGGCATATCCACGGCGGGGCCACCCGGAAGGGCGGACGCCTGTTTCTTGGCCTCGGCGACATAGGCGTTGCCCGGTCCGAACAGCTTGTCGCAAGGCGGGATGATCCCGTCCTCCAGTTCGACGCCGAAGGTCAGGGCGGCGATGGCCTGCGCCCCGCCCATCAGCCAGATGGCGTCCAGGCCAGCCTCGGCGGCGGCCAGGATCATGGCGGGGTGGACGCCGCCCTCCTTGTTTGGCGGGGTCACGGCGATCCGCTCGCGCACGCCCGCCACTTCCGCCGGAATGGCCAGCATCAGCAGGGACGAAAACAGCGGCGCCGTGCCGCCGGGAATATAGAGACCCGCAGAGGCGATGGGCCGCCACGCCAGTTTCGAGCGCACGCCGGGCGTCGTCTCGACATAGGGGGTGTCTTCGGGCCGGGTCGCCTGATGGAAGACGCGGATGTTGTCGGCGGCGAAGCGCAGGGCGCGGGTGTCGGCGGGCGGCAGGGCGTTGCGCGCCTCGGCGATAGCGCCCGGCGTGATGGCGATGCGACGAGGCGGCGCCTTGTCCAGCTTCAGGCACCATTCGGTCACGGCTGCGCCGCCGCGCTCGCGCACGTCGTTCAGGATGGTGCGGACCACCTCGGTCACGTCGCCCGCGGTGCGCTGGGTGGGGCGGGCCAGGGCGGTCTTCTTTCCAGCCGCGTCCAGCGACGACCAGTCGATGCGTTTGAATGCGGTTTCGGTCATCACATCATCTTCTCGATGGGCAGGACCAGGATGGCCGAGGCGCCTGCGGCCTTCAGCTTCTCCAGCGTCTCCCAGAAGACGGCCTCCTGACAGACAGCGTGGACCGCCACGGCATCGTCGCGACCCATCAGGGGCATGACGGTCGGCGAACCGGCGCCCGGCAGGATGGCGGTGATCTGATCCAGTGAGGCGCGGGGCGCATTCAGCATGACGTATTTGGCGCCCTGAGACGACACGACGCCCGCCATCCGTTCGACGATGCTGTCCAGCAGGTGCTGCAGACCCGGCTCCGGGGCGATGGGCGACTGGATCAGGACCGCCTGACTTTCCAGCACCGTGTCCTTGGCCTGAAGCCCGTTGGCCTCCAGCGTGGCGCCGGTCGACACCAGATCGCAGATGGCGGCGGCCAGCTTCAGGCGCGGGGCCACCTCGACCGCGCCGCGCATGGTGACGATGTCGGCTGAGACGCCGTTGTCGTTCAGATATTTGCGCAGGATTTTCGGATAGGAGGTCGCGATCCGCAGGCCGTCCAGCGAGGCGGGGCCTTCATAGGCCAGGGTCGGCGGCGTCGCGATCTTCAGGGTGCAGCGGCCAAAGCCCAGGGGCATGACGATGGAGGCGTTGGCCCCGCCGTTCTTGCCTTCCTCCAGCACATTCTCGCCGACGATGCCCAGATCGCAGACCCCGTCCGCCACGAAGGTGGGGATGTCGTCGTCGCGCACGCGCAGCAGGTCGATGGGGTAGTTCTCAACCCGGTACAGCAGGTCGTTGTGACCCTTGACCCATTTCAGGCCCGCGTCGCGGATCAGATCAAGGCTGCGGTCGGCCAGACGGCCTGATTTCTGGACGGCGATGCGGAGCCGACCCTGGACAGTGCTCATGTTCGGATACTCAGTTTTTCAGCCGGTCCAGGGCGATGCGATATCCCTGGTGCGGCATGTCTTTCAGATAACGGGCGACACGGACGACGGTGGTGGGGCTGGCATGGGCCTCGGCCGCGATCTCGCGATAGGATTTGCCCCCGGCGTCCAGCAGGCGCGCCACCTCCCACCGCTCTGCAAAGGCGCGCAGTTCGGCGGGCGTGCAGAGGTCGGCCAGAAAGGCGTCGATCTCCTCACGCGTCTGCATCGACAGCAGGGCGTCATAGAGGGCGGCGCGGGCGGGCGGGGTCGTCATGCGCGTTCCACTATGCTGTAACAGTGGAACGGTCAAGGGCTGAGTGGCGCGTGACGAGTGATGAGTGGCGAGGCGGCTCGGCCATTTGTCTGGTTCTCGCCACTCGCCACCCGCCGCTCGCCGCTCTAAATGCACCCCATGACCAAGGTTCTGATCATCGGCGCGGGACACGCGGGCGGCTCGGTTGCGGCCTTTCTTCGGCAGTACGGCCATGAGGGGCCGATCATTCTGGCGGGTGAAGAGGATGCGCCGCCGTATCAGCGCCCGCCCCTGTCCAAGGCGTGGCTGAAGGGCGAGGCGGATCTGGAGGCGCTGCTGCTGCGCCCGCTCAGCTTCTATGCCGAGCAGAACATCGACTTTCGTCCCTCGACCGTCGCCGTGTCGGTGGATGCGGCGGCCAGGACCGTCGCCTTCCATGACGGGGCGTCGGAAACCTATGACATCCTGGTGCTGGCGACGGGATCGACGGCGCGCAAACTGCCGATCCCTGGCGGCGATCATCCCGATCTGCTGGAGTTGCGGACGCTGAAGGACGCCGAACGGCTGAAGGCCGTGCTGGGGCCGGGCAAACGTCTGGCTGTGGTTGGCGGCGGCTATGTCGGCTTGGAGGCGGCGGCCTCGGCCCGCGCCCTGGGTGCGGAGGCCATCGTCATCGAACGGGCGCCGCGCGTGCTGGCGCGGGTGGCGTCGCAGACCCTGTCGGCCTTCTTCACCGCCCAGCACCGTGCGCATGGGGTCGAGATCCTGACGGACGCCGAGGTCACGGCCATCGCCCATGACGGGGTGACGCTGGCGGACGGTTCGGTGGTCCGGGCCGACGCTGTGCTGGTCGGCGTCGGCGCTCTGGCCAGCGACGGTCTGGCGCGGTCGGCGGGGCTGCGCTGCGACGACGGGGTGGTGGTCGATGATCAGGCGCGCACCAGCGACCCGGCGATCTTCGCCGTCGGCGACATGACGCGGCGTCCGATTCCGGTTCATGGCGGCGTGCATCACCGTCTGGAAAGCGTGCCCAACGCCCTGGAGCAGGCGAAACAGGCGGCGTCCGCCATCGTCGGCCGCCCTGGGCCATCGCCCGAAGTGCCGTGGTTCTGGTCCGACCAGTATGATTTCAAGCTGCAGATCGCGGGCGTGCCGTTCGACGCCGACCGCCAGGCCGTGCGGGGCGATCCATCCGCGTCCGGCTTCGCCGTCTTCCATCTGGCGGGCGACAGGATCGTGTCGGTGGAGACCGTCAATGCGCCGCCCGAGTTCATGGCGGGCAAGCAGCTGATCGGAAAGGCCACGCCGGTGGATGTCGAAAAACTGTCCGATCCCGCCGTGTCCATGAAGGCCGTCGCCCTCTGACGGCGATGTGATTTAGAAAAGCTTCGTTGCGCCGCAACATTTCTGTTGCGCAAACGCTCGTGTCCTGAACAGACTGTGACTTCCACACGGCGGGGGCGGATGACGAAGGCTTTCGACGAAATGAATGGCGGCGGATCAGGGTCGATCCGCGACAGCTATAAGACTTTGGCGGCATGGCTACAGAATGCGCCGCCCGATTTGCTGCAAGCGCGCTCGCGCCAGGCAGAACTGTTCTTTCGACGCATGGGCGTGACTTTCGCCGTCTATGGTGATGAAGAGTCCAATGAGCGGCTGATCCCGTTCGATGTCGTGCCGCGCATCATCGGCGCCGACGAATGGTCTGGGCTGGAGGCGGGGCTCAAGCAACGCGTCTCGGCGATCAATGCGTTTCTGAAAGACATCTATGGTCCGCAGGAATGCATCAAGGCGGGCGTCGTCCCGGCCGACCTGATCCTGACCAACCCGCACTATCGGCCTGAAATGCAGGGCCGCCGTCCGCCGGGCGATGTCTGGTGCCATATCGCGGGCGTCGATCTGGTCCGCACGGGCGAGGACGGCTTCTATGTGCTGGAGGACAATGTCCGCACGCCGTCGGGCGTCTCCTACATGCTGGAGAACCGCGAAATGATGATGCGGCTGTTCCCCGACCTGTTCGCGGAACACAGCGTGCGCCCGGTCGAAATCTACACCGACATGCTGCTGCGCTCGCTGCAGGCCTCGGCGCCGGATGGGGCGGGCGAAGATCCCACCATCGTCGTCCTGACGCCGGGGCCGTTCAACTCGGCCTATTATGAGCACAGCTTCCTGGCCGACAAACTGGGCGTCGAACTGGTCGAGGGCGGGGACCTGTTCGTCAATGACGACACCGTCTTCATGCGCACGACCGAAGGGCCCAAGCGCGTTGACGTCATCTATCGCCGCATCGACGACGACTTCATCGACCCCCTGACCTTCATGCCGAACTCGGCGGTCGGGGTGCCGGGGCTGATGTCGGCCTATCACGCCGGTCGCGTGACCCTGGCCAATGCGGTCGGCACCGGCGTCGCCGACGACAAGGCCGTCTATACCTATATGCCGCAGATCATCCGCTTCTTCACCGGAGAGGATGCGATCCTGCAGAACGTGCCGACCTGGCGCTGCCGCGAGGCGGATGCGCTGAAAGAGGTGCTGGGCAAGCTGGACCAACTGGTGGTCAAGGAGGTGGGCGGCTCTGGCGGTTACGGCATGCTGGTTGGACCGGCCGCGACCAAGGCCGAGATCGAGGCCTTCCGCGCCAAGCTGATCGCCGATCCGGACGATTTCATCGCCCAGCCGACGCTGAGCCTGTCGACCGCCCCTACGCTGGCGGGCGGCGACCTGTCGCCCCGTCACGTCGACCTGCGCCCCTTCGTCCTGTCCAGTCCGGCAGGCGTGCGCGTCGCGCCCGGCGGCCTGACGCGGGTGGCGCTGAAAGAGGGCTCGCTGGTGGTGAACTCCAGCCAGGGCGGCGGAACCAAGGACACCTGGGTGCTGGACAACTAGATGCTCTCACGCACAGCAGACAGCCTGTACTGGACCGGCCGCTACATGGAGCGGGCGGATTTCCTTGCGCGGATTCTGGAGGCGGCGATCCGTCTGGCCGCGCTGCCGGCCAAGGATCAGGCCACCGTCACCGCCTGGGCCGGGGCCATCGCCTCGTCGGGTGTGAAGAGCGCGTTCGACGCCTCTGGCCGCACGCCGTCCGAAAAGTCGGTGCGCGAATACCTGGCCTTCGGCGCGGACAACTCCACCTCGATCAAGGCCTGCATAACCCGCGCGCGGACCAATGCGCGTTCGGTCCGCACCGCCCTGACCATCGAGCTGTGGGAGGCGATCAACGGCGCCTGGAACGGCCTGAACGAATTGGGCGAACCGACCAAGCGGGACGATTTCACCAGCTATCTCGACTTCGTCAAATCGACCTCTCTGGCGGTCGAGGGCGCGTCGTCGCGGACCATGCTGAGGAATGACGCCTACTGGTTCCTGCGTCTGGGCATGGCGATCGAGCGGGCCGACAACACCGCGCGCCTTCTGGACGTGAAATACCACCTGCTGCTGCCGCCCGGCGAACGGGTGGGCGGGCAGCTGGACTATTTCCAGTGGACGACCCTGCTGCGCGAGGTCTCGGCCCTGACCGCCTATCGCTGGGTTTACCGCGAAAGCGTGCGGCCCTGGCTGGTCGCCGACCTGCTGGTGCTGAACCGCCAGATGCCGCGCTCCCTGGCCAGCTGCCAGGGCATGATCGTCAGCTATCTGGAGAAACTGGCCGCCGATTACGGCCGTCGCGGCCCCGCCCAGCGTCTGGCCTCAAGCCGCCTGACCCAGTTCAACGAAGCCAGGATCGAGGACATTTTCCAGGCCGGCCTGCACGAATATATCCAGAACTTCCTGAACGAGAACAACGCCCTGTCGGGCGCCATCCACGAACAGTATCTGGTCTGACCATGCGGATAAGGATCGATCACTCCACCCGCTATGGCTACGCCCGCCCGGCGCGGTTCATCGTCCAGATGCTGCGCCTGACGCCGCGTTCGTGCGAGAGCCAGCAGGTCGGCGACTGGCGGATCGAAACCGACGTGGACGCCCGTCTGCGCCGCAGCGAGGACGCCTTCGGCAACATCGTCCACAGCCTCTACACCGAGCGGCCGACGGACTCCTTGACGATCCGGGTCATGGGCGAGGTTTCGACCGTGGATACGGGCGGGGTGATCCGGGGGCAGTCCGAACGCCTGTCGCCTCTGGTCTTCCTGCGTGACACGGCCCTGACCCGCGCCGACGCCGCCATCCTGGATTTCGCCCAGGCGATAGGGCAGGGCGATCCGCTGGATCGGATGCATCGCCTGATGGGCGCGCTGCACAGGGATGTGGCGTTCGAGGTCGGCTCCACCTCCGCCGCCCACACCGCCGCCGAGGCCTTCGCCCAGAGACGCGGCGTCTGTCAGGACCACGCCCAGATCTTCATTTCGGCGGCGCGCAGGCTGGGGGTTCCGGCTCGCTATGTCTCTGGCCACCTGAACCGTTCCGACGGCCAGCACGATCAGGACGCCGCCCACGCCTGGGCCGAAGCCTGGATCGAGGGGCTGGGCTGGGTCGGGTTCGACCCCGCCAACGGCATCTGCCCCACGGATCAGTATGTGCGGGTGGCGGTGGGGCTGGATGCGCTGGGCGCGACGCCGATCCGCGGGACCAGCTATGGCGGCGGCCAAGAAAGCCTGACGGTCGCGCTTCATGTGCGGCCTGTGCAACAGAGCCAGCAACAACTGCAGTCCAGAGGCTGGGGTTAATAGGCAAGTCGGACGAATCTGTTAGCGTCGTCGGACTCGCATCGGGAGCAGTTAGAGCGAAGTGACCTATTGCGTGGGTATGCTGGTGGACGAGGGGTTGGCGATGATCGCCGATACTCGGACCAACGCGGGCGTGGACAACATCTCGTCCTACCGAAAGCTTCACATCTACAAGACGCCGGGCGAGCGTATTCTGGCCGTGGCGACGGCGGGCAATCTGTCGGTGACCCAGACGGCCCTGGCCATGGTCGCCGAGGGCGTGAAGCTGCCGGACGCCAATGCGCCCGAGACGCTGGAGACGGCGCCGACCCTGTTCCGCGCCGCCCAGATTCTGGGTCATGCGCTGGCGACGGTGCGGGCCACGATCAACACCCCGCCTTCGCCCGCCGCCGATGCGCTGAACGTCAACGCCTCCATGCTGCTGGGCGGCCAGATCGGCGACGGCAAGATGGGGCTGTATCTGATCTATGGTCAGGGCAATTTCATCGAATGCGGCCCGGATACGCCCTTCCTTCAGATCGGTGAATTGAAATACGGCAAGCCGATCCTGGATCGCGCCCTGCATAACTCCACCCCCCTGTCCGAGGCGGTGAAGATCGGGCTGATCTCGTTCGATTCGACCATCCGTTCGAACCTGGCGGTGGGCGCGCCGCTGGACCTGATCGTGATCCCGCGCGGCAAGCTGTCGGGGATGGAGCGCCGCATCGACGCCGAAGACCCTTACTTCCGCGACCTGGGCCGCCGCTGGTCCGAAGCCCTGGCGTCCGCACACAGAGCCATGCCCGATCCGACCTGGCTGGATCTGAATGAGGAGCCTGCCCTGAGGCCGATGACGATTGTGACCTAGCTAAGACTGCGAGGTGTTCGCAATTTTGCTTGTGCGACATATTGAAGCTGTTTATTGCGACCGCATCGCAAAATCAGACCAAAAGGTCGCAGCAATATGTCCGACTCTCGCGCATCGTCTCTCCGCGCACTTCTTTTCGCCTCCAGCGCAGCCGGGATGCTGGTCGCTGCTCCGGCCGTAGCCGCCGACGCCGCTGAAGCTGGCGCGACCGTCGCGGCGGTTGAGCAGCAACAGCCCACGAATCTGGGCACCGTCGACGTCAACGGTCATGCGCAGCGCCGTGAGCCGCAGAGCTCGAAATATGTTGCGCCGCTGGTCGATACGCCGCGCGCCGTCACCGTCATTCCGCAGCAGGTCATCGAACAGATCGGCGCGACTTCGCTGCAGGACTTGCTGCGCACCTCGCCCGGCATCACCTTCGGCGCAGGCGAGGGCGGCCAGCCGCTGGCCGACCGTCCGTTCATCCGTGGACAGGCCTCGGGCAACAACATCTTCGTCGACGGCATTCGTGATACGGGCGGCCAGCAGCGTGAAGTCTTCAACCTGGAGCAGGTCGAAGTCATCAAGGGGCCTGACTCGGTCTATTCGGGCCGTGGTTCGGGCGGCGGATCGATCAACCTGTCGTCCAAGTCGCCCAAGCTGACCGACTTCACCAATGTCTCGCTGGGCGGCGGTACGGACTCCTACTGGCGCGGCACTATCGACCAGAACTGGCGCATCGGCGAGACGGCCGGTTTCCGCATCAACATCCTGTCGGCGTCGGGTGACGTCGCAGGCCGCAACGCCGTCGATTACGACAAGTTCGGCGTCGCCGCCGCCCTGGGTGTCGGCCTGGGCACGGACACCACCGCGACCCTCAGCTTCAACTATCTCGACAGCAACCAGATGCCTGACTACGGCATCCCGCTCTACACCAAGCGCGGCGGGGCCACGGCTCCGCGTGAGAACGCCCAGGGCGTTCTGGATGTACCCTATGACACCTTCTACGGGCTGACGGCGCGCGATTATCTGAACAATACGGTCAAGAGCGCGACCCTGAAGCTGGAGCACCGCTTCTCGCCGAACCTGGCGATCCGCAACACCACCCGCTATTCCGAAACCCTGAACGACTATGTCGTGACCAACCCGGGCGATGGCGGCAATGCGGTTCTGGTCAACGGCGTCTGGTGGATGAAGCGCGGTCTGAAGTCGCGTTGGAACCCCGCAGACACTACGGCGAACGTCACCGAACTGTTCGGCACGTTCAACACGGGCGCCATCAAGCACAGCTTCGACGTGGGCGCCGAGTTCACGCACGAGATCAACAAGAACGCGTCGTGGACCGTCACGACCACATCGGGCTCCAGCTGCCCGACGCAGTTGCAGACGGGCGTACCCTATGACTGCACCCTGCTTTATAATCCCAACCCCAGCGACCCGTGGACCGGGACCAAGGTTCTGGGCGCGGTGACCAAGAACTCGACCACCACCAAGTCGCTCTTCGCGTTCGACTCGATCGAGCTGACCGAGCGGTGGCTGCTGAACCTGGGCGTTCGGTGGGATGAATACGCCGTAGGCGGCGTTGACTCGACCGGGAAGCTGGTCGCCAAGAATTCCTGGGACTTCGTCAACTATCAGGCGGGTCTGGTCTATAAACCGACGCCGAACACCAGCGTCTATGCATCCTGGGCCACGTCTTCGACGCCGCCGACCATCAGCGCGGGCGACCAGAACAACAGCGGCGGCAATGGAACCGGCAATCTGCTGACCGAAGTCCTCGACCCTGAAGACACCACCAGCTACGAGATCGGCGCCAAGGCTAGCCTGTTCCGCGATCAACTGCAGTTGAGCGCCGCCGCCTTCCATCTGACGCGCAAGAACGCCCAGATATTGGTTGATGTGGGCAAATATGAACAGGCAGGCGAAGTCGAAGTCAAAGGCATTGAAATTGGCGTGTCAGGCAACATCACGCCCCAGTGGCAGATGTTCGGCGGCTATACCTACCAGACGTCGGAACTGGTTCGCGGCGCCTATAACAGTCCGAACCTGGGCGACAGTCTCGCCAACACGCCCGAGGATAACGTGAGCCTGTTCTCGACCTACAAGGTCACCTCGCGCTTCACGGCGGGCGGCGGCGTCTATTATGTGTCGCGTTCGAACGGCGGCAATCAGGGTGGCGCAGGCGGCGGCGCCAATGGCGTCTATGCCCCGGCCTATACTCGCGTTGACGCCTTCGCTTCCTACGCCCTGACCGATCGTGCGGCCCTGCAGCTGAACGTGCAGAATGTGGGTGATGAGCGTTACATCATCCGCACCAACGGCGTTCACCATGCCGATCCGGCGCCGGGTCGTTCGGCCACCCTGGCCCTGAACCTGCGCTTCTAAAGGCCGTTTCCCCGGCCTATTCTGGACGGCCCCGTGTTCCCCGCGGGGCCGTCTTCTTTTTGAGCGAGGCTCGACGTGCTGCTCCAGATTCCTGAAGTCTTCTCCAAGGCCGAAGTGAGGGCGTTGCGCGAACGGTTGGACGCGGGGCCGTGGGCGGACGGCAATGTCACCTCGGGCCACCAGTCGGCGACGGCGAAACGGAACCAGCAGTTGCCCGAGGATTCGGCGGCGGCCAAGGAGGTCTCGGCCCTGGTGGTTCAGGCGCTGAACGCCAATCCGATGTTCGTTGCGGCGGCCCTGCCGCACACCATCTTCCCCCCGCTGTTCAACCGATACGAAGGCGGCGGCGAGTTCGGGCTTCATGTCGACAACGCCATCCGCCAGTCGCGCGACGGCGGGACCGTCCGCATCCGCAGCGACCTGTCCGCGACCCTGTTCCTGTCAGAGCCGGAGGACTACGACGGCGGCGAACTGATCATCGAGGAGATGTACGGAGCCCAGTCGATCAAACTGCCCGCAGGCGATCTGGTCCTGTATCCGTCCAAGAGCCTGCACCGGGTCACGCCGGTGACGCGCGGCGCGCGGGTGTCATCCTTCATGTGGCTGCAGAGCCTGGTGCGCGACGACGCCGACCGCGAAACCCTGTTCCGTCTGGACATCGCAACCCAGCGGGTGGCGGTGGACAAGGGGCCCAAGGATCAGGCCGTGATCGAACTGACTGGCGTCTATCACAACCTGCTGCGGCGCTGGTCCGAGGTGTGACCCTGGGGTCACCCTGCGGTTTTTAAGCCTTGCGCGGTGAACCGTCTGCAGGTCTGGCCTATTGTAACGCTTGATGTTGCAAGATCTCCCGCCCCCTGCGCCCGCCCAGTTGTCTGAAATCGTGGTCACGGCGGCGCGTTTGCCGCCGGCGGCCGCCGACGCCGCCTTTTCGGTGGTGCGGCTGGATCAGGCGGTGCTGGCGCGCTCGACGCGGCTGGACGAGGCGCTGCGGTCCGTACCTGCGGTGTCGCTGTTCCGGCGTACCAGCAGTCTGGCGGCCAATCCGACCACCCAGGGGATTTCGCTGCGCGCCATCGCGCCGTCGGGGGCGGGGCGGACATTGGTGACGCTGGACGGGGTTCCGTTGAACGATCCGTTCGGGGGCTGGGTGATCTGGTCGCAGGCCGCGCCGGAGATGCTGGAGCGCGTGGACATCGTGCGCGGCGCCGGGGCCGGACCCTATGGCGCGGGCGCCCTGACCGGAACCATTGCGCTGAGCGAACGCGACAGAGGCGGGGTGCTGGACGCCTCGGTGATTGAACGGGGCGGGGCGCGGCTCGCGGGTTCCGGCTCGACCATGCTGGGGCCGGTCGGAGTGACCCTGTCGGGCCTTTATGAGACCAGCAACGGCTATACGCCCGTGCGCGGATCGGCGGCGGGGGCGGCGGACACGCCGCTGGATCTGGACAGTCGCAGCGCGGCCCTGCGGGTCGATGCGCCGCTGGACGGGCTGCACCTGCACGGCGCGACCCTGTCGCTTCGGGCCGCGACCTGGGAGGAGGATCGCGGATCGGGTCTGCTGAACACCCGCGCCAACGCCAGCGGCCACAGCCTCAGCGCCACAGCCGCCAAGGCGCCTGATCCGAACGGCTACGGCTGGCGGCTGCAGGCGTGGCGGATCGACAGCAACCTGGCCAATAGTTCGGCCTCGATCTCGGCGGATCGGTCGACCACGACCCCCGCCAACGACCAGTACAAGACCCCGGCGACCGGCTGGGGCCTGAACGCCGCCCTGCGCCGCCGCGTAGCCCAGATCGGCGGCGGGCGGCTGGAGTGGGAGGTCGGCGCGGACGCCCGGTTCAACGACGGCCAGACCCAGGAATATTACACCTATGTCGGTCAGGGCTTCACGCGCGAGCGGGTGGCGGGGGGCGAGACCTCGGTGGTCGGCGCCTATGTCGATGGATCCTGGACCGGCGGGCCGTGGCTGGTCGCGGGGGGCTTGCGCCTGGATCAGTGGAAGAACGAGAACGGGTTTCGCCTGGAACGGCTGATCGCCACCGGCGTCCCCAGCGCCGACGTGAGGTTCGAGGATCGCTCGGGCGAGGTGGGCAGCGCGCGTCTGGCGGTGCGGCGCCAGTTGACGCCGGATGTGTCCGCCCGCGTCGCCGCCTATTCCGGGTTCCGGCCCGCGACCCTGAACGAGCTTTATCGCCCCTTCCGCGTCGGCAATGATCAGACGGTCGCCAACGCCGATCTGAAGCCGGAGGTGCTGACTGGGGTCGAGACCGGGCTGGCCTTTGACCGCGACGGCCTGACCTGGGGCGCCAGTCTGTTCTGGAACCGGATCGAGGACGCCATCGTCAATGTGACCCTGAGCGAGAACGCATCCGGCGTGACCCGCCAGCGCCAGAACGCGGGGACCATCGACGCCTGGGGCGTGGAGTTGAATGGATCGGCGGCGCTGACGCCCGCCCTGTCGCTGAACGCCGCCGTGTCCTGGACCGACGCTGAAGTGGACGGCGGAAGCGCCGCGCCGCAACTGACGGGCCTGCGCCCCGCCCAGGCGCCGCGGTGGAGTGCGACGGCGGGGCTGGACTGGCGCGCGACCCAGCGCCTGACCCTTGCGACAGCGCTGCGCTATGAATCTGCCCGGTTCGACGACGATCTGAACAGCCGGGTTCTGGACGCCGCCTTCACCCTGGACGCACGGGCCGAGTGGGCGGTGAACGAGCGGACCCTGCTGTGGTTGGCGGCGGATAATCTGTTCAACGAGGACGTGCAGGTGTCCCAGACGGCCAACGGCGTCGCCGGTTACGGCCCGCCCCGCACCCTCAGCGCGGGCCTGCGTCTGACCTACTGACCAGCTTGGCTGCGGGGCGGCGAAGGATTTGTCGCGAGGATCGCTATTGAAAGCCGTTCGCAGCAGTGGCAGAGCCACGAGGTGACCGAACTCGCAACACAGCGTCCGCCAGAATCCGCCGCCAAGGGAGCAAAACCCAAGGCGGCGCTGAACGGCGCGCGTTCCTTCTGGCTGAAGCAGCTGCACAGCTGGCACTGGATTTCGGCGGCGGTCAGCCTGGTGGGCATGATCCTGTTTGCGGTGACCGGCATCACCCTGAACCACGCGGGCTCCATCCCCGCCACGCCGGTGACGGTGGAGCAGAAGGCGCAACTGCCCGCGCCCCTGCTGGAACGGCTGGCCGCGTTTCCCGAGGAGACGACCGACCCGGTTCCCGAAGCGGTGGCCCGCTGGACCAAGACCGCCTTCAAGGTGGATTTGGCGGGCAAGCCGACCGAAACCACGCCGGAAGAAGTCTATGTGGCCCTGACCATTCCCGGCGGCGACGGATGGCTGACCATCGACCGTTCAACGGGCGACGCTGTGCATGAGAAGACCACCCGTGGATGGATCGCCTACCTCAACGACCTGCATAAGGGCCGCAACACCGGGGCGGTCTGGTTCTGGTTCATCGACGTCTTTGCGGTGGCCTGCACCATCTTCGCCCTGACGGGGCTGGGCCTCATGTGGCTGCACGCCCGGGGCCGCCCGTCGACCTGGCCGCTGGCCGCGCTGGGCCTGCTCATTCCCGTCATCATCGCCCTGATCTTCATTCATTGACCGAGTAAACCGATGCGCATCCTCCCCGTTGTCATCACGACTGCTGGTCTTGCAGTCGCCGCCCCGGCCTTCGCCGCCGACCTGTCGGTGTCGGTCGAGATTCCGCGCCTGAACACCGCCTCCTATCACCGGCCCTATGTCGCCGTGTGGATCGAGAAGCCGGACCAGACCGCGGAACGGACCCTGGCTGTCTGGTACCAGCAGACCCGCAACAACGAAGGCGACGGTAAGGACTGGCTGAAGGACCTGCGCACCTGGTGGCGCAAGGGCGGCCGCGCGATGGCCCTGCCTGCCGACGGGGTGTCGGGCGCGACCCGTGCGCCGGGCCGCCAGACCATCACGGTCCCCGCCGCGCGCCTGAACGGCCTGCAGCCCGGCCAGTACAGCCTGGTCGTCGAGGCGGCCCGCGAACTGGGCGGGCGCGAGGTCGTGCGTGTTCCCTTCCGCTGGGGCGCGGCCAACACCGCCAACGCCGCAGGCTCAACCGAACTGGGCGCGGTCAGCGTCACCGTCTCTCGCTAAGGACTGAAACCATGAAGAAGACCATCGCCCTTCTGACCCTGGCTGCGGCCCTTGCCGCGCCGATGGCGGCTCAGGCCCACCGCGCCTGGCTGGCCCCGACCTCCACCGTTCTGTCGGGCAATGACGCCTGGGTCGGTTTCGACGGCGGATCGTCGAACCAGGTCTTCAGCGCCGACCACGCCGCCATGCGTCTGGACAATGTGGCCATCACCGCGCCTGACGGATCGGCGGTCCAGCCCGAACATGTGATGCAGGGGCAGTATCGGTCGACCTTCGACGTGCATCTGACGCAGAACGGCACCTACAAGATCGCCAATGTCTCCAGCGGCGTGAACGCCAGCTACAAGCTGAACGGCGAACAGAAGCGCTGGCGCGGCGCGGCGGCGGAGTTCCCTTCGGGCCTGCCTGCGGGCGCAACCGACGTGCAGGCGACCCGCAACGCCAGCCGCATCGAAACCTTCGTCACCCTGAACAACGCCACCAACAGCGTCTTCGCCCCGACCGGCCACGGTCTGGAGCTGGTCCCGGTGACCCATCCCAATGATCTGGCCGAGGGAGAGGCGGCGACCTTCAAGCTGCTGAAGGATGGCCAGCCTGCGTCGGGCGTCGAGGTCACCGTGGCGCGCGGCGGTCAGCGTTACCGCAACGCCCCCGAAGAGATCACGACCACGACCGGCGCAGACGGCGCCTTCAGCATCACCTGGCCGGTGGCGGGTCTGTACTGGCTGAACGCCTCGGTCCGCACGCCGGGCGTGGGTCAGGAGCTGGGAACGAACGCCAGCTATGTGGCGGCGCTGGAAGTCCTGCCCTAAGTCCGGGGCATGTCCGACAATCCATTCTCTCGCGGCTCGCGCGGTGCGCCGCCCGCCATCACCATCGGCGACCCGGTCCCGCTGGGGGACCGGGCCGACAATCGCGTCCTGATCCCGGTCATGGAAGGCGGCCCGCCGCGTCCGCCCAGCGACATCATCCGCGCCCTGGACGGCCAGACCATGGGCACGACCTGGAGCGCGCGGGTCATCGCACCCCCTGGCGTGGACGAGGCGGCGCTCCGCACCGCTATCGACGAAGAACTGGCTGCGGTCGTCGCCATCTTCAGCCCGTGGGAGTTCAACAGCGAGATCAGTCGCTTCAATGCTGCCCCCGAAGGCATCTGGGCGGTGTCCGATCCGCTGTGGGCCGTGCTGAACGCGGCCATGGACCTGGGCGACGAGACGAATGGCGCGGTCGATCCGACGCTGGGCGCGTTGGTTGATCTGTGGGGCTTTGGTCCGCCCGGTCCGCGCTCGGCCCTGCTGCCGGTGCCCTCGGATGAAGAGATCGAGGCGGCGCGCAAGGTCTCGGGTTGGCAGAAACTGCGGATGCACCGCGACGCCCAGGCCGTGGTGCAGATCGGCGGGATGAAGCTGGACTTCTCCGGCATCGCCAAGGGCTATGCGGTTGACCGGGTGTCGGACCGTCTGACGGCCCTGGGCGCGACCTCGCACCTGATCGAGATCGGCGGCGAACTGAAGGGGCGCGGCGTCAAGCCGGACGCCCAGCCCTGGTGGGTCGAGATCGAACGCATCGGGGGTTCCCCCGCGCCGCGCACGGTGGCGGCTCTGGTTGATCTGGCCGTGGCGACCAGCGGCGACTACCGCCGCGCCTTCACCCACAAGGGACGTCTTTATCCGCATACGTTGAACGGGGCGACGGGACAGCCAGTCGACAATGGCCTGGCCTCGGTCACCGTGCTGCACGCTTCGGCCATGATGGCGGACGCCTACGCCACGGCCCTGACGGTGATGGGGCCTGTCGATGGTCCTGAATACGCCGAAGCCGTCGGTCTGGCCGCCCATTTCGTCGCGCGGACCGAGGCCGGTCTGGTCGAAAGCCTGACGCCCGCCTTCGCCGCCATGATGGATGAGGCCGGGTGACATCAGATCCGCAGCGCTGGCTGTGGGCGGTCGGGGCGGTTGTTCTCTGGCTGGCCCTGATCGCCCTGACCGTCTGGCGCCAGCGTCGGGCCAAGGCGGCGGCGCGTGCGCAGTCCACGGCCATGGCGGGGGCAGGCGAAGGCCAGGCGGTGCTGGTCGCCTTCGCCAGCCAGACCGGCTTTGGCGAGGAACTGGCCTGGATGACGGCGCGGGCGCTGGGCGACGGCGGCGTGGGGGCGCGGGTCGTGTCGTTCAACGATCTGGACGCCGAGACGCTGAAGGCGACAGACCGGGCGCTGCTGATCGTGTCCACGACGGGCGAGGGCGATCCGCCCGACAGCGCCGTGCGCTTCGTGCGCAAGATCATGGGGGCCGAGGCCGACCTCTCGAACCTGCACTTCGGTCTGCTGGCCCTGGGCGACCGGTCCTATGACGCCTTCTGCGGGTTCGGCCACGCAGTGGACGGCTGGCTGCGCCGTTCGGGCGCCCAGCCGCTGTTCGACACGGTCGAGGTCGATGACGGCGATGCGGGCGCCATCCGCCACTGGCAGCACCAGCTGAACCAGATCACCGGCAGCGTGACCGCCCCCGACTGGACCCCGCCCGCCTATGATCAGTGGCGGCTGGTCGAGCGCGTGCTGGCCAATCCGGGCAGTCCGGGCGGAGAAGCGCATCATCTGGCGTTCGAGCCTGTCGGGGCCCTGCCCGACTGGGCCGCGGGCGACATCGCCGAGATCGGCCTGTCGCCGCGTGACGGCGTCACGCCCGGATCGCGCGAATACTCCATCGCCTCCCTGCCGTCGGACGGCCGGGTCGAGTTCCTGATCCGCCTGATGCGCCATGCCGACGGGACGCCGGGGCTGGCCTCGGGCTGGTTGACGCAGGACCTGAAGGTCGGCGACGTCATCGACATGCGGCTGCGCGCCAACCGCAGCTTCCACGGCCCGTCGGACGAAACACCGATGATCCTGATCGGCAACGGCACCGGGATCGCGGGCCTGCGCGCCCACCTGAAGGCTAGGACGGCGGCGGGCGGCGCCTGGTTGCTGTTCGGCGAGCGGACGCAGGCGCACGACGCCTTCTTCGACGCAGAGCTTCAGGCCTGGCTGACGTCAGGCGTCCTGACCCGGCTAGACCGGTCCTTCTCACGCGACGCAGGCGATGGCCGGTATGTGCAGGCCCTGGTGACGGCGGCGTCTGACGACCTGCGGGCATGGGTCTCGCGCGGCGCGGTCATCTATGTCTGCGGCAGTCTGGAGGGCATGGCGTCGGGCGTTCATGCCGCGCTGGAACAGGCGCTGGGCGCCGATGTCCTGCTGCAGATGCTGGAAGACGGGCGCTATCGGCGCGACGTTTACTGATCCTTCCCCCGTCATCCTCGCCCTCGTGGCGAGGATCCATACTCCCGGTTTCTGTAGTGCTCCCTCCGTCCTCGACGGAGTCTATGGATCCTAGGCACAAGGCCTAGGATGACGGGGGGGAGGTCAGCCCAGCCGTCCCAGCAGTTCCGCCGCGAAGGTGGACAGGGTGTCGTCGCGGGCGCCCATGACGATGATGCGGTCGCCGGGTCGGGCCAGGTCCAGAATACGGTCGCCGCAGGCGGTTCGGTCGGGCAGGGCCTCGGCGTTGCGGCCGGCGGCGCGGACGCCTGAGGCGATGTCCTGCGACCCCACGCTGCGGTCGGTGGTGCCGCCGTAATAGACGGGTTCGGGCATCAGCAGCACGTCGTCCGAGCGCATCAGACCGGCGAAGCCCTCGATGAACTCGTCCTTCATCAGCTTCAGCGGGCCGAAGCCGTGGGGCTGGAACAGGATCAGCAGGCGGCCATCGAAGGCGTGCAGGGTCTTCAGGGTGGCGGCGATCTTGTCCGGGTTATGGGCGAAATCGTCGATGACGGTGACGCCGCCCGCCGTGCCGACCACCTCCATGCGGCGGCGGATGCCTGCAAATGTCGCCAGGGCCGCGACCGCCTCGCCCACCGGCACGCCCAGCGCCTTGACCGCGCCCAGCGCCGCCAGGGCGTTGGCGACATTGTGGGCGCCGGGAACATTCAGGACGGCGTCATATTCGCTCCAGCCCGCGATCAGGCGGAACTTCATTCCGGTGGGCAGGGGCTGCAGGTCGTGGGCGGACAGGTCGGCCTGTTCTTCGCCCAGCGCAAAGGTGATGGCCTTGCCCGCAGGCAGCATCTGGGCCAGGGCCGCCGTCTCGGGGTTGTCCAGGTTCAGCACCGCCGTCTGGGCCCGGTCGACAAAGCCGCCGAACAGGTCCCGAAGCTCCTCCATCGACTTGTGATCCAGCGAGATGTTGGAGACGACGGCGACTGTCGGATTGTAGCGGGCGATGGAGCCGTCGCTTTCGTCCACCTCGGCGGCGAACAGGTCAGGGCCGCCGATCAGGGCGCTGGCGAAGGGGTGGTCGGCGTCGGCGAAATTCTTCATCACCGCGCCGTTGACGACGGTGGGGTTGCGGCCTGTCTGGTGCAGGATCCAGGCGATCATGCCGGTGATGGTGGATTTGCCGCTGGTCCCTGCGACGCCGATCGAGGTCGGGGCGGCGTTGAACAACTGGCTGAGCAGTTCGGGGCGGGTCTGGATGCGGGCGCCCGCGCGTCTGGCGGCGCCGATGTCGGGCACCGTCTCCTCGATGGCGCCGGTGGCGATGACCTGCTGGCTGGCGCGGGTGACGCCCGATCCGTCCTGCGGGTGCAGGGTCACGCCGTGGGCGCGCAGCCAGTCGAACTTCTCGGGCGTGCGGCCCTGATCCAGCGCTCGGTCCGATCCTTCGATGGGGAACCCCTGCGCCTGCACGATCATGGCCAGGGGCAGCATCCCGGACCCGCCGATGCCGCAGAAGAAGTAGGAGACGGTGTCGGTCATGGTGCGATAGGAATGCCATCGGCGCCCGACGGCGGCGCCTGGAAGCTCAAATGAATCCGTCAGGAGATGTCGTGGCCCTGGAACTCGATCCCCGCAAGACCGCATTGGTGATGATCGATCTGCAAAAGGGAATTCTGGGTGCGCCGCGAGCGCCCCATTCGGTCGAAGACGTGCTGGCGCGCAACATCACCATCGCCCGCGCGCTGAAGGCCGCAGGCGGTCTAGTGGTGCCGGTGCGGGTGGATTTCGGTCCCGGCGGATCGCTGGCGCCCAAGGGGCTGATCGACGCGGAGGCGTTGCCTGCCTTGCCCGATGATTTCGCCGAACTGCGTCCCGAGGTGCTGGCGTTGGAGCCTGATCTGATCGTGACCAAGCGTCAGTGGGGCGCCTTCCACGGCACGGAGCTGGATCTGGCCCTGCGTCGGTATGGAATCACGACCGTGCTGCTGACCGGCGTGGCCACCAACTTTGGCGTTGAATCCACCGCGCGCGAGGGCTGGTCGCTGGATTACAATATGGTGGTGGTCGAGGATGCGTGCAGCACCTTCTCGGCCGAGTGGCACGGCTTCTCGGTCGAGGCGATCCTGCCGCGCGTCTCGCGCCTGCGTTCCACCGCCGAGGTCCTGGCCGCGCTGGAGGCGGCTGC